>NZ_CP031148.1:0-2400000 GCF_003342675.1 Haloplanus rubicundus | reverse complement strand
GGTTCGCCCCGCTGGAGGCGGAGCATCTTGGTGTTGTCCCGCCACGTCGAGTGGATCGACCACCGACCGTGGGGCGTGTTGTACGAGAGGGGGTACTCCCCGCCAGTCGACGCCGGTCCCTCCTTGTGGGTCGGGAGTTCCTCGTCGAGTTCGAGGAACCAGTCGTGGTCGATGTAGTACTGCTGGCGGCCGGTGAAGGTGGGCCACGGCTCCTTGTCGTGGACGTACCGCTGCCACGGGACGTACGCCTCGCCGTCCTCGATGTCGGAGGTCCAGTGGTCGCCGGCCTCGAGGAGTCGCTGGGGCTGATCGACGGTGTCCTCGAACGTGATCCGCTCGTCGCGGTCGCTCGGATTCGACTCCTCGGAGTGGTCGAGGATGAACTCCGCGGCCGCGCGGTCATCGACGAGACCGCCCTCCTCGCCCGTCTCCCAGTCGCGGACGTAGTCGTCGTATATCGTCGTGAGGTCGATGGTACGGTCGAACTTCCGGTCCTCGACGGGGTCGACGCCGCGTTCTCGCGCCCGTTCCTGAATCGTCTCGGCCAGGTCGCGGAAGATGGCCCAGTCCGTCTTCGCCTCCCCCAGCGGCTCCACCGCCGGGGTGAACGGGTGGACGTACGTGTGCATGTCCGTCTCCGAGAGGTCGTACTTCTCGTAGTGGCTGGCCGCCGGGAGGACGATATCCGAGTACATCGCCGTCGAATCCATCCGGAAGTTGACGTCGACGACGAGGTCGAGTTTCGGCCAGAGTTGTTCCTCGACGGCGACGTTGCCTTTGGCCTGGTTGAAGTAGTTGCCCCGCCAGACGAAGAGGGTGGAGGGGTTCGGTCGGAAGCCGTCCTCGCGCTCGCTGGGGTAGACGGGCATCCACCCCTTCTCGATGGACTCCCTGATCTTCGCCGCGGTGTCTGGGTCCGTGTTGTCGAGGATGCCGGCGTGGAAGTAGGTCCACAGGGTGGTGGGGACGCCGCGGACGCTCCCGGTCGGGAACGAGAGCACCTGCCAGCCGTGGAACGTCCAGATTTTCTCCTGACCGACGTAGTGATCGAGCCCCGTGCCGGGGTCGCCGAGGTTGCCGGTCAGCGTCACGAGCAGTTGGATCGCCCGATTCCCCAGGTCGTTGTGGTACCAGTCGTTGACGCCCTTGCCGTGGATGATCTTCGCGGCGTCAGCCTCGGCGAACTCGCGGGCGACGCGCTGGTAGGTATCCTCGCCGACGGTGGTCTCCTCGTGGACGAACTCCGGCGTGTACCCCGCGAGTTCGTCCCGCAGGTTCGCCCAGACGGAGCGCACCTCGACGGCCCCGCCCTCGGCCTCGACCGATCGCTCGACCGCCAACTGGGGGTTGAAGTCGAGTTCGATGCTCGCCTCGGGGTCGTGCTGGCCGTCGCGTTCGCCGAGCGACCCGGGCGCCGGACGCAGGGTCCCGTCGGCGTCGACCATCACGAACACCTTCTCGGGGTCGTCGGCGTCGCCGGCGAGACCAACCTCGCTCGCCCGCAGGAACTTGCCCGTGTCCTCGTGGACGAGCAGGGGCATGTCCGTCTGCTCTTTCAGGTGGGCCTCGTCGTACAGGCCCTCGTCGACGATGGTGCGGGCCATGCCGAGCGCGAGCGCGGTGTCGGTGCCGCCCTCGGGCGCCAGCCACTCGTCGGTGTGGATGGCCGTCTGGGAGTAGTCGGTGAAGACGCCCACGCGCTTGGCGCCCTCGTAGCCCGCGTCGAGGAAGTACTTCGCGTCGGGGATGCGCGTGACGTTGATGTTCGATCCCCACGCGACGATGTAGTCGGCGTTGTGCCAGTCCGCGGACTCGGCGTTGTCGGTCTGGGTCCCCCACGTGATCGGTTGGCCGGGGGGCAGGTCGGAGTACCAGTCGTAGAAGCTGTGGGAGACGCCGCCGAGCAGGTTGATCAGCCGGCTGCCCGAGGCGAAGGAGACGGGGCTCATCGCGGGGATGGGAGTGAACCCGGAGATGGCGTCGTAGCGCCCCGCCTGCACCTCGTCGATGACGTGGTCGGCGATTTCGGTCAGCGCCTCGTCCCAGCTGATGCGCTCCCACTGTCCCGATCCGCGCTCGCCGGTGCGGCGGAGCGGGTGGAGGACGCGCTGGTCGGCGTTGACGTAGTCGGTGTAACAGGCCCCCTTCTGACAGCCCCGCGGGTTGGGGTCCGGGAGGCTCTCGTCGAAGGTGGGGTAGTCCCCGGCCTGCTCCTCGCGCCACACCTGCCCGTCCTTGACGAAGACGTTCCACGAACACGACCCGGTGCAGTTGACGCTGTGAGTGGATCTAGCCACCGAGTCCCAGTCCCACTCCTCGCGGTAGAGGTCCTCCCAGTCACGGTAGGGGTAGTCGCCGATGGGGTCGTCGACGACCTGCAACCCGTTCATGCCGTCGTCCGCGAAGGAGAGGCCGGTCGCCCCGATGAGGGAGGCCACCCCGAGTCCCTTCACGAAGTCGCGTCTGCCGATGCCGCCGTCCGTCCGTCCGTTCGTCGTGTTGTCACTCATGGGAGATGAACACCGTCGCGGTCGCACAGATTGCGCCGGCGACGGCGAGCGCGAAGCCGGTCGGCGTGGCGCCGCCGGCGTCGAGACCGGTGGCGACGAGGGCGAGACCGACCAGTTTGGTCGTCGTATCTAGCAGGCGGTACTGGCGAGCGCTGAGGGTCGGGGCGTCAGTCATCGCCACCACCTCCGGCGTCGGCCGCCGTCGGGGATGATTCGCGGCCCGACTCCGGACCGGACGCGTCCCCGCGCAACAGGAGGTACGTGACCGCCCCGAACAGCGGCGGGACACCGAGCAGCGCCGCGGTCAGGATCGGATTGACGACGTTCGTGGTCGTCCCGAGCACCTGCGACGCCAGGATGTTGTTCATGCCCGCGATGGAGGCGATCATGATGAACGCGACGGCGGCGACGCCGACGGCGGTCGGGAGGGGGCGGTCGAGCGGGTCGGCCGTGAAGTGTATCTCCTCGGTCCGGTCGACGAAGGGCCACGCGACGACGGCGGCGAAGACCAGTCCGGGGAGGACGATGCCGCCGATGAACTCCGTGCTGACGTGGACCGGGCCGACCGAGAAGGAGAGCCAGGTCGGCAGGAGCTTCAGGAAGCCGTACACCCACATCAGGAACCAGTCGGGCATGATGAGTTCGGGCGTCGCGGCGGGGTCGTTCGGGCCGTACTCCGCGACGTTGTGGACGGGGAGGAAGCCGGCGAGCGCCGACAGCGTGGCGGCGGTGAGGAAGAAGACGACGGCGCTCACCGCGGTCTGGTTCGGAACGGCCGGGAGGCCGACGATCACGCTGTCGTCGTCCTCGTCGACCGTCCGGCCGCCCGCGCGCACGTCGCCGTCGCGCGGCGCCTCGGTGTGTTTCTGCCGGATCAGGATGGCCATGTGGACCGCCAGCCCCACCGCGATGGCCGCGGGGATGACGAGGACGTGCAGGAAGTAGAGCCGCGGGATGGTCGCGCTCGTGGGGAACTGCCCGCCGAAGACGATGGCCCCGAGGAAATCGCCGATCAGCGGCACCGAGACGGTGAGGTTGTAGCCGATGCTCGTCGCGGTAGCCGCGAACTCGTCGAAGGGGAGGGCGTAGCCGGTGTAGGCGGCGCCCATCGCCAGCACGGCCAGCCCGGTGCCGACCACCCAGTTCGGCTCGCGGGGGTTGCGGTACGCCCCCGTGAAAAACACCCGTAACATGTGCAAGCCGATGGAGGCGACGAAGAGGTGGGCCGCCCAGTGGTGGAGCCGCCGGATGAACATCCCGAAGGGGACGGTGTAGGTGATGTGGAGGACGGAGACGAACGCCTCGGGCATCT
Source organism: Haloplanus rubicundus (assembly GCF_003342675.1). Classification (NCBI taxonomy): domain Archaea; kingdom Methanobacteriati; phylum Methanobacteriota; class Halobacteria; order Halobacteriales; family Haloferacaceae; genus Haloplanus; species Haloplanus rubicundus. The sequence goes on along the minus strand of NZ_CP031148.1, from coordinate 2,396,178 downwards.
CCTCACCCTGGTACTCCGCGACGCTGCCGTCGTACTCCACGTCGGAGGTTGAGGGCTCGTAAAAAAAGCCCAGGAAGACCCCCGAGAGGACGAGGAACAGAAAGCAGAACAGCGCCACCTCGCCGAGGAGGAAGGAGTCCTCGGCGGGGAACGCCTTGCCGAGGAACTCCTGGCCCTCCTCGACGCCGAGGCGGCTGTCGAACCAGTCGTAGAGGCGCTTGCCGCGGCTCATTCTCCACCTCCCGGACCGATGGCGCCCTCGAAGTCACCCGTCGCGACGAGGAAGCCGTCGCTGCTGAGGGTGATCGGGAGCTGGGGGAGGGGTCGCCCCGGCGGTCCGCCGACGACGGATGCGCCCGAGCGCGGGTCGAACTTCCCGAAGTGACAGGGACAGACGAGGGTGTCGCCCTCGCGGTCCGAGACCATACAGCCCGCGTGCGTACACACCTTCGAGTAGGCCGCGTAGCCGCTCACGGTGAAGGCCATGTTCGTCCCGCCGCCGTACGCGCTCTCGGGGTAGCGCACGAGCAGCGTCGGCGCGTCCTCGATGCCCGGGCGGGGTTCGGGGAAGACGGTGAGCTGATCGCCCTCCGCGAGTCGGTCCTCGCCGATGCGCTCCCCGTCGCCGTCCACGAGGTGGACGCCGTCGGAGTAGACGGGGCCGCTGTACCCCCGCTCGAACACCTGCGTCAGGCCGGCGAGGGGTGCGGTGAGGCTCCCGACGGCCGTCAGGCCGCCGACCGTCGCGAGGAGTTTCGCGACGTCACGCCGTTGGACCGCCATCCGCGCCCGGCGGTCGGTGTAGATGCTCGGCCGGACCGCCGAGCCGTCGCAGGGACAGTCCTCACAGTCGCCGTCGGTCACGATTCGTGCCCCCGTTGCTCCGCGACTTCGATGTGTGGCATGAACCACGCGTAGTACGCCACCGTCGAGAGCGCCAGCGAGACGAACATCCCCGTGGCGTAGATGCCGAAATACTGCGTCCGGCCCAGCGTGAGGTACTCGCCGGTAAACAGCGCGGCGAAGACGATGGCGAGGACGGTCAGCCCACCCATGGCGACCAACCCTTCGATGGCGTCTGAGGCGTCGTGGTACTCGACGACCCAGCGGTGGTCCGTCTCCAGCCACGGGAGCGAGACGGTCCTGGCACCGCCGTCGGCGCTCACCGCCGACGACGCGTCGTCGGGTGGTCTGACGGCGTCGTTCATGAAGCGGTGCACTGCGGTCAGGACGCCGACGAGGCCGAACAGCGCGACCCAGACGACGACGCCGACCTGACTCGGCGAGAGCTTGTTCGGCGTGTCGACGAAGCCGTCCAGCGGGCGGAGGTCCGTGACGCTCTCGTCGATGGCCACCTCCTCCGACGGCGGTTCGCCGTGGAGCGCGACGTACCACATCGGCAGCAACACGGTGACGATCAGCGCGCCGATGATGACCGTATTCCGTCTCATGGTTCGACGGTCGGTCGGCTGGTCGGTGGTGCCGGTCTGTTCATAGTTGCAGGTGCCACCTTGGCTATCGTAGTTCACCCGCCCGTTACAAAAAACTAAGAACGATGTTCGGGGGTGAATTTAAGTATCTCGTGTCGTTCCGGTCGTCACTCGACCGTCCCGTGGCGTTTCGGTCGTCGCCTCGACGGCGACCGCTCCGACCGATACTACTAACACCCATTCGGGGGAATCCCCGACCATGCGACTGCACGAGTATCAGGCGAAGGGGCTCTTCGCCGACGCCGGGATTCCGACACCCGACTCCCGGCTGGCGACGAGCGTCGACGAGGTGGTCGACGCCGGCCGCGACATGGGCTACCCCGTCGCGGTCAAGGCGCAGGTCCACGTCGGCGGGCGCGGCAAGGCCGGTGGCATCGAGATTGCGACCGACGAGGACGAACTCCGCGAGGCCGCCGAGTCGATCATCGGCATGGATCTCAAGGGCTACCACGTGGATCGGGTCCTCGTCGAGTCGGCGGTCGATTTCACGAACGAACTCTACCTCGGCGTGACCCTCGACCGCGGCGAGGGCGAACCCGTCGTCATGGTCTCCTCCGAGGGCGGCGTCGACATCGAGGAAGTCGCCGCCGAGACGCCGGAGGCTATCGCCCGCGAGGGCGTCGACCCGGCGTACGGCCTCCACCCGTTCCAGGCGCGGAAGGCGGTGTACGAGGCGGGCGTCCCCGGCGACGTGGCCCGCGCGGTGTCGAGCGTTCTGGAGACGCTGTACGACCTCTGGGAGAACAACGACGCCAGCGAGGCGGAGATCAACCCGCTGATGGTCACGAGCGAGGGTGACGTGGTCGCCGCCGACGCCGTGATGAACGTCGACGACGACGCGCTCTTCCGGCACCCGGACCTCGCCGAGATGGAAGAGGAGTCCTACACCGACGACTTGGAGCGCAAGGCCGGCGAGTACGGCTTCGACTACGTCCGCCTGTCGGGCAACGTCGGCATCATCGGCAACGGCGCCGGACTGGTGATGACGACGCTCGACCTGGTGGACTACTACGGTGGCGAACCGGCGAACTTCCTCGACATCGGTGGTGGTGCCAAGGCCGAACGCGTCGCCAACGCGCTCGACATGGTGTTCTCCGACCCCAACGTCGACTCGGTCGTGTTCAACATCTTCGGGGGCATCACCCGCGGCGACGAGGTGGCCCGCGGCATCAACGACGCCCTCGCACAGTTCGACGAGATTCCCAAGCCCGTGGTCGTCCGCCTCGCCGGCACCAACGCCGAGGAGGGCATGGAGATTCTGAACACGGAACTCGTTCAGGTCGAACGGACGCTCGAAGAAGCGGTGCAACGTGCGGTCGCGAACGCCGAGGAGGGCAATCTATGAGTGTACTAGTCGACGAAGACACCCGAGTGGTCGTGCAGGGCATCACCGGCGGCGAGGGCAAGTTCCACGCCGGGCAGATGATCGAGTACGGGACGAACGTCGTCGCCGGCGCGGTGCCGGGCAAAGGCGGCCAGGAAGTCGACGGCGTCCCCGTCTACGACACGGTCCACGAGGCGGTTCGCCGCGAGGACGCCGACGCCTCCGTCGTCTTCGTCCCGCCCGCGTTCGCGGCCGACGCCCTGTTCGAGGCGCTCGACACCTCGCTGGACCTCGTGGTCGCCATCACCGAGGGCATCCCGACCCAGGACGTGATGACGGTGAACCGCCGGCTCTCGGAGACCGATACGCACCTCGTGGGACCGAACTGCCCCGGCGTCATCACGCCCGGCGAGGCGAAACTCGGCATCCTGCCGGGCAACATCTTCTCCGCGGGCAACGTGGGGCTGGTCTCCCGGTCGGGCACCCTCACCTACCAGGTGGTCGACAACCTGACCAAGCGCGGTATCGGGCAGACCACCGCCATCGGCATCGGCGGCGACCCGATCATCGGGACCTCCTTCATCGACGCCCTCGAACTCTTCGAGGCCGACCCCGACACCGAGGCGGTCGCCATGTGCGGCGAAATCGGCGGAGAGGACGAGGAACAGGCCGCGAAGTTCATCGCGACCGAGATGGACACGCCGGTCGCGGGCTTCATCGCCGGGCGGACGGCGCCGCCGGGCAAGCGCATGGGCCACGCCGGCGCCATCGTCTCCGGGAGCGGGACGGGCACCGCCGAGAGCAAGATCGAGGCGCTCAACGACGCGGGCGTCCCCGTCGGCGACACGCCCGAGGAGGTTGCCGACCACATCGAGGGCTTCCTTTAGCTTCTTCGGGGCGGGCCGCGTACGTCGGCCCGCAACCGTGACCGACCCCGTTCGTCGCTGTCCGGACCACGACCTCGTCGCCGGCGCGTGTCCCGACTGCGGGACCGTCGGCGACGAAGTGCTGTCGGCCGCGCGCCGCACGCGCCTCTCCAAATTCCTCAGCGGCGCGCTCCGACACTTCCCCGGGGACGCCGGCCTCTCGCTCGACGACCGGGGCTGGGTGGCGTGGGCCGACCTCGTGGCCGCGGCGACGGAGCGCTACCCGTGGGCCGACGAGGCGGCCGTCGAAGCCGTCGTCGTGACCGATCCGAAGGGGCGGTTCGAGCGGAGCGACGGCCGCGTCCGCGCCGCCTACGGCCACTCCGTCGCCGTCGATATCGAACCGACCGACGCGCCGGTGCCCGACCGACTCTACCACGGCACCGCGCCCGGGAACGTCGCGGCCATCGAGCACGAGGGACTGCGGCCGATGGGTCGCCAGCAGGTGCATCTGTCGGCGTCGGTCGACGAGGCTCGCGCGGTGGGTCGGCGGCACGCGGCCGATCCGGTCGTCTTCCTGATCGACGCGGCGTCGTTGCTGGACGAGTACCGCATCACGAAGCGCGGGCGCGAGACGTACACGATCGACCGCGTGCCGCCGGCGTATCTGACGCGTCGATAGTCGCGTTTGAAACTGTCTGCACACCCGATCGAACGATGTCGTGCGCTCGGATGGACGATGGCTTTCAAACGCGACTCTAGTCGTCCGTCGCGTCGGCCTGGGCCCCCGGAACCGTCGAGAACGGGCCGTGGTAGGTAGAGCGGTAGCCGAGCAGTTTGTCGTGGCCCTCGGCGGACATGAGGACGGGCCAGAACTCGTCGTCGGCGACGAGGGGGTCGCCGTCGACGGTGGCGAACGTCTCCCCCGGCGCGACGCGTTCGAAGTTCCGGGCGCGGACGCGGTAGGTTCGGGTGGGTTCCTTGTAGATGGCCTCGGTCACCTCGTAGAAACCGGGGTCCTGGGCCGGCGGGTCGCCGGGGAGGACGCCCGTGGTCTGGAGGAAGGCGACGATGCAGTCGTAGGCGTTGTCGACGGCCGCGTCCGAGCCTTGGTAGCCGGCCTCGATGTCGACGAATCCGGGGAGTTCGACGGAGCGACCGTCGGAGACGGCGGTGAAGTCGACGATGCCGGTGACGGGGAGGTGGGCCGCAATCTCGCGTTTGCGGTCGTTCAGGTAGGCGACGTTGGCGAAGGCTTCGTCGTAGGAGACGGTCGAGTGGATGCCGAGCGAGAGACAGCCCTCGACCGCCGTCGCCAGGTCGTGGGCGAGGCGTTCCTCGTACAGGTCGCTCTCGGGGTCGCCGGGGAGCGCGCGGTTCAGATCCGTCTCGACGTAGCGGACCCCCCGCTCCAGCGCGCGTTCGTTCGCGATGATCAACTTCGCCGGGCGGTCGACCTCGGGGTCGGACGCGAGGAAGCGCTCGATGGCGCGGGCGCCACAGGGTTCGTCCCCGTGGACCGCGCCGACGACTGCCACCTCGGGGGTCCCCTCACCGACCGTGTGGACCTGCATGGGACGGTCTGGGGGGTCCACGACCGAAAGTCTAACTCATCGGCGCGGAGCCGATGGCAAGGTTGATGGCCGTCGCCGGGCACCTCCCCCCAATGCGCACCCGAAACCCCCGGTGGGAGGTGAGGGCGGCGGCCGCGGCGGACCGTCCCGACCGATGAGCCGGTCGCCGCCGCGGGCCGTCGCCGCCCGTCTCGCCGGACTCGACCGGTTGCCGACCGCCCAGCGGGCGATCCTCGGCTACTACGCCGAGACCGGCCGCCTCGACTACCGGGCGCTCCGGATCAAATCGGCCGTCGACGACACCCTCGATACCATCCTCGAGTCGGTGTACGGCGAAATCGAATCGGAAATCGCCGCCGCTCTCGGCGTCGAGGACGTCACCTTCGCCTACGAGACGAAGCTCACCCTCCCCGCGGAACTCACCCTCGGCTACCTCTATCGCCGGGCGCTCGCCCGCGCGACGGGCGGATACGATCCGATCACGGACGAGGCCGGTCGGCTCCCCTTCCGCGGCGACCCGTCGTCCTCCGCCAACCGCGAGGCCCGCGAGTACGTCGAGATGGCCGAGGAGGCGACGGCGCTCATCGTGCAGGCGTTGCTCGACGGCGACATGCGCGACGCCATCAACGACGACGAGTTCGAGGACTTCGAGGTCGAACTCGTCGGCGACCCAGATCCGGATCGGCGCCGGGTCGCCGAGTGCGCCCAGTCGTACCTGCAGGGCGTCGTCGAGGACGCCTTCGACCGGGCGCCCGACGCGGTTCGGGACGCCTACGACGCGGCCGTCGAGATTTCCGAGGCGCATCAAGCGCAGGACGAGGGCTTCCGGGACCTGCTCGCGGCCGCCCTCGAGGGCGACGCGGCGGCGAAAGCGAGCATCGAGGACGAGTACAAGTACGCTCCCGTCCCCGACGACGCCCCGTTCGGCTCCCACGAACGCGACCTGCCATATCTCAAGACGCAGTACGACCGCGTGGGCGTCATCTACAAGGGGATGCTCGACGCCTACCGCGGCGTCGGCTTCGAGATTCCCGAGGCCTTCGGCACTTCCATCGTCCTCGCCATCATCGGCGCCCAGATCTGGCTGGACGACGTGGACGACTACCACGACGACGTGGCGGAGGGGCAACTCACCCCCGTCACCGCCGAGTACGTCCTCGCCGACAGCGACGCGGCGGCCTACGACAACGTCGTCTCGATCACGATGGACTACTTCGACCTGGCGCGGGAACACGCCGAGGCGGCGGACTCGCCGCTCAACGGCATCGCCATCGAGTACATCCTCCGCTCCGGCGACCCGGAACGGCTGCCGGGCGGATCGAGTCGGGGAGCGTAACGGCCGACGGCGACGCCGCTCGACGCGTCGCGCTCGAAAGAATTCGGTGTGGTGTCGCCCCCGTCACCCGGCGCCGCCGCCACCGCCGCCGCCGGCGTACATCTTCCCGACTTGCTCCAGGTTCGACGAGCCACAGTTCTTGCACGTGGCGGTTTCGGGCTCGTCGCTGGACGTGATCGTTTTCTCACAGTCCTGGCACTCGTAGTCGTACAGGACCGTCTCCTCCTCGTCCGGGGCCAGTAGTTCCTTCACCTTGTCCATGAGGCTCATTCGCTACCACCGAACGCACGTTATCGACTCTCGTTCATAATTGTTCGTGTCTTCGAGGTATCGACAGATTCGACGCCCGCGGCGCCGGCAGTCCGGGACACAGGGGCTTAGACGGTCCGGCGAGAATCGCTGGAGAGGTACGACAACCCCTATCAGTTCCGACCGATGTCGAGCGTCGAGCCGTCCTCGACCAACACGCCGCGTTCGATAGCCGTCTCGAGGATGCGCTCGCACTGTGGCTCGGAGACGTCGTACGCGCCGGTCACCAGCGCGGTCAGGTCGGCCCGCTCCATCGGGAACTCGCGGTTCTGGAGTAGACGGAGGACCTTGTGGTAGCCGTCCGGCACGTCGGACTCGTTGGTTCCGCTCTCGCTATCGTCGGTTCCGCTCCCGTCGCCGTCGGCGTCGCGTTCGGTCACCGTCACCGTCTCGTCGTCGTCGCCGTCCCGGCCGTCCGTCGCCGCCTCGTCGTCGGGCGTCGCGTCGCCGGATTCGAACGTGACTTCGCCGATGGCGGCCGTGCCCGGTTCGGGACCGCCGCCGGCCGACGACTCCGCCGCCTCGACCAGCGGTTCGAGCACGCGCCGGAGTTTCTCCCGACAGTCCGAACAGAGCACCGCCGACCGTGACTCGCCCGACGCGACCAGCCGCTCGGGGACGACTTCGTACTCCCGGAGCGAGTCGCCGACGGAACCACAGAAGTAACAGGACCGCAACTGGGGCATACCGAACCCTGCGGCGGGCGTCCGCTAAGTGTTTTCCCTCCGGACCGCCACGATGAATTAGAAAATACGAATAAATGCGCGGAAAAACAAAACGATACGGTAACACTATCACGAAAATATTTAATTAGGACCGGTGCAATGACGCAGATGTGATGGCGCGCTACGTTTGTCCGGGCTGTGACCGGGAACTGGAAGCGGGGCCGTTTCGGATGACCTGTCCGACCTGTGGCGGTCGCCTCGCGAACTACCGACGCTCCCGTTCCTGATCGGCAACGCGTAGCGTCCCGTACGGATCATTGTGACTGTGTATCGGTGGTTCGCCGATCTGTCCCGGCGAACCATCGGTATGGCTCACGACAACCCGTCTCAGGCGTCGATGTCGTCGTATCCGAGCGCGGACGCCTCCTGCCAGTACCGTTCGAACCGCTCGTCGGCCCAGTCGCGGACGACCGGATCGTCGGTGTCGACCGAGGCCTGTAACACGCCGTTCGCGTCCCGGAGGAGGAGATGGACCCGCTCGTCGGCGACGGTCACGGCCACCGGAATCTCGGCCGGCCGGACCCGGAGGCTCGCGCCCGGCGCGTCGAGGAGGGATTCGAGGCGCCGCCGCAGCCCCTCGTCGTCGGCCACGGCGTCGATGGCGTCCCGGGAGAACACTCCTTCGAACGTCATCTCCCCGGCGGTCACGCGCCGCTCGACGACGCCGAGGCTCCCCTCGTTGAACGCGTGGGAGAACGCCCGGACCGACGACGCCCCGCCGAGCAGGTCGAGGACGCGCCCGACCGGCGCGTTCGGTTTCGTTCCGCTCGGGACGGTGATGGTCGCGTCGCCGAACCGCCGGAGGTCGACGTCGATGGCGTCCGTCGGGAGGTAGTCCAGGATCGGCCGGAGCTCCGTCTCCGTCGCCACGATGTCGAGCAGGTCGAAGAAGCCGTCGGCGACGAGTTCGCCCGTCGCGGTGGCGACGTAGCCGCCGTCGACGCGTCTGATCCACGAACGCTCCTCGAAGTCGCGGAGAATCCGCCCGAGCGTCGCCTGCGAGGCGCCGGTCGCCACCACGAGGTCCGTGCGCGTATGCCGCCCCTCGGCGAGGCGGCGGAGCACCGCCACCCGATTCGGCGAGCGCGCGAGGAACTCGATCTCCGCGAGTGCGGACTCCATACCGACCGTCCTCCCCGTGACCGGAAACCACTTTCGCCCCGTGAAAGCGTTGCACCCCGTGCGCGCCGGAACCCGGATCGAGTGCCTTTCTTAGCGTGCAATATTTCACGAATTAAACTAAGTAGCTCCGTACCCTACACCTACTCGATGACTCACTACTCGCGTATTTCGGCTTTCGGAACGGCTCTCGAACGGTACGGCGGCGAGGGTGCGGAGTGACCTCGGCAGACCGTCGCGCGCTGGCCGCGTTCGCGGTCGCGGGCATCCTCTTCGGCGGCACCTTCGTCGCGGCGAAGGCCGGTCTCGACTACTTCCCGCCCCTCCTCTTCGTCGCGCTCCGCTTCGACGTGGCGGCCGTCGCGCTCGGCGCGTACGCCGTCGCCACGACGCCGCGTGACCGACTCCTGCCACGTACCCGACACGACGCCGCCGGCATCCTCGCAACTGGCGTCCTCGCCATCGGCCTGACGAACGCCCTCCTGTTCGTGGGGCAGGGGTACACCACCAGCGCCGTCGCCGCCATCGTCTTCAGCCTCAACCCCATCCTGACGCCCATCTTCGCCGCGCTCCTGTTGGCCGACGAGCGCCTCTCCCGGCGCGGCGTCGCGGGCATGGCCCTCGGCTTCGTCGGCGTCGCCCTCGTGGTCAACCCCGACCCCGCGACCCTCCTCGACCTCGGGGTCGGCAAGGCCATCCTGCTGGCCGGAGCGATCACCGGCGCGGTCGGGAGCGTCCTCATCCGCTGGAGCGGCGACTCCCTGTCGAGTACCGTCCGGACCGCGTGGGGACTCCCCTTCGCGGCGGCACTCACGCACCTGCTCAGCTGGTGGACCGGCGAGTCGCCGGACGCGGTCGTCTGGCACCCCGAGGCCATCGCCGCACTGGCGTACGTCGGCTTGCTGGCCGGCGCCGTCGCCTACATCGCCTACTTCGGCCTCCTCGACGCCGCGGGGGCGATTCGGGCGAACCTCGTCTTCTACGCCGTGCCCGTCGTCGCCGCGGTGGGTGGCTGGGCGCTCCTCGGCGAACTCGTCTCGACGCTCGCCGTCGGCGGATTCGTGACCATCTTCGCCGGCTTCGCCGTGATCGGCAGCGAGTCCCTAGACGTTCGCGTGACGCTCTGCCGACTTCGTGCACGCCTCTCCCCGTCGACCGCCGACACCTCGACCGACGCCATGGACGGCCCCTGTGGCATCGAAGCGGACTGATCGACCGGCTGTCGGGTATTTGTGTTCGCGCGGCGTAGGCTCCGCATGGACCACGTCGAGTACGTCTACACCGTCGGCATGGACGCCGCCGAGCTGGACGACTACCTCCGCGCCGGCTCCCACGGCGTCCTCGCCCTCGCCGACGGCGACGACGCCTACGCAGTACCGCTGAGCTACCACTACGACGGCGACCGACTCCTCCTCCGCGTCAGTACCCACGACGACGACGGCGAGAAGCGACGCTACCTCGAGACGACCGAGACGGCGACGTTCGTCCCCTTCGCTGCCGGCACCGACGAGTCGTGGAGCATCCACGTTCGCGGGCCGATCACGGAGTGGTCGGGCGCCGTCGACGAGGCGACGCTCAACGAGTGGTTCCCGCCGTTCCGACTGTTCGACGAAGCCGTCGAGGACGTGGCGTTCACGCTGTACGAACTCGAGATGGAGTCCGTGATCGGGCGACGAACCGCCGGTACCGACTCACAATAACCTGTACGACCCCGAGCAACCGGCTCGACCGCGTGGCCACATTTCCCGCGGTCCCTACACTTAACGGACGGGGTGTGGTAGCACACAGTATGGCCGAACGGGACCACATCGTCATCGCCGGCGGCGGCCGAGTCGGGCGGCGGGTGGCGGAGGACTTCGTCAACCGCGGCACCGACGTGACCATCGTCGAACGGGACGCGAGTCGGATCGACGCCGCGGACGCGGACGACCGCGTAACGTATCTGGAGGGCGACGCCACGCGTCCCTCGATGCTCAAACGGGCAATCACCGACGAGACGGACGTAGTCGGCGCGCTGACAGGCGACCAGTCGACCAACCTCGCCGTCTGCATGGCGGCCAAACAGCTCTTTCCGGATCTCGAAACCGTCGCGCGCATCCAAGTCGAGGACGGCGACGAGTACACCGAGTTCGTCGACCGGGTGTACTTCCCCGAGCGGGCGAGCATCAAGGCGGCCGTCAACGCCCTCGCCGGGAGCGATATCCGCACGCTCGAAGGCGTCACCGGCGACCTCGAACTGTTCGACGTGCGGGTGGGCTACGACGCGCCCGCCGCGGGCGAAGTCGTCGCCGACGCCCTCCCCGAGGGCTCGCTCGTCATCTCACAGGCCAGCGGGGACGTGGCTGTCCAGCACTCGACCACGCTCGTCGCCGGCCGGCGCTACATCGTCGCCGCCGACCACGAAGTCGTCGACGAGGTGCTCACGCAGCTACGCGGCGCCACCGATGACTGATGTGACGGTCGACGAGGTGTGGGAGCATCTGGTCGCGCAATACGGCGACGCGCTCCGTGCCGTCACGCGGTTTCGGAACGGACAGTTCGAGACCCGGATGCGCGACGACGTTCGAGCCCTCTACACCGACCGAGACGATCAGCGCGTCGTCGACGAAATCACCCTCGGACAGCTCCTCTCCGAGCGGCTCGAAACCGAGTTCAAATGTGGCCGTCTCACCGGAACCCTCCACCTCTTCGACGAAGCGTTCGTCGTCGTGCAGGCCGACCCGGACTCCCGGAAGTCGGGCTATCTCGCGACGATCGATCGGACCGGCGACGTGACGATGGCCGACCTGGAGGACTGCTTCGAGTACTTTCGCACGGTAGCCGTCGAGTAGATGGGCCGGCACGCGGGACGCCGTCGGCTCCCGGCCGCAGCAAGCTGCTCCCCGATTCGAATCCCACTCGTGGCTCTTCGACTCCACTTCGTTCCGTCAGAAGAGCCAGGGGTGGGATTTGAACCCACGAAATCTCGATTACAAGTCGAGTGCATGCACCACCCATGCTCCCCTGGCACGGCGGCAGATTACCGGTCCCTGCGTGGACGTTTATCGTTTTCGACCTCCCGTTCGAACTCGATCCGGTGGGGTCGGTACCCCCGACGTTCGTAGAACCGGATCGTGTCCGCGTTGCGGGCGAGCGCCTCGACGGCGACGACGTCGACGCCGCGGTCCCGGAGCGCCGCCTCGGCGGCGTCGAGGAGGCGCGTCCCCACGCCGTCGTCGCGGGCGGCGGGGGTGACGAACAGGTCGCGGACGACGCCGCGAGTGCAGTCCTGCGTCAGCGGGCCACGCTCCACGTCGAACCGGACGAACCCCACGAGCTCCCCGTCCGAGCGGGCTACCGTGAGGCCGCCGTCGGCAGCGTGTCGAGCCAGCGACTCCCGGACTGCGTCGCGGCTCGCCGCCGGGCGAAGGTGGGAGCCGTGCCGCCGCCCGTCCGTCGCGAGCGCCACCCAGAGGTCGGCGACGGCGTCGGCCTCGGCGGGCGCCGCCGGTTCGACCGTGACCATGCGGAGGGGTAGTGGCACGCGTCGTAAGTCAGTTCCCCCGGTCGCTGGCTTCGTGTTTAGTTAACGATGAAGAGTGAGGCGAGTGAATTTCTTGCTGGTCTATGGCAGAAATCACACGCCTCAGCGGGAATAACGACTGGATTGATTTGGATTTTGTGGAGCGAGAGCGGACACCCGAGCCGGCGATGAAGCTCGGTATTCAGATGCATCTGGCTGGACTATCACTTTCGAATACCGTCTCTGCTCTTGATAGTTTGGGTGTCGAACGTTCTCGAAAAGCGGTTCACGATTGGGTACAGAAGGCCGATCCACAGCCGGTCAGCGGAAAGGCTCCGAATCAGGTTGCGGTTGACGAAACCGTGATTCGAATCAACGATCAGCAGTTCTGGCTGTACGCCGCCGCGGATCCACAGACGAACGAATTACTCCATCTACGGCTGTTTTCGACCACTACAATCGGTCTCACCGAACTCTTTCTCAACGAACTGCGGGAGAAACACGATGTCGAATCCGCCCTGTTTCTCGTCGATGGCGCCAAACATCTCCAAACTGCACTCGACCGATCGGGGCTCCGATTTCAGACAGAACGCCACGGAAATCGGAATGCCATTGAACGTATCTTTAGAGAAGTAAAACGACGAACCTCTTCGTTTTCAAACTGTTTTAGCCACGTCGAACCAGCAACAGCTGAAAACTGGTTGCAGAGTTTCGCTCGCTGGCACAATGCTCCAAACTAAACACGAAGGTCGCTGGCCGCGCTCGGCACCGAGGCGGAAGAAAGGTTTATGCCTGCGTCACGTCCGCACACAGCACGAGAGATATGGCATCGGGAACTGAAGCTGACGTTACGAAACCGCCGGGCGAGTGGCTGGAGTTCGCGGTCGACCGCCCCCTGACGGTCGCTTTCGCCGCGGTCGGGGTGGTACTTCTCGGCTCCCTCGCCTGGGGGCTGCTGGTCTCCGGGGCGGTCACGTTCTCGCGTCTCGGCTCGCTCGTCTGGGACGGCGTGATGCGCGGCCTCGTGATCGGCCTCGCCGGGGTCGGTCTGTCGATGACCTACAGCATTCTGAATTTCGCGAACTTCTCACACGGCGACTACATCACGAGCGGGGCCTTCGCCGGGTGGGCAACGACGTACGTCGTCGCCGGGTTGGGGCGGGCCGACATCGGCTCGCTCCTCCTCGTCGGCGCCGGCGGCTCCGTCTTCGGCGGTGCGCTCGGCATCGGCGTGACGACGACGCCCGTCGCCGTCGTCGCCGGCATCGCCGTCGCGGGCGTCACGACGGTGCTGCTGGCGCTGGCCATCGACCGCGTCGTCTACAGACCCATCCGCGACGAGAGCGGGATCACCCTGCTGATCACCAGCATCGGGGTGGCGTTCGCCCTTCGCTACCTGATCCAGTTCGTCTTCGGCTCCAGCGTCCGCGGCACGACAGCCGCCGGGTCGGTCCCACAACTGTCGCTGTATTTCGTCGACGGCGTGGTCCGGGTCGACGCCCACGACGCCACGCTCTTCGTCGTCGCCGGCGGACTCATGGTCGCCGTCCACCTCCTCCTCCAGACGACGAAGCTCGGCAAGGCGATGCGCGCCATGTCGGACAACGAGGACCTCGCGCGCGTGACCGGGATTCCAACCGAACGCGTCGTCCGCGCGACGTGGATCATCGGCGGCGCCCTGACCGGCGTCGCCGGCTACGTGTTCATCCTCTGGAAGGGGACGCTCGGCTTCAACGACGGCTGGCTCCTCCTCTTGCTCATCTTCGCCGCGGTCATCCTCGGCGGCATCGGCTCCATCTACGGCGCCATCGCCGGCGGCCTCGTCATCGGCATCGCGGCGTCGGTGTCCGTCATCTGGATCCCCTCCGCGTTCTCCCGCGCCGCCGCCTTCGTCGTCATGATCGTCATCCTGCTCGTGCGTCCGCAGGGGCTGTTCTCCGGGAGGTCGACCGCATGAGCGAGAGCGAGACCGACGAATCCGCGGCCGGGACGCTCCGCCACCTCTGGGCACAGGACGCGGTCAAAATCGCCGCCCTCCTGCTCGTCATCTACGGGGCGTATCTCGTCAGCGGCCTCGTCCTCGGCTACAGCGTCCGCGGCCAGTTGAACTCGCTCGCCTCACTCACCTTCTACATCGGCGTCTTCGCCACCCTCGCGCTCGCCTTGAACCTCCACTGGGGGTACACCGGCCTGTTCAACATCGGCGTCGTCGGCTTCATGGCCGTCGGCATCTACGTGATGGCCTTCGTCTCCAAGCCGCTGTACGGCTCCGGGGGTGCCGCGCAGGTCGGCGGCCTCGGCCTCCCAATCCCGGTCGGCATCCTCGCCGGGATGGTCGCCGCTGCGGTGCTCGGCTTCGTCGTTGCCCTCCCCGCGCTTCGGCTTCGCGCCGACTACCTCGCCATCGTGACCATCGCGATGTCCGAAATCGTCCGCTTCTCCTTCCTCTCGTCGACCTTCCAGCGGTTCCAGTTCCCGTACAACCTCGCCGGCGACACCACCCGCGTCGGCTTCGGCGGCGGGAGCGGCCTCATCCTCGATTTCCCCGACCCCCTCCTCGCGTTCATCGACGCCATCGGGCTCTCGGGGGCGTACGACGGTCTCGTCGCCCTCGTCGGCGGCGTCGTTCCGAACAACCCCGAACCCATCGTCCACAGTCTCGTCTACGGGCTGGTCCTCCTCGGCGTCGTCGCCGCCTACTTCTGGCTCCTGAAGCGGACGGGCGAGTCGCCGTTCGGGCGCGTCCTGAAGGCCATCCGCGAGGACGAGGACGTGGCCCGCGCCCTCGGCAAGAACACCGACCGCTTCAAAATCGTCTCGTTCATGCTCGGCTGTGCGCTGATGGGGCTGGCCGGTATCCTCTGGCTGATGGGCCAGGGCGCGGTGACGCCCAACTTCTTCCGGCCGCGGCTCACCTTCTTCGTCTGGATCGCGCTCATCATCGGGGGCGCCGGGTCCAATACCGGCAGCGTCATGGGTGGGGCCGTCTTCGCCGCCGTCCTCTATCAGGGGCCGCTCTACTTCCAGAACGTCGTCACCTCCGTCTTCCAACCCGGCGAGGCGCCGAGCAGTTTCGGGCCGGCGATTTCGCCGCTCATCTCCAACGTCGATCCGTTCCCCTTCCTGCTATACACGCTCGATTCGGTGCGCCAGCTCCAGCTGGTCGTCATGGGCGTCGCGCTCGTCTGGTTGATGCACAATCGGCCGGAGGGAATGCTCGGCCACCGCAAGGAGACGGCCGCGGCCATCCCGCTCGGGCGGCCGGGCGGCGGCGCGGGCCGTGGCGGCGGCTCGGACCCTGACGCCGCCCCGACGCCGGGGACCGACGGCGACGGCTCCGGAGGTGCGACCGATGAGTAAGTCGATCACCCAGTCCCGGCCCGACGTGAGCGAGACGCCGCTCCGGGTCGAGGGGCTGACGAAACGCTTCGGCGGCATCACGGCCGTCGACGGCGCGAGCTTCGAGGTCGAACGCGGGACGCTCACGGGGCTGATCGGCCCGAACGGCGCCGGCAAGTCGACGACGTTCAACCTCATTACCGGCATGCTCTCGCCCGACACGGGGACGATCACCTTCGACGGCGACGACATCACCGGGCACGAACCCTACGAAATCGCCAATCGCGGGCTGGTCAGGACTTTCCAGATCGCCCGCGAACTCGGCGAGATGACCGTCCTCGAGAACATGATGCTCGCGCCGAAGGGCCAGCGTGGCGAACATCTCTGGCGGTCGGTCCTCCCCGGCGCCCGCGGGAGCGTCCGAAAGCAGGAAGCCGAACTCCTCGACCGGGTGTGGGAGACGCTTGACTTCTTCGACATCGAACACCTCGCCGAGGAGTACGCGGGCAACCTCTCTGGCGGCCAGCGCAAACTGCTGGAGATGGCACGGGCGCTCCTGACCGACCCCGACATGCTCCTCCTCGACGAACCGTTCGCCGGCGTCAACCCGACGCTGGAGAAACGGCTCCTCGAACACATCCACGAACTCCGCGATCAGGGGTACACCTTCCTCCTGGTCGAACACGACATGGATCTCATCATGAACAACTGCCGGCACGTGATCGTGATGCACCAGGGGCAGATTCTGACCGAAGGGACGCCCGCGGAGATCAAATCGAACGAGGAGGTCATCGAGGCGTATCTGGGAGGCGACGTATGAGCCTCCTGACCGTCCGCGACTTAGACGCCGGCTACGGCGACCTCCAGATCCTGAGCGGCGTCGACATGGACGTCGGCGACGAGGAGTACGTCACCATCGTCGGCCCGAACGGCGCCGGCAAGTCGACCGTGATGAAGTCCGTCTTCGGCCTCACCACCTACATGGGTGGGGAGGTGACCTTCGACGGCCGGGACATCACCGGCCGTCCCCCCGAGGAGATCATCCACGAGGGGATCGGATACGTGCCACAGTCCGACAACGTGTTCGCGTCGCTGTCGGTCCGGGAGAACCTGGAGATGGGTGCGTACATCCTCGACGACCTGCCCGAAGACCGACTCCGGGAGGTGTTCGAGCGGTTCCCGGTCCTCGAGGAGCGCCAGAGCCAGACGGCGGGGACGATGAGCGGCGGGCAACGACAGATGCTCGCCATGGGCCGGGCGCTGATGCTCGACCCCGCGCTCCTCCTGCTGGACGAACCGAGCGCCGGTCTCGCGCCCGACCTCGTCGACGAGATGTTCGACCGGATCGACGAGATCAACGACGCCGGCACGGCGATCCTGATGGTCGAGCAGAACGCGAAGGAGGCGCTCCGGCGCTGTGATCGGGGGTACGTCCTCGCGAACGGCCAGAATCGGTTCGAGGGCGACGGCCGGACGCTCCTCGACGACGAGGAGGTCCGCCAGCAGTTCCTCGGCGGTTAGGCCGACAGCGCCGTCTCGAGCACCGACGTGTACGACGACTCGCCGATGTTGAACGCCACCTGATTCGTCACGGTGCCGCCGAACTCGTCTTGGAACACTTCGGTGAAGCGATTCGAGAGTTGCTGGCCGTAGTCGTTGTTGACGTACAGCGTCGCCGCCGACGTGTTCTCGAGGCGTTCGGACGCGACCTGTGCCATCACGCGGCCCTGCAACTGGTCGGATGGTGCGGTCCGGAAGATGTAGTCGTCGTCGTCGAGGCTCGTGACCGAGAGGGCGGTACTGGACGGCGAACAGCCGACGATCTGGTTGGGGATGAACACCTCCTGTGAGACGGGGACGTTCACGCCGGAGGACGCGGAGCCACAGACGCTCGGCATCCCGGCGTTGACGAGGGCTTCCGCCGCCGTCACGCCCGCCGAGGGCGACGTCTGGGTGTCCTCGACCTGCGCGTTCACCTCCAGATCCAGATCGGAGTTGTTGACCTGCCGCGCCGGCAACTGCGCCGCCTGGATCATCGGGCCGCCGACGGACGCGAGGTCACCCGTCTCCGGCAGGAGGATGCCCACGTCGATGGTGCGGCCCATGCCGCCGGGGCCGCTGTCGGCCATCGCGCCACCACCCGACGGGTTCGCGCCCTCGAAGTTCTGCACCTCGACCTGGCTGGTCCCCTCCTGATCGGCTCCTCGGAACTCCCAGATGGCGTACGCCGCGGACGCCGGATCGCCGGCCTGGTTGAAGTTGGTCGCGCTGGAGGCGCCTTGGTAGTTGATGTCCTCGCCGTTGGCCGCCGCCTCGACGGCGTCGAGGAAGTTCTGGGGGCCGTACTCGGTGCCGCCGGGGTTGGCGATACGACGCATCTGGTCGCGGATGGCCGTCCCGTCGTTCTCGCCCGCCGCCGCGTTCGCGAGAATCTGGAGAGCGACCGAGTCGTACGACTGGGAGGTGAACACCCCTGGTTCCGCGCCGTACTGGTCCTGGAACATCGACGTGAACGCCTCCTGATTCGGCCCGCCTGCGGCGGGCGCCGTCCCGATAACGTTCTCCATGTCGTTGCCGACCTGTCCGGGCATGGCGCCGTCGCGGAGGCCGTCCGGCACGAGGATGTCGTGTTCGCCGCTCGCCATGGAGTAGTAGTCGCGGAACAGCTGGATCCCGCTCTCGGGGTAGCCGATGACGACGAGCATGTCGGGGCCACCGTCGCCGCCACCGCCGCCACCGCCACCGTCGCCACCGCCACCGTCGCCACCGTCGCCGCCACCGCCGATACAGCCCGCTAATCCGACGGCACCGGCCGTTCCGGCCCCGACGAGCAACTCGCGTCGTCCGATATCACGTACCATACAAACACGAATGGCCGCAGAATTGATAAACTCTTCCGCAAAATCGGGGTCCCGTCGGGCGTCAGCACCCTCAGACAGTACGTCGCCGCCGGCTCTCGCCGGACGGTCACGACGGGAGCTGACCCTTACGACGATTCCTGATAGAACCAGTAGCCGTTCGCCCGCATCGCCTTGCCGAGCGCGCGGTGCATCTCGACGAAGTCGCCGAACTCCTCGGCGTCGACGCCCTCGAAGATGTCCCGGAGGGAGACGACCGTCTCGTGGTCGATCCGAACGGGGTCGTCGCCGTACTGGTCGACGAAGGCCGCGACCTCGAGGGGGAAGTCCTGGTCTTCGTCGACTTTCTTGGCGATGACGGCGTGGCCGTACTTGCGGCCGCCCTCGCTGCCCTCCTCGCCGTCCGGGTCGTGTGGCCAATCCATGTCCGACCGTTAGTCGCGTGGCTCAAAGCCGTTACGTTCGAAACCGGAGAACGTCGCCGACAGCCTACAGCGGGGAGAACCGGTGTACCTCTCGGGCGTGCCGGACGAGCGCCTCCGTCGTATCGAAGGTTTCGCCGCAGCCACACCGGTGCGAAGCCGCCGTCATCGACTGGCCTGTCGACATACACGTATGGTTTGTATCCAGATGTATAACGATTATTATTGTTGTGGGCTGACGTGTGTCGCGATAACTGTTGACGTGAAGTTCCGGCAGAGACGAGCGAAGGGCGTCGGGAGACGTCGGTGGGACTCCCGCGAGCGGAGCGAGCGGGAGGTCACCGACTGATCGAGACGAGCGAAGGGCGTCGGGAGACGTCGGTGGGACTCCCGCGAGCGGAGCGAGCGGGAGGTCACCGACTGATCGAGACGAGCGAAGCGAGTCGAGAGAAGTCGGTGGGACTGGAATTCGAATCGCCAGCGGTCGCTTTTCTCTCGCTAGCGCTCGTGAAAACCGGTGGGACTGGGATTCGAACCGGAACCAGACGTGCTCGCTCGCGTCGCTCGCTGCGCGCGACTGGTCGGGCTCGAATCGCCAGTCGTACTCGTCCGTCGCGCCAGAACAGGGCGCGACGGCCATCGGTGGGACTGGGATTCGAACCACGGTCGGACGTGCTCACTCCGTTGCGCGCGCCCTCCCTGATTCGAATCCCAGCGGCCGCTCTCCGCTCACTGGCGTTCGCGGAGAAGCGGTGGGACTGGGATTCGAACCCAGGAAGCCGTGAGGCTACCTGCTTTCAAGGCAGGCGCAATAGGCCGCTCTGCCATCCCACCACGTCCCGACGTTCCGTCGCGGCGGGCTAAGGCCTGTCGGTTCGGCCGACGCTCACTGACTTACGTACCCGCCGTCGATCACCAGCGTCTCGCCGGTCACGAAGGACGCGTCGGCCGAGCAGAGCCACACCGCGGCGTCGCCGATTTCCTCGGGCTCGCCGATGCGACCCATCGGCGTCGCCTCGCTGACGCCCTCGATCATCTCCGGGTTCGCCGTCGACGCCCGTTCGACCATCGGCGTCTCGATCACCCCCGGCGAGATGGCGTTTACCCGCACGCCGTCCCGGCCGTACTCCAGCGCGGCGGTCTTGGTCAACCCGATCACGCCGTGCTTGCTCGCGACGTAGGGGCTGACGCCCTGAAAGCCGACGACGCCCGCGATGGAGGAGGTGTTCACGATGGCGCCGCCGCCGTCCTCGATCATCGCGGGGATCTCGGCCTGCAGTCCCAGAAAGACGCCCTTGAGGTTGATGTCGACGACGCGCTCCCAGTCGTCGTCCGACTGATCGACCAACGAGTCGTTGTGCCCCTCGATACCGGCGTTGTTGAACGCGAAGTCGAGACCGCCGTAGCGCTCGACGGCCGTGGCGACCATCGCCTCGACGTCGTCCCGGTCGCTCACGTCCGTCTCGACGAACGTCGCCTCGCCACCGGCCTCGTGGATCGCGTCGACGGTCTCCTCCCCGCCGGCCGCGTCCACGTCCGCCGCGACGACGCTCGCACCCTCCGCGGCGAATCGCATCGCTGCCGCCCGGCCGATACCGCTGCTCGCACCCGTTACGACCGCCACCGAATCCCGGATTCCGTTCATGGTCGGGGAAAAGTTGTCGGTCGCA
This sequence comes from Haloplanus rubicundus, assembly GCF_003342675.1. NCBI lineage: Archaea > Methanobacteriati > Methanobacteriota > Halobacteria > Halobacteriales > Haloferacaceae > Haloplanus > Haloplanus rubicundus. The sequence goes on along the minus strand of NZ_CP031148.1, from coordinate 2,375,644 downwards.
CTACAAAAAGACGTAGGTCGGTTGAAACTTGTGGCCGGCGGTATCAGTCCCGAACCAGCCGCGGCTCCGCCCCGTCGTAGTCGATCCGAAGGCCGAGTTCGTCGACGACGGTGGCGGTGTGGACGGGGACGATCCGTTCGGCGTCGACCCGTGCGTTCAGGAGGGGGAGCGCGTCGAGCAGATCCGACCCAGTCTCGACGACCGGCTGGACCGGCAGGAAGTCGACGTCGTGGCCCTCGTCGCGGCCCCGCGCGGTCAGCGTCTCCAGCGACGGGTCGGCGAAGGCGTCGGTGAAGTCGATCGGGTCGGTGAAGCCGGCGTAGTAGACGCGCCCCCGGGTCGAGGTGCCGAGGACGACTTCGGAGCGCCGGAGTTTCATCGCCGCGTTGTCGACGATCGGCCGCGTCAGGAAGGGGATGGTCGGTTCCACGACTGCGGCGGAGACGACACCCTCCTCGCGGAGGAGGTGAGTGACGCTGTTGCCGGCGCGGGCGGCCATATTCGAGCCGACTTGCGGTTCGAAGCGAACGTCGCCGAGGTCGTCGAGCGCCGACGCCGCCACCGCCCGCACGGCCGCCTCAGACGCCGTCTCCGTGACGTGTTCGTCGGGCAGGAGGTCGTCCGGACGGTAGTTGACGAGGAGGTCGCCGCCGGAGCGGTCGACGGCGACGAGGACGTCTTTGAGGACCGCGGCGTACCACTCCGCGGCCTCGGCCTCGGTCAGTGGGCTCGTCGCCGCGAGATCGGTCGCGACGAGCCCGTCCCGCGGGGGATCGGCCAGCACGGCGATGGTGGTCATACCTCCGGGTCGTGGCGGCGCGCCCTTGAACGCGCCGGTCCGTGTCTAGTCGTGCGCGCCGCTCCGTCCCTTCGTCTGCCGGTAGTCCCGTCCGAGCACCGACTCGGCGAAGTACTCGACGAAGGCCTCGGTTGCGGCGTCGGTCTGGTCGTCGAGGGCGCGCATCGGGACGAGTTCGAAGCCACGGCCACGGATCGTCGTCGCGTGCTGCTCCGCGGCGTCGAGTTCCGCGGGATCGCGGGTCGTGTGTTCGGTGGCGACGCCCCGGAGCGCTCGCGTCCCGACGGGGACGATGATCTCCGGGTTGATCATGCGCAGGTCGGCGGTGAGGTAGGGATCGCAGGTCGCCACCTCCTCGTCGGTCGGGCCGCGGTCCGGGTGGCGACACCGGGTGAGGTAGGTGAGATACGCCCCCTCGAGTTCGGGGCGGTCGGCGTCGGGCGGCGACGCCGAGAGGTCGAGGGCGCCGAGGATTCGCTGGAGGCGACGGCCGGCGTCGTCGCCGGTGAAGGGGACCCCGGTGCGGTCCGCACCCGGTCCCGGCCGGCCGCCGACGAACAGGAAGTCCGCGGCGACGTCGCCGTAGCCGTGGACGACGTTCGTGCGTGCGTCACAGAGATCCGAACAGTTCCGGCAGTCCTCGTCCATGCCGAACGGATTGTCGGGGGAGTCCTGTGCTGGGTTCACGTGCGCACCTCGCCCGCCGGAGACAAAAGGGGTCGGTCCTACCGGTCCGAGACGCGCCGCCGGTTGACGACGCCGACGTTGTTGGCGACGTCCTCGGTGATGACGCGGAAGGCGTCGGCGGTCGGGTTGTCGTCTTTCAGTACCATCGGCTCCTCGCCGCTCCGGATCTCGGGATCGAGGGGGACGCCGCCGAGGTAGGGGAGGTTGTTCGCCTCCGCGAGTTCGCGGCCGCCCCCGGAGCCGAAGATGTCGTGTTGGCCGCCGCAGTCGGGACAGACGAAGGAACTCATGTTTTCGACGAGGCCGAGGACGTTCGTGTCGTGGCGGCCGAACATCCGGATGCCCTTGCGGGCGTCGTCGACGGCCACCTCCTCCGGCGTCGTGACGATGACGGCACCGGCGAGCGGGAGCGTCTGGAGGATGGTCAACTGCGTATCACCCGTCCCCGGCGGCAGGTCGAGGACGAGGTAGTCGAGTTCGCCCCACTCCACGTCCTCGACGAGTTGGGTGAGGACCTGATGGACCATCGGGCCGCGCCAGATGACGGGGTCGTCCTCGCCGACCATGAACGCCATGCTGATGAGCTTCACTCCGTAGCGTTCGGGCGGAATGATGGTGTCGTCGTCCGTCGCCGTCGGCGGGTCCTGGGAATCGAGCATCCGGGGTACGTTCGGGCCGTACACGTCCGTGTCGAACAGGCCCACCTTCGCGCCGAGTTTCGACAGCCCGGCGGCGAGGTTGACCGCGACCGTCGACTTCCCGACGCCCCCCTTCCCGGAGGCGACGGCGACGACGTTTTTCACGCCCGGTAACACCTCGTCGTCGCGGATGGCGGCGGGCCGCTTGGCCGTGAGTTCGACCTCCAGGCCAGCGTCGGCCAGTACCTCCCGCACGTCCGCGGCGATGGCGCTCTCGGTCGGCGCGTAGGGCGCCCCGAGGGCGAGCGACACCTTCGCCACCCCGTCCTCGATCTCGACACCGTTGACCAGTCCGAGCGACACGATGTCGTCACCGAGATCAGGGTCCTCGACCCGGCCGAGCAACTCCCGTACGTCGGCTTCGTCCATGGCGTAGCGTGGGTGTGAGGATCGGATAAGGGTTTTGTCGTCACCCCCGCCGAACGAAACCGGCGGGGGCCACTCCGGTGTCGGAACGTAACGTCGTATGGTTACGTCGACGGGTTTCGATGACGCCAATTTAAGCGTCTCCGGACGAAGGATCGAATAGAATGCTGGAGGACGATTTCGGTCGTGAGGTGACGGGGGTTCGCGTCTCACTCACCGACCGCTGTAACTTCGACTGTGTTTACTGTCACAACGAGGGACTCGGTGACACGCGTGGGCCGATGGAGGCCCAAGACGACGAGATGTCGGCCGACGACATCGTTCGGTTCCTCGAAGTCGCCGCGGAGTTCGACGTGGACAGCGTGAAGTTCACCGGCGGCGAGCCGATGCTCCGGGACGACCTAGAGGAGATCATCCGCCGGACGCCCGACTCGATGGAGGTGTCGATGACGACCAACGGCACGTACCTCCCCGGCCGCGCGGAGGGACTCGTCGACGCCGGTCTCGAACGCGTCAACGTCTCGCAGGACGCCCTCGACCCCGAGGCGTTCGCGGAGATCACGAAGTCGGGTGCCTACGACAAGGTGATGGAGGGCGTCGAGGCGGCGCTCGACGCGGGACTCGACCCCGTCAAGCTGAACATGGTCGTCTTCGAGCACACCGCGGGCTACGTCGAGGACATGGTGGACCACGTCGCCGAGAACGACGGGCTCCAGCTCCAGCTGATCGAGTACATGCCCGAACTGACGGGGAAGCCGGAGTGGAACATCGATATCCAGCGCGTCCACGACTGGCTGGCCGACATCGCCGACGAGGTGGAGCACCGGGAGATGCACGACCGGAAACGCTACTGGGTGAGCGGGACCGACCCGGACGCCCCGGCCGCGGACCCGTCCAAACGGGGGATGGTCGAAATCGTCGACCCCGTGGAGAACCCCACGTTCTGTGCCAACTGCCACCGGGTCCGGGTCACCCACGAAGGGTATCTGAAGGGCTGTCTCAACCGCAACGACGACCTGCGGTCGATGGGCGAGATGACCAAAGACGAGATTCGCGAGACGTTCAGAGAGACCGTCGCCAACCGCGTCCCCTACTACGGCGAGTACATGGTCAAAAACGACGAGGGCGAGTGGGAGATCAACGACGAGTACATCGGCGCGCCGACGGCGTAACCGCGGTCCGAACGCCCTTCGGAATACGTCCTGCCGCTCAGATCGTGACGACACTGTCGACGAACGGCCAGTAGACGGTCCAGCTGAGGACGACCACCACCACGGCGACGGCCAGCGTGAGCAGCCCCAACCGGAACACGTCGGTCGCGTCGAGCGGACCGCGGTCGTAGGCGACCAGAACCGCGGGGTTGTTGAACGGCAGGAACGTCGCCGCCATCAGGATCGTCGTCAGCCCGAAGGAGACGTACAGCGGCGTCACGCCCGTCGTGGACAGGCCTTCGAGCACGACGGGAAAGAGCACGACGAACGAGGCCGACACCGACGAGAACGTCCCGCGCACCAGCACGGCGACGGCGAAGACGGCCGCCACGACGACGGCGTCGGGCGCTCCGGGGGGAACGACGACGCCGAACGCCTCCACCACCAGGTCGAACGCGCCGACCGTCCGCATCACGTCCAGCAGCGACAGCATGGCTCCGACGAGGAAGACGATGCCCCAGTTGATCGCGCGGACGTCCGACGCGTCGAGGACTCCGACACCCGGCAGCGAAAACAGGACGACGATCAGCACCGCCGGGACGAGCGTCGGAATCCCGACGAACGACCCGACGACCCACATGACGATGGCGCCACCGAGGCCCCCGAGCACGAGTCGCTGGTCACGACCGAGCGCTCGGAGCGTAGGGTCGTCGGCCTCGGAATCGGCGTCGGTCCCCGTCGACGCGCCCGTCGGGACCTCGCCGGACACGTTGTAGTAGAGCGCGCCGAGAACGGTACAGCAGGCGAACAGGAGCACCGTGGGCGGCGCCATGTACAGCGCCCACTCGACCCACGTCAGCGGCCGGACCGAGGCGTTGACGAGTTCCGCCGTCGCGACGGCCATGCTCCCGCCGGTCATGAGCGCGAGCGACGCCACCGGGTTCAGGTGGCCGATCACGTAGTAGGCCAGTCGGCGGAACTGGCTGTCCGCCGGGGCGCCGAACGAGGCGTTGATGCGGTCGATGATGGGCATGAACGTCACGCCGCGAGCCAGCCCGGACGGGAGGACGAACGCGAGCAGCAACACCATCACCGAGAGCCGGCGGACCGAGCGCCGCGGGGTGTCTCGGGCGGCGACCAGTCGGGCGGCCACCCAGTCGTCGAGGTCGACGTTCGCGACGCTCCGGCCGACGAGCAACAGCACGACGAAAAAGAACACGAGCGTCGAGGCGAAGCCGCTCGCGGCGTCGGCGAACGTCGGGACCGTCCCGAGGGCGTGGAGGAGTGCGACACAGAGCACGCTCGAGACGGCGTAGGGGACCGGTTTCGTGATCCAGAGCACCAGCGTCGCCGCGAACACGGCGAGGACGGTCCGGACCGTGCCGTCGACGCCGCCGACCGGCGGGCCGAGGGTGCCACCGACGAGGACGACGGCGGCCACGCCGAGTCCGACGAGTTGCGGGAGATGTTGTCGGCGGCTCACACCGTTCCCGCCCGCCCGGAGGAAGATATCGTTGCCGACTCCGGCCGGGGGCCTTTCGTGATGTTTAAGTATCGCCCCCGGGTTCTCTCGAATGCATGCTGCAGGGGCGCCCGGCCCCGAGTCCGGAAGCGCGATGATTCGGACGCCGAATCATCTGCCAGCAAATCCGAATGGATTTGCGAGGGCGACGATACAGAACGCGAGGGTTGCGGTAGCCAAGCCTGGCCCAAGGCGCAGGGTTGCTAACTCTGTGGCGTCAAGCCTCCGGGGTTCGAATCCCCGCCGCAACGCTCACACCCATACCAATGAGTGCAGAAGAACCACAGGACGGCTCCCCCGAGGACGACGAGGACCTTCGGTACTTCGTCAGAATCGGCCAGACCGACCTCGACGGGACGAAGGCCGTCGAGCGGAGCCTCACCGACATGAACGGCATCGGCAAGCGCACGGCGCGCATCGTCGCCGACGCGGCCGACGTGGATCGAACCGCCACGTTCGGGCGCCTCGACGACGACGAAATCGACCGCGTGATCGAGGTGGTGGAGCACTTCGCCGACGAAGTCCCCGAGTGGATGGTCAACCGGCGAAACGACTTCTACACCGGCGAGAGCGACCACATCGTCGGCTCGAACCTCAGTCAGACGCGCACGCAGGACATCAACCGGATGAAGATGATCGACTCCTACCGTGGCGTCCGACACAAGCGCGGACAGAAGGTGCGCGGCCAGCGGACCAAGTCCACCGGCCGTACCGAGGGCACCATCGGCGTCAACGTCGAGGCCATCAAGGAAGACATGGCCGAGGAAGCCGCCGAGGAGGAGGAAGGATAGATGACAACCGGCAAGAACACCAAGTTCTACGAGACGCCGAACCACCCGTATCAGGGCGAGCGCATCGCCGAGGAGGCCGATCTCCTCGGGCGCTACGGCCTGAAGAACAAAGAAGAGCTCTGGCGTGCCCAGTCCGAACTCCGCGAGATGCGCCGCGAGGCGCGACGACTGCTCGGCGACGCACAGGGTGACGTCGAGGCGGCCGCGGAGGCGGGCGGCGAGTTCGTCGCTCGGCTCCAGCGACTCGGCATCCTCGGCGGCGAGGACGACATCAGCGACGTGCTGTCGCTGGAAGTGACGGACCTGCTCGAACGACGGCTGCAGACGGTCGTCTACCGGAAGGGGCTGGCACACACGCCCCAGCAGGCTCGCCAGTTCGTCTCGCACGGACACGTCACGGTCGACGGCGCGCGCGTCCAGACGCCGTCGAAGAAAGTGGAGGCCGACGAGCAGGCCTCGGTCGCCTTCGACGAGACGAGTCCGCTCGCGGACGACCTCCACCCCGAACGCGCGGAGGCCCAAGAATGAGCGCCGACGAACAAGAGAGCAAGTGGGGCATCGCCCACGTCCACGCGTCGTTCAACAACACCCTCATCACGATCACGGATCAGACGGGGGCGGAGACCATCGCCAAATCGAGCGGCGGGACGGTCGTGAAACAGAACCGCGACGAGGCGTCGCCGTACGCGGCCATGCAGATGGCCGAAGTCGTCGCCGAGGAGGTCCTCGCGGCCGGTATCGAGGGCGTCCACGTTCGCGTGCGCGGTCCCGGCGGGAACGACAACAAGTCCCCCGGCCCGGGCGCGCAGGCGACGATCCGAGCGCTCGCCCGCGCCGGCCTGGAGATCGGTCGTATCGAGGACGTGACGCCGATCCCGCACGACGGCACGCGCGCGCCGAAGAACAGCCGCCTCTAACATCATGGTAGCCGACTTCGACGTCGAGTTCATCGAACGCGACGACCGGAACGCACGGTTCCTGGTCCGTGGAGCGACGCCGGCCTTCGCCAACGGCATCCGCCGGGCGATGATCGCCGACGTGCCGACGTTCTCCATCGACACCGTCCGGTTCGTCGAGAACTCGTCGGTCATGTTCGACGAGATGATCGGCCTCCGCCTGGGGCTGGTGCCGCTTTCGACCCCCCTCGACGACTTCGAGGTGGGCGACGAAGTGACGCTGGCGCTGGACGTGGAGGGCCCGGCGACGGCCTACTCGGGCGACATCGAGACGTCCGACGAGATGGTCCAGCCGGCCGACGACAACATTCCGATCATCGAACTCAAAGAGCAACAGCGGATCGAACTCGAGGCCGACGCCGTGCTGGACCGTGGCCGCGACCACGCCAAACATCAGGGCGGCGTGGCCGTCGGCTACCGACACCTCCAGCGCGTCGAGGTCGTCGACGACGCCGGAGAGTTCGACGAACAGGAGCCGAACATCCTGCGCGGGGTCATCGAGACGGAGGACGGCGAACTCGTTCCGACGAGCGAGTTCGATCACGACCTCACGAACCGATACCCCGGCAAGGAAATCGAGGTACACGACGTCCCCGACGCGTTCGTCTTCCACGTGGAGACGGACGGGTCGTTCAGCGTCGAGGAACTGGTCACGCGCGCCGTCGAATCCATCGGCGACCGCGCGGCGGAACTGGAAACGAAAGCCGCAGTTTAAGACCCCACGATGCCCCGAACCCCACCCACGCCGACGCTCGCCGCGGTCGCAAGCGACGGCGTCGGCTCGGCCCGCGACGACGCGGGGACCGAAAGTGGTTTGAAGGGGCGACGGATACTGCGCAATGCGTGCAGGGATAGCCAAGTCAGGCCAACGGCGCAGCGTTCAGGGCGCTGTCCCATAGGGGTCCGCAGGTTCAAATCCTGCTCCCTGCACTCCCTTCTGGAGGAAGACAATGAGTAAGACGAATCCGAGACTCAATAGTCTCATCGCCGAGTTGAAGGCGGTTTCGCGCGAGTCCGGCGCCGGTGTCTGGCAGGACGTCGCGGACCGCCTGGAGAAGCCACGGCGCACCCACGCGGAGGTCAACCTCGGGCAGATCGAACGATACGCCCGTGAGGACGAGACCGTCGTCGTGCCCGGCAAGGTGCTGGGCAGCGGTGTGCTCGAAAAGGAAGTTACCGTCGCGGCCGTCGACTTCTCGTCGACGGCGCGGACGAAGATCGAACAGGTCGGCGACGCCCAGCAGCTGGCACAGGTCGCCGAGAACAACCCCGAAGGGGCAAACGTCCGGGTGATTCGATGAGTCTCGCCGAATTCGACGCCGACGTGGTGGTCGACGCCCGTGACTGCATCATGGGTCGGGTCGCCAGCGAGGTGGCCCAGCGCGCCCTCGCCGGCGACCGTGTCGCCATCATCAACGCCGAGGACGCGGTCATCACCGGCAACGAGGAATCGACGATGGACACCTACCGCAAGCGCGCGGAACTCGGCTCCGACAGCGGGCCGTACTACCCCAAGCGCCCGGACCGCATCTTCAAGCGGGCCGTCCGCGGGATGGTGCCCTACAAGAGTCCGCGTGGCCGCGAGGCGTTCGAGAACGTCCGCGTCTACGTCGGCAACCCCTTCGACGAGGACGGCGAGGTGCTCGACGGGACGTCGCTGGATCGCCTCTCGAACATCAAATTCGTCTCCCTCGGAGACGTCTCCGAAGAACTGGGTGCGAACGTCACATGGTAACCAACACGAGCGGCAAGAAGAAGACGGCCGTCGCCCGCGCCACGGTGCGCGAGGGTGAGGGTCGCGTGCGCATCAACTCCCAGCCAGTCGAACTGGTCGAACCGGAGCTCTCGAAGCTGAAGATGCTGGAGCCGTTCCGCATCGCCGGCGACGACCTGCGCGACACCGTCGACATCGACGTGACCGTCTCGGGTGGCGGCTTCGCCGGACAGGCAGACGCCGTCCGGACGGCCATCGCCCGCGGGCTGGTGCAGTATCACAACGACGCCGAACTCCGCGACGCGTTCATGGAGTTCGACCGGTCGCTGCTGGTCAACGACGTCCGGCAGTCCGAACCCAAGAAGTGGGGCGGTCCCGGCGCGCGGGCCCGCTACCAGAAGTCCTACCGCTGAGGTGACCCACCCATGATGATCCCAGTCCGGTGTTTCACGTGCGGCAAGGTCATCGGCGAGCACTGGGAGGAGTACCAGGCTCGTCTCGACGCGGGGGAGGACCCCGCGGAGGTGCTCGACGACCTGGGCGTGACCCGGCACTGCTGTCGGCGGATGTTCGTCTCGCACAAGGACCTCGTGGACGTGGTCTCCCCCTACCAATGAGTCAGGGACGCTACAACCGCTACGAGAAGGCGCGTATCCTCGGGGCGCGAGCCCTGCAGGTGTCCTACGGCGCCCCGGTGCTCGTCGAGACGGACCAGAGCGAACCGATCCTCGTCGCGGCCGAGGAGTACGACGCCGGCGTGCTCCCCTTCACCGTGAGGCGGGAGGGCAAATGACGCTGATTCGCTCGGTGAGTCTGCGCCGCGTCCTCGACTCGCGCGGTAATGCGACGGTCGAGGCGGACGTGTTGACCGAGTCGGGCGGCTTCGGCCGCGCGGCCGCACCGAGCGGTGCCTCCACCGGCGAGTACGAGGCGATCGAACTGCCGACGGGCGAGGCCATCGCGGCGGCCCGTCAGCACGCCGTCCCCAGACTGGTCGGCGAAGTCCACGCGGGCAACCAGCGCGAGGTCGACGCCGCCCTCCACGCCGCGGACGGCACCGACGACTTCTCGGCAATCGGTGCCAACAGCGCCGTCGCCATCTCGATGGCGGCCGCCAAGGCCGGCGCCGACGTGCTCGGCGCGCCGCTCTATCAACACCTGGGCGGCACCTTCCGCGGCGACAACTTCCCGATTCCGCTCGGGAACGTCGTCGGCGGCGGCGAACACGCCAAGGAGGCCACCCACATTCAGGAGTTCCTCGCCGCCCCCGTGGGTGCACCGAGCGTCTCGGAGGCCGTCTTCGCCAACGCCGCGGTCCACGACCGGATCGGGGCGTTGCTGGACGAGCGCGGGGTCGCCGCGGGGAAAGGTGACGAGGGCGCGTGGGCGCCCCCCGTCGACGACGCGACGGCGTTCGAACTCGTCGCCGAGGCGACCGACGACGTGGCTGACGACGTGGGCTTCGACATCGGCATCGGCCTCGACGTGGCGGCGTCGGAGCTGTACGACGCCGCCGACGAGGTCTACCGCTACGGCGACGTCGCGCGGACGCCCGCGGAACAGGTCGACTACGTCGCCGACCTCGTTTCCGAGTACGACCTCGCGTACGTCGAGGACCCCGTCGAGGAGAACGACTTCGACGGGTTCGCCGACCTGACGGCTCGGGTCGGCGACCGGACGGTGCTCTGTGGCGACGACCTGTTCGTCACGAACGTCGACCGCCTGCAGCGCGGCATCGACGAGGGGGCGGGCAACGCCATCCTCGTCAAGCCCAACCAGATCGGGACGCTCTCCGACGCCGTGGACGCGGTGGAGCTGGCGACCCGGAACGGTCTGCAGGCCGTCGTCTCCCACCGTTCGGGCGAGACGGAGGACGCGACCATCGCACACCTCGCCGTGGCGACCGACGCTCCGTTCATCAAGACGGGGACGGTCGGCGGCGAGCGAACCGCCAAACTCAACGAACTCATCCGCATCGCGGAGGACGCTGTATGACAGACAACGACAACGAACTCGAAACCCCGGACGGTGACGAGGAGGCGGCGGCCGAGGAGGCCGCGGCCCCCGAAGACGCCGCCCCCGCGGACACTGAGGAACCGACCGCCGAGGCGGCCGACGAGGCGGCCGAGGCCGACGAAGAGGCAGCCGAAGAGGACGCCACCCCGTTCGACGACGACGTGATGCCCGACGACGAGGCGGACCTCCTCATTCCCGTGGAGGACTACCTCGGCGCCGGCGTCCACATCGGTACCCAGCAGAAGACCGAGGACATGGAGCGGTTCATCCACCGCGTCCGTGACGACGGCCTGTACGTGCTGGACGTGAGCCAGACCGACCAGCGCATCCGCACGGCCGCGGACTTCCTCGCGAACTACGCGCCCGAGCAGGTTCTCGTGACCTCCTCGCGCCAGTACGGCCGGTTCCCGGCCGAGAAGTTCGCGGAGGCCATCGGCGCCCGCGCCCGCACCGGGCGCTTCATTCCGGGCACGCTGACGAACCCGGACTACGACGGCTACATCGAGCCGGACGTGGTGGTCGTCACCGACCCCATCGGCGACTCGCAGGCGGTCAAGGAGGCCATCACGGTCGGCATCCCCGTCATCGCCATGTGCGACTCGAACAACCAGCTCAGCAACGTCGACCTCGTCATCCCGACGAACAACAAGGGTCGACGTGCCCTGTCGGTCGTCTACTGGCTGCTGGCCAACGAGACGCTCGACCGCCGCGGCGCCGAACCCGGCTACGCCCTCGACGACTTCGAGGCGGGCATCTAACGCGGCGCACGGAACTTTTCGTCTCGATCCTGACGGCGTAGCGGTGCGTCCGCGCGGAAACGTTTTCCGTCGGCCGGCACTCCACTCGGTATGCACTGCTTCCGGAGCGTCCGAACCGTCACGAGCGCGTCCGGTGACGGCCACGTCGACAGCGGGAGGCAGCGATGAACCTCTTCCGGAGCGTCCGCACCGTCACGAACGCCTCCGGCGACGGCCACGTCGACTGGCAGGCGGTCGCCGAGGCGGCCAAGGCCAGCACGGACGCCGGACGCCTCGACCTGACCGACGCCGAGCGGGCGGGCTACGCGGCCGACGTTCGGGACGCGCGGGACCGCCTCCGCTCGCTCGGCGGCGTCGCGTTCGACCTCCCGAACACGGTCGAGATTCAGAACCGCCACCACTGGATCGACGCCAACGTCGACACCTTCCGGCGCGTGATGGCGCCCGTCGAACGCGAGGCGCCGAACGCGATTTTCCCCGGCATCACCCGCGTCGTCAACACCGGTACCCTCTCCTTCATGCTCGCCTTCCTCGGCCGCAACGTCCTCGGCCAGTACGACCCGCTCCTGCTGGCGGAGGCGGCACCCGGGGACCGGGACCACGCGCTCTATTTCGTCCACCCGAACATCTCGGCCGTGGCCGAGACACTCGACGTGGAGGAGGCCCGCTTCCGCCGGTGGATCGCGTTCCACGAGGTGTCCCACGCCGCCGAGTTCGGCGCGGCCCCGTGGCTCTCCGATCATCTCGAAACCCGCCTCGAACGCGGCGTCGACGCCCTCGCGACGGGCGAGTTGGACCGCGAGGCGTTCGCCGAACTCGACACGGCGATGACGGCGGTAGAGGGGTACGCCGAACTCCTGATGGACCGGGCGTTCGACGACGACTACGCCGACCTGCGGGCGAAACTCGACGCGCGACGGCAGGGTGGCGGTCCCGTCGCCCGACTCGCTCGGCGACTGCTCGGCCTCGGCCTGAAGCGCCGGCAGTACGAACGCGGAGCGGCCTTCTTCCGCACCGTCGCCGACGAGCGGGGGTTAGAGGGGGCGAGCGCCGTGTGGGAGCGCCCGGAGAACCTCCCGACTGACGCGGAACTCGACCACCCCGAGCGGTGGCTGGCGCGGGTCTGATACGGATTACTGTAAGTCGGTACCGGTGATTCGCCGGACCGTCTCGGCGAACCACCGGTAAACAGTTACAATAAACAGTATGACACGCCCGAAGCTCAGGGCTCGGAGTCGTGCTCCTCCCGCGGACCGACGTACGTGATCTCGACGCGACGACGAAGCCGGTACAGCGTAACCAGCCCCGCTATCGAGGACCCGACCACGAGCAGCGTCTCGATCCAGCCGCTCTCGACGACCGGTCCGCGCCACTCGGCGAGATAGACCCGGGAGTACGTCCCGTCATCGGTTCGGATCGGTGTCTGGGGGACGTCCAGTCTGGTGTGGCTGGTCCCGACACCAGTCTCGGCGGCTCGGCCGATGGGTGCCGGAACCGCGTCGGGATCCCGGGACACGTCGGCCAGCGCCTCGGTCGCCGACGCCCGTCTGAGCGACAGCTCGCTCCGGTACAGGGTGCCGCTGGTGGCGACCCCGTCCGGTGCCGTTCCTCGTCGATAGACGGTGCCGTTCGCGACGACGTACGTCCGGGAGCGGTTCGCCAGCGTGACGGGTTCGTAGATCGTGCCGTCGATCTGGACGTAGTCGTATCGGTCGGGACCGACGGCGAACGTGTCCGTCCGCTCGCCGGGGGTGCTGGCGTAGATCCCCGTGAGAACGGTGTGGTTCCGGGTCAGGTGTCGCTCGAAGGCACACGCGCGGGAGGCGGTGCCCGCGCAGACGATCCTGTCACTCGGCGTCGTTCGAGGCGGAGCCTCGGACCCGTTCACGAGGGCCACGCCGCCCCCGTCGACGACGACCCGTGTCCGCTCGTACTGGTAGGTCGGGTCGTCGAGATGGAGGGCGGGAATCCAGACCGGCCCGACGAGCAGGAGGACCGCGACGAGCGCACGGAGCGCGTCGCGTCGACGCGGCGTGAGTGTCGTAGGGGACATTGCCGGACGCTGCCCCTCGGTACCGATAAGGGTTCGGTCGAGTGCGGCCGGCGGGTGGACGGTCGCCCGATGGCGCGAATCAGCGCCGGCGCTTCGCGCGCCACTGCCGCCCGACGTAGCCGAGATACGCCATCAGCGCCCCGCCGGCGAGGAGGCCGACGACGACCGCCACGAGCGCCTGCAGTGGCGTGGCGCCGGCCGCGAGGGCGACCAGTCCGCCCGAACAGCCGACGAGCGCGACGAAGCCGAGTTTGAGGCGCCGCGAGGCGACCGCTCGGTCCTCCTCGGAGAGGCTGGGCCCGACCATCAGTCGACGTATGGCGTGCTGACGTGCATGCCGACGAACAGCCACTCGGCCTCGTCGTCTTCGTCCCCCACCGCACGGCGTTCCATCGTCCCGCTCCACCGCGTGGTGAGGGCGTACTCGTGGTCGACCTCGCGGTCCGTCCACGACATGAACACCGAGTCGGAGAAGTAGGCGTAGCCGTCGCGCTCGGTGACCCGCAGGTCGTCGCTCTCGACCGTCCAGTCCTCGGTCGTCCGGGTCTGCTCGCGCAGGCCCTCGGCGATGGCGTCGTAGCCGACGAGTCGTTCGCCGACGCCGAACTTCACCACGTCCGGGCGCTCCGCGAAGTAGGGGTAGAGCGGCTCGCCCCGCCGGAGCGCCTCGTAGTAGTCGCGGATGGTTGCCGCCGCGTTCATGCGCAACCCGTCGCCCCGATAGGGGTTAACTCTTTCAACGCCGTCGTCAGCGATCGACCTCACCCATGATCGTATCGAGGCTTCCGAGCGACGCGATCAGGTCGGGGACGTACTCGCCTTCGGCCATCTCGGGGAGTGCCTGGAGGTTGGAGAACGACGGCCCACGGATCTTGAAGCGGGCCGGCTTCTCCGTGCCGTCCGCCCGAACGTAGATGCCGAGTTCGCCCTTCGCGGCCTCGACGGCGCGATACACTTCCGTGTCGTCGTCGGGTCGGATCGTCCGCGGGACGTTGCTCTGTATCGTCCGGTCGTCCTCGGGCCAGTCTTCCAGCAGGTCGACGCACTGCTCGATGATCTTCGCCGACTCCTCCATCTCCTGCAGGCGGACGAGCAACCGTGCGTAGTTGTCACAGCCGTCCGCCGTGACGACATCCCAGTCGAGTTCGTCGTAGTACCCGTAGGGGTCGTCCCGGCGGAGGTCGTAGTCGATCCCCGACCCGCGGGCCACGGGACCGGTACAGCCGTACTGTTTGGCCACCTCCGGCGACAGGACGCCCGTATCGACGGTGCGAACCTGCAGGATTTCGTTCGACGTGAGGAGGTCGTGATACTCCTCCAGCCGTTCGGGGAGGTTGTCGAGGAGCGCACGGACTCCCTCGAAGAAGTCCTCACGGGGGTCGGGGAGGTCCCAGACCACCCCGCCGAGACGGAAGTAGTTGAACATCAGACGCTGCCCGGTGAGGTCTTCGAGGATGTTCTGGACCGTCTCGCGGTCGTTGATCGCGTACATGAACGTCGCGGTGAAGTCGCCAACCACGTCGAGGGCGTAGGTCCCGACCGCGAGCAGGTGCGACAGGATTCGCGAGAGTTCCGCGCTCATCGTCCGGACGACCTGCGCGTATTCGGGCACGTCGACGTCCGCGAGATCCTCCGCGACGCGGGCGTACGCCCACTCGTTCAGCAGGCCGGCACCGCCCCAGTCCCAGCGGTCGGGGTAGGGCATGATCTGGTAGCGGTACGTGCCGGACTGTGCCATCTGCTCCTCACAGCGGTGGATGTAGCCGATATCCGGGTCGACGTCGACAACCTGTTCGCCGTCGAGGACGGTTTCGAGGTGGAGAACGCCGTGTGTCGCCGGATGGTGGGGCCCGATGTTGAGAAACATCGTCTCGCCGTGACTGTCGTCGGCGGCGACGGGATTCGCGTTCTCGTCGTAACGGACGACCTGGGGACGATTTTGGTCGTAGTCGAGCGAGAGGGGATGCCCCTGCCACGTCTCGGGGAGGAGGATGCGACGGAGGTCCGGGTGGTCGGCGTATTCGATGCCAACGAGGTCGTAGGCCTCGCGTTCGTGCCAGGCTGCCGTCTCGTAGACGGAGGTGGCGCTCTCCGACGTCGGATCGGCCTTCGGCGCCGGAACGACGACGCTCACCTCGTCGGTCGGGTCGTCGTACCGCCGGAGGTGATAGATCGTCTCGTAGCGGTCCGCGTATTCCTGTGCAGTGACGCAGGCGCAGTGATCGAATCCAGCCTCGTCGCGGAGCGTCGACAGCGCCGCCGCCACCTCGTCGGGACGGACGACGAACGCCGGGGCGTTCAGGTGGTCGTCGCGGTCGGTGGCGTACGGGGAGAGCAGGTCGGCGAGCGAGCGGTCGGTCGTCGATTCGGGTCGCGGCGGCAGTTGCTGTGCGGTCATGGGAGCGAGGGTCAGTGGGGGAGTTCCTCGTCGTCCCCGCGTCCGTAGAGCGTACGGATGCCGACGAACCGCGGGACGCGGGCGGCGTAGCGGTCGTAGGCGTCGCCGAACGCGGCGCGCAGGTGTGGCTCCTCGGCGCGGGGGAGGAGGAGCACCCAGCCGACGTGCGCGGCGGCGAGGGCCGCCACGAGCGCCGAATCGACCGCCAGCGCGAACCCACTCACGCCGACGATCATGCCCACGTACTGCGGGTTGCGGCTGTAGGCGTACGGGCCGTCGGTGTAGAGGTCACCGGTCACGCCCATCGTCTCCGCGGAGTCCATCGCCCGCGCGCTCCGGACGAAGACGGCGGTGCCGAGGAGTGCGGCGACGAGGCCGACGGACGACGCCGGGGCCGGCAGCCCCCACCCGCCGAAATCGAGGACTGCAGTGGCGAAAAGCGCCACGTCGAAGACGCCGACGAGCGTCCAGTGACAGTAGTACGCGGGCGTCCGGTCGCCCGGTGGCCACCACTCGTGGTCGGTCAGGAGCGTCCCGCAGACGATGCCGTAGACGCCCGCGGCGGCGACGAGGCCCGCCCCGAACGCGAGTTGCGTCGGTGTCATACGGGATTGCCTTCTCCGCGAGCGCCCGAGTCCGAACTGCCTCACTCCCGAGGCTTTTATTTAAGCCGTGTCAACGGCGTCCCGATGAAGTACGTGGACCTGCGAATCCACCACGAGGCGGGATCGCTCCACCCGATGCACGCCTTCGAGATGCGCCACGACGAAATCGACGGCGCGGCGCTGCTCCACTGGAACACGGTGTTCGACGAGACGAACACGATGGTGTTCCGGATTCGGGGCGATCCGGACCCGTTCCGGGCGAAACTCGACGCCCGCGAGGCGACGGTGGAATACAGCCTCACCGACGCCGAAGACGGCGTCTTCTACTGCTGTGTCCGTGACCGGGCGACCGACGCGGACCGGAACTACATCGCGGCCTTTGCCCGCGGGACGCTCGTGGTGGTACCGCCGGTCGAGTTTAACCCCGACGGGACGACGGACCTGACGCTCGTCGGGACGCCCGCGGACGTCGACGCTGCCGTCGAGGGGTTGCCCGACGGGCTCCGGGCGACGGTGCGCTCGGTCGGGCCGTACCGGCGACGGGCGGGGCCGACGACGCCTCGACTCACCGACTGCCAGCGTGCGGCCGTCGCGACCGCCGTCGACTGTGGGTACTACGACTCGCCGCGGGGCGGGACGGTCGAAGAGGTGGCCGCCACGCTGGGCGTCGCGCCGGGGACGGCCGCCGAACACCTCCGGAAGGCGGAGGCGACGGTGATGAGTCGTCTAGTAGAGTAGTTCGTCGTCGTTCTCGGCCATGTAGAGCGTGCGGGCGGCGATGTTGACGGCGTGGTCGCCCACACGTTCGAGGTCACGGATGGTGAGCAGGAGGCGGGAGACGTCCTGCATCAGCGATTTCGTCTCGGCGTCGTCCTCCTCGTCGGCGAGGTAGTCGCCCTCGATGAGGTCACGGACGACGACTTCGCTCGCGGCCTCACACATCGCGTCCACCTCGTCGTCGCGTTCGGCGACGGCGTAACACGCGTCCACGTCCTCGTCGGCGTAGGCGTTCATCGCGTCCTCGAGCATCTCGAGAGTCGTCATCCCGATGCGCTGCATGTCGACGTCGGGAAAGAGGTCACGCTCGGCGTCGAGGGTGTAGCCGCCGAGGTTGACCGCCAGGTCGCCGATGCGTTCGAGGTCCGTGATGATCTTGAACGACGCCGCGATGAACCGCAGGTCGCTCGCGACGGGCTGTTGGAGCGCGATCAGATCGACACACTCCCCTTCCAGTTCGAGATACATTTGGTTGATCTCGTCGTCACCCTCGATCACCTCCTGTGCGAGTCGTTCGTCCTTCCGTTCGAGGGCGTCGAGTCCCGTCCGGAGCCGCTCCGCGACCAGCTCGCTCATGTAGAGAACGTCGTCGCGGAGCTCCTCCAGCGACGACTGATAGTCCGTTCGCGCCATACCGTCGTCAGGATACGGTTACCCTAAAGCGTTGCCCCATGTCTACTGTTGACTATAGAGAGATCTATAGTTCCTTGCGAGGAACTCTATAGCCGCTAGCCGAACTTGCCGGTGATGTAGTCCTCGACGCGCTGACTCTCGGGGTTCTCGAAGATTTTCTCGGTGTCGTCGAACTCGACGAGTTCGCCGCCGGTGAGGAAGACGGCCGTCTTGTTGGAGATGCGCGCCGCCTGTTGCATGTTGTGGGTGACGATGACGACGGTGTACTCCTCGGCGAGTTCGGAGATGAGGTCCTCGATCTGTGAGGTGGCGACGGGGTCGAGCGCGGACGCCGGTTCGTCCATCAGGATGACCTCGGGGTCGGGGGCGATGGCGCGGGCGATACAGAGCCGCTGTTGCTGCCCGCCGGAGAGTTCCAACCCGGATTCGTCGAGGCGGTCGTTCACCTCGTCCCACAGCGCCGCCCGTTTCAGCGACTCCTCGACGATTTCGTCGTAGTCGCCCTCCTTGTTCTGGATCTTCAGGCCGTACGCGACGTTGTCGTAGATGCTCTTGGGGAAGGGGTTCGGCGACTGGAACACCATGCCGACCCGGCGGCGGAGCGCGACGGGGTCTACGTCGTCGTCGTAGACGTTCTTCCCGCGCAGGTAGAGGTCACCCTCGACGCGGGCGGCGTCGATGAGGTCGTTCATCCGGTTGATACACCGGAGGAAGGTGGACTTCCCACAGCCCGACGGCCCGATCATGGCCGTCACCTGATTCTCCGGGATTTCGAGGCTGATGTCCCGAAGCGCCTGCTCGTCGTTGTACCAGACGTCGACGTTCTCGGCGCGGACGACGGTGTTCGCCTGCATCGTCGGCCCCGACGACTCCACGCTCCCGCTCACGTCGGTTTCGACGAGCATGTCGTCGGTCGTCGGATCGTCGGTCGATTCCTCGGTCGCGTACTCCTGCTCCGGATTATCTGTCATTGGTGATCACTGGTTGTTCTGGTACTTGTTGCGCAGCACGATGGCGACGGAGTTCATGCTGAGCAGGACGATGAGCAACACGACGACGCCCGCGGGGACGGCCGCCTGGTAGAAGGGTTCGCTGGCGAAGAGGCTCGCCCAGGCGTACACCTGCAGGGGCATCGCGCTCACTTTCGAGGAGAGGGCCGTCGGCAGGGAGAAGAGGACGTTCGGCGCGCCGATCATGATGAGCGGCGCCGTCTCGCCGATGGCGCGGCCGAGCGCCAGGATCGTCCCGGTCAGAATCCCCGGGAAGGCCCGGGGGAGGACGACGTTTTTGATCGTCTGCCACCGCGTCGCGCCCATCCCGTAGGAGGCCTGTCGCATCTCGTTCGGGACGCTCCGGAGCGCCTCGCGGGCGGAGATGATGACGATGGGGAGAATGAGGAGCGCGAGCGTCGCCCCCCCGATCAACACCGTCCCGGTCGGCTGGCCGAGATAGGTGACGAACACGCCGAGGCCGAGCAGCCCGTACACGACGGAGGGGACGCCAGCGAGATTGGAGATGTTCACGTCGATGAAGCGGGTGAAGCGGTTATCCGGCGCGTACTCCTCCAGATACACCGCGGCGCCGACGCCGAGGGGAAAGGAGAGCGCGGCGACGGTGACCATCAGGAGGATGGAGCCGCCGATGGCGGGGTAGAGGCCAGCGTCGGCTGCCGTCCCGCTGTGGGCGCTGGTGAGAAAGCCCCAGTCGAGCCACGACTGCGGCCCGGCGAAGCCGAACGCCTCGACGGCGGCGGCGCCGACGAGCGCCCCGCCGAGGATCGTGGCCGCGAAGGCGAGCCCCGACCGAAGCCCCGGATTCCGGCGCACGGCGCCGACGGCGTAGCCACCCGTCGGCACCACGGCGACGGACAGCAACACCGTCGCTGGCACCGCGCCGACGGCCAGCAGCGGGCCGAGCACTTCACCGGTGCCGACGGCGACGACGCCCGCCAGAATCGCGAGGAGGGTACCCCGGCGTCCCGCCTCCGCGGCGGCGTAGCGGCCGACGACGAGCGCCACCGGCGCGCCCAGCGAGAGGGTGAGCATGATGCCGTCGGTGGGGTAGACGGGGAGGGCCTGTACGAGACCGGGGACGAGCAGCAGCGACCCGACGATGACCCCGCCCGCGCCCGCGAAGCGCGCGAGGAAGGGGAGCCGACGGTCGAACCGCTCGATCACCACGACGCCCGCGAGCGCGATGGCGAGCGCGAGGACGTAGCTGAACCACACCACCGGCGACACGATGTCGACGAAGATCATCGCCGCGCCGCCGGCGAACATCGTGCTGACCGCGAGCAGGCCGACGACGCTCGCGCCGAACCGGAACGAGGCGGCGTCGGCTCGAAGGAGATACCCACCGACGACGAGCGTCGGGACGACGAGCGTCAGGAAGAAGGTGAGATGCCAGCCGGGGTCGGCGGTCAGCGGCTGGATCGCGTCGTTGGCGACGTAGACCAAGAGCACCGCCAGCGCGACGATGCCGAACAGCGTCGCCGCGAGCAGGAGATAGCGGAAGACGGTGCCGACGGTCCGGCTGACGTGGCCGAAGTCCTCGATGACGTTCTCTCTCGTCGCCATCTCAGTACTCCTCCCGGTACCGCTGTGCGACGAGGTCGCTGATGATGTTCATGACGAGCGTGATGACGAAGAGCGTGAGGCCGATGGCGAAGAGGCTGCGGTAGGCGACGCCGCCGCCGGTGATGTCGCCGGTCAGGAGATTCACCATCGCGGCGGTCATCGGGAGCGCGCCCTCCAGATACGCGGCCGGGTTCAGCGGGTTGAGGAGGTTGGCCTGTGACCCCGCGGCGACGGTGACGGCCATCGTCTCGCCGATGGCCCGCGAGAGCGCGAGGATGAAAGAGGAGAAGATGCCGGAGAGGGAAGCGGGAACCACGATGCCGACGGAGACGTCGAACTTCGTCGCGCCCATGCCGTAGCCGGCCTGCCGGAGGGAGTCGGGGACGGCGGACATCGCGTCCTCGCTGATCGAGGCGACCATCGGGATGATCATGATGCCGACGACGATGCTCGCCGAGAGCATGTTGAAGGTGCCGAGACCGGGGATGATGGTCCGAAGCGCGGGCGTGATGTAGACGACGGCGAAGAAGCCGTAGACGACCGTCGGGACGCCGGCGAGCACTTCGAGCGCCGGCTTCAACACCTGCTGGGCGCGTGGGCTCGCGTACTCGCTGAGGTAGATAGCCGTCGCGACGCCGAGCGGGATGGCGACGACGGCCGACCCGATGGTGATGGCGAGCGTCGCCGACACCAGCGGCAGGACGCCGAACTGTTCGTTGTTGATGATCCACTCGGTCCCGGTGAGGAAGTCGACGACCGAGGCGGTCGGTCCCTCGATGCCCATCAGCGGCGCCGTGATGGTGAAGAACTTCGCCGCTTCCGTGGTCAACATCAGAATGATGCTGACGGTGGTGACGATGGACAGCACCGCACACAGGAAGAAAAACGAGCGCGTCAGAAGCTCCTGTGGTGCGTTCTCCGTTCGACGGGTGAGGTCCCGTTGTAGGTCGTCCGTACTCATCTAACGTGGGTCGATTCTTCGCTCGGTGGAAAAAGCTCTTCGTTCGGCGCCGTGAGCCATCGCCGGTGGGTCGCGACACCCCGTCGGCGAACGGCTCCGGACATCGTCTCAGCCCTGGGCGTTCTCGATGGCCGTCTCGAGGGCGTCCATCGCGGCTTGCTGGTCCTCGTCGCTCAGGGGGACGTAGCCGACTTCGTCGGCGACGATGTCCTGACTGCTGGCGTTCTCGATCCAGTAGCGCGCGAACTCGGCGACGTGGTCCTCCGCCAGCGCCTCCTGTTTGGCGTAGGTGAACAGCGGACGGGCGAGGGGCGTGTACTCGCCGGCACGCGCCGTTTCGAGCGAGGGTTCGACACAGCCGCTCCCGTCGTCGATACCGAGCGCTTTCACTCGGTCCTGGTTCTGGGAGTAGTACGCGAAGCCGAGGTAGCCGATGGCGCCCGCGGAGCCCTCGACGCCCTGGATGATCGTGCGGTCCTGCTCGGTGGCGGAGTAGTCCTGGCGGTGGCCCGGTCCCTCCTCGCCGAGAATGGCCTCGATGAAGTAGTCGTAGGTGCCGGAGGCGTCCGTCGGGCCGTAGAGTTCGAGGGGTTGATCCGGCCAGTCGGAGTTTACCTCGCTCCAGGTCTCCGGCGGTTCTTCGGCCGACCAGATCTGCTGGAGTTCCTCGACGGTCATGCAGTCGACCCAGTCGGCCTCGTTGTTGACGACTACCGTCAGCGCGTCCGTCGCGACGGTCATCTCGACCGGCGTGATACCGTTCTCGGAACACGCGTCCTCCTCCGGCGGCTGGATGGGCCGCGACGCGTTGTTGAAGTCGGTACGGCCGGGGCAGAAGTGGTTCGCGAAGCCGCCGCCCGACCCCGTGGACTGGATGTTGATGTTGACCTCGGAGTGCTCCTCCTGGAACCGTTCGGCCATCGCCGTCGCGAGCGGGAACACCGTGGAACTGCCCGCGATGTCGATGGTGCCGGAGAGTTCGCCGTCGCCCCCGTCACCGCCACCGCCGCCCCCGCTCTGGGTACAGCCGGCGAGCCCGACGGCGCCGACCGTCCCGGTCGCCGCGAGGAACTTTCGGCGCGACACGCGTCCACTCGTGGATTCCTCCGTCATCACCCGATGCTGGTCGACTGTGACGTAAGTACCCTTCTATTATAACTATATAGAAGTTGGTACGGCAACGGATAACGTGGAATTCGTGGGTGTTCGGACCGAGTGGCTGCACGAACGAATAGCGAAAAATCGGCTATTGAGCGATAGATAGGACGTATAACTGTCTCTAAGTGCGTCGTTAGATTACTACCCAGTACCGCACCGTCGACGAATCGGGGTCACACCAGACATCGAATCGGCGTGTTCGTCCACGCGTCCCCCGTGCTTCCGGCAAGGGTATATAGATATGAATGGTTTTATCTCGGCGAGTCCGTACTGTCCGCGTATGGTCGAGACCCGAAAGGTGCAGGTGACCGGTGGATCGACGTACACCGTGTCGATCCCGAAAGACTGGGCGACCGACAACGGCGTGTCGGCGGGCAGCGAGGTGGCCTTCTATCCCGAGGGGGACTCCCTCTTTCTGACGCCACGAACCGGCGACGAGCGGACGGAAGGCACGCTCGACATCGGCGAACTCGCCGGGGAGGAACTCATTCGTGCCGTCATGACGATGTACGTCAGCGGATTCGACATCATCGCACTGGAGAGCGCGCGGATCACGACCGATCAGCGCCGCACGATCAGGCAGGCCACCCAGAGCCTCGTCGGCCTCGAAGTGCTCGAGGAGACCCGTGACAGGGTGGTCATCCGGGACCTGCTCGACTCCTCCGAACTCTCGATCAACAACGCCGTCACCCGAATGCGGCTGATCGCCCTCTCGATGCTCGAGGACGCGGTGACGGCGCTGATCGACCTCGACGAGGACCTCGCGCGCGACGTGATCCAGCGGGACGACGACGTGGACCGCCTGTGGATGGTCGTTTCGCGCATCTTCCGGGCGACGCTTCGCAGCCCCCGGGCGGCCGAAGAACTCGGCGTCTCCCGCGAGGTGTGTTTCGACTACCAGTCCGCGGCCCGACAGCTCGAACGCGTCGCCGACCACGCCACGAAGATCGCCCACCTCTCGCTCAACTTCGACGAGCCGCTTCCCGAGGACGTGACCGAGGCACTCGGCGGCCTCCACGCCGACGCCGCGAACGTCATCGACGTCGCGATGGACGCGCTCTTCCTCGACGGAAGCGACGAGGCGACCCGCGAGGCGAACGAGGCCCGCGAGTCGGTGCAGGGCATCGACAGCCACGCCCGCTCCATCGACGAACTCCTCCGCGAACTCGATCCGACGCGGGCGCAACTGCTCGGTCTCGTCGTCGACTCCCTCTCCCGGAGCGCCGACTACGGCGGCAACATCGCCGAGACGGCGCTACAGAAGGCGGCGCCGACGCCGTAAGCGTCGTTAGAAAAGCCCTACTCGTCGACCAGCACCGCGTTGACCTGCCCGCTCTGTCCCGGGCGGGACGTGACGCGGGCGCGCCCCTCGCTCGTCTCGAGGATGGCGCCTTTCGTGATGATGTTCCGGCGGGCGTAGTTGGTGTTCGAGGGGTTGTCGACGACGTTCTCGATGTCGGCTTCGACCGTCTCGCCGTCGACGGCGACGTGGGCGACGTTCGTCGCGAGCGCCCGGGTCTTCGTCTCGTTGCCGCGGGCGTCGACGGTCTGGAATCGGGGTTCGCCGACCGTCGTCTCGGCCGGCTGGCGGCCGAGCTGGTACCGCTTCTTGTTTCGGAAGGGCCGGAGGCGGCCCCCAGTGCGCTTCCGCGTGGAGCGTCCCTGGTCTTTCATACCGCTATCCAGTCCAAGCAACTACTTGAATCGCTCGAAACGGAGAAGTGCGCACACGACAGGATTTAGTGGGCGGCCCGCCGGTCTGTGTGTCATGAGTCTCGAGGCTGCCGTGGCCGCGCCCTTCCGCGACCGGGGGCGCGAACGCCTCGGCGAGGGGGAGTTCGTGGTCGCGCTGTCGCTCGACCGCGACTGGTTCACGCCCGATCAGGCCAAACGCCTCGTCGACGTGGCCGCCGGCCGGGGCCTCCTCTCCCGTGAGGGCGACGATCTCGTCGCCGAGTTCGACCCCGCTGGCGTCGCCGTCCCCGACGGCTTCGTCCCCGACGAGTCCGTCCTCCGCGAGCAGTCCACCTTCGAGCGCGTTCTCTCGGCGCTGACCGACGCCGGCGTCGAGAAACAGACGGCCGTCGCCGCCATCAACGAACGCCAGCGGGAACTCGGCGTCACCATCGAGGCCGCGGCCGTCCTCTACGCCCGCGGCCGTGGCGTCGCCGTCGGCGACGTCGCCGGGCGTGCGCTGGCCGAACTCGAAGACTGATACTGCCGGCTGTAAGTCAATCAAGATGTCCGCCATCCCGGGGTTGCGGACATCTTGAAACAGTTACAGCCAACAGTATGAGTGTTGAAACCCCTCCGAACCCTACCACACCCATGGTCTCCCACGAACTCGACGACGGCGTGCGCATCGCTCAGCTCCTCGCCTCCGATCTCGTCGGCCACGAGGACGGCCTCGCGGACGTGACGGTGACCGACGCCGACCCGGACGTGGAGCCGACGCCGAACGGCGCCCGCGCCTACCGTGTTCGCGCCGCCGACCGGCCGCTCGCGGTCGTCTTCGTCCACCCCGAGCGCGCCCGGATCGTGTTCGAAGCCGGCCCGGAGGCTACCCTCGACGCCGCCCGCGACGCCGGCCTCCGCGTCCGCCCCAAAGCGACCGAGCCACCGCGGACGGTCGTCTTCGTCGAGAACGGCGCCGAGGTGAAGCGGGTCCTGCGTGTCGTCGAGGCGGCGGTGAGTGCTTAACGCGCCGCGAGAATCCGCGGTAGTTCGGCCGCGAGTTCGTCGCGTTCCACGTGGGCGAACGCGTCGGGGTCGCGGGACGGGCCGCCGGGGTAACACACCTGCACCGCGTCGATGCCGGCGGCGACCGCCCCCCCCACGTCGGCGGTCACGTCGTTGCCGACGAACACCGTCTCCGACGCGTCGGTGCCGAGTTCGGCCAGCAGCGACTCGAACGCCGCCGGTTCGGGCTTGCCGGCCGCGAGTTCGCCGGTCACGAGGGCGGCGTCGAACGCGTCGACCCACCCCAGCGCCTCGAGTTTCGAGCGCTGGGCTACCACCGGCCCGTTGGTCAGCAGGCCGAGTCGATAGCGCTCGCGGAGGTCGGCCAACATCCGCTCGACGCCCGGAACCGGTTCGAGCGCGGCGTTCACCCGGTCGCGATACGCCGCCGCCACCGCGGCCGCGTCGACGTTCTCGTCCTCGAACAGCCGCTCGAACACCGGCTCCCGGCTCCGGGCCGTCAGGTTCTCGGCGTGGGCCTGCAGATACGCCTCCCGCGAGCGCTGCGGGGCGTCGACGTCGCGGAGCGCCTCCGCCAGGAGCGTCGCTCGGTCGATCCGCGTGACCGCGAGCGTGTCGTCGAGGTCGAACGCCACCGCGGCCGTGTCCATACCGCCCCTAGTCCACCGACGAGTATGAGGGTGCCGTCTTCCGGCGGGAATCGCCGGCTCCGCCCCGCCGTCGAACGCGACGATATTTGTGCCTCCGGTCGGTTGGTGCCCTATGACACTCGATCCGGTCCACGTCGAGGAAGTCGCCGACCTCGCTGGACTGCTCGGTCGCCGCGTCGACGACGGCGACCACGACGACCTGGCGCGGACGGCGTTCGAGGAGTGGCTCGATCCCCTCCGGGTCGACGGGCGGACGGTCCTCGACCCCCTCGGGGAACGTCGCCTCCGCGCCGTCGCCGTCGACGACGTCGCCCTCGTCGACACCCCCTACCCGACCGTCCACGGCCTCGACTCGGGGACGATCAACCCGACCACGTTCAAGAACGGCCTCGTCCTCGACGTGGCTCACGCCGCGATGGCCGCCGACCCCTCCGATCTGGACCTCCATCGCGCCCGGAGTCTGGTGACGACGGTCCACGCCAACGACCCGACGCTCTCGCTCGGCACCGACTGGGTGCGCCGCGACGAGGGCTACTTCCGACGGAAGATTCTGCACGCCCCGCGCGTGAACCGCTACGCCGAGGGCGTCGTCCACGCCCTCGCGCTCTATCTCGCCGAGAGCTCTCACGCGCTCGAACACGCCGACGTCGTCTCCGACTGCCTGCTCCTCGACGGGCCCCTCTACCCGAAGGAACTCCTCAACTGGCAGGACCGGGACGCCGAACTCGGCGCGCTGACGACGGAGGCCAAACCCCGAGCCATCGTCGAGAACTACGTCCGCCTCGTCGAACGGATGCTGGACCGGGACGTGGCCCTCGGAGGTTTCGTCAAGAACCCCTCCGCGAAGCTGATCACGCGCGCCCTACGCGAGAAGGGCGTCGACGCGCCGTGGGTTGACGACACCGCGTTCTTCACGCGACTGCTCGAACCGAGCGACGACAGCGACGATACGGCAGGCCACCGCCTCACGTTTACCAACTGGTTTCGCTCCCGCGGCGGCTCGGATCGGACCCTCGCGGCCGACGGCGACGCCCTCGGCGTCGAGCGACGGCGCGACCCCGCCGACTACGAGGTCACCTTCTTCGTCGTCTACGACCCCCGCGAGGATCTGTGTTATCGCGTCGAAGCGCCGGCCGGCCTCACCCGCGACGCCGACGCGCGGGACCGCCTCACCCGGCAGATACTGCGGGACGTGGCCGTCTCGCGTGGCCCGCCGACGGTCGTCGAGCGTGCGGACGCGCTGGCACGCATCGGCGTCGACGAGAAGGCGGCGCTCCGACGGAAGTTCGAGGAGCGACTGGATTCGGCGTTCGTCCGCACGTACGACGACGTGCGGTGGGACGTGGAGTTCTGAACGCGGCGGCCTCGGTGTGGCAACGCGTCGCCAGAACGCGGAAGGCGTCGAGCGGCGAACATCGGCGGGCGGTGGCTCGGAAGAGCCGCCGGCGACGGTCGGTCCCGCGGCCCGGCTACTCTATCGGTTCCGCTTTCTCTATCTCGACGGTGACCGTCGACTCCGGGACGCCGACGCGGGCGAACTGGGTTCGGAGGTGCTCTTTCGCCGCCTCGATGGCCTGTTCGCGCGTGTCGAAGCCGCGGGGCATCGGAGACTCGAACGCGATCCGTTTCTCCTCGCCGTCGATCCGCGTGGTCGAGCCGCCGCTTTCGACCTCGTAGAACTCGTCGCAGACCCACACGTAGGCGGCGTCCTCGTCGGGCGCGCCCTGGAACGACGGCGCGCGCTCACCCCGTTCGTAAACCGTCCCGGTGAGCGTCGTGTCGCCGCCCGTACCGCGGATCAGTAGCATATCCCAGATTACGGGCGCCCGACGTAAAAGGCGTCCGTGACGGGCGACGCCGTCACCGGCCGAACGCCGCCGCCAGATCGGCCGCAATCGTCTCCCGTGCGTCCCGTGCCCGCTCCAGGTCCGGGAACGACGCGAATACGTGGACCATCCCCGGATAGTCCGCGTGGGTAACTTCGACGCCCGCCTCGCGCAGTCGGTCGGCGTACGCCGCACCTTCGTCGTGGAGCGGGTCGTAGCCCGCGGTGACGACCGTCGCCGACGGCAGCCCCGAGAGGTCGGGCGCTCGAAGCGGCGACGCGTAGGGGTTCGCGCCGTCCAGTTCGTCGTCGAGGTAGCGCGCCCAGTACCAGCGCATGCTCGCCCGCGAGAGCAGGAAGCCCTCGGCGTTCGCGTGATACGAGTCGGTGTCGAGGTCGTAATCCGTGACCGGATAGAGCAGGACCTGATGGTCGACCTCCGGCCCGTCGCGCTCGCGGGCCAAAAGCGTCACCGCGGCGGCGAGGTTCCCGCCCGCGCTGTCGCCGCCGACCGCGATTCGGTCCGGGTCGCCGCCGACCACCTCCGCGTGTTCGGCCGCCCACGCCGTCGCCGCGTAGGCGTCGCGAACGGGGATCGGGAAGCGGTGTTCCGGCGCGCGCCGGTAGTCCACCGAGACGACGACGCAGTTCGCGGCGTCGGCGAGGAGGCGACACAGGCCGTCGTGGGTGTCGAGGTCGCCGCGCACCCAGCCGCCGCCGTGGAAGTAGACGAGGACGGGACGGTCGTCGGTGCCGAGTGGCGTGTACGCTCGCACGTCGAGGGGCGCCTCCGGCCCGTCGGGGCCGGGAATCGACAGATTGCGCACCGTCAGGTCGTCGTCCGGCGGGTCGTCGCTGACCAGTAGGTCACGGAGCGCTTCCCGGGCGCCGTCGACCGACAGCGCGTGGGTCGGCGGGAGGTCGACCCGGTCGAGTATCTCTCTCGCCTCGGGGTGAAGATCGGGTGTGCGGTCGGTCACGGGGAACCACTTCCGTCGATAGCCGGCGTCATGGCCAAGCGACCGCTCCGCACGTGAATAACTGTGCGGGGTCGATCCCGGGAACGGGACGCCTCTCAGTCCTGACCGCCGCCGTTCTCGCCACTCCCCTCACCTTCCGGCGGCGAATACTGATCGGGGCAGTTCACCTCGTACGTCTTGTCCGCGCCCGCGACGCGGACGTTCGGCCCCGTCGCTTCGACGAGTTCGATCCGCAGTTCGTCGGCACCGTCTTTGGTTCCGACGCCGCTCGGGCCGTATATCTCCAGTTCGACGCTGCTTCCCGGCCCGTACGTGTCCTCGAAGACGAGGGTCGCCGTCGGGTCGTTCGGAGTTAGCTGTTTGGCGGGCGCTCCCTTCGGCGACTCGTCCGCTCTGACGCGGACGTATCCACCGAGCGCCGTGACCCGCAACTTGATGTCGTCGATGTCGGCTGCGAACTGATTGTGGAGGAACGGTTGCCCGTTGCCGACCCCGGCGCTGTTACCGGGGCCACACCGGAGATTTTCGTCGAACCCGAGATACGCCTCCTCCGGCGGAACGACGCTCACGCTCACGCTCCGCTCGGCCGACACCGAACTGTAGCTCCCGACGCCGAGCGCCATGCTGGCCGCTATACAGAGGGCGACCAGCGCGACGATGCGGCGGGTTCGCCGGCTCATCGCTCGACTTCGGGTGGCGGCCCGTCGGTTCCGAGACGCATCCCGCGGGTGTAGTAGGTGTGGATCAGCGCCATCGTGGCGATGGCGATGACGGTGAACACCGCCAGGTCCACGTCGCCCAGCCCCACGAGCAGCGGCAGGTCGAGCGCGTGGCCGAGCATCACGCCCCCGGCGAGCGCCCCGACTCCGAGGTAGTAGAGGCTCCAGGGCACGTCGTGGCCCTCCACGACTTCCAGGTAGAGGTCGACGTCGGCGGCGACGTCGGTGAGTTCCACCTCGCCGTCGCGCTGGTGGAAGATCACCAGATCCAGTTTCTCCATCTTCGGCAGGTGGAACTGCTGCAGCGACGTGTAGACGTTCTTGCGCGCGGCCGACCCCACGGCCTCGACGTCGATGCCGTCCTCCCAGGCGGCGACGTGCTCCGCGAGCGTCCCCAGGGCCGCCCGCGGACCGTTCCGCTGCAGGTAGTGAATGACGAACCGCCGTCGTCGGTTACTCAACACCTCGTATACGTCGTCTCGTGCCAAGCTCATGTCGTTCGAGTCCCCCCCAGCGAACGCGTCCGGGTCGGCCGATTCTGAACACGCCTTCGCACATAAATGACCATCATTATCAAATCGATGACTGGCTTTCAGCCCCGGCCAACGCCCCGATCAACGACCGTTCGAAGGCGGATCAACGCCACCCTGAAACCGGGATACGTGGTCGTTGAACCGGTTCTATCCCCTCGTTGTAGACGGTTCAATCGGCTTACTACAAACGGGGTAGGGGTCCAGGGGTGTGATGTGCTCCGGACGGGGCACGTGGACAACAATGCAACGGCGAAAGTTCATCGCTGGTGTGGGATCGCTGGCCGCTGGCGCGGCGGCCGTGACTGGTACTGGTGCGTTTACGAGTGTGACGGCCGAGCGGACCGTTTCTGTCAACGTCGTTACTGACAGCAACGCGTTCCTCGCACTCAGTGGGACCGACGAACGGGTTAGTCAAGATGCAAACGGCCAGCTGCAGATCGACTTTGCATCGGGTTACAACAACAACAGCACGGGTCTGAATCCGGACGCACGGACCGCGTTCCACGATCTGTTCGAGGTCCAGAACAACGGTCAGAACGATGTTGCCTTCTCCGTCGGCGTGGCGAAGAACCAGGTTGGTATCGACAATCCTCCGGCGGGAACGAGCGCTCCCTCCTCGGGCAGTCTTCCGGATCTGCTTCAGGACTACGCTGGCATCAACGTCGTGTACGCCTACGACGAAACGGATTCGGAAGGGAACGCGAATTCGACCGGCATCGGGAATCCCTCGGCGAACAAGCTCGACGCCGGTGGCCGCGTCTGGCGTACCAGTGGTCAAGAAAAGGTCCTCACGCCCGGACAGACGGCGAGCGTCGACCTCTCGATCGAAACCGGTGACAGCTTCGATCCGAGCACGCTCTCCGAGAGCGACGTGGGACTGTACGCCTTCGCCGTCGAAACCGGCGGCGAACGTGACATCACCGGATCGACTTAAACGTCACTGCTAATCCTCGCCCCCTAATATATGAGACGACGTCGGTTCCTCTTCGGGCTCGGAAGCCTCTCCCTTGCTGCCGGTGCAGTCACTGGTACGGGGGCGTTCACAAGTGCGCGTGCTGAGCGGACCGTCTCTGTCGATGTGGAGGACGACGACGATGCGTACCTCAGCCTCGATCCGTCCTCGGACCTCAGCAGGACGACTACTAGTGGCGGTCAACTCGAGTTCTATATTCCCGGTATCAAAACTCGGGCGGGAATCGGTGACACGCCCGAGGGAAACGGTGTGCAGCCGAACTCCCGATACACGTTCGGGGATCTACTCGTGATCTCCAATCAGGGGTCCGATCCAGTCGAGGTGTTTGGTAGCGGCCGAAACGTTCCGTCTGGATTCGAACGCCTCGGACTGGTCGATAGCGACCGGAACCAGTTGCTCACCTCCGAGGCGGACGCAACCGAACTCTACCCTGGTGAGTCGTTCAACGCAGGCCTCTTCATCGAAACGGGTGACGCCAACGTACAGCAGTATCAACTCGCGTTGCGGATCCGTGCAGATCCGATAACCGAACAAGCGTCTGATGCGCCGCGTGGCCCCTCTGGAATACTGGAGTAGACCGATTCCCACGGGGTGTGTCGCGCCTTCGAAGCACAACGCGTCCAGCCACCTTCGGACGACAGCTCGACGATTGCGGTCGGCTCGGCCACCGGTTTGACTGCGCAGCCTCTGCCCGCTGCGGGCTGCTTCAATCACGTTAATACAAAATACGTGTAGCCGCGTGCCCAACACGAACCCGCGGGTGCGAGTGGTCCCCCACGCACCCAACCGAACCATGTCACGACGCCGAACCGCCCTCGTCGCCCTCACGCTCGCGACGATAGCGCTCGCACTCCCCACCGTCGCAGCACCACTGACGGAACGGGCGACCGACCCCGCCTCCGCCAACGTCACCCTCACCACCGAAAACAGCGCCAACGCCGACTACGTCACCATCACCGACACCGGCACTCTCGCCCTCGATTTCACGACCTCGAACCCCGCCCTCGCTGGCGACGGTCTCAATCCCGAGGCCCGCACGTACGTCGCGGACGCCTTCCGCATCCACTACGACGGCGACGCCGCAGCGACGGTCTGGATCACGAGCGACGCCGCGGGGATCACGTTCCTCGCGGACGGCGCGCCGGTCGACGCCCACGCCGACGCCGTCACGCTGGCGCCGGACGAGTCGGTGGCCGTGGGCGTCGTCGTCGACACCGAAGGCGCCGAACCGCCCGAATCGAGCGAGTTCACCGTCCGCGCGCAGGTGGCCGATCCCGACACCGGCACCGATACGGCGACGCCCAGTCCCGAATCGGGGATCGCCGCGACCGATCCCGACGAACCGGCGACGACCCGAATCACGAGCCCGACCCCGACGAGCCGCGTCCTGACCCTCCGGGACACCACAGCCGGGCGCTCCATCACGCTCGATTTGGACCGCCTGGTCGTCGCCCGCGCCGGCGACGGCGCCCTGACGCTCGACGAACTGTCGGTCGTGAGTGACGGCGGGGACCTCGACCTCGACGTGAGCGTGACGCCGCCCGATTCGGCGGGCGCGCTCCCTGCGGACGCGGGCGTGCGTCCGCTCGGGGCCGTCCGCGTCGTGGAGCGTCGGGGGGCGGTCGAGCGAGCGACGCTCCGGTTCGCCGTCGACCGCGCGTATCTGGAGGCGGCCGGGTACGCCTCCGAGTACCTGACAGTCTACCGATACGATGGGCACGAGTGGTCCGAGCGCGGCGTCGAGGTGGTCGGCCGGACCGACGAGCGGGTGTTCCTCGAAACCGAGACGCCCGGCTTCTCGACGTTCGTCGTCGCCGCGGCGGTGCCCGACCTGCGGGTGACGAGCGCGGACCTCGGGTCGGAATCGATCACGGCCGGCGAGCGAACGACCGTGACGGCCGAGGTGACGAACGCGGGCGACGCGTCCGGGGCACGGACCATCGCCCTGACTCTCGACGGCGACCCGGTCGCGGAGCGGCGGGTCGACCTGAACCCCGGCGAATCGACGACGCTGTCGTTCCGGGTCGATCCGTCGGATGCGGGCACCTACGCGGTTCGGGTCGGGTCGGCCGACGCCGGACGGCTCGTCGTCGAGAGGCCGGAGACGAACACCGGACGCGACGCCGAGGGACCGCCGGGCGGCGCCGCGGCGTCGCCGCCCGCCACCCCGTCGACTGACGACTCGCCGGCCGGGACGCCGGCCGACGCGGAACCGCCGATCGTCGAACCGGCTGGTGGGGCGCCGACCGAGACGCTGTGGCTCGTCGCCCTCGTCGGGGTGGTGGTGGTGCTGGCGCTCGTCCGTCGGTTGCGGGAGTAGCTCCCGCCGAGCGCTACCCTGCCGACCGAGGTTTTTTGCCCCGGCTCGCGTTCGTGTGGATAGATGCCGTCGGCCCGCCGCCTCCTCACACTGGGACTCGAACTCTTCCTCGTCCTCGTGGTCGTCTCGCTCCTCGCCGGCCAGTTTCTCGGCCAGCCCGTCCTCCTCAGCTACGTCGAGACGGGGAGCATGGCGCCGACGATGGAGCCCGGCGATGGCTTCGTCGCCGTGCCGTCGGCGGTCGCTGGGGAGGTCGAGGAAGGCGACGTGATCACGTTCCGCGCCGAGGAGATTCAGGGCGGCGGTCTCACCACCCACCGCGTCGTCGGCGAGACGGAGCGGGGGTACGTAACCAGGGGCGACGCCAACCCCTTCACCGATCAGGACGGCGGCGAACCCCCGGTGAAGGAGGCCCAGATCGTCGCGAAGGCGCTGCAAGTGGGGGGCACCGTCGTCGTAATTCCGAACCTCGGGACGGTCGTCGTGGGCGTCCAGGACGTGATTTCGGGCGCCCAGCGGTGGATCGCGGCCACGCTCGGCACCCGCTCGCTGCTCGGACCGCAGGGGTTGACCTACCTCCTCCTCGCCGGATCGGCGCTCGCGTACGTCCTCGACCTCGTGCTTGGCGACGACCGGAGCAAGGGTCGGGAGCGAAGCCGGAGCCGCGACGACGGCGTCTCGACGCGGCTCGTGATGGTCGCACTCGCCCTGCTGGTCGTCTCCACCGCGACGGCGGCGATGGTCGTCCCTGCGGGCACACAGGAGTTCGGCGTCGTCAGCGCGGAGTTCGACTCGGAGCAGCCGACGACCATCCGGCAAGGTGAGTCGTCGACGGTCCCGTACGCCGTCCCCAACGCCGGGCTAGTGCCGGTCCACGTCTACTTCGACTCCAGCGACGGCGTCGCCGTCGACTCGGAGCACGTCTACGTCGGGAGTCGGGGTGAGGGGCGGGTCGATCTGACGCTCACGGCGCCGCCCGAGACGGGATACTACCGCTACTTCCTCACCGAGTACCGGTATCTCGCCGTCCTCCCGGAGCCCGTCGTCGTCGCACTCTACCGTGTCCACCCGTGGCTCCCCATCGTCGTCATCGACGCGCTGCTCGGGGGGACGATGTATCTCGTCGGGATGGCGGTGGTCGGCACCGGTCGCGTCCGCTCCCACTCTCGGGACGGTCCGTCGACGCTCCGCCGGCTGGCGAACCGGTTCGGCTGACCGTTGTCGCTTGCTCAACGTTTTTAAGTCCCCGCCGGAAACGAACCGGCCATGTCGCTGGGGGGCGATCGAGATTTGTTGGGGGTGCGCGTACGCGCGATCCTCGACGAGTGGTTCTGGGCCGTCGCACTGGTCGCCGTCGTCGTCGCCGGCGCGGGTGGATACGTCGCGTACACCGCCTACGCGGCGCCGGGAACGACCGTCGAGGAACGACAGGTGTCGAGCTGGGAGGGCAACGGCAGCTACACCACGGCGGCGACGGTGACCGAGCCGAACCCGCTCTACGCGACGGGAACCGAACTCTCGGACCGGCCGGCGTACTTCCTGACCGTCAGCCCGCGGCTCGACGGCACCTTCGCCTTCGAGTACGCGGCCAGCGGCGGTGGGAGCGTCGACGTCGCCGTCGAGCAGACGCTCGTCGTCCGGGCGGTCGAGGAGGGTGAGGACGGATCGACCGTCGAGTACTGGCGGATCGAGGAGCCGCTGGGCACGACCGACGCGAGCGGCGTGACGCCCGGCGAGCCGGTCCGGACGACGTTCTCCCGGAACGTCAGTCGGGTCGCCAACCGGGCGGCGAACGTCACCGAGCGGCTCGGCGGGACGCCGGGTTCGACCCGGATCACGGTGATCAACACGGTGGCTCTCGACGGCGAGGTCAACGGCCAGCCGGTCGAGCGGAGCGCGACGTACCGTCTCCCCGTCGGTGTCGACGGATCGACGTACGCGCCCGGCGAGACGGGTGGACAGGCGGTCACCGGCTCGACGACCGAGCGAATCACCCGCGAGCGGACGTACGGCCCGGCGTGGCGGGTCGGCGGTCCGGTCGCGTTGCTGATCGGCGTCGTCGGCCTCGCAGGCCTCACGTACGGTCGATACGACGGTCAGTTGGCCGTCTCGGTGGCCGAACGCGACCGTCTGGACTTCGAGTCGACGCGCGAGGAGTTCGACGACTGGATCACGACCGCCCGGCTCCCGTCGGCCGTCCTCGACCGCCCGCGGGTCGACGTCGACTCGCTTTCGGGGCTGGTCGACACCGCCATCGACGTCGACGCCCGCGTGTTCGAGCGGCCGGACGGAGCGGCCTTCTACGTCCCCCACGAGGGGCTGCTGTACGCGTACACGCCGCCGAGGGGCGAGGCCGTCGTGGCGGACGAGCGGGACGGGGCGTCGACGGGGCGACCCCCCGACGCCGACAGCGAGGGCGACGGCGGCGCCGACGAGTCGTAGCCCGGCGCCGAAAGCGGTTTGAGCCCATCGTCCGTGGTAGCGGACATGTCCGACCTCGGCGACTTCACCGACTTCTCCTCCGACGACACCGACGGCGAGGCCGATCCGGCGTCGTCGGACGCCAACGCCGACCCCGCTGCCGACGACTTCGAACCCTACGATGTGTCGCCCGCCGGCTCCGACCGCGGCCTCGGCTCCATCTCCGTCTCGCAGGGCCTCCGGGTGTCGGAGGACGGCGACGAGACGACGCTCGAAGCCTTCGTCACCAGCGACAACCGCGAGTCGGTGCGGCTGGGGAAGTACCTCCTCG
This sequence comes from Haloplanus rubicundus, assembly GCF_003342675.1. Taxonomy (NCBI): domain Archaea; kingdom Methanobacteriati; phylum Methanobacteriota; class Halobacteria; order Halobacteriales; family Haloferacaceae; genus Haloplanus; species Haloplanus rubicundus. Next base: position 2,339,573 of record NZ_CP031148.1, on the reverse strand, counting down.
TGCCCTATCCGGACGACGAGACGCTGTTCTGTCGCATCACGGCCCTGGAGTACGCCCAGGAGTTCGAGGCCGACGACGCGACCGAGATTCACGCCCGGCGGGCGATGCGCCGAGACGACTTCGCGGAGCGGGACTACAAGTTCGTCGCGTCGCTCGACCCCGTGGCGGTTCTGTTCTCGGAGGGCGAGGCGCAAGGCGCCTCTGATAACCGGACGAAGTCCGGTGACGGCGAGGACCTGCAACGGCGGATGGTCGACCGGGTGCCCAAGCCGGGCGCGGTGGTGCGCGAGGCGAGCGACGCCGAACAGATCAAGACGGGACTGGCCATCCCGAGCGAGGGCGTCTTCGTCGGCCACCTCTCGGTGGGCGGCGAGACGGTGCGGACCGCGGCGTCGCCGCCGACCATCGACTACCGGCTGAAAGACGACTACGCGGACGGCGACCCCCTCGTCTTCCGGCACACCCTCGTCGCCGGCGGCACGGGGTCGGGGAAGACCCACGCCTCGAAGAACGTCCTCCGGCAGTACCTCGACACCGCGTATCCGATGGACGACGGGCGCGAGGTAGCGACGGCGGTGGTCCAGTTCGACCCGCAGGACGAGTACGCCCAGATGCACGACGACAACCCCGACATGGACGACGATATCGCTCGTCGACTCGACCGGGAGGGGGTCGCCCACGGCGGTCACGACGACACCATCGCGTTCGTCCCCGAAGTCGGGGGGGCGTCGTACGACGGCGCCAACCACCGCGCCGAGCAGGTGTCCTTCACCGTCCCGTTCAGCATGGTCCGGCACCGGCCGTGGCTGGTCGCGGGCGCCCGCCTCAACGACAACCAGTATCAGGCGCTCGACTACCTGCTCGACCGATTCTTCGACGACTACGGCGACGGCGGGACGTACGACGACTTCACGACGTATCTCGACGACCCGGCGCTCCGCGAGGAACTCGACGAGTCGGGGCGGGTCCACGAGGCCACCTTCGACGCCGTGCGCCGGCGAGCGCTCGGGAGCGCCTTTCGCCGGGTCTTCGACCGGGACGCCCGCCCGGTCACCGACCTGATCCACGAACTCGTCCGTCCCGGTGGGCTGACCGTGGTGCCGACGTATCACGTCAACGACTCGCGGGCGACGGAACTGGTCGTCCTCGCCGTCGCCAGCCTGCTGGTCGACGAGAAGCTGTCGAACGACCCCACCTACGACCGCATCGAGGAGACGCCGCTGATCGTGGGGATGGACGAGGCACACAACTTCCTCACCGACGCGGAGAGCGTGCAGGCGCGGAAGGTGATCACGAAGTTCACGGAGGCGGCCAAACAGGGCCGCAAGGAACGACTCGGGCTGTTCCTCATCACGCAGGACCCACAGGACGTAGCGGAGTCGGTGTTCAAGCAGGTAAACACGAAACTCGTCCTCAACCTGGGCGACGAGGACGCGATCAAGAGCGTCAACATCCCGCCGAAGCTGGAGGACAAGGTGCCGTACATGGCGAAAGGGCAGATGGTCGTCTACTCGCCCGACAACTCCGAACCGGTGGAGGTGACGGGGTTGTCGACCTGTGTGACGCGACACGGGGAGTGAGCCGACGGATCGCTAGAGGGAGCCGCCGCTCGACCCGTCGGATCGCTGGGTTCTTGCCCGCGCTCGCGTACCCGAGGGTATGACACTGGAACCGGAGCGCCGGGCGTTTCTGGACCGACTGCTGGAGACGCCGAGTCCGTCGGGCTTCGAGACCCGCGGGCAACGCGTCTGGCTCGACTACGTGAGCGAGTTCGCCGACGACGTGTGGACCGACGACTACGGCAACGCCGTCGCGGTCCACGAGGGCGGCGAGACGGAACTCGCCCTCGCCGGCCACGCCGACGAGGTGGGGTACATCGTCCGCCGGATCGACGACGACGGCTTCGTCCGCATCGGCTCGATCGGCGGCGCGGACCGGACGGTGTCGAAGGGCCAACACGTCACCGTCCACGCCGACGACCCGGTCGCGGGCGTCGTCGGGCAGACGGCGATCCACCTGCGCGAGAAAGGCGAGGAGAGCTACGACGACGTCGAGGAGCAGTACGTCGACGTGGGGGCGGCCGACGGCGAGGAGGCCGAATCGCTGGTCTCCGTCGGCGACCCCGTCACCGTCTCGACCACCGTCGAGGACCTCCACGGCTCGCGGATTTCGGCCCGCGGGATGGACAACCGGATCGGCGTCTGGGCGGCCGCCGAGGGATTGCGCCGAGCGGTCGAGTCCGACGCCGACGCGACGGTGTACGCCGTCTCGACGATTCAGGAGGAGGTGGGCCTGCAGGGCGCGCGGATGGTGGGTGCCGACCTCGCGCCCGACGCCGTCGTTGCCGTCGACGTGACCCACGCCACCGACTCGCCGGGGATTCCGGACAAGCGGCGCGGGCCGGTCGAACTCGGCGAGGGGCCGGTCGTGACCCGCGGGAGCGCCAACCATCCCGTGCTGGTCGAGATGGCGCGCGCCGCGGCCGACGACGTGAGGGTCGACGTGCAGTTGCAGGCGGCGGGGAGTCGGACCGGCACCGACGCCGACGCCTTCTTCGTCGCGGCCGGCGGCACCCCCGCGCTGAACGTCGGCCTGCCGAACCGCTACATGCACACGCCGGTCGAAGTCGTCGACGCGAACGACCTAGACGACCTGGCGACGCTGTTGGGTGCCGTGGCGGTGCGTGCGGGGTCGACGGACTCCTTCGCGGTCGACGTCTGAACCGGATTCCGGGATCGTCAGGCGGTGCGCCGGGACTCACGGACGAACCGTTCGTGACGCACTCCGAACGCCCTGTGACCGCGCGACACACCCGTGAACCGAAAGAAAACCGTTAAAAGTCGGCCGCGGGTTTGGTTCGGTATGGCTGGAACTATCGAAGTGCTCGTTCCCGGCGGCGAGGCCACCCCTGGCCCGCCGCTCGGGCCGGAACTCGGTCCGACGCCGGTCGACGTACAGGCCGTCGTACAGCAGATCAACGACGAGACCGCCGCGTTCGACGGCATGGAAGTACCGATCACCGTCGAGTACGAGGACGACGGCTCCTTCACCATCGAGGTGGGTGTCCCGCCGACGGCCGAACTCATCAAGGACGAGGCCGGCTTCGAGACGGGGAGCGGCGAGCCCCAGGAGACGTTCGTCGCCGACCTGACCGTCGAACAGGTCAAAAAGATCGCCGAGCAGAAGCAGTCGGACCTGCTCGCGTACGACCTGAAAAACGCCGCGAAGGAGGTCGTCGGCACCTGCGTCACCCTCGGCGTCACCATCGAGGGTAACGATCCCCGGCAGTTCAAAGAGCGAATCGACGACGGCGAGTACGACGACGAGTTCGCCGAAGAAGCGGCCGCGTAAGGTCGACCGACCGATCCGCGGGTTTCTTTTCCACGTCCCTGCTACGTCCTCGGTATGAGGGATTCGCTCGCCGTCCCCGAGGACACCATCCGAACGACCGTCGGCGACCTCGCCCTACCGCGGATGGGCGTCGTCGAACAGGTCTGGGAAACCGACCCCATCCCGACCGAGGAGATCGAATCGCGCGCCGCGTCGGCGACGCACGACCTCGACTTCGACCACGTCCCCGACGGCGGCGAGGTGGCCATCGGCGCCGGCAGTCGCGGCATCGCCAACCTCGGACGCATCGTCCGCGGCGTCGTCGCCGGCGTCCGCGAACAAGGGTACGAACCGTTCGTCTTCCCGGCGATGGGGAGTCACGGCGGCGCGACCGCGGAGGGACAACGCGAGAAACTGAACACCCTCGGCGTCAGCGAGGAGACGGTCGGCTGCGAGATTCGTGCGACGATGGAGGTGGAGACGGTGGGCGAGACGCCGGAACGCGGCGTTTCGGTGTACGCCGACGCCAACGCCGTCGCCGCCGACGCCATCGTGATGGTCAACCGGATCAAACCCCACACCGACTTCAGCGGCGAGGTGGAGAGCGGCCTCTCGAAGATGCTCGTCATCGGCATGGGGAAACAGAAGGGAGCGAAGATGGCCCACGACTGGGCGGTCGACTGGAGCCTCCGGAACATGCTCCCCGAAATCGCGAGCCAGTTGCTCGACTCCCTCCCCGTCGCCGGCGGCGTCGCCATCGTCGAGGACGAACACGACGACACGACGCTGCTGGAAGGCGTCCCCGCCTCGGGCTTCCTGAAACGCGAACGGGAGTTGCTGGAGATGGCCTACGATCGGATGCCGACGCTCCCGTTCGACGAACTGGACGTGCTCGTGGTCGATCGGATCGGTAAGGACGTGAGCGGGCAGGGGATGGACACCAACGTCACCGGGCGCCGACACTTCACGATCAACGAACCCGAACCCGAGTCGCCCGAGGTGAAGCGCATCTTCCTCCGCGGGATGACCGAGAAGACGAAGGGGAACGCGATGGGGATGGGACAGGCCGACTTCGTCCACCACGACATCCTCGACGGCATCGACACGTCGAAGGCGCTGATCAACGCCATCACCGCGAGCACCGTTCGCTGTGTCCGCCTGCCTCCCGTCGTCGAGAACGACCGCGCGGGACTGCTCGGCGCCCTCGGGACCGTCGGCCCCGTCGCCGGCGACGAGGCGCGCGTCCTGCGCGTGACGGACACGATGCGCCTACAGCGGGTGTACGCTTCCGCGCCCCTGATCGAGGCGGCGCGTGATCGCGACGACCTGCGGGTGGTCGCCGAACCGGACGAACTCGCCTTCGACGACGACGGGGACTTCGCCGCGCCGTCGCCCGACGGCGGGCACGATAGTAGCGATTGAAAGTCAGTTCACAGCCGATCAGACGCCGCACTGCGATCGGTTGTGCAAACAGCTTCGACCGATACTTTAGAACGCGCGGTGATACTGGGGCGGGACCTCGACGTCGTCGAGGCGGTCCAGTTGCTTGGCCGCGTGCAGCGCGAAGTAGGGATCGCGGAGGTGTTCCCGACCCACGATGGCGAGGTCACCCCGACCGTTTCTGATCAGCGCGTCGGCCTGTTCCGGCGTCGTGATGCCGCCGACGGCGCCGACGGCGATGTCCGACTCCGTCTCCGTCTTGATCCGCCGCGCGTAGCGCTCCTGATACCCCGGGCCGGTCGAGGGGATCCGCTGCTCGGGGTGGATGCCGCCGCCGCTCACGTCCATCAGGTCGACGCCGAGGGGGGCGAGGTCGTCGGCGAGGCGGATCGAGTCCTCGACGGTCCAGGAGTCGCGGTCGGGGAGCCAGTCGGTCGCGGAGATGCGCACGAACAGGGGGTCGTCGTCGGGCCACACCTCGCGGACGGTGCTCGCGATTTCGTGGAGGAGGCGCGTGCGGCCCTCGAAGCCGCCGCCGTAGGCGTCGGTCCGGTGGTTGGTCACCGGCGAGAGGAACTCGTGGAGGAGGTAGCCGTGGGCGGCGTGAATCTCGGCCACCCGAAAGCCGGCCTCGCGGGCGCGGACGGCGGCGTCCCGGAAGGCGTCGATCACGGCCGCGACGTCGTCGGCCGTCATCTCCCGTGTGGGGACCGCCCCGGCGTCGTGGGGGTAAGGCTCGGCGGAGGGGGCGATGGTCTCCCAGCCCTCGTCGCCGGTGATCGGGTCGCCGCCCTCCCACGGGCGTTTCGTCGACGCCTTGCGCCCGGCGTGGGCCAGCTGGATGGCGGGGACGCTCCCCTGGGCACGGATCGAGTCCGTGATGTCGGCGAGGGCGTCGGCGTGGTCGTCGCTCCAGATCCCGAGGTCCTGCGGCGAGATGCGGCCGCGTGGTTCGACGGCCGTCGCCTCGGTCATGACGAGGCCGGCGCCGCCGACGGCCCGACTGACGAGGTGGGTATGGTGCCAGTCCGTCGGGAGGCCGTCGCGAGCCTCACAGGAATACTGACACATCGGCGACACCATGATACGGTTCGGGAGCTCGGTCCCGCGGAGTTCGAGCGGTGTGAACAGATCGGCTGACACACCGCCTGCTTGGATATCGAGGGCGATACGCGTGTCGAAAGCGGAACCGCGGCGGCGGGTCAGTTATTCGGAAAATATCCACAATCGTTCGTGTCGAGACCGACCAGTGCGACGAGTTTATTAGTGAGTATTGTGTATATTGGGCACAACAATGAATTACGACGCACGAACGGCACTCGCGGCGCTGGTGACGCTGTTGCTGGTGTCGGCGGCCGTCGCGACGCCGGCCGCCGCGGCGCGATACAGCGAGCATCAGGAACCCGAACTGCGGACGTCGATCAGTGGGTCGAACGTCCTCGTCCCGGGCGAGACGACGACGCTTCAGGTCGGGATTCAGAACCGCGGCACCGCCGTGACGAACGCGGAAGGTGAGGTCAGCGAACTCGCCTCGGCGTTCCGGACGGCGGGCGTGACCCCCGGCGCGGCGATGGCGACGACGGCCTCGTTCGGATCGGGATCGGCCCCCGTGACCCTCCGGTCGGGCGAGCAACCCGTCGGAACCATCTCGCCCGAGGGACAGGGGACCGCAGCGCTCGAACTCGAAGTCGCCGAGAACGCCACGCCCGGCACCTACCGAATTCCCGTCACGCTCGACTACCAGTACGTACGGGCCGTGAGCGTCGACGGCGACGAGACGTTCGTCACCCGCCGTGACGTCACCCACCGCACGCACGTGACGGTCCGAATCGAACCCACGGTCAGGCTCGGCATCGAGTCCGTCAGCGGCGAGAACCTCCACGCCAAGGAGGACGGGCGCGTCGTGGTGACCGTCCGCAACGACGGCACCGAGACGGCCACCGACGCCGAACTGCTGATCGAGGGGAGCGACCAGTTGACCCCGCGAACGAACGGCCTGTCGCTCGGCACGCTCGCCCCGGGCGAGACGGCGACGGCCGCGTTCCGCGTCGGCGTGGCCGAGACGGAGTCGACGGACACCTACGCCGTCCCCTTCCGACTGCGCTACGAGGACAGCAACGGCGTGGTCCGGGAGTCACAGGTCCGCACCGGACGGGTGACCGTCGCGGACGCGCCGACCTTCGACCTCTCGGCGACGACCACCGACCTCTACGTGGACTCGACGGGCGCCGTGACGCTGTCGGTGACGAACACCGGCGACCGCCCCGTGACGAACGCCCGCGCGCTCCTGGCGCCGATGGAGCCGTTCTCGCCGCTCTCGACGAGCGCCAGCCTCGGCACGCTCGCTCCGGGCGAGACGGCGACGGCGAAGTTCAAACTCGAGGTGGCTGACCGTGCCATCGCACAGGACTACCCCCTCGAGTTCACCGTCGCCTACGAGGACGCCTACCGCGAGACGGTCGAGAGCGACCCGCTGACCGTGCCCGTCACGGTCGGTCCCGAGATGACCGTCGACACGTCGGGGTCGCCGACGGTGGCCGCCGGGTCGACCCAGACGATCGAGGTGACCGTCACCAACACCGGCGAGGGCACGATGACCGACGCCGTCGCCCGGATCAACGCGAACACGCCGTTCGAAACCGACGACGACACGGCCTACGTCGGCGAACTCGGTCCCGGCGAGTCGACGACGGTCACCTTCACCGTGAGCGTCGACGGCGCGGCGACGCCGAAGACCTACTCGCTCGATACGACCGTCAAGTACGACAACAGCTTCGGGCGAACGGTCGTCACCGACGTGGAACCGACCGCCGTCGAAGTGACCGAGAAGCGGGGTGGACTGATCGCCTCCATCCTGCAGTTCCTGGGCCTGTAAATGTCGGATCTCGGCACTCGCGTCAGGGACGGACTGGAGACGCTGGGGCGGACGAGCGCGAGCGATCCCCGACCCGTCGTCGCCGTCGTCCTCGTACTGATCGTCCTCTCGGGGGGCATCGCCGCCACCTCGCTCCAGATGAGCATGGGGATGACCCTCTACATCGACGACGACTCCGAGACGGCGGAGGAGTGGGCGGCCCTGAAAGACGACTTCGAGACGGGCAACAACGTCTTCGTCGTCGTCGAGTCCGACCAACTGTACGACCCCGAGACGATTCGGGCCATCGACCGTCTCGACCGACGCTACACGGCGCTCGACGAGACGAACCGGGTGATCAGCCTCGCGGACCTGGTGCGGGCGGGCAACGACGGCGAGATTCCGGCGACGGAGACGGGCGTCCGCCGCGCGCTGGACCGTGCCACTGCCACCAATCCCGAGATGGCGGGGCTTCGCGCGCAGGTCGTCCCCGAAGCCGGAACGACGATCATCCTCGCCGACTACGGTGACGTCGACACCTTCGACCGGGGGCGGCTGCTCCCCGAACGCGGCTCCGACATCGTCTACCGGCAGGTGCAGGAGGAGACGGCACTGGCGGCGCTCCCCCCCGGTCTGTCGGTGACGATCACCGGCCAACCGGTCTTCGAGAACGCCGCCTTCGGGCTGATGCTCCCCGAGATGATCACGCTGTTCGCGGGCGCGTTCGCGCTCATCTTCGGCGTCGTCTACCTCGTCATGCGCTCGAAAGTCGAGCGCGGCTGGCACGTCTTCCTCCCGCTCGGCACGGCGATGACCGCGCTGATCTACATGATGGGGGCGATGGGCGTCCTCGGCTACAACTTCAACGCCATCATGCTCGGCGTCATGCCCATCGCCCTCGGCTTGGGCATCGACTACGGCCTGCAGATTCAGACGCGCTATCTCGAAGAGCGGGCGAGCGACCGCTCGCCCGTCGAGGCGGCGGGGCTGGCGACGCGGACGACGGGCCGGGCGCTCCTCATCGCGATGGGCACCACCGTCGTCGGCCTCGGATCGCTGCTCGTCTCCCAAGTTCCGCCGGTCCAGCAGTTCGGCGTCACGAGCGCCGTGAGCGTCTTCGCGAGCATGGTCCTCTCGGTGACGCTGCTGCCCGCCCTGCTGGTTCGGTTCGACGCCGGTGCGGGTGCGGACGCGAGCGGGGAGTCGGACGAGGACCGCCTCGAAGCCCTGACCGGACTGTTGACCCGCCGCGTGACCGCGGGGAAGCCGCTGGTGACGCTGCTGATCGCCTTCCTGTTGGTGTCGGGGGGCGCCTACGCCTACCCGCAGGTCGAACCCCGCCAGCAGATGATGGACTTCTGGCCCCAGAACCTCGACGCCAAGGAGGACTTGGAGCGGCTGGAGGACACCGTCGAAGGCTCGAAGGTCATCTACGTCGTCGTCGAAACCGACCAAGCGTACACCCCCGAGACGTTCCGGGAGGTGGCCACCTACCAGCGACTCATGTTGGAGAATCCGAACGTGAACGCGGTGTCGAGTCCAGTGACCGCGGTAGGGATGCAGAACGGCGGGTCGATCCCCGAGACGCAGTACGCTCTCGACGCGAGTCTTCGAGCGGCGCGCGACGACGGACCGACGGCGATCCGTGATCCCTCGGAGCACCCCAGCAAACTCCTGCTCACCTTCTACGTCGACGACGTGGAGGGCGAGCCGGTCCGGACGCTCATCGACGAGTTCGAGGGCAACGCCGACTACACGCTGACGACGGCCGACGAGGTGCGGGTGACGGGCAAGCCCGTCCTCAACCGCAACGTCATCGAGAACGTCACCGCCGGGCTGACGCCGATGACGTTGCTGAGCTTCGCGCTCGGCTTCGCCTTCCTCGCCATCGCCTTCCGGTCGGTGAAGATTTCGGCGGTCCTGATCGCCGCCGTCGCCGGCAGCGCCGCCCTGCTGGTGACCGGCGCGATGTATCTGGTCGGCATCCCGTGGAACCCCCTGACGATCACGATGTCGTCGCTGACGCTCGGCATCGGCATCGACTACGGGGTCCACGTCTTCGAGCGGTTCGAGTACGAGGTGGCCGAACGGGGGCAGTCCCGCCTCGACGCCGCGACGACGGCGGTGGCGAAGCTCTCCCGGCCGGTGATCGGGTCGAGTTTCACCACCATCTTCGGCTTCGGCGTCCTCACCGTCTCGCAGTTCCCGGTGCTCGCGAACTTCGGCGTGACGACCGTCTTCGCCATCGCGCTGTCGCTTATCGCGGCGTTCGGCATCCTGCCGGCGGCGCTGGTGACGGTGCGGTTGATCGAGCGCCACGAGTCGACCCCGACCGCCGACGTGGCGGGGAGCTAATCATGTACGACTCCATCCTGATCCCGACCGACGGCAGCGACGCCGCGAGCACTGCCGCGCGCTACGGGCTGGCGCTCGCCGAGCGATTCGACGCGACCGTTCACGTCCTCTCTATCGTCGACCCCGACCGCTTCGTCACCGACGCGGTGGGCGACGTGGACGATTTGATCCGCCGTCAGGAGAAGCGCCTCCACGAGCGAGCCCGGGCCGACGTCGACCGGGTCGCGGCGGAGAGTCCCGTCCCCGTCGAGACACACGTCGTCGAGGGGCGCCCGTCGGCGGTCCTCGCCTCGGCCATCGACGACTACGACACGGACCTCGTGGCGATGGGGACCCACGGCCGCTCGGGCGTCGACCGCTACCTGTTCGGTAGCCTCGCAGAGCGGACCCTCCGTACCGCCCACGTCCCCGTCCTGACGGTCCGCGAAGTCGAGAGCGACGCGACGGTCGACGAGATCCTGATCGCGACGGACGGGAGCGACGGGGCCGAGCGCGCGAGCGCACACGCCGTCGCCATCGCGGCGGCGAGCGGTGCTCGCCTCCACGTCCTGACCGTCGGCGACGACGACGCCCCCGCTCGATCCCTCGCGGCGCGTGCCCGCGAGGCCGGCGTCGACGCCACCGTCGCCGTTCGGACGGGGCGTCCACACGAGGCGATCCTGGACTACGCCGACGAAGCGGGGGTGGACCTGGTGACGCTCGGAAGTCACGGCCGGACGGGCGTGGAGCGTGTCCTCCTCGGAAGCGTCGCCGAACGCGTCCTGCGGGCGGCGACGACGCCCGTGCTGGTCGTCGGCCCCTAGGCGCTCGGGACGCCCCGCGTCGCCGTGGCCTTGAACGAGGCGACCACTGGCGTCCCGCGGTGGAGGTTCAGTCGCTCGACGCTCTCGGTCGTGACGAGCGCCGACAGTTCGACTTCGCCACCCACGTCGACGGTCACCAGCGCGACCGTTTCGCCGGCGTCGATGGTGAGCACCGTTCCCTGGAGACGGTTGCGGGCGCTGGTGCGGTCCGCGTCGGGCGACCGCGACGGCGACTGGAGCGTGACCGCGTCCGCTCGCAGAGTGAGACGCACCTCGTCGCCGTTCGGCGGGACGAGCGCCCGCACTGTCCCGGCCGCCGTCTCGACGGTCGCGAGTTCCCCCTCCCGCTCGACGACCCGCCCGGCGAGCACCGTCTCGGCCGTCTCGGCGACGCCGCCGAACTCCGCGCGCAGCCGGTCGTAGCGCGACAGAAGGGACCGGGCATCGTCGGTCAACCGACTCCCGCCGCCCCCCGACCCACCGCGTTTGCGTTCGACGAGGTCGCCGAACGCGCCCTCCAACTCGACGATCCGCTGTTGGGCCCGGGAGTAGGACCGACCGAGCGCCGTCGCGGCGGCGTTGATGGACCCGTGGTCGTCGATAGCCCGTAACAGTTCCACGTCGCGCGCGGCGAGTGCCACGTCGCCGTGCCCGATTCGGGCGTCGAACTCCGTCGAGAACTCCATGGACCTGATTGAGAGGCCGATATGAAAGACTTTGCCGCGGCTGTGGGGACGACGCGAAACGTCGAACGATTGCGTTACGAAAACGATACTAATTATTCAATGCGATAATAACCGAAAACTACATTATCGACATTTTCCAACATTGTTTCCATGTCGATACAACGGCGGCAGTTCATCGCGGCACTCGGTGGGGGAGCGCTCGCAGGCATCGCCGGGTGTTCCGGAACCGGTGGCGGGGGACAGAGCGAGGGGGGCAGTAGCGCCGGCGTCGCCGGCGAGACCCTCACGCTGACGACGACGACGAGCACCTACGATACGGGACTGCTCGACGAGATTCACCCCGACTTCGAGGAGATGTACGGCGTGACCGTCGACGCGGTGGCCCAGGGGACCGGCGCGGCGCTGGAATCCGCCCGGAACGGCGACTCCGACGTGGTGATGGTCCACGCCCGCGGGCTGGAAGACGAGTTCATGCGCAACGGTTACGGGATCAACCGCCGCGACCTCATGTTCAACGACTTCGTGATTGTCGGCCCGGAGAGCGATCCGGCCGGCGTTCAGGGTATGAGCTCCGCGACGGAGGCGCTCACGACCATCGCGGAGGCGGAGGCGACGTTCGTCTCCCGCGGCGACAACTCGGGAACCCACACCAAGGAGCTGAACCTCTGGGAGGCGGCCGGGACGGACCCGGGCGGCGACTGGTACCAGGAGACCGGGACCGGCATGGGCGAGGCGCTAAACGTCGCCAACCAGCAGGGCGCCTACACGCTCTCGGACCGCGGAACCTTCATCTCCCAGCGCTCGGAGATCGATCTGGTCATCCTCGTGCAGGGTCCCATCGGGGGCGGGCCGGAGATTCTCGCCAACCCGTACGGCATCATGGCGGTCAACCCCGGCGTTCACGACAACGCCAACTACGACCTCGCGATGGCCTACATCGGCTGGATCACCAGCCCCGGCGCACAGGACGCCATCTCGAACTACCAGATGAACGGCGAGCAGCTGTTCTTCCCGGAAGCGGTCTCGGAGAACCCCGACTTCCAGCAGTACGTTCCGGAAGGCTGGAGTAGCGACTCCTCCGAGTAGTGACCGTGCCACTCGAACCGGTCGCACAGCTGCTTCCGGTCGTCGTCGACTCCCCGTTTCGCGAGGGCTACGTCCGGAGCATCATCTACGTCTCGCTGTACGTCAGCGTCATCGCGGTGACGCTCAGCACGCTGTTCAGCCTCCCGGTCGCCATGGTGATGGGCTTTACCGACTTTCGGGGCAAGCAGTTCGTGAAGTCGGTGATCAACACCGGGATGGGCTTTCCGAGCGTCGTTGTCGGGCTGGTCGTCCTCTTTGCCGTGTCGAATCAGGGACCGTTGGGACCACTCGAACTCATCTTCACCAAGGAAGCGATGATCATGTCACAGTTCGTCCTCGCGACGCCGCCGATCACGGCCATCAGCCTCGCGGCTATCACGGGCGTGAACGAGAACGTCCGCGACGCGGCCCACGTCCTCGGCGGGACGAAACTCGACGTCGCGCTGGTCGTCATCAAGGAGGCCCGCTACGGCATCGCCACGGCGGTCCTCGCCGGCTTCGGCCGCGCCATCAGCGAGGTTGGGTCCGTCCTCATCGTCGGTGGCAACATCGTCAGTTCCAGCGGTATCTCGAGTACGCGGACGCTGACGACGGCCATCCAGCTGGAGGCGCGACAGGGACAGTACGACACGGCGATGGTGCTCGGGGCGGTCCTGCTCGCCATCGTGTTGACGGTCAACGCCATCGTCGTCCGCCTCGGCGACGAGGGGGTGATGCAGTGATGGTCCGGCTCTCGAACGTCTCCCACGCCTTCGGCGACGAGACGGTGGTCGATGGCCTCTCGCTCTCGATCGATCCCGGCGAGGTGGTCGCGATCATCGGCCCGTCGGGGGTCGGCAAGACGACCGTCCTCCGCGTCCTCGCCCTGTTCCTCGAACCGACCGAGGGCGCCGTCACGCTCGACGGGCAAAACGTGTGGTCGCTCTCCGAGGAGACGCGACTGGAACTTCGCCGCCGGATCGGCATGGTGTTTCAGGAGGCGAGCCTGTTCGACGCCACGGTCGAGCGAAACGTCGAGTACGGCCTCCGGGTGCGCCAGCCCTGGGGCGACCGACTCCGCGAGGAACTGTGGTCGGTCCTGGGGTCGAACGGGACGCCCGAGGCGGTCACGGAGGCACTCGAACTCGTGGGGTTGAGCGACAAACTCGGCCAGGAAGCCCGCTCGCTGTCCGGCGGCGAGGCTCAACGTGTTTCCTTCGCACGGGCGCTCGCGTACGACCCCGACTATCTCTTCCTCGACGAACCGACCTCCGACCTCGACCCGCGGAACACGGACCTCATCGAGGACGCGGTCCTCGAAGCCCGTGATCGGGGTATCGGCGTCGGCATCGCCACCCACGACATGCACCAGGCCGAACGCATCGCGGATCGGGTCGCCGTCCTCCTGGGGAACGGCATCGCGGAGTTCGGTCCGGCCGAGCAGGTGTTCGAGAATCCGACCGACGAACGGACTGCGAAGTTCGTCTCCGGCGAACTGGTGTACTGATCGGTCGCAGCGTCCAGTTCCTGCATCACCGTCCCCGTGAGTCGTTCGACCCGAGGAATCCAAAGACATTATGTCCCATAAATAATAACGCCGTTATGCTACCCATGACACAACGAGAGGAGGCGCCAGACTGGCTGCAGACACAGAAGGAACACTGGAAGCAGGTCGTTCGGGGACGCTCGCGGCGCGACGTGCTGAAGGGGCTCGGTGCGGCCGGAATGGCGGGACTCGCGGGTTGTTCCGGCGGTGGCGGTGGCGGTGGCGGAAGCGATCCGACGGCCACCGCGACGGCGACGGAGGAGTCGATGGACTCCGGTGGCGACCCGACGGCGACGGACACGGCGACCAGCACCCCCGCCGAGGTCAGCGGTTCGATGACCATCTTCCACGCCGGCAGCCTCGCGGCGGCGTTCAGCGAGGCCGAACCGACGTTCGAGGAGGAGTACGGTGTCGACGTGAACCGCGAGCCGAAGGGGTCGGTCGCCTCGACCCAGAAGATCACCCAGCAGGGCCGTCGGGCGTCCGTGCTCGGCACCTCCGACTTCCGGCTCATCCGCGACCGGATCGTCCCCGACTACGGCGACTGGTACAGCATCTTCACGACGAACTCGATGTCGATCCAGTACCGCGAGGACTCGCCGGGCGCGGACGAAATTTCGAAGGACAACTGGTGGGAGGTTCTCTCGCGCGACGACGTGACCATCGGTCACTCCGACCCCGCGGTCGACCCCGGTGGCTACCGTGCGGTCATGACCCAGCAACTCGGCGCCGAGGAGTTCGACGGCTCGTCGCTCTACGACCAGTCCACCTACGAGAAGCTCCGCGAGAACTCCACCGTGCCGACGGGAACGGAGACGAAGCTCAAGGGACAGCTGGAGTCCGGCGCTCTCGACTACGCGTTCTACTACCAGTCCATCTCCAGTACGGCCGATATGCCCTACATCGACCTCCAGCCCGAGGTCGACCTCTCGCAGGCGACGAGCAAGTACGCCAAACACTACGCGAAGGCGGAAGTCGAAACCGACAGCGGGACGTTCACCGGCGCGCCCATCGCGTACGGCATGACCGTCCCGAACGTCGCGCCCAACCCCGAGGCGGGCGCCGCGTGGATCGAGTACTTCGCGACCGACGAGGGTCGGTCCGTCCTCGAGGATCTGGGTCTCGTCCCGGTCGAACCCATCGTGGTCCCTCAGAGCGGGCAGGACGCCGTTCCGGACCGCGTGATGGACGTCGCCTCCGCTCAGAGTAACCTCGGCCCGCTCGAACTGTAACGGGGCACTCCGCTCCGACACAGCTATGTTTCTGAATGGGAATAACGATAGCAATGGCTACGAGCACTGAGACACGATTCTCGCTGGACGGGGCCGGACGGGTATCGCTGGCCGTGGCGTTCGTCGCGATACAGGGACTCGCCTTCGCGGGCGCGTACACCATCGGGCGACCGACGTGGTACGCCTTCTTCATGATCGGGAGCACTGCGGTCACGGCGTACGTACTCCGGGGCGACACCTTCGTCGTCGCCACCGCGACGATGGGGAGCATCCTGATGGTCGCGCTCGGGCTCCCGCTGTTCATGTTCGTCGCCCGCCAGCAGCCGTCCATCGTCGTCGAGAAGGCGCTCAGCTCCGACGTGCACCGGATGCTCTATCTCGGTGTCTACGGCCCGCTACTGGCGGCCATCGTCAGCCTGGCGTTCGGCGTGCCGCTCGCGCACCTGTTCTCGGAGGGGTTCGCCGGCCAACAGTTGGTTGAGAGCCTCGTCGACCTGCCGCTGGTCGTCCCCCACAGCGTCGCGGGCATCCTCATCCTCTTCGGCTTCGGACAGGGCGGCGCGTTCCCGAACGTCACCGTCCTCGGGAGCATGATCGGGATGGTCCTCGCGATGACGTTCGTGAGCGCACCCTACGCCGTCAACGCCACGCGCGAGGCGTTCGAATCGATCGACGACCGCCTCGAATACGCCTCGCGGATCCACGGCGCGAGTCGGTGGAACACGTTCCGTCGGGTGACCGCTCCCCTCGCGATTCGGGGGATGGTCACCGGCGGCGTCCTCGCGTGGGCACGCGCCGTCTCCGAGTTCGGCGCCGTCGCCGTCGTCGCCTACTCCGTCTCCTTCTTCTATCCCCCCGCCGGCGGCGAGGTGACGACACAGCACGCGCCCGTGTTCGTCTACGGGACGTACCTGCAGGGCGGACTCGCCGAAAGCGGTGCCGTCGCGTTCATCTTGCTCGGCGTCTCGGCGCTCATCTTCCTGCTCATCCGGTATCTGACGAGCGACAGCGCCACGACTGGAGGGGTCGTATGAGCCTCCGCGCCGACGTGACGGCGACGTTCACCGCCGACGGAGCGGAGTCGTTCCACGTCGACGCCGAAATCGAGGTCGAACGGGGCGAGAGCCTCGTGATCCTCGGTCCCAGCGGGAGCGGAAAGACGCTCTTTCTCGAAACGATTGCTGGCTTTCACTCCCACGATGGCCCGGTCACCCTCGACGGGGAACGGGTAAGCGACACTCCGCCGGAGAAGCGCGACTTCGGGTTCGTCTTCCAGGATTACGCGCTCTTCCCGCACATGACCGTCCGGGAGAACGTCGACTTCGGGAGCCGCTATCACGACGACACCCGCGACGGCGGCGAGTTGCTGGCGGAGCTCGGCGTCGACGACCTGACCGACCGCTACCCGCCGACCCTCTCCGGGGGCGAACAACAGCGCGTCGCGTTGGCGCGGGCGCTCGCGGTCCGTCCCGAGGTGATGCTGCTCGACGAACCGCTCGCGGCGCTGGACGTGCCGACCCGACAGTCGCTCCGTGACGACCTCGCGGACGTACTGGCGGACGCGACGGCGGTGTACGTGACCCACAACCGGACCACCGCCCGCGCCCTCGCCGACCGTATCGCCGTGATGAACGACGGGCAGGTCGTCCAGAGCGGCACGCCCGAGGAGATTTTCCACCGCCCGAACTCGCCAATGGTCGCCCGATTCACGGGGTCGAACGTGATCGACCTCGACGACGCACCCTCGATCCGCTCGGCGCTCGACGTGTCGGGCGACGACGTGGTGGCCCTCCGTCCCGAGGCAGTCGAGTTCGGTTCCGAGGGCGACGTGCGCGCCACGGTCGAACGCGTCGTCCGCGAGGACGCCAGTCACCGCGTGACGTTCGCCGTCGACGATGTCGACATCGACGCGTTCGCGGAAGACGCCCCGGCCGTTGGCGACGAGGTGTGGCTGACGCTGTCCGACGACGGGGTTCACGTCTGTCGGCCGACCGCGACGTCCGCTCCCTGAGTGGGGACTCGTCCCACGAAACGCCCGTCTTCGGCGGCGTCGCCGCCGATGCTTCGACGGACTTAAGTCCAACTTCCTCCACCTTCCGATGAGACAGGCCCACGCCTGTTTCACTGACCCGTAGGAGCATTTAGCGTACTACGGAGGTGAAAGATGGCAGATACAATAGAGGAAGCAGTCAATCGCGCACTCGACGAGGCCCCGCCGCGGAACTTCCGCGAGACGGTCGACCTCGCCGTGAATCTGCGCGACCTAGATCTCAACGACCCGTCGAATCGCGTCGACGAGAGCGTCGTCCTGCCGGCCGGTACCGGCCAGGAGACGCAGATCGTCGTCTTTGCAACCGGTGAGACCGCACTCCGTGCCGAGGAGGTGGCGGACGACGTCCTCAGCCCCGACGAACTCGAAGACCTCGGGGACGACGACGACGCCGCCAAGGACCTCGCCGACGAAACCGACTTCTTCGTCGCCGAGGCGTCGATGATGCAGGATATCGGTCGCTATCTCGGGACCGTCCTCGGGCCGCGCGGCAAGATGCCGACGCCGCTCCAGCCCGACGACGACGTCGTCGAGACGGTCAACCGAATGAAGAACACGGTCCAACTCCGGAGCCGCGACCGACGCACGTTCCATACGCGCGTCGGCGCGCAGGACATGGACGCCGAGGAGATCGCGGACAACATCGACGTGATCGTCCGTCGTCTCGAAGCCGCCCTCGAGAAGGGGCCGCTCAACATCGACTCCATCTACGTCAAGACCACCATGGGACCGTCCGTGGAGGTAGAGGCATGAGCGAGAGCGAAGCGGTCCGCAAGACCGAGACGATCCCGCAGTGGAAACAGGCGGAGGTCGACGAACTCGTCGAGTTCATCGAGTCCTACGCCAGCGTCGGCATCGTCGGCGTCGCCGGCATTCCGAGCCGACAGCTCCAGAACATGCGCCGTGACCTCCACGGCAGCGCCGAGGTGCGGATGAGCCGCAACACGCTCACCCGCCGCGCGCTGGAGGACGTCGACGACGGCCTCGAACAGCTCACGGAGTTCGTCTCCGGACAGGTCGCGCTCATCGGGACCAACGACAACCCGTTCGGACTCTACCAGCAGCTCGAGGCGTCGAAGACGCCCGCACCGATCAACGCGGGCGAAATCGCCCCCAACGACATCGTGATCCCCGAGGGCGACACCGGCATCGACCCCGGTCCGTTCGTGGGCGAACTCCAGCAGGTGGGCGCGGAAGCCCGCATCATGGACGGGTCGATCAGGGTCACCGCCGATTCGACGGTGCTCGAAACCGGCGAGGAGGTCAGCGACGAACTCGCGAACGTCCTCGGCGAACTCGGCATCGAGCCGAAGGAAGTCGGCCTCGACCTGCGCTCGGTGTACTCCGAGGGCGTCCTGTTCGAGCCCGACGAACTCGCCATCGACGTCGACGAGTACCGCGCCGACGTCGAGTCGGCCGCGGCGGCCGCGCGCAACCTCTCGGTCAACGCGGCGTACCCGACGGCCCGCACGGCGGGCACCCTGCTGGCCAAGGCGGCTGGCGAGGCCAAATCGGTCGGTCTCTTCGCCGCCATCGAGGACCCCGAACTCGTGCCGGACCTCGTGGCCAAGGCCGACGGTCAGGTCCGCGCGCTCGCGGCCCTGATCGACGACGACGAGGCGCTTCCGGAGGAACTGCGCGGCGTGGAAGCGCCCGCAGCGGCCGAGGAGACGGACGACGAATCGAGCGACGAAGACGAAGACACTCAGACGGACACCGACGAGGATACCGACGCCGACGACGCCGACGACGACGACGAAGACGACGGCGGCGACGGCGCCGAAGGCCTCGGCGCGATGTTCGGCTAATTCAGAACAATGGAATACGTTTACGCAGCACTCATCCTGAACGAGACCGGCGAAGAGATCAACGAAGACAACGTGACCGCGGTCCTCGAAGCCGCCGGCGTCGACGTGGAGCAGTCCCGCGTCAAGGCGCTGGTCGCCGCCCTCGAGGACGTCGACATCGAGGAGGCCATCGACACGGCCGCCGCCGCGCCCGCCGCGGGCGGCGCCGCTGGCGGTGCGGCCGGTGGCGACGACGACGACGACGAGGGCGACGAGGCCGCCGACGAGGCCGAGGAAGAGGAAGCCGCCGACGAAGAAGAGGACGAGGACGAAGAGGCCAGCGGCGAGGGTCTCGGCGAACTCTTCGGCTGATCGGCCCACCGCACTCTGTGCGATCCACTTTTTTGACGACACGATCCGCGTAGCGACGCGTAGGTTCAAAAGCGAGGGGGCGGCCACTCCCGCGGGATGCTCCCCGTGCCGGCCGCCACGCCCACCGTCGGGACGACGGCGCTCGCCTACGCGCTCCTCGGCGTCGCTCTCGGCACCTGTAGCGGGCTGACGCCCGGCCTCCACGCCAACAACTTCGCCCTCCTACTGGCGTCGGTCGTCCCGTCGTTGCCGGGACCGACCGTCGCCCTCGGCGCCGCGATGCTCGCCGCGGGCGTCGTCCACACCTTCCTCGACGTGGTGCCGGCGCTCACGCTCGGCGTGCCCGACCCGGCGACGGCGGCGGTCACGCTGCCGGGGCACCGTCTCGTCCTCGACGGCCGCGGCCGGGAGGCCCTCCGACTGTCGGCGCTCGGCAGCGGCCTCGCCGTCGTCGTCGCCCTCCTCGTCGCGGTTCCCGTCACCCGCGCCGTCGAGGCGTTCTACCCGACGCTCCGTCGTCACCTTCCCGTCCTCTTGGCCGCGGTGGGCGCCTTCCTCGTCGCCACCGAACCGACGTGGCGACGACGGCTCGCCGCCGTCGCGACCATCGGCGTCGCCGCGGGATTGGGGTGGCTCGTCCTCGATCTGGAGCCGACGGGACCGGTCGCGGCGGGCGGCGTCCTCGCGCCGCTGTTTGCCGGCCTGTTCGGCGCGCCGGTGTTGATCGAGGCGCTCTCGGGCGAGGGCGTCCCGCCACAGGCCGACCCGACGGTGACCCTCGATCCGCGGACGGTGCTCGGAACCGCGAGCGCCGGGGCGGGCGCGGGGGCGCTCGTCGGCTACCTCCCCGGCGTCTCCGCCGCCGTCGGGACGGTGCTCGTCCTCCCGGCCGTCCCGGGAAAGTCGGGCGCCCGGGGCTTTCTCGTCGCCTCCAGCGGCGCCAACACGGCCAACACCGTCTTCGCCCTCTTTGCCCTCCTCGCGCTCGGCACGCCCCGAACCGGCGTGATGGTCGCGATGGATCGGGCCGACACCGTCGCGTCGGCGGGCGTCCTCCTCGGAACGGTCTGTCTCGCGGCGGCCGCCGGGTTCGCGCTCGTCGTCTCGGTCGGCGACGCGTACCTCCGGACGGTCGGCCGCCTCGACTACGCGCGTGTGTGTCTCGCCACGGGCGGCTTGCTCGTCGTCCTCGCCTATCTGTTCGCGGGGAGTCTCGGTCTCGCCATCTTCGCGCTCGCGGCCGTCGTCGGCCTCCTCCCGCCCGTCCTCGGCGTGCGCCGCGTCCACCTGATGGCCGTACTCGTTCCCGCCATCGTGCTGGCGTGACGCCTGCCGCGATTCCCGGTCGGCGGGAACCGTAGGAAGTGCCGTATTCTCAGAGAGCTAACTAGTAGACGGTGAACAGCGATGAGTACACAGACACCCTCACCGGCCGACCGGAAGCGCGAGTCCGCCCTATCGGCGATTCCACCCCTCGACCGATCAGAGACCGACGGCGAGCTCCGGGTCACCCACGGGTTCCGCGGGGTCACCCCGGAACAGGCGATCCGGTATCTGGAGGCGCTCGGCGGCGAGCAGGTGGACGACCGAACCATCGAGGGACCCGGCTGGACGGCCACGCTGTCGACGACGGTCGTCCCGGTCGGCCCCTCGTACCGACTCACGGAGGTGCGGGTCGCGTGGGCCGGCGAGCCGGCGGCGGTGGAGGCAGTCGTCCTGCGGTTCAGGCTGAAGGCGTTTCGGGCGCCGGGGTAATGCACCGGCCGCCGACCTGACCCGAAAGACAACGATTAAAACCCGCGGGCGGGTTCGTACGGGTATGAGCCAGACGGAAGGAAAACAGGAGCGCCAGTGTGTCTCCTGTGGGATCAACATCTCCGGGATGAGCGCCGCCGCGTTCAAATGTCCGGACTGCGGCCAACAGATCTACCGCTGTGCGAAGTGCCGCAAGCAGAGCAACCTCTACGAGTGTCCCGACTGCGGGTTCCGGGGGCCGTAACGATGGGGAAGGTCGCCGCCAAGATGAAGGTCATGCCGCAGAGCCCGGACATCGACCTCGACGACCTGCAGGACCGACTCGAGGCGTCGCTCCCCGAGGGCGCGAAGATCAACGGCTTCGAACGCGACGAAGTCGCCTTCGGCCTCGTGGCGCTCCTGCCGACGGTCATCGTCCCCGACGACGCGGGCGGGACGGAAGCCGTCGAGGAGTCGTTCTCCGGCGTCGACGGCGTCGAGAGCGTCGCCGTCGAGAACGTCGGCCGCATCTAACAACGCACCATTTATAACCACCACGGGAGTAATCACGCACATAATGCCGAGTTCGAACGGACCGCTGAAGGGGACGCGCGGCAAGCTCTCGAACGACCCCCGAGAGCGCGGCGCCTCCCCGCCCCAGCGCGCGATTCAGGAGTACGAGACCGGTCAGAAAGTTCACCTCAAGATCGACCCCAGCGTCTCCGAGGGTCGGTTCCATCCCCGCTTCAACGGCCACACCGGCACCGTCGTCGGGACGCAGGGCCGCGCGTTCAAAGTGGAGATCAACGACGGCGGCAAGGACAAGACGCTCATCGCGCGCCCGGCACACCTCACGGCCCAGCAGTAGCGCCCGATGACCATATTCAAAGAGAAGCTCGACGAGGAGTACGTCACCGTCTCCGAGGTCAAGGAACTCCTCGCCGAGGTCGAAGCCGAGCGGGCCGCCGACGTGGACCGCGAGATGCGCTACGAGCTCGCCCGCGCCATCGAGCACGTCAACACGTTCGCCGTCCTCGACGGCGACGAATCTCGCGAACTCGCCGAGGCACTGCTCGAGCTCGAACAGGTCGACGAAGAGGCCGCGTTCAAAATCGCCGACCTGCTCCCGCAGGATCGTGACGAGCTCCGGTCGGTGTTCGCTCACGGCCGCTACTCGCTCGACGGCGACGAACTCGACGAGATTCTGAACGTCGTCGCGAAGTACGCCTGAACGCACCTCGCGCTCGTTTACTCGGTGTTCGTTCCGTCGTCGAGTTCCGACAGCGCTTTCTCGAAGGTCTCCGTGGTCATCGATCCGAAGGTTTCCGACGACTTGGCGTCCAGCTCTGCCGCCCGCGCCTGTAACTGCGCGTATTCGGCGCTCGCGTTCAGTTCGTTCTCGGTCTTTTCGGCTTCGAGCACCGCCAACTTCTCCGCGACGGCGAACCGCTCACGAACCTGCTCGTCGTACTCCGAGAGGGTGAGCAGTTCGTCGACGGTGGCGCGGAGTTCGTCGTCGCTCACCGGCTTGGTGAGATACGTATCGAAGTCCATGTCGGCGATATCGAAGTCGGGATCCACGGCCGTCACCATCGCCACCCGAACGTCCAACCCGCGGTTTCTGATCTCGTCGAGTACGTCTTGGCCGGAGAGTCCCGGCATTCGACGGTCGAGCAGGACGATGTCGGCGTCGTCGACCTTTTCGAGTGCCTCCTCGCCGCTGTACGCCTTCAGTACGGTGTACTCGCCACCGGTGAACGCGAGCGCGTAGACGTCGACGACGTCCCGTTCGTCGTCGACGAGGAGCACGGTCGGCTGCGCTGTTGCCATCGTCACCCCGTCGGTGGCGTGGTGTGTTAAACCGTGCGGCTCCACCCGACGGCGGCACCCCCACGACGGAGTCGTCGTCTCCCCACAGACGACCCGATACGTCGGGTTCACATCATCAGCGCCCCATCCTTCGATTCTACGCAATCAAAAAGAATATTACCGGCTCACTATATGATCATACTACCTCATGATTTCCGGTGAGTCGTGTCGGTCGCAGGGAGGCTCTCCCCTATCCGTTCGTCCCTGCGAGGGTTCGTAATGTATGATCTTGGCCCCCCGCTCGATGTCGAGGTCGAACCGGGGTCGAACCTGCTTCTCTCCGGCCCCGCGCTCACCGGAAAGAAACAGCTCGCCTTCGATATCCTCGCCGCGGGCGTTCGAAACGACGAGGGGGCAATCGTCGTCAGCAACACCGACGGCGCCAAACGGGTGTTCGAGACGCTCGGCGAGCGGTTCGAGTACGTCGACCGCCCCGTCGCCGTCGTCGACTGCGTCACCCGACAGCAGGGCGTCAGCGAGGCCCGCGACGAGGCACAGGTGCGATACACTTCCTCGCCGGTCGACATGACCGGCGTCGGGATCAAGTTCTCCGAACTGCTGGAGGAGTTCTACGAACGACAGGACATCGAGCGCAACCGCGTGTTTCTGGACTCGCTGTCGACGCTCCTGATGTATTCGGATCTCCAGACGGTCTTTCGCTTCCTGCACGTCTTCACTGGGCGGGTCCAGAGCGTCGACGGCCTCGGCCTCTACGCCATCGACTCCACCGCCCACGACGACAAGACGATGAACACCCTCAAACAGCTGTTCGACGGCGTCGTCGAGACCCACGAGGACGGCGAGCCGACCGCGAACCTCCCCGATATCTGAGACGGACCGTCTCGGTGATCCCCGAGCGTGCCATTCATTCCGCCGGACCGAGTACGCCCCCCATGACCGACGCCACCGAAGCCGACATCCGAACTCTGCTCGACGCCGAAACCATCGCGGTCGTCGGCTGTTCGGCCACGCCCGGGAAGGCCGCCCACGACGTGCCCGCGTACCTCCAGCGGCAGGGCTACGAAATCGTCCCGGTCAACCCACACCGCGACGAGGTGCTCGGTCGCGAGGCGGCCGACAGCCTCGCCGACGTGTCGGAACGCGTCGACTTGGTGGACGTGTTCCGCCCGAGCGAGGAAGTGAGCGGCATCGTCGACGCGGTGATCGAGCGGGTCGAACGGCGGGGCGACGTGGAGGGGCTCTGGCTCCAGTTAGGCATCCGCGACGACGACGCGGTCGCGCGTGCCCGAGACGCCGGGCTCACCGTCGTTCAGGATCGGTGCCTCAAGGTCGAACACGGCCGACTGCGCGACTAGGCGTCACCGGTCGTCGACTCGCTATCGCTGGCCTCCGACTCGGCGTCGACGACGTGAACCTCCGCGGTGATGGCGTCGACGTCGATCCCCTCCCGTTCGGCGAGGGCTTCGACGATGGCCCGCTGTTCGGCCAGTTCGTGATCCATCTCGTCGACCCGCGATTTCGTCTCCTCGACGGTTTCCCGCGTCTCGGTGACCTGTTCGCGGAGCTGGTTCAGGCGGGCGTACACGTCCTCGGCCATGTCGGCGATCTGCTGAAGCTTCTTCGCCGTACTTCCAAGTCCCATACCTGTGCCTTCACCGCCGGCCTTGAGTGTGTTTCGGGGCCGGGGAGTCACGCCCCCAGTTCGATCCGCGGCACCGCCCGCCGGAGCAGGACGTAGGCGGCGACGCCGAGGGCGACGTAGCCCGCGACGAGCAGCGGATAGGTCGCGCCGACGCTGTCGACGGCGAGGCGGGCCACGGTGTTGACCGGACTGTACGGGAGCAGCGTCGACCCTCCGAACGCGACCAGCACGCCGACGGCGTAGAGGAACTGCGCCGCGCGCCGATCAGGGGAGAGGAGGGCGATGGTCGCGCCCAGGGTCACCACCAGCAGGGCGAGCGCGGCGACGACGGCGAGGAGCGCGAGCGGGTGGCGGACGGTCGTCCCGTTGAAATCGAGGAGGGCGAGCCAGAGGCCGGCCTGAGCGGGTGCGAGCGCCGCCGACGCCCACACCTTACCGTCCACGATATCGACGGTCGAGACGGGTGCGACCCGGAGGAGTTCGAGCGTCCCCCGATCCACCTCCTCGGTCACCGAGTCGACGACCATCGACCCGCTGATGAAGACGGGGAGAAAGCAGAGGAGGGGCAACAGGACGGTGTAGCTGAACCCGTAGTAGGGCGTCGACCCGGCTCGGGGTGGGAGGTCGAGCGGCGTCGACGACAGGAACGACGCCCTGTCGTCGCGTTCCGTCCGCTCGAACGTCGAGAGGGCGTCCCGCAGTTGAACGACGATCACCGTCGTCCGGACCGACCCGTCGGGCACCGTGGCGGTCACGAACACCCGCCCCGCCCGCCGGTCGGCGAGGAGGACGGCGTCTACCTCCCCGTTCCGGAACGCCGTCCGCGCCGCGGCCTGCGAGTCGTAGGCGGTGCCCGCCATCGACGGCTGTTCGTCGACCACGCGAAGCAGGTCGTCGGCCGCGTCGCCGGTGACGCCGACCGTCGTCTCGTAGCCCTCGACGCTCCCCGGATCGTACAGGGAGACGAGACCGACGACGAGAAACGAGGAGAAGGCGGCGATGAACAGTTGAATCAGGAGGGCGAGGACGATGGTCTTCTCCGACCGCAGCGTCGCCAGTTCCCGCCGCGCGATGGTCAGGCGCGGGTCACCCAAGGACACTCACCACCGCGAGGTTGTAGGCCGCGTGGACGGCGACGGCCGGAACCAGCGCCGCCAGATAGGTCGACCGATTCCGCGTCGCCCCGAGCGCCGCGATGCTCGTCGTCGTCGCGTGGAGGGCGAGTGGGGCGAGCAGGAGGAGCAAGCCGAGCGCCGGCGTCGCCGCGATACCCGCCGAGGAGAACGCCGCCCGCCCGAGCGTCAGGTTCGGGAGGCCGACGAACTGGACGATGGCCGTGAGCTTCTCGCCGACGAAGAAGCCGAGTCCCGAGAGCGCGCCGAGGACGAGCGCAGTCCGCCACCCTCGCTGCCCCGCGAACGGCCCCCGGAACCCGGCGTAGACGTGGACGCTTTTCGCCACCTCCTCCACGGCGGCGACGGCGACGAGGAGCAGCGGCACCGACACCTCCACCGGCAGGACGAACAGGACGGCGATGGCGAGGAGTTCGGCGATGAAGACGAAGGGGATGGAGAGCGAGCTCAGGACGGCCACCGACCGCAGCCCGGTGATCCGGCTGTTGAGCGCGTCGAGGAACTTCAGCGGGACGGGCCGTTGGGTGAACATGTCCTCCTCGCGGTAGACGCCGATACCGAGCAGAAAGCAGACCGCGGAGCCGACGTAGAAGGGCCCGGTCGAGAAGACGTACTCGGCGGCCGTCACGCCCGTCCCCTGCAGGTCGTGGACGACGAGCGTCAGCGGCGAGATGAGCGCGATGGGCGTGACGTTCGTGAAGATGGCGGGGACGAAGGCGTAGGAGGTGAGAAAGACGGAGATGGAGACGGTGACGAAGGTGAGCTCCTTGAACGACCGGGCGAACATACCGCCGACGAAGGTGGCGGCGAGATACAGCGTCGCGATGGGGGCGACGGCGGCGACGCTCACCGGCCCGCCGCCGATGGCGAGGGCGACGACCGCCGTGATCCCGACGAGGGTGGCGAGGTAGGGCAGCGTCTTCCCGGCGACGATGGCCGTCGGTGAGACGGGGGCGACCAGCAGGAGTTCGCCCCGTCGGTTGATCCGTTCGTTCAGGACGGTGCTCCCGTAGGGCTGGATGACGAAGTTCATGGGGATGAAAAAGACGAACGCGAGGACGAGCGCGCCGAAGGGGAAGGGCGGGGAGATGTCGGCCGGCGACCCGGAGGTGCCACCGCCGAGGAGGCCACCAGCGACGCCGCCGAAGCTGGGGACGCCGAGGGGACCGTCGCCGGTCGATCCGCTCGCGGCGGCGCCGAAGCCGTCGTTGCCCCCACCGTCGCTGCCCCCGCTCCCGGTGCCGGCGCCGCCGTCGTCGCTCCCGTCACTCGTCCCGGAGTTGACGCCGCCGTCGCCGTCGCCGTCGCTGGCGCGGCCGCCGCTCCCGCCCCCACCCCCGCTCGCGACGACACCGTCTGGACCCCGCTCGACGTACTGCAGGGTCACGACGACCGGAAACGCGGCCGACTCGTTTGGCTCTTCGCGCATCCGTTGGAGGTTCCGGCTCCGGACGGCGGAGCGGAACGTCGACAGCGCCGCACGCGCCTTCTTCGAGTCGGCGACGTAGACGCGGCCGTCGCTGACGACGACTTCGACCTCCCGACCCAGTCGGCCGATATCGGGTGGTTGCGCCGCCAGCGCGGGGCTCTCCCGAACGACCTCGTGGTAGGGGCTGTCGTCGTCGACGCCGACCCGATACACGTCGCGGTCGAGGGCGACGCCGCCGGTGGCTATGGCCGCCCCGCCGACGGCGCCCGCGAGGAGGAGAGCCACGAAGCCGAGGACCGCCGTCTGCCGGTCGACGACGCCGACGCTCCGTCGTGTCTCCCAGCGCGCGATGCGGGCAACGGCGCGGAGGCCCTCCCGGAGTCGGTCGAGACGGCCGCTCACGCTCCACCCCGTGGGTCGGGGTCGGCGTCCGCCGCCAAGTCGAGGAAGATGTCTTCGAGGCTCGGTTCGCGGGTGCGGATGTCCACCACCTCGCCGCCCGCCGCGGCGGCGCGTTCGCGCACGTCCTCCACCGCCGCCATGTCGTCGACGGTCACGACGTGGCGGTCCCCCTCCTGTGCCGCGCCGTCGACGGCGACGGACGTGAACACGCGGTACTCGGTGGTGCCGTACTCGTCACGGATTTCGGGGACGGTGCCGCGGGCGACGATTTCGCCCCGGTTCATGATGGCGACGCGGTCACAGACGCTCTCGACGTGATAGAGGTTGTGTGCGCTGAAGAGGACGGTCTTGCCCGCGTCGCGGAGTTCGCGGACGAACTCCAGGACGTAGTTGGTCGTCAGCGGATCGAGGCCGCTCGCGGGTTCGTCGTAGATCAGCACGTCGGGGTCGTTCACCAGCGACCGCGCGATGGCGACCTTGCGTTTCATGCCCTTCGATACGTCGCCGAGGCGGCGATCACGGTGGTCGAGTTCGAGGCGGTCGAGCGTCCGCTCGATGCGTTCGCTCGCCTCGCCCTCCGGCACGTCGTAGAGGTCGGCGAAGAAGTCGAGATACGACCGGGCGGTCATGTCCTCGTAGAGCGGTGACTCCTCGGGGAGGAAGCCGAGCGAGTGCCGCATCTCCGGATTGCCGGCGTCGACGCCGGCGACGGTGGCCGTCCCCACGCTCGGGTCGACGAGGCCGGCGATCATCTTCAGCGTCGTCGTCTTGCCCGCGCCGTTCGGGCCGACGATCCCGAAGATTTCGCCGCGGTCCACGTCGAACGTGCTGCCGACGACGGCGGGGAAGTCGCCGTAGGTCTTGCGGAGGCCTTCGACCTCGATCATCTGGTCGGAGCGACGGATGGGGAGGGGTTAAACGCACGGCCCGCAGAATCACTCGTGATAGGGAGTTAGGGCCCCTCGACGACGTCGATCCGGTCGCGGAGCCACGCGGCCGCCGCGGCGACGGCGTCGGGGTCGGTGCCGGTCAGCTTGATTCGGTTGCGCGTCTCCGTACTGGGGTAGCTGCCGACGGTCACGTCGAACCGGTCGCGGACGCCGGCGACCGCCTCGACCATCGACCCCTCGGGCTGAGGGGTGTAGAGCGTCGTCGAGACGGCGTCGCCGCCGAACTCGCCGGCCACGAGGTCGAACAGCGCCCGCACCTCCGCGGGGACGCCGGGGAAGGCGTAGACGGTGTCGAGGACGCAGCCGGGACAGAGGCCTTCGGGGTTCACGAGCGGTCGGCTCCCCTCGGGCAACGCCGCCCACGCGTCCACGTCGATGTCGAGGTCGTGGGCCTCCACGAGGTCCGGATTCCGGTCGCGGTAGGCGGCGACCGTCTCGATCACGTCCTCGCGGACCGCGGGGTGGACGACCAGCTCACGGGAGAAGGCGTCCGCGATGGCGTCCGCGGTCACGTCGTCGTGGGTGCCGCCGAGGCCGCCGGTGACGATTACGGCGTCGAAGGTTTCGCGCCACGTCTCGACCGTCTCGCGGATGGCCGCGCGGTCGTCGGGGAGGGTGAGGATGCGGGCGACCGTCGCGCCCGCGTCGGTGAGTCGTGACGCCAGCCACGTCGCGTTCGCGTTCGCCGTATCGCCCGACAGTACCTCGTCGCCGACGGTGAGGATGGCGACTTCCATCGACGGGTACGAGGTGGTGCGTGTAGAAAAGGGGCCGGTATCGAGCGGTACGCGCACCGCGGCCGCCCCGGATCGGTCACTCGTCTTCGAGTGCGTCGTAGATGTCGGCGTGGCGGCGTCCGTCGAGTGCCCCCATCTCCAGTGCTATTTCGCGGCGTTCCTCGTCGCTCTCGGCGGACTGATACCGCTCGTACAGGCGGCGAACCTCTTTGTCGACCGACGAGGCATCGGTACTGGACGCCATTCTTGTTTTGCGCTTACTCGTCGCGTCCGTTTATCAGTTCCGCCGAGTGCAACTCCGAAAGTAGACGACTGCCGTCTCGATGTCCACCTCGGCTTCGTCGGTCGCGAAGCGGCGAAGTAACGTACGGATCTCGTCGCCGTAGTCAAACGTGTATCCGTTCAGCATGTAGAAGACGACTACCGTCCGGAGTGCCGTTCGCTTGTTTCCGTCGACGAACGGATGATCGGCGACGAGCAGTCGCATCAGATGCACCGCTTTTTCGTGGGTCGATTCGGGGACTTCACCGAAGAACCCCTCTGAAACGTACTGCAACGCTGATTCGACTGCAGCTTCCGACCGGACGCCCGGTTCCGTAGCGTCACCTTCCGCGACGACCTGTTCGTGGAGGTCGAGGACGAGTCGGACGGACGGGTAGGTGACGGCGTCGGTCAATCCGTTACTCGTACTCGTAGAAGCCCTTCCCCGTCTTCCGACCCAGATCGCCTGCGTCGACCTTCCGCTTGAGTAGGTACGGCGGCTTGTAGCGGTCGCCGAGTTCCTCCGCGAGCGTCTGGCTGGCGTCGAGACAGACGTCGAGACCGATGTGGTCGGCGAGTTCGAGCGGCCCCATCGGGACGTTCGTGCCGAGTTTGAGCCCCGAGTCCATGTCGGCCTTGTCGGCGACGCCCTCGTCGTAGGCGCGAATGCCCTCGTTGATCCACGGCATCAGCACTCGGTTGACGACGAAGCCGGGTTTGTCGTCGGACTCCCACGTCGTCTTGCCGAAGTCCTCGGCGAGGGCGTGCGAGCACTCGACGGCCGCGTCGGTCGTCTTCTCGCCCACGACGAGTTCGAGTCCCTCCATGATCGGCGCGGGGTTCATGAAGTGCAGGCCGACGACGAGTTCCGGCCGGTCGGTGGCCGACGCGATGGTCGTGATCGAGAGCGTGGAGGTGTTGGTCGCGAGGATCACGTCGTCGTCGACGGCCGCGTCGAGGTCCGCGAAGATGTCCTGTTTGATCTCCATGTTCTCGACCGCGGCCTCGATGACGTAGTCGCAGTCGGCGAGGTCCGCGAGATCGGTCGTGCCGGTGATTCGGGAGACGGCGGCGTCGGCCTCCTCGCGGGAGAGCTGTTCTTTCTCGACGAACCGCGAGAGGCTGTCGTCGATGCGGTCGAAGCCGTCGGCGACGAGGGAGTCCTCGATGTCGCGCATCACCACGTCGTAGCCGGCGGTGGCGGCCACCTGTGCGATTCCGCTGCCCATCGTGCCGGCGCCGACGACCCCGACGGTGTCGATCTGATCGAATCCTCGCATGGTCGTCCCTGTGCGGCCGTGGGTTGTAAGGGTAGCGACCGCACCGAACGAGTGATACTCCGGCGGACGTTTAATTCGGCCATGGTCACCGACTTCGACGGCTTCGATCACGCGTCGCACATGCGGGCGGCCCTCGATCTGGCCCGCGAGGCCGCCGCCCGTGGCGACGAGCCGTTCGGCTCCGTCCTCGTCCGCGACGACGCCGTCGTCATGCGCGAGTCGAACCGGATCAACACCGAAGACGACATCCGCCGCCACCCGGAGCTCCACCTCGCGTACCGCGCGTGCCGGGAGTACGACCCGACCGAGCGTGCCGAGATGGTCATGTACACCAGCACCGAACCCTGTCCGATGTGTGCCGGCGGGATGCGGACGGCCGGCTTCGGACGGGTCGTCTACAGCGTGAGCGGCGCGGAGGTAACTGAGTTCACGGGCGGCGAGCCGAACGTTCGCTCCGCGGAGATTCTGGACGGCGTGACGGCGGTGATCGGCCCCGTCCTGAACGATGCGGGGCGAGCGGTCCACCACGAATTCGACTGGTGACGGAGGCGAGGGCTCGACCGTCCCGAGCCGTCGCCGTTCACGCCTCGTCCATCCACCCCGGCCGCTCGACCGCCGTCTCGCCGACTGCCGCGTGGCCGTAGTGGTACGTGACCGTCCCACCGGTGTAGGTCACGGTCGTCTCGACGTCGAAGACGCGGCCGTCGCGGCCGACGACGACCCGTCCGGACGCGCCGGTGGCTGTCCCGTACGTGTTCGAGACGGTGCTGTCGGGGACGCCGGTCACGTTGTAGACGAGCGCCGTCGTCCCCGACCGCTCGACGCTACCGGTTCGCTCCAGCGTGTAGAGCAGGAGATGCGAGTAGAGGACCGACCGATCTATCGACCGGGCGGCCCGCGAGAACGTCGTTCCCGACCGGTCGGCGACCGTTTCGTTCTCGACGCTCCACTGGGTGAGGGTGCCGTCGGCGAAGAAGGCCTCGCGATGGGTGTCCGAGCCGTCGAGGTCGGCGTACAGCCGCTCGGACGCCGTGTCGACCCGCATGGCGAGCGTGGTGTTCGCCCCGCGGTCGTTCGTCGACTCGCGTATCCGCGACCGGTAGGTCACCGTCACCGACGGGCCGGCGAGGGTCGCTCGATAGTGGGCGGCGAGCGCCGCGTCGGGGTCGTCGATCCCCGCCGCCGACCAGCCGTCGGGATACCGCGCGCGGTCGGCGTCGGTCGGCGTCCCCGTTGCGGTCGGTGCCGCCGTTTCGGTCGGCGTCGGCGTCCCCGTTGCGGTCGATGCCGCCGTTTCGGTCGGCGTCTGCGTCCCGGAACCGCCCGGCCCGAGCGCGGCACACCCCGCGACGAGGAGGAGGAGGGCGACGGCCGCGATACGTAGTTCCGTCCGAGCCATGGTCGTGCGTCCGTCTTCGGTCGTCATCAGCCTCCCGTTTTTCGTAGCGGCGAGTCGGTGCGACGACTCACCACCGCCGACCACACGCTTTATGTGGTATTTCGCCGGTAGGTCTACACACATGATTCCCGGTGCTGACGACGCGATCACCCGTGACGGCAAGGCGCTGATACTCGCGTACGACCACGGGCTCGAACACGGCCCGGTCGACTTCGAGCCGGTGCCGGCGACGACCGACCCGTCGACGGTGTTCGACGTGGGAACCCACGACGCGGTGACCGCCGTGGCGGTCCAGAAGGGCGTCGCCGAGGCGTACTACCCCTCCTACGAGGACGACGTGACCCTGCTGGCGAAGCTCAACGGCACGAGCAACCTCTGGATGGGCGAACCCGACTCCGCGGTCAACTGGTCGGTCGACTACGCGGCCGAAGTCGGCGCGGACGCCATCGGCTTCACGTTCTACGGCGGCTCCAACCACGAAGTCGAGATGGCCGAGGAGTTCCGGCGGGCACAGGAGAAAGCCCGCGAACACGATATGGGCGTCGTGATGTGGTCCTACCCACGTGGGCAGGGACTCAAAGACGACACCAGCCCGGACACCATCGCCTACGCCTCCCGTCTCGGCCTCGAACTCGGCGCCGACATCGCGAAGGTGAAGTATCCCGGCTCCCCGGACGCGATGAACTGGGCCGTCCAGAGCGCGGGCGACATGAAGGTGGTCATGAGCGGCGGGTCGAAGACCAGCGACGAGGCGTTCCTCTCGACGGTGCGCGAGGCGATGGACGCCGGCGCCTCGGGGCTGGCGGTCGGGCGCAACGTCTTCCAGCGCGAGAACCCCGAAGCCATCCTCGACGGCCTCGAAGCCGTCATCTTCGACGACGCGTCGGTCGACGAGGCACTGGCTGCGAGCGCGGGCCTCGAAGCGAGCGACTGATGACGGACACCGTCGCGGCGATTCGCGAGGCCGTCGCCGCCGCCGCCCCCGAGATTCGGTCGGGGCTTCCCGGCCGTCGGGAGACGGCGGGCACCGAGAACCCCTCCGGCGAGCGACGACTGGCGGCCGACGAGTACGCCGACGAGTTGCTCGAGGAGCGCCTCGGACGCATCGACGGCGTCGGTGCCTACGCCAGCGAGGAACGCGAGGGCGTCGTCGACACGGGCGAGGGCTGCGCCGTCGCCGTCGACCCCCTCGACGGCTCGTCGAACCTGCAGCCGAACAACGTCATGGGGACCATCGTCGGCGTCTACGACGCCGAACTCCCCGCGAGCGGGCACGACCTGGTCGCCGCGGGCTACGTCCTCTACGGCCCCATCACCACGATGGCGTTCGCCCGCGAGGGAACCGTCACGGAGTACCTGATCGACGACGGCGAGTCGACGGTCCTGAACGCGGACGTGACCCTCCCAGCGGACCCGACGGTGTACGGCTTCGGCGGGCGCGTCCCGGACTGGCCCGCCGACGTCGCCGGCTACGTCGAGGAGATCGAGTCGGAACTCAAACTCCGCTACGGCGGCGCGATGATCGGCGACGTGAACCAAGTGCTCACCTACGGCGGCGTGTTCGCCTACCCCGCCCTGCAGTCGGCGCCCGAGGGCAAACTCCGCCTCCAGTTCGAGTGTAACCCCGTCGGCTACGTGATCGAGTGCGCCGGCGGCCGGAGTTCGGACGGCACGGGATCGGTGCTCGACGTCGATCCCACTAGCCTCCACCAGCGGACGCCGGTGTATCTCGGCAACGAGGCGCTGATCGACCGGCTGGAAGCCGCGCTCGACTGAGACGCATTATTGTCACTGTTCACCGGTGGGTCGCTAGGACAGTCCGGCGACCCACCGGTACCGACTCACAATAACCCGTACGAGACGGAGCGGCGGGGCGGTGAGTCGTCACGGCGCTCGCCGAGTTCAACGACCCATATCGGCCCGATAAACGACTCGTTTACCCGCCGTACGCGCCGTATACTCACGGGGATAGCCGCCAACCGTTCGTCCATGTCGACCGATACGGCTAGGCCCCAATCGACGGAGACGACGTGGCCCACCCTCGGCGGGACTCGCCTCGACGCCCTCGCGACGGGGACGACGACCCACGCCTCGGTGCTCTGGATCGTCGCAATGACGGCCCTCGTCGCCGACGGCGCCCTCACCGTCTACGGCATCCGTCTCGGCCTGACCGAGGTCAACCCCGTCGCGGCCGGCCTCATCGCCGACGTGGGGATCGTCCCCGCCCTCGCCATCCTGAAGGGTGGCGCCGTCGCCGTCGCCGTCATTGGGTGGGTCGTGATGCCCGCGGACTACCGCGGCCTCGTCCCCGCCGGCCTCGCGCTCCCCTGGGCCGTTGCCTCCGTCGTGAACGTCGTCGCCGTCGGCCTCGCCCTGTAGTTTCTTGTCTCGGGCACCCCTCCGCCCACCATGGTCCGCCGAACCGTCCTGTTCTCGCCGGGCGACCGCCCCGAGATGTGTCGCAAGGCACCGACGACCGGCGCGGATACGGTCGTCTTCGACCTCGAAGACGCCGTGGCACCCGCTCGAAAAGCCGACGCACGGGCAGCCGTCGCCGACCTGCTCTCGGATCCCGACTTCGACCCCGCCGCCGAGGTCGAAGTGGCGGTCCGGATCGCCGACGCCGCGACCGACCTCGATGCACTCGCCGGTGCCGAGCGTCTCGACGCGGTGATGGTGCCGAAAGCCGACGCGGAGGCCGTTCCACGCGCCGCCGACGCCCTCGACGCCCGCGACCTGTCCGTCCCGATCCTCGCCCTGATCGAGACGGCGACCGGCGTCCTCGATGCCCGCGAGGTGGCGGCACACACGGCCGTCGACGCCTGCTGTTTCGGTGCGGAGGACCTCGCGGCCGACCTCGGCGCCACCCGAACTGCCGGGGGGACGGAAGTGCTCTACGCCCGAGAACGCGTCGTACTGACGGCGCGGGCGGCGGGCATCGACGCCGTGGACACCGTGTTTACGGATCTCGACGACCACGAGGGCCTCCGGGAGGAGACCCGGTTCGCGGCGACGCTCGGCTACGACGGGAAGATGGCTGTCCACCCCGATCAGATCGGGGTCGTCCACGACGCCCTCGCGCCCGACCCCGAGGCGGTGGTGTGGGCGAAACGGGTGCTCGCGGCGCGGGACGAGGCCGACCGAGAGGAACGGGGCGTCTTCGAGGTGGACGGCGAGATGATCGACGCGCCGCTGATCGCGCGGGCGGAACGCATCCTGGCGCGAGTCCCGGACGACGGCTGAGGGCGACCGGTGTCGAAAAGTCTGTATCCCTCTGGGGCGAACCCGTTTTGAAATGGCGGACATCAACCCGTTCGAGAGCCTCCAGGAACAGATCGACGACGCGGCCGCCTACGCCGACGTGGACGGCGACGTGATCGAGCGGCTCAAACACCCCGAGCGCGTGTTGTCGACGACGCTCTCGGTCGACATGGACGACGGCTCGGTCGAGCAGTTTCGGGCCTACCGCTCACAGTTCAACGGCGACCGCGGGCCGTACAAGGGTGGCATCCGCTATCACCCGAACGTCACCCGCGACGAAGTGAAGGCGCTCTCCGGGTGGATGGTGTACAAGTGTGCGGTGGTCGATATCCCCTACGGCGGCGCGAAAGGTGGCATCGCGTTCGACCCCCGGAACTACTCCGAGAGCGAACTCGAACGGATCACGCGCTCGTTCGCCGTCGAACTCCGACCGCTCGTCGGCGAGGATCGCGACATCCCCGCGCCCGACGTGAACACGGGTCAGCGGGAGATGAACTGGATCAAGGACACCTACGAGACGCTCGAACGGACGACCGAACCCGGCGTCGTCACGGGGAAGGCACCGACCTCGGGCGGGAGCGCCGGCCGCGTCGAGGCGACCGGCCGCTCCGTGATGCTCACCGCCCGCGAGGCGTTCGACTACCTCGGTCGCGGCATCGAGGGCGCGACGGTCGCCGTCCAGGGCTTCGGCAACGCCGGGTCGGTCGCGGCGCGGCTGTTGGCCGAGCAGGGTGCGACGGTCGTCGTGGTCAGCGACTCGGGCGGCGCCGTCTACGCCGCCGACGGCCTCGACGTGACGGCCGTGAAAGACCACAAACGCGAGACGGGGTCGGTCACCGGCTACGAGGGCGCCGACGAGGAATGGAGCAACGAGGAACTCCTGACGGCCGACGTGGATCTGCTGGTGCCCGCGGCGCTGGAGAACGCGGTCACCGCGGACATCGCGCGCGACGTGCGGGCCGACGTGATCGTCGAGGCGGCCAACGGCCCGCTGACGCCCAACGCCGACGACGTGCTCACCGACCGCGACGTCTACGTCTTCCCGGACATCCTCGCCAACGCTGGCGGGGTCACCGTCTCGTACTTCGAGTGGGTGCAGAACCGCCAGCGCTTCTCGTGGACCGAGGAGCGCGTCAACGACGAACTCGAACGGATCGTCACCGAGGCGTTCGACCGCCTCGTCGAGACGTTCGAGGCGTACGACGTGCCGAACTTCCGGACGGCGGCCTACGTCGTCGCCATCGAACGGGTGGCGAGGGCGTTCGACGACGCGGGCGGGAACTGGCCCTAATCGGTCCCGAGGGATTCAAGACGCCACGGGTGGCTCACACACGTAATGTTGCAGGACCACCTCATCAGTGCGGCCCACCTCTCACGGGACGACATCGAGGCGGTGCTCGACCACGCGGCGGCGGTCGACGCCGACCCCGAGTTCGTCCGTGACCGCCACGACGGGCGCGTCCTCGCGCTGTGTTTCTTCGAACCGAGTACGCGGACGAAGATGAGTTTCGAGTCGGCGATGAAACGCCTGGGCGGCGAGACGATCGATATGGGATCGGTCGAATCATCGTCGGTCAAGAAAGGCGAGAGCCTCGCGGACACGGTGCGGGTGATCGAGGGCTACGCGGACGCGATGGTCCTCCGCCACCCCAGCGAGGGGTCCGCGAAACTCGCCTCCGAGTTCGTGGACGTGCCCCTCGTCAACGCCGGCGACGGCGCCGGGCAGCATCCGAGTCAGACGCTACTCGATCTCTACACCATCCGCGAGAACGCGGGGTTGGACGACATCACGGTCGGCATCATGGGCGATCTGAAGTACGGCCGGACGGTCCACTCGCTGGCCCACGCGCTCACCAACTTCGACGTGCGCCAACACTTCATCAGCCCGGAGAGCCTGCGCCTGCCCCGGAACGTTCGCTACGACCTGCACGAGGCGGGAGCGCAGGTGCGCGAACACACGGATCTGGACGCGGTGCTTCCCGACCTCGACGTGCTCTACGTCACCCGCATCCAGCGGGAACGCTTCCCGGAGGAGCGGGAGTACCGCGAAGTCGCCGGCGAGTACCGCATCGACAACGCGACCCTCGCGGGCGCAGCCGACGACCTGACCGTGATGCATCCGCTCCCGCGCGTCGACGAAATCGCGCCCGAGGTGGACGAGACGACGCGCGCGAAGTACTTCGAGCAGGCCCACAACGGCGTCCCGGTTCGGATGGCCCTGCTCGACCGACTGCTCGGAGGCGAGCAATGACCGACAAGGAACTCCGCGTCAGCAAGATTCGCGACGGTACCGTCATCGACCACGTCACCGCCGGCCAGGCGCTCAACGTCCTCGCCATCCTCGGCATCGACGGCAGCGGGGGCGAGAGCGTCAGCATCGGGATG
This sequence comes from Haloplanus rubicundus, assembly GCF_003342675.1. Classification (NCBI taxonomy): domain Archaea; kingdom Methanobacteriati; phylum Methanobacteriota; class Halobacteria; order Halobacteriales; family Haloferacaceae; genus Haloplanus; species Haloplanus rubicundus. Next base: position 2,301,610 of record NZ_CP031148.1, on the reverse strand, counting down.
AACGTCCCCAGCGACAAGGTGGGATACAAGGACGTGGTGAAGGTGGAGGGGCGCGAACTCAGCCAGTCCGAGGTGGACGTCCTCTCCCTCATCGCCCCGGAGGCGACGATCAACATCATCCGCGACTTCGACGTGGTCGAGAAGAATCGCGTGGAGCAGACGGACACCGTCCGGGGCATCCTCGTCTGCCCCAACCACAACTGCATCACGAACGCCGACGAACCCGTCCGAACGGAGTTCGAGGTGCTCGGAGACGGCGTCAGGTGTGCGTACTGTGACACCATCATCCGCGAGGGCGACGTGGCCGAACACATCGACGCCCGCGGATCGGGCGAAACCGCTTTGTGACCGGTGGACCAACGAAGGGGTATGTCAGGGAAGACGAAGTTCATCCTGGTGCTCGCACTGATCGCAATCGGCTACGTCGTCATGTCCGGCGACAAGGAACCGGTCGAAGTCGACGTCGAGGAGTAACCGAGTCCCGTCCGCGGGGCGCGGTCGCCCTCCGAATCCCGATTCTTTCGCCATCGTAACGCGGCGAGCCACGCCCCTGCCCGACGCAGCCGAACCACTTACACCCACACGCGCCTACCGACGGGTATGTACGGCGTCGTCACGCGCAACGCCGAGGAACTGGAGTGGTCGGCGTTCGACGTCGGCTTCTACGAGGTGAAAGACGTGACCGGCCGGGCCGCCGCGCCGCTCTCGACGGGCGTCAACATGGTGTCCGCGTTCGGCGACAACGCCGCCGTCGGCGACGACCCGAGCCTCGCCGCCGTCGACGCCGAGGGCCGCCCCGCGACGCGGGAGCGCCCCTACTTCGACTGGTCGTACGTCTGTCCGACCCACGAGCGGTATCGCGAGGGACTCTTGGAGATCGTCGACGACTGCGTCGCCGAACGGGCGGCCCTCCGCCTCGACGACGTGGGCTTCCCCCGCGACGGCTACTGTCGCTGCGAGCGCTGTGACCGCCGCTTCGCCGAGAGCGAGTTCGCGGACCGCGAGGACTGGCGCGCGTCGGTCGTCACCGACTTCGTGCGCGACGTGCGCGACCGGGTGCCCGGCGACCTGTATCTGACCGTCTACCCCGACCCCTACCCCGGCCACCTCCGGACGCGGAGCGGCGTCGATATCGAGGCGCTCGCCCCGATGGTCGAGGAGTTCGTCGTCCCCATCTACGACACCGAGTACGGAACGACCTACTGGCTGGAGACCATCGCCAAGGGGTTCGAGAGCCGGTTGGCCGATGCCGACGTTCGACTGGGGATCGAACTTTACGCCGTCGAGGTGGACATCGACGCCCTCGTCCATGCGACCGAAGTCGCGGCGGCGTACGCCGACGGCGTCTACTTCGGCTACGACGCGAGCAACGCCGCGGCGACGATCCGACGGCTCCAGGCCGATCGGCAGGAGGGCGCCTCTCACGGTGCGGACGGAGGGGACTAGAGCGGCCCGTACGACAGCGCCCAGATGACGACGAAGCCGGCCGAGAACACGAGGACGGCGAACAGCGCGAGCACGTAGAGCATCCGCCCAGTCGACATAGCGGTGCTAGGGGGGCGATTCGTATAGCTCCGACGGTCGTCCGATCTGCGTAGGGATCAGCCGCCTTGTTGAATCGTCAACTGGTGACCCGTCTCGGGAGTCGTGGCGAATACAGGGCGCGTATTCGTCACGGGCAGCCCCGAAAGCGGAGTCGACTCACTCCATCCGGCCACGTACAGCTCTCTCAGTTCAATCGAGCGTGACGCTAACTCCGGTCTCGTGTCCGACGTTGTCGGTGACCGGACACCGCTCTTCGACGGCCGACAGCCACGCGTCGAGGTCTGCGTCGCCCTCCGTCTCGACCGAGAGGGAGACGTCCAGTCCTTGCAGCCCCGGACGGTCCTCGGACTCTTTGCCCAGATACGTCGCGTAGTTCACGTCCCCCTCGACCGTCGCCTCGAGTGATACGATGTCGATATCCATGTCGCGGGCGACCATCGTTCCGGTCGAGTTGAGACAGCCCAGGACGGAACCGAGGAGATACTCGACGGGATTCACGTCGTGTCCGACGACGAACTCCCCGTCCTCGGTCGTCACTCGGGACCGGTGCGGACTGACACGCGACGCGCTGACTTCGTAGTGGGTTCGTTTGGAATCTCCCATACGAGTGTGTCTCCGTTGAATGCAGTATAGTTTGGGACCGACCAGTCTCCACTTCGAGGACGGCAAGGTCGTCGGGACGGGAACGATGGCGGGATGCCCACTCCGTTCCAGCAGGTCGGAGCGGTGTAGCAACCGAACTGCCGAACGAACCCTCTCTATTCAGCAAGACGTCGCTCTCAAAACAGGCCGTCGAAGGCGTCGCCCGCGACGCCCGGTCCTTCGGGGACGGCGACCGTTCCCGACTCGACGGGCGCCGGATCGGGGACCAGATCGGCTTCGAGGGCGCCCGCCGTCGCCAGTCCACAGGGGCGCACGTCCGGAATCGCGCCTGCGACGTGGACCGCCGCCGTCCGGGCGGGCGCGGCGTCGACGGTGGTGGTGACCACGGGGTCGACGCCAGCCGCGAGCGCCAGCTCGGCGACGGCGTAGGCCTGCGCGGGACCGCCGAGCGCCATCGGCTTCAGGACCAGTACGTCCGCGGCGCCGGCGTCCAGTACGTCACGCGCGGGGGTCGTCGCCAGCGTTTCGTCGAGGGCGACGCCGACGCCCCGTCCCCGGAGCGCGGCGTGTCCGTCGAGGTCGTCGGGGGCGAGCGGCTGTTCGAGATACGAGAGATCGAGCGTCGCGAGCGCGGCGACGGCCTCGCGGGCCGTCTCGCGGTCCCACGCGGCGTTGGCGTCGGCGCGAAGGGCCACGTCGTCGCCGACGGCCGCCCGGACCGCCCGCAGACGCGTCACGTCACGGTCCAAGTCGCCGGCGCCGACTTTCACCTTCAGACACGAGAACCCGGCGTCGACGGCGTCGATGGCGGCAGTAACCGTCTCCTCGGGCGATCCGTCGCCGATCGTGGCGTTCACCGGCACCGTCGCCACCGGCTCGTCGGCGAGCAGCGCCGCGAGCGGGCGTCCCTCGCGTCGTCCCCGCGCGTCGAGGACGGCGGACTCGACGGCGTGGCGGGCCGCGGGCGCGTCGGTCAGCGGGTCGGTCAGCGTCGTGGGCGCGTCGGTCAGCGGGTCGTACTGGTCGGCGTCGACGGCCCCGCGGAGCGCTTCGTCCCCCCCGTCGACCACCGCGTCGAGTGCCGCCCGACAGTCCGCGAGCGACTCGGTCCACCCCGGGAGCGGCGTCGCCTCGCCGACGCCGTAGGTCCCGGCGTCCAGCCGGAGCAGGTCGCCCTCGCGTCGGCGTATCGTCCCCGCCGCGGTGCCGAGCGGCCGGGTGAGGGTCAGCGAGAAGTCGCGGCGGTTCATCGGTTCACAGCCCGACGGCGAGACCCACGGCGAAGCAGAGGGCGTGGGCCGCGAGCAGTTTACCGGTCCGTTCGAGCGCGGGGTTGAGCGCCTCGCCGTCGGTCCGCGTACAGACCGTCCGCGAGACGGTGACGGCGAGGGGGAGCGTCAGGAGGGGAAGCAGGACGGCGACCGAGGCGGGGCCGGCGAGCCACAGGCCGACGGGGACGAGGTACGCCAGCGCGAGGAGCGCGACGTACTGGACGCGGCTCCAGCGGTAGCCGATGCGGACGGCGAGGGTTCGCTTGCCCGCCTCGGCGTCGGTCTCCAGATCGCGGACGTTGTTCACGACGAGGATGTTCGTCGAGATGGCGGCGACGGGGAGGCTGGCGACGAGTGCGATGGGCGGGAGCGTTCCCGTCGGAACCGCGAGGGGGACGGGGCCGGCGAGGACGGCCGCGGCCTGCACGTAGTAGGTGCCCGCCACCGCGACGACGCCGAAAAACAGGAAGACGAAGGCGTCGCCGAGGCCGTGGTAGCCGAGAGGGTAGGGACCGCCCGTGTAGGCGAGGCCCGCGGCGACGGAGAGCAGGCCGATCACGAGGATGGGGAGGCCGCCGACGTACACCAGCGTCGTGCCGACGAGGATGGCTGCGGCGAAGGTGAGGTAGGTGGCCCGTTTCACCGACTCGGCGGCGATGAGGCCGGACTGCGTGACGCGGGTGAACCCCTCCCGGTCCTCCGTATCGGCGCCCTTCACGGCGTCGTAGTAGTCGTTGGCGAAGTTGGTGCCGATCTGAATGAGGGCGGCGCCGACGAAGGCCGCGAGCGCGGCGAACGGCTCGGCGACGCCCCGGCCGACGGCGAGGCCGGTGCCGACGGCGACGGGGGCGGCCGCGGCCGGGAGCGTCTGTGGCCGCGCGGCCATCAGCCACGCCTTCGAGCGACTGACCTCCGTACTCATTACCTACCGGTGGGGGTTCCACGGCGTAAAGCCCCGCGATTCTCCGGTTGCGGCTGGCCCGTTCGCGCACCCGATCGGACGGGGGACGTCGACGTGTTACGAACGCGGCGGCGTCACCACACGAACGCGAACAGGAGCCGGAAGGTCAGGTAGGCGCCGACCGTCGAGAGCAGGGGCACCACGTTCTGCATCAGGACGACTCGCCCCGTCGTCTCGGGGTTGAACAGGTTCGCGGCGCTGGGAACCGATTTGGGGTCCTCCTCCCCGATGTCGGGTGCCTTCTCACCGGGTTCGTCGGCGGTCAGCGCGCCGACGGAGACGTTCGGTTTCTTCTCGCCGCGCACGCCCTCGGAGACGGTGATGGAGCGGGTGGCCCGCCCCCAGCCGAGGCCGACGATGGACATGGTCGCGATGATGACGAAGGAGGCGGGGATGCCGATGGCGGAGAGGCCGATGACGATGGCCGAGGAGATGACGGCGACGACGATGGCCGCGGTGAGCGGCAGGTCGGTGATGTCGTTGCCGAGGGTGTCGAGCGTCCGGCGGGCGATGGTGAGGGCGCCGATGGTGACGGCGCCACAGCCCAGCAGGATCAGGAGATTCAGGTCGACGCCAGCGCCGTACAGCGGCGCGATGGCGTTGGCGATGTTCGAGGTACCCGAGGAGAAGGCCATCAGACAGCCGATGCTGATGACGACGATCGATCCGACGGCCTCGCGGCGGGTCGTGTTCGGGCCGAGTTCCGGCGTCGGCACCGCTCCCGACTGGTCGAGGGTCAGCAACGAGCCGTCGGTCTGCTCGATGGCGACCCAGCTGTTGATCGTCGGGTAGAAGTACCGGCCGACGACGCCGGCGACCCAGAAGCCGACGAGGGGGGCGACGATCCACCAGACGGCGATTTCGCCCATGACCACCCAGTTGAGTTCGCCCGCAGCGACGCCGAGGCCGGCGATGGCGCCAACGGCCGTCATCGACGTGGACGCCGGGACGCCGGCGTAGTTGCCGACGAAGAGCGCGCCGCCGATGAAAAAGAGGACGACGATGCTGGTCTCGATGGTGAACACGCCGGGGTCGGTCACCAGCTCGCGGCCGAGCGTGTTGACCACGCGCCGGCCGATGGTCCACGCGCCGACGAAAAAGAACACGGACATGAGCGCGCCGGCGAAGAGTTTGGAGACGACGCCCGCACCGACCGCGGGGCCGAAGGCCGGACCGGTGTTCGAGCCGCCGATGTTGAACCCGACGAACAGCGCGACGGCGAAGCCGACGAGCAGGAGCCCCCCGATCATACGTGGCCGTCGTGTACCGTCTGCCGGTCGGTCGTCGATGCGCCGCTCATCGCTTCGCCTCGTCCTCGTCCTCGTCTTTGTCCGTCGTCAACTCGCGTTGCATCTCGTCGAGTTCGTCGCTGCGGGGTCGTCGGTCGACGCGTTGGTTCACTTCCTCCAACTGCTCGATGATGTCGTTCATCTCGTCGGTGATGGTCCGCTCGACGTTCTCGGTGACTTCCTCCGTCACCGTCTGTTCGACCTTTTCCGTGACCTCCTCGGTGACTTCCTCGGCCACCGTCTGCTCGACGCTTTCGGTGACCTCCTCGGTCACCTCTTCGGTAATCGTCTCCTCGACCTTCTCGGTCACCTCGCGGGTCATCCACTCGGGATCGAACCGCGCCATCTTCCAGACGACGTGAATCGCGTAGGAAACCATCGCCCCGATACCGAACGCCACCCCGACGCCAGTTCCCACGACGAGAATGAGGGCGACGGAGAGCAGGATGACCATGCCGTAGGCCAGGTCCACCAGAAAGTCAACACGATTCGGATTCATCGATCACCACGTACGTTGAGTTGAGTCCCCGGACATATACTACCTCCTGTTCGGTCGTCCGACGGAGGTGGGACGCCCCCGTCACGAACCGGTCAGTAGTGCCACGGCACGTCCGAGAAGTCCGGCTCCCGGCCGTCGAGGAAGGCGTCCCGTCCCTCGCTCGCCTCGTCGGTCATGTACGCCAACCGGGTCGCCTCACCAGAGAACACCTGCTGACCGACCAGTCCGTCGTCCGCGAGGTTGAACGCGTACTTCAGCATCCGCATCGCCGTCGGGCTCTTGCCCGTCATCGTCTCGGCCCAGTCGAGGGCGACGCGCTCCAACTCCTCGTGAGGCACCGCCTCGTTCACCATGCCCATCTCTGCCGCCTCCGTGGCGTCGTACGTCTTCCCGAGGAAGAAGATTTCGCGGGCTTTCTTCTGCCCGACCTGCCGGGCCAAGTAGGCGGAGCCGAACCCGCCGTCGAAGGAGGCCACGTCGGGGTCGGTCTGGAGGAACTTCGCGTGCTCCTCGCTCGCGAGCGTCAGATCGCAGATGACGTGGAGGGAGTGGCCGCCGCCGACGGCCCACCCGGGGACGACGGCGACGACGGGTTTCGGCATGAACCGGATGAGCCGCTGGACTTCGAGGATGTGGAGGCGGCCGACGGTCGGCGTCTCCGTGTCGAGTTCGGTGTCCCCGGTGTCGGCGCCGTCGGGGGCGTCCCCCTCGTCGTCCTCGCGGTACTCGTACCCCGACTCGCCGCGGATGGCCTGATCGCCACCCGCGGAAAAGGCCCAGCCACCGTCCTTCGGCGACGGGCCGTTGCCGGTCAGGAGCACACAGCCCACGTCGGCCTGCTGGCGGGCGTGATCCAGCGCCGCGTAGAGTTCGTCGACGGTCTTGGGGCGGAAGGCGTTGCGCACCTCGGGGCGGTCGATGGCGACGCGAACGGCGGGCACGTCGTCCGCGCGGTGGTAGGTCACGTCGTCGAAGGCGTCGGTGACGGCCGTCCACCGGTCGGGGTCGAAGAGGTCGGAAACCATATCGGCTTCGGGGGCGGCGCGCGCAAAAAGATGCAGGTCACACCCGATCCAACCACCGCGCGACGGGCCCGACCGGGCTGGTGAGCCACGCGACGAGGGCCACCGTCGCCGCGACGAGCACCCCGAGCAGGATGGAGCCCGCGATGACCACCGCGTACGCGAGGACGACGAGGACGACGGCGCCGGTCACCAGCCGTCGCTCGCGCGTCATGTCGTCGAGCGGGTTGCCCGGCGAAACGCGGGCGACGAGCCACGCGACGAGATACAGGACGGCGGCGAGGAACACGCCGAAGAGGACGTTGCCGCTCACCTCGAACGCGTAGAGGACGACGAGGAGGGCGACGATGGCGACGGGGAGTCTCCACGTCGGATCGCTGGAGGGCATCGACGACGACTGCTCGCCACGGCCGCATAAAACCTGTTCACTCGGTCAGTTCGGCGACCGTCTCCTCGACCAGCCGTTCACGCGTGCGCTGGCTCGCCTCGCCGTCCGTCCGCACGTCGATCACGTCCGTCCCGTCGCTCGCGACCGAGTCGGCGTAGGCCTCGCGGAACGACTCGCGGTCGTCGACGGCGGTGTAGTCGAGGTCGTAGAGCTCACCCGTCGGCTCGAAGTCGAGACCGTGGGGCGTCCGGAACGACTCGGTGAAGGGGGGATCGAACGACTCGATGGGGAGGCGATGGAAGATGCCGCCGCCGTCGTTCTGTATCAGGACGATGGTCGCCTCGACGCCACAGCGGAGCGCCGAGAGCAGGCCGTTGCCGTCGTGGTAGTACGCGAGGTCACCGATCACGAGCGTCAGGTGGTCGGTGGTCGCGCTCCCGGCGCCGAGGGCGGTGGAGACGACGCCGTCGATGCCCGACGCGCCGCGGTTGCCGATGACGGTGTAGCCGGCGTCGCTGGGCGCCACGAATCGGTCGGCGTCGCGGACGGGGTTCGAGTTCGAGACGACGAGCGTCGACGGTTCGGGCGCGAGGTCGGCCACGTCGGCGAGGATCGCCCCTTCGAAGTAGCCGCCCGCGCCGTCATCGGCTTGCAGCCGATTGCTCGTGGAGCGTGGCTCCACGCCGTCGCCGGTCGCGTCGGCGACCACCTCGCGGTGGGTTCGGTCCGCGGCCGCCCAGCGGTCGCGCCAGTCCGCGTCGCCGGCGCCGCGAACGACTTCCGCGAGGCGGGCGGCGAGGCGGGACGGGTCGGCGACGACGAGATCCGACGCGGTGAACTCCGCCTCCCGCCACGCGCCGGCGGGGTCGACGACGAACTCCCGCGCGTCGGTCCGCGCGAGGTACTTCCGGAGGCGCTTGGAGGTGGGTGAGGCGCCGATCCGAAGGATCGCTTCCGGCGCGGGCCAGTCGTCGGTCACGCGCGGGTCGAGGTAGCCGTCGTAGCCGCCGACGGTGGTCGTCACGCGGGTGTGGCCGCCGAAGCGCAGGCCGGAGAGCGGGTCGGCGACGATGGGGAAGCCGGTGGCGTGAGCGAGGGCGGTGACCGCCTGCGGATCGACGCCCGGCGGGTCGGCGGGGCCGGCGACGATCAGCCCGCGGTCCACGGTGAGCGCCTCGGCCAGTCGCTGGAGGTCGGCGCGGTCGAGCCGTGGCACGCCGGCCGTCGTCGTCACGAACGGACGGTCGCCGTCGCGGCCGGCGGCGGCGAGGGGGTCGAGGTCCGCGGGCACGTCGCCCGGCACGGGCGTCGGCTCCAGGGGCTTGCGGAACGGACAGTTGAGGTGGACCGGACCGGACGGGGTGCCCGTCGCCGCCGCGAGCGCGCGGGCCACGTCCGTCCGGAGCGAGCGGAGTTTCCGCTCGTCGGCTTCGGGTTCGGGCAGGTCCTTGTACCAGCGGGTGGCGTCGCCGTACAACTTCTCCTGGTCGACGGTCTGGTTGGCGCCGCTGTCGCGGAGTTCGGGCGGGCGGTCGGCGGTGAGCAGGAGGAGGGGGACGCGCCCGCGGTCCGCCTCGATCACCGCGGGGTGGTAGTTCGCGGCCGCGGTGCCGGAGGTACAGATCAGGGGGGTCACCTCGCCGGTACGGCGGGCACGGCCGAGCGCGAAGTAGGCGGCCGAGCGCTCGTCGAGGACGGAGAAGACGTGCAGGTCGTCGTGTTCCGAAACGGCGGTGACGAGCGGCGTCGAGCGACTGCCGGGGGAGACGACGACGCTCTCGACGCCGCTGCGCGCGAGTTCGTCGGCTATCGCCCGCCCCCAGAGGACGTTGCGATTCGGCGCACTCATGCTCGTTCGAGTTCGTCGAGGATCGGCCGATACTTCAGCTGTACCTCGTCCCACTCGCGGTCGGGGTCTGAGTCGGCGACGACGCCAACGCCGGCAAAGAGCGTCGTCTCGGCGCCGCGCGCGAGCGCCGAGCGGATGGCGACGGCGAAGGTGCCGTTGCCGGCGGCGTCGATCCAGCCGACGGGTGCGGCGTACCAGCCCCGGTCGAACGGCTCCGTCTCGCGGATGGTGGCGAGCGCGCGTTCGGGTGGGAGGCCGCCGACGGCGGGCGTCGGATGCAGCGCCTCCACCAGGTCGAGGACGTGCGTGTCGCTGTCGAGCGTCGCGGTGATGGGGGTGAAGAGATGTTGGACGGTCGCCAGCCGTCGGACCCGCCGCTGGCCCGCGGAAATCGACGACGCGAAGGGGGCGAGCTGTTCGCGGATGGTCTCCGCGACGAGTTCGTGTTCGTGCAGGTTCTTCTCGTCCCCGAGCAACTCTTCGGCGAGCCAATCGTCCTCGGCGGGCGTGTCGCCGCGGCCGGTCGTGCCCGCGAGCGCGTCGGTCGTGACCGTGCGGCCGTGTCGGCTGACCAGCCGTTCGGGCGTCGCGCCGAAGAAGGCCGGCCGGTCGGCGGACGCGTCGGCCGTCGGCTCCACGAGGAATCGGTAGCAGTCCGGGTAGGTCTCGCCGAGACGAGCGAGGACGTCGGGCACCGAGAGCGGGCGGTCGAGCGTCACCTCGAGCGCCTGCGCGAGGACGACCTTCCGCAGGTCGCCGGCGTGGATGCGCGAGACGGCGGCGTCGACGGAGTCACACCACGCCTCGCGCGGGGTCGTTCGCGTCCGCGAGACGATTTCCGGCGGCGGCGTCGGGTCGGGGTCGTCGAGCGCCTCGAACCGGTCGCGCTCCGCGTCGAGGCGGTCCTCGACGGCTTCGGGGGCCGCGTCCGGGCCGGCGGCGTTGACGGTCAGCCACGTTCCGCGGTCGGTGTCGGTCACCTGCACCCGCGGCAGGACGAACCGCGCTCCGGGGAAGCCGGCCCAGGTGTCGTCGTCGGTCCCCTCGTCGTGGAAGGCGAAGCCGCCGAACAGCCGAGGGCAGGCGGCCTCGGTGCCGGCGTGCACGTCGCCCGAGCGCAGGACCCGGCCGATGCCCTCCTTGATCGCGGCGAATCGATCCCGACCGTCGGCGCTGAGGGTCGCCGCGGCACCGCCGGCGACGACCGTCGCCTCGTCGGGAGCGGTCCAGAACGTGCGGGGAGCGGGCATGGCGTCGAGCGCGGCACGGAGGGACGGGACCGACGCCCGAACCGACCGACTGACGAGACGCGGACCTGCCTCGTCGCTTCGCGGGATACCCATTACACGCCATGAGGGCGCCGCACTCTTTTACCTAACTATTAGGGGCCACCGGATCGATCGGCGGTTCCCGTCGGAGAACGCCACCACGAACGGCGGTCGTGACGGCCGAAGATTTAGCCGCTGTATCGCTCCTCGCGCCAGGGGTTCGCGCTCACGGAGTAGCCTCGGCGCTCCCAGAACCCGCGTTCCGGCTCGGTCAGGAACTCCACCCCAGTCACCCACTTCGCCCCCTTGTAGGCGTACTTGTTGGGCGTGACGACCCGGACGGGGCCGCCGTGGTCACGGGCGAGTGGCTCGCCGTCGAACTCGTAGGCGAAGAGGGTCCCCGGCCGCAGACAGTCCTCGAGGGGCACGTTCGTCGTGTAGTCGTCCGCGGCGGCGAACATGACCTGTACCGCGTCCGGGTCGACGCCGACGTGGTCGGCGAGGGTGCGGAAGGGGACGCCGGTGAACGCACAGTCGAACTTGCTCCAGCCGGTCACGCAGTGGAAGTCTTGCTTCTGTGTCTCGACGCCCAGCTCCCTGAACTCGTCCCAGTCCAACGTGACTGGATTCTCCACCGCGCCGCTCACCGAGAGCGTCCACTCGTCGCGGTCCACCCGCGGAACCGATCCCTTCGAAAGCACCGGAAACGAGTCCGTTCGGTGCTGTCCCGGCGGCAGACGCTCGTCGCCGAACTCGCGGTAGACGTCCGTGACGTCCCTGTCCATACCCGTGGTGAACGTTCGACCGTCCTATGGTTGTCGGTCGACTACACGATTCCCCAACTCCAGTTCGTCCTCGCCGGGATTTTACTCGCTTGATCAAAGGGACAGTTGTCGAACTCCGAATCCCGCCCGCAGAATTTAAATACGCCCCTTCCAAACCGTCGGACGTTCAAATGCCCAACGTGGAAATAACGGTCCCGGAACATCTGGAGATGCAGATCGCCCAACTGATCGAACAGGGGGAGTTCGTCAACCGGGAGGAGGCGATTCAGGAACTGCTCTCGACGGGACTGCGCGCCTACAAGACGAGTGGGCCGATCGAGGAGGAGGAACCGGGGTTCGAGGACGAGGGGATGATGGGACACGAGGACGAGTACGTCTTCTGATAGGGGGTCATCGTAACTGTCCAGAGAGTCTCGCCGGACCGTCCCGGCGAGAATCGCTGCTGACTTCCGAAAGTCCCTACGAACGCGGGGGTGTTGGAGCGCTCGATACGTCACCCGGCCGTCACCATGCGAGACCACCGCAATAATCCTTAACCGGGCAACCGCCGTAGACGGGCGTATGCACAAGGAGGAACTCCTCGAACTCCACGAGCAGATGGTGACGATCATGAACTACTTCCGGAGCCAGGAGACGGTCGACGAGAGTATCTTCGAGCCGTACGAATCCCTGAGCGTCGACCCCTCGCACGTCCACAAGTCGAAAAGCGAGCACAAACACGCGGTGTTCGTCCTCGGAAACGCGCTCGCGACGGCGATGAGCGAAGACGAGTTCTCGGACGCCGGTCGGGTCGGCAAGCGGATGGCCGAACTCGCGGAGGACGCCGAGAACAAACTCTGAGCGGGGCGGAGTCGTCCGGCAGCCGACACACGGTAGCGACCGCGCTCCCCCGCCGTCGCCCGTCGGATTCATTACCGGCGGCCTGTGAACGGAAGGCATGCTCGGTCTCCCGGATGCGGCGACGCTCTTTCGGCTGGCGCTTCTCTCGTCGGTTCTCGTCGCGCTCGTGGCTATTGCCCTCCTCGACCGTCCACGCGGCCGCTGGGGGCGGGTCCTCCGGGCACGGTTCGTCCTCGGCGTGCCGTGGGGGACGCTCGTCTCCGTCGTGTTGATTCTCGCCGTCTACCTACTCGTCCAGGGTGGCTGGGGACACTGGTACCGCCCCGTCACCATCCCCTTCCGCGCGTGGTCGTACTTCTATCCGCTGGGGATGGCGACGGCGGCCTTTTCCCACTCCGGCGCCGGCCACCTGATCGGCAACCTCGTCGGGACGCTCGTGCTCGCCCCCATCGCCGAGTACGCGTGGGGGCACTACCCGCGGAAACGTGGCGTCCAGACGTTCACGTCGCCGCTGACGAACCCGTACGTGCGAGCGCTCGTCGTCTTCCCGGCGGCCGTCGTCGGCGTCGGTCTCTTCACCGCGCTGTTCGCCATCGGTCCCGTCATCGGCTTCTCGGGCGTCGTCTTCGCGTTCGCGGGCTTTGCCCTGGTTCGGTATCCGATCACGACGGTGGTCGCGGTCACCGCCGGCAACGGCCTCCGGACGCTCTACGGCGCGCTCCAACAGCCGACGCTGTCGGCGAGCGCCGGCCCCTCGTACTCCTCGCCGTGGTGGGCCGACATCGCCATCCAGGGCCACGCTATCGGCCTCCTCACGGGCCTGCTTCTCGGCGTCTGGCTGGCCCGTACCCGCGGTGACGACCGTCCGTCGGCCGCGCGGGTCGCCGTGGGCGTCGCCCTGTTCGGCGTCGCCCAGTCGCTGTGGGCGGTCTACTGGTACCGCGGCGGCGAGACGTACGTCCTCTATCGCGCCGCCGGGGTCGCGCTCGTCGTCGCGCTGGCGACGCTCGTGGCGGCGACGGTGGCGACGTCGGATCGCCCGCTCCTGCCGACCCCCGACGACCCGAAGGCGGTGAGGGCTGTTCCCCGCTGGCAGGTCGGCGCGACGGTGCTCTTGCTCTGTACGGCCGCGCTCGCCGGCCCCGCCGTCCCGGTCAACCTGACGACGACTTCGAGCGGTGACCTCCCCGGCGGGAGCGACCCGATCGAGGTGCGCGGCTACGAGGTGACCTACGCCGAGGACGTGCCCAACGGGATGGTGTCGGTGATCGACGTGGAGGCGTTCGGCGAGACGACGCAGGTCAACACCTCGGGGGTGATCGTCCGGAACCGCGAGCGCGGCATCTGGATGACCGCCGTCTCGAAGGGTCGACTCGACTTCGACGGGGAGAGGGGCGTACTCGTCGGCGGCGTCGGCTGGCGCGAGACGGTCCGGGTCCAGCGCCGCGGCTGGAACGCCATCGGCGGCGGCACCGTCTACAAAGTGTTCCTCGCCTACGGCGACCGGAACGTGACCGCGTACACCTCGCCGCCCGTGCGCGCCGACCCCGTAGTCGCCGGCCGGAACGTCACCGTCGAAGCCGCACCCGAGGGGTTCCGACTCAACGTCTCGCTGGGGAACCGCTCCGCCACCGGTCCCGTGCCCGCGGTCAACGAGACGGCGTCTATCGGCGGATTGGAGTTCGCCAACGTCGAGGGACGGGTCTACGCCATCAACGGCGCGACGCGGGTGCGAGTCGCGCGACAGGAGACCTACGAGTGACGCGACCGGGTGGCGCCGTCAGCGGCCAGTGTTCGGCGGTTCGAAGGCTTCGGAGAGCCACTGTCCGGCAGCCAGCAGACCGACGGCCCCCGCGAGCAGCCAAAGCATGAACGGCGTGACGCCCAGCGGGTCCCGGAGCGCGAACACGCTCGCGAACAGGAGGGCGCCGTGACAGAGCCGGAGTAGCCGGCCGCGCGCGCCCGTCGTCCGCTCGCGGAGCTCGCCGAGTGAGTACAGCCACAGCGGGAAGACGACGCCGAGGACGATGCGCCACTCGATGTCGAAAGTCGCCGCCAGCGACGCCGTCACTCCGCCTGCGTAGATTGCGAACGCCGCCGGAAGGGGCCAGCGGGCCTCACTCGCCGGCGTCGCGGTCGACGACCGTTCCCGGCGGACGCTGTGGAGTGCGACCAGCGAGAGGAGGGGCCACGCCGCGGCGAAAGCCGGCTCCGCCGGACCGGCAACCCGGTAGGCCGCCGCGTTGGCGAACCAGCCGACCGTCAGCCCCGTCGCGGCGAGCAGTAGCCCCGGCGGACGGGGGGCGTCGACCCGATACGGTCCGGATTCCCGTTCGACGGCCGCGACCCACCGGAGCGCGCGGATCCAGTACCAGATGGCGTACCCGCTGGCGACCGGAACGGCGACGATCCGACCGACGGCGGCGACGAGCGCGACCGCTTCCGCGAGCGGGTCGTGGATTGACGCCGGATCGAGACTCGCCGCGAGGCCGCGGAGGGCGTTCACGAGCGGCCACGGCCGCGTTCCGATCCGAAGCCAGAGGAGGGCGACGAACACCGCGAGCAGGGTACCGACGACGATCATCAGGACGGCCGCGGTGCCACGGACGCTCCGTGTCGCCGCGGTCAGGCGGTCGTAAACCCTCGATTCGAGGTCGGGGGCGGATCGATCGATGACGCCCATTCGGCGGCCGGCCTGCAACACGAGGCCGACGACGACCAGCAGTTCGAGGAGGGGAAAGAGGCTCCCGAGCGTCGCGGCCGCGACGCCGAAGAGGATGCACGGGCCGAGATGTGTCGCGGCCGCCGCGACGACCGCGAGGAGGCGCACGACGGTGCCGAGCCACGCCGACTGCGCCTCTAGCCGTCGCAGATACCGACGCTGTTCCGTGGCGGCGTCCTCGCTTCGGACCCGAACGAGCGCGAACGCATCCCCACGGGGATCGGCGACCGGCACGGACTGGGTGAGTCGGAAGTACGCCGCGAAGGTCGCGATACCGACGAGAGTCGCCGCGAGCAGGTAGCCACCGACGAGTGCGTAGGGGACGGTCAGCCGCCCGAAAGCCGACAGCGCCAGCGACGCGGGGAGCGCGAACGCCAGCGAGACGGCCGCGACGAGGATTCGAAACCCCGGGTCGTCGCGGCGGTCGGTCGCCGCCGGAAACACGTCGGGCGTGAACACGTAGAAGGTGACAAAGAAGAACCCCGCATCGACGACGGTCCCGAGCGTCGTCGACGTGACGCCGAGGGTGACGGCCACCGAGAGGCCGACGGACAGCACTTCCCCCGTCACGCCGCGGACGAGTTCCACCGCCGCGTACACCGCGAGCAGTCCCCTCGCGACCCGGTCTCGAAGTGCCATCGGTGACGGGCAGGTCCCGATCGGCGTCACTCACCGGTCGACAATAAACCTACGACCACACGATCCGGAAGACCTCGGTGTCGATCTCCCGCCGGTCGGCGGCGTGGTGGTCGAACTGCCGGTCGAGGTCGAACTCCGCGGCGAAGGCGTGTGTCACCTCGCCGCCGTTGTCGGCGGCGAAGGCCTCGACGAACTCCCGGCTCCCGGCGTTGTGGACGGAGTAGGACACGTCCGCCACGTCGGCGGCGGTGGCGAGAAAGGCGCGGTCGGCGTGTTCGTTGCCGTCCTGGGCGCCGAAGGGCGGGTTCATCACGACCGTCGTGGGGCCGTCGGGACACAGGGGGGCCTGCGTCGCGTCGGCCTGTATCCAGTGAATTTCCGTTCGGGTGCCCACCCGTCGCCGGTTCTCGCGGGCGATTTCGAGGGCGTCGCGGTCGATTTCGACACCGACCGCCTGCTTCGGCCCGCGCAGCGCCGCGCCAAGCGTGAACATCCCCGTCCCCGCGCCCAGGTCGACGACGGTCCGTCCCTCCACGTCACCGTTCAGGTCGGCGATGTGGACGACGTGCGCCGCCAACTCCGGCGGCGTCGGATACTGTTCGAGAGCGGCCTGCGGGTTCTCGAAGCCGGCGACCACCGCCAACTGCCCGGCGAGTCCGGCCTTGGTCGCCGTCATCGCGCCACCGCCTGCCCCCACCCCGTCCGTCCGTCCGTCGTCACGTTCGCGCGGAACCCTGTGGGTGTCATCCTCGTCACGGGATATTCTCTGGTTATACTAAAGTCTTTGTGAATGCGTAGTAGTAATTAATTTGCCACCGTAGTCACCGTCTCGCACACTCTATCCCCGTCACGAGGCACAGTCCCAGACGCCACGTCCCGCGTCGCGCGCCTCCCGTTCCAGCGCCGTGTAGCGGTCGCGTTCCCGGAACGACGAGTCGTAGAGCCGAGCGTGGCCGCGTTCGAGGAGGGCGGCGTTGAACGACGCTCCGTCGACGACGACGTACGCGAGGAGGCGGTCGTAGCCGCCGCGCCGTCCGGCCGCGGCGTCGAACTGGAGGGTCACGCGGCGGTCGGCGAGTCGGTCGACGGCGAACGTGCTCGCCCGCTCCCCGTGGCGGCGCAGACACGACCGCCCCGCCTCGGTGTCGGGCACTCCCTCGAACTCCGCGGGGTCGTTCTCGACGTGGACCTCCGGCGTGTCGACGCCGAGGAGTCGCACCGTGTCCGTCGAGCCGTCGGGGAAGCGCACGTCAATCGTGTCGCCGTCGACGACGTCGGTCACGCGGACGGTCGTTTCGGACCCCGGCGTCGGCGTCGCCGTCGACGGCGCGGTGTCCACCTCGACCCCGAGACAGCCGGCGCTCACGGCGAGAACACAGCACAGGACGAGGGCGGCGTCGCGTCGGCGCACGACGTGAGACTCGGGCGACCGAAACTTAACCTTACATCTCGGCCAGCGTCTCGATACCCAGCAGGCCGAGACCGTTCTCGAACACCTGCGCCGTGGCGTCGGTGAGGACGAGTCGCTCCTCGGCCGCCGTCTCGGCGTCGAGCACCCGATTCTTGTGGTAGAAGGAGTTGAAGACGTGCGCGAGTTCGAGGAGGTAGTGGGCGAGCGGCGCGGCGTCGTAGCGCTCCTCACACCGGTCGAGAACGAGCGGGTAGCGACCGAGGTGGTAGATCAGGTCGTAGTCCGTGTCGTTGAACGCCGTCGGGTCCACGTCGTCGACGGCCGGGACGCCCTCGGCGGCGTCGAGGATGCTGTACGCACGGGTCGTCGCGTACTGGACGTACGGGCCCGTGTCGCCCTCCAGCGAGACCGCCTCGTCGATGTCGAAGGTGATGTCCTTGCCTCGGTTCGCGCCGACCATGCCGTACTTGACCGTCGCGAGGGCAATCTTCCGAGCGATGGCGTCGATTTCGTCCTCGGCGACGTTGCGGCCCTTCTCACGGACGATGTCGCGGGCGCGCTCCTGAGCGGCGTCGAGCACCTCCCGCACCGTGACGATCTGTCCGCCCCGGGTCGACATGCTCCCCTCTGGCAGGCTGATCATCCCGTAGTCGATGTGTTCGAGGTGGATGTCGACGTAGCCCATCTTCCGCGCCGCGACGAACAGCTGCTGGAAGTAGCGGTTCTGCTCGCTCGCGACGACGTACACCGACTGGTCGGCGTCGAACTCCCGAATCCGGTATTCGATGGTCGCCAGGTCGCGGGTGCCGTAGACCGTCGAGCCGTCCGACTTGACGATGTAGAAGGCGTCGAAGTCGGCCTCCTCGACGCTTCCGGCCTCCGCCAGCATCTCGCGGGCGCGGTCGAGCGACGGATCCACGTCGGCTCGGTCCGGGTCGCCGGCGTCGTCGTAGTCGTCGTCGTAGATGGGGATGAAGACGGAGTCGTCGGGACCGCGCATCGCCACGTCGTTCTCGAGGGCCTTCTCGATGACCACGTCGTTCCACCCCTCGCGGGCGTAGAAGCTCTCCCCCAACCAGAGGTCGAAATCGACGCCGAGTTCGGCGTAGATGGCTTCGAAGCGCTCGATGCTCGCCTCGCGGAACCCCTCCCAGAGGTCGACCGCCTCCGCGTCGCCCTCCTCGAGACGTGCGAACCACGCCTTGCCGTCGTCGGTGTGGTACGCCCGCTCCGCGGCGATGGCGTCCTCGAACTCCTCGGTCAGCGCACCGAAGTCGGCCACGTCCTCGAGCATCCCGTCCCGCTGCTCGAACTGCTGATAGAGTTCGAGCAGGTGGGCGATGGGGTCGTCCTCGAAGGCCGCCTCGTCGCCGAACTCGACGTACTCGTGGAGGAGGTTTCCGAACTGCGTCCCCCAGTCGCCGAGGTGGTTGTCGCGGGTCACGTCGTGACCCCGCTCCTCCAAGACGTTCATGAGCGCGTCGCTGAGGATGGTGTTCCGGAGGTGGCCGACGTGGAGGGGTTTGGCGATGTTGGGCGAGGAGACGTCCGCGACGATTCGGTCGGGATCGGCCCGCTCGCGGGCGCCGTACGTCGCCCCCTCGGCGTCGATTTCGCCGAGCGTCAGCCGGGCCATCGCCGTCGCGTCGAGGTGGTAGTTGATGTGGCCGTTCTCGACGGTGACGCGCGCGACGCCCTCCGGGAGACCGTGGTCGCGGTGGGCGTCGGCGATCGTGTGGGCGACTTCCATCGGGTTCTCGCCGGCAGCAGCGCCGATAGCGAACGAGATGGCGGACGAGAACTCGCCTTTCTCCTCGTCGTCGAAGGCCTCCAGTTCGATATCCGACGGCGCCACGTCGCGGTCGTAGCCCGCCTCGCCGACGGCGACGCGGAGGCCATCGACGAGCCCGCGTCTCGTAGATGAGAGCATCGTTGCTCCGTTCTCGCCCCTACGCCCGCATAAACCTCACTACATCGCCACCGGGCTACGTCTGCCGTCGTGGCGGGTGTTCTGCCGCGTATTCGTCGAGCAACTCCCGAGCGCGCCACAGGTGGTGTGCCCGCTCCTCGTGTGTCCGTTCGGCGATGCGTCGGAGCTTGTACCGCAGGCGACAGAGGCTCCCCGGATCGAGCGGATACTCCTCGTGACGCGTCCGGGCCCAGAAACTCGCCGCGAGCCGATCCAGTCGCTCCTCTTCGCCCGTGTCCGGTGGGGCCTCGATCGCCTTCAGAAGCTGTCTGTTCACCTCGCGGAGCGTGCGCATGGTGACCGCTCTTTGGTGGCCGATGCAGAAATAGGTTGAGTTGATCGCTTCGCTGTTGCTCGGTGTCATTGTGTCGATGGAACGTCCCGACGGCGTCCCACGCGAGCAGCGAGGGACCTCCGGTCCCTCGGGCAGCCGGCGCGAAGCGCCAGCGACGAAGTGAGCGTCCCGACGGCGTCCCACGCGAGCGCTAGCGAGCGTGGGGCTCGTCGGGACCGAACGAAGGAGTGACCTGACGAAGTCAGGTCACGACTGAAGTGAGCGTCCCGACGGCGATTTGAACTCACTCACTTCGCTTCGCTCGTTCGCTGCTCAAATCGCCGTGTCTCCGTTCTGGCGACACGGACGCCTCGCTGTCGCTCGGCGTTATTGTGTCGCCAGAACGTCCCGACGGCGATTTGAACGCCGGTCCCTGGCTCCGGAAGCCAAGAGGATAGTCCACTACCCTATCGGGACTCGCGTTCCGGGGTTTGCCGGAGCGACGTATATACCTATTGATCGTCGCCGGGGCGTTCGGGTGACTCCACGGTGCTCCTCGGTCCACTGGCGGATCGCTCGTCCCGTTAGGGAAGTCTTACCGCCGCTTAGTCGGGGATTAACACCAATAACGAACCAGTAACTAATTCGGTCGGACGAGTGGGTGTGACCGATCACGGGGCTGACACCACGTCCCGGACCGCCCATGGACGACGACGACACACTCGACATCACGAGACGGACGGCCCTCGCCGCGCTGGGCAGCGTCGGTATCGCGTCGGCGGGCGCGGGACTCGGGACGAGCGCGTTCTTCAGCGACGCGGAGACGTTCGCGAACAATCAACTCACCGCGGGGACCCTCGATATGACCGTCGGCTGGACCGAAACGTACTCCGACTGGTCGGCCGACGAGGGGGACGGCGTCTCGGTTCGCATGTACGACGGAGCGGAGCGGATCGGTGACGCGACCGACCTCCAAGAGGGCGAAACCGGCCTCCCGGCCGACGACGCGTGGTTGATCGCCGTCGACGACCCGACCCAGTTCATGGCCAACGCACGGGAGGAAGGCGTCGCCATGGCGGAGTCCCCGTGCGACGGCCTGAACGTGCCCGAGGGGCTGGCGAATCAGGGCGACGACCGCCCAGTCGTCGACATCGAGGACGTGAAACCCGGCGACTTCGGGATGGTCTCCTTCGAGTTCGCCCTCTGTGACAACCCCGGCTACGTCTGGCTGAACGCCGGCGCGAGCGCCAGCAGTGAGAACGGCGTCACCGAACCGGAGCGTGACGACCCGACAGAGGACGCGGCGACGGTGGAGTTGCTGGACGGGACGCTAGCGCTCCTCTGGGTCGACGACGGGGACGGGACGCTTGCGGCGACCGAGCCGACGGTGCTGGTCGATTCGCTCCGCAACGTCCTCGCGACGCTCGGGACGGGCGTCGGCGTCGACCTCGCCGGCAACCTCGCGGCCGAGGCGGGCGGCGGCACCGGCCGAAACTGCTTCTCGGGGACCGACGGGGGCGACACCGCGACCACCCACTCCGTCGCCTTCGCGTGGGCTGTCCCCCCGGGAACCGCGAACGCCCTCCAGAGCGACGGCGTCACGTTCGATCTGGGCTTTTACACCGAGCAGTGCCGGCGCAACGACGGCGTGGGACTGACGACGGGGCTTCTCGGGCACTACCCGCTCGACGGCACCGCCGACGACGCGAGCGGCAACGACTACGACGGGACAGTCGTCGGGGACGTGGCCTTCGTTCCCGGCCCCAGCGGGAAGGCGGCGACGTTCGACGTGCCCGGCAGGGACGGCTACGTCGCTATCCCCGACTTCCCGACCGATCCGGTCGGGACCGGCCTGACGATCACCGCGTGGATCAGGACGGTCGATCCCGCCGAAGTCGGACAGCGAATCTTCGCCGCCGACGAGAACGACGCGGGGGGCTACGCCCTGTCGCTCGGCGACCCGGGACCCGGCGCGGTGCGGTTCTACAGCCGTGCCAAGGACACGATCAGCCTCGATACGCCCACCGGCGTCGTCGACGCCGACACCTGGCACCACGTCGCCGGTGTCTACGACGACGCGGCCGAGACGCGGCGACTCTACGTCGACGGGCGTCTCGAAGCGACGCTCCCGTCCGACACCGGCCCGTGGGGGACCGACGCCGGCCCCACGACCATCGGTGGCGAAACCGACGCGAGCGACGAGTCGGACCGTCGGTTCCGTGGCCGGATTCACGACGTGCACGTCTACGCCCGTCCTCTCGCGGCGAGCGAGGTCGGTGCGCTGTACGACGAGGGGTGACCCCGTCCTGCGGGACGACTTCGTATGATATAATCCCCTGCCCGCCGAACCGTGACGACTGTCGTCATGCCCTCCACCGACGAGAGCACGCGCCGCCGGTTTCTGGCACTGGCCGGCACCGGCGCCGCGGCGCTCGCTGGCTGTGCGACTCGAACCGATACTTCGCCGTCGCGGACCGCGACGGCGACGGAGACGCCGACCGACACCTCCGCCCCCGCAGACACCGACCCGCCCGCCGACGCCATCGAGCGGGCTGCGGTCCCCGTGGAACTGACCGCCGATTCCCCCGGTCTCGACACCGTCGCCGCCCAGCTCGCCGGGTCCGATCTGATCGGCATCGGCGAGAACTCCCACGGTGTTGCCGCGTTCAAGACGGTACCGCAACTCCTCGTCCGCCGACTCGTCGAGACTCACGACTATCGCCTGCTCGCCATGGAAGGGACGCTCGGCGACTTCGCCCCCGTCGACGACTACGTTGCCGGCGGCGACACCTCACTCGACGACGCGATGGCCGCACTCGACTTCTACTTCTGGCGGACCGAGGGCGTTCGGCGCCTCTTCGCGTGGCTCCGCGAGTTCAACGACGGCCGGCCCGACGCCGAGCGGGTGACCGTCCGCGGCTACGACACCCAGTTTCACGACGCGAACGCGACGGCGATTCGGGACTATATCGACCGGGTCGATCCGGCGTACCTGTCCACGGTCGAGGCCGACCTCGACCCGCTCACGGAACCGCGCTACGAACGGGCCGATCCCGCGTACATGACCCCGTCACAGGAGTCGCTCGTCGAGTCGCTCCGCGAGCGACTCCGGTCGAGGCGATCCGAATACGTCGAGCGAAGCTCCGAATCGGCGTGGCGACTCGCCCGCCGGCACGTCTGGACCCTCGAACGCGCCCTCCAGTTCCAGAAACACCTGCATGCGGAGGCGTACGCGGCTGGAAAGCGCGTCCGTGACGCCGCCATGGCGGCGAACGTCTCGTGGTTGCGCGACTGGACCGGCTCGGACCGCGTCGTCGTCCTCGGCAACGCGAATCACACGATGCGAACGGACGGCGACGGCCCGAAGCGGATGGGACAGCATCTGACCGACGAGTTCGGTGACGACTACTACTCACTCGGGCTGCTGTTCGGCACCGGCACGTTCGCCGCCCCGACGAACCACGATCGGATGGCGTTCGAGACGTACGCCCTCGACGGGCCGGTCGAGGGGACGCTCGAAGCGACCCTCGCCGAGGTCGATCACCCCCGATTCTTCCTCGATTTCGAGACTGCTCGGGCGGACGCGTCGCTCGGGACGTGGCTCGACGGCCTCTCGTCGGTCCAGTTCTCGGTGCCGCGGGCCGCCGAGCGAGGCGCCGTCCCGCTGCCGGCGTCCCCCGGCGTCGTCTACGACGGGGTGGTGTTCGTCCGGCGGGTGTCGCCGGCAGCGTTCGTGGGCGACGGGTGAGTCGGGAGCGGACGGCGCTTCACGCTGGCGCTCGGATTCGTGTGGGTCGAATCGCCGGTCACCGTTTTCAACCTCGCTTCATTCGGCCAGAAAGCGGGCGTGACGGGAGTCCCGCGAGCGAACGCAGTGAGCGAGGGGGACTCAGCCACGCGCGTCGAACGAAGTGAGTGAGGCGGGCGTGGCGGTATTCGAACGGCGGCCCCCAGCTCCGGAACAAAGGGGTAGTCCCCGACCCTCTCGTAACCCGCAAGCGGCTGGCTTTATCGGCGGGTATACCTACTGATAGCGGACGCCGGTCACGCCTCCGGGCAGGTGAACACGACGTTGCTGATGGCGTGCGAGACGACCTTCCCACGGGGATTGGCCAACTCGATGCCCGAGACGCAGACCACGCCGTCGGTGTCAGCGGGCGTCACGGTGTCGCTCTCGGTGTCGCGACCGGCCTTCACCACGTAGCTGAGTTCGCAGAGCGTCGTCTCGAAGCAGGCTTCCTGCGGTTCGCCGTCCTCGTCACAGGTAACCGAGACGAGTCTGAGACCGTCGACTTCGGGGACGACCCGGTCGTCCGCGTCGTAGACGACGAACTCGCCCGCGCAGTCGCCCTCGGCGTCGTCGGTCTCGACCCACTCGTACTTGAGCGGGAAGGCTGCAGGGCACGGGGCACAGCACAGGTCATCCAGGATGGCCACTAAGTCGTCGACGAGCCGCTGGACGTTGGCTACGTCGACGTCGATGGCGAACTCCGGCCCGCTGGCAATCCGGTCGGCCATGTACGTCGGGAGGTCGGTGTACTGAGTGATCGCACCGCTCGTCATCGCCTCGGTGTCGCTGTCACCGACGTAAACCGTCGCGATGAGGGTGTCGCCGTCGCCGACGGACGGGCTCTTGACCGACGCCGCGACGAGCGCCGTTTCGGCCATCTCCCCCTCCGAGACGGTGGCGGACGCCGTGTCGGCGTTGTCGTACGTACCGTTGCCGCTCGCGGCGGACCAGTCCGAACTGGCGTCACGAGGCGCGGTGTACCCGCCCACCGAGTAGGTGGTGTTCGTGTAGTTCGGGCCGCCATCGGTGAACAGGACGACGAGTTTCACCGCGTCGCTCCGCGCCGCGGAATCGCCGTACACCGCCTGATCGGCGAGGTCGATGACGCCAGCCATCGGCGTGTTCCCCCGAGGCGAACTGACGCTAACCGTGAGCCCGTTCGGGTTCTGGAGGTCGTTCTTGTTCCGGACCCCGTTGTTTCCGAACTCGACCGTCCCGACCAGCACGCTCCCGTCCGTCGGGAGTTCGTCGATGAAGGCGTTGATCCCTGCTTCGAGGTTGGCTACTTCGGAGCCACTCAGCGACCCCGAGGTGTCGATGGCACAGACGACGTCGAGTGTGCCACAGGTGTCGAGTATCCCGTCGGTCGCGAGCGCGCGGGTCGAGAACGCCGGGACGCCGACGAAGCCCACGACGGACGTGAGTGCCGCGCCCCGGAGGATGGTTCGCCGGTTGATGCTGCTCGTATATCGGTCTGTTTCGGTGGACATAGTTCGATCACGGTGTAGCGCACTCGTTGTTCGCGGCTCGGCGAACGGGTATGCGGCACGCTTACCACAAACCGCCACGCGAGGGGCACGGTTAGGTATGATATCGCGTCTCCATGGGTCAGAAACTGGTAGTTCGATCCTGCCAACGAAATCCGAGCGTAATCCGGCTTTATTCAGGACGTAGGGTTGGATCGCCGGTGGACGGAAGGCGGGCGTGGCGGGAGTCCCGCGAGCGAACGCAGTGAGCGAGGGGGACTCAGCCACGCCCGTCGAGTGAACAACGTGAACGAGACGGGCGTGGCGGGAGACAGGGCGTGTGCCGGAAAAATTGGCCATTCAAGTCGGTGCGCGTGGTCGGGGTCGATAGTCATGCGGTTCGCCACCGAGCGAACCATGAATTTGGAACCAATCGAACCCGAGAAGGCAGTCGAACTGTACCTCGCAGAGAGAGAAACCCAGTACGCAGACGCGACGGTCCGCTCGCATCGGTCGCGACTCGGCCACCTAGTCCGCTGGTGCGAGGAGAACGACATCGACAACCTGAACCACCTTACCGGTCGGCGGCTTCACGAATACCGCATCTGGCGACGGAACGAGGGCGACCTCTCCGTGGCGAGCGAGAAGACCCAGATGGACACCGTGCGCGTCTTCACTCGGTGGCTGGCGTCCATCGATGGTGTGCCGCCCGAACTGCATCAGAAAGTCCAGTCACCGAGTGTCTCGGCGGAGCAGAACACTCGTCACGTCATGCTCGAAAGTGAGGACGCCGAGGCGATGCTCGACCATCTGGAGAAATACGAGTACGCGTCCCGTCGGCATGTCACGCTCTCGCTTCTCTGGCACACGATGATGCGTCGTGGCGGTGCGCGATCCCTCGATGTCGAGGATTACCAGCGGGAGGAGCAGTGTTTGTCGGTCGTCAGTCGCCCGGAGACAGGGACCCGAATCAAGAATGGCAAGAACGGCGAGCGGCTGATTGCGCTTTCGGACCGTATGTGTGTACTCCTCGACGACTGGATTCAGAACAAGCGTCCGGATGTGACCGATGAGCACGGGCGCGAACCGCTGCTGGCGACTGCACAGGGACGCGTTTCGAAGGCCACGATTGCACGGGCTTGCTATCGATACACGCAGCCGTGCAGGTACGACGAACCGTGCCCGCACGACCGCGATCCAGAAACGTGTGATGCCGTTCAGCACGGGCACGCATCGAAGTGTCCGTCGAGCGTCAGCCCCCACGCGATTCGGCGCGGGAGTATCACCTACTCCCTGAATCAAGACGTGCCCGAGACCGCCGTGGGTGACAGGGCGAACGTCAGTCAAGAGGTCCTCGACCAGCACTACGACAGGCGCACCGACCGCGAAAAGATGGAACTCCGCCGGCAGTATCTCGACGACCTCTAAGTTCGTCTTCGCCTGAATTATTATTTTGCTCGTCGGTCAGTCGCTGCGTGTTGCGGAGCAGGAGTCACGTATACCTAGTGCCGCCCCCTTGCACGTCGTCGAGAACTTGCTGGCGCTGGCGCATTTTGTCTTCCTCGGACCGGACGTCGTAGTGCTGGTCGATAATCGCCGGCGAGACGTTACACCGCTCGCTCACGGTCTCGACTGGAACGCCGGCACGGAGGAGTTGCGTAATGTACCCTCGCCGAATCGGGTGGGGTGTGACGCTCGACGGGCACTGTGCGACTCTGTCGCGGTCGGTGGCCGCTTCACACTCGTCCGGGTCACGGTCGTGTGGACACTCAGTATCACGGACACAGGGCCGTGACCACCGGTAGATGTACGTTCGGATCGTCGAGCGGGCGACGCGACCGTGTGACGTCGCGAGGAGCGGCTCCCGCCCGTACTCGTCTTCCACGTCCGGCCGTTGGTGCTGCAAATAGTCCTCGATAATCTTGCAGGCTTCCGCCGAGACGGCGATTCGCCGCTCTCCCCGGGATTTGTTCTTGATTGGAGTATCTGCCTCCGGTCGGTGCCGAACGTCGAAGTGGGGCGTCTCAGCGTCCGGATGGAAGTCTCTGATGTCGAGCGCTCGCGCACCACCGAGTCGCATCCCCGTCTCGGCAAGGGTGAGCCAGCAGACGTGGTCGACGGTGCCGTACTCGTACTGCTCTAAGTACGTCAGTATCTCTCGGGCCCGCTCCGCGTGGAGCACAGTATCGCGAGCGCTCTCGCCGGCTTCGAGATCCGGTGAGTCGACCTTGCGATAGAGGTTGGGAGTCACTGCACCGATGCTCTCACACCAGCGGATGAACACGCGAAGTGTGTCCATCTGGGTCTTTTCGCTGACGGTCTTCAAATCCTGCCGACGCCACACGCGAAATTCGTGGAGATCGCGGGCAGTGAGGTCGTTGAGATTGTCGATACCGTTTTCCTCACACCAGTCAATCAAGAATCCGAGCCGCGACCGATGAGAGGTGACTGTCGCTTGCTGGCAGCCTCGGATCTTGTCGTTTAGATAGAGTTCGAGCGCGTGTTCGGGCGTGGTCGGTTCGAGTGGGTCGGTGGTTTGCTCCAGCAGGTCTGCGAGGCGGTCTTCGAGATCTGCCTCCTCCGCGATATCGGGGACCTCGTTACTCATGGCTACCCCGAGAGGGCTCCCGTTTTGTTGGCCACACTGTCAGGAGATTCACTACACGTCGTGGCAGGAGATTCGTCGGGCGATCCCTTACACGGGACCACCTCGATCGTCGGACGATGTCGGCGGCTAGCGGACGAGGTGCGGACGTTGCTGAGGATGAAGACCTCATATCTGAGCGTTAATTCCGACACCTAAATACGGTCCAATTAATTGGGATTGGTGGAATTGGCGAGATTGGTGACGAGGGTAGAATAATTGGCAAATCCTGTTTCGAAACACTGTCGCCTCCAGTTGGACCGGTGGCTCGGGCCTCTGATGTTTGTATTCACACACCCGAGACACGAGGCTACTCGCTGCCTCATTCGCTAACTCAGTAATGGCTCGCGCTGTTAGGCCTCCCAGGACCACGGCTCTGTTAGTAGAAGTGATCGCAGCTGCCCGGCGATTGGTAATCCCGGAACTCGGAGGTTAGCAATCCCGGGATTGCTGATGATGGCGAACCCGGCATTGCCGATATAACGGGTGCCGCAGAACGGGTCATATGCACCCGTGTTTGATTGGCCTGCACCGTGAGTGCGGACTGTGAACAACATACAGCGAGGTATACTTGGTGTTCAGGTCACTCTCGTCGGCTTGCTTCTCGGAACGTTGTTCGGAGAAGTGTCTCCGTTCGATATCGTCGCATTCGTTCTCGGGATTGTTGGTACGATTCTCGTCTTGATTGCCGTATTTGATATCTGAGCCGGGGTCTAACGAAGATTGAGATAACCAACTAACGGACACGTAGACTCATCCGAACAGCTGTCTCTCCAGCTTGGGGAGGAACGCAGATCCGTGTGGAGAGTTCTATGACGCTGTAAGACTGGGTTGTTACGAACCGTACGAATTACGAATGGGTTGGGGCGGATTGTACGACGTTTTTCTTGTATTCTTCAGTAAGCAAGTAGCCCACACAATCACAGGTCCACCCCAACGATTATATCACCAATCCACCAATTAGCTCTTAGCGAATCGCATGACAGCGACGACCCCCGTTCACAAATGGAACGATCGCGCTCGCGGTCTGAGCGCCGGGTTTATAAGAACCCCGACGCCGTCCTGTGACTCCGCACCGTTCGATTCCGGAACGGGCGTGGCGGGATTCGAACCCGCGATCGAGAGGTTAGGAACCTCTCGCCCTATCCGCTAGGCCACACGCCCTGCCGGCCGTAGACGGGATGTCGGTAAAAAGGTCGGTATCCCCGGATCGCAGATTTCGACGGGTACACCAGAGTTTATTCCCCGGCGGGAATATAACGAACGATTATGGGCAAGCGACTGACGGAGCCTGACCGACGCCGACTACTCGCACTGATCGGAAGTGGACTCACCGCCGGACTGGCCGGCTGTGGTGGTGGGGGCGGTGGCGGTGACGGAGGCGACGGGGGTGGTGGCGGAGCAACGGCCACGGCAACCGCGACGGCGACGGCTACTTCGACGGGTGGGGACGACACCGTTCCCGCAGCGTACGAGACGGCGACGAGCCTCGGTGGGACGCAACGCAACCCCGACTCCCTCTCCGCGAAGTCGGCGGTGAACTACCAGGAGGAGCCCCAGGACGGCCAGCAGTGTTCGAACTGCCAGTTCTACATCGAGGACAAGAACGGCGACGGGATGGGGGCGTGTGCCATCGTCGCCGGCAACATCGCGCCCGAGGCCTACTGCGTGAGCTACGCGGAGTATTCGGGTTAGACGGCCACACCACACCAAGTAAATACGCCCCCGGTCAACGATTCGTCGATGAACGCCGGGGAGACGCGGACGTGGCAGTTCGTGGCGGCCGCCTGCTCGATCCTTCTGGTCGCCACGGCGGTCGGTGCCTTCGCCGTCGACCTCGGAGCGGCGCGCCCCGATCCGGTCCCGTACGCCGACACGGTCAAGCTCGGCGCGACCGCGGAGACTGAACAGACCGCCGAAGCCGAGGGCGCCACGATCCCTCGCGTCGAAATCTTCTACTCCCAGTACCGGTACGTGGTCGGCTACACGGGGGTCGCGGCGGCGATTTCGGCGCTCGACGAACCCGGACGCGAACGACAGTTCGGCTACCCGCTCGCCGTCTACGCCTCCGATTACGCGGGCCGGTCACCGCGGTGTACGGACGGCACGCTCACCAGCGCCACCAAGCCCGACTGGGTGTCGGTGACGGAGGCGCAGTTCGTCGTCGGGAGTCGCGCGACGCTGGCCGGCGAGTCCGTCGTCGTCCCGTTCTCCGAGGCCGCCGACGCGCGGGCCTTCGCCGACGCGTGTGGCGGGCGGGTCGTCGACTGGGAGGCTCTCCGTCGGGACCCGCCAGCCGTGCCGAGTGCGGCGGGCGTGGAGTCGTCCATCGACGACCGGCGGGCGCGCGCTGATCGCCAGGTCGCGGCCGCGGCGTCGCTTCTCGACCGCGAGGTGTCGGTGGTGGTCGGCCGCGACGCACCGACGATTCGGGCGGCCGTGGCCGCCGCGCCGCCGAACACGACCGTCGTCGTACCGCCGGGGACGTACGCCGAACGCGTCACGGTCGAGAAGCCCCTCACCATTCGCGGCCGGGCGGCGACGGTCGACGGCGAGGGCGAGGGAACGGTGATCGACGTCCGCGCGGACGACGTGGCGGTGACCGGGCTGACGATCCGCGGCGTGGGCAACGCGACCCGCGCCGAGAACGCGTCCGCGAGCGACGACTGGGACGCCCCGATCCAGCAGGGGTACGGCGAGGGCGACGCGGGCGTCGCCGCGGTGAACGTCTCGGGGACGTACGTCCGGAACGTCACGATCCACACGCCGGCCAACGGGGTGTTGCTCCGCGGCGTGCCGGGCGCCGTCGTCTCCGACCTTCGGGTGGACGGCTCGGCGGAGTGGCTCGACGGCTTCATGGGCGTCATGGCGATGCACGAACCGGTCGTCGTGCAGGACTCGCGGATCGAGGGGGGCCGCGACGGCGTCTACCTCCACCGCGCACACGGCACCGTCGTCAGGAACAACACCTTTCTCGACCAGCGCTTCGGCGTCCACCTCATGTACACCTCCGAGACGCTGATCGCGGACAACGTCGCCCGCGGGCAGGAGGGCAGCGGCGTGGTCGTCATGACGCGGCCGACGGCGAACGCAGTCGTCGGCAACGACGTGCGCCACGCCAACGGGGGCATCTTCGTCGGCGGCTCGCGGAGCTACGTCGCCCGCAACGTCGTCGTCGACGCCGACCGCGGGATGGTGGCCTACGCCACCCAGTCGCGGTACGAACACAACGTCCTCTACGGCAACGAGGTGGGCTTCGCCGCCTCGACGGTGGTCCCCTCGAACCGCGTCGTGGCGAACGACTTCGTGGACAACGACCGCCACGCCACTGCCGGTCCCGGGCCACTCCGCATCTTCACCGCGGACGGCCGCGGCAACTACTGGGACGGCGCCTACGACACCAGCCTCGCGGCGGACGGGTCGCCGACGCTGGACCGCGCCTACTCGCCGACGGACGAACTCGACCGGCGGCTCCACCGGACCGACGCGGCGGTGACGCTGAGCGCCGCGCCGTCGGTCCGCGGCCTGCGGGCGTTCCGCGGGACGACGCCCGGTTTCCGGAAGGCGAGCATCGTCGACCTCGCGCCGCTCCGGCGACCGGCGAACCCCGACCTGCTCGCACGGGCGCGAAACGAGACGGCCGTCGACGTGGAGGGACGGGCCGCGTGACCGACGAGACCTACCTGCGCGCGACGGGGGTGGACCGGACCTTCGGCGACGTGACCGCCCTCGCCGACGTCTCGGTCGAGATCCCGGGGGGAAGCGTCGTCGCGCTGATCGGCCCGAACGGCTCGGGAAAGACCACGCTCCTGCGGGTGCTCGCCGGGCTCCTCTCCCCCACCGACGGCGACGTGACCTACGAGGGGCCGTCGGCGACCCGTCCGCTCGGCTATCTGCCCCAGGAACCGGCGTTCCGGCCGGGGTTTACGACGGCCGAGACGGCGGCGTTCTACGCGCGTCTCGTCGACGACGATCCGACCGACCTGCTCGACCGGGTGGGGCTCGGGAGCGTCCCGGACCGCCGCGTCGAGGCGCTTTCGGGCGGCATGACGCGCCTCCTCGGCATCGCACAGGCGCTCGCCGGCGATCCGCCGGTGCTCGCGCTCGACGAACCGGCCAGCGGGCTGGACCCGGTGATGAGCCGACGGGTGTTCGACATCCTCGAGTCGCTCGCCGAGGACGGCCACGCCGTCGTCGTCACGTCACACGACCTGCCGCTGGTCGAGCGGTCGGCCGATCGGGTGATCGTCCTCGATCGCGGCGCCGTCGTCGCGGCCGACACGCCCGCGGCGCTCCGTGACCGCACCGGCGGCCCGCTCCACGAGACGTTCGCGAGCCTCGTCGAGGCCGACGACGCCGTCTCCGTTCGGACGGAGGTGACGCGATGACCGGCCCCCTGGATGCGTTCTGGGCGGTCTTCGCCCGCGAGGTCCGCGGCGCCGCCCGGAGTCGAACGTATCTCCTGCTGGCGCTGGCGCTGGCGCTCGTCGTCTTCGGCCTCGCGGGGGCCGGGAACGGGCCGTCCGCGGGCTACGTCCCGACGGTGGTGGACGTGTTACTCGTCGTCGAGGTGCTCGTCCCGGCCGTCGCCTTCGCCGTCGGCTACCGATCGATCACCGACGACGCGGTCCGCGGGACGCTGGACGTCCTCGCGACGTATCCGCTCCCGCCGTGGGCGTACGTCGTCGGCGTCTACGCCGGCCGTGCCGTTGCCCTCCTGTCGGTCGTGCTGGTGCCGCTCCTGGTTCTCGGCGGCGTCGTCGCCGTGAGTGCCGGTCCCGACACGGCGGTGTTCGCCACCCACCGTGGCGTCGACTCGCCGCTGCTGTTCGTCCGATTCCTGGCGCTCACCGCCGGCTTCGCGCTCACGGCACTGGCGATGGCCGTCGCCATCTCCGCGCTCGCCGACTCCCGTCGGCGGGCCATCCTCTTGGCGCTCGTCGGTCTGCTGGTCGTGGCCGTCGGCGCCGACGTGACCGTCCTGCGAGCGTTGGCGGGCGGTCTCGTCGACGCCGACCTCGGCACGCTCCTCGGCGTCTCGCCCGCGAGCGCCTACCGCGGGCTGGTGTTCGAGACGGTGCTCTACGTCGCGTTCTCGGAGCGTGCAGGCTTCGTCTCGGTGCCCGTCGCTGCCACCGGCCTCCTCGCGTGGAGCCTCGCCTCGCTCCTCGTCGCCACCCTCGCCGTGGGGAGTCGGCGCGCCTAGTCGTCCGCGTCGGCGACGCCGTAGCCCCCGCCGTCGGCGGGGGCGGCCCCCCCAGCGACCGAGGGCGCCACCTCTCGGCGGAGCCGGTCGGTCGCCGCGGGTCGGGCGAGCGACACCTCGATCCGTCCCCGGGCGCCACGACTCGTCTCGACGACGCCGGCGTTCGACAGCGAATCGAGATGCCAGGAGACCGTACTCCGCGCGAGGCCGAGGCGGTCGGCGAGCGTCGCGGCCGGGAGTCGGCCCTCGTCGAGCAGGAGCGTGACGAGTTCACGGTCGGTCTCTCGACGGTAGAGCGCGAGCGTCCGACGCTCCCAGGCGTCGTATTCGGGGAGGAAGTAGTGAGTCCGTCCCCGAATCCGCTCGGCGACGACGTCGTCGCGCCGGCCGAGGCGGTGGAGGTGGTACTGCGCCTGCCCGGTCGCGATGTCGAGGTTCCGCGCGAGGGCGTTGAAGTGGACGCCGGGGTTGGCCCGGACGTGTTCGCGCACCCGCCGGCGAACGTCGGTCATACTCTCGATATTGTGCTCTATAAACAATTCTACCGCGACGATTCCCGGTCGCTGGGAACGGCGTCGGCCAGTCGGCGCCGATCAGCCCTGCGCGACCAGTTCCCGCGAGACGGCCTCCGCGGCGATGACGTCACCGCCGTACGTCGACGCGAACTCCGCGGCGGCGTCGCCGTCGCCGAAGGGGACGATGGCGGGTCCCATCGCCCCCTCCACGTCCGACCCGACCACCACCTCTAGGTCCTCGGTGGCGGCGAAGTGCTCGGCGGCGAGATGTGCCGAGATGACCTGCGCGCCACCCTCCCGGCGGACTCGGTAGTCGACGGTAGCGTAGTCGGTGAGATACGTCACCTGTGGCTGCCAGCCACGGCCCTCGGTCGCGAATCGGTGACGAAAGGTACACACCGTGCTACAGAAGCGCGCGGGTGGGTCGTGTCCCTCGGGGCTGTTGTCGCGGTAGTAGGTCTGTCCGGACGGCCCCGGCTGCTGGTCGATGACCATCCCACACTGGTCGCAACTCAGCGATGCGTCCAGCGAGATGGGTGCCGGGCGGTCCGAGGAACCCAGACAGCCGGCGATCCCGACGCCGAGGGCGGTTGCCGTGCCGAGGAGGACGCGTCGGCGCGACGTGTTGCGAGCGTGTCCGTCCATACGGCGAGTACGGACCTGTCACCTTTAGTTATCGTGGTGTGGGCGTCGAAGAACCGCGGCGCTGTGTGGGTCGGCGGCGCCGAAAAGATCGGTCGAAGCGGCGCTACTCCTCGTCTTCGGCGACGAACGCGACGGTGCAGTCGGCGTTCAGCAGGACGAGCTGGGAGACGCTTCCCATCAGGGCCTTTCCGATGGGCGTCTGCTTGTGCGGACCGAGGACGATGTAGCTGGCATCCCGCCTGTCGGCCTCACTGAGGATGCGCGGCGCCGGGTCGCCGAGCGCCCCCGCCACCGAGACGTTCTCGGGGTCGTCGAGCGCCAGTCGGATGGCGTTGTTCGCCACTTCTTCCGCCTCCTCCCGGGTCTCCGTCTCGGGCAGGACGTGGAGCACCACCAGCTCCTCGCCGAACGCCTGCGCGAGTTCGTAGCCGCGCTGTACGACATCGGTGTTCTCCGGATCGTCGACCGCAGCCAGGATTGACATAGCATACGGCTGTCGTATCGGCGTTTAAATAAACATTGGTGATAATTATCATTTCTAGAGAATATCTGACGCCGCCGTCCGCTCCGGCCACCCGGAGCGGCCGACTCTCCTGTCATCCTCCGATCCGAGATATTATCAGACGAGCTACTGGTTATCGAACCCGTTTCCGGACCGATACTGGCACGGGCGCCGTCGGAGCGGCAGTCGTTCACCCGAACGTATAGGTGACTCCCGGCCGCGATACGGGTACGATGGGTCGGGTCGTCAGCCTCGGGAGCATCAACGTCGACCACGTTCGGCGGGCGTCCGACGCCGAACTCGCGTCGCTCGCGGAGCGGTACGACTGGTTTCCGAGACAGGGACAGACCGTCCGCGTCGAGACGCTTCCGGACGAGTTCGCCCCCGATACCGACGAGATAACTCACGGTGGCAAGGGCGCGAATCAGGCCGTGGCGGCCGCCGCCGCCGGCGCCACGACGACGATGCTCGGCGTCGTCGGCACGGACCACGAGCGGTTCGGCGTCCGCCCCGCCCTCACCGACGCCGGCGTCGACGCCGACCGGGTCGGCGTCGCCGACGCCCCGACCGGGGCGGCATACGTCTTCGTCGACCCGAGCGGCGACAACCGCATCGTCGTCAACCCCGGCGCCAACGCGGCCGTAGACGACGCGTACGTGGACGCCCACTACGACGCCGTCCGCGACGCGGACTGTCTGCTCCTCCAGAACGAGATTCCGGCCGAACCGGTCGCGGCGTTGCTCGACGACCTGGCGGCCGAGTCGACCCGGCCGACGGTGATCCTCGACCCCGCGCCGCCGGCGGGCGTCGACCCGTTGCTCGGTCGCGACGCAGTCGACTATCTCACGCCGAACGAGGGCGAGTACGCGGCCCTCGCCGACGCCCTCGACGCGTACGACGGGGTCGTCGTCCGCAAACGCGGCGGCGACCCGCTGATCGTGACGGCGGGCGACGACCGATTCACGGTCGACCCCCCGACCGTCGACCCCGCCGACACCACCGGCGCCGGCGACGTGTTGAACGGCTATCTCGCGGCGCGTCTCGCCGCCGGCGCGTCGTTGCGGGACGCCGTCGAGACGGCCGTCGTCGCCGGATCGATGGCGACGCGGACGGCGGGTGCTCGGGCGGGGATTCCGACCCTCGACGAGGTGCGGGCGTTCCGGACTGAGTGAGCGGGACAGATACAAATGCCGACGCCGCGAACGTCCGACGAATGGTAACCGACGCCGGGGAGTCGGGAGCGTCGCTCGGGGAACGGGTGGCGTCGCTGACGGCCGATCTCGTGGAGTACCGCACGACCGAGGACCGCCCCGCGGAGATCGACGCCTGCCTCTCGCACGTCCTCGACTTCTTCGCGGACGAGGCGGTCGACGTCGAGCGGTTCGACCACGCGGGCGTCCCCTCGGCCGTCGTCTCGCTCGATGGGTCGCGGTCGCCGGAACTCGTCTTCCACGGTCACCTCGACGTGGTGTCGGCCGCCGACTCCCTGTTCACGCCGCGATACATCGACGACGGCGAACTCTCGGGTCGCGGGACGGCCGACATGAAAGGCGGGCTGGCGGCCATGATGCACGTCGTACGCGACCTGTCGCGGCGCGCCGATCCGCCGTCGCTCGCGCTGATGGTCGTCACCGACGAGGAACGCGGCGGCCACCACGGCGCCCGCTACCTCCTCGACGAGGCCGGCTACGACCCCGCCTTCTGTATCACGGGCGAACCCAACAACCTCGACGGCTACCTGGATATCGTCCACCGACAGAAGGGGGTGATTCGGCTCGATCTGACCGCGACCGGGGCGTCGGCCCACGCGGCGACGCCGGAACAGGGCGAGAACGCCATCGCGGCCCTCATGGACGCCAACCCCGAGATACGGGCGGTGTTCGCGGCCGAGGACGACGACTGGCCGACGACCGTCAACTACGGCCTGATCGAGGGCGGCACGTCCGTCAATCAGGTGCCGGACACGGCGACGCTCCGACTCGACGTACGGTATCCCGACGCCGACGCCCGAGACCGAGTGTTGACCGCGCTCCGGGCCATCGACGGTCTGACCGTCGAGAGCGCCGGCCACGGGGCGCCGGTCGACACCGACCCCGACGACCCGTACGTCCGTGGCCTCCAGCGCCACGCCGAACGGGTGATCGGCCGGGACGTGAACCTCGTCCGAAAACCGCACACGAGCGACCTGCGTCACTTCGCCGCCCACGGCGTTCCGGGCGTGGCGTTCGGGCCGGAGGCCTACGGCTCCCACGAGGGCTACGAGTATCTCGTCCTCGACAGCGTCCCCGACTACTGCCGGACGCTCGCGGCCTTCGCCGAGGGCGCGCCCTACAGTTCGAGTTCCCAGTAACGGTCGTGGGCCGCGACGACGCGATACTCGAGCCCCAACACGTCCAGCAGCGCCTTCACGTCCTCGACGACGTGCATAGTCGTCGGCGCCTCGGTCGGCGGATGCTGGAAGACGAAGGCGTCGCGTTGCTCACCCTCGCGAGTCAGCCAGTCGGGGATGAAGCCAGCGGGGTAGAACCCCGCCCGTTCGAGCGGCTCGTACAGCGCGACGAGCTGTCTCGCGTTGGCGTCGATGGGGACCATCAGATGTTCGTCGTCGTCGCGAACGGCCGCCAGAAGCTCCGACTTCGTCTCCGCCCACGGCTCGCTCCCCTCCGGCGTCACCTCCCAGAGGAAGCCGGCTTCGTGCGAGAGCGCCATCCGAAGCTGGGCCGCAGTGGGGTACGTGACCGTGTTGACCGTCCGAATCCGGCGCCCCAGCAGGTCGAGCGACGCCTGCGCCAGCGTCCGCTCGACGATGTGGCGGTAGCGCGCGGGGACGTACACGTCGCGTTCGGCGTAGCCGATGCTCGGGGTGTAGAGCATGATCGCCTCGCTCTCGGCGTCCGGCCCGAAGTAGCCCTCCTGTAAGTGTTTGTGAACCGAGTACGGTTCGAATCCGCGCGCGATCAGGTTGTGCTGGGAGGCCGGATGCGAGGTGACGGCCGCGGAGTAGACGAGACCGTCGAACGTGGGGTCGGCGTGCAGGACGTTCAGCCGGTGTTTCAGGAGCTCGCGACCCAGCCCCCGTCCCTGGTGGTCGGGGTGGACCGCCAGCTTACAGATCTGGGCGTTCCCCTCGTCGAAGGAGTCGTACTCGACGGCGGCGACGCCGACGACCCGGCCGTCCGTCTCGGCGACGAACGCCGCCATGGCGTCGTCCTCGACGAACGTCTCCCGGACGGCCGACGCCTCGACCAGCGGGTAGTCGGTCGCCGACGGGTACGCGGCCCCGTACACCCGCGCGATGGCCGGTGTGTCCGTCTCGTGGGCGCGTCTGACCACGTATCCCGACGGGAGGTCCGGCGTGAACGGGCGAGTAACGGTCTGCATGGGTTGGCACGCTCCCCCAAAACTACGTGCTCGGCACCGAAAATCACGCCCACCGTTCCTGACATTCGAGAATCATACCGATCGTTCATGCTGAGGGGTGCGGCGGTCGCTCAGGGACGCTCGTCCAGATACGTCATCGCCTCCTCGTCGGTCACCTGATCGAAGCGGTCGTAGAAGGCGCCGACGGCGCCGAAGGAGGCGGGCGCCCGCAGGACGACCACCTCGTCGGCGACGCCGTCGAGTTCCGACACCGTGTCCGGCGGGCCGACGGGGACGGCCAGGACGACCCGCTCGGCGCCACCCTCGCGGACGAGACGGAGGGCGGCGATGGCGGTCGACCCCGTGGCGACGCCGTCGTCGACGACGACGACCCGTTTTCCGGTCAGGTCGGGTGGATCGCGGTCACCGCGGTAGCGCGACGCCTTCTCGCGGGCCGCCTCGAGTTCGCGTTCGCGCTCCCGCTCTACGTACGCGTCGGCCACGCCCAGTCGGGCAGTTGCTTCGTCGTCGAGCCAGACGTGCCCGTCGCTCGAGACGGCGCCGATGGCGTACTCCGGGTTGCCGGGGGCGCCGATTTTCGACGCGACCACGATGTCGAGGGGTGCGTCGAGGGCGTCCGCCACCTCTCGGCCGAGCGGAAGGCCGCCGCGCGGAATCGCCAGCACGAGGTCCGCGCCGATCCCCCGGTCGACGAGTTCGGCCGCCAGCCGCTCCCCCGCGTCGGTTCGGTCGGCGAAACGCTCACCAGGTGGCATACGCTACCGTACGACGTGGAGACTCAAATATCCGGAGTTCGTTTCCGATCGGCAAGAACGGGTGCGGCGTCCGGCTCAGTCGTCTCCGGCGCCGGCCGCTCGCACCCACCACGCCACGAGCGCGTTCACGTTGTAAAAGAGGATAGCGACGGTGAGCAGCGTCGTAAGAAGGTAGATGATAAAGCCCGGCGGGCCGCCGACGGTGTCGCCGAGGAGGCCGCCGGTGATGCCGACGAGCGTGAGTTCGATCCACGTCACCAAGATTCGGGAGCCGAGCCGCGGGCCGGGTATCGCGTCCGACACGTCGCCCATCAGTACGACTCCTCCGCCTCGATCGGGCCGCTGAACGCGGAATAGAGGACGACGAAGTAGACGAACACCAGCGGCAGGAGGAGCGCGGCGCCGATGGACATGAGGTTGAGCGAGAGCGTCGGCACGATGGCCGCCTCGACGGTCAGCCCCGTCGCGGGGTCGACCGACGGGTAGAGAAGCGCCGCGACGACGGCGACGAGGGCGAACACGAGGCCCGCAGCCGCGACGAAGGCGAGGTAGTACCGATTCCGTCGCGTCGCTAGCGCGTACGCGGCGGCGAGGACGAGCGTGAGTCCCACGAGGCCGAGGACGAGCGGCGAGCGCATCGTCGCCCGGAGACTGGGCGCGAGGGCGTAGATGCCGGCGAGCGTCGCGACCACCAGTACGAGGTAGGCCGCGAGGGCACGGTAGCCGTCGGCCTGCAAGTCGGCGCGCAGGTCACCGCGAGTCTTCAAGCGCAGGAAGGCGACGCCGTCGACGACGGTCAGCGCGACGACGGTCAGGCCGACGAGGACGCCCGGGAGCGTGACGAGCGCCGTCGAGCCGAGGAGCCAGTTGGCGGTGAACAGCCCGAGGAAAAATGGGGTGGCGAGGCTGCCGGCGACGAACGACCGTCCCCACCAGCGCTGCCACCGCTCGTCGTGGCGCTGTTCGTACATCTCGGGCGCGAGGCCGCGGAGCAGGAGCGCCCCGAGGATGGCGAACATCAGCAGATAGTGGCGGCTGAACAGGTTGGCGTAGACGGGGGGAAAGGCGGCAAAGAGGGCGCCGCCGAAGACGACCAGCCACACCTCGTTGCCGTCCCAGAACGGGCCGATGGCGGCGAGAAACTGCTCCCGTTCGGCCGCGTCCTCGCGAGTGACGAAGAGGGCGCCGACGCCGAAGTCGAAGCCATCGAGAAAGAGGAAGGTCGCGAAGATGAAAAAGAGGAGGCCGAACCAGAGGTCGGGAAGCGGGAGGCCAAAGAGCGGGCCGCTCGACAGCGTTTCGACGCTAGTCATCGGCGGCCACCTCGCTCTCGGTCGGCGCCGTCGTCACGAGGTCGGCCCGATCCGGCGGGCCGGCCCGGATCAGACGGGTGATCACGTAGCCATAGAGCGTGAGCAAGCCGAGATAGGCGGCGGCGAAGCCGACGAGCGTGGCCGTCGCCTCGGCGCCGGTGAGGCCGGGCGAGACCCCCTCGCTCGTCTTCATCACTCCCTGGATGATCCACGGCTGACGGCCGACTTCGGTGACGACCCAGCCGAGTTCGACCGCGAGGACGCCGAGTGGCGACGACGCCATCAGCGCCTTGTGCAACAGGTCGTCCGCGAAGAGTTCACCCCGGTACCAGCGGTAGCCGCTCCAGAACGCGAGCGTGACGAACCAGAACCCGAGCGCGACCATGATACGGAACGACCAGAAGACGACCGCGACGGGGGGTTGTGGTCCCTCGAACTCCTCCAAGCCCCGGATGGTCGCCTGCGGGTCGCCGCCGCTCGCGAGCCACGAGGCGCCGCCGGGGATGCCGATACCGAAAATTTCCTTCGCCCGCGGATCGAGCAGGCTCTCTATGCTCGTCGGGAACGCGATCAGATACTCGGGGACGTAGGAGTCCGTCTCCCAGACGGCCTCCATCGCCGCGAACTTCTGGGGCTGGGTCTCGTAGACGTGGCGGGCGTAGAGGTCACCGTGAAACACCTGCAGTGGCGCGGTGATCAG
This sequence comes from Haloplanus rubicundus, assembly GCF_003342675.1. Lineage (NCBI taxonomy): Archaea > Methanobacteriati > Methanobacteriota > Halobacteria > Halobacteriales > Haloferacaceae > Haloplanus > Haloplanus rubicundus. The sequence continues at coordinate 2,261,358 of NZ_CP031148.1, read as the reverse complement.
TAGGCCGACGACGGCGATTTTGAGCGTCGTCTCCCAGAAGGTCACGTGGTCGACTGGGCGTTCCCAGACGTGGTGTTTGAAGACGAAGTAGGCGCTCAGCCCCGCCATCGCGAGCGACACCGACTCGACCGAGGCGTTCTGCATGTGGACGAACATCCAGAAGAATCGGGGGGTGGCGTAGGCCGCGATGGGGTCGACGAGGTGGATCACCTGCTCGCCGTTCCGGGTGACCAGCTCGTACCCCCGCGGCATCTGCATCCACGAGTTAGCGATGAGAATCCAGACCGCGGAGAGCCAGGTGCCGAGACCGACGGCAACGGCAGAAATCATGTAGAGCGCGTCGCCGACGCGCTCCCGGCCGAAGACGAAGACGCCGAGGAAGGTGGCTTCGAGCATGAACGCCATCATCCCCTCGACGGCGAGTGGGCCGCCGAACAGCGGACCGGCCGTCGTCGCGAAGGCGGCGAAGTTGGTCCCGAACTCGAACTCGAGGACGATGCCCGTCACGGTTCCGACGACGAAACTGACGGCGAAGATGCGCGTCCAGAACCGGCGTAACTGCTCGTACACCGGTTCGCCGGTTCGGATGTCCTTCCACGTGAAGTAGAGCAGGAAGGGTGCGAGACCCATACTGACCACGGGGAAGATGATGTGGACGATGGTCGTAAGCGCAAACTGGAGTCGGCTGGCGATGACTGGATCAACCATAGGTGGGCTCTGTGGGGGTCGGTGAGCGGATCGGTGGATCTCCGGGCCGCCTGCGGTTTAACTGTGCCCTGGTTCCCAGGTAGCAGGAACGGTTCTTCTGCCGATACTATTGACAATCCAACAAAAGTTAAGTCCATCGCTGCCGTCGGTTTCGGTATGCTCCTCCGTCTCGCCGCGTTCGTACTGGGCCTCCTCGAACTGCTCCGGCCCCGCAGCGTCGTCGACTTCTGGATGAACCTCGCGACCAGCGACGACGTATCGCTCCGCCCGTGGGTCTACACGGCCGCTCGGATCGAGGGCGTCTTCCTCGTGCTGTGGGCGCTCCGCCGGTCGCGATCAAAGTCGTCAGGCGACGGGGAGTAGCCCCACCGCGCCGACGGTTTCGAGCGCGACCCAGCCGACGAAGGCGACGTAGGCCGCGAGCAAGACGTAGGCCTCCCGGTCGGTGAGCGACAGGTCGGTCCGGAGCAAGGTGAACAGGACGAGCGTCGCGACGGTCAGACAGGCCATCATCGGAACGGCGGCGGCGAAGTCGACGGTCGTCGTCCCGACGATCAACACGCCTGCGGGGACGGCCACGAGCAGGTCGAACGTGTTGCTCCCGAGGACGTTGGCGAGGCTCGTCACCCCGCCATCCGGCCCTTCCGACGCGGCCCGGAGGCTCACGAACAGGTCGGGGAGGCTCGTCCCCGCGGCGACGACGACGAGCCCCCAGACGAAGCTGGGCGTATCGAGCAGGTCGCCGAGGCCGATGGCCGCCCGGACCAGCCCCTCGACGGCGACGACGATGAGGACGAGTCCGACGCACAGTTCCAGCCACCGTCGCCCGACCGCGACCGACTCGACCGGTTCGCCGTCGTACTCCGAGAGGTCCTGATACTGGATGAAGACGTAGAGGCCGTAGAGGGCGACGGGGACGAACGCGAGCGGCCGCGTCATCGTCCCGACGAGTCGCCCGTTCCCCGCCGGATCGTAGATGACGGCGAAGGCGAAGGTCAACAGGAGGACCGACACCGCGAGCATGTAGAACTGCGCTTCCTTGTAGACGAGCGTCCGGCTCGCTTCGAGTTCGCGCCCGCGGGAGAGGGCGCTCGCGGCCGGAATCACGAGGATGTTGAAGACGGCCGAGCCGACGATGGCGCCGACGCCGAGGTCGAACTGACCGTGCAGGAGCGTCGCGAGGACGGTACTCGACAGTTCGGGCATGCTCGATCCGACGGCGGCGACGATGGCCCCGCGGACGATGGGCGGCAACCCGTAATGTCCCGCCAGCCGCTCGCTCGCGCGGTCGAGGAGGCCGCTTCCCTTCCAGACGACGGCCGCCGATCCGGCGACGACGGCGGCGTACCACACCCCGGTGGCGAGGGTCATCGGCCGGCGCTACTCGGCCCCCCGGCAAACGTGCACCGATAGCGGACGCCCTAGACGGACGCCTCGGCGTCTTCGATCCGTTCCGCCAGCGTCCCGAGGAAGCGGGCGGCGTCGGCGCCGTCGACGACCCGGTGATCGAAGCTCAGATCGAGGGGGAGCGTCTCGCGGAACGCCACGCCGTCGTCGGCCTCCGGCCGACTCTCCGTGGAACGTCGTTCCACGCCCGCCGGTCGTGCTCGCTTCCGAACCCGGCTCACGCCGAGGATGGCAACCTCCGGCGGGTTGATGATCGGCGTGAACCCGTCGACGCCGAGGGGACCGAGATTCGAGACGGTGAACGTCCCCCCACGGAGGTCGGCCATCGCGTAGTCGCCCGATCGGACGGCCTCGGACAGGCGCTCGCGCTCGGCGGCGATGTCGTTCGGATCGCGCCCCCGCACGTCGGCGACGACCGGCGCGACCAGTCCGTCCTCGATGGCGACGGCGATGCCGACGTTGTGCTCCTCGTAGATCCGGTGGGTGCCGTCCTCGAACGTGGCGTTGAATGCCGGGTGGGCGTCGAGGGCGTCCGAGAGCGCGCGAACGAGGACGTCGACGAGCGAGACGCCCGCGGCGTCGGCGGCCGCGACCAGCGCCCCGGCGTCCACCTCGCGGCTGACGGTCACGTGGACGGCCTCGCGGTAGCTCTTCCCCAGCCGGTCCGCGATGGTCCGCCGCATCGGACTCGGCCGACGCTCCTCGCGGAGGGTCCGCGGGGCGGGCTGGTCCCCCACGCTCACCCCTCCGGCTGGATCCACGCCAGCGTGTCGCCGATGGTGAACTCGTCGTCCTCGTCGCGGACGATTTCGACGAGTTCGCCGTCGACGGGCGCGGGCACGTCGATACTCACCTTCTCCACCTGCACCTCGCAGATGCTTTCACCGGCGGAGACGCGCCGCCCCGGCTTCGCGAACCAGTTGACGACGACGCCCTCCTCCTCGTCGACGTCGTCGGGCGCGTCGGCGACGACAGCCACGCGGTCACCCTCGCTCATTGGACGTTCCGGACCGCGGCTTCGATGTCGGCCGCGGCGGGCATCACTTCGGTCTCCAGTTCGCGGGCGTAGGGGATGGGCACGTCGGGCATCGCCACGCGTTCGACCGCCTCCAGGGCGTCGAGCGCCTCCTCGGCGACGCTGGAGACGATTTCGCCCGTCAGGCCAAAGGAGCGGTAGTCCTCGTCGACGACGACGAGGCGGCCGGTCTTCTCGACGCTCTCGATCACCGTCTCGCGGTCCAGCGGCACGAGCGTCCGCAGGTCGATCACCTCGCAATCGATGCCTTCCTCGGCCAGCGTCGCCGCCGCGTCGAGGGCGCGGTGGACGTGCAGGCCGAGGGTGACCACCGTGGCGTCGGCGCCCTCGCGTTTCACGTCCGCCCGGCCGAAGGGGATGGTGTACTCCGCCTCGGGGACGGGCGTCTTCGGCCCCGTCGGGGAGGGCAACCAGCCCAGCCCCATCAGGCGCTTGTGGTACATGTAGACCACCGGGTCGTCGTCGCGGATGGCGTTGTGCATCAGCCCCTTGGCGTCGTAGGCCGTCGAGGGGACGACCACCTTCATCCCCGGCAGGTGCGCGAAGGTGCCGTAGAGGGTCTGGGAGTGCTGGGCGGCGTCGCTGTAGGTGCCGCCCACGGCGGTGGTCAGGACCATCGGCACGCTCACCGACCCCCCGCTCATGTAGGTGTTCTTCGCCATCTGGTTGTAGATCTGATCCATCGCGACGCCGAAGAAGTCGACGAACATCAGTTCCGCGATGGGGCGCATTCCTTGCTGGGCGGCGCCGACGGCCGCACCGAGGTAAGCCGTCTCGCTGATCGGCACGTCCATGATGCGGTCGTAGCCGAACTCCTCCAAGAGCCCCTGGGTGCTGTCGAAGATGCCGCCGTAGTCGGCCACGTCCTCGCCCATGTAGAACACCTCGTCGTTCTCGCGCATCTCGGTCCCGATGGCCTCGACGACGGCGCGACTCATCGTCAGTTCGCGGTCGACGGTCATTCCCCCTCACCCCCCGTCTCCGCGAGGTCGAACTCCGGTTCCGTGTCGGTCACGCCCGAGGGGGGATTGGTGAAGACGTCCTCGTAGGCGCTCTCGGCGTCGGGTTTCGGCTGGTCTTTCGCCCACGCGATGGCGTCGTCGACGCGGGCGTGGGCGTCCTCGCGAATCTCGGCCATCGCCTCGTCGTCGACGCCGTGGTCCCGGAGGTGGGCCGCCATGCGCTCGATGGAGTCGCGGTCCATCGCCGCTTCCTGATCCTCGTCGGAGCGGTAGCTCTGCGGGTCGCCCATGAAATGTCCCATCCGGCGGTGGACCTGCACGGAGAGGACGGTGGGACCGTTGCCGTCGCGGGCGCGGCCGACTGCCTCGGCGGCCGCCTCGTAGACGGCGACGGCGTCGTCGCGGTCGACGTGGACCCCCGCCATCTCGAAGCCGTCGGCGCGCTTCGAGGCGAACTCCACGTCGGTCACGCGCTCTTGAGGCATGCTGATCGCCCAGTCGTTGTCCTCGACGACGAACACGACGGGCAGGTCGTGGACGGCGGCGAAGTTCAGGGATTCGAGGAACCCACCCTGGTCCACGGCGCCCTCGCCGAGGTAGGCGACGGCGACGCTGTCGGTGTTGCGCTTTTTCGCCGCGAGGCCGGCGCCCGCCGCGGGCGGACAGCCCTGCGCGATGATGCCGCTACACGCGAAGTTCACGTCGGGGTCGAACAGGTGCATGTGACCGCCCTTCCCCCGTCCGAGCCCCGTCTCGCGGCCGAATATCTCCGCCGTCATCCGATTCAGGTCGACACCTTTCGCGATGGCGACGTGGTGAGGGCGGTGCGGGGCCGTTACCACGTCGTCGTCGCGCAGGTGGTGACAGACGCCGACGGCGGCCGCCTCCTGTCCCGCGGCGAGGTGGAGTTCGCCGGGAATCGGGCCGGCCGAGATGTCGAATTTCGGTTGTTTACCCTCCAGATACTCCTCCTGCAGGCGCTCCTCGTAGTACCGCGCCGTCACCATGTCGGCGTACATCCTCCGAAGTCGCTGTTCGGATATCATACTCTCTAGATGTCGGGACTGTCATACATAATTGTGTAGGTGAGAATGCACGTCTCGGCGGTGGGAGCCGGGCGGCCGACTGTGGACGTCGCCGGCCTCAGCGTACGTCGCGGTCGGTGGGGTCCCGTCGGGTGACGGTGAGTTCGAAGCCGGCGTCGGCGTCGACGAGTATCTCGTCGACCGCACGCACGTACTCGCTGGTGTGTTTGCCGTCGGGGCAGAGCCGGGTCCGTTCGGCGAGCAGTCCGGTTTCGGTGAGCGTGTCGAGTTTGCGGTACGTCGTCGACAGCGGCAGGTCGCAGGCATCGGCGAGTTCGTTCGCGGACATCGACGCCTCGCCGGTCGCATCGAGAACGGCCCGGCAGCCGTCGTCCTGGAGCGCGTACAGAATCGCCTGCACCTCGTCGGCGTCGGCGACTGTCGTTTCGTCGGGTGAGCGTTCGACGCGGGGTGGAGTGGCGATAGCCATCGTCGTTCTATCCGGACGAACGGCCGGGGCCACAACCAGTCTACACCCACGATACTGTGGGTGGTTTATACCCCTTCCCCCCACGACGGAGCGAGAGACACACTTACCCGTGTTCGTCCCGAACCTGACTGGCGATGGGAACGGGGATTCGCGCGGAGCTACGGGTCGACGCCGACGGAACCTGTCCCGTGGCGACGGCCGCGGCGGACGCCGGAACGTCCACCCTCTCCGTCTCCAGAGGCGTCGATCCCGACGGAACGGGCACGGTCACCGAGGAGTTCATGCTCGACGAGACGGCGACCGACACGCCGAACGTCGACGAGGGGCTGCAGTCGGTGTTCACCTACGGCTCGAAAACCGTCTATCGCTTCACACGCAGCCGGGGACAGGGCTGTCCCTGCGAGTGCGTCGAGCAGTTCGGCTGCCCCGTCGTCGACATCCACGCGCGCGACGGGATGTTGTCTCTGGTCTTTCACGCGGCCGATATGGCCCAGCTACGCGATATCATCACGACGCTCCGGGAGGAGTTCCCACAGGTCGACATCCAGCGGCTGCTCCGGTCTCGGGGCGAGCACCCCGACAACGACCTCGTGTTCGTCGACCGCGGACGACTCACCGAGCGACAGCGGGAGGTACTGGAGACGGCCCACCGGATGGGGTATTTCGAGCGCCCGAAGGGAGCGAACGCGGGGGAGGTTGCCGACGCACTCGACATCTCGCGGTCGACGTTCGCGGAGCATCTGGCGGCCGCACAGACGAAGCTGCTCGATGCGATTCTGGAGGGCGATAGTGGCGCGTGAAACCGGTTTGACTTTCAGTCGCTACTATCGTCCACGTCGATCCGACGCCCGCTCAGTTCGTCGGGGTCGAGTTCGTAGAGCCGAACGTCGAGTTCGTCTTTCGCCCGGTCCCACATCTCGAAGAGCGGGCGCTTGGCCGCGCCGAACCGTTCGACGTGGCTCGGCGTGAGCGCCGACCGCGGGAGGAGTTCGAGCCGACCGTTCGCGATCACGCTCCGGTAGGTCGGTCCGTCTTCCTCGTACACGACGAACCGGACCCGTGGCGAGTCGGTGAGGAATCGCTCCTTCTCCCCCCCGGGCGTCGACACCAGCCGCATGACGAACTGCCGTTCGGACGCGTCGTAGCCGTACGAAATCGGGATCGCGTACGGTTCGTCGTCGCGAGCGAGCGAGAGCACGCCGGTTTCGCGGCGGCCGAGGAGCGCGTCGGTTTCGGCGTCCGTCATCGCGGTCTGTTGCTCGACGGTCATGCGTGTCGTCTGCCGGGGAATGGCGGGGGGACGGTTTATATTTGTCCACCTGCAGTCCGCGGAAGCGGGCCGGAAAGACGAGGCTGTCGATGTGGCGGGCCGGAAGGGCTACCGTGTCCGCTCACTCGGGGGCGAACGCACTCGCCGACACCGTGGTCCCACAGACGACACAGCCGTGGTCGAGTAAGGCGTCTCGCATCGGCTCGTTTACCGACATGTCCTCGCCACAGTCGGGACAGTGGAACCTGAGGTTGCCGCCGCCACTCATCGTATATGGTCGTACGTGAACCAGCGATATATGAACCCCTATCGTTCCAACCCGTTGGGAACACCGTTCGCGTCGGCGGTTATCACCCCAGTGAGATGTCGAGATACAGCATCACGATCACGCCGAGCATCGTCCCCAGCGTCGCGACGCGCTCGTGGCCCCGCGTATGCGTCTCGGGAACGATTTCGTCGCTGATGACGAAGAGCATCGCGCCCGCGGCGAAACCCATCGCGTACGGCAGGAGCGCGGACACCGTTCCGACGGCGTACGCCCCGAGCACCGCGAGCGGAATCTCGACGACGCCCGACCGAATCCCGGCGAACACGGCGTAGGCGCGACGGTCGAGGCCGGCGTTGATCGCCGCCACCGAGACGGCCAACCCCTCCGGCACGTTCTGGATGCCGATGGCGAGCATCAGCGGGATGGCCGTCCCGAGGTCACCGCTCCCGAATCCAACGCCGACCGCGAGTCCCTCCGGCATGTTGTGGAGGGTGATGGCGAGGACGAACAGCACGACGCCCGCGAGTCGTTCGTCGTCGATGGGGAGGCTCTCCCCCGGCGCCGCGGCGTCGGCTCGTCGGCGCCCGGTGACGAGGTAGTGAGCGTGTGGGATCAGGATGTCCGAGCGATCCAGAAAGAGCGCGCCGAGTCCCACGCCCAGCAGGACGGGAATGGGATTGCCGTTCGAGTACGTCTCGATACCGGGGATTATGAGGCTGGTGAAGGCAGCCGCGAGCATGACGCCGGCGGCGAAGCCGAGCGCCCCGTCGAGCGCGCGCTCCGAGGGGTCGCGCCAGACGAAGACGAGCGACGCCCCCAGCAGGTTGAGCGCCGCGATGACGACGCCGCCGATGAAGCCGTTGACGACGGGGTCCCCCCCGAACAGCTGGATGACACCGGCGACTACCACGCCGTCTCGGCCTCCACGAACATGCGTACGTCTTCCGGTTCGGCGCCGCCGGTCTTGAAGATTGAGGCCGAGCGACGCCGTTCAGTCGGCGCCGAGGCGCTGTACCGCCTCGTCGATGTCGCGGATCTTGGCCGTCTGTGTGCCGTTGATCTCCGCGACCCGTTCGACCTCGGCCGAGACGCGTTCGGCCTGGTCGACGAGACCGTCGATCATGCTCGCGACTTCCTCGGTCGACGCCGCCCCGTCGTCCGTCGCCTCCGACACCTCTCGAATGCCGCGCGAGGCGTCCTGTACGGCGTCGACGATGTCCTCCAGTTTCGACATCGCCGACTCGATCCGTGCCATCCCACGATCGATCTCTTCGGTCGTCGCCTCGAGACTGTCGACAGTTTCGGCCGTCTCCGCTTTGATGTCACCCACCATCTCCTCGATGTCGCTCGCGTGGCGCTGTGACTCGCCGGCGAGGCTCTTCACCTCGTCGGCGACGACGGCGAAGCCGTCGCCGCTCTCGCCCGCCCGCGCCGCCTCGATGGACGCGTTCAGCGCCAGCAGGTTCGTCTGATCCGCGATGTCGTTGATCACCTCGACCACGTCGTCGATTTCGTCGATCCGGCTCTCGAGCGCGTCGACGTCGCTCGCCACGTCCCGTGAGGCTTCGTTCACCCGTTCCATCGCCGCGATGGACTCCGTCGCCGCCTCCTGTCCCTCGGTAGCCAGGGCCGCCGCGCGCTCGCTCGTGGCCGCCACCTCGTCCGCCGTCGACGCGATCTCCTCGACCGTCGCGCTCATGTTCGACACTTCGCCGGCCACCTCCGACATCGACTCGACCTGGTCGTCGGTCCGCTCGTCGATGGACGTCGTGCGCTCCGCCACCTGTTCCACCGAATCGCGTAGCTCCCCGATCGGTGCGGCCAGGTCCGCCTCGACGTCGGCCATGAGCCGCTCGCGGTCCTCGACCGTCTCCTCGAGTTTCCGGCTGTACGAGTGGATGTAGGTGTCCGCGACCACCTGCATGTCGAGGTTGATGGCTCTGAGGGTCGCGAGTAACTCCCCTTCCGTCTCGTCACGCGTCCCGCCGATGGCCCGCTCGACGGCCGCCTCGTCGGCGTCTGTCTCCGCCAGCAGCCGGTCGGCCAGCCGCTCCTCCATCCGATCCAGCAAGAGTGGGACGAGGAGGTCGTAGTAGACGCCGTACTGGCCGATGTACTGTTTCATCGGCATCTCCAGCAGGTCGTGGAGCTTCCCGATCCGGGCGCGGTTGCGGAAATAGTCCATTCCGTAGTCGCCGGCAGCCAGCGAGATCAGATAGGCCGACTGCGTCCGCTTCAACTGGTCGACGGTCTTCTCCGAGCGGTCGATCACCTCGACCGTCTCCTCGTAGCTCGTCAGGTTGTCGTAGAAGTCGTCGGCGACGTCGTCGGCGTGCGCGCGGAACACGCCCTCCAGATCCGACAGTCGCTCGGCGTCGCGCTCGTCGAAGCCGACGAACTCCTTTCGCCACTCGATTTCCGCCTCGTCCAGTCCACACTCCGTCATGAGGTCGTCGACGGACAGGTGCTCGTTCAGCCCGCCCTGCCCGAACGCGGCCGCGAAATCCTGCATGGACGCCATCGACCGGTCGCCGAAATAAATCCTCTCGTCAGTCTCCACTGCGTGATAATTGGCCGCTCGACGCCGGACGCGTCACTCCGACACCGGGCCGCGGGCCGTCAGCACCGGCACCGGCGCCGTCCGGACGAGCGCCTCCGCGACGCTCCCGAGAACGTACCGGTCGAACCCCGTCCGCCCGTGCGTGCCGACGACCACGAGGTCGACGTCGTGGTCGGCGACGTACGTCCGGATCACGCGAGGGATCGACCCGCCGAACTCGACGGCGGTGGTGGGATCGATCCCGACCGCACTCGCCCGTTCCGCGGCCGTCTCGACGATTTCGTTGGCGCTCTCTTCGAGCGCATCCACCTGAATGTCCGCGCGCACGTCGACGCCGAGGCTCGTCACGTCGACGACCGAGAGCAGGTGGACGGCGGCCCCGGCAGCGTCCGCCACGCCGAAGCCGACATCGAGGGCCGCGTTCGCGGGGTCGCTTCCGTCGGTCGGGATCAGAACCGTCCGGTACGGATACCGGACGGTCACGTCGTCGTCCGGGCGGATCGTCAACACGGGCACCTCCGATCGCCTGACGACCCGTTCGGTCGTGCTCCCGAGAAGGAAGCGCTGGAGACCACGCCGCCCGTGGGTCGGCATGACCACGAGGTCGATATCGTACGTCTCGGCGTAGTCGACGATGGTGCGGTACGGCTCCCCCTGTAACACCTCGGTGACGATGGGGACGCCCCGGTCGCGTCCCCGGGTCGCCGCCTCCCGGACCGTCTCGGCGCCACTCTGTTCGAGGGCGTCGACGACCTGGCCCCGAATCTGCGTGACGCTATCACGGGTCGTGTCCGCCACGTTGAGGACGTGAACCGTCGCGTCGTGGGCCTCGGCCACGTCGAGAACGTGATCGAAGACGGCGGTCGCCCCGTCGCTCCCGTCGGTGGGAAAGAGCAGCTTGTCGAACATACGACACCTAACGCGGGCCCGGAACAAAAAACGGGGCGTCGGCCACGGTCCCGTCCGAACTCCACGAACGCCGAACTTCGGGACTCTCCCTGACAAGAGTTAACACCCGCCAGCGGCAACGAATGAACGATATGCCAACGCCATCCGACCCCGCCCCGTGTAACCAGGACGAACAGCTCTACGAATGTCTGGAGTGTGGGAAACGCCTCTGTAGCGCGGCGTCGCCCACTGCGTGTCCCGGCTGCGGCGGCGTCCTGCAGAACCTCAGCCGTCCGCGCCCCGAGTAGTCGGGAGGTGGTCGGCGCGGGCGCACGTCGGGCCAACCGTTTTGCCTCCCGCCGCCGACGGTGTTCGAATGCGCATCAGCGAAATCGAGATCGACGAGTTCGACTACCGCGTCGAGCGAACGGGCACCGTCGGTGGCAACTGGGTGTACGACCCCGATTCGACGCTCGAACCGCCGGGGTTCGTCCTCACCGTCCGCACCGCCGACGGGACCGAAGGTCACTACCGCGGTTTCGCGTTCACGCCGCCGAGTATCGCACAGGTGAAGATGGTCGCCGAGGAGCACCTGCTCGGCCGCGACCCCCTCGAACGGCGGGGCATCTGGCAGGACTGCTGGCGCGCGCTCAGACACACCGACCACTTCGGCCTCGGCGCCGTCGACGTGGCGCTCTGGGATCTCGCCGGCAACCACCACGACGCTAGCGTCTCGACCCTCCTCGGTGGGTACCGCGACAGCCTCCCCACCTACGCCTCGACGATGTTCGTCGACGACAATGGCGGCCTCGACGGCCCCGAAGCCTTCGCCGACTACGCCGAGGACTGTCTGGACCACGGCTACGACGGCTTCAAGTTCCACGGCCACCCCGACGTGCGTCCGGACGTGGACGTCGCCATCTGCGAGGCCCTCGCCGACCGCGTCGGTTCGGAGATGGCGCTGATGATCGACAGTTCCAGCCTCTATCGCACCTACGCGGACGCGCTGCAGGTCGGCCGCGCGCTCGACGACCTCGACTTCTTCTGGTACGAGGACCCGATGCACGACGGCGGCGTGAGCGAACGGACGACGAAGAATCTCGCCGCGACGCTCGATACGCCGATGCTCGGCCTCGAACACGTCCGGACCGGGCCGTACGGCGCCGTCGACAGTCTCGCCAGCGAGTCCACCGACCTCGTCCGCGCCAGCGCCCACATGGACGGCGGGATCACGGGCGCGCTCAAGACAGCCGAGGCCGCCGAGGCGTTCGGCACCGACGTGGAACTCCTGCTCGGCGGCCCGGCACACATGCATCTCATGAGCGCGCTTCGCAACTCGAGCTTCTTCGAGCACGGCCTTCTCAACCCCGAGAGTACGTGGATTCTGAATCAGGGATTCGAGGGCGAACCGGAATCGATCGACGACGACGGACGGATGGCCGTCCCCGACGGCCCGGGGTTGGGCGTCGACATCGACTGGGCGTTCGTCGAGCGCCGACGCACCGGACACACCCTGATCGACTAATCGGTCGTCAACTCCTCGACCTGCCCGTGCAGGTCGTCGAACGCCGCGGCGACGAGCCCCTCGACCGCCGGGCCGTGTGACGCGACGAACGTCGAGGCGCCGACGCCCGCGTCCCCACAGTCACGTCGAGTCGAGATCCGGCAGCCGGATCACCACGGTCGTCCCGTCGTCGGTCACGAACGAGAGGTCGCCGTCGAGTTCGTCGACTCCCCACTTCAGTTCCCAGAGACCGAGTCCGCGGCTGTGCTGTAACGGGGTCTCCTGATCGGTCGCCAGCGGTTCCAGTTCGGAGTCGGGGATCCCCGGCCCGTCGTCACGGATTTCGATGGTACAGCCCGAATCGGTCGACTCGACCGAGACGCCGACGCCCGAGTCGGTGTATTCGACCGCGTTCTCCAGCGGGCTCCGGAGGACGGTGGTGAGGATTTCGGCGTCGGTAACCACCGTCGCGTCGCCGGGGATCGAGGTACTGATCGTAACGCCGTCGGTCTCGACGTCACGCAGCACCGCCTCGATCCGGTCGGCGAGATCGATCCGCGTCGGCTGGGGGTCCTTCGAGAGGATGTGGTCGATGTGGCGGGCGCGAGTGCCCAGCCCCGCCAACGTCTCGGTGGCCGCGAGGATCGCCGCTCGATGCTCGCTCTCGTCGAGGACCTCGGCGTGGCTGTCGATGACGTCGAGTTGGTTCCGGAGGTTGTGACGGAGGATGCGATTGAGGACGTCGAGCCGCGTGATGAACTGTTGCAGGTCGTGGTGCATCGTCGCGACCGACTCGCCGACGCGACCGGGAACGTCGGCGTCTAAGACGTCGTCGTCGAACGACTGCCGGGAGAGGGCTTCGGCCTGTTCGGTGATCGTCTCGACGTAGGCTCTGATGTTGTCGAAGGCCGACTGGACCTCCCCGACCTCGTCGTTTCGATCGCCGCGGTCGATATCGACGCCGAGATTACCCTCGGCGATGGCGTTGCCCTGTTTCGACAGCCGCTTGATCGATCGGATCGGCCCTAGCTGGATGACGGCGCCGATGAGCAGGAAGCCGGCCATCACGATGCCGACCACCAGCCAGAGGTCACGCTGCACCCGGTCGGTCACCGCCAGGGCCTTCGAGCGCGGCACTTCCTTGACGACCACCCAGTCGACCTTCTCACCGGGGACGCTGTAGTACCCTTTCACCTCCGTGTCGGTGAGCACGGCCCCGTGGATGTCGGTGGTCGGATCGGACTGAAGGATCGTTCGCCCGATGGTCGTGTTCGCCCGGTCGCCCTCGTAGGGGGTAATCCCGTCGGACTCGTTCTCGTCGAACAGGACGTAGGCGGTGTACCCCCCGAGGACGAGCGTGTCGGTGCCGTTGATCGCGCTGGTGAAGCGTTCGGCCCGGACGCTGGTCTGGTACTCGGCGACGAGGACGTGTTCCCCGTCCGGCATCGGCGACGCCAGCGCGACGAAGGTTTCGTCGCCGTCCGTATACACCAGCGAGAGGATCACGTCGTCGGTGTCCTCGAAGTTGAACCCGACCGTCGGTTTCCAGTTGGCGTCCGTCACCGACAGCGGCCGGCCAACGAACTGCGAGTCGGTGCTGGCGACGATGGTCTCGGTCGTCCCGTTGGAGTGTACGTGGGGGCTCCGCTCGACGATCGAGAGCGACGCCGTCTCCGGGGAGAGCGCGTCGAGTTCGGTCGTGAGCGTGGCTTGCGTTCGGTCGTCGGCGACCGGCGTCAGCCCCTCGTGGTTCGAGAGCGTCCGCACCACCTGCTGTTTGCCGTCGATCCACTGGCCGAGCGCACGCGCTTCGAGTTCGGCGTTCGTCTCGACCGACCGAAGCTGGTTGTCACGAACGCGATCGGACACCTGGAACACGGTCACCGTGGTGAGCGCCGTGATCAGGAGGACGATGAGCAGCGAGACGCCGAGCAGTTTCAGCGCGTAGCGCGAGCGGACAGGGTCGGGAAGGTAGGATTCGAGACTCATACCGGCATCCAGTGCGGTTCCTCGCCAACCCCGATCATATGCGACGATACCGCACGAGAGTCTTAATTTCGTCGGTGACGCGGTCCCGCCGGGACCGAGCGTGCATCTCCGCGGCGACAACGACCGTCCCGACGACGCGCTGGTCTCGATCCGTTAGAAGATTCGGAGGAGGCGAACCCCACAGCCATGGAGGGCCGATCCGCGGGGGGACGCGCGGTCAGTGGAGGCACGCTGTGACGACCGATCACCCGTCGGAGGGAACGGGCACGAGAACGGTGTGGCCCGACGATAATAGAAGGCGCTCCCCTGTTTCACCGTCGGAAACAGTCCCGGTCCGACGCTCGGGTCGATCCCTGGGCGAGGGAACTTAGAGGTATCGTACCTGTCCAGAGATTCTCGCCGCGACGCCCCGGCGAGAATCTCCGACGACGTCGGAGAACCCTCTCAGTCGGCGACGTCGACCGCCGTCTCGAGGCCGTCGTCGAGGGAGATAGAGAGCGACGTGGCGACGCCCTCGAACCGCTCCTTGTGGTGGCCGTCGTCACAGACCATCGTCTCCGTCCGGACGAGCCCCGCATCACGCAGTTCGTTGAGGCGGCGATACGCCGTTGCCCGTGAGACGCCCGCCGCCTCGGCGACGGCGCGGCCGCTTCGTGGCTGCGCCGTGACGGCCTGATACACGCGCCGGGTGTACTCGTCCCCGAAGAGGTCGAACAGTTCGGCCGCCGAGAGGCAGACGTCGTCCGTTCGATCCGTCCGGTGAGTCGGTCGAGGGGGTGACTGAGCGGACATACTACCGGAAAGCGGTCCCTCCCTACTGGAGTGCGTGGCTAGGTATGCAGACGGCGCGATACCCGCGACTCTAGGAGTGCAGATAGCGACGCTCGACGAAGGCCATCAGTTATGGTGATCCAGTATCGACGCCCATGTGAGTACCCGAAACCGATGTCCGGAACCGACAGCGCGGCGGACGTACGCACGCTCGTCGTCGACGACGAGCAGGAAGTAGCGGACGCGTACGCACTGCGACTGCGTGATCACTGTGATATCGAGACGGCCTACAGCGGCGAGGCGGCGCTCTCGGCCGTGGAGGACTCGTCCATCGACATCGTCCTGCTGGACCGGCACATGCCGGGGCTGTCGGGCGACGACGTGCTGTCGGAACTCGTCGACCGCGACTACTACGGACGCGTCGTCATGGTCACCGCCGTCGACCCCGGGATCGAAGTCCTCGATATGCCGTTCGACGACTATCTGTGTAAGCCGGTCGACCGCGAGGACATCCGCGCCGTCATCGATCAACAGCGACGGATTCTCGCGTACGAGACGCTCGGGGAGTACTTCAGCGCCGAAGCCAAACGAGCGGTGCTCGAAGCCGAACTGGGCACCGAGAAACGCCGGGAACACGGGAAGTACACGGACGTGGCCGAGCGAGCGGAGCGACTCGAACGCCGCGTCCGGCGGCTGCTGACCGACGACGACGTCCTCGATCGGTTCGACGCAATCGACCGCGAAGAGGTGTGACGATCACTTCGACCCGCTGGCCGCCCCCGTCCGCTCCGCGAGATACGCATCCAGGAGCTTCCGCTGACTGGCACGGAGGTGGTGCAGGAGCGTCGACCCCGTGATGTCGAGCGAGGCGGCGACTTCTTCGGCCGTGCTTCCCCGCGGCGACTCGAAGTAATCGGCGAGGTACGCGGTTCGAAGCACCGTCTGCTGGCGCTCGGTCAGCCGGTCGTCCAACTCGTCGCGGAACTCGCGGGCAGTCGTCACCGACCGCTCCCGTTCCTCCTTGGCGACGAACTCGGCGTCGTACTCGTGGCTGATCGTCTCCACGATCCGGCGAACGTCGCCGTCCGGGGGCAGATCGGCCACGAGGCGTCCCGTTCCACCCTCGAAGGTCGCGCGTCGAACGGTCCCACCCAGCGCGGCGACGGCGAGCAAGGGCGTCCCACCTCGGACGGTGATGCCGACGGTCCCACCGGACTCGGAGTCGTCGATGATACGTGTCTTCGCTATCGCCTCGACGTCCGCGGCCTCGTGCTCGATCCGCTCCACGTCGCCATCCTCCACCGAGACGAAACAGAGCAGCGTATCGTCGTCCTGTGGCACCATGCCTTCGAGTTGCAACGTCGCGTCGAGTGACCGACTCAGTCCAGTCAGCACCGATCCCTCGCCGAGTTCGAACGTGATCTCCGCGACGCGGTCCGAGAGCAACAGGTTCCGATTCCGAACCGCCGTGATCGCGAACCCGGCCACCTCGCCCAGCGTCTCGAAACTGGCGCGCTCCCGGTCGGAGAACGTCTCGGTGCCGTCGGCATAGACCCCGACCACGCCGTGGACGTTCGGCCCGTAGACGAGCGGAATCGCCAACGCCGACTGGACGCCGTCGGCGAAGCCGGCCGTCCGCACCGATTCGGGGACCGAAACACTGGCAGTGAGTGGCTGAACGTCCCGCAGTCGGCCGTTCTCGACGGCACGCTCCTCGGGCGTCGTCACGGTTCCATCGTCGACCGCGTCACGGACGGCCTCGAAGGTCTTGCCGGTCTCGCCCGCGACGGCGCGGACGACGAGTTCGTCGCGTCCCATGTCGCGCTCTCCAACCCAGGCGAATTCGTACAGTTCGGTCTCACCGAGCCCTCGGCAGATCGTTTCGGCAATCTCCTCACGAGACGTGGCATCGACGAGTGCTGCGAGGATGTCCGACAGCACGTCGTCGATGAGCCCGGTTCGTTTGCGTTCCTGGCGTAGCTGTTCGAGGGACCGTTTCTCGCGGCGCCGTGCCGTCACGTCCCGGAGATAGACGATCCCTCCCCCGTCGATCCCGACGACGGAGACGGCGAGCCACCGGTCGAGGTCGGGATAGTACTCCTCGAACTCCGCCTCGGTGACGGACGCCCCCTCGAATGCAGTGAGGAGCGTGTCGTCGACGGACCGCGGAACCACGTCGTCGAGCGTGGCGCCAGTCGGATCGGTCGTGACGCCGATCAGTGTCCGACCGGTCTCGTTGATGTCCGAGACGGTCCCGTCGGCCGAGACGTCGAGCATGCCGATCGGTGCCCGCTGGAGTCGGTCGTCCATCGCTACGACCACCGCCTCGATCCGTCGGTTTCGGTGAGGTGTTCGGTCATCGGGGTTGGAATCGGATTTCGAATCGCACGCCACCGTGTTCGGCGGTGGTGAGGCTCATCTCCCAGTCGTGTGCAGCGACGATGCGCTCGACGATTGCGAGGCCGAGTCCAGTCCCACCCTCTCTCGTGGAGTATCCCGGCTCGAAGGCCACCTCCCGCTCTTCGGGGGGAATACCGGGGCCATCGTCGGCGACGTAGAACCCGTCTTCCAACGTGCCGACGGTGATCGTCACGCTGCTTCCGGGCGTCACTTCGCCGTCTCTGTCGGGGACATCCTCGCCTTCCAAGCCGCGCTCTACGGTGCTACCGGCGCGGAAGCGCCGGTCGTCCGTGGAGCTGTGCTCCACGCTATCGTCGGCCTCCGACCGACTGCTCGTCGAACCGTGTTCGACGCTGTTCCGAAACAGGTTCTCGAACAACCGCCGGACGCGGTCGGGGTCGGCGGTCGTCGCCGGAAGCGGGTCCGAAAGATCGAGCGTGGCTCGTTCGGTATCGACCGACTGCCACGCATCCGTCGCGGCGGTTTCGATCGAGACCCGTTCCGACGGGTCCACGACGGCATCCCCCCGCGTGAGGGTGAGGACGTCGCGGATGATCCGTTCCATCCGGTCGTGGGCGCTCGATATCGACTCGAAGTGTTCCGGATCGCCCGTCTCCCGTGCGGCCTGGAGATGTGCCTTGGCGACATCGAGCGGATTCCGGAGGTCGTGGCTGATCACGCTACTGACCTGGTCGACGGCGGGCGAGTCTGCGACGTCGGGGCACTGCCCCAGATCGGAGAGGACGAGATACCCGGCGTTCTCGTCCGACGGGATCACCCGTCCGAAGAACGAGCCTCGCTCACCGTCGAGATATATTCCGACACGATCACCCCGAACGAGGTGGGTGAGTGGATCCTCGTCACCGGACGTCTCGATAGTGCCGAATCGGTCGAACACCGTCGAGACTGGCGCGTCGGGCGTGACGTCGTCGAACCGTCGCTCGAAGGCCTCGTTCACCGTCGTTACGCGGGCGTCGCGACCCTCCACGGCGTAGGCGAGGACGGGATCGGGGAACTCGTTCAGCGAAATCGCCGCATGGCGCTCGTCTATCATCGGTCGCCTGTAGTCCCCCCGTGAATCCGCCGCGAGACCGCCGATCCCGCCGACCGATCGTCAGACCACCGAGCACGGGGCCGAACGACACTCATATCCCCACGTTAGTTCGGACGTGCGTTTAGTGTTACTTCCTGATTCTGGCTCAGAAACACCGTGCCGGAATTCACCCCTTCGCTCGTCTCGTGTGGTTCGAATCCTTCGGCACGGGAACTGATTCACCGGTGAGCGACGCCTGATCGACCGTTCCCTCGCCCGACGCGACGACGCCGTCGAGCGGAATCTTGTCGCCGGGGCGGACGACGAACACGTCGCCGACGGCGACGAGAACGTCGTCGCGCATACGCGTGGATTCCGAGACGCGTCGAGAAGAGTGTAGTGCCGAAAATTCGGCGGCTCGGAGTACGGTTAACTGCGATGTGCCCACAATCGGAGGTATGTCTAGTCTCCGTACGTGGATCGATCAGCATCGCCTCCTGAGCTTCGTCGCGATCGCGTATGCGTTCACCTGGACGATTCAGGGCGCACTCGCGTATTCTGGGATGGAAGCCTCCTGGACGCACTCGATTCTGATCGGCTTCGGCGGATTCGGCCCGCCCATCGGCGCGGCGGTCGTCGTCTGGGCCTCCGGTGGCAGTCTCCGCACCTGGATCGGGCAGATGTTCAAGTGGCGCATCGGCGCGAAATGGTGGGCGCTCGCGATTGGACTCCCGTTCGTCATCCTCTCGCTCGGCGTTTTGCTGTTCGTCGCCGCCGGTGGTCCGATCGATCTCGGCGAGTTCGAGTCGCCGTTCATCTACCTCTTCGCGATGGCGTGGGGGACCGTGTGGGGTGGCGGCCAAGAGGATCTCGGCTGGCGTGGGTTCATGCTGCCCATACTCCAGGATTCCTTCAGCGCGCTGGTATCGAGTGCCATCGTGGGCGTCACGTGGGCCGCCTGGCACCTCCCACTGTTCCTGAACGCGACGACCACCCACGGCGGCTGGCCGCTCTCCCAGCAACTCCTCTGGATGGTCTCCATCCTCGCTGGCTCGATCCTCTGGACGTGGATGTACAACAGCACTGGCGGAAGCGTCCTCGCCGTCGCGGTCTTCCACGCCGGCGTCAACGCCATGGGCATCTTTCACCCCGCCGACCCGGAGGCGCTCGTCCCGAACGGCGTGCCCGATCCCTGGCTGAACCTGCTCGCCGAAGTCACGGGGGCGCTTCCCCTCGTGTTGATCGCACTTCTCCTAGTCGTCGTCTACGGTTCGGATCGCCTCGCAAATCGCGACCCACCAACCCCCCAAGACGCCGGCCTTCCGCCCGAGACCGAAGCGGAAGCGATCACGTAACCAACGGGGACGTCGGTTAGTACGGGCGGGTGACGGTCGCCAACGTATTTGTCGCGACCACACGACTGTCCTCCGTATGGCAGCATCGAACCCGACCGGACCGATCGGTCGGGTGTCGAAACGAATCGGGCGCTACGTCAACCACGACGACGTCCTCGTCCGATTCGTCTCCCTGTGGATCGTCGTCGCGAGCGTGTTCACCGCGGCGTGGATCCTCAGCTACCTCTTCTTTCCCCAGGGGCTGTTACGCGGCGGGAATCCGGGCGCATCTACGGGGTACGCGGGGAGTATCACACGGGAGTTCCTGTGGCTGTTCGGGTGGAACGTCGGCGTCTCCCTGATCGCTATCGGCGCGAACACGCTCCGCTCGGTGAACACGCCGATGGGATACGTCATCGAGGTCGTCCAGGCGCCCTGGTACGGGGCCGTCTGGGGGACCGGGTCGCTCGCCATCGGGACGGGAGCGCGCATCGTGCCGTCGCTGACCGTACTCGTCGAGCGGAGCGGGCCGATGGAGATCACCGCCATCGTCGCCATCGTGGTCGCCACCAGAGGCGTCATGATCTGGCATCAGCCGTCCGGCCCACGGTGGCGGGAAGAGTTCGATCGCGTGCAGTCGCCCAGCGACTGGTCGCTGACACAACGCGAGTGGGCACTGCTGATCGGTGGGTATCTGCTGTTGGCAGTCGCGTGCTACCGCGAGGCGGTCGCGATAGCACAGATCGCCGGGTGAGCGGAACCGCGATCGTGTGACTCCGGATGGGTTGTCCCTGTTGAGTTACGAGAACAGCGAGATGCCGAGCGTGGTCGCTATAGTAGCGTTTGTAACTGTTTGCACACCCGATTGCACGAAGTCCTGCGATAGGGTGTGCGATGACTTACAAACGCTACTACAGTCGTTCGCAGGGTGACCTGCGCCTCGATTGAGGCCGTAGCCCACCACGTGAACGCACGGGTCACTACTGGTTTATTATCTCTCCCACCGTCCTAGTGGTAGATATGTCCTCAACAGCCATTTCGACGGATGTAGAGCAGTCGCTCGTCGCCACCGTCACCACCGAGACCGTCCCTGGCCACGAGATCGTGGAGGTGCTCGGTATCGCTCGCGGCAACACCGTCCGAGCACGGAATGTGGGACGCGACATCACCCAGGGGCTCCGCAATCTCGCTGGCGGAGAACTCAAGGCCTACTCGACGCTGCTCGCCGATGCTCGGGATCAGGCGATCGAGCGGATGGAAGCGAATGCACTCGAGATGGGGGCTGACGCCGTCGTGAACGTCCGGATGGAAACGTCCGAGGTTACCCAAGGCGCTTCGGAAGTGATCGCCTATGGGACGGCTGTCAAACTCGCCTGAGGAGACTGTCGTGGCCAGCGTCGAGCAGTCGGAGGTTGAGCTTGCGACTGCTCGATACTACTCGCGACTGATCCGGTCGGTACTACACGTCGAGAGAACTGAGAGGACGTGCTCGCGGAGCCGATCGGTCGCAAGCGATCCAGTGACATGGCCGTTCTCCAGTACGGACAGTGACATTCCCGCGTAGGCCGGGCGTTGTCGGTCGTACTCGATGATACGGTCGTACCGGGCGAGTAATGGGGAACAATCATCCGTCCCGACGGCACTGAACTCCGCCTCGAAATCGAGTATCTCGCGGAGGTAGTCCGGCCGTCTCCGAGCCGGTTCGGCAGTCATCTTCCGATAGATGGACGAGACGAACATCTCGCCGAGCGCCGCCCCGGCGAAGATCGGGACGTATCGGTCGACAATGTCGAAGCACGCCCGGTGGAGGTTGACGGCCCAGCCACCGAGGCTGAGACCCGAAGCGAGGACTGGGCAACTGGTACGATCGTTCGCCTGTGTCGCGAGCGCGTCGATGAGGCCGACCGAAGCGGAGAGCATCCCCACGAAGTTCTCGAGGTCGCCCATCGCCCGGGCGTACTCCGTGTTCGACCCGTCGTGGAACGGAGCCCTGACGGCGATGACGTTGGCCGGGATCGCTTCGTCGGCCGTGACGAACAACCGCCGAAACGAGTTCGAACTGAACCGCCCGAAGTCGAACGGCCGCTCGCCACTCCCGTGGTGATAGATGAGCGTCGGATAGTCCGGGCCACGCCACTGCCAGGGCATATACGCCGTCTCGAACGTCCCGATCGGTGTGTCGACGGTCACGGACCGCTCGCCAGCACGACCGAGGTCGTCGACGGTGGCCTCCGATTCACTCGCCACCTCGACGAGCGGTCGTGAGTCGAGCGATCGAGCGAAGAACGTCGCATCACGCAGGAGGAGGGCACTGACTTGTATGGTTCCGACATCGAGGAGTTCGTGGATGTTCGGCATCTGATTTGGACGTTGGTTCGGAGGCGCTGTGCGTTCCGGTCGGTTCCCCGGAGTCACACGCCGCGTGTGGTCGACGAATCACGACGCTCCCGCATCTCACGCCGAGCCAGCAACCCCGTCCCGGTGGCGCCGATGGCCACGAGGGCGAGCAGCCACATGAACACGGCGTGGGAGACGTTCATCGGCGCGAGAGCCACCCAGTCCGGAACGCCTTCGACGATCGCCCGCTCCAGATCCAGCGGGACCAGTCCGCCGGCAGCGTTCTCCGTCCCGTGCATGAGCATCGCAAGGAGGATACTTCCGCCGGAGCCGTTGTACACCCACGCGATCAGGATCGAAAACGCGACGATACCGACGAAGTAGGCGAGCTGTGATTGCAGCGGCCACTGCGAGTGGATTACCGTCGGGTCGAAAAAGAGCGGCAGGTGCCAGCTACCCCAGAGTACCCCGACGATTACGGCGGCCCGCAGTCCCCCGTACTGCTCCTGCAGTTCGGGTTGGGCGAAGCCACGCCAGCCGAGTTCCTCCTGACCGCCGCCGATGGTGGTTCCGAGGAGGATTCCGATACCCAGGGAAACCGGATCGAACGCGAACGACGCGAACTCGACCGGGCCGCCGACCAGTTGGAGGACGGCACCGGACCCCAGCGCGACGATCACGGGGACCCCGATGGCCGCCGCGTACCACTTCGGATGCACACGCCAGCGGACGACGCGCCTAAGCCAGCCCCGAAGACTCTCACCGCTGATGGAGAGGACGATCCCCGCGGCGATTGCCGGTCCGAGGGCGCTGAGGAATCCACTGATGATCCATCGCGTCCAGGAGGGTTCCATTCCGAGTACCAAGACCGCGGCGTCCAAACTCCAGGAGATGGCGTACGCGAGAAGGAAGAAGGACGCCACGCGGTGGCTTCGTATCCAATTCCCCATAGAGACCATATCGACACATCAGATATCGGGTGGGTATACTATAAATATGTTTTTCGAACGATAGGAATCGTCGGAACCGGTCGATAGACCGAGCCCACGTAACGGGAGACTGCGGCGGGAACCCCGAGTGTCGCGGTTACCGCTCCCGGTTCGGGCCACTCCCCGTCGCGTCCGTTTCCGTCCCGACGAGTCGGTCGGCTCGGCGCTGGATTCCCCGCAACATCCCGTCGGTCATCAGCGACGACACCGGGTCGAGGACTGCGAGAGAGGTGGCTCTGATCACGGGGTTCTCAGGCAGACGGATCCGCGAGCGAACGAGCAGTCGTGTCGTCGTTTCGTCGATCGGCACGGCCGAGCCGGACCGCATCGCCGATCTTGAGGGTCTGCCAGTCCGGAATGATCCGCTCCGCGTTGTGGATATCGAGTCCGACGAGATTCTCTGCCCACTCGTAGCTGTAGAATCCGCCTTGCTCTTGGCCGAGCTGACGCAGCCACGGCCAGATAGCGTCGGGCGGGGCGTCGATGGTTATAGCCATGGTCGACTCGGCGTCTGCGTTCGGGAGCAGGTCGTCACCTGGGAGCGACCGGCTAACCTCCGCGGGCGTCGCGCCCCAGTTCAACATTCGCGGACGGACTAGCACCCAATAGACGGTACCGAGGAGTACGACCCCGAACATCCGTCCGATTCGTCGCCGCCATCGTCCCATCGTCGTCGAGGCCGTGTTGTCCGATTCGAACTGATCACGCTCCCCAGCTGTGGTCATACGATTGCCTCCTGACTCAAGATAGTCGCGTTGACGACATAGTCGTGAACCCGTACTCGCTGAATCTATGCCTCTTGGCGACCAATGGGACGGCGTTAGAGATGGACGCCGCCCGGATTGCAATCGTCGTGCTCGTGCTCACCTTCGTGGCGACGCCAGCGCTCGCACACGTGCCGGCGTTTCCCGGCGACAACACGGATCCCGACCGGGCACTTGCGGTTCCGGACGCGACCAAATCGTGGTCGTTCTACGACCGCCTAGAGCGTGGACAGGTCAAGTACTACAGATTGACCCTCAGAGATGGACAGCGGCTACGATTCGGGACCTTTACGCCGTCGAGCGGTGAGTTTACCCCCTCGGTAGTCCTGATGAGCGAGTCGTTGAATCGGACCGATCGGGTGCCGAGCGGAGTGTCCATACCGGAGGGAATGGGTGCGGTGGTGTTCGAGGGTGACCGTCCTGACACAGCGACCTACGAGCCGTTCACCCCATCCGCGAACTATCACACGATCAGCGTCGAGCGGACCGTCGAGGAGGGCGGGGTGTACCTGCTGGCCGTCTACGCGCCCCGAAACGCGAGCGGTCCGGTCGGCGTAACCATCGGTTACGAGGAGGAGTTCTCGCCGGCCGAGTACCTAACCGTCCCGTTCGACCTCGTTCGAGTCCACCTCTGGGAAGGCCAGCATCCACTCGTCGTCGCCGGTCCCTGGCTCGTCACGCTTGTCGGTGGTGCCGTACTGCTTCGCGCTCGACGACACGATGGCTGGACACGTCCAGTAATTCGCTACGGGTTGATCGGCGCGGGAACGTTAGTTCTCGGGACGGGCGTGAGTACGCTCGTCCAGATGGGGATTGCGTTGTCTTCGATCGGCCCCACGGCGGGAATGCTCGTCACGGCGGTATTCATCGCCGTCCCGGCGGTGTGTGGCGGGTGGGTGCTACGGTTCACGCTCCGCGACGATTTCGTGTTGGGGTTCAGAACGCGGATCGGTCTTGCGGTTGCAGGCGCGGCGACTCTGGTGACGTGGGCCGGGTTCATCGTCGGCCCAGCAGTACTGCTTCTGGCTGCACTGGTACCGACGAGATGGATCGAACCATCGCGAGATCCGGAACGATAATCCGTCACTCGACCGCGATCGTCGTCCGTTCGAAGTCGGCTGTGACGGGGTCGGGCACCGTTCCCATCAGGTACCCAGCGAACGGGCCAATAGCGTCCAGTACAACCTGTGTCGCACTCACTGCGGCTATTGCATGTGTAGCAACTTGACTGATAGTAACGGAACGAACACAGAGACACGGACAACTTCGCGTCGTTCCTCTCGAAGAGAACTATACTGAATTGCTATGGATATTCCCGATAGTATATGAACCATGACCTCGATCGGCCGATTCGCGAGAAGCGCACCGAGACTCCCCCTTATCGCTGGCCTCTCTCCGTTCGGGAAAGCGCTCGTCGCTCTGGGAACGTACGCCACATGGACGGTGATCACGTGGCTGCTGGAAGGCCGCATTCAAACCTTCCTCCACCCCGAAGCCGTGACCGACCGCCTCGTGTACACGGGGGTTGCCAACGTCTTCGTCGGAACAATTCTCGCCCTACTCCTCGTCCGAGAATTCGTCGACTCCGAGTTCAGTTCCCGGGCAGAACTCGGCTTCCGCTCGGTCCCTCGTACCCTCGTGGCTGTCCTCCTCGCAGGAATCATTGGATTCGCTCTCTACGCACTCCAGCAACCGCCAACGACCGACCCCGTCGTCGTCATGAACGTGTTTGCGCAGGTGCTTCCGGTCTCCATCGCCGAAGTCGCCGTCTGCTGGGTCGTCGTTGGGGGAAGCGTTGCAGCGTTGTTGCGCTCTCGTGGTCTGAATCAGTACCTCGCACGCGGGAGTGCGCTCGTACTCTCGAGTGTTCTCTTCGGAGTGTACCACGTCGCACATAGCCCGCCGTTCAATTCGCTCGAGATGGTCGGCCTCCTCACGGTCGTTGGTGTCGGAACGGGCCTGATTTACTTCGTGGGCGGATCGTTCTACGGTGCGCTCCTCTTCCACAATCTCATGGCGCTGTTCGGTATCGTCTCGTCGCTCGCGGAAGCAGGGCAACTCGGAACGTACCAACAACCACTCGTGCCGCTCTTGGTGACCGCTCTCGTCGCCTTCGTCATCCTCGTCGGTTCGGAACGCCTGCTCGTTCGTCCCTAGCGAAACAGGTGTGACTCCCAGACAGCGGTGCGGAGAGTGAGGTTACGATTCGAACGAGCAACTGTTCAGTTGGTGGGTCTCATTACGGCTCAAATTTTTGTAATCGCGTAGTGTCATCTCAGATATGTCTCTGCTGACGCGCAAGACCATCCAGAACGGAGTCATCGGTGGCGTGGTTGGGTCCGCGCTCGGCTTCGTCCCACTCGTCCTCCTCGTCGCGCCACTGTTGGGTGGCGGTGTCGCGGGGTACCTCGAACGCGACGATACTAAAGGGGGATTAGTGGCGGGTGCCGTCGCTGGCGTCGTCATGGCAGCACTCAGCACCGTCGTCACGGGCGTGATTCTCTTCACACGCTTCGGCGAGTTGCCGTTCGGCCCGGAAACGCCGCTCGCAGGCCTCGGTATCGCTGCACTGCTGTCGCTTGCGGCCACCATTGGGCAAGTCCTCGTTGCGAGCATCGGCGGTGCGTTCGGCAGTCTCCTCGCAGGCGCCCATCCGTCCAAAGACGCTGCGGGTGAAGGTCACGAGCGTAACTGGAGCGTCGTCGTCGGAAGCTTAGTCGCCGGGATTCTGACGTTCGCCGTCGTCACCGTCGTCGTCGCCGTCGTGCTCGAAGCGTTCATCTGGTTGTCGCTGCTCGTCGCCCTTCCGATCGGATTCGTCGCTGGTGCCGGTGTCGCCGTCCTCGGGTACCGCTACGTCACGCGCGCCCCCGACAGCAGCGTCAACTGGCGTGGTGTCGGTATCGGCGTCGTCGCCGTCGTCGTCGTCTTCGCGTTACTGCTCGGTGGCGTCTACGCGCTGGGCCAGCAACGCGCCGAGCAATCAGAGCAGAGTACCTACGAGTATCAGGTGACGATCGCGACAAACCAGACGCTGACCAACGCGACGTTTTACGTGCCGGTTCCGGAGACGAACGGCGACGCGGAACTCGGCGAGCGGTTCGTCGAGGACGTCCAGTACAGCCGCGAGACTCCCGCCATTCGTGGGTCCGACGTCACCCCGGCGCGTGTGAACTTCACCTACGAACTCGTCGACACGGAGCACGGACGGATGCTCGCCATCAGTGCAGACCGTATCGAAGTTCAGCGCGCCTACTACCGTGAGGTGGAGAACGAAACGATGGGGTGGCGCGAACCGATCCCCGAGTCGCAGTACGACCCCTCCAACCCCTCGATGGGGGTGGTCGACGACGGCACTTTCACGTTCTCCGTGACCGCCACGAGCGAGGAGAGTATCGATACGGCAGCGCCGTTCGGAACGGAGCCACTGCTCACGCCGCAGTTCAACCGCACGGGGGTCGAGTGCAGGTATGGTCAACAGGAACGCCACCGTTGTTTCGAGTACGACACCCGCGTGTACGCCACCTACGGAGCCCCCGAGGACACGACGGTGTACGTCTCCGCGCAACTCGACGGTCGCAACGAGTGGGTCGCCGGCGAGTGGACGGGCAACGAGTACCGCGAGTGGGCCCACACGGAACTGCTGGGCCCGGGCCAAGGCTGGTACTTCGTGCAAGGCGAACTGGAGGTCGGAAGCGGTCGCTATCGGGATTAGTCCCGCGACTTGCGATTTCTAATTGTCGTCAAGTGACCTCTTCCAGTACTGTTTTCGGCGGAAGAGCGCGCCGACCAGTTCGAAGACGGGGCCCTGGAACGTCGACACGGACTGAACGAGCCACGCGGAGACACACTCCGTCTTGGCATCGCAGTTGAGACTCGCCCTCCGACGCTATTTATCCCGATTCCGCGTACTATCCACGCATGGACACCAGACTCGCTCTCGCTGTCGGACTCGTCGTCGGTCTGATCGTCGGTGCGGCGGGGGGCGCAGCGGCCGGTGCCGCGCTCGTTCCGACTCAGAGCGTCTCCTCGCCGACGTTCTCGACTTCGACTGGGACGGGTTGTGTGAGCAACCCCGCGACCGGCGGCTGGGTCGGACAGGCCCCTAGCGGAGAGACGCGGACGGTGGCCCTCAATCTCACGTTCACACACGACGTGACCGACGTGAACGTTCGGGCGAATCTCACGGAGTCGAGTCCGGGGCACTACCGCTTCACCGTCGAAGTCGCGCCCGGCGACGGGGTGAAGGGCCAGCCCTCGGCGGATTGTACGCCGCAGACCACATTCGACGCACTCGTCTCGCTTCCCGGCGACTTCCGGACGGTAACAGTCGTCCTCGACGGGGCCGTCGTGACGCAAGTCGAGCACCCAGAGGACTCGTTCGCCACGTTCCGCACGCTCTCGGGGAACTACAGCGTGGCCGTCGACGAAGACGGGGCTAGCCGACTCGACTCGTCGTGACCGACGAACGCCGTGGCGTCGCTCTCGCTCGTCTACCTCACCGGTGCGGGCACTCTCCTCGCCGGGCCGGTCGGAGTCGCCGAGATCGGGGCCGCACTGCTCGCCACCGCCGCCTGCGTCGTCCACGACCGATACGTGGCGGCCGTTCGAGTG
Organism: Haloplanus rubicundus; assembly: GCF_003342675.1. Taxonomy (NCBI): domain Archaea; kingdom Methanobacteriati; phylum Methanobacteriota; class Halobacteria; order Halobacteriales; family Haloferacaceae; genus Haloplanus; species Haloplanus rubicundus. The sequence continues at coordinate 2,233,009 of NZ_CP031148.1, read as the reverse complement.
ACTGCGGGTGGGCCACTCGAATCGTGGTAACGACTGGTGACGGGGATCACGATCTGGCAACTGGGAGACCGGCTACTGGATGCATCGTCAGTGTCGGTTGGGAAGCCTGCAAGCTACGTACCAGCCGACGGTGAGTCGACGTCGTGAGTGCGGAGGCGTCGTTGACACCGGCCCCAATGGAGGGCCGCGACGGAACTCCCAATCGGTTCGACCGATTTCGATGCGCCTCGGCCGAGGAATCGGCGTCCAATTCGACACTTGTACGCCAACCGTTTTACCCGATTGCCGCCTCGTGCACCACAATTCGACCGCGATCCATCGCGGTCCGTTCGACTCGTATGCCCCTCGCACAACTCCTCGAACAGTACGTCAGCCTCGGCATCTTCCTCGTGGCCGCGGCGCTCAGTGCGCTCAGCTATCTGGCGTGGCGTCGCGAACGCGACCGCCGAATGGGTATCGTCACCGCTGGCTACGCGATGTTCGCCCTCTACGGCCTCGTCGTATTTCTCGAATATCCCCTGCTTCCGTACGTTCCGTATGCGACGCTCGAGTTACTCGAACACGGGAGTGCAGTCCTCATCCTCGGGGGCCTCGTCGCGTTCTTCCTCGCGCTCACACGGGACTGAGCAATGCCGGAGCCCGACCTCGAATTAGAATCTCGACGAGCGATCTATCGGGAGATCGCCGACACCCCCGGCAGTCACTTCCGTGCCCTACTCGACGAACTCGACTACGCACAGGGAACGCTCCAGTACCAGCTCCGCTGGCTGGCCGACGAAGGGTTGATCGACGTCTCCGAGGACGGCAAGTACACGCGGTACTACCCTGCTGCGGAGTTCGACGACGCCGACCGGACCGTGATGAACGCGCTCCGGCGGGAGTACAGTCGCCGCATTCTCGCCCACCTCCTCGTCGATGGCCCACTCTCGACGACCGAGTTGAGCGACCGACTGGAGAAGGCCCAGTCGACCGTCTCGTGGCACCTCTCGAAACTCGCCGACGCCGGACTCGTCACCAAAGAACGGGACGGCCAGCGCGTGCTGTACCGTGTGTCGGATTCGGACCACGTCAGGTATCTGTACACGATCCACCGTCAATCGTTCACCGACCGAATCGTCGACCGCCTCCTCGGACTCTGGGACAGTTACTGACGCGACGCTGCACTGGAGAACGTTCCCCGAAGCACGAGCACACGCAACAGGAGGACGTACACGACGAGCACGAGCGAGGGGCCCAGCAACGGACGAATCAACCCCGTCACGTCGGTGCCGATGGCCGCTGCGTGGATCGTGCCGAACGCGAACCCGGCGTACGCGAACGAATGCACGACGCGGGGACCCCACGGTCGCTCGAACCGCTTCGGATCGGTAAATCCGAGGACGGCGACGACGAGCAACGCCAGCGCCCCGACCCCGACGGCGAGACCGCCCACGAAGTACGGCATCGAGTACGCCGGCTCCGGGACCTGTCCGGTGAGGACGAACCACGCATCGACGACACCGAGGCCTGCGTGGAGAAGCGTCACCAGCATCGCGAAGACCGATAGTTCGACGTGGACACGACGGGCCGCCTCGTGCAAGGTGCCGAACGACGCCGTGTTGTACAGGATTCCCGTGAGGACGGCGAGATACAGGGCTGGATACGTGAGGAGGGCCGCCCCACGGTCCAGATACCAGACGATCGCCGACATCAGGACGCCCCCGTCGTCGCGACGACGTCCGGACAGCCGTCCGAATCCTGGAAGCCGTTCGTCGTCTCCGGACGCGTCGGGCACTGGTCAGTACTGTCGTCGAGCCCATCACCGTCGTAATCGGTCGGCGCGTGACGCGCCGTGACCGTCTGGTTCACGAGGTCGTGTCGTTTCTCTTCGGTCGCCTGGGCGACACGGACGTCTCCGATCCCCCAGAGCAACGGTACCGCACCGACGAGGACGACTATCGCGACGATCGTGATGCGTTGTTTCTCAGTCCAGGACATGTGTCTCGAACCCCTCGGTGGTGTGGAATACGCCGCCGTGCACGACGAGCGCTTCCGCATTCGCCCACGACTCGGCCAGCGAGAGCGCGTCGTCGAGCGGCAGGGCTGCCAGCGTCGTCGCGAGGGCATCCGCTTCCATGCAGTCACGCTCGGCGACGACGGTGACCGACTCGTGACGCGAGCCGATCCGCTCGCTCGTCGGGTCGTAGATGTGATCCGTCCCGTTCCGGGTGCGACGATAGTCACCTGAGGACGCGACGAACCAGTCCGTCTCCAGTACCTTCAGCGGTGTCTCGTCGCCGTAGGGACTCACCACGGCGACCGGCCCGGGCGGCGGAGACATGTCACCACCACCGCTCACGAACCCGCGTCGACCGACGCCAGAGAGCGCCGACGCCGCCCGATCGACGATGTAGCCTTTTGCCAGCCCGTTGAGGTCGAGCGGATGGTCGGTTCTGACCAGCGCCCCATCGAGTTCGATATCGCCCGCCTCGAACGTCTCCGGGAGCGACTGTCGGTCACCCCGGAGGAACGCCTTGAGGTCGTGCTCGATACGTCCCTGACGGATGTCGAACACGCCGTTCGTCCGTTCGTAGTACTCCAGTCCACGGCGCACGATGCGGGCCACGTGTTCGTTCTCGACGGATCCCGTCCGATCGAGTCGGCTGACGGCACTCTTCTCGTCGAATGCGTTTAATTCCCCTTCGAGCCGCCGTACCGTCTGCTGTGCAGCATCGACGCCCGTCGACGCCCGAACGCCGGTCGCCCGAATCACGAACTGCGTGTCACAGCACTCGAATTCACGGTGTGTCTCACCCGCGCGTTCGTACACCGACGACAACACACTCATCCGATCATCTCACTCCGCTTCATCTTCATCCTCGTACTCGTCGTCGTGTTCCGCCTCCCGCTCTTCGTGTTCGCCCTCGTCCTCGTCGTCTTCGTACTCTTCATGTTCGTCTTCGTCGTCCTCTTCGTACTCTTCGTGCTCCTCGCCCTCGTAACCGGTCTGGGTCTGCACCGCCGGCGTGAAGTCCTGATTCGGCGTCGGCACGTCGGCAGCGGACTGTGGTGCGCCGGTCGATTGCGTCCCGGAGTCGCTCCCAGTATCTCCCCCTGTCACACCCGGAATCGGGAACGCGAGGCCACCGGCGATAACCGCGGTCAGTAGGGCTCCGGCAAGTGTGAACGCCACGAGCTTGGTCTTCGGAATCGGGAGTCGCATACTACCACGCCTCCTCGATATCGTCCGTTCTGGGCACCAATCGACTGTGTGTGCGAGCCATCACGACAGCGAGTAGCCAATGGGTCACGTAAGCCGTTCGCGTCCAACAGTCGAATGTTCGTACAGTCGTCGAAACGTCTCCTCGGACGGTCACTACCGCTTGTGAGCGACTGGCGGTCGAGAACGCATCTGGTGTTCAGCACGGTCTCTCGAACGTTCTCGTTGAGTCACGTCGAGAGCGGGCCGTCGACGACCTATCGCCGCGCCGGACGTGGCGGCTTCGGTACCTCGTCGGCGCCGGCGAGGGTTTTCCCACCCCAGATCGCCACGATCACGACGGCGAACAGCACCCAGAGCCCGACGTTGTAGACGTCCGCTCTCGGGGTTATCGCGACGATTTCACCCGAGAAGTTGGCCGAGGAGTGCAAGAGTATCGCAGCGAGGATGCTCCGCGACGTGTTGTTGTAGACCCACGACAGCGCCATCGAAAGCGGGACGACGCTGACGAAGAATAGCCAGAATTCGGGCGTTCCGACGCCGAGTCCGGACTGGTACGTGTCGGCGACGAAAAACAGCGGGAGGTGCCAGAGCGACCAAGCCACGCCGAGGATCACGCCCGAGCCGAGCGCCGACCAGCGGAGTTGGAGTCGGTCGAGCACGTAGCCGCGCCAGCCGAGTTCCTCGAGAAACGGCGGGAGCGTCACGAAAAAGAGGGTCGGCAGGATCGTGAGCGGGTTGGCGGCGAAGCCGACGACGCCCTCGGCCCACGTCGCCCCGACGCCACCGAACAGTCGGTCGACGCCCGCGGCGAGGAGGCTCAACGCCAGTGGCACGGCGGCGATGACGAGCACCCACTTCAGACCGACTCGACGAAGGCTTCGAAGACGAATCCAGAAGTCCGCACGGCCTCGGTCGTCGTAGACGAGGTACGTGAATCCGATCCCTCCGAGACCGGGACCGGCGAGTCCCGCGACGAGCAACGCGACGCCTTCGACGGTGCTGAACGACACGTCGAAGACGATGGCTGGAAGCCAGAACGCCCACGTGATGGCGTAGGTAACCACGAAGAACGTCCACGGACTCCCGACGGAGAGCCCGGTCGCTCCGGCGTGTTCTTGCCGTGCCTCGTCTATCAACATCGAATCACTCCGTACCCCCTGCGTCGCCGAACCGTTCCTCGACGAACGTGGCGAACGCGTCGGCGAACGCGTCGACCGACTCCCAGTCGGTGAACTCCACGTCACCGGACGCGTCCACCTCCGGGAATCCGCTCTCGACGACGCGTTTCATCAGCGCTCCCAGCAGGAAGCCGTACTCCGAGAAGCGTATCGCTCCGCCGAAGAGACCGATGCGGTCGGGCCGCCAGTTCGTCGCCTCGACGAACTTCTCGACGTACGTCGTCGCTTCGGCCGCGCCGTTCTCGTTCGCGGACGCTCCGGACACCTGGAAGAAGCCGGTCGGCTTCGTCACCAGTACGTCGCGGTTGGCGGTGACGAATTTGCGGACGGCCTTCTGCTGTCGGCCGAAGTGGATCGACGCACCAACGAGTACGGCGTCGAAGTCGGCGACGTCGAGGTGGCTCCCGACCGCCTTTACGTTCACCGTCGTCGGGTCGTGCCCCCGCACCGTGAGTTCGTCGGCGAGTCGGTCGGCTACTTTCTCGGTCTGTCCCTCACCGGTGCCGTAGCAGACGAGGATGGATGCCATCGTTGGTTGCGAACTAATAGATTGGCTGTCATGATAACCGTAGGTGATGCCGAGGGGGATACCGGCTCGGCCGGCTGGATGGCGTTGTTCGGCACCGTGCGCGGTCTACCTTCATGAGGAAGCGATAGGAGTGAGGGGACGAGCGAATGACCGAGTCGACGCACACGGGCATCTCGACTGGGGCGCCACCGACGACCAGATGGACCGAGAACTGCCCGGTGACGAACTGGTGCCTGCCCCGAGCGGTGAGACGACGCGAACGTGCCGAGAAGCGACGTACACGCGTGCCGTCGAGAGCGTGCTACGGGCAGGGGAGTATCGGGGCAACGTCGCGAGGGACGACGCCGAACGACCGGACTGATCACCGTGTCCGAGCCGGTCGGCGTAGACCCACCGTCCTGCGATCGGGTAGGAATCACGTTCAATGGCACAATGATTAGATGCCATGCGCCACGCCGTAGAGGTAGCGAACCACGGGACGGAACCGCCACCTTTCCGATCGTTCAGTGGCTGAACGAAATCAACGCCAGTGCACCCAGAGACGATGACATCGGCGGTTACCCCGACGTTATCGTGCGATTACGAACGAAAAGTCGGCGATGGGCGCTGCAGGCGCTCGGTCGGTCGGTGAACGAATTCCCTTGTCGGGCCTGAGACGGTCGAAATCGGGGAATATAGAATACACCAAAAACACAGTATTCTGTGATCCCATAGATCTCCGTATGCCTTCGATCACGGTCAACGTGGACGACGACCTCAAAGAGCGAATGGAAAAGCATCCGAAGATCAACTGGAGCGAGGTCACGCGACAGGCTATCCAAGAGAAAATCGAGACGCTCGAAGTGATGGACGAACTCACCAGTGGGAGCGAACTCACCGAGAGCGACGTGCAGGAAATCGCCGACAAGATCAACGAGCGTGGACGGGAGCGCGTCGACGAGGAATCGGCGTAGACACGACGAATGAGGCTGGTCGTCGACGCCAACGTCGTCGTCTCCGCACTCGTCGCCGACTCGAAAACGCGCGAGCGCATCGTCACGCTCGACCCCGACCTCCTGACTCCCGCGTTCGTCTACGACGAAATCGAGAACTACGAGGAATTGATCGTGGAGAAGTCCGGGATGGAACCGGACCGAGTGGCGCAGTTCGTCGACCTCCTGTTCCAGTACATCGAGGTCGTTCCAGTCGACGAGTTCCATCGGGCTATCGAGGAGGCAGACGCGGCGATCGGCGACACCGATCCCGACGACATGCTCTACCTAGGTTGTGCGATCGCCAACGATGCGGTCATCTGGAGTGACGATTCCGACTTCGACGAACAGGATTTGGTCGAGCGATACTCGACAAGTGACGTGATCAGCTCGTTCGAGACTGTCTGACTCGATTTTCTGGGGAAGGATTAGCATGAGCCGGTCGCTCTCTCCATAGAGAACTCATCCGCGGACCGATCTTCGAGCCAATCCTATCAGGTTCCGCGTTAGAACGGTCCCCGTCCGACGAGGAGAACACCGTCACCGAAGTGACGATCTACGTGTATCGGTCTCGTTTTGACCACGTCGTTCGGTAGTGCAGTGAGCAAGGGGACCCACGACGGTTCCATCCGTTCCTGTCGGGTCCGTATGGACGGCGGGCGAGTGTTCGAAACGGACACACGGCAGACGAATGCCTATTAGTTCGGTCAGTGATGGCTGGGTATGACCGTTCAGGAACCCGTCGAGACTCCAATAACGGAGATCGAATTGGAGGTGCGGGACAGAAACTGTTTTTTCGTTCGTCTCTCGGCCGAAACCGACTGTCTCATCCGACTCGAGGAGTTGATCCACCGCGCGGATGGGGATCTGCTTCAATACTTCAGTATCCGTGAAACGCCTCCGGAGGACGTCCTCGACATGGCTGCGAGCGAATCCGCAATCGCAGAGGCTCGTCTCGTCAGGAAGGGTCCCGACGGCAATCTCTTCCAGTTCGTCGTCTCTGGGCCGTGTGTCACCGCGACGCTAGCGGACACCGGCGCAATCACCCGCGACGTTTCGGCCGCGGGCGGCGTCGGCCGTGTCGTCGCGACCGTTCCAGCTCACGTCGCCGTTCGAACTGTCGTCGAAACGTTTCGGGCACGCCATTCGGAAGCGGAGTTTCTCGCCAAGCGAGAACGTGACCAGTCCCCACCTGTTCGAACGAAATCGGGCGTCCACACCATCCTCGCGGACCGACTTACCGAAAAACAGTACGAGGTACTTCGAACGGCGTATCTGAGCGGCTACTTCGCGTGGCCGCGCGAAAGTGCGGCCCAAGAGTGTGCCGACGCGTTGGGGATTGCTCAGCCGACGTTCAGCCAGCACCTCCGAGCGGCTCAATCCAAGGTGTTTACCGCTCTCTTCGACGCCGCGGTCGACGACACGTGATCGGACCGTCGAGTCCGTCACGACAGAACGGACGGCGTCGATAATACCTATCCCTATAGGCAAGAAGCGTTTGCCGGGGGGACTGGAATGTATCGATGGGTGATTCAGGATGCCAAGCTACGCGGAGTGGACTGCAGCGCAAGAGACGGCGACCGTCACGGTCGACGGACACGAACTCGACGTCGCCTACTACGACGAGGGATCGGGCGATCCCGTCGTCTTTCTCCACGGGATCCCGACGAACTCCTACCTGTGGCGGGACGTGATCGGGCCGATCGCGGCGGAACGCCGCGTCATCGTGCCGGACATGATCGGATACGGCAACTCGTCGATGTTCGACGGATTCGATAGATCGATCCGCGCACAGGAGGAGATGATCACGGAACTTCTGTCGGCGCTCGATGTCGAAAGTTCCTCGCTGGTCGGTCACGACCTCGGTGGCGGCGTGTTCCTCCGCTATGCGGCCCACCATCCGGACGCAGTCGACGAGCTCGTGCTATCGAACTCCATCGCGTACGACTCCTGGCCGATCCAGTTGATCACCGACTTGGGACTTCCCGAGACGGCACGAGACACCAGCGTCGAGGGGTTGCAGACGATGCTCGACGACCTCTTTCGGGATACGCTCTACGGGTCGGAGCACAGCGACGCGTTCCTCGACGGCATGACCACGCCGTGGAACTCCGAAGAGGGAGTAACCTCTCTCGTTCGAAACGCGATCTCGACGAACACGAATCACACGACTGAGATCGATCCGGAAACGATCGAAGCCCGGACGCTCCTCCTGTGGGGGGCGGACGACCAGTTCCAGTCCATCGAGTGGGCCGAGCGCCTGCAAGCGGATATCGAGACGGCCGAACTGATCGGGCTGGACGACGCAAACCACTGGGTGATGGAAGATCGGCCGGACACCTACCGCGACGAACTGGCCGACTTCCTGCGCTAATCAGGTCGAACGTTCGGGCTGATACTGCCGGCTGTAAGTCGATCAAGATATTCGTCACCTCGGGGCGGCGAATATCTTGAAACAGTTACAGTCGGTAATGAGTCGCGGGCGACGGCCACGACTCGAAACGTCCGACCGCAGAGGCACCCTCTAACGGCGGGTCGTCCGTCGTGCCTTCCACCGGTTTCTCCCGACGAACGCTACCAACATAAATAGGTTACTCGTATTGGAAGTCCCTCTTCACACTCACAGAATAGTAAGGAGTTCCCGGTCGAGTTGTACAACCGTGTCCGACAGTTCGTGTATAAATCGGCAGATCCACCCGCCGAACCCCGACCACCGATAACGGGTTTTCACAGATACTCATGAGTACACACTCAGAATCGAGTGATACGAAATCGACGTCGGTCGTCACACCGAGCCAGTCACAGGAGACGCTCATCTCCATGGCAAACCTGCTCGGGCGCAAGTGGCACTTGGTCATCCTCCACCAGTTGCTGACGGAGGGCGCGATGGGATTCGGCGAACTCAAGGGAGAGATCGATCACATATCGTCGAAGGTCCTGTCGGACAGCCTCGACCGACTCGAGACGGAACACGAACTCGTCGAACGCCGCATCGTGAGCGAGAAGCCGGTGCGCGTCGAGTACGCGATGACCGAACGCGGCCGTGACTTCGCCCCCATCGTCGACCGTATCCACGAGTGGGGCGTCGAACACAAAATGAGGGAGTAGGCGGAGTGAGGGCGGGGTAACGTATCAACCGAATAGTAAGCGAGTGACGCATCGGTTACTACCTTACAAGTGTGATACAGCTGAAATATAATCCTCGAGCGTGACGTGATACCGTGGCCCAAGACGTGCAGAGCCGGGCCACGCGGAGCAACCAATGGACCGACGCAACACACTCAAGGCCATCGGAACGGTCGGTATCGCGGGTGCGCTCGGACTCGGCACGAGCGGAACCGTGAGCGCCGATCGAGCCGATGCTGCCGCCGGCGGCGACAGTAACAATCCCGGACGGATCGGGAACTACGGCGGTGCGAAGACGCTCACCCCATCGGATCTCGGCGGATTCGACCACGTACTGGTCTATCTCGCCGAACCACTCGTCGAGGGCGACTGGAGCGTCGTCGAGAACGCGGAGCGCTTCCAGCGCGAGATCATGGGGCGAGACGAGGAGACCATCGACGCGGATCGGCGAGCGGCAGAGGCGTTCTACGAGGAGCGCTTCGGACTGACGTTCGAGGGAGACGCAGGCCTGTTCGAACCGGAGGAGAGTACCGACGGCTCGGCCGTGCTGAATCCGTTCTACCAGGATCCCGACGTGGGTTACAACGCCTACGTGGTGTCGGGGCGGGCGATGCCGAACAACCACGACGACGGGGCGACCAATCGCGACGAGATGCTGGCCGGGAAAGTCAGAGACGGTGGCTGGATCGTCTCGATTACCGAAGACACGACGCTGGGCGGGAGCTACGGCGGTAGCGACGGCTTCGATGTCGGAGCCGGCGGCACGCTAGCCTACGGGAACTACAACGTCAAGATGGGCGACAACGAGGACCCCATCGTGATCCGGTACGAATCCGAACACCCAATCCTGCCACTGGACATGCCGGTCGCGTTCAACTGTGACCTGTTCCACGACGAGTGGGGTGAAGGGCAGGTTCGCGGGACGACAAACGTTCCGGGTGGTGGCATCCGCAACGTTCTCACGTTCCCCCCGTCGCTGTAGTCGAATCCCGTCTCCATTTTTCACCTTAGCGGGGGTCGCCGACCCGGCTAGCCGCGCCCCGGGTCGTTCCCTATTCGGCCGTCTCTGAGCCGAATCACGTCAAGTTACCTAATTTCTGTAGGTAACTATTATACTATCCCCGTCCGTACGAGGGAGATATGAGCAACGAGACGGAAGAGGTGGCTGCTGCCAAACAACTCGAAGTGTGGTGTGCCGGCGAGGACTGGTGTCCAGTCACGACGACGGCGTCGCTCATCTGTAAGAAATGGCACCCCGTGATCGTTCACCGACTGCTCGAACACGGCCCCAGCGGGTTCAACGAACTCAAAGCCGACGTCGACGGCATTTCGAGCAAGGTGCTTTCGAGCAGCCTCGACGACCTCGAAGAGAAGCAACTCGTCGACCGCGAGATCATCAGCGAAAAACCCGTACGGGTGCAGTACTCGCTCACGGATCACGGTCGCTCTCTCGAACCGGTGATCTTCGCGATGCGCGACTGGGGCCTCGAACATCTCACGGAACCCGACGACGATTCGTCGGCCGTTTAGGACGCGGGTCGTCGGGGACGAACTGTCACCTTTCCTCAACTCTTGGAAGCACGTGCTCGTACGGATCGTCGGGAGTTCTAGTCCTCTCCACGAGAGCCGCCTGATCGACCCAATGCGCAACTGTTCACGGGGTTACGAACGCGTTACCTGCTGAGCCCGTGGTTGTCCGAGATTCATTACGAGAAGAAACTAAGTTTCGGATAGTTATGCCAATCGACGACATCGACCGACGCGCGCTCCTCCGTCTCGGTGGGGCCGCAGCCATCGGCGCACTAGCGGGTTGTAACAGTCAGCGAGGCTCCGAGGCCACCTCGACGGCGACGGCGACTCCCACGTCGACCGCCACGGCGACGGAAACGTCCGGGACCAACCCCCCGGGGGCGGATCAACTCGGGGGACCAGACGACCTCCACTCCTCGGCGACGGTGGAAGCGACGATGCTCTCCTCGGATCGAGGTGCGGGTCAGCACGTGAACACGCCGGCCGTCGTCTGGGTCGAACAGGGTGCGACCGTGACGTGGAACGTCGCCGAGGGCTCGCATTCGATCACGGCTTACCATCCCGATTTCGACCGTGCACGCCGGATTCCCGACGGAGCGACGCCCTTCGATTCCGGGATTCTGCCGGCAGGCGAATCGTTCGAACACACCTTCGACACGCCGGGCGTCTACAACTACTTCTGTCGGCCACACGAGGGACTCGGGATGGTCGGTCTCGTCGTCGTCGGTCAGCCACAGGGTGGGCCGGGGACGACGGCCGTCGACGACGTCGAACTGAGCGCCGCCGCTCAGTCGCTCACCCGACTCCTCGACGTGGCGGGCATCGTCACCGGCGAGGGTGGGGGGACGAACGCGTACGCGTGGCAGGACGCCACCTGGGACTCCTACTGGTACTCCCTGTACAACATGAGTACCAACATCGCCATGAGCGGCAACGGCGTCCAGTTCCCGCACAACGACGCCCAGCGACAACAGTTCGAACAGCGAGTGCCCGCGATGTTGCAACACGCCGACGTGGACAAACCGCCGATCAAGAATCCGAACCTGAACATGGCCGCGTTCACGGCGGGCGACCCCCACTTCACCCAACAACCCGTCTTCGATTCCGGCGATGGGCGACCCGACGCGTCGACCCTGCAGTGGGACATGTCGAAGTCCTCGAAGGTCGTGAGTCCCTCCTCCGTCGCGTGGACGCACCTCAAGGGTGTGACGTGGGCGAAGAACTTCCAGAAACACTTCGAGACGCTTCCACCGGGGATTGCGGCGAAGTTCCGCGCGCAGATGCTCACCACCCTCGCCCAGATCGGGACGAACGCGACGCTCATCGCCGGCGGCCCGGACGGCAACGGCGCGCTCACGAAAGGCGACTCGCTCGAACTCGTCTCCGAGTTCCGACCGAGTGACGGCACGGTCGTCGACGACACGCCCCGGCCCAACCACCACTCGGCGATGCTCTGGTTCCTGTCGGATCTCACGAGTCTCGCGGGGAACGGCTGGTTCGGCTACGTGAACCCGGAACCGCTCGTGCCGAAGGGGAAGATCCAGCAACTGACCGACGGGATGGCGCAGACGACGATGAACCTCTTCGATCCCTCGGATGTCGTCGACATGGGGTCGACCCGGGATCTCGGACAGATGCTCGGGGCCGTGGGCTGGTACGGAACCCACGCAGGAGGCGACGACCTGCGTGCTGCCGCCGCGAGCTACGCCGACGACCTGGCGGCCGAGGTCGACGCCCACCTCGACGGCAACGGACGCGTGGCCGACGGCACGGCCAACGGGGCGGCGACGCAGGGCGCGGTCGGACAGGGTCTCCTCTGGGCCTCCCAGATCGACGGCGTCGATCACCGCGACACCGCGGAGACTGTCCTCGGCTACCTGCTCGACGAACTCTGGGACGAGGACGCAGGCACCTTCGCCACGGATTCCGGCGACTCCACCTACCGAATCACGTCGCGTGACGCCGGGGACGTAACCGGCGGTCTCAACGCCGCCGACGCGCTCCTCGATCTCGACGTGCAGGAGGTGTACGCCCGCTACTTCAACGGGACGTTCAACCGCGGGCGACTGCAACGGGCCGAACGTCCGAACAGCCGCGACGAGGGTGCCGAGTTCACGCTCCCTCTCCCGCCGGCCGCCGGCGGCGAGTACGGACAGGCCGCCGTGTACAACGACGTCGTGGAGTACGACACCGGCGCCGACGAGTGGTCGGTCGTCGACGACGCGTTCACGACGGCGTGGGCGCTGTACACCGCGAATCAGGACATCTGGATCGGCAACTGGGCCGGCGACTTCTTCCAGGGCCGTGGCGTGCCCGGACGGAGCGACCAGCCGCCCGGGGAGGCCTGATCGCGATGCTCCCCGAAGGCACCGCCGCACCGGCGTTCACGTTGCCCGGAACCGCGATGGACCGAGACGCGACCGAGATGTCGGAGTACTCGCTTACTGACGCGCTCGAGCGAGGACCGGTGATCATCAACTTCTACCTCTTCGATTTCCACCCCGAATGTACCGAACACATGTGCTCGCTCCACGATTTGCTGTGGTTCGACCTCGACGACCGAGTGACGGTGTACGGCATCTCCACGGATCGGTCGTTCAGCCATCGAGCGTTCGCGGAGACGGAGGAACTGGCCTTCGCCCTCCTCTCGGATAGCGACGGGAGCGTCGCCGAATCCTACGACGTGTTTTACGAGGAGTTCAACGGCCACAAACGGATCGCGAAGCGCTCGGTCTTCGTCGTCGACACCGACGGGACGATTCGGTACGCGTGGAGCACCGACGATCCCACCGTGCAACCGGACTTGTCGGCGGTCAAGGACGCACTCGAGGGGCTGCAGACCGTCCGCGCCGACGACTGATCAGGGGTCGGTCTTGACCCTTTCGAACCTGTAAATCAGCGAATAATCAGTCGCCAGTCGCCAGTTCGATCCACCACTCTCGGCCGAACGGGTCGTCGTACGGGATGTCGAGGCGGTCGTACACGATCCGCGGAATTCCGATGTCGGCGAGAACGAGCTGTCCCGGACAGGTTCGGAGTCCCGTCTTCGGTACGGCGAGCGTGACCGTCGTCTCCGGATGCACGGCTGCCCCGAGTGTCTCGCCGGTCGTGGCGTCGATGCCGGAGGGCACGTCGAGGGAGACGACTCTCGATCCGCGTCGGTTCGTTTCCTCGACGAGGCTGCGTGCCGGATCGCGGAGCGGGCCGTCGAGGCCGTAACCGATGAGCGCGTCCACGAGTACGCCGATCCGATCGAACGCCGCCAGTTCCTCGACGCCGCTCGTGACCGGAATATCCGTCGCGTCGAGAATCCGATACTGCTGTGCCGCGGCACCGGATAACGAGTCGGGGTCGCGGTCGAGGACGACAGCCACTCGAACGTCGTGGTTGTGGAGGTGTCGAGCACACGCCAACCCACCACCGCCGTTGCCGCCGTTTCCGGCCACGACCACCACCGGTTCCTCGCCCGTCGCAGCGACTCGATGGGCCAGCGTTCGGCCCGCGTTCTCCATCATCTGGAGTAACTGTAGTCCCACGTCCTCGACGGCAACCCGGTCGACGTCGCGCATCGTCTCCGCCGCCACAGCCGGAACGTGCGTCCCCGACGCCGTCACGAACGCGTCAGTGGTCATATCGCTTCTTGGACGCTCGAACATGATTACTGTGTGCCGTTGCGATCAACGACCAGGGGTTACCGACGGGTTAGCTGACGCTTTTGGTAGCTCAGGTAGTTACCTATCGATACCGACTATGGTATCCCGAAAACACCGAGTGCTGTTGGTGATCGCGCTGGCCGAACTCCTCGCCATGTCCCTGTGGTTCAGCGCGACCGCCGCGGCGCCGGAGTTGGCGGCCGAGTGGGGGCTCACCGACGGCGAGACGGCGTGGTTGACCATCGCGGTGCAGTTGGGCTTCGTCGCCGGCGCGCTCCTCTCCTCGGCGCTCACGCTCGCGGACGTAATTCGGCCCCGATATCTGTTCGCCGGGTCGGCCGTCGCCGGCGCGGCGTTCACCGCCGTCATCGCTGGATTCGTCACGTCGGCCATTCCAGCCATCGTGCTCCGATTTTTGACCGGCGTCGCCCTGGCCGGGGTGTACCCCACCGGGATGAAGATTCTCGCCGGCTGGTTCGAGGAGGGCCGCGGATTCGCAATCGGCATGCTGGTCGGCGCGCTGACCGTCGGCTCGGCGCTTCCGCACCTGCTCCGTGCCGTCGGCGGCGTCGGCCAACCGCGGGTCGTGCTGTACGGGGCCGCGGGCCTGTCCGTTCTCGGCGGGCTGTTGGTTCTCCTCGTCGAGCCGGGACCGCATCAGGCACCGGCGGCCCCGTTCGATCCGAACGCGATCGGTCGCATCCTTCGGGACCGGGGGACGATGCTGGCCAACGGTGGGTACTTCGGCCACATGTGGGAGCTCTACGCCGTCTGGACGTGGATCCCTGCCTACCTGATCGCGAGCATCGCGGCGAACGGCGGGAGTGGCGAATCGTCGAGTCTCGCCTCGCTCTTGGCCTTCGGGACTATCGCCATCGGTGGGGTCGGCGCCGTCGTCGCCGGCTCGGCGGCCGATCGGTTCGGTCGGACGGGGACGACGAGCGCGAGCATGGCCATCAGCGGCGTCGCCTGTATCGCCGCGGGATTCGTCTTCGGATCGTCGTTGCTCGTTCTCGTCCCCTTCGTCCTCGTTTGGGGATTCGTCATCGTCGCCGATTCGGCGCAGTTTTCCGCGGCCGTCTCCGAACTCGCCGAAGGGTCCTACGTCGGGACGGCCCTCACGCTCCAGACGGCCATCGGGTTCCTCCTGACGACCGTGTCGATCCAGTTGATCCCGATGGTTGTGGATCTGGTCGGCTGGCGCTGGGCGTTCGCGCCGCTGGCTCTCGGCCCGATTCTCGGCACGCTGTCGATGCAGCGACTTCGGAACCTTCCCGAGGCGACGAAACTCGCTGGCGGCCGCGGGTGACATCCTCCCCGGCATAAACGCCGAGGCTTCCCGTACCGCAGTTGGGATATTTGCTGGTCTACGACACGGCTTGTTCTCTCGTGCGAAACGTCCCGCTCTCGCGGTCGAACAAGTATGTCGATGGCTGTGCCACACAGCCGTTACTCCTATCCTCGCCGTGAGGACTCGGAGTTATCTTCTGGCGCATGTTCTCCGCCCCGTTACAATCCGCATTCCCGACCAGCTCGCACGCCGTGCAGACGTACAGACCACGTTCGACACGATTTGACTTCGTGTCGTCGCCACACCGTGAACACGTCTCCGAAGTGTTCCACTCGTTCTCCTTCAGTACCTCGACCCCACGCATCTCGCCCTTGTACGCAAGGTACTGGTAGATGCGGTCGAACGCCCACGAATGCAACTTCTTATTGCCGGTCTTGCCCCAATCGGACTCTCGCATATCTTCAGGCCAGCTCACCGCGAGCGTGCCAACCCCGCGTTCGACACACGCGGTGATGATGGCGTCCGTCAGCGTGTGGTAGAAGTGCGTCTCGCGGTCTGTGAGTTTCTGTCGTGCCCACCTCGACTTCTCGGACGGGCCGTTCTCACCCTCAGTAGCGTACTCTTCTCGGGAGAAGTAGTGCTTGTCTTCTTTGAGCGAGTTGCCGGGGTACAGAACGTATTCGTCGGGGAAGGCGACCGTGGCGATGTTCGTGATACCGAGGTCGATACCTGCCACTTCATCGCCTGCGGAGTCGTTGGGTTCGAGTTCGACCTTGCAGACGAAGTGCAGTTCCCACTCGTCGCCGTTCCAGACTGCTCGAACGTTCTGCACTCGGTTGACTTCTGAGAGGTCAACGTCGGGACGAGTCTGGTATTCACAGAGAATGAAATCCGACCAACTCTCTTTGAGGTTCGACCCCTTGCTGAGTCGGACGCGATTGTGTTCGGGGTCGTGTTTGAAGCCGTCTGTTTTGAACGTGACCGTACTCTTGGGTCGGGTGTCGCCGTGTTTGCGGTAGCCGGGCGGATTCGCCTCTGGGTCGTTCTGTCGCAGGTCGAACCACGACTGGAAAGCGTCAGAAAGTTCTTCGATGACTTTCTGACTGGATTGCGCGTTCAAGTCTTTCCAGCACGATTGGCTCTTCATATACGATTTCAACACCCTCTCGTCTGGGATTTCACCGATTTCGTCCCATACGCGGTCGGCCGTCCATCGTGCGATGTTCCAGATTTTCGAGGCGGAGTCTCCGAGCGAGTCAAGGTCATCGCAGACCTGTCGGTGGTTCTGGATGGAACCAACGTAGGTGCGCGTGACCTGAATCGCCACACATAGTCTATGTAGACAAACCTAGTTAATGGTGTGGATTAGCGTGGAATATCCAGCCTGTCATCGACGGTGGATTGTGGCGGTGTTGTCGGATTCACTCCCACCGTGAACGGTGGAGTTCTCTCCTCGTAGAAAGATAGTACGGCCGGAATCGTCGGGGCAACACTTACCGACCGGTAACGGGGTTACCCGATCCTCGGCTCGCACTTATGACGAAGCTGAGTGAAGGACACGCCAACCGATGGGAACGAGACGACTGTATCGACTCGCGGGCTGTCCCTACTGTGCGACCGTCGAGGGGAAACTGGACGAGTTAGGGCTCGATTACGAGACACGGGACGTCTTCCCCATCCGATTCTTCCGGTCGGAGGTGAAAGAAGTCAGCGGGCAGAAGGGCGTTCCAGTTCTCGTCGACCCGGAGAACGGCGTGACTGGAATGGCGGAAAGTGACGACATCGTCGCGTACCTCGAACGGACGTACGGTTGACGAGTGGGGGAGATTCCGAGATGAACACCGATCGGCACCCCACCGACACGGCCATTTCGACCGTCTTCGGCGACTGGCTACAGCGACACGTTTCTCGACGGTCGATGCTGTACGCTGGACTCGTACTGAACGTCGAGGTGATACTGGTGTTGGTGTACTGGGTCGCTTCGCCGACGACGATAACGAACCCATTGATTCTGGTGTATCCGTTCGTCTGGATCAATCTCTCCCTCTGGGCCGTCAGTTCGGTTCAGCGACCCGACGTGCCGCGACGACGGCAACTCGTCGTCGGCGCACTCACGGGACTGTATTTCGTCGTATTGATCGTCGCCGGTGGACTGATCGGGCCAGGGCACGCGTTTCACGGCCACTCCCATGGAACCGGCGCGGCCCGTCTCGCCCTCACGTCGATGCCCCCGGGATGGAGCCCGGCGCTCCTCTACGGCGGTGCTCTGGTCCGTTTCTCGCTGTTCCCGTACAAACTCGTGGGCTATCTCGCGCTCTCCTATCTCGTCTTCGTCACCCTTCTCGACGTGAACGGGTCTGCCCTCTCCGGCGCACTCGGCTTCGCGTCGTGTGTGAGTTGCACGTGGCCGATTCTCGGAACGGTCGTGACGGCGCTTTTCGGTGGCGGTTCGATACTCGCGACGGTCGCAACGAACCAGCCGTACGGCCTCTCGACGTTCGTCTTCGGGACGTCCGTCGGATTGCTCGTCTGGCGGCCGTTCGCGAACCTGCGAGGCTGGCTGCCGGGACGCTAGCTGGCGATGGCCGCCGCGTTTTCCGCGAAGCAGTTGTAATCCGATTGCACGGTCGCCGAAGCCGTATGTAACGACGGCGACGATATCGTTCGGAGGCCATCCGTGACACACCCCCTCGGTTCACAGTGTTCGGACGCGAGTCAACCGGACGGCGTCGACCACGGACAGCGCCTCCACGTGAGAGACCAAACCTGCGCGGTGTCGAGAGCAATGATGCCGAACGATATCCTCGTCAACGACGAAATTATAGTTCGCCTCAGATGAGGACGATACACGAACCAAGAGTCGCGCGACGTCGTCGAGCGCTGACCGAGCAGAATGAAGAATGTCAGTAACCCGTAGGGACGTGTTGGAGGAACTCGAGGGACAGAGCGACGCCAGCGCCGGGGAGCGAACGTCGATCGAGTCGCTCACGGACGCACTCGCCGTCGACGAGCGAACGGTCCGCGAACAGCTCGACGGACTGGAATCGTGCGCGCTAGCTGACATCGACGCCGACGGACAGGTCAGAATAACCGTAACCGGCGAAGAACTCCTCGCGCTCGATCTCGACGAGATGATCATCGTCGATGCGGAGACGATCGATCGTGGCTGAGCACACGGGGCAGACTTATGGATTCCGCCGTCGTCTCTGGGTACGAATGCTGGGAGTGGCCACCGATGTCTGAACACGAGACGAACGAAGCGGCCGAGGCAGTTCAGTACGATCCGGCGTCCAGCAGATACGACGTCTTCGAATGCCCCGACTGTGACAACGTAGTCCTCGCGCTCGGCCGCGACGACCCACCGATGTCCTGTCACGGGGAGTCGATGCAACGCGTGACCGACTGCGATATCACCGTCAAACCGCCCGACGTCAGACAGGTCCTCCTCGACGCGTTCGGCCTCCCCAAAGCCGGGCTCGACATCTGTCTGTGTGTCATCGGAGAGGGTCCGCTCTCGGCCAACGAAGTCGCCGAATCGCTGGGCTACGACCGGAGCACGGTGACGCGGTACCTCAACAAACTCGTCGACATCGGTCTGCTTCGCCGATCCGAATTGAACCGCGAAGAAGGGGGCGTCGTCAACGTCTATCACTCGGTCGACCTGGAGCGGATGCGCCGCGAAACGCTGATCGGCTTCTACATCTGGGCCGGAGAAGCGGCCGCACTCATCGAGGAAGCCAACGTGACGAAACAGGATTACATGGCCGAGAATCCGGACCGCGAACTCCCGGACGTGTTCTGGGAATCGTTCCCCGACGACTGAACGAGACACGCCACCTTCGGTGGTCGTGCAACACCGTTGCGGAGTCGCTACCCCTTATTTGATTCCGCCCGGCGTATCCGGAGTCACATGAGCGATTTCGACGTACTCGTCATCGGCGGGGGAACCGGAAACAACGTCGCCTCGGCGGCGGCGGACGCAGGACTCGACACGGCGCTCGTCGAACCGGGACCGCTCGGCGGCACCTGTCTCAACCGCGGGTGCAACCCCTCGAAGATGTTGATTCAGGCCGCGAACGCCGTCAACCACGTCTGCGATGCCGAACGCTTCCACGTCGACGCGACGCTCGACGGCGTGGACCACGCGGCCGTCGTCGACGAGATGGACGACCTGCTGGGCGGCATCGCCGCGGACATGGAGTCCCGGTACCGCGAGCGGCCCAACCTGACGCTGTTCGACGAGTACACCGAGTTCGTCGACGAACGGACCGTGGCGCTCGGCGGCGAATCCGTCACCGCCGACAAGGTCGTCGTCGCGACGGGAAGTCGCCCGGTCGTCCCACCCATCGACGGTCTCGACGAGGTCGACTACCTCACGAGCCAGGACGCGCTCTACCGGCGCGAACTCCCGGACAGTCTCGTCATCATGGGCGGTGGCTACATCGCCGTCGAATTAGGGTACGTGTTCGAGACGATGGGCACCGACGTGACTATCGTCGAAATGAACGACACGCTGATCCACCGGGAGGACGGCGACGTGGCGGCACTGTTCACGGAACTCGCATCCGCCCGCCACGACGTGAACACCGGACACCGCGTCACGGCCGTCGAGGAGTCGAGCGACGGCTACGCCGTCCACGCCGAAACCGAGGTCGGTGACGAACTGACCGTCGACGGGAGCGAGGTGCTGGTCGCACTCGGCCGCCGCCCGAACTCCGACTCGCTGAACCTCGACGCCGCCGGAATCGAGGTCGACGACCGCGGATTCGTCGAGACCAACGAGTATCTGGAGACGAGCGCGGACAACGTCTGGGCACAGGGCGACGTGGCGGGGAACGCGCTGTTCAAACACTCCGGAGACTACGAGACGCGACACACGGTGGCGAACGTCGTCCACGGCGACCGACGGGCGCTCGACCTCTCGGCGATGCCACACACCATCTTTACCGAGCCACAGATAGCCGGCGTCGGGAAGACCGAGGCGGAACTCGACGGTCAAGAGTACGTCGTCGGCCGGGCGGACTACGCCGACTCTGCGATGGGTCGCGCGAAGAAACTCGACGACGGCTTCGTGAAAGTGCTCGCGGCGACCGACGGGACCATCCTCGGCGCGCACGCCATCGGCTACGAGGCGTCGACCCTGCTGCACGAGGCCGTCGTCGCGATGCGACACGGCCTCACCGTCGAGGACGTCGGCGAAACCATCCACGCCCACCCGACGCTGAGCAAGGTCGTCGAAGCGGCGTTCAGAGACGCGACGACGTGATCGTCGCCAGTCAGCACGAATCGGTGAGTGATGCCGCAGTCACCCGTATCCGAGAGGGATGCGTTTCTCCGTGATCCGCGAGCGACTCGGGTCGACGATCCGTCACGGAACGACCCTCCGAGGCGCACTCGGCGAGCTGTTCACCCAGGAATTCTCCTACTCGACGGGCTATCTCGCGACGCTCCTGAACGGGTGTCTGTTCGCCCCGTCACTGCTCACGTTCTGGTTCGTCAACGGTGTGATCGACTTCTCTACCGCCATCGCCATCGGGGCCGTCGCGACGCCCGCAGGCCTGCAGCTGCGGCTACTCGCGTACGTCCTCCTCGTTCCGACGTTCCTCCTCGTTCGAACGTGTCTCCACCTCCTCCATCCGGGTCACCGAGCCCAGATTCTCGACGGATCGTGTCCGAGTTTCCAGCCGCTGAGTCTGGACTGGTTCAGTCTGGGCGTCCTCGCGACGGGACTCCCGCTCGCTCTCCAGAATCTCGGGCCGTGGATCGGGGTGAACGCCGTCTTCACGGTCGGTGTGTTCCTCGTCCCACGTCCGCTCCGAGGTCGTCGAGCGAGTGAAGCGAAACTCCTCACACTCGTTCTCGGCAGTGCGCTGTTTCTCTACGCGAATTATGGGGCTGTGGTCGCACCGCCGTTACCGTCGCCGGCGACGATACTCGGTCCGGTCGCGACGTTCGCGCTCGACGCCGAGACCACGCGGTGGCTGTTCCGGCTGGTAAACAGCCTCTTGTTCGGCCCTCTCGCTGTTGCCGTCTTCGGCGTGGGCACGAACCACGTGTTGACCCGCCCCGAACTCGCCGACATCCCGCTCGTCCGGCACGCGCTTCCACGCCGCGATCCCGACGTCGTCGTCGCGACGAACGCGGCGCTCGGGACCGTGTTCTACTTGGCCGTCGTCGGCCTCACAACGGGTCGCGTTATCCTCGTGCCATAGACTCGGCTCGATCAGTCCATATCCGGAGCGTCGACCACGTCTCCCGCTTCGAGGCGCCTGACACAATCCGCCACCGTCTCCGTCCCGCTCCCCGTCGAACACGGGAACACCGCGACGAGTCGATCGCCGGCGTAGACCGCCAGACACTGGAGCGGGAGGCGAATCACCTCGCGTCGCTCCGCCGAGACCATCGTCGACCGTTCACACTGCCCGAAGGCCGGTTCGAGGGAGTGGCCTTCGCGGTCGCCCCACGACTCGAACTCGGCGATTCGAGCCTGAATCGGCCCCTCCTCGTCCGCGGGAGTGTCGGCGGGCGGATCGACGTACTGCCCCCACACGCGAACCGACACGTCGTCGACGGCGCCGTCGGCTTCCAGTTCACGGAGCCGGTCGAGAACCCTCGAACGGGGATCGTCCGGCGGCGGTGGTGCATCTCGCATCCAGACCACGACGCGGACGGGGGCGGACCGTTCCATCGGCGATCACCGCCGCTCCCTGAACTCGGCCGCCCGCTGTTCACCCAGTTCCATCAACTCCCGGATGAACGACGGCCGCCGGTCGACTTTGGTCGAACAGTGGTACGTCTCGCCCATCTCGATTCGACGGACGGTCGTCTTCGTGAACTCGCTCTCGGGCAGGTATCCCTGCTCGACCCAGTCGTTCACCCGCTCGATCACCCGAAGCTCCTGGTTCAACGAGATGTTTCCCGAGAGTTCGTTGCGGCGGTCGGCGATCTCCTCGAGCGAGGACGGTTCGCCCTCGCGCACCTGCGGGTTGATCTGTATCACCCACAACTCGTCCGGTTTGCGAGACGCTTCGACGGCCATCAGGTCGTCGATAGGTGGGTTCTGCGAGAAGAGTCCATCCCAGTGATAGTGGCCGTTGATCTTGACGGCCTCGAACAGATTCGGCACAGCGGCGGAGGCGAGGACGGCCTCCGGCGTCACGTCCTCGTTGGTGAACGTCTCGAACGTACCGGCGTTGATGTTGACCGTGCCGACGACGAGTTCGGGCACGTCACGCCGACACAGATCTGGAATCTCCTCGAAGTCGATGTGGCGTTCGAGCGTCTCCCGGATCGCGTCTTTGCCCACTTCAGCGCCGGGAACGTCGTACGGGCTGACCTCGAACATCGGGACGCCGGCGCTCGCGAGCCGCGACAGGCCGACGACGAACTCGTTCATGAACTGGTCCGAGAGGTCGGACGCCGACAGATCACCCCAGATCGCGTCGAGAAGGTCGATCGACCGCTCCGCGTCGGCGGTGACGAGTCCGTACCACGTCGCCAGGGCGTTGAACGCCCCGCCCGAGGTGCCGCTGATTCCGACCAGTTCGTACTCGTCGTCCCACTCGCGGAGCAGTTCCTTCAGCACGCCGGCGGTGAACGCCGTGTGACTTCCACCGCCCTGACAGGCGATGGCGACGTTCGTCGGCCCGTCGTCACTCATAGGTGGTGGTGTATCCGCCGTCGTGGAGCATGTCGCCGCCGTTGAGGTGTTTGCCGTGGCTGGAGAAGCCGAAGACGAAGAGATTCGCCACCTCGGCGGCCGTCATCATCTCCTTCGTCCGTGCCTGGCCGAGCATCACGTCCTCGACGACCTCCTGCTCGGAGATACCCCGCTCTTCGGCCGTGTCCTCGATCTGGTTCACCATCAGCGGCGTCAACACGTAGCCGACGCTGACCGAGAAGCCCCGCAAGATTCCCTCACCCTCCGCGGCGATAGCGCGTGTCAGACCGGTCAGCCCGTGTTTCGCCGTGATATACCCGGGTTTGTCTTGCGTCGCGTAGTGACCGTGGACGGAGGACATGTTGCCGATGGCGCCGACCCCATCGTCGGTCGCCCGGATGTGCGGCATCGCGAGCTTCGCAGTGAGAAACGGCGCGCGGAGCATGATATCGAGCAGGAGGTCGTACTTCTCCATCGGGAAGTCGGGGATGGAAGCGATGTGTTGCATCCCGGCCACGTTGGCGACGTACCGTAGTTCGCCCGCTTCGGCTGCGGCGTCGACCATCGCCTCGACCGCGTCGTCGTCCGTGAGGTCGGTCGGGATGGGGTGGACGGTGCCGGTGGCATCCACGTCGTCGGCGAGATCGAGGGTGCCGTCGAGGCCGTCCTCGTCGATGTCGGCGCCGACGACGGTGAGGCCGTTCGCCGCGAGCGCGACCGCCGTGGCACGACCGATACCCGAGGCCGCGCCGGTGACGATGGCGACCGTCTCTGGTACGAAGTGGTCGTCGTCGAGGACGAGCAAGTCGGCAGCGGTTAACTCCGGTTCACGGAGGTCGAATTCGTCGGTGGACATGTGTTCACCCGTACCCACTCCACGAAGCCGTATAACCACACCTCGGCTGTGCAACGGACGGACAACGAACGTTGCTCGTTCGAGACTGAGTTACAATATCGGCAGTGTCAGTCGTCGGCCGGTCCGTCGGCCGAGGATTCGAGCAGGTCCAGTAGCTCGCGATTGCTGTCGTCGATCCCCTCGACTTCGTCGAGTATCATCTCCGTCTTCCGATTGGCCTCGTCGGCCATCATGGCGAGTTCCTCGGTGCTTCGGGCCTGCTGATCCGTCGCCGTCGCCACGTCCGCCATACTCTCCGACAGCTGGCCGTTGACCTCGTCGATCGCCTCGAACGTCTCGACGGCTCGAGCCGCCTCCTCACGCCCGGCTTCGGTCTGTTCGTGGACGCTCTCGATGTCGTCGACGACCTGCTCGACGGCGCCGTCGATCGTCTCGACCAACGATCGGATGCGTGCAGCTTCGTCCTGGCTCTCCTCGGCGAGTGATTTGACTTCGTCCGCGACGACGGCGAATCCCTCGCCCTCGTCGACGCGTGCCGCTTCGATCGAGGCGTTGAGCGCCAGCAGGTTCGTCTGATCCGCGATGTCGTCGATCGTATCCACGAACTCGCCGATGTCCTCGGTGTGATCGGCGAGCGTCCCCACGGCCTCGCGAACGCCCGTCGCTCGCGTATGAATCTCCTCGATCCGTTCGCTGAGTTCGCTCGCTCTGGTACAGCCCTCCTCGGCGAGGGCGGCCGCGTCGTCGCTCTGGGTGTCGATTTCGTCCACGGAGGCGGCGATCTCCTCGACGGCCGCGCTGATGTCTCCGACCTCTCCACTCAGGTCGTTCACGTTCGACGCCTGCTGTTCCGTGAGGGAGGCGATTTCCGCGGATCGGTCGGTTACGTCCGCCACCTGCGAGTGAACCTCGTCGATCACTGCGGCCCCTTCGCGATCCGACCCGGCTTTGCTCGCCTCGGCACACGCCGCACTGATCGCAGCGATGTCGCGGCTCGTGAGTCGCCGAAGCTCGACCGAGTCGACCGACGGTAGTCGTTCCGCGCGTTCGATCAACTGAGACTGTATCGCCACCAGTAGCTTCGAGAGGGTCTCGGGTCGGACGTCGCGTTCGACACAGTACTGGGCGAACTCCCGTCGCGTTCGGTCGGCCCCGTCGGCAAGAACCGACGTGAGATACTGGGTCACGGCGGAGTCGAGGAGAGCTTCAGAGACGCGACTCTCGTCCTGTAGTTCTCCGGACAGTACCTCGGTGACGAACGCCTGCCGTTGCTCCGGATCGTCGGGAACGAGCGTCGACAGCCCCGAACGATCGAGTTCGGAACGAGTCGTGGAACTCATATCAGCCGTAGGTGCGTTCGAGGTGGGTCACGATGGCGTCGCTGTCGGCGAGCCAGCCGTCGTCGAGCGACGGATCGAACAGCACCGGAACGCCTCGCTGTCCGGTGCGTTCGTGAACCTCATTGCGGTCAGTGTGTTTGTCCGGCACCACCGTCTCGTCGTAGTCGACGCCCAGTTCCTCGAGTTTGTCCCGCACCTTCTGCGAATACGGACAGTCCTTCCTGTCGTATAGTTCCAGACGGCTCATCACGGCTCGAACTGCGCTGGGAGTTTCATTAACGATACCGTGGGTGTGTGAATCGATTACACGAGCCGTCGCTCAGTTGGATTCGGTAGCAGTCACGGACACGAACGTCGAGCAGTCCAGCGAACCACCGGTACTGATACTGTCGGCTGTAACTGTTTCAAGATATTCGCCACCCCGGGGTGGCGAATATCTTAATTGACTTACAGCCGACAGTATGACTTCCGATAACCCGTATCAGTCGCCGTCGGGTTCGTAGGGATGGTGATCCTCGACCGACGGCGCGCCGATAGCGAGAA
This sequence comes from Haloplanus rubicundus, assembly GCF_003342675.1. Taxonomy (NCBI): domain Archaea; kingdom Methanobacteriati; phylum Methanobacteriota; class Halobacteria; order Halobacteriales; family Haloferacaceae; genus Haloplanus; species Haloplanus rubicundus. Next base: position 2,207,130 of record NZ_CP031148.1, on the reverse strand, counting down.
CCCGGACGGGAGCGTCGGCGTCCGAGGGGTTGAACGCGCGGTGGGGGTTCCCCGACTCGACGAGGAAGACCTGCTCTTCCGGAACGGTGAGTTCTCCCTCCGGCGTCTCGACGTGGAGCGTCCCCTCGACGACGAAAAACGCCTCGACCTGCTCGTCGTGGTAGTGGTACATCGCCGGGAGTTGCTCGCCCGGAGCGGCGGTGTACGTCCGGAGACCGAGTTTGGCGTCGCGTTTTGGCAGGCCAGCCGCTTGGCTGATCGATCGCGGTTCGGCCTCACGGTCGGGAAACGGTTCGATCGTCGACGGGTCGACGACGTGATAGCCCATAGCTGACGTGGTTTCGGCGCCCAATTAACCGTTTGGACCTCCCTGTGGCCGAGAAGAGACCGATCTCGTCTATGAATCCACAGTGATTCTCCGAATCCCTCAGGTTCCGATTCCAGACTACTTTCCCCTGCCTTCGAGAACGACGCCGTATGTGGCCCTCGGGATTGATACCGACTGGAGAACGGCGATAATCGGTTTATCTCTCCCTCCTTGTCGTCGCCCCGGTGGTCCAATCTCGCAATCGAAATTCTCCTCGGTCGCTATCTAAACGTTCGGCTTGGCCTGATTCGTCAGTGAATCCCCCCGGCAGTCGGGTAACGCAGCGATGGGTCGGCAGCACTCTCCCGTACCACTCGAACCGTGAAATTACACGTACCGAACATATGTAGATGTGGGGACACTCCCAACGCTGAGGAAGCATCAGTGGCGTTGGTTTGACAATATCTCGACCTTCGAACTGCAATGCAACGGTCCCCGACCCGCAGACGAGTCCTCCGCAGTACCGCTCTCGCTGGCATCGTGGCGATAGCCGGTTGTAGTACGACCAACCGTAGCACGAACGCTCCCAGTACCACATCGCCGACAAGTCCGAACACCCCTGAAAAAACGGCAACGACTGCCACAGAGGCTACTCTGACGCCACCCGAGTCGACCGACGACTGGCTGACGAATGCCAACGGGTACCGGGAAGAGACGCCTCGATACGGGCCTGGCGAGCAACCGACGATCGACGTCGGCCACCCCGTTGAGGACGGGTTATCGTTCGATCCCCCAGTGATCGAAGTCGCTCCCATGACGAACGTGACTTGGGACTGGACTGGTCACGGCGGCCTCCACAATGTCGTCGCGCTTGATGGTACGTTCGACAGCGGCCGACCGAACGCCCAACCGGGTACGGCCTATCACTACATCTTCGAGGAACCGGGAACGTACCCGTTCGTCTCGGAACCGCACCGGGAGGAGGGAATGCGTGGCGCCGTGATCGTTAGAGAGCCTCCGTCGACGGGGAATCAGACCGTCGATATGTGGGTCGTCGACAGTAGTAACTTCGACGGCACGGTGGTCGATCGAACCGGTTCCGACGTGGCGAGAGTCACCGTCGGGTCACGAGGTAACAGGGGTCACTTGGCCTTCGACCCGCCAGTCCTGAAGATCTCGACGGGCACGACGGTCGAGTGGAAGTGGACTGGCAGCGGCGGGGGGCACAACGTGGTGTTCCTGAACGCCGACATCCACTCCGGGCAGGTGACCCACGAATCCGGTGTCCACTTCCAGCACACATTCGAGCAGTCCGGAACGTATCGCTACGCCTGTCAACCCCACAGAGCACTCGGACAGAAAGGAGCAATTATCGTCGAATGACTGTTGCCATCTAATTGAGACAGCAACGAGTGAGACAGCACGGGATTTTCCAACTGATGCGGTAGCACGGAATCCTCTTCCTCAAGCGCGAGCGCAGCGAGCGTCAGAGCGGGGTCGTTAACCAAGGTGGTCTCAGGCTACTCGTCGATAGAGCTCCCAGCACTCAGCGATACTGACACAGATGACCCCGAGAGCGAACGCTATCGTGCTGTCAATTTCCCCGAATTGCCAGCCGGATACGACGTATCCGATCACACCAACGATTGCGGCAATGACTCCGACATACTGGAGAATGTTCGACGACGAGGTGCGCCCTGGCATCGGTTTCTAGTGAGACGAGTCCCGGACAAATACCTCCGGAGAGACTGCTACGTCCGTTGACGGAAGGAGAGCCAGGCAAGATTTCCGAGGTCTGTGACGAGAAACGCCCCGGATGAGGCGTAGAGCGGTGTGAGATTGATGTACTCAGTCCCGACGATGTAGAGACCAATGAACTCGATGGTGACGACGACACAGGCGAGGAGTATCCAGCTGATTGCTTTCCACATCTGGTCGTACTGGGGCCAGTACTCGTCGTAGGCTGTCGGCACACCGACCGCGAGCGTGACCAACAGGAGGAAGCTCCCCGCTGATGCACTCTCGGAGACTATTGATTGGAACGCGTACGACAGTGGAAATGCGGCGAATATCGAGACGAAGGTCGTGAGGTTTCGTTGGCTCGTTGCCCAATTCGTCACTCTGGATCCGAAGCTTGTGGAGGGCATATGCGTGAGTGATGCTACCGAAACGTGAAATAAGTCAGGTTGAACGTGTCTCGAGACGTGCTACCGCAACCGACCGCTACCGACGTATGCGAGACCGAAGCTGCCGAGAAGTCGGAAGCGGGTTCGAAGCGAGTTGCTGTATGAAGACTCGAATCGACCAGTATCCCATCTCCAAATTCGATGTGAGGATCTCTCCGACTGGCCGATTCCCGTCGGGATTCTCAGCGGGAGTGAATCCGGTGAACTCGTCAATCGGAACGGTCACGACCTCGCCAGTGTGGGGACGTCGTTCGTCGGCGTCCGCGACGTGCAGGAGGGTTACAGCCTCCTCGTCACGTCCGAAGACGCGGTAAATACCGTCCGAAACGTCGGCGTTCATCGGCGCGAAGTGTTCGTACTGGTCGGGATTGTTCATCTTCGAGATTGGGTACGAGTCATGTCGTATGTCGTCGAACGAGGGATCTACCGCCAGGACGACACCTATTACGCTGTCGCCCCGGAGAACACTGGCGCAATCGCGGCGAACCTGTTCGAGGCGTTCCTCGGCTATGTTCTCACGCCAGTCGGTCGCGGTTACGTTGCTGTTGGACTCGGACTCTTAGCGTATCAGTATCGGGAGTCGTTCGCTGATCGTGTCCTAACCGTCCGTCGGGCGCTGGTCGTCGCCGCACTCGGTATTCCAGTCGCGCTCATCGGAACCGCCCTTTTTGAACGCGGGAGCCTCATACGATTTCTCACGTCGCCGGCGAGTACGTTCGTCGTGTCCGGCGGCGTCGTCGCGGGCGTTCTCACCCACCAGCAGCGCTGGGGGCGACTGGCAGGGTGGACCGTACTGGTCTGTGTCTTGAGTGTCGGTGCGTCTGTACTCGCTCTCGGCGCCGTCGGTGTGGTCTTTGGTGGATTCAGACTTTTGGTCGGGTTGGCAGCTGGCGTAGTGTCGCTCGTTTTCGGCGTGTGGTTCGGACTCGATCGGTAATTCTTACACAGCTCGTACGAGCCGGGTAACCGTCTGCGTTCGATCTATAACAGCCCTCAATCAGTCAACAACTCGTATCCTTGGCTTCCGAATGAAGGAGTTGAAACAATATGTTTGTTTGCTGCTGGCAGTGAACACGTAATCTGGTGTGATCTATTACTCTTCGAGCAGTCGAATAGCGAGGAGGCCAAGGATTGTAACGGGAATGATGTAGGCGAGGAGAATCGACAGAATCCCGATTGCGTTGAGTAGCGCCCCTGAGCCACCAGATCCGGTTTGTATGAATATCAGAATGACGAACCATAGAGTCGTTAACTGAATGATGGTGGAATTATTCATATTGCGTACCTACGGTGCTGTGGATGTCTGCAAATTCCTTTGGATTACTCACAACCGCTCTCTGCGCAGTGAATCCAGACTAGACGCTGCCGTACCCTGGACTTATCTTCATTTCTGCCCACGCTCTCGAACATGGCCCCCCATCCGATACTCTTGGCACCGCCAATCGTACTTCTCACGATGGCTGTCGTCTTCGGTGATGCGCATCGCCGAGAGCTCCCGGTTCGAACGAAAGCGGCGTGGACTCTCGGGGTTGGAACCCTGAGTCTCACCGGGTTCGTCGTGGTATTCGCGTTCGATAGTGCGTTGTATCGTCAGTATCTGCTGCTATTGGGCAAGCCACTGGTCGTTCGAACTCCGTACGAACTACTGGTGTGGCTGTTGACCGTCGGAACCGCGTTCAGCGCGCTGGGTTGTTTCGTCTATGCGATTGGAACCCGGGTTAGAGCCGGTCGTACAACGTAGTTTTATCCAACAAGAGTGGTGGCCGCATTCAGATACAGATAACAGCTCGTTCCTCCGCGAACGGGGCCGTGTATCGACCGTCTCGTTACGACAGTCACCTCTTTGGGCGTTTCCAACAGATATTCTATCTCAGCGAGACTTTCTCGGACCGATGCAACGTCGCACGCTTCTCGGACTAGCCGCCAGCGCGGGGGCCGTTGGCGTTCTAGGAGGTGCGAGTGGGCTCTCAGACGACCCCTCCGCTCCCCCAGCCAAGTATGCCGAGGAGCCGGTATCCCAAGCGCGGGACTGGACCCATCCCATCGTGGCCACCGACACGACGACAGCGGGAAACGAAAGGTACGGTACCGTCAGACAGCACGCATCGATTCTCGATCTCGAATCGACTGGTCGGCGCGCCCTCATCACACGGTATCGACTCATCCCTGGTTCGAACTACGATGCCACGAGCCGATGGAAAACAAAGTCGCTGACAGTCGAACATGCCTAGCGTTCAGGATCGCTCGTCTCCCACGTCGGAGACGTATTGTACGGTCGGGCGACCGAGCAACCACCATGCCACCCCGAGAAACACGATTCCCGTCGCACCAGTAATCGCCAGCGGTGTCGGATTGTCTGTCGGGGAGACGAGAGGGCCGCCGACGAACGCGCCAAACCCGAGTGAGAGAATTCCGATGATGAGACAGACCCCACCGAGTGTCTGCAGCCATGCTGACTGTTGACCATCGGTGGCACGAAATATTCGAGTGAGACTTGCCCCACCGACAGCCAGTACGTACAGGAACAGTGGGAATACGATTGGGTAGTACGGAGTGAGAACTGGAAGCGCTACTTCGACCAAGTCGTAAGCAACGATCAAAAGATAGGGTGGAATCTGTGTGGGTTGGAACGGAATAAATTTCAGAAGATACAGGGCGACGATGATCGCGTAGGCGATGGCGACGTCACGGCCGAGGGGGGCGTTTCGGAGTGTTCGTCGGGAGACCATGAGTGACTGGAGGCGGGGGGAGGTGGTAAACATCAGCCGTCTCTCGAAGCGAAAAAACGCGATAACTAGTTTGCGTCGTTGATATACAGGCCGTATCGGTACAACGTGTCGTCGTACCAGAGGTGATGACCGTTCGAGGCAGTCTCGACGTGTTCGAGGGCAAGTGCGTCGATCAGGTTCGTGTACTCCGTGGAGAGTGGGGTGGTTTCTCGGTACCTATCCCGGGCGACACTTTGCTCTAGTAACTGTCGGACCGGCATGTCGAGTTCGGTTGGATCGAGTCGGGTGTCGACTCTGGCGGCGAATGCAATATCGCGGAACGCGTCTGTCGTGTCCGCGACTTCGATTGCGAGTGTCGTGTAGGCGGGTTCGACGAGGTGCTCGGTAGCGATGTCGATTCGGTAGGCCCAGTGGCCGTCGGCGTCCATCGCGACGATTTCTCCGTCGAGATCTTCGGTCAGCCGACTGTTCAGTTCGTACGGTCGTCGGAGGACGTACGCGTCGTCGTGGAGTAGGTCAGAACTCCCGCTTTCCCCGTCAGAAACAGTGTGGCTGTGGAGAATCTTGATCACGCGGCCCACTGGTCGGGCGAGTGAGTCGACCGTGGGGACATCCGCAGGTACCTGCTCTTCAGGGATCGGAGTCACCCGGACGAACGGCCGTTCCATCCGCTGTTCGCCAGTGACGACGATTTTCGTCTGGTAGTACCGGCCGTCGTGAGCGACGTATGCGTCCTCTGGAAGTGGCTTGTAGCCATACGTCGTGTGTCTGCCGTCGGGGAGAATTTCGGATAAGGCACTGTGAGCAGGCTGGTCGTACACTGAATCGCCTGGTTGATAGCGGACGTACTCGACGAGCGGTTGCTCGATACGGTCGAGCGAGAGCGTGTACTCGTTCTTCTCAGTCGTGGACGTGCCCGACGTGAGTGAGGAACAACCTGCGAGCGCTGTGACTATCGTCGTTCCGGCGAGCTGGAGGGCCGTTCGCCGATGGAGGACCATACCGGCCATTTCGGAGAATGCGGTGTTAATCTGTCGTCTGCTCTGTTCTCGGCTCGAATCGATCGACAATTGAATTACCGATACAGAAGCGCCAGTAGTACGGCACAGAGGCCAGTCATGGTTACGAGTCCACGTGCTATCAGAATACCTCCTGTGTCCGCTCCTGCGACGTTCGCGACTGTGACTGCCAGGAATACTCCTGTCGTCAGAAGCCCGACCCCGAGAGCGAGTAAGCGCATCTTCGGGGCGTCGTTTCGTTTGAAGCCGCGATACGCCAGCAGTGCGACGAACAGACCGATGAGAGCAGTCAATCCTCGCGAGAGCCACGCAATACTGCCGGGCGAGAGAACCTCTGTACCCAGAGGCACAGGTATCACTGGGAGCCACCTCCGTAGATCGCCCAGAGGATGATTCCTAACCCGGTAAGCTCACTCCCGCTCACGAGTACAGACCGGCCGACTGTACCCACGCTCGTGAGAGTCGGCAGTCCGACTCGAAGGAGTTCCGGAACGGTCGTGAGCAGAATCAGGCCGAGCGCGAGATACAGCATTCCTGGGTGTCCTGGCCCCCGACGATAGCCGCGAAGGAGTACGAGGGCGATTCCGACAGAGAGACTGATCGACAACAGCGTCAGGAGAACGACGGTGAGTGCGATCACCGGGTCCGACGATGGCGAACGTAGTTGTAATAACACGTCCAGCATTCAGGACAACCCCTCGAACAGGTCCGTGAATCGGTCGGCCGGATTCGTCGCGGATCTCGTCACGGCAACTTCGTACGCACCACCTTCGAACGTGACCGACACTTCGTCTACGGTCGCCACGTATCGTTTGTAGTGGTGGCCATCTGGGTCGATCGTCTGTCGTTCGGCCACGAGATCGGCCTCCTGTAACCGTTCGAGGCGCCGGTACGCTGTCGGATCGGACATGTCACAGGCTGTGCAGAGTTCGGAGGCGGACATCGGTTCTGTGGTGAGTTCGGCGAGGATGGCTCGCGCGTACTCGTCGTCGAGCAACGCGAGGAGTTCATCGTCGCCGTCCTCGTCCATACTGTCTCCCTGAGTATGGTTGCAAATAAAAAGCCCTCCCGACTTCTGGATCGGAAGCCGATACTGGGGTGCTACTATGATGCCAGCTCTCCAGTTGCGTATGCCCTCCACAGAGACCCAAGGCAGGCCGACGTGGTGCGTCCGTTACTGGCTCACCTGGCCGGTTTGGAACCACGACGACCGACGACTTCGGGCCCCGATCCGGGCGCTGTTACCGCTCGCCCTGACGTTTCTGGCTCTTGCGGTTATCCAGACGGCGGTTCGAGCCCGGTTCGAGCATCCAATCCGCGAGTTGCTCGAGCTGAGCGGCTTGATAGTCGTTCTCGTTGGGGGGCTCCTCGTCGCCGCGAGGCTTCTCGATCGACGTCCGGTCGTCGATTACGGTCTGTCGTTCGACCGCGATTGGTGGAAAGCGGTCGCCGTTGGGTGCGTGACGGGCCTCGCAGTCAACGCCGGGGCTCTCGTGGTGTCCCTTCAGGCTGGCTGGGTTTCCGTGACAGGAGTCGCCGAAGCACCCGGTGTTCTCCCGTTCGTTCCGGCAGTGATCGTCACGTTCGCGTATATCGCTGTCGCGGCAATCTGGGAGGAATTCATCTTCCGAGCGACCATGTTGAAGAACCTCGCAGAAGGCGGAGCAGGATATGTGGGCCGGAAGCCAGCCGTACTTCTGGCCGTCCTCCTCAGCACGCTCGTCTTCGCGACACTACACGGTGGGAAGGTGACCCATGTCAGTCAGTATGGGTACTATGTGATCGCTGGTCTCGTGCTCGGATGCGTATACGTGCTCTCCGGCGATCTCGCACTTCCCATCGGCTTTCACGTGTTCTACAACTTCTCACAAGGACTCCTCGGACTCGGAGTCTCCCAAGTCACGCCCGAACTCGTCGTTCTCGAGATCGCCGGCCCCGACAAATGGATCGGCGAAGAGGGACTCGTCCACGTCATCTTTGCCCTTCTCGGTGGTCTATTACTTCTCGCGTACATCCGCTGGCGAGACGGACAGTTACAAATCGACGAACGTGTGACACAGTGGAATCCACTCACTGAGCAGTAGGACGGCAGTAGGGTGCGGTTCTTCGAAGTGTTCGAGAGGCAATCGGATTCACGAATCGGATTCCCAACAGAGCGCTAGTCTCCGCTGAGGTTCTCTTGACGTCCTCATCCTCTGACGGTATCGGTGTGCAAGATACAGAGGTTGTAGTCAGCACGGTGCATGTGTTTGCTTTACGTCGAAGTTGCTGAGCGAACCGCTCAGTATGGATGCGAACGTACCAAAGGAATTTGAGAATCCCGACGAAAAGTTACACCGGCCGGAATAGCTGTTCTCGCACCCGTTGTCTGTGTAGCGGTCACCAAACTTATTGGCGCTGTGACTGGCGTTCCGTACAACTCACTGACCAAGACCTCGATCGCTGCCGACGCGTCTGTACTGCCAGTCTTACTCGTTGCCGGACTTGGATTGATTATCGGTGTGCCAGTGCTGGTGGTGATTTGTCAGGTACTCATACAGGGGAGTTTTGATCAGGTCGTCAGTGCTAACGCAGCGATCGTCCTGACAACTGCATTGGCGGGATTCGTGATGGTGAGCAATACGGGCGGACTAGCGACCGTCCCCGAGTTTGGGAAACTCGTCGGTGCCGTTGTATTCACGATGGCGCTCGGTGTGGCAGTATATGCAAACGAGCGAGTTGGTCGTCGCTGGCTTCGGTATCTCGGGGGCGCTCCTGTTCTACTGGTGACTGCAATCATCATCCTCTCGAGTGTTGCCGAGATCGAGACGATAGCTGGCGGGTTGTACGCAGCTACGCAACTCACTGTCCTCGGTGTGGCTGCCTATACGTACAATGAAACGGAGTGTCTCATCATACCGGCTCTGGCATATGCGAGCCTTCTGCTGGCTAACAGAACTGTTGTGTTCGTCTTTGAGGCAGGTATACAGAGCTGGTGACTCTCCTGGAAGTGACTCGATTTACTCGCGCCGCTAAAGACTTAACACTCGATGAACCCTACTCCGAGATATGAGCCTCAGTATCTGGGAGGTCTTTCAGGCCCTGTTTCGAGGGGGTGAGAGTGCTGACGAGGAACCCAGTGAAGAGGCAGATGAGCGTCGCTTCGTTCCTTCGCCGTTGGATCTTTCCGTACGAGTCGCCCACGGTGGGTCGGACGATACCGTCGTGCGAGAACTCTCGAAGGTAGACGAGCAAGCGCGCGAACTCGAAGAGACGCACCGAGACGACTAACTCCGCTGTACGTTTTGGTCGGACGCAAGATACAGGCCATTGTGGTCTGTGATGGCACCTATGGAACAGTCACGCCCTGATAGCGATGGCGGGGAAGACGATGAAAAGGAGATCAACGAACGACTGGATCGCATCGTCAACTTCCTTGCAACGTATCTCCCGTGAGGCTCTTTACGTCCCGGATGAGGTGAGTGCTCGATTCTAGTCTCTGCTGTCTGTCTCCTCATTTATCACTCGGTGAACTACTGTGGGTAATTCTCACCTCGCTTCTCCACCACGGCGTAGATTGACAGGGGATTTCTTGGTGGTTCATCACCCCCGATCTTCTCGAGCCCGACTACGGAATTCCGTTCACGGACACCCCCGAAAGCGTGGCCAGACTCGCACCGAACGTCGCGTGTAGCGCGTGTCGACGTTCGTGCTAACGTTCTCTGTCGCAGTCTACGACGAATTCACCACCAGCTGAGTGACTAACCAAGGTGATTCATACCCATGGCGTCTCTCGACATCGTACCAAGAGGCTGTGACGATGGAAAGAATCGATGGGAGTACTGGAGTACGCGTGGCGCTGGTCACCGTGCTGGTGGGTCTCCTCCTACTGTCCGTAGCTGGCGTATCTGTCAGTGCTCGACCGCCGCCACAGGCAGTCTGTGGCGTCTGTAGCGACACGCTCGTCGAGACCGCCGCCGACAGCGGCGTCGATGTCAGCATCGCAGCGAGTTCGCTCTCCATTCGAATCGACGAATCCGGAACCGGGCACTGGACAGCACGAATCAGACTCACCGGTGACGGTGTCGAAACGCTTCGCGAGAATCACTCCCTTCGCGACCGTATCGTCCAGCAGGTGCCTGACCGCGGATACGTCGCAGTCGAAGAGCCCCAGTCGCTCACAACGTCGATGAACGGGGAAACCCTGATGGTGGAATACGAGGTTCCTGGCATGGCCCACGAGAGTGTGGGTGGTGTGTACGTGGTTGATTTCTTCTACTGGCACGGAGGTGAAGCGCGGTGGTTCTACCTCGCTGCGGATTCGATGACGATTCAGGGTCCACCAGGAACGGTCGTATCGCACGCACCTGCCGACGCGACAACCGCCGATCACGCCGTCACGTGGGAAGGCAGCGACGAGCAGTACGACCCCCTCGGCGTTCGGAGTCACGTCGTGTTCGCACCGGACGACGGTGTCGTCAGCAGTGTTGTGACGACGCTGGGCATCGGCATCGACGTCGCCCAGCTGAAAGCGCAGGACTTCGTCGCCGTCGTTGCTCCCCTGACAATCCTCGCCGTCGTTGTCGCGATGCTGCGGCGGTTCGAGAGTCGGCTGACTGAACTCTCACGGAGAGAGCTGATAGGGCTCGTGATCGGACCGCTGGCCGCCGTCGGCCTCACCGCAGCGACGGTCGAGACACTCGTCGGGGTGTCTGGTCCGGTGACCGACCAACTGGGAGATTTCTTGTTCTATCTAATCTTCATCGTCGCGGGGACGGGTGCCGGGCCAGCGCTCGTTATCGGCGGGCCGCTCGCCGTCGGCCAGATACTGTTGGCGAGACGTCTCCTCGAGGAGGAGGTGATGGGGACGACGGATTCGATGGAAGCAGTGACGCGTCTGCTTCTCTGGCCGACAGCGGTCCTTCTCGCCGGACAGTGGCTGCTCTTCCCTGCTGCTGCCGCAGGTGCAGCCGGGTACGACGCGATGTACGGGCTGGTGAGCCTCGTGGTTCCAACGTTGTACTTCGCCCCGCTCGCAATCACCCGGCAGAGGGAGACGTCGCTTCAGCTCGCATTCGTCACCGGCCTTCTGATTTCACCGATTCCAGTGGTCGTCGCACTTGCACCACACACGGCGGCGAATCTCGTGATCGGGTCGCTCGCGCTGCGATACGTTCCGTGGGGCCTCGTGGTTGCTGCGATGGGAGTCTTCGCATACGTGGCGGGATACCGAGTGGCTGCCACCGAGCGGGAACACACCAGCTGACTGCGCGCTTCACGACGCTCGGCCGGGCTTGGGGGCAATTCCTCCAAATCCGGCCCTGTTGAAACCCTCGAATATTGATAGTTCCGTGGAGTCGTGCTGAATACAGGGCGCGAATCTCGCACGGCAGCAGCTCCAAAGCTCGGGTAGTGGAATCGTTCGATACAGTGGACGCAGATCCCGACTACGCCCAGAATGAACCGATTTACTCTCACTCTGTGTGATAGGGCTTTTAAGCTATCCGGGAGCACCACCATCGGCATGCCTTCTCGCAGGTCAATACTCCTTGAGGAGATGGTATGGCCAGAAGTCGAATCGGTGCTCGAAAACGGGATACGGACGGCGATCGTTTCCGTTGGCTCGATCGAGCAGCACGGTCCCCACCTCCCGTTGAATATGGACACACTGGACGGTGACGAACTCTCGCGGCGGATCGCGGAGAAATTGGGGGACGCTCTTGCTGCACCGACGATCCGGCCTGGCTGCTCGGGACATCACATGGAGTTCCCGGGCACGATCACTATCCCGCCCGAGACACTGATGGATGTGATCCGGGCATACTGCCGGTCGCTCGATGACCACGGCTTCGAATATATCGTCTTAGTCCCCACCCACGGCGGGAATTTTGCCCCGGTCAAGACTGTCGCACCTGATGTGGCTCGGGAAATCGAAGCCACTGTGATTCCCTTGGCTGACCTCGATGAGCATATGCAGTTACTGAATGATGGCCTCAGCGAGGCTGGGATCAAATACGATCAAGACGTGATTCATGCTGGTGCAGCCGAGACGGCAGTGGTGTTGGCGGTGAATGAGGATCTCGTAAGGGTTGAGAACATCGAGTCCGGACCTGAAGGGGAGATCTCTACCGCTCGCCTTCTGAGCGAAGGGTTCAAAACCATCACCCAAAACGGTGTGCTTGGCGATCCGGCTGAAGCAACCGCTGAAGCCGGCGAAATGATCATTCAGAACGTGGTTGATACCTACGTTGATCACATCGAGAATGAACGCCGTTCTGCGTAGACACGCACCTCAACCGAGGTTGAACAGTTAACGCACAGACGTTCCTACTGCCTGTTTCAGCCAGTTCGACCTGAATCAAACGCATCCTCCGTGCTGCATCCACCCTCTCTATGCAGCACGATTCACCTGTCACGTTATGAGGATTTCAGCAGAACCCCAAATCCAATCCCGAGACATCTTCTCGGGATAACTAAGAAGCCAGAAGAGCCCGCAATCGAACGTATGCCCTCCAGACGAGCCGCCGGTTTCAGCCTCGCCATCGGCATCGTCCATGCGGTCGGTCTGCTCCTCGTCGCTGACAGCCTCGGCTATTCGATCGGACCATCGCAGTATTCGTTCGCCGGTCTCGTGTGGCGATACGGTGGGCTGGTCGTCGTCGCAACCGTCCCCGTTTGGCTCGCGGCTCGGTTCCGCCTCGTTACTCCCGTGGTTGCACTCGCGCTCACGACGGCCTACGTCCTCTGGATGGAACTCACGCCTCCCGGACCGACGTTTCACGACGTGGCCGAACTGGAACGCCTCGCCGAACCGACCGGAATCACGGTCGTCGAAAACGGGCTCTACATCGTCCGCTACATGGTCAACGCCTCGGTCTGGACGGTCGGCTTCCTCTTCCTTGGACTCGTCGAGTACGTGCTTCGGCACGCGTGGACACGTCTACCGTCGGTTCCGAAATCGATTCCGTTGCTGTCGACCCCGGCGCCACGACGACGAGCCATCGCCATCGCTTCTTCGGGTGGACTGCTCCACGCCGCCGTCATGGTCTGGTACGCTTCCCGCCTCGGAGTGACGATGTCCGGCGGACTTGAGTGGCTGTTGTATCTGTTCGGTGCGGTCGGGATGTGGGTACTCGCGGCGATTCCCCTCTATTTCCTCGTCCGGCATCGACTGGTCGCGCCAGCGACGCTACTGACGCTGTTCATCCTGATCGACGTCCACGCAGCCTTCACGGCGAGTGTCGAGGACCCCCATGCACTCTACTTCGGCGGCTGGTTCCTCTATCTGGGTATCCTCCTCGTCGTCGCAGGTATCGAATACGGCCTGCGTCGCCTCGGAGTATATCGACAGTTCGCATCCGAGACGTGAACTTGGATGGGTGGCTCGGTGCTATTGAAACTATCATCTGCGACATGAGGAGCATGCGAATAGCGCAAGTCTAGCAAGCGGTAGCTATCGTTTGTTTCAGTCGCTTAGTAGCGTGACAGGCATTAGATGATTGTGCGAATGAAGCGGGGACTCAGAACGCATTTATGAGTTCAACAAGCGCGTATATGATAGCAAGAGTTCCTAATACTATTCCGATTGAGCCCAAGAGTTGATTTCGCAGAACGACAGTCGTTTGTGATACGACGAACAGGGCCATCAATATCACGTGGAGGGCAAGCAGGCGGTCAGTCCGGTCTGACATACCGCATCTCCTTATCAATTTCATATGAACGTTCGGTTACTCAACTCTATTCAGCACGAATGCTGAAACCAATCAACCGAAAAGGTTTCACCAAAACCGAGATTCAGTAAATCTCTTCAGGAAACTCAAGCAGTATATGCGTACCAGAGCAACAGCACACCAAACAGACCGAACATCGCACCCGCATACAGTGCAATTGTTTTCCCATCACCCGGTGGGAGAACGAGCCAGAGAAGCGGCCCGATAGCGACCATCCCGAGTCCGAAGAGTCCAGCGACGATTCGTTCTGCCCGATCAATCGTCGGGCGTTCGTCGTTGGACGACTCTGGAACCGCGTCGATCAGAGTCGCAACTGCATCGACGTAGTCGGATGGAAGTACGACGATGCGAGGTGCGGTCGGGGACCCCCGGGTATACGAGAGCCAGCACACGGCGAACGTACCCACCGAAATAGTCCGGAACGTCCGCACTTCCTGGAGGGGCACCTCGGTCTCGTCGACGACGAGGGTCTTCGCCGCCAAGTCCGCGTGTCCGCTCGTCGGGAACGCCGCGGTGAGTACTAGCGGTATCCAGCTGGCGACGAACACCGCGAACGGTGCGGAGGGGTGTACCTGAGCGCTTCCGAGAAGCGTGAGTGCACCGAGGAGGCTTCCGACGAGCAGTCCGCGACGTGAAAATCGTTCGAAGAACGGCGTCTCCAGACCTGTCTCGAGTAAGGCAGGGAGATAACGGCGGGAGAGCAGCGCAAGTACTGCGACGACGATCAAGCCGATGGCTCGGCCAAGATCGCCGGCCCAGACTGCCTCTGAGACAAGCCACAGCAACAATCCGAAGGCGAGCACGATGACGCCACCGAGGATACTCGGAAAGACGTACGCGAGGCCAAGCAGGAGGGAGGAATCGTCGACATCGAGTTTCCAGTCGACCGTTTCGCCTTCGCTACGAGCGGACGGATTTACAGTCATTCTGTTACGTCTGGTCCGAGTCACGTTCGAGTTGCTCGTAGAGATAGTACGAGTACACGACAGTGATGCCTGCGGTGAGGAGAGCCGGTACCACGAGGAAATAGATCGCATACTCGCCGAAGAAGAGCCCGACGAGAGCGACGAGTGCTGTCAGTTTGAACAAGTGGCTCCCGAGACGGTGCGTTCGGTCCCAGACCTCCTCACTACTGAGTGTCCATGGCGTCCGGATGCCGACGAACCAGTTGCGTTCTGCGTGTTCGAGCACCACCCCGACGTAGTAGAACAAGCCCGAGACAGCCGCGAGGACGAGAAGCGTGAAGTCGAATTCGTAGCCGAGATTGAAGGCGATGACACCCCCGTGGATGACGGCCATGAACGCCGTGAACACGACGACGAACCAGTCGTACACGGGTCGGAACGCTGCGATGTTCTCTCGAAGCGGATCGATACGTGGGACGAGCGCGAAGACGACGAGCAAAACGGCAGTCATCGCAGGAAGAAATGCGAGTGCTGCGGCCTTCGGCATCGTGCCATCGGGCTGTCCCGCCGCGTTCCAGTGTGTCGCCATCCGCGTCGGCAACTCCGGCGCAGCAAGGGCACTCACCGCACCAGAGATGACGACGAATACCGTCGCGATGAGAAACCGATGGCGAGAATTCATAGTACTCGATAGGTCACGATTCCTGATGAACCGGACGGTTCCCCGTTGCGCTATGAAATCGGAACCCTGTCGTCTTTCCTTTCCACAACCGCTAATCAGAGGAGAGGCACTGTTGGGATCTTTGACTGGTTAGTGCTGGCGCGCTGAATGGAGAGGATGGATAGAGCAAACGACTTTTGCCGTATTTATCAACTCGAGTGGCACAGTCAGCCGGCGCTATACCTACGACGATCGAGGTGCCGCCTCGTCACTCCTCTGCTTCGAAATTTGAGATTTGGATGCCTTGACACCCGCGCCCACGAGCAGAAGTCCGCCGGCGGCGAGCAGGAACGGCTCTGCACCGAGGATGAACATGACGGTATCACCCTCAAAACCAGCACCTTGTACGGAGAACTCTCGATAAAGCGGTCTCGACGACTGAAACAGATTGAATACCGCTCGAAACGCGTAGAAGAGGACGATACTGCCCATGACGACAGAGACGATCGATAGGCGCTTCCATCGGAGTCCGGCAGCCACACTTCCAACACCAAGAGCCCCCAACTGCACGAGCAGCACCTCTTCGTGACTCAGACTCTCATCCCAGCCGGACATAATCGTCCCCTCGTATCCCGGTGCGACATGGACTAACCCCTGATAGACGCCAATACCGATAGCTGCAAACCCAGCGACGGCCATCGCCAGCGGAACAAGTCGGTGGGTTTTCATGAAAAAGGGTGGAACCCTTGATATTTAAAATATATAACCAGCTGACTCTGTCGAAACCCTCAGTCGCCGATATTTCGTTGAGGTAGTGCTGCATACACAGCGCGAGTCTTGCACGAGGGACTGCTCTGAATGATGCAGTCGTAACCAGTGGACAGAGAAGGACTCGGCAGGGGACTTCTGAAGGAACTCTCAAGAGTGGACGGCCCCTGTCAGTCTACGTGCTGTAGCGGCTTTTCTGTGCGCCGTCCCGGAATATCTGGGAGGGTTCCATCTTTTGTCAGCGTCTTCCAGCCAGCGTACAGAACGATGAGTGCCGCACAGGCGACGTAGAAGATGATGTTGCCAGAGACGACATCAAAGATGACGGGGAGTTCTCCTGTCACTTCACCGAACGGGGCCATGTTGCTCGCTGCGTGGGTGAGCATAACGACTGGCAACGCACCTCTGGTGTTGTTGTACAGCCAGCCGAGAATAACGGAGGTGGCCACCACCATCACGACGTATTCGTGGAATGCGCCGAAGTTGCCGGCATCAGCCAGTATCAGTGGGACGTGCCAGAACGTCCAGACGAGTCCGATGGCCACGCTCGTCGCGAGCGCACTGAACCGCTGCTGGAGGCGGGGTTGCATGAACCCACGCCAGCCCAGTTCCTCCAGTGCACCGGCTAGGAAGAGCGTGACTGCAAAAAAGAGGAGGTACTGTCCGATGGAGGCTGCCGGAGCCACGACATCGACACCGAGCCCCACCGCGACGATACTCTCGAGGTCAGTCGCGACAAGCATGATTCCGATACCGGCGAGATACCAGTGAATGCCTGTTCGAACGTTTCGGAGCTGTCCGAGCCAGTCTCGAACGCTATCGTCGAGCAACCAGACTGTTACTCCTGCGCTAGCCATCGGGGTCCAAGCGTACGGGATCGCCGCGAGAGTCGGAAAATCGGACCCGAATACCGTGTAGAGCGCTGTGACGACGAGTGCGGAGTTTACAATCAGCACAGCCAGGAAGGTCCCGACCGGTGTGCGGCGTGCTCGCTCTCGGAGTGTTACGAGCGCGCTCATACTGATTCCCTCATCGGACCTAGCGTGTTTTCTATCGCTCGGATGCTGTCATTTCGGGTGTGACTGACTGCACGGGGCGATTTCGCCCAGTTTATCCCCTGTAGTTGCTCTCGCATATGTAACCGTTCTCGTAGCGTGTCACCATCTGTGGTTTCTGGTTCATGCGCTTTGAGTGTTAGGACAACCCAGTGACCGTATCCAACGACGACAGTGACTCCCGACAGTACGACAACCGAAACCAGTACCCTCCCAAGATGTTTCCTGAACTGAACGTCGTAAGCCGTCGAATGTGCACCTATCATACTGTTATTTCTCCTCATCAAGAGCGTCGTATGTCTTGATAGGCGTCCACCAAGTCACGCGGTCGTTGATTCGAAGGTTTCCGTCTCGCCATCGGATGTATGCCACTAGTAGCACACCCCCAACCAGGGCAAAGATGACACGAGCAAGCCCCTCTTCACCGATCCAGAAGTCAGGACCGACGACGGTGAGCGCGATGAGTTCGGGTGTCTGCTGTGAGGCGCCCAGACCGAACACCGCGCTCATCGTGAAGTTGTAGAACACGTGAAACCCGATCGGAAGTGCGAGGTTTCCCGACAGCACGTAGATTCCGCCGAAAACCAGTCCGGCCAGCACGTAGTACCCGTAGGCCATTGGATCACTGACTTTCCCACTGTGCATGAACGCAAAGACGGCCGTGCTAAGCAGCACGGCGAGTCCGACAGCACCCCACCGCGGGAGGTATCCATCAGCGCCCTCAGCAAGGTTTTTCAACATCGCTCCGCGGAACATGAACTCTTCCCACGACGCCAATACGCCGACGTACCCGAGTACTAGAAGCATCGCTGGCAGGAACGGCAACGCGCCCGATCCCTGGGTAAAGCCCGATACCGTTGCCCAGCCGGCAGCCAGCGCGACAAGCATCGTTCCGGCGTTGGCAACCGTCGCAACCAGCCCGCCGACGACAAACGAGCGCGCCCACTTACGGTTGAACGTCAGTCCGTACTCGGCAACTGGTCGCCGGTCAAGCAGTCGCGCACTGGCCAGAACAGCAGCCACGAGCACCACGCTCATTATGCTGAATTCCATGAATTCCCGAACTGGATGGTCGAATCTTGGTCTGACAACTGTGACAACGAGTCCGAAAGCGAGAAACGTCATCACAAGGGGCAGGAACGCACGTAGTGGCGCGCGAAGCCGGTGTGTGTCGTGGTTCCAGACTGGGCAGGTAAAGAGTCGCCATCCCTGTTGGAGTCTATCCAACAACGTCTGATCGAGTGTCGATTGCAACGACATACTAACACAGAGGGGGAGAAGGAACCTATCACCACAGGGACGGCTTCTGGCCAAGAAGCTCTGAGGTCTTTTTATATTCCCGCGCTCGTACGGACACTGACTCTCGAATTCATGGCTCAGGATCCACGAACGGAGACAGTCTCAAGAGTAAATCCCCACTACGTAGCTACGCTAGCACTAATTCTCGCGTCGGTAGGAGCTGTCCTCGGAGATAGCTTCACCTCACCCCTTGTTCAAGATGAATTGATGGCGGTCTGGCTCACAATCGCTGGCCTGATGATCTGCGGAACATACGCTCTCTCACTCGTCTCGTGAACGCGTCTGGACTGAACTAGAGAGCCAGATATTTGTCTCACTCGGACACCACAATCGATGGATGGTCCCCCTCGAAAAAGTACGGCACAATAGTCCTTCGCCTGAAACGATCGCCGTCTTCGTGGCCAACGCGCTTCCACTCGTCGGCGTCGTCGCTCTGGGGTGGAATCTCGCCGCACTCGTGTTCCTGTACTGGTTCGAACTCGGGATTATCTCGTTTTGGGCACTCGTTCGAGCAGTGTTCGCAGGCCGACCCTCGGAGTTCGATGCCGACCCGTTGATTGCAGGCGCGCTGGCGAGCAAGCGAACGGAGATCCCGATCCCGTTCACCGAACTCGGAATCAGAATCTCGACGCTGCCCGTACTCGCCGTTGCGATCCCTCTCCTCACACTCGTGTGGTTCTTTGCGGGGGTCACGACCGTCGGTGTGGTCGGCCCCGAAACGCTCGATCCGAGCGCGCTGGAGATGGTGACGCTCGCCTCACTCAGCATCTTTCTCAGTGAGGGTGCCTCGACGCTGATCGAGTATTTGTATCGCCAAGGGCACCGCGAGCATAGTGCCCAGACCGCAATTCAGGGCAGTTTCATGCGCGCAGCGGTGATCGGTATCGGTGGGTTAGTCACAGCAACATTCGTCGGGCTCGGTACGGATTCAGTATCTTCCGACGCTTCGATCACGGCTATCGACCCGACTGTCGTCGGCCCTCCACTCTTGATCGGAATCGTACTCGTGAAGTTCAGCTTCGATCTCGGAGGGCTGTATCGCGAGCGCCTGGTTGCCTTCGATGAGGCGTCGTACTTCGAACTCGGGTGGGCATACGAACCACCGACCGATGAAGCGATCGAACCGGTTGAGCCTGTGACCGACCGACTGCGTCCTCCCATCTCGGCAAGGCTATTCGGGGGTGTTTCGGCCTCGAACGTACGGCGTCACCCCGGCACCTTGGCCGTCGGTGGATTCATTCTTCTCATTTCGCTTCTGTTCGTGATGGGACAAGTATGGGATATTGTCCTTGTCATTATGTTGGCTAGTCTGGTCGTTCCGATAGGGGTACTTACGATCGACTACTGGCTGCGGTACGGCAATATTGAGTTCCGAGTCTCTGAGGATGAGATAATCGCCTATGATCGGCTTTTTCGGACGCGTCTCTGGCGGATCGAGCCGTGGGACGAAAACGGATTACGCGTCGAGCGTGGCCGAATTCACAGACTGCTCGACACCTCGACAGTCGTTATCGAGTGTGTTGATCGAGAACTCCGGCTCCCGCACTTGAATAACTCTGCACCGATCCTCGACGTGTTCGATAGGCAGCCCAGTGGTGTCTAGCGTTCAAATGGGGGAAGTTGAAACGTTGCTCTGTCGAGGAGCAAAGTGCGAGGAAAAGAGCGAACTATCGCCGACCACTCCACGGAATCAACGGGCGCTCCGAGGGGTAGTAGTATCTGCTAAATCGAGGCGTCAACGGAACTCTTGACGGCCGGCAGTGTTCCGTGTAGTGCCATATCCCAGATGTCCACGAGTAGCGACGATAAGCACGATGGCAACGACCCAGACCGCGAGATCAACCGCGATCAGGACCGTCATGAAGCTCTCGCCAGTGATCGCCTCGATCGGGAGCGGGACGAGCGTGCTATTGGCCGTGTTGATGCCCGCGTGGAGCAACAGGGCGAGCAGCACGCTCGCTGTCCCGTTGTAGATCCACGTCAGGAGGAACGCGAAGCCCACGATATTGATGACGCGAAGGACGATCCCCGGAATCTCCTCGGCGAGCCACGCGAAGCTGTAGACTGCATTCGGGTCCGCGACCAGTTGGGGGAGGTGCCAGAACGCCCAGACCACACCCAGAATGAGCGTGGCCGGGACCGGCGCGTACCGTTCCTCGAGCCTAGAGAGAGCGAACCCACGCCATCCCGGTTCCTCGTTCCCCCCGCCGATCAACGCGACGAACACGTACGACCCAAGCACGAGCGAGAGCCGTCCCGAGAGTACTGTGGGGTCGACGGTAGTGCCGAGGAGGACGATAACTACACTAGCCAGGCTGACGACGAGCAGCGGGAGGAGGAATGCAGCGAGGTACCACCGCGCTGCGACCCGCCAGCGGACGATCTGTCGAGTCCACGCGCGGACGGACTCACCGTCGAGCCACGTCACCACCGCGCCGGCGAGAGCCGGGCCGAATCCCCCAGCGATGAAACTGAGCGTCCGAATCGGTTCCCCCATCCCGATGACGACCGGAAACCACCCGATCCAAGAAAAGGCATACGCGAAGAAGAAAAACGTTGCAACGGGGCGAGCGTCCACTATACCACGAATCCGCTGCTGGCTCATGGGTCGATACTCCGGCTGAGGATTGGTATGATGGTAATCATGTCGGTACTGTGGATTTCTACAAGGGAAGACCGCGGAGCCGATACAGCTACCGGGCGACGAATTGGTGACCTCGATCCGTCAGGCCTGCTCGTCCCCGAATGCGTCACTCCGGGGCATTCAGCCCTTTCGACTCAGTAGGCGAAACGAAGTCGAGGCCTCCGTCGGGTAGCGGTTTCGAGGCGAGCCGTTCGGTCCCATACCGCCAGACGAGGATAGCCACGATCACCCAGACGACGACCAGGAGGACGATCTGCGAGACGACTTCGCCACCGACCACACCGGTAGCAGCTGTGACGGATACGGCGTTCGAGAGCGTGTGGACGACGACTGGGACTATGACGCGTCCGCCAGCGGCGTTGTAGAGCCACGATGCCATGACGCTGATGCCGACGACGACCGGCGCGTACAACCAGAACGGCGTTCCCGCCTGTGAGATTCCGGGCATCAGGAACAGCGGCACGTGCCAGAGTGCCCAGACAATCACGATGGCGATGCTCGCCCAGAACGCGCCGGTGGATCGCTGGAGTTCGTACCATTCTTTCTACGAGCGCGTGGGGAATTGTCGTACGACCGTGATATCTTTCCAGCAGTGATTTTCAGTGCGTTCAGTACCCTTCGATTTCGATCGTATCAGGCCCAGCAAGGGACTTCGTTCACCGACCGACCGAGCGCCTGCAGCGCCCATCGCTGATTTCTCGCTCCTAATCGCACGATAGCGACGGGGTGAACATTGGTGTCGTCGTCTCTGGGTGCACTGCCGTTAATTTCGTTCAGTCACTGAACGATTCCGATCGGCGGTTATTTTCTCCTCTGGTTCGCTGCCTCTACGGCGTGACGCATGGCTGCTAATCATTGGGTCGTTGATGTCTCTCGGCTGCAATCAACTGAGCCCAGCAGTATTGAGAGCTGGGAGTGGTTGGTCACGAGCCACCTACTATTGCTGATTGAGGCTTCTGACGGAGCGTATCGAAGAAATTCTCGGTGCTCTACGCCGATTGTATCGTGAAAACGAAGTAACCGGATCGTAGTTCGGTCGTGGAATCTACTGGCAGTTGTTACCTATGGGCGTTCCACATCGCGAACCGACTAGTAGACACACTCTGCAGAGCACTGGCTACCGTGGTCGATGCACTGAATTGAGTCCCACAATCTCTGATACGAGTTTGGAGGGCGGCTGAGGACAGAGTGCAAATTAATTAGGCTACGATCACCGCTCAACGCGGGGCTGCTGACAGGGTCGTATCTCCCGGGGGCGCTGGACCGAGAGCGTACACAGTCCCGGACTCCCCGCCGGCGAACAGGTAGTCCTCAGCAATCGCTGGCGACGTCGTCAATGGGATATCGTACTACCACGAGATAGTCGCATCACTCGGGTCGAGTGCGGGGAGACCCGTATCGCGTCTCTGATCGAGCCGACACACTGCGAGTTCTCATGGTACCGGTGTCACTCACGGTTGATCTATCGCCCTGATACCCCATGACATCGGGGTGGAAAATACGTGGAGTGTCGTCACGGAGCGAGAAACAGGGATTCTGCTTTTACCATCCAATAGTTCCACACCTCGGGTATGGAATTCAACTTCAACGGCCCATCGGGGACCCTCCAGATCGCGTTTGCGCTGGCCGTTGGGCTCGGGGCGATGGGGTACGGTGCGTACAGTTATTCGTCTCAATCAGCAGCATTACACTCCACAGAAACGGTCGATGCGACCATCGTTTCTACCTCGATCGAACGGGTCAACGAACGGCGCGGAACCGACGACTACAGACCCCAAGCGACGTTCAATTACACATACGAGGGCGAACCCTACACATCTTCAAATATGTATCCCGGAGGCATATCCCACGAGTTCGAGACCAAAGAAGACGCTAGAGCACAATTAGAGGGATACGAATCGGGAGCCACCGTAACGGCTTACGCCCCGACGGATTCACCCGATAAGGCGTTTCTCAAGCACGAGAGTAGCAACAAACCGTTGTACATCATTGGGTTCGGTGGTCTCTTCGTCCTTGGCACGATCGTGTCGATTTTCCGAAACTAAATACCTACGCTCGCATCCGCTGTCGGATCAATCTACAAATGACCCAAGGGGAGTGCCCCGAGGCAGTTCACACACGAGTGTCGTGATTATTCGAGAGCCAAGTCATGAAAATCAGGGCACGGTGTTTCTGAGTCAGCATCAGGAAGTAACACTAAACGCGCGTCCGAACTACCGAGGAGACATGAGTTGTGTTGGGATCGGTTACGGTCGTCGGTATCCTCCCCAGCCGTCGGGATCGGCGGTCTCTCTGCAAATTCATCGGGAGAATGTCGGATACCGATGACCGACGCGGGTAGTGTGGCGATTCCGTTGGACGCGTTTCAAGATCCCGTTCTCGCCTACGCTGTTGAGGGTCGTGATGCCCGTGTAATGGCGGCGAACGATGCCTTCGAGCGACGTTTCGACGCTCGTTCGTCCGGAACGTCAGTCTCGACGATATTCGGGCGATTTCCCACTATCGACACGACGGCTGATGAGGAGCCACTTAGCCACCTCGTTCGGGATGATCGTGCCGGTATTTATCTCGACGGGTACCGCGACCACGGACCGTACTTCGTACGGGTGATCCCTTCGGACGGGACAACTGGGTACCTCGTGTTTTCGGATTTGGCGCAGTGCCCCAATCTCGGAGAGTCGCCTGCCATCGATCAAGTCAGTAGCGTGATCAGCCACGACCTCCGTAATCCGCTCGACGTCGCCAAGGCCCATCTCCAGGCGGCACGAGAGACGGGCGACGCCAAACACTTCGACTCGGTTTCGAACGCACACGATCGGATGGAACGGATCATCCGCGATGCCCTCACACTCACGCGAGAGGATGCCGTCGTGGACCCATCCCAACAGGTTTCGATCGAAACCGCCGCGACGGATGCGTGGCAATCGGTCGAAACCGATCACGCTACGCTCGACCTTCCGGATTCGCTTCCGACGACCACCGCCGACCCCGATCGCATTCGGCGATTGTTCGAGAATCTATTTCGGAACAGCGTGGAGCATAGCTCCACGAGTAGCCGGGCGGACCCCGGCGACAGCGTCGAACACGGTTCGACGAGCCCTCGGTCGCAGACTCCCGAGGACAGCGAGGGACGAAGTCCCTCGGGCAGTCGGCCGGGGGCCGATGACAGCGTGGAGCATGGTTCCACTACTAACCGGCGCGGGAGCGCGGGTGACAGCGTCGAACACGGACCCGAGGTCGGGGATACCTCTGCTCGAGGCGACGGGACGGCTCCCGAGGGTGACGTGACGATCACTGTCGGCACGTTAGCGGACGGGTTCTATGTCGCCGACGATGGCCCCGGTATCCCCCCCGAAAAACGGGCGGATGTCTTCGAACCGGGATACTCCACCCAAGATGGCGGCACGGGACTTGGCCTCGCGATCGTCGAACGAATCGTCGCTGCGCACGACTGGGAACTGCGTCTCACCGCAGCCGAACTTGGTGGTGTGCGGTTCGAGATCCAGTTCTAACATCGATGACCGGACGCAGTACTACAACCGACAGACAAAGCACGGACGAGAGGGGTGAAATCTTCGAAGCCATCCGTGACGCGGTCGACGATGGGACCATGACAACGCGTCCGTAGTAGTTGATCACGCAGTCGCAGTGCATACGCGTCTGCCACTTCCTGCTCGTCGTCGACGAGCGTGCACACGTCCGCCGCCCTATCGTTTTCGGACATCAGTTTCGGAGGCCCAGATGGGCCTCGATACTGAATCCACATAACTGATGGCCTCCGTGGAGCCTCGCTATCTGCACTCCTAGAGTCATAGGTATCGTGTCGTCAGCATACCTAGCATCACCATCCAGTAGGAACGGGACGCTCTCCAGTAGTATGTCCGCCCACGCAGCCTTCCAATCGAAGCCCTCCGCTGATCGAACCGACGACATCGACCTCTCGGCGACCGAACTGTTCGATCTCTTCGGAGACGAATACACGCGTCGTGTGTACCAGGCCGTCACGGCGCAACCGCGAAGCGGTCGTGCTGTCGCCGAGGCAGCAGATGTCTCACGGGCAACGGCGTATCGACGCCTCAACCAGCTTTCTGCTGCAGGACTCGTCCGTACTGAGATGATGATCTGTGACGACGGTCATCACAAAGAACGATTCGAGGCAGTCACTACGTCGCTCTCCGTCGCCCTCGGCGACGGATTCGAGACGACGGTCGACGTTGCCGACTGATTCGGTGATGCACGGAGCCCTCTAGCGGTCCGCAGTCCCGTAGATGCTGGTCGTTCGGTTCTCGAAGCACCTCGTTTTCACGTGGCTACAGTCTGATCTAAGCGGGAGTGAGAGCCCGGAGCTGTCGATACTCGTGGAAGAAGTCGACGATGACTTCGTTTCTGATGGCGAAACAGAGCGTATCCTTCTATTATTTCCGGAGTAGACCGTTCTCGTGCCCGCTCCCTCCCCAGCGGGTGAGTGATCTCCCTCGAATCCCACACGCCGCCGCTGACCGCGCCTCCCCCGCGCGTCAGCCCTCCACTTTCAGCAATCGAAGCTAGCTGGACGTTCGAACCGGAGTAGAACGAATACGCCATCATCATGCTCGACCGACACAACCGTCAAACTGTAGTCTGAGGCATTGACCAATGGTTCCCGTTGTGACGTTGAGTACGCTAGCTCTCAACGCTCTTGCAGCCGTGCTTCTGGGCTGGACGACGTGGACGGCCTACCAGTCCCGGGAGCAACCCAGCGCGACCCCGTTCATCGCACTTCTCGCGACCCTGACGCTCTGGGCGGTCTTCTCGCTAGGATCGGAACTTCCCGGTGTGTCGACCGTGAGCCTGCTCTCGTCGGCCTTCGATCTAGCTCAATTCGGTACTGCCCTCGCCGTTCCTGGTGCTTGGACGGTGTACGCACTCAGCTACACTGGTCGTGGGACCGGACTGACGTGGAAACGAATCGTTCTGCTAGCTGGGATCGTGTTTCCGGTGGCTATCAGTGCTATCGTGATCGCGGTCGGTCCCTCCGAAACCGCCGTCGAACGGGCAATTGCGCCGTTGATCGGGTGGGAGATCCTGTATCTCTTCGCCCTATTCGTGTATGCGACGTATCTTCTGTTCGACCTCGGTGGCAGCCACGCCCGCGTCTCGAACACACAGGTGATCGTTCTCACGACGGGTGTCGCTGCACCATATCTCGTGAGCTTGCTCGGTAACAATATCTCCCCTGTCGGCAATACGACGATGGGGCTACTCTTGTCCGGGGGACTACTGGCCGCTGCCGTACGACGATATCCGTTGACGACTGGCTTCCCGAAAGCCGATTACATTGCCCGAACACGCGTGGTCGAAACCTTACAGGAGGGCCTCGTCGTCCTCGACTGGGACGACCACGTCCTCGACGTTAACGAGGCGACGGTGGAACTGTTCGACTGTCCTGCGGAGACGATGATCGGGGCCCCGATCCGAACTGTCATCGACGGACTCGATGGAACTGATCTTCCTCCAGGAGCGACGGGAACGGTCGCGCTTCGGACGTCGAACGGCCGTCGACAGTTCCAGTTTAGCGTTTCCGCAGTCCACGAGGCGACGACGGATGACGAGGATAACCCCGTCGCCAGAACCGTTCTCTTCCGGGACGTCACCGACCGACGAACCCGGGAACAGCGTCTCACGGTCCTCAATCGCATTCTCCGTCACAACGTGCGGAACGACTTGGACGTCGTCCTCGCATACGCCGATCAGATCGGCGACGAGGAAATACGGGCGGGGGTTCGGGAGAACACCGCTTCTCTCCTCGAACTGAGTACGAAAGTCAGAGATGCGGCGGAAGTCATGGCCGAGAGTACCGAGCCACCGGAATCGGTCGATCTGGCCGATGTCGCCCACACGGTCGTCGATCAGTTCCGAGCCGACGACGAGGCGTCCGATATCTCGCTCGTCTGTCCTGACGAAGTGCTAATCTCCTCCCATCGGGCGGTGATTCGACAGGCACTCTCCGAACTGGTCGAAAATTCACTCGAACACACGACCACGGACTCGCCACACGTCGAAGTCAGTGTTCGGGAGGCGTCGGACGAGACGGTCGAACTGTCTGTCGCGGACGATGGGCCCGGACTTCCCGAACGGGAACGAGATATCCTCGACGCCGGGACTGAGACCCAACTCAAACACGGTCAGGGCATCGGGCTCTGGTTCGTCACCTGGGCGGTCACCCAGTTGGGAGGCGACCTTCAGTTTCGGGAGAACGACCCCGAGGGAAGCATCGTCACGATTCAACTCTACGAGACGGTATGATAACCCCACGCTATCCGGAGATCTGCCCACCGACTATACTTCGGATGTACGGGACGGTGTTTTCGGACCAGCAACACTACAACGGGGGTTTTAGTAGAAGCGTCAAATACTTTGACTGTGGTTCAAATTGGTCCCCTCCGGATGACAGAGACGTGGAAATACGCCCTCATCGGCGGGCTACTTGCGCTCCCATTCACTGCGCTTGCAGCGTGGCGTTCGCCGGAGAATATATCACTCGGAATGGTCGTGGTCGGGAGTGCAATCGCTGGCTATCTGGTTAAGCGACGCGGTGGGAACAGTACCGCAACTGGACTTCGAGCCGGACTTATTGGTGGCTTTCCGGCAATCTGGGTAGTAAACAAATTATTTTGGGCAATCCCCTCCATCCCGAATCCACCGTGGTTCCAAGCGGTCGGCGTCGCAATGATACTCGTGGTCGGAGGTATTATCCTCGTCGTTGTGGCTCTCTTTGGGGTGATCGCCGGGCGTTTCGGCGGTTGGCTGGCGGAACGCCGGGGGCACGGCGGAACGGCCAACGCCCGTGGGAGTGCCTAGTGGCGCAGTTTCGAATCTGAAACATCGGCTCTGTTGAAATCCTCAGTTACTGCTAGTTTGTTGAGGCCGTGCTGCATACAGGGCGCGCATCGGGCACGTAACGGATCCTCCGGTACGAACGGATACGCAACACACCAGTGACGGATCTCTCCGAACCAGAGCCACTACCGGAATCGTGCCGTCGCTACGAGGTTGGGTGGCAGAGACTGTCTTCCTCGAACGGCCGCCGCGGACGCCTCGTGGCTCGTACTCCTCATCGGTCGAGTGGCCGAGAATGGTCGACTCCCCGTACAACAGACGACGCGTCGTCCCGAACAGGGAACGGAGGAAGCCGCTATATGTCCTTCCCGCGAGCGCTCACGTTCCAGACCTCCTCGACGCGGCTGTCGCGGATCCCCGGCAGGGTGTCGTGGAGGTTGATCGGGCCGTAGGCGTTCGGAACGACGAACTCAAGGCGGTCGCCGACGGACACGCCGGAGGCGTCGGCCACGTCTAAGAAGCCGTGCTCGGAGGACACCCGGTAGAACTCGATGTCGTCCCGATACTTCGGAACCGGCTTCGGATCGGCGATGTACGACAGGGTCTTTCCGCCGGCGTCGACGATAGCGCGGTCCCGGGTCGGCTTGGAGATCACCGTGGTGAGGACTGTGAGCGCGCAGTCCACGCGGTCGACTTCGGGACACGCCGCGAGCAGGGTGGCGTCGTTGAACACGTATCGACCGGGATCGAGTTCAGTCACGACGGGCTCGCGAGCCATGTACTGCGCCGTCGAGGAAGCGCCGGAGATCACGGTTTCTACCGGGAGACCCTTGGCTTCGATCGCCTCGACCGTTCGCTCGAGCTTGTCGGCGACTCCGGCGCACTCGCGCTCGTACCCCTCGACCGTCTTCCCCGCGGCCGGGACGTGACTATCGTGTCCGAGGATCCCCCGGAACTCGAGGGCGGGCTCCTCGGCGATCAGGGCTGCCAGTTCGCTCGCTCCCTTGCCGGGGGCGACGCCCATGCGCTCAACTCCGACGTCGACCTCGATGATGACCCCGACGGTCGTCCCCTGACGGGCCGCCACGTCGGCGAGCGGGCGGACGTTCCCAGGACAGTCCACGAGCGTCGCGAATCGGTCCGCGTGGTCGGCCACCCAGAGCAGCCGTTCGAGCTTCGGCCCGCTTACCACCGGGCAGACCAGCATCACGTCGCGCACGCCAGTCCGGACCATCACCTCAGCCTCGCTCAACTTCTGACACAACACGCCCGGGCCGTAGAGATCCTCCTGCTGTCGGGCGAGAGTCGGTATCTTGTGTGCCTTCGTGTGCGGGCGCACGCCAACTCCGGCGTCGTCGGCGAGGTGGGCGATGTCCCGGAGGTTGCGGTCGATGGCGTCGAGGTCAGCCACGACCGTGGGCGTCTCAAGCTCGTCCGTCGGAGTGCCGAGCGCCGGTCGAGTATCCGAGAAGGTCGGGAGCGACATGGAACCCACTTCCGAGCCGACAGCAATAGCGGTTTACATGGTGCGATTCCCGAGGGGTCTCGGCGACGGCACCGCCCTCGCTGCGAACGAGGCCGGGTGAACAGCGAACGCCGGTGTGGCGAGCCGTGGAGACCCTTCTCCGAGGAGCATTCACCCGGTCGTGAATGACAACCACGAGTCGTAGAACGGCGTCCATCCGCGCATCGCTGCGGAGTTCTGGCGGGTCGTGGACGAAGCCGATTCGGGGATTCGTTCATATGGTTCTCCCGTTCTGTCGAAATCCTCAGCTGAAAACAGTCGTGGAGCCGTGATGTATGTATTCAGCACGAACCGCTGAGTATCAACTTTAACTGAGGGGCGTCTCAGAGGTCAATTCGCACATCTACCGAACAGCTGTTTCATATCGAGGATGGGAAACGAATGGTGGCCGCTTGCTGAAGATAGCCTCTGTATCTCGCACGCCACACTTATCAAGGTCTGAGGGCTTCAACAGCGCCAATAATCCGTATCAGTGCCCACTTCCGCAGTGGAAGATCGGACGGTGTGCTCCCACTGAGCGGCGGTCACAACATCGTTTGGGCGTGGACGCTCACGCGAGGGAACTCGTCGAGGGTGCTGCTCCGCCACGCAGTTGTACGAACGAATCGGCGAGAATGCCGTACATCACGATAATGAGCACCGAATTGACGACGAGCGAGGCGAGCTGTCCCGCCGATGGCGAGACGAAGGCGAACAGCGAGCCGACTACGCCACCGATGCCGCCGAGGATGCCGAACAGGACGACGAGTGCAAGCAGCCGCCACCGGCTCCCGCTCGCCAGTTCCCAACTTCGCCGAAGCGCGTCGATGGGGCCGGTATCCTCGACCGCGACAGCGAACAGCGCGAACTGGAGACTTACCGTCAGAAACAGGCCGGGAATGAACAGGAGTGCGAACCCGAGTGGGATCACCACTGCGAGGACGACACTAACGATGCCCGCGGACAGGAACGCACGCCCGATGCGGCGGGTGAACAGTCCGGAGGGCAGCGACGAGAGCGAATCGAGATCCCGCGTCAACAACCGGGCGGTCGCGAGAAACACGCCGATACCGAACAACATCGCGACGAGACCCAGTGCGGCTGCTACCTCGGTCGATAGCGGGAGGGTGAAGCCGATCGTGCCGATATCACTTGGCTGGACGCTCGCCGGGAGTCGGTTCACGATGATCGTGTTGAACGATCCGACGAAGACGACCTGATAGCAGATCGTCAGTACGAGCGCCACGATACCACTGACCGAGAACGCACGTCGAGCACCACGCCCGAGTGCCTGGCCTAACTGGAGTGCCATACGGCTGGCTTCGAACACACGGTGTGTGAAAGCCACACCAGAGTTTCTCGTTCAGAAGATCGACAGACTGCTATATCCGGGCGGGCAATAACCTCACCTGAGATTCCGGCTGGGAAGTGTGATGTATTGGTTCGTCCGTGGAACCTCCCCAAGTTGCTACATGGGAAACAGTGAGGCACGTTGAACTGCGTCGACAACTATCGACATCCATGCCCATTTCTGATACCGAGTGGAACGACGGTGTCCGAGCGGATAGCGCGTCGGCGACCGGGACGACCCCAGTTAGCGAGTACGAGGACGAGAAGGAGTTGGTCGTCGCGTTCCTCTCCGAAAACGTCGATAATGCATACACGAAGACGGAGATCGTCCGAGGCGTCGACTTCGGCAACGACGCCCGTCCCGAGACGATCCGCGAAGTGCTGACCGAGATTCAGGACGAACTGGTCGACGTCGTCGGCGACGTCGTCGCAAGTGGAATGCTGGTCGACGACGTCGACGAGGCACTCGACGAACTCGTCGCCGAAGGTATGGTCGCGGAAAAGGAAGTCGAGACGGCCGACGGGGCAACGACGTACTACCGACTCAACACCGACGAAGCCTGGGAATGACCTCGCCGAGTCAGTCCACCGACCGTTCGGACGCTGGGTCCGAACGGATCGAATCCCGGCGTCCAATTTCCCGGAGAACGACCCTCCAGTCTCTCGGTGTGATTTTCACCGGCGTTGGCGCTGGGTGTATCGGTGGATCCGGGCCATCCTCTGACCGAATCCGCTGGCGCAAGAGTATTCGTGGACAACCTCTCCTCGACGGGGGGACGCTCTACGTCATGGGTCGACTGACGCTCCACGCGCTGTCGCCGACCGACGGGAGCAAACAGTGGGTGACTGAGTACAGCGAGGACGATTTCGATCAGCGACTCTGTCTTCACAGCGACATCGCCGTGGACGACCGACGGATCTACGTTCCTGGCTGCGACGGCCTCCGTGCCATCCGTCGATCGGACGGCGAGCAGGCGTGGTTCGTCGACTCGCCGCTCCGACAGGGTGTCGGCGTCGGCGGCGGGCGGGTGTACGCGAACGCCGAGGAGCTCCTCGCTATCGACGCCAGCAGCGGTGCGGTCGTCTGGCGCGCGGACACCGGCGGCGACCACCTCACGACGCCGGCAGCGACGGCCGATGGTGTTGTCTTCACCAATCGCGTCGACGGCGTCGTCACCGCATTCGACGTCGACGGTGAGCGACGGTGGGAACATCGGACCGACGCCGAGACCCGGGGTCCGACGATCGCGGGCGATACCGTCTACGTGGCCATGTCGACCGAGCCAGGTAAGGCAGGAAGGCTGCTCGCGTTGAACCGTGCTGACGGCACCGTTCGATGGACGGTCGACACCCCGTCACCGAAACGGGGGACGGCTCCGGTCGTCGACGGCGACGCGGTGTATCTCGGCTGTAGCGGGCGGGAGCACGGAACGCTCGTCGCACTCGACCGTAGAGATGGCACCGAACGGTGGTCGTTCACAGACGAGAATAGCACGGTGTACGAACCCGCCGTGACCGACGACGCGGTGTACGCCGGCTCGAACGACAACCAAGTCTACGCGTTCTCGCGGACGGGCGAACTCCTGTGGCAGGTCGAGACGAACAGCGTCGTTGGGACGGTCGTCGCGGGGAAGGAGTTCCTCTACGCGGCGAACAACGAACGGCTCTTCGCCATCGACCCGTCGTAGTCGCCTCCCGGTTGGCGTACGCTCGTTCCCCGCGGGAGAGATTATAAAGATTAAGGACCGCGCCTTTAGGCGCGGGATGAATCCAACACTCTGACCGGCAATCCACCGACGATATTACGGCCGGATATTCCACGCCCGGTCGTTGATTTTAATGAGTATTCTCTCATAACGTGTTCTCGATTGCTCCCAGGGATGTTGCCGTTAGATCGTATCTACGTCGGCGGCCAGCAGAAAGGGATCCTCGCCTTCGCTAGGGACTG
Organism: Haloplanus rubicundus; assembly: GCF_003342675.1. Lineage (NCBI taxonomy): Archaea > Methanobacteriati > Methanobacteriota > Halobacteria > Halobacteriales > Haloferacaceae > Haloplanus > Haloplanus rubicundus. The sequence goes on along the minus strand of NZ_CP031148.1, from coordinate 2,174,227 downwards.
ACCACCTTCCAGCGGTTAATTACGGATCGTCTGAATCACTGGTCTCGCGTCCCCAGAGCACATAGCCGAGACCGACGCCGCTCAGCGAGACGCCGGCACCGACTCCGGCTCCGACCAGGAACTCCCCGTCCTCGTCTTCGGACGAACTCCGGCCGTACCTGTCTTGGAGGTCACCTTTGCTCTGAACGGAACTATCTCGTGGAGCATAATCTTGGCCGTTCACCACGCCGTCATTATCGGTGTCTCCTTGACTGCGATCAGTTCCTTCTGAGGCAGGTATCCGACAGGAGCCACTTTCAGCGCCGACGTTCGAATCCTCGTTCGCCAGCGCGTACAGTCGCCCCGAATTATCACCGATGTAGACGACACCGTCGACGACCACGGGCGGTGTGTTGACCCGATCCTCGAGTTGGTGAGTCCAATACATCTCGCCGGAGGCGGGGTCGATACTGAATACGTTCCCCGCATCGCTTCCGAAGATGACACTCTGGTCGTCGGAGCCGACGACGGTGGGAGGTTGGCTGAGTCGTTTCCCCCCATCGAATCGCCACTGCTCTTCTCCCGTGTCCCGATCGAGGGCATACAGGTTTCCATCGGTCGCGGCCACGTACACGGTTTTAGTCGCAACCGCCGGTCGGGCTCGAACGGCGACCTCGTCACCCTCTAGCGTCGTGCGCCATCGTTCGTCCCCCGTGGTCCGATCGAGTGCGGCTACGACTCCTGTGTGGCTTCCAGCGTAGACAGCTTCTGCGGTCGCTGCGACCGAATTGACGTACTCTCCGAGGTACGACTGCCAGGCGACCTCGCGTGCATCGAGGTCGAACGCGACGACAGAGCCGGTCGTCGTTCCACCGTATACGTACGTCCCGCGGCCAGCCAAGTGGCCGTATATCGCCGATATCTCGCTCGAAATACGATACGAAGTCTCGCCTGTCGAAGCGTCCAGGGCGTGCAACACCGCGCCTTCGGTATATCCGTCTTCATCCGTTCGTTCGGTGACGATGAGCACCTTCGTTCCCTGCGTGTCGACGTTGAGAAGCAACGGCTCACCTGTCACGTTGGACAATCGGCGAGTCCATAGCTCGCGCCCCGAATCGAACCCGAGACAGTAAACTGCATTATCGGTAGCGACGTATACCCGCCCATCACGAATCGTCGGAGCCCCGCCGTCGATCTCTGCTTGCCACCGACGTTCGCCGCTCCGGGCGTCGAGCGCGCGGAGTCCCTCAGGGGTCGCTGACAGCACCGTTCCGTCTACGACTGCGACCTCGGATTGACGATGTGCGACTTCGGTCCCGACGCACCAGCGACGAGAAATCGGTGCTCGTGCTCGTGGCCGTGATCCGTCTGCATCGTAGCCGATCCGTGCTGGTGTGACACTACTCGTCTGGTGGTTTCCAATCGGAGGCTGTGTCTGCTGGTCCGTCTCGGTTGCTGTGGCTCCGACAGCTTCGGTCGGCGTCGCTGTGGGCGTTTCCGTCGCCGTCTCGGACTGGTCTTCGGGTGTCCCTGCGGCAACGCCGCTCAAGGTAACTGTCGCACCGAGCAAGGAGAGCAACTGTCGTCGGGAGTGGAGGGCTGGCACGGAAGTGAGTGGAATCCTCCCGTCAAAAGGGATGGCGGTCTCGCTTGCTGTTGGTCTGCGAGATATCTGTTGACTGGAGCGCGAAGCCGATGGAATGTGAATCGATAGACTACGACGAACGTTATAGTCATCCAATCTTTGATAGGTTGATCTCTCTCAATGTCGACTATGCAGATAGAATTCGATGGAACCACCGCTCGCAGTAGGCTGCGAGCAATCTATCGCTACCTGTTCGTCCTGTTTGGCTGGGTATACCGCGGTTGCTCGTGGGTAGCGGGGCAGACCACAAACATGACTCGGGAGGTGCGACGCTGGGCTGGCTCAGTAACGAGCACTCTGTCTGACTCCGTCAGCGCTGCTCTCGGGGCCGAGAGAACGAGACGTGTCCTGGAACGCGTGACGAATGGTCTCATCGGGATTCGCCGGGAGATTTCGGTCGTGGCCTTCCTGAGCGCACCGTTCCTCGCCTTTGGAACCGAGTGGTGGGTCGTGACCAGCTCCAGTTACCGCCACGTCGAGTCGATGGCAGTCGGTACGTGGACGGGAGCGAATCCGGCACCGCTCGTCTTCGTGGGCGTTGCCACAATCGTTGCTGTCGCGACTCTGTTCACGGTCTTCAATTCCGGATTGATCCCAGCCACCGTCCTCGCGATGGCACCGACGTTCGGTATCGGATTCGCGCGCTATGGTCTCTCGACCGAGTACTATGGCACAGTCGGAATCCCAGACGCGACAGCCATCGGTCTGATGATTGCTGTAGTGGTCGGTCTCCCACTGGGGGTGACGGGGTTCTTGATCGGTACCGTACTTCGACGAATTCGGGGGTACTTCGAGAATCAGTCGGGCGCTGGCGAGGCGTCGATGCAGGCCTAGCCCTGAACAGGAACCCGATACACGGCGGAGAATTGCGGAAGACCTAACGAACGCTTCTGCTCACCAGCGTGGATACCAGACCGCCTGTCTCGGCGTGTGGTGGTGCCACAGGTCGTCGTCGAACAGCTCCGACTTTCCCCACCGGAAACGCCCATTTGCGGTGTAACTGAACTGTTCTTCGACGGTGTCTGCCGTCACAAAAGCTCTGCTCTTGTACGCTCAGCGTCTGCTTTCGCCCCCGTCTTCGCGCGGGACCGCTGCCCCACCCATCACGACAACGTCCAATTCATTTTTACGCCGTCCGTTGGGCTACCCAGTATGCAGAGACGTGCCCTCCTCGCGTCACTACCGACCGTTCTCGCGGGCTGTTCGGTCGCGCCTGCGGGTCCCTCGACGAAGTATGGTACTGCGAGTGCTCCTCGCCCTTCCGGTGACATCGAGGGTGGTTTCCGAACGAACGTGAAGGGACTCCTGTCGGATCTGCTCCGGTACTAGGCTCAGCGTGGATCGATCCCAGTTATTCGATATGCTCACCACCGAGACGGCCGCAGGTAGGTGTTCATATCTATCCGTTTTCCTCCTGTTGGAAGGCCATTCGCTGTTGCGCATCGGCAATCGCTTCCACGGCAACGAGACATCTCCACAAGAAGTACAGAAACACGAAGACGAATCCCGACAGGACACCGAGTAACAACTGCCCCACGATGAGCACCGAATACGCGATGAGGAGGACGTAGAACACCACTATCGCCACGAACCAGTTGCGTGGAATCGAAGGAGGGGACCAGTTCGTCATGACGTATCGATAAACTATCAGCGGCTTAACGGTTGCGCCGCGCGAGTGAACCGTCGATCCCCTGTTCGTACACCGAGATCGGGAAAGCTACGTAGCCTATACGCGGTCTGTGTGCCGAACAAGGAGCCGTTACCGACCCGACTGCTACTCGAAGTACCGTGTCGACCTACGAGAATTGACCGTTCTCACACGCAAGAATCGACGACGGGCGACCGTCCGTCATAGTGATCATTGTAAGTCAGTACCGGTGGTTCGCCAGAACGGGTCGGCGAACCACCGGTAAACAGTTACAATAAACACTATCAGACCAGCAGTTCGCTCCCGAGGACGATCAGGCCGACGCCGACGAACACGACCCCAAGTGCCCACTCCATGAGGTCGCTGGGGAGGTACTTACCGATTCGGGTCCCGATGGTGCCACCGATGAGGACACCGGGGATGGACCACGCTACGACGTACCAGACGGGTGTCGCAGCGAGGGCGTGGACGATGGCGCCGGCCATGGCGGCAATACCGAGGACGAACACGCTCGTCGCGATGGCCACGCGAGGTGGGAGTCGACACCGGACGATGAGCTGGGTCGTCGTGATTTCGGGAAGTCCGGCGCTGATGAGGCCCGTGACGAACCCACCGACGGTGGCCAGGATGACTCCGGGCAGTCGCCAGCAGGTATCGTAAGTGAAGGTCTCGCCATCGGCCGCCTCGACGACCGTCGTACCCCGGCCCGCGTTCTTTCGTTCGAGGAACTCGCCTTCCTCCTCACCGGGCACACACGCCTCCGGCGGATCGTGAACGACGAGGAAGCCACCGAGTCCGAGGAGACCGACGCCGAAGGCGAGCGTGAGAAGCGTCGTCGGGACGTAGTGCGCGGCGAGCGCCCCGACGACGATGGACGGGACGGCCCCGAGTAGGAGCCACTTCGCCGTCGCGTAGTCGACGACGTTCTGACGGACGTAGTTCAGGAGGCCGTTTCCCATGCCGAACACCTCGGTCATGAGCCCGGCGCCGATGGCCTGTGCGGGCGACAGGCCGACGACGAGAATGAAGAAGGGACTGAAAAATAGGGCACCCGAGACGCCCGAGGAGAGCGCGATCATCGAAAAGAGGATCGAGGCGGGGAACACCCACCAGTGCGCGAGGAACTGATCGACTGGAAACCCGGCGGGAACCGGGAGACTCGTGAGTAGCGAGCCAGCCGTCCCGACATCGAGTGTTCCAAGCGCGACGAGCGGAATCCCCGCTCCGAGTACAGCGACGAGGTGCCCAGCACCGACGGCGCGATCATCCATCATGTATGTCACCGGCAGTTCATCGAGCAGTCACGCGTCATCGAATAACTCCGCCACGGTGTCTGGATCGGGATGCCAGCCGACGAACTCGCCGCCTTCGAAGGGTAGATCGACGGACGCGATGTAGTTGCACAGGCCGACGTAGAAGTCGACGAGGAGGCCGATCGCGACGATCTCAGCCGACGAGTAGTGCCGTTCCAGTGCGTCGTGGATGGGGTCGGTTACGGTCCCCGATTCGACTGCGCGGGCGTACTGGAGCAGGACGAACTCCGCGTCGTCGAACGGCGAGAGGTCGTCACCCCCGATCGCTCGCATCTCCTCGACGGTAACGCCCTTGTCGCGGGCGATGTCGACGTGCTGGTGCCACTCGTATCGGGCACCGCGTGCTCGCGCCACGGTGAGGATGACCAGTTCCTTGCGGCGCTGGCCGATCCCTTCGTACAGCGTGTTCAGATACTCGAGCGTCGCCTCGAGAATTTCGGGGTTGTGCGCCCACGCCCGGAAGATGTGTCGGTCACCGAGGTAGTCGTCCGTGAACAGGTAGTGGTACTCTTCCGGAATCTCGTCCAGTTCGAGTAGTGGTAGTCGTGACATTGGTTTCGTGTGGTTGTGGTGTGATCGGTTACAATGCTATCCAGTGATTCATACGGATTATTGTAAGTCAGTACCGGTGGTTCGCCAAGACAGGTCGGCGAACCACCGGTAAACAGTTACACTAATCCGTATCACGCGAGGATGCCGGCCCCCAGGAACCCGACGAGGACGACGGCGTAGACCATGTGAAGGATCATTCCCGGCGTGGCGTGGTCGTTCGGTTCGCCACCAGCGAATTTCTCGACGAGAGCAGCCGTCGGCGGTGAGCCGCCATCGCCTAGCATCATCATTACGGCGGTCATGACGATCGTCGCGAGCAATCCACCGGCCAAGCCAGCGATGATTGAGGCCATGCGACGGCGTACGGTACGACAGACGTGTATTAAACCGAAGCGCGGGCGTTTAACGCCGCTACACACTCGGGATAGTACGTTTAGCTCCCCCACCGACGGTCGTCGTATGGCTGTAGACCAGCAAGAGTACGAAGTCGTCGTCGTCGGTGGCGGACCAGCGGGGCTCTCGGCGGCACTGTACAGCGTGCGACTCGGGCACGAGACAGCACTCGTCGACCGCGGCGGTGGCCGGGCAGCGATGATGAAAGACGTCCACAACCTCGTCGGAACGACCGAAGAGACGAGCGGAATGGAACTCCTGCAGATCGGGAAGGAGCAACTGGAGGGGTACGGCTGTACGGTACTCTCTGATCGAATCGGATCGGCCGGCCGAACCGACGACGACCGGTTCCGTCTGTGTGGGACCGACGTGGACTACGTGGCCGACGCGGTCGCGCTGGCGACGGGCATGAACGACGTGCGACCGGACCCGCCGCTCCCTCGGACCGGTCGCGGACTCCACTACTGCCTCCACTGTGACGCACACATGTTCGCGGACGAGCCCGTGTACGTGATGGGATACGGCGAGAGCGCGGCGCACGTCGCTGCAATCCTGCTCAACTTCACCGACGAGGTCGACCTGCTGACTCGAGGTGACGAGCCAGAGTGGAGCGACGACACCGACGAGATGCTCGAAACACATCCGATCGACGTGATTCACGAGGACGTGACCGGTGTCCAGAACGGGAGCGACGGGTGGCTGAAGGCGCTGGAATTCGAAGATGGAGCCGTCCGCGAGTACAAGGGTGGCTTCGCGCTGTACGGGGCCGACTACAACAACGGACTGGCGACCGACCTCGGCTGTGAACTGAACGACGACGGGACCGTGGAGGTAGACGACCACGGCCGGACGAGCGTCGACGGCGTCTACGCGGTCGGCGACCTCACGCCCGGCCACAACCAGGTGCCGATCGCGCTGGGAGACGGCGCGAAAGCGGGTATTTCGATCCACTGGACGTTGCGGGATTTCCCGCGAGATCCCGACCTCGTCGCCGAACAGGGCCCCGTCCGAAGCGACGAAGTGCCCGGAATGCCGGACGAACTCCTCGAACAGGCCACCGAGTTCCACACGTACGATTAGGTGTGTGAGTCCGTGGTCGATCCCCGTGGCGGTCGCCACACCGCTGGACCACAACGAGGACGACAACGGACCGGTCTCGTGCAACGGTGCCGCACGCCTGCCGAGCGTATATACACCCGCGCGTCCCGGGTAGGAGTGCAATGCTCGTCGTCCATGCGACGTTTCCGATCGATCCGAACCACCGCGACCGAGCGGTCGAGCTGATGCGGGAGCTGGCCGAACACTCCCGGGCTGAGGACGGAATCATCGACTATCGGGTCAACACCGATATCGACGACCCGAATCTGTTCCGGTTCGTCGAACAGTACGAGAGTGAAGCGGCGTTCGGCGCACACGTCGAAACTGATCATTTCGGCGAGTTCGAGGCGGCGCTTCCCGAACTGCTCGACGGTGAGCCCGACGTAACTCGATTCGACGTCGAGAGCGTCAGCGACGTCGAACTTTAGTCCTCCCGGCCGAGATTGTGTCGACTCTCGAGAACCACTCCCTGTGGATCCCGATCACTAGCCGACTGGCCTCGAAGGCCAGTCTCAATCTGCGCCCCCGACAAGAACTATTTAAATAAACGGGGACAGCGTGTACGGATTGCACAGCCACGCGGTCCCTATATGAGACGGCTCCGTATCGACACCTAGAATGACGAAAGCAGCAGTTATCATCCTCGCAGGCACCGACTCGCACGCCGACCAGGGTCGTCTCGCGAACGGGCTCGAAACGGCCAAGGAGTTCGCCGAGACCGAGGGCGACGACGTCGAACTCATCTTCGACGGCGCCGGGACGCAGTGGATTCCCGAACTCGAAGACGAAGACAGCGACTACCACGAACTCTATCAGACAGTCCGCGACGACACGTCCGTCTGTGACTACTGCGCCGGGGCGTTCGGCGTCGACGACGTCGTGAACGACGCCGGACTGGTAACGCTCGACGACCACGATGGGCACCCGAGCATTCGGTCGCTCGTCGCCGACGGGTACGAAGTTATTACGTTCTGATAACTGTCGTCTCTCACACCGCGCGTGAACTTAGAGACGGACCATTCGAGGACAGTCAGTCGATTGCGGGCTACCGACGATTACGGATCGTCGTCCATCATACGACGAACTGATTCGATACGTGATCGGATCGACCGACACTCAAGTGTCGAGTATAAATTAGAGATACGTTTTACTGCGGCGCTTATCCGCCGGCACGCATCGCCTTCTGGGCGAAACGTTCGATGAGCGAATCGAGGGCGTCGGGATCACCCTCGAAGATCAGGTCGACCTGCGTCAACGAAACGGACGGGCCGATCCCGACGGTCTGTGAGGAGAGCGTCACCATCCAGTCGTCGGCTTCGACGTGGTCGTCGTCGACCTGTTCGGCGCCGAGATTTTCGAGATAGTTGATCGCGAGACGTTCCGAAATACCGCGGAACGAGCGCTCCCGTCGTACCCAGTTCTCGTTCGCATTCATGCGCTCTGCATCCCCCGAAGAGGAATTCGTGCTCGGAAATCCATACCGTCGATGGATGCTCCGGTATAAAAAGCCACGCGGCGGCGTGCAACGACGGTACACGACCGATCACAGGATTTCGGGGAACCCCATGTACCGGTCGGCGAGAACGTCGGTGCCCTGGTGTTCGGTGACGAAGTCGATGATGGCATCGGCACCGAGGTGGGGTTGATCCACCAGGGCGAGGTGGCCCGCCTCCTGGAGTGGCTGGATGCGAACGGGCGCGTTCGTGATGTCGTATCGGAACCGGAACCGGATCGCCGAATCCATCATGATGTCCTGCAACCCCCAGAGGAGCATCGTCGGGGCGGTGATGTCCTCGTAGGGAATGTCGAGCATCCAGTCGGGATCGAGCGACGCCCCGCGAAGCGCGAGGGCGCGGATGGCGTCGAGTTTCGGCGAGCCGTAGCCGGCGTCGCCGTTGAGCTGTGAGCCGCCGGCGGCGTAGTCGACCGTCTCGTACGGTTCGCGAAGTTTCCGGAGGTCGTGGGTCGTTCGCGCGGTCGGAACGTCCTCTTTGACCGCTCCACCCCGGAAGTTGCTCGGTTCGTGCACCATCGTCCGAAGCGTCTGGACGAGTTTCATCGGGAAATCCGCGACGGCCTTCCGGAACTCCTCCTCGTCGTCGACGAAGGCCAGCCGGCCGATGGATTCGATCTCCGCGACCGGCCAGTTGTCGTAAGCGACCGGATCGACGGCGACACAGATGTCCGTCTTGTCTGGGTAGCGAGCGGCGAAGTCGAGCGCGATACCACCGCCCCAGTCGTCGCCTGCGACGATCATCGAGTCGTGGCCCCACTCGTCCATCAGCTCCGCGATGATGTGGGAGTCGTTCTCCCAGGAGTACTCCCAGTCGTCCAGTGGTTTGTCGCTCTGTCCCATACCGATGAGGTCGATGGCGTACGTCTCGAAATACGGCGAGAGGAGGTCCTGAATCGGTTCCCACTGGGAACTGTTGGTGGGCACACCGTGGACCATCACGATCGGGGGCCCCTCGTCGCCGTCCTTTCGGTAGTGGATCTCGTGTCCGCGCACGGTTGCTGTTGGCATTGCACACGCTCGGACGCAGCGTGGTATCTAATACCTGAAGCGACGTTGGGACGGCGTTGCACAGGCGAGTGCGAAGGGGAGTGTAGGAGCAGTTGTTAATCAGTGGACCCCGATCGCATGATCGCGTGCGATCGGGAGTTCAAAGGGTTCCAAACGCTCCTGTAGAATCACCCTACGTCGACATCGCGTACGCGACGGTGAGGGGGATCGCGTAGACGATGTGGCCGATCGTCGAGACGACCGTCGCCGGGAACGCGACGTTCGGGAACGGGGGCGCGGCGGGGAAGCCGACGGCCGCGAGCCACAGCGGCATCACGAGTGCCGCGAGGACGAGCGTCGTCAGGACGCCGTAGACGACGCCGAGACCGATCGATCCCGTGAGTTCCCGAGCGGGTTCACGGAGCGGTCCGAACTGGACGAGCGCGACGTACACGAGACCGAGGACGACACCGTGGAACTGGTGAATCGCCCAGCCTGCGAGCAACGCCGGGCCTTCGATCCCGTACATGGCCGGGATTACCACCTCCAGCAGCGGGGCCGGCATGACGAACATCATCATCAGCCCGAAGAGGATACTCCCGACGAACCCGCCGACCGCTCCGGCAATCCATTGTTCGGATGTTACTGACGATACTGGCGACGCGGTTGTGGTTTCTGTTGCCATAGTAGTCTCCGTTACAGTCCACGCACGCCACAACAATAATCAATTGGCTAACCAATTGGTGAGTAGGTTACCACGAAGAAATGTCGGGTTGCAACCGGACGTTCATACTCCAGGGCGTGTGAACGGGCGTATGGAAGAGTTCGACTTTCTGGTGATCGGCTCCGGGTCGGGGCTCGACGTCGCCAACGTTGCAGCGAATCAAGGGCAGTCCGTCGCCGTGGTCGAGAAAGGACCGTTGGGCGGGACCTGTCTCAATCGCGGCTGTATCCCATCGAAGTTACTGCTCTATCACGCGGACGTCCTCGAAACGATCGAGCGCGCCGGAGAGTTTCACATCGACGCTCGCGTCGAGGACGTCGGCTTCGCCGATATCGTCCGGGAAGTGAACGAGGAAGTCGAGGCGGACGCGGAATCCATTCGACAGGGCCTCCGCTCGTCTTCCCAACACAGCCTGTTCGAGGGAGAAGGACGGTTCGTCGACGACCACACGGTCGAAGTCGTCGACGGCGAAGACGACGGGGCCCGACTCCGGGCCGAGACGATCCTCATTGCGGCGGGATCACGGCCGTCGATTCCGGCCATCGACGGCATCGACGAGGTCGGTCATTTGACGAGCACGGAGGCGCTCCAGCTCGAAACGCCCCCCGACCATCTCGTGATCGTCGGTGGGGGCTACATCGCTGCCGAACTCGGCCACTTCTTCGGGACGTTCGGAAGCGACGTGACGATCATCGGCCGTCGACCGAACCTGCTTCCGGAAGCCGACGACGAAGTCGCCGAGTCCTTCACCGAACGCTACGCCGAGCGATTCACCGTCCACACCGGCCACATGGCCACTGCAGTCTCCGAGAGTAACGGAACCGTGTCCGTCGAGGCACAGCCGTACGAATACGGAGACGATGGGGGCATCGTCGACGAGGAAGCGGGTGTCACCGTGACGGGCGACGAGTTGCTGATCGCCGCCGGGCGCGTGTCGAACGCCGACACGCTGAATCTCGATGCGACGGCAGTCGAGACAGACGAGAGAGGCTTCGTCGAAACCGACGAATACCTCCGAACGGCCGCGGACGGCGTCTGGGCGCTGGGCGACATCGTCGGCGAATACCTGCTGAAACACAACGCCAACCACGAAGCACGGACCGTCGCGCGAAACGTCTTCGGGAGCGACCTCGAAGCGATCGATTACAGCGCGATGCCCTTTGCCGTGTTCGCCTCGCCGGAAGTGGCGGGCGTCGGCGCCAGCGAGAGCGAGCTACAAGCCGAGGGACGGGACTACGCGACCAACACCTACCGATACGAGGAGACCGCCCGCGGCGACGCGATGAAAGCCGAAGGCTTCGTGAAGGTGCTCATCGACCTCGACGGTGAAATACTCGGTTGCCACATCATCGGCCCCGACGCCTCCACGCTCGTGCAGGAAGTCGTCGTCGCGATGACGGCCGGTTCCGGAACCGTGCAGGACATCCGCGAGAGCATTCACATCCACCCGGCCCTCCCCGAAGTCGTTCAGCGGGCGTTCTCCGGGCAGTTCACCCGCGGCGGGCACGATCACTGATTGCGTGCAGTAGACAGGACTGATCCCCTCCCCTCTCGCACCCCTACGATTCTGCGGTCGTGAGCGAGTAGACGCGCTGTCGGGCGTCGGCAAACGAAATCCGGGAGGTCACCAAGTCCTCGTCTTCGAGTTCTCGCAGTGCATACCGAACAGTTCGGTCCGGAAGTCGCGTCGATTCGACGAGTTCCGCTTGGGTGAGTCGACCCTCGTATTCGAGTGTCTTGACGACCAGTTTCGCGCTCGGCGGGAGTGCTCGTAACGACGATGGTTCCGGCGACGACGGGACGGTAGCGTGACCAGCCATTGGTACCAGCGACGACGGGAACCCTCTTAACCCCGTATCGGCTGTGCATCGGAGCCACACGCTCGGATGCGGCATCTCATCCGGTCGAGGTCGCCACCGACGTGAACACGCGGGTATCCGGTCTGAACGCCGCCCAACTGAACCAGAAGAGGTCGTCCCAGTGGGGATGTTGGTCGAGCGTCTGCCCCGCGAGCTCCCCAGCGACGGCCTCCCCCGAGAGCGTCCAGTACGTCCCGGTTTCGTCGTCCCGAGCGACGGCCTCGTCCGGACCGTCGGGCGCGGGACGAAACGTGAGAACGTGTTCCCCAACCTGTCGGTAAAAGACGTTGCCAATTTCCCGTTCGGGATCGTACAGCACGGCGATAGCCGTCCCGCCGACCGTTTCGTTGATGACGGATCGCTCGTCGAGGACTGCCCGCGGAATCGCGACCCGCTCCCCGTCGCGTTCGATCCCGAGGACGTACGACATCGCCGGGAGTCGGTCGTCGACGGCAGTTGTGAGACCGTGGAATGGCGTGTCCCTCGCTTCGAGTTTCGGGATGGCGACCATCATATCGAGCATGACGGCGACGATTCTGTCCCGGAGGGATTGCGGTGGAGCGGACACCAGCGTCGTCTCCGGATGGAGCCGTTTCCACTCTCCCCACTTGGCGATCTGGACGGGGATCGACTCCAGTACCGTTCCGTCGTCGGGCCCCGCGACGACGCGCGCCTCGAGTTGCTGAATGTAATTTCCGGTGTTCCGGTCCAGCAACAGGATGTTGTTGTCGGGAGCCGTGATGGGGAGGATATCCATCGGCTCGCCGTCGAAGTCCGCGTGAAACGCGACGCCGCTGTTACAGAGCACACAGTACGTGACGACGAGCGAATCCCCCTGGACGACATCGGGAAGATAGTGGGGCCGAGCGATGTGTTTCCGCGGATACGCCCTCGCCTCGCCATCGTGGTCGAGACCGAGCACCGTCTCGTCCGGAGCGAGCAGTTCGTCTCCCTCCGCCGCCGAGAGCACGGTTCGTTCTTTCGGGGGCGACATGACCGAGGGGACGTAGCCGATCCAGAACGCGACGGCCGACACGAGTGTCGTCGCTCCGAGAAGCCCGATCCAGCGGAACTGCCCGTCGGCGAGCGCACGTACGAACAGGACGAGCAACGAGAGGATGCCGACGCCTCTGAGTAGCCACCGGCGTTCGAAGAGGGCAATCTGTTTCTCGCGCGAGTACAGCACCAGGTCGACCGTAGCCGGTGAAAACGGGAGATACGTGACGGCCAACAGCGCGACACCGAAGGTGTAGAGCCCGACGTTGAACAGGTCGATCATGGAGTACCTCCGGGGATGGACAGCGACATCTGGAGATCAAACGTGACCGACACTGACCGACAGTCGATTCGAACACCCATGACAGCAGACTGCAGGACAGGGTGGCTGTTTAATCCAGTTCGCTCGCTACAACGACCCTCCCGTGCGCGAAAAGCATATATTGGCGTCTACTATCCCGCCAATCGTGGCTGTTGTCGTCGTGGCGACTGTCACGAAAACGGTCGTATCGGATCGTCTCATTCGACGCAGCAACTCATCGTGGACGTGTCCCTGCGGAACGCCTGACAGGCGTGTTTGAACGCCTCGCTGAACGTCGGGAAGGGGTGACCGGTGTCGAAGATGTCGTCGATGGTGATTGGCCGCACGGATCGAGAGGCCATCGTTCCCCCGTTCGAACGAACTACGGAAGAAGCTCTCGACACGAGGATATACGCTTCGTTCACCGAAGATTCCCGGCACCTCCCGAATGTAGTATAGCGATCAGCGCGACTGGACACCAGACGGACCCGCTGATTTTTGTAAGTCGACTCTGATGTACGGAGTATGCATTCACCGTCGCTGGGTGGATTACTCGCAACCGACGGTGAGACGCCCGATGCGACATCCCACGTAGTAGGGCGATTCGATGGAAATCAGATTCTCGTTCCGCTCCTCACCCGATCGGTTCCTGCGCTGACCGATCAGTTGAAAGTCGCGACGACGCTCGCACGCGCGACGGACGCCTCGCTGACGGTCATCAATCCGGATAGTACTCTCTCAGGAACACCCAACGAATACCATCACGAGATATCCGATGGCGACGAAGCCGACCTTCTGGAGTGGGTGTTCGATCAGACCACCGAGTCGCTTCCACGAGTGAACGGGGATTGTGTCTACACTCGTGGTGTCGTGACCGGCATCCTCCAAGCAGTCAGAACGCGAAACGTGGATACCCTCGTCGTGCCCGGGAGCAGCCGTGAGCGTCGCCTCCGCATGGGCATCACCGAACGGATTGCGGCCCACGCCGATGCGGACGTGGTCGTCGTGAACGGTCGGACCGGATTCAAGGATCCGGCATCGATTCTCCTCCCGATTGCTGGCGGCCCTCACTCAGGGCTAGCCGCCGATGTGGCAGCCTCTATCGCCACCGGCTCCGACGCTTGGATCGACATTCTACACGTCATCGACGATGACGCACCCGATCAGCGGCGAAACGATGCCGAAGAGTTGGTAGACAACGTCCACCGTCGGATCGGCCGCCCTGATACCACGACGAAGTGGGTACTCGAGACGACAGACACTCTGGCGGCGATCATCGACCAATCGCGATGCTACGACCTCACGATCATCGGCGCTCCGACGAAAGGCCGTCTGCGGAAGTTCATGTTCGGATCGACGAATCAATCCGTCCGGAAAAATGCCGGAAGCGTCGTGCTTTCGGCCCGAAACAACAGTCGACGCTAATCCGAATTCGCCGCGGAGTGATGTGTGGTGTCGGACCTGCGGTGTGTGAACTCGTCGCCGCCTCGGTTCGGGATTGTAATAGTGCCGTGTGAACGGCGTTGCACACTCGCCGGGACTATTTGTCGTGTTTCAGTGAACGATCGATCGGTGACAGTCGATGGATACTGACCTCGGACCCACCGGGACGGAAACGCTCTGTGACGTGTGTACGACCGAACTGGATCGCGTATCGAAAATCGGACGGCTCGCCGATCGGGAACTGGACCTCCTCCGACAGCCCAAACGTCGTATCAACGTGAACATCCCGATACGAATGGACGACGGGAGCGTGGAGGTGTTCCCCTCCTTCCGGATCCAGTACAACACCGCCCGTGGACCGACGAAAGGTGGAATTCGCTACCACCCGTCGGTGAATGCCGACGAAGTCGACGAACTGGCCTTCCTGATGTCGCTGAAGTGTGCCGTCGCCAACATCCCGTTCGGCGGCGCCAAAGGAGGGATACAGGTCGACCCGTCGCGGCTCTCGGAGGGGGAACTGGAGCGCCTTTCGCGAGCCTACATCAACGAGTACCACCGGAACATCGGCCCGGAGACGGACATCCCCGCGCCCGACGTGAACACCGACGGCCGGATCATGGCGTGGATGCGGGACGAATACGAGTCGATCACCGGACGGCAGGCACCGGGCGTGATCACGGGGAAACCGGTCGAACTCGGCGGGAGCGAGGGCCGCGAATACGCGACCTCCCTCGGCGGGGCAGTGATCCTCGACGAGTTCGTGAACGAGGTTGGAATGACACGGGAGGGAACGACCGTCGCGGTTCAGGGGTTCGGAAACGTCGGCTCCTACCTCGCGAAGTTCCTTCACGAGCGGGGGTACGACGTCGTATCGGTCAGCAACGTCGACGGCGGAATATACGATTCGAGCGGTATCGACGTGCCGGCGCTGTTCGATGCGTACGAGTCCAGCGACGACCTATTCGAGTTCGGTGCGGCGGAGATCACCAACGCCGACCTGTTGACACTCGACGTCGACGTGCTGATTCCGGCCGCCATCGAGAATCAGATCACCGAGGCCAACGTGGCGGAGGTTCAGGCGGATGCAGTGCTGGAGATGGCCAACGGACCGACGACGTCGCGGGCCGATGAACACCTCACAGAGCGGGGGATTCCGGTCGTCCCGGACATTCTCGCCAACGCCGGCGGGGTCACGGCGTCGTACTTCGAGTGGGTGCAGAACACGACGAACGAGTACTGGACGGAAGAGCGGGTGCGTGAGAAGTTGGCGACACAGCTCCGAGAAGCATTCGCCGACCTTCGAGAGATCAAAACGGCGTCCGAGACGACACGCACCTGGCGAGAAGCGGCGTACACGCGCGCCGTCGAGAGCGTGCTACAGGCAGAGGCGTATCGGGGCAACGTCGCGAGGGACGACGCCGAACGATCGGACTGATCACCGTGTGTCGGAGCCGGTCGGCTTAGACCCAGTTCCTGCGGCCGGGTAGGAATCACGTTCGATGGCTCGATGAGTAGATCCGTCTGACCGCGGTATAGATGTAGCGAACCACGGGACGAAACCGCCGTCGTTCGGAATCGTTCAGTGGCTGAACGAAATCAACGGCATTGCACTCAGAGACGGTAATATCGACGACCATCCCGACGCTATCGTGCGATTACGAACGAGAAGTCGGCGATGGGCGCTGCAGGATTTTGAACCACGGTCGCTCGCTAACGCTCGCTCTCTGGTTCAAATCCCTCGCGGTACATCTTCCGCTCCTCACGTCAGTTCGTCGCAGGAAGATGGGCGCTGCAGGCGCTTGTACGCTCGACGAACGAAGTCCCTTGCTGTGCCTGAAACGGTCGAAATCGAAGAGCGCTGAACACACTGAAAATCACTGCCGGGAAGATGTCACGGTCGTACGATAGCCCTCCACGCGCTCGTAGAAACCTGATGTCAGTGACGACTCCATCTCAACAAGACTTATTGCAATTTGCGTGCAATTTGCTACTACTGATGGCGACGAGAGAAGCAAACTGGGATACTCCACTCGATACTGGTGGCGAGGTGTTCGCGCTCCTCGGGAATCCGCGAAAAGCGTGGATCTACACCTATATCGACCATCATCCGGCGACGACGATCCAGGATGTCGTCGGGACGCTCGATCTCCCACAGCGAACGGTCTACGAATACGTCGGCGACCTCGAAGCCGCGGGCTTCGTCGAACAGTCGAATGACGGACGGCCGGCGGAATATACCGCTCACGAGATCGATCTCCAACTGGTCGCAGGCGATGCCGAACGACGAATCACGCCGGAGCTAGTCGAGGCGATCGCCCGTCGAATGCGGGATGACGACGTCGATACGTACATCGATCGCCACGGGCTCGACGGGCTCGCCGTCGCACTCGACTACGCCCGTGAATACGCCGACGGGTCCGTCACACACCGGATTATGGCTCGTGAACAGGAACTCTCTCCGTTGGAAGCAGGCGTCATTTTGGATGCACTCCGGCCCGTCGTCGAGGACTGATCCGGTATGGAACGCGACGGAGAGGTCATCTTCATCGATTCGTCGGTTCTCATCAGTTGCGGTCGACGTGACAGTGCGGGGTTCCAAGCACTCGCCCGCGAGGCCCGTCAGCGTGATGCGATCTTCCGGATCTCACCACAAGTATATGCCGAGGTGACTGGTGATACTGCACTCGACGCGTATTCTCCTGATCGGTCTCCTGTCGACGAGGCAGTACAGGAGGGGTGGATGAAGGTTACCGAGAGTCCGGCCTATTCGGACTCGGATGTCTCGACAGTGATGGATCGGGCACGGAGCTTCATTTCGAACTCCAGCGATCGCCCGGAGGACATCGTCGAGAAAGCGGATACGGAAATCGTGGGACTGGCGCTCGAAACCCTGCTTGATGGGGCTGGGGATCGAGTTCTCGTCGTCACGAACGATATTCCACTCGGCGAAGCAGCCGAATCGCTACTTCCGAACTACGGATTCGACGACGAGCAAATCACCTGGCTCACCGGTAGTGAACTCGCTGCCGAACTCGCCGAGGATTTCGTCCCCGAGTTCGACTGATTCGAGGGCAGGATGACCGAGCGTGTTCTGTACTCGTTCCCATCAACTATGTAGTGTCGCGTTTCCGTGACCAGTACCTCCCGATTTTGTTGGGACACAGTTGCTCGCGACCGAGAGACGTTCAACGACCCAATGATTAGAGGTCGTGCACCACGCCGTAGAGACAGCGAACCGCGGGACGAAACCGCCATCGGTCGGAATTGTTCAGTCGCTGAACGAAATCAACGGCATTGTTGTCAGAGACGGTGATCTCGACGATCATCCCGTCGTTGTCGTGCGATTACGAACGAGAAATCGGCGATGGGCGCTGCAGGATTTTGAACCACGGTCGCTCGCTAACGCTCGCTCTCTGGTTCAAATCCCTCGCGGTACATCTTCCGCTCCTCACGTCAGTTCGTCACAGGAAGATGGGCGCTGCAGGCGCTCGTTCACGCGGTGAACGAGATTCCTTGCCGGGCCTGAGACGGTCGAAATCGAAGGGTACTGAACGCACTGAAAATCACCGCTGGGAAGATGTCACGGTCGCCTCGTCAGTGCTGTCGCCGGGTGGCTGATCAGCCGTGAGGACAGCGAACTTGGTGGAAGCGTAGCGAGCACACAGAACCGACTCGGAGCAACCCCGAAGAGTCGATTGCTGCCGGGCACCCCGGCCCGGGCACGGACCACAGACTCATGTTCGTCATTCACGAATGGGGAATCGATGACCGACCGAGATGACGATGGCCGACGGCCAAGTTCGGCGGATTCCAGTCGTCGACGACGATGGAGGCTCGTTGGAATCGCCACGCTGGACGACGTCGCTGCCGTGATCGAGAGCCAGTCCCGCGAATTCGAGCCGGACGAGTAATCCGTCCCCCGTCGCAGCGGGTTCTCACAGGATCCGTCCCCCGATCAGTAACTTCATTTCGTGTCCGACCGCTCATGTAATTGGTTCAGGGTGGATACGCCGAAATTGAGGCGGTCGCTCATTCACATATCCTCCTTGCTCGAAAACGACGTTCGTACTGCAAGTTGTCGACCACGCCCTTCGTATATTTTAGAGAATGAGAGGGATGTCCCGTCGATATCTGGTCGTCATCTTCCAATTTCTCCCCTTCGCGCTGGCATTTGGGCAACGTGCCCACCGCCGAGCTAACTCCGTTGATCGCGCGTTTACCGAGCGACCCTATATAGAGACGTTGGACCGCAGTTCTGAATAAGCTTGGTCTGCCGGTAGTCCGTCAGTAGGTTGTCGGACGCACGAGACCCAGCTATACGACCACTCCGCTCGCAAACACTCAAATCCCCAAAGCAGCTAACGGAGACGTGACACAGTCGCTCCTCGTGTACGACGGTAGCAACCCGATGTTCCGTGCGGCCGCAGAGGCGGCGACCCGCCAAGTAGACGGCGTCGTGGCCGTCCGCTGGGACGCCAAGCCAATACAGGCATTCCTCGAAGCGCAGTTTGATTCTCGCCCCTTCGCGTTCATCCTCGTCGAGGGCGAGTCTGTCCACGTCGGCACGGAGACGGTCGGACGGATACTCAGTCGACTGGGCCTCGCCGACCCGCTGGTTGCGGGACTAAAACGAGCCTATGCGGCCGGCGGCGCCCCGGTTGGCCGACTGATCCACGGACGAACGATTGCGGATCTCGACGGGACGTTCCCGCTGTCGGCGGCGGCCGCATCCCACCTCACGGATCTTCGACAGGTCCAGGAGATACCTGTCGAGGAGGCCCCCATCGAGGAGGACTGATCAGCCATCCGCCAGCGCCCGCTGGACCGCCACCTCGACCGACGTCTGCTCGATGGGAACGACTGACTGCAGGTCCCGGTCGGGGTCGACCGTCACGGGGTTCCGCATACTCTCAGCCAGCGGGCGGGCGATGGCGTACTGGACGTCCGTTGTCAGTCGGAGCCAGTGCGAAGAGAGCCCCGGAGACATCACCGGGACGGGCACGATGAGCACGCGTTTGCCTTTCTCCTCGGCAGTCAGCTTCAGCAGTGATTTGTACGACCACACTGTTGGCGCGCCGATGTCGTAGATTCCGCCACGGGTCTCCTCGACGTCGAGGACGCCGATGAGATAGGCGACGGCGTCGTCGATGCCGATCGGCTGACACGGCGTACTCACCCACTTCGGGACCGTCATCACGGGCAGCCGGTCGGTGAGGTCGTCGACGATACGGAAGCTCGCGCTGCCGGCACCGATGATGATCGCCGCCCGGAGGACGGTCAGATCGAAGCTCCCCGCTTCGAGGACCGACTCGACCTCCCGGCGGGAGGCGAGGTGTGGCGAGAGATTCCGCTCGTCGCCGCTGATGCCGCTCAGGTAGACCACCCTGTCGACGCCGGCCGCCGACGCCCGCTCTCGGAACCGGCGGGCGTAAGTTCGGTCCAGATCCGCGAAATTCTTGGCTGTCAGCGAGTGGATGAGGTAGTAGGCCGCGTCGATGCCGTCACAGAGCCCTTCCAAGGATGCCGGATCGGCGAGGTCGCCTTCGAATATCTCGACATCGTCCGGAAAGCTCGACCGACTCGCACTCCGAGAGAAGGCGACGACTTCGTGGCCGGCCGAGCGCAGCGACTCGACGAGCCGACCACCGACGAATCCAGTTGCACCAACGACGAGGACACGCATTGATGAGTGTACGGGCCGTTACGGCAAGGGTGTTCGGTTGGCTCACTCTTACTCGTCTCCCATCCCTGTCGCCTCGCCCACGGTTGCGGTGAACCCGACTGCACGCAGGCGGTCGGCCAGCGGCGTCCCGATCGCAGCGGCGGGGGTCAACACGCCGCCGGAGAGCGGCGAGTCTGTGTCGTCCTCTCGCAGGCACATTCCAGTCTCCCCGAGCATCCGCGCAGTTGCGCCGTACCCCGGTCCCCAGTCGGCCCCGAACTGCGCCTCGACGGTGAAGGGGTCGTCGTCGGTCGTTCCGCGGCCGAGCACCCGGACCGTGAAGTAACCCTGTTCGGTCTCCTCGCTCGTCGGCCCCTCGCCCGGGTCGGGGAAGACGTATTTCCGGATGCCCGACCGGAGCGGTCCGACTGACATCACCGCCGAGAACAATCCCAGACCCCCGGCGACCGCCCCCGCCGTCGCCGCGCCTCTGAGGCCGCGCCCGGTGGGAACGACCTCCGAACAGCGGAACTCCCGACCCCAAGGGTAGCCCAAGAGGGCGTTGCTCCGCCTGACGATGCGCTCGTTGATGGGGGCCATCGGCGACGGTGCCGTCCACTCGTCCCGCAACGGGTCCTTCCGGGGCCACCGCTGTTCGCCCGGGTCGACGCCCTTGCGCTCGCCGGGCGGGGCCAGCGAGTATGGGTTCACTAGCGTCCGCCGGACCACCGGGTCCTCAGAGGCGGCTTCGAACAGTTCACCGAAGCTGGCCAGCGTGCCGCCGCTGACGCCCCCGCTGCCGTCCTCGAGGTAAATGCGGACCGCTTCGCAGGGGACACCGAACGTCTCGCGGGCGAACGACTGGACGAGCGCGGTCCCGATGTCTGCAGGCACGGAGTCGAACCCGCAACTGTGGACGATACGCGTCTCCGCCTCAACCGCCGCGTCGTGGAACCGGTCGACAGTCTCGCGGATCCAGTTCACTTCGCCGGTCAGGTCGCAGTAGTCGGTTCTGGCGTCGATACACGCCTCGACCAACGGTGTGCCGTACGTGGTGTACGGGCCGACGGTCGTGCAGACGACTGCCGTGCTGGCGGCTATCTCCCGGAGACTCTTCGGGTCGGTCGCGTCGCCGAGGAGTATCGGAACGTCGTCCCACTCGGTCCCCACGGTGAGGTCGGCCGCCAGCGCTTCGAGACGCTCCTCGTTCCGGCCGCCAATCGCCAGCGTGAGCGCGTCCGGGTCGTACTGCTCGGTGAGGAACTCGGCGACGAGCCGTCCGGCGACGCCCGTGGCACCCCAGACGACCATGTCGTGCTGTCGTTTGGTGTCGGGCATCTGTCCGGTGTAGGGCCCCAGGGGCCTAAGATGGCAGGTCCGTCAGTCCCCCGAATGTGCTCTCTAGGGAAATAGGGAAGCGATACAGGGTCAGCCGTACACACTTTTTACCCGTTTCGACCGCATAGTTTCGCCGACGGCTCATCCGACGGGCTATCCAGTCGATCGTGTGATAGAAAACAAACCACTAAATCAAATGGTTCTCAATAGAGAATCTTGCACCCGGCAACTCACGCCATAACTACCGCTATTGAGGGACCGCCGATGCTATGAAATGTGTACGACTCGGATCGGTCGGCGACGAACTCTGATATACAGGGGATTCTTAAGCCGGGGGTGCTGGATACGCACATCGACTCTGCTCCTAGAGCAGAGCCAACAGGGGAACTCGGCGTCCCAACGGTCCCAGTCGCCGCGGTTTCGTGTGCTGTATACGCGCCCTGTATGCAGCAGCGCCTCGACGAACTACCGAGCATCTGCCAGTACCGGTCTGCGAGATACAGAGCGTGTATGCAGCACACGCCAATTTGAACCTCTCTAATCGATCGATGCTTAATATTTCCAAAGACAAGATTATTGAAGCAAGCGAGATAACGCCATATGAAACTGAATGGTCTTTTCATTTGACACCACTTACAAAGATTTAGACTCAAACCTCTATTCGAGAGTAACGCCCAAAAGTATCGCTAATCCCAAAATTTTGGTTCTTAATGACAGGCTATGTGCTGATCTTGGATTGGATATAACGAAGCTCAATGCTAAGATTCTAGCAGGCCAGGACCGCTTGGAAGAACCAATCGCCCAAGCATATGCAGGCCACCAGTATGGAAGTTTTACCGTCTTGGGCGATGGGAGAGCGATGATACTCGGCGAACATGTGCACGATGGTAATAGATACGATATTCAACTGAAAGGGTCTGGTCGAACGCCGTACTCCGGAAGAGGCGATGGTAACGCAACTGTCAGCTCGATGCTCAGAGAGTACCTGTATTCATATGCGATGCAGAATCTAAACATCAAAACATCGAGAAGTCTGGCAGTCGTCGAAACTGACGAAGCAGTCGAACGACGACAGACAGAACCTGGAGCCACCCTTGTCCGAGTGATGAACAGTCACATTCGATACGGGACCTTCCAGTACGTTGCAGGCCAGGCATCCGACGAACTACGGCGATTCACTGACTACGTTATTGACCGGCACTACCCGCAATTAAATGAAAAAGATCGTACGTACCTAGAGTTCTTCGATGCAGTCATGCAGTCGTCGATTGAGATGGTCGTTGACTGGTTACGTGTCGGATTCATTCATGGCGTCATGAATACGGATAATATGAGTATCGATGGAGAAACATTTGATTACGGACCCTGTGCCTTCATGAATTACTATGATGAGGAGACGGTGTTCAGCTCAATCGATAAGCACGGGCGATATGCATTCGGAAACCAGCGACCCATCTTGCGGTGGAATCTCGAACGGTTCGCAGAGGCACTCCAACCGCTGTGTACACAGTCAGCGCTCACGTATGATGAAATCGAAGGCAAACTAGACGAGTTCGAGGATCGATTTGATGCGCAATACTACACGATGATGCGGAGGAAACTGGGGATCAACTCAGATGGCGAGGAAGAACTCGTCGATGAATTCTTGGAGTGGCTTCGCAAATCGAACGCAGACTATACCAATACGTTCCTCGAATTAGAGACGCCCGGTACGTTTGATGACCCAGCGTTTGCAACTGCAGAATTCGAACGGCTTAGGAATAAGTTGGCTGCTGTCGGCCTGGATGAGGAGTTGATACAGGAAGCCAATCCGCGGTATATCCCCCGCAACTACCTAGTTGAAGAGGCACTGGATGAGTATCTCGAAACTGGGGATCTATCCAAATTCAAGAGGTTACTGACCGTGTTGGAAAACCCCTATACATCGAAGGATATGGGTCCACAATTCCAGCAACCACCGCCACGAGAGTTCGATGCAGAGTATACAACGTACTGTAATACTTGAGCGGATATTACCAAAATAAACACTTCGAAATTACCAGCGTCGAGTTCACCAATCGGTGACGAGCGGGTCCGACACGACTGTCAGAGCCAGGTGTCGATGCTATCTGGCTGTCAATTCCCGACCGGTTGGCCAGTGTGGCAGCGTGGCGCGGCCTGGCCGGGTGCGTACTCACTGAGCGATTGATTTTCTGGCGGCTGTGTGTCCTGTCCCCGAACCGGGGAACGCGAATCACAGCCGGCGAAGACTCCCAACACAACCCGTAACGAATTCTACGCGAATTCAGTAATGCCATGCTGAGTAGGTAATAGCGCCTCTAAAACACCCAGAAAGGGAGGATTCAGCACGGGCACCGGTTCATTTTCATATCATCCAGATCTACTGCTATCTGGTGATTCTCCTGGCAGGAACAGCCAGCGTCGAGTCTACTAGTAGTTTCTGAATGTGGAACACCCGTAATTAACAACTGCCAGTCGATCCGACGATCGAACTACGACTGGGGTACCTCGTTTTCAGGTACTATCCCAAGTATCTCCGATCCCCTACGTCGAAACCACCACTCGGCGACAGTATGGAGTTCCGTTACCAACCACTCCCAGTTCTCGAAGTTGCTGGGACCCAGTTGCTCGTGACCGAGTGATGGTCAACGAGCCAATGATTAGCAGCCATGCGCCACGCCGTAGAGACAGCGAACCACGGGACGAAACCGTCGTCGTTCGGAATCGTTCAGTAGCTAAACGAAATCAACGGCAGTACACTCAGAAACGGTGATATCGACGATCATTCCGACGCAGTCGTGCGATTACGAACGAGAAATCGGCGATGGGCGCTGCAGGCGCTCGTACGCTCGGCGAACGAAGTCCCTTGCTGGGCCTGAGACGGTCGAAATCGGGGACTATAGAATACACCCGAAAACACAGTATTCTGTAATCCCATCTATTTCCGTACGCCTTCGATCACGGTCAATGTGGACGACGACCTCAAAGAGCGGATGGAGAAGCACCCGGAGATCAACTGGAGCGAGGTGACGCGACAGGCTATTCAAGAGAAAATCGAGACGCTCGAAGTGATGGACGAACTCACCAGTGGGAGCGAACTCACCGAGAGCGACGTGCGGGACATCGCCGACAAAATCAACGAGCGTGGACCCGAGCGAATCAACGAGGTCCGAAAGGAACCGTGACGTGAGGAGGATGGGGCAGCGATAATTACCGGATCGATACGGTGATTCGGCGAGAACTGTAGCAAGCACTGCTATCTCTTGTTTCGGGTGGTTGCTGAGGGACACTTCCGCGGGTAACCGCCCCTCGTTTTGAATGTCTGAACAGAGACAAATTATTTGAGTCTCGCAGTGTGAGAGCTAGTACGATGACCGAACCGCATCCGGAATCGTGGACAGAAAGTATGAGTGGGCGTGAGCGCGTCCGGCACGTCGTGGAATTGCTGGACGAGCCAACGCCGGTTCAGGAGATCGCAGACCGAGCAGATGTCTCGCGCACGACGGCCGACGATGAACTCCAGCGCTTGAAGAGTGACGATTGGGTCACTGAGACGACGCTTGAAGGGACGAAGGCGTACGACCTGAACCCAGTCCGGATGCTCTTCGACGAAGTGACGGACTTGATCGAGGCCCACTCGCGTGACGAACTGGAGAGCCAGCTCACGGAGCTGAAGGAGGAACAGGAAGCGCTGGCGACGGAGTACGACGTCAGTTCACTCGACGAGTTCCGAGAACGGCTCGCTGACGAGGAACTCTCTGCAGAGGAACTCCGTGAACGTCGCAACGTGATCGCGACGTGGGATGCGATCAATACGGAACTCGGGCTCGTGAAGCACGCTCTCCAACTGTACGACGATGTCAGCGAACTCTCGTCACCGCGGACTGACTCTCCCTCGACGCTCGCCTGATGGTCGTCTTCCTCGCTAATCGAGCGAACTTGCAGAGTAAGCGGCTCCACGACCGCATCCAGAACCG
This sequence comes from Haloplanus rubicundus, assembly GCF_003342675.1. NCBI lineage: Archaea > Methanobacteriati > Methanobacteriota > Halobacteria > Halobacteriales > Haloferacaceae > Haloplanus > Haloplanus rubicundus. Next base: position 2,148,796 of record NZ_CP031148.1, on the reverse strand, counting down.
GCTCAGCGGCGAATTCGATAACGTCCGACGACGACGTGCTGAACCTCGCGAAGCCGGTCCGTACCGTGTCGTCGCTGAGGTAGACCCACGCCAGTTCCTCGATGACGACGAGTATCCGGTGACGAGCGCGCGGGTCGAGATCGGGTTCCAACTGCAGACTGGCGATCCGTACGAGTACTACTGGTTCAACTGGATCGAACCGGAGCGTAGTCTGCTCGTCGGGTGGCATCAGGACGACACCCACGATGATCTCGGCCCAGTTCATCTGCAGGTGAATGACTGCGCGACGTCCGCCGCGCACGAACCGGCGCAGTTCATCGACTCACATCCGTTAGATGTCATCGAGCGGAGATTCACCTCGCTACGAGATGTAATTCTCACGGTCGAGTGGGAGCAGGGACGACCCGTCGGACTCGATTCCTAACCAAAGCCCACTGACTCTCGTTTTGCTTGGGGGACGGTCGACCGTGATTGGGGGACGTTCAACGGGCCAATGATTAGAGGCCGTGCCCCACGCCGTAGAGGCAGCGAACCAGAGGACGAAACCGCCGTCGATCGGAATCGTTCAGTCGCTGAACGAAATCAACGGCATTGTTGCCAGAGACGGTGACATCGACGTTCACCCCGCCGTTGTCGTGCGATTACGAACGAGAAATCGGCGATGGGCGCTGCAAGCGCTCGGTCAGTTAGTGAACGAATCGTCCTTTGGGGCGTAAGACGGTCGCATTCGGGCAGTCGAAGTTGAGGACGCGGAACTGAGTCGTGTCGCCCATTGCAGTTTGAGGTAGTGCCCGTATCTCGATGAGTATTTTTTCGGATAATATGTTCGAATACAGAAATAGAGGGCTGGAACAACCAAACAGGTCGTCTAGAGCTTTCGCTATTGTGGGTCCATTCCGGACTCAATTCCACGATAGACGCCTGCCTGACTGCTGTCCGCGCTCACACGGCGGTAATCGGGAGTAGCATACAAACGAATTCGATCACACAGGCTTGGGAACACGCGCCGTGGTAGGTATCTGTTGGGTTACTCCGACCGTTCAAGCCTCTCGCGGCGGACCTCGAACTCGTCGTCAGTGAGGTCTCCACGAGCGTATGCCGTGCGGAGTTCCTCCATCGCGGGATCTCGAGAAGCCTGCGTTTCGCTCATGCGCCGGAAGACGAGGTAGCCACCGCCGAGAAAGATAAGGAGGAAGATCAGCGGGACGAGCATCCCGACGAACGGCCACCACCCACCAGTACCGCCATAACCCATCATCCCGCCGTATCCCGTCATCCCGCCGAAGCCCATCCCCATCGTGAGCAAGGGCAAGACAACGATTGCCCCGAGGATGAGGAGGATAATGGTCGTAGTGTCGAGTTGGTTCGATGAAGACATCGAGATCAGGCCTCCGACATGGATTCTAGTTCGTCCGTCACGGCCGAGAGAACACGCTCGAACCGCTCGTTGACCTCGGTCGCGACCGAGTCGAGCGCATCGTTGTCCGCGATGCTGACCAGTTGCTTCGGATCGACAGCACTCACAACGATATCGCCGTCAACGGTTTCGTAGACGATGACGTTACACGGGAGGAGTGCGCCGAGTTCGATTTCTTCGGTCAGCCCCTCGTATGCCAGCGGGGGATTGCATGCACCGAGAATGCGGTACTGGCGGAATTCTTCGCCGAGTTTCTCCTTGAGCGTCGCCTGGATGTCGATGTCACAGAGGACGCCGAATCCTTCGTCTTCGAGCGCTGCGATCGTCGTGTCGACGACGTCGTCGAATTCGCCGGTTACTGCTGTTTGTATTGTATAGTTTATGAATCACATACCCCGTCAACGGGGTTAACGGTTAGGTGCCGCAACGGCGGGCGTTGAGAATGTGATGTATCGGCTGGAACAAGCCGGATCCGGTCATCCGGTACGTTCCAGTTGTTTTCGCCGTCGATCGAATTCGTCGTCCGAGACCTCACCGCGGGCGTAGCGCTCACGGAGAACCGACAGCGACTGTTCCTCGTTCCCGCCGGATTCGCGGTTGAGGAGCGCATAGACGATGTAGAGCGGAACGGCGACGAGGAGCCCCATCCAGAGGAGTCCCCAGAGCCCCATCGCTCCGCCGAAGAGGCCCCAGCCGCCGCCCATCATGCCGCCGCCGTAGCTCCCACTACCGTGGGCAGCAGCCGTTCCTGTCGCCGCGACCAGCAGCGGGACTGCGAGGATCGCGAGTCGACGAGCAGTGCGTCCGATGTGAGTGGTGAGTTGCGTCATTATCTTGCGTTGGTGAATCGCGGTGTCCAGTTGGAGCGATCGAAACGGTCAGGGCCGTCAGCAGTGGCCCTGCCTGGACATCCCGCGGTCGTGGTCGTCGTCAGCCCCACCGTGGTATTCCTCGTCAGCCATGTCCTGGGCCATCTCGTCGACGGTCACACCCATGTGCGACTCCATCCACTCGACAGCACCCGGACCCATGTGGTCGGTCATCTGCGTTTCCATCCAAGTGGCCCATTCATCTGCGGTGGCATTGTCCGTGGGCGCGTCGTCAGCGGTCGTGTCGTTGCCGTGTGCGCTGACAACGGGCGCAGCAAACACGAGTCCGACAATCGCGAGGGCCACGAGCAGCCAGCGGCCGAGTTTGAAGTTGGTCATTGTCTTTCTCCTCGGTTACTCGTAGGCCCCCTCTGGGGTTATCGACGTGGGTGTGAATTCACACAGGAGAACGTCCAAAAACGTGTATAAGACGTTCTAACCGTTTTTCAGAGATAGGATCGTTTGTCCGGGCCGAATTCGCCGGATTGGCACTCGACCCTCCTCTCAGGAAGAACCACGACCACACGAACGGCAGCCTGAACGATCCGAAACCGGGGCTTCAACCGAGTCACTCGACGTATCTCACGACACGCGCCATTCCTGCATCGAGATGGTAGAGATTGTGACAGTGGAACAACCACCGGCCGGGATTGTCGGCGTGGAAGTCGATCGTCACCTGCCCTCGATGTCCCGGAACGATGACCGTGTCTTTGATCGCGTTGCCCTTGGAAGAAGTGGCGGTGAAGGTGCATCGGGTGAACGACCGGGCTCTGATTAGTCATCCGAATTCGGACGTGTTCGTCGGGCCGAACCTGGAGCGGATCGGCGTCCGGGTAGGCCTGTCCGTCTATCGTCCACGTGTAGGACTGGCCTCTGCCGCGTGAGAGCGTCAGATCGAACGTTCGATCCGGCTCTCCACTCACCCCGTCAAGTGAGGAGATCGACCGCAAGTCTCCGTACTGCAGTCGGTTACCGGCCGACGACGGACGCTGCGGGCTCCCGCCCGCTGACTCGTACTCGACAACAGCCCTAGCTGGTGGTTCATCGAGCGCATCCGTTTGAACGGCCCACGTGCCTCGCGCTGAAGGAGGCTCATCCGACCATCGCTCGGTTCGATTTCAGCACCTACGACTCCGATGAATGGTTCTGCAACGGCGGGAATGGCCCGCTAGTTCATTTGCTTCTCTTGTAGGTCGTCACTCGGATAGATACGATACGTCCGCCCTTGGCGCTCGCGGTACAACAGGCCGCGTTTCTCGAGAGCACTCACCGTCTGGCTCACCTTGCTCTTCGAGAAGTCCGAGCGGTCCCTGAGTTCGATCTGTGTGATGCCGGGCGAGGAGAGGACCGGTTCGAGGATCCGGCGCTCATCATCCGGCAAGAGGTCTAATATGCGTGCCTGTGGCTGAGCCTCTGGATTGAGATTCCCCGCCGATTGGGTGTCTTCCTCCGGCGATTCGGCACTCTCAGGATCGGTCGAATTCGTCATCTCCATCTGTGAGCGGTCGGGTGCGTCCGTGCTACTGAGTTCGTCCCGAATCACGAGATATCCCCCACCGATGACGGCCGAGACGAGGAGAGTTCCGAGGACGTACCAGAGCGGATTCGTTCCATGAACTGCTCCCATCGACGTGCCCATCATCGACCCCATCTGGTCGAAGGCCTGCTGTTGCTGGTACGCTTGCCAGCTGAGCACCCCGCCGACGATGAGGATGGCAGCGACCAAGCCACCGACTACTGTATCGGCTCGCCGTCGATTCATCTCTCCCACCTGGATCCGCCGAGGTATTTGCTCATACATGAGAGTTCGTGAGACATCGCTGTACCAGTTGTGATTGACAAACGCAATATTCGGGGCTGCCTAGCCGCAAAACTCGGTATCACGATGCGGCGTTCAGTGATGTTCATGGCTCTGGGAAGACCCCGTCTCCGAGACCTGTGGGTGTTGTGCGAATTCGGAGGGGTGCTTCTCGAACGATCGCTTGCATCGATCCGAACAGAAGTAGTACGTCTCGCCATCGTGGGAGAGGCTCGGCCCACTGTCGTCGGTTCGCATCCCACAGACGGGGTCGCGGTACTGGCCGGGGGCACCGAGGCCACGGCGATACACGTAGAGGAGGTAGCCAGAGAGGGCGAACGCGATGATGTTGAGGTAGAAGGTGTAGTTGAGTTCGAAGTACGTCTGTTTGGTTGCAGTCTCTCCTCCGGCCAGATCCGGGACGATGCCGAAGGCGTCGAATAGCACCTCCATGAGGAAGCCCGTAAAGGCCATCGTCACGAAGAAGATGCCGAGGATATACAGCATCACCTTCCAGCCGTAGTACTTCCGGTAGACGTTCAGGACGGGGATGGTGATGAGATCGGCGTATACGAACGCAATAACGCCCGCGAAGCTGACCCCACCGCCCCAGAGCGCGACGGCGAACGGGACATTGCCCATGCTGCCGACGAAGCTGAGAACCGCGATGACGACGCCCATAACCGCATTCTCCGCGCTGACAAGCAACCCATCGCCTTGGAGGAAGAGCGCGTTCCACACCCACTGCGGGACGAACACAATGACGAATCCTGAGATGAGAAAGCCCGCAACGACGTCTTTCCAGATCATCGACCACTCCTTGCGGTATTGGTTCCCGACTTTGTACCAGCCCCCCCACGAGAGCAGCTCATCGCGCCACTCACCGCTACTTGCGGTCTCCTGCTCATAGGTTTCCATACAGCCTTCCGAGCAGAACTTCAGTGTCTCGCCACCGTCGGTCGTCAGCGAGTACTCGTCTTTGCCTTCCATCCCGCAGGTCGGATCCTCGGTGACACCGTGTTCCTGGTCGCGTTCGTTCAGTTTCTGCCGCACCTCGTCGAAGAGGTTCTCGGGGAGCGTCACGTGGACGAGCAGCGCCATCACGGCGATGAGGATGATGCCGCCGAGGAGTTCTGCGACCAGAAACTCCCAGCCGAGGAGGATCAGGATCATCAGACCGAGCTCAACGATGAGATTCGTCGAGGCGAACATGAACGCGAGGACGTTCACGACGTGCCCACCCTTTTTGAACAGCCCCTTCCCAATAGCGACGGCCCCGAAGCTACAGCCGCTACTCGCGGCGCCGAACACCGTTGCTTTGGTGAGTCCACTCAGGTCATCAGTTCCAAGGATCTGGGCCATCCGCTCCTTCGAGACGTAGACCTGGACGAGACTCGTGATGACGAGCCCCATGATGATCGCCCACGCGGCGGTCCAGAGGAAACCGACGCCGATCCGCAACGACTCGAAGATTCCGTCGACGAGGGCGGCTTGCATACCTAGACTATCTCAGCCATCTGTTTTGTTATTTTTTCTTAAGAAAGCGAGGTAGTGGATGGTGTAACTCTTGCAATCAAAGGTATTGGGCATTATCGACGATGTGGTGTGTTCGGTACTGCTCGCGGAGAAACAGTCCCTGCAGTTAGCATATTGGCGAAAATTATGTGTTCCTAACGTAGTCGGTCCGGTCAATCAACGGCAGTGCGGAGTTCCCGTAATCAAGATCCACTAACTCTCGTTTTGCTGGGGGACAGTCGACCGTGATTGGGAGACGTTCAATGGGCCAATGATTAGCAGCCATGCGCCACGCGGTAAAGGCAGCGAACCAGAGGACGAAACTGCCGCCGATCGGAATCGTTCAGTAGCTGAACGAAATCAATGGCAGTGCACTCAGAGACGATAATATCGACGTTCACCCCGTCGCTGTCGTGCGATTACGAACGAGAAATCGGCGATGGGCGCTGCAGGCGCTCGTTCGCTCGGTGAACGAAGTCCCTTGTTGGGCCTGAAACGGCCGAAATCGGGGGTGCTGAATACACTGCTGAGAAGGATATGTCGGTCTCGGTCGCTGACACTCCGAGAGACGACTCGCATATCGCAGATCGAGGATCCGTTTCCATCGCACCGGGTTCGATCCGTGAATACAAGACGACTCTCCCCAAAGAATAGATGTGAGCCACTCCTCGAAGTACCGCTGTATCACCTGTATGGACGAGACCGTCACGCGTGAATTCGACGTTTCACATCTTTCCCGCACGTGCGGCGTTTGCGGAGAGTTCGATCGGTTCGTCAATACTGTGGTTATCGAGCGGTTCAATGAGTTGGATGCGGATCCACCTCCACATCTCCACTGGGAGCAACTTGACCGCCTCCGGAAATTTCTGATCGCCGAACGGATCAGTCGGCGGGACCACACGATTGATGACTTTGAGGTGGCAGTCGACGATGACCAGTCAGAGCAGACAGGGAAGAGCGAGGCCAACGCCGAAGTGTGAGGCCTGGACTGCGCTGCAAGAGTCACAAGTAGTGCTCCCGAGAAAGCAGATATCGAAGAGAGATTAGCTGTTAGTTCGTGGCGGCACGGGCATCAGCAAGCCACCTCGGTTCGCGCACATCAGTGGATCCGAGGTCTGTGATTTCGCCCGACTGCGTAACGATGATCACCTCACCGCCATTCTCAAGCACAACCTGATATGAGAACTCCGTGAGGACGCCTTGGTCAGACACGACAGCCGATCGATAGTGGATTAGTTCACACGTCGAATCCGTTCCGCCTGAGTGCCTCCGCCAGTTCTCCATCAGGGTCAACCGTAAACTCAACCAACGATGACTCTGGTCTTGTTGTTGTATATAGATCCGAGTCAATATTGTCGGGAATCTCGTTCGTGTGTGACTCGTCTACAACTGCAACTGATATTTGTGGCTTAGTGGCAGTGTCTTCTGACTCACTCATTAACTGATAGTACGGGAGAGCGACGTTTGGCCTTTCGCATTCGAGTATAAAATGTTCTTTACGACACGCGCGCTTGACAGGACAAACCATCACAACCGCACCAATAAACTCAAATTATACTGGGGGATTGAGTTTCTCAGCCTATAGTGATGTGTCGATGGAGGATGTCAGATGTTGCTGTGTTTCCAGCCCTGATTGGAAGCGGTTGAGGACTTCTGTTTGGTGCTGTGGGCAGGCCATGAGGGCGACTGCTCCGGTTTGGATCGGGATTACTGGTTGATGGAGATTGTAGTGTGCGAGCTGGCAACTGGGGCAGCGGATACCTCCAGCCGGTCGATGCTTGATGATGTCTGCTCTACCAGTAGTCGTGAGTTCGCAGATAGAAACGAACTGGTCGACGTGGTCTCCGCAACCGATGATAGGGATGGTAAGCTGATCCAGAAGTAGGAAGGAAACACTGTCGTCGTCGCGGCTGTGGAGAGCAGACTCACAGTCCTCGCACTGGATGGGTGGATGGCCTTGGATGTCGTCAGGATCCGGTCGAGTAGCATCTGCTGGAGGCATACTGAGAGGTATACAAAGTGGTTGAGTCGCCATACAGGTAAGTTATAGGAACTTGTCACAGGCTCCCTCCTATCCCTGATAACCGGCAAGACTCCGAAACACGGGCGATGTCTGGAGTGTGATGAGAGTATTTCTGCTGCACATATCTTAGTCGAATATGAGAAAGACGATGGGACGACTGGAATCTTGGCAGAGTGTTCGGTTTGCGATGATGTCGTAAGGTCCGAGTGAGCATTCAGGACTGCGTTGCGACAGTAGAATCAAGTGTTCTGCTCTATTACCCTGCTGAGAGGCCAACTAATGGAGATTTCTGAAGAACTCGAATGTTTGTTTTCAGCCTCGATCGTAGAACAGGACGGATCGTCCGTGATTGAGGTCCCCGAGCGCGAACTGCAACTGGGTGACCTACAGCAAGGAGAAACATATCGCGTCGCACTCGTATCTTCTCCGACACAGAGCGAGTCGGAACAGACCGAACAGGCTGAACCGGAATCACAGCAACAGCGTCAGCCACCGGAGCCACCAGTTGAGGAAGGTGAGACTCGGGAAGTCGAGATTGAAGACCTCGGCGAACAGGGTGATGGCATTACTCGGGTTGAACGTGGCTTCGTCGTAATCGTACCTGATACCAAAAAGAGTGAGCGAGTCAACATTGAGATCACCGATGTACGGCAAAACGTCGCCTTCGCCGAGGTTGTCGAACGGTTGAGTTACTACGAGTGAGTTCTCGCTGTGCGGTCACCACACTTGAGAACTGTTAGTATTCCGCTCCGATGACACAGCGGATACGCACCGGCTACCTGCCAGAAATAGCGTGACCGATACAGAGAGTGTAATCAGCAAAATGTCCGGACTGTATTGGGAAAATAGGAGACGTGGATGGTGTGCCCAACTGGGTAGCAAATTCGAAGTCCTATCGGTCGTATATACCCGTCCGTGTACCGGAATCTCCGCCGGACATACGAGTTGTTCGCTCCGGAATTGGGGAGACGAATCGGGACGGTCACCGACTGGGCGATTGTCAGTGCGTTGGACCATTGCTGGCGTCAGATCAACGGCCACCACTGTCGTCTCCGCCAGAAGTGACTAATCGGAACGGTTTCGAAGTGTACCGGGAGTCATGATTCTTCGTTCGCGTACTGGTAGGTCGGACGGACGTCCTTGAGAAGCTCTTCGATGATTTCCCAAAGGACCAGGGAAGGGATTTCGTGCTCAAATGTAATCCCCCAGCGGTCCTCGGTATCGGCGGTTGAGTACTGAAAATGCGCCTGCCCGAGACCGGGATGGTCCTCGTCTTGGTGCCAGCCGGCGTGAAAGCCCGTGTTCGGGTCCGTGTAGTTGATACGAAACCAATCGTCTGGATCCTGTCGATACCACTTGATGGTGAGTTCAGGTGATTCAGGGCCTGTCGGGGGATCAAGGCGGCCCGGATCGAAAATCGCTCGCAGCTGCTTGGCCTCGATATCATCCGGAACGAACTCGACCGCTGAAATCTGTGGTACACGATCGAGGACGTCCCGCTTCAGCTGAGCATAGAGGTTCGCGTTCGGATCACCACCTAGATGCGGGACAGACATCCGTTAGCTGTTGGCCTCAGCAGGTTCTGTCGTTGGAGTGAGGAAGTCCCATTCGCGGATGGCGAAGCCAACGATCTGGATACGTCACTGCAGGTGCTCCCACTCACGGGCAATCTCACGGCGACGGGTTTCCTCGTCAGCGTCAAGGGACTCGTCAGCGAGCGTTCCGCGAAGTTGGTTCGGTGACTCAACGTCGAATTCGTCTTCCCAGTCGCGGATCTGCGTCTTCATATCGGCGAGACGGTCGGTGAGCTCTTCGACAGTGTGCCCACTATCTCGAAGACGCATCGCCTCCTGCATCGCCTGACGGCGATAATCAGGGTAGTACGTCGTGTGGGTGCCGCTCTCGTCACGATGGAGAATACCGTCGTCGACGAGCCGTTCAAGGACGCGCTTGGTTGGTTCGTGTGACCAGCCCGCTTCGGAGGCGACCCAGTTGGCCGTCCGCGGCTCCGACAGCTGCCGGGAGGTCATCCGAACCCGGTCTTCACCCGTGGTCTGGCGTTCCATCACGCTCTCGGAGTTCGACCCGTCTTCGGTCATACAATATCGTTCGGGCTTTGTCTTAATATAGGTTGAGTCCATTAGTCCTATAGCGGATTTACTCCTTTGCCATCGCCTCAGCCTCGGCCGAGGGTAACTAGAGCAAACTCGAACCCCGTGTTTGAGGGCTCTACCCGCGGAAGCGTCGTCGTGAGGCGGTTACAGTATTCGTGCGTCACCGACGGCGGGGTAGTTCAAGGGACCCGTGATTATTGCTATGATCATTCCACTAAAACCGACACATCTCATTCACGAATTCCAATAAAATGTCGCTCCCGATTCATTTGACCAAATTGAAACGTAGTATTAAAATCTATCCGCCGGAGCGGGGGACCACGAAGACAACCCTCAATCAGCAATAGTAGGTGGCTTGTGACCAACCACTCTCAGCTCTCAATACTGCTGGGCTCAGTTGATTGCAGCCGAGAGACATCAATGACCCAATGATTAGCAGCCATGCGCCACGCGGTAAAGGCAGCGAACCAGAGGACCAAACCGCCGTCGGTCGGAATCGTTCAGTAGCTGAACGAAATCAACGACATTGTAGTCAGAGACGATGATATCGACGATTACCCCGACATTGTCATGCGATTACGAGCAAGAAATCAGCAATGGGCGCTGCAGGATTTGAACCACGGTCGTTCCGCTCACTCCGTTCGCTCCACTCCCTGATTCAAATCCTTCGCGGTAGGTGATTCTCCGCTCACTATCGTTCGCGGAAGAATCATGGGCGCTGCAGGATTTGAACCCGCGACAATCTGGTCCGAAGCCAGACACTCTGTCCAGGCTGAGCTAAGCGCCCCGTCGTCCGTAATCGGACGCCCGCCAGTCATAAAGTAACCGATTCGCTCGGACCCGACGTTTAATTCGCCACGTCCCGAACGGGAGAGCATGGCCGACGTACGCATCGAATACTGCGTCCCGTGTGGCTTTCTCGACCGTGCCGAGGAGGTACAGCACGCCCTGCTCACGTCGCTGGGGGAGGAACTCGACGCCGTGGCGCTGGTGACCGGCGACAAGGGCGTCTTCCGTGTCCACGTCGACGGCGACACCATCTACGACAAGGACGAGGACGGCGACTACGACGTGGACGCCCTCGTGGCGACGGTGCGCGACCGGGTCGACTGAGACGGTTTATCATAAGTCACCTCCGGACGGGTACGATACCCCTTGCCGAGCCGGCCGCCGAAACGGAACCCTTACTGCCACACCGCCGCCAGCGTCGGGTATGGTCGAGGCCGACGGACGGGAGGCGGCGGCGCTCGTCGCCGACGATGTCCGCAAGCGCTACGGCGATACCGTGGCGCTCGACGGCGTGTCGCTCTCGATTCCCACGGGCGAGGTGTTCGGACTCGTCGGGCCGAACGGCGCAGGGAAGACGACGCTCGTCCGCGCGCTGACGGGGACGACCCGGTGTGAGGGGTCGATACGTGTCCTCGGAGCGGCGCCGGACACCGTCGACGCCCACCGCGTCGGTCTCCTCCCCCAGTCGTTCAACCCGGCGGACCGCCTCACGGCGCGGGAACTGATCGCCTACTACGCCGGCCTCTACGACGAGGCCCGCGCCGTCGACGCCGTCCTCGACGACGTGGGCCTCGCCGACGACGCCGACACCTGGTACGAGAACCTCTCGGGCGGCCAGCAACGCCGGGCCTGCGTGGGGACGGCACTCGTCAACGACCCCGACGTGCTCTTTCTGGACGAGCCGACGACGGGTATCGACCCCGCGGGCCGGCGGTCGCTGTGGGCGCTGATCGACGGCCTCGCGGCCGGCGGGACGACCGTCCTGCTCACCAGTCACTCGATGGCCGAGGTGGAGCGCCTCGCGGACCGCGTCGGTCTCCTCCGCGACGGCTCGCTCGTCGCCGTCGGCTCGCCGGACGAGTTGATCGCCGACCACGGCGGCGACAGTCACCTGCTTCTCGACGCCCCGGCCGTCGAAGCCGCGGCCGTCTCCGCGGCGCTCGACGCCGAGGTGGCCGAGCGCGACGGCCGACTCGTCGTCCGGAACGTCACGCTCGCGGACGTGGGTGGGGTCGTCGCCGACTTGGAGGCCGCGGGCGTCGACTTCGACTCCTTCACGTGGGCCGAGCCGAGTCTGGAGGACGTGTATCTCCGGCTGACCGGCGAGACGATGGACAGGGAGGCGAGCCGATGAGCCGCAGTCGTCGCATCCGGGCGGCGTTCGTGGCCGCCTTACTGGCCTTTGCCCGCCGGAAGACGGCCGTCTTCTTCACCTTCTTCTTCCCCATCCTGATCATTCTGATCTTCGGGGCGCTGGTGCAGACACAGCCCACGGGTGGCGGCCTGTTCGCCCGGCCGCCGGCGTACTACATCCCGGGCTATCTCGGCGTCGTGGTGGTGTTCACCCCGCTGTCGCGGGTCGGAAGCACCATCGCCCGCCACCGCGACGGCAACCGCTTCGAGAAACTGGCGACGACGCCGCTCCGGCGCTGGGAGTGGCTGCTGGCTCACACCCTCGTCAACGTCGCCATCATCGGTCTCGCGGCCCTGATACTGTTCGCGCTGGTCCTCCTCGTGACGGGGGCGACCGTGGTCGTCGGTCCCGGCCTCCTCGCCCTCGCGCCGCTGGTGGTCGCGGGCGTCGCGCTGTTCTGTGGGCTGGGGTCGATCATCGGCCGCGTCGCGGACTCGCAGGACGGCGTCATCGCCGCGAGCAACGCCGTCGCCTTCCCCGTCTGGGTGCTCTCGGAGACGTTCGTCCCGCCCGCGATGCTGCCGGCGTGGTTCCGCTCCGTGACCGCGATCTCGCCGCTGACGTACTTCTCGCGCGGCGTCCGCGCGGCCACCTCGGGCGCCGACCCCACCGTTGCCCTCCTCGTCCTCGCGGCCGTCGCGCTCGCGTTCTTCGTCGCCGGCGCCCTCGCCGTCCCACGGACGGAGTAGGGCGGATTACGGATCGTCGGCGCGACCGTCGCTCCGGGAATCCGGGTCCCCGTCGCCGTCGTCGATGTCGTCAATGTCGTCGCCGTCGTCGTCGCTCTCCGTGCCCACGGCGTCGACCGTCGCCTCGATCCATCCGCGCCGCGCCGCGAGCGACTCCCTGAGCCGCGTCGCGAGCGTCGCCCGCAGGTCGTCGGCGTCGGCGTCGGCCACGTCGACGGCGGCGGCGTCGCTGCCGACGAGCGAGAGCGACCCCGCGGTGTCGGCGGTGACGGTCGCCACGTTCCAGCGCCGCTGGAATATCGTCCGCGAGTCGATGACCGTCTGTATCCGGTAGTACGGGACCACCTTGACCCGCCGGCGCAGGAAGCCGTTGCGCGTGACGAAGTGATGCTCGCCGAGCCAGTAGCCGCGATGGCGCCACTTGAGGTGGGCGGCGACCGGCGCGAGGAGCGCGAGCGGCACCGGCGCGTACGGCGGCCAGGGGAGCGCCCCCGCGGTGACCGCCTCGGCGCCGTAGAGCAGCGCCGTGAGGCCGCCGAGCACGAGGAGATAGCGGACGGCGTAGCGGCGGCGCACGCGCTTCGGTGGCCGGCGAAAGTCGGGCGACCCGAACGACTCGATCCGGTTGGCGAGGGCGAACACCCGGTCTCGGCGGGCGAGGGGGACGGCCGCCTCCGAGCCGCTCTCGCCACTCCCCGGGGCGTAGCCCGCCGTCTCGATGCGGAGCGACGCGAAGCCGAAGTACCGCTTCAGCGGGTCGTCGACGACGGTCAGCGTCTGGACCTTGTCCAGTGGGATCGAGCCGTCGTACCGCCGCAACAGCCCGCGTTCGTACTGGAGTTCGTCCTCGACTTGCGTCAGCCGGAAGCCGTAGTAGTTGAGGACGGCCGCCGTCGCGCCGGCGACCCACGAGACGAGGACGACGGCGAGCGCGCCGACCACCAGCCCCGCGGCGACGACGGCGGTTCCGGACCCCGGTGGGACGACCGACGACATCGCGGGGAGGCTCCCCGAGACGAGGACGAAGAGGAGCCCCGGAATCCGCACGTCGAAGGAGAGGGCGCCGACGAGCGCGAGTTCGCGCGGCGTGAGCGCGAACAGTTCGTCGGCGGGAGGTTCGGGGTCCCCCGCTTCGCTCCCCTCGACGCCGCGTTTCAGGCGCCCGATTTCGCGCTGGAGGCGTTTGGCCTCCTCGAAGTCGACGAAGCGGAGCGAGGCCTCCGTCTCGCTCCCGCCGGCCGTCTCGAAGTCGACGGCGGCGATGTCGAGGAAGCGCTGGACGACGTTCCGGCTGATGTCGACGTTCTGAATCCGACGGATCGGAATCTCGCGGTTTCGGCGCGAGACGACGCCCGACCGGATGTCGAGCGTATCGCTTCCGAGGTCGTACTCGAAGCGACGGAAGTACGCCACCTCGTACGCGATCAGCGCGAGGAGCGCGAGGCCGACGAGGACGACGCCGACGAGGCCGCCGGCCGGCCCGAACGCCGCCGACGCACCCGAAAAGAGGATGGCGGCGGTGAAGACGATGCTCCCCCCGCGCTCGACGATGCGATAGGGGACCGAGAGCGACGAGAGCGTCCGGCTCATGGATGTCGTCGTGACTGGATTCGGACGCTTCGTCGGGACGGGGCGGCGAACCGCCGGGGACGGCGGCCGACCGTACTCGTCATACGGCGTCCTCGCCCTCGGCGCGGATGGCGAGTCGTTTCAGCCGTTCGCGCAGGCCGTCGGCGCCGTCGGGGGTCAGCCCCGGCACCGTCACGTCCGCGCCGCGAGAGCCGGCGGTGTAGACGACCGTGCTGGCGAGGCCGGCGAGTCGCTCCACCGGGCCGCGCGAGGAGTCGACGTGCTGGATGCGGACGAAGGGAACGACGGTCCGCACGCGGGTGAAGACGCCACGTTCGAGATAGAGGGCGTCGTCACGGACCTCGTACCGCCAGACGCGATAGCGGGCGAGCGCGAGGCCGACGCCGCCGACGAGGAAGACGGCGAAGGCGGCGACAGGCGCCCACACCGGCAGGGCGAGGGCAAACCGGCTCACCGCGAAGACGACGAGGCCGACGACGACGGCCGTGACGGCGGCCTGCGCGCCCCAGACGACACGTACCCGTGGGTGGAGGCGGTTCATCGCACCCCTCCACCGCGACGGTCGAACATGCCAACGGCTTCCAGTCGGCGATTCAAATAGGTGCCGGGCGCGGCGGTGGCAAGTCGCGTCACAGCCGTCACAGCGCGTCGAGCAACGCGTCCACGTCCCCGGGGGTGTTGAAGACGTGGACCGACGCCCGCACCGCGTCGGGATACGGGAGCGAGCGGACGTGGATTCCCCGGTCGGCGAGGCGCTCGACCAGCGCCTCGGGGTCGTCGGCCGCGAAGGTGACCAGCCCCGACTCGTACTCCCGGGGGCTCAGGAGCCGGTCACCCAGCCCCGCCTTCAGGCGGTCGGTCAGGCGTTCGATCCGGCCGGTGATGGTGTCGTAGCCGAGCGCCTCGACGGTGTCGATGGCGGCGATCAGGCCACGGTAGGGCGCCGGCGAGGTGGTCCCGACCTCCAGCCGTGGGGCACCGGGTTTGAGCTCCAGGTCGTCGGCACCGGTGTCCGTGACGCTCCGATAGCCCACGACACCCGGCGTCAACCCGTCGGCCACCTCGCGGTCGACGTAGAGGAAGCCGGCGCCCCACGGCCCGAGCAGCCACTTGTGGCCCGCGGCGGCGACGAAGTCGGCGCCCCACTCGTGAACGTCGACGGGAACCTGTCCCGGCGACTGCACCGCGTCGACGAGTACGAGCGTATCGTGTTCGTGGGCGATGTCGACGACCGTCGAGATGGGGAGTTGCGTGCCGTAGTTCCAGGTGATGGAGTTACAACAGAGCAGGCGCGCGTCCGGGTCCGAGACGGCGTCGGTGAGGGCGTCGAGGTCGAGCCGTCCGGCTTCGGTGTCGAGTACCTCCACCTCGACGCCCTGCTCGCGGAGGTTCCACCACGGGATCACGCCCGCGGAGTGTTCGAGGTCGGTCCGGACGACGACGTCGCCGGGCTCCCAGTCGATTGCGGCGGCGACTCGGGCGATGCCGTCGGCCGTGCTGTCGGTCAGGGCGATTTCCTGCGGGTCGGCGCCGAGGAAGTCCGCGACGGCCTCGCGGGTCTCGTCGAACGTCTCGAAGGCGGCGGGGTACGCGCCTTCCTCGACCGGAGAGGCGTACTCGTGGTGTTCGAGGAACTCGGTCGCCGCCTCGACGACGTGCCGGGGAGCCGGACCGGACGCGCCGGTGTTGAAGTAGACGCCGCGGTCACAGACCGGAATCGCCGCCCGGAGGTCTTCGGGGTCCATGCGACACCGTGAGGCCGGCGGTCACCTCAACGTTTCCTAGACGGATTCCGCGAGTGCGTGCTCGACCCGGTCACGGGCGCGGTCGAGTCGCTCGCCGAGGTCGGCCACCGAGGCGAGGGCGGGGTACGACGACGAGAGGTCGGCATAGAGATACTCGGACAGGTCGGTCGGGACGCCGGGCAGGTGGGTCCGGTGGCCACGAATCGTCTCCTGGCGGCACAGCCCGATGCCGTCGACCCGCGCCTGTAACTCCCGGATCGTCGCCCACCGATCGTGCAGGTCGTCGAAGCTCCGGGCCGGGACCGGGCGGTCGTCGAGTGATTCGAACGCCGCCGTCACGTCGGCGATGTCGTCGGCTGCCGTCGACAGCGAGTCGGCTTCGCGGTCCAGCACGTCGAGGAACTCCTCGCGTTCGCGCCGGGCCGCGTCGGTCGCCGCCCGGACGGCGTCGCGCAACTCCGGCGTCAGCGCCGTGCCGCCGAGCAGCGCCGCCGCGAGGTCGTCGCCGAACTCGGCGGCGAGGCTCTCGGCGACGGTGTCGCCGTACTCCGTCTCGTAGTGGGAGGTGCTCATCACCGTCTCCGCGTAGGCCGTCCGGACGCGCTCCAGTGACTGCCCGGACGGTCGGGGATCGGTGACGAGGGGCGGCCCGGTCGAGACGGTCACCGTCGAGAGGTCGGCGACCCGCCGGTCGAACGCCTCGAGCGCCTCGTACTCGTCGCGAACCGTCGCCCGCTCCTCGGCGACGGCGTCGAGCGCCGCGTCGATCCGAGCAGTCATTCGACCACGCTACTCGTGGGTCGGCGTCGATCAGTCGGCGGCGTCGACCCGGTCGCGGCGTCGTCCCGCCGCTCGGAACAGCTCCGAATTCCGGACGAGGGTTCGGCGGTCGCGTGATCGGGTATCATACCTCGCCCACTCGTCGTGTCGAGATAAAAATAACGCATATAATATATGTAGTGCTACCGAGGGACCGGTAGCTGTGGAATCGGTCAAACGGTCGTTTGTGTTTTGAGTGGGGTTTAGGGCCGCCCTGGAGTAAGTCGACCCATGAACCGAAGTCGGTCGATCACCGTGGTGCTCGTGCTGTTGGTCCTGCTCGCCGGCTGTGGTGGCTCGGCCGGCAGCGCGCAAGGAGGCGGCGGCGACGCCGCGACAGTCGCGGAGGCGAACGTGGAAGCCGAGCGGGCGGCGGACGGCGGCGACGCGGGCGCCCAAGGCGATGGCGGCGACGGCGGCACGAGCGGCCAAACCGACGGATCGCTCGCGGCCGGCCGGTCGATCATCCGCACCGGCGAGGTACAGCTCCGCGTCGAGAACTTCGAGGCGGCGCGGGCGAACCTGACCGCGGCCGTCGAGGCCCGCGGCGGCTACGTCAGCGACTCGACCCAACGGGTCCACGACAGCGGCGAGGAGTCGTGGACCTCCGGTCGGGTCGTCCTCCGGGTCCCCGCCGAGAACTTCTCCGGGACGATGACCGCCGTCGAGAGCGAGGGCCGCGTGGTCGAATCGAGCACTTCGACGCAGGACGTGACCGAACAGGTGGTCGACCTGCAGGCGCGTCTGGAGAACCTCCGTGCGGAGCGCGAGCGCCTCCGCGAACTGTACCAGCGCGCCAACGACACCGAGGACGTCCTCGCGGTGGAGCGCCGCCTCTCCGAGGTCCAGACTGAAATCGAACGGACGGAGGCGCGCCTCCAGAGCCTCGAGCGTCGGGTCGCCTACTCGACCATCACCGTCGAGATGCGCGAACCCCGTCCGGACCGCCCCGCGCCCGACCAGTGGTACGACACGCCCGTCCTCGCCGCCTTCCTCGACTCCGTCCACGGCGTCGGCGTCGTCCTCCGGGCAGTCGTCGTCGGCGTCGCCTACGCCGCCCCCTACCTCCTCGTCTTCCTCTCGCCCATCGCGGTGGCCGGGGGTCTCCTCTATCGCTTCCGGCACCGCATCCTCGGCGGTGACGGGGAGTAGGGTTTTGCGCCGGCCGTCCCTACCTCCCCTATGGTCCGGCTCTCCGACCCCCTCCGGATCGGCGACGTGACCGTTCCGAACCGGCTCTACCGTGCCCCCCTGCTGGAGTGTGCGGGCAACGGCGACGACGCGGTCGACCGGCTGATCGACCACCTCGAACCCGCGGCGGCGTCGGGTGCCGGGCTGGTGTGTCAGGGCGCCACCATCGTCCGCGACGAGGGGGGCTGTGCCGCGCCCGGGATGACCCGCGTCCACGACCCGGACTTCGTCTCCCGCCTCGGACGCCTGACAGACCGTCTCCACGAGTACGGGACGACGGTCGCCATCCAACTCGAACACGGCGGCCTGCGGAGCATGGAGACGTGGCACGCCGGCTACCGGGACGAGCATCCCGACCTCCGGCAACTCGCCGTCTCGCGTCCCCCCGCTCTCTTACGTGCCCTCGACCGCCTCGGCTTCCTCGGCTACGATCCGCACGTCCTCACGACCGCGGAGGTGTACGACCTGGCCGACGACTTCGGGCGCGCCGCGGGCCACGCTGCCGACGCCGGCTACGACCTGGTCCACCTCGCCGGCGCCAACATGGGTATCGTCCATCAGTTCCTCTCTCCCTTCTACAACCGACGCGACGACGAGTTCGGCGACGGCGTTCGCTTCCTCGAAGTCGTTCACGACGCCGTCCGCGACCACGCCGGCGACGTGCCCCTGCTGACGAAGGTGCCCGCCGAGACGGCGGCGCCGCCCGTCGTCCGGCGTCGTCTGTCGCGGGCCGACGCCGTCGAGATCTGTCGCCGCCTCGACAGAATCGGCTACGACGCCCTCGTCCCCGTCTCCGGCTCCGTCTTCTGGGACATGAGTATCGTCCGCGGGCGGTTCCCCGCGCGGGCGTGGCGCGACGAGGGGTTCCGCGAGGGCTACGCCGAGGCGTTCGGCGGCCGCCTCCGCGCCGGACTGGTCGCCCTCGCCAACCGCGTCCAGGCCCGCTGGTACGACTTCGACCCCGCGTGGAACGCCGACCTCTGCCGGTCCGTCCGCGACGCCGTCTCGGTGCCCGTCTGCTGTGAGGGGGGCATCCGCGAACGCCCGCGCATCGACCGTCTCCTCGGCGACGCCTGCGACATGGTGGGGATGGCCCGCCCGTTCTACGCCGAACCCGAACTCCCCGCACGTCTGCTCGCCGACGCCGAGGCGAGCGCCGTCTGTGCTTCCTGTAACAACTGCGCGGTGCCGCAGGTGACGGGCGCCCCGGGGGTCTGTCGGACGCCGGCGGTACTGGACGAGGTGGGGCGTCTCCGGAAGGCGGGGGCGTACGACCGCGACAGTTAGTATTGCCCAAAACCCACAAAACTGTTAAGTCGATTCGGCACCGACTAGCCGCCGATGAGCGACACCGACGACATCGAACGGATTCGTGCCGAGAAACGCGAGAGCCTCGAACGCGACCTGCAGGACGGCGCGGCGACCGCACCCGACGACCCCATCCACGTCGACGGGCCGGCCCATCTCGCCGACCTGACTGCCGAGTACGGCGTCGTCCTCGTCGATTTCTACGCCGACTGGTGTGGACCCTGCCAGATGCTCGAACCGATCGTCGAGTCGCTGGCGGCGTCGACGCCGGCGGCCGTCGCCAAAGTCGACGTCGACGCGAATCAGGGTCTCGCCTCGGAGTACGGCGTCCGCGGCGTGCCGACGCTCCTCCTGTTCGCCGACGGTGACACCGTCGAGCGAGTGGTCGGCGTGCAGAGCGAGGATCAGCTGTCGGCGCTGATCGATCAGTACGCCTAGAGCCGCGCCCGCCGCTCCCGGAACGGTACCGTCGCGTCGGCGTCGACGACGCTCGCGATGGCGTCGGCGGCGCCGAGCAACCACTCCGCGCGTTCGATCCGCGACTCCAGGTCACCGGGACCGATGCGGAACCGCTCGACCAGGTCCTCCGCGCTTGCCCCCTCGGTCCACTCGTAGAGGACTCGCGCCGTCTTCACTGCCGTCAACCATCCCTCGAAATCCTCGGTTTCCCCCATCCGGGTGGTGAACTCGTCGGCGTGGTCTTGTGCGAACTGGTACATATCGGCGCGTTCGCGGTTGCCGAGGTACGTATCCTGCATGTCCGGCGTGTCACAGACGATTTCCAGGGCCGTGAGTCCCGTCACCGTCGCCATCCCCGTGGCCGTCCGCAGGCCGTCGACGACGCGGGCGCCCGTCTCCGGCGTGACGTACTGCCGCGACACCTGCGCGCCGAGATCGGTCGCCGCCAGCCCGTCCTCGTCGACGATCATCCCCATCTCCACGAGGTCGGCGATGGCAGTGTCGACGACACCGCCAAGTTCGGACGTAGGCGTCCCGTGGGCGAAAAACGTGGCGTCCAGCACGTCGAGGACGCCCTCGCGCGACGCCGCGAAGTCCGAGGCGACGACCGAGAGGACGTGGGTGCGGAGTGCGTTCGGATCGGCGAGCTTCGAGTCGACGCGCTCCGGGCCCGCTTCGACGTAGCGCTCCCACAGTTCGTCGCGGGTCGTCTCGTCGCCGACGAGGACGGCCTCGCCGTAGGGGTCGAGGTGGGGGCGTCCCGCTCGGCCACACATCTGGTGGACTTCGAGCGTCGGGAGCCACTCCATCCCCGATCCGGTGTATCGCTTCTGATCGCGGACGACCACCCGACGCGCGGGCACGTTCACGCCCGCTGCGAGGGTCGGCGTCGCGCAGATGGCCTTCAACTCCCTGTCCCGAAAGGCGCGCTCGACGGCGACCCGGTGGGCGCTCCGCAGGCCGGCGTGGTGGAAGGCGACGCCCCCCTCGACGCAGTCGGCGAGGCGGCGGCCCGTCTCGGTGCCGTCGAGGCCGCGAATCTCGTCGGCCACCTCGGGCGACGACCCGAGGTCCGCGGCCGCGAGTCGCTCCGCGAGCGTCTCCGCCTCGCGCCGGGAGCGGACGAACGCGAGCGCCTGTCCCCCGTCGTCGACCGCCTCGGTGACGAGGGCGTCGGTGGCGTCCGTGGCGTCGGCGGGGTCGCCCGGTACCGACACGTCCCGCTCGGTGCCGTCGTCGCCGGCTGCCCGAGGCGTCTTCGACGCCTCGCTGTCGAAGCCGACCCTACCCGCGGCGTAGACGCCGGTTCGGAGGTCGACCGGCCGCCACGTCGACTGCACGAGCCCCGCGTCCAGCCAGTCGGCGAGTTCGTCGGGGTTGGCCACCGTCGCCGACAGGGCGACGATCTGTACCCCCGGCGCCCGGCGTCCGAGGGTGGCGAGCGTGACTTCGAGGGTCGGCCCGCGGCCCTCGCTCCCCACGAGGTGTACCTCGTCGACGACGACGCAGGCGAGGTCGGCGATCCAGTCGGCGCCGTTGCGGATGGCCGAATCCACCTTCTCGCTCGTGGCGACCACGATGTCGTGATCGCCCAACTCGGTGGCGCGTTCGTCGAAGTCGCCGGTCGAGATGCCGACGCTCACGCCCGGCAGCGCCGAGAAGGTCTCGTACTTCTCGCGGGCGAGCGCCCGGAGTGGGACGATGTAGAGACCGGGACCGTCCGCGGTCAGCATTGCGAGCGTCGCGACGAACGTCTTGCCGCTGGCGGTGGGGACGGCGGCGACGAGGCGGCGGCCCTCGCAGACGCCGGCCTCGACGGCCGCCGCTTGCGGGGGGTATAGCTCCTCGATCCCCCGCGATTCGAAGTGGTCGATGACGGCTGCCGACAGCGGGAGGTCCCGGACGCGCATCGGGTAGCCGTTCGACGCGCCCGTACCTAAACCTTAGATGTAGTCGTGTTCGGCTAGCCGCTCGACGCCCTCCTGCAGTCGCTCCTGACTCGCCGCGTAGGAGAGGCGGGCGTAGCCGGGCGTCCCGAACGCGCTCCCCGGAACCGTGGCGACGTGGGCCTCCTCGATGGCGCCCTCACACCACGCTTGGTCGTCCTCGTCGACGGGGAGCATCATGTAGAACGCGCCGTCGCCGACGGGGACGTCGACGCCGTGGTCGGCGAAGAGGTCCGCGAGCATGTCGCGGCGCTCGCGGAAGGCGTCGCGCATCTCGCCGACCGCCTCGTCGGTGTTGCGGAGGGCCTCGACGCCCGCGTGCTGGACGAAGTTGACCGCACAGGAGACGGAGTGGGACTGGATCTTGCCCGCCTGCGAGACGAAGTCCTCGGGCGCACAGAAGTAGCCGAGCCGCCACCCCGTCATCGCGTAGGCCTTCGAGAAACCGTTGACCGTGAGCGTCCGGTCGCCCATGCCCTCCAGGCTCCCGAGGCTCGTCTGCTCGACGCCGTAGGTGATCTCGTCGTACATCTCGTCGGAGATGACGGTGACGTCGTGCTCGACGGCGAGGTCACGGACGCCCTCGAGCGCCGCGTCGGAGTAGACGGCGCCCGTCGGGTTCGACGGCGAGTTGACCACGAGGAGTTCGGTGTCGTCGGAGACGGCCCCGGCGAGGTCGTCGAGCGCGGGTTCGAGCTGGAAGCCATAGGGTGAGAGGTCGACCCGCGAGAGGTCGGCGCCGGCCATCTTCGCCTGCGCCTCGTAGGAGACCCACGCGGGGTCGAGGAGGACCACCTCGTCCCCCTGGTCGATCAGGGTGTGGAAGAGTTCGTAGAGCGCCTGCTTGCCGCCGGGGGTGACGACCACGTTGTCCGCGGTGCAGTCGATGTCGTCCGCACGCAGTTTGTCCGCGATGGCCTCGCGAAGCTCCGGGATGCCGTTCGAGGAGGTGTAGCCCGTGTCGCCGGCTTCCAGCGACGCTTCGGCCGCCTGTTTGATGTTGTCCGGCGTGTCGAAGTCGGGTTCGCCGACCGAGAGGTCGACGACGTCGATGCCGTCGGCCTCTAGTTCGTTGGCGAGGTTGCTGATCGCGAGAGTCGCACTCGGTTCGACGCGCCCGACGCGCGCCGCGAAATCGAAGTCCGTCATGGTAACGTGCGTACCATCTCGACGGCCGCGTTTACCGCTTCCGCTCCTTTCTCGACGCGCTCTCGCGCTTCCGCCCCGCTCATTCCCGGCCCGCTGACGCCGAAGGTGACTGGCGTGTCGCGGTCGAGGCTCACCTGCGTCAGCGCCTCCGCCGTCGCATCCGCGATGACGCGGTCGTGCGCCGTATCGCCGGTGACGATGGCACCGATGACCGCCACCGCGTCGATATCGTCGCGGCGCGCGAGCCGATCCGCCGCCAGCGGCGCGTCGTACGCTCCCGGCACGTCGACGGCCTCGACTACCTCGGCGTCCGCCTCGGCGGCCGCCGCCCGCGCTTCCTCCGCCATCGGCTCGGTGACGGACGCGTTGAACTGCGCCACCACCAGCCCCAGTCGTACCATATCCGCGGGTCGGCGCGGGGTGGCAAAGGCCTTGCCCTCCGCGGTGATGGCCATCGCGTGCCGATCCGCCACCGCCCAGCGCCCGAGCCGACCACTCCCGAAGGGAAAGAGTTGTTACCGCCGAGGCGACAGGGATTAGCGATGCCGTTCGACGCCCGCCGCCGCGCCCTCCAGGCGGTTCTCGCGATCACGGCCCTCGCCCTCGCCGTTCGGCTCGTCGGCCTCGGCGTCCGAATCTTCCACTGGGACGAGGGCCGCGTCGCCTACTGGATACTCCGCTATCACGAGTCCGGGCAGTTCGCGTACCGGCCCATCGTCCACGGTCCCTTCCTCTTTATCGTCAACGACTGGGTGTTCTCGATCCCCGTCCTCGGCGCCTCCGACTTCAGCGCCCGCCTGATCGTCGCCGTGGTCGGCGGCCTCCTCCCCCTCTCGGCGTGGCTGCTGCGCGACCACCTGCGCGACGCCGAACTCGTCGCCCTCGCCGTCGTCCTCGCGATCAACCCCCTGCTCGTCTACTACTCGCGGTTCATGCGCAACGACGTCCTCGTCGGCGCGTTCGCGTTCGTCGCTCTCGCCATGTTCGTCCGCGCCCTCGACCGGGGCGACGCCCGCCTCGTCTACCCCGCCGCCGCGGCCATGGGTCTCGCCTTCACCACCAAGGAGAACGCCGTCGTCTACGTCCTCTGCTATCTCGGTGCGGGGGCGCTCCTCATCGATCACCGCCTCTTCCGTGCCGCCCGCTCGGACCGCTCGGTCCGCCAGCTCGTCCTCCGTGACTGGCGGACGGCCCTCGCCTACCGCCTCCAGGCCTGGGGTGGCTCCGTCCGCCGCGGGATCGGACTCACCGCCGTCCACACCGTCGGCGCCCTCGTCGCCTTCTTCGCCGTAGTGACGTTCTTCTACGCCCCCCGCCCGGAACTCTGGACGGCGCTCGCGGCGCCGAGTCGCCTCCCCGGCGTCGTCGAGGCGGCGACCGTCGGCTCGTGGGAGTCATTCTACAGCCTCTGGGTCGCCGGTAGCCACCAGAACCACGACTACCTCCCCTTCCTCTACGACTACCTCGAAACCCTGCTGTACGGCGCGCCCTTCGTCCTCCTCTTTGCCCTCGTCGGCTTCGTCGCCGACGGCTACGGCGACGACGGCTACCGCGATATCGTCGCCTTCGCGACCTACTGGGGCGCGGTGAGCATCGTCGGCTACCCCATCGCGACGGACATCCGGGCGCCGTGGGCCGCCGTCCACGCCGTCATCCCGCTCGCCGTCCCCGCGGCCGTCGGCATCGCCGCCGCCGCCCGGCGCGTCAGGGAGACGGTTCGGGCACGGGCGGGCGACGACCCCGACACCAACGGTCTCCTCACCCCCGCGGCGTGGACCCGTCCTGCCGCCCTCGCGGCCCTCGTGCTCTGTGCCGCCGCGGTGGGCACCGTCGGCGCCAACGCCGCCTACGCCAACAGCGCGTCCGACGCGGAGGCCGGCGAGGTGATCCAGTGGGCACAGCCCGAGAACGACCTGAAGGACACGCTCGAACTCGTCCGCGGCGTCGTCCGCGCGAACGAAGGAACGGATGTCCTCTTCGTCGGCACGCACACGCCGGGGAACCCGAGCGACGTGCGCTTCTACGTCGCGAACGAGAGTACGCTCCAGCAACCCCGCCCGGGCGGGCCATCGTGGCACACCCGCCTCCCGCTCCCGTGGTATCTCGAACGCTACGACGCCGAGGTGACGAGCACCGCACCGGACGCGTCGCTCCCCGCTGATCCGCCGCCGGTGGTCGTCGCCGCGGGCTGGGACGAGGACCGCGTGGCCCGAGAGCTCTCGGGCTACGAACGCCACCGCCACGACTTCCGGCTCTGGAGCGACGAAATCGTCGTGTTCGTCGACGAGTCGGCGCTGGAACGCGCCCGCGAACAGGGGTACGTGTAGCGGGCAACGCTCGTCACGACCCGTGGGACTAAAACCCTCGCCCGACCGATGCAGGACATGGACTACCACGCCGCGGCGGACTTTCTCTCCGATCTCCGCCGCTTCGCGCTCGATCCGGGCACGGAGTCGATCCGAGAGTTGCTCGAGTTCCTCGACGACCCCCACGAGGGCGTCGCGTTCGTCCAAGTCGCCGGTTCGAACGGGAAAGGCAGCACCGCACGCATGACCGAATCCATCCTCCGCGAGGCGGGCTACCGCACGGGACTGTACACCTCGCCACATTTCGACGACATCCGGGAGCGGGTTCGCGTCGACGGGCGGAAGATCACGGAGTCCGCCGTCGTCGAGTTCGTCGAGGAGGTTCGACCGTATCTCGTCGACCGGGCCGTCGAGGGCGACCCCCTCACCTCCTTCGAGACGCTGACGGCGATGAGCCTCTGGTACTTCGGCCGCTCGGACGTGGACGTGGCGGTGCTGGAAGTCGGCATGGGCGGCCGCCTCGACGCGACGAGCGTCGTCGACCCCGTCGCCGCCGCGGTGACCGCGGTGAGTCTCGAACACACCGACATCCTCGGCGACACGCTGGACGACATCGCCGCGGAGAAGGTGACGGTCGCCCCCGAGGACGCGCCGCTGGTGACGGGGGCGACCGGCGAGTCGCTCGCGGCCGTCCGCCGGCACGCTCCCGACGCGCTCTCGGTCGGTCTCGCCGAGGAGTCGCCGGACGTGCGCGTCCGCTACGACGGTCTGGTCAACCACGCGGAGGCGGGCGTCGCCCTGACGGGCGAGGACTGGGGCGTCGAGACGCGCCTCCCCCTCCCCGGCGCGTATCAGGCGCGGAACGCGGGGGTCGCCGCGACCTTGGCACGACAGTTCGGCGGCGACCGGGTGACCGAGACGCATCTCGCCCGCGGTCTCCGGAACGCCCACTGGCCCGGCCGGTTCGAAGTCGTCGAGCGCGACCCGCTGGTCGTCCTCGACGGCGCGCACAACCCCGGCGCCTGCGAAGCGGTCGCCGAAACCCTCGCCGAGTACGACTACGACGACCTCCACCTCGTCTTCGGCGCGATGCACGACAAGGATCACCGGTCGATGGTCGAGGCGCTCCCCCCGGCGGCGTCGGTGCGGACCTGCGCGCCGGCGCTCGAACGCGCCGCCGACCCCGCGGTGCTCGCGGCGGCGTTCGAGGCGGTTGGCGAGGGTGAGACCGTGGAACCCGCAGGCTCCGTCGCCGCCGGCCTCGCCGCCGCCCGCGACGCCGCCGCCCCCGAGGACTGCGTACTCGTCGTCGGCTCGCTCTTCGCCGTCGCCGAAGCGCGGCGGCGCTGGTCCCGACTCGCGATCACCCGTGACGTCGACGGCGTCGACGACGCGCGGGCGGTGCTCGACCGCGCCCACCCCGACGCCGTCGACGCCGCGGCGGCGGCGAGCGAGAGCGTCAGCGACGTGCTGACGGTCCGTCTCGACCGCAAGGAGGCGCGGGCGCTCGACCGCGCCGCCGGACGCGTCGGCGCCACCGCCATCACTGCCGACTACCGCAGCGGGCGCGAACTCCGCGCCGCCGTCGTCGCCGGCACGAACGCCGAACTCCAGGAGTTGCTCGCGGCACTCGACCGCCGGGAACTGGGGAACGTCGCCGACACCTTGCGCCCGCGGATCGACGGGGCGACGACGCGGGCGCCGGCCGACCGCGACTACCCCTGGATCGAACGGCCGTCGGTCATGGGGGTGCTGAACGTCACGCCCGACAGCTTCCACGACGGCGGCGAGTACTTCGACGCGTCGGCTGCCGTCGAGCGCGCCGAGGCGATGGTCGAGGCGGGCGCCGACGTGATCGACGTGGGCGGCGAGAGCACGCGCCCCGGCGCCGATCCCGTCCCCGTCGAGGCGGAGATCGAGCGCGTCCGACCCGTGATCGAGGCGCTCGCCGACCTCGACGCGCTGGTGTCCATCGACACCCGGAAGGCCGCCGTCGGGCGGGCCGCTCTGGAGGCCGGCGCCGACATCCTCAACGACGTGACGGGGCTCGAAGACCCCGAGATGCGCTTTCTCGCCGCCGAGTTCGACGTGCCGGTGATCGTGATGCACAGCATCGACGCGCCGGTCGTCCCCGGCAAGACCGTCACCTACGACGACGTGGTGTCGGACGTGATCGACGAACTCGCGGAGCGGGTGGCGCTCGCGGAGCGGGCGGGGCTGGACCGCGAACAGGTGATCGTCGACCCCGGCCTCGGCTTCGGGAAAAGCGACGTCGAGAACTTCGACCTCCTCGACCGCCTGCCCGAGTTCCGGGCGCTCGACTGTCCGATCCTCCTCGGTCACTCCCACAAGTCGATGTTCGCCCACGTCGGGCAGGGGGCCGACGAGCGCCTCCCCGCGACGATTGCGGCGACGGCGCTGGCGGTCGACCGCGGCGCCGACATCGTGCGCGTCCACGACGTGGCCGAGAACGTCGCCGCCGTCCGCACCGCCGTCGCGACGGCCGACGCCGCGGACGTGCCCGACGACTGGCGGGCGTAGCGCGCCGACTTTAACCGCCCGGCACCCCTACTGCGCCCCGTGTGTACGCTGACGCTCGCGTGGCAGGTGTTCCCCGATTCGCCGGTCGTCGTCGCCGCCAACCGCGACGAGCGGCGTGATCGGCCGTCGGAGCCGCCGCGCCGAACCGAGTCGAACCCGGCCGTCGTCGCCCCACGCGACGCCCGCGCCGGCGGGACGTGGATCGGCTACAACGACGCCGGCGTCTTCGTCGGCATCACGAACCGCTGGGTCGAGGGGACGACGCCCGAGCGCTCCCGTGGCCTCCTCGTCGCCGACGCGCTCCGGGAACCCGACGCCACGTCGGCCGCCCGACTCGTCGAGCGGTCGGTCGACGCCCACGATTACGACGGCTTCAACCTCGTCGTCGCGGACGCGAACGCCGCCTTCCTGTTCGAGTGGGACGGCCACCTCCGGGTGACCCAACTCGATCCCGGCGTCCACGTCGTCGTCAACAGCGGCGCGGCGCTGGGCGGCGGCGGCGCCGTCACCGACGCCTTCGTGGCGCCGTCGGTCCCCGACCGCACCGACCGGGCGAACGAACAGGCCGAGAACGCCCGCGCGGTCCGAACCGCCCTGACGCCCGAACCGGGGGAGGCGGCGAGCGAGTGGCTCGACCGCGCGGCGGCCGTCCTCGCCGACCACGAGTTCGGCGTCTGTCTCCACGAGAACGGCTACGGCACCCGGTCGTCGTCCTTGATCCGCCTCGGCGACCGCGACGAGTATCGGTTCGCCCCCGGGCCGCCCTGCGAGACGGCGTACGAAGCGGTCGTGGCCGACGCCGACGCCGACGAAGGTCAAGTTTAAACCCGCGCCACCGATTTGTGGAGGTATGTTCCGGACCACGTGGGAGGGATGCCGATGAGCGCGGCCGACGACGCCGACCTCTCGGCCGACGAACGCGCGGCGCTCGAACTCGTTCTCGACACCCGCGGCATCCACCAGAGCGAACTGTGGAAGGAGCTCGACGTCTCGTCGCGGAAGGGGAGCCGCCTCGCCGAGTCGCTGGTCGAGCAGGGGCTGATCCAGCGCGAAGAGACCGTCTACGAGGGCCACAACACCTACTTCCTGATGCCGACCGCCCGTGATCTCGAGTTCGCCCTCCTCATGGCCGGCGACATGCTCTCGCCGTTTATCGGCGAGGAGGAAGTCGATCCGCGGAGCGACGCCTTCTCGCAGTGGCTGATGAATCTCGCGTACGAAGAGTACTAGGCGACGAGCGGCGCGGCCGTTCCTGTCGGTCGGCTCGACGACGAGACGCAGTCACAACCGTCCACCGAGACCGCAGGCGACGGGAAGAAGTCGGCCGGGAGTTACTCCTCGTCCTCGTCGGCGTCCTCGTCGTCCTCGCTGGGGAGGAGTTCGAGGGCGTCGAGGTGGGTCTCGATCTCGTCGTTCGTGAGTTCGTGGAACTGCTCGGAGTCGGTGTCGATGGTCGCCACGTCGACACCTGCGGGTTCGAGCGTGTCGTCGTTGGTCGTGGCGAGCGCTCGGAGCGCGAGTTCGATCCCGCCGTCGAGGTCGAGGCCGTCCTCGTAGTTCTCTTCGAGATACTCCTGCAGTTCGCCGCGGTTGGCACCGATGGAGACCGCCTTCCACTCGTAGGGCGTCCCCGAGGGGTCGGTCTCGTAGAGGCGGGGCTCGCCGTCCTCGATGCCGCCGATGAGGAGGGCGACGCCGAACGGGCGCGCACCACCGACCTGCGTGTACTGCTGGATGTGGTCCGTGACCTCCTTGGTGAGCGTCTCGATGCCGATGGGCTCGCTGTATCGGAGGCGGTTGATCTGGGCCTGTCGACGGGCGAAGTCGATCAGTTGGCGCGCGTCGGCGACGTGACCGGCGGAGGCGATGCCGGCGTGGTCGTCGGCCTTGTGGATCTTCTCGACGCTCGTCGGCTCCATCAGCGGCGACCGGGAGCGCTTATCCGCCGCCAGTACGACGCCGTCTTCGGTCCGGATGCCGATGCTCGCTGTCCCTCGCTTGACGGCCTCCCGCGCGTATTCGACCTGATAGAGGCGGCCATCGGGCGAGAAGATCGTTATCCCGCGGTCGTATGCCTGCTGTTGGGCTTGTCCCTGCATTGTATCACGTTGACTCTGAATCGAGATCGAGTTCGGTCGCGCCCGTGAACCCCTCCGGCCCGTCAACGTCCACGTTGCCGTCGCGGACGTAGCCACGCCGACGGTCGTTCTCGAACACGACGCGTCTCTCGGCCCGCACTCCGGCCCGGCGTCCTAAATACCTTTCCTGTTAAGGGCGTGGTGTCTGATAACGCATCACAGGAAGTCACTTCCCTGTGTCGGCTGATTACGGCAGTATGAACGATCTAAAATGTATCGACGCGATCTACGTTTGCGGGCATAAACTCGGGCTGACCGAGATCGACGAGATTCCACAGAAATGTCCTCAATGTGACGACTCCTTAGAAAAGACTGTGCGACGGTAGCGGCGGGTACTCGTCAAATGTAGGAGGCACGTATTTGATGACAGATAGCGGGAATTTGTATTTAAATTAATGCGTTGATGATAGATCATTGGTTAACAATGTCGAATAGAACACTTGGATACCAGACCCGGTGGAGTCCCAAATTAGAACTCCGGTCCACAGGTCCGGAGTGAATTCCTAATAATGAGGGGACAACTTCTCGTGAGTCATCATCTTTCCAAACCACGACTTCACCCTCAGGGGAAAGATAATGTCCTGCCGGAGAGGTAAAAACGGGACTTCCACTCATCCCGACATGCATACGAGCGTCCATTAGGAAACAAGGTTCGTCATTGAATTCCTGCCCATATGGTGTTGAGACAAGTGCACGTCGAATGATTGGGTTGTACGTAGATTCTTCCTTTAGTTCATTAGGGTATCCAATAACGATAGCATCCCCTCCTGCGAGAACAGCATCAGTATCTTCAGGGACAACTTCATCTTGATGAATTGGAACACTTCCGTATTCGTCCAAGTTTATTCCAAGGGGGACGGCCGCAACGTCTGCTTCCTCACACTCCGGATGTGTGAGTGGTCTATGTGAACCCTCATTCAGAGATAGATCGAAAAATTCCCTTTCAGAATTCACTCCTGTCTTTCTGACAAATATCCGAAAGTATTCGGGACTAATGCCGTGTTCATGGCTAATTACGTGTTTGTTTGTGATGAGATAATCCTCATTAGCAGAATTTCTCACGAAACATCCTGTGGCTGAATATTTCACACTCCCAAGCTCGTATTTTATTAGCGTCGTATATTTCAACAGTTGGGTATCTCGAACCATAGCTAACTCCGGGATTTGGGTACTATTTATTGCTTAACTCATTTACAAACCTTGTCTAATCCGTCCACAGATAATGCATATTTACCGGACGCTCAGTGCCTGAGATGCTTTTCTTCACAGCCCCGGACCGTCCCCGAGACGCCGCGGACGTGGAGGCCGACCGGATGCCCGGCCACCTCGTCCACACAGGCCAGCGCGGCCCGCGCCGGCCCGACTTCGCCGCGCCGCGCCCGCACCACCGCCTCGCCCGCGCCGTCGGCGAACGAAAAGTGCAGGACGCGCAGGTCGGCGTCCGCGCTCCCCGGATCGCCCAGCAGGTTCCCCGCCGCGTACCACACCGCCCGCTGGAAGTCCGAGCGGGAGAAAGCGGCATCGGGCCACGCCTCCAGCCCCACGGCGAGGTAGCGCCACCGCGGCTGGAGGTGTTTGGGCAGGTGCTTCATCCGTCGTATCGCCCCCGTTCGACCCCCGGTTCGACGAACGAGTCGGACTGGCGGTGGCGGTTGCGGGCGGCGAGTTCCCCCCACTCGCGCAGGCCGGCTCGGACCGTCTCGGCGTCGAAGCCGACCGCCTCGCCGACGGCGACCAGTTCCCGCGGCGCCCGGAGTTCGAGATGCGACGCCGGATTCGCGCTGACGACGAAGGGAGCGTCCGCGTCCGCGACGAGTTCCCGGAGTTTGCGCAGGTCCCGCAGCGCTCGCACGCGCTCACCGCCGGTCGTGCGCAGCACCGGTCCGAAGTCGAACTCGATCCGGACGCCGTTCTCGGCGGCGCAGTTGGCGAGGACGTGGTTCACGTCGCCGTCGCCGGCCATCGGCCGCGTGAGCACGTCGATGCGCTCCTGTTCGACGGCGAAGCGGTTGAGACGGTCGGTGCCGCCGCGAACGCAGAGGAGGGTGTGGTCGGGGCGCAGGCCACCGACGGCACCGCTCGCACGCTCGGGGTCCGACGCCACTATCTCGACGGCGTCGACGACGTCGATGCCCGACGCCTCGCCGACCGCGGGGTAGTCGGGCGCCGTCTCGCGTGCCCGGATCACCACGCCGTCGTAGCCCATGCGCGCGGCCGTCGCGGCGAAGCGAGCGGCCGTCGCGGCGCCGTCGGGGTGGGCGTGGACCGCCTCGTACATGCTCCCGTCCACTCGCTCCGGGCGCTTGGGGGTTGCGTTTGTGCCCGCCGGTCAGCACTCGTCGAGGACGCCGGCCTCGACGGCCCCGTCAGCGTCGATGCCGACGAACAGCGCGTTGTCCGTACAGCCCTGCATGGTGAACTCGACGGACGTGTGCGTCTCGCCGTCCAGTGTCACGTCCACCCGGTACTCGCCGGCGACGACGACGTTCTCGGCCGTCCGTTCCGTCCCGCCGTCGACGGTGAACCGCCTCTCGGCGACGAGTTCGCCGTCGGACAGAAATTCGACGTCGACGGCGTGCCGTCGGTCGTCGCGGTTGTCGATTCGGACGCCGACCCGTCCGGATCGGAGGGCGCCGAGACAGCCCGCGAAACCGACGAGTGTGGTCGTCCCGGTGGCTCGAAGGACAGCACGGCGACTGGGGACCATAGGTCGGTACAGCGCCCCCGACGGGAAAAAGCCTCATACGGTTTATTGTAACTGTTTACCGGTGGTTCGCCGAGATGGTCCGGCGAACCACCGGTAATGACTTACAATAAACCGTATCAGCCGAGCAGCGCGTCGAGTGCCTCGGTCAGCGCCGTCGCCGCGCGCTCCACCTCGGCGACGCGGACGTACTCGCGGTCGGCGTGGGCGACGGGGCCGTCGTCGTCCGCGAGGACGCCGGGACCGAACACGACGGTCGGCGCCGGCGCGAAATAGGAGGCCTCGGTTGCGGCGGTGAAGGGCCGCACGGCGCCGGCCGCGCCGTCGGTGACGCGGTCGGCCGCCGCGGACAGGTGCCTGACGACCGGCGCGTCCGGGTCCGTCGCGAACGCCTCGAGGAACGGGGTCGGGCGCTCGGTGGGCACGAAGTCGACGCCGACGGGGTCGGGCGTGGCGTCGTCGACGGCGCGTTCGAGTTCGGCCGCGAAGCCCTCGGCCGTCTCCGGCGGGACGCTCCGCCGGTCGACCGTGATCGCACAGTCGGCGGGCACCTGATTCGTCGCCTCGCCGCCGGCGATCACCGTCGGCGTCAGCGTCGCCGACCCGAGGTCGGGGTGGGGGTCGCGCTCCGCGTCGAAGGTCCGAATCGCCGCCAGCGCGCCCTCGGCGGCGGCGACGGCGTTGACCCCCGACGCCGGTTCGGCGGCGTGGGCGTTCCGCCCCGTGAGGTGAACGGTCCCCTCGAAGCGCCCCTTCGCGGCCGTACACACGTCGAGGCCGGTGGGTTCGCCGACGACGTAGTAGTCGGCAGTGGGGGAGTCGATTGTGGGCAGAACGGAGAGGTCGAGCGCCGCCGCCCCCGTCGAGTACACCTCCTCGTCGGGCGTAATGGCGAGCGAGAGGCGGCCGCCGTCGGCGTCGCCGTCGTAGCCGAGGAAGGCCGCCAGGATGGCCGCGAGCGGCCCCTTCGCGTCGCAGGAGCCGCGGCCGTGGATCACGCCGTCCGCGCGGTCGTAGGGGACGTGCGGCGACACCGTGTCGATGTGGGTGTTGCAGACGACGTGGGGGGAGCCCGACCCCGTCGTTGCGAGCGTGTTGCCCGCGTCGTCGACGACGGGGTCGGCGCCGTGGGCCGCGAGAGTCTCGACCAGAAAGTCGCGCATCTCGGTTACGTCCTCGTGGGACTGGATGCGGACGGCCGAATCGAGAAAGTCGACGGGGTCGAAGGCGGCGCTCACGGCTCGAGGACCTCCAGGTCCACCTCGAACTCGCGTTCGACGGGGCCGGTGAGCGTCGCCGGGCCGTCGTCGGGAACGACGATCACGAGGTCGCCGCCCGGCGGCGACACCCGGACCGGGCCGTCCGTGTCGAGGCGGCCGGTGCGCTTCGCGGCGGCGACGACGGCGACGGCACCGGTCCCGCAGGCCAGCGTCTCGCCCTCGACGCCGCGCTCGAAGGTGCGCTGGCGGAAGGCGGCCGGGTCGCCGGGTGCGCCGTCGGTTGCCTCGTCACCCACCTCGACCCGCGAGGCGAGCGTGACGTTCGCGCCATCCGGAAACACCTCGGCGTGGCGGACCGGTGGCGCGACGGCGTCGAGGTCCACGGCGTCCACGTCGTCGACGAACGCGACGGCGTGGGGGACGCCCGTGTTCACGGCGGTGACGGGCAAGCCCTCGACGGCCTCCTCGATCAGTGGGCCGTCGTGGTCGTGGGCGAGGGGCACGTCCGCCGGGTCGAACGACGGGACCCCCATCTCGACGGTGACGCCCTCGCTTTGCACGACGGCGTGGCGGTCGCCGGCGGGCGTCTCGATCAATACCTCGCGGGCGCCAGTCTCGCGGGCGGCCCAGACGGCGGTGACGCGCGCGCCGTTGCCACACATCTCGGCCGTCGAGCCGTCGGGCTGGACGAGCGTCATCGTCACCCGGACGGGCGACGCCGTGGGGTCGAGGTCCAGAAAGAGCACGCCGTCGGCGCCGGTTCGCTCGCCGCCCACGCCCGTCTCGCGGTCGCAGTGGACGCGGGCGAAGGCCGCGCGGTCCGGCACCGGCGCGTCCGCCGGCAGCACGAGGAAGTCGTTCTCGGTGCCGTGGTACTTCTCGGCGGTGACCGTCGTCATCGGTCGACCTCCAGCCCGGTGACGCCGGCGATGGTCTCGCGTTCGCGGGCGAGGCTGGCGGTTTCGACGAGTCCGCCGGCTTCGCCGGCCTCCCGAGGCGCCTCCGACGCCTCGCAGACGACCTCCGCCGGCCGAGGCCGGGAGTTGTACGTACTGGCCATCTCGTAGCCGTAGGCACCGGCGTTGCCGATAGCGAGGAGGTCGCCCCGCCGCGGCGTCGGCATCGGCCGCTCCTCGCAGAAGAGGTCCGACGTCTCACAGACGGGGCCGGCCACCGTGACCGGGCGCTCGGGGCGCTCGGCGGTCAGGTTGCGGATGGCGTGGTAGGCGTCGTACATCGCCGGGCGCAGGAGCGTCGTCATGCCGGCGTCGACGCCGGCGACGACGGGTACCGTCCCGTCCGAGCCGTCGCCGTCGACGGGCTTGACCGTGTTCACGCGGGTCAGGAGGACGCCCGCGTCGGCGACGAGGTAGCGGCCGGGTTCGATTGCCAACTCGGCGTCCACGTCACCCAGCGCCTCGCGGGTGGCGTCGGCCACGGCGTCCAGATCCAGCGGCTGGTCGTCCTCGCGGTACGGGACGCCGAAACCGCCGCCCACGTCGACGAACTCCAGGTCGCCAACCTCGCGAGCCAGCGCGCCCATCCGGGCGACGAGTTCGCGGTGGGCGTCCAGGTCGTCGCCGCTGATGCCGCTCCCCGCGTGGGCGTGGATGCCCACCACGTCGAAGTCGGCGCGGGCGCCGGCGAGGAGTTCGGGGGCGCGGTCGTAGGGGACGCCGAACTTGGCGTGGCCGCCGGTCGTCACCTTCTCGTGGTGGCCGGCGCCGACGCCGGGGTTGACGCGAACGGCGAGTCGGCCGTCGTAGCCCCGTTCGCGAAGGCGGTCGATGGTGTCGCGCGCGCCGGCGACGACGGTCAGACCCGCGCCGTCGCGCCAGTGGTCGAGGACGATATCGAGGTCCTCGGCCGGCGGGTTGACCGCCGTGTACTGCACTTCGTCGTAGCCGGCGTCGAGGGCGCGCACCACCTCGCCGGCGGAGGCACACTCGGCGCCGAGGCCGGCGTCGTGGACGGTTTCGAGGACTGCCCGGCCGGTGTGGGCCTTGACGGCGTAGCTGACGTCGGCGTCGGGGAAGGCGTCGAGGAGCCGCGCCGCGTTCTCGCGCACCCGGTCCAGATCCGTGACGTACAGGGGGGTGCCGTACTCGTCGGCCAGGTCGGTCAGGTCGGCGGCCGACCAGTCCGCGAGGCGTCGCACGGCGGGGCCGGCCGCCTCCCCGCTCATTCCCGCAGCGCCTCCTCCCGCTTCGTGGCGTCCCGTGTGTCGGCCTCGATGTCCATCGCCACCACCGCCGGTTTGTACGCACCACCGGCAAAGAGGTCGTGGTCGCCGATAGAGGACTCGACCATCCGGGTGAAGGCGCGTCGCTCCGGCGGCAGGTGGCCGTAGATGACTTCCTCCGCCACCAGGTCGTAGACGGGGATGCGCGGCGAGAGGAGGGTGTTCTCCCCGACCACCGTGTTCTCGCCGACGACGAAGCCGGAGGTAACCCGACAGCCGGCGCCCAGCGAGACGCCGTCCTCGACGATGACCGGCGCGTCCTCGACGGGTTCGAGGACGCCGCCGATGAGCGTGTTGGCACCGAGTTTGACGTTCGCGCCGATCTGTGCACAGGAGCCGACGGTGTCACAGGAGTCGACGAGGGTGCCGTCGCCGACGTAGGCGCCCACGTTGACGAAGGAGGGGCTCATCATGATGCAGTCCGATCCCAGATAGGCGCCGCGGCGGATGGTCGTGCCGTCGGGGGTGTTGCGGGTGCCGCGCTCGCCCAGGTCGCCCGTCTCGCGCAGGGGGAGCACGTCGTGGTAGTCGACGCCGCCGTAGGAGCGGGCCTCGGTCGCGCGGAGGCCGAAGTTCAGCAGGATGCCCCGCTTGACCCACTCGTTGGCCTCCCACTCGCCCGACCGCTTCTCCGCGGCGCGAATCTCGCCCGCCTCTAGCCCCTCGAGGAAGGCGTCGAGCGTGTCGTAGTCGTCGGCGGTCGCCGTCTCGGCGTCCACGTCGTCGTCGTCGTAGCGCTGCCACAGGTCGGATACGTCGGATTCCAGTGTCATATCGTGTCCTCGAAGTCGTACTCGCCGGCGGGTCGGCCGACGAGCCAGTCGGCGGCATCGAGCGCCCCGGCGGCGAAGACGCCCCGGGATTCGGCGCGATGCGTGAGCGTCAGTACCTCGTGGTTCCCCGCAAGTAGTAGTTCGTGTTCGCCGGTCACGTCGCCGGCCCGGCGGGCGTGGACGCCCACCTCACCGTCCTCGCGGGGCTGTTCGCCTTCGCGGCCGTGGACGCGGTCGGCCGCCTCCTCGCCGGACTCCGTCCGACTCCCCGAGGTGCGTCGCTCCGCTCGCACCTCGTCGACGTCGTCCAGAATCGAGAGCGCCGTCCCCGAGGGCGCGTCGCGCTTGCGGTTGTGGTGAGTCTCCGTGAGTTCGATATCGTAGTCCGGGAGCGCCGCGACGGCCTCGCGGACCGCCCGCCGGAGCGCCATCACGCCGCGTGCGAAGTTCGAGGCGCGGAGGACGGGCACCGACTCGGCGGCGTCGGCGATGCGGGCGAGTTGGTCGTCCGAGAAGCCCGTCGTCCCGACGACGGCGGCGACGCCCGCGTCCGCGCAGGCCTCGACGTACCGCGTGCTCGGGTCGGGGAGGGTAAAGTCCACCAGCACGTCGGGGTCGCGGTCGTCGAGCAGTCGGGGGAGGTCCGCCTCGTCGGCCACCTCGTGGCCGGCAACCGGATCGACCGCCGTGCGGTTGACCGCGAGGGTGACCGCCATCCCGTCGCGGTGGGTGGCGGCCTCGATCACTTCCCGGCCCATGTGGCCGCCGGCGCCGGTGACGGCGACCTCGATCACGCCTCGGCCTCCAGCGGTTCGAGATCGGCGAGGACGGCTTCCAGGTCGGGACGAAGCTCCTCCGAGAGGCGGGTGAGGGGGAGGCGAACGTGTCCCGGGCCGTAGCCGCGGATCGCCATCGCCTCGTTGACCGGGATGGGGTTGGTCTCCCAGAACAGCGCGCGCATCAGCGGCCCGAGTTCGTGGTGGCGCTCGCGGGCGTGTTCGTAGTCGTCGTCGAGCGCCGAGTGGACCATGTCGACCGTCCGCTCGGGTTCGACGTTGGCGACGACGCTGATGGTGCCCGTCCCGCCCACGGAGAGGGTGGGCAGGATGAGGCCGTCGTCGCCGGCGAGGACCGAAAAGTCCTCGTCTCGGGTGCGCTCGACGATCTCGGAGACCTGATTCAGGTCGCCGCTCGCGGCCTTGTAGCCGAGGATGTTGGGATGGGCGGCGAGGTCGACGGCCGTGTCGACGCTGATGTTCTGCCCCGTGCGACCGGGGACGTTGTAGACGATCTGTGGGAGGTCGACCTCGTCGGCGATGGTCCGATAGTGTTCGTACATGCCCTGCGGTTCGGGCTTGTTGTAGTACGGCGAGATGAGAAGGAGGGCGTCGGCGCCGGCCTCGGCGGAGCGTCGGGAGAGCGAGAGGGCTTCGGCGGTGTTGTTCGATCCGGAGCCGGCGATGACGGGGACGTCGACGGCGTCGACGACGGCCTCGACCACCTCGATGTGTTCGTCGTGGGAGAGGGTCGCGCTCTCGCCGGTGGAGCCGACGGGAACGAGGCCGTCGACGCCGGCGTCGGCGAGACGGCGGGCGTCCTCGCGGAGCGTTTCGAAGTCGATGCTGCCGTCCTCGTGGAACGGCGTGGTCATGGCGGGGTAGACCCCGCGGAACTCGGTGAGTGTCATGTGCGTGGGTGGGGTGTCGGCGCTGTTAGTCGTGTCGGAACGGTCCGATCGAAGCGCGCCCGAGACGGGGTCGCTACGCCCGCAGCGAGCGAAAACTACCGCTCGCGTTTTTTCAGAAGGGTCGCGGGGCCACGCGTCGCTGGCGACGGGCGGTCGCCGAGGACGACGCGAAGCGGATGCACACGTACAGTCGGGATGTCGTGAGGCTTATAGCTTGTGACTCCGGCGGGCGTCGGCTGACCCGACCCCGCTCACGCCGTCCGGTCGACCGTCAGGAGGAGGCCGCCGAACAGGAGCAAGAAGACGACGCCGAGCGGGATGGGAAGCGACGAGAAGCCACGCGAGAGGAGGAGGTACGTCGCGCCCGCGAAGACGAGGCCCGTGCCGGCGAGGAGCCCGCCGAGGAGCCGCACCGGATCGACGGGCCACGACTCGGCCCACGCCTCCCGCCGGTAGTAGACGACGGAGACGACGAGGGCGACGGCGAAGACGGCGGCGCCGAGTGCCCACACCCGATAGGCGGCGGCGATGGGACTCCCCCGCTGGAACGCGAGCGCCGAGAGCGGGTCGGAGACGACGACGCCGCGGGCGATGGACAGACCGAAGACGTACCGCACCTGCGCGAGGGGGAAGCGGACGAACAGCACGGCGGCGCCGCTCGGGTTCGAGGCGTACGAGACGTTCCACGGGATGAGCGCCGACAGCCACGTCAGGAGGACGGCCAGTTCGCCGGCGTACTCCGACCGGACCCACATACGCGCCTCCGACGCAGCCCATCGGATAAAACCCACCGGCGCCGGCCCGCTCGAATACTATTAGCTCTGATAATTGTGTCCGAATTACTATACGTCGGATGGTGTTTGGATGGTCGTATGGGGGGACAGAGCGACGGTTGGCGGCGGTTCCCGGCAGGCGATGCCGTGGGTCACGGACGCGGTTCGGAGACGAGCCCCGGACTCGCCGTCCCGACGGTCGGTACGACGTGACGATGTCGGGTCGAATCGAGCTTTCGGCGACCGTGTTCTGTGAGTGCGTCGGCGAGGCGCCGACCACGGCGGACCTCACGTTCGGAGACGACCACCTCCGCCTGGAGAGCGAGACGGATTCGCTCACCGTCGCGCAGTCGGACGTCTTCGACGTCAGACTTGGGTCGTCGCCGCGGGTCGCCACCGACTTCTTCACTGGCCCGGTCCTGACGGTCGGATTCGACGCGGAGGACGGCCGGGAAGTACTGTTCGTCGACGGATCGCGTGACTCCCTGGAGACGTACGCCGGCCTCCTCTATCGGTGGCTCCTCGACGGGCGAGAGGTAGCCGCCCGCCATCCGGCCGAGATCGGCGGCCGAGTGACCGGCCAACCGTTCGACATCGGCACGCTCCGGGTCACACCCGGGAAAGTCGGGTGTACGGGCATCGACTACTCGTTCGGGATCGACCTCGACAGGATCGTCCACCTCTCGCGTTCCGAGGGGGAACTGCTCGGGGACCAACGGACGATGATCGAACTCCAGTACGTGAGAGACGGCCGGGCCGTCTCGCTGGATCTGTCGGTCGACCCGCCGCGGATACAGCACTTACTGGGTCGACACCTCCGACAGGAGTACGACAAGATCCGACGGGCGGTACGGGGGCTGGACGTCCCCAAGGTTGCAGTCCGGACGCTCTACGAACTCTATTCGCTCCGCGGTGCCGCCGCGCCGGCGACGCTGTTCGACGGACCGTCGGACGCGTCGGCGGCCATCCTCCGCGGACTCGAGAAAGCCAGCCTCGTTCGGTTCGGCGACGACGAGGTCGAACTCACCTCCCGGGGCTGGATTCTCGTCACCGAACACGTCGACGCCTCGGCGGACGGTACGGCGGCTCACGGGGTCGGCGACTGATACAGTATGACGCGCCAGCCGTCGCGACAGGCGTGCACCGCCCGCCTGGGGCGTCAGACGCGGGGCGTTACGTTCATACTGTCTGAACCCAAAGGCGAGGATAGGGAATGAGGCGCGACCATTTCGAGTTGGAGGCAGACAACATCGACTGGGTCGAGACCGGCGATCCGCCGGCCGAGCCCCAAGTCATC
Organism: Haloplanus rubicundus; assembly: GCF_003342675.1. NCBI lineage: Archaea > Methanobacteriati > Methanobacteriota > Halobacteria > Halobacteriales > Haloferacaceae > Haloplanus > Haloplanus rubicundus. The sequence goes on along the minus strand of NZ_CP031148.1, from coordinate 2,108,280 downwards.
ATCGACTTCAACGGACCGAGGGAGACGCTGACCGACCGCCTGACCGACGCGGAGGGGAACCTGCTTGAGGCCTCCGAGACGGACGTAGCCTTCCGCCTGCAGGACCCGCTCGACGACCCCGACGCCGCCGGCGTCGTCAGCGTCACCGACCGCGTCACGGGTGATTTCCTCCTCGAACTCAACGAGGAGGCCGATGACGTGTTGCGGTTCGTCCGCGCCGCGCGCGAGTACGGCAAGTCGACGGACGACGGCGGCCGCTACAGCGTCGTCATCCGCATCGACGGCGAGACGGTCGCCACGTACGCCAAGAGTACCTTCCTCGTCTACGACGCCAACGGGAGCCTGCTCCGCTCCAAGAGCCTCATCCCGTCCGGTGTCGAACTCTAGTTTTACGTTCGTCGACGCGTAGGTGTGGGCGTGCGAAACGTCACCGACCGCGTCAGCAACCCGTTCGGCATGCAACCGCCCTGCGAGCGGTTCGTCCCGGGCTACGGCGACGCCAACGCCCACTTCCACGTCGTCGGCGACCATCCCGGCGTCCACGGCGGCGCCGAGACGGGCGTCCCGTTCACCCGGAGCGACGCCGGCCGGCGTCTCCAGCGTGCCCTCCACGACGCCGGCCTCCTGCGAACGACGGGCGACGAACCCGAGGTGGACAACACCTTCCTCTCCTATCTCCACACCTGTGTTCCGACGGGTGCGCCGACGGACGACGACTACGCCGCCATGGAACCCTTCTTCGACGCCGAACTCCGCGCCATCGCCGCGCACGTCCTCCTCCCGGTCGGCGAGCGAGCGATCCGACACGTCGTCGAGACGTGCACCGCCCACGACGCGGCCACCCTCGACATCGAGCAGCTGCACGCGACGGAGCTGCTGGGAAGCGGCTGGCTCGTCATGCCGATCCGCGAGCCGACGGCGTGGTCGTCCGACGACGCGTCGAGCCTCGTCGACGCCATCGACCGCCTCCGCGCGACCGACTACCGCCGCGAGACCGACCTCGGCCGATTCGTCGCGGGCAACGATCCGTATCTCGTTCGGTGAGTCGCCGCCCGACCGTCATCTCGTCACCACCCGTCAGTAGCAGTGGCTGACCACACGCCATACGCCAGCTTCGAGTAACATACGAGTGGTTAGAGCAGAATTTATGGAATACATTGGCTGTATCAACAGATTTTTCAATACATACGTAAACCTAGTGACCGACGCGGTCGGCCTTCCGCCGGACGCGTCACGTATCGCAGAGGCATTGCGAGTCAGGTGCTCCTCGCAGTGGCTTGGTCAGTCGAACGACCACCACGTGTGGTCCCGTACGTTCTCCGTTCGGGGGACGCCCTCGTGGCGTCGCCCGTTCGTTCGGAGACGTCGTAGCCGTCTCCCGTTCGTTCGGAGGCGTCTTCCGTCGGCCGGCCGGACGGCTCGTATACGAAAGCTTGAAACGCGAACCACCGGTATCGACGGGTATGGAACTGCGGGTCATCGAGAAGACCGACGAGGAACTCCGCATGGAGATCGCGGGCGAGGATCACACGTTCATGAACGTCCTCAAGGGCGCGTTGCTGGAGACGGCCGGCGTGATGGCGGCGACGTACGACATGAACCCCGAACAGTCGGGCGGTCAGACCGATCCGATTCTCTCCGTCAAGACCGAAGCCGGCACCGACCCCCTCGACGCGGTGGCCGACGCCTCCCGTCGCGTACAGGACCTCACCGACGACTTCATGGCCGCGTTCGACGCCGCCGCGTAAGGTTCTCCACTCGCCCCGGCAGGGCGTGCACGCCGACGCCGACGCCCAGGGCCGCGACGCTCACGACCCCAAGCACCGGCAGCGTCCGGTGGGTGCCCGTGACGACGAAGATGCCGATGAAGAACAGATGGAATAGAAGCGTCGCGGCCACCGCGCTCCGCGCCGGCCGGTCGGCGAACGTCGGCGACCACCGGACGAGTGCGAGCGCGGAGAGGAGACCGAGGCCGAGCAGAATCCCCGCGCCGAGCGCCACCGACTCGACGAACGTCGTCCAGAGTTCGAGCGCGACGAGGAGCGTGCCGAGCGCCGCGACGAGCGTCCCCCCGCCCAGCGCGAGCGGGTGGGAGACCCGTCGCCGGAGGAGTTCGAACCAGCCGGCAAAGAGGAAGGCGACGGCGAACCAACCGAAGAAGTTGCCGAGCGGCACCCCGAACCACGGTCCCGGGGGCGTCCACGTCCAGAACGGCACCCGAATGGCGATGGCGTCCATCGACAGGTCGATGTGGAGGGCGTAGAGCGCGACGAAGCCCGGCAGCGAGGGGAGCGGGACGCCGTACGCCCGCGCGGTGGTCGTCCCGGCGTAGATGACCGCCGACCAGCCGAAGGCGATAGCCAGCGGTACCCCGAGGGCATCGAAGAGGTACGCCTCGGCGGGGTAGGTGTAGGCGCCGAAGGCGACGATGACCAGCTTTTCGAGGATCAGGCCGTAGACGACGGCGGTGGCGTAGAGCGTCAAGCCCTCGCGATCACCGACCGCGTCCCACAGACAGCCGAGCGACGCGAGGACCATCGCGCCGGTGAAGACGAGGTAGATGGGTTGCACGGAATCGACTGCCGACGCGGGGCCGTAAGTTCTGTCGGTTCTACAGTCGGACCGGCACGCCGCGCTCGTCTAAGTACTCCTTCACGTCGCGAATGGAGTACTCGTCGAAGTGGAAGATGGAGGCCGCGAGCGCCGCGTCGGCGCCGGCTTCGGTGAACACTTCGTAGGCGTCTTCCGGGCCACCACAGCCGGAGGAGGCGATGACGGGCGTCGAGACGTTCTCGCAGACCGCGCGGGTCAGCGGGATGTCGTAGCCGTCTTTCGTCCCGTCGGCGTCGATGGAGTTGACGAACAGTTCGCCCGCGCCGCGGGATTCGACCTCCCGCGCCCACTCCACCACGTCGACGCCGGTCCCCTCGCGGCCGCCCTTGATCGTACACTCGAACCAGCAGGACTCGCCGTCGACTTCCTCGTAGTGTTCCCCCTGCTCGTCGTAGCGCCGGCGCGCGTCGACGCTGATGACGATGCACTGGCTGCCGAAGGCCGCGGCGCCCGCGTCGACCAGGTCGGGATTCTCGATGGCCGCCGTGTTGATCGACACCTTGTCCGCGCCGGCCCGGAGCGTCTCCTTGACGTCGTCGCGGGTGCGGATGCCGCCGCCGACGGTCAGGGGGATGAACACCTCGTCCGCGATCTGCTCGACGACGTGGAGCATCGTCTCGCGCCCCTCCGCGCTGGCCGTGATGTCGAGGAAGACGAACTCGTCGGCGCCCGCCGCGTTGTACTCGCGGGCCATCTCGACCGGGTCGCCGGTGTATTTCAGGTCCTCGAAGTTGACGCCCGTGTAGACGGCCGCCTCGCCGTCCTCGTCGATGTCCACGTCGATACAGGGAATGATTCGCTTGGTTACGGCCATCCGTATCGCCGGCTACGCCGGGGGCGGTCAAAAGCCGCCCGGTGTCGAGGATGAGGTGTATTTTTGTACGGCCGCGTCCGACGGAGGCGTATGACCGACCACGACGACGACCACGCGGATCACGAGCATCACCCGCACGGAGAGGACGAAGAGGGACGCGTCACGTCGCCCATGCAAGAGTTCACGACCGGACAGGTCGGCATCGGCTTCGTCGTCCTGCTCGTCGGTCTCGCGGTGACGTTCGGCGTCCCGTTGCTGTTCTAACTCACTCCAGTTCGCGGTCGATCACGTCGCGCAGGCCGCGAATCCCGTCGGCGTCCCGCGTGAGTTGCTCGTCGCCGACCGACAGGGTCAGGTCCGCCTTGGCCGTCGCGGCGCCCAGGTCCCGCACGGGCACGTCGCCCGCGGCGGCTTCGACCGCGGCCGGATCGGTCGTCTCGACGACGACCCGCCCGGGCGTCTCGTCGAACAGGGCCGCGGCGTCCTCGACCGCCGCGCTGATGCCCGCCGACCCGACCATTTCCGCGAGCGTCACCGCGAGACCGCCGTGGCTCACGTCGTGGGTCGCGAGCGTCGAGTCGAGGTCGGCCACCGCCCGGACGGCGTCGACGGCTGCCGTCGGGTCCGCGGGCAGGTCGGGGAAGCCGTCGCTCCCGTCCTGCGTGGCGAGATACGTCGAGCCGCCGAGTGCGCCGCCGCGAGCGCCGACTTCCAGCAGACTCCCCTCGCCGGTGACGGTCAGGGGCGGGGCGTCGTAGCCCTCGCGGACGCCGATCATCGCCACCGTCGGCGTCGGCGGGATGGGACCGGCCACGGAGTCGTTGTACAGCGAGACGTTGCCGCCGACGACGGGCACCGAGAGGTCACGGCACATGTCCGCCAGCCCGTCGACGATGGCACCGAAGCCGCCGTAGACGTCGGGTTTCTCGGGATTGCCGCCGTTGAGACAGTCCACGGCGGCGTGGGGGACGGCGCCCTTCGCCGCGAGGTTGGTCGCGTTCTCCAGCGCGACGGCGCGGGCGCCGTCGTAGGGGTTGGCGTCCGTCCACGCCGGAATCGCGCCCGCGGAGAGCGCGAGGCCCGTTCCGGACTCGCGGATCGCCATGATCGCCGCGTCGTCGCCCGGCCGCCGGGCCGTCCGCGTCCCCACCTCGTGGTCGTACTGGCGGTAGACCCATTCCTTGCTCGCCGTGTTCGGATTCCCGACGACGGCGTCGAACGCCGATTCGAGGTCCGCGTCGGGCAGGTCACGCGCCGCCTCGACTGGCTCCTCCATCGGCAGGTCGTTCATCGGTGCGCCGTCGGCGAGGAACTCGGCGGGCACGTCGACGACCGTCTCGTCTTCAAAGGTACAGACGTAGTTCCCCTCCTGCACCTCGCCGATGACCGAACAGCCGAGGTCGTAGCGGTCGGCGATTTCCTGCACGCGTTCGACGTCCTCGGGGCGTACCTCGTAACACATCCGCTCCTGGGACTCGGCGAGCAGGATTTCGAGCGCGGACATGTTCGGCTCGCGCTGGTGGACCCGGTCGAGTTCGATGTGAGCGCCCAGCCCCCCTTTGGCGACGAGTTCGCTTGAGGCGCCGCCCAGACCGGCGGCGCCGAGGTCACGGGCCGCGCGGATCAGGTTCTCGTCGACGAGCGCCTCGTTGGCCTCGATGAGGAGCTTCTCGGTGTAGGGATCGCCCACCTGCACCGCTGGGCGGTCCTCGGTTTCGGCGTCCTCGCTCAGATCCTCGCTGGCGAAGGAAGCGCCGCCGAGGCCGTCGCGGCCGGTGGCGTTGCCGACGAGGACGAGTTTGTTGCCCGGCGTCTTCGCCTCCGCGGTGACCAGCCGATCCGGCGTCACGAGGCCGACGCAGGCGACGTTCACCAGCGGGTTCCCCTCGTAGTCGTCGTGGAATTCGACGCTTCCCCCCACGGTGGGCACGCCGATGGCGTTGCCGTAGTCCGCGATGCCCTCGACGACCCCTTCGAAGAGGTACCGGGAGTGTTCGCGGTCGAACCCGCCGAAGTACAGCGAGTCGGTCAGCGCGATGGGGTAGGCACCCATCGAGAGGATGTCGCGGACGATGCCGCCGACGCCCGTCGCGGCGCCGTCGTAGGGGTCGACGTAGGAGGGGTGGTTGTGGCTCTCGATGCCCATGGCGACGTACGTCTCCGCGGCGTCGTCGCCGTAGGTGGGCAGGGACACGACGGCGGCGTCGTCGCCGGGGCCGACGACCACCTGGTCGGCCTCGCTGTCGAACGCCGACAGCAGGGGCCGGGACGACCGGTAGGCGCAGTGTTCGCTCCAGAGGTTCTCGAAGAGCGCCGCCTCGGCGGGCGTGGGGTCCCGCCCGAGTTCGGCGGCGACGAGTTCGTGGTCCGGATCGGACAGGCTCATTCGTCCCCGTCTTTCACGCTGTGGAGGTAATGTCTTTCCATCGGCGGGTCCCGGAGGATCGGCGCCCTTTTTACCGCCCGTACCGACGTGACGCGTGTGTTATCGGTCGAGTTGCACACGCACTCGTCGCTGTCCCACGACGGGCGGGATCCGGTCGATCACCTGCTCGAACAGGCGGCCTCCGTGGGTCTCGACGCCATCGCCGTCACCGACCACGACGAGATAGACGCCAGCCTCGACGCGGTCGAGATGGCCCCGGAGTACGGTCTGATCGGCATTCCCGGCATGGAGATCACGACCGCCGTCGGCCACGTCCTCGCCCTCGGTGTCGACGAGCTGGTGCCCGCCGGCCTCTCGTTCGAGGCGACACTCGACCGCATCCACGAGGCGGGCGGCATCGCCGTCGTTCCCCATCCCTTCCAGGCATCGCGTCACGGCGTTGCCCCCCACATCTCGGCCGAGACGCTCGCCAGCGCCGACGCCATCGAGGTGTACAACTCCCGGCTGCTCACCGGCCGCTCCAACCGCAAGGCCGAGCGGTTCGCCGCCTTCCACGACCTCCCCATGACCGCCGGCAGCGACGCCCACATCGCCGAGATGGTCGGGCAGGCGGTCACCGAAGTCGACGCCGACGAGCGGACGGCCGAGAGCATCCTCGCCGCCGTCGCCGACGGCCGGACGAGCGTCGTCGGTCGGCGCACGCCGTGGCGCATCAGCTTCCGACAGGCCGCCGGCGGCGCGAAACGCCGACTCGTCCGCGCGCTCGGCGACCTGCTGTAGGCCGCCGCGCGCGCCCGTCGTCACCCCTCCGGGGCGACGAGGCGCGCGTAGTAGTTCCCGTTCAAAAGGTCCAGCCGCTCGACGCCGAGCGGCGACGCGTCGAGCAGTGCCCGCAGTTCATCGCGCTCGAAGATGTGGTAGAACCGGTCGTGGGTCGACCCGTCGTCGGCCGTCCACGGGACGTAGGTGTCGTTGTCGTTCGCCCTGATCTCGTCCCGCTCGCCGTCGAACGCCGAATGTTCGATGGCCCAGACGCTGAGCAAGGCTCGTCCGCCCGGGGCGAGGGCGCGGCCGAGTTCGTCGAGGAGCGCGGCCCGCTCCCCGGTCGAGGGGAGGTGGTGCAACACGGCCACACAGAGCGCCACGTCGGCGACGCCCGCCGTGATCGGGAGGTGCGTGCCGTCGCCACAGACGAACGCGGCGTCGGGGTTGTCCGTGCGGGCGATGGCGAGGAGTTCCCGCGAGAAGTCGACGCCGACGACGCGCGAACACGCCCCGACCAACAGCGGGACGTTGCGCCCGTTCCCACAGCCGATATCGAGGGCGACGTCGCCGCCCGGGACGTCCTCGACGAAGGCCTCTATCTCCGGCCACGGGCGCTGGCGCGTCCGCGCGAAGTCGGCGGCGATTTCGTCGAAGACCCGTCGAACCCCGCGTTTCTCGTCGCTCATGCGCGTTTCCGGGCCGCCGTCTCGATGGCCTCGATGCCCAACTGTCGCACGTCGGCGTCCACGTCGGCGTCGCGCAGGTCGTCCCGGTCGTACCACGCCCACGCTGCCGGCCCCGGTTCGCCCGGCGCGGGGTCGATGGTCCGGTCGTCGACGGTGGCGTAGTAGACGTGGTCGACGTGCTGGTGGCCGACCTCGCCGTCACAGACGTTCACGTCCGCGAGCATCAGGTGCCGGGGGCGGGGGATGGCCCGTGCCGTCTCCGAGCGCACGTCGTCGCCCTCGGCCAGAAGCGTCGGCTCCAGCCCCGTCTCCTCGGTCGCCTCGCGAAGCGCCGCCTCGTGGGGGAGTTCCGCGCGGTCGACGTGGCCGCCGGGCGGCAGGCGGATGCCGAGGCCCGGATGTTCGTGGAGCGCCGTCGCCCCGTCCGCGACGAGGTATATCGTCGCAGTGAAATGTCGCGTCGTCTCCATGGTCGGCTCTGGACCGCCGGACGTATCCGCCTTCCGACGCGTACCTTTTTGACGCATCACGCCAGTACTTCGGTCGGTGCCCTCCACCGTGAGCTACGTACGCATCAGGGACGGCCGGATGGACCGTACCGTCCCCGTCGAGTCGTCGATGGGAACGATAGAGATAGATCTCTCGAGCGAGGAGACGACCATTACCGTCCCACCGGACGCGTCGGTGACGGTCGAACGTGGGTAGAAGAGGGAAGTCAGGGAACCTGAATCTGCTCTTCGGCTTCGAGCAGTTCGTGGTAGCGGTTGCGAATCGTCACCTCGGAGATGTTCGCCACCTCGCTCACTTCGCTCTGGGTCACCTTCTCGTTCGTGAGGAGGGCCGCGGCGTAGATGGCGGCGGCCGCGAGGCCGACCGGACTCTTGCCGCTGTGGACGCCCTGATCTTTCGCCGTCTTCAGCAGGTCACGCGCCCGTCGCTCCGACTCGTCCGAGAGGTCGAGTTCGGAGGCGAAGCGGGGGACGTACTGCTCGGGGTCCGCGGGCTGGATTTCGAGGCCGAGTTCGCGGACGACGTAGCGGTACGTCCGCGCGATTTCGTCCTTGTCGACGCGGGAGACGGTGGCGATTTCGTCGAGTGAGCGGGGCGTGCCCGCCTGTCGCGCGGCGGCGTAGAGGGCGCTCGTGGCGACACCCTCGATGGAGCGGCCGGGGAGCAGGTCGTCCGAGAGCGCGCGTCGGTAGATGACCGACGCCGTCTCGCGGACGTTCTCGGGGAGACCGAGCGCGGAGGCCATCCGGTCGATTTCGCCGAGTGCCTGCTTCAGGTTCCGCTCCTTCGAGTCCCGGGTCCGGAACCGCTCGTTCCAGGTGCGGAGACGCTGCATCTTCTCGCGCTGGCGCGAGGAGAGCGTCTTGCCGTAGGCGTCCTTGTCCTGCCAGCCGATGTTCGTCGACAGCCCCTTGTCGTGCATCATCTGGGTCGTCGGCGCGCCGACTCGCGATTTCTGGTCTTTCTCCTTGGAGTCGAAGGCGCGCCACTCGGGGCCGTGGTCGATTTCGTCCTCCTCGACGACCAGGCCACAGTCGGCACAGACGGTTTCGCCGTGTTCGGTGTCCGTAGCGAGCTGTCCACCGCACTCCGGACAGCGAAGCTGTTCGCCCTCCTCGGTGCTCTCGGTCTCGTCTTCGCTCTCGCGCGCGCGCGAGCGCTCGGTCGTGTAACCGCGTACGCTATCGGTCATTGGTTTGTATCAGTGAGCAAAACGGCTCTATACAGAACGTGATTGCAGCCGAATATTTAAATGTGTCGGCATCGATTGGTGCGGGTCACAGTGACGCCGGTCCGCAACCGCCCGCGACTACCCGAGGTCGAACTGCGTCGCCGCCGTCTCCATGTCCTTGTCGCCGCGACCGGAGAGGTTCACGAGGATGGTGTCGTGGTCGCCCGTTTCGGCGAGTTGCGTCGCGAGGGCGACGCCGTGGCTCGATTCGAGGGCGGGGATGATCCCCTCGGCTTCGGCGAGTTCGCGGAAGGCGGCGAGCGCCTCCTCGTCGGTGACGGCGGTGTACTCCGCCCGCCCGCTCGCCCGGTACATGGCGTGTTCGGGGCCGACGCCGGGGTAGTCCAGACCCGCCGACACCGAGTGGACCTCCGTCTCCTCGCCGATGACGCGTGTCTTCATCCCGTGGATCACCTCGTCCTCGCCCTCGGCGAGGGGCGCGGCGTGGCGGCCCGATCCCTCTCCTTCGCCGCCGCCCTCGGCGCCGTAGAAGGCCACGTCGTCGTCGCGGAAGGGGTAGAACAGACCGATGGCGTTCGACCCCCCGCCGACGCAGGCCACCGCCGCGTCGGGGAGTTCGCCGATCCGGTCGAGCATCTGTTCGCGCGCCTCGTCGCCGATGACCGACTGGAAGTCACGAACCATCCGCGGGAACGGATCGGGGCCGACGACGCTCCCGACGAGGTAGTGGGTGTCGTCGACGTTCGCCGCCATGTCCTCCAACGCGGCGTCGACGGCGTCGGCGAGGCCCGCGCCGCCGCGGGTCACCTCGTTGACCGTCGCGCCCATGAGTCGCATCCGGAAGACGTTCATCTTCTGGCGCTCCACGTCCTTTTTGCCCATGTAAATCTCCGTATCGAGATCGAGGAGGGCGCCGACCATCGCCGTCGCGGTGCCGTGTTGGCCGGCGCCCGTCTCGGCGATGAGACGGGACTTACCGGCCCGCTTCGCGAGCAAGGCCTGGCCGAGCGTGTTGTTGATCTTGTGGGCGCCGCCGTGGAGCAGGTCCTCCCGCTTCAGGTAGATGTCGGCGCCGTAGCGCTCGCTCAGCGTCTCGGCGTGGAAGATCGGCGTCGGGCGGCCGGCGAACGTCTCCAGGAGGTGTCGGAGGTCGTTTCGGAACGACTCGGTCGTCGCCACCTCGTCGTACGCGGCCGCGAGGTGTGCGAGGGGCTCTTCGAGCGCTTCGGGGACGTGCCGACCGCCGTAGCCGGCGAACTCTCCGTCGGACATGCTCGGTCGATGCTCGCCCGAGTATCTAAAATCCTTCCCGTCGATTGCGTGGAGTTCGACAGCCACCGATCGCCGATCGACGACCAACGTCGGTAACTCGTCGGCTGGACTGCGGGGGGTTGATGACGATCGATCCCGTGAGTCGAACTCACATGACGCCTCCGATTCCGACGACGGTCATCAGCGGTCCGCTCGGCGCCGGGAAGACGACGCTGGTCAACCGCCTTCTGAACGATCCGGGGGACCGCCGCATCGCCGTCCTCGTCAACGACATGGGTGAGGTGAACGTCGACGCCGAACTGCTGTCGGCGGAGACCGACGACGGCGTGATCGACCTCTCGAACGGCTGTATCTGCTGTCGCCTCGGAGACGACCTCGTGACGGAGGTGACTCGACTGGCCGAGGAGCGGTCCTTCGACTACCTCGTTATCGAGGCCTCGGGCATCAGCGAACCCATCCCCATCGCCCGGACGCTGACCGAGGGCACCGACGGGACCGGACCACCCGAGAACGTCCGCCTCGACACCACCGTTTCGGTGATCGACGCCTACGGGTTCTGGAAGGCGTTCGACCCGGCCGAGTCGCTCCCGGACGCGGCGCCGGCACCCGAACGACCGCTGACCGAGGTGCTCGTCGACCAGATCGAGTTCTGTGACGTGCTCCTGTTGAACAAGTGTGACATGGTTCCGGACGAGGAACTCGACGCCGTCGAGGCGGCGATAAGGGAGCTCCAGCCCCGGGCGGAGCTTCGTCGGACGACCTACTCCGAGGTCGACCCAGGTGCGGTTCTCGGGACCGGCCTGTTCGACTTCGAGGAGGCCCGGCGACGGCAGGGGTGGAAGCGGGCACTCGCCGAGGCCGAGGCCGCGGACGACAGTCACAGTCACGACCACGGCGACCGGCCCGCAGCCGCCGCCCACGGCGTCGAGTCGTTCGTCTACCGCCGGGAGCGACCCTTCGACGCCGACCACTTCGACGCCTGGCTCGACGAGTGGGAGGGCGACGTGGTCCGGCTGAAGGGGTTCGCATGGATCGCGAGCCGTCCCGAGACCGTCCTCGGCGTGAGCCAGGCCGGTCCCGCCGTTCAGGCCGGGCCGATCGGCGAGTGGGGCGTGGACGATCCGGCGACGCGGCTCGTGATCATCGGTCGGCACCTCGACGCCGACGCGATCACGGCCGCCCTCGACGACTGCTTGGCCGACGAGTCCGCCGAGCCAGGCGAAGCCGGGACCGATCCGTTCCCCCGCGAGGCCTAGATACCCACGTCCTCGCGGAGGTCGTCCCAGGACTCGTGGAAGCCGTAGGTCGACTCGGACGTGCCGCCCATCGCCGTCTGGTACGTCTCGTCGTACGACAGCAGTTGCGTCCAGCCGTCGTGGTAGCGGTAACTACAGTACTGGCACACGGGTTCGGGTAGTCGTGGTGTGAATATAAAGAATCGGGCTGCGGATGGGTCGACTTACGGCTCCAGCAGGACCTTCGTGACGCCCTCCTCGCGGTTGTCGAAGGCCTCGTACATCTCGGGTGCCTCCTCGAGGTCGACGCGGTGCGAGACGACCCAGCTCGGGTCGGCTCGGCCCGAGATGATCATGTCGCGGAGTTCGCGGTTGTAGGACTTGACGTTACACTGGCCGGTGCCGAGCGCCTGGCCCTTCTCGAACAGCAGGCCGAAGTCGATGCCGAGTCGACCCTGTGCGGCCATGTCGTCGGGCGCGCCGGGGTCTTCCGGCACGTAGAGGCCGGGGATGCCGAGTTCGCCCGTCGGCTTCACCGTCCGAATGAGGTTGTTGATGACGACGGCAGGGTTCTCGCGAGCGGGGTCGTACGCGGAGTCGGCCTCTTTCTCGGGGTCGACGGCTTGGTAGCCAACGGCGTCGACGCCTTTGTCGACGCCGCCGCCGTGCAGATCTTTGATCTGCTCGACCGGATCGCCCTCCTCGAAGTTGACCGGCGTCGCGTCGCAGTGCTCCTCGGCGAGTTCGAGTCGGCTCGGCACGCGGTCGACGACGTAGATTTCGGCCGCGCCCTTGATCTTCGCGCTGTAGGCGGCCATCAGGCCGACCGGTCCCGCACCGTAGATGGCGACGGAGTCGCCGGCTTCGAGGTTGGCGAGTTCGGTGCCGTGCCACCCCGTCGGGAAGATGTCCGCGAGGAGCGCGAACGAATCCTCGTGTACGTCGCCTTCGGGTAGTTTCAGCGCGTTGAAGTCGGCGTAGGGGATGCGGAGTTTCTCCGCCTGCCCGCCCTTGTACGGCCCCATCGCGACGTAGCCGTACGCGCCGCCGGCGAAGCCGGGGTTGACGTTCGTACAGAAGCCGGTGTAACCGTCCTCGCAGTTCTCACAGAACCCGCAGGCGACGTTGAAGGGGGCGACGACGCGGTCGCCGACTTCGAGATCCGACACCGCATCGCCGACTTCCTCGACGATGCCCATGTTCTCGTGCCCGAAGACGATACCCGGCTCCGCGGCCGTCCGCCCCTCGTACATGTGGAGGTCGGACCCGCAGATGCACGTCGTCGTGATGTCGATGACGACGTCGTTGGGATGTTCGATCTCCGGCTCGGCCACTTCCTCGACGGCGACTTCGTGTGGTCCCTTGTAGACGACGGCGTTCATCGACATCAGTGCATCACCGCCTGAGGAGTCTCGGTGTCGAGAAGCTCTTCCCACCGAGCGACGCCGGCTTCCGCGACCTCCATGTCCTGTTCGACGGCGCCACCGGAGACGCCGAACGCGCCGACCACGTCACCGTCCTCGTCCAGCAGCGGATAGCCGCCGCCGAAGACGACGATCCGTCCCTCGTCGGTCGTCTGAAGCCCGTACAGGGAGTTGCCGGGCTCCGAGGGTTCGGCGAGTTCGTGCGTGGGCATGTCCAGTGCGGCGGACGTGTACGCCTTGTTCCGGGCGATGGAGACGGAGGCGAGCCACGCGTCGTCCATCCGGCGTTGCGCGACGAGGTTCCCCTCGTCGTTCGTGACCGCAATCACCATCGGGTTGTCGATCTCCTCGGCCCTCCGTTCGGCCGCATCGATCAACTTCTTTGCAGTGTCAAGTGTAATAGAATCTGACATCCAATCATATGTTTCGAACGCACTGACATAAACATTTGCACTTACGTCCCGAGATACCACCGGCCACACGTGAGCCTCGATGGCGGAGCGACTCGGCCCCGTAAAACCCGTAAAAAAGCGCTTTCTACGGGACATACTCAAATAATATACAACAGCCGACACGTGAATCCGATCGTCGCCACGAAAAGTAGGTAATTGAAACTATTTACTAATTGTGTCTTCGCCAATCGGCGTATAGCGTCGCTGACGAGGCTTTTTAGGCGGGCCTAAACAAACTGGATAGGTGTTCTATCGTTCTCGTCGCGTCATTCACTCTCGTCCGGCGGTGCGCTCGCGGGAGCGCGCGGGACGGGCTGACGACGGATCGCCGCGCCTCCGTGCGGGCGGCGTGGCAGTCGGAACCCCCGACGTCGACGGCCGGACCGAAACCCTTAGTGCCGGCCCGGAAGTCCCCTGCTACATGAGCGAGACGCCCGTCGACCCCGACGAGGTGCGCCACGTCGCGGACCTCGCCCGGATCGATTTGGACGAAGAGGAGGTGGACCGCTTCGCCGTGCAGTTCGCCGACATCCTCTCTTACTTCGACGCCCTCGACGACGTGCCCGAGGTAGAAGCCGAGGCCGACCTGGTGAACGTCATGCGTCCGGACGAGGTCCGCGAGGGACTGAGCCAGGAGGAGGCACTGCGCAACGCCCCGGAGACCGAGGACGGTTACTTCAAGGGTCCGAGCGTCTCATGAGCCTCGACGCGTTCATCACGAAAGAAACCATCGAGGGCGACGACGACGGCCCCCTCGCAGGCCGGACGGTGGCGGTGAAAGACAACATCTCCACCGAAGGCGTCCGGACCACCTGCGGCTCCGCGATGCTCGAAGAGTACGTGCCGCCGTACGACGCGACGGTCGTCGAGCGCCTGAAGGCGGCGGGCGCGACGGTCGTCGGCAAGACCAACATGGACGAGTTCGGGATGGGGACGACCACCGAAACCTCCGCGTTCGGCCCGACCAAGAACCCGGTCGACGAGTCGCGGGTTCCCGGCGGCTCCTCGGGCGGGAGCGCGGCCGCCGTCGCCGCCGGCGAGGCCGACCTGGCCCTCGGCAGCGACACCGGCGGCTCCATCCGCTGTCCCGCCGCCTTCTGTGGCGTCGTCGGCATCAAGCCCACCTACGGGCTGGTCTCCCGGTACGGCCTCGTCGCCTACGCCAACTCGCTGGAACAGATCGGCCCGCTGGCGCCGACGGTCGAATCGGCGGCGGAGTTGCTGGAAGTCGTCGCCGGCCCCGACGAACGCGACGCGACGACCCGCGAGGCGGGCGCCGACGCCGACTACGCGAGCGCCGCCGACGGCGACGTCGAGGGCCTCACCATCGGCGTCCCGACGGAACTGATCGAGGGCGCGGACGAACGCGTCGTCGAGACGTTCGAGGACGCCCTCGCCGACCTCGAAGCACAGGGCGCCGAAACGCACGAGGTGAGCCTCCCCTCCGTCGAGCGCGCCGTGCAGGCCTACTACGTCATCGCCATGTCGGAGGCGTCCTCGAACCTCGCGCGCTTCGACGGCGTTCGCTACGGGCCGGAGACGGAGAGCGAGGGCAACTGGAACGAGGCGTTCGCGCAGGTTCGCGAGGAGGGCTTCGGCGACGAGGTCAAGCGTCGCATCCTTCTCGGCACCTACGCCCTCTCGGCCGGCTACCACGACAAGTACTACGCGAAGGCACAGGACGCCCGCGCGTGGCTGAAGCGGGACTTCGACGAGGCGCTCGCCGAGGCGGACGTGCTGGCGTCGCCGACGATGCCCGTCCTCCCCTTCGAACTCGGCGAGAGCCTCGACGACCCGCTCCAGATGTATCTCGCCGACGCCAACACGGTGCCGGTCAACCTCGCGAACCTCCCCGCCATCTCCGTCCCCGCCGGCGAGGCGGACGGACTCCCGGTCGGCCTCCAGCTGATCGGCGGCGCGTTCGACGAGCGGACGATCGTCCGCGCCGCGAGCGCCGTCGAGGCGTAACGAGCGCTCGTTTTCGATCCCCGTACGCTGCTGCCACGAACGATCCGCGCCGGCGACACCGACACGTCGCTCGGCGATACCACGGGCGGGACGGTGAACGCCCGAGTCGCCCAAAAATCACGACTGCGACGGGCGGTCGAGAGCGAGGGGTCACACGCGAGAGGCGCCCCGATTCGACGCTCGACGCGTTCCCCCCGGAACCGCGCCGAATCGACTGCCCGGAACGACCTATCGTCGTGCCGGTGTCGAATCGAGTCGCCCACCTGTATCGGTGGCGGGGATGGACATAACGTTACGGACTGAGTTCTCATATATGATATTCGAAGGCGGCGGCGGGAGCGATCAGTCCAAGTCGCGGTCGCTGACGCCCTCGCGAATCTTCGCCGCGCGCTTGCGGACTCGGTCGATCAACCGCTGGGTCCGTTCCGGCTTGAAGCCGTAGAAGGACGCGATCCAGTTGATGTCGCCGTACGACTGGGTGTGGAAGTACGCGGCGAGGGTGTCCCGGCCGGCCTGGATGATCGCCGGCGGGACGCCTTCCTCGCCGACCTTCGACTCGTCGAAGCCGTTGACGTCGAAGTAGACGTCGGCGTACAGTTCGGCCGTCTCGGGGTCGTCGAACTCGGCGCCGCCGTGGTGTGGGGCTTCGAACCGGTAGACCGTCCCGTCGGGGGT
Source organism: Haloplanus rubicundus (assembly GCF_003342675.1). Classification (NCBI taxonomy): domain Archaea; kingdom Methanobacteriati; phylum Methanobacteriota; class Halobacteria; order Halobacteriales; family Haloferacaceae; genus Haloplanus; species Haloplanus rubicundus. The sequence goes on along the minus strand of NZ_CP031148.1, from coordinate 2,092,288 downwards.
CGGACGCTCGACGATGCGCACGTCGAGGACGTACTCACGGTGGATCGATTCCGCGTCGTCGGGGGTGGGAGTTGACTGTGACATGGGTCGTCGGGGGGTTAGTTGCGCCGTCGGAGGCCGGTGGCCACGAGGAGTGCGACCGCCACGAGTACCAGCACCGGCGAGAACGGTCCGTCGCCCTCGGTGGATTCGGCGTCGGCGTCGCCCTCGGCGGCGTCGCCGTCCGCGTCGGTCCCGTCGGCGTCGGACCCGCTGGTGCCGTCGGCGTCGGTCGCCCCGTCGGCCGACGGGGCGTCGCCACTGCCGCTCACGGTGATCGTTCCGGCCGCCGTGGCGGGGGTGAACGCGCTCCCGTCGTCGGCGTCGAACTGCTGTGGGGTGACGGTGAGTTCGACATCGCCGGGCGCGGCGCCCGCGACCGTCACCGTCGCCAGCGTCACGTCGGTCGCGCCGGGTTCGACGGCGCCTTCCACGTCCGCGGCTTCGAGGGTGACGGTCGCCCCGTCATCCTCGATCGCGGGCTCGCTCGTGAGACCGTACTGGTCGGGGTAGCTGGCCGCGTCGATGCGTGCCACCGACGGATTCTCGACGGTGAGTTCGAGGTAGTAGCCAGCGAGACCGTCGGGGGCGTTCGTGAGGACGACTCCGACGGTCGTGGTTCCGTCCGGTGCAGTCGTGCCGTCGGTGACGACGATGGTCGGCTGATTGCTCTGTGCCGTGGCCGTCCCGGCCGCCGCCACCGCCCCGAGGAGGGCGAGCGCCGCCAGCGCGACTGCAGTGCAACGGCGGGTGTCGGCGAGTATCGAAATCGATCGTGTCTCTCGTGTCATGGTTGTCGTATGGTGATAATGGGGTGGTGGGATGGGGCGCTGCGGGCCGGCCGTCTGGGCCGACCGAGCGGCCTCAGTTGACCTCTTCGTAGAGGTCGACGACGTCGTCGAAGTCGAGCTGGCCGTTCTCGTTGAAGTCGTACGCCGACTCGTTCATCGCCACGCTGTCGGCGTCGAAGTTGCTGAACAGGATTTCGATGTCCTCGTAGTCCAGTCGGCCGTTACCGTTGAGGTCCTCGTAGCGACCGTCGCCGTCGGGGTCGGTCGGCGCCGCACCGCCCGTGACCGTCGGCGGGCCGGTGACGAGGACGCCGGTACGGGCGTTCGCGCCGACGGCGTTCCCGTCCTCGTCGTCCATCTGCCCCACGGCGACCTGCAGGTCGGTCGTGCCGGTGCTGTCGCCGCGGACGGTGAGGGTGGCGAGCGGGACGTTCCGGCCGCCGGCCTGAACGTTGCGGTCGGTGTCGGCGACCCGAATCGTCACCGTGGACCCGTCCGAACTGACCGAGCGCTCGGTGAGACCGAGGTCGTCGGGGAACTCGACGCCACTGATGGTGGCGACTTCGGGGTTCGAGACCGAGACGGTGACCTCGGCGCCCGAAAAGCCGGTGGGGAGCGACGACGCGGTGAGTGTCGCCTGCCCGGTTTGCCCGTAGCCGACGGCCATCGAGTCCACGTCGACCTGGACGTTCGGCTGGAAGACGTAGAGCCCGTCGTTGGGGTAGGAGCGAGACGGACCGCCGAAGCCGTCCTCACAGCAGAGGACGCGCCCGTCGCGCATCGTGTAGACGTTGTCGATGTTGCGGAGGGCGTCGTCGGCGTCCTGCGGGCCGTCGGTGAAGTCGGGGCCGGTGATGACCGGTTCGAGCGTCGAGACGTCGTAGTCGGGACCGAGTTCCGCGCGGTAGACGACGCCGCCGTCGACGCGGTCCATCTGCACGTCGCCCGTCGCGTCCGCGAGGTCGTCGTTGAACTCGGAGATGCCGAAGTAGACGAAGTCGCCGGGCTGGGAGTCGTCGACGCTGTCGACGCCCTCGGCCTTGTTGAACTCGATGGAGGCGCCGATCTCCTTCGCGGCCGCCCGGGTCTCGAGGAAGGGGACGCGGCGGAGGTCCTCGTCGACGCCGTCGGGGCCGTCTTCCTCGTACTGGGCGGCCCACTCGACGATTTCCTCGTTCGTGATGTAGTTCCGGTTGCCGTTCGCGATGACTTCGAGGTCTGCCTCCTTGATGGCGGCCGCCGGGTCTTCCTGCCAGTCGGTGTCGGCGTGGGTTTCGAGGTAGTCGGCCTGCGTGATGTCGTCGTACTCGGCGATCCAGGACTCGACCTCGCCGTTCGTGGCGTGGCCGAGGGGAATCCACTCGACTTCGAGCGGCGTCTGGGCCGGGGAGTTACGCTGGCCGGACTCCGCGGCGTTCGCGGCGTCGTTCGTGATCTTCGGGGCGTAGAGCATCCCCGCGATGTCGTCCGTGTTCTCGTAGCTCGGGATCGACTCGTCGGCGACGAACTTGTAGATACCCTTGCTGTCGCCGTCCGAACAGCCGTAGAGGGTCCGGTCGTCGCCCTGGAAGTCCGGCGCCTCCCAGGAGGCACGGCCCGCGACCCAGTACTTGATCGGGTCCGGTTCCTCCGCGGTCGGCTCACGGATATCGACGTGGTAGCCGTAGCGGTACGGATTCGGGTAGACGTCGTCGATGGGCGTCGTCGCCAGATTGGTGTCGCCGCTCTGATCGGCCGGCTCGGCGCCCAGATAGTAGGCGAGGAACTCGACGCCCGTCATCGCCCAGTAGCCCTGGACGTACCAACCGTCGACCTCGTCGTACTCGTCGACCGCACTCTGAATCTCCGACGGGTTCGGTCGGTTCCAGAACTGGCACGCACCGAGGATGCCCTCGCCGCTCCCGGCCTCGACGACGTCGCCGACGGTGTGGGTCAGCGAGACGCGGGGATGCGCGTAGTTCTCCTCCGAGGAGACGGGCGTCTCCCACGGGCTGAGGTCGCCGTAGCAGTTGATCCGCGTCCCGCCGATGTCGCGGAAGGCGTCCGTGTTCGGGAGGTTCATCGCGTCCTCGGGGTCGGCGCTCCACTCGCCGTCCTCGTCCTGACTGAGGAACACCCGCGAGATGCAGCCGGGGCTGTTCTCCCAGTTGGTGAACAGGTAGCCCTCGGTGCCGTCCTCGTCCGTCGGGACGAACTGGTTGCAGTCGGGGTTCGTCGCCGCGCCCCCGTACTGCGTGCCGGCGAAGTTGCGCTGAGTGATGTCGGTGCCGTCGGGCGTCTGGGTGACCCCCAGCCGTTCCTCGCCGTCGCCGATCGGTTCGCGTCCCTGAATCAGGACCGTGTAGTCACCGGCCTCGGATCGAACCCGGCGCTGTTTCTCCTCGGTGTCGGGGATGCCGACCTCCGGGAAGTCGTCGTTGTTCCCGTCGAACTCGAAGGTGAAGCCGCTGAAGTAGCCGACCGCCGCCCGACCGAAGGGCTCGGGATTGGCTTCCTCCGGGTGCTGGAGGCTGTAGAGCAGGGACCCGTCCTCGAAGACGAACGGCCCCGTCACCTCCGCCCCGAAGGCCGTCGTCGAGAGGCGCTTGAGGCTTCCCTCGACGCTCGGGGCGCCCGGCGTGTCCCCTTCCGAAATTTCCGAGTCGCTCGCGCTCGCGACGCCGGCGACGCTGGCGCCGAGTGCGGCTGCTGTAGACGTTGCCATCAGACTCCGTCGAGTCAAATCGACCATGCGAGTCGACCGGGGGAGGGCTGGGTAAAAGTCGTTTATATTGTGCGTATATTGTTAGAAATAAAATGTGGAGCGACCGGTGTGGTTGTGTCACTCACAGTACCGCACCCCGGACGTACGGTGTCCGAGTACGCAGGTACAATCCTCCCCACCCGTGTTCGCCCCCAGTCCGACAACTCGTCGCCGGCGGCGGGGGAGCGGTGCTCCTCGCACAACCGGACGAATCCGGTGACGGCGGCGCCGCCGTTGCAACCGGTCGTCGCACCCGTCGGTTTGCGGATTCGGCACATAAAACCGAGCCCCCGATTTTCAGCGCTGATTCTCACTGCCGCCAGTACTCCGGCGTCAGACAGACCAGGACGGGGAGGATTTCGAGGCGGCCGAGCCACATCAGCGCGACCATGAACAGCTTTGAGGTAGCCGAGAAGTCGAGGTAACTCCCCATCGGTCCGACGAGGCCGAACCCCGGCCCGACGTTGCCCAGCGTCGCGGCGACGGCGCTCATCGCCTCCAGCACCGACAGGGAGAGGCCGCTCCGGCCGGTGTTCAGAAAGAGCAGCCCCGACGCGACGAAGAACATGACCAGATACAGCAGAGTGAAGGCGTAGATGCCGCGAATCGCCCGCTCGTCGACCGTCCGGCCGCCGAGACGCACCGGGCGGACGGCCTCCGGATGCGCCGTCGTGAACAGCTCCCGCCGGATCGATTTGAGGATGACGTACCAGCGGACGACCTTGATCCCCCCACCGGTCGACCCGGCCGACCCGCCGATGAACATGGCAAAGAGGAGGAGATACTGCGCCGACGGCCCCCACGCGTTGAAGTCGATGCTCGCGTAACCGGTGGTCGTCACGAGCGAGACGACCTGGAAGGCGGCGTGTCGGAGCGCCGGTTCGACGTTCCCGATCAGCGTCGCACGCACCCCGGCGAGGTAGCCGGCGTCGAACGTCGTGCCGGGCGGCACGAACGTCGCCACCCCGTTCCCGACGAACAGGAGCGCCGCGACCAGTCCCGTGAGGACGGCCATCGCGCCGACGTAGAAGCGAAACTCCGTATCGCGGGGGAGGCGCTTCGGATCGCCCGTGAGCGCGTGCCAGAACAGCGCGAAGTTGGTGCCCGCGGCGATCATGAAGGGGATAATCAGCCACTGGACGGCCGCGGAGAAGGCCTCGATGCTCCGTGCCTCGGGCGAGAACCCGCCGGTCGGCATCGTCGTCAACCCGTGGGCGACGGCGTTGTAGACGTCCATATTGGGCGCCATCCCCCCGAGATGGAGGCCGTAGAGCAACAGGATCTCCAGCACGGTGAAGCCGAGATACGCCCCCCAGAGCGCCCGCGCCGTCTCGGCGATGCGCGGCGTGAGTTTCTCGATGCCCGGTCCCGGCGCCTCGGCGTCCATCAACTGTGCGCCGCCGACGGAGAGTTCCGGCAGGATGGCCACCGCGAGGACGACGATACCCATCCCACCGAGCCACTGGGAGAGCTGGCGCCAGAGCATGATTCCGTGGCCGTGGGCGTCGAGCGAAATCGAGCCGAGAACCGTCGCGCCGGTGGTGGTGAAGCCACTCATGCTCTCGAAGACGGCGTTCGCGGGGGTCGCGAGCGTCGAGTCCGGCGCCGTCGCCGGCACGAGTCCGGGCAGACCGTGGGCCTCGATCAGGTAGGGGAGCGCCCCGATCAGCGACACCGCGAGCCACGTCGCCGCGACCATCAGGAAGCCCTCGCGGGCGCCGAGGTCGGGGTCCGGACGGAGCCACTCCAGCCCGCCGCCGACGGCCACGGTCACCAGCATCGTGACGAGAAACGGCGCGACCGACTCGCCGTACGCGACGGCGACGACCAGCGGGATAGAAAGCGGGACGGCTAGATACTTCAGGACGGTCCCGACGAGACTCAGGCTCGCCCGATAGTCGACACGAATAGCCATCGAGAGGTTCGGTCCGTCGGTGATTCGCGGAGGCGCTTTAAACTGCTGATAGTCGCCGCTACAGCTTCGGCGTCACGTCGTCGACCACGCACTCGTCGAGGAAGACGACGACGTGGTCGCCGCGTTCGAGGACGGTGTCGCCGCGGGGGGTGATGAACTCGTCGCCCCGGGTGATGGCGCCGATGACGACGCCCGCCGGCAGGTCGGCGACCGACTCGTGGATCGGCCGGTCCACGAGGACGCTCTCCGCGTCCACCTCGACTTCGAGCACTTCGGCGCGGTCGCTCTCGATGATGGCGACGTTCTCCGCGCCGCCGTCGCGGGTGAAACGGGTGATCTCCTCGGCGACCACCTCCCGCGGGTTGACGCCCACGTCGACGCCGACGGTTTCGAACAGTTCGACGTACTCCGACGTGTCGATGACCGCGACCGTCCGATCGACGCCGAGACGCCGCGCCAGCAGGGAGACGAGCAGGTTCTTCTCGTCGGAATCCAGCGCCGCGACCAGGAAGTCGGCGTCGCCGACGTGTTCGCGCTCCAGGAAGTCCATGTCGGTGGCGTCGTTCTCCATCACGACGGCGTTCGGGAGGTCCTCGGCCAGCTGCCGGGCGCGCTCGCCGTTCTGTTCGATCAAGCGCGGCTTGAACCCACGGTCACCGAGCAGTCGGGCGACGTGGTAGCCGATTTCGCTACCGCCGATGACGACCACCTCCTCGGCCGTTCCCGGCGGTTCCTCCGGCGCGATGGTGGTCGCGAACCCGCGAACCGACCGGGGGTTCCCGATCACCACCACCCGGTCGCGCTCGTGGAGGATCGAGTCCCCGCGGGCGATTTCGAGTTCGTCGTCCCGGAGGATGGCGGCGAAGGTGAGCTGTTCGAACCGGTCGGCCTCGGCGACGGTCTGGTCCGTCACGGGGCTGCCCGGCGGAATCTCGAACTCCGCCATCTGGACGCGCCCGCCCGCGAAGGAGTCCACGTCGCGGGCGGCCGGGATGCCGACGACGCGGACGATGGACTCCGCGGCCAGCAGGTTCGTACAGACCATGAAGTCGATGCCGAACGCCCGCTCGGAGCGCTCCCACGTCCGGAGATACTCCGTGTTCTTCACGCGGGCGACGGTGAAGGCGTCACTCACCGCGCGGGCCGTCGCACAGACGACGATATTCGTCTCGTCGTCGTCGGTGCTGGCGATGACCATGTCCGCCTCGTCGATCCCCGCCTCGTCCAGCGTCGAGAGCGATGTCCCGTCGCCCTGGACGGTCAGCACGTCGAGCGAGTACGTCAGTTCTTCGACCCGGTCGCCGTCCTGGTCCACCACGACGATGTCGTGGGCGTCGGCGAGGTCGGCCGCGATGCTCGACCCGACCTGTCCCGCCCCGACGATGATCACGCGCACGCCGGATCGCTCCTGACCATGCACGCCACTGCGGACGCCCACCGTTTCACGATTTCGTTTCCTACACCCCGCCCGGTGCCTCGTGGACGACGAGTTCCACCTCGCGGCGCCGTCCCTCGATGTCCGCGACGATGCGCTCGACGACGCGTTCGGCCTCCTCGACGAGGACGGGTTTTACCTTCCGGACCACCCAGTCGAGCGAGACGAACCGCGGCAGATCGATGGTGCCGCCCCCGACGGAGTCGGGGTCGAACTCAACTTCGAGGTGGACGCGACACGCGGCGTCGGCGTCGTCCGGCAGCCCCGCCGGCACCGAGTCGAGCGGTTCGACCCGCCAGTCGCCGCGGGCGTCGATGTCCTCCGTCACCCGCCAGTCGAGACGCGTCGGCGGGTCGGCGCCCGTCACCTCGGTGTGGGCGGTGTAGGAGAGCTTCCACCACGCGAAGCGCAGGCGATACGTCGTCCCCGGCGATCCGTCGCCGTTCGCGGTCACGCCGGTCAGATACTTCGAGTACCGGGCGTAGCGCGGGAAGTCCACGAGGAAGTCGTACACCGCCTCGGGCGGGAGGCAGACGACCGTACTGACGTGGATGCGGTCCACGGGGCTCCGTTGGACCGAATCGTGGTAAGCGTTCCGTGCGCCGGGGCCACGGTTTTGTCGTCGCCGCTCGTTCGATCCCCCGTGCCCGACCCGTTCGCCCGCGCCCTCCGCGACCACCACCGCGACGAACGCGACGCGCCGCTCCACGTCCACGGCGACGGCGAGTGCCGCGAGCATCCGATCGAGGCGTTCTACTTCGGCGACCCGGCCGACGACGACGCCCTCCCGTGGATCGAGTCGTGGGTCGACGGCCCGTTGCTCGACGTCGGCGCCGGCGTCGGCCGCGATGCGTGCTACTTTCAGGAGCGGTTCGAGACGGTGGCCGTCGAGGTGAGCGACGCGCTGGTCGAGACGATGCGCGACCGCGGCGTCGACGACGCCCGCCGGGGCGACCTGTTCGCCCTCCGTGAGACGTTCCCACCCGGCCGGTTCCGCTCGGTCCTGATCCGCGGGACGCAACTCGGCCTCGCGGGATCGACCGACCGACTCCGGGGAACGCTCGCCGACGTCGACACCGTGACGACGCCCGACGCGACGGCCGTCGTCGACGGCTACGACCCCGCCCACCCGGGGACGGCCGACCTGATCGGCTACCGCGACGACCCGCGGGACGGCCTCGCCCGCCGCACGATCCGGTTCGAGTACGCGGGCGAGCGCGGCGACCCGTTCGAGTTCCTCCTGTTCGGCCCCGACCGACTGCGGGCGGCCGCCGCCGACGCCGGGTGGAGCGTCGCCGCCGTCGACCGGCCGTCGACCGCCGACACCGGCTACTACCGGGCGGCGCTGCGGACGCGGGCGGCTCAGAGCGCTTCGCCGCAGTAGTCACAGGCCCCGCCTGCGGCCGTCCGCGACCCGCACTGCGGGCAGTTCACCCGCTCCGGCCCCGTCGGCTCCTCGTCCTCCCCGAACACCGACGCGGCACCGAGGACGGCGATGCCGAGGAAGGCGGCCAGAAACCAGCCGATAGGTCCCATCGTGAGGAGGAAAAAGGCGAGGACGACGACTGGAATCCCGAGGAGGGCGTAGAGCATGAGTTCGGACTCCCGAGTCATGGTCGGGCGTACGCCCCCCACCCGAAAACGCGTTTCGGAGACCCCAATCGTGACTTCACCGACCCGACGGAGGGGGCTTAAGACCCTCGCCGCGGAAGGGGAGACGAATGCTTGCCGACACCAACGTCGCCCTCGGCGTCACGGGGAGCATCGCGGCGGTGACGACGGTGGAACTCGCCCACGAACTCCGGCGGCAGGGGGCGAGCGTCCGCGCCGTCACGACGCCGAGCGCCGAGGGCATCCTCCACCCGTGGGCGCTCCAGTTCGCGACGGACCACCCGCCGGTGACGGAGATTACGGGCGCCGTCGAACACGTCGACCTCTGCGGGCGCGAGGGGTGGGCGGACGTCTTCCTCATCGCCCCCGCGACGGCGAACACCGTCGGGAAGATGGCCGCCGCCGTCGACGACACGCCCGTGACGACGTGTGCGACCACCGCCCTCGGCGCCGACGTGCCGGTCGTCGTCGCCCCCGCGATGCACGAACCCATGTACGACCACCCCGGAGTCCTCGACGCCATCTCCGCCGTCGAGTCGTGGGGCGTCGACTTCGTCGATCCGCGGCTCGAAGAGGGGAAAGCGAAGATCGCGAGCGAGGAGGCCATCGTCACCGCGACGGCGCGGGCGACGACGCCCGCGACGCTCGCGGACCGACACGTCGTCGTCACCAGCGGTGCGACCACGGAGTCGGTCGATCCGATCCGGACGCTCTCGAACCGCGCGTCGGGGCGGACCGGCCGCGCCGTCGCCCGCGCCTGTCACGTCCGGGGGGCGGACGTGACGCTCGTCCACGACGGCCCGGACGTTCCCTACGCCGACGTGCGCCGGGTGGAGAGCGCGGCGGAGATGCTCGACGCCGTGCGGGCGGCGGTCGGGGGCGACGGTGACCCCGCCGACGCCCTCGTCTCCGCCGCCGCCATCTCCGATTTCACCGTCGAGCGGGCGCCGGAGAAGATCCGGTCCGGCGAGTCGCTGACGCTCGATCTGGAGCCGACGCCGAAGCTGCTCGATACGGTCCGGGACGCCCATCCCGACCTCACCATGGTCGGATTCAAAGCGGAGACCAGCGGCGACGACGACGCGATGATCGGCCGGGCGCGGGACCTGCGCGACCGGGTGGGGCTCGCGTTCGTCGTCGCCAACGACGCCACGGTGATGGGCGCCGACGAGACGCGAGCGCTGTTCGTCTTCGACGGGGAGACCGAGACGTACGTTGGGTCGAAGGCTGGCCTCGGGGGCCGCGTCGCGGACGAACTCGCGGCGGCGATGGACTGATACGGTTACTGTAAGTCAGTCCCCGTGGTTCGCTGAGAGTTAGGCGAACCACGGGACACAGTTACAGTAATCCGTATGCCGCGGATGGACGACCGAAGGGGTGTTACGGCGTCGGCGACTGCCGTATAGCAATAGTTATCAAACCGGAACCGAACGCTACAGGGTGATAAGAATGCACAGGGGAGCCACCGCTAGAACCACCGGAGGTCGTCTACCTGATGGTGGCTGACGGACACGACGTGCTGGTCCCCGTCGGTGACTCGGAGACGCTCCGACGGACGGTTACGTACGCGGTCGAGCAGGCACACGAGGCGGCCACGGAGTCCGGCGTGGCGACGACGGTCCACTTCGTCTTTCCCGCCCGCTGGCGCATCTTCGAGACCGACCGGGCGGCGGTCGACGCGGCGAACTCGCTCTTGGATCGGGTCGTCACCTGGGCGGCGGAGGACCTCGACGAACTGATCGGCGAGGACGAACCTCCGACCGTCGACTTCGAATCCGGAACCATCGGCACGGGCGAGTACGTCTTCAGCCCCGCCGACTTCGCCGACGTGGTCGGCCGGTACGCCGACGCGAACGGGGTCGGTCGGATCGTCGTCGACCCCTCTTTCCGTCCCGGCGGGAGCGCCCCGATCCTGCGCTCGTTCGAGGAGGAGCTCGCGAACCGGGGGTTCGACGTACTGGAAGCCCCCGTCACGCGCCGCACCCGACGACGCCTGCCCTTCACCGACATCGGCGCCCCCGAGTTCGCGCTCGTGTTCTCCACCTCCTTCCTGTTCTATCTCGCGCTCGGCGGGTGGCTCGTCACCGACCCGTACGAACTGCTCACCGGCGTCGTCACGGCGGGCGTGGTCACGCTCACGCTCGCCCGCGTGGCGCTCAAGGGCCAACTGCCGAAGCTTCGAGTCGTCGGCATGTCGGTCGTCAGGCTGGCGCTCTACACGCCGATCCTGCTCTGGGAGATCGCGAAGGCGAACGTCGCGCTCGCGTACGTGGTGTTGCACCCACGGCTGCCGATAGACCCGCGGGTCGTCGAGTTCGACGCCGCCGTCTGGGGCGACATGCCCGTCACCACGCTCGCCAACTCCATCACGCTGACGCCGGGGACGCTCACCGTCGACGTCTCCCGCCAGCACTTCCTGGTCCACGCCTTGATCCCCGACGCGGAGGACGACCTGCTGGAGGGAACGCTCGAACGGCTCGTCCGGTTCGTCTTCTACGGCCGCGAGTCGGCGCGCATCGCCTCGCCGCGGGAACGGCTCGAGGATACGGAGGGAGAGAACCCATGATCGGCCTGCCCCTCGTCGCCGCCGGCGGCCCGGACGTGACCGTCTCCTCGACGTTCTCGACCATCCTGCTGGCCGCCGCGGGCGCCTTCGCCCTCTTCGCGGTCGTCCTCCTCTACCGGGTGGTCCGGGGGCCGACCACGCAGGACCGAATCGTCGCCATCAACGTCGTCGGGACGAACACGGTCATCGTCATCGCCCTGGTGAGCGTCGCCCTCGGCGAGTACGGCTACCTCGACGTGGCGCTGGTGTACGGCCTGCTCAACTTCGTCATGAGCATCGCCGTCTCGAAGATATCCGTCGAGTGGGGGGGTGTCCTGTGACGCCCCTCGAGATAGTGGCGACCGTCTTCGTCGTCGTGGGGACCTTCTTCGGTCTCGTCGCCACCGTCGGCATCATCCGCCTGCCCGACCTCTACTCCCGCCTGCACGCGGCGTCGAAAAGCGACACGCTCGGCTCCGTCCTCTCGCTCGCCGGACTCGCAATCGTCCTCGGGCTCACCACCGAGTCGATGAAACTCGTCTTCCTGGTCGTCTTCCTGTTCGTGACCAGCCCGACCGCCGCCCACGCCATCGCCCGGGCCGCGAAGGAAGAGGAGGTCGAACCGATCGGCGAGGGCGAGGTTCCCTGGACGACCGATCAGGAGGAGGGGAACTCGTGAGTCTCTCCGTGCCTGTGGCGGCCGTCCTCCTGTTCATGCTCGGGAGCGCGCTCGCCGCCGCCGCCCTGCGGGACGTCGTCGGCAGCATCGTCGCCTTCGCGGGCTACAGCTTCGGCGTCGCCGTCCTCTGGGCGCTCCTCCGCGCGCCCGACGTGGCGCTCACGGAGGCCGCCGTCGGCGCCGGCATCACCACCGTCCTCTTCCTGCTCACCATCGCCCGGACCAGCGTCTCGCGGTCCGAGCGGTTCGAGGGGATCAGCCTCCGGTCGGGGTTGGCGGTCGTCGCCATCGTCGTCACCGTCGGCGCGACGGTTCCGGCGCTGCCCCCCGTCGGCGCCGCGGGGACGCCGGTCCTCGCGGGCGACGTGAGCCAGTACTATCTGACGAACGCGTACGACCAGACCGGCGTGACCAACGTCGTGACCGCCGTGCTCGTCGGCTACCGTGGGTTCGACACCCTCGGCGAGGTGGCCGTCGTCTTCGCGGCCGGGATCGCGATGTTGCTCGTCCTCCGGCGGGAGGCGTTCGTATGAGCGACGCCGACGCCGACCCCGACGCGGCCGCCGACATCGACGACGAAGTCGACGGCGAGGGCACGCTCTCCCGCCCCGCTAGCGAGCGCCCGCCCTACGTCGAGAGCACGATCATCATGACGACCGTTCGGGTGATCGCCCCCTTCGTCCTCACGCTCGGCGCGTTCGTGATGCTCCACGGCGCGAGTTCGGCCGGGGGCGGCTTCCAGGGCGGCGTCATCGCCGCGACAACCGTCGTCATGCTCGGGTTCGCGTTCGGCATCGAACCCATCGCCGCCCACCTGCGCAACGAACAACTCGCCCTCCTCGTTCTCTCGGGCGTGGGCACCTTCTTAGTCGTCGGATTCGGCGGCTATCTCGTCGGCGGCAACTTCCTCCAGGTCTCCGGCTACGAAACCCTGTTTCACAATGGTAGCAAGTACAGCATCGAACTCGTCGAAGTCGGCATCGGCGTCGTCGTCTCCGGGGTCATCACCGGCCTCTTCTTCCTGCTCGGGACGGGCGTCGACACCGGCGCCGAGGAAACCGACACCGACACCGAACCGGAGGCGGACCGATAGATGATCGACCTGATCGCGACGAAACATACGTACCTCGTCGTGGTTGCCCTGCTCGCCATCGGCGCCTACGTCATGATCGAGAGCGACAACTTCGTGAAGAAGATCATCGGCCTGAACGTGTTCCAGACGGGCATCTTCGTCTTCTTCATCTCCGCGGCGTTCCGGACGGACGGGGCGTCGCCGGTCGTCCAGTCCGGCGGCGGTGGCGGCCCGTTCGTCTCGCCGCTCCCCCACGTGTTGATCCTGACCGCCATCGTCGTCGGCGTGAGCCTGACGGCCGTGGCGCTCGGCCTCGTCGTCCGCATCTACGAGAGCTACGGCACGATCAACGAGGACACGCTGGAGGAGGTGCTGGCGAATGACTGACGCGTTCGTCCCCCTCCTCGTCGCCGTGCCGCTGCTCGGCGCCGTCCTCGCCGTCGCGGCGGGGCTGGTGAGCGAGCGCGGCCCGGCGGCGGTTGCGGCCGCCGTCCTCGTCGTCCAGACGGTGCTCGCGGGGTGGATCGGTTCGCAGGCGCTCCTGAACGGCGAACTGTCGAACGGGGTCGGGGGCTTCGTCGCGCCCTACGGCATCGAACTCGTCGTCGACGGGCTCTCGGCCGTCGTGGTCACCCTCGTCGCCGTCGTCTCGCTCGCCGTCCTCGTCTACGCCGTGCGCGACGACCCCGGCGGCACCGCCTTCTACGCCCAGTATCTCCTCCTCGTCACCGGCCTCTCGGGGATGTCCGTCACCGGCGACGTGTTCAACCTCTACGTCTTCCTCGAAATCTCGGGGCTGGCGACGTACGCGCTCGTCGCGAGCGCGGGGACGGGCCGCTCCGCGGTGTCGGCGCTCAAATACCTCCTCTTCGGCACCGTCGCCGCCTCGCTGTACCTGTTGGGCGTCGGCTACGCGCTGGTGGCGACGGGGACGCTCAACATGGCCGACCTCGCCGTCGAACTGGCGAACGTCGGCTACGACTCGCCGCTCGTCCTCGCCTCCTTCGGCTTCGTCGTCGTCGGTCTCGCGACCAAGACGGCGCTCTTTCCCCTCCACACCTGGCAGCCCGACGCCTACAACGACTCGCCGGACAGCGTGAGCGCGCTCATCTCCGCCTTGGTGTCGACGGTGGCGGCCTACGCCCTCCTTCGGATCGTCTACACCGTCTACACGCCGGCCTTCTTCGACGCGGTGCCCGTCGCCCGCGACGCCATCGTCGTCTTCGCGTGCCTGAGCATCGTCGTCGGGAGCGTCCTCGCTGTCGCCCAGTCGGAGGTCAAGCGGATGCTCGCGTACTCCTCGGTGTCGCAGTACGGGCTGGTGGTCGTCGGACTCGCCATCGGCACCCGCGCCGCCGTCTTCGGCGCGGTCGTCCACCTCGTCGGCCACGCCATCATGAAGGGTGGACTGTTCGTCGCCGCCGGGACAGTCGACGACCTGACCGGCGCGACGACGGTGGAGGAGTACGCCGGCCTCGCCGACCGCTTCCCCGTCCTCGGCGGCGCGAGCGCCGTCCTCATGCTCGCGATGGTCGGCGTCCCGCCCGCGGTGGGCTTCGCCGGCAAGTGGTACATCGCCCTCGGCGCCGTCCGCGCCGGCACCTGGCCCGTCGCCGTCGTCATCTTCACGTCGACGCTCCTGACGCTCGCGTACTTCGCCATCCTCGTCGAACGGATGTTCGTCGCGCCGGCGTCGGCGAGCGTCCGAGCCGCGACCGACGGCGGCGCCGAGTCGGAACGCCTCGGCGGCCCGGCCGCGCCGCCCCGTAGCCTCCTCGCCCTGGTCGTCGGCGCCGCCGTCGTCGCCGTCGTCCTCGGCTTCGCCGTGACCGGCCTCGAAACCGCCCTCGAACCGACCCTCGATACGCTCCTCTCGCCATGACCGACATCGCTTCACTCAGACCGGCTCTGGCGGTCGCCATCGCGGCGGTCGCCGTCGTACCGATCCTCGCCTCCGCCAGCCGCCCGAACGTCCGCGAAGGGTGGACCGTCCTCGCGGCAGTGAGCGCCTTCGCCGTCGTCGCGAGCATGCTCCCCGCGGCCATCTCGGGCACGACGTACGTCACCAACCTCGGGACGCTCGTCGACGGCGTCGAACTCTCCCTGCAGGCCGACCCGCTCGGCCTCCTCTTCGGGACCGTCGCCAGCCTGCTCTGGCTGATCACGAGTTTCTACAGCGTCGGCTACATGCGCGGCCTCTCGGAACACGCCCAGACCCGCTACTTCGCCGCCTTCGCGGCCTCCGTCGCCGCCGCCCTCGGCGTCGCCTTCGCCTCGAACCTCGTCACCATCTTCGTCTTCTACGAACTGCTGACGGTGGCGACGTACCCGCTCGTCACGCACGACGAGACGGCCGAGGCGCGCGCCGCCGGCCGCAAATACTTGGCCTACACCTTCGGCGGCGGCGTCGCCGTCCTCGCGGGGACGATTCTGGTCGCCACGATGACCGGCACCACGGCCTTCACCCCCGGCGGCATCGCCGGCCTCGCGGAGGCCGACCCGCTCCTCGCGCGGGCGGCCTTCGTCCTCCTCGTCTCCGGCTTCGGGGTCAAGGCGGCGCTCATGCCCCTGCACTCGTGGCTCCCCGACGCGATGGTGGCGCCGACGCCCGTCTCCGGCCTGCTCCACGCCGTCGCCGTCGTCAAGAGCGGCGTCTTCGGCATCGCGCGCGTCCTGCTGGACGTCTTCGGCGTCGACCTCACGGGGTCGCTCGGCATGGGTCTCCCCCTCGCCGTCGTCGCCGCCGCCACCCTCCTGCTCGCCAGCGTCATCGCGCTCCGACAGGACAACCTCAAGCGCCGGCTCGCGTACTCGACGGTCTCTCAGCTCTCCTACATCGTCCTCGGGCTCGCCATCCTCGACCCCACGTCCATCGTCGGCGGCCTCCTGCACATCCCCGCCCACGCGTTCATGAAGCTCACCCTCTTTTTCACCGCGGGCGCCATCCACGTCGAGACCCACACCGACGACATCAGCGAGATGGCGGGCATCGGGAAACGGATGCCGCTGACGATGCTCGCGTTCGGCGTCGCCGCCGCGGGGATGGCGGGCATCCCCCTCGTCGCCGGCTTCGTCAGCAAGTGGTATCTCCTCATCGGGAGCGTGAGCGCCGGCCAATCGATCTTCGCCGTCGTCCTCCTGCTCTCGGGCGTCCTCAACATCGCGTACTTCTGGCCCGTGTTCTACCAGGCGTTCTTCGAGAGCGAGGACGCCGCCGACGCCAAGCCGCTCATCGAGTTCCCCCTCGGCGGCGAAGAGTGGTCGATCCGGCCGGAGGCGGCGGCGCCGGAGCCCGATCCGGTGACGGATGGTGGTGCCGCGAGTGAGGATGACGAGCATCACGAGCATCACGACGACCACGACGAGCATCACGACGACCACGACGAGCATCACGACGACCACGACCACCACCACGGCGGCCCGCCCGCCGACGGCTGGGAGCGCCGCGGCTGGCGCGGCGGCGAGAGCACGTGGTTCATGCTCGGTCCCATCCTCGCGGCCATGACTGGTGCCGTCGTCCTCGGCGTGATTCCGCGGACCGCCGTCTTCCTCCGCCTGATCGAGGTCATCGTCGCCGCGGCGACGGGGGTGAGCGTCTGATGGCATCGGCACTGACCGCGATTCCGCCCGTCGTCGTCGTCCTCGCCGCGGCGCTCGCGGCCGGCCTCGCCGGCTCCCGCCGTCGCCTCGGCCACCTCGTCGGCGGCGGCGTCACGGCCCTGGTGACCGTCTGGATCTGGGTCGTCCCCTCGGGGACGCATCTCGCTGGACAGCTGTTCGGCTTCGACGCCGTCTTCTTCGCCGTCGACCCCTTCTCGCGGGTCGTCGGCCTCGTATTCGCGTTCATCGCCACCGTCGCCGTCGCCTACTCGTGGGCGACGGGCGCCGAGAGCAAGCAGACGGCGTACGCCCTCACCTACGTCGGCTCCAGCCTCGGTGCCGTCTTCGCCGGCGACTGGCTGACGATGGTCGTCTGGTGGGAGCTGATGGCCGTCACCAGCACCATCCTCGTCTGGGACTACGGCGGCAAGGCCGTCCGGGCGGGCTTCCGGTACGCCATCCTGCACGGCATCGGCGGCAGCCTCGTCCTCGCGGCCATCGCGTGGCACTACGTCGAAGTCGGCTCCTTCCTCTTTACTGCCTCCGCGGGCATGGTCGGGACGATTCCGCAACTGCTGGCGGCCATCGGCATCGGCGTCAACGTCGGCTTCATCGGCCTGCACGCGTGGCTGCCCGACACCTACCCGCGCCCGCACATCGCGGCCAGCGTCTTCCTCTGTGTCTACACGACGAAGACGGGCGTCTACGCCATGTACCGCGCGTTCCCCGAGGGGCACCTCTGGATCGCGTACATGGGCGGTGCGATGGCCGTCTTCGGCGCCGCCGCCGCGCTCCTCCAGAACGACATGCGGCGCCTGCTCTCCTATCACATCCAGTCGCAGGTCGGCTACATGGTCGCCGGCGTCGGCATCGGCTCCGCGCTGGCGCAGGCGGGCGCGTTCGGCCACGTCTTCAACCACATCCTCTACAAGAGCCTCCTGTTCATGACGGCGGGGGCGGTGATCTACCAAACTGGCGAGGAGAACCTCAAGTATCTGGGCGGCCTCGCGCGGAAGATGCCCGTCACCTGCGCGGCCTTCACGGTCGCCGCGCTCTCCATCGCCGGCTTCCCCGGCTTCAACGGCTTCGTCAGCAAGGGCATCGTCATCTCCGCCAGCCACTACACGTTCGTGAAGGGACCGCTCGTCGTCGGCGACTTCTACACCCTCGAACTCCTGCTCCTGATCGGGGGCGTCGGCACCTTCCTCTCTTTCATCAAGTTCGGCTACTACGCCTTCCTCCACGGACCGTACGAGGGCGACGCCGTGACGACGGCGCCGCGGCCACAGCAGGCCGCGATGCTCCTCGTCGCGGCGCTGTGCGTGTTCTACGGCGTCTTCGACGGGGCGCTGTTCGGCCTGCTCCCGTTCGACGTGACCGACGAAGCCGTCGTCGCCCACGTCTACCACACCTACACCGTCCCCCACGTTATCGAGGGGGTCGCGCTGGCGGTAATCGGGCTGGCCGGCTTCGCGGCCCTGAAAAAGCCGCTGTCGAAGGTGGGCCGGGTGCCCGACGTGGACGCCGCGTACAACCCGCTGGCCTTCTACGGCACCCGCGCCCTCGTCCACGGCGTGACGGAGACGTACGCCGCGGTGGATCGGGTCGCCGTCGCGGCGGCGGACGCCGCCGCACACGTGCGATCAGACCCCGAGATGCTCTCGCGGTACCGCGCGAACATCGGCGGGAGCATCTTCATCCTGATGGTCGTCCTCGGCGGCGTGCTCGCGTTGCTGGGCATCGTGTAGCGGGCGTATCGTCACCTTTTATTCTCGACGGTCGGTACGGTCGACATGGACCAGTTGCGGCAGTCGCTTCTCGACGCGCCGATCATCGAGAAAGGGGATTACGAGTACTTCGTCCACCCGGTCAGCGACGGGGTGCCGATGCTCCGCCCCGAACTCCTGCGTGAAATCGTCATCAAGATCATCCGCAAGGCGGACCTGGAAGACGTGGACAAAATCGTCACCCCGGCGGCGATGGGCATCCACATCTCCACTGCCGTCTCGCTGATGACCGACATTCCGCTCGTCGTCATCCGCAAGCGCCAGTACGGCCTCGACGGCGAGGTGTCGCTGGCCGCCCAGACCGGCTACTCCGAGAGCGAGATGTACATCAACGACGTGGGCGCGGGCGACCGGGTGCTCGTCCTCGACGACGTGCTCTCGACGGGCGGGACGATGAAGGCCATCCTCGACGCCCTCGAACACATCGGGGCGGAGGTCATCGACGTGGTGGCAGTGATCAAGAAGGCGGGACCGAACGAACTCGACGATGCCGGCTACAGCGTCAAGACGCTGATCAACGTCACCGTCGAGGACGGCGAAGTGACCATCACCGACCCACACGGCGACGGATAACCGCCGAACCCGCCGTCGTCACGCGGTTCTACGGTGACCGATGGGTATTAGTGCGCACCGCCGTTTTGAAAACGTATGCCGTCTGGTAACGACCGCCGAAGCGACTCGGACACGGCGGGTCGTCGGGGACGACGCGACGTACTGAAACTCCTCGGCGCGACGGGGGTCGCCGGACTCGCTGGCTGTTCGGGGAACGGAAGCGGCGGCGACGAGGGGAGCACCGACCGGAGCGTCCAGGGGACGTACGTCTCGGCGTCGAGCGTCGACGCGCAGTCGCTCAACTGGCTCACCATCGCCGACGCCACCTCCGGATCGTACGTCACCGCCACCCTCGACGGGACGTGGGCGATCAAACCGAACCGTGAGATATTCCCGCTGTGGGCCGACTACTCGACCGACGACGGCCGCGTCTACGAAATCGAACTCCGGGAGAACCTGGAGTGGGGCGCGGGCTACGGACAGGTGACCGCCGAGGACTGGGTGTACATGATCAAGAACGTCTTCCAGGCCCGGCCCAACTGGAGCGGCTACCCCAACGCCGACGCGTGGTTCCGGGTGAATCCGGACTCCGGGGAGCGGGAACCCCTCCCGGTCGAGCGGACGGGCACCCGGACGTTCGAGATCAGCCTGTTCGAGGTCGACCCCTCGTTCCCGTTCAAACCGATCCTGTGGCGCCAGCAGTGCATCCCCAAGGGCATCCTGGAGAAGTACGTCCCGGAGCAGGACACGGAGGGACTCCAGCAGGACGAGGAACTCAACACGCTGGCCTACACGGGCAATCTCGGCCCCTACACCTACGACGAGTGGGAGCGCTCGGCCCGCTACACCGTCACCCGAAACGACGACTACTACCTCAAGGACGTGGAGGGAGTGCCCGAGCGGTTCACGGAGGCCCCCTACTTCGACCAGCAGGTCGTGCGCGTCATCAGCGAGGAGAGCACGCGCCTCGGCGCTCTGGAGTCGGGCGAAGTCGACTCCTCGGGCATCCCGCCGGACAAGGCGACCCGCTTCGAGAACCTGCCGAACGTCAACGTCAACGTCACGCCACAGCCGTACGCCCGCATCATCGTCTACAACATGCGGGCGAACGGGTGGGAACCGTTCCGATCGAAGGCGGTCCGGCAGGCGCTCGGCTTCGCCGTCGACAAGGAGACGGTCGTGGGCAACATCCTCCGTGGCTACGGACAGGTCGCTCAGACCATGCAGCCGAAGTGGTCGCAGTGGTACGACGACAGCCAGGTGACGGAGTTCGGCGTCGGCGACCGGTACGGGCCGGAACGGACCCGCTCCACGCTCGAATCGGCGCTGTCAGATACGGAGTACGCCTACGACGGCGAACGCCTCGTCGACGGCTCGGGCGAGCAGGTGACGCTGTCCATCTACTACGACTCCGGCCAGCCGACCGAGGGGACCATCGCCGAGTTCATCGCTCAGGAGTTCGAGGAGAACGCGGGCATCGCGGTCCAGCCCGAAGCCGTCTCGTCGTCGACGTTCCAGAGCAACTACGTCCAGACGTCGGCGCCGGAGGGGACGGAGCCCGAGTGGACTGCAGGCGTCTTCAACGGCGGCCCGCGCGACGTGGCCACGAGCGCCGAGCCGTGGGACATGTCGATCAACCTGCAGTTCAACACCTACCCGTTCACGCCCGCCTCCAGCAAGGGCTTCTTCGAGAAGCGGGGCGGCATCAACTACTACGGCTACTACCCCGACGAGGACATCGCGTCGCTGTACGAGCAGGCGACGGCGACGACGGACGAGGAGCGCCGTCGGGAGCTGTTCGGCGAGGCGTTCGGCCTCATCAGCGAGGAACAGCCCTTCGGCTTCCTCGCGATGCCGTCGAGCGTGAGCGGCTACGCCGAGAACGTCCGTGGCTACGACGAGGAGTTCAACACGGGCTGGGACTCCCAGACGTGGTACTTCGCATGAGCGGCGGCGCCCGGACCCCCACGCCCGGGTCACCGGTTCGAGGCGACGACGCGTCCGCGACGGTCGGCGGACGGACGACGCGTAGCGGAGGTCGATCCGGCCGGTGAGCATGCGCTGGTACGTGGTTCGGCGGGTCGTGTGGGCCGTCGTCGCCACGTTTCTCATTCTCTCGATCACGTGGGGGCTGCTCGCCATCACGCCGAATCCGGCGGCCGAACAGATGCAGTTCCAGGCGGCCGCCAGCGGCGGGTCCGCCGAGGCCGCCGAGGAGGCGTTCGAGGCCCGACGCGGCCTCGACCGCTCGCCGTGGGACCGGTACCGGGAGTACATGACCAACATGGCGACGCTCAACTGGGGCTGGTCACAGAGCCGCTCCCAGCCCGTCACCGACGCCATCGCCAGCGCGCTTCCCTACACCGCGATCTACTCCGTGCCGACGACGATTCTCTCCATCCTGGTCGGGCTCTCCATCGGCCTCTACTCCGCGACCCACCAGTACACGCGGACCGACTACGCCGCCACTTTCTTCGCCTTCTTCGGCTACGCCATCCCCAACTTCTGGTTCGGGATCATCCTCCTGCTGGTCTTCGGCGTCCAGCTCGGCTGGTTCCCCGTCGTCTTCGACTCCGACCTCCCCTTCTTCAGCCTCGGGATGGCGCGACAGCTCGTCCTCCCCGTCGTCGTCCTCGTCACCGGCACCATCGCGGGCATCATGCGCTACTCGCGGGCGGAGGCCCTGGAGTACGTCGAGGCCGAGTTCGTCAAGACGGCGAAGTCGAAAGGGGCGGACGGCTACCGCATCCTCACCCGACACATCCTCCGCCCGGCGGCGGTGCCGCTGATGACCATCCTCGTCGGCGACATCCTCGGCATCTTCCTCGCCGCCTCGTATCTCGTCGAAGTCGTCTTCGGGATTCCGGGACTCGGCCAACTCTCGTACAACGCCATCATCGCCCAGGACACCTCCCTCGTGCTCGGGACGACGCTCATCTTCACCTTCATTTCGGTGATCGGCAACCTGATACAGGACGTGGCCTACACCGTCCTCGACCCGCGCATCGACTACGGTGATCGCTGATGGCGGGGGAACCGGACACCTTCGAATCGGTCGACTGGGAGGAGACGGGGAGTCGGCTGTCGACGCTCTCGCGGCGCGACCGGGGCGCCCTCGTCGCCGGCCTCGCCCTCGTCGCCGCCTTCCTGTACGACTACCTCGTCCTCCCGGCGAGTCGCCCGACGATCACGGTCCCCGTCGAGTGGAACGTCACCCAACTCGACTGGCTGTTCGTGACGACGCTGCTCGCGCTCGTCTTCTACGTCGTCGTCCCGCTCTACGACAACCGGCGACTGACCGCGTACTACTGGCGGGAGTTCAAAAAAAACCGGATGGCAGTGCTGAGCCTCGCGTACCTGCTCGTCGTCTTCTGCATCGGCGTCGTCGGCCCGATCCTGCTGGAGAAGCCAACGCTGGCGCTCGATCAGGCCTACCAGCCGCCGGCCTACCTCAGCGTCGACTCGACGGTGCCGGTGAACTGCCTCGGCGACGTCGTCGACGGCCGGTGTCAGGGGACGATGGCCCACCCGCTCGGCACCACCGGCGACGGCAAAGACATCCTCGTCCTCGTCGTCTACGGGATGCAGGTGAGCATGAAGGTGGGTCTCATCTCCACCCTGCTGGTGGTGACCATCGGCACGGCCGTCGGCACCGTCGCGGCCTACGGGAGCGGCCTCGTCGACGAACTCCTGATGCGCTACGTCGACATCCAACTCGTCTTCCCCGCTTTCTTCCTCTATCTCCTGCTCACCTACCTCTTCGGCGGCAGCCTGTTCATGTTCATCGTCATCTTCGGGCTGACGGGGTGGGGCTCCATCGCGCGTCTCGTCCGCTCCGAAGCCCTCCAGCGTGCCGAGGAGGAGTACATCACCGCCGCCCGGAGCGCGGGCGCGGGCACGCTCTACGTGATCCGGCGGCATCTCGTCCCCAACGTCTCGAACAGCGTGATCACCGCCGCGACCCTGTTGATCCCGGGTTTCATCCTCTTCGAGGCCTCCCTCTCCTTTCTCTCGCTCGGCGATCCGACCGTCCCCTCGTGGGGGCAGGTCATCGCCAACGGGCGGAGCGACCTCTCGACGGCGTGGTGGGTCTCCACGTTCCCCGGCGTGTTCCTCTTTACGACCATCCTCGCGTTCAACTTCATGGGCGATGCGCTCCGTGACGCATTGGACCCGCGACAGGAGACATGACCGAACCACTACTCTCGATCCGCGACCTGCGCACCGTCTTCCACACCGACGAGGGCCTCGTCCGCGCCGTCGACGGCGTGAGCTTCGACGTTGGCCGCGGCGAGACGGTCTGTCTCGTCGGCGAGTCCGGCAGCGGCAAGACCGTCACCGGCGAGTCGATCACGCGCCTCATCCGGATCCCGCCCGGGGAAATCGCCGGCGGGGAAATCGTCTTCGACGGCCGCGATCTGACGACGCTCGACGAGGACGAACTCCGAAAGCTCCGCGGCGACCGCATCGCCCACGTCTTCCAGAACCCGCAGGGGGCGCTCAACCCGGTCTACACCGTCGGGTGGCAGATCGTCGAGGCGATCCAACTCCACCAGGACGTGAAACGGGCCGAGGCGCGGGAGCGCGGTATCGACCTGCTGGATCGGGTCGGCATCCCGGAGGCGACCCGCCGGTTCGACGACTACCCCCACGAGTTCTCCGGCGGCATGAAACAGCGGGTGGCGCTGGCGATGGCGCTCGCCACCAATCCCGACCTCCTGATCGCCGACGAACCGACGACGGCGCTCGACGTGACCATCCAGAACCAGATTCTCGGCCTCCTGTCGGAACTGCAGGCCGAGTTCGACATGAGCATCCTGCTCATCACCCACGACCTCGGCGTCGTCGCCGAGGTGGCCGACCGCGTCGTCGTCATGTACGCGGGCAAGGTGATGGAACGCGGCGGCGTCTTCGACGTGTTCGAGCGGCCCTCCCACCCCTACACCCGCGCCCTCCTCGACTGTCTCCCGGGGCGGGGGACGGGCGGCGCCCGCTCCATCGGCGGCAAACTCCCGTCGGCGACCGACCCGCCCGACGGCTGTCGGTTCCACCCGCGATGCGAGCACGCCGTCGACGCCTGTCGAGCGGGCGAGCAACCCCCCGTCTACCCCGTCGATGGCGACGACGACCACGTCGTCTCGTGTGTCCACTACGAACCCGGCGGCGATCCGTCGGTGGTGCGTGGAGAGGAGGCAGTCCCGACCGACGGCGGGCGGCCGGTCGAGGACGATACCGAGGAGGACGACCGATGACCCGGCCGCTCCTCGACGTGGAGGGCCTCGTCAAACACTACCCGGTCACGGAGGGCGTCCTCCGCAACGAGGTGGGGCGGGTCCGCGCCGTCGACGGCGTGAGTTTCACCGTCGACCGGGGGGAGACGCTGGGGCTGGTCGGCGAGTCGGGCTGTGGGAAGTCGACGGCGGCGACGACGGCGCTGCGACTGGAGGAGCCGACCGACGGCCACGTCGTCTTCGACGGCGAGGACGTGACCGAGTACGGCGAGAAGGCGCTCAAGCGGTTCCGCCGGCGCGCACAGATGGTGTTTCAGGACCCCACGTCGAGTTTCGACCCGCGCATGAGCATCGGCGAGTCGGTGGCGGAACCCCTGCGGGTCCACGGGATGCGCGACCGGGAGCGCCGACGGCGCATCGTGGGCGACCTGCTGGAGCGCGTCGGCCTCGACGCCGCCGACATGGACCGCTACCCCCACGAGTTCTCCGGCGGGCAGAAACAGCGGGTGGGGCTGGCACGGGCGCTGGTTATCAACCCCGACCTGATCGTCGCGGACGAACCCGTGAGCGCGCTCGACGTGAGCGTGCAGGCGGACATCCTCGATCTGATCGAGGAGTTACAGGCCGAGTTCGGTCTCGCCATCGTCGTCATCAGTCACGACATGGGCGTCGTCCGCGAAGTCTGTGATCGGGTGGCCGTGATGTATCTCGGCGAAATCGTCGAGACGGCGCCGACCGAGCAGCTGTTCGAGGACCCACAGCACCCCTACACCCGCGCACTCCTCGGATCGACGCCGATAGCCGACCCGCGGCGCCGCGGGCAGGGGACGAAACTCACCGGCGACGTGCCGAGTCCGTCCGACCCGCCGCCGGGCTGTCGCTTCCACACGCGGTGTCCGGAGGTGATCCCCGACGAGGAGTACGACCTCGACGCGACGACGTGGCGGGCGGTGTTGAACCTGCGTCTGCGGACGGCGGCGGACGGTATCGACGTCGAGGCGGTCCGCACCTACGCCGCCGCGGACGACGACCCCGAGTCCGCCGACCCCGAGGCGGTGCGGGCGGCGATCCGCGAGGAGTTCGACCTCCCACCGACCCTCCCGGATGCGCGGGCGGAGGAGACGCTCTCCGGGGCGCTGGATCGGATCGTCGCCGGGGACGTCGACGGCGCGGCCGACCGCCTGGCGGAGGCGTTTCCGACCGTCTGTCGGCGCGAGCGACCCGGACTCGTCCCCGCGGGGACCGACCTCTCGGCGGACGAGTGGGACGCGATCAAGGGCTTCCGGGTGTGGGTCGCGACGCTCGTCGACGCCGACGAGTCGACGGTGGCCGACCGCCTCGACGCGCGGTGTGCGGACGACCGGGACCGCGACGGGGTCGACCGCCTCGCCGTCCGGTCGGCCTTCCGCCTCCCCGAACCCCTGTCGGACTCGGACGCCGAGCGGTCGGTCGGGGCGGCCATCGACGCCCTGCTGGCCGGCCGAGCCGGTGCCGCCGCCGACGAACTGTACGAGACGTTCGGGCCGCTCCGGGAGAGCGCCTGTCACCTGAACCGCGGCTGACCCGGCTCGGTCCAATCGAATCTCGTCCCGCGCCGATCAGTCGATCCGGAACGCCGGTTCGGCCACGTTCTCGCTCCGACACTCGGGACAGGTGGAGGGGTGGTTGATCGGGTCGTCGAAGCCGTCGAACCCGCAGTCCCGACAGGTCGGCGGGGAGACCAGGACCCGTTCGTCGCCGTCGTCGCCGCGGAGCGACCGGGCGACGTGTCGGAGGTGGTCGTAGACGGCCGAGCGGGAAGTGCCGACGCGTGCCGAGAGGTCACTCGCCGTCGCCGGGGATTCCCGAAGCGCCGCCGCGATGCGTTCCCGCGTCGTCGACTCCATGGCCGCCGTTGGGGTCGCTGGGACAAATCCCTTTCCTCGGCGTCGAGGATACAAAAAGAACTTGTCGCTGTGGTCGGTCGGGTGGGGTATGAAGGCCATCGTCCTGGCAGGGGGGTACGCGACGCGACTCTGGCCGATCACCAAACATCGGCCGAAGATGTTTCTCCCGGTCGGCGACACGACGGTCATCGACACCGTCTTCGAGGATCTGGAGGCCGACGACCGGATCTCCGAGGTGTACGTCAGCACCAACGAGCGCTTCGCCGACGAGTTTACGACGTATATCGCCGAGGGCGAGTTCGAGAAGCCCACCCTGTCCGTCGAGGAGACGACGGACGAGGACGAGAAGTTCGGCGTCGTCGGCGCGCTCGCCCAGCTCATCGACCGCGAAGGCGTCGAGGAGGACCTGGTCGTCGTCGCCGGTGACAACCTCATCAGCTTCGACGTGTCGGAGTTCGTCGACTTCTTCGAGGCCAAGGGCACGCCGGCCATCGCCGCCTACGACGTGGGATCGAAAGAGCGGGCGCGGTCGTACGGACTGGTCGAACTCGACGGCGACCGAGTCGTCGACTTCCAGGAGAAACCCGACGACCCGAAGAGCACGCTCGTCTCCATCGCGTGTTACGCCTTCCCCGCCGACACCCTCCCGCTGTTCGAGGAGTATCTCGACGCCGGCGAGAACCCCGACGAGCCGGGGTGGTTCATCCAGTGGATGCAGGCCCGCCAGCCGGTCCACGCGTTCACTTTCGACGGCGCGTGGTTCGACATCGGGACGCCGGAGAGCTACCTCGACGCCGTCGCCTGGCATCTCGACGGCGACAACCGCGTCCACCCGAACGCGACGGTCGAGAACGTCGAACTGCGTGGGAACGTCCACGTGATGGCCGGCGCCGACGTCGCCGACTCGACGCTCGAACGCACCGTCGTCTTCCCGAACGCCACCATCCGCGACGCCGACGTTCGCGGGTCGATCATCGACGAGGAGACGCGGATCGAGAACCTCGACCTCGCGGACGCGCTCATCGGCGCGCACTCCACGATGACGAACGGCGACGATAGTAGCGAGTGAAACTGTCTGCACGGCCGATCGTGGGCCGTACTGGGGTCGGCTGTGCGATGACGTGCAACCGCTACTAACAGTGGACGGCCGCCGGCCCGACCGCCGGCTGGTCGATCTCGACCGTCGCCAGTACGGCGCTCTCGCCGTCGCCGGGGCGGTGGACGAACCGATACGTCTCGCCCTCGCAGGCGGGGTTCAGGGCGCTGTCGCTCCCGTAGCCGTCGATGTGCGCGTAGTCGCCGGCGGTTAGCGGACCGGCGGTCGTCCACACGGCGTCCCACCGCACCTCGTTCCCCGAACTGTCGGTGATGTAGAAGTGTTCGCCGACCTCGACCTGTCCGCCTTCGAGCGTCAACACGACGTACGGCCGGTCGTTCGTGTTCCCGTCCCCGTCGGCGTGGTACTCGGTGCCGTAGCTGTACTGCGGCGTCGGATCGGGGGGCGGTTCGATTCCGAGGAGGAGACTGCCGAGCACCGCGGCCAACACGACGACGAGCGCGAGCAGCAGGGCGACCCCGACGACCGGCGATATCGCGCGGCCGTCCCGGCGGAGGACTCCGGACATACGACCCCGTTCGGGTGGGTGTAGTATAATGTCACCCCAGCCACGCGTCCGTCACCCGCAGGTGGCCACGCGACCCCTCCCACACTCGCTCCCACTCCAGTTCGATGGGCCGGGACATGTGTGGCCCGTCGACCACCAGCGTCTCGAACTCCCCACCCTCACCGAGGGGGTGGACGCCGTACCGTTCGTTCAGGGCGATCAGTTCGTCGAGGGTGTCGGCGTCGAGGCGTCGGCCGAGCCACGACTCGTCGAGGCCGGCGGCCGCGACCTGGACGATCAGGATTTCGAAGCCAGCGTCGAGCATCTCCTCGGCCAGCGTGACGGGGTCGCGCTGCCAGAGGGGTGCGTAGAGGTCGAGTCCCAGCCGCTCGCACATCGCCTCGATACGGCTCGTCTGGAACTCGCTCTCGACGGCGCCGGCGGTGACGCCGGTCAACGGCGACAGTTCGCGAAGCGCCGCCTCCAGCGGTTCGAGTTCGGCGTCGCCCTGGGCCGCCGAGTCGGTCGCCGTCGCCGCGCCGAGGTCACCGGGATCGACTTCCAGCAAGTCGATCCCGACGCTCTCGGCCGCCAGTGCGGCGAGATCCGTCGCCGGGACGTGGTACATGTAGGAGTCGTCGCCGGGATGGACGGTCACGAGCGTGGTCACGTTCAGGCCGTCCTCGAGCGCGCGATACAGCGCCCACGAGGAGTCCTTGCCGCCGGAGAAGAGGCTCGCCCACGCGCCGTCGCCCTCGCTGTCGTCGGTCATCACCGTCGCTAGGCGGAGTGAGCGGTTAGGAACTGTGGTTCGTCAGCCGCGGGCGCTCGACGTTCGCGGCGGGCGGCGAAAAGGGGGTGGACTGGCCGAGCTTACATGTAGCCCAGGTCGCGGAGGCGCTCCATGAGGTCCTCCTTGTCCTGGGCGCGGCCGGCGCGTTCGGTCGTGTTCGCCATGTCCTGGAGCCACGCGGGCTCCTCGTCGGACTTCTCGGTGCTGACCTCGCTGCCCAGCGACCGGAAGCCGGCGAAGTACTTCGGGCTGACGGGGATGTCGGCCTGCGTGAGGCCGTTCGGCAGGTCCTCGGAACCCTGCGGGACGTAGCCCTCGTCCGGGAAGTCGGCGACGGTGTCGGGGACGACGTAGTTCCAGAAGGCGTCCCACACGTCCGGCTCCGCGAACTGTAGGATCGGCTGGATGCGGTCGTGGGGCGGGTAGATGTCGGGGTCGTGGCGCGGGCTGAAGAACGTCTCGTCCGCGCGCGCCTCCTGTTCGTCCCAACGGACGCCGGAGATGACGCCGTCGATGCCGTACTCCTCCAGTGCGTCGTTGAGCGCGACGGTCTTCAGCAGGTGGTTGCCGACGTAGGTGTCGAGCAGGAACGGGAAGTCGTCCTCCTCGTACTCCAGAATGTTGCGGATGTGGTGCTGGTTGTGCTCGGACAGTTCCGAGACCGGGATGTCGTCACCCGGCTCCAGCCCGTGCTCGCCGACGTACGCGCCCACGTCCTCGTTTTTGGCGTAGATCACGTCGAGGTCCCACTCCTCGGCCCAGTGCTCCACGAAGTCGTGGATGGCGTCGAAATGCTGGTAGTGGTCGATGAAGACCGCGGGCGGCGTCTCGAGGTCGAACTGCTCGGCGACCTCCTTGATGAAGTAGAGCGTGAGCGTCGAGTCCTTGCCGCCGGTCCACATCACGGCGGGGTTCTCGTACTGTTCGAGGCCCTGTCGGGTGACCTCGATGGCCTTCTCGATCTTGTCTTCGAGCGTCGGATAGTCGTCCGGCGTCTCGCCCTCGCCGTCCGTGTAGTCGACGTCGAGGTAGTCGGGGAACTCGCTCATCGTATAATAATATGTAATTAGCCTCGCTAAAGTGTTTTTTGACTCCGCCCGCCGTCACGGGCGTGTGGGGCGGTAACACTCGCGGAATCGACGCGCCGCCGAGTGGGGTGTCTACTCGTCGTCCTCGTCTTTCATCTCGCCGAGTTGGTCGATCAGGTCGTCGGTCGACGCGTCCGTCTCGAAGCTGACCGTGCCCTCGTGGTCGTTCTCGTGGACGGAGACGCCCTCACCGTCGTCGTCGGCGTCGACGTTCTGGTTCTGCTGTTCGGATTCGTCGTAGCTCCCAAAACCCATATGTGACCGTTCGTGTGCCGTGGATTAAAACGCCCGATCCGTCGCCGCTACGTTCGACACTCTCATACATGGCGCCGTGGAACGGTGCCCCCATGCGGCCGATTCCGCGTCGGGGCGTCGCCGCCGTCCTCATCCTCGCGCTCGGCGCTCTCCTCGTGGCTCACGGTACGCTGACCCCCGATCCGGCGGCGGGACGGTTCCCGGGCAACGGCGCCGTCGGTTCCGGAACGCTCGCGACGGGTGACCGGGTGGTCGTCGCCGGCACCGCCCGCGGCGACGCGCCCGGGGGCGCCCGCCTCGACCTCGGCGGCGGTCCCACGGTGATCGTCCACGGCCTCGACGCCGACCCGGGTACCGACGTGTGGCTCTACGGAACCTACGAGGACGGGACGATCCGAAGCGACCGAGCCGTCGTCCGCGCGCCGTGGGAGATCACCTACCTCTACGCCGTGTCGGCGCTCGGCGGGATGCTCACGCTCGGTCGAGTCGTGCGGACGTGGCGCGTCGACACCGACCGCTGGGTCATCGTACCCCGGGAGGACGGGGATGGCTGACCTGCTGACGCACGTCCTGACCGCCTACGTCCTCGCGGCGCTCCTGTCGCTCCGTGACGATCGGATCACGCCCGCGATGGTGACGGCCGCGATGGTCGGTGGCCTCGTACCCGACCTCAATCGCATCGGACTCGTCGTCCCGGCGTCGGCCGTCGAGTCGCTACTCGGCGTGCCGTTCGACTGGGACGCGCTCCTGACCGTCGGTGGCGTGAGTGTCGTACTCGGACTCGGGACGCTCCTCGTCCCACCCCGACTTCGGCGCCGCACGGCCGCCATGCTGGCGCTGGGTACCCTGTCGCATTTCCTGCTCGACTACCTCCTCCTCTTTCCGTCGGGGTACAGCCACCCCTACCTGTGGCCGATGACTGCGGCCGGGCTGCCGGGGCCGGAGCTGTATCTGAGTTCGGCGCGATGGCCGGCCGTCGTCGCCGCGGCGTGTGCGGCGCTGGCGTGGCTAGCGAATCGTCGGCAGAAACGAGTGGGGTGGGTGTCGGACGGTCGGAACTAGCTGATGAACTGATTGTCTCGCCAGTTCACGCCGTTCTTCTCGGCTTGGGACTGGCTGGGGTTCTCGACGACTTCGACGGAGGCGGGGCGGTCCTCGCCCTCGACGATTCGGGTCGCCTTGAGTTCGTCGTCCTCCTCGACGATGGCGGTGAGCGTCCCCTTCTCGGCCATGCGGGCGATGTCCCGCAGGACGAGGAACATGGGGTACTGGAGCGCGGTGTTCTGGAGCACCGTCTCGCGGTCGCCTTTGAAGCAGGCGAACTCCACGAGTTCGGAGGGAATCTCCTCCTCTTCCTCCTGCCACGGCCCGCCGGCGCGTGGCGGCTCCTCCTCGTACACCCGCGTCTCGGTGACGCTGGCTTTCAGCTGGGCCGTCGGGGTGTACTTGCTCAGGTTTTCGTCCTCCGAGACGGCCTTGAGGATGAGCGTGTTGTTCCGTCGAGTGAGGGTTACGTCCGCGATTTCGGGGGGGAGGTCGGGGTCCCCCTCGAAGTATTCTTGCACGTCTTCGAGTGGCAGTTCGAGCGTCGAATGGAGTCGATATACGCGGCCTGACATAGTTTGTTCTCGGCGAGGGTGGCACCACTACGCCCGTCTACCGGAGTGTACGGGGCGTATGCTTATATGACCTGCTGTTCTCATTGGATGGCGAACACGTCGGGCTACTCGCCCGCGAGCGTCGCCTCGAGTTCACCGCGCTCGTCGAGTTCCGCGAGCACGTCGCTCCCGCCGACGAACTCGCCCTCGACGTACGTCTGGGGCGTCGTCTCCCACCCGCTGTGGGATTCGAGCGCCTCGCGGAACTCCGGCAGCGCCGGCAACACGTCCACCGTCTCGAAGTCGTCGACGTACTGGGAGACGAGTTCGAGCGCCCGCTGGGAGTAGCCACACTGGGGCATGAGCCGGTTGCCCTTCATGAACAGCACCACGTCGTTTTCCTCGATGGCGGTGTCGACCCGCTCCTGTACGGTGTCGGCGTCCAGGTCGCTCCCGGGTTGGAACGTCATGGCTCTGCGTACGGTACGGCGAGTGAAAGGGGTTGCGCACCGACGTGGAAGGGACTGCCTACTCCGGCGCCGAATCCGCGAGAGTCGCCGCCACCCCGGTGTACGTCGCCGGCGTCAACGCCCGGAGCTCCTCGCGCACCGGCGCGTCCACGTCTAGGTCCTCGAACAGGTCGCGGAAGTCCTCGATGGTCACCCGCTCCCCTCGCGTGAGCTCCTTCACGCGCTCGTAGGCCTCGGTGTCGCCCTCGCGGCGCAGAATCGTCTGAACCGCCTCGCCGATCACTTCGGGCGTCGCCTCTAGTTCCTCGCGCATCACCTGCTCGTTCGGCACCACCTTCTCCAGCCCGGCCTCGGTCTTGCGGTAGGCGATGAGGCAGTGGCCGAGCGCCGCGCCCATATTGCGTTTGACCGTCGAATCCGAGAGGTCGCGCTGGAGTCGCGAGGTGGTCACGTAGTCCGCGAGGAAGGTCAGGTCCGCGTTGGCCTTCGAGAGGTTCCCCTCGCTGTTCTCGAAGTCGATGGGGTTCACCTTGTGGGGCATCGTCGACGACCCCGTCTCGCCCGCGACGGCGCGCTGTCCCAGATACCGGTCGGAGACGTAGAGCCACGCGTCGAGGTCCAGATCCCGGAGGACGTTGTTGACGCCGCGGAGGGCGTCGAACAGGGTGGCGATGTCGTCACAGGGGTTGACCTGCGTCGCGAGCGGCGTATGATCGAGGCCGAGCCCCGTGACGAACTCGCGGGAAAAGGCCGGCCAGTCCACGTCGGGGTAGGCGGCGTCGTGGGCGGCGTAGGTGCCCGAAGCGCCGGCGAGTTTGCCCGAAAGCGAGTCCGCAGCCTCGCGGACCCGGCCCATCGTCCGCCCGAGGCGCGCGGCGACGACGGCCATCTCCTTGCCGAACGTCGTGGGCGTCGCCGGCTGGCCGTGGGTGCGCGCGAGCATCGGCGTGTCCCGATAGTCGCGGGCGAGCGTCGTCAGTTCGTCTCGCACGCCTGCGAGCGCGGGCAGGAGTACCTCCTCGACGGCGGGTTCGAGCAGGAGGCGGTGCGCGAGGTTGTTCACGTCCTCGCTGGTCAGGCCGAAGTGGATCCACGGGTGGAGCGATGCTCGCGTCTCCGTCTGCAGGAAGTACTCCACCGCCTTCACGTCGTGGTTGGTCGCGCTGTAGCCCGCCGCACCCTCGGTTTCGAGGCGCTTGATCAGGCGGGCGTCGTCGGCGTCGAAGTCCTGATAGCAGTCGCGCAACGACTCGCGTTCCGTGCCGTCGACGGCGACCGGTGTCGCGTCGAGGTCCGCGAGCGCGAGGAGATACTCGACTTCGACGCGGACCCGTGCCCGCATGAGCGCCGACTCGCTGGCGTAGGGCACCAGCGGTTCGGTGTAGCGCGCGTAGCGCCCGTCGAGCGGCGAGACGGCCGCGAGCGGGTCGCTCCGTGGCAGATCGGTCATGCTCCGGAGTCGCCGTGGACGGCGCAAAAGCGTACCGGTCCGCCGAGTCGCAACTGTTTTTCCCTCGCGCCCGCCTCCCACCACCATGCTCCGAATCGCGGGTCTCGCCGGCAATCGCGGACGGAACCTGATGCACATCGCGGACCTGGCGCCCGGCGGCGCCGAGGTGGCCGCAGTCCTCACCGACCACGAGTCGGCGCCGGTGCTGTCGGCGGCCGCCGACCGCGGCATCCCGACCGAAGTCGTCGAGCGCGGCGACGACACTCGTGCCGACCACGAGTCGCGGGTGCGCGACCACCTCAACGACTACGAGTTCGACCTGGTCTGCATGGACGGCTACATGCGCGTCCTCTCCGGGGAGATGCTGGAGGCCCTGCCGACCACCCTCAACGTCCACCCCTCCCTGCTCCCCGCATTCCGTGGTGAGGACGCCCACGAACAGGCGCTCGCGGCCGGCGTTCGCACCACGGGCTGTACCGTCCACGTCGCCACCGAGGAACTCGACGCCGGTCCCATCGTCACGCAGGAGGCGGTGCCGGTCTACGAGGGCGACGACGCCGACGACCTGAAGCGACGTGTCCTCCACGAGGCGGAGTTCAAGGCGTACCCACGCGCTGTGAGGTGGTTCGCGGAGGACCGCGTCACCGTCGCGGACGGCGAGGTTCGCGTCGAGGGCGACGAGGCCGGTCAGTTCCCCACCCGCCGCGCCGTCTCCGACGACCGCAGCCGGACGCTGCGCTACGGCGAGAACCCCCACCAGGACGCCGCGCTGTACGCCGACGCCGCGAGCGACGCCGCGAGCGTCGTCGCCGCCCCGCAGTTGAACGAGGGGGCGAAGGCGCTGTCGTACAACAACTACAACGACGCCGACGCCGCCCTCGATCTGATCCGGGAGTTCGAGGAGCCCGCGGCCGCGGTGATCAAACACACCAACCCGGCGGGGTGTGCGACCGCCGACTCGCTCTCACAGGCCTACGACGACGCCCTCGCGACCGACGCCATGAGCGCCTTCGGCGGCATCGTCGCCTTGAACCGCCCCTGCGACGCCGCCACCGCCGAATCCATCGTCGACTCGTTCAAGGAAGTCGTCGTCGCGCCCGGCTACACCGACGGCGCCTTGGACGTCCTCACCGAGACGGAGAACCTCCGCGTCCTCGACGTGGGCGAGTTGACCGAACGCACCGACGCGCTGACCGAAAAGCCGCTGACCGGCGGCCGCCTCGTCCAGGAACGCGACGACTGGGCGCCGAGCCGCGAGGATCTGGAGGTCGTCACCGAACGCGACCCCACCGACGAGGAGATCGAGACGATGCTGTTCGCGTGGCGGACGCTGAAACACGTCAAATCCAACGCCATCCTGTTCGCGTCGGGGACGGAGACGGTCGGCATCGGCATGGGGCAGGTCAGCCGCGTCGACGCCGTGCGGCTGGCGGCGATGAAAGCGGACGAACACGCCGAAGGAAAGGGCGCCGAGGGGGCCGTGATGGCCTCCGACGCGTTCTTCCCGTTCCCGGACGGGGTGGAGGAGGCGGCCAAGTCGGGGGTTTCGGCCGTGATCCAGCCCGGCGGCTCCGTCAACGACGAGGACGTCGTCGCCGCCGCGGACGACCACGACATGGCGATGGCGTTCACCGGAAAGCGGTGCTTCAGACACGACTGAAAGGAGTGTCTGAAGTTCACGGGACGAGCGGAGCGAGTCCCGTGGTGCTTCCGGCACGATTAGTGCCTGAAGCCAGCGAGACGAGCGACAGTGAGTCTCGCGCGGCTTTAGACACGACTGAAAACCACGCTTCGGACGCGGAGCGGGGGTTGCGTGTAGCCCGATTATCGGGGCTGATACCCGACGCCGAAAGCATATGCGTTCGGTGGGCGTGGTTCCGCGAGTGCAGAGTGTCGGCGATACGATCACGGTCCTCTACGTGAACGACGATCCGGATCTCTTGGAGCTTCTGGTCAGGGGGCTGGAACGCGAGAACGAGCGGCTGACCGTGCGGACGGCGCTGTCCGCGGACGAGGGGATCGAGGCGGTCCGCAACGGGGACGTCGACTGCGTGTTGAGCGACTATCACATGCCGGAACGGACGGGCGTGGCGTTACTCCGGGACGTTCGCGCGGTCGACGCGTCGCTCCCGTTTATCATGTTCACGGAGACCGGGAGCGAGGTAGCCGCGAGCGAGGCCATCTCGGCGGGCGTCACCGATTACATCATTCAGGAACCCATCGGCAGCCAACACGCGCTCGTCGCTCGGAAGGTCGTCTCTCACGTCGAGCGTCGCCGGATGGAGCGAAGCGCCGCCCGTGCGGACGAGCGGCTGCACGAACTGGCCCAGACCTCGAACGACGTCCTGTGGACGTTCTCCGCCGACTGGGGGGAACTCCTGTTCGTCAACGCCGCATACGAGGACGTCTTCGGTCAATCCCCCGAGACGATCCGTACCGATCCGAGCGCCTTTCTGGACGTGGTACACGACGACGACCGCGACCGAGTGACACTGGCGATGGAACGTGCCTCGGCCGGAACGGCCCAGCAAGTCGAGTTTCGAGTCGATCACGCCTCCGGGATGCAACTCTGGGTGGAGTCACACTGCAAACCGGTCACGGACGACGACGGGACCGTCCAGCGTGTCGTCGGCTTCACGCGCGACATCACGGAGCGAAAGACCCGCGAGCGGGATCTCGCGAGAAAGAACGAGACCCTGGACCAGTTCACGTAGACCGTCGCCCACGATCTGCGGAACCCGCTGAACGTCGCCGACGGGCACCTCGACATCGCCCGCCGGGAGTGTGAGAGTCCTCACCTCGAAACGACCGCCCGGTCGCTCGCCCAGATGAACGACCTGTTGGAAGACCTCCTCACGCTCGCCCGGACCGGCGAGACCATCGACGAACTCACCGCCGTCGACTTCGCCGACGTCGTGGACGCGAGCAGTAGCAACGTGGCGACGATGCGGACGACGGTGGCCGTCGCTGGCTCCGCCCGGATTCGGTGTGACCCGAGTCGGCTGAAGGAGGCGATGGAGAACCTGCTCCGGAACGCCGTCGAGCACGGCTCGGCGGGCAACCGGTCGGAGACCGGTGACGCCGTCGAACACAACGAAGCGTCGGTCCGGATCACGGCCGGCGTGCTCCCGGATCGAACCGGCGTGTACGTCGAAGACGACGGTGCGGGGATTCCACCGCGGAGCAGGATCGGATATTCGAGAGCGGCTACACGACGCTCAAAGCTGGGACGGGTTTCGGACTGTCCATCGTCGAAGAAATCGTCGAAGCCCACGGCTGGTCCATCCGCGCTCGGACTGGCGAGAGCGGTGGCGCCCGGTTCGAAATCACCGGCGTCGAGTTCGTCGACTGAGCGTCGATCCGACGCGCCGGACGCGTCGAATCGGCCCGGACCGTCGGGAGCCGTCGACCGCGGTAACAACGTTTAAGCGCGGCTCGAAACCACGACCACCCATGACGATAACCGTCCCCGGACCGACGCTCGGCGTGGTCGGCGGCGGCCAGCTCGGCCGGATGCTCGCCGAGGCGGCGGCCCCGCTCGGCGTCGAGACCATCGTGCTCGACCCGACGCCGGACTGTCCGGCCGCGCCCGTCGCGCGCGATCAGATCGTCGGCGACTTCGACGATCCGGACGCCATCGGTCGGCTGGCCGACCGCGCCGACGCGCTGACCTACGAAATCGAACTCGCGGACCCGGACCACCTCGCGGACGCGAGCGAGGCGGCGGACGTGCCGGTCCACCCGACGCCCGAAACGCTGCGAACGATTCAGGACAAGTTCCTGGAGAAGGAGATGCTGACCGAGGCCGGGATTCCGGTCCCCGAGTACCGCCGCGTCGACTCGGTGGCCGACCTCGAAGCCGCCGTCGAGGAGTTCGGCGCCGTGATGCTGAAAGCTCGGGAGGGCGGCTACGACGGCCGGGGCAACGTCCCGGTCCGCTCGCCGGAGGAGGCCGAGGACGCCATCGAAACCGTCGGGTCGGCCGACGACCCGGCCGCGCTGGCGGAGGCGTTCGTCGACTTCGAGCGCGAAGTCTCCGTCATCGGCGTGCAGGGCGACGGCGAGGTGCGAACGTTCCCCGTCGGCGAGAACGTCCACGAGGAAGAGATCCTGCGCGAGACGGTCGTCCCGGCGCGGACGAGCGAGGCGGTGAAAGAGCGCGCCCAGACCGTCGCCCGCGAGGTGCTCGACGCCCTCGACGGCCGCGGCGTCTTCGGCATCGAACTGTTCGAGACTCCCGAGGGGGATATCTTGGTCAACGAAATCGCCCCGCGCCCCCACAACTCCGGGCACTGGAGTATCGAGGGGGCGGTCACCTCGCAGTTCGAACAGCACGCCCGTGCCGTCCTGGGCTGGCCGCTGGGATCGACCCGACAGCGCGCGCCGACGGTGAGCGCGAACGTTTTGGGGACCGTCGACGAGACGCGACCGGCCGAACTCGCCGGCGTCGAGGCCGTCCTCGAAGCGGAGTCGGCCCACCTCCACTGGTACGGCAAAGACTCGGTGCGCCCGCTCCGCAAGATGGGACACGTGACGGCGACCCGCGAGGACGGGACGCCGGCGGACGTGACCGCACTCCTCGAATCGACACGCGAACTGCGCGACGCACTCACCTTCCGATGACCGACGACATCGACGACCTGATCGACGAACTGCACGCACAGGCGGACGCCGACCGACCGACCGAGGAGACGCCCGAGGTGGGTATCATCATGGGATCGGACTCGGACCTCGACGTGATGGCGGGGGCGTACGACGCCCTCCGCGAACTCGGCTTCGCCGAGCAGACCGACTACGACGACCCGCCCGAGGCCCGCTTCACCTTCGAGAGCTACGTCGTCTCCGCCCACCGAACGCCGGACCTGATGTACGCGTACGGCGAGACGGCGGCCGACCGCGGACTGGACGTGCTCATCGCGGGAGCGGGCGGGAAGTCCGCGGACCTGCCGAACATGACGGCCTCCATCGCCTACCCGCTCCCGGTGATCGGCGTGCCGGTCCAGGAGAAATCGGTCGATTCGGTGATCGGCATGCCGACGGGCGCGCCCATCGTCGCCGTCGACGCGGGCAAGTCCTACAACGCGGCGCTGTCGGCGGTCCAGATTCTGGCGCGCGAACACGCGGAACTGGTCGAGCGACTGGACGCCGAACACGACGCGTTGCGGGCGGGCGTGGCGGGGGTGTCGCGGGCGCTGCACGACCTGGGTATCGACGGCTTCCGCGAGCGGTCGGAGTAGGTCGACGCGGTCGGGGGTGGCGGTCCCCTGTCGGCCGGTCGGACACACCGCCGAGTAGACGCGACGACAGCCCCTAAAAGGACCGTAGACGGGCGCGAAATCGGCTCACGTCCCCGAATGGCATAAATCAACGCTTATGGGGGAGCACTCCTAACCGCCAAGACGACAGGAATCAAGGTATGAATCAGTGGATAGCAATCGGTGCACTCGGCCTGGTCGGCGTCGGCATCCCCATCGGCATGATGGTAGTGTCCGCGCTCCTCCGGCCGACCGTCACCGAACAAGGAAAGACCGTCATCTACGAGAGTGGAGAGGTCCCGACGGGGACGGCGCACGTCCAGTTCAACATCCAGTACTACATGGTTGCGCTGCTGTTCGTCGTCTTCGACGTCGAAACCGTCCTGATCTTCCCGTGGACGTTGATCTATCGGCCGGCACTGGAGGGCGGGGCGACCCTCGCTCAGGTGCTCGCGCCGATGCTGGTGTTCATCGGGGTCCTCGCCATCGCTCTCGTCTGGGCCTGGCGGAACGGCGCGGTCGAGTGGGTCAAGAGCCCGCGCGCGAACCGCCGTAAAACGGAGCGTCAATCATGAGTAGCGAACAGGAACGATTCGTCACCGACACGACACAGGTAGGAAGCGAGACACGCGACGCCCGCATCGGGGCGTCGGGAACCGACAACCGGTTCAACTCCAAACTTCGCGAGGCGTTCGGCTCCTCGCCGTTCATCCTCACGAAGTTCGACCGGTTCATGGAGTGGGTGCGTGGCTCCTCGATGTTCATGCTGCAGTTCGGCATCGCCTGCTGTAGCATCGAGATGATGCACACGTACGCGGTCAAACACGACCTCGACCGGTTCGGGGCGGGCGTGCCGCGTGCGTCGCCGCGACAGGCCGATGTGATCATCGTTCCGGGGACCATCGTCTCCAAGTTCGCCCCGCGGATGAAGCGCGTCTACGACCAGATGCCCGAACCCAAATTCGTCGTCGGCATGGGGTCGTGTACCATCTCCGGCGGTCCGTTCCAGGAGGGGTACAACGTCATCAAGGGTGCCGAGGAGGTCATCCCGGTGGACATCCACGTTCCCGGCTGTCCGCCCCGGCCCGAGGCGCTGGTCTACGGCGTCGCCAAGCTGCAGGAGCGCATCGCCAACGGCGAGAGTTCGCCGGTGACGGTCAAACCCTACGAACTCGAACAGTTCAGCGACCTCGACCGCGACGAAGTGGTCGACAAACTCGCCGAACAGATCGACGAGGACGACCTCGTCATGCGGTACAACTGGGCCGACTCGCCATGAGCCTCGAAGAATCACCCCCGGATACGGTCGAGACGGAACCGACCAC
This sequence comes from Haloplanus rubicundus, assembly GCF_003342675.1. Classification (NCBI taxonomy): domain Archaea; kingdom Methanobacteriati; phylum Methanobacteriota; class Halobacteria; order Halobacteriales; family Haloferacaceae; genus Haloplanus; species Haloplanus rubicundus. The sequence continues at coordinate 2,052,564 of NZ_CP031148.1, read as the reverse complement.
GGCCGAGGAGATCGACGCCCTACTGGGCGATCTGGTCCTCGACCGCGACGACCACCTGAACGCGCCGGGCTTCGTGGTCCGACCGGACGAGGTGCAGGACACCCTCTTCCGCCTGCGCGACGAGGCCGGCTACGACCACCTGTCCTGTGTCACGGCACAGGAGTACGAGGACCGCTACGAGTCTATCTACCACCTCAAGAAGTACGACGACCCCACCGACGAGGTGAGCGTCGTCGTGCCGACGCCGACCGACGACCCGGTCAGCGAGTCGGCGGAACCCGTCTACCGCACCGCCGACTGGCACGAACGAGAGGCGTACGACCTCGTCGGCATCCAGTACGACGACCACCCGGACCTGCGTCGCATCCTCCTCCCCGAGACGTGGCAGGGCCACCCCCTCGGCCGGGACTACGATCAGGACCGGCCACAGATCGTCCCCCTGCGCGAACACGCCAACCCGCTGCAAGAGGACCACGCGAGCGACGCGGGCGACACGATGTTCCTCAACATCGGCCCGCACCACCCGGCGACCCACGGCGTCCTCCACCTGAAGACCGTCCTCGACGGCGAACAGGTGGTCGACGTGGAGTCCGACATCGGCTACCTCCACCGTTGTGAGGAGCAGATCTGTCAGCAGGGCACCTACCGCTACCAGATCATGCCCTACCCGGACCGCTGGGACTACATCTCGGCGGGCCTGCTGAACGAGTGGGCGTACGCCCGCGTCGCGGAGGACCTCGCGGACATCGAGGTGCCGGAGTACGCACAGGTCATCCGGACGATGGGCGCCGAACTCTGTCGGATCGCGGCCCACATGCTCGCGGTCGGCACCTTCGCGCTCGACGTCTACGGCGACTTCACCGCCATCTTCATGTACGCCGTCCGGGACCGCGAGAAAGTCCAGAACATCCTCGAAGAGCTGACGGGCCAGCGCCTGATGTTCAACTACTTCCGCCTCGGCGGGGTGGTCTGGGACCTGCCCGAACCCCGCGAGGAGTTCTTCGAACTGGTTCGGGACTTCCTCGACGACCTGCCGGAGGCGCTGGAGGAGTACCACGACCTCATCTCCGCCAACGAGATCCTGCAGATCCGGACCGTCGACACGGGCGTGCTGCCCCCGGAAGTCGCGAAGAGCTACGGGGCCACGGGGCCGGTCGCTCGCGGGTCGGGCATCGACTACGACCTGCGCCGCGACGACCCGTACGGCTACTACGACGAACTCGACTGGGACGTGCCGGTCGAGGACGGCTGTGACAACTACAGCCGCCTCCTCGTCCGCTTACGCGAGGTGGAGGAGTCGGCGAAGATCATCGAGCAGTGTGTCGACCTGCTGGAGGACTGGCCCGAAGAGGAGCGGACGATCCAGTCGAACGTCCCCCGGACCATCCGGCCGGACGACGACACCGAAATCTACCGCGCCGTCGAGGGCGCGAAGGGCGAACTCGGCATCTACGTGCGTGCCGACGGCACCGAGAAGCCCGCCCGGTTCAAGATCCGGAGCCCGTGTTTCTCGAACCTCCAGACCCTGCCGGAGATGTCCAACGGCGAGTACATCCCCGACTTGATCGCGTCGCTCGGCAGCCTCGACATCGTCCTCGGTGAGGTGGATCGCTGATGGACGGGCTACTGCTCCAGTCGGGGACATCCACCCCGACGGGGACCGCCAACGCCTCCGCGGCTAACGCCTCCGCCAGCGGCCCGGTGACGACGCTCCCCGAGACGATCTCGGGCGCGCTCGGCCTCTCGGGCACGTTCGGCGACATCGTCGGCGGCCTCATCGGCGCCTTTCTCATCGCCAACATCATGCTCGGCATGACGGCGCTGGCCGGGCCGTGGGCCAAACGGAAGATCACGGCGGCGTTCACCGACCGCATCGCGGTCAACCGGATCGGCCCCTTCGGCCTGCTGATCATCGTCGCCGACGCGGTGCGACTGCTCTCGAAGGAACTGATCGTTCCGGACGGCGTCGACCGACCGGCGTGGGACCTCGCGCCGATCATCCTGCCCTTTTCGGCGCTGCTCGGCTTCGCGGTCATCCCGCTGGGGAGCGGCCTCCAGTTGGCCGACCCCGAGACGGGGATCGTCTTCGCGTTCGCGGCGGCCTCCATCGCGTCGCTCGGACTCGTGATGGCCGGCTACGCCTCGAACAACAAGTACTCGCTTCTGGGGTCGCTGCGCTCCATCGCGCAGAACCTCGCCTACGAGATTCCGCTCGTCCTCACGGCGGCGTCGGTGATCCTCTTCGCCGGCACCTTCCGGACGAGCGAAATCGTCGCCGCACAGACCGAGACGCTCGTCACGATTGCGGGCATCGCGATTCCGGGCTGGTACGCGTTCGTCAACCCGTTCGCGTTCGTCCTCTTCCTGGCGGCGAACATGGCGGAGATCGGACGCAACCCGTTCGACATCCCGGAGGCGCCGACGGAGATCGTCGCCGGCTACCAGACCGAGTACTCGAGCGTCTACTTCGTCCTCTTTTACCTCGGGGAGTTCATCCACATCTTCCTCGGCGGCGCGCTGATGGCCGTCCTCTTCCTCGGCGGCCCGGCCGGACCGGTCCTGCCCGGGTTCGTCTGGATGGTGATCAAGATGTGGGCGTTCTTCCTGTTCACGCAGTGGGCCCGTTCCGCGGTGCCGCGCGTGCGTATCGATCAGTTGATCGAAATCGGCTGGAAGGGGATGCTCGTGCTGTCCCTGGCTAACCTGGTGCTCACGGCAGTCCTCGTGGGAGTGATCGTGTAATGATTGGAATCCTCAAAGGCATGGCGGTGACGATGAAACACGCGCTGGACGGCAAGACGTTCACGGTCGAGTACCCGGACGTGGCGCCGGAGGTGAGCCCGCGGTTCCGCGGCGTTCACAAGTTCAGCCAGGAGCGCTGCATCTGGTGTCGGCAGTGCGAGAACGTCTGTCCGAACGACACGATCCAGATCGTACAGGACGACCAGCGCAACGGCGAACAGTACAACCTCCACATCGGCCAGTGTATCTACTGCCGGCTCTGCGAGGAGGTGTGTCCGGTGGACGCCATCCTGTTGACCCAGAACTTCGAGTTCACGGCGGACACGAAAGACGACTTCGTCTACAACAAAGAGCAGTTGAAGAACGTCCCGTGGTACAAGGGGATCGACCCGCTCGAATCGCGCAACCCCGACCGGAGCGCGTGGATCGGCGAAGGTGACGGCGAAATCGACTACCAGTGACAGCCGAGTCGGCGCTACGCCGTCTCGAAACGTTCAAAGGACTACCTCAAGCAAACTCAAGCAATGGTGTATGAAACGATCGCGTTCGCGCTGTTCGCCCTGATCACACTGGGCTGCAGCCTGGGCGTCGTCCTGGTCGAGGACGTGTGGCACTCCGCACTCCTCCTGGGTGGCGCCCTGTTGAGCGTCGCGGTACATTACGTGATGATGCAGGCGGAGTTTCTCGCCGCCATGCAGATCCTCGTCTACGTCGGCGGGGTGCTCATCCTCATCACGTTCGCCGTGATGCTCACGAAATCGACCTCGGCAGCGGAATCGACATCGACAACGGAGGTGCGTGAGACGTGACGACGAAGCCGTCGCTCAGAACCGGCTCGCACCTGCTCCCCGGCCTCGCGGCCGTCGCGCTGTTCGTCGTGATTGCGGCGGCCGTCCTCCGGGCCTCGTTCGGCGACCCACAGATGTTCGGCCCGGACGCCGAAATCACCGCGAGCATCGGCTACGCGATGTTCAACCTCGATATGGGTACCGTGCCCGGCGAGGGGATGCTCGTCGCCTTTATCGTCATCGCGGTGGCGCTCGACGCCGCCCTCGACGGGGCGATCCTCCTGGCGAAACGCGAGGAGGACGGCAGCGCCGTGGCGTTGCTCGCCGACGGCGGTCGGCGGGTCCGTGATCGGTTCCGCGGCGACGCGGAGGCCGAGACGGACGCGGAAACCGACGCCGGCGACGGAGGTGACCGCTGATGGTCCCAGTGCAGTGGTACCTCCTGCTCGCGACCGCCGTGTTCTGCATCGGGCTGTTCGGCATCCTGACCCGTCAGAACGCGCTCCTGTTCCTGATGTCGGTCGAGCTCATGCTGAACGCGGCCAACATCAACCTCGTGGCGTTCTCCGCGTACTGGGGCAACGTCACCGGCCAGACGTTCAGCCTGTTCACGATGGCGCTCGCCGCCGCGGAGGTCGCGGTCGGCATCGGCATCATCCTCGTGCTGTATCGCAACTTCAACGACGTGGACGTGACGCTGGCCAAGGAGATGAGGTGGTAAGATGGCGGCGTTCGACTACGCACCCGCGATCGTACTGCTCCCGTTCCTCTCCTTCCTCGTGTCGCTGGGGGGCGGGAAGTACCTCCCCAAGGGCGGCGCGTTCGGTGGCATCGCCGCCACCGCCGGCTCCCTGGTGCTGTCGGCCTGGGTCTTCCTGACCGTCGCGGGCGGCGAGGTCTACAACGAGACGCTCTACACGTGGGCGGCGGGCGTCGGCGAGGGGACGACCACCCTCACCTTCGGTCTGCTCCTCGACCCGCTGGCGGCGATGATGCTGCTGATCGTCTCGCTGGTCGCCCTGCTGGTCCACGTCTTCAGCCTCGGGTACATGAACGACGAGGGCGAGACTGGTTTGCCGCGGTACTACGCCGGACTCGGCCTCTTTACCGCCTCCATGCTCGGGTTCGTCGTCGCCGACAACCTGCTGATGGCCTTCATGTTCTTCGAGCTCGTCGGCCTCTGTTCGTACCTCCTGATCGGCTTCTGGTTCCGCCAGGAGGGGCCGCCGAGCGCCGCGAAGAAGGCTTTCTTGGTCACTCGGTTCGGTGACTACTTCTTCCTCGTCGGCGTCGTCGCCGTCTTCGCCACCTTCGGCACCGCGAAGTTCGCGGGCGAGGGGTCGTTCCCCGTCCTCGCCGAGGAGGCGCTCAACGGTGCGGCCGAGGTGACGACCTTCGGCTTCGCGCCCGAGACGTGGTTCACCATCGTCGGCCTCCTGATCCTCGGCGGCGTCATCGGGAAGTCCGCGCAGTTCCCGCTGCACACGTGGCTTCCGGACGCTATGGAGGGTCCGACGCCCGTCTCCGCGCTCATCCACGCCGCGACGATGGTCGCGGCCGGCGTCTACCTGGTCGCGCGGATGTACGGCTTCTACGCGCTCTCGCCGACGGCGCTCGGCATCATCGCGCTGGTCGGCGGCTTCACCGCCCTCGTCGCCGCGACGATGGGCGTCGTGAAACGGGAGATCAAGCAGGTGCTCGCCTACTCCACCATCTCGCAGTACGGCTACATGATGCTGGGGCTGGGGGCCGGCGGCTACGTCGCCGCCACCTTCCACCTGATGACCCACGCCTTCTTCAAGGCGCTCCTGTTCCTCGGCGCAGGCTCGGTCATCATCGCCATGCACCACGACGAGGACATGTGGAACATGGGCGGCCTCAAAGAGCGGATGCCCGTGACGTACTACACGTTCCTCGCGGGCTCGCTCGCGCTCGCGGGCATCTTCCCCTTCGCCGGCTTCTGGTCGAAAGACGAGGTGCTCTACGAGACGCTCATCCACGGACTCGGGGGGTCACCCCTGCTGCTCGCGGGCTACGCGATGGGCCTCCTCGCCGTCTTCTTCACCGGCTTCTACACCTTCCGGATGGTCTTCCTGACCTTCCACGGTGAACCCCGGACGGAGACTGCTCGGAACCCCCACGGCGTTCGATGGAACGTCAAGGCCCCGCTGGTCGTGCTGGGGGCACTCGCCACCGTCGTCGGCGTCGTCAACATGGTGCCCGTCGAGAAACTGCTCGGCATCTCGGGCATCGACTTCCTGCACCAGTGGCTGGACGGCGGCTTCGAGGCGCTGACTGCCCACCACTACGGCGACGTGCTCCCGTACTCGTCGGCGTACATCGGCGGGGAGACGACGACTGTCGCCGTCGGCGCGGCCGTCTCGCTCGGTCTCGCGCTCGCGGGCGTCCTCACGGCACACGTCCTCTACAACGTCGACGACCCGACCGAGCACACCGAGAAGCTCGGCGCGATCAAGACGCTGTGGTACAACAACTACTACCAGGACGAGTACCAGGTCTGGATCGCCCAGTCGGTCGTCCTGCCGGTGGCTCGGCTGGCCGATACGTTCGACCAGGGCGTCGTCGACGGCGTCGTCAACGGCGTCTCGTCGGTGAGCCTGTTCGCCGGAAGTCGGATTCGACGCATCCAGACCGGCGTCGTGACTAACTACGCCGCGCTCCTCACCCTCGGGCTCGTGGCGTTGCTCGTCGTCTTCGGCGTGATGGGAGGGTGGTTCGCATGATCATCGAAGCGCTCATCGCCGTTACGTTTATTGCCGCGTTCGTGGTGATGCTGGCCCCCGACGAGGTGGCCGGCCGCCTCGCCGCGGCGCTGAGTCTGCTCCCCGTGGTCGGGAGCCTCTACATGTGGAGTCGGTTCGACGCGACCGGTAACGCCCTGATGGGCGGTGACATCGCGTTCGAGACGATGGTGCCGTGGCTGGAACTCGGCGGCTACACGCTCAACTGGCACGTCGGCGTCGACGGCATCGGCCTGCCGCTGGTCGTGCTGACGACGCTGCTCTCGACGCTCGCCATCGTGAGCGCGTGGACGCCCATCGACGAGCGCCAGTCGCAGTTCTACGGCCTGATGCTGTTCATGGAAGCGAACCTCCTCGGCGTCTTCACCGCGCTCGATTTCTTCGTCTGGTTCGTCTTCTGGGAGGCCGTCCTCCTGCCGATGTACTTCCTCATCGGCGTCTGGGGCGGTCCCCGCCGGAAGTACGCCGCGATCAAGTTCTTCGTCTACACCAACATCGCGTCGCTCGCGATGTTCATCGGCTTCATCGCCCTGGTCTTCGGCCTGGGCGACTCGGTGTCGTCGCTCGACATGCCGGCCATCGCGGCCGCGCTCCGGGCGGGGGAACTCGGGTCGCTGTACGGCATCCCCGCCGCGACGCTGCAGTCCGTGGCGTTTATCGCCATGTTCCTCGGCTTCGCGGTGAAGGTGCCCATCGTCCCCTTCCACACGTGGCTGCCGGACGCCCACGTCGAGGCGCCGTCGCCGGTGTCGGTGATGCTGGCGGGCGTCCTCCTGAAGATGGGGACCTACGCCCTGCTCCGGTTCAACTTCACCATGATGCCCGAGACGGCGACGGCCTTCGCCGTTCCCATCGCGCTGATCGCCGTGATCAGCGTCATCTACGGCGCGATGCTCGCGCTGGCCCAGCAGGACCTCAAGCGCATCGTCGCCTACTCCTCCGTCTCCTCGATGGGCTACGTCATCCTCGGCCTCGTCGCCTACACGACCTACGGGGTCGGCGGGGCTACCTTCCAGATGATCGCCCACGGCCTCATCTCGGGGCTGATGTTCATGGCGGTCGGCGTCATCTACAACGCCACCCACACGCGGATGGTGGGCGACATGTCCGGCATGGCCGACCGGATGCCGGTCACCACGGGAATTCTGGTCGCCGGCGCCTTCGGCTACATGGGGCTCCCCCTGATGGCCGGCTTCGCCGGCGAGTTCTTCATCTTCAAGGGCGCCTTCGCGTCGACGGTCACGGCCGGGATGCCCCTCTACACCGCCGCGGCGATGTTCGGCATCGTCATCGTCGCCGGCTACCTGCTCTTCGCGATGCAGCGGACGCTCTTCGGGGCGTTCCGCCTGGAGACCGACTACGAAGTCGGTCCCGCCGCGCTCCACGAGACGGTCCCGCTGGCCGTCCTCCTCGTGACGATCATCGTCCTCGGGGTCGCCCCCGACCTCTTCTTCGGGATGATCCAAGACGCGGTGAATCCGCTGCTGGACTTCGGAGGTGAACTCTCGTGATCCCGATTCAGACCCAACTGCCGACCTGGACGGCCGTCACGCCGACGCTGCTGCTCGCCCTGACGGCGCTCGTCCTGTTCCTCGTCGACAGCATCGACCCCGACTCGACCCGGCCGACGGCGCTCGCCGGCATCTCGGCGCTCGGGAGCGTCTCGGCCCTCGTCGTCGCCGGCTGGTTCCTGCTCGCGGGCACCGGCCAGACCGGAAGCGGCGGTGCCATCGAACTCTACGGTGGCTCCATCGTCGTCGACGGGATGAGCCTCTTTTTCACCGTCATCTTCGCCAGCGTCGCCGCCATGGTGTCGCTCGCGAGCTACGACTACCTGCGCGACCGGACCTACCAGGCGGAGTTCTACTCCCTGGTGATGCTGGCCGCGACGGGGATGAGCCTCATGGCCTCGTCGGGGTCGCTGGTGACGGTGTTCGTCAGCCTCGAACTCGCCTCGCTCCCCTCCTACGCGCTCGTCGCCTTCCTCAAGAAGAACCGCGGGAGCGTCGAGGCGGGGCTGAAGTACTTCCTCGTCGGCGCCGTCTCCTCGGCCGTCTTCGCGTTCGGTATCTCCCTGATCTACGCCGTCACCGGGTCGCTCCTCCTCTCCGAGGTGGCCGCGGCTATCGGTGATGCGGGTGACCTCGTCGGCGTCGCGGGCATCGGTATCGTGATGATCGCCGGCGGCTTCGCGTTCAAGACGGCCTCCGTCCCCTTCCACTTCTGGGCGCCGGAGGCGTACGAGGGCGCGCCCGCTCCGATCAGCGCCTTCCTCTCGTCGGCGTCGAAGGCGGCCGGCTTCGCCGTCGCCTTCCGCGTCTTCGCCGTCGCCTTCCCCATCGACGCCGTCGTGCCGATGGGCGTCGACTGGCCGCTCCTCTTTGCCGTCCTCGCCGTCGTCACGATGACGCTCGGCAACTTCGCGGCGGCGACTCAGGAGAACGTCAAGCGGATGCTCGCGTACTCCTCGGTGGGGCACGCGGGCTACGCGCTGATCGGCCTCGCGGCGCTCTCGGGCGGTGGCCCCAACGGCTCCGTGATGGGCGCGAGCATGGCCCACCTGCTCGTCTACGGCTTCATGAACACGGGCGCGTTCCTGTTCATCGCCATGGTCGAGCACTGGGGGGTCGGCCGCACCTTCGAGGACTACAACGGCCTCGCGACGCAGGCGCCGGTCGCCTGTCTGGCGATGACCGTCTTCATGTTCTCGCTGGCGGGGCTGCCGCCTTTCGGCGGCTTCCTCTCGAAGTACGCCCTCTTCTACGGGGCGATTCAGGGTGGCTTCTGGTGGCTCGCCGCCGTCGGCGCCATCAACAGCGCGCTGTCGCTGTTCTACTACTCCAGAGTGGTGAAAGCCATGTGGATCGAGGACCCGTCCGGAACCTTTGATCTCGGCGCGACGCCGCTCGGCATCTACGTCGCGGTGCTCGTCGCCGCCGTCGGGACGCTCGTCCTCCTGCCGGCGTTCGGGCCCGTCGTCGAGACGGCCCAGAGCGCCGCGACGGCGCTGTTCGCGTAACGGCCGGTCATTCGGCCGGCGCCGTCACCCGTAACGTCGATCGAATCGCCTCGGTCACTTCCTTCGATCTGAGAACGGTGATGCCGTCCGTCGTCACGAAGACGCCCCGGTCGCCGTCGATGACGCGCGTCATGAACCCGTTCTCGAACACCCGGAGCGTGTACTGGTAGTCGCCGAGTTCGCTCCCCTCGTACGCCATCTGTGTGCGAAATCCCGCGGCCTCGTGTTCGACCGACGCCGCGAGGTCGGCGTCGGCTTCCAGGTCGGACCGGAGATACATCTGCTCGTACGCGTCCGGCGTGAAGTACGTGACACTCCGCAAGCTGTCGCCGACTGCGGTTCGGCAGGCGCTCACCAACTGCTCCTCGAGCGACGGATCGACGAGATCACGTTGGTCGGACATGTTACACGGTATCACGCACCACACTCTGATAACTCCATCGACAGTTCGTGACGGTAGGGTTTTGAGTGGCGGGCGTAACGAACGGATATGGTGAGGCGGCTCGTGCTCGGGTGTGGGCGCGCTGGCGAAACCGTCGCGGGTGTCGTCTCGACGTGGGGCGGGGAGCTTCGGGCTGTCCTCCCGGACGACTCCCGGATCGAGGGACTCGACGGCATCGCGGAGGTGACCCGCGGCGATCCGACGGACCCCGCGACGTATCCCGACGCGACCGACGTGGTGGTGGTGCTCGGGGAGGACGCCGACCGCAACCTCGCGGCCGCCCGGCAGGCCCGCGAGTCGTTTCCGGAGGCCCTGATCGTCGCCTGCGACGGGCGGCGGGGGTCCGAGTCGGGTCCCGCGCTCGAGGAGGTGGCCGACCGCGTCGTCGACGTGCAGGGGCTCGTCGTCGACCACCTCCTCGAGGCGGTCACCGGCGAGGGGGCCGAGCGGGTCTGTCGACTGTTGAGCGTCCTCCGCGACATCGACGGCCGGCTGGCCGTCGTGATGCACGACAACCCCGATCCAGACGCCATCGCGTCGGCCATCGCGCTCGCACACGTCGCTCGGACGGTCGGCGTCGACGCCGACGCCTGTTACTTCGGGGAGATTTCACACCAGGAGAACCGGGCGCTGGTGAACCTGCTCGACCTCGACCTCCTGAGCGTGGAGTCGGCGGACCGGATCGCGGAGTACGCGGGCGTCGCCCTCGTCGATCACTCGAGACCCGGCGTGAACGACGGGTTGGACCCCGACACCGAGGTGGACGTGGTGATCGACCACCACCCGCCGCGGGCGCCGGTCGAGGCGCGGTACGTCGACCTCCGGAGCGACGTGGGCGCGACCAGTACGCTCCTCGCGGAGTATCTCGACCGACTCGGAATGACGCCGGATCGCGTGGTCGCGACGGCGCTTTTGTACGGCATCCGGATCGACACGCGTGACTTCACGCGCGAGGCAGTCGAGGCCGACTTCGAGGCGGCCGCGTTCCTCCTCCCGACCGCCGACGAGTCGGTGCTCGACCGTGTCGAGGAACCGAGCATGAGCGCGGACGTACTCGCGACGCTGTCGGCGGCGATCCGCAACCGCCGGGTGCGTGGGGACGTGCTCACGACCGGCGTCGGGCGGGTCCGCGACCGCGACGCCCTCGCACAGGCCGCCGACCGTCTGCTCGACATGGAAGGGATCTGCATCGTCGTCGTCCACGGCTTCATGAACGAGACGGTCTACGTCTCCGGCCGGGCGCGCGGCACCGACGTCGACCTCGGCGAGGTGTTGCGCGACGCGCTCGGCTCCATCGGGAGCGCCGGCGGACACGCCGATATGGCGGGGGCACAGATCCCGCTCGGCATCCTCGGCGCGGTGGAGGAGGCGTCGGCCGAGTCGCTGGCGAGCATCGTCGACGACGTGATCGCCGGCCGGCTGTTCGAGGTGCTGGAGAACCCGCCGAGCGCGCCCCGGCGCGACCCCGCTGCCGCCGACATCGCGCTGGAGTTCCCGCTGGAGGAGTGATACGGATTAGTGTAACTGTGTACCGGTGGTTCGCCAAGACGGGTCGGCGAACCACCGGTAATGGCTTACACGAAACCGTATGAGCGGTCGGCGAGCGAGCCGCCGACGACCACCCTTTTGAGAGTCGGCGTCGTACGGCCCTGCAATGGCCGCGAACGCGACAGTCGAAGATTACATGACCCGTGACGTGGCGACCGTCTCGCCGGACGACACCGTCTCCGAGGTGTCGCGTCGAATCGTCGAGAGCGACGGTCACACCGGCTTCCCGGTGACCGACGGGCGACACGTCGAGGGGTTCATCAGCGCCCGGGATCTGCTGGCGGCCGACGACAACGCCCGGGTGTTCACCGTGATGTCCGAGGATCTCGTGGTCGCCCACCCGGAGATGAAGATCAACGACGCCGCGCGGGTGATCCTCCGGTCGGGCATCCAGAAGCTCCCGGTCGTCGACGACGCCGGCAACCTCGTCGGCATCATCTCGAATACGGACGTGATCCGGAGTCAGATCGAACGCGCCACGCCCGAGAAGGTGGGGAAGCTCATGCACACCTTGGAGGAGATTCACGACATCGACGTCTCCGAGGAACGACGACAGATCGAGCTCTCGGAGCTCACACCCACGCAGTCGCGGGTGTACGCCGACGAACTCCAGGGCCGGAGCTACGAACTCGAACACGGGCTGGCCGAACCGCTGGTCGTCATCGACAACGCGGGAACGCTCCTGCTCGCCGACGGCCACCACCGCGTCATGGCCGCCAACCGCCTCGACATCGAGGAGATGGACGCCTACGTCATCGTCGTCGACGCCGCCGCGGAGCTCGAACTCGGGATGCAACGCACCGCGGAGAAAGAGGGGTTAGAGACCATCGACGATATCTCGGTCGTCGACTACGCCCGTCACCCGCTGATCGAGACGACCGAACGCCTGCAGGAAGAGGGACGGTGAGTGACGGCCAGCCTCGTCGGTGCTCCGATTCGACGGTCGTGCTGAAAACAGTGCGTATGCCGCACGGCTCGATCGGGTGAGGTGGCGAGTCACGGTCCACGATCGTTGCTTTTCACGCGCCCGTGGACCTCCGAGCGGACGATTCCGATCAGCCGGACGCCACAGACGAGGATCGCTCCGATACCGGTGAACAGTAGTAGGTGAGCGAGGACTCGAAACAGGTACTCGACCAGAGTCACGTTCTGAGTTATATGCAACACGAGGAGCGATGCCACAATCATCTGTGATGGCGGGAGGAATCGGCACGCCCGGCTACGTCGTCCGAACGCCCCGGTAGGACAGTACGACCCCCGCAATAAAGACGATCGTCGCGAGGTAGATCGGTCCCAGATGTGTCACCCAATCGTGGGAGAACGCATCCGCCGTCCAGTGCATCGGGAGTGCGAGCGCGAGACCGACGACGGCGCTGACGATCGCGGTCGCCCACGCCCACGTGAGCCGCTGGCGCACACCGTACCACGAGAGGCCTGTGACGGCGATGCCCGTCGAGATGATGAACGCGGCGGTGGCGACGTGCAGGTGACTGATGTAGTACGCCACCCTCGGATCGAGGTCGGCGCTCGTCATCCCAGCCAGCGTACTGACGCCGAGTTCGAAGCCAGTACCCACGAAATTCAACGCGAGAAACACGACCCCGTAGCCGACGAACGCGACACCGGCGAGTGCCATCAACAACGCTCCGTTCCGGACTTGCGATTCGACCTGTACTCCCTGTTCGTCCGCGACTGGTTGATCTGTAGCCATGCTGATCACTTGGTTGCCCCGAGTGTGACGCTCTTGACGCCGTACTTCTCGCACGCATTCGCCGCCCGATCGGAGATGAATTCGTACTGGCTGTTGTCCCGGACATCCGTCACTGCGAAGCCAGCGGCTTCGATGGCCGTCGTATAGCGGTCGATCTGCTCGGCCCCGCCGATGCAAGCCGCCCAGAGGTCCTCGTCGTTCTTGATGCTCTCCGGCATCACCTCCTCGCTGATGATGTCGGAGATGGCAAGCCGACCGCCGGGAGCGAGCACCCGATGGGCTTCCTCGAACACCTGTGCCTTGTCCGGAGAGAGGTTGATGACCCCGTTCGAGACGACGACGTCGAAGGCCCCATCGTCGAAGGGAACGTCTTCGATGTATCCCTGCTCGAACGAGACGTTCTCCAGTCCAGCCTCGTCGCGCAACTTGCGGGCCTTCTCGAGTTGTTGGACCGTCATGTCCAGCCCGGTCACGCTTCCGTCGTCTCCCACGTGGAGTGCGGCGACGAACACGTCCGTGCCCGATCCACTGCCGAGGTCCAGCACGTCGTCGCCGTCCTCGATAGCGGCCAGATCGAAGTAATATCCGACGCCGGCGAACGATTCCATCGCCTCCGCGGGAATCCGATCGAGATGCTCCGGCGGATAACCGAGGCGTTCCGCCAGCGGGCGACCCATCTCGAAGTGATACCCTTCGTCCGGCTCCTCCGCGACATCCTGGTAGACCGATTTAACTGCCTGTTCCAGTTTGTCGACGTCGAGTGAGTTTGCCATGTGCCTGTCCTCTCAGTCGTCGGCTTCCACCTCGGCAGGCGTGTTCACCGTGAGGTTGATATCCTGTTCGAGCGAGACGAGCGTGTAGACCGGCGCACGTCGTGCCCACTCGTCGACCTCGTCTTTGTCGAGATCGGGGCTCTCGATCTCGATCTCGGCGGTCAGGTTCTCGAACACCGTGTCGGCGTTCCCGAGATCCTCGAGACTGAAGAGGACGGCCGGGTCGAAGTCGGTACGAACGCGCGTTTCGAGGTGGTCGATGTCGACGCCGTTGGCCACGGCGTTGATGGTGATGCCGACGTTGATGCAGGAGACGAGCGCAGACAGTGCTGCTTCGATCGGCTCGAGCCGATCGGTCGCGCCGACCCAGCCGCCGGCATCCAGCACTTCCTTCCAGCCTCCGTACGGAATCGTGTACTCCCGGGTGTCGCGTGCGATCGTCTCGCCGCCGAGGACGTACGAGTCGATCGTCGCGAGGCTGTGAGCGGCCGTCCCCTCGTAGGTCGATCGGGCGCTCAGCCCGAGTTGAACGTCCTCGGGGTTCTCGGCGGCGTGCTCCGCGAAGGCGGCGAGTGCCTCGGGATCGACGCCGTGGGTAACCTGGCCTTCGGATGCCATGATTAGACCACCTGAAGGTGTTCCTTCCGGAGTTCGTCGTCCGAGTAGTCCTGTCCGTGACCCTCCCGCATGTGTCTCTTGGCCAGTTCGATCGCTTCGGTTTCGTCTTCCGACTGAATGATGAATCGGCAGTCGACCGCCTCCGATTCACAGTCGAGTTTGTATGCGTCAGCCATCGTCGGTTCAGTTGCCTTGCGGCAAGATGTGTTACAGACTCCCAAGGATAGATAACTAACTCGTGACAGTTATGCAGTGGATAACAGCCGCGGTAGTGGTTGCAGGGGTTGGTATTCGGTGACAGTCAATCAGACGTTGACGACTGTGCGGTTACTGCAAACGAGATGGCTATAGTAGCGTTTGAGATCAACGACCACGAAAAGAGGATATCGGCCCACATCGTCCGACCGGTCGGTTCCCCGGGAACGGGCACGAAGCCCACCGATAGGTTCGGCTGTGATCGGGGCGTTCGATACCCACCTCAAAGGTCCTGTTCGATGGGGAGAATTGGCGTCTTTCGTCGGTGGAGCGTGAAAGTCGATTCCGCCCATGCGCGTGCGTCCGTGTCGTCGGTGTCGACCAAGACTCGAACCATAACGCCCTCGCGGTCGTATCCAGTGACTGCGATTCGGTCGTCGAAGATACTGACCCCAAACGGTGGTAACTCGTCGTGCAATCGGACATCGAGATTGCCGCTCTCCAGTGCCTCCGAGAATAGATCCGGACAGTTCGAGCGAATGTAATTGGCTACTCTCGGCGGGTTGATGAGCTCCGTTTCCATCCCATCGACGATTCGCTCGCAGAGTTCGGTCTTACAGGAATCGAGCATGGCAACGTCGAATCCGGTAAATCGCAGTCGATCCGTCTCCTCGATGAGCGAGCAGAAACGGGTGATCGGGCGGGACGGATCCTCGGGGTCGGCCACCGTGACGGTCGCATCCGCACACATCTTGATGGTGAAACCGCTCTCATCGTCCGGAAGTAATCGCCACACGTCGCGTAGCTTCCGTTCGGTTTCCACCCGGTCGATCAAATCCGCCATCGCTGACGCGACGAAGGCACCCAGTTGTGTCGCCTCGTACTGATACCCATCCCTTTGAACCCAGTCGCGGTCCTCGAACTCGCCAAGCGTCCGTCTGATCGTAGACTCCGAAACGCCGGCCATCTCCCAGAGTTCCGAGCGGCTACGGGGACGAACCGTGAGCGCGATAAGCGTCGGCGCTCGGTGTTCGGATCGTATGAGGTACGCTATATCGTCGATCGCCGTCCCTCTGTTACGTTCCCCCATGTTACCGCTACACATGTTGAACTAATAACAGCTGTGCCGTTCGAAGCGTCACTCGAACGACTTCGAAAGGGTGTACGTCACTTCAGTGCTACTCATCCATTCCGATCGTAACAGGATGACGGATCCGATCACTCCATCCAGCGGACGAGTTCTATGGGTTCAGCCGTGCCTGTCGGCTGGACGGCCGTGGGACGATTCGACACGTCGAGTTACCGACTCCAGTCACGTGGCGACGGCCGACAACTACACCGCTGGGTACGCCCCAACGGTGTCGGCCGGGGCCGAGAAGTCGTCGCCGGTACCGGTGTCGTCACCGTCGTCGTCATCGTTCGGCCCATCGTCACCGCCGTCGTCATCGTTCGGCCCATCGTCACCGCCGTCGTCACTCTCCTCATCCGGCCGCTCGACGCCCACCAGGTCGAGTTCGGGCACCAGCATTCCGAGCACCGACAGCGAGTAGTACCGGACGAACGTGAGCGCCGGCACCTGCACGATGAGGCCGACGACGATCATGACGAGGACGAACAGGGCAACGAGCACGGCAGCGACGATCAGGCCGACGTGGCTCGCGCCGGCGGCCGAGGTGGCGAGATACAGCCCGCCGCCGACGATAGCGAACGGAATCGCGACGATCAGCGCGGCCAGCAGGACGACCAGCGAGACGGCGAGACTCACCGCGATACCGAGGACGAACTTCGCGACGACGTAGAGGGCGACCTGTTTCCACTCGGCCCGGAGCGTCGGCCAGAGGCGCCGCCAGCCGTCGACGACGCCCCGACTCTCGGTCAGCATCGTCGGGACGACGAAGTCCGTCGTCAGTCCGAGGACGACGCTCCCGGCGAGTGCGACGACGCCGAACACCACGATCAGGGGGACGAGCAGGATCAGGAACGCGGGCGAGACGCCGATGCCGACGCCGAACACCGCGAGTAGCGGAAGGCCGACGACGAGCAGGCTCACGAGGCCGACGGCGAGTCGGAAGCCGAACAGCCGGAGCCCGGGGCGCAGGTTCGCGCCGAAGGGGTCGCGGATCGACACCTCGCGGTCGCGGAGGCCGACGATCAGGACGAACTCCATGACGGCACCGATCAAACTCCAGACGAGCGCCAACAGGAGGATCAGGACGACGACACCGGCGATGACCGCGGCGACGGAGCCGATGTCGGGCAGCGACGGCGCCGGCACGTCCGACGGCATCCCGCCACCGCCGCCACCCGAGGGCACGTTGACGTTGCTCCCGCCGGTCGGGACGCCGCCGCCGACGCCGACGAACAGGGCGATGAGGGCGAGTCGCAGCCATCGCCCGCGGTCGACGGGGCGGAGGAGGTCCTCGGTCGCGTCACGGGCGTCACTCAGGGCCGCGAAGGCGTACCAGTTGGAGGGCATACTTATCCTCGCACGCCGAAATGACAAAAGCGTGTAGGGTTCGTCTCGGATTCGCGGACGCGACGCTCTTTACGCCCGCGGCCGAACGGCCCGACATGACCGCCTTCGAACGCCGGACGCGACGCGTTCAGTCCCGCCTCGACGCCGTCGGCGCCGACGCCCTCGCGCTCACGCCCGGTCGGGACTGGTACTATCTGACCGGTGTGGACGCCGAGCAGAGCGACCGCCTCCAACTGCTCGTCGTGCCCGCCGACGGAGACCCGACGCTCGTCGTCCCGACGCTCGAAGCCGCATCGGTTCGGGAGGCGTGGGTCGACGACGTGCGGACGTGGGACGACGACGAGGGGCCGTGGCCCGTCCTCGATCCGTTGCTCGACGCGCTCGCCCCGTCGCGGCTCCTCCTCGCGGATCGGATGTGGACGCAGTACGCACTCGGCGTCCGCGAGCGACTGCCCGACGCCGACGTGGGCCTCGCGAGCGAGGTGCTCTCGCCGCTACGACGGGTGAAGGATGGCCGAGAACTCGACGCGCTCCGGGCGGCGGGGAACGCCGCCGACGCGACGATGCGGGACGTACGCGCCCTCGGCGCCGACGCCGTCGGGATGACGGAGGCCGAACTCGCCGACTACGTCGAGGAGCGCCTAGAAGCCCACGGCGGGACGGGCGTCGCCTTCGAGACCATCGTCGCCGCGGGACCGAACGGCGCCGACCCCCACCACGCGAGCGGCGACCGGGTGATCGGCGCCGGCGACCCCGTCGTCCTCGACTTCGGGACGCGGGTGGACGCCTACCCGAGCGACCAGACCCGCACCGTCGTCTTCGACGGCGAGCCGAGCGAGGAGTTCCGGCGCGTCCACGACGTCGTCCGCGAGGCGCAGTCGCGGGCCGTCGCGGCCGTCGAACCCGGGGTGTCGGCGGGGGCGGTGGACCGCGCCGCCCGCGAGGTGATCGAGGACGCCGGCTACGGCGACGAGTTCGTCCATCGAACGGGTCACGGCGTCGGTCTCGACGTGCACGAGGCACCCGACATCGTCGCCGGGAATGAGACGAAACTGGAACCGGGGACGGTCTTCAGCGTCGAACCCGGCGTCTACCTTCCCGACCGCTTCGGAGTTCGGATCGAGGATCTGGTGGTCGTGACTGCCGACGACGGCGCCGAGCGGCTGAACCACACCGACCGGCGGTGGCGGGTCTAGGCGTCGTCACCGGCGCCGGAACTGGAACCGGCGTCACCCCCGAGCAACGCGTCCACGTCGGCGTGTTCCGTCAGTAACGACTCCATCACGTCGACGGTGCGCTCGTCCCGCGTCCGCCCGCTCCGGATCACCTCCTCGGCGCGTTCGAGCGTCGAGAGGGTATCGGCCGAGGACAGCAAGACTGGCAGGCCCTTCTCGGCCGCCTTGCCGAGGACGGTTCCCGGCGGGCGGCGCCCACCGGTGACGACGAGGCAGGTGATCCCCGGGGCTTCGAGCGCGGCGGTGTGGATGTCGGTCCGGTCGCCGCCGGTGATGACGGCGGCCGCCTTCGTCCGCCGGAAGAAGCGCAGGGCCTCCTCGCCGCTCATCGCGCCGACGAGAAACCGTTCGACGACACCGTCGGTCGGGGCGTCGGTCAGCGTTTCGACGCCGAGTTCGTCGGCGAGTTCGGCGACGGTGACGCCCGCGAGGTCGGGGTCGCGGGGCAGGACGCCCACGACGGGGATGCCCTTGCCCTCCAGAAACGGCGCGACGACGCTCTCGACCTCGTCGTAGGCGGCGTCGGCCACGCGGTTGAAGACGACGCCGACGAGGCGGTCGCCGAGTCGGCGGGCGGCCGCCAGCGTGTCGTCGATGTCCGGCGGCGATCCGTAGTCGGCGAGCAGGACCACCTCGGCGTCGAGCAGCTCCGCCACCTCCGCGTCGGTGAGGTCGACGACGCCGCCGGTGGTGAGGCGGCCGCCGCCCTCGACGACGACGAAGTCGCGGCCCTCGCTCACGGCGTCGAACCCCTCGCGCACGCGTTCGCGGAGGTCGGCGGGGTTCTCGCGCCCGTCCATCGCCGAGCGGACGAACGTCGGCGAGTAGACGATGGGCTCCATCTCGTGCATCTCGTCGTCGGTGTCGAGGAGTTCGCGCGCGAGCATCGGATCGCGATCCAGCGTCTTGCCGACGTGGCTCTGGAGGCGCGTCCCCTTCGGTTTCATGTAGCCGACGCTCCGGCCCCGGGCCTTCGCGAGACGGCCCAGCGCGACGGCGACGGCCGTCTTGCCTGTGCTCTCTCCGGTCGCGGTGACGAGTAGGGTGGTCATGGTTCGGGTTCGATGGTGAGTCGGAGGTCGACGGCCTCGACGCCGTCAGGCCGGACGATCAGGGGGTTCACGTCGAGTTCGAGGATTTCGGGGAAGTCCGTGACGAGTTGCGAGAGGCGGCCGACCGTCTCGGCGACCGCCTCGCGATCCACGGGGTCGCGGCCGCGTGCCCCGGACAGCAGCGGCGACGCCCTGATCTCTTCGGTCATCGCCAGCGCCTCCGTCTCCGCGACGGGCGCGAGGCGGACGGCGGTGTCTTCCATCACCTCGACGAACACGCCGCCGAGGCCGAAGAGGACGAGGGGACCGAACTGCGGGTCGCGGTTCGTGCCGACGATGGTCTCGACGCCCGACTCCGTATCGACCTGCTCTTGCACTTGCACGCCGAGAATCGTCGCGTCGGGCTGGTAGTTCCGCGCCCGGGCGATCAGGTCCTCGTAGGCGTCGTAGACGTCCTCGTGGGCGACGCCGACTTTCACGCCGCCGATGTCGGACTTGTGCAGGATGTCGGGGCTGACGATTTTCATGACGACCGGGTCGCCGATCCGTTCCGCCGCCTCGAGGGCGTCGGTCGGCGAGTCGACCACCTCGCCGGCCGGCGTCGGAATCCCGTAGGCGTCGAGCAGCGGGGTAGCCTCGACGCCGAGACGCGTCGCGCCGCGGTCGCGCGCCCGGTCGAGAACCGTCGTGGCCGCCTCGTGGTCCACGTCGTAGGTCGTCGGCTCCGGGCGCTCGCGGTCCCGAACCTCCCGGTAGCGTTCGAGCGTCGCGAGGCTTCCGACGGCCCGCGCCGGGTCGAAGTAGTTGGGGATGCCGGCGTCTTCGAGGACGTCGTCGGCTTCGCGGGCACGCTCGCCGCCCATCAGACACGTCGTGACGGGGAGGTCGTGTCGGGACTGCAGGTCGGCCACGTCGGCGGCCAACTGTGTAAAGTCGATAGTCGCCGTGGGCGCGGCGAGCACGACGGCCGCGCCGACGGCGTCGTCGGCGAGCACGACGTCGACGGCGTCGCGGAGGCGGTCGTTGTCGGCGTCGCCGATGACGTCGACGGGGTTGTAGACGTTCGCTCCCCCGGGCAGGCGGTCACGGAGGCGGTCGACGGTCGCCGACCCGAAGTCGGCGAGCGAGAGGGGGCCGTCCCCGACGGCGTCGGTGGCCATCACGCCCGGCCCGCCGGCGTTGGTGACGACGGCTACGCCGTCGGTGTCGGGAATCGGCTGGCCGGCGAGGACGCGCGCGGCGTCGAAGAGGTCCTGCACCGTGTCGGCGCGGATGACCCCCGCCTCGCGGAGGCCGGCCGCGTAGGCGCGGTCACGGCCCGCCATCGCCCCGGTGTGGGAGGACGCCGCCTGTGCGCCCGCCTCGGTCCGCCCCGACTTCACGACGACGACGGGCGTCTCGCGGGTCACCTCGCGGGCCACGTCGACGAACCGGCGGCCGTCCTCGATGCTCTCCAGGTAGCCGACGATCACGTCCGTCCTCTCGTCGTCGCCCCACGACGCCACGAAATCGGATTCGTCGAGGACGGCCTTGTTGCCCAGCGACACGACGTTCTCGAAGCCGACGCCGTGGTCGGCCGCCCAGTCGAGGACGGCGGTGACGAACGCGCCCGACTGGCTCAGAAAGGAGATGGACCCGGACGGTGCCGACCGGGGGGCGAACGTGGCGTTCAGACCGACGGCCGTGCCGATGATCCCGAGGCAGTTCGGGCCGACGAGGTTCAGGTCGTACTCTTCGGCGACGGCTTCGAGTTCGCGCTCGCGCGCGGCGCCCTCGCCGCCCGTCTCGCCGAACCCCGCGGTGACGACGACGACGTTCTCGATGCCCGCCTCGGCCGCCTCGCGCACCACGTCGACGGCAGCCGAAACCGGAACGGCGACCACCGCCAGGTCGGCGCCCGCCTCGCCGACGCCGTCGACGCAGGGGAGTCCACACACCGTCTCGTAGTTCGGGTTGACGGGGACGACGTCGCCCTCGAAGCCCGCTTGCAGGTTCTCGACGAGGGCGCGGCCGACCGATCCCGGACGCTCCGTCGCCCCGACGACGGCGACCCGTTCGGGAGCGAACAGCGCGGAGAGTGTACCCATCGAGTCCGGCTACCACCGGTCACCGCATAAAACGGACGGGCGGTTCCCGCCGGTTTAGGCCGACCAAATGTATCGAGAATATGATAATACTTAACCGCGTCGCCGTCGTCGAATCGGCCGATGGCGCTGCTCGAAAACGTCGTCTTCGTCTTCCTCGCCGGACTGGTGACCGCGTTGGCGACCGGGCTGGGTGCGATTCCGTTCTTCCTCGTCGACGACGTGAGCGACCGCTGGAACGTGGCGCTGTGGGGCCTCGCCTCGGGGATCATGGTGTCGGCGTCCGTGTTCGGACTCGTCTTCGAAGGGCTCTCCGCGGCCGACTCGCCGCTGGAAATCGTCCCCGGTCTCGTCGCGGGGGTGGTCCTCGTCGTCGTCGCTCACGAGGTGATCGAGGGGTACGAGATGAGCCCGAAGCGCTACGAGGAGGCGGACTTCCGGAAACTCCTGCTCATCCTCGGCGTACTGACCGTCCACAGCTTCCCCGAGGGCGTCGCCGTCGGCGTCTCCTTCGCCGACCTGGGACTGCAGGCAGCGGCCGGGGCGACGCTCGGCCTGTTCGGCTTCGTCGTCCCCCTGCTCGCCGTCTTCATGACCGTCGCCATCTCCATCCACAACGTACCGGAGGGCGTGGCCATCTCCATTCCCCTCCGGACGCTCGGCGTCTCGGAGTGGAAGATGGTGTGGTGGGCCGTCTTCTCCAGCCTGCCCCAGCCGGTGGGTGCCGTGATCGCGTTCCTGTTCGTCCGCGTCGCCCGCGAGTTCCTCCCCGTCGGCTTCGGCTTCGCGGCCGGCGCGATGATCTATCTCGTCGTCACGGAGTTCATCCCCGAGGCCCTCGACATCGGCGCGGGACTGCCGGGCGGCGGCAAGCGCGAACTCGTCGCCGGCGTCACCGTCGGCGTCCTCGCGATGCTCCCGCTCCTGTTCGTCTAGTGGCTGTGACCCGTCGCCTCGCCGAACGTCATCCCGAAGCGCTCCTCGAACAGGTCCTCGGCTTTCTCGTTGATCGCCTCCAGATCGCCCGGCACCTCGCCCTCGGCGTGGTGGACGATGGCGTGGGACCGCTGGACGAAAGAGAGCAGCGTAATCTCGGCGACGACCGTCGTCGGGTCCTCACCCTGTTCGGCGAGGGCGTCGACGAGTCCGACCGGGAGTTCGAGTTCGTCGCTGTCGCCGTCGGGACCTTCGATGGTGTACGTCTCGGTGTCGACCATACGGCTACTGGGAACGCCCGGTATAAGGACGTGTGGGAAACGGGCGTCGGGAACCCAACCGATATCACGGTTCGTCCGGTAGGGTACGCACCGATGAATCACCGAACTGCGAACGCGAGCGCATCCCGGAGGACACGATAACATGCCGTGGGGCGTCAACACGGAGTTCACCGAGGAGGAGGGACCGGAAGTGGAAATCGACGAGGAGCAAGAGAAAGTCGAACGGGGCGAGGAGGGGACCGAAACCACGGCGGATTTCGACATCGACGACGCGATCGCGAATCTGGACTGAACGGCGTAACCGTGGTCAGTCGTCGCTCTCGGCCGCCGCCGGCTCTTCCGCGGCCGCGCGCTCCCGTTCCAGGTCTTCGAGGTAGCCGTCCGCGTCGATGGCGGCCTTACAGCCCATGCCGCCCGCGGTGATGGCCTGCTGGTAGTGGTAGTCGACCACGTCGCCCGCGCCGAACAGGCCGGGGACGCCCGTCGCCGTCTGTCCGCCGCCGTCGCCGCCGGCCGTCTCCAGATAGCCCTCGTCGTCCATCTCCACGTCCAATCCCTCCAGATACGACGTGTTCGGGGTGTGGCCGATGGCGTAGAAGACGGCGCCGGCGTCGAAGTCGTACTCCTCCGTGTCGGGGTCGTCGAGTTTGTCCGTCGGGTGACCCTCGGGATGGTGGACCATCGTCACGTGGTCGACGCCCTCCTCCGGCGTCCCGTGGAGTTCGGTTACCTCCCGATTGAGTTCGAGTTCGATCTCGCCCTCGTCGACCTTCTCCATCACGCGGTCGATCCAGTAGTCCTCGGCGCGGAACTCCTCGCGTCGGTGGACGAGGTGGACCGTCGAGGCGAACTTCGTGAGGAAGACGGCCTCCTCGCAGGCGGCGTCGCCGCCGCCGATCACGACGATCTTCTCGTCGCGGAAGAAGGCGCCGTCGCAGGTGGCACACGTCGACAGTCCGTAGCCCATGAGTTCGTCCTCGCCCGGGATACCCAGGGTGCGGGCGCTGGCGCCCGAAGCGGCGATGAACGCGTCCGACGTGTACTCCGCGCCGCTCGACAGCGTCACGCGGAAGGTGTGGCCCGGTCCCGACGACTCCTTCACGTCGACGTTCTCGATGACGCCGTTCTTTATTTCCGCGCCGAACTTCCGGGCCTGCGCTTTCATGTCGTTGACCAGGGTCGGCCCGCTGATCCCCTCGGGGAAGCCGGGGTAGTTGTCCACGTCGGTCGTCAGCGTCAACTGCCCGCCGGGTTCGTCGCCCTCGAACACCAGCGGGTCGTTGTTCGACCGGCCGGCGTAGATGGCGGCCGTGAGTCCCGCGATCCCGCTCCCGGCGATGATGAGACGCCGGTGGTCGGCGCCGTCGCTCTCGCTCATACCCGGGATAGGTGGGAGGGACCCATTTAGCTTGCGCTGTCGGGTCACGACCGCGCGAATCCGGGCACGCACCTTCTTGTCCCGCGCTCACCCATCGCCGGTCATGCCCGCCGACCTGCAGGAGAAGACCGATCGCTACGAGCGGATGCTCGCGGACGCCCTCGCCGAGGCGGAGTCACGCCCGCCCGCGGAGACGCCCCTCGGCGAGGCGGCCGCGGAGTGTCGGGAGATGGCCGAATCCTACCTCGACGACGGCCGCCACTTCCGCGAGACCGGCGACCCCGTGAACGCCCTCGCCGCCTTCTCCTACGGCTACGGGTGGCTCGACGCCGGTGTGCGGATGGGCCTCTTCGCCGTCCCCGAGGACACGGATCTGTTCACGACGTAGGCAACGTACTATACGAATCGACGACGAACGTGAAGGTATGCCACGACCCCGCACCGACGGCGGCACCGAAGTCGACCCCGAACGCTACGCCCGCTTCGACACCCGCGCGGGCAACCCGGCGATGACGCCCGACGGCCGGTTGCTCGTCAGCAACCACCCGTTTCCCTACGGGGACGCCCCCGACTATCGCGTCGTCGAGTACGTCGACGACGAGACGGTGCGCCCCTTCCCGAACGAGGCGTGGAGCACACCACCCGGCGACGACGGCGTCGGCATCCACCAGTTGATCGGCCTGCGCGCCGACCCGGACGGGATGGTCCGCATCCTCGACATCGGTAACCCCGCCGAAGGTCACCTCCCCAAACTCGTCTCGTGGGATACGACGACCGACCGCCTCCACCGCGTCGACCACGTCCCCGCCCACGCGGCGACGGAACTCTCCTTCATGCAGGATTTCGCGTACGACGCGGTGCGCAACGCCATCTACATCGCGGACCTGGGGCTGAGTGACGAGCCGAGCGATCCGGGCGAGCCAGCCCTCGTGGCCCTCGACCTCGATACGGGCCGAACCCGACGGGTGATCGAGGACCACCCGAGCGTCCTGCCCGAGGAGGGCGTGATTCCGATCATCGAGGGCGAGCCCGTGGTCCAGGAGAACGCCGCGGGCGAGTACGAACCGATCAGCGCCGGTCTCGACGGCATCACCATCGACCCCGCGTTCGAGTGGGTATACTACTGCGGCATCACGACCGAGAGCGTCTACCGAATCCGCGCCGCCGACCTGCTCGACGAGACGCTCTCCGACGCCGAACTCGACGACCGGATCGAGCGCTACGGCGACAAGGAGGTGTGTGACGGCATCACAGTCGACACCGCGGGCAACGTCTACATCACCGACATGACCAACAACGCCATCGGCGTGACGCGACCCTCCGGCGAGTACGAGATCATCGCCCGCGACGACGAGAAGTTCCTGTGGCCCGACGGCTTCTGCTGTGGGCCGGACGGCCACATCTACGTCACCGTCACTCAACTCCACCGCGCGCCGCCGTTCAACCGGGGCGAGGAGGAGTCGTACCACCCCTTCGAGCTGTTCCGGTTCGAGAGTCTGGCGCCGGTGACGGTGGGTCGGTAGGAAGGCGTCGGAGTCGACCTCAGGGCCGTTCGTACTCGGGGTCGAACATCCGCGCCGCCTTCGGTTCCGGATCACCCGCGGTGACGTTGTACCTGCCGAAGTCCTCGATCCCTGCCGCCCGGAGGACATCCTCGTCGTACACGGCGTGCCCGCTGAAGGTCCCCGGATCGCGGTCGAGGAGTTCCAGCACCGTGTCCGCGACGACCGCCGGCGTCCGCCAGTCGTCCGCGTCGCCCAGTCCGAAATAGCGCGTCGCTCGCGTCTCGATCAGCGTGACCGGCCAGAACGCGTTCGCGGCGATCGGTTCGTCGTCGAGTTCCGCGGCGAGCGAGAGCGTGGCGAACGTCATGCCCAGCTTCGACCACGCGTACGCCGCCTTCCCCGGCGCCCGGTCCATCCGGATCGGCGGCGCGTTCGTCAGGATATGTCCGCCGCCGATCGCCCGGAGATGTGGCAGGAACGCGCGAGAGACGAGGTAGGTGCCGCGGACGTTGACCTCGGTCAGCAGGTCGAAGCGGTCGGCCGGGAGGTCCTCGATGGCCGCCTGCTGGATCGCACTCGCGTTGTTGACGACGACATCCACCTCGCCGAACGTCTCGATGGCTTCGTCGACGGCGGCCCGCACCGCGGCCGTGTCGCGCACGTCCAGCCGGATGGCGTGGGCGTCGACGCCGCGATCCTCGCACGCCGCCGCCGTCTCGTGGATGGTTCCCTCGAGGTCGGTGTCGCTGTCGTCGACGGTCTTCCCGGTCGAGACGACGTTACAGCCGGCCTCGGCGAGCGCGAGTGCAATCTCCTTCCCGATCCCCCGCGTCGTCCCCGTGACGAACGCGGTCCGCCCGCGCAGATCCGGTCGCTGGTAGGTCACGTGCGTCGCTATCGTGCCCGTGGCCTAATACTGCCGGCTGTACGTCGATCGAGAGATTCGTCACTCCGGGGCGACGGATCTCTTGAACAGTTACGGCCGACAGTACGAGGATGTCGCTGACCCGAAGGTTCAATCGGGCGTGGCCGAAGAGTGGGACGATGAACGGGTCGTCGACCGGCAGAGCCACGCACGCGAGGATCGTGTCCCCGTGACCGACCCCGTCGACCCGGACGACGACCGCTCTCTCCCATCCTCCTTCGACTTCGAGTTCGGACCGGCCGTCGTCGGCCTCCTCGTCGGCGCCGGCGGCCTGCTCTTTCTCGTCGACCCCCTCGTCGGCGCCGTCGCGCTCGGACCGGTACGGGCGCGGCCCGTCGCGCTCTCGACGGTAGCCCTCGGCGCCGGCTTCTGTCTCGGCGCCGGCGTCTTCTACCGCCGCGGCCACCGGCTCTTCGCCGCCGCTCACGCCGTCTTCGGACTCGCGTGGCTGGGGGTTGCCGTTGGCACCGCCCTCGGTAACGGCGTGGTCGTCGTCGGGGCCGTCCTGCTCGTCGTCGCCGGGGCGGGCTGGCTGGTCACCCGGACGCGGGCGTGGTAGGGCGCGTCGCCGCGGCCGTCAGTACCGATACGTCGGCCCCTCGTCGCCGTCCTCGACGGTGACGCCGAGTGCCTCTAGGTCGTCGCGCAGGTCGTCGGCCCGGTCGTAGTTGCCCGCCTCGCGTTCGGCCTCGCGCACGTCGAGGACGAGTTCGATCAGGTCGTCGGCGAGGTGCGCCTCGCCGCCGGCGTCCGCTCCGCCGCCGAAGTCGAGTCCCAGGACGCCCTCCGCGAGGTCCTCGAACGTCTCCACCGCCTCCCGGAGGCCGACGTAGTCGTACTCCTCGTGCCCGTCGACGTGGCGGTTGACCGCCGTCGCGAGTTCCAGCAGGGCGGCCATCGCCTCGCGCACCCCGAAGTCGTCGTTCATGGCCGCCGTGAACTCCTCGCGGGTCCGTTCGACGGCCGTCCGCAGGTCGTCGTCCTCGACTTTGGTGCGGGCGTCGACGCCGTCGCAGGCCTCGACGGCCGCCTCGTGGGCACGTTCGAGGCGTTCCCAGCGCTCCTCGGCCTCCGCCATCGCCGCCTCGCTGTAGGTCTGTTTCGACCCGTAGTTGGTCGAGCAGTAGAACGTCCGGACGACGTTCGGGCCGAACTCCTCGAGGGCGTCGGTGACGTAGAAGTAGTTGCCGAGGCTGGAGCTCATCTTCTCGCCGGCGGTTTCGAGGAGGCCGGTGTGGAGCCAGTAGCGCGCGAACTGCTCCCCCGTCGCCGCCTCGCTCTGGGCGATTTCGTTCTCGTGGTGGGGAAAGACCAGATCGTGACCGCCGACGTGGATGTCGATGGTGTCGTCCAGATGGGTCGTGCTCATCGCGGAGCACTCGATGTGCCAGCCGGGCCGTCCCTCGCCCCACGGGGAGTCCCACGTCTCGCCGGACGGGGGATGGTCGCCGACTGGCCGGTCGTCCTTCCGGTGTTCGGCCACGTCGCCGGGGGAGACGCCGTTTGCCTTCCAGAGCGCGAAGTCCGCGGGGTTGCGCTTCTCACTTCGCTCGTCGGGGTCGCCCTGGGCCTCCATATCCTCGGGGCGCTGGTTCGAGAGTTTGCCGTAGTCCTCGAACTGCGTCACGTCGAAGTAGACGGAGCCGTTCGTCTCGTAGGCGTAGCCGCGGTCGAGCAGCCGCTCGACGAGGGCGACGATTTCGGGGATGTGCTCCGAGACCCGCGGGTACACCGCCGCGCGCTTCAGGTTCAGGCCGCGCATGTCGGCGAGGACGGAGGCGATGAAACCCTCCGCGACGTCGAGTTCCGACTCGCCGAGGTCGTCCTCGCCGACGCGGGCGACGATCTTCTCGTTCACGTCGGTGAAGTTCTCGACGTGACGCACGTCGTAGCCGAGATGGTCGAGCCACCGGTGCATCACGTCGGCGTGAGTCCACACCCGGGCGTGGCCGAGGTGGGCGTCGTCCGAGACCGTCAGCCCACAGACGTACAACAGGACTTCGTCGCCCCCCGGCTCGAACGCCTCTCGCTCGCCCGTCAGCGTGTTGGTCACGGACAGCGTCATTGGAGAGCCTTCCAAGTCGAGGCATTAATATCTGTAGAAACGCGCGTCGGCCGCCGTCCGGGCCTTTCATAAGCCAGCTTACAGAATAGTCGTTCGGATTACAGTTATCCGGGGTCGGGACTTGCATTCCCACGCGACGAGTGCGATCCGTCGCGAGTTCGGTCCCCGCGGACGCTTCCGGGCGCCGCCACCGTTTCTCCGTCACCGACGCCACCCGTCCAGCCGACGGGCGATCCGGTCCCGGTTCGCGTAGCCGAGCGCGGAGAGCCCCGTGAGCAGGACGAGTAGTCCAATCGCCACCTCGGTGTCGCCGGTCGCGATCAGGTCGCCGAAGACGTTCGCGAGAAAGAAGGCGGGCGCCCGCCCGACCACGGCGACGACGACGAGTTTTCGGAGTCGGATGGGCGTAAGGCCGCCGACGAAACAGATGGCGTCGTCGGGTAGTCCGGGGATCAAAAAGAGGACTAAGAGGCTGAGGAGGCCGCGCCGCTCGACGAATCCGTCGAACGTCGCCAGCGCGTCCTCGGCGACCATCCGCTCGACGTAGGTCCGCCCGAATCGGCGCGACAGCCAGAACGCGGCGGCGCTCCCGATGCCGATGCCGACGACGTTGTAGAGCGTCCCCCACCACGGGCCGAAGAGGTAGCCGGCGACGGCGGCCAGCACCTGTCCGGGCACCGGCGCGAGCACCACCTGGAGCGCCTGGAGGACGATCAACGCCAGCGGCGCCCAGACGCCGAAGCCCCGGACGTACGCCCGGGCCGCCTCGGCGTCGGTCAGGAACGCTATCTGCCGGCGCAACAGGACCGCCGCGCCGACCAGAAGGAGTCCCACGAGGAGTAGGTGGAGGAGGACCTGGCGGCGCGCCCGCGGCGAAGCGAACAGTCGGGGCGGGGCGGGTGCCATCGCTACGCCCATCCCATCGGACGGCCTGTCGGTCGGAACGACACGTTCCGCACCTGCGTACGTCCCGAGCATAAATCCCGTCGCCGCGGCGACGGGGCGCGATCGGTCAGGTGCGTTCGACCTCGACGTGCACGTCGGTTCCGGCATCCAGGTTGTCGGCGACGGGACAGCGTTCCTCGACTTCGGCCATCCAGTCCGCCAGCGCGTCGGCATCGGCGTCGGCGTCGACGGTCACGTGCGCCCGGATCGACCCGAACCCCGCCCGTGAGTCCGTCTCCCCGCCCTTGTACCTCGCGGCGTCGATGTCGCCCTCGACGCGCACGTCGAGGCCGCGGACGACCATCCCACGTTCCTTGGCGACGAGGTGACCGATGACGTTGATGCAGGCGGCGAGCGACCCCAGGAGGTGTTCGAGGGGACTCGCGTCGCCGACGACGAACTCCGTCTCGGCAGTCTCGATGGTCGTTCGCTTCGGTCCCTCGCTCCGACCGGTGACCGTAATCGTGGTCTCCGAGGCGGTGGACTCGCGTGCCATACCGTCCATACGTGTCAGTATAAGATAAATTCTGTCGGTCGAGCCGGCAGTACCTGACTGGAATCAACACCCGTATATCGGTGTCCCCGTCTATTGGACGTACGAATGACCGACGTTAGCGTCATCGGGTGCGGTCACATGGGGAGCGCCCTGATCAGGGGCCTCGACCGGACCGGCACCCACAGGGTGGTCGCGTGTGATCTGGACACGAGCGCCCTCGAAGCAGTCGAGCCGTACTGCGCCGAGACGACGACCGACATCGCGTCGGCCGCCGACGCCGACGTGGTGTTCGTCGCGGTCAAGCCGAAGGTCATCGCGGCGGTGCTCGCCGACCTCGACCTGCCGGCCGACGCGACGCTCGTCACCATCGCCGCGGGCGTCCCGCGGTCGTTCGTCGAGTCCCACACCGACGCCACCGTCGTCCGGATCATGCCCAACCTCGCCGCCGAGTTGGGCGAGATGGCCGCGGCCGTCTCGTGGGACGACGTCGACGACGACGTGCGCGACATCCTCGACGACCTGGGCGAGTTCGTCGAAATCGAGGAGGGGGAGATGGACGTGGCGACGGCGCTGAACGGGAGCGGCCCGGCCTTCGTCTACTACCTCATCGGCGCGATGCGGAAGGCGGCCGTCGCCGAGGGACTGCCCCCCGACGCGGCGGCGACGCTCGCCGCCCAGACGTTCAAGGGCGCGGCCGAGACGGTCGTCCGGTCCGACGAGGACACCGACGCCCTGATCGACGCCGTCGCGACCGAAGGTGGCACGACCATCGAGGGGATGGAGGTCCTCTGGGACAGCGACGTGGAGTCGGTGCTGGCGGAGACGCTGGGTGCCGCCGCCGAGCGTTCCCGCGAACTCGCCGGCGGGTTCGACGATGAGTGAGAGCGAAGCGGTCGCCCCCGAAGAGATCGAGCACGCCCGGCAGTTGGCGGCGGACGCGGAGCGCGTCGTCGTCAAGGCCGGCACCAACTCGCTGACCGACGACGAGTCCAACTTGGACGACGCCAAACTCGACAAACTCGTCGACGACGTGGAGGCGCTCCTCTCTCGGGGCAAGGAGGTCCTGCTCGTCTCCTCGGGCGCCATCGGCGCCGGCAAGGGCCGCGTGGGCTACCCCCAGGAGACCGTCGAGGAGTCACAGGCGCTCTCGACGGTCGGGCAGAGCCACCTCATGCGCCGCTACACGGAGAGCTTCGAGCGCTACGGCCGGACGGTGGCCCAGATTCTCCTGACCGATCACGACCTCGAAAATCCGGAACGCTTCACCAACTTCCGGAACACGGTCGAGACGCTACTCGATTGGGGTGTCGTCCCCATCATCAACGAGAACGACGCGGTGGCGACCGAGGAGATCCGGATCGGCGACAACGACATGCTCTCCTCGTCGGTGGCCATCGGCGTCGACGTGGATCTGCTGGTGACGCTGACGGACGTGGACGGCGTCTACACCGGCAACCCGAAACGGGACCCCGACGCGAAGCGCATCGAGGCCGTCGGCCGCAACTACGGCTACGTCCAGGAACTCGTCGCCGGCGCGTCGAGCGAGGGGGTCGGGTTCGGGGGCATCCGGACGAAAGTGGAGGGCGCCCGCGACGCGAGCGAACACGGCATCCCGGCGATCATCGCGGCGTCGGCCGAGCCGGACGTGCTGGAAAAAATCGCTACTGGCAAATCCGTGGGGACGCTATTCGTCCCCGTGAACGGGGTCATCGATGACTGAGCAAGCCACCGAACGGAAGGTCGCCGAGGCACAGAGCGCCGCGCTGGAGCTGGCGAAACTGGACGACGACGAACGGAGCGAGGCGCTCCACGCCATCGCCGACGCCCTCGCGGCGAACGAGGAGCGCATCCTCGACGCCAACGAGACGGACGTGGCCGAAGGCGAGGCGCTGCTCGAAGCCGGCGAGTACAGTCAGGCGCTCGTCGACCGCCTGAAGCTCTCGCCGTCGAAACTCGACGACATCGCGGAGATGGTACGTAGCGTCGCCGAACAGGACGACCCGCTGGGACGGACGCTCTCCGCCCGCCGCCTCGACGACGGTCTCGAACTCTACAAGGTGGGCGTCCCCATCGGCGTCATCGGCACCGTCTTCGAGTCCCGACCGGACGCGCTGGTTCAGATCGCCGCCCTGAGCCTGAAATCGGGGAACGCGGTGATCCTCAAGGGCGGGAGCGAGGCCAGCCACTCCAACCGCGTCCTCTACGAGGTCATCCGCGAGGCGGCGGGCGAGATGCCCGACGGCTGGGCGCAACTGATCGAGGCCCGCGAGGACGTGAACACGATGCTCGATATGGACGACTCCATCGACCTCCTCATGCCCCGCGGGTCGTCGGAGTTCGTGAGCTACATCCAGGACAACACCAAGATTCCGGTCCTCGGGCATACGGAGGGCATCTGTCACGTCTTCGTCGACCACGACGCGGACCTGGAGATGGCCGAAGACGTGGCCTTCGACGCGAAGGTGCAGTACCCCGCGGTCTGTAACGCCGTCGAGACCCTGCTGGTCCACGAGTCGGTCGCCGCCGACTTCCTGCCCGACATGGTCGAGCGCTATCGCGAGGCGGGCGTCACCCTCCGCGGCGACGCGGCGACACGGGAGGTCGTCGACGTCGACCCCGCGACCGACGCGGACTGGGAGACGGAGTACGGCGACCTCGAACTCTCGATCAAGGTCGTCGACTCGCTGGATTCGGCCATCGACCACGTCAACGCCCACGGCTCGAAACACACCGAATCCATCCTGACCGAGGACAGCGACCGCGCGGCGACGTTCATGCGGAGCATCGACGCCGCGAGCGTCTTCCACAACGCCTCGACGCGCTTCGCCGACGGCTACCGCTACGGTCTCGGCGCCGAAGTCGGGATCAGTACGGGCAAGATCCACGCCCGCGGTCCCGTCGGCCTCGACGGCCTGACGACGTACAAGTACTACCTCGAAGGCGACGGCCACCTCGTCGCCACCTACGCCGGCGAGAACGCGAAGCCGTACCTCCACGAGGAGTTCGCGGGCGAGTGGATTCCGGGCCGCCTCGCCGAGGAGTAGGCGAGAAACACCGACGGACGATCAGAGGAACCGGTCGCTCACGTCCTCGCTCGGCACCATACACTGTTCTCTGCGTCCGAACCAGTCGTAGCGGTTGGCGGCGATCACGTCGTACGCGGCGTCCCGAAGCCGTCGCGGGAGGAGGCGCGCGACCGCCGCGGCCCGATACGGCCACCCGAGCAGCTCGGCCACCCGGATGGCGGCGGCGGATTTCGTGTACACCCGGTCGCCCTCGACGAGGACGACGCTGTCGAGGTCGTCGGGGAGGTCGTGACGCGCCAACAGCGCCCGCCCGGCGGCCGACTGGAGGGGGGCGAACCGAATCCGGCCGTCGGGGTCGCGGGGCACGACGAACCGGACGGCGCCGGTACAGAGGTTGCAGACGCCGTCGAACAGGAGGACGGGGCCGTCGGCGGACGCGGACGACTCGCTCATCAGCGAAGCAAGGCGACGATGGCGACGAGCACCGCGCCGACGACGACGCCGGCGCCGACGAGCACCGCGGGACTGCGGACGGCGTTCGCGACGGCGGCGGCGACGGCGACGGCAACGACGCCGAGGAGGAGAACGGGCACGACGCGGCGGCCGGGGAGGGCGCCCGCGAGGCGGTCGCCGAGCGACGGGGTGGCCGGCTCGGGGTCGGGCCGCTGTGGTTTCGAGAGCGTCTCGTCGACGTCGACGGCGTCGCCGTCGGATTCGGGTTCGACCGTCACCTCGACGGACCGCGTCTCCGAGCCGTAGCCCGTCGAGATTTCGAGCGTGCCGGTGACGGGGTCGTCGACGGGGCCGACGCCGACGGGGACGGATTTGGTCGTCTCGCGCTCGACGAAGAGGTTGCCGTCGGCGTCGATGCGGGCGGCCGCGGCCAGGGTATCGTCGGCGCGGACGTGGACGTGGACGGCTTCGCCGTGGTTGCGAAGCTCGACGGAGAACGGCTCCGAGGTGGCGAACTCCGCCGGAGCCTCCACGTCGTGAAGCTGCCCACGGTTCAACTCGACGAGCAACACCGGAGTCACAGGCCGAGGGTCGTACCGGGGGAGGAAAAAGCTTCAGGCCGGGCGTGAGCGCCGGCCGGGTGTCGTCGTTCGGTCACCGAACCTACTCGTCGTCGCGCATATCCGGCGGCAGGAGGTTCGGGATGCCGTCCTCGATGGGGTACACCTCGCCCGTGACGGTGCCGACGAGCCGCCCCTCGATGATCTCCTCGCCGTCCCGTTCGTCCACTTCGAGTTCCAGGTCGCTCTTATCGAGTGGATCACAGAGGATGTCCATCAGGGATTCCTTCATCATTCGATGGGAGGTGTCGGGTCGATAAAAAGCCACGGGAACCGGGGCGTCA
This sequence comes from Haloplanus rubicundus, assembly GCF_003342675.1. Taxonomy (NCBI): domain Archaea; kingdom Methanobacteriati; phylum Methanobacteriota; class Halobacteria; order Halobacteriales; family Haloferacaceae; genus Haloplanus; species Haloplanus rubicundus. The sequence continues at coordinate 2,018,205 of NZ_CP031148.1, read as the reverse complement.
CGCGCGCCAGATGGCGGTCACGACGCGGTCGTCCCGCTCGACGGTGTCGTAGGCGAACCCCCGGTCGTCGAGACGCGGGAACAGGTGCTGGGGAACGCGGTCGCTCACCTGCACGACGACGCCGTCGTCGTCGAGTTCGGCGAGGGTCTCCAGCGTAACCTTCAGCGGCTCCGGCGGCGGGAGTTCACGCACGTCGAGTACGTCGTGGACCGTGGTCGACGGGGCGTTCGTCTCGGCCAGGAGTGAGTCGACACCTGACATAGCAGAGAGGTGGGGCGCCGAAACCGAGGCCGTTGTCCCGAACGGGTTCGCCCCACCGCCGGGCTTCATCACCCTGGCGACGGGGGCTACGCGTATGCAGACAGTCACCGTCGCGCGGACGATAGCCGCGCCGGCCGAGGCCGTTCGGGAGGCGATACTGGACGTCGAACCGTTCATGCGCGCCGCGGGGTTCGACGAGGTGACCGTCGACGGCGACGAGATTCACCTCGTCAACCGGGTGGGCATCGCCACCATCGAGTTGGGGCTCGAGCGCGTCGACGACCCGACGGCCGTCCTCGCGTACGAACAGCGCGAGGGCATCTTCGAGTCGATGCGGACCGAGTACCATCTCGAAGACGCGGGCGTCGAGGGCACGCGCGTCGAGGCATCGACCGACTTCGCGCTCGACGTGGCGCTCGTCGGCGACCTGCTGGATTCGACGATCATCCGCCGGCAGCGACGGAAGGAACTCGACGCGCAGTTCGATCACCTCGAAGCCACGCTCGGCTGATCCGACCGCCTCCAGACGAACGTGTTCGGGGGACGCCTTTGGGGACCGGAGCGGCAATCGACGACCATGAGCCAAGAGACGACCCACGACACTTCGTGGTCGGCGAATCTCGAAGGGCCGGACCACGCCGCGAGCCGCGAACTCGTCGTCGAGGAGTCGGTGGCGGCGGTGGAACGAACCGCACCCGGAACGCACGTCAACCTCGTGACCCACGGCGACCACGGCCACCCGGAGGCGTATCTGTACGACGAACTCCGCGAGCGGTTCGACGACGTGACCGTCGAGTACGTCGACCAGTGTGGCTGTGGCGGCTACGTCACCCGTGTCCACGTCTGACCATGCACGCGAACGTCGACACCGACGAGCGGCCGTTCGTGCTCGTGTGGGAACTCACGCGGGCCTGTGAGCTAACCTGCAAGCACTGCCGGGCCGACGCTCAGTCCGAGCGCCACCCCGACGAACTCACGACGGCGGAGGGGACGGCCCTGCTCGACGAGGCGCGACGCTTCGGCGAGAACCAGCTGGTCGTCCTCTCGGGCGGCGACCCGCTCGCCCGCGACGACACGGTGGAGCTGATCGAGTACGGCGCGGATCGGGGGCTCCTGATGACGCTCACCCCGAGCGGGACGGCGTCGCTGACGCCCGACCGCGTCCGAGCCGTCGCCGACGCGGGCGCGCGCCGCCTCGCGCTGAGCGTCGACGGCGGGTCGCAGGCCGCCCACGACGAGTTCCGGGGCGAACCGGGGAGCTTCGAGTCGACGATGCAAGCGGCGGCGGCGGCCCGCGACGCCGGCCTCCCGCTCCAGATCAACACGACGGTCTGTGCCGAGACGGTGAGCCAACTGCCGGCGATCAGGGACCTCGTGGCCGACCTCGACGCCGTCCTCTGGTCGGTCTTCTTCCTCGTGCCCGTCGGTCGGGGAGCGGTGCTCGACTCCATCGACCCCGAGCGCGCGGAGGACGTGATGGCGTGGCTGGCCGAGGCGGAAGCCGAAGAAGAGTTCGGGATCAAGACGACCGAGGCACCCCACTACCGACGGGTCGCACTGCAGCGGGAACGCGAGAGCGGGGCGGGTGCCGTGGCCGACGCCATCGGCCGGCGGACCGGCATCACCGCCGGCGACGGCTTCGCGTTCGTCAGCCACGTCGGGGACGTGTTTCCCTCGGGCTTTCTCCCGAAGTCGGCGGGCAACGTCCGCGAGCGAAGCCTCGTCGACGTCTACCGCGACGCCGACCTGTTCACCGACCTCCGCGACCCCGGCGCGCTCCGCGGGAAGTGTGGTGCCTGTGAGTACCGGGGGGTCTGTGGCGGGAGTCGGTCGCGGGCGTACGCCACGGCGGGCGACCCGCTGGCGAGCGACCCGCTGTGTGCGTACGTGCCCGAGGGGTACGACGGCCCGCTCCCCGACGACCGACCGGCGGCGACGGGGGACTGATCCGAGGATGTCGATACGACTCCAGCGGATGGACGACGGTGAGGACGACGGCGACGGCGGCGACGCGACGGGCGGGGAGCGACGGGCGACGCCGGCCGACCCGCTCGACCGGTGCCTGCGGGACTGCGGCCGCACCGTCGCGACGCGGGAACTGCGGACCGCACTCGACCGACTCGACGGACTGACGCCGGCACAGCGACGGACCGTCGCGCGCATGGCCGGCCGCATCGCCGCGGGCGTCCTCGAACCGGCACGGGACGCGCCGGAGGAGGAGCGGCCGGCAGTCGCGCGGCTGTTCGATCCCGAACGTATTCGGGACGGAGGGTAGGTGGCGGGCGGCCGTACCGTCGCCCATGCCCATCGTCCCCCGTCCCTGGTCGAGCGACGACGGCGACTTCGACGACTACGACTCGTTCGTCCCCGAGCATCTCCCGGACCCCGGCCCCTTCCTCGACGGCCACGCGGTACTGACGGGACGCGACCACGCGGCCGTCCACCGGCTGACCCGCGAGCGGTTCGAGGAACGGACCGTCTACGACGTGACGTTCGGCTACAACCTCGCGCGGCTGAACCTCGACACCAGGCATCCCGACGCTGGCTACCGGTACGCCGTCGACGCGGACGACCCGACCACCCTCCGCGCGGAGTTCACGCCGACGACCGAGTTCTGTCCGCAGAGCGACACCCTGACCACGGCCTCGTTCCGGGCGTGGAACGCCGCGGACGTGGGGCCGCCCCACGAGTTCGACCGTGTTCGCGTCCGGATCGCACCGATGCACGACGCGAGCGACCGGATCAACGGACGGCTCGCGGACCTAGAGGCGGCCAGCGGGGACGGGACCGTCCCCGAAGCGGATCGAGAGGGGACGCTGGCGGGCGCGGACGACACCGACGGCGCGACGACCCCGTTCTGATCACTCTCCCCCGGCGGTCACTGCGGGGCCGCGACGGAGCGCCTCCGGAGCGTGTCGCCACACCACGAGCGACAGGTTCGCGGCGACGACGGCGAATCCGAGGGCGAGGCCGACGCCGCCGAGACGGACAGCGGGTTCCCACCCCGCCCACTCGCCGGCGACGAGGCAGGCGCCGCCGCCGGCGACGAGGACGAGGTCGGCCGTCGCGAGGCGGTCGTCGTAGAGGTCGTCGATCATCGGGACGGCCTCCAGCCCGAGGCGGTCGCTGTAGCGGTGGACCCAGACGAGGAAGGGGACGACGTGATAGAGCGTCCCGACGAGGACGAGGACGAAGACCATGGCGAGGAGGTGGACGGTCCCCGGCGCGCCGAACCGGGCCGTAGAGGCCAGCGGGTCGCGGAGCCACGCCGGCAGCGCCACGAGTAGCCAGACGAGCAGCGCGGGCGCGAGGAGCGTGTACCGAACCAGCATCGGCGTCGAGTCCGCCCGGGCGTCGTGGAGGCGGCGCCCGAGGACGACCAGAAAGGCGAGGACGCCCGCGAGGAGGAGGCCGGCGCCGACGCGGGCGAGGGGAGCGTTCGCGAGGAGGCGCCCGAACGCGAGGACGGCGACGCCGAGTGGGTAGACGACCGTCTCGATCCGCTGGAGCCGACGGTCGAGGCCGTCGAGGTCGGTCTGACCGAACATCGGGACCAGCTGGTAGAGCGCGCCGAAGACGGTGGTCAGGACGGCGCCGAAGACGGCGAGCGTGACGTGGGCGCCGACGACGGCCGACCGGGGGAGCGCGCCGCCGAAGATGGGCCTCACGAATCCGGTCGCGAGGGCGACGCCGAGCGCCGTCAGCACGACGAAGAAAGCGAGCGCGGCGGCGAAGTGGCGCTCGGTCACGTCGAGCGGGCGGTCGAGCGTCCGGCCGACGTTGTACGCGAGCGTCCAGAAGCCGGCGAGCAGGAGGCCGCCGAAGGCAGGGAGGACGACGGGTCGCCCGGTCAGGAGCCCGGCGACGAAGCCGACGAGGCCGACGACGAGCAGCCACAGCTGGACGCGCGCCAGCCGGCGGGAGTGGAGCGTCCGTCCCGACCAGACGGGGACGAACTGCGTCATCGCGCCGGCGATGGTGAGACAGACGAAGCCGACGAGCAGGAGGTGGACGTGCGCGAGGCGGGCGAGGCCAGAGGCGACGCCGAACGCGTCGGCGACGCCGAGCGCCGAGCCGGCGAGGAGGAAGCCGAGCGCGGCGACGAAATGCCGAAGCGGTATCGAGAGCGGCGGCCCACCGTCGGGGTCCACACCTTGGGGAACGGCGGTCATGGAAGAGGGTAGGGACGCCTCGACCCTCGGCGTCGTGGCGAACGTGTTCGAGTCGGGGGCGAACCGGGTTTTTAATACACCGGAACGTCTGAGTGCCGACCATGCCTACCGCGGAAGTTTCGTTGCCGGACGACGTGGATATCGAGATTCGACAGCTCGTCGAGGACGGGGAGTTCATCAACCGCGATCAGGCGGTCGAAGAGCTGCTCTCGCTGGGCGTCTCGGCGTACAACACGGACGATTCGCCGAACCAGACGGCGGACGAGGACCTGTTCACGCAGGTGGTCGACGATCAGCAGGACCCGGCGATCCGGAACGAGTCGGACGACGAACACACGCTGTAGCCCGCGTCGAAATTCTTTCTCGCCGACAGAAACGGGGGCAGCCCGCCCCTCCGCGGGGTAACGTTTAGTATCGGATACTCGTTACGTGCGGACAGGATGGGACAGCCGCAGGACTCGGAGCCGAAGCGGATGGCCGAACTCGAAGCGCTCCACGCGGCGACGCGGCGTCTCCTCGACGTCGACGGCCGCGAGGCGATCGCGTCGGTGGCCGTCGACGCGGCGGTCGACGTGCTCGAGTTCCCGTACAGCGTCGTCTGGTATCCCACATCGACCGACGACGCCCTCGAAGCGGCGGCGATTTCCGAATCGATCGAACCGCACGTCGACGGCGACCCCGCGGCGGAGATGCGCCACGAGCCCGGAAGCTGGCTGTGGCGTGCCTACGAGGCCGACGAGACGCGCCGGCTGACGATCAGCCGGGCGCAAGCGGCCTCCGAGACGCCGCTGCACGCCGTGATCACCGTCCCGCTCGACGACCACGGAGTGTTGACCGTGGGGACGGCCGACCGGACGACCCTCGAGGACGCCGACGAGAAGCTGGCGAGCATCCTCGGGAAGAACGTTCAGGCGGCGCTCTCGCGGGCGGAGCGCGAGCGCCGCCTCGACGAACAGAACCGACAGTTGGCGTTGCTCAATCGGATGGTCAGACACGACATCCGCAACGAGATGCAGGTGGTACTGGGGTACGGCAACACCCTGCAGGACCACGTCGACGGCGAGGCGGCCGACCAGCTGTCGCGGCTCGTCGAGGCGGGCGAACACGTCGTCGACCTCACCGACGACCTCCGCACGCTACTCGACGCCATCCTCGACCAGCGGACGGAGCGGCCGGTCGCGCTCCGGCCGACGCTCGCCGAAACCGCCGACCACATCCGGGCGGAACACGAGGACGCGACCGTTCGGATCGACGGCGAGATTCCGGCGGTCGACGTGCTCGCCGACGACATGCTGGGCTCGGTGTTCCGGAACCTGCTCGTGAACGCGGTGACCCACAACGACACCGCGGAGCCACACGTCGAGGTGTCGGCGACGGCCGGCGACGGGCGGGCCGTGGTGGCCATCGGCGACGACGGGCCGGGGATTCCGGACGAACGCAAGGAGGCCGTCTTCGAGAAGGAGGTGACGGACGCCTCGGACGCGGGTGGGGTCGGGCTCTACCTCGTGCGAACCCTCGTCGAGCGCTACGGCGGCCGGGTTCGCATCGAGGACAACGAGCCACGCGGGAGCGTGGTGATCCTGGAGTTCGAGACGGTCGACTAGTCGGCCGTCAGCAGGCGCTCCGACATCCCGTCGAAGCGCTCGCGTTCGTCGGCCCAGAACGTCCGCAGGTCGCCGACCGGCTGGTGGACCGGCTCGGCCACCTCGTCGTGGGTCTCGTACTCCTCGCTCGATTTGACCTCGTGGTACGCGTCGCGGAAGGGCATCCCCTCCGTGACCAGCTGGTTCGCGGTGTAGGCGGCGAAGATGCCCTCGTCGGTCTCGAAGTCGTCCGAGAGCTCCATGCTCTCGACCAGCGGGGTGAGGATGTCGAGGGTCGCCCGCACCGTGTCGACCCCCTCGATCAGGTGGCCTTTGGTCTGCTGGCTGTCGCGGTTGTAACCGCTCGGGAGTTTGCCGATGATGCGGCGGATTGCCTCCTTGCCCGCCGACACCTCCTCCGCCTTCGCGCGGGCGAGTTCGAGGATGTCCGGGTTGCGCTTCTGGGGCATGATCGAACTCCCCGTCGTGTAGTCGTCGGCGAGTTCGAAGAACTGCTGGTCCTCGGAGAAGTTGATCACGTCCTCCGCGAATTTCTGTACGTCGAGCATCACCAGATCGAGCGTTTGGAGCAACTGTAGCTCCTGTTTCCCGCGGTTCGAGCAGTAGATGGGGTTGTGCTGTTTCTGGGCGAACCCGAGGAGTTCGGTCGTCAGGTCGCGGTCGATGTCGAGGCTGGTGCCGTAGGAGGCGGCGGCGCCGAGCGGGTTCGAGTCGATGATCCGGTAGGTCGCCCGGAGCGACTTCAGGTCGTCGATCAGTGCGTCGACGTAGCTCGACGCCCACAGCCCCGTCGAGGACGGCATCGCCTGTTGCTGGTGGGTGTAGCCCGGGATCAGGACGTTCTTCTCCTCGGCGAAGGTCCTGAGCGCGTCGACGAAGTCGAGGATTCGGCCCGCCAGGTCGATGGTCGCGTCCTTCATGAACAGCCGCGTGTCGACGAAAATCTGGTCGTTGCGGGAGCGAGCGAGGTGCATCTTCTTGCCCGCCTCGGTCCGCCGAGTCACGCGCTCCTCGACGAACGTGTGGACGTCCTCGCCGTCCACCTCGTCGGCCTCGTGATAGAGGTCGGTGAGCGCGTCCCGGAGGGCCGCGAGTTCGTCGTCGTCGAGGAAGCCCTGCCGGTGCAGCATCGTCACGTGCGCGAGGTTCGTCAGCACGTCGTACGGGAGAAACCGGTTCTCGAACTCCTTCGGCTCCATCGTGTACTGGAGCGTCGCCTCGCTCGCCGAATGGTCGGTGTTCTCCCAGAGCATGGCTCCGCCTACCCGAGGGACGGTACTAAGCGTTGTTGTACGGGGCGGCGGGCGACCGCCCTAGAAGTTCGTCGCGTCCTGTCCCTTCAGGCCGAGGAACTCGCGGGTCTCGGCCGGCGTGGCGACGTCGCGGCCGGTCACCTCCTGGGTCAGGCGGACCATCTTCTCGACGAGTTCGGCGTTGCTCTCGGCGAGGCGGCCGCGTTCGAGATAGAGGTTGTCCTCGAGGCCGACGCGGGCGTTCCCGCCCATGGAGACGCCCTGCGTGCCGAGGGGGAACTCGTTGCGGCCGGCGCCGATGACCGAGAACGAAAAGTCGTCGCCGAAGAGGTCGTCGGCCACGTCGACGAGGTGAGTCAGGTTCTTCGCGCTCGCGCCGATGCCGCCGTGGATGCCCATGACGAACTGGATGTGAAGCGGCGTCGAGAGGAGGCCACGGTCGAGGAGGTGTTTCGCGTTGTAGAGGTGACCCACGTCGTACACCTCCAACTCCGGCATCGTGCCGTGGTCGTCGAAGACGGGGAGGATGGTCTCTAGGTCCTCGAAGGTGTTCCGGAAGATCAGGTCGCGGGTGCCCGAAAGATAGTCCGCCTCCCAGTCGTACTCGAACTCGTCGTACTTCTCCACCAGCTGGTAGAGACCGAAGTTGATCGACCCCATGTTACAGGAGGCCATCTCGGGTTCGAGTTCGGGGACGACCCGAATCCGTTCCTCGGGCGCCATCGTCGGCGCGCCGCCGGTCGTCGGCTGGACGACGGCGTCACAGCCGGCGGCGACCCGCTCTGCGACCTCCCGAAAGAGTTCGAGGTCGGTGATCGGTTCGCCGGTCTCCTCGTCGCGGACGTGGAGGTGGACGATGCTGGCGCCGGCTTCGGCGGCCGCGATGGCCTCCTCGGCGATTTCCTCGGCAGTGATCGGGAGATGCGGCGACATGGTCGGCGTGTGTATCGCCCCGGTCACCGCACACGAGATGATGGTCTTGTCGAACTGGCGCATACGACCGCGGATGATCGGCTCCGGCATAGGTGTAGGGGATTGCCCCCGATTGCCCCGCTCGGTGGCCCTCCGGGTCGGAACTCACTCCCGCCCGGGGCCGGTGTGCGCGGCGACGATACCACCGATGGCGCCGAAGACGGCCGGGAACACGACCCCGGCCAGGAGGATCGCCGGCAGGAGTTCGGGTCGGCCGCTGAAGCTGGCGCCGAGCCCCTCGGTCGAGACGCGGAACAGCAACGCGCCGACGGTCGACAGCACCAGATACGGGGGGACGACGAAGACGCCGGCGACCGCGCCGTCGGTCGTCCCGTCGACACCCCGTGCGCGGCCGACGGCCAGCCCGGCCCCGACCAGCAGCGCCACCGGAACCAGATACAGTAACGCCGTGAACCCGTCACCGCCGACGAACGACGTCGTGCTCGACCCGCCGAACCCGAGAAAATCGGCCTCGACGACCGTATCGACGAAGTGACTGTTGAAGAACACCCACCCGACGAACTCGAAGCCGTTGCCGCCGCCGTCGACGTTGCTGGATAGCTCGCCCAGTTCGGTGTCTTCGAGGCGAACGAGGACGAGCAGGCCGGTGAGCAGGTAGCCGACGATCCAGGCGGCGGCGCCGGCGATGGCCCCCTCTACGAGCGGGAGGTCGTCGGAGTCGCCTGACGTGGACATACCAGTTTGAATCGTGGATATGAAAAGAGGGTTCCGATACGACGATCCTGACACAGCGCTGATCAGAAACCGGAACCACCGGGAAGGGAGTGCACCCCACTACGTCCTCGGAGTCCGTTCCGGCGATCGGTTGCTCGGGGCCGGGCGCCTCACCGGAACCCGAAGTGCGGGACGCAGGGACAACCGCTAAGTTCCGGACCCGTGACGCCGACGTATGGATTACGAACACACGCCGGTCACGGTCGAGGGCAAACGAGCGGTCGTCATCGGGGGGACCAGCGGCATCGGACGGGCGCTCGCCCACGGGTTCGCGGCCGACGGCGCGGACGTGGTGGCGTCGAGTCGGAGTGAGGCTGACGTGGCCGAGACGGCGGGCGAACTCCGTGACCTCGGCGCCGAGACGGTCGAACGGACCTGCGACGTGACGGACCGCGAGTCGCTCGTCGCCCTGCGCGACGCCACCGTCGACGCCCTCGGCGGGGTCGACGTGCTGGTCACCTCACAGAGCTACATCGCGCGGGCGAACCTCGACGACGGCACCGAGGACGAGTGGCAACGGGTGTTCGACGTACAGCTCGACGGCACCTACCGCGCCGTCCAGACCTTCGCCGAGCGGATGGACGAGGGGGCGATCATTCCCATCTCCTCCATCTCGAACGGACTCTCCATCCCGGATCTGGTGCCGTACACGACGGCGAAAGGCGGCATCGACGCGTTCACGCGCGTCGCCGCGGAGGAACTCGGCCCGGAGATTCGGGTCAACGCCATCCGCCCGGGCTTCGTCCGCACGGAACAGACCGGCGGCACCTACGACGAGGGGACCGATCGCCACGCCGAAATCGTCAGCCGGACGACGAACGGGCGACTGGCCGATCCTCAGGAGATGGTCGGCGCCGCCATCTACCTCGCCAGCGACGCCGCGACGTACACGAACGGGACCGTGCTCACCGTCGACGACGGGTTCACCGCGGGCGCGTTCGGTCGGTAGGGGCGTCGGGAATCACGACGGCTCGCGTTCGTCGCCGGTCGGAGCGCCGGCAGCATCGCCGGCCCGCGACGGGTCGACTCGCGGGACGCAAAAACCTATTACCCTCTCCGTGGCACATTCGGAGCATGACCGAAGACCGGGAGCAGCGGACGGACGCGGTCGTCTACAGCCCCTCGCAGTCGTTCGTCGAGTCGACGAACGTCTACGACTTCATGCGGACCTACGACATCGACGACTACGACGAGTTGATCGAGCGGACCACCTCGAACGTCGAGGGGGAGCCACGGTCGGGGGTCACGTGGTTCTGGGACGAACTCGTCGACTACCTCGGCATCGACTTCTTCGAGGGCTACGACGCGGTCCGCAACGACGCCGAGGGGCCACAGTTCACGGACTGGTACCCCGGCGGCCGACTCAACGTCGCCCACAACACGGTCGACCGGTACGCGGCGCCGGACGCGGCGGAGCGCAACAAAGTCGCCTGCATCTGGGAGGGCGAACCCGGCGAGGTGCGCGAGGTGACCTACCACGAACTCGCCCGGCAGTCGAACCGGGTGGCGAACTATCTGGAGTCCGAGGGGGTGGGAACCGGCGACACCGTCGGCCTCTACATGCCGATGGTCCCCGAGGTCATCGCCATCCTCTACGGCTGTTTCAAGGTGGGAGCCGTCGCGGTTCCCATCTTCTCCGGATTCGGCGTCGACGCCACCGCCACCCGCATCGGCGACGCCGAGTGTTCGGTCCTCTTTACCGGCGACGGCTTCTACCGCCGCGGGAGTCAGGTGACACTGAAGGAGTCGGCCGACGAGGCCATCGACGAGGCGGGGCACGTCGAGCGGACGGTCGTCTACGACCGTCTCGGCCTCGCGAGCGAGGGGGCGATCCCGTGGGACGACGACCGGGACGAACTGTGGGCCGAGTCGGTCGCCGAGGCGGCCGACGACTACGAGTCCAAATCCCTCCCCTCGGATCAGGAGTCGATGCTGCTGTACTCCTCGGGGACGACGGGGAAGCCGAAGGGCATCGTCCACACCCACGCCGGCGCGCTGCTGCAGGCGGCCAAGGAAGTCTACTTCGGGATGGATCTCAAGCCCTCGGATCGCTTCTTCTGGGTCAGCGACATCGGCTGGATGATGGGGCCGTGGACGCTGATCGGCACCCACGCCCACGGCGGCACGGTGGTCATGTACGAGGGGGCGCCGGACCACCCCCAGCCCGACCGGTTCTGGCGGATGATCGACGACCACGGCATCACGCAGTTCGGCATCTCGCCGACCGCGATTCGCGCCCTGCGCAAGCGGGGCGACGAGTGGGTCGAGGGCTACGATCTCTCCAGCCTCCGTCTACTGGGGTCGACCGGCGAACCGTGGGACCCCGAGTCGTGGCTCTGGTTCCACGAGGAGGTCGGCGGCGGCGACACCCCGATCATCAACATCTCGGGCGGGACGGAGATCATGGGCTGCTTTCTCATGCCCATGCCGATCACGCCGCTCAAGCCCTGCACCCTCGGCGGGCCGGGGCTCGGCATGGACATCGACATCGTGGACCGCAACGGCGACTCCATCGCCGACAGCCACGAACGCGGCTTCCTCGTCGCCCGCGACTCCTGTCCGAGCATGACGAAGTCGCTCTGGAGCGGGGACGAGCGGTATCTGGAGGAGTACTGGAGTTCGTTCGAGGATCTGTGGGACCACGGCGACTGGGCACAGAAAGACGAGGACGGCTTCTGGTTCCTCCACGGCCGCGCGGACGACGCCCTCAACGTCGCCGGTCGGAAGGTCGGTCCCGCCGAAGTCGAGGGCGCCGCGATGGAACACGACGCGGTGAATCAGGCCGCGGCCGTCGGCGTCCCCGACGACACGACGGGCACCGCCGTCGTCCTCTACGTGGTCCTCGAAGCCGGCGAGGAGGAGAGCGACGACCTGCGCGAGGCGGTCCGTGACACCGTCGGCGAGGAGTTGGGGAAACCGTTCCGACCCCGCGAGGTGCTGTTCGTCGACGCCTTCCCCAAGACCCAGAGCGGGAAGATCATCCGCCGGGCCATCGAGGCCATCTACACCGGCGAGGAACTCGGCGACATGAGCAGCATCGAGAACCCCGACGTGCTCGACGAGATCGAGGCGGCGCGCTGAGGGCGGTCAGAACATCACCCGGCCGGCGGAGACGTTGAGGTCCTGCCCGGTGATCCGGTCGGCGTCGGGCGAGCAGAGAACCCGGGCGAGCTGGGCCACGTCCTCGGGCTGGACGAGTTCGCCCCGGGCGCTCTCGGCTCTCGCCTCCTCGCGGACTCGCTCGACGGGCACGCCACGTGCCTCGGCCTGTCCCTCGAAGACGCGATCGAGGCGTGGGCCGTCGACCGGCCCGGGACAGATGGCGTTGACGTTGATGTCGTGGTCGCCCACCTCGTCGGCGAGGGTCCGCGTCAGCCCGATGACACCGATCTTCGAGGCGGCGTACGGTGCTCGGTTGTAGAGTGGGTTCTTCCCCGTCATCGAGGCGATGTTGACGATGCGGCCGAACTCCGCGGCCTTCATCGTCGGCAGGACGGCCCGGCAGGTGAGGAACTGCCCGCGGAGGTTGACGTGCATCGTCCGGTCCCACTCCTCGACGGTCACGTCCTCTACGGGTGCCGTCGGCCCCATGATTCCGGAGTTGTTGACCAGAATCTCGACGCCGCCGAGGTCGTCGAGCATCGCGTCGACCCGTTCGTCGACGAGGGCCGGGTCGGCGAGGTCGACGGCGTACGACGCGGCCGTCGCCTCGGTCTCGGCTTCGATCCGCTCGACGGTCGCCGCCATCCCCTCCTCGTCCACGTCGGCGATGGCTATTTCGGCGCCGTTGTCGGCGAGTTCGAGACAGATCGCCTCCCCGATGCCACGGCCGCCGCCGGTGACGATGGCGCGCATATCGGACACCTGCATATCTCACGGCTCCGGAGCGAGCGAAATAACTGTACCGTCGGTCGGGACGATGGTTTATGTTCCGCGGTGGCCGTATCACCGGCATGACCGACGATCGACGGCGGTTCGAGTTCGCGTACCGGCCGGGCGAGATCGCGTGTTACCCCGGCTGCGTGACCGATCTGGAGGCGGCGTGCGAGCGCCACGGGTGGGAGCGCGCCCTCGTCGTCTGTGGCACCACCGTCGGCGCGACGCCGGCGGTGATGGACCCGGTCCGCGAGGGACTGGGCGACCGACTCGCCGGCGTCTTCGACGAGACGACGCCCGAGAAGTACCTCGGCACGGCCATCGAGGGCGTCCGGCGCGCCCGCGCCGTCGACGCCGACGTCCTCGTCGCCGTCGGCGGCGGGAGTTCCCTCGACGTGGCGACGGTGATGGCGACGCTGACCACCCACGACGATCCGGACGAGGCCGGCCATCGGGCAATCGACGAGGCGTCGCTCGCCCTCGCCGCGGGCGACCCGCTCCCCGTCGTGGCCGTCCCGACGACGCTCGCGGGCGCCGACCTCTCCACCGTCGCGGGCGTGACGTTCGCGCACGGTCCCGACGCCGACGACCCCCCGAGCGGCGGCGTGGGCGACGCGCGACTCATGCCCGCGGCGATCGGGTACGACGCCGACCTCTTCCGGACGACGCCCACGGCCGTCCTGACCGCCTCGGCGATGAACGGCTTCGACAAGGGCGTGGAGGCGCTCTACACGCGCAACTCGACGCCGATCACCGACGGCACGGCCGCCCGCGGCCTCCGACTCCTTCGGTCCGGTCTCCCCACGCTCCGCGAGGACCCGATGGAGTCCGACCGACTCGACGACGTGCTCGCCGGCATCGTCTGCGTGCAGTACGGCGTCTCCGAACCCGGGGCGTACAAACTCTCGCTCGTCCACGCCTTCGGCCACGGCTTCTCACGGAACACCGAGGCCCACCAGGGCGTCGTCCACGGCATCGTCGCGCCCCACGTCCTCCGGTACCTGTTCGAGGAGGTGGACGGCCGGCGCGACCTGTTGGCGGAGGCGCTGGGCGTCACAGCAGCCGACGCCGACGCGACGGCCTCGGCCGTCGTCGACGCGGTGGCCGACGTGCGAGACGGCCTCGGCCTCCCGACCCGCCTGCGAGCCATCGACGGCCTCGCGCGGTCCGATCTGGACGACGTGGCCGAACGGATCGTCGACGACCCGCTGCTGACGACGGTGCCCGCGGGGCTGGACCCGTCGGTCGCGGACGTTCGAGACGTACTCGACGCGGCGTGGTAGGTGGGGTGGGCGACTCAGCGCGGCCCGAAGCTCTCGGCGCGTACGTCGGCGACGCCGGCCGCCTCCGCGACGGTCTTCGCGTCGCGGACGAAGGACTCGAAGCCGAAGACGTACACCGTCGCCTCGGCGGCGCCGACGAGGGTGTCCACGGCCTCGTCGAGCGAACCGACGACGAGGACCGTCGCGCCGTCGGCGTCGAGGGCGTCGAGGCGGTCACGGTGGGGCGGGTCCTCGCCCCAGAAGATCACGGTGGCGTCGTGGCCCGCTCCGCGGGCGCGTTCGGCGATGCCGACCGCCGGGCCGATGCCCGGCCCCTCGGCGAGGACGACGGCCGGGCCGTCGCCCGTGTAGCGCACGTCGCCGAACGGCCCTTCGATCTCTATCTCGTCGCCCGGCGTCCGTTCGGCCAGCCACGGCGCGAGCGTCCCCTCCGGCACGTACTCGACGGTTATCTCCATCGTCCCCTCGGTGTCGGGCGAGGAGAGGGTGTAGTAGCCCGTCTCCTCGACCCCGTCGACGGTGGCCCGGACGAGCAAGAACTGTCCGGGTTCGGCGTCGAAGCCGTCCGGCGTCCGGAGTTCGAGCGCGACGGTCCGTGTGCCGACTTCCTCGACGGCGTCGACGGTGACTGCTGTCATGCCTCCCACCAGGGGTGGCGGGGATAAACCTTCGGCGATACGGACGCGGCGTGAGGCGTTCCGGCCGCGCCGCCAATCTATAAGACCGTCACGGCCGACTTCCGTGGTGTCATGCACGACACTGTACTGTCGAACGAGACGCGCACCGTCGTCTCGCCGGGACGGATCGAACTCGGCGTCGGCGCGGTCGACACCGTCGGCGACCACGCCGCGCGCTACGGCGACACGGCGCTCGTCGTCGCGACGGAACAGATCTTCGAGTTCCACGGCGACACGGTCGTCGACCGACTCGACGCGGCGGGCGTCGAGGCCGTCGTCTACACCGACGTGCGCCCCGACCCGACCGTCGAGAACATCGAGGCCGCCCACGACCTGTACGAGCGCAACGACTGCGACCTGATCGTCACGCTCGGCGGTGGGTCCTCCATCGACACGGGGAAAGGCGTCGGCATCCTCGCGGCCAACGACGGCTCGATCCGCGATTTCGGCGTCGACCGTGCGGGGTACGAAGGGGTGCCGAACCCCTCGCCGCCGCTGATCGCCGTCAACACGACGGCGGGCACGGGCAGCGAGGCCACCCGGTCGGTCGTCGTCAGCGACGAATCCACGTCGACGAAGTTCCTCATCGTCTCCGCGAACGTCGTCCCCGACGTGGCGATCGAGGACCCCGAACTCACCGTCTCCCTGCCCAAGAGCCACACGGCGTTTACGGGCATCGACGCGCTCACCCACGCCATCGAGGCGTACGTCTCGGTCAAATCCTACAGCGTCCCCGACGGCTACGCCGAACAGGCGATGGAGCGCATCGCCCGCTCGCTCCCCGTCGCGTGGGCCAACGGCGACAACCTCGACGCCCGTGCGGACGTGATGGTCGGACAGTTGCAGGCGGGGCAGGCGTTCACCAACGCCTCCGTCGCCCTCGTCCACGGTCTCGCGCGGCCGCTCGGCGCCCAACTCCACATCCCCCACGGGCTGGCGAACGGCCTCATCCTCCCCTACGTCGTCGACTTCTCGTCGATGGCGGCGCCGGAGAAGTACGCGGAAATCGCGCGCATCCTCGGCGTCGCGGACGCTCACACCCCCACTCGCGAGGCCGCCGACGCGGCCGCGGAGGGGGTCCTCCGGCTCTGTCGGGACGTGGATCTGACCGGCTATCTCGACGATTTCGGCGAGGTACCCTCGCGGGACGACTACCTCTCCGTCGTCGACGAAATGACACAGGACGCCATCGACTCCGGATCGCCGGACAACAACCCGCGAAAGCCGACCCGCGACGAGATTGCCGATCTCTATACGACCATCTACGACGACGCCTTGGCGCCGGACAGTCCGCGTCGGTCCTGATACTGCGTATCGTACGCCAGTACCGGCGTCGCGGGATTTAGGTGGTGCGTCCCCGCAACGGCCGGTATGGCCCTCCCCGCTCTGCCCGCTCTCCCCGCCCTCTTCGGCGTCGCCACCCTCCTGCTCGGCGCGTTCGTCTGTCTCGTCAGCGTCCGCCACCTGTGGCGCACGGCCGCGCTCGCCCGCGCCGACCCCGTCGATCGGATCGACGGCGTCGCCGAGGGGGCGCTCGTCCGCGTCTCGGGCGCCGTCGACGCCGAGCGGACGCTCACGGCGCCGTTCAGCGGCGTCGACTGCGTCGCCCACCGTGCCGTCGTCGAGGAACGCCGCCCCGGCGCCTTCTTCCTCCCGACGGACGTGACGATTCACGAGCCGACCCGAAGTACGGCGTTCGCCGTGCGGACGCCACACGCGAGGGTGTCGGTCGCCGATCCGGTCCGCACGGTGGCACTCGATTCGACCGTCGTCGCGACGGTCGGTCCCGACGACGACCCACCGGAGCGGATCGCCCGGTACGAACGCGAGACGGACGGTCTCGGACGGGAGACGGTCTGGACGGCACCCCCCGCCCCGCTCGTTCCCGTCACGCGGACGCTCTCGCTCGGCCGCCGGCGGTACAGCGAGCGCCGCGCGTCGCCCGGCGACGACGTGACCGTGGCCGGCCGCGTCCGCGACGGCCGCCTCGACCCGCTCGTCGTCTCGACGGGAAGCGCCGGCAACGCGCTCCGTCGGCTGTCGACGACGTCGCTCGCGGGGCTGCTGATCGGCGCCGTCGCCGTCGTGCTCGGCGCCGCGATACTCGTGCTCGGGTAACCGTCAGTCCCCGTCCGGCGGGTCGGCGTCGACGCTCCCGTCGAGCGACCCCTCGAACCGCGCTCTGAGCCCCACCTTGTCGAACTTGCCCGTCGCCGTCTTGGGCAGCCTGTCGACGAACTCGAATCGGTCGGGCGTCCACCAGTCGGGGTAGGACTCGCGGACCCGCTCGCCCGCGGCGTCGATCAGCGCCTCGCGGTCGTCGGCGTCGGTGACGACGTACGCGACGGGGCGTTCCCCCCAGCGGTCGTGTGGGACGCCGACGACGGCCGCCTCGCGCACGCGCTCGTCGTCCATGATGACGTTCTCGACGGCCTGCGAGGAGATCCACTCGCCCCCGGAGTTGATCACGTCGGCCGCACGGTCGACGAGTTCGACGTACCCACTCCCGTCGACGGTCACCACGTCGCCGGTGCGGAGCCACGACCCCTCGAACGCCTCGTCGTCCTCGCGGCCGTAGTAGGACGTGGTGACCCACGGCCCGCGCACCAGCAGTTCGCCCATCGTCTCGCCGTCGTGTGGCACCTCGTCCCCGTCGTCGTCGACGACGCGGAACTCCAGTCCGGGGAGGATCAGCCCCTGTTTGAGCCGTTTCTCCAACTGCGTCTCGTAGTCCGCGTCGCGCAACTCGGGTTTGCAGTGGGAGACGGCGCCGACGGGCGCCGTCTCGGTCATGCCCCACCCGTGCACCACCTCGACGCCCCGGTCGTCGAACGCGCGGATCAGGCGTTCGGGGGGTGCCGCGCCGCCGACGACGATGCGGTCGAGGGCGGAGAGGTCGGCGTCGTGCTCCTGCAGGTAGTCGAGCACTCCCAGCCACACCGTCGGGACGCCCGCGGTGAGGGTGACGCCCTCGTCCTCGATCAGGGTCACGAGGTCCGCCGGATCGGGCGACGGGCCGGGGTAGACCTGCGCGGCACCGGCCGCCGTCGCCGCGTAGGGAAGCCCCCACGCGTTGATGTGGAACATCGGGACGACGGGCATCACGGTGTCGTGATGGGAGATGTCCAGCCCCGCCGGCGTCAGAATCGCCATCGTGTGGCTCCAGAGCATCCGCTGGGTGTACCGGACGCCCTTCGGGTCGCCGGTCGTCCCCGAGGAGTAACAGAGGCCGGCGGGGTCGTCGCCGGCGAGTTCGGGGTAGTCGGGGTCGGGGTCGTGACCGGCGACGAAGGCGTCGATATCGACGGCGTCGAACGGGAGACCTGACGCCTCGCCGTCGACGACCACCACCTGCTCGACGCTCTCGAAGGCGTCGGGGTCGTAGGCCTCGGTCAGCGCGCCGGCGAGCGACGCGTCGACGAGGAGGAGTCGGTCGGCCGCCTCGGCGACGATAGTTCGAACGTCGTCCGCGGGCAACAACGGGTTGATCGTATGCAACGCGGCACCGAGGTTCGGCACCGCGTAGTAGGCTTCGGCGTGGCGGTCGTGGTTCCAGCACATCGTCGCCACGTGGTCGCCGCGGCCGATACCGGCGTCGCGCAGGGCGCTCGCCAGTCGGCCGACGCGGTCCGCGTACTCGGCGTACGTGTACCGAACCGTCCCCGTGGCCGTCCGGGCGACGAGTTCTCGGTCGGGGTACAGCTGCGCCGCCCGCGACAGAAACGGTCGGAGCGTCTGTGCGTGTCCAGTCATACGGGACGGTTCGCCAGCGGGGTGATAAAAGTCATCGCGTCCGTCACGCGAGTTCGGCGAAGGCGAGCAGGATGCTGGGCACGACCAGCAAGACGAGACCGAGGACGATCAGGGCCGCGGGGAGAAAGAGCAGTCCCACGTCGGTGAGCAGCCAGAGGCCGAGTCCGGCGAGCACGGCGACGAGACCGAGCAGTCGGAGGAGCCACGTGATCGCCCCTTCGAGACCCGAATCGGCGAGTACGTCGACTACCTCGAGTGCTTCGTCCATGGGCGGGGTGTGTGGCGTGAGCCACTTCAGGGCCACGGCCACGCCGCCGGAACGTTTTCCGCCGCCGCGGCCGACGGCCGCGTATGGACCGTCCAAGCGAGATGGACGCCTTCGAGGAGTACGACGGGCCACGCGGCTTCGCCCGGCAGGCGTTCGTCACCGGCGCCGCGGTGACCCTCCCGCTCATCGTCACGCTCGTGGTTCTCGGCGCCGTCGTCGACTTCGTCTCCCAGCAACTCGACCCCGTCGTCGGCTTCTTCACCTCCGTCACGGGGCTCCAGCCGGCCTCCGATACGACGCTCAAAGTCGTCGCCATCCTCTCCATCCTCGCGGCCATCTTCTGTATCGGCGTCTGGACCGAGCGCCGCCCGAACCGCTCCGGGTTCGGCGCCTTCTTCGATACGCTCGTCTCCCGCATTCCCGGCGTCGGCTCCCTGTACCAGAGCATCGACGAGATGAGCGGCCTCCTCCTCGATAGCGACACCGACAGCTTTCAGGAGGTGAAACTCGTCGAGTTTCCCGACAAGGGGACCTACGCCTTCGCCTTCCTGACCGCCGAGACGCCGGACGTGGTGTGCGAAGGCGTCGGCGAGACCGAGGGGATGATCACCGTCTTCCTCCCCATGGCTCCCAACCCCGTGATGGGCGGGTACGTTCTCCACGTCGCCGAGGAACACGTCTTCGACGTGGACATGACCGTCGAGGAGGGCATCCAGTCCATCGTGACCAGCGGCGTCGCCACCGGTCGTCGGTCGGAGGAGGAACTCACCGATGGGATGCTCGACCGCTTCGAGCGCCGCCTCGACGCCGCGGACGTGATGGTCGGAATCGAGGAGCTAGAGGAGACGGCGCGGGAGACGGTGGCCGCCGCCCGCGAACGGGCCGCGATGGACGACGTGGAGGACGGCGACGGCGAGGCGGAGGGGCGGGGCCGGACCTCCGAGTGAGCGGGCTCAGCGGAGCCACGAGAGGAAGCCGCCGCCGTCGTCCTCCTCGTCCTCGTCGACGGGGGTGACGACACCCCGGTTTCGACCTTCGGCGAGCAGTTCGGCGTCGATGTCCTCCTGTGTGAAATCGAAGAAGCGCTCCTCGGGGAGTTCCACGTCGAGGACATCGAGAGTCGTCGGCTCCCCCTGATTGTCGAACGCCCGCCAGTCGCCGCGGCCGTAGGGCGCGCCGACGATGATGTGGACGTCGCCCTGTCCGAAGGTGGCGAGGTCGGCGTCGCTCGGGCGGAGTACGCCGTTCGGGTGGGAGTGGACCGAACCGACGGACTGCACGTCGTTGGGCTTCATCTCCGAGCGGACCGTCGCGCTGACGGGGTTCGAGGTGGTGCCGGGGATGACGAGCACGTCGGTGATCACCTGTCCGCGCCGGTCGAGGCCGAGTTTGCGCGCGTCCTCCGCGCGGAGAAAGCCCATGTACTCGTTGGGGTGGGTCTCCTCGCTGGCCTCGAGGACGAAGTCCATGGTCTCCCGAGCGATACCGAGGAGTTCGCTCGACCGGAACAGACGCATACCGAACGTGGGTGCCGTCACCTTCTAATACTGTCGGCTGTCGCTCCGTGTCGGCGACCGGAGGCCGAACGTACAACTCGATCCGGACCCAAGGGTAGGTATGACACTCGAACGCAACGTCGGTGGCCGTGACCGCCTCGTCCGTGCAGCCCTCGCCGTCCTCCTCACCGTCGTCGCGGTGCGTGCGCTCCGGCGCGGGAATCGAACCACGGGCCTGCTCGCCGGAGTCGGGGCGCTCGGCCTCGGATTCAACGTCACGACCTGTGTCTGCGGGCTGAACCGACTGCTCGGAATCGACACGACCGACGGGGACGACTGACCGTGCCCACGGTCACCTTCGAGGGCGAACGCATCCAGTGCGAGACCGGTGCTCGCCTCCGGAACGTCCTCCTCGACGCAGGGCATTCGCCACACAACGGCCCGACTGCGCTCTCCTGTCACGGGCTGGGCACCTGTGGAACCTGCGCGGTCGAGATCGAGGGCGCCGTCGCGGAGCCGACCGCCCGCGAGCGCGCCCGTCTCGACTTCCCGCCCCACACGGCCGAGCGGGGACTCCGCCTCGCCTGTCAGGTGCGGGTGACCGACGACCTCACAGTCACCAAACACGACGGGTTCTGGGGACACCGGACGGAGTAGGCACGCACCGCCCTGTCACTTATACGCCCCTGGCGCTAGCCGACAGTAACGACGCACGATGAGCGAGACAGGCGAGGGGATCGACGTACTCCACGTCGACGACGACCCGGACTTTGCCGACCTTGCCGCGACGTTTCTGGAGCGGGAGGACGACGCGTTCGCCGTCGAGACGGCGACGAGCGCCGACGCGGGGCTCGACCATCTCGACGCGAACGACGTGGACTGTGTCGTGAGCGACTACGACATGCCCGGCCCTGACGGGCTAGCGTTTCTGGATGCCGTCCGCGAGCAGTCCCCGGACCTTCCCTTCATCCTCTTCACCGGGAAGGGGAACGAGGAGATAGCGAGCCGGGCCATCTCGGCGGGCGTGACGGACTACCTCCAGAAGGAACGGGGAACCGGTCAGTACGCCGTCCTCGCCAACCGGATTCGGAACGCGGTCGATCAGTACCGCTCACAGCGGGAGCTCGAAGCCAGTCAGAAACGACTCTCCCTGTTCGTCGAACAGTCGCCGCTCGGCGTCTTGGAGTACAACAGCGAGTTCGAAATCGTCGGGCTGAACGAGGCCGGAGAGGAGATCCTCGGCTACTCCGAGGAAGAGCTCCGCGGCGAGACGTGGGAGAAGATCGTCACCAGCGAGAGCTACGAGAACGTCGACGAAGTCACGTCGGCCCTGGCGGAAGCCGAGGGCGGCTTCCACAGCATCGACGAGAACGTCCGGAAGGACGGCGAGCGGATCGTCTGTGAGTGGCACAACCGCGTCGTGACCGACGACGACAGCGTGGAACGTAGTTCCACGAGCAATCGGCCACAGGCCGATGACGGCGACGTGGTCGCTATCTTCTCGCAGTTTCAGGACGTGACCGAGCGTCGGGAGCGCCAGCGACGCATCGAGGCGCTCCACGAGGCGACCCGTGACCTCATGGCGGTCGACTCGCGGGCGGCCGTCGCCGAGCGGGCCGTCGAGACGGCACGGAGCGTCCTCGGGCTCCCGATAAACAGCGTCTACCTCTACGACGAGAAAGCGGACGCACTCGTCCCGACGGCGACGACCGAGGAGGCCCTCGACCTGATCGGCGAGCCGCCGACCTACGAACCGGGCGAGAGCCTCTCGTGGGAGGCGTTCCAGTCGGGGGAGGTGCGCGTCTTCGAGGACGTCTCCGAGGAACCCGGCCGCTACAACCCGGATACGGCGTTCGGCGCGGAGATCATCCTCCCCCTCGGTGACCACGGCGTGATGTACGTCGCCGCGACCGAATCCGGGGCGTTCGACGAGGCCGACGTGACGTTGGCCCGGACGCTCGCCGCCAACGCCGAGGAGGCGCTCTCGCGGATCGAACGGGAACGCACGCTCCGGGAGAGCCAGCGCCGGTACCGGACGCTCGTCGAGAACTTCCCCGACGGCGCCGTCTTCCTCTTCGATCACGACCTCCAGTACGTCCTCGCCGGCGGGGCGGAGGTGTCGTCGGTCGACCTCTCCGGCACCGACTTCGAAGGGAAGACCCCCTACGACCTGTTTCCCGAAGACATCGCCGACGAAACCGCGTACCACTACCGCGAGGCGCTGGCGGGCCGACACAACACCTTCGAGCAGGAGTATCGTGGGGAGCGGTACCGCATCCGGACCCTCCCGGTTCGCGACGACGAGGGTACCATCGTCTCCGGCATCGCCGTCTCGCAGAACGTCACCGAGCGCGAGCGGCGGGAGCGCGAACTCGCGCGGCAGAACGAGCGCCTCGAGGAGTTCGCCAGCGTCGTCTCCCACGACCTTCGGAACCCGCTGAACGTCGCCGAGGGACACGTCGAACTCCTGCAGCAAGACTGCGACAGCGAGCGTCTCGAGGCCGTCTCGCGCGCCCACGACCGGATGAACAGTCTGATCGACGACCTGCTGACGCTGGCGCGGGAGGGCAGCGAAGTGGGAACGCTCGAAGCGGTCGACCTCGACACCTGCGTCGAACGCTGCTGGCGGAACGTCGATACCGACGACGCGACGGTCCGACTGCGGACGGAACGGACGATGTACGCCGACCGGAGCCGCCTCCAACAGCTACTGGAGAACCTGCTGCGCAACGCCGTGGAACACGGTTCCACGAGCAGTCAGCCGACGGCTGACGACGCCGTCGAGCACGGCTCCACGACCGACGGCGTAATCATCACCGTCGGCGACCTCTCGGACGGCTTCTACCTCGAAGACGACGGTCCCGGCATCCCCGAATCGGAGCGCGACAGCGTCTTCGACGCCGGCTACACCACCTCGGAGGACGGCACCGGCTTCGGGCTGTGCATCGTCGAACGGATCGCCGAGGCCCACGGCTGGGCGGTTCGGGTCGTCGACGGCACCGACGGTGGTGCCCGCTTCGAGTTCACCGGCGTCGAGTTCGAGCCCTGAGCACCGTCGAGGCGAGCGTATATGATGGTGGCCGTGGTACGGATCCTCATGGCCGACCCCGACACGTACCCGACCCAGCGACCGATGGGCGCCTTCCGAAACGACGAACTCGGCGTCGAGGAGCCACCGTCCTCGGCCGTCACCCGAATGCCGTGGATCGACATCCACCAGCACGGTCACACGATGTCGTGGGGTGACCGCGAGCGGTTCGACCTCTCCGGCTGCGAGGCGGCCGTCTTCGTCGCCGCGGCCGCCCACTACGCCCCCTACCGGCCCATGCGCCCCGAGGACGTGCGCTTCCTCTGGGACGACGCCATCCGCCGCTCGCACGCCATCGGTCGGAGCCACTTCTTCGACCCCTACCTCGCCATCGGCATCCACACCACGGGACCGAAAGTCGACTACGAGGACCTGTTCGACGTGCTCCCCGAATACGCCGCCCTCGACGAGGTGGTCGCCCTGGGCGAGACGGGCATCTCGATGACCCAGTACAGCGAACCCATGGCCGTCGAGGATCAGGAGGCCGTCGTCCGCGAACAGATGCGCGTCGCCGACGATCAGGGGCTCCCCATCCTGCTCCACACCCCCTCCGTCACGAAATCCGAGCCGGACAAGTGGCTCACGGGCAAGACCGAGGAGGGCCACGACCTGGCCGACCCGGTGCTCGACCCCGCGACGGCCAAACTCGACGCGACGAAGATGGACGTGGCGCTCGCGGACGAGGTGGGACTGGCCCACGAGCAGGTCGTGCTCGACCACGCCCACCCCTCGATGGCCGAGTTCGTCATGGAGCAAACCGACTGCTATCTCGCCTTCAGCATCGGGCAGTGGATCCGGACGACGACCGTCGAGGACGTGTCGGCGGTGATCGAGGAGTACGGGCCGGAGCGCGTCATCCTCGACACCGACGTGGCCGGGATGTATCAGACCCAGCCGTTCGCGATGAAGCGGGCTATCTTGGATCTGGTTCGGAGTGGGGTGGAGGAGGAAGATGTTCGGAAAGTGGTGTACGAGAATCCGAAGGGGGTGTTGGGGTTGGAGTGAGGGTCAGTCGTCGGCGACGGCGTCCTCGTCGCAGTGAACGAAGGGCGCGCGGAGTCCGCTCGCCGGCACTCCCGGCCCGTCAGTTGGTTCGCGCGGACCCGGATTTGAACCACGGTCGTTCCGCTCACTCCGTTCGCTTCACTCCCTGGTTCAAATCACGCTCGTTGCGCATTCGTCGCTCGCCGTTCGGCTCGCGACAGAATGCGCGGGACCGGATTTGAACCGGCGGACCCCTACGGGACAGCGTCCTAAGCGCTGCGCCTTTTCCTGGCTTGGCTACCCGCGCTCGTTTCGTTGTGCCCCCGAAACGGGCAAGTAACTAACGCTCCGACATTGATTTAAATACCTCGAAGCCGTCGAGCCGATCATGTACCGGGCGCGCGACCGCGTCGACAACGAGGAGTGGGTGGCTCGAATCACCCGTGCGGCGGACGGCCTCGAACTGGACGCAGCGGCGCGGTCGAACGCCGTCGACCTCTTCCTCTCGAACGTGCCCGACGAGGAGCGGTCGAAACCCGCAGTGGCGGCCGCGAGCCTCTACGCCGGGGCGCTCATCGCTGGCGAGGAACGCTCACAGGGCGCCGTCGCCGAGGCGATGGACGTGACGCGTCTGAGCGTCCAGAATCACTGGAAGGCGCTGCTGGAGTCGTCGGGGTTCCGTCCGCCGGAGTGGTAGTCGTCGCTACTCCGTCTCGGGCGTCCGCTCCGACGTGAGGTTGCCGTGGCGGTCGATTTCGCCGCGGACGATCCGGGTCGAGGAGATGCGGTCACCGTCGTCCGCCGGCACGTAGTCGACGAGTTCGATCCGGAGGGGGTCGAGGCCCCGCTGCTCGCGAATCTCGTTGATGCGTTCGGCGCCGGCGAGGGTGTCGGGCGAGACGACGATGGCTTCGAACCCCGGTTCGGTCGCGATGCCGGTCGGCTCCTCCAGCTTTCGCACCTCGAACTCACGGTTCGCCGCGTCCGCGAGCGGTCGGAGTTCGGCTTCGAGGGCCGTCCGACGCTCCTCGAAGGGGCGGACGCGCCGTGGCTCGGCTCGCGTCTCGGGGGCCAGGTCGTCGCTCGTGAGACCGACGGTCACGTCGCCGAGTTCGAACGCGCGCTCGAACAGCGCTCGGTGTCCGTCGTGAATCGGATCGAACGTCCCACCAAGCGCGACTGTCATGTCCGGGGCCACGAATTCGCGCGACTTAAACGGGTCGACTCGACGGGGCGGTCGCCGCCGTCACTCCTCGTCGTCTTCGACGGTGATGCGAACCGGTTCGGTCGCCGACTCGTCGGCGTCCGCGCCGGCGTCGGTCAACTGCCGGTCGAGGTTGAAAACGGCGTTCAGTTGCTCCTGGACCTGCCCCACGACTCCTCGAACGAGCGCGCTGGGGGCGATGGCCTCGTACTCGTAAGGATTGTTGCCGGCGCCGGCGCTCTCGCGTTTGTGTCGCTCGACGGTGTCCTCGTCGTGGAGCTGGGCCAGCGCCTCGCGGACCGTACTGGGGTAGAGACCGGTCCCCTCCGCCACCTCGTCGCTCGTCGAGTTCGGATGCTGTCGAAGATAGACGTAGATGCGGGCACGGGTCTCCGTATCGAGCACCCACGCGAGCAAGTCGACGACGCCCTCGTCGAACTCCGTGACCGCCCGGTCGGCCTCGGCCTCCAGCCGGTCACGCGCCGACACGTCCTCCTCGGTCGGATCGTCGATATCGAACTCCTCGGACGTGCTCTCGTCAGACATATGTTCTCTTTGGTAGGTCAGAACGCGGCGGATAAAAAGGCTTTCCCGGTCAGGGAGAGAGGAGTAGCGACTCGCGAAGGGCGGCGTGGCCGCCCTCGTCGTGGATCCGTCGCTGTGTCGCGGCGCCGCTCGGGTCGTCGTACAGGTCGCGAATGCCGTCGACGCCGAGGCGGTTACGCTCCCGGTCGACGACGGTGCCGAGCGAGACGGTGTCCTCGGCGTCTCGGGTGACGAACTCGGCGTCGTGGCCGTAGCGCATGGCACGCCACTTGTTCTCGTCCAGAAGTTCCCGACGGAGTTCGGCCGGCGACTCCCCGTCGTCGTAGCGCTCGGCCAGGTCGAGGACGAGGGCGTGGACGTACTCGACGATGGCGAGGACGCGGTCCGGATCGGCCTGTGCGTCCGGCGTCCGCACCTCGACGGTGCCGTGGCCCGTATGTGGGCGCACGTCGTACCAGAGTTCGCCCCGGTCGTTGATCGATCCCGTCTCGACCATGCGCCGCTCGAAGCGCCGGTAGGCGTCGAAGTCCTCGAACGCGGTTGGGATGCCCGTATTTGGCAAATTCTCGAAGATTTTCGCCCGAGCCGAGGCGAGGCCGGTGTCGAAGCCATTCCAGAACGGGGAGTTGGCCGAGAGCGCGAGAATGGGGGGGAGATGCCACCGCAGACGGTTGGCGATCCACGTCGCCTTGTCGGCGTCGTCGACGCCGACGTGGACGTGCAGGCCGGCGGTCGTGTTCCGGTGTTGTGGATACTGGATGCGGTCGAGTTGGGCGCGATAGCGGGGTTTGGTCGCGTGATCGAGTTCCCGCCACTTCGCCGAGGGATGCAGGCCGGCGGCCGCCACCCGGTAGCCGTGATCGGTCGCGTGGTCGACCAGCGCCCGACGAATCCGGGTCAGTTCCGCACGCGCGTTCTCCGGCCGCTCGATCAACGGCGTCTGCGTTTCGATAGTGAACTGAAACAGTTCGTGATCGAGGCGGTCGACCAGCGGTTCGGGCGGCTCGCTCCCGTAGATCAGGTCGTCGATACCGGCCGTCGGCCGCCCCGCCTCGTCGACGAC
Organism: Haloplanus rubicundus; assembly: GCF_003342675.1. Lineage (NCBI taxonomy): Archaea > Methanobacteriati > Methanobacteriota > Halobacteria > Halobacteriales > Haloferacaceae > Haloplanus > Haloplanus rubicundus. Next base: position 1,990,970 of record NZ_CP031148.1, on the reverse strand, counting down.
GTAGAACTCCTCTTCGATACCGAGCGTACCCATCCGCGCGAACGCGTCCCGGGAGCCGAGGTCCATCGGGGCACCGTTCGACGCGACCAAGTAAATAAGTCTTGGACCACGTGTTGAAAATATAGGAAAAATTTCACATTTCGACGTGAAACGGTGGTGATCGGCCGACACGGACGAACCGTACTAATCGATACAATTATTATATAATTCCACGTATTCGTCTGTGGTCGGTGGCGTTGTCCTGCCTCTGACACACCGCCAACGGCCGGCTATTCGTCGCCCCGAACGTCGCCAACGAGCGGCCCGACTGGCAGCCCAGTCTCACCCGGAGATATCAGTATCAACGGACGATGACGTTCCGCCATCGCCCCGTCGCGTCGCGGAACGTCGGCACGCGTCGATGACGTTGATTCCTGCATCGCGGCGCCCTTCGACCCGAAATTCGACTATCCGGGCGAATAGTGTCCCGCCACGACAGACATATAAGTATCGAGATATAACAGTAGGTGACGATGCACGATCTGACCGGCTTCCAGCGAGATCTCCTGTACGTGATCGCCGGGCTCGACGAACCGCACGGACTGGCGATCAAGGAGGAACTCGAGGATTACTACGAGAGCGAAATCCACCACGGCCGCCTGTATCCGAATCTCGACACGCTGGTCGAGAAGGGTCTCATCGACAAGGGGCAGCGCGACCGTCGCACGAACTACTACACGCTGACACGTCGGGGACGGCGCGAACTCGAAGCGCGCCGGGAGTGGGAAGATCAGTACGTCTCGGATCTGATCGAAGAGGCGACGCCCGCCTGAGTCCGACAGGCCCAGTGCTCGAGGAATCGCGTCGAACTCGGAAAAACCGTGCCGCGTCCGCCGGGATAGGGGGAATCCCGGCCGGCAGAGTGCCTCTGACGCAGCACACTCCATAGGCGCTTCGTCAACATCAACGTCTTGGCCGTGTGCGCGCCCGCCGCTCAACCGCTCCCCGTCCCTTCGTCTTCTCTTCGGGGGTATCGTAACTGCCCGGGGATTCTCGCCGGCACGGCCCAGCAAGCATATCCGATAATCCCTATCCCTCGACGATCCGTGTCGCGATCCGTTCGGCGGCGCGGACGTGCTCGTCCGCGTCGGCATTCCCCGTCGTCTCCACCTCGGCGAGTAGTTCCGCGACCCGACCGACCCGGTCGACGACGACGGCGGGTGGGGCGTCGCCGTCGGCGACGTCCGCCGCGACGGCCGCCGCCTCACCGAGCCACACGCTCGCGTCCGGTCGGACCGGCAACTCCTCGGTCGCTTTCAGGTGTTCGTGGAGTGCCCGCAGGTCGTCGCTCATCCGACCGTCCACGTCTCCTCGTTCCACGCGGCGTCCCAGAAGCGGTACTCGTAGCGCGCGGACGTGACGAACCGGTCGCGGTATCGCTCCCGGTCCGACGCCGTCGCGTCCGCGGCCACTTCGTCCATCAGGTCCTTGCACCACCGCGTGAGTGCCGAGAACTCCTCGCCCGCGTAGGTCCGAATCCACTCCGCGTAGCGCTCGTCGTCGGGCATACCGTCGGTTTCCAGACGCGTCGCCGTCTCGTTGAACCCCCACATGCAGGGCAAGAGGGCGGCGACGAGATCACCGAAGGGCCCCGTCGCCGCCGTCCGCACGAGGAAGTCGGTGTAGGCCCGCGTCGTCGGTGACGGCTCCGTCGCCTCCAGTTCCGCCTCGGTGATCCCGAACTCCGCGGCGTAGGCCCGGTGGAGATCCATCTCCGTGTCGATGGTCTCGTGGAGCAGTTCCGCGAACGTCCCCATGTGATCGAGCGTCGGCGCCGACGCCGCACCGTGGGCGAACACCCGCGCGTAGTCGATCAGGTAGACGTAGTCCTGCCGGACCCAGTACTCGAACGGGGCCGTCTCGAGCGTCCCGTCGCCGAGTCGCGACACCATCGGATGCGACACGATGTCGTCCCACAGGTCGTCGGCGGTAGGACGAATGTCGTCGGTGAAGGTCATACCCTCACTCCGACGGCCCCCCTCAAGAGTCTTTTCCGGGTTGTACCAAGGAGTTATCACACGGGAGTGGGCACCGGTCCGCGCCGGCGGTCAGGATCCACTCAGTCGGTCGTTCGGGGGCGGGCGACGACGGCCAAGTGGTCGTCGTGGTAGCGATCCAGCCGCGCAGTCTCGAGTATCTCGTAGGTCGCGCGCAACTCGTCGAGTACGTCCTCGAAGACGGCGTCCGGTTCCCGCGTCACGTCCTCGCTCCGGGCTTTGATTGCCGCGAGGAGGCGGCCGTCGTCCCGGAGGAACTGCCGGTTGCGCGCGGCGACCCGGGCCTGTCCGCGCGTCGCCACGTCCTGAACGACGACGTCCAGGTCCGACTCGACGACGTGGGCGTACGTCGTCGGCTTCCTGGCGTCTTTCAGGAGCGGGAATAGGTTCGACCGCCCCGCGGCTACGTCCACGAGGTCACGGGTCGGTCGGGGCGCGAACTCGACGGCGTAGGTCGGGCCACAGAAGTCGGCGACGTGGCTCACCGTCGTCCCGCTGGCGGCGCCGAGATAGAGGACGGACTCGCCGCCCTCGAGGCCGGTGTCGAGACCGAGTTCGAGGGTCGCCCCCAGTTTCGACCGGCCGGCGTCCCACAGGCGCCACGGCCCGTCGGTCGGCTCGCCGTACACCGGATCGCCGCGCGTGGCGAGGCGGTCACGGCCGTCGAAGGATCGCCACTCGACGCCGTCGGGCAGGCTCACGAGTCGGCCCTCGCGCGGATGGTCGCCATCCGTTCGTCGAGTTCCTCGTGAATCCCCTCCCGGAGGTCACCGGCGTAGTGGTCGATCCGCGCCGCGATGACGAGTTTGCCCGCTAGCGCGCGGGCGGCCGACCCCCGATCCTCGGGCCGGGTGTTGCGCACGTAGTCGTGGGTGTAGATGACGCCGTGTTTCGGCGACGGCGCGCGCCCGGCGAGGTGAGCGAAGAGCGCGTCCTCGGCGCCGAGGACCTGCACCGTCCCGGACGGCTTCTTCGCCAACTCGCCGAGGCCGCCGGCGAGGGCGATCAGGCGCGCGGCGAGCACCGGTCCCGCCATCCGGCTGAGGTTGGGGGCGACGGCCGGCGCCGTCCGCTCGACGAACGCCCGGCAGTCGGCCGCCTCCGCTGCGAGGTCGGCGACCCGCGTCGCCAGCGAGACGACACGCTCCTCGGCGGCCGTCTCGGGATCGCGTGCGGCCACCTCACGCGCGCCGTCGACGCCCGTCCGCACGTCGTCGAACAGTGCCCCCGCCCACTCGGCGACGCGTTCGGCCAACTCGTTGGCCGTCCGGTCGGCGTCGTCCATGCTCCGGATGGCGTGGACGAGCTGCTGGTCGTCCGCCCGCTCGCGCTCCCGGACGGCTTCCCGGGCCGCGGTCACGGTGGCGTCGTGAAGCAGATCGTAGTAGTCGTCCTCGTCGTCGGCGAACCCGGCGTCGACGGCGAGGGCGGGCCAGTCGTCCGGGGTTTCCGCGCTGCCGTTCTCGATGACATCGCGGGCGGCGTCGAGATCGTCAGGTGGCACCGATTCGAACCAGCCTGACCCGACTTTCTCGTTGGTCATACTCGGAGAACTACAGTCGACATCGTATATGCGTCCCGGTGTGGCGGTTGGTGTTTCGGTCGGCGACGGAGCGAATAAATCGGGTTAGACCCACGCATCGAGTTCTTCCCGACCCGGGAAATCGGCCCGATTCGGATAGGTATCGACCATCGCGATGAGCGCGGACGCGACTCGGTAGGCGGGCATCGTGTCGTCGTGGAGGAGAATGATCCCGGCGTGAACCTCGTTCGAAAGCGCCCCGAAATCTTTCACGTCACTCGTGACGACGATGAGATCGTGTTCGCGGGCGTAGGGGAGGACGTCGTCTTGGTCGTCGGCGCCCTGTCCGACCGTGTCCTGGACGTGGACGGCGAACAACGCCTCTTTGTCGAGATACGTGGCTACTTTCGGGTCGACGTTCTCGTCGAGAAGAAACCGCCACTCCGACATGTCAGGCGGCGTCAGGGTCGACGCCATCGGGGCGATGAATCGAGTCCCGGAACGTCTCGAAAGCCTCGTCGCGCTCGGCTTCGATCCCGCTCATCTCGCGTGGGTTGTCGTGATAGTACGCGAGCGCGTGGTAGACGTCGGCCACATCTAGGTCGTATCGGTCGGCGACCGTTTCGGGGTCCACGCCGCGCTCTTCGACCAGCGCGTACACCTGGCGGACGCTGACTCGATGTCCGGCGATATGGGGTTCGTCCATGAGGTCGTGGACGACACGACGGCTCTCCCGTTCGGCCATGCTCGCTTCTATCGACTGCTATCGCAAAAGCGTTCCCGTGAACTGCTCTCAATGTCGAGGGGTTCGGAGAATACTCTGGACTGGCCGGTAGCGAAAGGCTACTTCTCCGGACATGGGGAGCTCCGAGTGCTCGAAATCGTTCGTTTCCCATTGAGAATACGATTCCTGATAGGAATCTATACCGGGCGAGTCGACAGCCGAAGCCCACGAGGACAGAGACCGCAATCAAGCGGTTCGCACTATGTCGTCCATGCTCCGGATGGCGTGGACGAGCTGCTGGTCGTCCGCCCGCTCGCGCTCCCGGACGGCTTCCCGGGCCGCGGTCACGGTGGCGTCGTGAAGCAGATCGTAGTAGTCGTCCTCGTCGTCGGCGAACCCGGCGTCGACGGCGAGGGCGGGCCAGTCGTCCGGGGTTTCCGCGCTGCCGTTCTCGATGACATCGCGGGCGGCGTCGAGGTCGTCGGGCGGGACGGATTCGAACCATCCCGGTCCCGCCGTGTCGTCGGGCATACTCGGAGAACTGCGTCCGAAATCGTATATGCGTCCCGGTGTGCCGTCCAACAGCCTACCCGAGGTCGATCACGGACGCGTCCACGTGATCCCGGACGAGCGCCGCCGCAGCATCGTAGGGGCTTCGTCGGCCGCCGTCCCGTTCGGGCCGCGTCCGACCGGCCGCGTCGTAGACGGCTTCGACGAACGCCTCGCGCATCGTCCGATTTTCGAAGAGGCCGTGGAGATACGTCCCGGCGACGTCGCCGACCGCGGCGCTCTCGGGACCGACCGGCCGGTCGACGGGAGCCAGCGCGTGGGTGTCGCCCATGTGAATCTCGTAGCCCGAGACGGTCCCGCTCGCGCCGGAAAGCGGTCCCGCCCCCGACACCGCCCGGGTCACCGCTTCCACGCGCTTGTCGGCCGAGAACGTCGTCGCCACGGGCAGCCGTCCGATCCCGTCGACGACCCGCCGGTCCCCGGTCCCCTCGACGTGGGCGTTTTCGATGCGTTCGCCGAGTAGCTGGTAGCCGCCACAGATCCCGACGACTGGGCCGTCGAACGCGGCGAGTGCCGCGTCGAAGCCGGTCTCGCGGAGCGCGAGCAGATCGTCGACCGTGTTCTTCGTCCCCGGGACGACGACGGCGTCGACGCCGTCGAGCGACGCCGAGGGTGGCAGGTACGCGACGCGGACGCCCGGCACCCGAGCCAGCGGTTCGAGGTCGGTGGCGTTGGAGACGCGGGGGAGGCGCGGGACGCCGACGGTGACGGCCCGCCCGTCGGGCACGCCGTCGTCGTCGCCGCGGACCCCCTCGTCGTCCGGGAGGGAGACGCTGTCCTCCGCCGGAAGGCCGGGGTCGTCGTACGGCAGGACGCCGACCACGGGGACGCCCGTCCGATCCTCGACCGTCTCGATGGCCGGATCGAGCAGCGACCGGTCGCCGCGGAACTTCGTGATGACGACGCCGACCACCCGCTCGACGACGTCGTCCGGGGCGAGTTCCAGCGTGCCGACGATGCTGGCGAACGCGCCGCCACGTTCGATGTCCGCGACGAGGAGGACGTCCGCGTCGGCGAACCGCGCCGTCTCGACGTTCGCTATGTCGCGGTGTCGGAGGTTCGGCTCCGCGACGCTCCCCGCGCCCTCCGCGACGACCACGTCGTGTGCCGCGGCGAGTCGGCGGTAGGCGTCCGCGGCGGCGTCGCGGGCGCGTTCCCAGTGGGTCTCGTAGTAGTCGCCCGCCTCGACGTCGTCGACCGCCTCCCCGTGGACGACGAGTTGGCTCTCGCCGTCCCCGCGGGGTTTGAGCAACACTGGATTCGTGTCCGTCGTCGGCGTCACGCGTGCCGCCCGCGCTTGCACGTACTGCGAGACGCCGATTTCGCCCCACTCGGCGTCGCCGTCGGCGGCGAGGACGGCCCGGGCGTTGTTGCTCATGTTCTGTCCCTTGAACGGAGCGACGTCGACGCCCCGGTCGGCGAGGTGGCGACAGAGACCGGCCGCGACCGTACTCTTGCCGACGTGGCTGGCGGTGCCGGCGACGAGAATCGTCCGGGTCACTCCGTCACCCGCTCGACGAAGGCGCCGCCTTCGGGGTGGCAGTGACAGTCCGTGCCGAGCGGTCGGTACTCGTGGCGGCCGTCGCGTCGCGCGGAAGCCCTATCTGAAACGTCACATCCACCGTTTCGACCTCCCCGCAGAAACAGTTTCGCACCCCTTACTGAACGCAGTCGGTCCCTCGTCGGCGATGGCGGCCCGGTCGCGTCTTCGAGTCACCGGCGGGTCTGCCGCTCGTGAAAGCCCACCCAGCGGGTGACGTCGCCGTCCTCGTCGCGGAGGGGCGTGCGGCTCACCCGGGTTCGGAACGCCTCGCCGTCGCGCCGCTGGGTGCGGAGCGTGGTCGTCACGGACTCGCCGGCGTCGACCGCCGCTCGGAGTTCGGCGACCGAGTCGTCGGCGGCGTCGGAAGCGCGGAGGAATCGGAGGTTGCGTCCGAGCAGCGTCTCGCGGTCGTACCCCGTCATCTCGACGAACCTGTCGTTGACGTAAGTCAGGGGAGTGTCCGGCTTCGAGGGGTCGCTCATCGTGATCCCGATGGGCGCCTCGTCCATGGCGCGGGTCCGCCGTTCGAGTTCGCGCGCCCGGCGCCGCTCCGCCGAGACGTCGCGGAGGATGCCGACGCTCCCCTCGAAACACTCGCCGTCGTACGGGAGGGCGGCCATGTGGTCGCGACACCGGATCGGCTCACCCTCCTTCGGCACGATGTCGACTTCGAAGCGGCTGATCGACGGCCCTTCGCTCGAGAGGATCGAGCCGAGTTCGTCCGACGCCCGCTCGACGGCGGCGTCGGTTTTGATCAGTTCGGGCTTGCTCCCGACGATGGTCGACACGTCGTAGCCCGTGAGTTCCGCGAAGGGTTCGTTGACGAACTCGAAATGTCCCGTCTCGTCCACGACGTAGATGGGGTAGCCGAGCGCCTCCATGACCGTCGAGTAGCGGTCGGCGACGGTCTGGGTCCGACTCTCCTCGATGGCCTGCCCGACGCGGTTCGCGAGTCGGCGCTGCTGTTCCGGACCACCCTTCTGGAAGTAGCCGGTGACGCCGGCGTTGAGCGCCTGACTGGCGATTTCCTCGCTCCCCTTGCCCGTATAGAGGATGAACGGGGCGTCGACGTCGCGGTCCCGAAGCGCGTCGAAGAAGGCGAGACCGTCCATCTCGGGCATGTCGTAGTCGCTGACGATGCAGTCGAACGCCCCCGCCGAGAGCCGTTCGAGCGCGGCGTCGACCGACGTCTCGGTGACGGTCGTGACCGGCCAGTCGAGTTCGCGGTCGAGAAACGCAGCCGTCAGATCCAGCACCGCGGGGTCGTCGTCGACGTGCAGGAGGCGCGGTTCGTCGATAGCGCTCATACCGGATCGCAACGCGACGGACGGTTCGTGAAGTACATCACGACTAATCGTGGGATGGAGGGTTACAAAATACGTCCCCCCGGATTACCAGTCCTGAGAAGCGGACGACGAAGGACTAAGTGGCCGTACGGAGCAGGTACCACCGAATGCGACTGAATCGGCGAGTGTCGCTGACCGTACTGTCGGGGATCGGCCTGTCGCTCACCGGCGTCCTCCTCTTCGACGTGGTCGAGGACTGGGCCGTGCAGGGCAACACGCTCGCGTCGACCGCCGTCGAGAACGCCCTCCCGTTCGTGCTCCTGCTGGGACTGTTCTACACCGTCTGGGAACTCCGGCACGGGGCGTACAGCGACTCGTTCGTCGAATCCGTGACGCTGTGGACCGTCGCCGGCGCCGTGACGACGGCGACGCTCGTGGGCTGGGTCGTGGGCATCCAGAGCCTCCAGAACGAGCTGAAGCCGTGGATCATCGTCCTGCAGACGACGGTCGTCGGCACGGGTGCCGGGGTGCTCGTCGGCCGGCGGACGGCGACCGTCGAGCGCGCACGGAAGCGGAGCGAGCGCGAACGGGCCCGCTTCGAATCGCTGTTCGAGAACGATCCGGCGGCGATAGCCGATCTGCGCCTCGACGACGACGGGTTCGTCGTCGAGATGGTCAATCCCGAGTACGAGGCGCAGTTCGGGGCGGTGAGCGACGACCACGGGACGGTCCTGCCCGCGCTCGACGAGGAGACGATTCGGGCGTTCGAGCACGCGGCCGAAGCGAGCGAGCGACACACAGTCGAGACGACCCACTACGCGCCCGAGGGGCGGAAACACTACGTCGTGCAACTGGTCCCGTACGGCGGCGACGCGGCGTTGAACGGCGTCCGCAGCTACCTGCTCTACCGGGACGTGACCGAGATCCGCGAAGCCGAGATGGAGCTCGAACGAACCGTCGAACAGCTCGAACGCTCGAACGAACAGCTCCAGCAGTTCGCCTACGTCGCCTCCCACGACCTGCAGGAGCCCCTTCGGATGGTGTCGAGCTACGTCGACCTGCTCGCCTCGGAGTACGGCGACGAACTCGACGACGAGGCCGACGAGTACATCGGCTTCGCCGTCGACGGCGCCCAGCGGATGCAGGCGATGATCGGCGACCTGCTCGAATACTCCCGGGTCCACACGCAGGGCGAGTCGTTCGAGGAAGTAGACGCCGACGCCGTCCTCGGCCGGGTGTTACAGGACCTCGAACTCCTGATCGCCGAGACGGACGCGACGGTTACCCACGACGACCTCCCCCGCGTCGTCGCCGACGAGAACCAACTCGGGCAGCTGTTCCAGAACCTCCTCTCCAACGCCATCGAACACGGCGGCGACGGCGACGACCCGCCGGTGGTACACGTGAGCGGCGAGGACGGCGAGGACGCGGTCGTCTTCTCGATTTCCGACGACGGGTCGGGGATCCCGCCGGACCAGCAGGAGCGCGTCTTCGAACTCTTCGAGCAGTCGAACCGCGACGACGAGGGTACCGGCATCGGCCTCGCCATCTGCCAGCGCATCGTCAACCGTCACGAGGGGGATATCTGGATCGAGTCGACGCCCGGAGAAGGCGCGACGTTCTACGCGTCCTTCCCGAAGCGGTAGCCGCAACAGTCAACAGGGTGTGGTCGCAACCACCGTCGTATGCCAGAGCGGGAACCCGTCGAAATCCTCCTCGCTGAAGACAACCCCGGCGACGTGAAGCTGACGCGCAAGGCCCTGGAGAAAGGCCGATTGGCAAACAACCTCCACGTCGTCAACGACGGGGTCGAAACCATGCAGTTCCTCCTCGGGGAGGGCGAGTACGAGGGCCGACCGCGGCCCGATCTGGTCCTTCTCGACCTCAACATGCCGCGGAAGGACGGCCGGGAGGTGCTGGAGGAGATCAAAGAGCACAGGCAACTCAAGCGGATTCCGGTGGTCGTCCTGACGAGTTCCGAAGCCGAGGAGGACGTGCTCCGCTCGTACGATCTGCACGCGAACGCCTATCTGACCAAGCCGGTGGATTTCGACGGGTTCATCGACGTGGTCGGGACGCTGGAGGAGTTCTGGCTGCAGGTCGTGAAGTTACCGCCGGAGTGACCATGGCCGCCGATCTGACGGACGAACTGCAACTCCTGCTCGTGGAGGACAACCCCGGCGACGCGCGGCTGATTCGGCACCACCTCCGATCCGACACCAGCGACGCCTTCATCGCGCCGTCGGTGACCCACGTCGAGACGCTCGATGCGGCCCTCGAACGGCTCGAAACGACGACCTTCGACCTCGTGTTGCTCGACCTCGGTCTCGCGGACAGCCGAGGCATCGAAACGCTGGAGCGACTGAACGACCGGATCGGCGAAGACGACGACGTGTCGCCGCTCCCCGTCGTCGTCCTGACCGGCCTGACCGACGACGAGACGGCGCTCGAAGCGATCCAGCAGGGGGCACAGGACTATCTCCTCAAGGACCACCTCGAAGCCAAACTCCTCGAACGCGCCGTCCGATACGCGCTGGAACGGCACCGCCAGGAGCGAATCCTGGAACGACAGAACGAGCGACTGGAGCGCTTCGCCAGCATCGTCTCCCACGACCTCCGCAACCCGTTGCAGGTGGCACAGGGACGGCTGACACACGTCGATCCCGGTGACACGGCGGAGCACCTCGACGAGGCGGTGGACGCCCTCGACCGGATGGAGGAACTCGTCGACGATCTCCTCGACCTGGCGCGGGACGGCCGTGACATCGACGCGACGGAGTCGGTCGACGTGGCCGACACCGCACGGTCGGCGTGGAGCAACGTCGAGGCGCCGGCGAGTACCCTCGGCGTCGACGTCGCGGGGACCGCCACGGCCGACGCCGGTCGGCTCACACAACTGTTCGAGAACCTGTTTCGAAACGCGGTCGAGCACGCGGACGACCGCTCGTCCGTGGGAGTCACCGTCGGCGCTCTCGACGACGGGTTCTACGTCGCCGACGACGGCCCCGGCATCCCCGAATCCGAGCGCGACGACGTGTTCGAGGCCGGCTACACGACGAACGAGGACGGGACGGGGTTCGGTCTCGACATCGTCCGTGAAATCGTCGATGCCCACGGATGGTCGATTTCGATCACCGAGAGCGAGACCGGCGGCGCCCGCTTCGAGATCACGGGGCTCTCCCCAGACGACTGCTGACGCGTCGCTCCGGACGGCGACCGGTCACTGCGCCGACAGGCCGTGGTAACATTTAACATACCAAAGGCCGTAGCCGGTATCGATGCCGGAACGTTCGTCGTTCGAGTGTGAGTGCTGTGAGCAGCGCGTGAGCCCGATTTCGTATCGGTCGGCGTGTCCGGCCTGCGGCGGGAGCCTCCGCCGACGACGGGTACAGTAGCGGGACGGTCGGATCGGGAGCGAAGTCGATCCTGGCGACACGTTTTCGTCCGCGGCGCCACTCTAGCCGAGCGATGACCGAACACGGAGCGGCGTCGGACGACGCCGATCCGAACGCGATTCGCTCCATCGCAGTGACCGTCGACGACGTGGTGACGGCCCTCGAAGCGACGCGTCGGAGCGACCGCCGAACCGTCCTCCGGATCACGCCGCCGTTCTCCGGGCGGATGCGCGCCCGCCTCCACCGTCCGACCGGCGACGACGCGACGGAGGCAATCCACCTCGACCCGTCGGCGCTCGTCGCCGACCTCCCCCCGTATCCGGACCCCGACGAGACGGCGGACCGACTGCGGGCGGCGGGGGAGTACACGACCAAGCGACACCACGACCGCCACGCCGCGGCCGTCCGGGAGTGGCGGGCGGCGACCCGCGAGGCAATCGTCGACACCGTGGCGCTCCCGACGGACGACGGCCCCCACCGGGTCGAAATCAAGCGCCTCGGCTGAGACGGTTCGTCGTAACGTGTACCGGTAGTTCGGCAAGGCTGGTCGGCGACCCACCGGTACCGAGTGATACCGATCCGTACGGGCAGGAATCCACCACAACGTATATATCTCGTCACGCCCCGTTCCGGGGATTCGTCGAACGACGCAAATGTGTGTGTAAGACCGTGAAAGACCAGATATCGGCCGAATTGCTCTCGAAACTTTTATAAATCTTACGCGCGTACTTCTGGTAAGGACGCCCCCGTCGCTCGTCTCGCTTTTCTCTCCCGGCGAGGGTGCCTCGACAGTCACAATGAGCGATACCACGACCTACCGAACGGACGCGACGGAACAGGAGCAGGAACGGACAGAGGGCGAACGGACTGGGACGACGCCGGCCTGCCCGGAGTGTACCGGCAACCTCGTGACCGACGAGGAACACGGTGAGACGGTGTGTGGCGACTGCGGCCTGGTCGTCGAGTCGGACGAAATCGACCACGGCCCCGAGTGGCGCGCCTTCGATTCGAGCGAGCGCGACTCCAAGTCACGCGTCGGTGCGCCGACGACGACGATGATGCACGACCGGGGACTGTCGACGAACATCGGCTGGCAGAACAAGGACGCCTACGGGCGGGCGCTCTCCTCGCGCCAACGCGAGAAGATGCAGCGCCTGCGCACCTGGAACGAGCGGTTCCGGACCCGGAATTCGAAAGAGCGCAATCTGAAGCAGGCGCTCGGCGAAATCGACCGGATGGCGTCCGCGCTCGGGCTTCCCGAGAACGTTCGCGAAACCGCGTCGGTGATCTACCGCCGCGCGCTCGCCGAGGACCTCCTGCCCGGCCGCTCCATCGAGGGCGTCGCCACCGCGGCGCTGTACGCGGCGGCACGACAGGCCGGCACGCCCCGGAGCCTCGACGAGATTGCCACCGTCTCCCGCGTCGACAAGATGGAACTGACGCGGACGTACCGCTACGTCGTCCGCGAACTCAAGCTAGAGATTCAGCCCGCGGACCCCGAGCAGTACGTCCCCCGGTTCGCCTCCGAACTCGGGCTCTCCGAGGAGGCGACCCGACAGGCTCGCGAACTCCTCCAGTCCTCCCGCGACGCCGGCGTCCACAGCGGCAAGAGCCCGGTCGGCCTCGCGGCCGCCGCCGTCTACGCCGCCGCGCTGCTCACCAACGAGACGGTGACCCAGAGCGAAGTGAGCGCGGTGGCCAACATCAGCGAGGTCACCATCCGCAACCGGTACAAGGAGCTGCTGGAAGCGAAAGGCGCGGCGGACGCTCAGTAGAACCCTCTGTCGACCTCGTCGCGTTCGATCAGGTCGTCGAGTTCCGCAGAGAGCAACTCCTCGGCCTCGTCGAACGTCTCCGCGAGCGCGTCGAGGTCGTCCGGTCGGTCGGAAAGTTCGAACGCCATCGGTCCGTAGGCGGGGCTGTCGACGGCGTCCATCACGTCCCGAAACAGGTCGTCGGGCGTGGTCGGCGCCTCGGCGTGGACCTTCACCGTCTCCTCCAGCCGTCGGGCCATCGAGTCGGCCTCCTCCTCGTCTTCCGGCGGCGACTGGACGGCGAAGCGCCGGCGCAACTCCTCGGTCGGGAGGTGGGGATCGATCCCGTCGTCGATCTTTCGGGCGACCTTCGCGCCGACGCCGCGCACGTCGTAGGGATTTTTCGCGTACGTCTTGAGGTGGTAGACGCCGACGCCGGGGTGACCGAGATAGAGGTCCTCGCCGACGCCGCCCTGCCGCTGGCCGGCGATGGCTCGCCAGCCGTCCGGGTCGGCGTTCGCGTCGGTCACGTCGTCGAGGATATCCTGCCAGTCCCTGACCCGCATGGGCGGGCGTTGGGCGTCGATTCAGGTGAGTTTGTCGGTCGCACGGATGACGCACATTGATACTCCACGGGCCGCAAGCCCCGACAATGCCCGAAATCGAGATCACGCCCGAACAGGAGGAGCGTCTGCGCGCCCTCCAGGAGGACATCGCGCGCGACGTGGTCGGGAAGTACGGCCACGTCCGCCCCCGCGACGCCGTGGAGTATCTCCTCGACCGGTACGAAGACGACGACGACGCCGATCCCGGAGCCGCGCACGCCGGGGGAGACGCGGACGCCGACCCCGAGGGCGACACGGACGCGGCGGACGACGACACGGAGGCCGACGGCGACACCGGCGGGACGGACGCCGCGGCGGCACGCGTCGTCGCGAATGAGGACGGCGACGCGACGGACGGTGCCGGCGGCGACGCCATGCTGAACGAGATGATGAGCCTGCTCGACACCCACAGCGACAAGTGGGGCGAGTCGTCGGGCGACGAGCGATACCAGGTCGACCTGCCCGACGGCTCCACCGAACAGGTGCGGACGAAAGACGACGTGAAGGCGCTCCTGTTCAAACACTACCGATGACGGGGCTGTTCGCGCGGTTCCGGGCGTGGCTCGGCGGCCTCTTCGACGGCGGGACGACGGCGGACGACGAGACGGAGGCGGCGGCGTCGGCCGACGAGGCGTCGCCCCGGGTCGTCCACCGCGACGACCGCCCGCTGGAGACGCCGAGCACGATGGAGCGGCCGGATCCGCCGTCGGCCGAGAGCGAGTCGCCCGGCTCGGCGGCGAGTGCGCCGGCCCCCGACGAGCCGACGGTGTCGATTCCGGACGCCGAGGCGACGGCGGGGGCGTCGGAGCCCGGCAGTGTGGCGCCGCCGACGGACGGGACCACGGCGGGAGACGAGGGTGTGGAGCGGGCCGAAGCCGCGACCGAGGCTGGCGCGCACCCGGACGCCGAGTCGGTGGACGCCCGCGACGCCGACGGCGCCGTCGCGTGTTCGGTGTGTGGCACGACCGTCGAGGACCCGTCCGAACCCTGTCCACTCTGTCGGTCGACGGACGTGGTGCCGGTGGCCGACGCCGACGCCGAGGATGCGGAACCGTTCACGCGCGGCGGTCGGACTGCGGTGTCGACGGCGGACGACGAGGCGGTCGACCGCCTGCGCGACGTGCGAAAGGGCGAGTAGCACAGGGTTTTTCGCCGCCGACCCCCATCCTCGGGCGTGAACTTTCGCGGGACGATTCTGGACGTTGGCGAGGTGCGGTCCGTCTCGACGCAGTACGGCGAGCGGGACCTGGTCGAGGTGACCGCTCGCCCGGACGACGATGCGGGGGTCGACGCCGCCGAGACGACGGTCACCCTCTGGGGCAAGTGGACCCACACCGCCGACCACGCCGCCCCGGGGATGGACCTCCTCGTCACCGACGCGGAGCGGACGGAGTTCCGGGGGGAGTCGGGCTACGCCACGGGCGGCGACTCCTACGTCGTCCTCGAACCGGACTTCCTCGTCGACGTGACCGACGTGCGCTCGTGGGTGCAGTGCCCGCGGATGTACTACCTGAACAAGCTCTCCGGCGTCCCCCTCGCGTACCCGGTGGTCAAGGGGACTATCGTCCACGAGGTGTTCGGCGACCTGTTGCGGGGTCGGGACCTGGACGAGTCGGTCGCGGACCACGTCGAGGCGGCCGGCCTCGAACTCGGCCTGCTGGGCCGCGAGGCGGGGGAAGTGCGCGACGAGGTGCGGCGCAACGCCGCCGCCATCGAGGGGTGGCTGGCACAGGGGACGCTCACCGAGGAGGACGAGTGGCGCTCCGAATACACGCTCATCAGCCCCACGTTCGGGGTGAAAGGGCGGGCCGACGCCCTGCGGCGCGACAGTCCGGTCGAACTCAAGACGGGGAAGAACACGAAGCGCGAACCCCGATTTCACGACAAGATTCAGGCGGCGACGTACGCGCTCTTGCTGGGCGAGTCGGGCGACCCGCCGAACACGGGCACCCTCCTCTACACCAAGAACGCGGCGCTCGACCGGAGCGAGGCGAGCGGCGACCTCTCGCCGGCCAAGGAGTTCTCGGTCGGGCGCGGGTTGCTCGAGTTCGTCGTCCGCACCCGCAACGAAATCGCGGCCATGGAGGCCGAGCGCGACGTACCGACGGGCTACGAGGCCGACGCCAAGTGCGAGTGGTGTTTCGAACAGGACACCTGCATGGTCGTCTCCGGCCGACTCGATCAGGAGTCCAAGGCCGGACAGATCGGCACCGCGATCCCCGAGGAAGAGCGCGACTACTTCGCCGACTTCTACCGCGCCATCGAGGACGAACGCAGCGCCGTCCACGACGAGTACCGGAAGCTGTGGGAACAGGATGCGAGGGAACGGGCCGACGCCGACCGGGCGCTGATCGACCTCGACCCCCTCGACAGGCGGCAGTTGCCCGACGGCGACTGGGAACTTCGCGCCCGAGTCCCCGACGGTGCGGTGTCGAAGCTCCGCGAGGGTGACGTGGCACTCGCGAGTTCGGGTAACCCCGTCCACGGCGACGCCGAACTCGGCCGGATTCGGTCGCTCGGCGACGAGGCGGTCGTCACGGTCGACGAACCCCTGGACCTCCGGCGACTCGACGTGTATCCCTCCGAAATATCCGTCTCCAGACAGTTGACGGCGCTCCACGACGTCCTGCTGAAGGGCGACCCCGACCGCAAGGACGTGCTGTTCGGGCGGCGCGATCCGACGTTCACCGGCGTCTCGGAGACGTTCATCGACAACAACGACGCCCAGAACACGGCCGTCCAGCGCGCCGTCGGCGCCGACGACTTCGCGCTCGTCCACGGCCCGCCGGGGACGGGCAAGACCTACACCATCGCCCGTCTGGTCCGGGCGCTCGTCGACCGCGGCGACCGCGTCCTCCTCTCGGCGTTCACGAACCGCGCCGTCGACAACGCGCTCGACGCCCTCCGCGAACAGGGGTTCGAGGACGTGGCCCGCGTCGGGACGAAGACGGGCGTCCGCGAGGACATGCTCGACGTGCGCCTCGAACGCCGCGGGGAGCCGAACGACCGGGCGGCCGCGCTCCGGAATGCCCCCGTCGTCGCCGCCACCACCGCCACCTGTGGCTCCCGCGTCCTCCGCGAGGCGGACTTCGACGTGGCCGTCGTCGACGAGGCCTCGCAACTCACCGAGCCCGGAACGCTCGCGGCCGTCAACCTCGCGGATCGGTTCGTTCTCGTCGGCGACCACCAGCAGCTCCCGCCAGTCGTCCAGTCGGGCGACGAACGGCTCGCCACGTCGCTGTTCGAGCGCCTCCACGACGACCACCCCGACGCCGCGGTCATGCTCGACCGCCAGTACCGCATGAGCCAGCGCATCCAGGCCTTCGCCTCCCGAGAGTTCTACGACGGCGCACTCCGCCCCGCGACGCCGGCGGTGGCGGGCGGGTCGCTCGGGGACCTCCCCGGCGTCGACGCGGCGTCGCTGCCGGCACACCTCCGTCAGGGCGTCCGCTTTATCGACCCCGACGGCCGGCAGGCGGGCAACGCCAACCCCGTCGAGGCCGACCGGGTGGCGGCGGTCGTCGAGGAGTACATCGACGCCGGCGTCGACCCCGACGACGTGGTGGTGATCGCCCCCTTCCGCGCGCAGGTGGCCGAAATCAGTCGGCGAGTGGACGTGGCCGTCGACACCGTCGACCGCTTCCAGGGGTCGAGCGCCGAGGTTGTCGTCGTCTCCTTCGTCGCCACGGGGGACCTCGACGGTCCCATCTTCGAGGACACCCGTCGGGTGAACGTGGCGCTCACGCGGGCGAAGAAGGCCCTCGTCCTCGTCGGCGACGCGGCGGCGCTGGACTCCGAGCCGTTCTACGCCCGGATGCTCGACTGGGCGCGGCGCTAGAGGTCCTTGCCGCCGTTCACGTCGATGACCTCGCCGGTGATGAAGGAGGACCGGTCGCTGGCGAGGAAGGTGACGACGTCGGCGATCTCCTCGACGGTTCCCAGTCGACCGAGCGGCGTGTCCGCGCGGATGGTCTCTTTGATGTCGTCGGGGAGTTCCTCGACCATGCTGGTCAGGACGAATCCCGGGGCGACGCAGTTGGCGGTCGACCCCGTGGACGCGAGTTCGAGCGCCAGCGTCCGGGTGAACCCGAAGATGCCCGCCTTGGCCGTCGCGTAGTTCGCTTGCCCGAAGTTCCCCTCCTTGCCGATGATGCTGGAGATGTTGACGAGGCGACCCTCCTCGGCGTCGGCCAGGTCGTCGTAGAACGCCTGCGTGCAGTGGAAGGTGCCGTCGAGGTGGACGTCGAGGACGGTGTCCCACTCCTCGTGGGACATCTCCGTGAACCGGACGTCCTGTGTGATGCCGGCGTTGTTCACGAGGACGTCCACCGGGCCGAACGACTCGTGAGCCTCGTCGCGCATCGCCTCGACCTCCGCGAGGTTCGTCACGTCGGCCTGGACCGCGATGGCCGACCCGCCGGCCGCCTCGACGCGGTCGACGGTTTCGGCCGCCGCGGCCTCGGAACTCCGGTAGTTGACGACGACGTCGCAGCCGTCCGCGCCGAGTCGCTCGGCGATGCCGCGACCGATCCCCTTCGATGCCCCCGTGACCACGCACGTCTTCGGTCGCATGGAATAGACGTGTGTTACCGAATTGCAAAAGATTTCGGCGGGAGTGATTCGTGTCACCACACCACACACTAAAATACCGTCGTAGCGTATCTCCGATCGGGTGCCGATCGGGTAGCTGGTAGGTGGGGGCCTTCGTCCGATCCGGGCGAGGTTACGAGTCGGTGGGGGATCGCATGATACCAGACAGGAACGATGTGGACGGCGCCGACGGGACTGGACCGGCGGTCTGGAGTCGACTACGGTCGACCGTGGCCGGACTGCTCACGGTTTCGTCAGTGCCCTCGGCGAAGCTCTGGCGATTGCTGTCTCAGCTTTCGGGCGAAATCCGTGAACTGGAGCGACTGGTCGCCGGCGAGGCGGGGCGGGAGGAAGGGGGCGACTTCACGGCGGCGTTGGAATCCTCACGAGAGGGACCGATGCCCGAGATTCGCTCCCCGTTCGGTGGTGAGTCCGTTCGGACGCTTCCCGAGGCGTCGACAGAGTGGGGCGCGCTCGCGTACCTCCACGTCAGGCAGGCGCGGATGGCGCTGGAGGACGGCGACAAGGTGACGTTCTGGCGAGAGTTCTACGCGGCCCGCCGGATGGAACTGTTCGGTCTCGAAGGACTCGGCGGGGAGTACCTCGAGATGCAGGCACAGAGTATCAAACTCGAGGCGGCGGGGCTGGCCGCTCGCAACGGACTGCTCCGTCTCGACCCGCCCCGAAAGGAGGCGATCCAGAACATCCTCGGTGACGTGGGCAACTATGGCGAACAGGCGCCGGCGACCGAGCAGGCAGGTCGACTGACTGCGGATCGGGTGGGGGCTGCGATGCACGTTCTCCACGAATTTTACGTCGACCAGCGGTTGACCGGCCGGATACTGGAGATCCACCTCCGGTCGTTTATCGTCATCATGGCGGTATCGGCGATCACCTTCATCGTCGCGTTCCTCAGCATCCCCCTGCGGGAAGGAGAGGGGTTGGTCGACCGCATCGAGTTGCTCCAGTCGCCGGTGTCCGGACTCGTCGGATTGCCGACGTTCGCGCAACTGATCGTGCTCGTTCTCATCGTGGTGTTGGGGATCATGGGTGCCTCCGTCAGCGGAATTCTATCCCTCTCCCGGGAACTTCGGGAGTCGAGAATTCCGGAACAGGCTGGGACGGTCTGGTTCGCGATCGCTCGGCTCGCCACCGGCGGCGTCGCCGCGCTGATGCTGTTTCTCTTTTTGCTATCCGGAGTCGTCTCGCTCGACGGCGACGCGACGACCGGGATACTGACCCTCAACCTGGGGACCACTCTCTCGGTCGCACTGGTGTTCAGCCTGTCGTTCGTCGCGGGGTTCTCCGAACGACTGCTCGTCCGGGTCGTCAAATCGGTGGCGGGAGAAGACGGCGACGTGACCAGAGGGGATGGAACGTGGTACTGAACCGCGCAGTCGTGAGGGACACCGAGCACGTACGGCGTGCGCTGACTCGACGCCACGCATCCAACCACGAGCCGACTGTGACCGACAGGTTGAGGGACAGTGCCACACCAGCGAAGGTATGCAACTCCCGCTCGGCACCGGGACGGTCGACATGTCGTTGCCCGACTGCGAAGTCCGGACCGTCGAGCGCCCCGGCGGCGAGACGGTCGATCCGGCCGCGGCGGCGCGGGCGGCCCTCGACGACCCCCACGGGCCGTCGCTCGGGACCCTCGTCGACCCCGGCGACGACGTGACCGTCGTCGTCACCGACGTGACGCGTGCGACGCCGGACGACGTGTTGGTCGAGGCGATGCTGGACCGCCTGCCCGACTGCGAGGTGTCGATCCTCGTCGGCCTCGGCCTGCACCGGCCGATGACCGACGCCGAACTCCGCGCGGGACTGGGCGAGTACGCCGACCTCGCGGTGAACCACGACCCCGAGGCGACGGTCGAGGTGGGAACTGTCGACGGTCTGAACGGCGAGGCAGTTCCCGTTCGCGTCCACCCCCTCGTCGCCGAGGCGGACTGCCTGCTCTCGACGGGCATGGTCGAACCCCACCAGTACGCGGGCTTCTCGGGCGGCGCGAAGACCGCCGCCATCGGCGCGGGTGACGGCTCACTGATCGGCTACACCCACGGCCCCGAGGTGCTCTCGCACCCGAACGTGCGCCTCGGCCGGATCGAGGACAACCCGTTCCGCGAGGTCGTCGACCGCGCGGGCGACGCTATCGGTCTCGACTTCTGTCTCAACGTGACGAAGGGTCCGAACGGCTTCCTCGGCGCGAGCGCCGGCCGGCCCCGGGCGGTGGTCGCCGACCTCGCCGAGACGGCCCGGGCGGCGCTCTCGGTGCCCCTCTCGGACACCTTCGACGCCGTGATCGGCGGCGTCGGCGCGCCGAAAGACGCCAACCTCTACCAGACGACCCGCGCCCCGACCTACCTCGTCCTCGGCGACCACAACCCCGTCCGCCCGGGAGGCCGGGTCGTCGTCCCCGCGCGCTTGCCGGAGGGCGTCGGCGAGGGGACGGGCGAGCGGCGCTTCTACGAGCGCCTGCGGACGGCGACGAGCGCAGACGCGCTGTACGAGGCGATGCGCGCCGGCTACGACCCCGGCGCACAGCGGGCGTTCGTCGTCGCCCGCACCCTCCGCGAGGCGGACGTGTACGTCACGAACAGCGAACGTCCCGAGGTGGTCGAGGAGTGCCTGCTCCACGCCGCCGACCGTGTCGAGGACGCGGTCGACCCGGGCTGCGACGTGTTGGTCGTCCCGGATGCCCTGAACACGCTGTTGGTGTCGGCTTAGTCGTCCGCGCCTTCGATTTCGGCCACCACCCGCTCGTGGAAGTCCCGAAGCGCCGCGCTCTCGTCCTCGGCGAGGACCGTGTCGGTGGCGGCGAGGGTCGCCAGCCCGAACGCGCGGGGCGTCGGCGTCTCGACCGTGTGTTCCACCACCTCGACCTCCCCCGCCCGAATCCGCGCCAGGACGGCCTCGATCCCCGCGACGTGGAGTTTGTCCTCCAGTAACTCCCGGTCCGTCTCCTCGACGACGGCGAAGTCGTCCAGGTCGTCGGCCAGCGAGAGCAGCGTCTCGCTCTCGACCTGCTGGCGGGCCGCCGACTTTTCGTGTCCCTTGTACCGCTTCAGGATCATGAGCGAGCGCGTGGCGTCGATGCGGAAGTAGCGCTGTCTGAGGTCGGTCCCCCGGAGCGCGTCCCGGAGGTCCGCACGGGCGTCCGCAGGGTCCAGTCCCCGCAGGATGCCGGCCGCGTCGACCCGGCGGTTCAGCGGCATCGAGAGGACGAAGCCGTTGTCCGCGACGGCGACGGTGACCGAGGCGTTCGACTCGCTCGCACAGGCGGCCGCGAGCAGCCGGGAGAGACCGTCGTTGAACCGCCGCCCGTAGAGGGTGTGGACGTAGTAGCGCCGGCGGTACTCCTCGCGGTCGCGCTCCTCCTCGACCGCGATCCGTTCCGGCGTCGAGACGCTCTCCGACCCGGCGAAGGCAACCTGCTGGTCGTAGAGTCGGGTGACTGCGCGCACCGCCCGCTCCGAGAGCGGCGACTCGCGGAGCCAGACCCGAACGGCGGGTACGCCGCCCGAGTCGAGTCGGTCCAGCAGATCCCGCTGGAAGGCGAGGATTTCGCGGGCGAGGTCGTAGGCGAGCGGCAGGCGCTCGGAGTACCACGACGGCACCGTCGGGCGCGCGCTCGTCCGGTCGACGTACACCTTCGACCCTCGGCGATACCGGAACTCGAAGCGCTCGCCGCCGATGACGAACACGTCGCCCGAGTCGAGCGTGTCGAGGTAGTCTTCGTCGAGTTCGCCCACCCACTCGTCGCCGCCGCGGACGAACACGTCACACGAGAAGGAGTCGGGGATGGTGCCGACGTTCGTCAGGTAGATCATCCGCGCGAGGCGGCCGCGCTTGCCGATCAGGGGCTCGCCAACCGTGAAGTCCGGGTAGTGGTGGTCGCCGTCGGGCGGGTCGTTCGTGTCCCGCCAGATCTTCGCGTAGACGTTGCGCTCCTCTAACCCCTCGTAGTCGGCGGTGAGGTAGCGAAACAGCGTCTCGAACCGCGCGTCCGAGAAGTCACGGTAGGGGTAGGCCCGGCGGAGGGTCTCGCGCACCGCACTCTCCCGCCGGACGGCGTTGATCGCCATGCCGTAGACGTGCTGAGCGGCCACGTCGTAGGCGTTTTCCGGGACGAACACGCGGTCGACGAACCCCGACTCGGCTTTGCGGACCATCACCGCCGACTCCACCAGGTCGTCGCGGTCGAGGGCGATCACCCGGCCCTCGACGACCTGCCCGACCTGGTGGCCGGCGCGGCCCACACGCTGGAGGAGCGCGGCCACGGATTTGGGTGACCCGACCTGCACCACGAGGTCGACGTGGGGCATGTCGACGCCGAGTTCGAGGCTGGTCGAGGTGGTGACCACGTCGAAGTCGCCCTCCTTGAGACCGGCCTCCACCGCGTTCCGGCGGTCCGCCGAGAGACTGCCGTGGTGACAGGCGGAGTTCGACTCGTCGTAGTCGAAGCGCTCCCGGAGCGCCTGCAGGGTTCGCTCGGCGCCAGACCGCGTGTTCGTGAACACGAGCGTGTTGGTGTGGTCGGCGATCAGGTCGTGCAGTTGCTCGTAGAACCGACTCCGGACCACCTCGCCCGGCGTGCCCACCAAGTCGTCGACCGGACAGTCCACCTCCAGGTCGAACTCGCGGGCGAAGCGGGCGTCGACCACCTCGCAGTCGCGGGGCGTCCCGTCCTCGCAGCCGACGAGGAACTCGGCCATCGTGTCGAGGGGTTCGACGGTCGCCGAACAGCCGATGCGGGTCGGCGAGCCGTCGGCAAGGCGTTCGAGGCGTTCCAGCGACACCGAGAGGTGTGTCCCCCGCTTGTTCGCCGCGAGCGCGTGAATCTCGTCGACGACGACGTACTCGACGCTCCGCAGCTTCTCCCGAAACTTCGGCGAGTTGAGGAGGATGGCGAGCGTCTCGGGCGTCGTGTTGAGGATGTGTGGCGTCTCCGAGAGCATCCCCCGTCGCTCGGCGTCGGCGGTGTCGCCGTGGCGGATGGCGTGGCGCACCTCCGTCGACTCGCCGCGCTCGGCCAGCCGCTCGCGGATGCCGTCGAGAGGGTCGGCCAAGTTCCGGTGGACGTCGTTGGCGAGGGCCTTCAGCGGCGAGATGTAGAGGCAGTAGACCGCGTTGTCGAGGCCCCCGTTTCGCTCCCGGCGGAACAGTTCGTTGATGATGGCGGTGAAGGATGCGAGGGTCTTGCCGCTCCCCGTCGGTGCGCAGACGAGGGTGTTTCGCCCCTCGTGGACCAGCGGGATGGCCTCGCGCTGTGGTGGCGTGAAGAAGCCGCCGTTCTCGGAGACGAACGCGCCGAACTGGTCGACCCACCAGTCGCGGACGGCGGGGTCGAGCAGCGAGAGGACGTCCGTATCGGCCGCCGCTGCTGCATCGACGCCGTCTAGCACGTCCACGCCTGCCAGCGGGTCCGTCTCCCCGTCGGTCGACCGATCCATCGGTCGTGAGTTGGGGCGGACGATCAAGTGGGTTGTGTTCGGAGCGAACCGAACACGTCACAGTGCGAAGTTCGGGAGAAGCAAGCTGAGCGCAGGCACGTAGCTGAGGATGAGTAAGACGACGACGAGAACGACGTAGTACGGCTTCACCTGCTGAATCACCCGCTCGACGGGTGTGTTGGCGATGTCCGCCGAGAGGAAAATCGACAGCCCGAGCGGTGGCGTCAGCAGTCCGACCATGAGGTTGAACACGACGACGACGCCCACGTGGACGGGATCGAAGCCGAGTTCGACGAGCGGCGGGACGACGATGGGAATGGACATGATCATCGCCGCGATCGGTTCGAGGAACAGGCCGAGGAAGATCAACAGGACGTTCACCAGTAGCAAGACGACGACGGGATTCTGCGAAATCGAAAACAGATACGTCGCGAAGAGAGCGTCGACGTTCTCGGCAGCGATCACCCAGCTAAACAGTCCAGCGGCCGCGAGAATGACGATGATCGTCCCGGTCGTCTTGGCCGTCTCGAGTCCGGCAGACCAGATGTAATCCACCCTGACGATGCGGTACCAGACGGTGTTGATGAGGATGATGTACGCACAGGTGACGGCGGCCGACTCCGTCGGGCCGAAGAAGCCGAGAAACATGCCGCCGAGCAACACGACGGGTGTGAGCAACGCCGGCAGCGCCTCCACGAACGACGACAGGATCTGGTCAGTGTCCGCGCGCTCGTTGTGTTGTGGGAGATCCCGCTGACGGGCGATCCAAGCCGTACTGATCATCAGCGCGACGGTCGCCAGAATCGCCGGAATCGCTCCGGCGAGCAACAGGGAGAGTACCGAGACCTGTGCGACGAGACCGAAGATGATCAGCGGGATGCTCGGCGGAAAGATCGGTCCGACCGTCGCGGAGGCACTCGTGAGTGCTGCGGCGTAGTCGCTGTCGTACTCCTCGGCCTCCATAGCCTCGATCAAGATGCGCCCGACGCCACCGATGTCGGCGAGGGCGGAGCCGGAGATACCCGAGAAAATGAGGCTCGTGACGATGTTTACTTGCGCCAACCCGCCTTGGAAGTGGCCGACGAGGTTGTTGGCGAACGCGAATATCTTGTCGGTGATCGCGCCGTGATTCATCAGCCCTCCGACGAGGATGAACAACGGAATCGAGAGGAGGGTGTACGAGTCCAGTACGCGGACCAGTCGCTGGGACAGAAACACCGGCGGAAACCCGTTCAGCAGGATGTACGCCATCGGTGGCGCCCCGAGCGCGACGAACACCGGCGCACGGAGCATGATCAGCACGACGAACCCGAGCAAGACCAAGAGGCCCTGATTAATTTCTAACACGGGTCCCCTCCTCGAATCCGAGGCACTCGGCCAGCGACGTCTTGATTTTGGCCAGATACGCGAGCGTTAGGAGCAACATT
Organism: Haloplanus rubicundus; assembly: GCF_003342675.1. Taxonomy (NCBI): domain Archaea; kingdom Methanobacteriati; phylum Methanobacteriota; class Halobacteria; order Halobacteriales; family Haloferacaceae; genus Haloplanus; species Haloplanus rubicundus. The sequence goes on along the minus strand of NZ_CP031148.1, from coordinate 1,966,062 downwards.
CCCAACAGCGGAGCCGCGTGGAGGACGAACGTCGGGACCCCGAGGGTCGGGATGGTGGTACCCGCGGAGGCGAGACTGCCAAGCACGGCGGCCACGAAGATGATCGCCGCCCAGAGTGCGCTGAGACTCAGCACGGCGATGTCGACGACCGACCGTACGGGCGCCGGGAGTTTCTCGGCGAAGTAGTTGACCCGGATATGCTTGTCCTCGACTTCGAGATTGCCGATCAAGAGGAACGCCATCCAGACCGCGAGGAGTTGGGCCAGTGCCTGCAGTCCCGGGACGCTCACGTTCAACGTGCGGGTGGCGATCTGGAGGAGCAATGCCACGGTGACCCCGAACAAACAGACGACTGCGACGGTGTACTTGAACTGCAGGAGGCCGTTCAGGACGTCGTTTCGCACGAGCGTCTCGTGGGATGATCCGTCGCCGGAAGCCTCGTCGGCCGAACTTGCTGTCAGTTTGTCCGCCATGGTCACTTAGACGTACTCGCTGCCGCGTATCTCTTCGATGAGGTCGACGGAATCGGGGAACTTCTCCCGGATGCGGGATCGAACCGAGGTCCTGAACGCGTCCATGTCGAGTTGGTCCTGACCGACGATTTCCAGTTCCGCACCCATCTGCTCTTTGAGGTCGCCCAGCGACGATCGAAGCTCTTCGAGGGCGGTCTCCTGTGTCTCGAGCATCGCCTCGGTCATCATGTCCTGCTGATCGGACGAGAGCTCACTCCACGCGTGTTCGCTGATGTAGACGGGGAGCGTCTGGTCGAGGTGGTCGGTCTCCATCAGGTAGTTCTGGCTCTCCCAGATGCCGGAGTTCCAGATGATGTTGTAGGGGTTCTCCTGCCCGCTAACCGATCCGGTCGACAGCGCCGATGGAAGCTCCGACCAGTCGATGTTGACGGCCTTCGCCCCCAGTCCGTTGACCGTCTCGAACATCAGTTCGTCCGGAACTGCACGGACCTGTTTGCCCTCGAGATCGTCGGGATGGTAGACGGCCTCGTCGGCCAGCGTCAACCGCCGAGTGCCCATGATACCCGTTCCGATCACCCGGATGTTCGTCTCCTCGACCATGTTCGAGACGACACGCTCGGCGATCTCCGAGTGGTTCGGGTCCGCCGACTGGAGCAGGTGGTCGTAGTCGTCATAGAGGTACGGTGCGTCGAACATGGCCGCCGGCCCGTACTGCGATCCAGCGATGGAGTATCCCGTGATGAACATGTCGATGGCTCCACTGGAGAGGTTCTCGAAGGACTCGACCTGCCCACCGAGTTCGCCGTTGTAGAACAGTTCCAGCGTCAGATCCCCGCCGGAGCGCTCTTCCACGTTCTCCTTCAGCCATCCCGGAATCTTTCCTTGGATCGACTTGTCGTTGGTCGGAATGTTGAACCGGAGATTCGTCGGCCCGGACCCGCCCCCGTTCCCGCCGGCACATCCTGCCGTGGCGATCAGACTAGCCGCGGCGACGGCGCTGCCGGTGTGTTTGAGAACACGTCTTCGAGACGACCCGTACTGCTTGTTTTCGCGTTCCATACACCAACATACACGATACACCATATCACGATTGACGACCACTCGTCGGTAGTGAACAACATTCAGTCACGAGGCGAACGGACTACGACTATGACGACGTTCGAGGTTGCAGTGTGTCAACTCGACTCGGGAATCGACACGGACGAAAACCTCGCCACCATGCTCGAATACGTCGAGTCGGCCGCCGCCGAGGGCGCCGATCTGGTGGCGTTTCCGGAGATGTCGACCTACGTCGGCGACGAGGAGCGCCTGCAACGTGTTGCGGAACCGATTCCGGGCGAGACGACCGACGCCATCGCCCGCGCGGCGGCCGAACACGACATCTACGTCCACGCGGGGAGCATCTTCGAGGAGTCGGACGGCGACCGTGTCTACAACACGTCCGTCGTCATCGACGACCGAGGTGAAATCGTGGAGCGCTACCGGAAGATCCACCTGTTCGACATCGACGTGGAAGATGGGGTCACGTATCAGGAGTCGAAACGGGTCGCCCCGGGAGAGCAGATCAAAACCGTCGACACCCCGTTTTCGACGCTGGGGTTGAGCATCTGTTACGACCTTCGGTTCAACGAACTGTACAACGCGCTGGCGGACGCAGGGGCGGAAGTCGTGTTCGTGCCCGCGGCCTTCACCCTCTTTACCGGGAAGGACCACTGGATCCCGCTTCTCCGGACGCGAGCCATCGAGAATCAAGTGTACGTGGTCGCGGCGAACCAGATCGGCGACAAGCCGGAGTCGGTACCGATGTACGGCAAGTCCGTGGTGATCGACCCTTGGGGCAACGTCGTCAGTCAGGCGAGCGATCGGAGTGAGATGATCACCGCGACGATCGATACGGACTACATCGACACGGTTCGCGAGGAACTCCCCTGTCGCGAACACACCAGACCCGACGTCTACGAGAGTCAGTAATCGGGCACACGAACGAGGATTTATCCGGGCACATTAACAACACCCCTCTGATGAAGAAAACGGATGTACAGGCGATAGAGCGGTATCTGAAAGATCTGGGTCTGTCGGAATACGAGGCCGCAGCGTATCCCACGCTCTTGATCTGTGGCATCTCGACCGCGAAGCAGGTCTCGACGAACGCAGGCATCCCACAGTCCCGTATCTACGACGTCCTCGAACGACTGGAGACGAAGGGATTCGTGATGATTCAGGAGGGCCGACCGAAGAAGTACGGGCCGGTGGTCCCCGAACGGGCGATCGATCAGTTCTGTCGGTACAAGTCACAGAAGTTCGAAGAGCAGATCGACCGTACGAAGGAGGTCGGTCGACGGATGGTGGAGGAGGCACAGGATTCGATCGTCACGGAAGACGCGGGAGGGGAGATGGACGTGGGGTGGTACTACACCGACCGAGAGCACATCAGAGAGGAGATGCGCCACCTCTGTCAGGAGGCCGAATCCGAGATTCTGATGATGACGACTCCATACGGGTTGAAACGGCTCACGAACCACCACTGCGAGGAGTTCGCCAAGAGCAGCGAGAACGGAGTCTCCATCAGGATCGTCCTCTCGAGCGACGAAAGCTTGCATCCGAAGATCTACGAGTCCGCGTCAAACTGGGCGGACATCCGGTTCGTCGACAACATCTGGGGAAAGATCTACCTGTACGACAGTCGGGAGGTCGTGATGGCGTACGCGACGGAGACCAACGACACGGAGGTGGGGTTCAACACGCGTTCGGCGGCGCTCTACCGGACGCTCGCGTACTGCTTCGAACTGGTGTGGCAGGAGGGTGATCCGACGCCGCCGCGGTTCGAGAGAGCGGAGTGACAGTCCGTGGCAAGTGACGTATAAGAAGGAACCACTCCCCCAGAGTGGTTAACGAACTTCATAGTCGCTACGGCCGTCGATCGGTACAAATGAAGCAACAAAACGCGGTCAAAGCGGGGTTGGAAGCGGGCGATGCACTCTTCGGTGCGGGCGTCGAGACGGGAGCGCCGGCCCTGGTCGAAGTGTACGGCTCGGTGGGTCTCAATTGGGTCTGGATCGACATGGAACACAAGAACCCGAGTTCGTTCGATAGCAACTATCTGGAGGGACTCGTCAGGGCCGCTGAGTGCACCGACACGGAGTTGATCGTCCGGATCGCTGGCTCGGATCCGTCGTGCGTGCGGAAGGTACTCGACGCGGGCGTTCGAAACGTCGTCGTCCCGCGCGTCGAGACCGCAGCGGAGGTTCGACGCGTCGTCGAGGCGTCGCGATACGAGTACGACGGCGGCCCCGGGGAACGAGGCGTGAGTTTCGGACGAGCGAGCAACTACGGCAAATCCCTGTCGATGGACGGAGGCTCGGACTTCCACGAGCGAGAGGACGACAGCGTCCTCGTCGGCGTCCTCATCGAGAACGAGACGGCCGTGGAGAACATCGAGGAAATCGTCGACGTGCCGGAGCTGGGCTTCGTCTTCCCCGGGCCGGGCGATACGGGTGTCTCGATGGGACACACGCTAGAGTACGGCCATCCGGACGTGAGTGCGGCTTTGAAGACGGTCGAACGGACCTGTCTGGAACACGACGTCCCGCTACTCGGGATCCTCGGGAGTAATTTCGACACGCTGGACGACGCACGGTCGGCCGTCGACCGGGGCTACCAACTGATCGGCATCGGCAACGAGTTCGCCATTCTCCGGGACTCACTCGGGGAGACGCTCGACGCGTTGACCTGAGCAGGGGCGTCCCGGCGGCGGTCCGTAGACACAACCGCTAAGTTCGCGGTGGCGCTACACTCAGTATGGCAGACAAGAAATTCACCCTCCTGGAGCTCCACCTCGACGAGGGATCGATTCAGGTCGGTCCGTCGGTCATCGGCGACGAGCAAAACACGATCACCGAACCGGAATCGAAGGACTCGGACGAGAGCGAGAGCGGCGACTGCTGTGCCGGTCGCAAAGCCGGCAAACTCCTCGTCGTCTTCCTGGTGCTCGCCGTCCTCGCGCTCGGTCTGAAGAAGGTCCTCGGCGGCGGCGACGACCTGGAGGAACTCGAAGAGCTCGCAGAGCTCGACGAGGAAGCCTGATATCCGGTCCGCTTAAGCGACGGCCGCGGAATAACACGCGTATGACGGTATCGAGCGCACCGGGCAAAGTGTACCTCTTCGGCGAACACGCCGTGGTCTACGGCGAACCCGCCGTCCCCTGTGCCATCGAACGGCGAGCCACGGTGAGCGTTACCGCCCGCGACGACGACCACGTCCGCGTCGAGGCGTCCGACCTCAGCCTCGACGGCTTCACCGTCGAGTACGCGGGGTCGACCGACGACCGGCCGGACGTGGACGTGCCCGCGGGCCTGGTCGAGGCGGCGATGGGTTACATCGACGCCGCGGTCGAGCAGGCCCGCGACGCCGCCGACGCGCCCGGCGCGGGCTTCGACATCACCGTCGAGAGCGAGATTCCGCTCGGCGCCGGCCTGGGGTCGTCGGCGGCGGTGACCGTCGCCGGCATCGACGCCGCGACGCGCGAACTCGGGACGACTCTCTCCCCCGAGGCCATCGCGGACCGCGCCTACCGCGCCGAGTCGGCGGTCCAGAAGGGGGAGGCGTCACGCGCCGACACCTTCTGTTCGGCCGTCGGCGGCGCCGTCCGCGTCGAGGGCGACGACTGCCGGCGCATCGACGCCCCCGACCTCCCCATCGTCGTCGGCTTCGACGGCGGCGCGGGCGACACCGGCGAACTCGTCTCGGGCGTCCGGGCGCTCAAGGAGCGGTACGGCTTCGCGGCCGACACCGTCGAAACCATCGGCGACATCGTCCGCACGGGGGAACGCCTCCTCGACCCCGACGCCGACGATTCCGGGGCGGGTGTCGACGCGGCGGACCGGATCGCGGAGGTGGGGGACCTGATGAACTTCAACCACGGCCTGCTGGAGTCGCTCGGCGTCTCCTCGCGGTCGCTGGACAGCATGGTCTGGGCGGCGCGGGAGGCGGGCGCTCACGGCGCGAAACTCACCGGCGCCGGCGGCGGCGGCTGTATCGTCGCGCTCGATCCCACCCCCGAGACGCTGACGGCGCTGCGCTTCACCCCCGGCTGCGAGGAGGCGTTCCGCGCCGAACTGGCGACCGACGGCGTCCGGAGGCTCGAATGACGACCGTTCTCAAACTCGGCGGGAGCCTGATCACGGACAAGGAGCGCGCGGAGACGCTGGACGGCGCGGCGCTGGACGCGGCGGCCGACGCCATCGCCGCGGCGGCCGACGACCTCGCCCTCGTCCACGGCGCCGGGAGTTTCGGCCACCACTACGCCGAGAAACACGGCGTGAGCGTGAGCGAGGGGACCCACGAGGCCGGCGCCGCCCTCGAAATCCACGGCTCGATGACCACCCTCAATCGGTTCGTGCTCTCGCGGCTCCACGACCGGGACGTGCCCGCCCTCCCCGTCCACCCGCTCTCGACGGGCGCCCGCGACGCCGACGGAACGCTCGAGATGCCGCTACCGGCGGTCGAGCGGATGGTCGGCGAGGGGTTCGTCCCCGTGGCCCACGGCGACGTCATCGCCCACGAGGGGCACGGCACGACAATCATCTCCGGCGACGAGGTGATCGTGCGGTTCGCCGACGCTCTCGACGCCGACCGCGTGGGGCTCTGTTCGACCGTCGACGGCGTCTACGACGCCGACGGAGCCGTGATCGACCGGATCACGGACTTCGACGCCGTGGCCGACGCCCTCGGCGGGAGCGACGCCACCGACGTGACCGGCGGCATGGCCGGCAAGGTGCGAACCCTCCTCGACCTCGACGCCCCCGCCTACGTCTTCGGCGCCGACGACCTCGAACCCTTCCTCGCGGGCGGCGAACCGGGGACGCGGATCGACTGATACGGATTAGTGTAACTGGTTACCGGTGGTTCGCCGGACCGTCTCGGCGAACCACTGATAATGATTTACACTAAACCGTATGACCGTGCGGCGCCGTCGCCTGCTCGCGCTCCTCGGCTCGCTCCCCCTCGCCGGCTGTACCGGCGGGCCGGGCGATCCGATCACGTCGCTCGCGGTGAATCGGGACGACACGAGCCACACCGTCGCGGTGCGAATCGCCCGCGACGAACGGGTAGTGATCGAGAACGCCGTCACCGTCGACGCCGAGGGCGTCGCGGAACTCGGCACGACGCCGTGGCGACCCGGTCGCTACCGGGTGACGGCCCGCGTCGACGGCGAATCGGCGCTCGACGAGACGTTCCGCTCCGAGGAGTGGTTCAACCAGCTCGACGTGGTGGTCGGCGCCGACGGCTCGGTCGAACTGAATCGCGCGCGGGCCGCGTAGCCCCGGGACTCAAGCGCCGCGCGCGTCTACGCGAGACCGATGACCGACAGCGACGACGCCATCCGCGTCTGGCTGGTCGAGAGAACGTACTCCGACGACGAACAGAACATCGTCATCCTCACCTACGCGACGCCGGACGGAGAGCAGTATTTCCGGAAGGAGCGCTCGCTCACCTCGTTTTCGGACGTGCGGGACACCACCGCCGCCGTCGACGCCGCCCCGGAGAATCTGGGGTCGACCGCCCCCGACGACCGCGAGGCGTACGCGGCCGAAGCGCGGCGGATGGCGGCCGAACACGATCCCGAGGACGTGATATGAGACGGTGATCGGAGGTCACGGTCGCTGCTCGGCCGTCCCGCGACGACGAGCAGCGACCGACAGCTACGGTTCCCGTCTCAACACTCCACCCGCAACCCGTCCCGCGCGAACCGCACGTCGCCGTCGTAGCGTCGTGCCAGCGAGTCGAGCATCTCCTCGTGGCGCCCCTCGGTGTGGGGGTAGAGGTGGGTCAGGTAGACGCGGCCGTAGTCGTGGCCCGCGAGGGCGTCGCCGAGTTTCGCGGGCGTCGGGTGGTTCGACACGTCCACGTCGTCCGGGAACGAGCAGTCGTGGACGAAGACGGCGGAGCCGTCGGCGAAGGCCGCGAGCCCCTCGAACGCCTCGGTGTCGCTGCTGATCGTCAGGTCGCCCTCGTCGCCGTCGAATCGGTAGGCGAGACCGTCGACGGAGTGGCGCGTCTCGTGGGCCGACACGTCGAAGCCGGCGACGGAGAAGTCGTGGGCGCCCACCTCGCGGACGCGCACGTCGACCCGGCCGTCGAGGTAGTCGAAGGCGTCGAACAGGTCGTCGACGAGCGCCTTCGTTCCGTCGGGACCGACGACTTCGATGCCGCCCGCGCCGGCCAGCCACCTCGCCTTCACGAGCGCGAGGAGGTCGGAGACGTGGTCGAGGTGGTGGTGGGTGAGGAGGACGGTCGAGACGCCCTCGTAGCCGGGGTCGGTGGCGGCGAGGCGATGGAGGACGCCCGCGCCGCAGTCGACGAGCACCCGACGGTCGTCGCGTTCGAGCAACAGGCCGGTCTGTGCCCGGTCCGGGAGGGCCATCGCGCTCCCCGTGCCGAGGAAAGTGAGGCGCATGGCGGGGCGTGGGTGGGCGTCGGGGAAATGGGTTCGGGTCGGCGGCTCAGTCGCCCGACTCCTCGTCGTCGAGTCCGAGCGCGGCGCTCAGTCGCCGGGTGACGACCCGTTCGACGATGTCGAGAAACGTCTCGTCGTCGAGGTCGTAGCCGGCGAAGATGCCGAGCGGAATCTCGCCGCCGCCCATCTCGCGGTGCCCGCCGGCACTGCCAACGTCGTCGAACGCCGCCGAGAGCGCGTTGCCGACGTGGACCCTGGAGTCGGTCGACCGGGCGCTGAGCTGGACCGAGTCGTCGACGATGCCGAACACGACGGCCGTCTGGACGCCCTCGAGCGTCGCGAGGTAGTCCGCGGCCTGTGGCAGGGCGTCACGCTCGCTCGTGTGGCCGACGCTCGTCACGAGCGTCGATCCGCGGACGACGCGGTTGTGGACGGCGTCCGCGATGGTGTCGACCGTCGCGCCGCTGACCGAGGGGGTCGACAGCCGACGCAACAGGTCCAGGTCCGTCCGGTCGTAGAGGTCGATCACCGCCTCGTACTCGGCGACGGTCGCCCCGCGCAGAAAGCCCAGCGTCTCCCGCCGGATGGCGAACGCGAGCGCCGTCGCGAGCGTCGAATCCACCTCGACGTCGAGTTCGACGACGTACTCGGTGAGAATCGTCGCCGTCGCGCCGACGGCCTCACGGTGGTCGACGAACCGCGCCTCGATCCCCTCGGCCGGGTGATGGTCGATCACCACGTCGACCGGCGTGTCGGCCGGCACCTCGTTGTTCGCGCCCGGAACCGCGTGGTCGACGAACGCGAGGAGGGACCCCTCGGGACGGTTACGGATCGCCGCCGGATCGAACGGCTGGAGGTCGACGTTCAGGAGGTTGACGAACGCGCGGTTCTGCTGGTGTGAGATCTGCCCGCTGTAGAGGATGCGCCGCTCGTCGACGCCGGCCGCGGCGGCGATGCGACCCAGCGCCAGCGCGCTCGACAGACAGTCCGGATCGGGGTTGTTGTGACAGACGACGGTGAGTGCGTCGGCGTCGGCGAGCAAGTCGTACAGCGTCCGGGCGCGACTCATCACTCCCCGTTCGGCCCCGTCGGATAAGCCACTATCCCCGTCGGCCCGCGCCCGTATCGAGCGTCGCCGCCCGTGGTCGACGACCGCCGGGGACCACGTATCCGCCTCATACTGTCGGCTGTAACTGTTTCAAGATATCCCTCGCCCCGGGGTGACGGACATCTCGGTTGACTTACAGCCGGCAGTATCAGCCGAAGCCGAACTCGGCGTCGACGACTTCGCCGCGCGCGAAGTTCGACCCCACAGCCGTAATCTCTACCCGTACCGTCTCGCCGAGTGCGGCGTCGTCGACGAGCACCGCGAAGTCGTCGACGTACCCCACGCCGTCGCCCTCGGAACCGAGTTCCTCGATGGCGACGACGTGCGTCTCGCCGGTCGTGACGGGGCGATCGACCATGTGTGACAGTACCACACATGGACAGAAAGTAGTTGCGGGAGTGACAGATCCTTCCGTCAGGGCGCCAGCCGGTTCTTCCGGCCTTTCATGTGCTTCTCGTAGTGTTCGAACGTGATGGGACACCACTCGGCAGCCAGGTCGAGGATCGATTCGGTCATCTCGCGGATCTCCCACTGGCTGTCGGCGGCGGCGCGCATGTCCGCGACGTGCATCAGCATCCGGGCGTTCAGCGACATGACGATGTTGACCTCGGTGCCGATGGGGAGGACGAAGCGGGCGTCCTCCGGGGGCATCCCCAGATCGAGGAGTTCCTGATACGACTCGACGGACTCGCGCACCGACTCGCGGAACACCCGTTCGCGCTCGGCGACCGTCTCCTCGTCGACGGCGCCGCTCGACTGGTTGCGGCCGATCCAGTCGGGATCGGTCGCCGACGGCGGCGTCACCACCATCGCGCCCTCCTCGACGTCGGCGGGGTCCACGTCGTCGAAGGAGACGTAGCGCATGCTCTGGATGTCGAAACTGACGTGTCGGTGCCGGGTGATCTGGGCCATACACGACCGGCTGACGCCCTTGATGGCGAACGTGGCCTGCGGGTGTTCGAACGGCCCGAAGTGGCCGTGATCCATCAGGTGGCCGATGAGCGTTCGCTGTTTGTCCTCCAGACTCTCCCCCTCGATGCCGTCCATCGCCTCCTCGAAGGAGATGTCGCCGACGAACTCCGAGAGGTAGTCGTTTCGCGCCGCCGTACAGACCACGCGCTCCGGGTCGGGCGTCGCTTCGAGCAGTGTGACCTCCATGCGTTCGACGGGGGCGCCGGCCCACCTAAACGTATTGGACAGGATCAAGCCGCCGGCGACGATAGGGGACCCCATGCCCACCATCGAGAACCTCGCGGCCGACGTGACGGCCTTCACCAGCAACGTCTTCCTCGTGGCCGGCGACCGCACCGCCCTCGTCGACACCGGCGCCAACTTCGACGTCGTGTCGGCGATCGAAGCGCGCGTCGACGGCCTCGACGCCGTCGTCCTCACCCACACCCACCGCGACCACGTGGGCAACGTCGACGCCGTCCGCTCGGCGTTCGGCGTCGACACCGTCGGCTACGATCCATCCCACCCCGCCGTCGATGCCGAACTCGGGGCGACGGTCCGGCTCGGCGATCACGACTACGCCGTCCTCCATACACCCGGCCACAAGAACGATCACGTCTGTCTCTACGCGGCGGACGCGGGGATCTGTTTCGCGGGCGACCTGGTCTTCGCCGGCGGGTCGTTCGGTCGGACCGATCTGGAGGAAGGAGACCGCGAGACGCTGATCCGGAGCATCGACCGCCTCCTCGAATCGGTCGATCCGGACCTCACCGAACTCCACACCGGTCACGGGCCGAGCGTGACGACCGACGCGTACGAGACCATCGAGCGTGCCGGGCAGGCGGCGCGGCGCTTCTAATCTTTCAGCCCGTAGTAGCCGGGGTCGTCGTCTGTCGGCGGTTCACCGATCACGAGGTCGTCGGCGTTTCGCATCACCCACGGCACCGCCCAGTCGACGAGGACGGCCTCCGTCCCCTCGTCGAGGTCCGCGTCGGGCTCTAATCCCTGAAGCAGCCGGCCGATTTCGCGGATCGTGTACATCTGGTCCGGATCGAACAGTTCCTCGGGTGTGTAGAAGTCACAGGGGTAGATGCCGTCGAACGCGTCTTTCGGTCGGGGCATGGGGAGGGGTAGACGGGCGTCCCCGTAAACGGTACCGGACCGCTACTCGAAGAACCGTCCGCGATAGAACGTCGCCAGGTCCGTATCGAAGTCGTCCAGTCGGAGGATATCCGCCTCGGAGAGGTCGTCGTACCCGGCGACGTACGCCTCCGCGTCGGCCCGGTCGGCGAACGGGAGGGGGTTGCGCTGCATCGGATCGTCGACCCGGTCGGCGTTCGTCTCCCGGACGAACCACGCCGACCGGGCGTCGATCAGTTCCTTCGTTTCGTGGTCGTGCACCCAGAGCCCCGCGAACGTCGTCCCCTCGTGGGACGGCTCGAAGTGCCCGGGATCGACGTAGTACGCGCCGAAACAGCCCGACGAGCAGAAGAAGACGCGATCCCCCGCCTCGACGGTCAACTGGGCGTTGTAGTCGGGGAAGTTCGCGGGCACCATGTTACAGACCGCACACGAGGCCTCCGCGGGGACGGGTGCGGGGTCGGTGCGGGCGGTGGTCGAGGTGGGAGTAGCCGTGGGCGTCGCGTCGCCGTCGCCGCCCGTACACCCCGCGAGGCCGACGGTCAGGGCGCCCGCGGCGACGACGAGGCGACGGCGAGAGAGTGAGGTGCGCACGGCCCGGAGTACGCGGCTGGTCGGCTTGTAGCATCTGGTCGGCGCGTCGAAACAGACGGGGACGAACGGCGTCGCCACTGCTCGGGTGAGCGCGAAAGAAATGTTGGATCGGCCGAGTCGTCGCTTACTCGAAGAGTTCGACGGCCTGCTCGTAGCGGGCGCTCGGCTCGGACCAGTCGACGACTTCGAAGTAGTTGTCGACGAAGTCGCCGCGGGCCGGACCGTAGTCGTGGTAGTACGAGTGCTCCCAGACGTCGAGCGCGAGGATGGGGTGGCTACCCCAGAGCGCGCCCTGGTCGTGCTTGTCGACGACGACGTTGCGGAGCTGGTTCGAGAAGCTGTCGTACACCAGCAGCGCCCAGCCGCTGGCCGCCCCCGCGGCGGCCTCGAACTCGCCCTTCCAGGCGTCGTAGGAGCCGAAGTCCTCCTCGATCCGGTCGGCGAGGTCACCGCTCGGCTCGTCGCCACCCTCCGGCGACATGCAGTTCCAGAACAGGTCGTGGAGGATGTGCCCACAGCCGTTGTGGGTTACGTTCCGGATGGCGCCGGCGGAGGAGCCGAAGTCGTGCGACTCGCGGTTGGCTTCGAGCGTCTCGTCGGCGCTGTTCCAGCCGTTCACGTAGCCCTGATGGTGGGTGTCGTGATGCCAGGTCAGCACCTGCTCCGAGATGTGCGGCTCCAGTGCGTCGTAATCGTACGGCAGGGGATCGAGTTCGTAGCTCATGATATAACCTCCACACGTAGGATGTATCGGGACGCTGTTAAGCTTTGAGGAACCGTACGCTAACGCCTGCCACACCGTGACGAGCGGATGGATAGGGACTTACGTCGGGCTGGCAGACCGAGGAACGATGCGTGGCTGGCACGGCGTCGGACTGGTGACGGGCTGGCAGGCGGTCGCCAGCCTCTCGTTTTACGCCATCTTCGCCGCGACGGCGTTTCTTCGGGCCGATTTCGGCCTCTCACGCACCCTCGTCGGGGTCACCATCACCGTGACGATGCTCGGCTACACGCTCCTGTTGTTCGTCATGGGCGCGGCCGTCGACGGCTACGGCGAACGGCCCGTGATGGTCGGCGGCCTCCTCGCCCTCGGCCTCGGCGCCGCCGGCGTCGCCGTCGCCCCCTCCTACGCCGTCCTCCTCGTCGTCCTCCTCGTCCTCGGCGGGGCGTACGCGACGGCCATGCCCGCGACCAACCGGGCCGTCCTCGCCGTCGCCCCGCCCGGCCGGCGCAACCTCACCATGAGCATCAAACAGGTGGGCGTCACGGTGGGGAGCGGCCTCGGCGCCCTCCTCGTGACGTGGACGGCCGCCACGCGCTTCGGGTGGCGCGCGGGCTTCGTGACCGTCGCCGCCGTCGCCCTCGTCGTCGCCGTCGCCTTCGGTCACTGGTACCGCGGCGACGGCGGTTCCGGATCGATGGGCCTGCCCGACGTGCGGGGGCTACTCTCCCGTCCCGACTACCGGCTGCTCGTCGCCGCCGGCTTCTTCTACGGCGCCGCCATCTTCACCACGACGGCGTACGTCGTCCTCTATCTCACCGAGTCGGTGGGCGCCGCCGCCGGCGTCGCGGGGTCGGTGCTCGCCTTGGTCCAACTCACCGGGAGCGGCGGGCGTATCGGGGGCGGCGCGCTCGTCGACCGCCTCCCCCTCGGCGACGCGCGGGCGAGCGCGTTCGTCCTCGTCGGCCAGTCGACGCTCGGCGTCGCCTGCATCGTCACCGTCACCGCCGTCGACACCGAACTCGCGGCCGCCGTAGGCTTCGCGGCGCTCGGCCTCTTCGTCTTCGGCGTTCCCGCCACCTACTACGCCTGCATGACGGCGCTGGTGCCGTCGGATCGGGTGGGTGAGGCGACCGCCGGCGGCCAGCTCACCATCAACGCCGGCGGCCTCCTCGCGCCGCCGGCCTTCGGCTACCTCGTCGACACCGCGGGCTACACGGCCGGATGGTTCGCCCTCGCCGGCGGCGTCGGCGTCGCGGCGCTGCTGACGGGGTGGCTGACCGTCCTGACGCGTTCCTGACCTATCCCCGCCGCTCGTACTCCATGTGGGTCGCCACGGCGTCGGCCGTCTCGGCGTCCGCCAGTCGCTCGATCAGGTGCAGCGCCAGGTCCAACCCTGCGGTGATGCCGCCGGCGGTCAACACGTCGCCGTCGTCGACGTATCGCGCGTCGACCACCTCGGCACCCGTCTCCCGCAGGTCGTCGAGGGCGCCGGCGTGAGTGACTGCCGGCCGGCCGTCGAGCAGCCCCGCTCGCGCCAGCAACATCCCGCCAGTACACACGGCTGCGACCGTCGTCCCCGCGTCGTGGAGGTCGGCGAGCGCCGACGGGATCGCCCCCCGCTCCGCTTCGGCCCACGCGCCCGCCGAATCGCGGTCGTTCCATCCCCCGCCGGGGACGACCACGATATCCGGAGGCTCGGCGACCGAGAGGACGCCGTCGGGTTCGATCCGGAGGCCGTTGGCGGCCGTCACGCGGTCGCACGCCTCGAGCGTCACCAGCGACACGTCGAGGGGAAGGCCCCGCGAGGCCGCGACCTGCAACACCTCGTACGGGCCGATGGCGTCCAGTTCCTCGAAGCCATCGAAACAGACGATTTCGATAGTCGTCACCATACCCCACGCTCGGAACGGTCGGGTTTCAAGCTATCTTTCTTCGAGGAGAGAATCCCGTCGTTTACGGCGTTGACGAGACGCTTCGCGTTCTAGGGGCGGGAGTGAATTCGACAACCACTACATAACCACTGACGACACTCAGGCCGGATATTCAAAGTCGACCCACACAATTAAGTAGATTTATTTACATAGGCTATGTATAGTGATTAAGGTCACGCGCACCTACGTTGGTTCCATCCAGAACCACCGGCAGGTGTGTGATGGTCTCGATTCGCTCGGCGATTCCGCCTCAAAAATCTGGAACGTCGCACGCTGGACAGCCGACCGCATCCGGACCGCAACCGGCGAAATTCCAGATGAGGGAGCGCTGAAAGCGTACATGAAGAACCGGTCGTGCTGGAAAGACTTGAACGCACAATCCAGTCAGAAAGTCATCGAAGAACTTTCCGACGCTTTCCAGTCATGGTTCGACCTGCGACAGAGAGACCCAGAGGCAAATCCACCCGGCTACCGCAAATACGGCGATAACCGACCGCGTAGTACGGTGACGTTCAAGGCAGACGGCTTCAAGCACGATCCCGAGAACAACCGCGTCCGACTCAGTAAAGGATCGAACCTCAAAGAGAACTGGTCGGACTTCCTGCTCTGCGAGTACCAGACCCGCCCCAACGTTGACCTCTCGGAAGTCAATTCAGTACAGAACGTTCGTGCCGTCTGGAAAGGCGATGAGTGGGAACTACACTTCGTCTGTAAAGTCGAACTCGAAACCAACGACTCCGAAGGCGATGGTGTTGCTGGCATCGACCTCGGCATCAAGAACATCGCAACGGTCGCGTTCCCCGACGAATACGTTCTCTACCCCGGTAACTCGCTCAAACAGGACAAACACTACTTCACCCGCGCCGAGTATGACACAGAGGGTGAGAACGGCCCGTCTGAGAAGTCGATGTGGGCACGTCGGAAACTCGCTGACCGCGAAGCCCACTTCTACCACGTTCTCACGGACACAATCATCACCGAATGTGTCGAACGGGGGATTGGCACGCTTGCGGTGAGCTGGCCCGAAAACCTTCGTGAGTCGGACTGGGGGAAGACCGGCAGCAAGAAACTCCATACGTGGGCGTTCGACCGCATTTATCAGTACCTCGAATACAAAGGAGAGATTCGTGGCGTCGAGGTGCTGAAAAAGAACGAGTGGGACACCTCGAAGACGTGTTCAGCGTGTGGCGACAACACGAAAGCGAACCGCAAGCATCGTGGCCTGTACGTTTGCTCGTCGTGCGGGTTAGTCGGAAACGCGGACTGTAACGGGGCGGAGAACATGCGTCAAAAGATAACTCCAAGTCCTCACGGCGAGGATAGGAGTAACGGCTGTGTGGCACAGCCATCGGCGTACTTGTTCGATTCAGAGAGTGGGGTATTCGCCCCGCGAGAACAGGTCGTGTCGTAAACCGGCAAATATCCCACCTGCGGTACGGGAAGCCTCGGCGTTTACGCTGGGGAGGATGTCACGGCCGGGAGTATAAATCCGAGGCCGACGATAGTGTCACCATGGCGACGATCAAGGACAGCGTCCACGACCACATCGAGGTGACGGGTGTCGCCGAGGACCTGCTGGACACGCCGGCGATGCAGCGGCTCCGCCGAATTCGCCAGCTCGGCACCGTCTCGCTGGTGTATCCGTCGTCGAACCACACCCGCTTCGAACACAGCCTCGGCGTCTACCACCTCGCGAGCGAGACGCTCGATCACCTCGGCGTGGCCGGGCGGACGGCCGAGCGGGTCCGCGCCGCCGCCCTCCTCCACGACGTGGGGCACTGTCCGTTCAGCCACAACGTCGAGGACCTCCTCCATCGCCACACGGGGAAGTACCACGACGACGTGGCCGACCTGCTCGCGAGCGGTCGGGTGGGCGCTGTCCTCCGCGACCACGACATCGACCCCGCGGCCGTCGCCGAACTCGTCGCCGGTGGGGGTCGCTACGGCCAACTCGTCTCCGGCGAACTCGACGTGGACCGGATGGACTACCTCGTCCGCGACGCCCACCACACCGGCGTGCCGTACGGCACCATCGACCACGGGCGCCTGATCCGCGAACTGACCTTCGTCGACGGCGAACTCGTCCTCGCGGAGGGGAACGTCCAGACGGCCGAGAGCCTCCTGCTCGCCCGCGCGCTGATGAACCCGACCGTCTACCAGCACCACGTCGCCCGCATCGGGAAGGCGATGCTCCGGCGGGCCACCGAGCGCCTGATCCGCGAGGCGGAGTACGACGCCGAGACGGTGCGTCGGTGGGACGACGCGGATCTGCTGGCGACGCTCCGACGAACCGACGCCACCGTCGACTTCGCCGACCGACTCTCGACGCGCGACCTGTTCAAGCGCGCGGTGTGGGCCGAACTCCCCGACGTGCCCGAGGACTTGCTGGACGCCGACCACGAGCGAATCCGCGAACTCGAACGCGACGTGGCGGCGGCGGCCGACCTCGACCCCGACGCGGTGGTCCTCGACGTACCGCCGCCGCCGGAGATCAGGGAGTCGTCGTCCCGAGTGGTCGTCAACGGCGACATCAGGCGTCTGGACCGGCAGTCGCCACTCGTGAGCGCGCTCCGGGTCGCCGGCCGCAACCAGTGGCGACTCGGCGTCTACGCCCCCACGGGCGCCGTCGACCGGGTCGGCCGGGAGGCCGTCCGGACGCTCGGTCTCGATATCGACGGCGCGCCCATCTCGGAGGTACGCGGCGGCCTCGACGCCACCCTCGACGAGTTCGGATAGGTTGAAGGGTCGGGCGGCCCCCGTAGGGGTATGCACGTCGAGGGAACGATCCTCCGCGGCCGCGCGTTCGAACCGGTCGAGGGACGCGTCGTCGTCGAGGGGGGCGACGTCGTCGCCGTCGAGGAGACGACGACGGACTCGGACGCCATCGTCTGTCCGGCGTTCGTCAACGCCCACACGCACATCGGCGACTCCATCGCCAAGGAAGCCGGCGCGGGCCTCTCGCTCGACGAACTCGTCGCGCCGCCGGACGGCCTCAAACACCGCCTGCTCCGCGCGGCCTCGGCCGACGAGAAAATCGAGGCGATGCGCCGCTCGCTCCGGTTCATGGAGCGCTCGGGCACCGCGGCGACCGTCGAATTCCGCGAGGGCGGCGTCGAGGGCGTCGCGGCCATCAGGGAGGCACTCGACGGCCTCGACATCGAGGCGACCGTCCTCGGCCGCGAGACGACGGCGGCGATGGCGGAAGCGGACGGCTTCGGCGCCAGCGGCGCCCGCGACGACGACTTCGCCGAGCGCCGTGCCGCGACCCGCGAGGCGGGCAAGCCGTTCGGCATCCACGCCGGCGAGCGCGACCCCCACGACCTCACCCCCGCGCTCGACCTCGATCCGACCTTCCTCGTCCACGTCGTCCACCCCGAACCCGAGCATCTCGACCGAATCGAACGCGAAGGCGTCCCCGTCGTCGTCTGCCCGCGGTCGAACCTCGTCACCGGCGTCGGGTCGCCGCCCATCGCCGACCTACTGGACCGGACGACGGTGGCGCTCGGCACCGACAACGTCATGCTCAACAGCCCCTCGATGTTCCGCGAGATGGAGTTCGCGTCGAAGGTGGGCAGCGTCGACGCCGCCGACGTGTTGCGGATGGCGACGGTCAACGGCGCGGACCTCGTGGGACTGAACTGCGGCCTGATCGAACCGGGCCGCGCGGCGAAACTGCTCGTCCTCGACGGCGACTCCGACAACCTCGCGGGGGCGCGCGACCCCGTTCGCGCCGTCGTGCGGCGGGCGGGGGTCGACGACGTGGAGCGTGTGATTCTCTGATACGGTTTGGTGTAACTGTGTGCCGGTGGTTCGCCGAGACGGGGCGACGAATCGCATGAAGAGTTATGTTCTGACACGAGTTACCATTACACATGGGCACCTACGACCGGATTCTCGTCCCGACCGACGGCTCGGAGGGCGTGGAGCGGGCCATCGAACACGCCGTCGAGGTGGCCGCGAGCAACGGCGCGGCAGTCCACGGCCTCTACGTCCTCAGTACGGACGCCTACGCGGGGCTGGCGATGGAGTCGTCGTGGGAGAGCGTCGACCGCCTCCTCCGCGAGGACGCGGAGACGGCGGTGGCGCGGATCCGGGAGATAGCCGAGCGGATGGACGCCGGCGTCCCCGTCGAGACGGCAGTGGTGGAGGGCAAACCCAGCCGCGAAATCGTCCGCTACGCCGAGCGCGAGGGCTGTGACCTCGTGGTGATGGGAACCCACGGCCGCGGTGGTATCGACCGCCTGCTGCTGGGGAGCGTCGCGGAGTCCGTCATCCGGGCGTCGTCGATTCCGGTGACGGCCGTCCCGGTCGGCACCGAGGGAGAGGCGTAGGCTAGGCGGGACGCAGGTGTTCGCAGTCGCCGGCGTGGACGGTCCGCTCCCCGTCGTCGGTGCGGACGACGAGCGCGCCCGGGAACGCGACGTCGACGGCCTCGCCCTCGACGACGCCACCGGGCGTCTCGACCCGCACCGCGCGGCCGAGGGTGACGGCGTACTCGCGCCACGCGGGGAGGACGTCGTCGGGGTCGAGTCGCAGGTCGTGGAACGTCTCGACGATCCGCTGGCAGAACCGGCGACGGTCGGCGTCGCCTCCCGCCTCGCGCACGCTCGTCGCCGTCTCCGGCAGGTCGGCGGCCGCCACGTCGACGTTCGCGCCGATACCGACGATCAGCCACGAAATCCGGTCGGCCTCGCCCTCCATCTCGGTCAGAATTCCGGCGAGCTTTCGCTCCGACCCCGCCACCAGCACGTCGTTGGGCCACTTGATCACCGCGTCGACGCCGGCCTCGCGGCAGGCACGGGTGACGGCGACGGCCGCCGCGAGCGTGAAGATCGGCGCGTGCGCCGGCGGCCGGTCCGGCCGGACGAGGAGGCTGGCGTAGACGCCGCCGGACGGCGAGTTCCAAGTGCGGTCGAGTCGGCCCCGGCCGCCGGTCTGTTCGCCCGCGACGACGAGGACGTCCGCCGCGCCCTCGACCGCCAGTTCCCGCGCCCGGTCGTTCGTGCTGGGGAGGCGGTCGTGGTAGTCGACGGCGTAGGGCGCGTCGAGGCCGTAGGCGATGGCGTCGCCGCCGTAGTCGGGGACCGACCGGACGGCGTAGCCGTCGGCGCCGCTCTCGATTTCGAAGCCCGCCTCCCGGAGCGCCTCGACGTGCTTCCAGACGGCCGCCCGGGAGACGCCGAGGTCGTCCGCGAGCGCCGGTCCCGAAACCGGATCGTCGGCGCGGGCGAGCGCCCGGAGCAGCGCACGGCGCGTGTCGCTCATTCGAGGACGATCAACGGATCGCCCATGTCGACGCTCTCGCCCTCGCTCACGAGCACCTCGCTGACCGTGCCGCCGCCCTCGGCGACGATGTCGTTTTCCATCTTCATGGCTTCGAGGACGAGCACCACGTCGCCGGGCGCCACCTCGTCGCCGGGTTCCACGTCGACAGAGAGGATGGTCCCCTGCATCTCGGCGGTGATCCGTTCGCCCTCGCCGGCGGCGACGGCGCCGCCGTCGTCGTCGTTCGTCGCGACGTCGGGGCGCTGCATGCCGCCCCCACCGCCGCCACCCCCACCCCCACCCGACGGAATCGGGGGCGCGCCGCGCTCCTCTAAGTTCACCTCGAAGCGCTTGCCGTTCACCTCGACCGTGAACTCGCGTTCGGTCACCTCCTCGTCGTCGTCGCCGTCCGTCTCCTCGGGGCCCCAGCGTTCGACCGCCTGCTCGATACGCTCGGGATCGAGTTCCTCGTCGAGGTAGTTCGTCGTGTGCGTCCCCTCGGTGAACCGCTCGTCGGTCACCATCAGCCGGTGGAAGGGGATGACGGTGTGGAAGCCCTGGATGTCGAACTCGCGGAGGGCGCGTTCGGCGCGTGCGAGACACTCCTCGCGGTCGCTCGCGTCGACGATCAGCTTCGCGATCATCGAGTCGTAGTCGCCGCCGATGTCGTCGCCCTGACGCACCGCGTCGTCGACGCGGACGCCGATACCGCCGGCGGGGTCGTACGTCGTGAGCGTGCCCGTCGCGGGCGCGAAGTCGCGAGCGGCGTTCTCGGCGTTGATCCGGAACTCCATGGCGTGGCCCTCGATCTCCACGTCGTCCTGCGAGAAGCCGATCTCCGCGCCCGTCGCCACCTTGATCTGCTCTTTCACGATGTCGATGCCCGTGATCTCCTCGGTGACGGGGTGTTCGACCTGGATGCGCGTGTTGACCTCGAGGAAGTAGAACTCGCCGTCCTCGACGAGGAACTCGACGGTCCCGGCGTTGGTGTAGTTCGTCTCGCCGACGCCGCGGCGCGCGGCCTGCCCGATGCGTTCGCGCAGGTCGTCGGAGAGCGCGGGGCTCGGTCCCTCCTCGATCACCTTCTGGTGGCGACGCTGGAGCGAGCAGTCCCGCTCGCCGAGGTGGCGGACGTTGCCGTGTTGGTCCGCGACGATCTGGACCTCGATGTGCCGGGGCGCTTCGAGGAAGCGTTCGAGGTAGACGGAGTCGTTGTCGAAGTACGCCTCGCCCTCCCGTTTGGCCGCGGCGAGTTGGTCCTCGATCTCGTCGGGACCCTCGACGATCTTCATGCCGCGGCCGCCGCCGCCGCCCTCGGCCTTGATGGCGATGGGGTAGCCGTTCTCCTCACCGAAGGCCTCGACCTCTGCGGGGTCCTCGACGGGGTCGGTCGTCCCGGGGACGACCGGGACGCCGGCCGCCTGCATCACTTTCCGTGCTTTCGTCTTCTCGCCGAGGCGCTCCATGGCCTCGGAAGGCGGGCCGATCCACGTACATTCGCTATCCTCGACGCGCGCCGCGAAGTCGGCGTTCTCGGCCATGAACCCGTAGCCCGGGTGGATGGCGTCGGCGTCGGCCTTCCGCGCCGCTTCGAGCACCGCGTCCTGATCGAGATAGGAGTCCGCCGCCCGCGCCGGGCCGACGTTGTACGCCTCGTCGGCGTAGCGGACGTGACCCGCGTGTTTGTCGGCCTCGCTGTAGATCGCGACGGTTCGAACCCCCAGTTCCTCGCAGGCGCGCATGACACGCACCGCGATCTCGCCCCGGTTGGCGACGAGGACCTTCCTGAACATGTACCCCTGTACGACCATTTCCCCCGTTAGTGTATCGGTCGGGGTGATCGGGCATCGTTCCGTGACGATCCAAAGCGAGATGGCGGTCGAAGTCGTCGAAAGACGATTTCGTACCCGATACATCGTGACTAACTGGACGTTCGGTCGGTTCACCCCCGCGTCGGGTGTCCCGACGAATCCAAACGGCCTTATGTGAGAGAACCACACGGCTATGTAATGTCAGTACGAGTCGGCATCCTCGGTGCGACCGGCGCGGTCGGACAGCGCTTCATCCAACTTCTCGACGACCACCCGACGTTCGAACTCGCGGCGCTCACCGCGAGCGAGGACAGCGCGGGCGACCCGTACCGCGAGGCGGCGAAGTGGCGGGTCGATTCGCCCATCCCCGTCGACGTGGCGGAGATGACCGTCCGCCGGACCGAACCGGACGCCGTCCCGGACGACGTGGACCTGCTCTTCTCGTCGCTTCCCTCCAGCGTCGCCGTCGACGTCGAGGAGGACTTCGCCCGCGCGGGCTACGTCATCTCCTCGAACTCCTCGAACGACCGGCTCGCGGAGGACGTTCCCCTGACCATCCCGGAAATCAACCCCGACCACATCGACCTGATCGAGGTGCAACGCGACGAGCGCGGGTGGGACGGGGCCTTGGTGAAGAACCCGAACTGCTCGACGATCACGATGATCCCGCCGCTGGCGGCGCTGGACGGGTTCGGTCTCGAACGCGTCAACGTCTCCACCCTGCAGGCCGTCTCCGGCGCCGGCTACTCCGGCGTCACCTCCATGGAGATCATCGACAACGCCCTCCCACACATCGGCGGCGAGGAGGACAAGATGGAGACGGAGTCCCGCAAGCTGCTGGGCGAGTTCGACGGCGCCGAGGTGTCGTGGCACGACATGGAGGTCGCCGCCTCCTGTAACCGCATCCCGACCCTCGACGGCCACCTGGAGAACGCCTTCGTCGACCTGGCCGACGACCCCGACCCCAGCGAAATCGAGGACGCGATGCGGGAGTTCCCCGGTGTCGACCTGCCGAGCGCGCCCAACCAGTTGATCCACGTCTTCGACGACCCCGAGCGACCCCAGCCCCGGATGGACCGGATGCGCGGCGGGGGCATGCAGATCTGTGTCGGCGGCGTACAGGAGACGCCACAGGGTGTCAAGTTCAACTGCCTCGCGCACAACACCGTCCGCGGCGCCGCGGGCGCCAGCCTGCTGAACGGCGAACTGCTCCACGAGAACGGGTATCTCTAGTCCATCAGCCGCGCTTCGGTGAAAGAGAGGTAGGCAAGAAAGGAGAGCGCGAGCAACAGCATGCCGGCCATCATGAACACGCCCTCGTAGATGTATTTGATCACGAGGAGGACGGCACCGACGATGATCATCCGGAAGAGGAGGGTGCTCAACAGGACGGTAACGGAACTGGACACGGTCGTCTTCTGTTAGAGTGCGAACAACAAAAAGTCGCCGCCGGGGGAGAACCCCATGGCTCATTACCCCACCGGCTCGTGTGCTACCTATGAGCATCGACGAGGGGTCGGAGACGAACCCGGAGCCGGAAAGTGACGACGCGGAGCGCCCGCTGTCGGAGCGTGGCGTCGGCGACGGGCGGGAGAAACACGTCCTCGTGGTGACCGCGAGCGGCAAGGAGATCGATCACGACGAGGTGTTCCTCCGGCACACCGAGACGGAGTATCTCGTCTGTGCGGACCCCGACTTCCCACCGGGGGAGACCACGCGATACCGGAAAGAGAACATCGACCGGGTGAAGATCACCCAGCACCACTCGAACTGCTTCATCACGACGGCCGCCGCGGGCGAGGGGCCGACCCTCGACTCGCTCCGGGGATTCCGCGCCGACGTGATGACGCCCACCCGCTCCGGGCGAGCGTTGCTCCGCGTCTACGAGGCGCTCAGTCCACCGATCGCGGCGACGCTCGACCGGCATCCCGAGGCAGCGGCGACCCGACTCGTTCGGTGGCTCGTCGGCCGCTGTGGCTCGCTCGCCGATCGACGCCGAGCGTCGACCGCGGACGGCGAGCGTGCCGTGCTGTCGCTCGCGTTGATCGGTCTCTACGTCGTCGGCATCTGCGTCGCGGCGCTCGGGCACGGCTGGCTCCGTGGCCGCGAGCGGATCGCTCGCTAACTGAAGAACCGCTGGACGTTCTCTCGTGGGTCGAATCCGGACCCCGTCTCGACGACGACGTCGAAGGGACGGCCCTCGGCGACCTCCCGGAGCGACGCGGCGAGCGCGTCGGGGTCGTCCTCCTCGTGGAGGCGGACGGCGTGTGAGCGTGCCGACTCGTCGGCCGGGTAGACGGTGAGCTTCGGCCGCCCGAAGTAGCCACCACGGTGGAGGACCACCCGGTCGATGGCCCGGTAGTTCAGCCAGTGGACGGTGTCGCCCTGCAGCAACACCTCGTCGAGACCGTGCACGTCGTACACTTCCTGCATCGCGCTCGCCTCACGCCGGTGTTTCTTCGTCCCCAGCCCGAACATCGGGGTGATGTAACTGTACTCGACGATGTGGAGTCCGTCGTCCGCGAAGAACAGATCGGCGAGCCGGAGCGGGAAGGACCCGGCCATCCCGAAGTGGACGTGTAACTCAGTCTCGATGTCGGTCGTGGGAAGGTCGTCGAACTCTTCGAGATCGACTTCGAGGTCGGACGCGGACGGCGACTCGGACTCAGACGCCATCGGGTCCCTCCAGTTCGGTGCGGTAGCCCATGTAGGCGAAGAGGAACGCACCGAGAATAAAGAAGGCGCCGGTGAGCGGATTGACCTCCATGAGGACGTAGATGCCGACCGCGAGGCCGACGACGGCAGTGGCGATGGAGGCACGGAGGCGAAGCGAGTACGACTCCGAGGCGTCGTCGAGGCCGGTGCCGGAGCCGGAGTGTTCCCGCCCGACCCGTCGCTCGCCGATGTAGGTGACGATCATCAGGCCGAGACTCACGACGACGATTGCGGTTCGGGCGCCCGGCGAGAGCTCCATGCTGTAGGCCCGCTGTAAGGCGAGTGGAATACCGATTGCGATCAGTCCGCCCAGATAGATGAACAGTCGATAGGCGACCAGAAGCCGCAACAGGGTTCCGAACGGACGCGCTGCGGACTGCGTCTCGGATGCCATGCGCTCACTTGGCGATGCCGATAAATAAAAAGGGTTGGTCGGGAGCCGTTACGAGAGGAAGCCGCGCGCGGTATCCGCCCCGTCGACGGTGCCCGAGGCGTTCATCTTCCCGGTGGCCGAGCGGTACATCGTGTAGATCTGCACGACGAGCGCGAAGACCCACAGCGCGTAGCCGCCCGGACCGCTACCGACGATACCGACCGTCGTCTCGAAGGCCGGGAAGCTGAGTCCGTAGGCCTGCGGCGAGTTCAGCACCCCACCGATCAGCAGGATGGTGAAGTAGCCGAAGAAGCCGGTTGCCCACCACATCGCGATGATGCGTCCCCAGCCGGGCTGGGTGTGTTCGGGCAGCCGCGTCGAGTTCAGGATGGTGACCAGCGCGTTGTACGGCCACATCATCGCACCGGCGATTGCGGCACCGATGACGAGCAGGATCCACGGCTGCTGGAACTGCGCGACGATGATGAGGATGCCCCACAGCGTGAACAGGGTGAGCAGGCCGAGGAAGACCCGCGACAGGTCCCAGCCGGCCGACCGCCCGTACCCCTCGAAGATGATGTCCACGCTGTTGCGGACGAAGGCTTCGAGGATGGCGTACTGCGTGCTGAAGAGGGCGATGAAGATCACCACGTACATCAGCTGCTGTTGCAGTGCGCCGAGCTGCGGGATGATCACGTCGAGCCACATGTTGATGGCGCCCTGATCCGTCCCACTCGCGTACTGCGCGGAGATGGTCATCGCGACCGTCGCGACGACGAGCAGGCCGACGACGAACGTCAGGAAGTGCTCCTGCTGGGTGACCTTCCACCACTGTTTCCAGCGCAGGAGGTTCTTCTCGGTCGGTTCGAAGGTGAAGCCGCCGTGAACCTCTTCGGGTTCGGCTCCCCGAAGCGGGTTCTTGATGCGGCCTTGGTAGGTACCCATGCCGTACCCCTTCTCGCGAGCCCAGATACCCTGGGCGAGGTTGATGTACCCGCCGGCACCCGCGTAGGCGAGGCCACCGAGGAACGTCGCGATGTCCATGTTCTGCGGGAGCGCGCCGAAGTTGACGGCGCCCGCGGGGATGTTAGCGAACTGACCGACGGAGCCGGCGATGAACGCCAGCACCACGGCCCCGAAGATGGCGACGATCATCAGGATCAGTTGGGCCTTTTCGATGGCGTTGTACAGAATCGGGCCAGCCTGGTAGCTGAGCCAGATGAGCACCATCGTCACGACGCCGATGATCGCCCAGTCCTCACGGGGGACGACCCCGGTCCAGACGGCGAACACTTCTGATGCACCGGCCGCCCAGCCCGGCCACCCGACGTGGAAGAAGCCGGCGACGAGGAAGAACCACGGCCAGATGCCGTTCATCCGGTCGAACGCCCGGAAGATGCTCTCCCCGGTGGCGATGGTCCAGCGCTGAATCTCAGTGTTGATGAAGAACTGGGTGATCACACCGACCCAGAAGGCCCAATAGAGGCCCCAGCCGTTCTGGGCGACGAGCGTCGGCCAGAACATCGTCTCGCCGCTCCCGAGTGACGCACCGAGCATGATGGCGCTCGGTCCGACGAGGTGGGACACCTTCGGGACTTTCGGCATGTCGTACTTCCGGAAGCCCCATTTGCCGTCGGTCGAGGGGTACTCGCTCGTTTCGGGCGCAACCTCGAGGGCCTCGTAATCAACGTCACGATACACTGTCGCACGATACTGTTCACCGACTTCGGCGGTCGTATGGACGTCGTCCTCCGTCAACCCGCCGTCGGTTTCTACTTGTGGTTCGTCGTGGTCGTCTGTCATAATCTCCCCTTGATTTGCGGGATCATACTTCGTGGGTCATGCTACCATCGTCTGTGCGATCCATGTTATCCAGGTTTGTCATATCATAAATAATCATCGATGCGTGACAGCGTGGTTACTATTCTGGAGGCACAGAGCGAGTAACAGCCACTCAAACGCCGAATTCCGGGGATTCGGACGTAACAGAGGAAGTACCCCGATGTCGGCTACGTGTCAGTTGTCCACGATTCGGACCGTCGCGCCGGCCCCATCGGGGAGGCGTGACAACGGAGTAATGTCGTCGAGTTGCGCGACGACGTTCACCGGCGACGCCGCCCGTGGTTGGGTTCCCGTACTCGCCGGCGTCGGCCCCCAGAACAGACATACCGCGGGCCCCTGCGGCCAGTAGGCGATCGTCCCCGGTTCGACTTCGGCGCGGGCGTTCGGTTCGAGGTCGACGTTCACGGACACGTCGAAGTAGAGTTCGTCGCCCCAGCGGGCCGCCCGTCCCTCGACCGGGAGGACGTCGGCGAGCGCCCGGCGCGTCTCCGGGCTCTCCGACGCCCACGAGGCCTCGATTTCGGTGCCATCGACCGTGGCGACCAGATCCGACTCTGACATGGGCGTGCGGTCGTCACGAACCGGGATATATCCCGGGGAAAAGTGGAATCGCGGCTGCGGCTGCGGCGATCAGTTCAGCGCGTCCGCGAGCTTCTCGACCGGATGCGGCGGATGCTCGTCGTACTCGTCGCCGAGCTGCGAACGACAGGAGGCGCCCGGGGCGGTCACCACGTCGCCCGGACTCTCCTCGACTTCCTCGAACAGGAGGCTGCCGATGGCCTGCGAGATGTCGTAATGCTCCTCGTGGTAGCCGAAGGAGCCGGCCATCCCACAACAGGTCGTGTTGAGCGTGTCCACCTCGTAGCCCGCACCTTGGAGGGCGCCGACGGCGTGGTGGTCCTTGTTCGTCGCCTTCTGGTTGCAGTGGCCGTGGTAGGACAGCGACTGCGGCGGCTCGCCGAAGTCGGCCACCTCGGTCAGGCCCGTCACGTCCGCGTACTCCATGACGCCGTAGGCGGCGTCGGAGACGGCCTCCGCGGCCGGCCCGGAGAGCAGGTCGCGGTACTCGTCCTGGAACATCACGGCGTCGGACGGCTCGATGAACACGACCGACCAGCCGTTCTCGACGTCCTCGCGGAGCGCCGAGACGTTCGTCTCCGCGCGCTCACGGCAGAGGTCGAGCATCCCCGACGAGAAGGCCGCGCGCCCGGACGGCGCCACGTCATCGGGGATGCGGACGAACACGTCCGCGGCTTCGAGCACGCGGATCGCCGCCTTCCCCGCCTCGGGGTAGATGTAGTTGGTGTAGGTGTCCGGGAAGAGAAGCACCTGGTCGCGCGCGTCGCTCGGGGCGACTTTACAGCGCCCGCGACGCTCGAACCACGCTTCGAGGCTCTCGCTCGCGAAGGTGGGGAGTTCGCGCTCCCGGGAGATGCCGAGCGCCTCCTCCATCACCGCGCGCGCGCCCGGAATCTTCGGCGCGAGGTTGGAGATGGGCGCCGTCATCGACCCGAGCTTCGACAGCGTGTCGATGTTGGCGAAGACGCGTTCGCGCAGGCTGACGCCCTCCTCCTGGTGGTACTGGTGTTTGACCTCCGTCTTCAGCTTCGCCATGTCGACGCCGGTCGGGCAGTCGCTCTTACAGCCCTTGCAGCCGACACAGAGGTCCATTACCTCCTCCTGGAAGCGGTCGGAGTAGATTTCGTCCTCGTCGAGGTTGCCGCTGATGGCGGCCCGGAGCATGTTCGCGCGGCCACGCGTCGTCTGAATCTCCTCCTGACTCGCGCGGTAGGTCGGACACATCACTTCGGAGTCGGTCTGGCGGCAGGTCCCACAGCCGTTACAGAGTTCGACGAGGTGGGAGAAGCCGCCCTCGTCCTCGAAGTCGAGGGTGGTCTGCGGTTCGACCGACTTGTAGGCGGTGCCGTACCGGAGGTTCTCGCGCATGTCGGCGCCGACGCCGCGGTCCGAATCCGGCCCGATGTCCTCGGGACCGTCGCGGTAGACGACGTTGCCCGGATGCATGTGCCAGTCGGGGTCGAACGCCGTCTTCAGCTCCTTGAACGCCTGCCAGAGTTCGTCGCCGTACATCTTGGGGTTGAACTCCGTGCGCGCCATCCCGTCGCCGTGCTCGCCAGAGAACGACCCGTAGTGGTCGAGCACGAGGTCGGTTACGTCCTCCGTGATGGAGTGCATCTTCTCGATGCCCTCCCCGTCCTTGAGGTTGAGGATGGGGCGGATGTGGAGCGTCCCGCTCCCGGCGTGGGCGAAGTACGCGGCGGAGGTGTCGTGGTCCTCCAGTACCTCCTCGAACTCGAAGACGTACTCGGAGAGTTCCTCCGGCGGCACCGTCGCGTCCTCGATGAACGGGTACGGCTTGGGGTCGCCTTTCATCCCCATCAGCAGGGGGATGGCGGCCTTGCGGAGCTTCCAGATGTCGGCCTGGTCCTCCTCGGTGTAGGCCTCGATGGCGTGGAAGGCGTCCCCGTTCTCGACGAAGTATTCGTTGGTCTCCGCGATGGCCTCGTGGAAGTCGTCGGCGAGTTCGGAGTCGAACTCCAACATCAGGGCCGCCTTCGTCCCCTCCGGGATCATCTCGACGTACTGGGCGTACTCCGTCGAGTCGGCGGCGAGGGCGAACACCTCGTCGTCCATCAACTCGACCGCGCCCACGTCGAACTGGAGCGCCTCGGGCACGGCCTCCATCGTCTCGACCAGGTCGTCGAAACAGTAGAGGACGAGCGCCGTCTCCTCGGGCAGGGTGACGAGCGACACCTCGGCCTCGACGATGACGCCGAGGGTCCCCTCGGCACCGACGAAGAGCTTCGAGAGGTTGATGACCGCTTCACCCTCGTCGTTCTCGTAGATGACCTTCTGGAGGTTGTAGCCCGACACCGAGCGCTTGAGATCGGGATACTTCTCCTCGATCTCCTCCTCGTGGTCCTCGACGAGGCGGCGGGTCGTCTCGTAGATCTGGGCTTCGAGGTCGTCACCGGACACCTTCTCGTCCCACTCGTCGCTGTCGAGGACGATCTCCTCCGTGTGAATCAGCGAGCCGTCCGCGAGCACCACGTCGAGTTCCTCGGTGTAGGCGTCGGTGATGCCGTACCGAACGGAGTGTGCCCCCGTGGAGTTGTTCCCGATGCCACCGACGATGGTCGACCGATTGGAGGAGGCCGGGTCGGGGGCGAACTTCAGGCCGTACTGTTCGAGGTGGTTGTCGAGGTGGTCCTGCACGACGCCGGGCTGGACGACCGCCCGCTGGCCGTCGGGATCGACGTCGACGATGTCGTCCATGTATCGCGTGAAGTCGACGACGACACAGCCCGGTCCGACCGTCTGACCGCCGAGCGACGATCCGGTGCCGCGTGGCAGGATCGGCACGCCGTGTTCGGCCGCCGTCTCGACCGTGTGCTGGACGTCCTCGATCGTCTGCGGCAGGACGACCCCGGCCGGCTCCGCCTGGTAGATGCTCCCGTCCGTCGCGTACAGCACCTGCGCGTACTTGTCGAAGGAAACGTCACCGCGGACTCCCGCCCGTAGGTCCTCGGCGAGCGCCTGATACTCCTCCGCATCGGGATGCTCGTGCCCCAGGGAGTCGGCTGAGGTCTCTAATCCCGTTGATCGTTCATCAATGGCCATGCGTCGCACACCGGACTCAGCAGGTATAAGTCCTACGTTGCGGAGATGGTCGACTCTCGGCGCCGTCCCCCGATTTTACACGAACGTTCGGGAGTAATTGTTGCCGCGTTCGATAGGTGATCACACGCCGCACTCTCCCGACCGTGGGACAGCTTCGGGATGACCAGTCGGTCGCGAGTGGTTGCCAATGACAATAGGTACCATCACACAAAAATTCGCGATCGATGCTACAGGTACGACTTGTCGATGCCGGCACCGATGGTGTAGTTCGGGTCGACCATGTTGCCGAGGCGGACGTGGCCCACCTGCGTGAGGAGCATGTACGCCTCCATCTCGTCGAAGCCGTAGTCGTCCGCCATCCACGTCACCAGATCGGCGTACGCCGCCCGCGCCGCGTCCTCCATCGGACGGGCGCTCCCGATGCTCATGACGAAGTCGTCGGATTCGAGCCGCGGCCACTCCAGTTCCCAGTCCTCGATCAGATCGACCGTGATCGTCGTGTTGGTGGGGTGTTCCAAGGCGACACCACAGAGTTCGCCGTCACCCTGTGCCGCGTGACAGTCGCCGAGGTAGACGTAGCCACCGTCGACTTCGACGGGGAGGTAGATGGTGTTGCCCGGCCGGACGTCGGGCAGGTCCATGTTGCCCCCGTGTTTGAACGGCGTCAGCGCGTTCACCGAGTCGATCTTCGGCGACGTGCTGATCGTGCCGACGAAGGGTTCGTAGGGGATGGTGATGTCGTCGTTCCAGACGGTGCCGTCCGTCGTCACCTCGAGTTTCTTGACGATCTCCGGCAACGGCTCGTGGAGCATCGCCGTCCGGTCGGTGGTCGAGAGGCCGCCGAAGTGCGGAACCGTACAGGTCGTCCCCCGGGGCTGTGGGCCGCGGGGTTCGATCTCGTCGATGGTGATCGCGAGTGCGTCCCCCGGCGTGGCACCCTCTACGTAGATCGGCCCGTTCTGGGGGTTGAGGTTGTCGCCCAGCACCTCGCTCGGGAGGTCGTCTTCCGTCTCGATGGCGCCCTCGAAGGCGTCGTGGGTCTCGACCTCGACGGTGTCGCCGGGGGCGACCTCGAGGACTGGATCGGGGTACGGCCCGACCGTGTAGTGGTACTCGCCCTGAACGCCTTCGGTGAGTTCGTGTGTCGTCACGGTGTGTGAGCGACGAATTTACGCTCGTATCGGATAATAATTTCCTACGTTGCAATTTTGTGTGCTAAAAGTGGCCGTAACCGATTTTATATATGGATTTCAGTTCCTCATCGTCAAATACTATTCGAGGGGAGAGCGTGGATATCGTCGTTCTCGACGAGCGGTGGGTCGACCCGACTCAGCCATCTTTTTGTCGTCGTGTCACCCTCTTCGGGACGCAATGAACCTGATTCACGTCTGTCTGAACGTCGCCGACGCCGACGAGTCCATCGAGTTCTACGAGCAGTTCGGCTTCGAGGAGTCGTGGTCGTTCGAGACGCCGGACGGCGAGACGGAGAACCGCTACGTCGCGGACCCCGACGGCGTCGAGATTCAACTCTCCGAAACCGAGGGTGAGACGGCGTTCGAACAGGGTACCGCGTGGGACCACCTCGCCCTCGGCGTCGACGACGTGGACGCCACGTTCGAGGACATCGACCACTACGGCGTCGTCGAGGAACCCGGCGATCAGCCCGCGGCCGGCGCCCGCACCGCGTTCGTGAAGGACCCGGACGGCCACGTCGTCGAACTCGTCGAACCGCTCGAATAGCGGGTCGTGCGCCCGCCGCTCACACCCGGCGAAGCGTCTTTTCCCTCCCGGTGCCTCCATCCGGTATGACCGACGATCCGACCGGCTGGCCGACGCGCCGTGCCGTCCTCGCCGGCGGCGTCTCGATGCTCGGTGCGGGGTGTCTGGGGAGTGCCGGTGGCGGGGGCGGGAACGGCGGCGGAGACGAGGGGGGCGGCGATACCCCCACCCTCGCCGACCACCCGGTCGGCGGGAACCTCGACGCCCAGCCGCGACTCGGTCCCGAACCCACCACGGCGGCGGGGACCATCGTCGCCTTCGAGGACCCCTCCTGTCCACGGTGTGCAGCCTTCGAGAAGCAGACGGTCCCGAAGATCAAGTCGGAACTCGTCGACCCCGGCGACGCGGCCTACGTCGTCCGGACGGCTCCGCTCGTCTACCCGTGGGGCGAGCCGGCGATTCACGCGCTCGAAGCCACGTACGCCCGCGACGCCGACGCCTTCTGGGCGCTTCTCGGTCACTACTTCGCCGAGCAGGACGCCTTCGACACCGGAAACGTGCTGGATCGGACGGAGACGTTCCTGTCGGCCGAAACCGACGTGGACGGCGCGGCGGTGGCCGCCGACGCCGAGAGCGGAGCGTCCGACGACGCCGTTGGCGTGGACGTCGACGCCGCCGAGGCGGCGGACGTGAGCGGCACCCCCACCGTCTTCCTGTTCCGCGACGGCGAGTATCGAACGCGCGTGACGGGATCGGTGAGCTTCGACCTCGTCAGGCAGTCGCTCGGACTGTGATCTCGCTTCCCACCCGCGTCGCCGACTGGCGGTTGATGGGACGGACCACGCGACTCGTCCTCGCCGGCCCGGTTTACGCCGCCGTCGCCGTCGTCGCCGCCGCCGTTGCCCTCACGGGCTTCGTCCTCTCGCAGAACCTGCCCTTCACCGCCGACGCCCTCGCGGGGCGCGTGCCGGCCGCGGCCCTCCTCGAACTCTACCCGTTCGTGGGCATCTCGTACGACCCGGTGACGGGGACCGTGTTGCTCCTCGTCTCCTTCCTCGTCGGCGTCGACATCGCGCTCGTCGCCTACCACGTCCGCGAACACCGCCTCTCGGCGGAGGGGGGCGGCGGGAGCCTGCTCGGCGTCCTCCTCGGGACGCTCGGCGCGGGGTGTGCCGCCTGCGGATCGGCCATCCTCGCCGGCGTCCTCTCCCTGTTCGGCGCCGCGGGGCTGGTGACGCTCCTGCCGCTCGACGGGCTGGAGTTCGCGCTGCTGGCGCTCGCCGCGCTCGTCCTCTCCATCCACTGGCTGGCCGACGGGATGCGCGGGGGCGAGATTCGCGGCTGTCCGGTCGATCTGCAAAAATAGGAAGTCGGGAGAGCGAAACGCCGAGTTACAGGATGCCGGCCGCGCGGGCCTTGGCGACGATGTCCTGCGCCATCTTGTTGGTGGCCTCGTCGACCATCTGGCCGTCGACGGAGACGGCGCCCTTGCCTTCCTCCATCGCCTCGGCGTAGGCGTCGACGATGCGCTCGGCGCGTTCGGCGACCTCGGGGTCGGGCGCGAACACTTCGTTGCCGATTTCGATCTGACTCGGGTGGATGGCCCACTTGCCGTCACAGCCGAGCATGTTGGCGCGCTCCGCGGACGTGCGGAAGCCGTCGGGGTCGTCGATGTCAGCGTACGGGCCGTCCATGCAGGGGAGGCCGGCGCTCTTCGCGGCGGAGTTACACTCCGAGAGCGCGTGGTGCCAGTAGTGGCCGGGGTACTCGGGGAACTGCCCGATGTCGAGCCCGGGCGTGCCCATCGCGGCGGAGTAGTCGCCGGGACCGAAGATGATCGAGGAGAGCCGGTCGGAGGCGTGGGCGATCTCGTAGACGTTGTGGATGCCGTCGCCGTCCTCGATCTGGGGTTCGAGGCCGATGGCGCCGACTTCCAGCCCGTTGTTCTCCTCGACCTGTTCGAGCAGGTTCTCGACGGTGTGGATGTCGCTCGGGCCGGCGACCTTCGGGATGATGATGTCGTCGATCCCCTCGCCGACGGCGCCGACGACCTCGATGATGTCGTCGTACCACCACTGGGTGTCGATGCCGTTCATCCGGTACGACAGGATCTTGTCGGACCAGTCGTGCTCCTCGACGGCCTCGATGAGCGGCTGGCGGGCCTCCACCTTCGCGTTGGGCGCCACGGAGTCTTCCAGGTCCAGGAAGACTTCGTCCGCGTCGCTCCGCGAAGCACTCTCCATGAAGTCAGGGTCGCTGGCCGGCGTCGCGAGCTGCGTGCGCCGAAGTTCGACGTCTTCAGACATGATTTCTACCACCCATAAAAGCCGCTCGCTGACAGATAAAGATTCCTTAGTATCCGTATTTTCGGGGGCTGACGTACGTGATTTCGTTCGTTGTCGACAATGGTCGAATGGAAAACGATATCCTCCGCGGCGGCGCCCCGACCCGGACCGCAGACTGAACGCTTTTAGGCTCGCCGGGTAGAGGTACGCCCAATGAGCGAGTACGACTACGAGGCGCTCGGCCTCGTCGCGGGGCTGGAGATCCACCAGCAACTCGACACCGCGACGAAGCTGTTCTGTGCGTGCCCGACCGAGCGTCGGGAACCCGAGGAATCGAGTCGGACCTTCTCCCGGTATCTCCACCCGACCAAGAGCGAACTCGGCGAACTCGACGAGGCGGCGGTGGAGGAGAGCCGCGTCGACCGCGAGTTCGAGTATCTCGCCTTCGACACCACCTGTCTGGTCGAGGAGGACGACGAACCACCTCACCGCATCGACGACGAGGCCCTCGACGTGGCGCTGCAGATCGCCGCCTTGCTCGACATGACCGCGGTCGATCAGGCCCACGTGATGCGGAAGATCGTCGTCGACGGCTCCAACACCTCCGGCTTCCAGCGAACGGCGCTGGTGGGACAGGACGGCGAAATCGAGACGAGCGAGGGGCCCGTCGGCGTCGAGGACCTCCTCCTCGAGGAGGAGAGCGCCGGTCGCGTCGAGGAGACGGCGGCGGGCGTCCGCTTCAGCCTCGACCGCCTCGGCATCCCGCTGGTCGAAATCGGGACGAAACCGGACATCTCCTCGCCCGCGCAGGCCCGCGAGGCCGCCGAGCGCATCGGGATGCTCCTGCGCTCGACCGGGTCGGTCAAGCGCGGCCTCGGCACTATCCGCCAGGACGTGAACGTCTCCATCGCCGACGGGGCCCGCGTCGAGATCAAGGGCGTGCAGGCGCTCGACGAGATCGAGGAGATCGTCCGGCTGGAGGTGGGCCGACAGGTCGAACTCCTCGACATCGCCGACGAACTCCGGCGGCGCGACGCGTCGGTCGGGGACACGCAGGACGTGAGTGCGGTGTTCGAGGACACCGACAGCGGGGTGATCCGCGGTGCCCTGAACTCGGGCGGCCACGTCACCGCTGTTCCCCTCTACGGCTTCGACGGCCTCGTCGGCCGCGAGATCCAGCCCGACCGCCGCCTCGGCACCGAATGCTCCGACCACGCCAAGCGCCACGGCGCCGGCGGGATCTTCCACACCGACGAACTCCCGGCGTACGGCGTGACCGAGGACGAAGTGGCGGCCCTCCGCGACGCCGTCGGAGCCGGTCCCGACGACGCCGTCGCCATCGTCGCCGACGACCCCGAGACGGCCGAGTTAGCCATCGAAGCCGTCGCCGAGCGCGCCGAGACGGCAATCGAGGGCGTCCCGGAGGAGACCCGCGACGCGACCCCCGAGGGGACCACCCGCTACCTCCGTCCCCTCCCCGGCGCGGCGCGGATGTACCCCGAGACGGACGTGCCGCCCGTCGAACTCGACCCCACGGACGTGGACCTGCCGGAGCTGCTGACCGAGAAGGTCGAGCGCTATCAGGGCGACTACGACTTAGACGCCGGCCTCGCGGAACAGGTGGC
Organism: Haloplanus rubicundus; assembly: GCF_003342675.1. Classification (NCBI taxonomy): domain Archaea; kingdom Methanobacteriati; phylum Methanobacteriota; class Halobacteria; order Halobacteriales; family Haloferacaceae; genus Haloplanus; species Haloplanus rubicundus. Next base: position 1,930,408 of record NZ_CP031148.1, on the reverse strand, counting down.
CTACGGCCGCCGGATGCCCCTCTTCGAGTCCGTCGTCGAGGCGGGCGTCGACGCCACCTTCGCCGCCGGCGTGCTGGAGGGGACGCTGACCGAACTCCGCCGCGACGACGTGCCGGTCGAGCGCCTCACCGACGACCACCTGCGCGAGGTGCTCCTACTCGTCGAGGACGGCGACCTCGCGAAGGAGGGAGTCGAGCAAGTGCTGTCGACGCTCGCCGAGAACCCCGACCTCTCCGCCGACGAAGCCGTCGAGGAAGCCGGCCTCGCCGGTGTCTCCGAGGCCGAGGTGCGCGAGGCGGTGAGCGAGGTGGTCGAGCGAAACGCCGAACAGGTCGAGAGCGAAGGGATGGGCGCCTTCTCCGCGCTCATGGGCGAGTGCATGGGTGCGCTCCGCGGGAAGGCCGACGGCGAAATCGTCAGCGACGTGCTCCGCGAAGAGATCGGCAAGCGGACGTAGCGCGCTCGGTTCGCCGGACCAGACGTGGGACGAAAATGCACAATTCTAATGCGGAAACGGCGGTTTTTCGAACGACTGACGCCGCTCACGCATCCACCATTAAGTAGCTCTGAATGGTAATTTGCAGTATGTACCAGACAGTACCAGCGATAATCGCCGGTCGATCCGTCCCGCAAGGGACGAACACGAGCGTCGCGGGGGGAGACTGACCGTGGCGTCGGACGGCCTCGATACGCGGACGCTCGTCCTGTTGCTCGTCGCGGCGGTGATTCTGCTGCCGCTGTTGACGATGGGGCTGGGCGGCGGGATGATGGGTGGCGGAATGATGGGCGGCGGGATGTGGGGCGGCCACATGTGGAGCGACGGGGGGGTGTCCGGCTGGTGGCTGCTCGTCGGTCTCTTGGGTCGTGTCCTCACTCTCCTCGTCGTCGTGGGTGTGGGCTATCTCATCTACCGCGCACTGACGGAGTCGGACGAGGGGATTGACGAGGCGATGGACGAACTCCGACTCGCGTACGCCCGCGGCGACATCGACGACGAGGAGTACGAACGCCGACGGAAGACGCTCGAACGGGACGAGCGCTGATCAGTTTTGCGCCGGCGTGCGCGACGGGCATTCGACGCCCGTGATTTCGAAGCGGGTGCCGCCCGCCTCGCTCTCGGTCACTGTGACCGACCAGCCGCGGGCGTCGACGATGTGCTGGACGGTGGTGAGGCCGACGCCCGTGCCTTCGGCCGCGGTGGGGTAGCCGCTGTCGAAGACGGTGTCGCGATCGGTCTCGGGGATGCCGGAGCCGTCGTCGAGACCGGCAATCAAGGGGTTCGACGCGATGTCGATCGGCCCGAGGACCTAGATGCGGTGTGATCCGTTCGGTGGTACACCACCGAAACGTAGCGGATACCGGAACGGGATCGGACATGTGGCCCTCGATCCGACCCCGACAGCGGAGTTCCCAACGATCGCTACGTCCCGATGGTCTCGGCCGCGAACACGACGGTACGAGAGGGAAAACAGTTTTGCCCTCGAAGTCGTTATGTCATACTCAACATATCGTCGTGAGAAACGATACCACGGAACACTCATGATGGGACCACGATCACGGCGTGCATTCCTCGGGACGATGGCCGGTGCATTCGCGCTGGGCGCCGGCTGTGGGCGGTCCGGACGAACGGGAACCGGTCGATCGACGGCGACGGGGACAGCGATGTCGACGTCGACGTCGACACCGACACCGACAGCCACCGAAGTCTGCATGGAGCCGGTCGGCTGTCTCACGTTGGATTCCCCGCCGGAGACGTGGGTCGCCAACGCGGGTATCTACTGTGACATGGGGATGGCGCTGGGACTGACGGATCGGCTCGCCGGGATCGGTTCGCCGCGCCGATTCTACACGGGCTATTACGAGCAGTTGCCGGGGATTTCGCTGGACAAGCGAGCCTATCCGGCCCTGTCCCGAGGGACTCGGCTGCCGAAGGAGTCGTTCTACGCCGTCGATGCCGATATCCACATCATGGATCCGGTGTGGATCGTCAACACCTTCGGCTGGACCGAGGGCGACGTTGCGGAGATAGCGAACAACGTCGGTCCCTTCTTCGGGAACTACATCCGCGAGAAAGGGGACGCGTGGCACGACTACCGATACTACACCCTGTGGGAGGCCTTCGAGAAGGTGGCGACGCTCTTCGACCGTCGAGAACGGTACGAACGGCTCAACGCTGTCCATCGGGACCTGACCGAGACCATCCGGTCCCGTCTCCCCGACGAGCGACCGGAGCTCTTGCTGTTGCGTCCGCAAGGCGTCCCACCGCAGTCCTTCTTTCCCCAGTACATCGACGACTCCGTCTCCGACCTCCAGTGGAACGTCGTCGAGATTCGGGACGCGCTCGCGGGAAGTGACATCCCGAAGTGGGGCGTTCGGATCGGCTACGAGGCACTCGCGGAACTCGACCCGGACGTCATCGTCATGGAAACACAGTTCGCCGACGACTTCGTCCTCGAGGAGGAGTCGTTTCGGGAGTACACGCTCGGATTCCTGCGTGAGAACTCCGTCACCCGCGACATTTCGGCCGTCGAGAACGGCCGGGTTCACGCCGGCGGCATCAACTATCAGGGACCGTTGATCTCCCTGTTCCAGATCGAACAGGCCGCCAAGGTGGCGTATCCGGAGGAGTTCACCGAGGAGACGCTGTTCGACAGACAGCAGGTTGCACGTATCGTGTCCGGTGATCGCGGGTGACGCATCGAGCCTGACCGATGACCAGCGAGGATCACCTACCAGTCGACCGGTTCGATTGGATCACGCGGGAGTTGGGCATCGTCGTCGCCGGCAGTAGCCTCCTCGTCCTCGTCGCGGCGACGTTGCAATTGAGCTTCGGCGCGTACCCGCTCTCACCGGTCGCGGCCTGGCGAACGCTGTTGGACCCCACGGTCCTCCTGAGCGGCGGGGCTTGGCACGCGTTCCTGTTCGGCGGTCCCGTCCCGGCGTACGAGACGGGGACGCTCGTCACGTGGACGATCAGACTCCCCCGGGTGCTGGTGGGCATGCTCGTCGGGATGAACCTCGCCGTCTCCGGCGCGATACTCCAAGCCGTGACGCGCAACGAACTCGCCAGTCCGTTCGTCCTCGGAGTCTCCTCGGGGGCCGGCCTCGCCGTCCTCCTGACCGTCGTGGTGTTCACCGGCCTGCTTCCGTATCTCCCGCTGTTTGCCGCCGTCGGCGGCGGCGTCGCCTTCCTGCTGGTCTACGGTATCGCGTGGCAGGGAGGGACCAGTCCCGTCCGACTGGTCCTGGCGGGCGTCATCGTCAGCAGCGTGTTCGGATCGGTCCAGACCGGCCTCTTTCTCCTCTTGGAGGACGTCGGCGTCATCCAGAGCGTGGTGGCCTGGACGACTGGGTCGTTGGTCGGGGCGGACTGGGCACAGGTCCGGATGATACTGCCGTGGACGGCCGTCGCCGTCGGCGCGGCGCTACTCGGCGCGCGGCAGTTGAACGTCCTCACACTCGGGGAGCGAACGGCATCGTCGCTCGGCATGTCCGTCGAACACGCCCGGTTCGGACTCTCCGGGGTCGCGGTACTCGCGGCGGCGGCCAGCGTCGCCGCCGCCGGCATCGTCGGGTTCGTCGGACTCGTCGTCCCTCACATCGTTCGGCGACTCGTCGGCACGGATCACAAGCGGCTACTGGTCGGTTGTGTGTTCGCCGGCCCGGCGTTGCTGACCGCTGCCGACGCCGGGGCACGACTGGCACTCAACCCGGCACAGATTCCGGTCGGTATCGTGACCGGACTGGTCGGCGGTCCGTACTTCCTGTATCTGATGCGGAAACACCGCGACTTCGGAGGGTTCTGACCGTGGACGATCCGAAATATGGAGCCGACACGACCGACAGCTCCCTCTCGACGGCGTCGCTGACCCTCGAATATCCGAACGGCGAGTCGCCGGCCGTCGACGGCGTCTCACTCAGCGTCGACCCCGCTCGGATCACGGCGCTGGTCGGCCCGAACGGGAGCGGCAAGAGTACGCTGCTCAAGGGACTCTCGGGCCAACTGGAACCGACAACGGGACGGACGGTTCTCGACGGACGGGCAGTCGCGACGTACGACGACACCGAACTCGCACGTCGGCTGGGGATTCTCCACCAAGAGACCGATGGAATGGAGAGGATACGTGTCGAGGAACTGGTCACTCACGGTCGCTATCCGTACCGGGGGTTCCTCGAACGGCCGTCCGAAGCGGACGTCGCCGCCATCGAACGAGCGCTCTCGTTGACGGGGATCGAGCGGCTTCGCGACCGTCCACTGGCCGATCTGAGTGGGGGACAGCGCCGACTCGCGTGGCTAGCGATGGTCCTCGCACAGGACACTGATGTCCTCCTCCTCGACGAGCCGACGACGTTCCTCGACCTGCGACACCAGTTGGCCGTCATGGACGTCGTCCGTGAGCTACGAGATGATGTGGGCACGACGGTCGTCGTCGTGCTTCACGACATCGAACAGGCGGCCCGGTACGCCGACGAGATGGTGGTTCTCTCCGACGGGGAGGTCGCCGCCCGCGGACCGCCAGCGGAGATCGTCACGGCCGACCTGCTGGCGGACGTGTTTGGCATCGAGGCGACGGTCGAAACGGATTCGCAGGGTGTGCGGATACGACCCGTCCGCCCGCTCTCGCCGCCATCGCACGACCGATCACTATGAGGACCGACAGAACCCATATCGATCCCAGTGGACACTGGCGCGTGATCCTAGTCGCAATCGTCGTCGTACTGGCGGGGTGCCCGGGTGGCACGTCGAACACTGCGGACGACGTCGGGTCCGACGTACCTGAATCGCCGTCGGAGCCGGCACCGTCGTCGACAGCGGTCGACTCGACACCGATCACTCGGACATCGGCGGAGATATCCAGCGGAACGGATACGGCTGTTCGCCCCCTCACAGAGGGGATACTCAACGAATCATTCGTCGTCGGAACGGGATCGAACCGGGTCCGCTACACGATCACCAGTATTGATCGAGCAGATCGCGTCGGGGGTGAGTTCGGTATCGACGCCGACGCACAGTTCGTCGTCGTGGGAGTCACGGTGACGAACCTCGGCGACAACATCACTCGCGTCACCGGCGATGCGTTCACCGTGGTCGCGGGTGATGGGGAAAGATATCCAACGGACGGGCAGGCGATGAACGCCGACGAAGACGCGCTCCTCGTTCGAGATTTGGGCCCGAACGCGACCGTTCGTAGGATACTCATCTTCGACGTTCCTCCGACTCGAGAATCGCTTCGACTCAGCGTGACGGCCCCTCAGTCCTGAACCGACGCCTCCGGGAGTCTACCGACGATTGCCACCTCTGGGTTTGGCAGTAGGAACACCCAGAACGCATCCTCGAAAGTTCCAATCGTGCTGGACGCGCTCCCCGTCGGAAAGGGGCGAATTGCGGGAGTGGACACCTCATTGAGTATGGCTACAGGTGGGAGATCGAGAGCGGCTACAGATCGATAAAGCGGTTCGTGGCGTCGACGACGTCGAAGGATTTCGGATTCCGGTTCGTCTGCTCGCTATACTCGATCTGGCGGGTGGTGGACCTGCTTGTGCGGGTGGAGTTGACCGGTGGGTACGAGCATTCGCCAATCGTGACTGCCGACGCTGTTGAAGAAGGAAACAGGAATCGGGTAGTGAGGCAGTCTGTCTGGGCTAGCGGGCAGTTTGAGAAGCAAGGCTCCCGAAAGCCGTCGTAATTCCCCTTTACGATTGGTAGTAGAACAAGTAGTCTGTTTGAACGGCGATTTGAAGCAGTTTCGGCTCCTCGATGCAGCCGAATCCCCGCTAAACCCGTGTAGTCTCAACTTCCACGGGGGGCCGGTTTCGTATCGCGCTCGACGGTTTACTCTCGACAGCAATGCACTTCACTCCCGAACGTGACCGTCGACCGATGACCGTCTTTCTCGACGACATCCGGCGCTGGGACGGCGAATCGTACGGCACCTACGAGGTGACCGAGGCGGAGATACTGGAGTTCGCCGAGCGCTACGACCCACAGTGGTTCCACACGGACCCCGACCGCGCGGCCGACTCCATCTACGGCGACCTCATCGCCAGCGGCTGGCACACCGCCTCGATGTCGATGCGGCTGTTCGTCGACGGCTTCCTCGGCGAGACAGCGACGCTCGGCGCGAAGGGACTGGATCGACTCCGCTGGCCGAAGCCGGTCGTCCCCGGCGACGAACTCACCGTCCACTCGACCATCGAGGGCGTCGCGGAGGAGACGGAGGACTACGGCGTCGTCCGCTGGGGGGTCGAGACGACCGCCAACGACGGCGCGAAGACCGTTCTCGCCATCGAGGCGCTCGTGTTGGTCGCGACCGAGTAGGCCGATTCCCACGCTCCGGGAACGGGCTTCGCCGATTCCCCGATGCTCGGAATCGGCGCGTCGCATACGTTACTGTCGGCCCCACTCTCAACCGAGGTGAGTCACAATGAGCGTCCGTTCCCTCGAAGGGGAACTGTTCGGCGAACCGTTGACGATTCCGGAGCGCGTCGCCGCCGGCCTCGCGGCAGTCGTGGGAGCCGCCGGTCATATCGTGCTCGTGACGGCCGCACTGCTCTTTTTCGCCATCGTCCTCGGCGTCGTTTGACGCCGTGGACGGAGCAGTGGGTCGGGAAGTAACGGCAAGGTGTTCGGGGTCCGGGGCGTGAGACGATTGTTGTGACTGTGTACCGGTGGTTCGCTCGTCCGTCTTGGCGAACCACCGATACGGATTCACAGCAAACCGTACGAGTCACCACCGATCCGGCTCGTCGTACTCAGCGAGGAGTTCGGATCGGTGTTCGAGCTGACCCGTCGCCCGACGCAACACGCCGAGCAAGGTGTGAATCTCGCGGTCGGTCGGGTGGGCGCGGCCGATCAGCCGGCGGACCAGTCGCCGGGTCTTGTCCCGCTTTATCTCTTTGTAGCCGCTGGCGTCGAGGAACTCCGCCACGAAGTCGTGGAACCGCTCGACGTCCGCCTCCGCGGCGCGTTCTCGCTCCACGTCGGGCAGTTGCGTCTCTTCGACGGTCAGCTCGCGGAGTTCGTAGAGGAGGATAGTCGCCGCCTGTCCCAGGTTCAGGACGGGGTAGTCGGCGCTCGCGGGGATCGAACACACCTCGTCCAGCCGGGCGAGTTCCCCGTTGTCGAGGCCGCGGCCCTCCCGGCCGAAGACGAGCGCCGTCGGCGCATCGACCGTCCGCAGGCTCTCCGCCAGCTCCCGCGGCGTCTTGAACGGGAAGCGGACGTGTCGACGGCTGTCCTCGCCGGTGATGGCCGTACAGCCGACGGTGTGGTAGTTCTCGACCACCTCGTCGAACGTCACCTCCTCGGCGTTCGGGAGCACGTCCTCGCGGGCGTGGCCGGCGAAGCCGTACGCCTCGCTGTCGCGACCGAGTTCGGGTGGGTTCACCAGCTTGAGCTCCGACAGCCCGAAGTTCTTCATCGCGCGGGCGATGGTGCCCACGTTGCCCGGCGTCTCGGCGTCCACGACGACGACGACCGGCGGGTCGCGGTCGTGGCTCATCGCGACGGGTAGTCGGTGCCGAGGTCGACGTCGTCGAGGTCGAGTTCCTCGGCGTCTTCGCTCTCGTCCGCGTCGTCCGCGTCGTCCGCGTCGTCCCACCCCTCACGCAGGTCGATCCGCCGGCCCTCGAACCCCTCGTTCAAGCGCCGATGGATCTCCTCGGGGTCCGGCGGGTCGGGAAGCCCGTCGGGGTCGGTATCGACGTGATCCAGCCCCTCGTAGCCCGCCGGCGCGCGGCCGCCGTCGGCGAACCACTCGTGGAAGCGGTCGCGGAAGGTCGGTTCGCCGCGGTGTGCCTTGCCCCCCTCTTCGCGGTACCAGTAGAGGAAGTCGGCCTCGTGGTCGGCACACAACAGGAGTTCGTCGCCGGGTTCGCCGTAGACGATGGCCGCCTGTGCGCACCGCTCGATGTCCGCCTCGCCGTGAATCAGATAACAGGCGTCGCAGGGCTGTTCGACGAGGTAGGTGAGTCGAACGAGCCGTTCCCGAGGCTCCTCGGGCACCTCGTCGAGGGGCTTGAATTCGCCGTCCTCGGTGAACACCTCGGACTCCTCGAAGCGCCAGCCACGAAGCCCGATGTTGACCTTAGCCATTGTCGCCCGGTAGCGGCCGGGCGGATAAAAAGAGCGTGTCTCGCCGTCCGCGCGGCGAATCGGTCGACATCGTCCGGCCCACCGTCACCCCGACCGGTCCGCATATGGTCGTCGCGTCCCCACGGACGCTCATGCGCAACGTGGACGCCGCGGGCCTCGGCATCGGCGACGACTACCCGCCACGGATCATGGGGGTGTTGAACGTCAGCGAGGAGTCGCCGTACTCGCCGAGCGTCTTCGACGACCCGGACGAAGCCGCCGCGTACGTCGACGAGGACCTGATCGGCGAGGGTGCCGACATCGTCGACGTGGGGCTGGAGTCGGCGAACAAGCGCTTCGAGGTGCTCACCGCGGAGGAGGAACTCGACCGCCTCGACACCGCCGTCCAGGCGATAGAGAGCGTCTCCGGCGACGCCGTCTTCTCCATCGAAACCCGCTACCACGAGGTTGCCGAGGCGGCCCTCGACGCCGGCTTCGACATGGTGAACGATATCTGTGGGTTCGCGGACCCCGAGATGCCGCGGGTCTGTGCCGAACGGGACGTGGCCGTCGCGAAGATGGCTAGCCCGCCGAACCTCGAACGCCCCGGTGCCGTCGAGGCCGTGGACGACATCTACGCGGCCCTGCAACGGGAGGGGCTCACCGACAAGACCATCGTCGACCCCGCGTTCGGCGGGTGGAGCGAGGCCAAAACCCTCGAAGACGACCGCGAGACCTTCCGCCGCCTGCGGGAGTTTCGCGCCCTCGACCGTCCGATCCTCGTCTCGATCAACCGCAAGAACTTCCTCCGTGACCTCGCCGGCCGGTCGACGGAGGAAGCCCTCCCCGTCAGCCTCGCGGCCACCGCGATGGCCGTCGAGCGCGGCGCGCACGTGATCCGCACCCACGACGTGGCGGAGACGCGGGACGCCGCCCTGATCGGCAAGGTGTTCGCGCGGGACCGCCTGCGGACGACCGACGAGGTGGCCGTCGAGGAACTCGACGTGACGAGCGTCGGGGAGCTTCGCCGCCATCTGGATCGGATCGGCGGCGAGGCGGCGGCCGCCCGGCGCGGCGTCGTCCGCACCTTCGGACTCTCGGGGCTCTCGCCCGCCGAACGCGAGACGCTCGCCGACGCCGCCCGGGGGACGCCCGTGACCGTCGCCGGCGAGGGCGCGCACCGACTCCTCGTCGGGACGCCCGCGGACCTGCCCGCCGTCGTCGAATCGGCGTCGGGGCGGTCCGACGCCCTCGATGCCGCGCTCGCCGCCGTCGCCGAGGCACTCGCGTAACGCGCCGAAACCGCCCGGCCACGGTCGTGTGATCGGGCACTATCGGTCGACGACACGACTGTATAGTAAGAGAAAGCTTATGCCGGACGCTTCAGAACAACGGACGTGGAAGCCGGAGCGGCACACGGGTAGGGGTACTTGGTGTCGGTCCGGCTACTGTGGTCTTATTGTGCAATGAACTACCAGACGTGGCTCCCGGTGTACGAACGCATCCTCGACGACTTCGGGTACGACCGCGCCGGCGACGAACGCGCCCGTGACCGCCTCGCGGCGCTCGTGACCGCCTTCGACGAGTCACGACTCGGCTGGCTCGACGGAGCGGTCGTCGCCGTCGCCGGCGCCGGCCCGTCGCTCGAAGCCGAGGCGGGCGTCGCCGCCGACGCGGAGATGGTGATCGCCGCCTCGGTGGCCGCCGACCGACTCCGCGAGGTCGGCGTCACCGTCGACCTGATGGTCACCGACCTCGACAAGACGCCGGCCACCGCCCGCGACCTGACCCGCGAGGGCGTCCCCGTCGCCGTCCACGCCCATGGCGACAACGTCCCCGCCGTGGAGCGGTGGGTGCCGCGATTCGACGGCGAACACGTCCTACCGACGACGCAGGCCGAGCCAACCGGGCCGGTGCGCAACTACGGCGGGTTCACCGACGGCGACCGGGCCGCCTTCCTCGCGGACGCGTTCGGCGCCGCCTCGCTCCGATTCCCCGGCTGGGACTTCGACGACGCGAGCGTCGGCCCCGAGAAACGGCGGAAGCTCGTGTGGGCCGAACGGCTGCTCCACTGGCTCGAACGCCGTCGCGGCGAGCGGTTCGCCGTCCTCGACGGCCGGCGGTCGGGGATCGATCCGATCTGAGCCGATCGGCTCTGCCGACCGCCGTCACTGCGTTTCGGTGCTCCGTCGAGACGGAGCGGCCGAGCGCCGATACCGACGCCTCCGTCAGTCAGTGCTCGTATCGCTGCCACTCGACCCGCTGGAGTCACCACCGCTCGAACCTCCGGAGTCACCACCGCTCGATCCGCCGGAGTCACCACCGCTCGATCCGCCGGAGTCACCGCCCGATCCGCTGGAATCGCCACCGCTCGAACTACCACTGTCCGAATCACCGCCGCTCGAACTTCCGCTGTCCGAACCACCCGAGCTTCCCGAGTCACCACTACTCGTGCTTCCCGAGTCGCCACCGCTCGAACTTCCCGAGTCACTGCCGCTGTCTGAACCGCTCGAACTTCCCGAGTCACCGCCGCTCGAACTGCCACTGTCCGAACCGCTCGAACTTCCGGCGTCACCGCCGCTCGAACTTCCGCTGTCCGAACCACCCGAGCTTCCCGAGTCACCACTACTCGTGCTTCCCGAGTCGCCACCGCTCGAACTTCCGCTGTCCGAATCGCCGCCGCTCGAGCTGCCACTATCCGAATCGCCACCACTCGAACTGCCGGCGTCCGAGCCGCCATTCGCTCCGCCGTCGCTACTCCCGGCATCGCCGGCGTCGGCATCGCTCGCTCCACCGGAGTCCCCGCCGTCCGAACTGCCGGCGTCCGAGCCGTCACCGCCGGCGTCGCTCGACCCACCGGCGTCGCCGCCGTTCGAATTGCGGTTGTCCGCGCCACCCGAATCGCCGGCGTTTCCGGAGTCGCCGTCCGCTCCGTCGGTCGTGGACCCGCCGGCCGAGTCGGCGTCGTCCCCGTCCGTACCGGCGGAGCCGTCGGCGTTCGACCCGTCGTCCGTACGACCCGAGTCGCCGGCGTCGCCGCTCTCGGCACCGTCGTCCGAGGCGTCGTCGTCACCGTCCGCCCGGGTATCGGCGTCGGTCGGCCCGCCGTCGGGAGCCGGCCCGTCGGTGTCCGATCCGTCGTCGTCCTCCGCGTCGGGCGCGTTGGACGCCCCGGAACCGGACGCCCGATCCGAGCTACCCCCGGCGCTCGCTCCGCCGGACCGTGACGCGGACGGCTGGCCCGGTTCGCCGTCGTCGCTCGCGTTTCCGGTCGTGCTCACGATGCTCGCGTTGCCGGCGCCGTTCCCCGGCGCCGCCGCTCCGGCCACGGTGGGCGGGCCGGGCGGGACGACGGGTTCGATCACCGGCAGGCCGGACACGTCGACGGTGGCGTCGACGCCGCCGGTGTCGCTGAACACGGCGACGGTGTAGACGCCGCCGAACGCCGCCGCGAACGTCAGCCAGCAGGCGACGACGACGGGCAGGACGGCGCGGTGCTCGGGTGTCATCGACCCGCGCTCCTCGGTTCGACGGGCGCCGACGGGAGCGGCTCCGACTCCATCGGGACGCCAGCGTCGGCGTCGCCCGTTGGCCCGAGGTGTCGCTCGATGGCGTCGACTTCGGCGCTCGCGTCGTCGGGACCCGTCGGCACGTCGCAGGCGTACGTCACCGCACCGTCGAGGACGACGTACCGGTCGCGGTCGTCGCGCAGGAGTGGCCGGCCGAGGGTGGCGGCGATGGCCGACAGGTCGGCCGGCGTCGCCACGTCGACGGTCGGGCCGGTCGGACGCCCATCGCCGATGCGCACCGTCGGGGCGACCGTCAGTCGGTCGGCGGCCGTCGCCGCGTCGAACGGCGCGAACAGTCGAAGCGCGACCGCGAGGAGGAACAGCGCCCCGACGGCGATGGCGAGGGTCACGGAGACGGCCGTCGGCGTCCCGAAGGCGACGTAGCCGGCGTAGACGGTGAAGGCGCCGAGGGCGACGCTCGACAGCGTCAGGTCCGCGGGCGTGAACACGACCTGGTCGTCGGGGACGGGGTCAGTGGCCGTGGCCGTCGTCGCGACGGCCGCGTCGGAATCGGTCGGCGCATCCGCGTCGGCCGCGTCGCTCGCCGCCGCGCCGGACCGTCCCGCACGGAGCAAGTCGGCGACTTCCGAGACGACCAGCAGGCCGAGCGGAAGCACGACGAGCGCGACGAAGCCGGCGGGCGTCCCGACGAACTGGATGACGTGACCGATCAGTGGAATACTGAAGACGACCCGCCCGATCACGCGGTCCGGCGTCACGGGGGTCAGGTCGGCGTCCTCGTTCGCATCACCCTTGGTTTGGAACGCGGGCGGGGCGCCGGCGGAGCGCTCCACACCGATTACCCGGTGGGTGATCGGGATGGCGTCGCCGGCCCGCTGTTCGAACACGATCACGTCGCCGACGGCGATATCCCGGGCCGGCACCGAGTCGACGATCACCACGTCGCCCGGCGCGATGGCCGGTGTCATGCTGGCCGTCAGGACCACGTAGCTCGCTTCGGCGCCGACGGTCGCGGGGACCGCGTAGACGACGAAGGGGGCGATCAGGGCCAGCAAGACGACGGCGAGCAACGCTCGTCCGACCGTCGGGGGCCGCAGAGTCTGCCGAATAGTGTGATTCATTTCGTCTCACCGCTCGCATCGCTCGGGTCGGGAGCGTCGCTCCCGGTCGATTCCGTCGCAGTCGGGTCGTTCGTCGGTGGGCCGCCACGGGACCCCCCGTCGTCACACGAGAGCGCGACGACGGCGTCGAAGGTGCCCGCCGACCCGTTCCAGTCGTCGAGTTTGGCGCCCGTGCCCTCGCAGGCACACCGCGAGAAGTTCGCCGGCACGTCGAGGAGCGTCCCGCCCGTCGAGGAGACGGTTATCGTCGTCGTGCCGCCGGCGTCGAAGCGCCGGAACTCCGGGCCGGCCTTGACGACGGCGTACTGGATCGGAACCGGCGCCGTGACCGTCACGACGAACGCCTCGTCGACCGCGCCGGTGGCGTCGGCGCCCGTCTCCGGGTCGCGAACCGTCCACGTGACGGCGCCGGGATCGACCGACTCCGACGACGTACACAGCGAGACGTTGCTGATGGCGTAGCCGCCGTCGTCGCCGTCGTCGCCGCCCTCGCCACCGCCCGTGGGCGCACACGGCGGGAACGTGAACGAGGGGTTCTCCCCCGCGGTCGGCCGCCGCGGCGTCGGGACGTGTCGCGACTGCTCGGCGTAGGCGTCGACGCCGACGGCGAACGGCGACGCGGCCTTCAGCGCCCGGACGGTACCGGGGTCGTCGGCGAGCGTCGTCGAGGCCCAGACGTCGACCGCGAGACACACCGCGCCTTCGGAGCCGGGCGACACGGGGTCGCCGTCGCCCGCGAGGGCGGTGAGGAGGACGCCGTCGCCGCCGGGACCGGCGATGGTGTCGAGGAGGCCACCGAGCGAGCCGGTGTAGACCGTCGTCCCGTCGACGCGCAGTCGGGCGTCGAGCGCGTCCGCGACGGGGTCGGTGGGGCAGGCGCGAACCCACAGCCAACCGGGATTTGACTCGTCGCCGAGGCCGAGACAGACCGTCTCGGTGTTCCGGTGCTCGAAGCCGTAGTCGTCGACGGTGAAGGACAGGTCGACCCGTCGAGTGTCGTTTCCGTCGAGTGCGAGCGTCACCGACCCCGCAGTCATGCGGTTGTCGGCGAACGTCTCGCGGTCAGTCAGGTACGCGGCGGCGCCGCGGCCGGTCAGCGCACCGGCGGCACCGACCGTCGAAATGGCGGCCAGCAGACGCCGGCGGTTCAGCCGGAGTTCGTCCCGGTCGCTCATTCGCCCCCTCCGAACGGGTTCGTCGTCTCGTCGCAGGCCGTCGCGGCGAAGGCGATGTCGAGACGCGCCGAGTCGCTCTGGATGACGTTAGCCACCGAGGGGTCGATGCGCCAGCGCAGCGCGAGACAGCGTTGCGCCCCCGCGTCGATACAAGGGTCGTCGACGAGGCCGAACGTCAGGGGAACGCCGCCGGAGAGCGCGTCGCTAACCTCGGCCAGCGTGCCCGCGGCGACGACGGCCTCCTCGCTGAAGTCCCGGCGGCCGTTACAGCCGCCGACGCCGAGTCGGCCCGTGTCGTACCAACATTCCACGTCGACGTAATGCTGGAGTTCACCGGCGTCAGTCGCCGTGTCGTCGGTGGTGGTGTCGCCCTCGGCCCGTTCCGGCTCCACGAGGGAGTTCTCCGCGAACTCGGACGCCTCGATGCTGAGCCAGGCGCGGGCGTCGGCGCCCTCGGCCCGGAGGCCGATCAGGAGGAGGCCCTCGTCCCCCGGCTGCGCGTTGGGAATGGAGAGTACCGGCCCCGCGGCGACGGCGTCGGGACCCGTCACGTCGACGAATCGACCGGCGTCGTCCGACGTGTTGAACGAGTCCGAATCGTTCGTCAGCGGCGGGCCGTCGGTAAAGCGGTTGCTCTCCTCGGCCAGAGTGCCGTTGTATCGCTCGTACCACGCCACACGGAGGTTCGGGCCGGTGGACTGGGCGTACGTGTACTGCGTGAACGCCGGGTCGTGACCCATGGCGCCGACGGCCCGCGGCCCGGCCGCGAGGAGGCCGACGCCGCCGATGGCGGCCAGGAGTTTCCGGCGTGTGAGTGGTGAACCGTGTGTCATTGGAATCCCCGAGGGGAAGCCCACCGGCGGAGTCGAACCGCCCGTACCGTCCCGTGTGGGTCGTGTCGTTTTCGAACGCTACTACTGCGCGGTGATCGGGGTTAGGTATGCCCGTCGTACCCCGATTTCGAAGGGTTCAGGACGACCCTACTCCGTGGCTGTCTCGTTCGTAGACGCCGCAGTGTCGCCGGCGGCGGCCGGTTCGAACGGGTTCCAGCCGTCCGGGTCGTGCCGGCACTGGACCGCCGCGAACCGACAGTCGAACGCGACCGAGTCGGTGATCGCGCGGTTGTGATCCGGCCCGTCGAGGGGGAGACACCAGTCGACCGTGACGGTGAGTGTCTCGGCCTCGCAGGTCGGGCCGTCGTCGCGGGTCAGGAGGAGCCCCGATCCGGCCGCCGTCGCCAGTCCGGCGAGCGTCCCCTCGTAGACGACGCGGTCGGTCTCGTCGACGACACCGTCGGCGTCGATCCGGACCGACACGTCGACGAGGTCCCCCAGTTCGCCCGCCTCGACCGTCTCGTCGCCGGCGAGAATCTCTTCCGGGCGGCGGTCGTTCTCCGCCGCGTCGACGATATCGACCGCCAGCCAGAGCCGCGACGGGTTCCCGCAGACGTACAGGGTCGTCGTCAGCGTGCCGCAGTCGCCGGGTTTCACGTCCGCGAGTTCGATCACCGGGACGCCGTCGCCGTCGACGAGGCCGGGGGTGTCGCAGTCGACCGCTTCGTCCTCGCCGGGCGCCGACGCCAGCGGCTCGCCGTTGTACGTCGACCGGTAGCCGAGTTTGAGTTCGAGGGTGCCGGCGGTCGTGACGTTGGGGACGCGTTCCCGGTCGGTGAGATAGCCCACCGAGCCGAATCCGGCGCCCGCGCTACAGGCGCCGACGGCGCCGAGGCCGAGCAGGAGTTGGCGGCGCGAAAGCGTCGTCATGAGAGTCTCCGGAGGGACGCGGGTGACACGCGGTCACCCGACGACCGTCACGACCTCCGTCCCCGTCGTGCCGCTCGTCTCCCCACGGTAGGTGAGGCTGATCGTGACCGACCGGCCGCTCATGTCGACACTGGCGCCGCCCGCGTCGCGGAACCCGGTCAGCGTGGCGTCGGCGACTTCGCCGGAGGTCAGGATCGGCTCCTGATCGGCGCCGTCGCTGTAGCCGTCGCTTCCGAGGGCGATAGTGCCGGGGAGCCCAACCCCGCCGGCGGTGTCGGTGTAGCCGGGCGTCGAGGCGTCGACGTACACCTCGTAGCCGTACCGGCTCCCCGGGTCCGCCACGTCGTCGCTCAACAGCGTGAGCGACGGATCGGCGGGCACGACGGTGACGCTCGTCAGCGCGATCGGTTCGGCGAGGCCGTTCTCCACGTCGAATCCGAGGGCGCTCGGGGGCGAGCCACCCGTATCCGCCGTCTCCGATCCGGCGAGTGAGATGGCCGCTGCGTTCCGGATCGCCACCGCGGCGCCCATGCCGCCCCCGTCGTTGTGGCGGCACTGCTCGGCGTAGAAGCCCACGTCGAAGGTGACACCGTCGGACTGGATCTGGTTCGCGTGGTCGACGGGGAGTTCCCACCGGAACCCGACGTAGTACGTCGTCGAGTTCTCGAAACAGGCGCGGCCGACGGCGTCGGCCCCGGTGTCCCCGTCCCCGGCGAGCGGAATCCCGTCGCCCGTCGACAGGAGCGCGAGCACCTGCCGGAGCGTCGGGTTCGCCGTCGGGTCGGCGTTGCCGCCGAGCAGGACGGGTTCGCCGGCGTCCACTTCAGCGTCGCCGTCCGTGTCGTACCAGACGGTGACGCGAATCTCGTCTAAGAGTTCCACGTCGTTGTCGAGGCCCGTCGCCACCTCGTCGGGGGCGCCCGTGGTGTCGGGATCGGACGCCTCGGGTTCGGTGTGGCCGTTCTCGCGGGCCTCGGTCAGACCGCCGTTCAGCCAGATGTAGCCGGGGTTGTCGAACAGGTGGAGGCTGAAGGAGACGGTCCCCTGGTCGCCGGGTTTCACGTCGTCGAGGTCGATGATCGGCCGCGCCTCGACGAGGTCCTGTGGAACGTCCGCGAACTGCGAGCGGAACTGGGTCTCGACCGTCGCCTGTCGATCCGCGTCGAGTTCGTCGAAGTCGACACCGTAACGCATCATCGAGAGTTCGTCCCGCGTGAATATCGGATCGCGAACGTCGTCGGGACCCTCGACGAACGGGTTGAAGAAGTCCGGGTTCTCGGCCAGTTGCGTCGGATCGTCGGGGTCGTTCCGATACTCGTCCGGCGATGCGGTGACGTACTCGAAGCCGTTCGGGCCGGTGTAGGTCACCTGCCAGTCGAGCGTGAGGTCGAACTCGCCGGCGGTGAGTTCGTTGTTCGCGAACGTCTCCTGATCGCTGAAGTAGGCCGTGGTGCCGAGGCCGGCACCCGCGGACGCGACGCCGACGGTGCCGAGACCGGCGAGGAGGCGGCGGCGGGTGAGTGTGAGTTTGTGGGTCATAGTATGGGGGGAGCCCCACCGGCGGGGTCGAACCACCGAACGGCCGCGCCGTACCGGGCGCTCCGCGTGGGGAGTGTCTCAGGACGAACGGGAGCCGCGGGTCGACGGCTACCGAGCGTGGCTCAGATCGGGGTGAGTTTACGCCTCGACCTGCTCCTCCGGGACCATCCCAGTACCGTCGTTGTGGCGGCACTGTTCGGTGTAGAACCCGACGTCGAAGGCGACGGAGTCTCCCTGAATCTGGTTCGCGTGGTCGACCGGGAGCCACCACTGCAGGCCGACACAGTGGGTCGTGCCGCCGCCGGTGAAGCAGTCGCGCTGCGGATCGTTCTCGTCGCCGTGGAGTTCGTCGAAGCCGGTTCCGCGGTCGCCGTCGAGCGGGATGCCGCGACCCTCGTTGCCGGAGAGGGCGACGAGCGCCTCGCGGAGCGTCCCGCTCGTAAAGAACACTTCTTCGCCGACGACGACGCTGGCGACGAGACTGTCCGCAGCCGCAGTCAGGTTGCCGAGGTCGATGTCGAAGTAGAAGTTCGTCGACGCGATCTCGTCTTCCAAGTACGTCGGCAGATCCGTGTACTGGGTGATGGCGGGGCCGGTCAGCGCCTCCGTTGGGTTGTCACCGACGTTCACGACGGCGACGCGGACCGGGGTGCCGGAGTTGCGCACTTCGTCCGCCACGTTGGCGGTTTCGTCGAGTTCGTTGACATCGACGCTGCTGTCTGCGGTGCCGCCCTCGTAGCCGGTTGCGCCGGGGTCGTTCGAGTAGCCGGTGGCACCGCGCGGGGCCGTGTAGCCGCCGCCCGAGTATTCGACGCCGGACTCGTAGTTCGGACCGCCGTCGGTGAACACGGCAATCGCCTTCTGCGCGCCCGGACGGGCGTTGCTACCGTTGAACAGTTCCTGCTCGGCGATGTCGAGCGCCGGGGGCAAGGGCGTGTTGCCGCGGCCGGAGTTGGGGTAGCTGACGCCGAAGCCACTCGGACTGGAGAGGCCCTGGAAGCGGGTGATGTCGTTGTTCTCGCCGAAGAGGAGCGAGCCGACTTGCACGCTGCCGTTGGTGGGCAGCGCACCGATGAACGCGTTGACACCCTGGACGAGGTTGTACGCCTCGGTGCCCTCGGTTCCGCTGTTGCCGTTGATGGAGCCCGACGCGTCGACGACGATCATGATGTCGAGGTCCTCGCTGCTCTCGGTGATCTGATTGTTGCAGTCGGGGTCGTACCACATACGCACGCGCAGTTCGTCGAGGAGTTCGACCTGACTCGTGGAGAGGTCCATCGGGCCGCTCACTTCGTCGGACGGGCCACCGGTCTGGGGGTCGCTCGCCTCGGGTTCGGTGTGACCGTTCTCGGCCGCGCTGACGAGTTCGCCGTTCATCCAGACGTAGCCGGGGTTGTCACACAGGTGGTAGCTGAACGTGACTTCGCCGAAGTCACCCGGCTTCACGTCGTCGAGGCTGATCAGCGGTTCGCCGACCGAGCTCTCGGTCCGGCGGTCGGAGCTGAGGCCGTCCTCGGCGCCGCCCACGTTCACGAGGATATCCTCGGTGCAGACGACGGCGTCGTCGAACTCGTCCTGCTGGCCGTCGTCGTTCTCGTCCGGGAGCGCCTCGATGGCGGTGGCGTCCCAGAACAGGTCCTTGGCGGCCTGCGGGTCGTCGTCGCCGATGAACTCGATGGCGATGGAGCGCGAGTCGGGGTTGTTCACGGGGCCGGGAAGCACGTACGCGCCGGGATCTTCGGGGCTCGCCAGCCGGGCGAACTCCCCGCCGATCGTCCCGTTGTAGTAGTGTTCCTCCCAGTCGACGAGCATGTCGAGCGTGCCGGCCGTCAGCTGGTTGTTCTGGAACGTCTCCTGGTCGGAGAAATATGCAGTCGTGCCGAGGCCCGCCCCCGCGGAGGCGACGCCGATGGTCCCGAGTCCGGCGAGTACCTTCCGCCGCGAAATGCTGAATTGTCGGTCGTTGGTCATGGTGTTGTTTGCCCGCCGTGGCCGACGGAAGTCGTACCTCGGTTCGGGTCAGCCAACCCTGGGTGGCCAGGGGACATAGGTAATCACCGACACCCCACGGCCGAACGACGCCATAGCGGATTCTACGGCCTCCGTAGCGGCGTCTCCGGGGTTCGTAGGAATCGTCAGGGCGACCCTGTAGCCGACCGGCGAGGTGGATGGCTCGCCCGGTATTCGCTTAACCGACCGTTACACCGAACGGGCACAGGTGGTTCGGCGTCTATACCTATACCCGGTTCTCGCGTCCCACTCGCTAGTGATGAGTCAGCAGGTTACGCGACGGTCGATGACGGAGTGTCAGATTCACGGACTGCTCGCCAACGAACGGCGGCGAGCGGTGATCGAACGCCTGGACGCTTCGACCGGGACCGTCACCGTGCGCGACCTATCGACGGCCATCGCGGAGACGGAGACGGGACAGTCGCCGCCGCCGACGCGGGTCCGCGAGAGCGTCTACACCTCCCTCCACCAGACCCACCTCCCCAAACTGCACGCGGTGGGCGTCGTCGAGTACGACCGCGAGCGGAGTCTGGTTCACGTCCGCCCCGCCGTGCGGCAGGTCGACCGCCACATGGACGTGGTGAACGGTCTGGGGATCACCTGGGGCGAGTACTACCGGTCCCTCGGGGTGTTCGGACTCACGCTGGTGATCGGCTCGCTGACCGGCCTGCCGGTCGTCGGCGCCATCGATCCCCTGCTTCCCGCCAGCGGCACGCTCGCCCTCTTCGCCGTCTCCGGCGCCGTCCAACTCTGGGACGACCGCTGGCGCGTCCGGCGGACGGTCGAACGGCTGTTCCGTCGACGGATCGGAGTCGGCAGGCGGGCCATACCTATGCCCGAATCACGCGTCGAGACCCATCGAGACGCCGACCGACGGCGGCCGTAACACCATGACGATCCTTCACCGATATCAGAACCCCGCCTACACCGGATCGAACCGGTGTGTCCCGTGTACGATCACGAACGTCGCCATCGCGGCCCTCGGCTCGCTGGCGGTGGCGGCCGTCGCCCCGCCGCTCGGGGCCGTCGCCTTCCTCGGCGCTCTGCTCACCATCTACCTCCGGGGCTACCTCGTCCCGGGGACGCCGGCGTTCACCCGGCGGTACTTCCCCGACTGGCTCCTCGCCGTCTTCGACAAGGCCGACCCGACTCCCTCCTCGGCCGACGTAGAGGAGATGCTCGTCGCCGCGGGTGTCCTTCACGACGAGGCGACAGACCTCGTCCTCGATCCGCGGTTCGCGACGGCGTGGGCGGAGCGCATGGCCGACATCGACACCGAACGCGACGGCCTGAGCGACGCCGACGCCGACCGCCTCGACGCGGTCGAACTCGCCGCGCTGACCGACCTCGACGCCGACGCCCTCGACATCCAGCGCTACGGCGACGCGGTGGTGGCCAACCTCGACGCCGAGCGGATCGGCCGCTGGGAGTCGCGTGCGGCGTTCGTCGCCGACGTGGCCGCCGCGCGCGAACTCGACGACTGGGTGCCGCGGTGGCGCTCCATCCCTCTCGCCGCGCGGAGCGAACTGCTCGGGGCGCTCAGGCTGTTCCTCGAGCGCTGTCCGGCCTGCGACGCCGCGCTGACGCTCGACCACGAAGTCGTGCGCTCCTGCTGTCGCGACCGCGACGTGATCGCGATGTCGTGTTCCGGCTGTGGCTCGCGCCTGCTCGAAGCCGACTTCGACGTGAGCGTGCTGGAAGGGGAGGCGGACGCGATGGCGTCGCCGGTCGAAACCCACTAACCCTCCCCCCGCGAATCCCCGTCGATGACTCCGCTGGAGCGGTACGAATCGCTCGTCGACGATCCCGACGCCTTCCGGGCGGCCTGTGACCGACCCCTGCCGTCGGTCGTCCGCGTCAACACGATCAAGGCGACCGTCGATCGAGTGCGTGCGGCCCTCGACGCCGAGGGGGTCGCCCACGAGCCGACCGACTGGCATCCGGACGTCCTCCGGCTGACCGACGATTCGCCCGGCCACAACTGGCCCCACGCCCACGGCTGGATTCACGGTCAAGAGGAGGTGTCGAACCTACCGGCTCCGATTCTCGACCCCCAGCCCGGCGACCGGGTGTGGGACGCCTGCGCCGCGCCGGGCAGCAAGACGACCCAGCTCGCGGCGCTCATGGACGACCGTGGCCTCCTCGTCGGCAACGACAACAACCTCGGCCGCCTCTCCGCGCTCCGGCACAACGCCGAACGCCTCGGCGTGACGAACCTCGTCGTCACCAACCAGGACGCACGCAACTTCTCGCTGAAGCCGCTGGGGGAGGGAAGCGACGACCCCACCGCCGTCGACGCCTTCGACCGCGTCCTCGTCGACGCCCCCTGTTCCTGCGAGGGGACGATCCGCAAGAACCCCGACGCCTTCGACACCTGGAGTCTGGATCACGTCCACAGCGTCGCCGGCGTCCAGAAGGGGATTCTCCGGCGGGCGGTCCAGGCCACCCGTCCCGGTGGGGTCGTCGTCTACTCCACCTGCACCTTCGCGCCCGAGGAGAACGAAGCGGTGCTGGATCACGTCCTCGACGCCGAGGACTGCCGTCTCGTCGACTTCGAGGCGCCCCTCGACGGCGTCCCCGGCGTCACCGAGTGGGAGGGCGAGGAGTACGATCCGAGCGTCGAGAAGGCGCTGCGGATCTATCCGCACCACAACGACACGGGCGGGTTCTTCTGTGCGAAAGTGGAGGTGGGCGGATGACCGACAACGACGGCCAGCGGTTCGACCGCCTGCCCGCCACCGCCGCGGACCGCGAGGTGACGGGGCGGGCGAGTCGCGCCGAGGTGATCGAGTGGTGGGTCGACCGGTTCGGCCTGCCCGACGACACCTTCGACGGCTTCACCTTCTGGGAGAAAGGCGCCGGCAAAATCTGGATCTTCGCTTCCGACCTCCCCTCCCCGACCGACGTGGAGGGTCTGGGCATGACGTTCCTGCGGACGCGACAGGAACACTGGAAGCCGACGACGAACGCCGTCCAGCGGTTCGGGCGCGAAGCGAGCAGGAACGTGATCGAACTCGCACCCGACGCGGCCCGACGCTTCCTCGCCGGCGAGGACCTCGAACCGGACTGGGACGGCGACTGGGGCTACCTGATCGTCGCTCACGAACTCGCGGGCGGCGTCGAACCCATCGGCGTCGGCCTGTACGTCCACGACGAGTTGCGGTCGGTGGTGCCGAAAGGGCGGCGAGCGTCGTTGTCGCCGCCGGAATAGGGGCGGCGAGCGTCGTTATCGCCGCCGGAATAGGGGCGGCGAGCGTCGTTATCGCCGCCGGAGTAGGGGCGGCGAGCGTCGTCAACGAGCAAGCTTTTCTGATTTCTAGTACGCCGTCTCCGCCCGATGGACCGCACGCATCACCCCACGGAGGCCCGGACAGGCCGTCACTGCTGGTCCACGGAGCGTCGTAGACTGCGGGAAACGTAGCCAGCGGCGTGTGATTGAACCGCCACGCGGACGATTCGTCCACGTATGAGCATCGAGAACCCGCACGCGACCGGTCCGCGCGTCGAGCCGAAAGCACCGGAGGAAGTCCAGGCGATCCTCGAGGAGGCGCCCGAGGCCGCGAAGGCGAACATGGAACGGGCCGAAGCGATTCTCGGCGCGCTCGAAGACGGGGACGTGCCGGACAAGTACGCGACCGAAGAGGAGTGGGGATTCACGTTCACCGGCATCCTCGCCCACCACCCGGAGACGTTCAAGATCTGGTGGGCCGAAGAAGGACAGGTCTTCGAGGGTGGGGACCTCGACCGTGGCTTCAAGGAACTCCTCGCGGCCGTCATCGCTCACGAACGCGGGGCGTCGATCTGCATCGCGTGGCACACGACCAGCGCCGAACTCGAAGACGTCGACCCCGAGCGGTTCGGAATCGTCCAGCAGTTCGACGAGCGGAAGGACGAACTGCCCGACGACGAACGCGCAGCCATCGAATTCGCCGTCGAGAGCGTCGACGCACCGGCGGACGTGACGGCCGACGACGTGGAAGCGCTCAAAGACCACGGCTACAGCGACGCCGACATCGTCGAACTCACGACGACCGCGGGGACGGCGGCGAAGTTCGCCAACTTCGCGCTGACGCTCGACATCTGATCGGGCCGACCGCGACGGCAGTTGGGGCGACCCGTACAGCTAACTCCCTACCTGTCGTCTCACTGAACGGTGTTTCAGGATGGCGTACTTCGAGACCACCGACGGCGTACCGATCTACTACACCGACCGCGGCGAGGGGGATCCGATCCTCCTGATCCACGGGTGGACGATGAACTCGACGTACTGGTGGCAACACAACGTCGACGCCCTCGTCGAGGCGGGGTATCAGGTGGTAGCCATGGACCTCCGGGGCCACGGCAAGTCCGGGAAGACGGACGCGGGCCACACGCTGGCGCAGTACGGCCGCGACGTGCGTGAGTTGATCGACCATCTCGGCCTCGACGGCGTGACGCCGGTCGGGTGGTCGATGGGGACTGCCGTGATCCTCAACTACGTCGACCAGTTCGGGACGAATGGATTGGAAAAGGTCGTCTTCGTCGACCAGAGCCCGAAGTTCCACACCGACGACGAGTGGGAACACGGCCTGCTCGGCGAGTTCTCGGGCGAGGCGGCGACGGAACTCGCGACGAATCTGGAGTACAACCGGCCGTCGGCGGCCAAGCCGTTCGTGCAGGCGATGTTCGCCGACGAGATAGACGAGAGCCTCGTCGACGAGATGTACGCGGAGACGACGAAGACGCCGACGAGCGTGACCGTCGACATCTTCCTCGACATGACGTACTCCGATCTCCGGCCGGTCGTGAGCGAGGTGGACGTGCCGGCGCTCCTGATCTACGGCGAGCAGAGCGACATCTTCCCGACGGACGTGGGCGCGTGGCTCGAAGACGCGATGCCCGACGCGACGCACGTCCCCTTTGGGGACAGCGGTCACTGCCCGTTCTGGGAGGAAGCGGAGCGGTTCAACGAGGAAGTGGCGCGGTTCGTCTAACCTCGGACGATCACGCGGCCGGTCATGCCGGACCCCTCGTGGGGGACACAGAAGTAGTCGTGGGTGCCAGTGGTGGTGAACGTGTGTTCGTAGGCGTCGCCGGCCGCGATCAGGCCGCCGGCGATGTCGTTGCGGGCGGCGCGTTCGGTGTCGAAGCCGCCGCTGGCGAAGTAGTCGGTGCCGGCCGGAATCGCGTCCCCGTAGGCCGTCACCGAGTGGCCGACGTCGTCGTCGTTGACCCAGCGGACGGTGGTGCCGGGGGCGACGGTGACGCGTTCGGGGTCGTACGCGAAGTCGTCGGTCATCGAGACGCGTTTCGTGTCGGTCGACTCCCCGGCGGACGAACAGCCGGCTATCGCCGCGAGTCCCACCGCACCGCCGAGTCGAAGGGCGTGACGCCTGTGCATGGTCGGGGGTCGAGCCGAGGGGGTTAGAGGGCGACGAAGAGGTCGGTGGCGTACATCACCACGAGACCGACGAGGAACGTGACGAGGTTGAGCGCCGTTCCTGCGCGACCCCGGCGGCCGATCATCCCGCGGAGTTCCCAGACCACCTGGAGGATGGCGCCGACGCCGATAGCCAGAAAGAGCGCGCCGAGCGTCGGGGAGTAGGCCAGACTCCCGATCCACCCACCGAGGATGACGGGCGCGCCGGCGAGGACCCCCAGTCCGACGAAGTGTGCGAGAGGCGGGCGCTCGCCGCGGGCGACCGGCGCCACGACGGCCGGTCCTTCGGTCACGTTGTGGAGCATGAACCCGATCACGAGGAAGGCGCCGAGCGAGACGCGCCCGAGCGCGAACGAACTCCCGATGGCGAGGCCTTCCGCGAGGTTGTGCAGGCCGATACCGAGCGCGACGAGGTAGGCGATCCAGAGGCCGCTCTCCGCGCGGGCGTCGCCGTCGTCGGCGCGGCCCTGTCGCCACGCGCTGACGGACTGCACCGCGAGGAGGGCGCCGAGGATGCCGAGGGCGACGAGCGCCGGTCCCTCGAAGGCCCCGGGAACCCGCTCGGCGAGTTCGAAGGCCTCGAAGCCGGCGTCGAAGGCGAGAAAGACCAGAATCCCCGCGGAGAAGGCGAGGATGGCGTGGAGCCAGCGCTCGCTCATCGACTGCAGGAAGGGGAACCACAGCATCCCCAGCACGACGGGAATGACGCCCACGAACAGGCCGACGACGACCATCGTCACGAGGAGGTCGGTCGTCAGTCCGGGCGACTCGCTGGGCGCGACGAGCGTGTGGTGGATCGTCGCGCCGTCCGAGAGGACGAGCGCGAACGACAGGTCCCAGCCGGGATTCCAGTGGTATGGGATCACGACACGCGCGCTCTCGCGCGGGGCGAGCGTCGCGTCACCGCCAGCCCCCTGCACGTCGAAGTTCCAGTACGCGTCGGCGACGAGCACCTGCGAGATGGTGACCGGGTCGGGACCGTTGTTCGTGACGTGGAGGACGACCGTCTCGTCGTCCGGCAGAGTGGTGTGCGTGATCGTCACGTCGGGGAGGGGTTCGCCGCCGGTGTCGAGCGACGCGAACGGCGTCGCCGCGAAGAACCCGCCGACGATCAGCGCGAGGAGGACGAGTGGGAGGACGGCCGCGACCCAGCGCGGCAGTCCCAGCGGTCGATCGGAGCGGTGTATCGTCGTGCCGCCATCCGGTTGACTCATCTCAGATCACCTCGAAGAAGCTCATCCAGCCCAGTTCCGCGAACTCCGACTGGTGGGCGTGGAACATGTACAGTCCGGGGTCGTGGTTCGAGTAGTCGAGTTCGATGATGCCGCGCTGTGCCTGACACTGCATGATCGTGTCCACCGTCTGGTGGGTGGGACGCAACGTCGTCCCGTGGTCGTAGTAGTCGAAGAACTGCGAGTGGGTGTGAAAGGAGTTGATGGGGTCGAACTCGATGGCGTTGATCAGGTAGACGCGTTGGCGCCGCGTCCGATCCACCTGGATGGGCCGTTTCGTCTCCCCGGCCTGCCAGTCGCCCTGCCCGTCCGTCTCGCCGACGCCGTACGCGAACGCACGGGTGTTGACGGCGTACACCTCGTTGTCGCCGTCGAAGTTGGTGTCGAACCCGTTCATCACCATCACCAGTTCGTCGACGGCGTCGTTGGCGTCGTAGGTGTGGTTTCGCGTCTCCGCCTCGGCGACCAGGTCGGCGCGGAGGTCGTCGGTGATCTGTGACGGGTGGAAGTCGCAGTAGTCCTCGGGGCGCTCCGCGACCCGTTCGGGGTCGGGGTCGACGATGATCGCGCCGTACAGCCCCCGGTGGATGTGTTCTTTCAGCGGCAGGGAGTGGCAGTGATAGAAGTGACTGCCCGCGGGTTGGGCGATCCACTCGTAGGTGTAGGAGTTGCCCGTATCGAGGACGCCGGGACCGTTCGTCGGCACGCCGTCCATCGCCGGGTCGAGGTTGCGGAGATGGGGGTGGATGGTGTGGGCGTGCCGGCTCAGGTTCTCGAAGTGGACGCGGATCAGGTCGCCCTCGACGGCCCGAAGCGTCGGGCCGGGCACCTGCCCGTTGTACGCCCACGCCGAAAATTCGATACCCGGTGCGATGGTGATCGTGGTGTCGACGGCGGTGAGCGTGAACTCCCGGACCGTCCGGCCGTCTTCCTCGTACACGTCCTGCGGGACGTTGTCGCTCTCGCCGTTGCCCGTGTTGTAGCGGGTGAGGTAGTCGTGCGGGTCGAAATCGAGGTCGCGGTACTCGCCCACGGCGCCGAAGTTGCCGTGGGAGTGGTCGTCGTCGTGGCTGGCCGCCGCGGGGTCGTGCGAGTCCGCCCGACCAACCCCGGTGAGAGCCGCCCCGCCCGCCAGTCCGAGACCACCGAGAACCGACCGACGGGTCGTCGTCAACTCGGACGTTAGCGAGTCGATCAGTCGGGTCTCCAGTCGTTCGGTGAGCGCCCGTGCGCGGCCGTACGTGGTCGAGGGCATCAACAATCCCCCACGTTCCGACAAGGCACTGACCGTCGTGACCGTGGTTCTCCTGTGCTACTCGATGACATCATAACTAAAGATTAGACGCGTCTAAACATAAGGGTTGGCAAGGCTGGTCACCCGGCTCGAACACCTGGCTTCGCTACTACCGAGGTGACGAGCCGAGACGTGTGCCGCATCTACTCCGACTGTCGGACCGTCCCGCCGCTCAGTCCCTCCCACTCGACCCGGAGCCCGAGCGTCGAGAGGACGGCGCTGGCGTCGTCGAGGCCGTACTCGTCGAGGACGCCATCCGCGTCGGAGAGCGACTGGCCGGGTTCGATCCGGTCGCGCAACGCGTCGAGGACGGCGGGACGGACGAGCGTCCGGCCGACGCGTTCGTGTTCCGGGAACGCGACCGAGTCGAGGGCGTCCACGCTCACGCCGTGATCGGCGGCGAGTTCGTCGAGACCGACGGCGTCCGCCGCGGGCCGGAGTTCGTCGGGCAGGTCGGCACGCGTCTCGGCGACCAACTCGGCCTCGTAGCGCCGGAGGGCGTCGACCACGTCCTTCACGCGCACCGATCCGGAGTAGGGGATGGCGCGGCCGTCGCGGGCCTCGATTTCCTCGCCGACGCCCAGGCTCTCGTCGACGGCGACGAGCATCTCCACGTCCTCCAGGTCGGCGAGCTGTTCGAGTTTCTTCGCGACGTACTCGGGGGTCCAGAAGCCCATGATCTCGAAGAAGACGGTGAAGTCGGCGAAGCGGTACTCGAAGGCGAAGTCGGGGATCATCACCCGCGCGCCCGCGGCGAGTGGTTCGGGCTCGCGGACGAGGTCCCAGTCGAGATTCAGGGAACCGAATCGGGCGGCGAAGTCGGCCTCGACGCCGCTGTCGTAGGTGGGTTCGGCGACCGGTTCGACCCCCGGCACCGACACGTCCGCTCCCGTGAGGACGAGTTCGCGCTCGGTCCCCCGGTCGTCGACGGTGGCTTCGAGACGCCACTCGGCCGTCTTGGCGACCGAGCGCAGCAGACGGGCGAAGGCGGTGCCGTAGCGGCGGGTGCGCCGAAAGAGGTGGTCCGGCCCGGTGACGACGACTTCCCGCCCCGAATCGGTCCGGCGCACCTCGTACATGAGGCCGAGGCGCTTCACGGCCGAAATCAGCGCCCGCGGGTCGGAGCTCCGGACCCGCACCTCGACGGCGTCGAAGAGCGCCGTCTGGGCCAGCGACAGGTCGTACTGGGCGAGGAGTTCGTCCGGGTCCCACCGCGGGTCGAAGTCGGCGAGCACCTGTCGGGGATCACGGTCGGCGTACAGCGAGTCGACGAGGGCGTCCGCCTCGGCGCCCAGACGGTCGGCGGCGCGGGCGAGTGCCCGGTCGCGGTCGGCCTCGGTCACCACGCCGACGGCCTCGCCGGCCTCGAACGCGGCCCGACGGGCGCGCTCCGGCGGCACCGCCGCCCGCGTCTCGAAGGTCGCGTCGCGTTCACAGAGCGCCGCGAACCCCCGGACGAGTTTGAAGTGGTCGGCCTCGGGTTCCAGATCGGCGAGCGCCGCCTCCAGATCCGCGCGCGGCCGGCCGACGTGAGCCTCGAAGGTTCCCAGTACGCGCGCGGCGAGCGGGCGGTGGCTCCGGTCGGTGAACTGCGGGTGGTAGCCGCCGCCGGCCCGCGACACCCGGAGGAGGTCCTTCGTGAGCACGGACGGGTGTGGGGGCGGTGGGCGTAAAGACCCTCACCCTCGCCGTCGTGGTGGGAAACGCTCTTGTCCGTCGCGGGGGAGCCGTCGGGTATGGAACGGCGTCGCCTCCTCGCTCTCACCGTTGCCCTCCTCGGCGGCTGTTCGGACCTCCCCGGTGCGACCGGGCCGCGCACCCCGCCGACGCCGAGCGAACCGACCGCCGCGCCGACCCGGTCGCTGCAGGTGACGAACCTCGCCGTCGAGGAGGCCGACGACGGCCACCTCCGGGTCGTCGCCACGGTCCGCAACGGAACGAACGCCCAGCGGACGCGGCGGCTCCGCATCCGGGTCCGGGCCGGCGAGATCCGGACCGAACAGCAACGGGACGTGACCGTCCCCGGCGGCACCCAACAGGACGTGGTCTTCGACTTTGCCGACGTGCAGTACGAGGACTTCTCGGGTAACGGGTCGCTAAACTCGGGGTGGGTGTAGGGGGCGTCCGCGACTACGACTCAGAGGGATCATCGTACCTGTCCGGAGGTTCTCGCCGGCCGGTCCGGTGAGAACCTACGATGACTTCCGATGATCCCTATCACCGTCCGACGGCGGTCGCTCGGACAGCCGATCGAACCGATCCTGGGCCCGTTCGGCCCGGTCCGCCGTCCGTTCGGCGTCGTACTCGCTCCCGACCAGCGCCCCGTCGACGACCGTGACACGCAGGATCGCGTCTTCGTGTCGTGCCGCCTCGGGTAAGGCCGCGGCGTCGAGTACCGCGTTCCCGACTTCCTCGCCATCGTCCTCGAAGAAGACGGTCGCGACGCCGTCCTCGACGGAATCGACGACCGCCGTGTAACAGCCGTCCGCCAGCGCGTCGACATCGGTCATGGATACGTCTCCCGAAGCACGGGGTCACCGTCACTGTTGTGGACGATCACCGTGTCGCCGTCGTTGTTCCAGATGGCCGATCCCGATCCCCAGTACAGCTCGGCGTCGGTGTCGGTTCCGGTGCCGGTCCGCAGCGTCACCGTTCCGCCGGCTGCGAGGACGTACCCGTCGGGGAAGGTGTACGTCCGACCCGCCTCGTCCTCGACCGTCCAGCCGGAGAGGTCGAGGGGTTCGTCGTCCGCGTTCTCGAAGACGACGTACTCGTCGTCGAGGTGTTCCCGGTCGGGACTGTCGGGGTCGGGGTTGATCTCCGCGACGACCAAACGGCCGGTCGGGGTGCCGCCGTCGGTCACGGTCGGTGCCGCCGTCAGGACCGTCCCCTCGCCACCCTCGAAGCGAGCGCGGTCGGCGAGCACGCTCTGGTTCCCGGGCTCGACGTCGTCGGCGTCGCGGAGGTCGAGTGGATCGGTTGGTACCGCCGCCTGCGTCCGCACGGTGACCCCGCGTCCGTCGCTGACGAGGACGATGTCGCCGTGGGTCGCCGTCCAGTAGGTCGGCAGCGAGCGGTCGGCGAACCGCTCCAGCACCGCCTCGGTCGGGTGACCGTACCGGGAGTCGTAGGCGCTCGATACGACGACGGCGTTCGGCCGGACCGCGTCGAGGAAGGCGCCGCTGGAGGAACTCGACGAGCCGTGGTGGCCGGCCTTCAGGACGGTCGCTCGGAGCCGGTCGCCGTACCGGTCGACGAGGTAGGCCTCCTGGTCGTCCTCGGCGTCGCCGGTGAGGAGGACGCTCGTCTCGCCGTGTGTGAGTTTGAGGACGATGCTGTTCTCGTTGCGGGCGCCGTCTTCGAGGTAGGGGTCGGGAGGACCGAGCACCGCCACGTCGACGCCCTCGAACCGAATCTCGTCGCCCTCTCGCGTCTCGTACAGCGTCACCCCGTGTTCCTCGACGGCGTCGAGGTAGCGGCCGTACGTCTGGGTGCTCGCCGCGATGCCCGGGTCGTAGACGGCGCCGATGCCGGCGGCCTCACGCTCGTAGTAGTCGATGATCGCCGCGTTGCCGCCGATGTGATCCGCGTCGTTGTGCGAGACGACGAGGTGGTCGATGCGGTCGATCCCCCGGCGCTCCAGATACGTCAGCACGTACGCGCCGTCGTCGTTGTAGTGGCCGGTGTCGACCAGCATCGTCTCGCCAGTCGGCCCGACGACGAGCGTGCTCACCGACTGCCCGACGTTGATGAAGTGGACTTCGACGATCCCGTCGGCGCCCGTTTCCGTTCCCGTCCCCGTTCCCGTCTCCGTCGCCGCTGGGGCCGATGTGTCGGTCGGCCCGACGGCCCCACCGCACCCCGCGAGGGCAACGACGAGGAGGAGGGCGAGGGCAACCAGGACCGTGCGGGCCGTTCGCGACATGGTGCGGGTACGGCTCGTCGGCACAAAGATGATTCGACCGTCGGCGTGGCGCGACCGACGGCCCTACCGCCTGCGTTCGGCCACCCGCTCCTCCGCCGTCTCGGCGCTCACGACTTCGTAGAGCAGCGCCCGGCCGCCGTCGGATTTGGGGCGCAGAACCCGCCCCAGTCGCTGGGTGAACTCGCGTTCGCTCCCGCTCCCCGAGAGGACGACGGCGACGTTCGCGTCGGGCACGTCCACCCCCTCGTCGAGGACGTTCGCAGTCACGATCCGACCGTACGTCCCCTCGCGGAACCGGTCGAGAATGGCCCGGCGCTCGCTCGCCCCCGTCTCGCCGGTGATCGCGGGGAGGAGGAATCGTTCGGAGAGGCGGTAGACGAGGTCGGTGTGGGCGGTGAAGACGATGATCCGGTCGTCGCGGTGGCGATCCAGCAGGCGGGCGAGCGCCTCGACTTTCGCGTCCGCGTTCATCATGATCTCGCGAGCCTCCTGTTTGGCCAGCAGGGCCTCGCGGGCGCGCGGATCGTTTCCGGAACGCATCACGAGTTCCTGGTAGTCGCTGCCGGAGGAGAAGGTGAGGCCGGTGGTCTTCAGGTAGTCGACGAAGGTGCCCTGAGCGTCCTCGTAGGCCTCGCGTTCCTCGTCCGTCAGTTCGACCTCGATCCGCCGAAGTTCGTAGTCAGCGAGATGTTCGCCTGCCAAGTCGTCGACAGCGAGGTCGTAGACGACGGGGCCGACCAAGTCCTCGATCACCTCGTGGGCGCCGTCTGGACGCTCGAACGTCGCCGTGAGGCCGAGGCGGGCGGGCGCGGTGAGTAGTCGGGCCACGTCGCGGTAGCCCTCGCCGCCGAGGTGGTGCACCTCGTCGAAGACGACGAGCCCGAAGCGGTCGCCGACGTCGTCGGCGCGGAGGTACGCCGAGTCGTACGTGGAGACGGTCACGTCTTCGACGCGTTGCTCGCCGCCGCCGAGTTGGCCGACCGTGATCGAAAATTCGGTCTCCAGTTCGCGTCGCCACTGCGTCAGGAGGTCGACGGTGGGGACGACGACGAGCGTCGGCGTATCGAGCGCGGCCATCGCGGCGACGGCGACGACGGTCTTGCCGCTCCCGGTCGGGAGTTCGAGGACGCCCCGCCGACCCGCCGCCGTCCACGCGTCGAGCGCCTCTCGCTGGTACTCCCGGAGGTCGTAGTCGGTCGATAGGTCGAGAGCGGGCAGGTCGCCGACGCCGTCCTCGTAGTCGACGCCGGCGTCGTCGAGGGCGCGTCGCAGGTCGGGGTAGCGGTGGGCGGGGGCGCGGAGCGTCCGGTCGCGGTCGTCGGGGGTGAGCGGGAGGGCGTCGACGCCGGGCGGGTCGGGAACGTCGCCTTCGACGACGATCGCGCCGTCGGCAAACCGGAGGCGAAGCGTCACGGCGCGGGCTTCGAGGGGTGGAAATATATGCCCTCCGCCCCGCCGATGGGGTATGACCGACGACATCGATACGGCCGTGACGGACTTTCTCGACGCAGCCGAACGCGTCTACGACGAGTACGACGACGGATACATCGACGCCGACGCCGCCCTCTCGCGACTGGGCGATCACGTCTCGACGCTGCGAGACGCCCACGAGGGGGAGGAATGAGCGGACGCGAGTTCTCCGCACGCGTCGAAGCCATCTCGATCAGCGGCATCCGCGAGGTGTTCGAAGCCGCCGGCGAGGACGCCATCAACCTCGGCCTCGGCCAACCCGACTTCCCGGCGCCGGCCCACGCGCGACAGGCGGCCGTCGAGGCCATCGAGGCCGGAAAGGCCGACGCCTACACCGGCAACAAGGGGATCGAACCCCTCCGCGAGGCCATCGCCGCGAAACACGAACGCGATCAGGGGGTCGCCGTCGACCCGGGCGACGTCATCGCGACTGCGGGGGGGAGCGAGGCGCTCCACCTCGCCATGGAGGCCCACGTCGACGCGGGGCAGGAAGTGATCTTCCCCGATCCGGGCTTCGTCTCCTACGACGCCCTGACCAAGGTGGCCGGCGGGACGCCCAAGCCCGTCCCCCTGCGCGACGACCTGACGCTCGATCCGGCCGCCGTCGAGGACGCGATCACCGACGACACCGCGATGTTCGTCGTCAACAGCCCCGGCAACCCGACGGGCGCAGTGTCGCCCGAGGACGACGTCCGGGAGTTCGCCCGCATCGCCGACGAACACGACGTGGTCTGTCTCTCCGACGAGGTGTACGAACCCTTCGTCTTCGAGGGTGACCACCACTCCCCCATCTCCTACGCCGACACCGACAGCGTGGTCGTCGTCAACGGCTGTTCGAAGACCTACTCGATGACGGGGTGGCGGCTGGGGTGGGTGACGGCGTCGACCCGCCGGATCGAGCGGATGCTCCGCGTCCACCAGTACATCCAGGCCTGCGCGTCGGCGCCGGCGCAGTACGCCGCCGAAGCGGCGCTGACCGGCCCGCAGGGCGTCGTCGACGAGATGCGCGAGACGTTCGAGGAGCGCCGGAACCTCCTGCTGGACCGCTTTTCGGAGATGGGCGTCGAGGTGCCGACGCCGAAAGGCGCCTTCTACGCGATGCCGAAGGTGCCCGAGGGGTTCGTCGACGCCTGCATCGACCGTGGGGTGA
This sequence comes from Haloplanus rubicundus, assembly GCF_003342675.1. Taxonomy (NCBI): domain Archaea; kingdom Methanobacteriati; phylum Methanobacteriota; class Halobacteria; order Halobacteriales; family Haloferacaceae; genus Haloplanus; species Haloplanus rubicundus. The sequence goes on along the minus strand of NZ_CP031148.1, from coordinate 1,896,706 downwards.
TCGTCGTCCCCGGCGAGGCGTTCGGCGACGGGGGCGCGGGCCACGCCCGCCTCTCCTACGCCAACGACACCGAGTCGCTCCGCGAGGCACTCGACGTGATGGAAGGCGTCCTCGCGGACCTGCGGGCGTAGGGCGGGCGGCCGACGGTTTTGCGACCGGTGACGCCCCCGAAGGCGTGACGATCACGCAGTTCCACCCCGCCGAACGGCCACATCGGAAATAAACGTGAATAAACTGGCAGAAGTGGCACAAGCGCTACGTTAAACTATCCACGCGCCGTAAGTTTGCGTGCCCGCTGACGAATCGGATCGTCTCTCCCCTCCCTTCTGTACGAACTCTTGTAACTGTTCACCGGACCCTCTCGGCGAACCACCGATACCGACGTACGATGGACCGTCTCACTTCGCCGTACTCACGATTTTGATCACGTCGCCCTCCGACAGTTCGTGGTCCTCGCCGATCCGTCGATCCGACCGCGCGTCGACGGCGTGGAGGTAGCCCTCGCCGATGTCGGTGTGGATGGCGTAGGCGAGGTCCGGCGGCGTCGACCCGCGGGGCAGGAGGACGGCGTCGGGCAGGACGGTTCCGGACCCGTCGGTCCACTTCGTCTCGTTTTGCACGGGGAAGACGGTGATCCGATCCAGCAGGTCGTAGACGGCGTGATCGATAGCAGCCTGGACGCCGGTGCCGCCGTACTCGGTCATGACCTCGCGGATGCGGTTCAGCCCCTCGCGCTGGGCGTCGGTCACGTCGCCCGTGATGCTAAATCCCTCGTCGCCGGGGTCGTAGTCGACGACCCCCGCCTCCGCCGCAGTCCGCAGGGCGAGTTCGCCGTCCGCCGTCGTGGGGATGACGGGCTTGTCCGTCTCGCGCAGGCGTTGCAGGTTCTCCGCGGGCGCCACGTCGGCCTTGTTCGCGACGATGACGAGCGGCTTCGTTCGCGCCCGAATCTGCTCGGCGAGGTTCGCCCGGTCCGCGTCGGTCCACTGGATGGGGTCCTCGGGGTACTCCAGCGTCCGGAGGCTGGCGGCCACGTCTGCCACCGTCGCCCCGAACCCGGTGAGCAGTTCCGTGAGCACGTCGTCGATGTCGAAGTCGGGGGAGCGGGACTTGCGTTCCACGCTCTCCCAGTTGCGGGCGATGATCCCCGCGAGCCACTGGTCCATCTCGCGTTCGACGAAGTCCACCTCCTCGACGGGGTCGTAGGTCCCCACCTCGACCGGTTCGCCCTCGGCGTTCGTCCCGCCCGAGGCGTCGACGACGTTCAGGATGGCGTCGGCGTTGGTGAGTTCGTCGAGAAACTGGTTGCCGAGGCCCTTCCCCTCGTGGGCGCCGGGGACGAGTCCGGCCACGTCGAGGAGTTCGACGGGGACGTACCGCTTCCCGTCGTGACAACGCTCGTTGCCACAGCGCTCGTCGCGGGCGAGACAGGGGCAGTCCGTGCGGGCGTGGGTGACGCCGCGGTTGGCGTCGATGGTCGTGAAGGGGTAGTTCGCTACGTCGACGTCGGCGCGGGTCGCCGCCTTGTAGAAGGTGGACTTACCCGCGTTGGGCTTGCCCGCGAGCGCGAGAGAGAGCATAGTGGGGAGTGGTGGGTGGCGGGGAATTTAGTTTCGGTCGGTCCACGAATCTCGTCGTCGCTGGCAACCACTTTCGACAGTCGTACGTCCGCGGCGCCCCCGGGACGATCCGGCGGGGAGAACGAATCACAGCGGGTAGTGCGGAATCGTCGAAGCGCTCGTCCGGCAAGCGAGATACTGTCAGTGAACTCGCAGAATGGGACTTCTGCTTCCCCGGTTATAGAAATGTAATTCAGATTAGGTATATACGCTGATAGCACGTCGGTGAGTGTGGAATACCATGTCCAACGAAATCGATCCAGTCGACGGTGTATCGCGTCGAACGGTGTTGAAAGCCGGCGCCGTCTCGGTGGGTGCACTCGGAATGAGCGCCCCCGTCGCCGCCAGACATCTGGAGGGTAGTAACGGACGCAGAGCCGAGAACGAAGTCGACAGCGCCGCCGGGTACGGCGTCGAAGTCCTCGCAAAACACGCGACGTTCCCCAACAGAGTGAGCGCGAGGTTCCAGATGGAGTACGAGGGGTACGACGGTGCCGTCGTCTCCGACCTTCCGCTCGACGCGTCGAGCGTCATCGTTGCCAAGGTGACCTGGCAACCGGAGGGGACGTCAGGGTGGCACACCCACCCTGGGCCAGTCATCGTCAGCATCGTAGACGGCGAAATCGAGGTATTCAACGAGCGCGACTGCGTCGTCCGCACCTACGCGACGGGCGAGGCATTCGTCGACCCCGGGCAAGGAAACGTCCACATCGCATCTAACCCCAGCACGACGGACGACGCCGTGGCCTACGCGACGTTCCTCGGCGTACCCGCCGGAATGCCCGCGACGACGTGGGTCAGGCCGGTGGACTGCAGCCGTCAGAACACGTGACGGCGAGTACCGATGCCTCTCACGTGCTCGACTCGACGACGTTCATCGCCTCGTCGAAAGTCAAGCGCAGTTCGTCACCCTCGTAGCAGATCGTGATGAGAACACGTGCCGGGTGAATCGAAACGAGCTCTTGCTCGTGTTTCCCCATGAGGGACAGGAGCTGTTGGCTACGCTCGAAGCTATCGATAGTGTAGCCGATATCGATGCCGTGGTCGTGATAGAAGGCACAGACTGCCGGATGGATTATCGCGGCCACACACGGCGGTGCCTGTCCCCGGTACTTGCAGACGCTACAGGTCCATTTGACGGCCACCTCGTACTGCCTCCGGCAGGTTGGGCACACCCCGTCCGACGGGGGATCGTGGTTCTCACAAATCTCGAACATCGACCCGACTACCCCGGCGCAGCGTGGACAGATTCCGGCCATTTTCATGACGAACGCCTGTAACATACGGGACACGCCCGCTACGAAGACTTCTTCCAGAGTCCGGTTCGACAGGGCAGCCGGGGGGAGCGCCTGCGAGAAAAGGATGCCCTCGGGCTGTCCCGTACGTCCCCCGACGAACCCATCACATTCCGTACAAAAGTAGTAGAGCCACCCGTCCTGGTAACTCATGGCAGTTGGGGCGTCGCAACGGAGACATGGAGCGTCGATCTCGATTGGATCGATCACGGCCTTCTTTATACCGGTGCCCGCGATGACGGTCTGAACGAGGTGGAGACCGGCCGGATGCAGTTCGTAGCCACGGTCTGTCTTATTTACGAACCGTCCGGTGAGTTTGCGGAGATGGTAGTTGAACTGCCCCGGATCGCGCACGTCGACGCGGGCACGGAGTTCGGAAAACGACACCGCGTTGTCCTCCGTGTACGGATCGAAAGCCTCCCAGAGCGCCAGCAGAATCGCCAATCGCGTTTCGTTGCCCACGATCCCGAAGGCCTCGATGGCGTCAGCCCCTGCCGACTCGGCGGCCGCTACGAGTGCCGATGTCGACGATCCTGTCCCGGTCATGCCGATATGTAGTCCGGGAGACGAGATAAGGTAGAGGCCATACGCACCGACCGTTTCCGGATGGAAGGCCGCGTTCGGTCGGGTGTGTGATGATCCGCAGGCGCTACTCGATCTCCCGTTTCGCCTCCGACCGAACGATCCGCATCTCGCCACGCGACCGGATCGAGCCGTCGACCACCGCGTCCTCGTGGAGTTCGAGGTCGTTACAGGAGACGTCGCCGAGGACGCGCACGTCCTCGGCCAACTGGACGGTGCCGCCGCGGGTGGTCACGTCGCCGTGGATGCGGGTGCCCGAGTCGACCGAAATGTCGCCGCGGGCGCGCAGGCTCCCGAAGACGTTGTTGTCGGCACCCATGTCGATGGATTTCGCGCGGAGGTTGCCGTGGAGGCGACAGCCGTCGCCGACGGTGGCGGGCGTCGACACCTGCCACGAGTCGTCGGAGACGTCGCCGCCGCGGGGGATCACCAGCGGATCGTCGGGGGCGTCGCCGCCGAGAGCCTCCGCGATTTCGTCGGCGGCGTCGGTCTCGCCCACCCGCAGGAGCTGCGAGAGGACGATGAAGTAGAAGACGAGCGTCGGGACGGGATTCCGGATGACGATCCAGCCGTTGGCCTCGAACCCCTCCTCGATCTCCACGTCGTCGCCGATGTCCAGATCGCCGGAGACCATCAACTGGCCGCCGACGTGGACGCGTTCGCCGAGGTAGGCGTCGTCGCCGACGAGGACGTTCCCGGCCACGTCCGACCACATGTCGAGCCGGCAGTCCCCCTCGGCCTCGATGTCGCCGCCGAAGCGGACGCGCTCGCCGGCGACGACGTTGCGGCCGCGGACGCCGAACTCGACGGTGCTCTGTCCGCCGACGATCACGTCGCCGTCGGTGACGAGGTCGTGCTCCTCGACGGTCGTCCCGTCGGGAATCTCCAGCGCGTCGAGCGGGTCCCTCCCGAGTGCCACGCGCGTGTGTTCACGCTTCTCGTATTAAAACGGCCGTCAGACGCAGGGCTGACGGGGGGTGGGAAGCCACGCTCCTCGGGGAGTCGGACAGTCCGACGACAGCGAGGTATCGGAGCGACGTCGGACGGAGGGCGAAGCCGTCGCCGACGTGACGGCAGGGTTTTTTGCGGCCGACGACTACGGCCGGCCATGACTGCGCTCTCCTTCGACGAGAACGGCGTCGACGTCGTCTACGAGGGAACCGAATTCAGACTGGAGAAGGCACTGATCGAGGAGGCGGTCGGGAAATCCTACCCCGACGTGACCGACCACGAGGTGTTGCAGATGGTCGAGAAGAATCCGTCGCTGGGTGGCGAGCCGCGGCGGATCGGCGATATCGTGCGATAGGGTCCCGTTCGGCGGCGCCCGCGATTACGTCCGTTCGACCGTGTCCGTCGTCGTCACCGCATCCAGCGACGTCCCGAACCGCTCCTCGATGCCGACCCGGAAGATGGACTTCGCGATGGCGGCGCCGCCCCGGAAGGGATCGAGTTTCGTCTCGCCCGCGCGTTCGTCGTAGTCGATGGGCACCTCCGTCACCCGGTGGTTGCGGGCGACGGGGCGCATCAGGAGTTCCGCGGAGAGCCCCGTGTTCTCGGTCCACTCGATGCGGTGGAGCAGATCACGCCGGTAGGCGCGCATCCCCGTCGTCACGTCGTGGAGCCGACGGCCGAGGAGGAGACTGGCGAGCGCCGCGAACGCACGATTTCCCAGTCGGTTGAGCGCGGGCATCGTCTCCGGACCGGGCGAGATGCGGTCGCCGCTCACCACGTCGTAGCCCTCGTTGACGAGTTCGAGGAAGTCGGGCAGGCGCTCCATCGGGTAGGTGTCGTCGCAGTCGGTGGTGACGACCACCGGCCGGTCCGGCGTGAGCACCGCCTCGCGGACGGCGACGCCGTAGCCCTGTGGCTCCTGTTCGATCACGCGGGCACCCATCCCGCGCGCTATCTCGGGGGTGCGGTCGCTCGACCCGTCCACACAGACCACCTCGGCCTGCCCGTCGGTCACCCGGTCGATGTCCGCGAGAACGCTTCCGATGGCCTCTTCCTCGTTGTACGTGCCCATGACCACGGCCACGTCGGCGAAGGTGTACTCGCTCATATCCCTACCTGTGAGTCGCCCCACTTGAGCTTTTAGGTTTACCTAAAACGTCGTGTCTTCGGGGCAACAGGTGTCGTGGAGGCGGTTCGTGACTAGGTCCGCGAGCCGTTCGAGGTTCCGCGTGTCCTCGCGGTTGTACGAGACGAGCGTATCGAGGGCGGCGTCGTCGCCGCGTTCGTACTCGCGCCAGAGGCGCACGGCGTCCTTCCCCGAGAGGTCCGGCCGGTCCCGGTCGATCCCTACGTCCCGTTCGATGCGTTTGAGGCCGCCGGTCAGGTCGAGGCGGCGACAGGGGTACATCAGGTCGAGATGCGGGGCGTCGATGGAGAGAGGGAACGAGTCCTCGAGGAAGGGCACGTCGAAGCGCGCGCCGTTGAACGAGACGATCAGCGGCGCGTCCGCGAACCGTTCGCGGAGGGCGTCGGCGGTGAGGTTGTCGCCACGGACGAGGGTGTCGGTGTCGCCGTCGCGGTGGACGCTCACCGTCGTCACGTCGTTGCGCGCGGCGTCGAGACCGGTCGTCTCGATGTCGAAAAAGAGCGCGTCGTCGCGGAAGTTCTCGTAGAGGCGCCAGCGCGCCCCGGAGGGGAAGGCGTCGTCGAAGAAGCGGGCATTCCCCCGGCTGAGGTGGTCGGTAGCTACGTCGACGAACTCGTGAATCCGGTCGGCGGTGGTCGGCCCGACGACGGAGCCGTCGAACGTGTCCCAGTGGGTGATGCCGGCCTCCCAGAGGCGGCGTTCGGTCGCCTCGCCCACGCCGCGAATGGGGATGAAGCTGTTCTCGATGCGCACACCGGTAGTGGTGAGTCGGGGGTCAAAAACGTCGCGCTTGGCCGCTCACGCGAACGGCGAGGGGGCGCCGAGCGACGGCGACCAGCCGTCGGGCTTCAACTGCACGTACGCGCGGGCGCCGATGGCGACGGAGAGGAGGCCCGCCACCGCGCCGACGAGGACGCTCACGGCGACGACGACGAGGGTCGGCGCGCCGACGAACCCGAGGGCGACGCTGGGGACGGCACTCGCCAGGCCGAGCGCGAAGATGACCAGGAGAAGCAGGAAGACGCCGAGCCGTTCCCCCTTCGTCAGCTCCCACCCGGTGCGCAGGGCCTCGATGGCGTTTTTGTCCTCGATTATCACCTCGAACTGGACGAAATAGAGCGCTACGGCGAGGTAGATGCCCGGGATGACGAGCAGGATGGTGCCGAGACCGATCAACACGTTGACCACGAAGCCGGCGACGAGGGCGTTCAGCACCACCCACGTCAGGTGGCTGGTCAGCCCCGACGGGAACGACGACCGGGCGTCGCTGACGAACGTCCGAATCCCGACGACGCCGACGACCTGTGCGAGGACGACCTGTACCAGAAAGAGGGCGGCGGCGACGGGCAGCCCCACGTCGAGCGCGAGCGCACCGCCGCCCATCCCGGGCGTCGTCGGAGCGGTGGCGTCGGCGGGCACCGCCGTCTGGAGCGCGTCGACGACGGCGAGGCTGAGCGTCTGCGCGGCGACGGTCGATACCGCGCCGACGGCGAGATACGCCACGAACAGGATGGCGGCGACGCGCGTCGGAATGCGGGAGAGTCCGTTCTCTAACGCGGCGGGGATGTCGAGTGACATGAGGGCAGTCGATACTCTTCGCCGACCGACAAATAGGTGCGGGACTGCGGTCAGTCGCTCGCCGTCGCGTTGGTCGTCCCGCTCACCACGCGAACGGTCTCGTTGCCGTAGATTTCGAGCGTCTCGATCACGGTCCCGTTGGGGGCGACGCGTTCGACGACGATGGTCGGCGTCCGGCCCGCCGTCTCACCCTCGTCGGGCGACGCCTCGACCGGCGTGCCTTCGAGGAACGCCCGCACTTCGGCGGTCGTACCGACTTCGTGGACGTCGGTCGTGCGCGCGTTCACGAAGGCGGTGTACGCGATGCCGCTACTGTCGCTCGGGACGACCCTGACTTCCCAGTAGAGTTCGCCGTCGATGACGACGGGGATGGGTTCGGACGGCCGGAAGCGGTTCCAGTCCGTCGTGCGCGCGGCCTGTCTGACGTAGTCGGTCGCCTTGCGCGCGCCGAACAGCGACTCGGTCGGCGTGTAGATTTCGTACTCGCCGGTGCGGGCGTCGACCGTCCACACCTCCTTCAGTCCCTGGGCCTCGCCGTAGGGTTCGACGGCGACGACGTACTCCGGCCCGGCCTCGGTGAACACGAGGAACGGCTGGTCGTTGCCCTCGCCGGGCACCGGCGCGACCTCGATTTCGTCCTCGTGGGCGGTGAACGTGTTGACGATGCCCTTGCGGTACTTCGTCGCCGCGATCCGCTCCCGGGTCAGTTCGAAGGGGTAGAGCTTCTGTTCCTGCAGGACGGGGTGGGCGCGGGCCTCGGCGGGCGAGAGATCCTCGATGGTACCCTGCCCGTCGATCAACACCACCCCACCCCACTCCGGCGTCGTGTAGGGTAGGGGAAGCCAGTGGAACTCCGGTTTCGTGTAGGGGACGGCGATGTACTGGTCGCCCTCGTGGACGACCATGAACGGATCGTCGTACTCGACCAGGTAGTTCGCCCGCTTGAGGGTCGCGAACCGGTAGTTGTTGTAGAAGGCCGGACCGACGCCTTTCTCCAGGTCGCCGACGACGGTGTCGACGTCGGCGTTCTGTCGCGTCATGTCGACCAGCACCGTCCCGTGCTGGCGCTTGGTGTAGTAGTTGAACGCGCCGTCGGGAGCGAGCGCGTACGACCAGTAGGGGGTGCCGTTCCGGACGGTGATGTCGCCCCCCGCGATCCGATACTGCGGGAAATTGAGCGTGTTCGAGGCGTAGCGTGACGCGACGGCTTTCGTCACCACGCGCGGTTTCGCCGGGTCGGTCTCGCGCAGTTCCTCGGCGGTGCCCGCCTGCTCCATCGTCGCCTTGCCGAGGTCCTCCCCGGCCAGCAACCCGGCGACGCTCGACCCGGTGACGAGGAGGGCGAAGAAGACGGCGAGTCCGACTCGGCCGCCGACGAAGGTGCCGAGACGCCGTCTGGCGAGAAGACCGAGGCCGAGGCCGAGAACGGCGGCGAGCGGGAGGATCGGCGTCGTGTAAATCCCGTAGACCGCCGAATGAAGCCACGGGCGGAAGTACCACGCGAGCGCGAGACCGACCGCCGCCACGACGGCGACCAGGCCGACCGCCGCCCGTGGGTCGCGTTCGTACAGTCGGCGCAACCGGTCCCGAAGGACGACGAGGAGTTCGTCGAGGGAGGGCATCCGTGGGAGGTACGGGATGGAAGGGGATTACCGTTCCGTCTCAACCGACCGACGGAGCGGGGATCGGAGCCGTGTCGACACGGCGTGTGGCGTCCGGAGTCGCCCCCACCACGACCGACGGGGAATCCGGCGGACTGACCGTGGGCGGGACGAGCACCTAAGATGATCCCTGTCCAATAGGTAGTGATACGGGTGCCGTCCGTGGCTACAGGGACGGTGCCCCGTCGGAGTACTACATGACCCCCAAAACCGCACTCGTGTTCCTGCAGGCGCTCGTTCGATCCGTCGGCTACCTCCTCCGGGGCCGGATCGAGTTCCCGCGGGGCCGTCTCGGCGACGTCCTCGAACTGTCGGAGGGCGACCGCTTCGTCTGTTACCGTGAAACGGCGCTCCGGCCGGCCGTCGAGGCCGACCGTGACGACGGCGTCGTCCTCGTCTTCGGACTGGAGAGTGCCGACAGGGAGACGGGCGCGACGATTCGGAGCGTGCTCTTCGATCCGGCCGCGAACGTCGCCACCCCGTTTTTCGCCGGGATGCCCGGCTTTCGGCGCAAACTCTGGTTGGCCGGTCGGCGAGAGGGCGAGTTCCTCGAACTGTACGAGTGGGCCACCGTCGAGGACGCGGAACGGTTCGTCGACGTGATGCGGTCGCTGCTCGACCCGTTCGGGTTTCTCGGCGCGGCCACCTTCGACATCGTCGAGGACGACACCGTCGACGAGTACGTGGCCGCCCGGTCGCTCTCGTGGGGGGCGCAACGCGAGTCACGGTCGACCCGCAGGCGGTGGCGACGGCCGGCCGTCCTCGGACTCCTCCTGCTGATCGGCGGATACCTCGCGTGGCGGAGGCGATCCGACGCCGACCGACCGCACTCCGAACCGTAGAGCGGGAGATAGGCTTAGCACGGGGGCGAACGTATCTCCGGATATGTCCCTTCGAGAGTGGCTCAGACGCGTCGAGTGGCTGTGGATGATCATCGGCGGCTTCTACCTCGTCGCGTATCTGTTCTGGTACATCCCCGCGCTCGAAGACCTGCCCGACAGCGTTCGGGAACCACCCGCTCCGTATCCGTGGCACTGGACGCTCGATTTCGTCGCGACCGGCGTGGCCGGCGGCGTGTTGCTGTTTCTCGGCTTCGACCGAGCGACCGAGGCGACGCCGTCTCGAGACGAGGAGTGATCCCGCGACAATATTATTATCTCGCTGACGAATAGGGGAGCATGCCCAACGAACAACTGCGTCGGCTTCGTCGGTGGATCGACGCCGTCCTGCGGGGGGCCGCGTCGGCCCTGGAACTCCTCGCCGACGTCGTCTCGGACACCGAGGACGTGGAACTCCACACCGTCGTCACCTTTCGGGCAATCGTCGACGCGGTGGTGCCGGAGACGCCGGAACTCGACCCCGAACTCGGTCCCGAACACGTCCCCGGCGGGCTGGCGGTCGGTCTCGAGGAGTTCGCCGTCACGTACGTCGACGACGGGTTCCAACTCGGGTTGCCGTACGTCGGCCCGCGGGGGAACATTCCGCTCGCCGACCCCATCGCCCAAATCCTCGACCTCGCGGCGCTGCGGCTCGTCGACCGGGAAGCGAACACGGGGGAACTGGACGACGACCGCCCCGTCTCGTTACTGGCTCCGGGCGAGGCGTCGCCCCGGACGGTTCGGAGAGCGGCCGGCCCGTTCTCGAAACTGTCCCGACGGGACCGCCTCCGCGCCATCGGCCTGCTCGACGAACTCGAACTCGAACTCAACCAGTTCGAGGACGAACTGTTCGAGTTCGACGGCGGACTCGTCGGCCAACTCGTCGTCGGGTTCACCGAGATGATCTACTACAGCGAGTGGCAGGGCTACGACGAGTTCACGCAGCGGCCGAGCGACCGCGTGCATCCGAACGATTCCACGGCCGTGCAGAGCTGGCGGCAGACGGGCTATCCCGGCTTCAGCGACGGTTACGCCGCCTTACGGGGGTATCTCGGGAGCGACGACGGGCCGCTCGGCGAGGGCGAAGTCTGGACGACGATAGACGCATCCGGATCGGTTCGGATCGCCCGCGAACCCGGTTCGTTCCGCGAGAACGACTACGACACGAGCGGCTACGCGGAGCCCTACCCGGAGTGACCATGGTCGCACCTAACTACGACGTCGTCGTCGTCGGTGCGGGCGGTGACGGCCCCGTGACGGCCTGGAAGCTAGCCGAGGCGGGGCTGTCGGTACTCGTCCTCGAAGCCGGACCGTTCTACGGGAACGAGCAGTGGCCGAAGCCGAGCGAGGAGTCGGGTGGAGAGGCGTCGTCCAGCAGCACGGACCTGAGCGGCGAGTTGCTCGACGAGCAGTTCACGACCCGAGAGTTCGAGATGGTGAACAAACTGCTCTTCGGGCCGGCCGACCACGAGCGGGGCTTCTGGTTCCGGAAGTTCCCCGGCGACGGGGCGATCCTCCAGTGTGCGGGCGTCGGGGGGACGACGCTTCACTACACCGGCTGTCATCCCCGGGCCTACCCGGCGTCGGTCGACGAGCAGGGCCACTGGCCCATCGACTACGCGGACCTGCTCCCGTACTACCGAGAGATCGAGGCGATGTGTGAGGTGAGCCCCGCGCCCGTCACCGCGAAGGAGGAACTGTTCTTCCGCGGAGCGGCGCGGGCGGGCTGGGACCTCCTCCACGACCTGAACGTCACCGAACCCGGATACAGACCGCAACCGAACGCGATCAGACGGCCCGATCCGAAACTCCACGTCGACGCGGGCTACGACGGCGACTTTAGCTATCCCGAGGTGGAGGGTGACACCCTCGCGCTCGGCAACATCGCGGGGAATCCCCATCCACGGGGGGCGCCCTACGAGGAGAAGGCGAAGCGATCCAGCAACGTCAGCTTCGTACCCGCGGCACTCGAGACGGGCAACGTGACGATTCGCCCGAACGCGTTCGTCACGGACGTGCGGACGGAGACGTCACTCGGCGATAGGCCCACGGCGACGGGCGTCACGTTCCGGGACACGTGGTCCGGCCGGACCGAACGCGTGGACGCCGAGGTGGTGGTTCTCGCCGCGGGCGCCATCGAGACGCCGCGCCTCTGGCTGAACGCGGACCTGCCGGACAACGAGTGGGTGGGCCGGGGACTGACCATCCACTTCGGTGACAACGTGATGGGGCTGTGGAACGAGGACGATCTGGACGAACTACTGGGCAAGGACACGGTCGACCAACACGAGGGGCAGGACATCGCCGCCCGGTTCGACTACCCGGGACTGGGGATGTTACAGACGGTGGGCACCACGCCCGGCGTCGGCGCGATACTGGGCTTCGGCGCCAGCGCATCGGGCTTTACGTTCCAGAACGACACCGCGGACGCCCCGTGGGACACGATGGGACGGCTGGCCGGCCCGGAACTGAAGCGACTGCTCGCGGACTACCGTCGGATGCTGCAGGTACTGGTCGTGAGCGACGACCGGCCCCACCGGCGAAACGGCGTCACCGTGACGCCGGGGTTGGCGGACGAACACGGGCCGATTCCCGTCGTGAACTACGAGCCGAGCGAAGGGGATCAAAAGCGCCGCGACGAACTCGCGACCATCGCGGCGGAAATCCTCAGGGAGGCGGGCGCCTCGCACGTCCACCGGTCGGACTCGCCGCCGACCGCCCTGCACGTCCACAGTACGATGCGGATGGGGAAGGTACTCGACGAGGCGTGTGAGGCCTACGACGTGGAGCGACTGTTCGTCGCCGACCACTCGGCGCTCCCGAACGGCGTCGGCGGGGCGAACCCCACGAACACGGGGCAGGCGCTCGCGGCCCGGACGGCCGACGAGATTCTCGACCGGTGCTTCTGAGGGCCCGATCCAGCCGAGCGCCTAGTTCACGATGGCGGGCTTCGAGATGCAATCTCGTTGTCGACAGGTCGAGACGACAACGCGCGCTACTGGAGTTCGTCGACGAGGGACGCAACCGCGCCGTCGACGAGGGCACTGTCGAGACGACCCTGCCAGAAGTCGATGTCCTCGTAGTCGATCGACTGGACGGCCCATGGAACGATCCGACTGTCATCCGGTGTCCCACCACGAACCCAACTCGTCTCCGGAATCTCGATCAGGCCATCCATCCACGATTTCGACGTCAGCGTCAGCGCGATATACTGCTCGCCGTGGAACGGACGGCCGTCGTGGTTCGAGAGAACGAGCCAGGGCCGAGCGTTCTCGTCACCTTTGAACGGATCAGCACCGTAGACGACATCCCCACGCTCGAAGATCGGTGTCTCTTCGTCGGTCACCGTTCGTCCTCGACGCTCGGGTGTGATTCTTCGGGTGCGTGCTCGCGCCACGCCGCCGCGTCTTCCGTCCCGAGTTGGTCGTTGAACAGTGCGGTTGCTCGCTCGTAGCCGCGGTATCCTTCGAGTCGCTCGTCGTCGTCGATCACCGCCCAGTACGTCGCCTTGTGTTCGACTAGGTCGCGACTCTTCAACCGCGAAAGAGCGGTGCTGACTGCTCCCTCGTCGACGTCGATTCGCGACGCGATTTCACGGGCTTTGAACGCGTGATCTGCATTGGCTGCGAGGAAGCCGAGCACCTGATCCGGGACCGAAAGGTCCGCGAGTTCGCCCTCACTCGCGTTCTCGAAGGTGTCTCGATCGATGGACATCGTCGAATCGAGGTACATCATCTACTGTAAAGAGTGTTAGGAGTGAAAGATACGAAAACGCCGAAGGGGAGTACATGCTCTGGACGAAGGGCCGTATGCATCGAGACAGCCGGTCTCGACTACGCCCCCGATAGACTCTATATAGCGACATACAGTTTATCGTTGCGGGCAACGGTACCGACGTGCGAGTCGTCCGGCGGGCGCTTTAACCCACTCCGACCGAAGGAGCAGGTATGTGTGGCCGGTACACGCTCTTCACGTCGGCCGAGGAACTGGCCGAGCGGTTCGGGACGCAGTCGCCGAACGTCGAACCGCGGTACAACTGCGCGCCGGGGCAAGAGCTCCCGGTGGTGACCGGGGCGGACCCAAAGCAGTTCACTCACCAGCAGTGGGGACTGGTCCCGGAGTGGGCCGACGACGACGCGAACCCCCCGATCAACGCCCGTTCGGAGACCATCACGGAGAAGCCGACGTTCGCCGAGGCGGTCGAACACCGGCGCTGTCTCGTCCCCGCGGACGGCTTCTACGAGTGGGTGAGCCGTGACGAGGGAAAGCGACCCTACCGCGTCGCCTTCGAGGACGACCGCCCGTTCGCGATGGCGGGTATCTGGTCGCGGTGGGAGCCACCGACGCGACAGACGGGGCTCGGCGAGTTCGGGAGTGCGGGGGCGTCGAGCGAGAGCGAGCCGATCCACACCTTCGCCATCGTGACCACGGAGCCGAACGACCTGGTGAGCGACCTCCACCACCGGATGGCCGTCATCCTCGACCCGAGCGAGGAGTCGACGTGGCTCCACGGGTCGGTCGAAGCGGCCCTCGACTGCTGTGATCCCTACCCTACCGACGACCTGACCGCCTACCCCGTCTCGACGCAGGTGAACGATCCGCGGAACGACGACCCGTCACTGGTCGAGCGGGCAGACGGGGCGGCGTGAGCAGGGAATATTTGTATTTGTGAGTGTCGGACTGTCATCAGTGCCATAGTAAGACTATATTCACAAATACAACGACATTGCGGGGTGAATTCCGGCACTACAACCCCAGATAAAGACCCTTATCCCCCTGAGTGGGACTACTTTGAAGTAACCGGCAATCGAGGGGCCAATATGGCAGACGACTCCGTTCCGGTGAAGACGTACGTGCCGCCCTACCAGAAGGAGCGCTGGCGCGAACACGCCGACCGACTCGGCATGAGTCAAAGCGAGTTCGTGCGGACGATGGTGCAGGCCGGCCGCCGCGACTTCGAGGTGCCCGATCGGCCGTCGTCCGAGGAACCCGCCGAAGACACGTCTTCGGGGCTCGAACCCCGGGTGAAAGACGCCCTCAGCGGGGATGACCACCGTTCGTGGGACGCCCTCCTCGAATCCGTGACCGACGGGGTCGAGGACCGGCTGGAGGAGGCGCTGGAGTCGCTCCAGGAACGGAACGTCGTCCAGTACAGCGGTCGTGAGGGCGGCTACCGGCTCGTGGAGGAGTCGTGAGCGACGACGTCGACGATCCCGTGGGCTACTTCCTGCAGGACATGACCTACCACGGGAAGACGGACCGCACGCGCGCGGCCTACGAGCGCGTCCTCCGGACGTTCGAGTCCTTCCTCGCCGACGAGCGAGGGGCGACCCCGGCGACGGCCGAGCACCGGGACTGTATGGCGTGGGTCCACCAGCTGCGCGGCACCGTCGCCGAGAGCACCGTCGCCACCTACGCCGCCTACCTCCACCGCTTCTACGCGTACATGACGCAGGTCGGGGCGTTCGATTCGAACCCCATGACGCTCGTCGCCGAGGAGATGGACGAGCGCATCAACACCGATCCGACGCGGCGGGAAATCGCCGTCCCGGAGATGCGCGACTTCCTCGCCGACGTCGCCCATCCGCTCGACCGCGCGCTCCTCGTGACGATGCTCAAGACGGGCATCCGGGTGGGCGAGCTCTGCAATCTCGACCTGCGTGATCTCTCGGTGCCAATCACCCGCGAGACGCTGGACGTACCGATCCGTCCGCAGCTCGACGGCCGCGGGGACGCCCTGTTCGTCGCCGCCGACCGCGCCGTCGGCGACGAAATCGACGGCGAGCGACGGACGGCGGCCAACAAACGCAAGCGCGCGACGGTGATCCCCGTCGACGACGAACTGCGGATCGTCCTGCGGCGCTGGCTCGCCATCAGACCCGACACCGCCACCCGGGCGGAACCACTGTTCGTGAGCACCCGCGACGACTGGGGAGCGCGTGTCACGCCACACGTCGTCCACCACATGGTCGAATCGCACGCGCGCGAGCGCGGGTGGCACCGCGACGGCGGCGGCGCCGAGGAGAACGTCACGCCCCACTACTTCCGGCACTTCTTCACGACCCACCTCCGGGACCGCACGGGCGACCGGGGCATCGTCAAGTACCTCCGCGGCGACGTGGCCAGCGACATCATCGACACTTACACCCACGACTGGGGTGATCGGGTGCGCCGGACGTACGAGGACAACATATACCAACTCACCTGAGTGGGCGCCGTTCGGGAAGTTATAAATTGTATGTCGCTATATCAAATCTGCGTGTGGCGCTGATCCGCCGGCGTGCGCACGGCCCATCGCGTTCACGGCCGACACGGGCGTGCTGTCCGCGTCGTCGCCGGCGTGGAGTAGATTTATTGACATCGCCGGACGGGGTGTGGGGTATGGACTCGGTTCAGGAGATGGGTGGCGCGAGCATCGTCGTCGACACCTGCGCGGGCATCGAGGCCGGGGAAGACGTCCTCGTCGTCTCGGACTGGGAGGTAGCCGACGTGGCCGAACGCGTCGCCGCAGCCGCCAACGAACGGGGCGCGAACGTGACGATGACGTTGATGGACCCCCGCGAGTACGACGGCAACGAGCCGGAGCCGTCCGTCGCGGCCGCGATGCTCGAAGCCGAGGTGATCATCACGCCCGTCCACCGCTCGATCACTCACTCGAGCGCCGCGGCGGCGGCCAGAGAGGCCGGCGCACGCCTCATCAGTATGGTGAAGTTCACCCCCGAACAGCTCAAAACCGGCGGCCTCTACGCCGACTACGAGGGGATGCGCCCCCACTGCGAGGAGATGGCCCGGAAGTTCGGCGAGGCCGACGAGGCCCGCATCACGTCGCCACAGGGGACCGACGTGACCGTCGGCCTGGAGGGTCGGGACGGGAACGCCCACCCCGGCATCGCCCACGAACCCGGCGAGTTCACCGCGCTGGTCCACATCGAGGCCAACATCTCGCCCGTCGAGGGAACGACCGAGGGAACGGTCGTCTTCGACGGCGCCATCCCCAACCTCGACATCGGCGTGCTGGAGGAGCCGGTCCGGATGGAAATCGAAGACGGCGCCGTGACGTCCGTCGAAGGCGGCCGTGAGGCCCAGCGCATCGCGGACGTGTGGGCCGAACACGACGACCCGGCCGTCTACAACATCGCCCAACTCGCGGTCGGCATGAACCCCGAGTGTCCCGAGTTCAACGGCTGGTTCTCCAACGACCACGGCCGGTACGGCAACGTCCACTTCGGCATCGGGACGAGCAGCAACCTCGGGGGCACCACCCGCGCACCCGTGCACTTCGACGCCATGATCGCCGAGCCCACGCTCGAACTCGACGGCGAGGTGGTCCTCGAAGACGGCGAGTTCACCTTCTTCTGAGATGAAGGCACTCGTCGATCAGGACGTCCAGCCGTTTGCGGTGCTCGAAACGAGGGTGGACGACCGCCTCGACCTGACCGTCGGCGTCGAGGCCAGTGAAGCCGCCCTCGTCGACGCCCTCGACGGGGTGGACGTGCTCTTCACCACCTCTCGCCTCCCGATCACGGACGACGTGCTCGCGGCGGCCGAGAGCCTGCAGGTGGTCGGCAAGATCGGGACCGGCATCGACAACGTGGACCTCGACGCGGCGGCGGACCTGGGCATCGGCGTCACCTACACGCCGGGGTTGAACGCCGCCGCCGTCGCGGAGTACACCCTCGGCCTCGCCATCGCCGTCTCCCGGGACATCGTCCACAACGACCGCCTGCTGGAAGCCGGTGGCTGGCGCGACGAGACCGACCTCAACACGACGGTCAACGGCCGGACCGTCGGCATCGTCGGCTTCGGCGACGCCGGCAGTCGCGTCGCCGCCTTCTTTGCCGGCCTCAATATGGAGGTCCTCGCGTACGACCCCTACGTCTTCGAGGAGGACACCGACGTGACGGGTGCGGAACTCACCGATCTCGACGACCTGCTCTCGCGGAGCGACATCGTCACCGTCAACGCCGAGTTGACCGACGAGACGCGGGATCTGATCGACGCCGACGCGTTCGCCCGGATGCAGGACTCGGCCATCCTGATCAACACGGCGCGGGGGCCTATCGTCTCGGAGTCGGCCCTGATCGACGCGCTGGAGCGAGGCGAAATAGCCGGCGCCGGCCTCGACGTGTTCGAAACCGAACCCCTCCCGGCCGACTCGCCGCTCCACGACTTCGACAACGTGGTCGCGACGCCACACGTCGCCGCGACGACGACCGAGACGCGCGTCGACATCGTCCGGACGCTCGTCGACAACGTGTTCGGCATGCTCGATGGCTCGGGGGCCCCCGAGCGCTACACGGCGACGCCGGCCGAGCGATAGTGGCTCGGCCTACTCCCGGTCGGTCCAGAAGTCGAAGGAGCGCCCCGGCGCAAACACGTCGAGGCCGACGGCGCGTTCGTCGCCCGTGTTCTCGACCCGGTGGGACTCCCAGGCCTCCAGATGGACGGAGTCGTACGGGCCGAGGGTCACCTCGTCGTCCTCGGTGTAGACGGTCATCTCGCCCTGGAGGACGAGACAGACCTGTTCGTTCTCGTGATCGTGCATCGGCGAGGAGTGACCCGGCGGTTTCTCGAACCACTCGAAGGTGAATCGGTCGCTACCGGCCAGCGACACCCGGCGCCAGCCCTCGTCGGGTTCGTACGTCTCGGCCTCGTCGAAGGGGACGGGTTGCATGGGCCGAGTGTGGCGCGGCGTCGTCTAAAGGGCACCGCCGCCGGCCGAGAATTAAGGCCCGGCCCGACGAGTGAACGGTATGGACGGGCAGCAGGTGGAACCGTGACGGTGCAGTTGCCGAGCGAAATCGTCGTCGACAAATTTCTGCCGACGGTTCGGTCGATGCTCGCGGCGGAGCTGTCGGATCGGGGGTTCGCCCAGCGCGAAATCGCCAGCCGTCTCGGCGTCTCACAGGCGGCGGTGAGCCAGTATCTCGCGGGCGAGCGCCGTGGCGAGGAGCGGTTCCTCGATCATCCACGGACGCAGGCGACGGTCGAGCGCATCGCCGAGGGGTTCGACGCCGGCACGATGGACGACTACGAGGCGCTGGCCGAACTGCTGGAACTCGTCCGTGCGTTCGAGGATCGAGGGCCGATCTGTGCGATCCACGAGGAGGAGATGCCGGCGCTCGCGGGGCTGGGGTGTGATCTCTGCGTGCGCGGGCGCGACACCGCGGTACAGGCCGAACGCGAGGTGCTGTCGAACGTCCGGCGGGCCGTCCGACAGTTTGCGAACGCGACGGGCGTGCTCGCACACGTCCCGAACGTCGGGACGAACGTGGCGATGGCGCTACCCGACGCCGCCGACGAGACGGACGTGGCCGCCGTCCCGGGCCGCATCCACGCGATGCGGGGGCGGGTCAACGTGCCCGCGAACCCCGAGTTCGGGGCGTCACACCACGTGGCCACGACGGTGCTGGCCGCGACGAGCGCCGATCCGACCGTCCGTGGGGCGGTCAACCTCGCGACCAGCGACGAACTGCTGGCGGCCGTCCCGGACGAACTGGACCCCGTCGCGTTCGACGCCGGGTACGAGAACCGGCGCCGCCGCCTCGACGACCTGTTCTCCGACGGCGTCCCCGGCGTCCTCTATCACGAGGGGGCGTTCGGCGTCGAGCCGATTACCTACGTCCTCGGAACGGGGGCGGTCGACGCCGTCGAGCGAGCGCTGCGGATCGTCGACCGGACCGGCGGCCGTGACCGAGCGCCGAGTGAACCGTAAACCGAATGTCGCGATATCGAATCGAGCGGATCGGATATTCGACGCGGGATACTCGGCGGGAGCGGACGGGACAGGGGTCGGTCTCACCATCGTCCGTGACGTGGTCGACGCCACGGCTGGTCGATTCGGATCGGTGAGAGCGAGGCGGGCGGCGCTCGCTTCGAGGTGACCGGCGTCGAAACGGTCGACGGGACCGACGCGGCTCGTACGATTATGCCGTCTCAGGCGCCTTCGAACTCTTCGCCGTAGTCGCCGCCGTAGCGGATGAAGAAGTAGGCTAGACCGAGCACCGACACCAGCATGGTCGTCAGGCCGACGGCGAGTGACTTGGCGCTGTCCGGGACGGCCGGGGCACTGGCGCCACCGCCACCGCCACCACCGCCGCCACCGCCGCCACCGCCGCCGCCGGAGTCGGGCATCGCGCCGACGACGAGGACGCCCTTCATGCCGAGCGCGCGGTGGGGCTGACAGAAGTACTTGATCACGCCTTCGGACTCGAAAGTCTGTTCGAAGGTGAAGCCGGCTTCGGCGGTGAGTTCGCTCTCGAACTCGCCGCCCTCCTCGGCGACGACGTTGTGCTGGCCGCCCTCGCCGTTCCACTCCCAGACGATCGTCGTTCCGGGGTCGACCTGGACGGCGGGCGGGCCGAACGCGAAGTTCCCGCCGTTGCCCGACGCACCGACGGTGATGTTCACCTCGTCCTGTCCGGTCGCGTCGGCGACTTCGCTGTAGTTACCGACGTCGCTCATCCACCCGTCGAACGACGCCTGCGCCGTGGCGGTGCCGGCGGCGGCCGCAGTCGCCGCGGTGCCCGCGACGGTCGTCAGAAATCCACGTCGCGAGACGGAACGATCGCTTCCCATACCGGGAGATACGGGCCATCCTACGAAAACCTGACTATCCCGTCCGGGCAGGAGACGTTGCCGCCCCGCTTCCCACCGACGAGGAGCGATCCCCCACGCTTAGGAGGGTGTCGTACGGACTGGGTGTATGGCAAAACGACTGCTCGTCCCGGTAGACGGATCGGACCCCGCAGACGCCGCCCTCGAGTTCGCCCTCGAGGAGTATCCCGACGCCGACATCACGGTGCTCTCGGTCATCGACCCGACGGACGTGGGCTACGGCTCCATCGAGGCGGCCCCGAGTACGTTCGAACACCTCCAGGAGAGCGCCGAGGAGCGGACCCAGAAGGTCCTCGACGAGGCCGAATCCCGGGCCGCCGATCACGACATGACGGTGACGGCGGAGACGGTGATCGGAATGCCCTCCCGGGCTATCGTCGAGTGGGCGGAGAACAACGACATCGACGGCATCGTCATCGGGAGCCACGGCCGACAGGGGGTCACGCGCGTCCTCCTCGGGAGCGTGGCGGAGTCGGTCGTCCGGCGGTCCCCGGTACCGGTGACGGTCGTCAGATAACGACTACCCTTCGGTCGAATCGATCGGACCGCCGTCCGGCAGTTCCCGGAAGGCGACCGAGAAGTCGGTGTCGTCGAACTCCTCGACGGCGGAGTCGAGTTCGCGCTCGACGGCCTCCAGTCGCCGGGTCAGTTCGGCGTACTCCTCGCTCTCTTCCAGTTCGTGGGGTGTCTTCGCCGCCTCGAGGGTCACCTTCTTTTCGACGAGCTGGAACTTCTCCTGCAGCTGATCGTCGTACGAGCTCCGGACGACCATGCGTTCGACGGTGTCGACGAGTTCGGGCTGATCGACCGGTTTGATCAGGTAGTCGTCGATGCCCATATCGACGATGTCGAATCCGGGGTCGACGGCCGTCACCATGACGATGCGCACGTCGAGCCCGCGCTCCTCGACGGCCTCGACGACTTCGTCGCCGGAGAGGCCGGGCATCCGCCTGTCGAGGAGCATCACGTCGATCCCGTCGTCGAGTTTCTCGATCGCCTCGGTCCCGTCGTACGCCGTGTGGGCCTCGGCGAACTCGTCGATCCAGTAGGCGTACAGGTCCGCCAGCGACTGCTCGTCGTCGACGATGAGCACTGTCGCGTCCGAGAGCGTGGTCGTCATGTTCGGGATCCTTGATCGAGTGTGGCGCGCCGACGGGCACGGGTCGCCGCGGTCGGAGAGCCGGGGAGCCGGAAAGCGCCGAAGTCGGCGTCTCGCCGGCGAATCTTCGGTTGTTCGGTTCGGCTCCCAGCATATGAATGTGTTGGCCGAATTATCGACATTGATATAAGATCGGCGGCGCGGGCGCTACGCATCGAGGACCGTCGGGCGAACCCAGATGACGAAGTCGTCCTCGCGCTTGATGACGCCACGGACCGCGTCGTCGCCGTCGTCGACCGGCGACGACTCGACGTCGTCCCGGTCGACCTCGACGACTTGCTCTACCTCGTCGACGATCCAGCCGACCGACTTGCCGTCGGCGGTTCGCTCGCGGTCGAACACCACGATCCGCTTTCGCGCGCCGTCGCCGTCGATGCCGAAGACGGCCTTCGGGTCGACGATGGTCGTCGTCTTGCCCCGCAGATCCATCACGCCCTCGACGTGTGGTGCCGAGTTGGGAACGACCGTGAGGTCGTTCACGTCGACGATTTCGGCGACGTGTGCGATGTCGACCGCGTACGACTCGTCGCCCAGTTCGAACTCGAGTAACTGGACGGTCCGACTGCGGGCCGTCGTCTCACTCATCGTTCGTCACCCCGTTCGGCGTCGCGTCGATCCCGCGCCCCGTGTGGCTCCATACACGATCCGTCGGTCAAATCGGGGTTAAGCGTACTGGTTGCATTATCCGATCTGATAACCGTGCCGGTGTATTTATTTCAGTTCTGCCGGAACCAAGGACTAACCTATGATCGGACGAACCCCCCCGGAAACCGACGGGCAACGGCCGGCCGTCGCGACCTACCGGTCGTACAGCGGGGCGACCCGTCGATGAGTCGACCGACGCCGCGAGCCGTCGTCGTCGACGACTCTCATTTCATGCGGACGATGCTCTCGGACATGCTCGAAGACGGCGGCGTGACGGTCGTCGACACCGCCGCGGACGGCGCCGAGGCCGTGAACGCCGTCCTCGAACACGAACCGGACGTGGTGACGATGGACCTGCAGATGCCGGAGGTCGACGGGTTGGAGGCCGTCGAGCGCATCATGGCCGAACGGCCGACACCGATCCTCATGCTGAGCGCCCACACCGCGGACGGCGCCGACGTGACCTTCGAGGCGCTGGAGAAGGGGGCGGTCGATTTCTTCACCAAACCCGGCGGCGAGGTCAGCACCCGGATGTCGAGCAAGGAAGACCAACTCGTGCGCAAGGTGAAAGCCGTCGCCGGCGCCGACGTGGGCGGCGGACCGTCGACGGCGGATCGGTCCCGGTCGGCCGAGGCGACGACCGACGGCGACCATCGGGACGGCGGGACGGTGCTGATCGCCTCCTCGACCGGCGGGCCGACGGTCGTCGAGCGGGTCGTTGCCGGACTCCCCCGCGACGCCGACTTCCGGGTCATCGTCGTCCAGCACATGCCCGACGCGTTCACCGGGCGGTTCGCCGACCGCCTCGACGCCGCGAGCGAGTACGACGTGCGGGAGGCGGAAGACGGCGACCGAATCGGCGGCGGCGAGGCGCTCGTCGCCCCGGGCGGCAAGCACCTCGTCGTCGCCGGCGCCGGCGGCGGGCGACTCCGGATCAAACTGACCGAGGACCCGGCGGAACACGGCGTCCGCCCGGCCGCCGACGTGACGATGCGCTCGGCGGCCGAGACGGTCGACGACCCGCTCGTCGGCGTCGTCCTCACCGGCATGGGTGCCGACGGTGCCGCCGGCGTACAGGCCATCGCCGACGCCGGCGGCCACGTCATCGCCCAGGACGAGGCGTCCTCGGCGGTGTTTGGAATGCCCAAACGCGCCATCGAGCGCGGCTGCGTCGACGACGTGCTCGCGGGTGACGACGTGCCCGAGGGGATTCTCGACGCGATCACACTGGAGGTCAACGCATGAGCGAAGAGTACGTCCAAGCGTTCGTCCACGAGAGCGAGGAACAGCTAACCGACCTCAACAACTCGCTGCTGGCGCTGGAGTCCGATCCCGACGACCGCGAGGCGATGGACGACATCTTCCGGACCGCCCACACCCTGAAAGGTAACTTCGGGGCCATGGGCTACGACGAGGCCAGCGACCTCGCTCACGCCATCGAGGACCTTCTCGACGAGCTCCGGGAGGGAGAGATGGCCGTGACGCCCGAGGTGATGGACCTCGTGTTCGCCGGCGTCGACCGTCTCGAACTCGCCGTCGAGTCCATCGACGAGGACGGCACCGTCGACGTGGAGACGGCCGACCTCGAAGACGACATCCGAACGATTATCGAGGCCGGCGGCGCGACTGGCGACGACACGGGAGCGAAAGCTGACGCCGAGACGGACGCGAACGACGACGCCGACCAGGTCGACACCTTCGAGGTGACCGTCGAGGTGGGCGACTCGGAGATGAAAGGCGTCGACGGGATGCTCGTCCTCGAAGCCATCCGCGAGGAGTGCGATCTGGTCGACGCGACGCCCGACCCCGAGAGTATCGAGGACGGCGAGTACGAGGAGGAGTTCGACCTCGTCGTCGCCTCGACGACGGCCGACGAACTGGAGGCGACGCTCGACAGGGTCTCGGCCATCGAGGACGCGACGCTCTCGCAGGCGGGCGTCGAAGACGAGGGAGTGGCGGACGACGCCGCTGACCTCGACGCCGACGACGATGTGGACGACGACGGGACGAGCGACGACGGCGACGACAGCGAGGACCGCACGAGCGGCGAGACCAACGGCTCCTCCCGGGAAATCAGCTCCGTCCGGGTCGACGTGGACCAACTCGACGACCTGCACGGGCTGGTCGAACAGCTCGTCACCAGCCGGATCAAACTCCGGCGCGCCGTCGACGACGGCGACGTGGGGGGCGCGACGGACACGCTCGGCGAACTCGATAAGATCACCGGCAATCTCCAGAACACGGTGATGGACATGCGGCTGATCCCGATGCGAAAGGTGATCAGCAAGTTCCCGCGCTTGGTCCGGGACCTCGCCCGCGAACAGGAGAAAGAGATCGACTTCCGGATGGAGGGCCAGGACATCGAACTCGACCGCACCATCCTCACCGAGATCAGCGATCCGCTGATGCACATCCTCCGCAACGCGGTCGATCACGGCATCGAACCCCCCGCGGAGCGCGAACGGGCGGGCAAGGACCGCGAAGGCACCATCGAGCTCCGGGCCAAGCGGGAGCGCGACCACGTCACCGTCACGGTCGAGGACGACGGCCGCGGCCTCGACGTGGACGAACTCCGAACGAAGGCGCTGGAGAAGGGCGTCCGGAGCGAGGCGGAACTCGACTCGATGGAGGACTCGGAGGTGTACGACCTCGTGTTCCATCCCGGCTTCTCCACCGCCGACGAGGTGACGGACGTGAGCGGGCGCGGCGTCGGCATGGACGTGGTCCACAGCACGGTCAAACAACTCGACGGCTCGGTGAACGTCGAGAGCGAGCGGGGCGAGGGAACGACCGTCACCCTGCGCCTGCCGGTGACCGTCGCCATCGTCAAGGTCCTGTTCGTCGAGGTCGGCGAGGAGGAGTACGGCGTCCCGATCAAGAACATCGACGAGGTGAGCCGCATCCCGGAGATAGAGACGATCAACGAACAGCCGATGATCGAACACGACGAGGACATCTACCCGGTGGTCGACCTCGCCGCCGAACTCGACGTGCCGAGCGAGACGAAAAACGGGGACGGCATGCTCCTGCGCATCCGGAAATCCGAACGGCGGGCCGCGCTCCGCTGTGACAGCGTGAACAAACAGGAGGAAGTCGTCGTCAAGCCACTGGAGGGCGTGTTGAGCGGCATTCCGGGGCTCAGCGGGACGGCCGTCCTCGGCGACGGAAACATCGTTCCGATCCTCGACGTGGTGACCCTGTGAGCCGATGACCCCGAACCCCACAACCGAGGACGAGGCGTTCGACCGGTTGCTCGATCACCTCTCGACGGACCTCGATTTCGAGTCGGCGTACTACAACGAGTCGTATCTCGACCGCCGGATCTCGGCCCGGATGCGCCGTCGGGACGTGGAGAGCTACGAGGACTACCTCGACTTGGTTCGCTCGGACCCGGAGGAGCCGACGGCGCTGCTCGACTCGCTGTCGATCAACGTCACCAGCTTCTACCGCAACCCCGAGGCGTGGGAGCCGATCCGGGACGCCCTGCGGGAGGTGACGGCCGGACGCGGCCGGGCAACGGTGTGGAGCGCCCCCTGTTCGGACGGGCGGGAGTCGTACTCGCTGGCGATGCTCGCCCTCGACGACGACGAGATTCGCACCCGGCGACTCGACATCGTGGGGACGGATATCAACGAAGACGTCCTCGACCGGGCACGCGAGGGCGTCTACCGGACGACGAAGACCCGCGACGTGGCGGCCGAACTCGAACCGCTCGACGACGCGGAGCAGTACGTGGACCGCGAGGGCGATACGTTCGCCGTACGCGACGCGGTGAAAGAGCTCGTCACCTTCGAACAGCACGACCTGATCGCGGACGAGCCGAAGCGGGACGTCGACCTCGCGCTCTGTCGGAACCTCCTCATCTACATCAACACGGAGTCGAAGCGGGCGGTCGTCGACACCGTCCTCTCCTCGATCCGCGAGGGGGGCTACCTCGTCATCGGGATGACGGAGACGCTGCCGCGGGAGAGCCGCGACGCGGTCGAAACGGTCGACAAACGGCGGCGCGTCTACCGGCGAGCCTGACATGTCGCTCTACCAGCTCGAAAAGGACGGCGACACCGACTCCCTGCTCGATCACCTGAAACTCAGCGACAACCCCTCCATTCGGCAGCGGGCCGCCGAGATTCTGGGCGACGTCGTCGACGACGAGCCACAGGCGGTCGACGCCCTCGTCCGGACGGCCAAGGAGGACGACGACGAGGCAGTCCGGGGCGCCGCCATCGACGCCCTCGACGCCATCGGGAGCGAGGCCATCGAGCGACTGGTGGCGGAGATGGCGGGAGTCGACGGCGCGGATGGCGCCGACTGGGTGCGCGCCGAGGCGTTCGTCGAGACGCTCTCCGCCGACCGCCCGGAGCTGCGGATGGCGGCCGCGAACGCGCTTCGCCGACTCGGCGATAGCGGGGCGCTCCCGGCGCTGGTCGAGACGCTCGACGACCCGAATCCGCGGGTTCGCGCCCGGGTCGCGCGGGCCTGTGGCGCCATCGGCGACGAACGGGCGACGGACGCGCTCGGGGCGCGCCTCGACGACCCGGTCGGACAGGTGCGCCGGGAGGCCGCCGACGCCCTCGCCGCCATCGGCACCGACCGGGCGCTCAAACCCCTCCTCGACGCCGCCGCCGACGAGAACGACGAGGTGCGTTACGCGGCGGTGATGGCGCTGGGTGGGTATCGGGGTCCGGAAGCCATCGACCCGCTGATCGGCGCGCTCGACGACGACAGCGACGTGGTGCGGCGGGCGGCCGTCTTCTCCATCGTGGAACTACTCGCGTCCGCACCGACCGAGCAGAGCCACCGCATCCGCGAGACGGTCGTGGACCGGCTGGGCGCGGCCGACCGCAGCGTCGTCGACCCGCTCGTCGAACTGTTAGAAGAGAGCAGCCAACCCCGCGAGCGGCGTAACGTGGCGTGGCTCCTCGGTCGCGTCGCCAGCGACGAGGGAATCGACGACGCCGTCGGGGCGCTGGTCGACGCCCTCGACGCCGACGACGGCACGACCGCCCAGTTCGCGGCGACGAGCCTCGTCGAACTCGACGGGGAGCGGGTGGAAGACGAACTGCTCGCCCTGCTCGAAGACCCCGAGTGCACCGAGGCGGCCCGGTCGAAGGCGGTGTTCGTCCTCGGCAAGGTGGGCGGAGAGCGTGCCCGCGAGCAACTGGAGGAACTACTGGATCGGGCCGACGACGAGGAGGTCCGCAAACAGGCCTTCGCGGCGCTGTCGAAACTCGGAGGGCGTCGATGAGCGAGGGCGAACGCAAGGTCGTCGACACCCGCGGGAAGTTCACTCAGGTGGTCAAGGACGGCCGCGAACTCAACGACGCGGAGTGGACCGGCGGGCGTATCCTGCTGTCGAACAAGCGGCTGATCCTCGCGGGCAACGGCGGGAAGCGAACGATCCCACTCCCCAAGATTCGGAGCCTCGACGGTCGGACGGACGTGAACCAACTGGTGGCGAAGGTGTCGGGCTACGTGAGCCTCCAGTTGGCGACCGACGACGTGGTGCTCGTCTCGGCGGAGGACCCCGAATCCTTCGAGCGGATGCTCTACCGGGCGCTGCTGGACCGCAAGATGGTCCTCGCCCGCCACCCGGCGGTCGAGGGAGGCGTCGTCACCGACGCCGAGTGGGAGAAGGCGCGGCTGAAAATCGAGGAAGGGGCCGTCGCCCTCGCCGTCGCCGACGGGTCGTTCGTGGAGATCGATCTCGACGACATCGGCTCGATGGAGGCCAACGAGCGGTCGGTCAGAGAGGAGAAGCGGCAGGTGCTCGAAGTCGAGCACAGCGAGGAGGGGACCAGCGTCCAGACGTACATCTCCGGGACCGAACGCCGGTGTGCGATCCTCGAAACCCTGCTCCGGAAAGGCGAGAGCCGGAGCGAAATCGGCGTCGACCTCTCGGAGCGAGAAAACGAGGTGCTGATGGCGCTTTACTCCGGCGTCTCGCCGTTCGAGGTGCCCGACTTCCTCGGGATGGACGTCGACGAGGTTGAGTCGGTGTTCGACCGCCTCCTCGAACTCGAAGTGGTCGAGGAGATCAGGGTGCGCCGCGAAGTCGCGCTCAACGCCCGCGGGCGCAACATCGCCAGCGAAGCGATGAACGATCAGTAACGCGGCCGGCCGAACTCGTTGTCCGTTGAGAGCCCGGTCAGGACGGCGTCGATGGACGCGTTCTGCTCGACCGGTTCACCGACTCGGACGTAAACACCGCACCGTCGGCCCGAATCACCAGGTCGAACACCTGTTCGAGCACGTTGATGCTCGCCTGCTGGACCCGTTGCGGGTCGAGGTAGTAGTGCGCGAGCGCGCCCGCCTGTTCGAGCCGCGACGAGAGGAGATGGAGAAAGCGAAACACCGTCTGCAGTTCGAACGTATCGACCAGTTCGGTGAGGATGTCGAACTCGACGGAGAGCGCGCCGCGTGCCTCGGTCGATTGGATCGTCCGCGAGAGGGTCTCGCCGACGCCGCTCAGATCCGGTTGGCCGTCGACCGTCACGACCGCCAGCTCGGTCGGTGGATCGACATCGAGCCCGGATAGGGGCTCCGCGGCCGTCGTAACGAGGGTCGTCGAGGCCGGCCACGAGGGGAGTTTACGATCCAGCAGTCGAAGACGAGCGGCCGGGTCCGCCGTGACGACGACCGCAGCGTCGCCCCGGGAGAGGAAATGCGCGCGGGCGTTAGCCGCCGCGTCGCAGTCGATTGGGGCGAGCACGAGGACGCTGCCGGTGCCGCCGACGGCGTCCACGACGTGGGCATCGGCCTCGATTTGGGACTCCACGTGGCCGAACAAGTGTGACTTGAACGACTCCAGCGCACCGTCGCCCGCGTAGGTCTCCCCCTGCGCCCCACAGTGCGGACACCGCCACACGGTCCGCAGGTCGTCACGGCGGAGGTTCGATTCGGCGTGGTCGAACAGGTGGGACCTGATCGCCTCGGCCGCGGCGTCGGCGCTCGCCGCCCAGAGACTAAACGTACACGTTCGACACCGCCATCGATAGACCACCGTCGATCAGCCTCCCACCGATCGGTCGTGTCGCGTTCGACGTGGCCGGCCGGCGCGTGACGGGAGCGTCACGCGTTCACTTCCTCCAGCCGGCTGTTGATCACGACCCGACCCTTCGGCGTCAGCGCCGTGCCGCCGTCGCCGTCGACGACGAGACCCTTCTCGCGGAGGCCATTGAGCACCATCGTCGTCTGGCTGGCGTCGGCGGCGACTACCTCCAGCGGATCGACGCCCTCGCCGGCGGAGTAGACGGCGACGAGCACCTGCACTTCCTCGTCGGAGAGCGATACGTCCTGTAAGTCCTCGACGATGTCGCTGTACTCCAAGCGGAAGTAGCGGCCGAGCAGGTTCATCACGCGTTCGGAGGGGAGGGCGACGACCGAGAGGAGGGCGGTCCGTCCCGGGACGTGACGGACCGAAAGCGCCGGTCGGGACTCGCCGCCGAGCGTCCGCGTCTCCTTCTCGAAGTCGGTCACCGTCGCCAGATCGATGGCGAAGTCCACGTCGGGGCCGTTGAACGCGAGGGCGCCGTCGTCGACGGAGAGTTTCGCCTTGCGGATCGCCGAGTCGACGACGCGTCCCCCACGCTCGGCGGGGTGTTCGACCGTCACCGTCCGGCCGTTCAGGTGGGCTTTGAACAGGACTGTGGCGAACTTATCGACCGTCTCGCTCTCGGCTTCGACGACGGCCATGCGTCGTCCCTCGTCGGTCCGGTAGGCGACGGTGACGGAGTCGCTGAAAAACGAGCGCATCTCGGGCGGGACGTGCCCGACGGCGATGTCGAACATCGCGGCGGTGGGCACCGTCACCTTGTGGTCGTCGCCGACGAGCACGAGGCGTTTCCGACTCATCACGATCCGCCCGCGGACGGGGTCATCGCGGTTCATGTCGGTCACGAAGAAGTGGCCGACGAAGTCCGCGATGACGCGCTCAGACATTCAACAGCCCTCCTACGACCGACATGGTGAGCACGGCGACGGCACAGCCGATCCACGTCAGCATCACGAAATGCAGGAGGGCGTTTGCCTTGTGGCCGCCGTCCACCGTCCGGATGATGAGCGCGGAGAGGACGGCGTTGATCATCACCACGCCCAGGAGGAGAAACTGTATGAGCGGGAGGTCGTACACCTGGGTGTGGATGAGCCGCCCCACGTTGAGTTGGGAACTCGCCGTGAGGTCGAGCGACATCCCCGCGAGGATGTCGACGATTTTGAACCCGATGAAGAAGGCGAAAGAGGAGGCGGCGGTGATACCGTAGAGGAGGCCGATCATCGTCACCGTCGCCTGCTGGCGCTGCTGTCTGAGCTGGTTGACGTGGTTCATGTTCTCGCTGATGAGTTCACCCAGTTGTTTCGGCTCGCCGCCCATCTGTCTGCCGACGAGGTACATCTCGCTGAACTTCTGGATGAGGTAGGAGCGCGTGTTGGCGGTGAAGTAGTCCCACGCGCGGTCCGGTTCGAGCCGCATGTTCAGCCGCTTGAACAGGTCGTCGACGTCCTCGGTGAGGGGACCGAAATCCTTCTTGCGCAGGGTCTTGAGCACCGCCGTCGTCGTCGACTGCTTCGCCGTCTCGCTCGCACCGAGCGCCCGGATGAAACTCGGGAACTCGTCGTCGCGGGATTTGATGCGCTCCTCCTGGACGCGGAAGGCGACGCCCGGAATCGCGAGCGGCGTGACCGGGATGGCCATGTAGAGCGGGCGGGGAATCGACGACACGGGGAGCAGGTCGGTCAGCCCGGGCACGCCACCGAACAGGTCGCCGGCGACGAGGACGACGAGCACGACGGAGAGGACGGCTCCCGCGGCCAGGCTGGCGATCATCGACCACTCCCCTTCCGGGCGCACGTCGTCGGGGTAGTACCAGATGGGGTCGTAGGGCGACATCGTCCGGATGACGAGGAAGAAGCCGGTCTGGACGAACGCGTAGAGGACGATGACCGCTCCCACGGTCATGGTCGGGTCCGTCCCCGTCAGGATGGGGAGGACGATGGCGAACACCAGCGCGAACGTCATCGAGAGCACCATCGACAGGTAGAGGTCCTTCATGACCTCGAGGTTGTCGAGCGTGCTCTCGTACATCGTCACGTAGTTCTGAATCATCACCTGCTGTTCACTGAGGAGGAACTCGCTGAGTTCCTGTCCGGCGTTGACGGTGTAGGCGAGCCGGTCGAAGAAGTCCGCGAGGGGTTCGCTCGGGATGTTCCGGGCGCGGCGACGACAGGCGTCGTCGAGGCTCTGGTTCCAGGTGTCGACGAGCTGGACGACGCGATTGATCTCGTCCGCGAGGGCGCCGTACTCCTCCTCCTCGCCGAGCTTTCGGAACACCTCCATGCGGTCGATGTTCGTCGTCGACAGCACGGTCATGTGCGTCATCAGGAGGTGGTACTGGTTCTCCATCTCGACGCGTTCCTGACTGACGAGGAGTTTCGGGTAGGCAACGGCGGCGAACAGAACGAGGCCACCGAGGAGGGGTATCGGGAGTCGCACCGAGAGCGGCAACTCGACGAGGACGGCGACGGCGACGGTGCCGGCGAAAAAGAGGACGGAGGGGAAGACTATGAAGAGGAGATACCGCGACATCTCCATGTCCATGCGCTCGTACGCCTCGACGATGGACGCGACCGTCTCGGAGGCGGTGATGCCGGTGCCGTTCTCCGCGGTCGGTTCGGACGCCATTATTTGTGGATATCGAACGGGAGCCCCTCGACACCGTCGCGCTGGAAGGACTTGATGGCCTCGTTGACCTCGTGGTACTCGAGGATGTTCTCCTCGATCATGCGCTCGACCAGTCGCGCCCGGAAGTCCAAGTCGTCGTAGATGTCACGCGTGTCGGCGTAGCCGAGGAGCGTAGCGATCTGTTCTTCGAGGACGTAGGAGTTGTTCATGCCCTGGAAGACGATTTCGTCCTCGACGGGGTCCCAGCTGAACACCTGCCGGGTGACGACGCCGTCCATCTCCTTGGAGTACCCCTCGATTTCCTGGACGCTCGTGACCCGCCGGAGCACGTCGTCGCCCTGTTTCACCCGGTTCTGGAACAGCGCCACGTCGGCGTTGTCCATGAACGTCTCGGGGACGTTGATCGGGTCGCCGGTGAACCGCTGGATCATCGAGACGATGTCGCTGGCGTGGAAGGTCAGCATGACGGGGTGGCCGGTCTGGGCGGCCTGGAACGCCATCCGCCCCTCCTCGCCACGGACCTCGCCCACGACGATGTAGTCGGGGCGAGAGCGCAGGGCGGCCGCGACGAGGTCGAACATGTCCACGTCGGAGTTCTCCTCGCCGCCGCCCTCGCGGGTGAGCAACTGCTGCCAGGTGTCGTGGGGCGGGAGCACCTCGGCGGTGTCCTCGGCGGTGTAGATCTTCGAGTCCCGGGGAATAAAGGACATGATCGAGTTGAGCGTCGTCGTCTTCCCGGAGGCCGTCTCGCCGACGACGAAGACGGTCTGTTCGTTCTCCAGACAGAGCCAGAGGTAGGCGACGAGTTCGGGCGAGAGCGTCCCCCACTTGGTGATCTGGTTGATCGAGAGCGGCGTCTCGTCGCCCTGGCGGATGGTGAGGCTCGGCCCCTGGACGCTCACGTCGTCGGAGTAGATGACGTTGAGACGCGAGCCGTCGGGGAGTGTGGAGTCGACGATAGGGTTGGAGTCGGAGACGGGGTCGCCGATGCGTTCGCCCATGCTCCGGATCCAGGAGTCGAACTGCTCCGGCGTCCCGAAGTCGACGGTGGTCTCGATGAGGCCGTAGGTACCGTGGTCGACGTAGCACTGGTGGGGACCGATGACGTGAACGTCCTCGTTGGCCGGGTCGCGCATGACCGGTTCGAGCGGGCCGAGGCCAACGATGTCGCGGTTGAGCCGGTAGCGGATGTTCTCGTAGGTCTGCTCGCTGACGCGGTAGTTACTGAGACCGAGGAAGTCCAGCAGGCGGTCGATCCAGTAGCGCAGGCCGCTCCGATCCTGTTCGATGGTCGTCGTCTCCTGAAGGAGTTCCTCGATCCGGTCGTCGTACTCCGACTCCTCCTCCGGGACGGCCTTGCTGACGCTGCGGTCGAGGAGCTCGTCACGGATCTTCGCGAACAGGCTCTGCTCGTCGCCGGAGAGCGACGGTTCGATGGCGTAGTACTTCATGTCCTGTCCCAGGTCGCCGTAGATGTGGCAGTAGATGGGGCCACCGATGGGATAGAGGACGTTCGGACGGCTCGTCTCGTAGTCGCTGGTCGGCTCGTCGATGAGCAGGGGGAACTCGCCGGTGATCTGCTTGAACTTCTTGAGGTGGTCGCGCAGGTGGGGCCTGTTGGCCGCGATCTGTTTCAGTTCGTCCGAGGGGGTGGCGGTTCCGAGTTCTGTCATTATGCGACGCTACGACTCTCGATGACGATCCCCGTCCCCGAGCGGACGGAGTAGCCGATGGTGTCTCCGACCTGCTGTCCCATGCCCGCGAACCGCTTGACCGAAATCTGCCGGCGCACGTCGTTGCCCACTTCCACCATCTCGAGTTCGAGGAACACGTCGGCGATGGAGCGGAAGGGGCCGATGGCCTCCTCGTCGACGGTGGAGGGGTCGACCGTCAGGACGATCACCTTCCCCTGCGAGATGACGTCGCGGAAGAAGCCGATGATCTCGAGGGCGGCCTGGCGCTCCTCGTTCTGCCGGACCAGCGCCTCGAACTTCGGGTCGTTACGGAGGATGGCGTCGAAGGTGTCGACGACGACGACCTCCGAGTTCCACATCATCTCCGCGTTCATCAGACGCTTGAGGAGTTCCTTGCGCTCGCCCTCCCCCTCGTCGGAGAGGCGGCCGCCGGTGTCGAAGTCGGCGTGGAGAAAGAGGACGTTCTCGTCGAGTAGATGGTCGACCATGTCGTACGACAGCGAGTGCATCTGGTCGATGAACCCGCGGGTGGTCAACTCCGTCGAGAGGTAGGTCACGGTGTGGCCTTCCTCGCAGAAGCCGTAGGTGAACCGCTGGGACAGGGCACTCTTGCCGGCGCCGTAGTCGCCCTCGGCGAGGACGATGCTCCCGCGGGGGACGCCGCCGCCGAGTTCCTTGTTCAGGCGGTCGTGATCCTCCAATCCGAGCGACAGCAGGTTGGAACCAGTCCCACTCATGTGCGGAACCTGAACACCTCCTCGTCGCCGTTGACGATCAGTTTCACCCGGTGGTCGCCGGGCGAGAGGTCCGTCCCGTTGATTTCGAGGCGGATCACGTTGTTTGGCTGCCACGTCTCGCCGTCGACGACGGTGATCGTGACGTTCGTCCGGTACCGGCCGTCGACCAGTATCTCGATGAACCGTGAGTCGGCCGGGATGTTGGCGGTCCCCGTGTTCTTCACGAGGAGCGTCACGGTGTTCGTCGAATTGTTGTAGACCGGACTGCCCGCGTCGCTGATGACCTCGATGTCGGTGCGCACCTCCTCCGAGACTTCGAGGCTCTGGTCGTCGATACCATCGCTCAGCCGCGAGATGCCCTGCGTGAACGTGCCGGCGACGCCCGCGGCGATGACGAGGCTCGCGATGAAGAGGATCAGGTGAGAGGCGGAGACGCTGGCCACTCAGATCACCTCCACGTCGGCCACGCCGGGACCGGAGACGAGTTTCACGCGGTTCGGGCGGGTCGTGGCGTTCACTTCGAGGTGGAGGCGCTCGCCGGGGAGCCACAGCGCCGTCGAGTTGTCGCCGCCGACGGTCCGCGCGGTGAAGTCGTCTCGGTACGCGTTGTCCACGATGAGGTCGACGGCCGCGACGTCGAGGGTCGTCGATCCCTCGTTGACTGCCTCGACCGTCAGGGTGTCGGTGCCGGCGTCGTACGTGGCGTTCGTCACCGTGAGGGCGGTGTTCTGCCGTTCGAGGGCCTCCTCGTCCACCGCGGATCGGGCGTCGTTCACCCGCTCGAACCCGTTGGCCGAGGCGGTGTACGCCGTCGAGAAGGCGAGGAAGATACCGACGAAGATGATCGCGGCCGACCCGCTGACGCTAAAGCCCAAAGGGGACACCTCCGCCACCGCTCCAGCAGTCGAAGACGACCGAGTCGGCGGTCGACCCAGTCAGTCGGCTGATGTAGCGCAGGCTGGCGACGTGGTGGTCGATGGCGAGCGTCGACGGGGCGCCGGTCACCTCCCGGTCCGCGTCGAGTTCGCCGAAGCCGACGAGGAAATCGCGGAGTTCGTCCGCGGCATCCTCGCCGACCCACTGGATGCGTCGGTAGTACTCCACCGCCCGGGCCGCATCCTCCACGTCGCCCTCCTCGACGAGGTATTCGAGCCACTCCATCACGAGGAGGTCGCCGACGTAGCCCGACGGAACGGTCTCCAGGTAGGGTTTCGACGTGCCCGATCCCTGCATCATCGTGTTGGCGGCGAACTGCATGTCGCCCGCGTCGGTCGGTTCGTCCGCCCTCGCCGCCGACTCGTCCGCTGCCGTCGCCCCGTCGGCCGCCATCTCGGCGGGCGCGGGGTCGGCCTCGACGTCGGCGGTGTCGTCGACGTCCCCGAAGTCGCCGTCGTCGTCCCCGAAATCGCCGTCGTCGTCCTCGAAGTCGTCGTCGACGTCCCCGAAATCGCCGTCGTCCTCGAAGTCGTCGTCGCCGAGACCACCGAAGTCGTCGTCGCCGTCGTCGATGCCTCCCAGGTCGTCGCCGTCGAGGTCACCGAAGTCGTCGCCGTCCTCGATATCGGCGGCGTCGCCGTTGGTCGCGTCCCCGTCGTCGGCCCAGTCGGCGTCGCCGCTTTCGTACTCGTCTTTCAGTTCCTCGAACGATTTCCCGGAATCGTCTCCGTCGTCGGAATCGTCGGACATGGTATCGGTGTTCGCGTCGTCGAAGTCGCCGAAATCGTCGTCCTCTTCCTCGTCGAGGAAGTCGTCGTCGAAGAAGTCCTCGGCGTCGGCGCCGGCGATGTCGTCGTCCAGATCCGCTTCGTCTTCCTCGTCCTCGTCGTCGAACAGACCCAGCGACCCGCCGCCGCCGTCGAACCCACCGCCGCCGGCCTGCACGTCGTCGACGAAGGGGTTGACGCCGCGGGTGACCATCTCGTAGATGTCGAGCAGTTTGCGGACGTTCTCCTCCACGTCCTCGACGGTGTTGCTGATCTCCTCGTTCTCGCTGCGGATGGTGCTCACCGTCGAGGAGAGGCTGGCGACCTCGTTTTCGAGTTCGTCGATCCGGCCTTCGAGTTCGGCGGTCGCGGCGCCGCCGCCGTCGTCGCCGTCGTCGAATCCGAGTCCGTCGTCGCCGCCGAAGTCGTCGCCGCCGAAGTCGTCGAGGTCGTCGTCCTCCTCGAAGAACATGTCGTCGTCGCCCTCGGCGTCGCTGCCGTCGTCGTCGTCACCGCCGAGGAACCGCTCTAGGAGTTCCATGCGGTCCCTCCCGTCACCCGACAACCCGTCGAACCCATTCTATCGTGTTCCCTATGTGCGTGCCGTACTTTAATCGTTGTCCTTCAATTATCAATTCTGATACGTGTATGACGGATGTCTGTCAACCGTCGTCGCTCGCGTATCGGGGCGCTGACGCGTGATTCGCTCCGACCGCTGTCGGCGATTGGTTTCAGATCCGACGTTCGGTTCCGGCGGATTTGATACGGAGATCTCCGGTGTCGCCGTGAAACCGAATCGACCGCCCCGAGTTGCCGCCCACGTCCTCGGCGTCGACGGGGATGCCGAGTCGGTCGAGCGTCGCCCGGGTGACCGCGACGTTTCGCTCACCGATGGGTTCGTCCTGACTGTCGAACTCGAACATGGCGCTCCCGCCGACGAGTTTCGCCCGGACGCGGTCCGGCGACGCCCCTTCGGCACACATCGCGTCCAACACGGCGTCGATGCCCGTGTCGGCGTATTTGGCGACGTTCGGCGGGTCCTCGGGCGCCGTCGGCAGCATGACGTGGATGAGGCCAGCGACACCCGCCCGTCCGTCGCGGAGACCGATCCCGAGACAGGAGCCGAGTCCGCTGGTGGCCAGGACGGCCCCGTCCGCGGTGACCGCGAAATCAGCGATGCCGACCCGCTTGCGGGTCCGGCCCGACGCCGACGTCCCGCCGTAGGTCTTCATGTTAGAAGAGCGACTCTCGGTTGGCTTCGAGCTGGTCGCTCCGTTCGACCAAAAGGGCGTCGAGGGCCTCCTTGAGCTTCTGTTCGTCGGGGATGGCGTATATCTCGCAGTTGAACTCGCCTTCCGGCGTGACGACCGTCGAGTCCATGAGGAACGCGTACTCCTGTGACTGGCCGAGCCGACCCGCGATGGGGCTGAGGATCGCCGTCCCCAGGTCGTGAACCAGTTCGGGCGGCGTGTGGTCGATGCTCGTCTGCAGGACGTTCGCCCACCCGTCGATGAACCCGCTGGTCATGATGTTTCCCATCTCCTGAATCGCGCTCTCGCCCATGTCGCCGAGTGGTTCGTCCAGTTCCATGGGCACCGTGGCGTCGACGATGGTCCGCGCAGACGGCTCGTCGAAGAGGATCGCGAGGTAGCCGCCGGGGGTCCCCTTGAACTCCATGACCGTGCCGACGTACACCTCGTCCCGTGCCGTGTTCGGGACGTCCTCGATAGGGACGAAGCTGAGTCGACTCACGTCGACGTCGGTCTCGATGCCCGTCATCGACGAGACGTTCTCGGCGGCGCGTTCGGCGCCCTGCCGCGTCATCTCGTCGAAGACCGTCAGCTTGTCCATCGGGATGGCGTCGTCGTGGTCGTCGCTCGCCTCGAGCATCTCCGCGAAGGCGCCGTACTCCGGCAACATGTAGATGTAGGCGTCGATCTCCTCGTCGACGGCCGTCATCTGACTCTCGAAGACGAAGACGTGTTCCTCCTCGGCGCGGTCGAGCGCACCCTCGGGAAGGACGTCGGTGCCGTCGCGTTCGACGTAGGTCGGCGGCGTCATGTCGACGCTCGTCGACAGGTAGTCGGCCCAGCCGTCGACGAAGCCACCCATCATGATGTTGCCGATCTCGTTGATCCCGCTCCGTGCCATGTCGTCGAACTCGTCGTCGTCGCCGGCGCTCGCCCCCGGGACGAGGACGTCGACGATGCTCGCGGCGCTGTCGCGGTCGAACGCGAGCGCCGTCTCGCCGGAGAGCCCGCCACCGAGACCGATCTGGACGCCGACGAACTCCGTCCCGCCGAAGACGTCCTCCACGTCACGTTTCGACATGAGCGTGACGTTGGTCACGTCGACGTACGTCTCGATGCCCGTCATCCCCGTCAGCGACGCTGCGGCGTGTTCCGCCCCCTCCTGTGCGAGGCGGTTGTAGGTGCCGAGCGACTGAATATCGACACGCATCGTCAGGCCACGACGTCGTCGATTGCTTCCAGCACGTTCGGCTTCTGGAACGGTTTCGTGATGTAGCCGTCCGCACCGGCCTTCACGGCGTTTTTCATCTTCTCTTCCTGACCCACGCTGGTGCACATGATGACGTTCGCGTCGGGGTCGCTCCCCGTGATTTCGCTCGTTGCCTCGATCCCGTCGCGGATCGGCATCACGATGTCCATCATCACCAGATCGGGATCGTGCTCCCGATAAAGTTCGACGGCCTCGACGCCGTTTTCGGCTTCATCGACGATCTCGAAGTTCTCTTCGAGGATTTCGCGCAGAAGGTTGCGCATGAAATCCGAGTCGTCGACGAGTAGCACTTGCGGTGGCATCTGTTCCGAACGTTCACGACTCGGCAAATAAAGACTCGGGCGCGATTCTCAGTACTGATACGGGTGCGGGCGGCGGATTGGCGGGGCGAGCGGAGACGGCCGTTCCGATCAGTCCGGCGACAGTGCAACGGCCTCCTCGTCGGCGACAGCTTCGAGCAGGTCGCCGATGGAGTCGTCGCGGTCGAGGTCGTAGCGCTTGAGCAGCCCCGTGAGCGTCCGGACCGGGTAGCGGACCGACACGCTCGACTCCGCGAGCAGAATGCCGAGAACGTCCTCGACGGGCGTCCCGCCGCCGACGTGCTGGGCGTACCAGATCAACAGCGACTCGAAGCTGGTGACCACGTCGTTCGAGACGACCTGGTGGCGGCTGACCCCGTCGTCGAACTTGGCCGTGGCGTGGAACCCGTACTGGGCGTCGGCTTCGCGGAAGTAGTCTTCGAGCCACGCGTTGACGTCCATTTCGGTGATCTCCGGCTCGTCGTCGGCGGCGCTGTCGCCGGGGTCGTCGTCGAGGGCGTCGCGGACGTTCTCGCGAGCCTCCGTCGCCTCGTCGCTGGTCGGACCGCTGCCGGTCGAGACGACGTATCGACCGTCGTCGAGTTCGGAGACGTTGTCGTGTCTGGTGAGGTCTAACTCCTCCTCGGTGAGAACCTTGCCGCGCTCCGAGACGGAGTCGTCTGAGTCGGATGGCATACCCTGAGCAGTGTTACCACTTTCGGGAGTGAAAACATAAAGATTCCGTGGTGCAGCGGTGCGCTGGCCGCGAGATTACAGCTCGACGGATTCCTCACCGGACAGCGACTGAGGCACCTGGATGCGAATGATACTCGTCGCACCACTCTCGGTGTTGATCCGGAGCGTAACCGTCTCGCCGGAGTCGAGTGGCCCGTTGACGAACGTATCGTCTTTGGCCGTCTCGTTGAAATCGAGCGTGACGACCAGCCGGTCGGTCCGGCTGTTCAGGATGAGGCCGCTACCTCGACTCTCGTTGAGCGAGTTGTCGTCGTCCTGAAGCGCACGGGTCCGGTCGTCCGGCCCGGACGCGTCGGATCGGTTGATCACGTCCTCGTTGGTGAACGCGAAGCGGTCGGTGCCGTCCGGTCCGACGAGTTCGAACGTGGTCGCGCTCATGTTGATGTCGCTCGCCCCCGGTGACTTCTGGACCACCAGTGACACCTCGTGAACCGCTAGCGACTGGTTCGCCGCCGAGAGATTCCTGTCGTCGCCGGTTTCGACGCCCACGAACGTGGCGTTCTCGGTACCGGGACTGACGACCGAGCCGTTGTCAAGGGTGTACGTACGGTTGTACGCGGACACGTTCCCGGTTTTCGAGACGGGTTCGAGCCGGTCGGTGACCTGTGCGCTACTCTGTTGGCCGGTCTGTTCTGACTGCGTCTGGAGGAAGCCGGCGGTGTTGATCAGGACGCCGGCCGCGATCGCCGCGACCAGGACCATCGCGATGAACACGATGAGCGTCCCAATACCGACCTGCCCCCTCTCCGTTCGTTCTTCGAACATTTTGTGTGTGTCCCCCGAGAATCCGGTGTCTCGGGCTCTGTGTCCCAGTCATTCGGAGGAATGTTAAACCTATATCCCCGAATATCATCAGTGAAATTCGAAGACGGCTGTCGGACTGCCGTCGACTAAAAAAAAACGGAGGAGCGCCGCCGCGAACTACAGTTCGACCGACTTCTCGCCGTTGAGCGACTGGGGCACCTGGATGCGGATGATGCTTGTCGCGCCGCTCTCGGTGTTGACCCGGAGCGTGAGCGTCTCACCGGGTTCCAGTGGATCATTGTCGTATGCTCCGTTCTGGTCGAGGGCAGTCATGTTGATCGTGACGACCAACCGGTCGGTCCGGCTGTTCAGTATCAGGCCCGCGTCGCGGGTCGTGTTGAGCGAATTGTCGTCGTCCTGAAGGGACCGCACGTCGCCACGGGTCTTGTTGATCGCCGTGCCGTTAGTGAACGCGAAGCGATCGGTGCCGTCCGGCCCGATGAGTTCGAACGTCGTCGCGCTCATGTTGATGTCGCTCGCCCCCGGCGACTTCTGGACCACCATCGACACGTTGTCGACGGCAAGAGAAGTGTCATTGTTGACCGCGACGCTGCCCCGTATCGAGTTATTATTGTAGTCGTAGGCGGACACGTTCCCGGTTTTCGAGACCGGTTCGAGCCGATCCGTGACCTGTGCGCTACTCTGTTGACCCGTCTGTTCTGACTGCGTCTGGAGGAAGCCGGCGGTGTTGATCAGGACGCCGGCCGCGATCGCCGCGACCAGGACCATCGCGATGAACACGATGAGCGTCCCAATACCGACCTGTCCCCTCTCCGTTCGTTCTTCGAACATATGTTTGTGGATCCCCGAGGCCGCGTCCGTCGGGAGCTACGCCAACGTAGTCAGAAGTGAGTGTTAAACCTACACCCCCGAATATCACTGATGAAATCGGGAGACGGCGTTGGCGTCGCTGGACAGTCGCGAAAAACGAAGAAAGGCGCCGCAGATTACAGTTCGACGGATTCCTCACCGGACAGCGACTGGGGCACCTGGATGCGGATGATACTCGTCGCGCCGCTCTCGGTGTTGACCCGGAGAGTCATGGTGTCACCGGGTTCGAGCGGTTCGTTGGCGAAGGCACCGTTGGTCGCCAACTTGGTCATGTTGAGGGTGACGACCAGTCGGTCGGTCCGGCTGTTCAGGATGAGGCCGCTGTTACCCTCGGAGGCGTTGAGCGACGAGTCGTCGTCCTGAAGCGCTCGCGTCCGGTCGTCCGGCCCGGCCGCCCCGGACCGGTTGACAACCGTCTTGTTGGTGAACGCGAAGCGGTCGGTGCCGCCCGGTCCGACCAGTTCGAACGTGGTCGCGCTCATGTTGATGTCGCTCGCCCCCGGTGACTTCTGGACCACCATCGATACCTCGTTGACCCGCAAGGAGACGTTGGTGTTGTTCCCATCGGAGTACGGAGTCGTGTTCGCGACGATGGTCTCGTTGTACGAGTCGTAAGCGGACACGTTGCCGGTCTTCGAGACCGGTTCGAGCCGGTCGGTGACCTGTGCGCTACTCTGTTGGCCGGTCTGTTCTGACTGCGTCTGGAGGAAGCCGGCGGTATTGATGAGGACGCCGGCCGCGATCGCCGCGACCAGGACCATCGCGA
Source organism: Haloplanus rubicundus (assembly GCF_003342675.1). Taxonomy (NCBI): domain Archaea; kingdom Methanobacteriati; phylum Methanobacteriota; class Halobacteria; order Halobacteriales; family Haloferacaceae; genus Haloplanus; species Haloplanus rubicundus. The sequence continues at coordinate 1,854,788 of NZ_CP031148.1, read as the reverse complement.
TGAACACGATGAGCGTCCCAATACCGACCTGCCCCCGCTCCGTTCGTTCTTCGAACATCGTTGGTTGTGTGTCCCCGGGTCGTGCCCGTGGGCTCTGTCCTACCGTTCTCGAAGTCACAAATAAAGCTACGTCCCCAAATATCATCTGTGAAAATAAAGGCTTCAGCCGGATCTACACCCGAAATCCGCCGGGTAGCCGAATATCAATCGTAGATAACGAGACTGTAGACGACGAGAATGAACCCGAGCGACGAGAGGCCGTTGTTGACCAGCAGCAGCGACCGGACGCCCTCGAAGTCCGTGACGAACGCACTGATCGCCGTCGCGATGGCGGCGGCGGCGATGAGGCCGAAGCCGAGCGAGACGTGGATCATCGCGCGGCGAGTGGTCTGGAGGTACGCCCTGATCGCCATGCCGACCATCGTCAGCCCGGAAACGACCAGCACGGCCGTGGCGGCTAAATAAAGGTATTCGACGACGAGCATCGTGGTTCGTTCGCAAGCTCGCCACAGCGATGTATAAACCTGCGCATGATATTCTCAGTGCTGATACTCTACTGCCGACCCCCCGCGTCTTGCACGCGTCCGACAGTACATTTTATTGTGCTCCCCCGTATCTGAACTGATAACGAATGGACGGGATCGAGATGCTTCGGGTTCTGGGCAACGAGTACAACCCGCAAATACTGAGTTTCGCTCACGAACCACGGTCGGCCCAGGAACTCAGCGACGAACTCGACGTACCGATCGCCACCTGTTACCGCCGGATCGAGGAACTACAGGACGCGGACCTGCTCGAACACCACGACCGGGTGCTCTCCGACGAACGCCGGCGAGTCAACGTCTACCGTCGGAACATCGAGGAAGTCGTCGTGTGCTTCAGCGAGGGGGACGTCTCCGTCGAGGTGGAAGAGCGCCGACAGGTCCAGAATCAGATCGACGAGGTCTGGCGAACGCTCTCCTCGGAGTGATCACTCGCCGGGGAACGGGCCGTCACGCTGGCCCATCATCGAGAATCCAGCGGCGCGTTCGTGGACGGTGATGCCTCCGTCGGTGATGTCCATGGGGAAGATGTCCGTCTCGATGTCCTGTTTTCGCATCTTCGCGACCCAGATGTACCGGTTGACGCCCGACTCGGTCGGCGTCTGGATCAGGTAGATGTTCCCGTCGGTGAGGAAGTTCTCGAGGCCGATGTCCTGTTCGGGAAAGACGGCGGACTGCTCCGCGATGAGCAGCGATGTCAGCCCGTTGGCCTTCAGAATATCCGAGAATTTGAGGAGGTACGTCCGTTTTTCCTGTTCGTCCGCGAAGAACAGTTCGAACATCGTCAGCGAGTCGAGGACGAGTCGTTCGTACTCCATCTCCTCGAACTCGTCCAGCAACAGTTCCAGCGTGTCGTTGAAGTCGTTGTGGCGGAGCAGTTCCTGCTTGTCGTAGATGAGGATTTCGTCCTCCTCGACCAGTTCGCGCCAGTCGTCGAAGCCGATGGATTCGGCCGCCTGTGCGATGTCCTCCCGGTTCTCCTCGAAGGAGAGGTAGATTCCCTTCTCGTCGAACTCCTGTACGCCGTTGTAGATGTACTGCAACCCGAGGATGCTCTTTCCGGTGCCGGGGTTCCCACTGATCAGTACGGTCGCGTTGTCGACAATGCCCCCACCGAGGATCGAATCGAGTCCCTCGATTCCGGTGCGTGTGAGCTCGGTCATTACGACATACCGTTACGTGGACTGACTGAAATAAATTCGCAACGCGGAGCACGGCCCGAGGGGCGCGATAGCGCGACTCGACGGCTCCGACGAGGCCGATTTTCACGTATGAGAACCCGGGCGCAACCTATTTGATTCGGAGCGGCGATGTCCGGCCAATGAGGCTTTCCACCGGCGTGGACGGTTTCGACGAACTCGTCGACGGGGGACTCCTCCGGAATCGGTTGTACATTCTCAGCGGGCCACCGGGCAGTGGGAAGACGACGTTCTCCTCGCATTTCGTTACGGAGGGGGCGCGGGTGGGCGATAAGTGCCTCTTTCTGAGCATGCACGAGACGGAGGCCGAACTGACCCACGACATGGGATCTTACGACTTCGGCTTCGAGAAGGCGGCACAGTCGGGGAACTTCCAGTTTCGGAACGTCTTCGACTCGAACGCCAAGCGACTGCTGAAAGGTCCCGGCGGCAACGACTTCTCCACCGGCGTCAAGAACATGACCAACCGGCTGGTGGGATTCATCAACTCCCGGGAAATCGACCGCCTGGTCATCGACTCCACGATGATCCTGCAGTATTTCTACCCCGACAACCACGAGGCGTTCGTCCAGTTTCTCACATCACTCAAACGCGTCGACGCGACGACCATCCTGATCTCGGAGATGACCGACCCCACGTCCTACGCGGACGAACACTACCTCGCTCACGGCGTCGTCTTCATGCACAACTACATGGAGGGCGACGGGATGCGGCGCGGCGTCCAGATCATCAAGATGCGCGGGACGGACATCGACAGCGACATCTACCCCGTCGAGTTCGACGACGACGGCTTGCACGTCCGCCCCAAACGTGAGGTCGAGGCCTGAGATGTACGACTCCGAGTTCGATACCGACTGGGACGACCTGGACAAGGCGGGGGCGCTCGAACGGGCCTTCGCCCTCGGCGTCGCTCGGAGCCTCGGAACGCCGAACCGCGAGGAGTACGAACGGGTCCGCGACGCCGCCGACACGACGTACGAACGGAGCATGATCGAACTCTCCTACGAGGAGGGGCGACGGAAGGCGTCGGGCCGGGCGGCGGAGAAGTCGGCGGTCTGGGAGGAACTCGTCGTCGAGACGGAGCCGGTCGACGCGACCGGCTCCCCGGCCGATCCCCGCACGCGCACCCGAACGCGGGACGGTCCGCCGAGCATGACTGCCCGCCCGGAGCCGACCGTCGTCCCCGAGGATGGCCTGGATCGGATTCGGCTCCCCGAGTTCCTGCGGCGCCGATAGTTACGCCGCGTCGTCGCCGTCGGCCCGCATCAGTTTCCCGGGCTCCGTCCAGATGACGAACTCGCCGTCGTCCTCGCGTTTGACCACCCCGTTGATCCACGGCTCGTCGACCGGGGACTCCTTGACCGCCGAGAGCGAGACGGTCGAGACGCGCCTGACGCCGTCGACGGCCCACCCGACGCTCCACTCGTCGTCCATCCGCGCCGAGTCGAAGACGACGATCAGTTCGCCCGCGTCGTCGCTCTCGGCCGCCAGCGTCTCCATCGGGTCGATGACCGTCGTGATGTCGCCGCGGAGGTCGATGACGCCCTCGACGAAGTCGGGAGCGTTGGGGATCCGCGTGACCGTCCCCCGTTCGACGATCTGTTCGATGTAGGTGATGTCCAGACAGTAGCGCTCGTCGCCGAGGACGAACTCCAGGACCGAGATGGTCTCGTCGTCGTCCTCGGGCGCCTCGTCGTCCGCGTCGGTCGACGACGCCCCGTCGGCGTCGAGGGGCGCGTCGCCGTCGTCGTCCGCGTCGTCGATGGCGGTCGAGACGGGCGCCGCGACGTCGGACGTGTCGATGCCCTCGACGGCTGCGATCATCTCTTCGTCGAGATTCGGCACGTCGGCGTCCGACTGCGTGGTCGGATCGGTCATTGCGCCGGGATTCGAGCCACCCCATAATAAACCCGGCCGCCGGGTTCTCAGGTGTGATACTCGATCAGTCGAGCGGCGCCGCCTCGGCGTCCGCGGACTGAAGCGACCGGCCGGCCCCCGAGGCGACGTAGCGATCCCAGAGGACGAGCGTCGTCGGGAGGACCAGAATCGAGGCGAGATAGGAGTAGAGCACGCTCAACGCGATGAGGAGCCCGAACTGGCCGAGGATGGGCGAGATGGCCAACCAGAGCACGCCGAGGCCGGAGACGGTGGTCAGCATGCTCCCGGTGAGCGCCCCGCCCGTCCCACGGACCGTCGCGAGCAAGGCGGCGTCTACGTCCGTCGCCCCGTCGTACTCCTCGACGAACCGGTGGAGGAGGTGTGCGGAGTAGTCGATACCGAGACCGATGGCGATGGAGAGGCTGGTGCCCGTCAGGACGTTGAAGGGGATGTCGAGAAAGCGCATCGTCGACGCCAGCGCCGCGACGGTGAGCGCGATGGGCAGGACGTTGACGAGTCCGAGCGACGGCCGTCCCTCCAGTACGCCGTAGACGAAGACGAGAAAGCCCGCGGCGGCGACGAGCGCGATGACGAGGCTCCGGAACGCCGACGCGCCGATCACGTCCGAGACGGCTTTCAGCACGATGACGCCGCCGGTCGCCGTCGCCTCGAAGCGCATCCGGTCGGCCACGGCGCGGGTGTCGTCGGTGACGGCCTCTTGGGACGCGTCCGCCTCGACGGCGTATTCGATCCGAGCGCTCGTGTAGTCGTCGGTGATGTAGTCGAGCGCCCGGTCCCGAGCCGGAGAGTCGAGGAGAGCGGCGTAGACCGTCCGAAGGTCGTCGTCGGGGATGCCGTTGTCGTTCCGGTCGTTACGCGCGACCAGCGCCGCGAACTCCGGATCCTGGGCCGCGTACGACCGAATGACGGTGACGATACTCGTCTCGCGGGCGTGGCCGTCGTCGTCGACGAAACTCGGTGGCGGGTCCGCACCCGCTCGCCACATGGATTCGAGGGCGTCGTCCCGGTGGAGAGGCCCCTCGACGTACACCGTGGTCGTATCCTCCTCACCCGTCTGGAAGTTCCGCTCGAGGAAGTTCGTCGTCTGCGTGACGGTGTAGTCCCCGGGACGGAACGGTTCGGGGACGTACTCGAGGTAGGCCGGCGGCTCCTCGGGCGGCAGGAAGTCCTCCTGCGTGAAGCGGCTGTCGACGCCGGCGCCGTACTGGCCCAAGAGGGCCGTGGAGACGAGGACGACGACGAGGAACGCCTTTGGCGCGACGCGGGCGACGTAGACGCCGACGGGCAGAATCCGACCGAGCAGCGAGCGCTCCGATCCGAGCGCCGCCGAGCCGAACTCGGGGGCGCCGAGGCGCTCGCGCCAGCGATCGGCGAGCACCTTCGTCGCGGGGAGAAAGATGCCGAAGACGAGGGCGGTGAAGACGATGCCCACCGCGGCGACGACGCCGAGTTCGCGGATGGAACTCAGGCCGCTGCTCAGGTTGGCCGCGAACCCGAGCACCGTCGTTCCGGTGACGATGAAGAAGGCGATCAGCAGTTGATCGGTGGTGACACGCATCGCGTTGCCGACGCTCACGCCGTCGACGTGCTCCTCGCGGTAGCGGTTGATCGCGTGGATGCCGAAGTCGATACCCACGGCCAGCAGGAGCGGCGGGATGGCGACGAGCAGTTGGGAGAAGGCGATGCCCGCCAACCCCATGAAGCCGAACGTCCAGAGCATCGTCATCGCGAGGGCGACGAGGCCGAGCAACAGGTCGAGGGGGTCGCGGTACGCGACGATCAGAAAGAGCAGGATGAGCGCGACGGCGGCCGGGATCACCAGGCCGAGCGAGTCGTTGATCACGTTGCCGAGTTCCTCGCTCGTGATGCCGCTCCCGAAGACGGTGATGTCGCCGCCGACGGCGTCGACGACGTACTCGGCCTGCAGTTGGATGGCCGTGAGCGGGCTCTCGCCGCTGGTGCCCGGGCCGTCGCTCCCGCCGCCGGGAAGGCGGTGCGTGACCGTCCCGATGGTGGCCGACGCCGACGCGGACCGGGCATTGTAATCCTCACTGAGGAGGGCACGGAGTCCGGGGTTCCGCTCGACGGTGGTCCGGACCGCGCGGTCGATTTCGCTCGGGGAGGAGCGTTCGACGGCGCGAATCTCGTCGTCGATGGAGTCCGCCGACGGATCGAGGGTTCGTGCGACCGCCCGGGCGACACTCGACGTGCTCGACACCTGGAGGTCCGGATCACCGGCGAGTCGTTCCTGTGCCTCCAGCATCCGCAACAGGGCGGGCTTGGCGAGCACGTTCGTCCCCTCCTGGATCAGCTGCGTCGATCCGCTGTCGGCGCCGAACGTGATCCGCTCGAAGTTGTCGTTGACTTCCTGAAGCGCTTGCTCCGCGGGCACGTCCTCCGTGAACTGGTCGGTTCCGGAGTCGGTCCCACCGCCGCCGAGGCCGACGACGAACAGCCCCGACACGACGAGGAAGGCGAGCACCACCCGCGCGGGGCGGTCGACGATCCACGCGTCGAGCGTGTCGACGACGCGCTGGGCGTCGAAGGAAGGCACCGGCACGGGTCGATCAGTCGTTCCCGTCGGCGCCGTTCCGTCGGTACCAGACCACCAGTCCGACCCCCGTCACCGCGAGGGCGCCGACGGTGATCGGGAGGAAGGGGAGGCCGCCGCCCTCACGGTGCTCGACCGAAACGGGGACGCGGTACGTCTTCGACACTTCCGTGTCGCCGTCGGGGAGTTCGTACTGGAAGTCGATGGAGACGGGGTAGGTCTTCTCCAGCGCCGAGCCGCCCGCGCTCAGGCCGACGACGAACGTCGCGGACTCGCCGGGGGCGAGCGCGGAGACGAGTCCCTCGTCGTCGTCGCTACTGAGCGGCGACTGGACGAAGGCTTTGGCCTCGACGTCGCGGAGCGGCTCGTCGCCCTCGTTGGTCACGCGGAGTTCGAGCGTCGTCGTCCCGCCGGCGACGACGGTTCGGTTGACCGCCTCGACGCTGAACCGGTCGCGCTGGGGCTGGATGGCCACTCGCTCGTTGAGCGGGTCACTCTGTCGAACCTCGTCGCGCGCGTTGCGGTAGCGGACGGAGACGTTGAACTGCTGGGTGGTGGCGCTCGCGGCGTCGCTGATCGTCACGTCGAAGGCGAACTCCCCCGCCTCGTCCGGTTCGAGGGTTTCGAGGGCGTACTCGGTGGATTCGACGTTGACGTTCGGGTTCGAGGATCGGAAGACGACGACCGGCTGGCGAGCGGTGTCCGGCCCGCGGTTGACGACGGTGCCGGCGAAGCGGCCGTCCTCGCCGACCCGGAGGGTCGCCTCGGTGTCACGGATCGCGAAGGCCTGTTCGCGGTCGGGCCGGATACCGACCGCGAGCGGTTCGGACGTGCGCGCGATGCCGTCGGTGTCCTGGTACTCGACGGTCGCCGAGAGGCTGTAGTTGCGAAGCGCCGCGTCGTCGTCGAAGGTGACGGTGTACGCCACCGTCGCGTTCGTGCCCGGTTCCCAGGCGCCGACGTAGCCAGTCGAACTCGACGAGCCACTCCCGAACGTGAGTTCGTCGGTCGACGAGGAGAGGACGACGCTGGCGTCGCGGGCCGTCCGCGTTCCGTCGTTTTCGAGCGTCACGGTGACGGTGCCGGTGTCGCCGATCTGTGTCGTCGACGTCGACTCGATCACGTCGAACTGCGGCTGATCGCGGACCCGGAGGGTGACGTAACGTGTCTCCTCGCTCGTGAGGTCGTTGTACTCGGGGGAGCCGACGGCGCTGTACTCGACGCTGACGGTGTAGCTGTACGAGACGGTGACCGGAATCCGGTAGCGGCCGGGGTCGATGTCCTCCGGAACGGTGATCGAGATGGGATCGACGGCGGTCGTCCCGCGGGGCGCTTCGCCGACGGCGACGGGGCCGGTGTTGACCTCGAACGGCGTGTCGCCGGCGTCGACGTCGACGGTGACACCGCGGGCGGTGGTGACGCGTTGCTCGTACTCGGCGGGACCGCCGCGATTCAGCCGACCGTCGTTCGAGAGGACGAGGTCGAGGTCGGTCCGGGTGCCGGGTTCGACTTCCGTCGTCGAGGAGAACACCTCGACGGTGGGGCGGCCGATGACGGTTCCCGAGGAGGACTGGCCGGCGACGACGCCGGTCGCTGCGACGGTGGCGAGGACGACGAGGACGACGAGGAGCATCGAGCGGTGTGTAGATGGCATGGATGGAGCGTGGTGAACGCCGGGTGTCGGTGCGAACGACGGGGACCAGCCGACGCCCTGGCGGATGTATGAACGGTAGACAGAACGAACTAAATAAGTTGTGAATGAACGTTCAGTCACCGTGGCCTTCGACGACCCCTTCGGGAGCGACACCGGCGAGACCCGCACCGCGATCATGCGGGCGACGTACGAGGCGCTCATCGAGCACGGGTACGAGAACCTCACCATCCAGCGGATCGGCGACGAGTTTCCGAAGAGCAAGTCCCTCATCTACCAGCACTACGACGGCAAAGACGAGGTGCTGGTAGAGCTACTGGAGTTCCTGCTCGATCACTTCGAGGCCCAGATGCCGAAGCCGGCGGGTGGAAACGCCCACGACTGTCTGCGGACGATGCTCGACTACGTCCTCGCGCCGGAGCCGGACACCGAGCGCGTCGAGTTGACGAAGGTGATGGTCGAACTCCGGGGACAGGCGCCCCACAACGAGACGTTCGAGGCCTACTTCACGGCCAACGACGGTCGGTTCCGGCGGAGCCTCGCCGACATCGTCGAACGCGGCATCGAGGAGGGCGTCTACCGCCCCGTCGACGCCGACGCCGTCGCGGAGTTCCTCCTGACGACGATCAGCGGCGGGACCGTCAGGCGGGCGACGGCCGCCGACGCCGTGGACATCGTGGCTGTCAGAGACGAGGTGGACGCCTACCTCGACGCCCGACTGCTTCGCGACGACGCGGCGTAACGACTGGTGGCTGTCGGAAAACCGGGACGAGAACGGGAGACGGCGCTCGGAGGGATTATCTGAAGTCAGCAGCGGTTCTCGCCGGATCGGCGGGAATCGCTGGACAGTGAGATATCCCTAGTTGATGCGGACGTGGCCGGTTCCGTCGACGGTGACGGTGTGTGACTCGTACTCGAAAGTGAGGCTACGGGTCGCCACCTCGTCCGACGGTCCGCTGAAGAAGGCTTCGAGCGCGTCCGGATCAACGTAGTCCGCGAGGGGGTCCAACTCCACCGGCGAGCGGTCCTCGACCTGACCGAGGGCCGTCTGCACTGCGAAGCTGATCGGTTCGCGTCGATCCCAGTCGATTTCGAGTTGGTGAGGGGTCGTCGTCGCCGTCGTGTGCTCGTCGCCGGTCGCGGACATACCCGAAGGAATCTCCTCTCGTCGTATAAGTTTAGTGGCCAGATTATCTAATTTGATATCTTTATGGCGCGAGTCGACCAACATCGATTTGACAGCTTGGGCGGAACGATGAGACGAGTCGCCACGCGCGACTGGTCACCCATGGCACGCGACGCATTCGCCGCCGAGAACGCACCGGCCGAGGGGGCGGATGCCCTCCAGGGACAGCACGGCGAACGCCCGGTCGTCGGCCAGCCGTTCGGGGAGCGGTGATGGAGGTTCTCGTCTTCGGCGCCGGGAGTCTCGGAAGCCTGCTCGGCGGCCTCCTCGCGCGCGCTCACGACGTGACGCTCGTGGGGCGTGATCCCCACGTCGCGGCGGTTCGGGCCGACGGCCTGCGGATCACGGGCGTCGAGACGCTCGACACCCGCCCGGCGGCGACGACGGACGCGACGGGGGCGAGCGCCGACCTCGCGCTCGTGACGGTGAAAGCCTACGACACCGGGACGGCGGCGCGGGCACTCGCGACCGGCGACTACGGCGTCGTCTGCTCCCTCCAGAACGGGATGGGCAACGAGGACGTCCTCGCCGACGCCGTCGACGCGCCCGTCCTCGCCGGCACGGTGACCTACGGGGCGGGACTGGTCGATCCAGGACACGTCGAGTGGCGGGGGCGGGGGACGATCACGCTCGGGGCGTGGCGCCCGGCCGACGACGCGGCGACCGCCGAGCGAATCGCCGCGGCGTTTCGCGCGGCCGACCTCGACGCCGAGGCCGTCGGGGACGTCCGGCGGCGGCTCTGGGAGAAGCTGGCAGTCAACGCCGCGATCAACCCCGTCACCGCGCTGGCACGCGTGGAGAACGGCGCGCTGACCGAGGAACCACTCGCAGGGCTCGCGCGGTCGGCGGCGGTCGAGACGGCAGGGGTCGCCCGCGCCGACGGTGTCGCCCTAGCGGACGAGACGGCGGCGGAAGCGGCCGCGACCGTCGCCGGCGAGACGGCGCGAAATCGGTCGTCGATGTTTCAGGACGTGTCGCGGGGACGACGGACCGAAATCGACGCTATCAACGGCTACGTGGCCGACCGGGCGGCGGTGACCGACCGGGCGGCGCCGGTCAACCGGGCGCTCGCCGCGCTGATCCGGGGCTGGGAGCGGGGCGCCGGCGTCGGTCGGTCGGGGGACGAGTAGGTCGCCGTGCCGAGTACGACGATCCCGGAGACGGAATCACCCCCGGGCGGGCCGAACGGCTCGCGTCCGGGTGTGAGGGAGTAGGGTTAATTCCCCCGCGGCCGATCCACGGACCATGCCAACGGTACAGGAGATTCAGCGGGCGTCGCCGGAGGAGCCGCTGACGATGCTGACGGCGTACGACGCGCCGACGGCGGCCATCGTCGACGCGGCCGGGATCGACGTGATCCTCGTCGGCGACAGCATGGGCAACGCGGTGCTCGGCTACGACTCGACGCTCCCGGTGACGATGGACGAGGTGGTCAGTCACACCGCCGCGGTGGCGCGCGCGGCCGACGAGGCCCTCGTCGTCGGCGACATGCCCTTCCTGAGCTACGGGACGAGCGCGGAGACGGGCATCGAGAACGCGGGGCGGCTGCTCAAGGAGGCGGGCGCCAACGCGGTCAAGATCGAATCCGGGCCGCATACGGTCGAGTTGACCGACCGGCTCGTCGACCTCGGCATCCCGGTGATGGCACATCTCGGCCTGACGCCCCAGCGGCGCAACCAGATCGGCGGCTACGCGCGGCAGGGGACGACCGAGGAGGCCGCCGCGGAGATCCGAGACCTCGCCGCAAAACACGAGGCCGCGGGCGCGTTCTCGCTGGTGCTCGAACACGTCCCCGACGAGTTGGCCGCCGAGGTGACCGCGGAACTCGACATCCCGGTCATCGGCATCGGTGCCGGTCCCGAGACGGACGGACAGGTGCTCGTGTTGACGGACGTGCTCGGCCTCTCGGAGTCGGTCCCCCCGTTCGCCGAGGAGTTCGGCGACGTGCGAACGGAGATGGAAGACGCCGTCGCGGCGTACCGCGCCGCGGTCGAGGACGGCTCCTTCCCCTAACCGTGGATCGCGGTCGAGAGCAGTGGACGCATCAGGCCGACGACCGGCGCCTCGGCGCTGTCGGTCCAGATGGCGCGATGCTTGCGGACGCCGGGAAGTTCTGTTTCGGCGTCGGCGCTGACGAGAAGGGCGTCGCCGTCGACCATGCAGACGCTCGTGACGGCGCCGGCCTCGATCGGGTGAGCGTCCCACCACGTCCACGTCTCGACCACGTCGGCGTCGGGGACCGCCTCGTGCAGACGCTCGCGGATCGGCGCGCCGGGTGACCCGATCACGACGTCGACGCCGCGGTCGACCGCGTCGGCCAGCGCGTCGACCAGATCGTCGTTGAGGAGTTCGTCGACGGCGATGGCGAGCAACACCTCCGAATCGGCGTCGGCGACGAGCGTCGCGAGCCGTTCGGCGACGGCGGCCTCCCCCTCCATCGTCCACACTTCGCCAGCGCCCGTGGTTCGGTTCGGCGATCCGAGTCGGGGCAGGGCGGTGCCGAGACGGTCCAGCCGACTCCGACACTCCCGTTCGAGGAGGTCGACCGCTTCGCGGGGGGAGACGGCCCGGAACCGCCGTGGCTTCGACTCCTGGACGCTCACCAACCCGCGGTCCTGAAGCGCGTCCATGCTGTCGTAGATTCGCGCGCGCGGAACGTCCGCGACATCGCTCACCTCCTTTGCCGTGCCCTCGCGCAGGCGCGTCAGGGCCACGAAACATTTCGCCTCGTACTCGGTGAGTTCGAAGGTCCGGAGCGTCCCGACTACCTCCTCGACGAGCGTGTCCGTCTCTGCGTTCGTTGTTGTGTTGTTCGTCACGACGACTCTCCCGGTTCGCTCCCCGGTAAGGATGACACCACCAAAAAGAGTCGGGTCGCCAAGCGTGCGCCGTGGGACCTCGGCACGCAGGTTGTTTCTATTGGAGTAAAAACACAGTAGAAACTATTAAGATACTACCAATCGTAGGCGTAATCGTGAAGCGAACTGCGGCCACGCGCCGCCTCCAACAATCATGAGTCAGCAGCCCGAAACCCTCCGAGAGACCGGCGGGGAACAGCGTTCGACAACCACCGAGACGGACGAGCGCGTCTGTCCGGAGTGTGACGCGTCGCTGGTCGTGGACGAGTCCCACGGCGAGACGGTGTGTGAGGCGTGTGGTCTCGTCGTCGAGGCAGACGGGATCGATCACGGTCCCGAGTGGCGCGCCTTCGACTCCAGCGAGCGCGCGGAGAAGAGCCGCGTCGGCGCGCCGACGACCAAACTCCTCCACGACGATGGCCTCTCCTCGGTCATCGACTGGCAGGACCGCGACGCCAAGGGTCGAACCATCGACGGGAGCAAGCGCCGGAAGCTCCAGCGCCTGCGCACGTGGGACGAGCGCTTCCGCTCGAAGAGCGCTCAGGAGCGCAACCTGAAGCAGGCTCTCGGCGAAATCGACCGGATGTCGTCGGCGCTCGGTCTCCCAGAAACCGTCCGCGAGACGGCGAGCGTCGTCTACCGTCGGGCGCTGGAGGACGACCTCCTGCGCGGGCGCTCCATCGAGGCGATGGCGACCGCCTCCCTGTACGCCGCCGCTCGGCAGGCGTCGGTGCCCCGGAGCCTCGACGAGTTCGAACCCGTCAGCCGCGTCGACCGCAAGGAGTTCTCGCGGGCCTACCGCTACATCGTCCGCGAACTCGGTCTCGCCATCGAACCGGCCAATCCCCTCGAATACCTCCCCCGGTTCGCCTCCGACCTCGACCTCGACGGCGACACGACGACCCGCGCCCGCGCCCTCCTCGAAGAGGGCATGGAGAGCGGCGTCCACAGCGGCAAGAGTCCCGTCGGTCTCGCGGCGGCGGCGCTCTACGCCGCCTCGATACTCGAAGGCGATAAAGTGACCCAGAAGGAGGTCTGCTCGGTTAGCGACGTCTCCGAAGTGACCGTCCGCAACCGCTACACCGAACTCCTCGAAGCCGGCACCGATCCCGACGCGGCCCGCGGCGCCGCGTAGGTTCTACGACGGACCGATTGCCGTCTCGAGATCCGCCCCCGTCAGCGCCGCCTGCAACCGTTCGGCGGCCGGCCCCGCCTCCGCGGCGTTCTCCATCAACACCGTCTCGCTCGGGAAGAGGTCGTCACCGACGACGAGGCCGTGATTCCGCGCCGTCGACCCCGTCATCGTCAGGTAGACGCCCAGCCCCGCGTCGGCGATGGCGGCCTCCTCCTCCATCGCGGGATCGGGGTACGTGAACGTCACGCCGTCGAGAGCGTGCGTCCCGAGGACGGCCCTGACGAGGCGTTCGTACCGCGGCGAGATACAGAGCGGTCCCTCGTAGTCGGCGACGAACGACCGGTCGAGGTCGGCGCCCGGCGGCAGAATCTCCGGCGTCGCCAGCAGGGTGTGATAGACGGTGTCGCCGAGGCCGCTCACGACCCGCACGTCCGTCTCGCGGGGGTCGATCCGGGCGTTCACGTCAGCGATGGACTCGACGCCCGTTTCCCCAAGCGTGACGACTTCCTCGAGGACGAGGTCGGCGCTGTCGAAGCCGAGACCGAACTCGTGGGTGCGGAGCGCACGGAACGGCTCCTCGCGGCCGATCAGTTCGACGGTCACGCCGTCGTCGGTCGACGGCCGACCGACCGCGGAGCGCGGTCCCGCGTCGTCGACGTGGACGGTCACGCTGTCGAAGACGATCCGCCGCGGTTTCCCCTCGCGGTCGTCGCGCAACAGCGTATACTCCGGCTGCGTCGGATCGGAGAGGTCGCTGTACGCTGCCAGCCGTTCGTACACGTCGCGTTCGGGGGTCGCGGTCCCCTTGGTGATCGCCTTCTCGTATCGGAGCGTCGAGGACACGTCGTCCGCGAGGCCGTCGACCCCGGCGACGGCCGCGAAGCGTTCGAGAACCGCCTCCAGCGGGCGCCCCTTCCGCGGGACGGCGACCCGAACCGTCTCGGTCATTGTCGGGTCGACGCGGGCGCGGGCTTTACCGATTGCGCTTTCCGAGCGGCGTCGCCCCGCCTACTCGTCGGTTCCGAAGGCGCTGTTCAGCCGGTCGCGGAAGTCCCGGAGGTCGTCCAGTTCCGCCTCGATGTCCTCGACGTCCGATTCGAGGTCGTCGACGGCGTCGAGGCGCTCCTCGATCCGCTCGGCGGTCGCCGACAGGTCGTCGAGGTCGGCCGCGACCGTCTCGAGTCGGTCGGCCACGTCGTCGACGCGGTCGGTCACCGTCGCCACGTCGTCCGCGAGGGCTGCCCGCTCGTCGTCGGCGTCGACCACCGCGTCGTCGAGGGTCTCGACCCGTTCGGTCAGGTCGGTCAGTGCCTCGTTCACCTCGCCCACTACCTCCTCGGCAGTCCCGTTCTCGTCGAGGAAGTCCGCGAGGGCGTCGCGGTAGGCGAGCAGATCCTCGATCTGTGACTGGAGCCGGCCGATACGCACGTCGACGCTCGTCGGCACCCCGCCTTCGGCGTCCGCCTCGAACGCCTCCCGCAGGACGGTCAAGTCGTCGTCGTCGACCGTGCCGGCGCGTATCTCGGCGGCCAGGGCGGCGGCGATGGACGATCCGGCCGCGGCGGCCGGGGCGTCGGCCGTCGCGTCGTCGTCGGCCGCCTCCGCGTCCGCGTCGGCAGTCGGCTCCCGCACCGTCGCCTCGTCGTCCCGCGGATCGAGCGCCTCGGCCGCCTCGGCGGACGGGACGGTGTCGTCCGTTTCCTCCTCGTCGGCGTCGTCCGCATCCGTTTCCTCCTCGTCGGCGTCAGCGTCGACCGCCTCGCCGTCCGCCGCCTCGACGTCGACGGCAGTCACGCTCCCGTCCCGGTCGCCGGTCACGACGGTCGGGTCGTCGGCCCGCTCGCGAGGGGTGGGCGCCTCGTCGTCGAGTAGCGGTTCGGACTCCAGCCCGGACAGGTCGTCACCCGATTCGTCGCCCGAGAGCGCGTCGCGGACGACCTGTGTCGTCTCCCGACCCAGCACGTCGCCGGTGGCCGCGGCGTCGCCGTGCTCGATCAGTTCGATTTCGGGGTCGCCGAGGAAGTCGTCGGCCTCTCCGGGGTCGTCGATGCGGATGCCGTACACCGTGAGCACGGATTCGCCGGGTTCGAGCGTTCGCTCGTAGGCGACCCGGTTGTCGCGGTACGCGGTCCAGTTGTCGCCCTCGTAGTCGGGGTGAAAGCCCACGCCCTCCATCGGGAACGACTCGGGGATGTCGTCGACGATCCGAACCCGGATCGGCTCGTCGGCCAGCGATTCGATCTCGAAGGCGATGGCCGGAACCGGGAAGCGGTCGGCCTCGAACGCCTTCCCCACGCGAACCTCCCCCGTCGAGACGGTTACCGGGATGTCGGGGCCTGGGTCGTTCGCCATGGGCCTTACTGTTCCCAGCGGGAGCATAAAACAACCGGCAGGGCGCTCGACCGGTGTCGAGGGGCCGTTCGAGGGCCATGTTTTAATCCACTACACGAATGTGTTCCGTTCACTACACCATGGACGACGACGAGGCGGCACTCGTCGAGGTACAGTCACGCATCGGGGGCGCCGCCACCATCGCCGACATCTACCGCGTAGCGGCCGAAACGGGCGGGCGGGTGTTCGACTGTGACGCGTGTGAACTTCTCGTCGAGGAGGGCGGGTCGGTCGACCTCGCCGAACGGTTCGTCCCAGACGGCATCGACCCGCCGCCCGGCGGGGCGACGAGCCCGGCCATCGCGACCCACACGTACCGGTCGGGCGAACCGATGCTGATCGACGACACGCACCGAGACGACCGGGTCGACACCGACACCGACTACCGGTCGATCCTGAGCGTTCCCCTTCTGCCGCACGCCGTCATCCAGTTTCTCGACCGCGATCCAAACGCGTTCGACGACCGCACCCTCGCACTCGCCGCCGTCTTCGGCGGCTACGTCGCCCACGAACTCGACCTGCGGGTGAGCGAGCGGCAGGCGACGGCCGGAGACGTCCTTTCGGCCGAGTCGACGGAGCGGCTCTTCGACTTGGTCGACGTACTCGTCGTCGCCATCGACAACGAGGGTCGAATCACGTTCGTCAACCGCCAGGCACGGGAGACGCTGGGCTACGAGGAGGGGGCGCTCGTCGGCCGAGACTGGTTCGATACGTGTCTGCCCGAACCGCGCCGCGACGAGGTACGTGGCGTGTTCGAACGCGTCATGGCCGGCGAACTCGACTCGGTCGGCCGGTACGAGAACGCCATCGTCACGGCCGAGGGGGAAGAACGGATCGTCGAGTGGTACAACACGGTGCTCCGTGACGTCGACGGGGCGATCACGGGAACACTGAGTTGTGGACTGGACGTGACGGATCGCGAGGAGCGCGAGCGCGAACTCACGGCGGCGTGGAGGCGCTACCGGACGCTCCTGCAGGCGGCACCGAATCCGATCTTCGTCGCGGACGCCGAGACGGGCGAGATCGTCGAGGTCAACGAGGCGGCGGCCGAGTTCCGTGGCCAGGCGCGCGAGGAAATCGTCGGTCTTCACCAGACGGATCTCCACCCCGAGCAAGAGACCGAGCACTACCGCGACCTGTTCGAGCGACACGTGAGCGAGGGCGGGACCAAACGACGGCTGCCGGACGGCTCACCAATCTACGCGGTCACGGCCGACGGGGACCGCGTCCCGGTCGAGATCAGCGTCGAAATGGTCGAGCTCGAACTTGAGACGGTCATTTACGGGGTCTTTCGCGACATCAGCGACCAACTGGCCTACGAACAGGCGCTAACCGGGATCAACGAGGCGGCCCGTGATCTCTTCGAGGGAAAGCTGCCGTCCGAAGTTGCCGACGTGACCGTCGAGACGGTGACGGAGATTCTCGATCCCACCGGAGCAGTCGTGTATCTCGCCGACGAGGGGGCTGGAACGCTGCGTCCGGCCGCGTACAGACCGCCGGAAGCGACCGACCTGATCGGCGAGCCGCCGGTGTTCGAACCGGCCGACAGTATCGCGTGGCGGGTGTTCGTCGACGGAGAGACGGCGGTGTTCGACGACGTGCGGGAGGCGGAGGGCGTCTACAATCCCGAGACGCCGATCCGGAGCGAGATCATCGTCCCACTCGGCGAGTACGGCGTCTTGCTCGTCGGGCACACGGAGACGGCGGCGTTCGACGACCGGGCGGTCGAACTCGCGGAAATTCTGGGGGCGACGGCCGAAGTCGCGCTCGAACACGCCGAACACGAGCGACATATAGAAGACCAGACACGTCAGCTGAAACAGCGAGCCCAGCAACTCGAACGCGTCGAGTCGATCAATACGCGCATCCGTGACGTCGCACGGGCCGTCGTCCAGTCGACGACGCGGGGGGAAGTCGAGCGGACCGTGTGTGCCGAACTGGTCGAGGACGACGCGTTCGCCCTCGCGTGGATCGGGACGATCGACCCGGTCGACGACCGACTCGACGTCCGCGCGTGGGCCGGCGACGCACAGGAGTATCTCGACCGCGTCCCGCTCTCGCTCGACGACGCGAACGCCGAACCGGCCGTACGGACGGCGCTATCGAAGGAACCGACGGTCGTGCGAAATACGGCGACGAACGTGACCAAGGAGGCGTGGCGTTCGGAGGCCGTTCGGCGCGACTTCCGCTCCGTCGCGAGCGTGCCCCTCGTCTACCAGCACTCCCTTCAGGGGGTGCTCACCATCTACGCGACGACACAGTCCGCGTTCTCCGGCGTCCTGCAGTCCGTCCTGACGGAACTGGGGGATCTACTCGCCCACGCGATTACGGCGATCGAGCGCAAGCAGACACTCCTGACGAACCAAGCGATCGAACTCGACTTCGAAATCTTGGATCGGGGCTGCCTGTTCTTGCGATTCACGCAGGAGACGGGCTGCGCGCTGGACGTCGAAGCCATCGTTCCCCAGTCGGACGACTCGTGGCTCGTATTCGTGAGGGTGCAGAACGGGGCAGCCGACCAGTTACTCGACGCGGCAGAGGCGGCGACGGCCCTCGCGAGCGCCCGACTCATCGATCCCGCGGACGAGTCGCTCGTCCAACTCCGGTTCGTCGAACCGTTCATCGCGTCGGTGCTGGCGGATCAAGGAATCGCGGTTCGCGACATCTCGGCCGACGGCGACGCCTGCCGCGTTACCGTCGCGGTGCCGCCGACGTTCGACATCCGGAGAGCGGTCGACGTGGTGTCGACCACCTATCCCGACTCCGAACTGGTCGCGAAACGCGAGCACACCCCGTCGGCGGACGTGAGCAAAAGTCTCACGCTGCGGGGGCTGGAGAAACTCACCCCCCGTCAGCGGGAGGTCCTCGAAGTCGCCTACCACCGGGGCTACTTCGACTCCCCGAAGAAGGCGAGCGGCGAGGAACTGGCGGCGGAGTTCGGCTTCTCGCCGTCGGCTTTCCACCGACACATCCGCGCCGCCGAGCGGAAACTGTTCGACACCGTGTTCCGGAACGAGACGGCCGTCTCGCGGGAGTACGGGGACGGTCCCGGGGGATAGGGGACGTTTCGACGAGTCGCTCCCCGTCCTGCTGTCGACGTGGTCGTACGAGGCGTTCACATGTTGACCGTTTATACTGAGAATTCAACACATGTTGACCCCGTGCTTTGTGGGAGCCGAGAAGAGTGTGTAACTCGATGACCCCCCCGGAGGATATCAAGATAACCGACGACGACCGCCGGCAGGTGAGTGGCCGAGAGCTGATCGAGGAAATCGGGATCGACCCGAACGAAATCGACTGGCGAAAGGAGTTTACCAACTTCGACGACGCCGACTGCCGTCGACTGGACGAAATGTCGGAGACGTTCGGTCGGATCGCCGACGACCTCGTCGAGGAGTTCTACGACCACCTACAGGCACACGCGGAGACCGTCGCGATCATCGACTCGTCGACGAAGTCGGTCGAGGGCCTCAAGCGGTCTCAGTCGGAGTACCTCCGCGACCTCGGCCGCGGGGAGTACGGATCGGACTACTTCAGCCGACGGGCACGGATCGGGAAGATCCACGACATGCTCGATCTGGGACCGAAGATCTACCTCGGCGCGTATTCGATCTACTACGAGGGGATTCTCACCGCGATTGCCGAGGACGTGAAACGTCAGCTAGCCGCGGATGGGGGCGTGGCGGACGCGGGTGGACGGGCGGGCGACTCGGACGAACACGAGCCGACGACGGTCGAGGAGGCAGTCGATACGGTGATAGCACGGTCGCTGTCGGCGCTCAAACTCCTGAACCTCGACCAGCAGGTCGCGGTGGACACGTACATCCACTCGTACAACCAGCGGATCGAGACGGAGCTCGATCGACGAGAGCGGGTCGCCGAGGAGGTCGAGACGGCGGTCGACGACCTGCGCCGCACGTCCGAAGATGCCGCGAGGAGTTCGCGGGCGATCAGCGACCTCGTCGAAAAACAGGCGGAGGGGATGCTCGAGGTCTCAGACGAGGTGTCCGACCTGAGTGCGACGGTCGAGGAGATTGCCTCGACCGCCGATCAGGTCGAATCCACGAGTTCGACCGCCGAACGTCTCGCCGAGGACGGCCGCGAGTCGGCGACCGAGGCGATCGACGCGATGGAGACCGTCGACGAGGCGGCTGCCGAGGTGGTCGCCGATGTCGATCAGCTCCAAGACCGCGTCGACGAGATAAACGAGATCGTCGAGGTGATAAACGACATCGCCGAACGGACGAACCTGCTGGCTCTCAACGCCTCGATCGAGGCGGCACGGGCCGGCGAAGCGGGCGAGGGGTTCGCCGTCGTCGCCACGGAGGTCAAGGATCTCGCCGAGGAGTCCCAGCGGCGGGCCACCAACATCGAGGAGATGGTCCACCGCATTCAGGACGACACCGAGGAGACGGTCGACAGCCTGCAGCGGACGAACACGGCGATCGAGGACGGAATCGAGCAGGTCGAGCGAGCGATGGACAACCTCACCGAGATCGTCGAGGCGGTGAAGCAGGCGTCGCACGGGATCGAAGAAGTCGCCGACGCGACCGACGATCAGGCCGCGAGCACCGAGGAAGTCGGGAGCATGATCGAGCAGGCCGTCGAGCAGGCCCAGCGCGCTCGCGAGGAAGTCGAGGACGTCGCCGCGATCAACGAGGCCCAGACCGAGAAAGTCGACGAGATCAGTCGGTCGGTGCAGCGGCTCACCGACGCCACCGGAGGCCAGTAGCCATGCGTCTCGACACGCCGGCGTCCGTCGTGGCTCGCATCGGCCCCCGTTCCGAGCGTGCCGCTCCCCGTCGTTCCGGCGCGATGCCGGCTCCCGTCCCCCGACGGCACCGCGACACGAGTCGACAGCCGCCTTCGAACCATGTCGCTCGATGAGCGTCGGTCCGAATCCGACGTAGTGTCCGAACAGGGAACGGTGCTCGTCGTCGACGACGACCCGCATCTGGTCGGAATGTACGCGGCGATGCTCGAAGATACCCACACCGTCCTGACGGCGACCAGCGGGGAGGAAGCGCTCGTCCGCCTCTCCAACGAGGTTGACGTGCTCCTGCTCGACCGACGGATGCCGGGGCTGTCGGGCGACGAGGTGCTCGAAACCGTCCGGGAGGAGGGGTACGATTGCCGCGTCGCGATGATCACGTCGGTCGATCCCGACACGGACATCGTCGAGATGGAGTTCGACGCGTACGTCGTCAAACCCGTCCGCCGACAGGACCTCCGGGAGTTCGTCGAGAGCCTGCTCCTTCGGGCCCGGTGTGGCCGCGATACCCGGGAACTGCTGTCGGTCACGTCGAAGATCGTCGCGCTGGAGTCACGGTTCGACGAGGACAGCCTCGACGACAACGAGGAGTACCGACGACTCCGCGAGCGACGGGAACGCCTCGAAGCCAAGAACCGCGAGCGGATCGCGGAGCTAATCGACCGTGACGAATCGCGGCTCGTGTTCCGGGACGTCCTGCAGAAGATCATCGAGTCCCAATCGGTCGTGGGCGCGGGCGCATCCGAACCGATCGAACGGACCGCCGATGCGGAGGGCGGACACGATGGATAACCTCTCCTCGAACCGTCGGGACCGTCGATCTGGGGCGCCGCTCCAGTCGCCGCCGACCGTCCTCTACCTGTGCCGAGCGTCGTCGGACGTGCCGCCGATGCTCGACGCAGAACACGGGATGGAGGTACACGCCGTCTCGGAGCGAGCCGCCGTGACGGCCACGCTGGACGAGCAGTCGATCGACTGCGTCATCGTCGAGGGAACGTGTCCGGAGGACGCGGACGGCCTACTAGCGGCGCTCGATGAGCGGCGATCCACCCCCCCAGTCCTCGCGTACGATCAGTCCGACGGCGATCCGCGACGCTGGTTCCGAGCGGGCGCCGACGACTACCTCTCCGGACGCACCGACACCGAGCGCCGGACGCTCCTCGCGCGTCGCATCGAACGGTGCGTGGCGTCTCGGCGAATACGGACGGACTGCCGCCGGTTCCGAACGGCGGTCGACGGAATGGGACTCCCGTTCCTTATCGCCGACCCCAACGGCCGGATCGAACACGTGAATCGGGCGTTCGAGACGATCCTCGGCGAGGATCGGCGCGCTCTCGTCGGACGACCGGTCTCCGCCCTCGGCACCGCGATCGATGACGACTGGGGGTCGATCACCGACGGCGACCCGTGGGAGGGTGAACTCGTCGTCGACGGCGCCGGCGAGACGCGACGGATCGATCTGCGGGTGCGATCGGTCCGTGACGACGACGGACGGACCGAACGGATCGTCGCCACGGGAACCGAGCGGTCGGCACCCGGCGCCGAGGACCGGAAGTGCGACGGAAGGCGACGAAAGTACCGGGAGCTGATCGACGCGGCACCGGACGCGATCATCGTCGCCGACACGGACACCGGGATTATCGTCGAGGCGAACGAAGCCGCCACCTCGTTGATCGGCCGGCCGCGGGGAGAGATCATCGGAATGCACCAGTCGGCACTCCATCCCGACGGCGACCGGGAACGCTACCGGCATCTCTTCGACCGCCACCAGCGCCACGACGAATCGGTACGACGCCGCTTCGACGACGATCCGATCCACGTCGAGACGGCCGGCGGCGACCGCATCCCGGTCGAGATCAACGCCAGGGTGGTCGAACTGGACGGACAGACCTTCCTCCAAGGGCACTTCAGGGACATCTCGGAGCATCGCGACCGCGAGCGCAAACTCCGGACGATCCTCGACGCCGTTCCGGATGTCGCGATCGTGTACGACGAATCCGGGACGTACGAGGACGTGTTGTCGGGCGCCGAGGATCTGCTCGTCGACTCGCCGGACGCACTCGAAGGGTTGGCCGTCCACGACGTGTTGCCTCCGGAGCCGGCCAACCAGATCTGTGAGGCGATCCGGGAGACGATCGAGGCGGGCGAGACCCAGAACCTCGAATACCGGCTGCCGCTCGACGGCGACACGCACCACTTCTCGGCGCGGATCTCCCCCCTCCGAACCGAGGGATCCGAGTCCGAGCGCGTGTTGTGCCTCGCGCGGGACATCACGGCACGCAAACGACGCGAGCAGGATCTCCGGAGCTTCAGACAGGCCGTCGAACAGGCTGGACACGCCATCATGATCACGGACACGGACGGGTCGATCGAATACGTCAATCCCGAATTCGAGAGCGTGACCGGCTACACGAAGGCCGAGGTGACCGGCGAGACGCCGGCGATCCTCAACTCCGGCGAACACGACGAGAGGTATTACCAAGATCTCTGGGAGACGATCCTCGGCGGCGAGATCTGGGAGGGAGAACTGGTCAACCAGCGCAAGGAGGGCGAACGCTACCACGTCGAGCAGACGATTGCGCCGATCACCGACGAGACAGGGGATATCGAGCGGTTCGTCGCCATCAACACCGACATCACCGAACGCAAACAGTACGAGTACCAGCTCGAGCGCGAACGGGATCGGCTCGAGGAGTTCGCCCGAACGGTCGCCCACGACCTGCGGAACCCGCTGTCTATCGCGCTCGGCCACGTCGACATGGCTCGGCAGGGCGACGAGTCCGTCGACGCCAGCCTCGATCGGGCGCTGTCAGCACTCGAGCGGATGGAAGCCATGATCGAGGAGGTACTCGAACTCTCGAAACAGGGGGAAATCGTCCACGAAACCGACCCGGTTTCCTTCGAGCGTATCGTCGACCTGGCGTGGGAGCACGTCGACACGGACACGGCCACCAGACGGATAGCCGATGACCTCCACGGCTGGACGCTGCCGGCCGACGAATCACGGCTCAGGCAGTTGCTGGAGAACCTCCTCGGGAACGCGGTGAAACACGCCGGGCCGGGCGTGACGATCCGACTTGGCCGCCTGTCGGGGCGAGAGGGATTTTTCATCGAAGACGACGGTCCGGGCATCGAGCCGAGCGCGCGCAACCGAATCTTCGAGAGCGGGTTCACGTCCGCCGCCGACGGCACTGGCTTCGGGCTGGCAATCGCCAAGCAGATCGTCGATGCCCACGGCTGGTCGATAGACGTCACGGACGCCGAGGACAACACCGGCGGGGGACGGTTCGAAATCACGACGACGTACCACGAACACGCGGTCGACAAGGAGTGGCGATGATCGAGAGCCGGACGTTCGTGGAGTGGTTCGATACCCTGCAGGAAGTCGATCTGCCCTCGTGCAGCTACGTTGCGTCACTCGGTGTCGTCGGTGGGATCGGCGCTACCTCGCTCGGCCTCCATACCCTGCATCTGTTGATGCAGTCGGAAGGGCTCTACACGCGGCTACTCGGAACCCTCATTCCGATGGGCCTCTCGATGATGCTGTTGATGACGATGGTCAGAATCCACCGGCGCAAGGAAGCGGACATCGCCGCTCGCATCGGAATCTGGTGTGTCATCGGCGCCGTCGTCATCGTCGCGGTGGGCGTCGTCTCGATCACCTATCAGCGGGTCAACGGCGTCGTGATGACGGACGTTCCCTTCGTTCTGACCAGCCACGCGACGGTCGGCGCCCTTTTGGGCGCGCTCATCGGGTCGTACGACGGAGAACGACGCCGAAGGGAGCGTGACCTGCACGCGGAGCACGAACGAACTCGGCAGTTGAGCAGCCGGCTTACGATCCTCAATCGCGTCTTCCGCCACGACATTCGCAACGCCGTCAACGTGATCCTCGGATACGCGAGCCACATCAAGGGGGGGCGAATCGACCGCAGGCAGGCGATGGCGCGGATCGACGAGAAGGCACGTGAGCTACAGGAGATGAGCGACTGTGCCCGTCGATTCGAGTGGTTACTGGACGAAGAGGCGGCCACCACGAGACCGATCGATATCGGTCCGCCGCTCCGGACGAAGGCGTCGACACTCGCCGGCGAGGGCGTCACCGTCGAGACGACGATTCCCGAGTCGGTCGAAGTTCGCAGCACCCCGCTGATCGAGGAAGCGATCGACGAACTTCTGACCAACGCCGTCGAACACAACGACGCGCCGAGGCCTCATCTCGCCATCACCGTCCGATCGCCGGAGTGTGACGGCGGAGAGCGCGACGCCGTGACGATCGAAGTTCGTGACAACGGTCCGGGAATCCCCGAACACGAACTGGACGTGCTCGAACGCGGCCACGAGACGGAGCTTCGGCACTCGAGCGGCCTCGGTCTCTGGTTCGTTCACTGGACTGTCGACGCCTCGAACGGCCGTCTCACGTTCGATCAGAACAGCCCCCGGGGAAGCGTCGTCGAAGTCCACCTGCCGTCAACGACGGCGAGCGCCACGGATCGGCTACACGACGAGTCGAGACACGATGCGGTTTCGGACGTCGCTCCGTCCACGGCCAACGACCGAGACGAACCGACAGTCACCGATCGCTGATGGCCTACAGGTCGATCCGATCCCCGATCTCGACGACCTCCAGTCGCTCCGGGTAGTCGAAGCTCCGCGCGTGGTGATGGAGGACGGTCGGATCGGCGGTCAAGCCCTTCCACATGTCCCAGTGACTCGGCACGAGGCGATCCAGTTCGAGCGCGTTGGCCGCGCGGACCACCCCGTTCTCGTCGGCGTACCACTGCGTCCGTTTGGGTTCCCGAGTCTCCTTGTCCGGGATGCGGCCGGCCGATCCGAACGCGAGGACGCCGAGGTCGATGTCGAAGCGGTTGGCGAGGGAGCGGAAGGAGTCCGCGGGACGGGTGTCGCCGCCGTGGAAGACGGTGCCGGCGTCGTGTTCGATCACGTAGCCGACCGGATGGTCGGCGTCGGGGTCGTTCACGGCGACGACGGTGATCGTGAACTCGCCCACCTCGAACGTCTCGTCCTCGGTGACGGTGACGAACTGTTCGGCGACGACGCTCCAGTCGTCGATCCAGCCCCCTCCCTCGACGGTCGCCATGCTGGCGTCGGGGGCGTAGTAGTCGGCGCCGGTCGACGCGAGGATCGGCGCCTGCGTCGGCCCGTGGACGTGATCGGAGTGTTCGTGCGTCGCGAGGATCGCGTCCGCCTCGCGCACGTCCGTGGGGTCGAACGGGACGGGGATCATCCGCACCGTCCGCGGCGGGTCACCGAGCCCGCAGTAGGGGTCGATAAAGAGCGTCGTGCCGTCGCTGCCTTTCAACACGAAGCCGTTACACCCCAGATACCAGATCGCGACGCCGTCGGGGTCGGCGTCGGCGACGGCCGTCGGGAGCCAGTCCCCCCAGTCGCTCTCGCCGAGTTCGTGTGCCATGCCCTCCCGTCCGGTCGGTCGGGTGCTAAGGGTTGCGCTCCCGGGCGCTCACTCGACGACCACGTCGAAGCGCGCGCCGCCGTCGGCGGACTCCCCGACCGTGATCTCCCAGCCGTGGGCGCGTACGATCCGTTCGACGACGGCCAATCCGATGCCGGTGCCGTCGGCGGTCGAGGAGTGTCCGTACTCGAAGACGTGGTCGCGTCGGTCGGGCGGGATCCCGGGGCCGTCGTCGGCGACGTAGAACCCCGTCGCCCGGTCGAGGGGGCCGACCCGAACGGTGACCGAGGGGGCGGCGTCGTCCGAGTGGGACGCGGTCGAGCCGTGGTCGACGCTATCGCCGGACTTCGGCCGGCTTTCAGTGGAGCCGTGCTCCACAGTATCACCGGCGCTTTCGCGCCGGTTGTTCGTGGAACCATGTTCCACGCAATTCCGAAACAGATTCTCGAACAGTTGCTGGAGTCGGCCGCGATCCGCCCGAACGGTGCCGAGGTCGTCGGCGCGTCGCAGGCGGGCCGCGTCGGTGTCCACGCTCCGCCACGCGTCGTCGACGCAGGCCGACAGGTCGACCGTCTCCACCTCCCCGATGGCGTCGCCCTGCCGAGCGAGCCTGAGGATGTCGGTGATGATCGACTCCATGCGGTCGAGCGCCGTCCGGAGGGGCTCGACGTGTTCGCTCGGCGCGTCCTCGGCGTCCGCGAGGAGTTCGAGCCGTCCGCTGGCGATGGTCAGTGGATTTCGCAGATCGTGGGCGACGACGCTCGCGAACTCCTCGAGTCGGTCACGCTCGTCTCGAAGCTCCGCCTCCGTCTCGGCGCGGTCGACGGCCGTCTCGACGTGTGACGTGAAGAGGGCGATCATCTCGCGGTCGTCCTCGTCGAACGCCCCGGAGTCGGTCGACAGCAGTTGTACGACGCCGTGGTCCCCGATGGGGGCGCTCAACAGCGACCGGTAGGGTCGCGACGATCCCGTATCGAGGGCGGAGGCGCCGCGCACGTCGGTCAGATCGTCGACCACGACGGGGTCACCGGAACGGTACGTCGTGCCCGCGAACCCCGACCCGATCCGCTGTGGCGACGGATCGTCGTGATCGTCGCCGGCGCTCGCCACGGGCACGAACCGGTCGCCCTCGACGACGGCGATCCGACAGGCGTCGGGACCGAACATCTCGTGACCGCCCTCGACGGCCCGCTGGAACACCGCCTCGACCGTGTGGGCCGCAGTGAGGTCGTTGACGACCCGCAGCATCCGTTCGACCGTCCGGTTCCGTCGCTCCACGCGCTCCTCGGCCGCCTTTCGGGTCGTGATGTCGTGGAGGATCAACGCGTAGCCGTCCCGGTCGTCGACGGCGTCTCCGACCGACGAGAGCTGCAGGTCGAACACCCGCCGGCCGTCCGGCGTCGCTATCGACACCTCCGAGCGCGCCGGCTCGTCGGTCGCGTCGCGGGCGTCGAGCGGCGACGCGAGTTCGGGGATCAGATCGGGGAGTCGCCGACCGACCGCCGCCGCCGCCGAGGTGCCGGCGATCCGTTCGGCCTGTCGGTTGAGGTCGACGACCCGTCCGTCCGCGTCGACGACGACGACGGCGTCGACGATGGCGCGAAACACCTGATCCCTGGCGATGGGGGTCAGGTCCAGCCACCCGAACCGGGTGACGCTGAACGCGCCAGCGACGGCGGTCACCGCGACGGACAGCGGCCCGAAGTCGAGCCCCGGCGTCGGGGCGTAGCCGAGCAGGTCGAGGACGACGGCGCTCCCGGGGAGCATCGCGAACGACAGCAGGACGGCGAGCTGCCAGCGGAGGATGCCACGCGATCCGATGGCCGCGGCCACGAGCAACAGGAGCGACGCGGCGAACAGCGCGTAGCCGACGACGACGTAGCCGAAAAAGAGCGGGGCGTACGCGGCGTCGAGGACCACGAACGAACCGACCCGGAGTAACTCGGCGTCGGCGAACAGGGAGCGTCGCGCAGCGGGGACCGCCGCGACGGCCAGCAGGCTCGCGGGGACGAGCGAGCAGAGTCCGAACGCTCGCCGAGAGAGCCACTCCGACCGAGCGGTGTACCAGCAGACGTACGCCAGCCAGACGAGCACCAGCGACAGGATGGCGGCGGTCGTGAGGACGCGCCAGAGTAGCTTCGCCGCGAGCGTCGTGCTCGACAGCTGCGCGACGAAACAGAACACCCACGCGCCGCCGGCGAGCATCAGGGAGCCACCCAGTTTCGCCCCCGGCATCCCGTCCTCGCGACCGAGATACCGGAGGGATACGGCGAAGGCCGTCAGGAGGCCGCCAACGAGCAACAGGACGAGCGTGTACGGGGTCCACTGTAGCGCCATTGATGTCGGGTCCGATGGACCGGTCCGGGGGGAGAACACCGAATCCGTTCGGTACGCCGTATTCTGCAAGCTCATTTGTAAAGTCACGGGTGGTCGGGACACGCGGCGGGCGGAGAGCCGCGGCAGCCGAGAAGGCTTTTGCCCGTGGCCCCGCGAGGAGGGCCAATGAGTCAGTCCGACACCGAACTCGCCCGACTGCGGACGGTCGCCGACTACCAGTTCGGCGCCGGCGCGGGCGCGGCGCTCTTTCCTCCCGACGAGACCCTCGACGTGACCCACTCGACCGGCGGGCGGCCACGACAGGTCCGCGCCGAAGGGGACCGGATCGTCTCCTACGGGGTCGACGGACGCTTCACCCTCGGTATCGAGGGTGGTCGCCGACTCGTCGCGGCGCTCCCGGCACCCGCGGCCCGCGTCGTCGTCGGATCGGAGAGCGAACCCTTCGTCCGCGACGGCAAGAACGCCTTCGCGAAGTTCGTCCGGGGCGTCGACGACGACGTCCGGCCGAGCGACGAGGTGGCCGTCGTCGACGGGGACGGCGACGTGTTGGCGGTCGGGCGGGCGGAACTCGCCGCCGACGCGATGCGCGACTTCGAGACGGGGATGGCGGTGAAGGTGCGGGCGGGCGCCGGCGCCGAGTAGCTAGAGGTACGCGGCCAGCCCGAGTGCCCGAACCAGCGGGACACCCGCGAGGACGGAGCCGAGGAGGTAGCCGCCGATGGCCCCGCCGTTGAGCAGCGGAAGCCCGGCGTGAGCGCGCCCCTTCAGCACTGCCCAGAGCAGGATGCCGAGGCCGAGGAAGGTGCCGACCATCGACAGGAGCGCGGGGAGGTTGAGCGCGGGCAGGCCCGCGACGCCGAGCGACGCCGCCGGCGAGAAGAAGGCGCCACTGGCGACCATGACCGTCGGCATGACGGCGTCGCCGAGGCCGATGAAGAAGGCGTCGCGGGTGGGTTCGTCCGCGTCGCCGGGCGCTTCGTCGTCTGTCGCCGATTCCTCGTCGTCATCCACCGGCGCTCCGTCCCCGTCGGCCACCGCCGCCGACTCCTCGTCCTCGTGGACCTCGTTCGCGCCCGAGAAGTCGTCGGCGAGGAGGGAGTACGAAAGGGAGAGCGGAACGACGAGGATGACGGGGATGCGCAGTTCCATCACGCCCTCCGCGAGGCTGAGCATGTGACGGGTGCCGTAGACGCTGATGGCGTCGTAGACGGCGAGCACCGAGAGGAGGAGGATGGCGGGGAGGAGACCGAAACTGATGCCGAAGAGGGCGCCGGCGCCGATGCCCATCACCACCCCCGCGGCGTCGACGACGTACCACTCGGGGTAGATCAGGAGGGCGAGCGCGACGCCGATAGAGAGCGCGACGGCGACGACGTTGACCGGGCCGACGGTGACGAGTGGCGGCGTGACGACGGCGAAGACG
This sequence comes from Haloplanus rubicundus, assembly GCF_003342675.1. NCBI lineage: Archaea > Methanobacteriati > Methanobacteriota > Halobacteria > Halobacteriales > Haloferacaceae > Haloplanus > Haloplanus rubicundus. The sequence goes on along the minus strand of NZ_CP031148.1, from coordinate 1,825,411 downwards.
TACCACGAGACGAGGGCGCTGGAGAGCAGGACGACGGCCTTGACCGCCCGCTCGAAGGCGTACTTGAAGGCCGCGAGCATCAGCGCCGTGGCGACGAGGATGGCGGCGATGTAGACGAGGCTGTTGGTCGGGTCGGAGGGGTCCTCGACGGCCTGATAGCCCGCCGTCTCGAAGGGACCGACCATCGCGAGCGCACCGACCTGGACGAGCAAGAAGAGCACCGCGGCGACGGCGGCGCCGCGAACCTCGCGCGCGTTCATGTCCCTCGGTTAGGTGGGGGTCGGTTTGGAGGTTGTGACTTCCGCTCCATCAGCGGGCGTACAGCGTCGTCCCGAGGAGGTCCGGCAGGCGGACGCGGGCCGCGGGCGAGACGGCGAGATACGGGCGGGAGACGGGGCCGAACACGTCGACGACGCGGCCCACGTCGGAGAGCGATTCGTCGAGGGCGCCCGTGCCGATGTCGGGAACGCCGTCGCCATCGTCACAGCGGACGATGGCCAACCCCCCCGCGGTTCGGGTGACGGTGCCGAGGCGGCGCATTATACTGGCCCTCGTAACTGGGCATCGGCGGGTCGCCAGCTCGATTCGGCGACCCGCCGGTACTGACTGACGACGCCCATTATCACTCGCGGAGGATACCCACGTAGGCCGCGATGGCCTGCACGAGGTCGTTTTTCGTCGCGTCGTCGGCCCCCTGCACCAGGACGCGCCCGCGAGGGTCGAACTCCCGGGAGTAGGTCTTGTCGCGTTCGATGACCGCGTCGTAGCCGACCTGCTGAACGGCCTCGGCGATCTCGTCGACCGTCGGGTCGTCGACCGCCTGATCGCGGGGGACGCGCCGCCCCTCGGCGCGCGTCTTCGACGCGTCGAGATAGGCGGGCCAGATGACGTTCTCCACCATACGGTTACGCGGCGGGCCGGGCGTAATACGGTTTTGGATGGCGACGCGCCGGCGGCGCGGACCACGCATGCAACAAATACTTACCTACTGCAAGCGCGGCTGTAAAGTGATGTACACGAGCGTCCGGACGGGCGCGTGGGTCGTCGGGCTACTCGGAGCGCTCGTCGCCGTGACGCTCGTCAGCGCGACGATTGGCCCGGTCGCAATCGGGGTCCGGAGCGTCGCCGACATTGCGCTCGCGGCACTGCTCGGCGGCACGGCCGCGGCGCCGGAGAGCCACCGGACCATCGTCATGTCGATCCGGCTCCCTCGCATCGTCCTCGGCGCCATCGTCGGCTTCGCCCTCGCGGCGGCGGGGACGGTGATGCAGGGCTTCTTCCGGAACCCGATGGCCGACCCCTCCATCGTCGGCGTCTCCGCGGGCGCGGCGACGGGGGCAGTGGCGGCCATCGTCGCGCCGGTCGCCGTCCCCGTCGCGCTTCCCGTCGCCGCGTTCGTCGGCGCCCTGCTCGCCGCCTTCGGCGTCTACGGCCTCGCGTCGGAGGGCGGGCGGACGCCCGTGGGGACGCTCCTGCTCGCCGGCGTGGCCGTCCAGACCTTCCTCGGCGCCGTCGTCTCCTTCATGCTCGTCAGCGCTGGGCGAGACCTGCGCGAGGCAATCTACTGGCTGATGGGCCACCTCCAGCACAGCACGTGGACCGAGGCCGGCGTCGCCGCCGCCGTCGTCGTCCCCTGCTTTTTCGGCCTCCTCGTGTACGCGCGCGACCTGAACGTCCTCCTCCTCGGCGAGGAGGACGCGGGGTCGCTCGGCATCGAGGTAGAGCGGAGTAAACGCCTTCTGCTCGCGGTGTCGAGCCTCCTCACCGCTGCGGCGGTGGCCGTCGCGGGCGTCATCGGCTTCGTCGGCCTCGTCGTGCCCCACATCATGCGCCTGCTCGTCGGCCCGGACCACCGGATTCTCCTCCCGACGAGCGCGCTCGCCGGCGCCGCGTTCCTCGTGGCGACCGACACCGTCGCGCGCGCCGGCCCCGCCGAACTCCCGGTGGGCATCGTCACCGCCGCGGTCGGGGCTCCCTTCTTCCTCTACCTGCTCCGCAAGCGGGAGGTGCGGACGCCGTGACGCCCGCCATCGACGTCGACGGCGTCTCCGTCTCCCTCGGCGGCGTGACCGTCCTCGATGCGGTGTCGACGAGCGTCGACGAGGGGCAGTTCGTCGGCCTCGTCGGTCCGAACGGCACCGGCAAGACGACGCTGCTTCGGACGATCAACGGCGCGCTCGCCCCGGATCGGGGGGCGGTCCACGTCGCGGGCGAGGACGTGGCGGCCCTCGGCTCGCGGGCGACGAGCCAGCTCGTCGCGACCGTCCCGCAGTCGACCGCAATCGCCTTCGAGTTCCCCGTTCGCCACGTCGTCGCGATGGGGCGAACGCCCCACATCGGCCGGTTCGGCACCCGGACGACGGCGGACCGGGAGGCCGTCGACGCGGCGATGGAGCGCGCGGCCATCGCGAACCTCGCGGACCGCCCCGTGACGGAGGTGAGCGGCGGCGAACGACAGCGGGTCTTCCTCGCGCGGGCGCTCGCACAGGACACGCCCGTCCTCCTGCTCGACGAACCCACCTCCGACCTCGACGTGAACCATCAGGTCCGGACGCTCGACATCGTGTCCGAACTCGTCGCTGAGGGCCGAACCGTCGTCGCGGCCATCCACGACCTCGACCTCGCGGCGCGGTACTGCGACGAACTCCGCCTCCTCTACGACGGGCGGGTGCAGGCGGCCGGACCGCCGGCGTCGGTGCTCACCGGCGCGACCGTCGAGGCAGCGTTCGGCGCGCGGGCGACGGTCACCGACCACCCGGTGACCGGATCGGTATCGGTGACGGCGTTCGTGGACGACCCCGATGCCGCGGACGGGCGCGTCCACGTCGTGGGCGGCGGCGGGGCCGCGACGCCGCTGCTTCACCGCCTCGACGCCGCCGGGTTCGAGTGCTCCGTCGGCGCCGTGAGTGCGGACGACCCCGACGCCGAGACGGCGCGGGCGATAGATGCGGACCTCGTGACTGTCCCGCCGTACGCGCCCGTCGACGACGAGGCGCGGGGGGGCGTCGTCGACCGACTCCGCCGGGCGGACGCCGTCGTCGTCGCCGACGTGACCGTAGCGCCGGGGAACCGACCCGTCCTCGACGCCGTCCGCGGGGCCGACGCGCCGGTCGTCGTCGTCGACGGCCGTCCCATCGACGAACGGAACTTCGCGGGCGCCGCGGGACGGCGACTCGACGCCCGACTCCGGACGCGGGGGCGCGTCGTCGACGACGACCCGGCGGCCGTCGTCGCGGCGGTGCGCCGCGTCGTCGGAAGGGGGACGACCGACACCGATCCGGACTCCCGAACCGCCGAGACCGACCCCCGACCGTAGGTCGACACCCTTACTCCCGCGGCCGGCGAGTCACCGGTATGGAACGGCCCTGCGTGCGCGTGCCCCGCGAGGCGGGTGAGGAGACGCGACAGGCCCTCGCCGAAGCGGGGCTCCTCGACGACGAGTACGAAATCGTCGTCGAGGACGGAGCCCTCTATCTCCCCGTGACCGACCGCGAGGCGGCGAGCGAGGGGTACGAAGTCGTCACCCGCGACGTACCGGTCCACGACACCCAGCAGACGCCGGCCGACCGCCTCGGCTTCGACCCCTCGTACGAACGTCTCGGCGACGTGGCCATCGTCGACGAGGACGACCCCGAGCGGGCGCGCGAAATCGGCGACGCGATCCTCGACTCGGACCTGCCCGTCCGTGCCGTGATCGACCGCGCCTCGAAGGTGAAAGGCGACCTCCGCGTGCGCGACTGGTCGGTCGTCGCGCGAGCCGACGACGGCGAGAACGACCGCCCCGTCACCGAAACCCTCCACCGCGAGTACGGCTTCGAGTACCTGCTCGACCTCTCGCAGGTCTACTTCTCACCCCGCCTCGCGACCGAGCGCCACCGCGTCACGGAGCAGGTGGCGGCGGGCGAGCGGGCGGTCGACATGTTCGCCGGCGTCGGTCCCTTCGCCGTGCCGATGGCCGCCCGCGGGGCGACCGTCGTCGGCGTCGACCTCAACCCCGTGGCCGTCGAGTACCTCCGGGAGAACGCCCGCCGCAACGGCGTCGCCGACCGCGTGACCGCCATCGAAGGCGACGTGCGCGACGTGGCCGCCGACTACGCCGACTGGGCCGACCGCATCGTGATGAACCTCCCCCACAGCGCCGACGAGTTCCTCGACGCCGCCGTCACTCTCGCCGCCGACAGCGAGGGACGCCGTCCCTCGGGCAGTCGGCCGAAGGCCGACGACGACTGCGTCATTCACTACTACGATATCCAACACGAGGACGACCCGTTCGGGCCGGGCGAGCGGGCCATCCGCGAGGCGGCGGCGCCGGCCGGCTACGACGTGGACGTGCTGACCCGGCACGTCGTCCGGTCGTACGCCCCCCACGAACTGAACGTCTGTCTCGACGTTCGCCTGTCACGGTAGGGGCGTTTCGGAACCCTTATTTGAACGATGGCAGTACGAATGAGTGCGCGCCGGAGTAGCTCAGCTGGCAGAGCGATTCCTTCGTAAGGAATAGGCCGAGGGTTCAAATCCCTCCTCCGGCTCTTCTGGTCGAACGAAGTGAGACCGAAGAGTCTCACGTGAGGGATTCGAACCAGGGAGCAGCGTGCTGCGACCGTGGTTCACGATCCCCCTCCTCCGGCTGGCCGCCGCGAACAGCGTGAGCAGCGAAAGCCTTCTCTCGGCCTTGCTCGCCGAATCGTCGAACTGGTCCGAGGTAAAGTGGAGCCCCCCTGACTCGCCGACACACACTCAGCAGCGTCTTTATGTGTCGACGGGGGTCCCGAAACGTGGGCACGCTTTCGGAGTGACGGGGCTCGGTTCATCCGTACGTATATGTAACTAAAAACGATGTTGTTACCGGAAGAATCGGCGCTCGACCCGTCAGTCACCGGATCGGCGGCGGGCGTGTCCGAGCAGAACGCCCGCCAACACCCCGACGGCGATAGTGAGGAAGGCGACGACGTCGCTCCGCTCGGTCGACAGCAGTTGGACGACACCGCCGCCGCGATTCGACGGGGCGCGAACGGCGACCACGAACCCCTCGCGCGGCCGACCCGCGCGAGGGACGGTCCGGTGGCATGTCGCACGCTGCTCAGGCGGGACTGCGAAACTGTGCGTCGGCATCGGTTGCGAGACGAACGGGTCTCGGCGCCGCACCCGAGCGGGGAGCCGTACGTCACCGAGAATACTAAATCTTGCCATCATTTATATGCCGAAAAATAGTCGCATCGACACCGGTCACGACGAGAGTCGCGCCAGTTCGGCGGCGACGACCCGGCGTTCGAGGAGGGCAACGCCGGCGACGACGATACAGAAGCCGACGGCCGTCGCGGGCGTGACGGGTTCGCCGAGGAGGAGCCACCCGGTGAGCGCGGCGACGATGGGGACGACGTACGCGACGAGGTTCGTCCGGACCGGCCCGATCCGACGGATGAGCGTGAAGTAGATCGGATACGCGGCCGCAGTCGAGGGGATGGCGACGACGAGAATCGCCGCCACGATCGTCGGCGTCGGGGCGGTTCCCGCCACCGACTCGCCGATGGCGAGGCTCCAGGCGTGGAGGAGGACGGCACCGAGGGCCATCGCCCACGCGGTCATCGGGATGCTCTCGATCGTCGCCTCGATGCGTCGCGTGAGGACGCTTCCGAGGGCGATGACCGCCGCCGCGGCGAGGACGTAGAGTTGGCCGACCGTCGATCCGGACGTGATCGTCTCGGGGGACGGCTGGACGATGACGACGACGCCGACCAGTCCGAGAAGGATGCCGACGATGCCCCGCACGTCGAGTCGCTGGCCGAGCAGCAAGAACGCGAACGCGGGCGAGAGGAGGGGGTTGAGACCGTACATCACGGACGCCGCGGCGGGCGTGATCGTCCGCTGGCCGAGAAAGAGCAGGCCGTTGTTGGCGGCGACGATGGTGACGGCGCCGACGACGAGGCTCGCGACGTCGGGGCGGGTCCGCGGCACCCAGTCGTCGTAGCGGACGGCGGCGTAGACGAGCAGGAGCGGTGCCGCCACGTCGAACCGAAGGGCGGCGAAAAAGACTGGCGGGAGGGCGTCGAGACCGGCCTTGATCGCCACGAAGGAACTGCCGAACAGCACCCCGAGAAGGACGAACAGGCCGGCGTTTCGGTAACGACCGAGGGACACGCGCGATCCTTCTCCGTCGGGGGGAATGGGTGTGTCGATCCGACGGCGGTCGGGGGAGGCTTAACCCGCCGCCGCCCCACCGTCGACCCGTGACCGACGACCGCGAGCGCTGGAACGAGAAGTACAGCACGGACGAGGAGTTCGAGTTGCCCGACGACCCGATTCCGGAACTGGCTCGGCGGGTCGACACGCTCCCGACGGGGCGGGCGCTCGACGTGGCGACGGGGACGGGGCGGAACGCCCGCTTCCTGGCGAGCGAGGGGTACGACGTGGACGCCGTCGACGTCTCCGACGAAGCGCTCGATCGCGCCGCGCAAGCGGCCGACCGCGAGGGCGTCGACGTGAACTGGATCCGCTCGGACATCGACGACTTCGGGTTCGAGGAGGGCGCGTACGACGTGATCACAGTGAGTTTCTTCGCCGCGCTGGAGCGGCTCCCGGACCTGATCGCGGCGCTCGCGCCGGGTGGCGTCCTCGTTTACGAACACCACCTCCGGTCGAGCGATCCCATCGAAATCGGGCCGTCGGATCGCTACCGCTACCCGTCGAATCACCTGCTCCACGCCTGTCTCGATCTGACGATCCTGCACTACGAGGAACGGACGCGACTCGACGACGAGGGGCGGACGCAGGCGGTGGCGACGCTGGTCGGGCGGCAGTCGACGGGAGGGGCGCAGTCGTATCCGCAGCTGTCGGACTAGCCCTCGTACTCGTGTTCGAGGAGCGTCGAGAAGGGTATCTCCTCCAACACCGCCTCGTTGGTCGCTTCGAGGACGACCGGCGGGGCGACGCCCTCCTCCACGGCCTCCACCCACCGACCGAGACAGAGACACCAGCGGTCGCCGGGGTCGAGACCGGGGAAGTCCAGTTGCGGTCGGGGTGTGATCAGGTCGTTACCCTGCGCCTTCGAGAACTGGAGGAACGCGTCGGTCATCACGGCACAGACTTCGTGGCGGCCGCGGTCGGAGTCGAGGTGACGGCAGCAGCCATCGCGGAGGTAGCCGGTTTCGGGGTCGGTGCTGCAGGGTTCGAGGTCGGTGCCGAGGGCGTTCGATTCGGTCGACTCGCTGGTCATGGGTGAGGGAGGAACGGGACCGGGGAGAACGTTGGGGTCGACTGCGCTACGCGGTCGGTTCGACCGACAGTGCGTCGGCGGCCTGGCTCGCCTCGTGCTGGACGAGGTAGGCCCGGTCGTCGGCGTAGTCGGCGGCCACGGAGAGCGCGCGTTCGGTGCCGATCTGTCGGAGCGCCCACGCGGCCGCGGCGCGGGTCTCGTCGGTGTCGGCGTCGGCCAGCGCGTCCGCCAGCGGCTCGATGGCTCGCGTGTCGCCGATGAGGCCGAGCGCGCGGGCAGCGTAGGGGCGAATCTGCTCGTTCTCGGCGACGAGTTTGTTGGCGAGCGGTCCGGTCGCCTCCTCGCTCCCGATTTCGCCGAGCGCCTTGAACGTCACCTTCTGGAGGCCGGGGTCGGAGTCGGCGTCGACGTACTCCAAGAGCGTCTCGACGGCGTCCTCGGCGCCCATCTTTCCGATCGCCTTGATCCCGGGCTTGTCGCGCTTGCCCGCGCGCTGGTGCATGGCGTCGAACGCCGCCGCGTCGTTCATGCGCGTGAGGGCTTCGAGGCAGTGCCGTTCCATGAAGTCCGACTGGAAGCTGTCGAGCGCGAGCAGCACCATCTCGACGTTGCCGCGCTGCTCCCACTCCTTGAGCGCGGCCCACTCGGGCGGGAAGTCCTTGTAGTGGCCGAGCACGTCGTAGTAGCCCTGTGCCTGCAGCTTCTCGTGGGTTTCGAGGTCGTCCCACTCCTCCGCGTCCTCCAGTCCGGCTTCGAGCGCGTCGGTCGCCTCCAGCAGCGCCGCGATGGTTTCGGCGTCCTCGTCGGGGTCGAGGCCGGCGTCGTCGACGGCCTCGGCGGCGGCGTCGAGAGCGTCGGCGTCGTGCCCAGAGAGGTCGGCATCGAGCGTCTCGTTCACGTCCGCGACGAAGGATTCGACGGCCGCGGCGGCCTCGTCCTCGCCCGTCTCGGTCCAGCGGGTGTCGGTGAGCGTCGCCGTCGCGTCCGCCACCGCGTCGGTCACGTCCGAGGCGTAGGGGCCGCGGGCGGCCGCCAGATCCTCGCGGAGGGAGTCGAGCCGGTCTTCGAGTTCCGCGCCGGGGTCCTCGGCGTCCTCGTCGTCCTCGTCGGGGGCCGGGAGGTCGGCGGCGTCGAGGTCCTCGGCGATGGCGTCCAGTTGCTCCTCGACGGCGTCGAGGTCGGCTTCGGTCTCGGCGGCGTCGAGCGCCTCGGCCGCCTCGTCGAGGCGGGAGTCGAGGGTCTCGGCTGGGAGGTCGGTCTCGTCGTCCCCGTCGGTCATACGCGCACACTCGGTGTGACTGTCAAAAGAGCGTTTCCATTCGGGGCAAGACGGTCTCCGCGACGGAAAGCGACATATCGACGGCACGCGAACGCCGATCACATGCCCTTCGATCGACCCTCCACGCTCCGAACCGTCGCGACGGTGCTCGTGATCGTCGGCGTCGTCGCCGCCGTGACGGGCGCGGGCGTCGCAGTCGACGAACCGCGCGAGCAGCCGGCGGACACCAGCCCGCCCGTCCGCGTCTACGTCAGCGAGACGCTCGACATCTCGGACGTAGAACTCACCGGCGGCGGGACCATCGGCACGGACCGGACGACGTTCGTCGCCACCGGCGGCGACGGCGTGTTCACCGTCGCCCCGGAGAACGCGAATTTCGGCGGGGTCGACCCCGGGTCGTACGACGCCGAGAGCGACGCGGACGACGACCCCGAACTGCGCGTCGTCAGGCCGCGAATCACGGAGTTCGAAGTGCGCAACGAACGCGGCGTCGACGTCGCGGGCGACACCCTCGACGCGAACGACTTCGAGGAGGTGACGATCACGGCCGAGTACAACTTCGAGGAGGCCGACCGGCTGGACGTGACCGTCGAGAGTCCCGACGGGATCGACCTGGCGGGGAACGCCCGGATCACCGAGAGCGGCGACAGCGTCACGGTGGACACCCGGAATCCCGATCCCGGCACGTACCGGATCAGCGTCGAAGGGAGCGACATCGAGGACGGGCGCGCGTCCACGACGGTGACGGTCGCAGGGGCGGCCGCGGAGCCGACGGCGACGGCGACGGCGACCCCGACGGCCACCCCCACCGCGACCCCGACGGCAACACCCACGCCGACCGCGACCCCGACCCCGACCCCGACACCCACGCCGACACCCGCGCCGACGGCAACACCCACGCCGACACCCGCGCCGACGGTCACGCCCACCGAAACGCCGACGGCGACGGCGACCTCCACCCCCACCCCGACCGAGGGCGGCGGCGCCGGGTTCGGCCCCGTCGTCGCCGTGCTGGCGCTGTTGGCCGTGGCGGTGGCGGGTCGCAGGCGCGACTGACGTCGCTCACGCCGTCGACGACCGGCCGCCCGCATCCGGAGTCGGCCGAGACGGTGGACGGGGGCATATATCTGCGTCCGGCCCTAACCGCCACGCATGTCGAGCCGAGACGACGAGGAACTGGCGGTCCTGCTGGCCGACCTCGAACGAACGCTGACCGAGCTGCGGGCGGCGGTCGACGAGGACGTTCGGGGTGGCCGACCGCCCCGTCGGCGCCCGCCGACGCCCGGCGAGATTCTCCGGTTCACCGAGGAGTACACCCTTCCGACGGTCATCGCACTGCTCGAAGCGACGGTGCAGTCGCTGGAGCTCCTGCGGGCGGTGCTTCGCCTCGCCGGACCGGCGTCGAACGCCGGCGAACTCCGTGATCGGCTGGAGTCACGCCGCGGCCCCGAGACGGCGGCGCTTCGCGACGCCCTGGCCGACCTGCGCGACGCGCTGACGGGTGCGGACCTGCCCGAGGACTCGGCGGCCAGATCGGTCCTGACCGACGCACGGGCGTTGACCGCGGAGATAGACGAGCGCCTCGACGAGGTGGGGGACGACCGGCGTCGGGAGCGGGGCGCGGACCGAGAGCGGGCGCCGTCCGGACGGGGCGTCGCCATCGACGTCGAGGAGGAAGGGGACGACGCCGTCGACGTGGACGCGGAACTGGAATCGATCAAGCGGGAAGTGACCGAGGAGTCCGGAGACGGCACGGACGACTCGGTGAAGTAAGCCGCGATAGAGAGGAGAGGAACAGTCGGATTACGACGCCTGGGCGGCGACGTACTCGTCCTCGACGCGCTCGATCAGGCCGCGCTCGGAGAGCGTGTCGAGAACCGGGAACAGCGAAATCTTCTTGATGTCCAGCGCGGTCTGCAGGTCGTCGACCGTCGCACCGTCGGAGACGGCGACGAACAGGTAGACGAGCTTCGAGTCGGCGGCAGTGAGGTCGTCGGGCAGGTCGAATCGGTCGGCGGCGCGCGAGATCATCTGTGTCGTGCTCATGTTCAACTGAAATGTTCACTTACTAAGTAATAAACCCTTCCAACATATGCATCATATTCTGAAAACTCCTTATATGAGACAATATTACAAGGTATAGTTCACGTTTGTAAATGTGGGATGTGGTGGCACGACTCACGAAGAGATAGCAGACGTCGCGTTACGACGCGCGTTCGTTCGCGGCGTCGATCCACCGTCGGATGCGGCCCTCGTCGATGTCGGTGTCGGCCGCGACGATGGCCGGTTCCGCGTCCGCGAGTTCTTCCACGGAGCCGATGCCGGCCTCGTCGAGGCGCGACGCGTACGCGGGGCCGATGCCGTCGAGTTCCTGTAGATCGGTCCCGGGGATGTCGGCTTCTGTCGTCTCGACGTCCTCGACGACGGCGGCATCGACGGTATCGCCGTCCGCATCGTCGCTCGTCTCCTCGATGGGCACCTCGACGGACTCGTCCTCGTCGTCGACGACGGACCGCTCGGCGAACCACTCAGCCACGGCGGGCCAGAGGTGTTCGTGGCTGGAACTCGACACCGAGAGACCGATGTGACCCGTCGAGAACTCCTTGAGTTCGGTGTCGTCGCTGCCGACGACGTCGTTGAACGGCCGGCTCGCCTCCGGCGGGATGAGATGGTCGTACTCGCCGATCACCTGGATCACGGGCATCGTGATGTTGTCCAGATCGACCCGCTCGCCGTTCAGTTCGAGTTCGTTCCGGTAGAGCTTGTTCTCCTGGTAGACATCCTCGAGGAACTCCCGGTAGGCGACCCCGGCCACGTCGATGGGGTCGTTGAGCCACTTCTCCATCCGGGCGAAGTTCTCCACGAAGTCCTCGTCGTCGATGTTGTCGTAGAGGTTGCCGTACTTCGTGACGTAGTTGTGGACGGGGTCCATCAGGGCGAAGCCCACGTCGAGGAACTCGGCGGGGACGTTGCCGAACGTCTCGGTGATGGCGCCGGGACTGAAGAAGTCCTCGTCGCCCCACATCTCCAGGATGCCGCCGGTGCCGTCGAAACAGAGGCCGGCCGCCATCAGACCCAGATTGCGGATCTTCTCTGGATGGAGCGCGGCGTACATGACGCTCATCGTCCCGCCCATGCAGTAGCCCATGAGGTTGATCGAGTCCTGACCGGAACGCTCGCGCACCACGTCGACGCAGTTGTCGATGTAGCGGTTGACGTAGTCGTGCAGCGAGAGGGCGGTATCGAGGTCCGAGGGCTCGCCCCAGTCGATCATGTACACGTCGAAGCCGGCTTCGAGCATCCGGCGAATGACGCTCCGATCCGACTGGAGGTCGAGGATGTACGGCCGGTTGATGAGCGCGTAGACGAACAGGATGGGCACATCGTGGCGCTCCTCCGCCGGCACCAGCGGTTCGTAGTGGTGGAGTTCGAGCTTGTTCTCCTCGTAGACCACCTCGCTCGGCGTCGCCCCCACTTCCACGTCGGCCATCGTCTCCAATCCTTCGGGGATGGCGCCGACGGACTCCGCGTCGTCGGCCGCGCGTTCCCAGAGGTCACGCTGGGCGTCCAGCGGGAAGGTAAAGGGATTCATAGCTGTTCGAGCACCTGATCGAGCTTCTGCTCGATCGAGTGTTGCCGGCGTTCGAGTTCGACGAGCCGTTCGCCCACCTCGCGCACGTCGCCGACGGTGGCGAAGTTGAGCGCGTGGAGCGTCTCCTCGGAGGCTTCGTCGATGTTCTGACGCATGTTCATCGCCTCCTCGACGGTCTGGCCGGTCGCCGCCGCGAACGCGGTGGTGGTCATCATCTCCTTGAACGCCTCGTTGGCCGAGGAGAGCCAGATGTCACGGAACTCCTCGGGCTCGACGTCCTCGCCTTGGAAGGCGCTGCCCATGCGCTCGAAGGAGGTTTCGGCCGCGTCCATCCACGCCTCGTAGGCGCGCATCGACCCCTCGTACCCCTCCTGGATGCGCTCCTCGGAGAGGTTGTCCTCCATCGAATCCATCCAGGACTCGAGGAAGGCCGACTGGGCGTCGAGGTTCCGGTCGAGGGCGTTCATATACGTCTCTGTCATGCGTTCCAGGAACGCGTCCATCTGTCCGTCGAACGTACCGCTGGCTTCGTTGGTCATCGTATGCAAATAAGGGGATCGGGGGTGAAAACGCTCCGGTTAGGCGGACTCCGCCAGTTCCTCGGCGGACGCGACGACCTCTTCGGTCGTCTCCGCGGCGTCGGACTGCAGCTGCTCGAAGGCGTCGAAGCTCTCGGCGAGCAGTTCGAGCTGCATCTCCGTCATCTCGTCGTAGGTCGCCTCGGCCTCGTCGAGGCCCTCGAGGAAGGACTGCCACGCGTCCTCGTGAATCTCGTCGGCGGCCTCGAACTGCTCGTCGACGGCGGCTTCGAGCTCCGCGACGGACTCCTCGGGGAAGACGGACTTCAGGCCGTCGAGGTAGGCCTCGATTGCCGTCTTCGAGAGCGTGACGCCGCTCTTCTGGACGGACTTGGCCGACTCGAAGGAGCCGAACCAGGTTTCCACGGCGGCGCGCTGGGCGTCGATGCCCGTCTCCATCGCGCGGCGACTCTGGTCGATCATGGTACGCTGCATCTCGAAAGCCGAACTGAAGGGGTTGGAAGCACTCATTGTATTACTCCGAATTTCGTTTGACGGGGATGACGATTGTCTGGACGATGTCGCCGTCCTCGATGTCGAGCGTCTCGCGCTCGGCATCGGGAATGCTGATGCGACCCCCGCTCTGCACGCGGGTCTTGAACATGGCCGTGCCCATACTCATCGCGCCGAGCTGCGAGAACCCGTCGAATCCGCTCCCGGCGCCCGCCGACATGAACTGCTTGAACAGCTTCATTTGCTGTTCGACGGCGTCTTCGCTCGCGTCCTGAAACTGCTGGGCAAAGGGCATTCCCGGCCACGTCGGCGCGCCACCGTCCTCGTCTTGCGTCATCCTTACCCCTACAGATGGGGGCCAGAGGCATAAGCTTTACTTTTGTTACCATCCTATACCACTCAAAGACATCAGATGGTCTCGTCGGGGAGTACCCGGCGACGAAAGCGACCAGTCTTTAAGTGACCACCCCTAACACATCCCAATCAACAATGCCGGAACGAACCACCACGTCGATGAGTGAAGTCACGGATACGTGGCTTCAGTCGCAGAAACACTTCTCGAACAGCGTCGAGCACTTCTACAACAGCATGATGGCGGCGAACCGGGCGATGTTCCCGACGTTCGCCGACGGCGAGAACGGCGAGGACGAACGTCAGCCCGCCTCGTCTCCCGAACTCACCTACTCCAAGGCGGAGTGGACGTTCGAACACTCCGACGAGGGCGACGGGGTGGTCGGCGTCGGCGACCGGATCCGATTCTCGAAGCGTCTCACCGAGGAGGAGATTCAGGTGTTCGCGGACGCCAGCGGCGACACGAACCGCCTGCACCTCGATTCCGACTTCGCCGAGCAGACCCGCTTCGGCCGACAGATCGTCCACGGAACGCTCGTCTCGGGCGTCATCAGCGCCGCGCTCGCGCGCCTGCCCGGGCTGACGATCTATCTCTCTCAGGACCTCCAGTTCCTCGGCCCCGTCGACATCGGCGAGACGGTCACCGCCATCTGTGAGGTCGTCGAGGACCTCGGCGACGGCCGCTACCGGCTGACGACCGTCGTCGAAGACGAGGACGGCGAGACGGTGATCGACGGCGAAGCCATCGTCCTCATCGACGAGGTGCCCGAGGACGCCCTCGACGAAGTCGACGCGTAGCTACTTCTCGACGACCCCAGCGTTCCGGAACGCCGGCGTCAGACCGGTTCGAACCGGTAGCCGTCCCACTCCTGGCTGTCGGGTTCGCGGATGCCCGCACCCGGCTCCCGGAGTTCCTCAACGTACACCGGGCGCACCTCGTCGCCGATCTCCACCTCGTCGCCCGTCGTCACGCCGCCGATGGCGCGAACCGGTTCGCCGTCGACGTCGAACTCGACGATGGCGAGCGTGTTCGGTTCGCGGACGCCCGGCGGCGCCGCCGTACTCGTCGTCCACGTGATCACCTCGGCGGTGTACTCGCTGAGGTCGACCGTGTCGACCGGTTCCTCTCCACCCGGCCCGATCGGATGGCCGGGGTACGTGATACTGCCGTCGGGGTAGCGGTACGCTTCCATCATTAGTTGGCCTCCATGAGGGTAGTGATGACACAGTTGCCGAAGCCGCCGACGTTACACGCCAGACCGGTGTCGGCGTCGCCGACCTGTCGCTTGCCGGCCTCGCCCATCAGCTGTTCGTAGATTTCGTACACCTGTGCGACGCCGCTGGCGCCCAGCGGGTGGCCCTTCGACTTCAGGCCGCCCGAGGGGTTGATCGGCATGTCGCCGCCCATCTCGGTGCGCCCCTCCTCGATTGCCTTCCAGCCGTCGCCCTTCTCGAAGAAGCCGAGGTCCTCGCTCTGGAGGAACTCGAGGATGGTAAACATGTCGTGGAGTTCGGCCACGTCGATATCGTCGGGGCCCATATCAGCCATGTCGTAGGCGATGCGGCTCGACTCGACGACGCCGCGCATCGTCGTCGGGTCCGCACGTTCGTGGACGACGTGGGTGTCCGTCGCGCCGCCGACGCCGGGGACGAGGACGTAGTCGTCGGTGTACTCCTTCGCGACCGACTCCGGACAGAACATGAGCGCCGCGCTCCCGTCCGTGATCGGGCAGAAGTCGTACAGGCGAAGCGGGTCGGCCACGATGGGCGACTCGAGGACGGTGTCGAGGTCGACCTCCTTCTGGAACTGGGCGTGTGGGTTGTGAACCCCGTGTTTGTGGTTCTTCACCGCCACCTTCCCCAGGCTCTCCCGGGGCGCGTCGTACGTGTCGAGATACAGCCGCGCCGTCAGCCCCGCGAAGCTCGGGAGCGTCACGCCGTGTTTGTACTCGACGGGGTGGGTGATGGAGGCGATGACGTCCGTCGCCTCCGGGGTCGTCCGGTGGGTCATCTTCTCCGCGCCCACGAGCAGCGTCATGTCGCTGGCGCCGGAGGCGACCGACTGCCAGGCGTGTTTGACGCCCGCACCGCCGCTCGAACTCGTCTGGTCGATGCGGGCGGTGTACGCCGGCATCGCCGCGAGGTCGTGGGCGATGGCGTTCATGATCCCCGTCTGCCCCTCGAACTCGCCGCTCGCCATGTTCGAGACGTAGAGGTGATCGATCGCGTCCGGCGACACTCCCGCGTCGTCCAGACAGGCCGTTCCGGCTTCGGAGAGCAGGTCCAGCACCCACCCGTCCCGCTGGCCAAACTGGGTCATCGACGCGCCGATGATCGCTACGTTCTCCATACGCCCCCCGCGTAAGCCACCGGCTTACCGTTTACCCTTTTTCAGATCACCAAGGTGTCGACGACCACCGCGAGGAGGAGCGCGCCGAGGTAGGCGTTCGAGGCGTGGAACGCCCGGAACGCGGCGGATTCGGTCCGGTCCACGTGCAGGCGGACGACGGCCCACAGGAACGCCGCCCCGAGGACGACGGCCGTGGCCACGTAGAGCCAGCCGAGCGCGCTCCAGGTCGCCAGCACGCCCGCGCCGACGAACGTCGCGCCGAGCCACCAGAGGATGTGCTTCCGGGTCTCCGTCTCGCCGCGCACGACGGGCATCATCGGGAAGCCGCCCCGGGCGTAGTCGTCCTTGTACGCGAGCGCGAGGTTGTAGAAGTGCGCGGGCGTCCAGAGGAAGATGACCGCCGCGAGCACGAGGCCCCCGAGACCCACCTCGCCCGTCACCGCCGCCCAGCCGATCAGCGCCGGGAGCGCGCCCGCGGCGCCGCCGAGAACCGTGTTCTGGACCGTGTTCGGCTTCAACACGAGCGTGTAGATCACGCTGTAGAAGACGATGGCGACGAGGCCGAGGACGGCGACCAGCCAGTTGACGGCGGCGAAGGCCACGAGCGACCCCACGGTCAACAGGGCGCCGAAGGCGAGGGCGTTGCGCACCGACACCACGTCCGTCGCGAGCGG
Organism: Haloplanus rubicundus; assembly: GCF_003342675.1. Lineage (NCBI taxonomy): Archaea > Methanobacteriati > Methanobacteriota > Halobacteria > Halobacteriales > Haloferacaceae > Haloplanus > Haloplanus rubicundus. Next base: position 1,808,921 of record NZ_CP031148.1, on the reverse strand, counting down.
GCGGTCACTCGTCCGCGACATCCGGCGGTCCACGTCGCGTTCGAGGACGTGGTTGAACGTGCCGCTCGCGCCGATGGAGAGGACGCCGCCGAGGAGCGTGAGCACCACCGTCCGCGCCGAGAGTCCGGTCCCCGCGGCCAGCCCCATCCCCGCGGAGGCGACGAGACAGAGCAGCCACATCAGCCGTGGCTTCGTGAGCCGGAAATACGCCCCGGCGACGGTACGGACCCGAGCGACGGGGTCGTCGGGCAGGGACGGCCGCTCGGCGGGTTCGACGGGCGCCTCGGGCGGCGAGAGCGTGTCGGGGTCCGTGACGGGGCCGTCCGACGGGTCGCCCGTCTCGGCTTCGAGCGTCCACGCGAGGGCGGCGACGAGGCCGCCGAAGATGACCATGCCCACGACCAAGTGGGCGGCGGGGAGGAGCCCGGCCGCGCCGGTGGTGGCGACGACGGCGCCGAGGGCGGCCTGCACGGGGTAACAGACGAGCGAGATACCGAGGGCGGCACGGACGCGGCGGCGCGAGTCGGTCCGCCACGCGGCGATGCCGGCGGCGAGGACGAGGAGGCCGACGACGACGGCGGCGAGGCGGTGGCCGACGACGAGGGCGCCCGCGGCGGTCGTCGGGAGCGTCAGGCCGTCGCCACAGGCCGGCCACGCGGCGCACGTCTCGACCGCGTCGGTCACGGCAATCGTCGTCCCGACGAGCAAGAGCAGGTAGACGCCCATGGCGCTCGCCGCGAGGAGGCCCGGGAAGCGGTCGGTCACGTCTCGCACGAGTCGATCACTACGCGGCGATTGGAAAGCCGCGTATTTATGCGCCCCGCTTTTTCCCACGGTCCGACGGCGACACCCCCGTATCACCGCCACCGGACGAGGCGCCGGCGCCGGTGATCGAGGCTCGACGCCGTGCTCGCGGGACGCCGCCGGGGCGCGCGATGCTCCCTATCAGTAGCTATTTACGGAGGAGATTCTAACGGCCCATAGAGTATGAAACGGTCGCGCCTCGTGCTGGCGTCGCTGCTCTCGGCGGTGGCTCTCTCCCTCGCCGCCGACCCCGTGGTCGCCCAGCCATCAGAGTCCGCAGAGCTGATTTATGGTCTGAACGAGAAACTGTTGCTCGTCGCCGTCCCGATCACCCTCCTCGTCGAAGGCATTCTGATCTACACGGTGTACCGGTTCAAGGACGCCGACGAAGCCAAGCCGACCAAGGAGAACCGCCGACTCGAAATCACGTGGACGGTGGCGACGGCCATCGTCCTCCTGTTCGTCGGCGTCGCCTCCTACGGCGTGCTCGCGAACGAGAACATCTCCTTCGAACAGGACGAACAGGAGATCGCCCCCGAAGGTGACGACGTGGTCGTCCACATGGACGCGTTCCAGTGGGGCTGGCAAGCGAGCTACCCACAGGAGGACGTGCAGATAGCGAGTACGGCCCCGACGGTGGTGATACCAGCCGGAGAAGACGTCTACTTCAACGTCACGTCGAGTGACGTGTTACACGCGTTCCACGTACCCGAACTCGGCCTGAAACAGGACGCCATGCCCGGCCAGTCGAACGTCATCAAGACCGTCGCCCTCGAAGAGGGGACGTATCAGGGCTACTGCGCCGAGTTCTGTGGCGTCGCCCACTCGCAGATGTACTTCGAGATTCAGGTCGTCTCGCAGGACGAGTACCAGCAGTTCCTCGAGGAACAGCAGAGCGACGGGTCGTCCGGTGACCTCGAAGCCGACGAGGACGTGGTCCGCGCCCACGACGAGTCGCTGTCGCAAGCACCGATTCGCGCCTGAACCTGAACGTCGTCCCGACAGTTTTCCAGCCCGCTACCGTCCGCGAGCGACGCGTTCGTTCACGTTCAGCACCGGCGGTCGACGATCCGATCGATGATCCGCCCCGTCGAAGGGAGTACGTCCTCGGCGGCCTCGAGCGGCGTCGCTCGCCGAATCTCGCAGTCGATGCCACGGTCGCGGAGCGCCCGCTGGAGACCCTCCTCGTCGTGGTGTTGGTCGTAGCCCAGAGCGATGACGTCGGGGTCGATGCGTTCGATGGGGACGAAGATGTCCTCGGGGTGGCCGAGGTGGGCCTCGTCGACGACGGCGAGGGCGTCGACCATCGCCCGGCGCTGTCGCCCCGAGAGGATGGGTTCGGGTTTGTGCGTGACGTTCTCGCTGCGGGCGACGATGACGTGGAGGCGGTCACCCATCGACGCTGCGTCGGAGAGGTAGTGGACGTGGCCGGGGTGGAGAATGTCGAACGTTCCCTGGGCGACGACCGTCGTCATGCGTCGTCCTCCCGACTCGGGTGGTCGACGGCGCCGGCGGGGGGTTCCGACCGCATGTATTCGAGTCGGGGGCGTCTCCTTCTAAGGGTTCCGGATGTGCGCCGAAGCGGCCGGGACCCTCCCCGACTCGGGCGACGGATTCTGCAAGGCTTAACTTCGGTCACCTATCACACAAAAGTATGACCGCAGGGACTGCCGGGGATTCCGGCACCGACGCGGGCGAGAATTCTCGTCCCATCGTCTACGATCTCGCGCCCGACTGCACGGCCGACGACATCGACGTCGGCGACCACTACCACGCCGTCGTCAACGGCGTCGTCGCCTACGGCGTCTTCGTCGACGTCTCGGACGACGTCTCCGGCCTCGTCCACGAGTCGAACCTGATCGGCAACTACGACGTCGGCGACCGACTGCTCGTTCGCCTCGACGAGGTGCGTGAGAACGGCGACGTCGCCTTCGTCGAAGCGGACCTCGACGACTACCGGACGGTCGCGGTCGACCACCAGCCGACGGTGACGTCCATCGACGCCCTCGAAACCGGCGAGACGGTCACCGTCGAGGCGACGGTCAGTCAGATCAAACAGACCGCCGGGCCGACGGTCTTCCGGTGTCGCGACGCCACCGGTATCGTCGCCTGTACCGCGTTCGAGGACGCGGGCGTACGCGCCTACCCCGAGGTGGAACTCGACGACGCCGTCCGCATCGCGGGCACGGTGGAGGAACACGAGGGGAGCCCACAGATCGAAGTGGAGTCGCTCACGCGTCTGACCGACGAGACGGCCGAGGAAGTGCGGGAACGCGTCGACGCGGGGCTCGACGAGCGCGCCGAACCCCACGACGTCGACCCGCTGGTCGAGTGGGACGCCTTCGAGAAACTGCGATCCGACCTCCACGCCGTGGCCAAGCAACTCCGCCGCACGGTCCTCGAGGGGCGCCCGATCCGCGTCCGTCACCACGCCGACGGCGACGGCATGTGTGCCTCCCTCCCCGTGCAGGTGGCGCTCGAACGCTTCATTCGAGCCGTGCACGACGACGACGACGCGCCCCGCCACCTCATCAAGCGCCTGCCGAGCAAGGCGCCGTACTACGAGATGGAGGACGTGACCCGTGACCTCAACTTCGCGCTCGAAGGGCGAGAGCGCCACGGGCAGAAACTCCCGCTCCTGCTCATGCTCGACAACGGGAGCACCGAGGAGGACGTGCCCGCCTACGAGAACCTCGCGCACTACGACGTGCCCATCGTCGTCGTCGACCACCACCACCCCGACCCCGACGCGGTGGATCACCTGCTCGACGCGCACGTCAATCCCTACCTCGTCGACGAGGACTACCGCATCACGACGGGCATGATGTGTGTCGAACTCGCACGGATGATCGACCCCGAGATGACCGACGAACTCCGACACGTCCCCGCCGTGGCGGGACTCGCCGACCGCTCGAAGGCCGAGGCGATGAGTGACTTCGTCGACCTGGCGGACGCCGAGGGGTACGGCCGCGAGGACCTCGTCCGCATCGGCGAGGCGCTCGACTACGCCGCCCACTGGCTCCGCTACAGCGAGGGCAAGACGCTCGTGAGCGACGTGCTCAACGTCGACTGCGACGACGAGCACCGCCACGACGAACTGGTCGACTTCCTCGCGGACCGCGCGGAGCGCGACATCGACCGCCAGCTCGCCGCGCTCGACCCCCACGTCGAACACGAGCGACTCGACAACGACGCCCACCTCTACCGGGTCGACCTCGACGACTTCGCACACCGCTTCACCTACCCCGCCCCCGGCAAGACGACCGGCAACCTCCACGACCGGAAGGTCGAGGAGACGGGCGACCCCGTCATCACCATCGGCTACGGCCCCGACTTCGCCGTGCTCCGCTCCGACGGCGTCCGCCTCGACATCCCCGAGATGGTCGCGGAACTCGACGAGGAAGTCGTCGGCGGCGGCGTCTCCGGCGGCGGCCACCTCGTAGTCGGCTCGATCAAGTTCGTGAAGGGCATGCGAAGCGAAGTGATCGACGCGCTCGTCGAGAAGATGGCCGACGCGGAACTGGACGAAGCGCTATCGAGCGCGACGGCGCTGGATCACGGCGACGACTGATCGGGGTCGATCGCCGCCGTTCACCCACCGAACCGAACCGTCTTTCGGGCGACCACGAGGGCGAGCACCAGCGCCGCGAGCGCGCCCCCGACGACTACCCACGTCGCCCGGTCGACGCCCCGGCCGCCCTGCCAGTCCGCCGCGAACACCTCACGGAAGTACGTCGCCAGCGCCTCGCTTCGAATCGCGAGTACCACCTCGCGGTTCTCCGAGACGGCGTTGTCGTTCCAGTTGAGGCTCCCGACGACGACGACCCCGTCGGCGACGACGCCTTTCGCGTGAATCTTCTCGTACCGACCCGCCGGCTCGGCGACGCGGGCGGTGAGCGGCAGGTCGCGCCGCGTTGCGACGCCGTTCAGCCACTCCACGAGGGCGGCGTTTTCCTCCGCGACGTACCACGCCCCCGAGACGAGCACGCGAACCTCGACGCCCCGTTCGGCGGCACGGATCGTCGCGCGCAGGAGCGGGCCGTCACGCCGGCCGATGGACGGCTGGATCACGTCGACACGCTCGTCGGCACCGTCGACGACCCCGGCCAGCGCCGACTCGGCGTTACCCGGCGCGGTGAGGACCCGCACCTCGGCGGCCGTTTCGGTCGTCGGCTCGAACCGTGACGGATAGGAACCCTCGGCGGGGGCCCCGGAATCGAACGTCCGCCCGCGCCGGTACCGGCGCCACGGCATCGCGTCGCCTCCCCCGGCGTCGACGCGGAACAGGGCGGCGAGGTCGGCGGCGACGGGGCGGGCGTCGACGACGACGCCCCAACCGCGGCTACTCTTCCCACCGACGCCCGCGGGCTTCCAGTTTTCCGTCAACACGACCGCCCGGTCGTCGACGACGGCGTACTTCGGGTGGTGGTAGTCGAACCGCGCGCGGGGGCCGCCGAGGACCCGGACGTCGACGCCGGCGGCGGCGAGTCGGTCGAGCGCCCGCGCGCCCCGGGCCGTCCGTCCGCCGACCGGATCGGCGTCGACGAGGACGCGAACCGCGACGCCGCGGCGCTCGGCGGCGATCAGGGCGTCCGCGACCCGTTCGCTCGTGAACGTGTAGCCGGCGAGGAAGATCCGACGGCGCGCGCCCCGAAGCGTCTCGACGGGGACCGACGGCGCGTCGGGGAGGACGAACCCGGTGACGGTCGCGGGACCGTACCGATGCACGTCGCGCGGGCGGTAGCCGACGGGTCGCCACGCGGTCCCGCCGTCGGTTCGGACGATTCGCTCGCTCTCCGGGGCGTCTTCGTAGTCGAGGCGGGCGACGACGGCGCCGTCGCGTCGGAGGCGAAGCCGCTCGCCGGCGTTCGACAGCGAGAGGTGAGAGACGGAAACGACGGGCGCGTCGGTCAGCCGCCGGGTCGCGTTCGGATCGTCGGTGACGGCGATGTGGGACGCAGGGCGGTCGGCAGGGAGGGAGACGACGCGTTCCCCGTCGCCGAGCGTCCAGTTGGCGGTCGACCCGGCCGGAACGCGAACGACGACGTACTCGCCGGCGTCGCCGTCGGTGGTGGGGTTGGGAACGGCGGCGACGATGGTCGCCTCGGCGCCGGCGTCGCCGTCGGCGGCAGTCACGCCTGCCGGCATCGCGACCGACAGGAGGACGGTGGCGACGACGGCGGCGGCGTACCGGTTGCCTCGGAACACGGGGCGGGTGGCCGCGGCATCGCTCATAAACGGGAGGATTTTTGTCCTTCTCAGTCACCGTAGGAGCATGGTCGCGGTGGCGAACGCACTCCGGTTGCTCGGATCGGCGCTGGGCGCCCTCGGCGGCGCGCTGGTGTTCGTCGAGTTCTTCCAGATGCCGAACTACGTCGAGTACAACCCGGAGTTCCAGGACTATCGCATCGACACCAACCGGGCGGACGTCCGCGAACACACCTGGATCGGCCGCGTCGGCGGGCTCTGTCTCTCGCTCGGGTTCGCACTCCTGTTCGTCGCGACGTTTCTGGGGTGAGCGCCGAGCGTTCGACCGGAGTGAGTCGAGCGGCCGGGGACACGCCCGGACGGCCCGGGGCGACGAAACTTTACTGCTGTCGTGCGTCCGTGCGGCATGGACACCCGACGATTCCTCTTCGTCTCGATGGATGCCGCGCTGATCGGCGACCTCGCGTGGCAGATCCGTCGCGAAGGTCACGAGGTGAAATACTACATCGAGGCCGAATCGGATCGGGAGATAGCCGACGGCTTCGTACCCAAGACCGACGACTGGCGCGCCGAGGTAGAGTGGGCGGACGTGATCGTCTTCGACGACATCTGGGTCGGGGCGGACGTCGGTACCGGCGCCCTGGCCAAGGAACTCCGCGAGGAAGGAAAGGCCGTCGTCGGCGGCACCCCGAACACCGACCGGCTCGAAGAGGATCGTGGCTACGCGATGGAGATGCTCGAAGCGCACGGCGTCGACACTATCGAGCACCACGTCTTCGAGGACTTCGACGCCGGCATCCAGCACGTCCAGGAGAACCCCGCACCGTACGTGATCAAGCCGCTCGGGGAGGTCCAGAACGTGAAGCGACTCCTCTACGTCGGCAACGAGGACGACGGCAGCGACGTCGTCGACGTGCTGAGAGCCTACAAGAAAGCGTGGGGCCACCGGATGAAGGGCTTCCAGCTCCAGCGGAAGGTCGAGGGCGTGGAGATCGCCATCTGCGGGTTCTTCGACGGGGAACGGTTCGTCGATCAGATCAACTTCAACTTCGAGCACAAGAAGTTGTTCCCCGGCAACATCGGCCCGTCGACGGGCGAGATGGGGACGTCGATGTTCTGGGGCGGGCGGAACAGGCTGTTCGAGGAGACGTTCGGGAAGCTCGAAGGCTGGCTCGCCGAAGAGGGCTACGTCGGGAGCATCGACATCAACTGCATCGTCAACGAGTCCGGCATCTACCCGCTTGAGTTCACGCCGCGCTTTGGCTACCCGACCATCGCGCTGCAGGAGGAATCGTTCGAGTCGCCGACCGGGCAGTTCTTCTACGACCTCGCCCACGGGAACGACCCCGAATTAGCGGTTCACGACGGCTACCAGATCGGTGTTCGCGTCGTCCTCCCACCGTTCCCGTTCGACGACGAGAAGACCTACGACGAGAACTCCCGAAACGCCGCAGTCGTCTTTCAGACCGAGAGCCGCGACGGGGGTCACGCGAGCGGAGCGAGCGTGACCTCGCCGGGGGTCGCCCCCGACGGTGTCCATCTGGAAGACACGAAACTGGTCGACGGACAGTGGCGCGTCGCCGGCGAGAGCGGCATGCCGCTCGTCGTCACCGGCACGGGCGAGACGATGCAACACGCACGAGCGCAGGCCTACGGGCGCGTGGACGACATCGTCGTCCCGAACTGCTACTACCGCGACGACATCGGGGAGCGATGGATCGAGGGCGACGGGGATCGGTTGCTCGCGTGGGGGTATCTGGGACCCTGACACGGGGATTTATCAGCTTCCCACTCGAAGTGTGAGAGATGGCAACGAATAGCATGGGAGGGAGCACGGCGCTCGACCGTCTCCGACGGCGGTACGAGACGACCGAGAAGAAGTGCCCGGCGTGTGGCTACGTCGACCACGACGCCAACTGGACGAGCCGAACCGACGGCCGGCGGGTCGTCTACCGGCACGTCTGCCCGTCCTGTGGCGCGAGCCGCGAGCACACGTTCCGGCTGCGCTGAGACGCCTACGAGAGCCGCGCCATCTCGTCGTCGGTGAGGTCGATGTCGGCGGCGGCGACGTTGGCTTCGAGGTGGTCGACAGTCGACGTGCCGGGGATGGGGAGGACGACCGGCGACCGTTCGAGGAGCCACGCGAGCGCCACTTGCCGGCGCGTGGCGTCGTGGGCTACCGCCACGTCGTCGAGGACCGCCGCCTTCCCGCCGAGGTCACCGCCGCCGAGCGGGAAGTACGGAACGAAACCGATGCCCTCGTCCTCGCAGACGTCGAGGACGTCGTCGTGGGTGCGGTCGGCGACGTTGTACTCGTTTTGGACCGTCGCGACGGACACCACGTCGCGGGCGCGTTCGAGTTGCTCGACGGAGACGTTGCTGACGCCGACGTGGCGGACGAGGCCGCGGTCCTGCAGATCGGCGAGCACCCGCATGGACTCCTCGATGGGCACGTCGGGGTCGGGGGCGTGATACTGATACAGGTCGATGGCGTCGACGCCGAGTCGGTCGAGGCTACAGAGCGCGGCGTTCCGGAGGTAGTCGGGGTCGCCGTGGCGGAGCCAGTCGCCGTTCGGCGCGCGCAGGAGGCCGCCCTTCGTGGCGACGACGGCGTCGTCGGGGACGCCCGCCTCGGCGAGGAGGCGTTCGCTGGTGCCGGGCCCGTAGGCGTCGGCGGTATCGACGAAGTCGACGCCGAGTTCGAGGGCGCGGGCGAGGACGCGGTTCGCCTCGGCCGGATCGTCGGGGTCGCCGAGGATGTTCGGGCCGGTGATTCGCATGGCACCGAAGCCGAGGCGGTTGACGGTCAGGTCGCCGCCGATGTCGAACGTATCGCCGATGTCGTCGAGGGAGCGCATGGGCGACGTTGATCGGCCGCGGGGTTATATCCGCCGCGTCACTGGGGCGGCGGCCGCCGGAACTCGACCGCCGCGTCACTGGGGCGGCGGCCGCCGGAACTCGACGACGACTTCCGTCCCGCGGGGGTCGTTGTCGGAGACGGACACGTTCCCGCCGTAGTGGTTCATCAGCGTCTTCACGAGGGCGATACCCCGGCCCTCACCGGACTCGATGGCCGAGTCGAAGAGGTTTTCTTTCACGTCGTCCCGAATCCCGGGACCGTCGTCGGCGACGTGAACCAACACCGTCCGTGGGGTTCGCTCGGCCGAGACGGTGACGGTCGGCGCCGTCCCGTCGTGGTGTTCGACGGCGTTCTGCAGGAGGTTGGCGAAGACGGCCGAGACGGCACCGGTCGCCATCACGTACAGTTCGGGGGGGACGTCCACCTCGAACGTCGCCGCCTCGTGGTTCGCGCGCGCGGTCTCGACTTCGCGAAGGAGCAGCGTCGAGATGTCCGTCGGCACCGGGGTGCGCTCGCCGGAGAAGAGGTCGGCGAGTTCCCTCATGTCCTCGATGAGCGACGCGATGGTGTCGCTGCGGCGTTCGATTGGTTCGAGATACTCGTCCGGTTCGTCGTCGCGTTCGCCGAGCAGCGTCGTGTACCCCTGGATGACCTGCGCCGCGTTCAGGACGTTGTGCCGGAGGTGGCTGTTCAGAAAGACGAGGGCGTCGCGGCGGCGGTCGGCCTCGCGGGCCGCGTGGTTCGCCCGGGCGTAGTAGACGCCGGCGACGCCGCCGCCGATCCCACCGCCCGTCGCCATCACGAGGAGACCGAGCGACGCCCCGCCGACGGTTCGTCCCTCGGCGAGACGGATGCCGATCGTCAGGGCCGTCAGGGCACCGAATCCGACCATCCCGCCGAGCGACCACCTGACGACGGTCCACGTTCCGGCGACCGAGAGGTCGCTGACCGCGAGCCAGCGGCTCAGCGCGAAGAGGCCGACCGACAGCGAGAGACAGAGGCCGAGCGAGAGGACGGGCAAGGGACCCAGTCCGAGCGTCTCGATGTCGTAGAGGAAGTGGGCGAGCGAAACGGCGGCGGCGGCGACACCGAGGATAGCGAGCAGCGTGGGAGCACGACCGACGAGTCGCCGTTCCCACGCCGAGACGTCCATATCCCACGCTCGGCGAGCATATATAAAACGGTTGGCACAGCCGACGGACGCGAGCGCGGTTCTGTGGCTTTACCCGTCTGGACGCCGAACCGTGACCATGCCCCCGACGCCGACGGATCGAAACCGCCTCGACGAGGAGGCCAGCCCGTATCTGGAACAGCACGCGGACAACCCGGTCAACTGGCAGCCGTGGGACGACGAGGCGCTCTCCGCCGCCCGCGAACACGACGTCCCCATCTTCCTCTCCGTCGGCTACGCCGCCTGTCACTGGTGTCACGTGATGGAGTCGGAGAGCTTCCAGGACGCGGAAGTGGCGACCGTCCTCAACGAGCGGTTCGTCCCGATCAAGGTGGACCGCGAGGAGCGCCCGGACGTGGACAGCGTCTACCAGACCATCTGTCAGCTCGTCTCCGGCGGCGGCGGGTGGCCGCTCTCGGTCTTTCTCACTCCCGAGGGGAAGCCCTTCTACGTGGGGACGTACTTCCCGCGCGACCCCCAGCGGGGGCGTCCGGGTTTTCTCCAGCTATTGAAGGATATCTCGAACTCCTGGGAGACCGATCGCGGGGAGATCGAGAACCGCGCCGACCAGTGGACGGCGGCGATCACCGACGAACTCGAGTCGACGCCGGAGAACCCTGGCGACCCGCCCGAATCCGACGTGTTGGGGACGGCGACGGCGGCGGCGGTCCGGAGCGCCGACCGCACCCACGGCGGCTTCGGCTCCGGTGGCCCGAAGTTCCCCCAGCCCCGCCGCCTGGATCTGTTGCTCCGGGCGTCGATCCTCGACGACGACGAGGCGGCGGGCGAGGTGGCCGGGGAGGCCCTCGACGCCATGGCGGCTGGCGGCCTCTACGACCACGTGGGCGGCGGCTTCCACCGCTACGCCACCGACCGCGAGTGGACGGTGCCCCACTTCGAGAAGATGCTCTACGACAACGCGGAGCTACCGCGGGTCTACTTCGAGGCCGCGGCGGCGACCGGTAACGACCGATACGCCCGCGTCGCGTCCGAGACGGTCGCCTTCCTCGAACGCGAACTCCAGCATCCCGACGGCGGCTTCTACAGCACGCTCGACGCCCAGAGCGCCACGCCCGACAGCCGCCTCGGCGAGGGCGACGAGCCCACGGACGAGGAGGGCGCCTACTACGTCTGGACGCCCGACGAGGTGCGGGCGGCGATGGGGGCGGCCGATATCGACGGCGTCGACGCCGAGACGGCGGCCGACCTGTTCTGCGACCGCTACGGCGTCACCGACGGCGGCAACTTCGAGGGCAGGACGACGGTGCTCACCGTCTCCGCGAGCTACGAGGATCTGGCCACGGAGTACGACCTCGACGCCGAGACGGTCGAACGCACCCTGATCGAGGCCCGGACCCGCGCGTTCGACGCCCGGGCCGACCGTCCGCGGCCCGCCCGCGACGAGAAGGTGCTCGCGGGGTGGAACGGCCTCGCCATCTCGGGTATCGCGACCGGCGCGCAGACGCTCGATCCGGCGCTCGTCGAGACGGCGACCGACGCGCTCGCGTTCGTCCGCGATCACCTCTGGGACGAGGAATCGGAGCGGCTCTCGCGGCGGTACAAGTCCGGCGACGTGCAGGTCGACGGCTACCTCGACGACTACGCCTTCCTGGCGCGCGGCGCGTTCGACTGCTATCAGGTGACCGGCGAGGTGGAACACCTCGCCTTCGCAGTCGACCTCGTGCGCGTCGTCCGCGAGGAGTTCTGGGACGAGGAGGCGGGGACGTGCTACTACACGCCGGCGAGCGGTGAGGGGCTGGTGACCCGACCGCAGGAGCTGAACGACCAGTCGACACCGTCGAGTCTCGGCGTCGTCGCGGCGCTGCTCGACGAACTCGACCTCTTCGTCCCCGACGAGGGGTTCGGCGAGATGACCGACCGCCTGCTCGCCACGCACGCCGACCGCATCCGGGCGAGCCCGCTCGAACACGCGTCGCTCGTCCTCGCGGCGGACGCCCACACCCGCGGCCCGGTGGAACTGACGCTCGCGGCCGACGAGGTGCCCGCGTCGTGGCGGGAGACGCTCGCGTCCCGTCCGCTTCCGACGGGCGTGATCGCGCCGCGGCCGGCTTCCGACGCCGACCTGGAGCCGTGGCTCGACGCGCTCGGTATCGACGAGGTGCCGCCCATCTGGGCGAACCGGGAGGCGGAGGGGGGCGAACCCACGGCGTACGCCTGCCGCGACTTCACCTGCTCGCCGGCGCGGACCGATCTGAACGCGGCGCTCGACTGGCTCGCGGATCGATAAAGGGACTAGTCGTCGGCGTTGGCCGGCGCCTCGTCGGCGTCGGCGGCCGCGATGCGGTCCGAGAGATACGCGGCGATACCCTCGGGTTCTTCCTCGACGAACCGGGCAATCTCCTCGCCGTCCCGTTCGACGACGACGGTCGGGATGAACTCGATACCGTAGGCGTCGACGCCCTCGCCCTGCTTGTCGTCGTCGACGGGGAACTGCTCGATTCGGTCGGCGGGGACGCCCGCTGCGTCGAGGGCGGCGGCGAAGGCGGGCAACTGCTCGCGGCAGTCGCCACACCAGTCGGCACCCCAGACGAGGTAGGTCAGGCCGTCGCGGCCGAGGGCCGCGAGTACGTCGTCGTCGCCGTTCCAGTCACCCGGCTCCATGGACTCCAGCGTCATGCGGAGTCGTACCACGCCCGCGGATTTAATTCTCGCGCTCCGTATCGGAGCCGCTACCTATTCCTGTTCGGCGTTCACCCCTCCACCAACGAGATGGTCGAGGAACCCGCCGACAACCCGTACGTTCGAGACCCCGACACGTCGTTCGCGCCGGTCGAGGAACTGAGCGAGGGCGACGCCCGCGAGCAGGTTCGTCGCCTGCGCGAGGCCATCGAGTATCACGACTACCGATACTACGTCGCGAACGATCCCATCGTCGCCGACCGCACCTACGACACGCTGTTCGAGCGACTGGAGGCACTGGAGGACGCGTTCGACTGCCACGACGAGAACTCGCCGACCCGGCGGGTTGGTGGCGAACCGCTCGACGAACTGGAGACGGTCGAACACGTCGCCCCCCTGTTGAGCCTGCAGTCCTCGGGCGACGCCGACGAGATCCGGGCGTTCGACCGCCGCATCCGCGACCGGGTGGCGGACGTGCGCTACTCCGCCGAACCCAAATTCGACGGCTTCTCGGTCGAAGTCGTCTACGAGGACGGCGGCTTCGACCGCGCCGTCACTCGCGGCGACGGCCGCGAGGGCGAGGACGTGTCGGCGAACGTCCGCACCATCGGGAGCGTCCCCCTCCACCTTCCCGACGGCGCGCCGGACTTTCTCGCCGTCCGGGGCGAGGTGTACATGCCCCGCTCGGGGTTTCAGGAACTGAACGAGCGTCGGATCGAACGCGGCGACGACCCGTTCGCCAACCCGCGCAACGCCGCGGCGGGGACGGTCCGTCTCCTCGACCCCGAGACGGTCGCCGACCGCCCTCTCGACGTTTTCTTCTACGACGTGATCGACACGTCGGCCACCCTCGACACGCAGACCGAGGCGTTCGCCCTCCTGCGTGAGCTCGGCTTCCGGGTCAACGACGAGACGACCGTCGTCGACGACGTGGACGTAGTGATCGACTACCGCGACCGACTCGCGGACGCGCGCGACGAGTTGGAGTACGAAATCGACGGCATCGTCGCCAAAGTCGTGGACTTCGACGCCCGCGAGGAGTTGGGGTCGACCGCGCGCCACCCGCGCTGGGCCTTCGCCTACAAGTTCCCCGCCCGGACCGGCGAGACGACCGTCGAGCGAATCGTCGTGCAGGTGGGACGGACGGGGAAGCTGACGCCGGTCGCCCTGCTCGACCCCGTCGACGTACAGGGCGTCACGATCAGTCGCGCGACCCTCCACAACGCCGCCCAGATTCGGGATCTGGGTGTTCAGAACGGGGCGACCGTCCGGCTGGAACGCGCAGGCGACGTGATCCCCGAAGTGGTCGAGGTGGTCGAGGGTGGCGATGGCGACTTCGCGATGCCCGAGACCTGTCCCGTCTGTGACGGTCACGTGGTACAGGAGGGCGAACACCACTACTGTACGAACGCGTCGTGTCCCGCCCAGCTACGACGGTCGCTCCAGCACTTCTGTTCGCGCGACGCCATGGACGTCGAGGGCGTCGGCGCGGAGGCGGCGGATCAACTGGTCGAGGAGGGCCTGGTCGAGTCGCTGGCGGACCTCTACGATCTGGACCGCGACGAACTCGCGGCGCTCGACGGGTGGGGCGAGCGGTCCGCGGACAACCTGCTCGCGGAACTGGAGGCGAGCAAGACGGTGGACCTCGGCACCTTCGTCTACGCCCTCGGCATCCGCCACGTCGGGACGGAGCGGGCGCGGGCGCTCGCCGCCGCGTTCTCGCTCGACGATCTGATCGACGCGAGCGCCGAGGACCTGCGGTCGGTCGAGGACGTGGGCCCGGAGGTGGCCGAGTCGGTCGCCGCCTACTTCGACGAGGCGGAGAACGTCGAGACGGTCGAGCGACTGCTGGCGGCGGGCGTCTCGCCCGAGCGTCGGGAGCGCGGCGACGAACTCGATGGGCTGACCGTCGTCTTCACCGGGAGCGTGCCGGGGTACACCCGGTCGGAGCTGACCGATCTGCTCGAAACGCACGGTGCGTCGGTCACGTCGTCGGTCAGTGGCGAGACGGACTACCTCGTCGTCGGGGAGAATCCGGGGACACGAAAGCGGGAGCAGGCCGACGAGGAGGGCGTGGAGACGCTCGACCCCGAGGCGTTCGAGGCGCGGATTCTGTCGCGGCTGTAGCGGAGACCGAGTGGTCCGCGCGACGGTCGCAGGGGTCAGTTCACGTCGGCGGGACGGACGGCCCCGTGTTCGACCAGTTCGCCGTCGAACGAGACGAGCGTCGCGTCGACGGCTTCGGCGGCCGCGAGAACGAGGGCATCCATCGGGTAGAGAAGGGTTTCCGACTGAAGTCGATTGGCGGCCATCACGTCCGATGCGTCGGGGAACGTGAGCGTCGTTCGGGACGAGATCCGGTTCTCGATTCTATCGATTCGTCGCGTTCGAAGCCCTTCTTTTTCGTCAACACGCTTCGAAGCTCCATCAGACTCAGCACGGAGACGTACGTATCCTCGGCGTCGTTGAGCAGTCCGACCGCATCGTCCGACCGATCAGTATCGCGCGTAACCGCTGCGACGAGGATGTTGGTATCGAGAAGTAGCTTCATAATCGCTCGCGGACGTCTCGTACCGCCTCGACGGAATCGACCTCGACGTCGACCGACAACTCCGCGAGCGCGTCACCGAGCGGGACGGCGTCGTCGTCCGTCGGATCGGTATCGAGAAAGTCCTCGAAATCGTCGGTAGTGAGGCTCATAGCCGTCGATTGTGCGGCTTGACGCAAAAGGTTGCTGGTGGCGTCGAACGGTCGGTTCAGAGTCCCTCAGTTCCATCACCGATTTACGCGCCGCCCCCGAACCGGGCGTCCATGCACGACAGCATCCTCGACGCCATCGGCTCGCCGCTGGTCCGGATCGACTCCCCGCCGGGGACGACCGTCGCGGCCAAAATCGAGTCGAAGAACCCCGGCGGCTCCGCGAAGGACCGCCCGGCGAAGGCGATGGTCGAGGCGGCGGAGGCGGCGGGCGAACTCGAACCCGGCGACGCCATCGTCGAGCCGACGAGTGGCAACACGGGCATCGGGTTGGCCGTCGTCGGCGCCGCGAAGGGGTACGACGTGACGGTCGTGATGCCGTCGTCGAAGTCGCCGGAGCGCCGGCAGATCATGGAAGCCTACGGCGCCGAGGTGGAACTCGTCGACGGCGAGATGACGGCCGCACGGGAGCGGGCGGACGAGTTGGAGGCAGAGGGGATGGTCCAGATGTACCAGTTCGAGAACCCCGCGAACCCACAGTCCCACTACGAGACGACCGGTCCCGAAATCGTCGAACAGGTGGGCGAGCGAACGGTCGACGCGCTGGTCTGTGGCGTCGGCACCGGCGGCACCATCTCGGGGACCGGCCGCCGGCTGAAGGAGGCGTTCCCCGACGTCGAGGTGGTCGGCGTCCAGCCCGACACCAACCAGTTTCTCACCGGTAACCCCGGCGCGGACGACTTCCAGGGGATGGGGCCGGGATTTATCGCCGAGAACGTGGACACCGACCTGCTCGACGGGGTGGAGAACGTCTCCCTCGACGCCGCGGAAGCGGAGTGCCGGCGTCTCGCGCGCGAGGAGGGCATCCTCGTGGGGCAGTCGAGCGGCGCGTCGAGCGTCGGCGCGAAGCGAGTGGCCGAGCGGCTGGCCAACGACGACGATGTGGACGATCCCCTCGTCGTGACGGTGTTCTGGGACAGCGGCGAGCGGTACATGTCGACGGGCCTGTTCGACTAGCGGCTACCCACCGAACTCGGATTCGGTGACGCGGACGACGAGCGTCTCCGCGACCTGCCGGAGGTCGTACTCCGGCACCGCCCCCTCGACGCGGCTGGCGAACATCGGTTCGACGAGTTCGTCGCCGTCGAGGCCGTGTATCCGGAGAAACTGGTCGGTGTCGTCCGGGTCGACGTCGCCGTCGCGGACGCGTTCGGCCAGGGCACGCGAGAGCCACTCGTCGGTGGAGATGCTGGGTTCGCGCACCAGAGCGTAGTCGGCGAAGCGAACGAGATACCAGTTCAGGTCGTTCAGGAGCGAGACGGCGGCGCCGAGGCTGACGGTGTCGACGGCGACGGTGTTCGCGAAGGGTTCGTGGAGGTCGTAGGTGGCGAGTGCCGCCCGCGCCGTCTCGCGCGAGAGGAGTTCGTATCGGAGGTCGACGTCGTCGGTGCCGACCAGACACACCTGCGTCACGGCCGGAGCATCGGCGGGCGGCCCTAAAGCGATTGCGCCGCCGGATCGATCCGCCGCAGGTCGTCGACGGCGGCGGCGGCCCGAGCTAGCAGGTCGTCGGGTTCCGCGGCCGCCACGGCGTCGAGGGTCGCCCCCGTCGCGGGGAACGGGGGGTCGAGGCGCTCGCAGCCGACCGGGATCGAGGAGTCGTCGTAGGTGCCGATGCTCCGCGCGCGCTCGACGATGTCGGCCTTGTCCCACGCGAGGAGGGGGCGATGCACCGGCAGGTCGACCGCCGCGTCGGTGACGGCGAGGTTGGCGGCGGTCTGACTCGACTTCTGTCCCAGCGCCTCGCCGGTGACGATGCCGGCCGCACCCTCCTGCTCGGCGACCGTTTCGGCAACCCGCAGGAGCGCGCGCCGCCACGAGAGCATCCGGGTGTCGCCCACCTCGTCGACCAGGGTGTCCGCTACCCCGCCGCCGGGGACGACCCGGAGGCGGCAGTCGAAGTTGGGCGCGTAGCGGGCGAGATGTCGGGTGGTCGCGGCCGCCCGCGCCTCGTGGTCGGGGCCGCCGTAGTCGCCGAGGGAGACGTAGACCGGAACCACCGGCGCCCCGCGGCGCATCACCTCGTAGGCCGCGACGGGGGAGTCGTGACCGCCGCTGACGAGGGCGACGAGCGGATCCTGCGTGCCGAGGGAGAGGCCACCCGGCCCATCGTAGGTCGTCGCGGCGACGAACGCCGCGTCGCCGCGGACCTCGACGTGGTAGGTTCGCTCGGGGTCGTCGAGGTCGACGGTCGCGTCGGCGGCGTCGCCGACGGCGCGCCCGCCGACGCGTTCGACCTCGCGGCTGGAGAAGTCGTGTTCGTCCGCGTCGCCGGCGCGGCGGGCGCGGACGGCGTAGGTGTCGACCGGCGGCGCGTCGCGGGCGAGGGCGGCCAGCGTCTCGGCGACTGCATCGAGGTCGGCCGGGCGGGAGACGGCGGGGCGCGCCCGAACGACGCCCATGGCGTCGGCGGCGACGCGGGCGGCCCGGTCGGCGGCGTCGGTGCGGACGACGACCCGCGCCCACTCGGCGTCGACGGCGGCGTCGACGCCGCGGGCGTCGAGGAGGGCGGCCACGTTGTCACGGAGGCGACGCGTCATCTTGCCGCGAACCTCGCGGCTCTTGACGCTGAGGTCGCCGAAGCTGACGAGGGCGGTGTCGGGCGTGGCAGGAGTGTCGTCGTCCACGGTCACGGAGGTGTAGGCCGACGGGGTACTATATCCGTTCGGTCCGGGCGTCGTACGGTTTACTGTAAGTCAGTGCCGGTGGTTCGCCAAGACGGTCCGGCGAACCACCGGTACACAGTTACAATAATCCGTATCAGAACGTCCGGAGGTCGCCCTCGATCACGTCGCGGGTCACGTCGGTCACGGCGGCGAGTTCGCGGTCGACGATGGCATCGATGTCGGCCTCGATGTCGGAGAGGGCCACGTCGTCGTCGGTGACGACGAAGGCGTCGGCGACGTGTGGCTGGTCGATGGGACGACCGATCTGGGAGAGCAGGCGCACCCGGAAATCGCGGATGCCGGGCACCTCGTCGACGACGGCCTCCGCGATGCGCGTGCTGAGGAGGTTGTAGATCTTTCCGATGTGGTTGACGGGATTTTTCCCGCTGGTGGCCTCCATGCTCATCGGGCGGTTGGGAGTGATGAGGCCGTTCGAGCGGTTGCCGCGGCCGACGGAGCCGTCGTCGCCCTGTTCGGCGCTGGTGCCGGTGGTCGTCAGGTAGATGGCGCCGTCCTCGTAGTCGTCGGCGGTGTTGACCTCGACGCCCACGCTCCGGTCGGTGTAGGACGCCGCGAGGTCGGTCACGGCCTCGCGGACGGACGCCACCGCGTCCTTGTAGGCTTCCATACCGTCGAGATAGCGGTCGATCATGGCCGCGGCGACGGTGAGGTCGATGTGGTCGCCCTCGCGTTTGCCCATGATCTTCACGTCGGGGCCGAGTTCGGGGTTGTCGTCAGCGTACGGGCCGTTGAGGTACTCCTCGGTTTCGAGGACGATCCGTTCCGTCTCGGTCAGGGGGGCGTGGCCGACGCCGAAACTCGTGTCGTTAGCCATGGGGACGGCGGCGCCGTCCTCGCCGAAGACGGTCTGGAGGTCGCCGCTTCCCTCGCCGAGGCGGACGTCGACCACCACGTCGGTGCCGAACTCCAGTTCGGGAACGGTCTCCGCGAGGTAGTCGCGGGCGGCCGAGAGGGCGACGGAGTCGACGGGGAGGGTGTACTCGGTGCCGTCGTCGGCCTCGTACTGTTTGGTCGCGCGGCCGACGAGGAGGATGTAGATCGGTTCGACGACTTCGCCGCCGCCGAAGGCGGGGGCGGCGTTGCCGGCGGCCAACTGCGTCTCGTCCGTGTTGTAGTGGAGCACTTCGCCGACGCGGTCGAGATAGAGGTTCGAGAGCGCGCGGGAGACGTTCTCGGCGATCCCGTCACAGAGGGAGTCGGGGTGACCGATCCCTTTCCGCTCGACTATCTCCACCTCTTGGTCCTCGACCGCGCGCCGGTCGACGGACTCGATACGGATGTTCCGATCGCTCATCGACGGAGCTTCTCGCCGCCGGGTGCTATAACTTGCGGAAACCTTTCGCGCTCTGAGTATTACTCCGAGGAATTTAAGAGGAGGCCGAGGTAGGACGTGCGGATCTGGTCGTCCGGGTCGAGACCGAGGTCACGGAGGTGGGCAACGGCGCCCTCGCGGGTCGTCTCCACCGCCGCCTCGGGCGCTTCGCGTTCGATTTCGACGAACTCGCCGAGGCCGGCGACCGTATCCAGCGTGACGGTGTAGCCGTCGAGGGCGTAGCGTTCGCGCTCTTTCTCCACCACTGCGGCCGGCGAGAATCCGAGGGCGACGAGGATGTCGTCGAAGCGGTCGGCGTCCGCGACGCCGGTTTCGATCTCCTGTCGGGTCTTCGACGCTGCTTCGACCAGCGGCCCCTTGTAGGTGACGCGGGTCGTGGCCTCGTCCCCGTGCTCTTCGCGCCGGATGCGGAGCGCCTCGTCCGTCTCGGCGAAGTCGCGGTGGGGCGCGTCGTAGTAGGTGTCCACCTGCGTGACGGCTCCGGTGCGCTCGGCGCCGAGGGCGTCGAGGCGGTCCCGGACCGCGTCGTGGCTCGCCCGGACCTTCAACTCGACTTCGTACATGTGACCCGCGTCGCGGGCAGCGGGCAAAAACGGCTCGGAGACGGAAACGTGATTCTTAAGGGTCGCACGGAAGTTGTAGGGTGTATGAGTGACGAACAGGCCGAACCGACCGACGAACCGGTCGACGCCGACACGGCCGATGACCCCGAAGCGGAGCCAGAAACCGAGACCGAGGCCGAGGAGGCGGCCGGCCTGCAGGACGGCGACTTCGTCCGCATCGACTACACCGTCCGCACGGTTGACGACGAGACGGTCGTCGACACGACCGACGAGGACGTGGCCGAGGAGGCCGGCATCGACGAGGAGGGCCACGAGTTCGGGCCCCGAACAATCGTCGTCGGCGCCGGACACGTCTTCGAAGCCGTCAACGACGACCTGATCGGGAAGGCGGTTGGCGACGAGAACACCGTCCACATCGACGCCGTCGAGGCCTTCGGCGAGTTCGACCCCGACGACGTGCGCACCGTCAGCGCCAGCAAGATCGACGAGGACGACCGCTACCCCGGCGCCCACGTCAACGTCGACGGCCAGCAGGGCCACATCGAGACGATCATCGGCGGTCGCGCCCGCGTCGACTTCAACCACCCCCTCGCCGGCGAGGACCTCGAATACGAGTACGAGGTCGTCGAAATCGTCGACGACCCCGAGGAACAGGCTCAGGGCCTCCTCGGCATGTACCTCGACCACGCCCCCGAGGTGTGGATCCAGACCGACGAGGTCGACGAGGAGGTTCAGGTCGAAGTCGAGTCCGACGACGAGGACGAGGAGCCGACCTACGAGACCGAGACCCAGACGGTCGAGAAGGAGACGCTGTACATCGAGGCCACGCCCCAGATGACGATGAACCAGCAGTGGCTCTTCCAGAAACAGCAGATCGCCCAGCAGGTCATGGACCGACTCGACCTCGACCGGGTCATCGTTCAGGAGACCATCGACGGCACGGGCGGCATGATGGGCGGCATGGGCGGCATGATGGGCGGTATGGGCGGCGCCGGCGGCGCCGACGTCGAGGAAGCCCTCGAGGACGTCGACGTCGACGCCGACGAAATCGTCGAAGAACTCGAAGAGGACATCGAGGAGTAACTCCCTCCGTCTTCCTGCGGTCCCCGCCAGATCATGCATATTCCCGACGAGGTAGCGGTCGACCTCCGCGTCGCCGCCGTCGCGGCCGGCTGTACCGTGGCCCTCTCGCTCGCGTTGCGGTACGGTCTCGGCGTGTCGGCCAGTCCCCTCCTCCGTCTCTCGCCGGTCGCCGTCTACTTCGGCTACCTCTTTCTGGGGAAGGGATCGACCGGAAGCGCGTTCGAGAACCCGCGGCTCTGGATGCTGCTGACGGTCGCCGTGACGGTCGGCACCGGTGCCTACGCCGTCGCCTAAGCGATGTCGCGGCTGGTGTCGATGGTGACGCCGTCGGTGAGCTGTAGCTTGATCGTCTCTTCGAGCGCGCTCCCGCCGCGGAACTTGGGAACCGCCAACCGGTTGACGATCTGTGAGCCGCTCGTGTCGGTCTGCAGGTCGAACACCACGTCCGCCATGTGTTCGGTCAGTCCCCGGTTCGCGGGCGGATCGCCGTGCATCGCGTGTAACACCGCGACGGACCCCGTGTTGACCATGTGCGTCTGGAGTTCGTTGAGGAAGGCGCGATACCGGGTCGAATCGGCCTCTTCGAGCGGGTCGACGACGTCGACGAGGAGGTTCGAGCTCTCGGGGAGTTCCCGCACGAGGCGGGTCGCGTTGTCGATGGGCGGGTAGTCGCCCGCGTCGCGGATCGTCAGCCGCCCGACGCTACCGCGGTACCGGTCGACGGCGTCCCGGACTGCCTCCTCGGATCGGACCGTCGTCACGTACAGCGTCCCCCGAGCACCGGCGATTTCGTAGAGTAACGACTCCGACTGGCTGGCCGGATCGGCGCTCAACAACAGGATACTCCCCGGCGGAATCCCGCCGTCGAGTTGCCTGTCGAGGACGGAGATGCCCGTCGGCAGACGGTCCGCCATGGCACCTTCGTTTGTGGCGAATCATAATATGTCTTCTCCCAGATTCGCGGCGAGTCGCCGGTAGGCGGTACGGGACCCCTCGTCGGCGAGAATCGGTGGCTCGGCGGCCGGCACCGACGCCACCACCGGACAGCCGAGCAAGTCGACGACGGCGTCGGGCGCCGACCGCGTGCGCGTCAACACCACGCCACGGGGAGGCGCGTCGAGGGTCCGGGCCATCGCCGCCGTCTTCGCCGCGTCCCGCAGCGCCGGCGCACAGAGCGTGGTGACGAGCAGCGTCGCGTCGGCAGCACGAAGGGGGACCGCGGCGTCGGGACCGGCGCCCGCGGGACAGTCGACGACCGCGGGCCGGCCGCTCCGGGCCAGTCGGTCGAGCGACCGGTCGAGGCCGTCCGCGTCGTCGATTCGAGGGGCGGGGAGGACGCTCACGCCCGACTCGTCGGGGAGCGACTGCGCGACGGCGCCCGGATCACGTCCGTCGAGCGACGAAAGCGTCGGTTCGCGGTCGACGCCCGCGAGGGCGTGCAGGTCTGGCATGTCCGGGTCGGCATCGGCCGCGACGACCGGCGCGTCCAGCGCGGCGGAGAGCCCGAGCGCCGTCGTCGTCTTTCCCACGCCGCCTTTGCCTCCGGCGATGGCGAGCATAGGGCGGGGTGGCCGCCCGATTGGATTTGAACCCTCGGGGAGCGCCATTTATATAATTATTTATTGTTATGTTATTTAATTATAGTAATCTGTGGTTAGCTATTGCGGTCGCGCCACGACCTGCAAGGGTCTCAAATGGGGGACACGGGTCGGCGGTTCGACTCCGCCGAGGGGACCTCCCCCGAAAGGGGGATGAACGCCATGCCAGACGAATTCGAGCTTTCGCGACGGAAGGTACTCGCAGCGTTGGGGACGGCAGGGGTCGCGTCGGCCGGCGCAGGTGTCGGGACGAGTGCCTTCTTCAGCGATGAAGAATCGTTCCAAAACAACCGCCTCGTCGCCGGGGAACTCGATCTAAAGGTTGACTGGCAACAGACGTACAACGGCGAGTCAGTCAATGCGTTCCCCGACGAGGACGGTGACGGCCAGCAGGATCAAATCCGAACACGGGAATCGATTGCAAACGAGGCTGGCTTACCGATCGACAGTCCATCAGTCGAGAACACATTCCAGGCACAGTTTGCGGACGTGCCCGACGACCACCCACGGCCGTTGATCGAACTCGACGATGTCAAACCGGGGGATTCGGGGAGTGTACTCTTCAGTCTCCATCTATTCGACAACCCCGGCTACATCTGGATGAACGGGCAGTGCGAAAACGATGAAAACGGCCTAACCGAACCGGAAGCCGAGGATCCGGACGAAGGTCGGGGCGTCGAGCTAGCACGTGCAGTGCAAGTTACGCTCTGGTACGACGACGGCGATGGAGTACCCACCGCCGACGAAACGGTCATCTACGAGGGGTCGCTGGAGAACCTCCAGTACATGCTTTGTGACGGAATCCCGCTACACGGTGACCGCTCGACAACGTTCCCATCGGTCAACGAAATAGCGCCGGTAAGCGGCGATGGGCTCCGTGGCGAACTTGCTGCCAACGGTGGGGGAGCGGGACGTGCCTGTTTCGAAAACTCGACGACCGCGTACCTCGGTTTCTCGTGGGAATTGCCGGTCGATCACGCAAACGAGATTCAGAGCGATACCAATCGGTTCGATCTGGGGTTCTACACGGAGCAGTGCCGCCACAACGACGGGGCCAGTCAGGAGGCACGACTCTTCACCGCGTCGTGTCCCAACGCAGAGGAGATTGGGTGGTGTAAATACGAGGTAACGGCGATGATCGCAAAGTCCAGCGTGCTCTGTCCGTTCACTGTCGGAGACATCATCTGCACGCCCTGTATCGCACCGGATAGGGAGACGTGTAAGCTCTCGAAAGGCGAAACCACCAACCACACCGTGACGAGCGTGACCGGGGATCAGTACTGTACGGTTGAAGTCACGTCGCTCCGCGACGCGTGTCAGGATGGCTGCAACGGCGATCACAACATCGCACCGTTCTTACACTGATCAGTCGGCCCCCGGCGAATCGATGGGAGACACTCCCATCACCGTTGTCAGTCCTGACAGCACCCACCCGCTTCCCCGCCGAAGTCGACGGAGAGCGGCTCGGAAATCGCCACGTTGATCGCTTCTAACTGACTCTGCAGCGCCTCCTGGGCGTTCAGATACTCCACCATCACGTCCATCGAGTGGAGTTCGTTCTGTGCCTGCTGGAGCTTCGCGACGTGTTCCTGTGTCGCCTCGCCCGTCTCGCGGGCGGCGACGAACTCGTCGCGCAGACGTTCGACCTCCGCGATTTTCGCCTGCGCGTCGTCGTCGTCCTGGACGGCCGCGCGCGCCTCCTCGAACCGTTCGTAGGCCGGCGTGTCGGCGATGGCCTCGCCGAGTTCCCGCCCCATCGCCTCCAGCTGTGACACCTGCGTGCTCATGGATTCCCTTACGGGCCCGGTCGCTTCAATTTGCCGTCTCGGGGCAACCGGGATTTATCAGCCCCACCGCCGTGGCCCCGGTATGGTAACCGACGTACGGGTCGGGGTCGACGTCGGCGGCACGTTCACGGACGTGGTCGTCGCCGACGAGGCCGGCCTCACGATGCTCAAGGTGCCCTCGACGCCCGACGCGCCGGACCGGGGCGTCCTCGACGGGCTGGAGGCGGCGACCGACCGCGCCGACTTCGCGCCCGCGGACGCCGATTTCTTCGGCCACGGAACCACCGTCGCCACGAACGCCCTCCTCGAACGCGAGTGGGCGGAGACGGCGCTCGTGACGACCGAGGGCTTTCGCGACGCGGTGGAGATCGGTCGCCAGACGCGACCGAGCCTGTACGACCTGCGGGCGGAAAAACCGGCCCCCATCGTCGAACGCGACCGGCGCTTCGAGGTGCCCGAACGCCTCGACAGACGGGGCGACGTCGTCGAACCGTTCGACGGGGACGCCGCCCGCGCCGTCGCGCGCTCCATCGCCGACGCCGGCGTCGAGAGCGTCGCCGTCGCCTTCCTCTTTGCCTTCGAGGACGACGCCCACGAGCGCCGGATGCGCGAGGCCCTTCGGGAGGAGGGCGTCGACTGCGAGGTATCGCTGTCGAGCGACGTGCTCCCCGAGATTCGGGAGTACGAGCGCACGCTCGCGACGAGCATCAACGCCGCGCTCAAGCCGGTGATGAACCGGTATCTCGGCCGACTGGAGGCTGGTGTCGCCGACGCCGGCGTCCCGGCGGCGGTGAAGGTGATGCAGTCCAACGGGGGCATGGCCTCGGCGTCGGCGACCCGCGAGCGGCCGGTGAACACCCTGCTCTCCGGGCCGGCCGCGGGCGTCCGCGGCGCCGCCCACGTCGCCGGCGAGAGCGGCGTCGACGACGTACTCACGATGGACATGGGCGGCACCTCGTGTGACGTGTCGCTGGTGCAGGACGGCGACCCCGTGGTTACGACGGAGGGCCAAGTCGGCGACTACCCCGTCACCGTCCCGATGGTCGACGTCCACACCATCGGTGCCGGCGGCGGCTCCATCGCGTGGGTGGACGAAGGCGGGAGCCTCCGTGTCGGCCCCCGGTCCGCGGGGGCGGACCCCGGCCCCATCTGTTACGGCCGCGGCGGCACCGAACCGACCGTCACCGACGCCCACCTCCTCCTGGGTCGGATCGACCCCGCCTCCTTCTTCGAGGGGAGCGCGGACGAGGCGACGGTCCGGGAGGCGGTTCGCGAGCGGGTGGCCGACCCCCTCGACCTGAGCGTCGAGGCGGCGGCTCAGGGCATCGTCGACGTGGCCAACGCGAACATGGAGCGCGCGCTGCGGGTCGTCTCGGTCGAACGCGGCCACGACCCCCGCGACTTCTCGCTCGTGGCCTACGGCGGCGCCGGGCCGCTCCACGCCGCGGAACTCGCGGCGGAACTCGACGTGCCGCGGGTCGTCGTCCCCCGATCAGCCGGCGTCCTCTCGGCGCTCGGCCTCCTCATCAGCGACGCGGCCTACGAGGAGGGCGTCTCCGCGGTGCGCCCGTGGGCCGAGGTGAATCCCACCGATCTGACCGAGCGCTTCGAGGCGATGGAAGCCGAGGGGCGAGAGCGGCTGGAGTCGGAGGGGTACGGCCCCGACCGACGGCGATTCGAGCGCGCGGTCGACCTGCGGTACCGCGGCCAGTCGTTCGACCTTCGGGTGTCGATGCCGGAGGGTCGTCTCGACGCCGACGCCCTCGACGACGCCGCCGCACGGTTCCACGAACGTCACGAACGGCGGTACGGCCACGCCTCGCCGGACGAACCGGTCGAACTCGTGACGGTGCGCCTGCGCTCGCGCGGCGTCGTCGACCCGCCCACACTATCGATGGCGGGGGACGAGGGGGGCGACGCCGAGGCGACACCCCGGACGACGCGACCGGCGACGTTCGGCGGCGAGACGGGCGAGACGCCGATATACGACCGTGAGACGCTGGGTCCGGGCGCCGAACTCGACGGCCCGGCGGTGATCGAGGGCGTCGAGAGCACGGCCGTCGTCCCGCCGGGGGCGGACGCACACGTCGACGACCTGGGGAACGTGGTGATCGAGCCATGAGCGGGAGCGGCGTCGACCCCGTCACGCTCGAAGTCCTGCGCAACGCCTGCGTCGCGGTGGCCGAGGAGATGAACGCGACGCTCGTGCGGACGAGTTACTCCCCCAACATCAAGGATCGCCGCGACTGCTCGTGTGCGCTGTTCGACGTGGTGGGGGAGGGCGAGGACGCGGCCGCCGAGATGATCAGCCAGGCGGAGAACATCCCGGTCCACCTCGGCGCGATGCCGTACTCCGTCGCGGCGGCCATCGAGGCGTTCCCGCCCGCGGAGCTGGAAGACGGCGACGCGATCCTTCTGAACGACCCGTTCCACGGCGGCGCCCACCTGCCCGACATGACGCTCGTGACGCCGATCTTCGTCGATGGCGAGCTGGTCGCCGTCGCGGCCAACCGCGCTCACCACGCCGACGTGGGCGGGGGGCGCGCGGGGAGCGTCGCCGCCGACTCGACCGAAATCTACCAGGAGGGGCTGCGCGTCCCACCGGTGAAACTGTACGAGGGCGGCGACCCGGTCGAGGCCGTCTTCGACCTCCTGTTGACGAACGTACGGACCCCGGACGAGCGCCGGGGCGACTTCCGTGCCCAGCGGGCGGCCAACCGGACGGCCGTCGAACGGGTGCGCGACCTCGCGGACCGCCACGGCCTCGACACCCTGCGGGCGGCGACGACGGAGATCAAGGCCTACGCCGAGCGGCGGATGCGCGCCGAAATTTCGGAGTTGCCGGCCGGCACCGTCACCTTCGAGGACCGCCTCGACGACGACGGACAGGGGACGGAGGACGTTCGGATCGCCGTCGCGGTGACGGTCGACGGCGACGAACTCGTCGTCGACTTCGAGGGGACGAGCGAGCAGGTGCCGGGCGCGGTCAACGCCCCCCTCGCGGTGACGGCGTCGGCGACGTACTACGCGGTGCGCTGTGTGACCGATCCGGACGTGCCGCCGAACGCGGGGACGTACCGCCCCATCGAGATTCGGGCACCGGAAGGGACGGTGGTCAACGCCCGGCCGCCGGCCGCGGTGGTCGGCGGCAACCTCGAAATCTCCCAGCGCGCGACCGACGCCCTCCTCGGCGCGTTCGGCGAGGAGGCGCCGGAGCGATCCGTCGCGGCCGCACAGGGGACGATGAACAGCGTCACCTTCGGCGGGGCGGATCGGACCGGCGAGGCCTTCGCCTTCTACGAGACCATCGGCGGCGGCTACGGCGGCCGGGCGGGCGCCGACGGGATGGACGGCGTCCACGCCCACATGAGCAACACGCTCAACACGCCGGCGGAGGTGCTGGAGACCGTCTACCCCGTCCGCGTCCGGCGCTACGAGTACCGCCCCGACACCGGCGGCGCGGGCGAGTATCGGGGTGGCCTCGGCCTCCGGCGGGACGTGGAAGTGCTCGACGACGACGTTGCCTTCAGCCTGCTGGCCGACCGTCGACGACATCCGCCGTACGGCCTCGCGGGCGGCGCGCCCGGCGCGCCCGGCGAGGACTACCTGACGCCGGCGGACGACGACGCCGAGCGGATTCCGGGCAAGTCCACCCACGACCTGGACGCGGGCGACGTGGTGAGCGTCCGGACGCCGGGCGGCGGCGGGTTCGGCGACCCGGCCGACCGCGATCCGGATGCCGTCGCTCGTGACCTGCGTCTCGGAAAGGTGTCGGCGGAGACGGTTCGGCAGGTGTACGGGCTGGACCCGTCGGACCTAAAATAGCGCTGGTCAGTACGGGAACGGCGTCCACTCGGGCGCCACGTTCGAGACCCCACGGACGCGGAGTTCCCGGTCGCCGTCCTGTTCCCGAATCTCGACGGCGGCGTCGAAGATGGAGGTGACGACGTTGACGAAGCGCTCCTCGTGGGTCGTCGGATCGATGCTGTAGACGCCGAGGTAGCCGGCGGCGCTCGTCCGCCGGGAAAGGACGTGGAGGAACGAGAACGCGCGCTCGGCGTCGACGTACTGGAGGAGCGTCGAGATGGAGACAAAGCCCAGTCGGAGGCGGTCGGGCGTCCCCATCTCGTCGACCGCCTGAGTGAAGGCGACGCCCATCCCCGTGAGGTCCGCGGGCGAGGAGACGCGGTGGACGGCCGGGTCCGCATCCCCCGGCGCTCCCGTCGCGTCGACGACGCGGAACGTCGTCGGATCGAACCGGACGCCACGCTCCTCGAACCCCGTTTGGATGCGCGACGCGGGGTCGTCGGTCGTCATCACGACGATGGGGTCGGCGGGGACGCTCTCGGGAGCGAGGAGGTCGAACACCAGTTGGCGCTTCCCCGACATCGGCGGCCCGGACACCAGCACGTTCGTGCCCGGATCGAGGTCGGCGAGATCGATCGGCAACGCGTCGGCGAGCGAGTAGCGGTCGGCTCTGGCGTCGCCTTCAGCCATCGGTGTCCTCCGGTGTCGCCGCGGTGTCGATGGCCCGGAGCGTCGCCACGAACCGCGAGTCGTCGACCAGTTGCTCGGCTTCGGCGTCGAGCGTCGCTTCGAGATCGGAAATCCGCGATTCGAGGTCGGTGTACGCCCGGTTTTCGTTGAGTTCGTACGTCGACTTCCCCTCACGGAGCGCGGCGGCTTTCACGAGCAACGAGTGGTACTTTCGCACGTCGACGGCGTGTTGATCGAGTTCGAGTAGCCCTTCGACGGTCCGGCGGAGTTCGTCGCGGGTCGTCGGTTTGGTGACGTAGTCGTCGAACCCCATATCGACGATGTCGAAGTCGGGGTCGACGGCCGTCACCATCGCCACGCGAACGTCGTAGCCCCGGTCACGGATTCGGTCGAGCACCTCCCCTCCCGAGGGACCGGGCATCAGTCGGTCGAGCAGGACGACATCGACGTCGTCGTCGAGTTCGTCGAGGGCCTCCTCCCCGTCATACGCCTCGCGGATCGTGTACGTGTCGTCGAGGTAGCGCCGGTAGGTTCGGACCACCTCCCGGTCGTCGTCGACGATGAGTACGGTTCCCCCCTCGCTCGCGGTCATGGCTATCCTATCTATACTCCCGAGTCGACGACAATTAAACCCACCTGTCACGCGTGCGGGTGACAGGGAACTCGTCGTCCGGGGACCGTCGTTTCAGCCGAGTTCCTCACGAACTAGGTCGGCGGCGCGGCTGATCGCACCGACCGAGGAGAGGTGACCGGCGCCGACGGTGGCTTTCATCGTCCGCGCCGCCGCGCCGGTGAACACCTTCGGCCCGACGGTCGCGACGGCGTCGTCGCCGACGGAGGCGATCCACCCCGGCGCGTCGAACCGGAACGGGTCGAGCTTCGGGGGAAACTCGTCGGTGTCGCCGTCCAACTCCCAGCGGACGAGGCGATCGAGGTTCGTCGCGACGGTCCGAGCCTCCCGGATGGCGGCGGCGGCGCTCGCGGGAACGGCCTCGCCGTCGGCGTCGACCACCCGCGCCACGTCGCCGACGGCGAAGGCGTGGTCGTCGAGTCGCAGGTCGCCCCGGACGACGGGGCGGTCGCTCCCGAGGGCGTCCGGGCCGCGGATGCCGCCGGTCCAGACGAACGCGTCGTAGGGAACGGTCCGGTCGTCGAGTTCGACCGCGTCGGCCGTCGCGCCGGTGACCCGGGCGTTCGTCCGGACCGTCACCCCGGCGGCGTCGAGGGCGTCGTGGACGGCGGACTGGAACGCCTCGGGGAAGGCGGGGGCGACCGAATCGAGACGTTCGAGCACCGTCACGTCCACGTCGGCGCCGCGCTCCTCGGCCAGCGCCGCGAGTTCGCCCGCCACCTGGACGCCGGAGAGACCGGCGCCGCCGACGACGGCACGGCCGTCGGCCTCACAGGCGTCGAGGAAGGACTCGCGGATACGGTGGGCGTGCTCCAGACGCTTCAGCGGGAGGCCGTGTTCGTCGACCCCCGGGAGGTCGTAAAACGCCGTCTCGGCGCCCAGACAGACGGCGGCGTAGTCGTACTCCAGCGTCCCGTCGGACAGACGGACGCGACGGGCGTCGCGGTCCACGCTCTCGACGCGAGCGGTTCGGATCGTCGCGCGATCCAGGGCGTCGCGGAGGGGGACGGTGATGGCGCCTTCGACCGCCGGTCGGCGGATCACGCGGTGGAGTTCGTGCTGGACGAGATGCTGATCCGCCTCGTCGACGACGACGAGGTCGGCCGTCTGGGGCAGTTTGGATTCGAGGCGACGGGCGAGCGTGAGACCGGCGTACCCGGCACCGAGGACGACGACGCGCATACCGGGGGTTGGTTCGCAGGGCAAAGAAACGGGGGGTCGCGGCGGGGCCGACAGCTATACCTTCACGCCCCGTCACCCCCGACTCGATGGACATCGAGGGGTTCGTCTGCTGGACGGCACACGCCGTCGACGACCCGGCCGAGTTGCGCCGCGTCCTCGACGCCCAACTCCCCGAGGGCGGGAGTCGCGCCGTGGCTGACGCGCAGTGTGCGGGGTTGCTGGAGGGGACGACGCTCCGTCCCGCCGGTCTCGCCGCGGCCCACGCGTTCGCCGAGCGGAGCGAGTTGCCGATGGCGGGGCCGACCGACGCCATCGCGGACTTCGGCGCCCTCGTCGACGCACTCGCCGCGACCGAGCGCCGCGGCGGCCGCCTCGACGCCGACGCCGTCCCCGAAGGGTTCGAGACGGTGACGCCGACCGTGGACCGGTTCGACCGGAGCTACCACACCGTCAACGTCGCGCGGGAGTACCCCTCCGGCGCGGCGGTGGAGCTCAACTACCGGTCGCGCGATCCGAGTCACCCCGGCGAGCGACGGGCCAACCGATCGAGTGCGGTCCTGTGGCTCCGGAAGGACGGCGCGACGACGTACGAACACCGGGTGGAGTGGGACGAGCGCTAGAAGAGGGCGTCCGACGCCGGGCGGATTTCGGCCGGGCCGCCGACCTCCCAGACGTCGGTCTCGACGCCGCAGTCGGCGACGGCCGATTCGACCTCTTCGACGTACTCGGCGGTCGTGTTGACGTAGACGCTCGCGCCGGTGTCGGTCGAGAAGTAGACGGGCACGCCCTCCTTGCGGAGCGCGCGGACCGCGTTGAAGACGGCGATGGTGCGGGGCTGCCAGTAGACCCAGCCCGCGGGACCGGTCATGGTCGTCGCCGCGAGCGAGAGCGAGTCGTGTTCCGCGAGTTCGAACGCGCGGTCGAACTCGGCCGACCGGAGCGCGTCGCGCATCTCGGCGATCTGGCCGTGGATGTGGGCCATCCGCGCCTGGAACATGTGGCTGTCCGCGGCCTCCTCGTGGGCCTGTTCGGTCTCCTTGTAGGAGGGGACGAGGGCGGCGACGATCCGCAGGTCGTCCTCCAGCTCCGTTTCGATGCGCTCGGAGCGGCAGTCGTGGTCGTTGAGTCCGGCGTAGAGGTGGGAGAACGCACCGGTAACGGCACGGGCCGCCGAGGAGGAGCCGCGGCGGGCGATGGTGGAGATTTCGGGGCGCGTAAGATCGAGGCCCGCCGCCTCGGTAAGCGCCATCGCGGCGGCGGCGAAGCCCGACGAGGAGGAGCCGAAGCCGACGTTCGACTGGAAGGAGTTCTCGCTCTCCAGACGGACGGGGGCGTCGAGGTCCGCGAGGGCGCGGACGTGGTCGACGACGGCGTCGATGCGTTCGGCGCCGCGACCCTCGACCGGTTCGCCGTCGATCACGTACACGTCCTCGTCGGTCGCACCGAACTCGACGGTGGTGAGCGTTCGACTCGGCGCGGTACAGACGCTAATGCTGTCGTGGTAGGGGAGGCGGAGTTCCGGGTCGCGCATCCCGTGGTACTTCACCAACCCCTGGATCGGGTGGGCCGTCGCGGTCGCTTTCATGCTCGAACGGGGGGTAGACGGGCGCATAAACGTCCCGGAACGGGCGGGAGCAGGTATAAGCCGCGCCGGCGCGTGCCACCAGTATGCCACGCGTCCCCCGGCGACGCTTTCTCGAAGCGATGAGTGGAGTGGGTACGGTCGCGCTCGCCGGCTGTTCTGCCGATGGGGGCGACGAACCGACGGGTCGGTCGACCGTGACGGAAACGAGGACCGCGACGGCGACGGCCACCGAGACTGCCACGGCGACCCCGACACCACGGGCCCCGGCCGACGAGGCGGTCGGCTTCGAGGCGATGCTCGAACGGACGCCCACCCATCCGGAGATGCCCGACGCCTCCTTCGTCTGGGCGCGCTATCTGAACGCCCGAGAACTGCTGGCCGACGTGGAGGACGAAAACATCGACACCCACCTCCGCGAGGGATGGCTCGGCTCCGGGCCGCCGGCGCATACGGCGGCGGACGCGTTCGAACTCGTCCACGTCCAGCCCGGCGACCTCTCGAACGTGACCTTCGGACGCGGTGCCTACGACCCGCCGGCGGTGGTCGAGGGGATGGTCGCGGACGGCTGGGAGCGACTGGGTGCTACGGAGGCGTACGCGTATCTCGGCTACGGCGGCTACACGGCGGCGATCGGGGACCGGTACTGGGTCGTCGTGAGCGACCCCGACCGCGCCCGGATCGAGGCGCTCGTCGCCGCCATCACGGCCGACCCGCTCGCCGGCTCCCTCGACGAGGTGGATCGGGAGGCGGTGGGCCGGGCGACCGAGGAACGGGGCAACTACCTCGTCGTCCAGCGGTCAGTGCCCGGCGACTACGCGGCCGGCATCGCCATCGACTACGAGCCGTATCGGTACCCGCTGGGCGCGATGCATTACGCGACCGGGCGCGAGTCGCCGTCGTGGCAGCGCGTCGAACACCGGTTCCGGACGCAGATCACCGGCGAAATCCAGGCCGGAGCCTTCGGCGAGGACTTCGGCTGACGGCGCCGGCCGACGGTTTAAATAGTCCGTCACCGTACAGGTTGGGTATGACGACCTCCGAGAGCGAAGAGGCTGGCGACGACGGGAGCGCCGATGCCGCGGAGGGAGTGGAGCGATCCTACGCGGTGGTTCTCGACTACCTTCCCCACGGGCGTCCCGACGACGACCGCCCGCAGTACAAGAAGTCGCCGCTCGCGTACGCGCTCGGGGAGTCGGATTTCCAGTTGCTCGAGCTCACGATCACCGACGACGCCGACGTGAGCATCGGCGACCGCATCGTCCTCGCGCCGGACGACGAACGGGAGGTGGTCGGTCGCATCCGCGAGGTGGACTACGACGACCTCTCGAACGCCGCCCACTCCGAACTGGAGTACGTGGTCGAGGAAGTCGTCGACCGCAACGAGCGGCGCTTCGTCGACTTCTACAACGAGGCCCAGCCGATCACGCTTCGGCTCCACCAGCTCAACCTCCTGCCGGGGATCGGCAAGAAACTCCGGAACGACGTGCTCGACGAGCGCAAGCGCGCGCCCTTCGAGAGCTTCGACGAACTGGAGGAGCGAATCTCGGGACTACACGATCCGAAGGGCGTCCTCGTCGACCGGATTCTGGAGGAACTCCGGGACGAGGACCTCAAGTACCGGACGTTCGTGGAGTAGTCGGCCGCGACGCGCGGTCAGCCGTCGCGCCGCCACCGGAGGGCGACGAGAGCGAGCGCCAGCACCGCGAAACCGACGACGACGGCGACGACGCTCCGGGGGAGGAGGCGTGGGGACGGCGCCAGCACCCGGTCGACGATGGGAACGAACACGCGGAGGTCGACGGCGACGATAACGACGGCACCGAAGACGTCGACGAGCAGGTCGACGAGCGTGTCGCGCCGGCCGTAGTGGACGAGTACGGGTTCGACGTCGAACGCCTCGCCGAGTTCGCGCGCGACGAGTTCGAGGAGTTCCCACCACAGACCGGCGACGAAGGTGAACAGAATCGTCGCGACGGCGGGCCACGGGACGCCGCCGACGAGGGCGCCGGCGTAACACACGGCGGCGACGAAGGTGGCGGAGAGCAAGTGCGTGACGGTGTCCCACCACCGGACGGTGTCGTAGGGGCCGAGCATCCCGACGGCGTGGAGGAGGCCGGCGGCCGCGAGCCACACCGCGAGCGTCGGCGCGACGACCAGGTCCGCGGTGGCGCGTAGGACGAACGGGAGGGCAGCGACGACGAGGGCGACGAGGGCGTTGACCGCGGCGGCAGCGTCCCGTCGGCGGACGCCTTCGACGAGGGTGAGGAAGATGGCGGCTAGGAGGAGCGCCGCGACGACGGAGCGGGGATCGATCATCTGGTTCCGACGTGGTGCACGTGGACCGCGAGCGGGTATGATTCTTCGGGGGCGGCGGCCGATGGCTGGTCGTCACGTCGGCGCCCGGGAAAAACGGGAAATTTACCCCGGCTCGCGCGCTATCGAGGACGATGACAGCGTCGCGCGATCCGGATCGACTGCTCGGGCGGGCGGGCGTGAGCGGCAACCCCGACCGCGATCAGCATTTCCTCGTCGACGAGCGCGTCCTCGACCGGTTGCCGACGTACCTCCCCGACGCCGCCGACCGGAGTCACGTCCTCGAAATCGGTGGCGGCACCGGCGCGCTCACCGACCGGTTGCTGGCGACGAGCGACCGGGTGACCGTGGTCGAGCGCGATCCGGACCTCGCGGCCTTCCTCCGGGAGGAGTTCTCCGACGAGCGGGCGGCGGGGCACCTGACCGTGATCGAGGGCGACGCGCTGGAGCGTGACCTCCCGACGGACGTGACCGCGAGCGTCTCGAACCTGCCGTACGGCGTCTCCAGCGAGATCACGTTCCGCCTCCTGCCGCTCGGGGTGCCGACCGTCCTGATGTTCCAGCGGGAGTTCGCGGAGCGAATGGCCGCGGAACCGGGGACGAGCGAGTACGGCCGGCTGTCGGTGAGCGCCCAGCACTACGCGTCGGTCGAGGTGGTCGAACCGGTACCGCCGACGGCGTTCTCGCCGCCGCCGGCGGTCGAGAGCGCCGTCGTGCGGACGACGCCCCGCGACCCCGACTACGAGGTCGCGGACGAGGCGTTCTTCCTCCGATTCGTGAAGGCGGTGTTCACCCAGCGCCGCAAGACGGTCCGGAACGCGATCCGCAACACCGCCCACATCTCCGGACTCGACGACCCGGACGCCGTGGTCGAGGCGGCGGACGAAGCGACCATGTCGAAGCGCGCGGGCGATCTGGCGCCGGACGACTTCGCCGCGCTCGCGGGCCTCGCCCTCGAACACGGAGTGGAGGCGGATGGCTGACCCGCTCGCCATCGTCGGCGGGTCGACGGCAGCACGGGCGGTTGCGACGGTAGCCGTCGTCGCGGTCGTACTCGCAGTCCGGCGCGGCGTCACCCGGTTGCGACGCCTCGAGGATCGCGACATCGGCCAAGGTGGCGAACTCGCGCTGTCGGCGCTGGTGACGCTGGTGACCGGCAGCGGCATCCTGATCGTCGTGTTCCTGTGGGACCTGATCGACCCGCTCGCGCGGTCGTACCGGAACCTCGGCCTGGAAGACCTCGCGGGGCGGATACTGCTCGCGGTGGTGATACTGGCGGCGACGTACGCCCTGACCGGTTTCGTCGGCCGGGTGATCGGCGAGTTTACGGGCAAACGGTCGACCATCAGCGAACACCAGCGCGAGGTCGTCTATCGGCTGACGCAGGTGACGCTCTACACGCTGGCGCTACTGGTGGTCGTGGGGTTGTTCACGCGGAACCTCGGGAGCCTCCTCGTCGGGGCCGGGTTTCTCGGTATCGTGGTCGGGATGGCGGCCCGGCAGACTCTCGGGGCCGTCCTCGCGGGCTTCGTCCTCATGTTCTCCCGGCCGTTCGAGATCGGCGACTGGGTGGAGATCGGCGAACGCGAGGGCATCGTCACCGACATCACCATCGTCACCACGCGCATCCAGACCTTCGACGGGGAGTACGTGATGCTCCCGAACGACGAGGTGAGCGGCCAGCCGATCATCAACCGGACGCGCAAGGGACGCCTCCGCATCGAGGTGGAGGTCGGCGTCGACTACGACCACGACCCGGGCCGGGCGGCCGACATCGCCCGCGAGGCGGTCCGGGGGCTGGACGAGATCCTGCAGGTGCCGACGCCGCAGGTGGTGGGCAAACGCTTCGGCGACTCCGCCATCGTCCTCGGGGTGCGGGTGTGGATCGACAACCCGAGCGCCCGCCGGATGTGGCGGGCGCGGACCGCGGTCATCGAGACCGTCACCGACGCCTTCGAACGGGAGGGCATCAAGATCCCCTTCCCGCAGCGCGAACTCATGGGCCGGACGGAGGAGGGTGGCTTCGCCATCGCGGAGGGCGAGCGACCGGCGTCGGCGCCGACGCCCGACGGGGGCGATGGGGACGCCGATGACTGACGGCGGGGGCGACACCCGGGAGGACCTCGCCGACCGGCGAGGGCTGGAGCGGGACGTCTACCAGCCGGCAGAGGACTCCCGCCTCCTCGCCGAGGCGGCGGTCGAACACGCCCGCGGGCGGACGCTCGAAGTGGGGACGGGGTCGGGCTGGGTCGCCGAACGCATCGCGACCGAGACGGACGCGACGGTGGTGGCGAGCGACTTCAACGCCGCGGCGTGTCGGCAGGCCCGCGAGCGCGGGCTGGAGGCCGTCCGCGCGGACCTCGTCGCCCCCTTCCGTGACGGGAGCTTCGACACCGTGGCGTTCAACCCGCCGTACCTGCCGACCGATTCCGACAACGAGTGGGACGACCGGATGGAGCGGGCGCTCTCGGGCGGCGAGTCGGGACGGGCGGTCATCGATCCGTTCCTCGACACGGTAGGCCGGGTCCTGCGACCGGACGGCATCGTCCTCCTCCTCGTGAGTAGCCTCACGGGGTTCGACGCCGTGGTCGACCGCGCGGAGCGCCGGGGGTTCGCCGTCTCGACCGTCCGCCAGGAGTCGTACCCCTTCGAGGTGCTGTCGATCCTCCGGCTCGATACATAACCACGAGACATATTTTGGTTTAGCAAATATTAAGCGACGGCATCACGAAGCCGGACCATGACCGAACTGGTCGCCACGACACCGGGACTGTATCCGCTTCCCGACTGGGCGAAAGACGAGCTATCGGACCTGAAAGGCCACCAGAAAGGCGATCTGATCGCCGGCGACGAGGGGCCGGAGATCGTCGACGCCTACGACCGCACGCGGGCCGAGGTCGTCGACGCGCAGGTCGACGCCGGACTCGACAGCGTCGTCGAGGGACAACTGCGCTGGGACGACATGCTCGCCCACCCGCTGACGATCCACGAGAACGTCGAGACGGGCGGCATCGTCCGCTACTACGACAACAACAACTTCTATCGCGACCCGCAGGTGCGGGGCGAACTCACGCCGTCGGGCGACGTGGCCGCCGAACTCGAGGCGGTCGACGCCGACGCCCTGCAGGCGGTCCTCCCCGGCCCGTACTCGCTCGCCGACCTCGCGACCGACGAACATTACGGCGACGAGGCTGACTTCCTCGACGCCGTCGCGGACTATCTCGCGGGCGAAATCGAGGCGTTCCCGGACCACGAGACGCTGTTCCTGCTCGAACCCTCGCTGGTCGAGAACCCACCGGACGACGACACGAACGAGCGCGCGAGCGCCGCCATCGACCACGTGGCCGAGGCGACCGACGCCGACGTGGTCGCCCACACCTACTGGGGGGCCGTGCCCGAGAAGACGTACGCCCACCTGATGGACGCGGACGTGGACGCCATCGGCTTCGACTTCGTGACCGAAACCGAGGACGCCCTCTACAACATCAACGAGTACGGCACCAAAGAGCAGGTGGCGCTGGGGCTGGTCGACGGGGGGAACACGCTCGTCGAGTCGCCCGAAACCATTCGTGACCGCGTCGAGTGGGTCGACGAGAACACCCACACCGATTTCGACCGGGCCTACGTCACCTCCAACACCGAACTGTTCTACCTGCCGGTGAACAAGTTCGAGGACAAGCTGCAGGCGCTCGGTGACGCCGCGGCGCTCGCGGAGGTGGACGCATGAGCGAGAACAACCGCGAACAGTTCCGCCCCGACGACCACCCGAACGAGCACTTCCTGCTCACCTCCATCGTCGGCTCCTACCCGAAGCCGAAGTGGCTCAACCGGGCGGCGGACCTCGCGGACGACCCCGACTCGAAGTTCACGGACGAACACCTCCACGAGGCCCACGACGACGCCTGTCGCGTCATCGTCGACGAACACGAGCGGACGGGTCTCGACACCGTCTCCGACGGCGAGATGCGCCGCAACGAGATGGTGGAGTTCTTCGCCGACCGCATCGACGGCTACGAGTTCAACGGGCCGGTGAAGGTGTGGGGTCACAACTACTTCGACAAGCCCTCGGTCGTCGACGACGTGGAGTACGGCGAGTCGTGGCTGGTCGACGAGTTCGAGTTCACGAACGCCGCCGCGAGCAAGCCGGTGAAGGTGCCGATCACCGGCCCCTACACCCTCGCCTCGTGGTCGTTCAACGAGGCCTACGCGGACGACGCCGAACTCTCCTACGCCCTCGCCGACCTCGTCAACGAAGAGATCGAGGCGCTCGTCGAGGCGGGCGCGCGCTACATCCAGATCGACGAACCCGCGCTGGCGACGACGCCCGACGACCACGCCATCGTCGGCGAGTGTCTCGACCGTATCGTCGCGAACATCCCCGACGAGGTGCGGATCGGTCTCCACGTCTGTTACGGCGACTACTCCCGCATCTACCCCGAACTGCTCGAGTACCCCATCGACGAGTTCGACGTGGAACTCTGTAACGGCGACTACGAACAGATCGACGTGTTCACCGATCCCGAGTTCACGACCGACCTCGCACTCGGCGTCGTCGACGTTCACACCACGGACGTAGAGAGCGTCGAGGAGATCAAGGAGAACATTCGGGAGGGCTTCAAGGTCGTGCCTCCCGAGCGCCTGACGGTCAGTCCGGACTGTGGCGTGAAACTGCTGCCGCGCGAAGTCGCGCGACAGAAGATCGAGAACATGGTGACGGCGA
Organism: Haloplanus rubicundus; assembly: GCF_003342675.1. Lineage (NCBI taxonomy): Archaea > Methanobacteriati > Methanobacteriota > Halobacteria > Halobacteriales > Haloferacaceae > Haloplanus > Haloplanus rubicundus. Next base: position 1,769,502 of record NZ_CP031148.1, on the reverse strand, counting down.
CCCGTGAGATCGAGGCCGAACTCGACGCCGGCGAGATCGATCTCGGGCCGGAAGTCAGCGCCGACTAGTTCTCGACCATCACTTCGGTCGCCTTGATCACGGCGTCGAGCTCCGCCCCCTCCTCGACGCCGAGGCGGTCGACGGAGCCCGCCGTGATGACGGCGGTGACGACCTGTCCGCCGTCGAGTTCGATCTCGACTTCGGCCATCAGGCCGTCGGTTTCGACGCTTCGGACGGTACCAGCGAGCCGGTTGCGTGCACTGAGTGCCATGGACGGGTAGTCGGCGTGTGAGCTAATAAAACCATACTGAGTGACACGTTCTCGCTCGGCGCCGCTCGTCTCTACTCGCGGTCGGCCACCAGTACGTAGGCCAGCAGCCCCCAGACGACGAACTCGGCGTAGAACGACGGCGTCCAGAGGTACTGCAGGAAGAATTCGATGGGTGGGAGGTCGACCGCGGGCGTATGTTCGACCGCCGGCCACGCCAGAAAGAGGATGTCGTCCGGGCGGCCGTTGAGGATCATGTGGGCGGCGTCGAGGAGGAGATGCGACGCCCACCCGATCCAGAACGGCGCCAGCGCCCGGCGAACGAACACGACGGCGAAGCCCACGACGAGAAGGGCCACGGAGTGACCGGCCGTCTGGTAGAGGTCGACGAGGCCGACCATCGCGGCTGGTTTGTCCACGAGGTCGGGGAACGCCGCCCCCGCGACGAGCGGCGGGACCGACAGGTCCCACCGTCTCCCGAGGACAAACGCCGCGACGAGGTGGGTGGGAAACAGCATCGAGTGGCGTGTCGTCGGGGTGTCGGGCGTGTGACATCCTCCCCGTCGTGAACGACGGGGCTTCCCGTCCCGCAGTTGGGATATTTGCTGGTCTACGACACGGCTTGTTCTCTCGTGCGAAACATCCCGCTCTCGCGGTCGAACAAGTATGTCGATGGCTGTGCCACACAGCCGTTACTCCTATCCTCACCGTGAGGACTCGGAGTTATCTTCTGCCGCATATTCTCTGCCCCGTTGCAATCCGCGTTGGCTACCAACTCGCACGATGAGCAGACGTACAATCCACGTTCGACACGGTTCGACTTCGCGTCGTCTCCACATCGTGAACACGTCTTCGACGTCTCCCATTCATTCTCTTTCAGCACCTCAACGCCACGTGTCTCGCCTTTGTATTCGAGGTACTGGTAGATGCGGTCGAACGCCCACGAATGCAACTTCTTATTGCCGGTCTTGCCCCAGTCGGACTCGCGCACGTCTTCCGGCCAACTCACGGCGAGCGCCCCAACACCGCGTTCGACACACTCGGTGATGATGGTGTCCGTCAACGTGTGGTAGAAGTGCGTTTCGCGGTCAGCGAGCTTCCGACGCGCCCACCTCGACTGCTCTGACGGGCCGTCCTCACCCTCGGTATCGTACTCTGCTCGGGTGAAGTAGTGCTTGTCCTGCTTGGGCGAGTTGCCGGGATACAGGACGTATTCGTCGGGGAACGCAACCGTGGCGATGTTCGTGATTCCAAGGTCGATACCGGCAACACCGTCGCCTGCAGAGTCGTTGGTTTCGAGTTCGACTTTGCAGACGAAGTGTAGTTCCCACTCGTCGCCGTTCCAGACGGCGCGAACGTTCTGCACTCGGTTGACTTCTGAGAGGTCAAAATCGGGGCGAGTCTGGTACTCGCAGAGGATAAAGTCCGAGAAATGCTCTTTCAGAGTTGAGCCTTTGCTGAGTCGGATGCGGTTGTGTTCGGGGTCGTGTTTGAAGCCGTCTGCTTTGAACGTGACCGTACTCTTGGGTCGGGTATCGCCGTGTTTTCGGTAGCCGGGCGGATTCGCCTCTGAATCGTTCTGTCGCAGGTCGAACCACGACTGGAAAGCGTCAGAAAGTTCTTCGATGACTTTCTGACTGGATTGCGCGTTCAAGTCTTTCCAGCACTCGCGGTTCTTCATATACGATTTCAGCACGCCTTCATTGGGAATTTCGCCGGTTTCATCCCATACACGGTCGGCTGTCCAGCGTGCGATGTTCCAGATTTTCGAGGCGGAATCACCGAGCGAATCGAGGCCATTGCAGACCTGCCGGTGGTTCTGAATGGTACCAACGTAGGTGCGAGTGACCTCAATCGCCACACATAGTCTATGTAGACAAACCTACTTAATGATCCGGATTAACGTGGAATATCCGTCCTTACCATCGGCGGTGGATTTGTGGGAAGTGTCGGATCCACTCCCGCCGTAAACGGCGGGATTCTCTCCTCGGCGAAAGATAGCCCTTGCCCCCGCCGGCCTACGCCGCGTGGACCGACCGCCGGCCGGCGTAGCGGGTGTAGCCCACCCGAACGCCGACAGCGAGGAGGACGCCCCCGACGAGCGCCAGCAGGCCGGCCTCCGCGGCGGGTGAGACGGCGTCGACGGCCACCCACCCGACGGCGACGCCACCGACGAAGCCGGCCTGCAGGAGGCAGACGGCGGCGAGGGCGCGGCGTCGGGCACCGGCGTACAGCGACCCCACGGCGGCCGTCTCGGCGGCGGCGTGGACCGCGAGGACGACCGCACCGAGGAGGCCGAGCGCCGCGTCGGCGGCGTAGACGGTGGCGAGGACGACGCCCTCCAGTCCGCGGTGGAGCGTCACGGCGCCCAGCGTCGCGTCGGCACAGGCGCCACAGTCCGTGAGGGCGTGACCGCGAGCGAGGGCGACGACGCCCACGCCGGCGGCGACGCCGAGGCCCGCGCCGACCGGCGCCCCGTCGAGCGCGAGCGCGACGGAGAGACCGCCGAGGAAGAGAAAGAGCGGTGGGACGGCCCCGCGCGACCGCGGGAGGCGGTCGACGGCCGCGAGGACGACGCCGCCACCGAACAGGCTGGCGCCGACCGACGCGGCGACGACGGCGGGAAAGGCGAGGCCGGCGGCCGTCGCGGCCGTGCCGTGGGCGGCCGCCGGCGTCGACAGGAGCGCCGTCCCGAAGAGGGCGACGACGGGGCGGGTCGGGAGGGGCTGGTCACGACGGTCGAGTGAGTCGTCGAGCATCGAAGAAGCGGGGACGGTGGGTTCAGACCGCGTCGGGACCGGTCTTGCCGGTTCGGACCTGGATGGCCTCGTCGACGGGCAGGATGAAGATTTTCCCGTCGCCGGGGTCGCCGGTACGGGCCGCGTCGCCGATGGCGTCGGCCACGTCCGCGCCGTCGACGTCGGCGACGACGCACTCGACTTTCGTCTTCTGGTGGAGGTCGACCGTGTACTCCTCGCCGCGCCACTGGCCCTTCTTGGCGGGCTGGGAGCCGCGGCCGGAGACGTTCGAGACGGTGATCGAGGGGGCGCCCGCCTCGGCGACCGCCTGTTTCACCGCGCCGAGCGTGTCCGGGCGGATGTAGGCGACGACCATCTCGATCTCAGTCATCGTCGGCCACCCCGCTGTCGGCGGCGGTCGTGCTACCGGCACGTCCGGGAGTGCTGACCGAGTTGTCGCCGAACTCGGGGTAGGTGACGATGCCGTGTTCCGAGGAGTCGAGCCCCTCGCGTTCGTGTTCCTCGCTCACCCGCGCCCAGCCGAGGGCCTTCAGCAGGCCGTAGATGGCGCCGGTGATGATCGCCGCCCAAGCCGCGAGGACGACGATGCCGACGACCTGTACGCCGAGCTGGGAGATGGAGAACGCCGACGTGGTGTTCACGAAGGGGTACGCGAGCGCGCTCAGCGCGCCGGCGGAGCCGTGGACCGGGAAGACGGCACAGACGTCGTCGATGCCGACTTTCTCGAGCAGGTCGAAGACGAGGACGACCTGCACGCCGGCGACGAAGCCGACGACGAGCGTCGCGGGCCAACTCGCCACCGCCGCGATCGAACAGACGGAGACGAGTCCCGCGAGCAGACCGTTGGCGCACATGAGGCTGTCGACTTTCCCGCTGCGGAGGACGCTGACCGCCGCGGCACCGATGCTGCCGGTGGCCATCACGAGCGCGGTGTTGATGGCGACGCGGCCGGCGTAGGCGTAGTCGGCGAGGGCGAGTTCGCCGGCGTCGGTGACCTGGAAGACGTTGACTGCGGTGCCGACGTTGAAGCCGTACCAGCCGAACGCGAGGATGAGCGTCCCGAGGATGGCGTAGGGAAGCGAGTGGCCCGGGATGACGTTCGGGGAGCCGTCGGCGTCGAACTTGCCGACCCGCGGGCCGACGATGTAGGCGGCGACGAGTCCACAGACCCCGCCGGTCATGTGGACGACGGCGGCGCCAGCGAAGTCCTGGAAGCCGAGCGTGGCGAGGAAGCCGCCACCCCACGTCAGCCCCGTCGCGACGGGGTAGATGAGCGCCCCGACGAGGACGGTAAAGAGGAGGTAGCCGCGCAGTTGGGCGCGTTCGGCGACGGCGCCGGAGACGATGGACGCGGCGACCATCGAGAACGCGGCGCCGAAGAGGATGCTCGCCCACGCCGTCGAGCCCCCGGCGTAGTAGGCGAAGGGTGCCGAGAAGCCGCTCCCGGAGGTGACGCCGGCGACGATGGCCGAGACGCCGACGCCGACGACGAAGTACGCGAGGACGCCGACGCCCCACGTCAGGACGTTCTTCGTCAGCTGGTTCGCGACGTTTTTCGAACGAACCTGCCCGGATTCGAGCATGCCGAAGCCCGCGTGCATGAAGAACACGAGGAAGGTGGCGACCATCACCCAGAGCAGGTTGACGCCCTCGGCGACGACGGACGGATCGACCTGGAGCAGCGACATCTCAGTCGTCCCCCGTCGACGTCAGGTCGTGTTCGGTGTGGCACGGCTCGGGCGGGAGCGAGATGGCGGGGTTGCTGTCGAGGAAGCCCTCGGGTTTGAGGGTGAAACTCGCCACCTCGACGGGCAACACCGGCCAGTCCTCCGCGCGGGTGACGTGGTTGACGCCGAGCGTGTACCAGCAGACCACGTCCTCGCCGTCGAGGTTGCGATCCTGTTCGGTCCACTCGGCCAGCCCCGACGTCTCGTCGTTCTGGTTGGGGTAGTCGCCCGCCGCGAACTGCTCGTCCGGGTCGTACTGGGTCGCCCAGAAGTTGTTGTCGATGAACCCGGCCCGCTTTTTCGTGCTGGACGTGGGCCGCGCCGGCGAGTTGACGTTGGAGTGTGGCTCCAGCTTGTAGCCACAGGGCCGACCGTAGGAGTTCGTCGTCTCGGTGCTCTCGACCCGCCAGTACTTGCCGTTCAGCGGGTCGATGTCGTCGCGGGCCTCCATCTCGGACTCCAGGACCGTCTCCTTCGCCTTGAACCCCTTCTTGCGGTCGCTACCGACGGGTTCGTTGTGGACTTCCTTCACACGGTTCGGGGCCTCGTCGATGTCGAAGTCGAGTCGGAAGTTGAAGTGGTGCTGGTGGATGGAGGTTTTGACCTGCGGCGCGACGAGTTCGTACTCGCCGTTGGTGTCCGTGGCGTCCTCGTCGGCGGGAACCACCCCGTTGGAGTCGATACCCGTCAGGCGGACTTCACCATCGATGGAGCCGTCGGGGTAGAAGTACCAGTAGAAGCCGTAGTCGTAGTTGTAGACGGTGGCGATGAAGGAGACGACGAGGCGGCGGCGACGCCGTACCTCCGTGTGTTCCTTCCGCCACTCCGTATGCTTCCAGAGGACGCCGTCGTCCTCCTCGTGCATACAGATGGCGTTCGGCATCGTCTTCGGGTCGCCGCTGGTGTCGTTCATCGCCACGTCGAAGTAGTGCATCTCGCCGAGGCAGTCACAGCCCTCGGTGAGCACGTTCGCCATCCGGCCGACGTGGAACTCGCCGATGTCGAACGCCTCCTTCCAGGAGTGGTTGGGGTCGCTGTCGCCGTAGGGAACGGCCATCTCCGAGGCGGAGGCGCGGTGGAGCACCTTGCGCTTCTCGCCCTCGTCCTCGAAGGTGACGTCGTGGAAGACCAGCCCCTCCCGGGGCGTCCAGCCGACCTGGAACTCCCAGTCCAGCCACTCGACGGTCTGGCCATCGACCTCGAAGCTCGGACCCTCGGGCTGGACCACGTCGAGGTGCTTGAAGTCGTCCCGCGTGTCGACGCGGTCGGCCCGGAAGTCGGCGTCCTCGGGCGGCAGGGGATTGTCCTCGTCGACGACGCCGTTGTCCTCGATTTTCACGACCTCCATCTCGTCGAGGTCGACGAAGGCGAACAGCCCCTCGATGGGTCGGGCGTAGCCGTTGTCCTCCTCCTCGGTCCGAATCCACGAGATGGCGCGGACGAGGCGCCGGTCGTCGTGCGCGTCGGGTTCGAACCCGCTCGCCGGCCACGGATCGACGATGGCGAGGTCGAAGTTCTCGACGCCGCGCTTGGCGGCCGCCGCCTGCCACTCGGGGTCGTTGATGACGACCTGTTCGGCCTGATCGACCTCCGGCGGCGTGATAGCCGGCTGCACGTCCTCGATGTGAGTCACGTCGAGGAGCTCTTCACCCGTGATGGACACCGTCGCCTCGTACGTCTCGCCGTCCTGTCGAACGACGACGAACGCCTCGCGGTCGAAGTGGTCGCCGTCCTCGTAGGCGCGGACGAACTCCTTCTCGGGTTCGTCGAGGACGACGTTGTGGTAGACGGCGTCGTCCGCGACGTCCCACTCGGCTTCGAGGATGTCGGTGGCGGTGGAGATCTCCTCGGGTGCCAGTGGATCGAGCGGATGCGTCACCGCCGCCTCGTCGAGGTCCATCGCCATTACACGTTCACCTCACTTATACCGTATTTTTTTGTCCGTACGTTTCGTGCTGTGTGATCTCGTTCTCCAAACATCTATTTCGACACGAGATATGAACACGTTCTGTTAGTATTATATCTACTTCACCACTGGCGAGTTGTAAATAAGTGTTGTAATAACACATATATATTGAACTAGGACGTAGGGCGGGCGCGAACGCGGGACAAAACGCAAGTAGGACCGGCATGGAGTAGACGTGTGAGCACCCAGCCCGAGCTCTACCTGCAGGAGATGGGACTTTCCGAGTACGAGGCGGCGACGTACGTCGGACTGCTGCAGGGCGGCACGTCGACCGCGAAGGAGGTCGCCGAGCGTGCGGGCGTCCCACAGTCCCGGGTGTACGACGTCCTCGACTCGCTCAACACCAAGGGCTTCGTCGTCGTCCAGGAGGGGCGCCCGAAGAAGTTCGGCCCGGTCGATCCGAACCAGGCCGTATCGCAGTTCCGCGACTTCAAGCGGCGCGAACACGTCCGGAAACTCGACGAGATTCAGGGGCTCGGCGAACACTTCCTCGACGCCGTCGAGGGTGCGGACTACGGACGGGAGGGCGACGACGAGGTGGACATCAGTTGGTCGTACCCGAACCGACACCACATCCTCGAGAAACTGGAGCGTCTCGGGGACGATGCGACGGAGGAGATTCTGATGATCACGACGCCCGAGAGTTTCGAGCGTATCGCCAACCACCACGCCGAACTCCTCGCGACGAAAGCTGCCGCCGACGTCGAAATTCGGGCGCTGATCTCCGACGACCGGGCGCTCGATCCGTCGGTTCGCGAGCGGACGACGGAGCTGATGGCGATGCGACGGGTCCAGGACATTCGCGGCCGACTCTACACGTACGACGGCGAGAGCATCCTGCTGGCGTTCAAGTCGCCGAACGACGACGGCTACGTCGGCATCTCGACGACGAGCCCCCACCTCTACGCGACGCTCTCACAGCTGTTCGAACTCCTGTGGGAAGACGGCGACCCGGTCGCGTGATCACGCGGCGGCGACGGGGGCCGCGTGCCGACGGCGTGCCTCACGGGTCCCGACGGCGAGGAGGACGCCCCCGACGAGCGCCAACAGGCCGGCCTCCGCGACGGGCGACACCCCGTCGACGACACCCCAGCCGACGGCGACGCCGACGACGAAGCCGGCCTGCACGACGAGGACGGCGGCGAGGGCGTACCGCCGGCCGGCCGCCGCGTACATCGACCCCACGGCGGCCGTCTCGGCGGCGGCGTGGCCGGCGACGACGGCGGCGCCCGCGAGGCCGATGGCCGCGTCGGCGGCGTAGACGGTGGCGAGGACCACACCCTCCAGTCCGCGGTGGAGCGTCACGGCACCCAGCGCCGCGTCGGCACAGGCGCCACAGTCCGTAATCGCCGCGTCGCGGCCGAGGTAGACGGCGCCGATGCCGGCGGCCAGACCGACGAACGTCGCCGCCGTCGCCCGCGTCGCGGCGAGTGCCAGGGCCGCGACGCCGAGAGAGACCACGAGCAACGGGACGGCCCCACGCGTCGGCCGGGGGAGTCGGCCGTACGCGACGAGGACGACGCCGCCCCCGAGCAGACTCACGACGACGACGCCCGCGACGACGAGGGTAAAGGGGAGACCGGTCGCTGCGGCGGCGACGCCGTGGGCGGCCGCCGGTGTCGACAGGACCGCGACCCCGAGGACGGCGGCCGCCCAGCGGATACTCGCTCTCATTTCCACGGATTCGGCACGAGGTCGGCCTGAATCTCGGCGCCGACCTCGATCCGGCAGTCGGAGCGGGGTTCAGCGACGCAGAGAAACACGTAGCCCTCCCGTCGGTGCTGTGGCTTCAGCCCGTTCGGCCGGTCGACGTGGACGAGGTCTCCCTCGAGTAGGCGTCCGGTGCAGGTGCCGCAGGCACCGTAGAGACAGCCGTAGGGAACCCCGAGGCCTTCGCGCTCGGTGGCGTCGATGACCGTCTCCCCATCCCGAACCGCGACGGTCGCCGACCGGCCGTCGCGCCACTCCAGCGTGACCTCGTGGGGCATCGACGGCTACTGCCAGACGTCGCTGGTGCAGTCGCCGCCGGGCCAGCGAATCTCGTGGGCGCGGGCGGGACCGCCAGGGGCGTCGCCGAAGTCGACGAGGAAGTCCTCGTCGAGTTCCATCCGCCCCTCGTCGGGGTAGACGTCGGCTTTCATCATCAGCGACCCCTGCTCGCCGATGTCGGGGTAGAACTGGTTGTCCCACGAGGAGAACAGGGAGGTAGTCCAGTAGAGCCGCTTCCCGTCGCGGCTGAGCTGGAGCATCTGTGGAGCGCCGCGGATTTCGGTGCCCTGAATCTCCTGTCGGTCGGCGAAGTTGCCACCTGCCCAGACCTGGTCGACGAGTCGGGGGTTGCCCCAGTCGCTCACGTCGTACATCCGCACGTCGCCGTGGAGCCAGTTCGAGAAGAAGAGATACTGATCGTCGAGCGAGACGACGATGTCCGTCACGAGGCCGGGGACGGGCATGTCCCAGTCCTCGTGTTCGCGGTCCTCGATGTCGATGACCTTCTGCCACTCCCACTGACCGTCGTCTTCCTCCCAGAAGTGGAGGATGTTCGAGGAGAGCGCTGCGCCGACGAAGCCCTGGGTCTCCATGGGGTCGTGTGGCATGCGGACTTCGAGCGGAATCAGCCCTTCCTCGCCGAAGGTGAGGGTTTGCTGGTGGGTCTTCTCCTCCCAGTCCCAGATGTGGATGCTGTCACCGTATTTGCCGTCTTCGACGTCTTCGAGGTCGAAGCCCGGGTAGTAGGTGTTCGGCGCGGCCCACTCCGTCGAGACCATCACGTTGTGTCGGGGCTGGTACCAGTAGTCGTAGTTCATCTCCATGTCGCCGAGATCGGCTTCCCAGTGGCCGTCGATGGAGAAGTCGCCCTGGTCCAACTGGAGGAAGCCACCGGGGAGTTCGCCGTCGGCGTTCCCGAGCATGCTGATGACGATCTTCCCGCCGGGCACGCAGTGAACGGTGTGCGGCGCCGAGAGGTCGTGTTCGAAGATCTCCTCGGGTTCGATGACCTTCTCGATGTCCATGTTCCGTGGATCCTCGGCGTCGAGGATGTGGATGCGGGAGGACCGCTGTCCGGGGACGATGAGGTGATCGCGCATCAGCCCCTCGGCGTGACACGAGGACGAACAGGTGTTCCAGCCGAAGTGGTGGAGTTCGTCGCCCTTGTTCGGCATCTCGACGGTGTCGATCAGTTCGCTGTACGTGTCCGATTCGGGGTCGAGGTCGACGACGCCGATGAAGTCGGAGCCGTCGACGTCCATCCCGACACGGAGCGCGATGACGAAGGCCGTCTTCTCGCGCTCCGACTCGGTTCGCATCGCTCCGGGCGTCGGATAGCCCGGTCCCTCTACCTCGTGGTGTTCGTGTCCGTGCTTCTCAGCCGTCGAATCGGGTTTGTCAGTACTCATGCCAGACAGTAACGTTCACGCTACGATCATAAATAATGATTGAGTTGTCGCTCGACAACTCGTGTTGGTTGCTCGACGGTAGGGAACCCTTATGCGCTGGCCGACATACTCCGGAGTGTGTTGGCGGAGTCCCACGACGACTGGAGGCTGCCCGATGCGTGAGTTCGCGTTCGACATCGTGTACGAAACGGGTGCCGATCCGGTGATGGACGTGTTCATCGAACATCCGACGCTCGTCGCCGAGGCGCTACACGGCTGTGTGACCGAGGATCGCTTCTGGCGCATCGAACGGCTGATCGGCCCGACAGCGGCGCTCGACGCAGTCGAACGGCTCCGCCTCGACGAGACGGTGCGGACGGCGTCGGTGACCGAGACGGACTGTTCTGCCACGCGGTACCACGACGTGCTGGAGCGCTCGGACGACGAGCGGGTGATCTACAGCCACGTCGAGAACGTCGAGGACGGCGAATCCGTCCAGACGCTCGCCGGTCGGTATCTCCCACACGGATCGCTCTACTGCTCCACGCGACGGGAGAATCGCCACTGCTGGCGCATCTTCATGAAATCGGACGAGAAGGTGGGCCTGTTGTACGACGCCCTCGGCGCGAATCTACGGGAGGGCCTCTCCTTTCACATGGGCCATCTCTGTGACGCCGAGCGGTGGGGGCACGACTCGTTGGGCTCGATAGCGCTCCCCCGGATCAGCGGACCGCGATGCGCGCGGCCCTCGATCACGGCTACTACCGGACGCCACGCGAGATTACGCTCGACGAACTGGCCACGAAACTCGACGTGCCGCGGTCGACACTCTCCTATCGGTTGCGCCGGGCCGAAGAACGGCTCGTGTCGGGGTATCTCGGCGAGACCGGATAACTACTCGTACAGCCAGGTCTCGTCGATCCGCTCGTAGTCCTGCAGTTCGTCCTCGTCGAAGAAGAGGTCGATCTCGCGCTCGTTCGCGCCCTCGTCGGCATGGTCGGAGCCGTGGATGACGTTCCGGCCGAGGTCGAGGCCGAAGTCGCCGCGGATGGTGCCGGGCGCCGATTCGGCGGGGTCGGTCTCGCCCATCATGGTCCGGACCTGCCGGGTGGCGTCCTGGCCCTCCCAGACCATCGCCATGACCGGGCCGGACGTGATGAAGTCGACGAGACCGTCGAAGAACGGCTTACCCTCGTGTTCGCCGTAGTGTTCGTGCGCCAGCTCGTCGGAGATCTGCATGAACTTCGCGCCGACGAGCTTGAGGCCGCGGTCCTCGAAGCGGGAGATGATCTCACCGATCAGCCCACGCTGGACGCCGTCCGGCTTGACCATCACGAACGTGCGCTCGGCGTCGCTCATTCCTCACCCTCGCCGCCGGCGGCCTGCCCCTCCTGGGTCCACTCCAGGTCGCGGGCCTCGCGGCCGAGGAAGTAGTTCTTCTCGGCCTTGGAGTCCTTGAAGTGGAGGATGGTGCCGTCCTTCCGGACGTACATCGTTCCGGTGCCCGGTTCGATCTCCTCACCCGAGTAGTCGCAGGTGCGTGTGTCGACCATTACTGACCTCCGATGGAGTCGGCGTCGCGCTGTGTCTCGCGCAGCTGGAGCACGTCGCCCTCGCGGACGGGGCCCAGCACGTTGCGCGTGATGATTCGCCCCTGATTCGATCCCTCCTGAATGCGACATTTGACCTGCATGGCCTCACCATGCATGCCGGTCTTGCCCACGATCTCGATGACTTCCGCCGGCATCGAGTCGCTGGCACTCTCTTCGGCGCTCATGGTCGCTTACCGGAGGTCCTCGACCTTCGTGGCGATGTCTTCGACCTGTTCCTCGGCGTCGCCCGCGTCGACGATGGCGGCCGCCGCGCTCCCGACTTCGAGCCCGGCCGCGTGGCCAACGTCGTCCTGCGTCTCGACGAAGACGTACGGGATGCCCTTCTCGTCGGCGAGTTCGGGGAGATGCATCACGATCTCTTCGGGCTGGACGTCCTCCGCGATGACGACGAGGTCGGCGTTGCCGCGCTCGACCGCCTTGGTCGTCTCGTTGGTTCCTTTCTTGACACTACCTGTGTCTCGCGCTACTTCGAGCGCCTCGATGGCGCTCTCGGCGAGGTCCGCCGGGACATCGAAATTGACGTAAACTGACATTGTTTGTACCCCCCGCCCGTGGGCTCGCACACCTCACCAGGCAGAATCCCTGATGGCGAGGCGCATCATCAACCCCGGACAGGCTGTACGACTCCGTAACAGGGGACCCCATAAAAGCGTGTTCAAACCCGCTACAGCGTGTGAGGCCGGCACACGCGGTCGGGCGACAGTCGCCCGTCGTGGGTGCGGAGGGGAAGGCCCTTGGTCGCCCGCGAGGTACGCCGGGGCATGACCCTCGCCGACCTCGTCGCCGCCCTCCGGACCGAAGCCGAACGGGCGAACGAGCGGCGACTGCTGACGCTCGCGGGCGACCGGGAGTGTGGCCTCGACGCCGCCCGCGACGCCCTCGCGACGCTCGACGACCCGGACGCGACCGTCCTCACCACTCGCGAGGGAGTCGGCACGCACCCCGACGGCGCCGACCGACTCCTCGGGACGACCCAAACGGCCGTCGTCCTCGACTGTCACGACGGCTTCTCCGCGAACGTCCTCGGCCGCGTCGTGGGCGCCGTCGACGGCGGCGGCCTCCTCGTCCTCGTGACGCCGCCGCTCGACGCGTGGTCCGGCTCCGAATACGCCGACGAACGACTCGCAGTCCCGCCCTTTACCGCGGCGGACGTGACCGGCCACTTCCGCCGACGACTGGCCGACACAATCCGCGCACACCCCGGCGCCGCCGTCGTCGACGTAGACGCGGGGACCGTCGAACACGACGGGTTGACCGACCCGCCCCCGGCACGGTCCCATACGCCGCCGTCGGTCCCGGCGGACGCCACCTTCCCGCCCGACGCCTACGAGGCGTGTCTCACGGCCGATCAGGCCGACGCCCTGTCCGCGCTCGAACGCCTGCGCGACGGGGCCGCCGTCGTCGTCGAAGCCGACCGGGGCCGGGGAAGTCCGCGGCCGCCGGCCTCGCCGCCGGGAGCCTCGCCGCGGCGGGCCGGGACGTCCTCGTCACTGCCCCCGCCTACCGCAACGCCGCGGAGGTGTTCGAGCGCGCCGAGGCGTTGCTGACGACGCTGGAGACCCTAGACGGCCGCGCCGACGACCACACCCTCACCGCGACCGGCGGCGGCCGCGTGCGCTTTCTCGCCCCCGACGAGGCCGGTTGCCTCCCCGACGACCCCGACGCCGTCGTCGTCGACGAGGCGGCCGCGCTCCCCGTCCGTCGGCTGACGGCGTTTCTCGACGCGCCCGCCGTCGCCTTCGTCACGACCGTCCACGGCTACGAGGGGACGGGCCGTGGGTTCGACGTGCGCTTTCGCGACCACCTCGCGGAGAGCGACCGCGACGTCGTCGACGCCCGCCTCGACGACCCCATCCGCTACGCCGCGGGCGACCCCGTCGAGGTGTGGGCCTTCCGCGCCCTCCTGCTCGACGCCCGACCTGCCGCGGACCAACTCGTCGCGGACGCGACGCCCGCCGACGCGACGTATCGCGCGCTCGACGCCGCGGCCCTCACCGCCGACGAACACCTGCTCCGCGAGGCGTTCGGCCTCCTCGTCCTCGCGCACTACCGGACGGAACCGGACGACCTAGCGCGCCTGCTCGACGCGCCGAACCTCGACTGCCGGGCGCTCACGGTCGACGGCCACGTCGCCGCCGTCGCCCTCCTGGCCCGCGAGGGCGGCCTCTCCGAGTCGCGGCGCACCGCGATGTACGAGGGCGCTCGCGTGCGGGGCAACATGCTCCCGGACGTGCTGACGAGCCAGTTGCGCGACCTGGAAGCGGGACGGCCGGTGGGCTACCGCGTCCTCCGGATCGCGACCCACCACGCCGTCCGGTCGACGGGCTTCGGCTCCCGCCTCCTCGCCGACTGTCACGACGAGTTCGGCGACGCCGTCGACTGGTTCGGCGTCGGCTACGGCGCCACCCCCCGACTCGTCCGGTTCTGGGAACGCAACGGCTACCGGACCGTCCACTGCTCGACGACGCGCAACGCGACCAGCGGCGAGTATTCGGCGATCATGCTCCGGCCGACGAGCGACGCGGGCGCGGCCCTCCACGACCGCCACAGCCGGCAGTTCCGCGCTCGGATGCGCGACGGCCTCTCCGACGCCCTCGACGACCTCGCACCCGACGTGGCGCGGGCGGTCCTCCGGGCGACCGACGGCGCGCCGGCCCCGTCGCTCACCGACCACGAGTGGCGGGTCGTCGCCGCCGCGGCCTTCGGGCCGGGACTCTACGACGCCGCCCCCGGCGCCTTCCGCGACCTGGCGATGGCGTACCTGTGCGATCCGGACGGGCGTCTCGACGACCGGCAGGAGCGACTTCTCGTCCGCAAACCCCTCCAGGCGGGCGACTGGGAGACGGTGGCCGACGACCTGAACTACGTCTCCACGCGGCAGTGTATGCGGGCGCTGGGCGAGGCGTACCGGCCGCTGGTAAAGCGGTACGGAACTGACGCGGCCGAGGAGGAGCGCCGGCGATACGGGAGCGATTGAGAGGGCTCAGAGGCGCGCGTCGCAGTCGAGGAAGGTCGCGAGCATCACCTCGTCGACGTACTCGCCGTCGATCCGGTAGTGGTTCTCGCGGACCGCTTCCGTCTCCCACCCGTGCGCTTCGAGGAAGGAGATGGCGTCCTCGTTGGTCGCGGGGACGCTGTTGTAGAGTTTCTCGAAGCCGTGTTCGCAGGCCCACCGGAAGCCACGGTCGAGCAACGCGGTGCCGATGCCGTGGCCGCGATACCCCGGCAGGAGGCCGACGGTCAGCACCGCGGTGTGGGCGAGTTTCTCCGTCTCGGGCAGGTCGAGGTGGACCCACCCGACCACCTCGTCGTCGACGCAGGCGACGAACACCATCCGCGACCGGGTCTCGGTGTGCCGGAGGATCACCTCCTCGTGGTCGAGCAGATCCGCCACCGTCTCCGCCTCGATGTACGTCCCCTCCTCGGCGACCTGTCGGATGACACCGACGAGACCGGAGAGGTCGCGCTGTTCCGCCGCTCGGATCGTGTAGACGAGATCGCCCGCGTCGTACTCCTCTACGTCCTCCTCCCGATACGCGACGCGGAGTCGCTTCCCCTCCTGTCGGAGGTAGCCGTCGCGGCGAAGGATCGTGAGATGGTGACCGAACGCCTCCGGATCGAGGTTCAGCGCCCGCCGCGCCTGGTCGGCCCGCACCGAGCCGTGGGCCTCGACGTACTCGTAGATGTCCCGGCGATCCTTGTGATCGAAGTTGAGTTGCTCGGTCAGTTCCATGCACCTGTGTAACACGCTACCACACTTAATCGTTCGTGAGATTAGACTCGGTTCTCGCGGCTCGGGTCCACGTCGATGGCGTCCACCGGACAGACGTCGACACAGAGCATGCAATCGATACACTGGTCCTCGTAGGTGGGGTGGGCCTTGATCTCGCTTTCGGGATGTCCGGGCGTGTCCACCCACTCGAACACGTCGACCGGGCAGTCCTCGAGGCAGGCGCCGTCGGCGAGACAGATGTCGAAGTCGACGGCGACGTGGGTGCCGTGGATGCCGAGTTTCTCGGGCGGGTCGACCGGTCCCCAGACGGCGACACCCTCTTGCTCGTCGACCTTCTCGCGGGTGCGTTCGAAGTTCGGATCGATGGCCATACCCCCGCTCCGCGACCGAGACGGATAAAGTATCGTCCGTCGTCGCAACCCGGTCGGGTGTAGTGAGCAACGAGGGGGGAGGTCGATCCATTGAAACAGGTACGGCCCATCCGATAGTACGACGGAGCCCTACCATGGCTACTCGCTCCGCCAGAGCGGCACTGAAGGAAGCGCTCAGCGACTGGCGTCGCCACACCCTCGCGCTTGCCGGCGTGGCCTCGGTATTCGGGATCGCCTCCCTCCTCGACTCCAACGGGGCGTACTACGGTGCGGCGCTAGTCACCTTCACCATCTGGATGGTCTGGTTCGTGCTGACCGCCGTCGAGTGGATACGCCTCGCGGAGTTTTGACCACCTCGACGGAACTGTCAGTCCGCGCTCGCGGTGTCGACGGCGCCGTCGGGGACGACGCCCTCGTCGGTCCAGCCCCGCGTCTCGTAGTAGGCGTCGAGCGCCGCGTCGAAGTCCGGCAGGTCGTACGGCAGGGCGTCGTCCGAGCGGTCGAAGCCCCGCTGGTTGTTGAAGTGGCGTTCGAGTTCGACCACCCGCGCACCGACCGAGAGCAGGTCGTCGAAGTCGGCGTCGAACAGCTTCTCGAAGCGCTCGGCGTTCATCATGCCCCGCGAGAACCGACAGACGACGCCGCAGTCCTCCAGCGCTCGCTTGTTCTCCTGTTCGACCAGCTTCGCCGCCTTGGCGGCCGACAGCCCCGCCGGCTCGAAGGCCTCCGAGGCGTCGACGAGGGGGTACTCGTAGGCGTAAAAGGTCGCGTACATGTGGTCGGCACCGCGGTTCGCGGTGGCGAACCCGAGCCCCTGCCCGTTGAGCGTGCGCCCGTCGTGGGCCGAGAACGTCATCCCCTTGACCGTCCAGTCCTCGACGCCGAGTTCGTCGTGGAAGCGGTGGATACCCTCCGCCAACAGGTCGCCGTCGCCCTCGCGGCTGGCGATCTTTTGCACCGTCTCGTGGATCAACTCGTCGTCGCCGAAGGCATCGTTCGCCTTGAGGTAGGCCGCCACCGCGTTGCCACAGGAGATGGTGTCCATGCCCAGCCGGTCACAGAGCTGGTTCGACTGCATGATCGAGACGATGTCGTCCACCTCGCAGTTGCCGCCGAAGGCCATGATCGTCTCGAACTCCGGCCCCTCCGTCTCGACGCCCGACGCCTCGTCCCTCGTCGGGAGCTTACACGCGAAGGCACACTGCGAACAGGTTCCTTTCTTGTACTTCTTCTCCTCCACCCGGTCGCCGTTGATCTTCTCGAACGCCTCGTAACGGACGTCCTCGAAGTAGCGGGTGGGGAAGGAGCCGATCTCGTTGGCGAGGTCCGTGACGCTCGCGGTCCCCTGCCGCTTCATGATGTGGTCGCTCGTCGCGGCCTCGCGGTGGATGGCCGCCGCCTCGGCGTCGATATCCACGTCCGGCCGGGCGTCGCCGTCGAAGGTGATCGCTTTCACGTTCTTCGCGCCCATCACAGCACCCAGCCCGCCGCGGCCGAACGCCCGCGTCTCGCTGGTCATGATGCAGGCGAAGCGGACCAGGTTCTCGCCTGCCGGACCGATGCAGGCGACGTGTTCGGGGTCGAGGTCGTGTTCGGCCTCGACGTACTCGGTGACGGCCGGGACTTCGGCGCCCGCGAGGTCCGGCACCTCCTCGAAGGTCACGCCGTCCTCCCGGACGTGGAGCATCAGCAGATCGTCGCTCTCGCCGACGACTTCGACGACGGCGTTGCCGGTGCCGAGCAGGTCCCGGGAGACGAACCCCCCGGCGTTGGCCGACAGGAGACCGTCGGTCAGCGGCGAGACGGCCGTCGCGGACGTGCGACCGGTGAAACTCATCGACGAGGCCTGCATCGGCCCCGTGGTGAAGTAGAGGCGATTCTCCGGACCGAACGGGTCGGCGTCGAACGGAATCCGCTCGTGAGCGAGGTGCGTGGCGACGCCCCGACCGCCGATGAACGATTCGAGGACGTCGTCGACGGACTCGGTTTCGACGCGCCGCGATCCCACGTCGACCGTGAGGAGGGGGCCCTCCATGTGGAGCATACGCGGAACCGGGCGCCCCGCGCTATTAAACGGTTGCCTCGGGCGACGGATCGGCCGCTACTCGAAGGTCTCGGCGATGGCCGCGTCGAGGGCGTCGACCGCCCGGTCGATCTCCGCGTCCGTGACCGGCAGCGGCGGGGAGACGACGACCTGCGTGCGCGGGCGACCGCCGCCGAAGAGGGCGCCCCGCTCCTCGGCCGCGTCGATCACGTCGTCGACGGGGTTGTCCCCCGACTCGACCCACGGGTTGAGATACGGCTCGCCGGTCTCGGGGTCGGCGAAGGAGACTGCCCAGAGCAGCCCCCGGCCGCGCACGTTGCCGACGGCGTCGTGGCGCTCCAGTTCGCGCAGGCGGGCTTCGAGATGCTCGCTTCGCTCCCGTGCGTTCTCGATCAGGCCGTCCTCGTAGACGTCGAGGGCGGCGACGCCCGCCGCGCAGGCGACGGGGTGACCGGCGAAGGTCTGGCCCACGTCGATCCCCGACTCGCGGAGGTGGGCGGCGATTTCCGGCCGGACCGCGACGCCCGCGAGCGGGACGTACGCGCTCGTGACGCCCTTGGCGAAGGTGAGCAGGTCGGGCACCACGTCCTCGGTGTCGATGCCGAACCACTCGCCACACCGGCCGAAGCCGGTGATCACCTCGTCCGCGATCAGGAGGATGTCGTACTCGTCACAGAGGGCACGCACCCGCTGCCAGTAGTCGGCGGGCGCCGTGTACGCCCCGCTCGTGCCCCCGACCGGCTCCATCAGGATGGCCGCGATGGAGTCCGGCCCCTCGTTGTGGATGACGTACTCCAAGTGGTCGGCGGCCTGTTTCGCGATTGCTTCGGGCGTGTCGCCGTCGAACGGCGACCGATACGTCAGCGGCGGGAGGAACTTCGCCGCGCCCGTGGTTTCGGCCCCCCGACCCATCGCGTTTCGCGTCTCGGGGTCGCCCGTCAGCGACGCGGCGCCGTAGGTGGCGCCGTGGTAGGACTGATACCGCGTGAGTACCTTGCGGGCGCCGGTGTACTCACGGGCGAACTGCACCGCCGACTCGTTGGCCTCGCTCCCCGAGACGGAGAAGAACACGTCGTCGAGGTCGCCCGGCGTGATGTCGGCGAGGCGGCCGGCGAGTTCCGAGCGAGCGTCGTTGTGCTTCGCGGAGGCGACGTAGGCGACTTTGGAGGCCTGTTCCGCGATGGCGTCGGCGATGCGCTCCTCGCCGTGGCCGGCGTTGACGCAGTAGAGCTGTGCGATGAAGTCGAGATACGCCGTTCCGTCGTCGTCGTAGACGGTGACGCCGTCGCCGTCGACGATGGTGAGGGGGTCGTCGTCGCCGTGTGACCAGTGGGGGATGGTGCCGGTAGTGGGGCCGGCTGCCGGCTCCGGAGCTTGTTCGGACATGTACGTGACTCGGCGAGACGGCGAATAAACGTTTGGTCGGTGGCGGCGGGCTACTCGTGAGCGAAGTACGCCACCGTCTCGTCGCTGTCGGCGCCGTCGGCCTCCGGCCGACTCTCCGTGGCGCGTCGCGCCACGCCATCCACCCGCGCGAACCCGACCCGCTCGAACTGCACCACGTCGTCGACGGGCACGTCGGCGAAGTCGGGTTCCGCGACGCCCGTCACGTCGCCGTCCCTCGTCCGCAGGCGGACGGGAACGCCGTCGACGGGCGCCCAGTGGACGACCGGGACGCCCTCCTCGCGGACGGCGGTGATATCGTCGCCGACGTACTCGAACCCGGCGTCGGTGTGTCGAACGCAGCCGAAGCCCTTTAACCAGACGCGCTCGCCCGTCTCCGGGACGTCGGCGGGTTCGACGAGGACGGCGTCGCCGGCGGGCACGTCCCGCCGGCCCCGGTCCTCGTGTTCGGGGTGGACGGGCGGGTGGCCGGCCTCGGGACCGCCGTGGAGGGACTTCTCCACCCCGTCCCGGACGAAGAAGTACCGGTTCGCCCCGTCGTCGATCAGGTCGCGGTTGTTCGCGTAGACGGCGCTCATCGACAGTTCGACGTTGCTCGTCGACGTACCGAGTTCGATCATGGCGTCGACGATGGCCTGCCCCCGAATCCCACGGCGCTGCAGGCTGGCGAGGGTGGGCGCGCGCGGGTCGTCCCAGCCGTCGAGTTCGCCGTCGTCGATCAACTCCTTGATCGTCGACGTGGAGAGTTGGACGTCGTACTCGTCGACCTGAACGTGACCCCAGTGGATCACCTCGGGGTACTCCCAGTCGAAGTAGTCGTAGACGAAGCGCTGGCGCTTCGCGGAGTCCTGCAGGTCGATGCCGCGGATGATGTGGGTGACGCCCGTGAGGTGGTCGTCGACGCCGGACTGGAAGTCGAGCATGGGCCAACACCGGTAGTCCGCGGCCTCGGGCCGGGGGTGGGGGCGGTCGATCATCCGGAAGGCCACCCAGTCCCGCAACGCGGGGTTCTTGTGGGTGATGTCGGTGCGGACCCGGAGGACCATCTCGCCCGCCGAGTAGTCGCCGTCGACCATGGCTTCGAACTCCTCCCGGGTCGTCGCCGCGTCCTTCTCGCGGTGCGGGCAGGCCTCGCCCGCGTTCTTCAGGTCGGAGAACTCGCCCTGCGGGCAGGAACAGGTGTAGGCGCCGCCGAGTTCGATCAGCTCGTGGGCGTGGTCGTAGTAGGTGTCGACGCGGTCGCTCGCCCGAAGCACTTCGTCGGGGTCGAAGCCGAGGTAGTCGATGGAATCGAGGATGGCGTCGTAGGCGTCGAGGTCCGGGCGCTTGGTCTCGGGGTCGGTGTCGTCGAACCGGCAGATGAAGCGGCCGTCGTAGCGCTCCTTGTACGTCCCGATCACCGCCGGCATCCGGGCGTGACCGAGGTGCCACGGGCCGTTGGGGTTGGGCGCGGCGCGCATGACGACGCCCGTCTCCTCGTCGACGTTCGGCAGGTCGGGCAGCGGGTGGTCGTCTTCCTCGTCGTCGGCCTCGATTTCGGCGAGTTCCTCGGGCGCGAGGTCCTCGAGTTCCGCCCGCTTCTCCGCGGCGGAGAGGTCGTTCACCTCGGCGACGACGCCGCCGACGATGCCGGGAATCTCGTCGGCGTGGGGTCGGAAGTCGGGGTTCTCGCCCATCAGCGGGCCCATGACCGCGCCCACGTCCGCGTCGCTGTCGTATTTCACCGCGTTGAGGAGTGCGTGCGTCCGCGCCGCTCGTTCGACGCGTTCGCGGAGTTCGGAGTCCATTACGCGCTCGTTCCGGCCGACGGGTGAAAACTGGCGTGGATCGGGGGCAGCGGGTAGGGGTACGTTAATTGTTACCATTCCTCACGTAAGAACGTTTCGTGGCCCGTGTACCGACACGATTCGTCGGTGGGAATCCGGTCGTGGATTTATATATCGGGGTGGTGACGTTCGATCACTGACACATGGTGTCCGACGAGGGTGGGGAGGCGGGACTGACGGGGGCCATCGACGGCCCGGCGGAGCTCTCCGACGAGGCGTCAGTCACCGAGGAAGGGACGGAGCTAGAGCGGACCATCGGGCTGACCGGCGGTCTGTCCATCGGCGTGGGGACGATGATCGGTGCGGGCATCTTCGTCTTCCCCGGAATCGCCGCCGGACGGGCAGGGCCCGCCGCCGCCGGCTCCTTCGCCATCGGCGCCGTCGTCGCCCTCCTGGTCGCCCTGCCGGCGTCGGAACTGGCGACGGCGATGCCGAAATCCGGCGGCGGCTACTACTTCGTCTCGCGGGCGCTCGGCGCCCTCCCCGGCGCGGTGGTGGGCCTCAGCATCTGGCTCGGGCTGGTTTCGCGACGGCGTTTTACCTCGTCGGCTTCGGCAACTACGCCGCGGGCGTCCTCGCCGAGGCCGGGATGCCGGTCGGTGGCTCGGTGGTCGTTCCCCTAGCGCTCGTGTTCGGTGCCCTGCTCACCGGACTGAACCTCTTCGGCACCGAGAACGCGGCGACACTCCAGAACTACGTCGTCGGCCTGTTGCTCGCCATCCTCGTCCTCTTTCTGGGCTACGGCGGCCTCGACGCCCTCGGGGTGTTCGGTGCCCCGAGCGCGCCGGAACGGTTCATGCCCTTCGGCCCGCTCCCGATGTTCACCACCGCCGCGCTGGTGTTTACCTCCTACCTCGGGTTCGCGCAGGTGGCGACCGTCGCCGGCGACATCAAACGGCCGGGGCGGAACCTCCCGCTTGCGATGGTCGGATCGGTCCTCGCCGTCGGCGCGCTCTACGTCGCCACAATCTTCGTCGCCACGAGCGCGTTCGGGAGCGCCGCGCTCGCCGGCTTCGGCGAGACGGCCATCGTCGAGGTGGCGCGGGCCTTCGCCGGCCGCGTCGGCGCCGTCGCGATACTGCTGGCCGGCCTGCTGGCGACCGTCTCCAGCGCGAACGCCTCCATCCTCTCGACCTCGCGGGCGGTCTTCGCGGTCGGCCGGGACGCGATACTCCCGCCCGCGGCGAGCCGCATGAACCTCCGATACGGCACGCCACACGTCGCCCTCGCGATGGGCGGCGGGCCGACGCTGATCCTCGTCGCCATGGGCGAAGTGGAGGTCCTCGCGGAGGTGGCCTCCTTCCTCCATCTCGTCATGTACGGCTTGATCTGCGTGGCGCTGGTCGCGATGCGCCGGGACGAACCGTCGTGGTACGATCCGGACTTCCGGGTCCCGCTGTACCCGCTCGTCGCCGTCCCCGGCGCCGTCGCCAGCTTCGGCTTGATCTCGTTCATGCAGCCGCTCTCGCAGGGCGTCGGCGTCGCGATCATGGCCGCGACCGCCGGGTGGTACAAGTACTACGCGAGCGACGTGTCGCTCAGAGGGGTGTTGTAGATGACCGACCTCGCGTCCGACGACCCGCCGACGGTACTCGTCCCGGTCCGGGTACTCGAGGGGCAGGCGCTCCCGGAGACGCTCGCCGCCTTCCTCGCCCCCGCCGACGTGGTCGTCCTCGGCTATCACGTCCTGCCGGAGCAGACGCCGGCCGAGCAGGCCAGCATGCAGTTCGAGGACCGCGCCCGGAGCGCCGTCGAGGACATCGCGGACGCGTTCCGCGACGCCGGCGGCGAGGCCGAGACGCGGGTGGCCTTCACCCACGACCGCGACCAGACCGTCGAGCGCGTCGCGGCGGAGGTGGGCGCGGCGGCGATTCTCCTCCCGAACCCCGTCGGCGACGTGGAGGACGTGCTGGTCGCGGTGCGGGGCGCCATCGACACCGACCGTCTCGCCGACCTCGTGGCGACGCTGGTCGCCGAGGGAACCCAGCGGGTGACGGTGCTGGGTGTGACGGCCGGCACCGATTTCGACGCCGACGCCGCCGTCACCGACGTTCGCGACCGACTCCGTGCTCACGGCGTGGCGGCCGCCCGGATCGACACGGAGACGGCCGTCTCGGAGCGCCCCGTCGCCGACGTCGTCGCTCGCTCGGCCGAGTTCGACGCCGTCGTCACGGGCGAAAGTGAGGAGACGTTGTGGTCGATCCTCTTCGGCGACGAACCCGAACGCGTCGCGGAGGGCGCCGTCGCGCCCGTCCTCGTCGTCCGTCGCGGGCCGGCGACCGAATCCACAAGCGGTTAGTCGGTCGGGTGGGACGAGGGCGTATGAAACGCGCACGCATCGACGTCGACGGCGAGATTCACGCCGGCGAGTACCGGGACGGCGTCGTCGAAACCGACGACGACGCGTTCGTCGTCGGCGAGGACGGCGATCTCGCCGCGCCGTGCAAGCCGTCGGCGCTCTACTGCACCGGCCGCAACTTCGCGGAGACGCTCGATCAGATGGAGTACGACGTACCGGACCAGCCGGCCTTCTTCATCAAGCCGCCCGCCTCCGTCGTCGCCCACGAGGAACCCATTCCGTATCCTACTTTCTCCGACGAGGTGACGTACGCGGGCGAACTCTGTGCCGTGATCGACGAGCGATGTCACCGCCTCGACCCCGAGGAGGTGCCCGAGGTGATCCGCGGCTACACCATCATGAACGACGTGGACGCCCTCGATCAGCCCGGCCGCACGGCGCGGAAGGCCTTCGACGGCTCCGGCCCCCTCGGCCCGTGGATCGAGACCGACCTCGACCCCCACGGCATCGACATGCACACCGACATCAACGGCGAGCGACGACAGGAGGCGAACACCGAACTGATGCTGTTCGACCCCTACGACATCGTCTCCTTCCTCTCCGAACGGTTCACCTTCCGCCCGGGCGACGTCATCGCGTTCGGCAGTCCGGCCAACCCCGGCGTGATCGAACCCGGCGACACGGTCGAGATCACCTACGAGGGCGTCGGAACGCTGCGAAACGACGTGGCGCCGCCGGCGGACGAGTAGCGGCTACACCACCTGATTCTCCAGCCCGTCGACCGCGCCGGTCTCCTCCATCCGCCGGAGGTTCGTCGCGAGGATGTCCGCGAGTCGGTCGTAGTATTTCGGCGTGTTGCCGGCGTTGTGTGGCGTGATCTGGACGTTCTCGAACGACCAGAGCGGGTGGTCCGCGGGGAGGGGTTCGGGATCGGTCACGTCCAGCGTCGCGCCGCGGATGTCGACGTCGCGAAGCGCCGTCACCAGCGCGTCGGTGTCGACGACCGGGCCGCGGGCGACGTTGATCAGGAGGCCGTCGGCACGCATCGACGCCAGCGCCTCGTCGTCGATCAACCCGCGCGTCGTGTCCGTGAGCGGGCACGCGAGGATCACGTAGTCCGAACGGGCGAGGGCGTCGTGAACGTCGTCGAAGCCAACCACCTCGTCGGTCGGGCCACCCTTCTCGGGCGTGTACCGCACCCCGACCGTCTCGACGCCGAAGGCGTCCAGTTTCTCCGTCAGCGCCTCGCCGATGGCGCCGAGACCGACGACGGCGGCCGTGCTCCCCTGCAGTTCGCGGACGGGGTAGGCCTCCCAGTGGTTGCGTTCTTGGTGCTCCCACGCCTGCCGGAACTGCCGTTCGTGGGCGACGAGCGCTCCGATCACGTACTCGGAGATGTTGGGGCCGTGGACGCCCGCGGCGTTGGTGACGGCGACGCCCGCGTCCGCGAACGCGTCGATGTCGAGGTGGCCGGTGCCCGCGTACGCGCAGGCGAAGAGGTCGAGGTTCTCGGCTCGTTCGAGCCACTCGGTCTCGAAGTGGATGCCAGTCACCACGCGGGCGCGCTCGATCAGGTCGCGCTCCTCGACGGACGTGGTCGCGACGGCCACCTCGCGGTCGGGGAGTCGGTCACGGAGCGCCGCGCCGTAGGAAGACGATGCCATGCCGTGGACCTTCTGTCGCAACACGGCGATATCCGGATCGGTCATGCGGGCCGATGCACCCGCCACCGGTAAAGAGGCTCGGCATCGTTCCGGGTCATTAATACCCCCGCCCGTTTGGAGGTAGGATATGGAACACGTGGACGTGGCCGTCGTCGGCGGCGGGCCGGCCGGCGCGTCGGCGGCCCACGCGGCCGCCGAAGCCGGTGCGTCCGCACTCGTCTTCGAGAAGGGCGTCCCCCGTGCGGACCGCGAGGGACTCGGCCCGGACTCCACCGACGCGGCGGGCATCTTGGACTACTGGGTCGACATCATGGGCATCCACCCCGACGAGTTTCCGGACGGCGTCGTCCTGTCGGAACTCGATCGGGCGGCCTTCGTCGGTCCGACCGAATCCTGCGTGCTTCGGAGCACGGGCATCGAATCGTCCTACGACACCTTCGGCTACACCTTCCATCGCGCGAAGTTCGACGACTGGCTCCGAGAGCGCGCCGAGGACGCCGGCGCCGACTACCGCGTCGGCGTGAGCGTCAAGGACGTAGAGACCGACCCGGACGGCGACCCGCGGCACACCCTCCGACTGGCGAGCGGCGACGCCGTAGGCGCCGACTTCCTGATCCTCGCCGACGGCCCCCAGCGGACCGTCACCAACCGCGTCCTCGATCGCTTCCTCCCGTTCCCCGTCACCGACCACCTCGGGACGACGACGGCCAACCACATCGCGTACCAGGAACACCGGCGCCTCCCCGCCGAGGTGGCCGAGCAACTCCGCGGCGCCATCACGTTCTGGTGGGGGTACATTCCCGGCCACACCGCCTACCCGTGGATCTTCCCGAACGACGACGACGTGGCCCGAATCGGGCTGACGATGCCCATCGGCCTCGACGTCGACGCCGTGGCCGACCGGGACGCGTACGCCCTCCTCCGCCCCGAGGACGAGACGATTCCGGGCGGGAGCGAGTACCTCCGACGCCTCCTCGAACACGAGTACGGCGACCGGTACGACGTGCCCGGCGACTTCCCGCTCGTCGAGGACCGCGCCAAGGCGAAGGGCACCGAAACGTACCCCATCTCTTCGACCCGCCCCGTCGACTCGCCGGTCGAGGCGGGCATCGCCGTCGTCGGCGGCGCGATGGGCACCACCTCGGCGTTTCACGAAGGCGGCGACCACGTCGCCGTCCGTACGGGCGCCATCGCGGGCGAGTTGGCCGGGGCGGGCGATCTCTCGGGGTACAACCCCGCCTGGAAGGACGCCATCGGCGACGAGCTTCTGCGCAACGTCACGATGGCCGACATGGTGCGGGACTACCGACCCGAGGACTGGGATCGGATCTTCCGCACCGCACGGAAGATGCTCGCCGACGAGGAGGGCTACCGGATGTTCGAGCGGAAGTTCGCCGCGGGGTGGGACGCGATCAAACTCCTCGTGGGGTACCGGTGGAACAAGTATCGTAACCGCGATTTCGTGAGCATCCACGAATCGGACTACGTCTTCTGAGCCACCGTCCGCAAGGCGTTAACCCCTCGGGCGTGTACGACCGTTCGCGTGCCTCTAGTCCCCGCCCGAGCACGCCCGTCAGGGCGCGATGACCGCGCGGAGAACCCGGGCACGTGACATGGGTGACCGGCGGACGTACTGATCCGCGGTCGCCCGAGAAACGTGCCGCCGTCGCACGCGTTCGACGGCCGCCCGGCACGAGGGTTAGCCAGCCGACACGGCACGCCGCCAGGGATGAGGCTGGACGTTAGTGTTCCGGGCGTACATTTTGGTGTACTATCTAATGCATTTATGAATGAGAGGTGCGGCTTTGATTGGGAGCCTATTGTCGAGACAGGTAACCGATAGTGAACACCGTTCCCGCTGTATCTTCGGGGGGAACAGTCAGTGATGCCGATCCTGGGATGCTGTCCGTCGGGAGTCGTTTGCCTGTTAGGTTTGGATGCCCGTGCTGAATACAAAGCGTGAGTCGGCCACGAGACTCGCCTATACTCGACGTCACGGACCGAGAAGAGACTTAACACTCACCGATGGGTTTGAGTTCGAATTTCGTCGTCTCTTGATCACGAACCGCGTACTGAATACCGACACAGGGGTCGGTTACGTCTGCATATTCCGAGGGGTGGAGGTGAACCACTTGGTCGCCGATGTCGAAATAAACCGTGTAGTGTCCCGTTCCTTTCACGGGATCGTCTACCCTGCGCGTTGATTGCTCAACGCTGGTACCGAGTTGGTAGGTCTCTCTGAATACCTCCTCGTCGTTTCGCTCGATAAAGACGGTGACGTGACGGGCTTCGTCGCGGTTATTCTCGAGGTGTATCCAGGAAATTTTCGTCGTCGGCTGGTCTGTCTGACCGAGACACCCACTCGAGAGGATCCCAGCGCATAGACAGAGACACGTACGACGCCTCATACAATTCCAAAGTTCGTTCAACCGAAAAAAAATCGCGGGACGCTACAACTTTAGCTTGAACCACACGCGCGCTTGTTGGACTGCCGTTTCGACACTGAGTGATTTAGAGTAAACGAGGGGCGCTGCTAACTCTATACTCTATATCTTGCACGCACCTTCTGACACCATATCGATAGGTTCTCGAAATCCACGACCGATCATGCACGCATTCGAAGGGCTGTACTGCTAGAGGTCCTTTCCACGGTGAAACTCGCCCGGTCGTGTTCCGGGGCCGGTAGCCTGCGCGGTCAGTCGCCCGCGTCGGCCGTCGCCGCCCGCGGCACCGTCACGTCCGGCAGTCCGGCCTCGATTTCCTCGCGCCGATCCTCGAACGTCCCGGGGAGGACGAGGCGGCCGCCCAGGTCGTCGAGCGGTTCGTCGCTGGTGTAGCCCGGATCGCTCGTGGCGAGTTCGAACAGGACGCCGCCGTGTTCCCGGAAGTAGACCGAGCGGAACCAGTGGCGGTCGATCTGTTGGGTCGGGTTCAGGCCGCGCGACCGGGCGGCGCTCCGCATCGACGCCTGATCCTCGTCGGTCGGCGTCTGGAAGGCGACGTGGTGGACCGTCCCGTGACCCTGTAGCCCGCCCTCGATGGTCGGGAGCACGTCGACGTACTTGCCCACCGGACCGCCGGCGGCGAAGCGGGTGCGTTCGTCGCCCGGCGTGTCGTCCGGCGACTGCTCGGTTCCGGCGCGCTCCAGCCCCATCGTCTCGAGGAGTTCCATCGTCGGCTGGGGGTCCGCGATCCAGAGCGTCACGGAGTGGAAGCCGCGAATCGCGGCGTCTTCGGGGACGAACTCGGTCCACGGGACCGTGGGATCGTCGGCCGGAATCTCGACTTCGACGAGTTCGACCGGGAGGCCGTCGGGGTCGGTAAAGGGGAGCACCGTCTCGCCGAACCGCTCCACTCGGTCCCCGTATGAGACGCCGTAGTCGTCGAAGCGGTCCTCCCAGTAGTCCAGACTCCCCTCGGGGACGCGGAAGGCGGTCCGAGAGACCTGCCCACTCCCGACGTTCCCCTGCGGGAGGTCCGACCACGGGAAGAACGTCATGCTCGTCCCGGGCGTCCCCTCCGCGTCCGCGAAGAAGAAGTGGTAGGTGCTCGGGTCGTCCTGATTGATGGAGCGTTTGACGAGTCGGAGGCCGAGCGTCTCGACCCAGAAGTCGAGGTTTCGCTGTGGGTCGCCGGCGATGCAGGTGACGTGGTGGATGCCCGGCGTGGGCGTCGGATCGGCCATACAGCGACTACGCGCCGGAGGGACTTGAATACGTGCTGACGTGAGTGTTACCGGGTGACGGCGGGGCCATCACTCCCGCCCGCCGACGAGCGCCTGCTGGAGGACGTGACCGAGGAAGCCGACGCCGGGGACGGCGAACACCGAGACGTGTACCCACGGCTCGTAAGTCACTCCGGACGGCTTCGTCGCGAGGAAGACGCCGTAGATGGCGAGGGTGATGACGATCCAGACGACGGTGATGACGAGGAACGGGACGGCGTTGCGAACGGCGTCGGTGACGGAGCGCCGAAGACTCGGGGCCATACGCGACGGTACGGACGAACGGGGATAAAAGTGCGCGACCGACGAAGCGGTCCGTCGTCGCGGTCTACGAGTCTCGACGTGACGGTCCGGCAGGATTCCGTGATGGCGGGCGCTACCCATTCACCGCTCGACGACGCGGACGGTCGTCCCGGGTTCCATACGGGTCGTCATCCCGAGTCGTCGGGGGGGACCGTCGTCGGTCCGGTCGTCGGGCCACGCGAGGTGGTAGTCGCGACCGATCGTCGCGAGCGCGAGCTGGGCCTCCATCAGTGCGAACTGCCGTCCAATACAGGCGCGCGGGCCGCCGCCGAACGGCGCGTACGCGAAGTCCGGCAGGCGTTCCCGGAGGTCGGTCGCCCACCGCCCCGGTCGGAAGGTATCGGGGTCGTCGTAGAACCGCGGGTCGCGGTGGACCCGGTCGACGGTGAGCCAGGTCGTCGCACCCTCGGGAATACGGTAACCGTCGACGACCACGTCGGTCGTCGCCTCGCGGGGGATCGTGTACACCGGGGGAAAGAGCCGGAGCGTCTCGGTGACGACGCGTTCGGTCACGTCGAGGGCGTCGAGGTCGGCGACCGTCGGCTGGCCGTCGAGCGCGTCGACTTCGGCGTGGAACCGCTCCCGCACCTCGGGATAGCGGGCCAGCGCGTAGAACGCGAAGGCGATGGCCGTCGCGGTGGTGTCGTGGCCGGCGAAGATCATCGTCACCACTTGGTCCCGGAGGCGGTCGTCGGTCAGCGCTTCGCTCTCGACGCCCGACTCGCGGAGGGCAACGAGCAGGGAGAGGAGGTCGTCGGCCTCGCCCGGATCGGCGGGCGGGTCGTCGGCCGCGGCGTCCAGCAGTCCGTCGGCGACCGACTGGAGACGGCGCTTCCCGCGTTTGAACCGAAGGCGTGCCGGCGTGGGAATCCACGTTGGAAGCGGATACGAGGTCGGCGTGAACCAGTGTTGGAGGCGATCGGCGGCGGTTCTGATCTCCTCGTCGCCGTCGACGGCGAGTTTCCGACCCAGGAGGGTCGCGAAGAGGACATCGAGCGTCAGGTCGCTCGTCTCGGCCGCGAGGTCGATTCGGGTGCCCGGCTGCCAGTGGTCGCGACGACGACGGACCGCCTCGACCATGCCGTCGGCGTAGTCACGGAGGCTGTCGCGCGAGAACAGCGGCTGGAGTACCTCGCGCTGTCGGCGCCAAGCGTCCCCCTCGACGGCTACGAGACCGCCCTCGAAGGTGAGTCGGAAGTCCTCGGACTTGCGAAACCGTTCCCGGTCGTTCAGCAGCACGCGCTCGAAGTGGTCCGGATGGCCGAGGTGGTACACGTCCCCCGGGCCAAGGAGCTTGATCCGAATCAGGTCGTGATCGGCCATCGCTCGCTCGCGGAAGCCGAACACGTCGCGCATGGCGTGGACGGTGTGCAACAGGGGATGGCCGGCGCTCGACGGATAGGGTGGGAGCGGCCGATCCGCGGGTCGCGGGGCGGCCGCGTCGTCGGCAGCGGGATCGGGATCGACACTCCCGGACGAAACCTGTTCGGCCATGCCTCGGACATACCGTTTCCGACAGTTAGATTTTCGGGCGCAGGCAGTCGATTAGCACCCCAAAATCAAAGCCATCGAGTCGAGACGGGACGAACGGACCGATGCAGTACAACGCGCGGTCGCTGTGGGTGAGTCGGATCGTCGATTGGGGCCGGGGATACGTCGACCGGCCGTTCCTCGTCGCGTTCGTGACGCTCGGATGGATTCCGATCGTAACGTCGGCCGTCGCGCTCGACCCGTCGGAGGCGTCGACGGCATTTCTCGTCGGGCAGGCACTCGCCTGTCTGATGGTGGTCCCGGCGCCCTTCGACGTGTGGTACTACGACGAGCGACTCCTGCCGAAGTTCTTCGACGACATCCAGCTAATCACGGCAGCGAGCGACTACGACACCTTGGAACGACTGGCGACCCGGTTCGACACCTACTACGTCAAGTACTGGTGGGTGAGTACGCTGGTCTGGGTCGTGCTCGTTCTCACCGTGTTCGTCGTCGGTCAGGACTACTTCCAGGCGCAGGGAATCACCACCCTCGTCGAACGGGGTGCGTATCTCGGCTTCTTCTGTTACTGGCTGCTGTTCGCCGGCCTGCGTTCCCACGGCGGCCTGATCACGGTCTTCGTGATCTACGCGTTCGCGGAGGAGGTAACCCTCGACGTGGACCCGCTCCACCCCGACGGCCTCGGCGGCCTCAGCACCGTCGGGACGTTCGCCATTCGCATGACCGTCATCACCTCGCTCGGGTCGCTCGCGCTCCCGCTCTCCTTCCAGATTGCCAATCACATCGCGTACGAGGAAGTCGTCTACATCGGCGTCGCGCTGTTCGTCCTGCTGGTCGCGCTCAACTTCATCTATCCGACCTACAAGGTGAACCGTCGGGCACAGGAGCTCCGCGAGGAGATGCTCGACGCCCACCGAGAGCGTATCCGCAAACTGGAGGACCGTCTCGCCCTGCTGGCGACGGACGGCGAGACGGAGCTCCCGGACGACGACCTGGCCGAGACGAACGACGAACTCCTCGAACTGGAGATTCGCCGGGCCAGACGGGAGTTCGACGACTACCAGAACGTCCAGCTCTACCCGCTCTCGATCGGGATCATCACCCGGCTGGTCAGTTCGATCCTGCTCCCCGTCCTCTTCATCCTGTTCGAACTGTTCATCACCGGGTCGCTGTGAGGATCAGATGCCCTGCACCCCGTCGACGACCCCGGCCGTTTCGAGCACCATCCACAGCAGGAACACGCCGTACAGCCCGAGGAGGGCGTAGGCTTCGAGATTCGTGAGTTCGAGATGGGTCCGGGTGGCGACGATGAACACGAGCGTCGCGAACGCGAGAAAGCCCATCATGGGGATGGCGACGAGGAAGTCGATGGTCGCCGACCCCGCGAGGATGACGCCGACGGGGATGGCGACGAGGAGGTTGAACGTGTTGCTCCCGAGGACGTTCGTGAGGCTGGTCACGTCGTCGTCGTCCGCGGCGGCGCGGACGCTGACGATGGTGTCCGGCAGGCTCGTGGCGGCGGCGATGACGGTCAACCCCCAGAGGAACGGGGGCGTGTCGAAGGCGTCGCCGAACGCGAGGGCGGCACTGACGACGCCCTCGACGCCGACGGCGATGAGGACGAGGGCGACGGCGAGCAGCCCCCACTCCCGGCGTGGGTCGACCCCGTCAGCGGGCTTGGCGGCGTGGTCGCGGGTGTCCTGATACTGGAGGAAGACGTAGACGCCGTAGGTGAGGAGGGGGAGGAGCGCGAGCGTCGGCGTGAGTATCGCCGCCTCGTTCGTCCCGCCGGGGACGTACGTCGCGCCGAGGGCGAAGGTGATGAAGAGGACGAGGACGCTGATGATGTAGAACTGGGCGTCCTTGTGGACCACGTCGCGCGTGGCTTCGAGTTCCTCGCTGGCGAGCGCGGAGGCCGCGGGGATCACCAGCAGGTTGAAGATGGCGCTGCCGACGATGGCGCCGACGCCCAGCGAGAACTCGCCGTGGAGGAGCGTGCTGATGACGACGGAGCTGAGTTCGGGGAAACTGGAGCCGACGGCGACGACGACGGCGCCGTGGACGGCGACGGGCAGGCCGTAGTACCGGCTGAGTTTGGCG
Source organism: Haloplanus rubicundus (assembly GCF_003342675.1). NCBI lineage: Archaea > Methanobacteriati > Methanobacteriota > Halobacteria > Halobacteriales > Haloferacaceae > Haloplanus > Haloplanus rubicundus. Next base: position 1,736,833 of record NZ_CP031148.1, on the reverse strand, counting down.
GCGGCGCGTTCGAGTCGGTCGCTGCCGACCCAGATGACGCCCGTCGAGACGATGGCGACGACGACCCAGCCCACGAGACCGAACGGGATCACTGGTGGCCCATCGACGGGCGGCGACAAAGGCGTGTTCCTTCGAACTGACACTCGACCGCACCGAACGACGCCACCCCGCCGAAGCAATGACATAAGTGTCGGGGACGAGAGGAACAGGGCGTGTCCGACCGCTGGCTCTACGGCTGGGGCCTCGCCGCCATCGGCCTCGGGGGGGCGTCGCTCGTCGTCCCGCTGTACGTCGTCGAACTCGGTGGCGGCCCGGTGACGCTGGGGCTACTCGCCGCCGCCGCGGCGGCCGCGGGCGCGCCCGGTGCGCTCGTCGTCGGTCGCCTCGCCGACCGCACGGGGCATCGACGTGGATACGTCCTCGGTTCCGTCGCCGTCGTCGCCGGGGGGCTCGCGGTCGTCGCGGGCGTCGAGTCCGTTCCCGTCGTCGTCGCCGCCAACGCCGCCATCTGGTTCGCCTTCGCCGCGGCCACGCCCGTGCTCACGCTCCTCGCCGTCGTCGGTGCGCCGGAAGCCGAGTGGAGCGACCGGATCACCCGCCTCAACGAGTGGCAGGGAGTCGGCTGGGCGCTCGGCCTGCTCGTCGGCTTCTGCGTCCTCGTCGGCGGCGAGCGACTGGTCGGGCTGGACGCACGGACGGCGCTCCGGGCCGTCTGTCTCGTCTGTGGCACCAGCGCGGCCGCCGGCTGGCTCGTCACGGCGCGGGCGCTCCCGGCCGGTCCCGGCCCGGAAGCGGGGCCGGCGCCGCGACGGCTCAGGCGGGCGCTCCGCGGTGCCACCCGCTTCGGCGTCCGGGGCGCCGGCTTCCCGTTCACGCCCACTCGGATGGACTTCCGTGGCCTCCACCCGCGCCGGTTCGTCCGCCGGTTCACGCCCGGCCTCGCGCTCTACTTCGCCGCCGTCGTCCTCGTCTTCGCGGGCTTTGGCGCCTTCTTCGCCCCGTTGCCGGCCTACCTCGGGGGCGTCGGTTTCGGCGACGACGCCGTCTTCGGCATCTATCTCGCCCTCAACGTCGGCGCGGCCGCCTTCTTCGGGAGCGCCGGGTGGCTGGTCGAGCGATACGAGGTGGCGCTGGTCCACGCCGGGAGCCTCGCCGTCCGGGCCGTTGCGCTCCCCGCCGTCGTGGTGGTGAGCGGAACGCTCGCGGCTACGCTCCCGCTGTTCGTCCTCGTCGGCGTCACGTGGGCGGTCATCGCCGTCTCGGCGGCTACGCTCGTGACGCGCCTGTCGCCGGCCATCGTCCGCGGCGAGGCACTCGGCGTCTACGGCGCGCTCTCGACGGTGGCGAGCGGCGTGGGGAGCGTCGTCGGTGGGTGGCTCGCGGCGTCGGGCTACGCCCGGGCGTTCGGCGTCGCCGGGGGGTTGGTCCTCGTGGGCGCCGGCATCGTGGTGGTGCTCCGGTGGCGCGTCGCCGACGGGGCCGCGTCGGGTGCGGAGCGGTCCGTTTATTCGACCGACAGTACAGAGTGACGTATGGACACCTGGCAGCGTCGAACGTCCCAGTACGTCGTCGTCCTCGTCGGCGTGATGTTCGGCTACGCGGCGGTGTACGACGCCGGGATGAGCGCCTTCGAGGGGTCGCCGGTCAGCTTCCTCCACGCGCTCCAGGTCGTCGTGGAGACGTTCACGACGACCGGCTTCGGCTCCGACGCGCCGTGGACGACCGCCGAGATGAACGTCCTCGTCATCGTGATGGACCTGACGGGCGTCGTCCTCATCTTCCTCGCGCTCCCGGTGCTCGTCTTCCCGCTGTTCGAGGAGGCCATCTCCACGACGGTGCCGACGGCGGCCCGGGAGGACCTGGAGAACCACGTGGTCGTCTGTACGCTGACGCCGCGGGGCGAGACGCTGGTGGACGAACTCGACTCGTGGGGCGTCGAGCACCTGATCCTCGAACCGGACCGCGACCGGGCGAAGGACCGCTACGAGGAGGGGTACGACGTCATCCACGCCGACCCCCAGTCGGTCGACGGGCTGGAGGCTGCCCGCCTCTCCGAGGCCCGCTGTCTCGTCGCCGACGACTCCGACCCCGTCAACACGAGTACGATCCTCACCGCGAAGGAAGTCGCCGAGGACGTGCGGACGGTGAGCGTCGTCGACGACCCGGCCCGGGAGCGCTACCACCGTCTCGCCGGCGCCGACGACGTGCTCTCGCCGCGGGCGCTCCTCGGCGAGGGGCTGGCGTCGAAGGTGACGACCGGTATCTCGACCGAGTTGGGCGAGGCCATCGAAATCGGCGAGGACTTCGAGGTGGCGGAGCTGCCGATTCAGCGGAACAGCGACCTCGTCGGCCGGACCATTGCGGAGAGCGGGGTGCGCGAGCGCGCCGGCGTGAACATCGTGGGCGCGTGGTTCCGGGGGCAGTTCGAGAGCCCACCCTCGCCGGACGCCACGCTCGACAACGGCACCGTCCTGCTGGTCACGGGGCGGGAGGCACAGCTGGAACGGCTCAAGGAACTCACGATGTCGGACGTGCGTCGGTTCCGCCGGGGCCGGACCGTCGTCGTCGGCCACGGCGAGGTCGGCACCACCGTCTCGGGGGCGCTCTCGGCGGCCGGCGTCTCGAACACCGTGATGGATCTGGCCGACGACCCCGCGGTCGACGTGGTCGGCGACGCGACCGATCCCGACGCGCTCTCGCGGGCCGGCATCGAGGACGCGCGAAGCGTCATCCTCGCCATCCCGGACGACACCCTGACCGAGTTCGCCATCCTCGTCATCCGCGACCTGAACCCCGGCATCGAACTGATCGCGAGGGCGGAGGAGACCGAGAACGTCCAGAAGATGTACCGTGCGGGCGCGGACTACGTGCTCTCGCTCGCGACGGTCAGCGGGCGGATGCTCGCCTCGACGATCCTCGAAGACGAGGAGGTCATCTCGCTCGACAAGCAGGTGGAGGTGATCCGCACCCACGCGCCGGGACTCGTCGGCCGGACGCTCGGCGAGGCGGACGTGCGGGCGCGGACGGGCTGTACCGTCGTCGGCGTCGAACGCGACGGCGCGGTGATCACCGACCTCGGCGCCGACTTCCGCATCCGGGAGGGGGACGAACTCGTCATCGCCGGCACCGACGAGGGGACCAACCGGTTCATGGAGACGCTGGCTTATACGGATTAGTGTCACTGGTTACCGGTGGTTCGCCGGACCGTACTGGTAACGGCTACACGAAACCGTATTACTCCATCGTCACGACGAGTTTCCCGAGCGTCTCCCGGTCGGCCATCCGCTCGAACGCCGCGCCCGTCTCCGAGAGCGGGAAGGTTCGGTCGATCAGGGGGTCGAGGTCGCCGGCGGCGACGAGGTCGACGAGTCGTTCGAGGTCGGTCTGGGTGCCCATCGTGCTCCCGATGACACGCTTGTGCCCCCGGAACAGGTTCGCGATGTCGATTTCGGAGGTCGGGCCGGCGGTGCGCCCGCAGACGACCATCCGGCCGCCGCGGCGCATGACGTCGAGTCCGAGGCCGGTGTAGTCGCCGCCGAGGTGGTTGATCACGGCGTCGGGCGTGCCGATGTCGTCGACGGCCTCCCGGAGGGCGTCGGGATCGGTCCCCTGGACCGTGTGATCGGCGCCGAGGTCGGCGACGGCGTCGAGTTTCGACGCCGACGACGAGGTGCCGATGGTGCGGACGCCGCGGAGGTCGGCGAGCTGGATCGCCGCGACGCCGACGCCGCCGGTCGCGCCGGGGACGAAGAGGCGGTCACCGGGTTCGACCGCGGCCCGCCGGAGCATGTGGTAGGCGGTGAGATACGCCGTGGGGAGCGCCGCGGCCGTCGTCGTGTCCACGCCGTCGGGGAGGGGAACGAGTCGGTCGGCCGCGACGCGGGCCGCCTCCGCGAGGCCGCCGTGGTACAGCGAGTAGGACGCACAGAGGTTCTCCGGACCTTCACGGCAGAACTGGCAGGTGCCACACGTCTCGTTGGGACAGAGGAGGACCCGGTCACCAGCCTCGACGCCGGTGACGCCCTCGCCGACAGCTCGGACGACGCCCGCGACGTCGAGGCCGCTGACGAAGGGGAGGTCGGTGGGGTCGACCATCGCCGACGCCCCCTCCAGAATCCAGAGGTCGTGGTGGTTGATCGAACAGGCCTCGACGTCGACGACGGCCTCGCCGGGGCCGGGGTCGGGGCGGTCCAGTTCGATCACGTCGACGCCGTCCGGTCCGATCAGGTCGGTGAAAGCTGCGGCACGCATCGACTGCCCGTTCGACCGGGGAGGTGAAAGGTTCGGGGGCGCCGGCAGGACGCCCCACGAAGCGTACGGCTCCGTGCGAAACGTTACCGAGCATCTCCGATTATTTATCCGTGTAGGCCACCTAATCCAACTATGAGCGAAGAAACGGGGCGCCGGAATCTCCGGATGCCCGACGACGACGAGCTGTTCGCGGTCGTAACCCAGCACAACGGTGGGAACCACGTCCGCGTCCGCTGTGAGGACGGCGAGGAGCGAATGGGCCGCATCCCCGGCCGCATGAAGTACCGAACGTGGATCAACGAGGGCGACGTGGTCCTCGTGGAACCGTGGTCCTGGCAGGACGAGAAGGCCAACATCGAGTGGCGCTACTCGGGACAGGACGCCGACCAGCTGCGCCGCGAAGGCCACATCGACTAACCTCGCCGACTTCTTGGAGACACCCGTTCGACGGCCGAGAGGCACACCTGCCGGTGACCGAACGTGTTTCGAGAAATGCCTTGCTGAACACCAACAGTCAGTTTTCTCGCCCAATAAAATACAAACATAACATTACTTCTGATATCATGCCGTATATTTACGGTTAGATTGGCCCGATACCCAACGACTTTGTGTAGTTGTCGGGTTGTGTGGGACATGGATCCGAATCCGGACCTCGACCGCTTCGACTCGCGGCGGTCGACGGCCTACGCGCGGAACGGGATGGTGGCGACGAGCCAGCCGCTCGCGGCACAGGCGGGCGTGGAAGCCCTTCGCGAGGGCGGCAACGCCTTCGACGCGGCGGTGACGACGGCGGCCGCCCTGAACGTCGTCGAACCCATGAGCACCGGCATCGGGGGCGACGCGTTCGCCCTCTATCGCACCGCCGACGGCGACGTGGGCGCGTTTCGGAGTTGCGGCGGCGCGCCCGCCGAGGCGACGGTCGAGACGGTGCGCGAGCGGGTGGCCGAGCGCTCGGGCGTCGATCCGTCCGCGGCGTCGATGCCGGGTGCCGGGCCGCTCGCGGTGACCGTCCCCGGCAGCGCGCGCGGGTGGGAGCGCCTCGTCGAGGATCACGGGAACCGGTCGCTCGCAGCCGCACTCGACCCCGCCGTCGAGTACGCGCGGGAGGGGTTCCCGGTCAGCGAAGTGATCGCCGACATGTGGACGACCGGCGAGGCGCTGTTCACCGAGGACGACGCCCGCGAGGAGTACCTGCTCGACGGCCGATCGCCCGAGCCCGGCGAGGTGGTGACGCTCCCGGACCTCGGGGAGACCCTCGCGACGGTCGCGGCGGAGGGCGCCGACGCCTTCTACGAGGGGCCGCTGGCCGACCGCATCGCCGGGACGGTGCAGGACCGGGGCGGACTGCTCGCGGCCGACGACCTCGCCGACTTCGAACCGGAGTACGTCGACCCCGTCTCGACCACCTACCGCGGTGCCGAGGTGTACGAACTCCCGCCGAACAACCAGGGACTGATCGCGCTGGAGGCGCTGAACGTCGCGGAGGAACTCGACGCCGGGGGCTACGACTACGACTCCCCGGAGCGGGTCCACTACTTCGCGGAGGCGCTCAAGCGCGCCTTCCACGACGGCCACCACTACATCACCGACCCCGAGTTCGAGGACGTGCCGGCGCTGGGATCGAAGGCCTACGCCGCGGAGCGGGCGGCGACGGTCGGCGAGCGCGCCGGCTCGGTCTCTATCGGCGGGCCGGGGGCGCCACCGGAGGACAGCGATACCGTCCTCCTGACCGTCGCGGACGAGGCGGGAAACGTCGTCTCCTTCATCAACTCCATCTTCGGGAACTTCGGGAGCGGCGTGGTGGTTCCGGGGACGGGCATCACGCTCCAGAACCGCGGGAGTTCGTTCTCGCTCGACCCCGACCACCCGAACCGGATCGAACCCGGCAAGCGTCCGTTCCACACGCTCATCCCGGGACTTTGCCGCTTCGCCGCCGACGACTGGGCGGCCTTCGGGGTCATGGGCGGCTACATGCAGCCCCAGGGACACCTGCAGGTGTTGTCGAACCTGCTCGACTACGGCATGCCGCTCCAGGCGGCGCTGGACGCGCCGCGCTGGCGCTACCGCGAGGACGGGAGCCTCGCCGTCGAGGACCGGTTCCCGGACGGCCTCCTGCCGAAACTCGCTCGGCGGGGCCACGAGGTGGTCGTCCGGCCGCCCGGCGACTTCGGCGGCGGGCAGATCACGCGGCTCGACGGCGACGTGATGTCGGGTGCGACGGAGCCACGGAAGGACGGCACCGCGAGCGGCTTCTAGTCCTCGCCGCGCACTCGTTTCAGGGCGTGATAGCCGACGATGCCGACGCCGAAGGCGGCGCCGACGTTGACGAGAAGGGCAGTGACGCCGACGGTACCGGTCAGCCACGGGTCCTCGGTGTCGAGGCCGGAGCGACCGAGTTGCAGGGCCACGAGAACGAGGACGACGCCGAGGACGGCCATCGGGAACGCCGCGACGGCGTCGACGGCGACGACGGCGAGGAGGAGATAGAGGCCACCGAGAATCAGGTTGGAGGTGGCGGTTCGGGCACCGAAGGCGTACTTGCCGGCGACGCCGCCGCTCCCGTGGCACATGGGCATCGCGCCGAAGGGCACGGCGAGGAGGTTCATGACGCCCATGCTGGTCGAGAGGTCGTCGGGCGACGCGTCGGCGTCGAAGTACTCCTCGACCAAGAGTGAGGTGGCGACGGCGGCGTTGCCGACGGTCATCGCCAGTTGGCCGACCGTCGCGCCGACGGCGTTCCGCGAGAGGGTGAGCGAGGCGGGGTCGAGTACGGTCAGGGCGGGGAGCCGGGGCGTGATCGGTCCGGCGGCGCCGAGGGCGAGCGCCGCGCCGAGGCCGAGGACGGCGAGCGCCGCCACCTCGCGGTGACCGGTCACGACGGTGCCGAGGGCGACGACCACGGCGAGCGCCGCGAGCGACGGCGCCTCCAGCCCGGTCGTCACGCCGGTCCGGAGGAGGATCAGCGCGACGCCGACCTGGATGCCGCGGACAACGGGTTCGCCGACGTAGGGTGCGAGTCGTGCCAGCGTGCCGGTCCGGCCGACGACGAGGAGGACGGCGCCGGCGAGCAACCCGGCAGCGACGTACTCGCCGGTGGAGAGGCCGCCGGCGATGACCAGCGCCGCGAGCGCCTTCATCGGCTCGACGGACATCGGGTGGCCGTACCGGAGCCCCCAGACCACCTGAAAGACGGCGAAGCCGACGAGGAGATGTGGGAGGGAGAGCCCCGTCAGCGCCGCGACGGCGACGACGATGGGGAGGACGGTCACGGTGTCGCCCACCGCCCCTGTCACCTCGCCCCACGCCACGTCGAATCGGGAGTCCGTCCAACTGGCGAGCGACGCGCGCATCGACTACCGGTACCGTCTCGGGACCTAAACAACTGTCGAGAAACTTATATATGTCACGATACGAAGCAGATGTTACTGGTATCGGTTACATCCGACGGGAACTCCCGAGCAGGACGCAAATCGGACCAAAACCGATTCTCGAAGAGTTATAAAATCTTTCGAACGATTAGAGGTGGTCGTAAAACGAACGTTCGCCCAGAGACCGCCCCGTTAACGGTGCAAAACGAGTTGAACACGGGGCAACGATTTACCCCCTATATGATCGCGGAGGGACATGGGGTAGATGGAGCCAGTCACCATGTCCGTCCGATCCACGTCCCTCGCACGCACCGCGACCGAATCGCTCCCGGCCCTCCAGCGAGCCGTCGAACTCGCGTTCCGCCCCGTCCGCTTTCTCGCCTTCTGGGTGGCGACGCTGTTGCCGTTCACGTACCTCCCCCTGCTGGCGACCGGCGTGGTCACGACCCACCGCGTGGCCTTCGCGGCCCTCGTCTGCCTGAACGCCGTGGCGTTCGTCGCCGGCCACGGTTACAAGCGCCCCGAGTAGCGGGGCGGCCGAGGGATGGACGCCGCCGACTGGCCCGGCGTCCCCGCCGACGGTCGGACCGGAACCCCTTTTCGCCCGCCCACAGTACCGAGGGGTATGGAAGTACGCGACATCGAGGCGCTCGGTCCCGCCGACCGGCGGGCGCTGTTCGAGCGCGACGCGGGCGTCGACGCCGTCCGCGACGACGTGCGCGACATCGTCGAGCGCGTCCGCGACGAGGGTGACGTGGCGATCCGGGACTTCTCCCGCGAGTTCGACGGCGTCGAAGTCGGCAATCTGGACGTGACGGACGCGGCCGAACGCGCCCACGAAGAACTGGACGACGACCTGTTGGCCGCCATCCGGACCGCGGCCGACAACGTCCGCGAGTTCCACGAGCGGCAGGTGCCCGAGGACTGGCGCGACGACTTCGGCGGCCGGGAACTCGGCCGCCGGTTCCGCCCGCTCTCCCGCGTCGGCGTCTACGTCCCCGGCGGCGCCGCGGCCTATCCCTCCAGCGCGCTCATGGGAATCGTTCCCGCGACGGTTGCGGGCGTCGACCACGTCGTCGTGACGACGCCGCCGGCCGAGGAGCTGAACCCGGCGACGCTCGCGGCGATCCACGAGGCGGGCGCGGACGCCGTCTACAGCGTCGGGGGCGCCCAAGCCGTCGCGGCGATGGCCTACGGCACCGAGACGGTCACGGCCGTCGAGAAAATCGTCGGCCCCGGCAACCGCTGGGTGACGGCGGCCAAGGCCGAGGTCCGGGGCGACGTGGAGATCGACTTCCTCGCCGGACCGAGCGAGGTGCTCGTCCTCGCGGACGAAACGGCCGATCCGTCGTTCGTCGCCGCCGACCTCCTCGCACAGGCCGAACACGACGACCACGCGTCCGTCGTCGCGGTGACGGCCGACGCCGAATTGGCCGAGGCGGTAGCAGAGGAAATCGACGAGCGACTGCCGGAGTGCGACCGCCGGGAGACGGTCGAGGCGGCGCTCGACAACGACGCGAGCGGTGTCTTCCTCGCACGCTCGATGTCCGAGGCCGTCCTCTTCGCCGAGGAGTACGCCGCGGAACACCTGTCGATCCAGGCCGACGACGACGAGGCGTTGCTGGACCGTATCGAGAGCGCCGGGAGCGTCTTCCTCGGTCCCTACACCCCCGTCGCCGCCGGCGACTACGCCTCGGGGACGAACCACGTCCTGCCGACGGGCGGCGGCGCCAGGCGGTTCGGCGGCCTGTCGGTGGAGACGTTCCTCCGGTCGACGACCGTCCAGCGCCTCGACCGCGACGCCCTCGACGATCTGTCGGGGACGATCACGACACTCGCGGAGGCGGAGGGCCTGACCGGCCACGCCGAGAGCGTGCGGCGACGGTTCGAGTAGACCGCGATCCCGAGACGCCATCGAGGACGGGGCCGGTGCCGCGGGCCGGACGGATCGTCGGCGCGGACGTGTCGCCCCCGTCGCTCGGGACCGTCGGCGGAAGTAACGACGACCGATTACATCTCCCCGTCAGGGTTAACAGGCTTCGCGGTGTATCCACGTCCATGAGTACCGAATCAGTCGAAGGGACGAGCGACCGGGTGGTGGAAGTGACTCCGGAGGCCGCCTCGGAAGCGCTCGCGCTGATGGACCGCGAGGGGATGGACGTCGACGTGGGTGGCCTCCGCCTGTTCGTCCAACAGGGAGGCTGTGCCGGCCTCTCGTACGGCATGCGCTTCGACGACGAACCGGAGGAGGACGACACCGTCGTCGAGCGCCACGACCTGCGCGTGTTCGTCGACCCCGCGAGCGTCGACTACATCGGCGGCTCGGTGCTCGACTACGAATCCGGCCTCCAGGCCGAGGGATTCCACGTCGAGAACCCGAACGTCGTCTCCGAGTGTGGCTGTGGCGAGTCGTTCCGGACGTAACTGTCACCGTCGCGTCCGACGCCGGTATCGCCACGCTCGGCGGAGTAGGAAGTAGAAGTATCAGGCGTGATACTGGGTGGGAAGCCCTTTTTTCCGCTGTGAGGATCTACAGCTGTATGGCGGAGATATCACGCGATGCCGGGCCGGCGGACTCCGGGGCGACGCACGGGCCGGGCGCTATCCGGGAGTTCGTGGCGTACATTCCCGACGGGCACTCCATTCCGACGGAGACGTGGCGGAGTCGACACCGAAATATTCGCATTCTGATACTGGCGGCGATCCCCGCCCTGTTTCTCATCGGGACGTACGAGGGAGCGGAGTCGCTGGTGACGGGGGCGACGCTCCCTGCGATTCCCCTCTCACACGTCCTCTTCGAACTCGGACTCCTGGCGGGGGTGGCCCTCGTGGCGGGGCTCCCGCAACTCCCCCGGCGAGTGCGGACGGCCCTCGGGACGCTCGGCGTCCTGTCTACCTCGGTCGTGCTCGTCCACTTCTCGGGTGGGTTCATCGAAGCCCACTTCCTCTTTTTCGTCGGGATGGCCGTCGTCGCCGTCTACGAGGACTGGGTGCCGTTCGCCCTCGGCATCGGCTACGTCGTCCTTACCCACGGCGTCTTCGGGATGATCAACCCCGAGCGGGTGTACAACCACACCGCCGCGATCAACAACCCGTGGGTGTGGGGGCTCATCCACGGCGTGTTCGTCTTGATGCTCGCGGCCGCCCTGATGGCACACTGGTACTCGACGGAGAAATCGCGAGAGGAGGCACAACAGCGACTCCGTGAGGCCGAGGCGAAGACCGAAGAGGTCGAGAACTTGGAAGCGAAGAAGGCCGAAATCGAACGCATGAAAGCCGAGGCGGAGGAGGCGAAAGCCGAAGCCGAGGCCAAACAGCGGGAGGTCGAGGGGTTGAACGACCACCTCGAAGCGAAGGCGGACGCCTACAGCACCGCGATGGCACGGGCCGCGGACGGGGATTTGAGCGTCCGACTGGAGGCGGACAGCGAGAGCGAGGCGATGGAACGGATCGCCGAGGCGTTCAACGAGATGATGGCGGAGACGGAGTCGGCGATGCGGGACATCCAGTCGTTCGCGGAGGAGGTGTCGGCGGCGAGCGAGGAGGCGAACGCCGGCGCCGACGAGGCCAAGCAGGCGAGCGAGGAGGTGAGCGAGACGATCCAAGAAATCGCCGACGGCGCCTACGAACAGCGGGAGATGCTGGAAACCGTCTCGACCGAGATGACGGACCTGTCGGCGACGGTCGAGGAAGTGGCCGCCTCCGCCGAGACGGTCGCCGAGCGCTCCCACGAGACGGCCGAAATCGCCGAGGCCGGCGAGCGGACGGCACAGGGGGCGATCGAGGACGCCCGCGACGTGCAGACGGCGATCGATTCCACGGTGGAAAACGTCGAGAAACTCGACGAGCGGATGGCCGAAATCGAGGAGATCATCGGCCTCATCGGCGACATCGCCGAGCAGACGAACATGCTGGCGCTGAACGCCAACATCGAAGCCGCCCGCGCCGGAAACGGCGATGGATCGGCCGACGGAAGCGGGTTCGCCGTCGTCGCGAACGAGGTGAAGCAGTTGGCCGAGAAGACGCAGGGCTCGGCGAACGAGATCGAAGACCTCATCCAGACGACACAGTCACAGACGGAGACGGCAGTCGAGAAGGCGCGGGCGGCCGAACGGGACATGGAAGAGGGCGTCGAGGCGTTCCAGGAAGTCGTCGACGCCTTCACGCAGGTGACCGAGAACGCCGAAGCGACCGATAGCGGGATTCAGGACATCAGCGAGACGGCCGACGATCAGGCCGCGAGCACCGAGGAGGCGGTGTCGATGGTCGAACAGGTGGCCGACATCAGCCGGACGACGGCCGACGAGAGCGAGAACGCGTCCGCCGCCGCCGAGGAACAGGCCGCCTCGATGTCGCAGGTGAGCGCCAACGTCACGTCGCTCAGCGATCGCGCCGAACGACTCCGGTCGCTCCTGTCGGCGTTCGACGTGAGCGACGCGGAGGCCCAAGCCGACGGGGCGAACGCGGCGCCGCTGTAACCGGAGAGCGGACTGGCTGCGGTACGGTCGCGGCAGATCGCCGACCGTGTTTTCTGCTAACATTTAACATGGATGTCGCCGAAGTGCAAGGGGGGTTTCGCGTCGGACGTGGGGAGTCGCGAGTGGCCGACGCGGAACGGCCGAAGGGGGCAACAGGATGGGGACAGCAAGTCAGCTCGACGACGCGACAGTCGAATCGTTACGCGAACGACTGCACGGGGCGGTCCTCCAACCCGATGACGACGGCTACGACGAGGCCCGGTCGGTGTGGAACGCTATGATCGACACGAAGCCCGCAGTCGTCGCCCGGTGTACGGGGGCAGCCGACGTGATGACTGCTGTCGACGTAGCGCGGGAACACGACGTTCCGCTGGCAGTCAAGGGTGGAGGCCACAACGTCGCCGGCACCGCGCTGTGTGAGGGGCTGGTGATCGACCTCGCACCGATGGACTGGATCCGGGTAGATCCGGCGGCCCGGACTGCCCGCGTCGGTGCCGGCGCAACGTGGGGTGACGTGGACCACGAGACCCAGGCGTTCGGCCTCGCCACGACGGGTGGTATCGTCACGTCGACGGGCGTCGCCGGACTCACGCTCGGCGGCGGCCTCGGCTATCTCGCCCGGAAGTTCGGCCTCGCCCACGACAACCTCCGGTCGGTGGACGTCGTGACCGCGGCGGGTGAACTCGTCCACGCCAGTGCGGACGAGCGTCCGGACCTCTTCTGGGCGATGCGTGGGGGCGGCGGCAACTTCGGCGTCGCGACGGCGTTCGAGTTCGACCTCCACGAGCTGGGGCCGGAGATACTCAGCGTCAGGCTCCTCTACCCGTACGAGGCTGTCCCCGAGACCCTACAGTTCTACGAGGAGTTCATGAGCGACGCGCCGAACGAGGTGGGGTGTTACGCGGCGATTCTGCGGGGCAGCCCCGAGTACGGCCTACCGGAGCCCCTACACGGCGAGACGCTGTTGGCGTTTCGGGGACTCTACGCCGGCGACGTGGCGGAGGCGAGGGCGGCGTTCCAGCCGCTTCGCGACTTCGGGGACCCCATCGCGGACCTGACCGAGACGATGCCGTACACGGTCTATCAAGCGCAGGCCGACGAACTCTACTGCGAGGGGCACCGCAACTACTGGAAATCTAACTTTTACGACGAAATTTCCGAAGGTTTCGTCGAGACGCTGATGAACCACGTCGAGTCGATTCCGTCGCCGTACTCCTCGATGTTCTTCGAGTGGATGGAGGGGGCAATCGCCGAGGCCGACGCAACTGCCTTCCCACACCGCGACCGGACGTTCTCCTTCACCGTCGCCCCGAAGTGGACGGATTCGGAGCGGGACGAGGAACACCTCACGTGGGCCCGGGAGTTCCACGAGGCCCTCAAACCGTACGCCGCCGACGGGGTCTACGTGAACTACATGGACGACGACGAGGACGACCGGGTTCGCGCCGCTTACGGTGATACGTACGACCGGCTAGTCGAACTGAAAGACGAGTGGGACCCCGACAACCTGTTCAGCACGAACCAGAACGTCGAACCGACCGTCTGAACACGCTCACCGGCGTTCGGCCGGCCACACGTATTATCGTGGTAACATTTATCATCCGAGCCGCCGTATCCACGCTTACATGGCCCCTGTTACCATGCCACCTGTCGAAGAGGCGCGGGACGTGTTCCGCCGCCTCGGATACTCCGTCGACGGCGACGGGGTCGATCTCAGGGCCGAACGCAAGTGGCGCACCGTCCACGTGACCGCACTCGACGCCGACGAGGCGTCTTCGCCCCCCGAACTCCGAGCGGACGGCGGGACGACGGACTATCGTCTGCGCTGTTTCGTAACGTGGATGGAGGCCGCAGGGGACCTCCGTGATCGACTCGCCGGACTCGATCCGGACTACGAGTGGGCGGTCATCGGCGTCGACGGCGACGACTACGAAGTCGTCGATCGGGCGGTCGGCGCGTAACCTTTAGTGGCGGGCGCCCGCCACGGACCGTATGCGCGGCGCCGTACTGCAGTCGAACGTTCTCGTGCGTGCACTCGACGAGTTCCTTCGCCGCCTGATCGAAGCCGTCCCCACCGTCGTCGGCGGCGTCGTCTTTCTGGTGTTGGCGGCGCTGTTCGTCAAACTCGTCCTCGCCGTCCTGAAGGCCGTCCTCGCGCGAACGATGGGCGGGGAGTCGCCGGTCTACCGCCAGTTTCTCACCACCGTCGTCGCCGTCTTCCTCTGGTTCGGCGTCGGTCTCTCGACGCTCTCCGTGGTCGGACTGGAGGGCATCGCGGCGTCGCTCGGCACCGCCGCCGGTTTCGTCGCCCTCGGCGTCTCCTACGCGACGAGCGACATGATCGCCGACGCCGTCGCCGGCGTCTACCTCCTCCGGGACCCCGACTTCGAGGCCGGCGACACCGTCCGCGTCGGCGACATGGAGGGCGTCGTCCGATCCATCGAACTCCGCAAGACGCGCTTCGCCGTCGACGACGACACCGTCGTCCGCGGGAACGCCGACATCGAGGCCCGGTGGACCAAGGTCGCCGCCGACGAGGGGTGACTCCTGTTCGCACGACGCCCACGCCATTTATGTTCTCGCCGCGAGAACGTAATGCATGTTCGTCGGCCACGCCGCACTCGCCTTCGCCCTCGTCGGTGGCGTCGCCGTCGCCCGCGGCTGGCGCACGGAACGCGCGCTCGCGCTCGGTGTCGTCGCCGGCGCGTTCGCCGCCCTCCCCGACGTGGATATGGCCTACGCCCTGGTCGGCGTCGCCGGCGCCGCCGGCGGCGACGCCCTCGCCGTCGCCGGCGCGTTCTGGTCGACCGGAAACGTCGTCCACCGTGCGGTCACCCACTCGCTCGTCCTCGCGGTCCCGGTGGCCCTGCTGGCCGCGCTCCGGGCGACCGATTCCCGGTCCGCCGGAGCGCTCTCGGTCGTGCTCGGTGGCCTCTTGATCGCAGTAGTCGGAACCATCGGCGGGGCACTCGCGGCGCTGATCACGCTCCTGTTCGTCCTCGGCGCCGCCGTCGTCGGCACGGTCGCCGGCCGGCACGCCGCGCTGACGGCGCCGCAGATACTCGGCGCCGCCCTCGTCGGCCTCGTCACGCACCCATTCGGCGACCTCTTCACCGGCGAACCGCCGGTGATGCTCTACCCCGCCGACGCGGCGCTCGTGACCGACCGGGTCGCCCTCGCGGCCGACCCGACGCTTCACTTGCTCGCCGCGTTCGGCGTCGAACTCGCGACGGTTTGGGCCGCGGTGGCCGTCGTCTGTCTCGCCACCGGCCTGCGGCCGACGACGGCCGTCAGCCCGCGGGCGACCCTCGGCGCCGGCTACGCCGCCAGCGTCCTCCTCATCCCCGCGCCGACGCTCGATCTCTCCTACCCGTTCGTGTTCTCGGTCCTCGCCGTCGGCCTCCTCGGAATCTTCCCGCGGGCCCGCCTCGTCGGCGATCCCCGTGGGCCGACGGTCGACCCCCCCGACTGGCTCGGGGCGACCCTGACCGGGCTGAGCGCGATCACGGTCGCGTGGCTGGCGTACGCGGCTGCGTACGTGGTTGTAGGATAAAGAGAGCCGCCGTCAGTAGCCCCGGGAGATGAGGTACTCCGCGATGGCTTCCAGTAGCGACCGAGCCTCGTTGTCGGGGAGGGCTTCGAGATTTCGCTTGCTCTCGTCGACGAGCGAGCGCGCCTTCTCGCGGGCGTACTCGATGCTGCCCGCTTCGTTCAGCGTCGCCACGGCCTCCTCGACTTCGGCGTCGGTCAGCGACTCGGCGTCCTCGGCGTCGACGAGGCCGTCCACGTCGACGCCCTGCTGGCGGGCGTGGAGCGTGATGAGCGTCTCCTTGTTCTCGACGAGATCCGAGCCGCGCTGTTTGCCGAGCTTCTCCGAGGGAACGGTCAGGTCGAGCACGTCGTCCTGAATCTGGAACGCCGATCCGGAGTTGATGCCGTAGGCGTAGAGCGCGTCGACCACCTCGTCGTCGGCGTCGAGGAGAATCGCCGGCGTCGCCGCGGCGTCGCCGTAGAGGACGGCGGTCTTCGACTCCACCATCTCCAGGTACTCGTCGGGGAGGACGTCGCGTCGACGCTCGAACTCCACGTCGAGGGCCTGCCCCTCACAGATGCGGGTGCAGGTCTCCGCGAGCATCCGCATCGCCTCCAAGCCGTTCTCGGGCGCGGCACCCGTGTCGGCCATGATCTCGAAGGCGGTGGAGTAGAGCGTGTCGCCCGCGAGGATGGCGGTGTCCACGTCGTAGGCCTTGTGGACGGCGGGCACGCCCCGACGGAGCGCGTCGTCGTCCATGATGTCGTCGTGGATGAGGGTAAAGGACTGGATGACTTCGAGGCTCAGCGCCCCGGCCATCACGTCCACCTCGCCGCCGTCGAGGGCGGGAAACTGACGGTAGTCGACGGAGAGCGGGGGCACGTCCGCGATGGCCTCGGCGGCCAGCAGGGAGACGGTCGGCCGGAGACGCTTGCCACCCGCCTTCAGCAGGTAGCGCGACGCCTCCCAGAGCCGTTCGGGCGCCACGAGGGGGAGGTCCTCGTCGATGGCCGCGTTGACCCGCTCCCGGCGCTCACGAACCGCGGCGAGCACCCGCTCTTCCGTCGAATCGGTCGTCATTCCACCAGCTGGATCATGTTGCCGTTGCGCGTGACGTGCAAGTCACGGCCGAGCGCGTAGCCCATGCCCTCCGCCAGGTCGACGTAGGGCGCGAACCCTTCGAGGTCCTGGTGGGCCGGGATGACGTGCTGGGGCTGCAGCGCGTCCAGCATCTCGTAGTGGCCCTCCTCGCGGAGGTGGCCGGAGACGTGGATGTCGTCGTAGATGCGCGCGCCCTGCATCCGGAGGAGGCGCTCGGACTGGTAGCGCTGGCCCTCGTTCGTCGGCTCCGGGATGACGCGGGCCGAGAACATCACCTTGTCACCGTCTTCCAGTTCGTACGGCGTCTCGCCGCGACCCATCCGCGTCAGCATCGCGCGCGGTTCGCCCTGGTGGCCCGTGACGATGGGCAGGTAGTTCTCCTTGCCCTCCTTCATGATCCGCTTGAACGTGCGGTCGACGGACTTGCGGTGGCCGTACATCCCCAGGTCGTCCGGGAAGTCGACGAAGTCGAGGCGTTCGGCGGTGCCCGAGTACTTTTCCATCGAACGACCGAGGAGGACGGGCTGGCGCCCGATGTCCTCCGCGAACTCGACGAGGCTCGTGACGCGGGCGATGTGGGAACTGAACGTGGTGGCGACGATGCCGCCGTCGTAGTCCTCGACGGAGTACATCACGTCGCGCAGGTGCTTGCGCGCGACGGACTCGCTAGGGGTGCGGCCCTTCCGGCCCGCGTTGGTGCAGTCCTCGATGTACGCGAGGACGCCCGCGCCTTCGCGACCGATCTCGCGGAAGCGGTCCATGTCGATGGGGTCGCCGATGACCGGCGTGTGGTCCATCCGCTTGTCCAGCCCGTAGACGATGGCGCCCTCCGGCGTGTGGATGACGGGGTTGATCGCGTCGATGATCGAGTGGGTCACGTTGACGAACTCGAGTTCGACGTTGCCGGAGTCGCCGATGGACATGGTCGACCCCGCCTCCATCTTCACGAGGTCGTTGCCGACGTTGAACTTGTCCTCGCCCTGGACCTGCTGTTTCACCAGTTCGATGGTAAAGGGCGTCGCGACGACGGGGGCGTCGTAGCGGTGGGCGAGTTTCGAGATGGCGCCGATGTGGTCGAGGTGACCGTGGGTCGGGACGATCGCCTGTACGTCGCCTTCGAGGTCGCTCATCACCCGGTCGTCGGGGATGGCGCCCATGTCGATCAGGTCGAGACTGTGCATCTGTTCGGTTTCGACGTTGTCGTGGATCAGTACCTGCGACAGGTTCAGACCCATGTCGAAGATGACGACGTCGTTACCGGCGCGGACGGCAGTCATCTGCCGCCCGACTTCCTCGTAGCCGCCGATTGTTGCGATTTCGATTTCCATGGTTTGTCCGAGCATTGAAACGCCACAAGTGTGGCAAGGGTGCTCACGCAAATCCCGTCTCTGGGGGCCACCGGCCCCGGCGTCTTACAGCACGTCGGTCGCTGGTCCCCGCATGCGGCCATCGGCCGCATTTGCCCGCGGGTCGTTGGTACACTGGTCTACACACCCGGGTGATAAAAAGTGCGTGGGTCGGCCGGCGCCGAGCCACGGGGTGGCACGGACAGGGTTATGCGCGGCGAGGCGCATCGCCCGAACGAATGCCGACGCGACGAACGGCGCTCGCGGCGGCCGGTGGCGCCCTCGCCGGGAGCCTCGGCACCTACGCCGGCCTCGAAGCGACCGACACCGGCTACGGCTCGATCCAGTGGGCGAACGAACTCGACCGCGAGGTTCGCGTCCGGACGGTCGTCCGCTCGACCGGCGGCGTCCTCGCCGATCCGGCCGTCGTCTACGAGAGCGAGTACCGGATGTTTCCGACCGAACACACTCGCGGCGGCGACACGAACGTCGTCGAGACCGGACGGTACGAGGTGTCGGTCGAGGTAACGTCACGGGACGGCGGCGTGCTCGCCGGCCCCGAGTCGACGACGTGGGCACCCGCCGGCTGTTACCACCAGCGGCTGATCGTTCGGGTCACGGCCGACCGGTCCGTCGAGTTCCTTCAGCGCGAGTGTTGAGCGATCAGTCCACCCACTCGAACGCGACGCCCGCCCGCTCCGCGGTCACGGCGTCGCGTTCGGAGTCGCCGACGAACAGCGCCGAAGACGGCTCGGCGCCGAGGCGGTCGATGGTCGTCAACAGGGGTTCGGGGTCGGGTTTGTACGTCGCCACCGAGTCCCGGCCGACGACGACGTCGACGTGATCCAGCAGGTCGTGTCGGTCGAGTGCCAGCCGACACGCCGCCTCGGCGTTGAGCGAGCAGACGCCGACCGGAACCCCCCACTCCGGAATGCGGTCGGCGTGCGGGAGCCGGATCGCACGCTCGGCGCCGCGACGTTCGTGGCCCGCGAGGATCGACTCTAGGTCCTCGGCCAGGCCGTACTCCGGCGCCGTCTCGAACAGCGACCAGAGGTCGGCGTCGGCGGCGTCGACGCCCGCCTCGGCGAACGCCGTCGTCGCGTCGCTGGCGGCGGCCTTCCAGTTGACCGCGAGTCGGACGAGCGTCCCGTCGAGGTCGTACACCACCGCCTCGTAGTCGGTACTCGAACTCACACCGGTCCGTAGGGTCGCGTGGATGAAGGCGCCTTCGGTCCGGTGGATCGCGGGTGGACGACGGGGCCGAACTCGGACGACGACGACCGTGTCACCGCGCGACAAGGTATTTTACAGGTTGCCGCCGTACGTGCGTCCATGTTACGGGTTCCCGAAGTACTAGGTGCACTTCTCGTGTTGTCCCTCGTCGCCGGCGCCAGCGCCGGCGTCACCGTCGCGCAGGGGGGCGGCGAGACGGTGACCGTCACCGTCGCCGTGCGTGACCGCGCGGGCAACACCATCTCGAACGCCGACCTCGACGTGGAGTGGGACGGCGGGTCGACGACGGCGACGACGGCCGGCAACGGCAAGGCGTTCGTGGACGTGCCCGCGGGCGCCGAGGTGACGATCAGGGTGACCCACCCGCGGTACGTCCGGAACAACCCCTACGTCATCGACTCGGCGGCCGAACGCGAGGTCGACGTGCAGGTGTACCGCAAGAGCACGGTCCGCCTCGAAGTGAGCGACGACGACGGCTCGGTCGCCGACGCGCGGGTGCGGATTCAGCGCGGCGGGCTGGACATCGAGACGGGGCGAACCGGCCCGAACGGGGTCTTCGAGTCGGACACCGTCGAGGCGGGTCGATACACGGTCGTCGTCAGTAAACCCGGCTACTACACGCGGGAGAAACCGCTCGAAATCGACGGCGACATCACGAACCGCGTCGCGCTCCGTCGCGGATCGGTGACCGTCGGCGTACGGGTGATCGACCCCCACTTCGACCCGCCACAGGCCGTTTCGGGCGCGACGGTGACCCTCACGGACGTGGCGACCGAGCGGACGGGCCGCAGCGGGAACGTCAGCGTGACCGCCCCGGTCAACACCGAGACGACCCTGCGCGTGACCCGCGACGGCTACCGGACCGCCGAACGCGACCTGACGGTCGGGGAGGAGGCGACCAACGTCTCGGTCGGCATCTCGCGAACCCCGTCGGTCACGCTCGAATCCGCCAACGAACGCGTCGTGGCGGGCGAGCGGGTCGTCCTCACCGCGACGAACGCGTACGGCGAGCCGGCGAGCGTCGCGACGGTCTATCTCGACGGCGAGCGGGTCGGCACCACCGACGGCGAGGGCGAGGCGCGGGTGCGGATCGACGACCCCGGCGAGCATACACTCTACGTGACGAAAAACGGCGTGCGGTCGAACGAGGTCGGAATCGAGGCCATCAACGCCGACGGCGGGACGGACACCGCCGACGCGACTGCGACGGCGTCGCCGACGGACGAACCGACGCCGACGGCGACGACGACGAGCGACAGTAGCCCGGGCTTCACCCCGATCCTCGCACTGCTGGCGATTCTCCTCGTCGCCGCCCGGTTCGCGCGTCGCTAGTCGCGTAGGGCTGCGACGACCGTCTCGGGGGCGGCGTCGAGGCCGCCACCCTGTGCGAACGTCGGGCCGCCACCGCCGCCACCCCCGAACTCGTCGGTCAGGTCGGCCACGAGGTCACCGGCGTCGACGTCGCCGGTCGTCGCGACGACGACGTACGGCGCCGACCCCTCGCCGACCGCCGCGATCACGTCCGCGTCGCCGTCGCCGACGCGTTCCTGTGCCGCCTCGCCCACCTCGTTCGGGCCGAAGTCCGCGACGGTGCCGACCCGCCAGACTGCGCCGTCACGCTCCGTCGTGGGGAGGGCGGCGAGGCGCGCGCCGAGGACGTCGGCTTTGTATTCGCGCACCTCGCGTTCGAGTTCGTCGCGCTCCGCTCGCAGGTCGGCCACCGCGTCGTCGAGAGAGTCGACGCTCGTCCCGAGGGCACGGGCGGCACCGAGGGCGGCGCGTCGGACCGACGCCCGGCGATCGATCGCCGGCGGTCCGACCGCGAACTCGACGCGCGTCAGCCCCTCGCCGGGGTTCGAGCGGTCGACCACCTCGACCGGCCCGACCTCCCGGGTGTTCGAGACGTGCGTGCCCCCACAGGCCGCCACGTCCCAGCCCTCGATGTCGACGAGGCGGACGGTGTCGGCGTCGTCCATCACGCCCTCCTCGGTCTTCGTGTTGAACGCTACGTCGTCGCGGGCGCGCGCCTCGTCGACGGGTACCTCGCCCCACGAGACGGACCGGGAGTCCCACACCGCCCGGTTGGTCAGGCGTTCGAGTTCGACCAGCACGTCGTCGTCGATGTCGGTCGAGGTGGCGAAGTCGACGCGGACCTTCTCGGCGTCGATGTCGAATCCGCCGTACCCCAGGTCGTCAAGCAGGCGTCGGCCGGCGCCGTAGAGCAAGTGACTCGCGGTGTGGGCGCGCATACAGTAGGTGCGGAAGTCGTCGTCGATCACGCCGACGACGGTGTCGCCGGCGGCGACGCCCGGGTCGTCGTCGAGGTGGTGGACGACGGCGTCGTCCGCGGCCTGTACGTCGGTGACGGGCACGCCGGCGAGGGTGCCGCGGTCCGCCGGCTGGCCGCCGCTCTCGGCGTAGAAGTACGTCTCGTCGAGGACGATGGCGGCGTTCGTGGAGCCACGCTCCACGTCCTCGACCGTCGCCTCGAACTCCCGAACCTCGGGTTCGGCGGGGGCTCGTGTCTGCATGCCCGCCAGTCGTGGGCGGGACGGGTAAAAACTCCCTACTCGTCGACGAGATCGATCCCGAGTCGCTCCTCGACGGCGCGGACGAGCGACCCGCCGACGCCGGCGCGGGTGGCCCGGCCCTGTTCGAGCGCGAGCACGTCGTCCTCGTCGGCGTCCAGTTCGGCCGCGAGTTCCTCGACGGTGAGACCCGCCTCCTGCCGTGCGGCCTCGACGTGGTCGCCGTAGCCCGAGACGAGGTAGGGGAGGCGGTCCTCCTCGTAGTCGGTCCCCTCCTGCTCCCAGCGTTTCGTGTTCCCCCGCGAGGCGTCGTAGATGCGCGCCGTGTTCTGGGCGGCGCGCTTCTTCCGGCTGGGTTCGTCGTCGCCGCGCGATCCGGAACTGGCACCGGACGAGGACCCGGATCCCGTCCCGCCGCGCCCTCCGGAATCGCCGTGTGGCGCGCAGTCCGAACAGACGAGTAGCTTCGCGCCCGCGACGGTGGCGCGCTGAAGGTTGGCCGTCTCGCGGCCACAGAGTTCGCAGGCGTCGCCGTCGCCGCCACCCCGGTCCGAGCCGGTCGAGTATTTCGTCATACCTCGTCTACCCGGCCGACCTATTTCAACGTCCGGTCCACGACGCGCGACCGAAGGACAAGGCATCTACGCGCCCGCCCCGAACGGCGCGTATGCGAGCCTGGCACTTCGCCGAGCGACCCGACGGGGAACCGACCCTCGACAGTTTCGAACTACGGGAGTACGAGCGGCCGACGCCGCGACACGGCGAACTCCTCGTGCGCGTCCGCTATCTCTCCGTCGACCCCTACATGCGGGGGCGGATGCGGGACGCCGACTCCTACGCCGAGCCTTGGGCGGTCGGGGACGTACTCCGGGGCGGCGTGGTCGGCGAAGTCGTCGAGAGCGGGAGCGACCGATACGCGGCCGGTGACCTCGTGGCCGGGCGCGGCACCTGGGCCGAATACAGCGTGCTGGACGCCGACGACGCCACGCCCGTCGACCCCGAGGTGGCCGACCTCCCGGCCTACCTCGGCGTCCTCGGCATGCCGGGGCGGACGGCGTACTTCGGCTTGCTCGACGTGGCCGAGCCGCGACCCGGCGACACCGTCGTCGTCTCGGGCGCGGCGGGCGCCGTCGGCTCGACGGTCGGACAGCTAGCGGGGCTGAACGGCTGTCGGGTCGTCGGCGTCGCCGGCACGGACGAGAAGACGGCGTGGCTCACCGACGACCTGGGCTTCGACGCGGCGATCAACTACGCGACGACCGACGACTACCGCGCGGCGCTCGACGACGCCGCGCCCGACGGTGTCGACGTCTACTTCGACAACGTCGGCGGGCCGATCACCGACGCAGTGTTTACGAAACTGAACGTCGACGCCCGCGTCGCCGTCTGCGGACAGATCGCTCACTACAACGCCGAGGCGGTGCCGACGGGACCGCGAAAGCTCCCCCAGCTCATCGCGTCGCGGGCGACGGTCCGGGGGTTCCTCGTCACCGACTACGCGACGCGGGCCGACGCGGCACGCGAGCGCCTCGGAGGGTGGGTTCGGGCCGGCGATATCAGCCATCGCGAGACGGTCGTGGAGGGACTGGAGCACGCCCCCGACGCGTTCCTCGGGCTCTTCTCGGGGGAGAACGTCGGCAAACAGGTAGTGCGCGTCGCGGAGTGATTATTCGGGGAACAGCGGCGGTTCCAGACTGTCGCGCTCGATGAGTTCGATTTCGTGGCCGTCCCCATCCTTCGTGAACGCGTACATGTCGTCACAGGAGGCGGGGTCGCGGTAGTCGTCGGCCTCGCGTTCCATCAGACGCTCCCAGTCCTCGTGCAGGTCGTCGACGCGGACGCAGAGGTGGCCCCACGCGTCGCCCATGGTGTACGACCGGCCGTCGTAGTTGTAGGTCAGTTCGACGGACATCGCCTCCACGGGGGCGTTCCGCGGTTCGGTGAAGTAGTTCGCGAAGGTGTCCGACTCCCAGCGACGGGTGGGAACGTGTTCGAACTTCCGGGTCCAGAAGCCGAGCGCCTCGTCGGCGTCCTCGACGCGGATCATGGTGTGATCGAGGCTCCAGCGGGCACCGTGGTCGCGCTGGACGATTTCCACCTCGTGGCCGTCGGGGTCTTTCACGAACGCGTACCGTCCACCACAGGAGTCGGGGTCGCGGTAGTCCTCGACGCCCTCGGCCATCAGTTCCTCGTAGGCGTCGTAGACGTCCTCGACGCGGACGGCGATGTGGCCCCACGCGTCGCCCATCTCCTCGGGGGCGCCGTCGTGGTTGTGGGTGAGTTCGAGCATCGCGCCCGCCTCGTGCATGTCCTCGGGGCCGAGGTAGACGATGGTGAACGTGTCGGCCTCCCAGCGATCCTTCTCCTCGTAGTCGAGATGCGACCGGTACCACGAAAGCGAGTCGTCGAGGTCGGCGACCCGCATCATGACGTGATCGAGCGTTCCGTCCATGCGCGACGGGAGGGCGGCGACGCCGAAAAACGTACCGCAACCGGTGGTTTCGCGCCGCCGAACCGCCCCGTCGACTACCACCGACTCGCGGGGAACGGGATCGGATCGCCTCCGAACGGGAACGGGTCGGGACGCGGGCCCGGCCAGGGCCACGGCCACGGCCACGGCGGCCACTCGTCGGGCGGGAAGGTGAGCCCTTCCCGGGACATCGCGGCCCCGCTCCCGGGGGTGAGCCGTCGCGGATCGACCGCGTTCGTCGGCCGGCGTCCGCCGAGTGGCGTGCGCTGGAGCGTGTCGGACGGACTGTCACGGACCGTCGGCAGCGGGACCGGATCACCGTTGTCGGCGTACCCCCACGGACCCGGACGTGGTCCCGGCCCCGGCCAGGGCCACGGCCACGGCCACGGTGGCCACTGCGGCGGCCACGGCCACGGGTCCGGCGGCGGCGTGAGACCCACGGGCGATTCGGCACCGCGGCTCGGCTGTGGGCTCGGATCGCCCCAGGTGCGCGCGACCGGTCGGAACCCCCCGCCCGGCGACGCCGTCTCGACGTCGAGGAGGCCCTCCTCTTCCAGATGCGAGAGGTACTCCTCCCGAATGTCGAGGAAGTCGCCGAGCCGGTCACCGACCGCGGGCGGTGAGCCTGCCAGACAGATCGGATCGTTCGGATGCTCTCGGCAGTACTCGGTCCACTTCTCCTCCTCACCGGGAATCGGCTGGAACACCTTGCCGCCACCGCCGACCAGGTTCTCCTCTTCGAGCCGCTCGACGTACGCCCGCTGTGCGTCGCCGACGCGTCGGGCCCAGTCGGCCTGCATTCGGCGCGAGAGCTCCCGACGCTCGTCCGGATCGAGTTCTCCCAGCCGTTCGATCAGGTCGTCGATGTCGTCTCCCATCGAGTATCCCCTCCGTATAGATATTTGACACTATAGATAATTAATGTTAGCTTTCTAAGATTACTTGGCAACGCGTCACGGCCTACGCGTCACACTCGCGGTACACCCACCACGCGACGAGCCAGCACGCGGCCGTGCCGAGCGGCCACCCGGCCCGGCCGGGCTGGAACGAGAATCCCCGTGCCAGCGTCAGTTGTGCGACGCCGGCGGCCGCGAGGAGGCCGGCGGTCACCCGCGGGTCCTCGCGGCCGAACAGGTAGCCGCCGAGCGCGCTCGCGAACGCGAGGAGGTAACAGGCGACCGAGAGCGGCCAGGCGAGGATGTAGTCGGGGAGCCCCATCGTGTACCGAAAGAGGAAGTCCCAGAGGAAGGTGACCGAGAACGGATCGAAGTTGAGCAGTCCCCACGCGAAGACGAACCCCGGCGGCCGAGCGCCCACGAAGGTCTGGACGGACCACGGGACGGCGAGGAGCGCGAAGACGACGGCGGGACGGATCGGCGAGCGCTCGGGCACTATCGTCTGGCGACGACGCGCATCACGTCCTCGTCCTGGAGTTCGTGGTCGCGACCCACCTGCTGTTCGTCGTGTTTCGCGCTCGGGCCGGTGACGCGGGCGAAGCGGAAGCGCTCGTCGAGCGAGCCGCCGAGTTTCCGGAGCGCGTCGTCGACGGTGTTTTCCCCCTCGCGCAGGACGAGGGGTTCCTCGTAGTCGACGCCGCGGCCCGGCTTGTCCATGTAGACGCGAATCATCCCGAGCGCCTCCCAGATCTTCTCCTTGAGGGCGTCGAGGCCGCGTTCCTCCTCGGCGCTGATGAACACCACCTCCTCGGGGTCGAGACCGTGTTCGCGGAGGTTCTCCTCCACCGTCGGGAGGTAGTCCTTGTCGATCAGGTCGGCCTTGTTGACGGCGACGATGGAGGGAAGGTAGACCCGGTTGTCCTGGATGCCGTCGATGAGTTCGTCGATGGTGCAGTCGCCGCGGATCGTCACGTCGGCGTTGACGTAGCCGTGTTCGCGCAGGACGCTCTTGATCGTCCCCTCGTCCAGCGCCACGTCGTCGGTGGTCGTCACGCGCAGGCCGCCCTTGCCGGTCTTCGAGATGGAGAGGCTCGGCGGCGAGGTGTCTAGGCGAACCTTGTTGGCGTAGAGTTCCTCGCAGAGGCGGTCGTAGTGCTGAATCTCGAACACCGAGAGGAGGAAGACGACGAGGTCGGTCGTCCGGACGACCGACAGCACCTCCTGCCCGCCGCCGCGGCCGCCGGCGGCGCCCTCGATCAGTCCCGGTACGTCGAGCATCTGGATGTTCGCGCCGTTGTACTTGAGCATGCCCGGGTTCACGTCGAGGGTGGTGAACTCGTACTCACCGACTTCGCTCTCCGCGTTCGTGAGGGCGTTGAGTAGCGTCGACTTGCCGACGCTGGGGAAGCCGACGAGACCGACGGTGGCGTCGCCCGTCTTCTCGACGGCGTAGCCGTGCCCGCCGCCCGAGGAGGATTGGCGTTCGAGCTTCTCCTTTTTTTCCGCGAGCTTCGCCTTCAGCCGGCCGATGTGCTGTTCGGTCGACTTGTTGTACGGCGTGTTGGATATCTCCTCGCGGAGGTCCTCGATCTCCTCCTCAAGACCCATCACCCGACTCTCGGCCGGCGGCGTCGAAAAACCTGTTCCTTCAGAGTCGCCGGCGACCGACGGCTCGGACGTAGCCGGGATAGTGATAGAATTTCGACACGGTTATACCGGGGTACTGGGACTGTACGATACCGATGCCGAGCCCCGAGCGGTTGCGAGACAGCACGCAGATCGTCGTGCCGTGCGAGTCGCTGGTCGGGCTGCGGGACGACCTCGAATCCGACTTCGCCGTCAGCGTCTTCTCCATCGAGGAGGCGACATGTCGGATCGTCGGCAGCCCGGTCGAGATCAAGGCAGTCAGCCGGTTTCTCGCCCGTCACGGCGTCAACGTCGCCTGACTCGGGGTGGGGCGACGTGTCACGAACGGGTCGAAGCGTTTTCTACGATCCGGCCGCTACGGCGGGTATGGACGAACAACCGGGACTGAGCGACCAGTATCGGATGGCGAGCCCCTGGCCGATATTCGTCGCGTTCGGCATCCCCATCGCGGAACTCGGCATCCTGTTCGACGTGTTCGTGGTCGCGGTCGGCGGTCTCCTCCTGTTCTGTGGGAGCCTGACCGGCATGATCCGCGAAGCCGGCTACGCGAAGACGGCGTGGCGACCGCTCGCCGTCTTCGCCGTCCTCCTCTTCGCCATCGGCGGCGGGCTCGTGTTCACCGACGTGAACCTGGTGACGCGGGGCTACGCCATCATCACTGCCGGCGCCCTCCTCGCGGCGGCGGGGATCGGGGGCGAACTGTTCGTGCCGAAACGCGAACCCGTCTGAGGCAGGTCGTCGTCACCGGCTAGCCGTCGTCGCACTCGCGGAACCGGCGATCCCGTCCGTCCGAGCGGCGACGGTCTGGGGGGCCGATGGAAACCTATTTGTTCGGGCTGTGTTTTTGATCACCCATGGCGACGAAAGTGTTCGACCGGGACACACTCCTCGATCTGACGGTGAACTTCATTCCGCTGTTCATCATCCTCTTTTTCATCGTCGGCTACGCCGTGTACGACCCGTTCGGTCTCGACTCGGTGTCGCGCATCCTGCAGTACGTGCTGCTGGTCGCGCCCTTCGTCCTGCTGGCTATCCTGACGTATCTGTCGGGGAAAGCCATCGCAACGGCGGAGAAGACGTCGACGATGTACCTGCCGGGAGGCGCGACGGTCGACGACGCCGAACCGATCGAGGAACACGAGGAGGAGTGAGCGCTCGCGGCGGGCAGTGACAGCGGCGCGCGGAGCCGCGCGCATCCGCCGTGACCGCCCGACGCGCACCCGAATATTTCTTAACCCTGGCTTCCTGAGCAACGTCCATGCAGATCACCGGACAGTTAGCGTTGACGGTGCTCATGGGGCTCTTCCTCGTGATCATCGCCGCGTGGCTTGCGCGGATCGAAGACTGGCGGTCGTATACGCCACTGGGGAGTGGCGGGGCGGCCGGCGAGTCGGGATACGTCTCACAGGAGAAGCCGGCCGGCATCAGTCGCTGGCTGACGACGGTCGACCACAAGGACATCGGCATGCTGTACGGCCTCTACGGCGTCATCGCCTTCGTCGTCGGCGGCCTGATGATCATGCTCATGCGGATCGAACTGCTCGATCCGGGGATGACGCTCCTGTCGAACACGTTCTACAACTCGTTGCTGACGAGTCACGGCATCACCATGCTGTTCCTGTTCGGGACGCCCATCATCGCGGCGTTCGCGAACTACCTCGTCCCCCTGCTCATCGGCGCGGACGACATGGCGTTCCCCCGGATCAACGCCATCGCCTTCTGGCTCCTGCCGCCGGGCGCCCTGCTCATCTGGGCAGGCTTTTTCCCGCTCGGTGACATCATCCCCGCGCAGACGGCGTGGACGCTCTACACGCCGCTCTCGGCGGGCGTCGGCGGCGGCAATCAGGCCAACGCCGGCGTCGACCTGATGATCCTCGGTCTCCACCTCACCGGCGTCTCGGCGACGATGGGGTCGATCAACTTCATCGCGACCATCCTCACCGAACGCGCGGAGGAAGTGACGTGGGCCAACCTCGACATCTTCTCGTGGACCATCCTCACCCAGTCGGGACTGATCCTCTTTGCCTTCCCCCTCCTGGGAAGCGCGCTGATCATGCTCCTGCTGGACCGCAACCTCGGCACCACCTTCTTCGCCATCGAAGCCGGCGGGACGATGCTCTGGCAACACCTGTTCTGGTTCTTCGGCCACCCCGAAGTGTACATCCTCGTCCTGCCCCCGATGGGCATCGTCAGCTACGTCATCCCGCGGTTCTCCGGACGGCGGCTGTTCGGGTTCAAGTTCGTCGTCTACTCCACGCTCGCCATCGGCGTGCTCTCGTTCGGCGTCTGGGCCCACCACATGTTCGCCACCGGCATGGACCCGCGCCTGCGCGCCTCGTTCATGGCGGTGTCGCTCGCCATCGCGATTCCCTCGGCCGTGAAGACGTTCAACTGGATCACGACGATGTGGAACGGAAAGCTCCGCCTGACGACGCCGATGCTGTTCTGTATCGGCTTCGTCTCCAACTTCATCATCGGCGGCGTCACCGGCGTCTTCAACGCCTCCATCCCCGTCGACCTGGTGCTCCACGACACCTACTACGTCGTCGGGCACTTCCACTACGTCGTCATGGGCGCCATCGCCTTCGCCGGCTTCGCCGGGCTCTACTACTGGTTCCCGATGTTCGCCGGACGGATGTACCAGCGCCGCCTCGGCAAGGCGCACTTCTGGCTGTGGATGATCGGCTCGAACATCACGTTCCTCGCCATGCTCGTCCTCGGCTACGGCGGTATGCCCCGGCGTTACGCCACGTACCTGCCCCAGTTCGCCACGTTCCACCAGCTGGCGACGCTCGGCGCCGTGCTGATGTTCGTCGGCGGCCTCATCTGGACGTACAACTTCGTCGTCTCGTGGCTGGAAGGCCCGAAGGTGCAGGACGGCGACCCGTGGAACCTCCGCGAGGACGGCATGTACACCAACGAGTGGCAGTGGTTCGCGGACAAGCAGGAAACCGCCCTCGCCGACGGCGGTGACGAAGAGGACGGTCTCGTCGCGGACGGCGGCGAGCCGACCGACGAGTAACGTCGGCCCGTTTTTTTACGTCGCGAGCAGAATTCCGGTAACGAACATCAGGAGCGCGACGCTCCCGAGGATGATCCCGAGGATATCCTTGTTGGTCATACCCGCTCTGACGAGCGGCGCGGTCAAAGGCCCATCGGTCCGAAGGGAAAGCGCTAATCGGTGCGCAGCCCTACCGTCGTATGTGACCGCAACACGGCGTGACGGCCAGCGGCTGATGATACTCCTCTATTTCGTCATCGTTGGTATCGCGGGCGTCCTCGGTCTGGTCCTCGGCGGGTTCATCTTCGCCGGCGAGGGACCGGAGCTGTTCTTCCTGATCGACCTCCCGGCGACGGCGCTCGGCTACGCGACGTTCGGCGTGGTGACCGTCGCCGTCGGACTCGGGATTCCGCTCGCACTCGTCGTCTACGTCTCCCGCGGGCTGGACGGCGTGGATAAAGACACTTAGCCCTGGCTGGCGGACCCTTCTGTATGTACCACGTCGTGATCGGCGTCGACGACAACGAGGAGCGAGCGATGGCATGTGCACGGGCGGTGGCCGACCTGCCCGGCGACGCGTCGGAGAAACGGGTGACGGTGATCCACAGCTTCACCGACAACCCGAGCGGTGCCTCCGCGTCCCAGCTCGCGTCCGTCCGTGACGTGACCGACTTCCTGGAGGAGCGGGGCATCGAGATCGAGGTGACCGAATCGAGCGGCGACCCCGCCGATCAGCTTCTCGAAGTCGCACAGGAAGAGGATGCGGACCTCATCGTCGTGGCCGGCCGGAAGCGCTCGCCGACGGGCAAGGCGCTGTTCGGAAGCGTCACGCAGTCGGTTATCTTGAACGCGGAGCGGCCGGTGATGGTCGCCGGCGAGGCGCGCGAGTAGCTACTCGTACACGGCCACGAACCGGTCGGCGTAGGTGTCGGGCGACTGGCGCCCCGTCGTCACGTCTTCGAGAGCGCCGTCGCGGAACGAACAGACCGCGGGCGCCGCGTCGACGTCGAACGTCCGGCGGAAGTCGGCCACCGACTCGCCGTCGACGCCCGCCACCGCCACGGCGTCCGGAAGCGCCGACAGCACGGCGTCGAGGTCGTCTTTTAACGCCTCGCAGGGCGCGCAGTCGTGGCGCCACACCGTCACGACGGCGTCGGGATGATCGGCGAGAAAGGCCGGCCACGACTCGTCGTCGAGTTCCGGCACCGCGTCGGGCACCGGCGACCCGGGCGAAATTTCGGCGACGAGCGTCGCCATCGTCGCCAGTCGCTCGTCGTCTGGCAACGTCGCCTCACCCGCACCGTCACCGCCTTCCCGAGGCGTCTCCGACGCCTCGCTGTCGACGGCTTCGCCGTCTGCCCGAGGGATCTTCGATCCCTCGTTGTCGAATGCAGCCCGAAGCGAGAGGTAGGCGATCAGGTCCGCACGGGTGATCGATCCGGCGTCGATTCGCTCGGCTGCGGTCGACTCGCTCACGCCGAAGGCGTCGGCGACGGTGGACCGGAAGACGGCGTCGTCGACGCCGGCGTAGGAGTCGCGATAGACGCGGCGCGTCGACTCGAAGGCGTCGGTCGTCACGAGGCCCCCGTCGTCGCGTTCGGCGACGAGACCGGCGTCGATCAGGGCGTCGAGCGCGTCTTCGAGCGCCGCGTTCGAGGGGCCAGACATCTCAGACACCCAGATAGCGCTCGCGGGTCCGTTCGTCCTCGCGGAGTTCGTCGGCCGTGCCGTCGAAGACGATTCCTCCCTGGTCGACGACGTACGCCCGGTCGGCGATTTTGATCGCCGCCGCGGCGTTCTGCTCGACGAGCAGGATCGTCACGCCCTGATCGCTGATGCGCTCGACGGCCGCCTCCACGTCCTCGACGATTTTGGGGGCGAGTCCCTCGTAGGGTTCGTCCAGCAGGAGGAGGTCGGTGCTCTGTTTGAGCGCGCGGGCGATGGCGAGCATCTGCTGTTCGCCACCGGAGAGCGTGCCGGCCTTCTGGGTCTTGCGCTCGCGGAGGCGGGGGAAGTCGTCGTACACCTGCTCGGTCGACATCGACGTGCCGGTCGCGGTGAGCGGCCGGCGCCACGTGTTCGAGCGGTTGCGCGACACCTCCGCGATCCGGAGGTTCTCCTCGACGGTGAGGTTCGGAAAGACGCGGCGTTCCTCTGGCACCAGCGAGATGCCCTGCATCGCCACGTCGTCGGCGGGCAGCGACGTGATGTCGTCGCCGTTGAACGTGATCGACCCGTCGCGGACCTCCGGCGGTTTCGCGCCGGCGATGGAGCGCAAGGTCGTCGTCTTGCCCGCGCCGTTGCGGCCGAGGAGCGCACAGATTTCGCCCTCCTCGACGGTGAGCGAGAGGTCACGCAGGATGTGGCTCTCGCCGTAGTAGGCGTCGACGGCGTCGACGTCGAGAAGCGTCACAGGTCCACCCCCCCGAGGTACGCCTCCTGCACTTCGGGATCGCCCCTGATTTCGTCGGGCGTTCCCTCGGCGATGACCCGACCGCGGTTGAGGACGACGATGCGATCGGAGACGCTGAAGACGATCTCCATGTCGTGTTCGATGAGGACGAAGGTGAGCCCCATTTCGCGTTTGACTTCCTCGACGAGGTCGACCGTCGCCTCGGTCTCCTCGGGCGACATCCCCGCTGTCGGCTCGTCCATCAGGAGGAGGTCGGGTTCGGCCGCGAGCGCGATGCCGATTTCGAGGCGCCGCTTGTCGCCGTAGGGGAGTTCGGAGGCCGTGCGGTCTGCCTGATCGAGGAGGCCGACGGCGTCGAGGGTGTCCCGTGCCACCTCGTGGACGTCGGTGAGGCTGTCCCGGTGTTCGAGGAACTTGAACCCGAACGAGCCGTGTTCGGCGGCGAGAGCAGCGATTTCGGCGTTCTCCCGCACGGTGAGGTTCGAGAAGATGGAGGCGGTCTGGAAGGACTTGCTGACGCCCATCTGAACCACCTCGTGTGGATCACGGTTCACGATGGACTCGCCTTTGAACCGGATATCGCCCGACGTGGGGTCGAGGCGGCGCGTGATGAGGTTGATGAGCGTCGACTTGCCCGCGCCGTTCGGGCCGATGATCGAGACGCGTTCGTCTTCTTCAACCTCGAGGTTCACGTCGTCGGTGGCGACGAGACCGCCGAACTCCTTGACGAGGTTCTCCGTTTCCAGCAGCGCCATCAGTCCTCACCTCCGGTGACGAAGTCGCGAACGTCGCGGACGAACCCCCAGATGCCGCGGGGGAAGATCCAGATGACGACGACGAACACCAGGCCGAGGATGAGATGCCAGAACGGGGCGATGAAGTCGACCGGGTGGCCGCCGCTGACGATGTTCTCGACGTAGAGGTAGACGCCGGCGCCGACCATGGGGCCGAACAGCGATCCCGTGCCGCCGAGGACCGTCATGATGACGATCTCGCCGCTTTCGGTCCAGTAGAGCGACGACAGCGGGACGTACGACCCGTGGATGGTAAAGAGGCTCCCGGCGATACCGGCGAAGAGCCCGGAGAGGATAAAGGACATCAGCCGGTAGCGCCAGACGTTCAGGCCGACGAATTCGGCGCGCTGTTCGTTCTCCCGGATGGCTCGGAACACCATGCCGTACGGCGAGTGGAGGATGCGGTAGGCGAGAGCCACACAGAGCAGCGTGATGATCCCTACGAAGAGGTACAGCCACGTGCCGAGGAGCAGTCCGACCACGGACGGAAGTTCGGCTTCGAGCGCGAAAGTGCCGAGCAGTTCTCCCGTCTCGACGCCCGTGAACCCGTTCTCGCCGCCGGTGATGAACGCGAGCGGCGACGAGGACATGTAGAACATCATCTGGGCGAACGCGAGCGTGAGGATGGCGAAGTAGATACCGCCCCGACGAAGCGAGAGGAAGCCGAGTACCCACGCGAGGAGGACGGCGAAGGCCGTCCCCGCGGCCACCATCAGGACGGGGGAGCCGGAGACCTGCTGGCTAAACACGCCGGCCGCGTAGGCCGCGCCGCCCCAGAAGGCGGCGTGACCGAACGACAGCAGTCCGGTGTAGCCGAGCAGGAGGTCGAAGCCGAGCGCGAAGATGCCCCAGATCAGGATGAGCGTCGCGAGGCTCTGATACCCCTGCAGCAGGTCGCTCACGACGGGCATCCGCGAGAAGACGAACGGAAAGAGCGCGAGGACGACGGCGGTGCCGGCGACGACGCGAACCTCGTTGCCGCGGGGCGCCCAGACGCCGATGGCGTCGGTGAGGGCACCCGCTTCCGTTTCCGGTTCGCTCGCCGGTGCGGGTTCGTCGCTCATGGGGCCACCTCCGCCTCACCGAGCAGGCCCTGTGGCCGCACGAGCAGGACGAGCGCGGCGATGGCGTAGAGTCCCACCTGCGCCCACGCGGAGTACGTCGCCACGAGGATGGCCTGTGTGAGTCCGAACAGGACGCCCCCGAGGACGGCGCCGGCGATGGAGCCGACGCCGCCGATGACGACGGTCAGGAACGCGGGCACGAGAATCTCGTTGCCGATGGTGGGGTTGACGGGGTTGAGCGGGCCACCGACGACGCCCGCGACGCCGGCGAGCGCCGCGCCGATGCCGAAGACGACGATGTACGGCCGACTCAGCCGGATGCCGAGCAGTTCGACCATCTCGGGATCACGGGTGCCGGCACGGACGATCAGCCCGAAGTCCGTGAACTCCACGAGGAGGTAGACGATGAGCACCAGAACGGCTGTGATGCCGATGACGTAGTACCGCCACGAGGAGATGGGGATGGCCGCGAGGAAGGGCACCTGGGGCGGCCCCTGTGCCCACGCGGGCTGGCTGAACGGCAGGCTGCTCGATCCGAAGAAGGCTCGGAACAGTTCCTGAACGATGATCGCCAGCCCGAAGGTGACGAGAATCTGGTCGGTGTCCGGACGGTCCTTGAACGGTTCGACGACGAAACGCTCCATCGCCAACCCGACGACGAAGACGACGAAGGGAACGATGAGCAGCGCCGGGATGTAGCCCAGGCCGAGGCCGAGCTCGGAGAACCCCCACTCTTGAAGCAGGCCGCTCGTCAGGTTGATTTCGAGGGCCAACAGCAACCCCGCGTAGGTGCCGATGAGATACAGCGCCCCGTGGGCGAAGTTGACGAACTTCAGTGTGCCGAGGATGATCGACAGGCCCACCGCCAGCAGGATGTAGATGGCGCCCTGCTGGAGGCCGTTGAGCAGGACGGTAATCGCCTCGATGTGAAAGCTCATCGTCTCACCTCACGGGCACCTCGAAGGGGTCGACGAGGAGCGCCGGTTGGTAGTGTCATACACGTGTAGTTGAGCATTATTGACTATAATTTTGTGCTACGGCGCGAGGCCGACTCGCGCCGGGCGGTCGTCGCTACTCGTCGCCGTACTCGCCGAGCTCACATTCGGCGGCAGGACCGGCGTCGCAGGCGTATCCGAGTTCGTCGCGACTCGTGACGTTGATGATCTCGAAGTACTGGCCTTCGGCCTGTTCGGACTCGGGGAGGCCACGGACGACGGGCACGTCGCGCTGGGCCTGGTGGTCACAGCCACGCATCGTCTCGGCACCCATGCCGATGTTGTCGTACTCGTAGTCCTCCAGTTGCCGGATGACCTCGGGCGGGTAGAACGTCCCGGCGCGTTCGACGGCCGCCGCGTACATGAGCGTCTGGGAGTACGCGAGCTGTGCCGGCCCGGATGGGATGCGGTCGTACTCGTCCTGGAACACCTGCAGGAACTCCTGGGACGGCGTGTTGTCGATCTGTGAGTCCCAGGCGACGGTGCCGAACACGCCCTCGATGGCGGCGCCGGCTGCCTCGGCCATCGGGCGGTTGTACAGCGGGACGACGAGCTCCATGTCCTCGTCGAGACCGGCGTCGACCGCCTGGCTCACCGACGTTGCCCCGTCCAGTCCGTAGTGGTCGAGCAGGAGGACGTCGGCCCCGGAGTTCGCCGCCTCCGAGAGATAGGACGAGTAGTCGCTGGTGCCGAGCGGCGTCGCGACGGAGTCGACCTGCTCCCAGCCGGCCGTCTCGGTCAGGAACTGGTTCATCGACTCCTGAACGGTCTGCCCCCAGCTGTAGTCGGCGTAGAGCTGATAGAACTGCAGGTCGCTCCCGTACTCCTCACGGAGGACTGGCGCGAGCGCCTGCCCGGTCATGTACGCGTTGAACATCTCCCGGAAGCCGTAGCGCACGCAGTTCGCGCCGGTCGTCTCGTTGGAGTGGGTCAGACAGGCCATGAACATGACCCGCTCGCGCTGGCACAGCTCCTGCACCGCGATGGCGACGGCGGAAGAGGACCCGCCGGTCACCATGATCGCGTCGTCACGCTGGATCATCCGCGACGCGGACTGGCGCGCGGTGTCGGCGTCGGTCGCCGTGTCGCCGCTCACCGAGTCGATCTGGTAGCCGAGGACGCCGTCGCCGGAGAGGTCGTCGAACTGGGAGTCGACCCAGCCGCCGCCGTTGTTCAGGTGATCGACCGCGAGTTCGTACGCGCGGAGTTCGTCTTCCCCTTCGGAGGCGTACGGCCCGGACTGCGGGACGTTGAACCCGAGCGTCGCCGTATC
Organism: Haloplanus rubicundus; assembly: GCF_003342675.1. NCBI lineage: Archaea > Methanobacteriati > Methanobacteriota > Halobacteria > Halobacteriales > Haloferacaceae > Haloplanus > Haloplanus rubicundus. Next base: position 1,700,443 of record NZ_CP031148.1, on the reverse strand, counting down.
GCCCTCGATGGGGTAGTTGCCGAGTTCGGGGTAGTCGGAGTCGCCGCCACCGCCGCCACCGCCGCCACCACCGCCACCCGAGCAGCCGGCCAGTCCGACCAGCCCCGCGGTGCCAGCAGCGCCGGCGGCCTTGATCACGTCACGCCGATCCAAATAGCCATCAGTGCTATCCATGCACAAAGGGGTGGGTAGAATATTAATAATAGTTTCTGTTTTTGCGGTAACTTTCGTGTAAAATCCGGCTGGAAGCGGTCAGCACAGGTCGTCGGCGACGGCCGGCAGGGTCGTCACTTCCCGGTCCGGACGGGCACCGATGGCTTCGGGCGGGTCACGCGCGCGGTTCACCCACGTCGTCGCCATGCCCGCGTTGCCGGCGCCGGCGACGTCCCACGCGTTCGAGGAGATCAACCGGCAGTCGCCGATGGGGCGGTCGAGGGTCTCCGCGGCGTGTTCGTACACCGCCGGGTCGGGTTTGAACGTCCGCACCGCGTCCGCGCTCAGCACGTCGTCGAGGTGGGGCGCGAGCCCCGCGTTGTCCGCGAGGCGTTCGAGCATGGCGGGGTTGCCGTTCGAGAGGACGACCACGTCGTGGCCGGCCTCGGAGAGTCGGGTGAGCGCCTCGACAGCGCCCGGGAACGGCTCCAGATGGTTGTACGCGTCGCGGATGCGGTCACGCGCCTCGGCGTCCGGGGCGAGGTCGTACGCCGCGAGCGCGTAGTCGAGCGCGTGGGACGTGATGGCCCAGAACGGTTCGTAGTCGTCCATCTGTGCGCTCTGGTAGGAGTACTGGAGCTGTTTGCGTCGCCACGTCTCGTCGACGGCGGCGACGAGCCGGTCGGGCACCCCGAGCACCTCGCCGAGGCGCGTCCGCACGCTACTCGTGTCACAGAGCGTCCCGTACATGTCGAAGCAGAGTCCGGCCATGCACGGGGGCACACGTGACAGCCTCTTGTAGTTGTGCCAATCCCCACCGGGACCATTTAAGGAGCGGCACCGCACACTCCCCACCATGGACATCCGCGAGGCAACCGCAGCGGACATCGACGGGATTCGGACCGTGGCCCACGACTCCCTCGCCGCGTCGTACGGACACGTACTTGAGGACGACATCATCGCGCAGGCCGTCGAGCGGTGGTACGACGAGGAGACGCTCGCCGACGACTTGGACGACCGGAGCACGGAGTTCCTCGTCGCCGACGACGACGGAGACATCGTCGGGTTCGCACAGAGCTACGTCGTCGACCGGCGCGAGGTGGTCGGCGAAATCGACTGGCTCCACGTCGAACCCGGGAGCCGCGGGAGCGGCATCGGGGACGAACTCCTGGCCGCGCTCGAAGCCCGCCTCATGGACCACGGCGTCGGCCGCATCGAGGGGCGCGTCCTCGAAGCCAACGAGGCCGGAGCCGGCTTCTACGAGCGCGAGGAGTTCGAAGGCATCGGCGACCGCACCGTCGAAATCGGCGGCGAGCCGTTCGTCGAGAAGCTCTACTCCAAGTTCCCCGAGACCGGCGGCCGGCAGGTACTCACCGAGGCCGCGACCCTCCCCGACGGCCGACAGGTGTTCGTCGCCCTCGACGAGAGCGTCCGCGGCTCCAGCGGCCCGTTCTACGCCGTCTACCTCGACCGCGACCGCTCGGAACGCTACGGCTACCTCTGTGGCAACTGCGACGGCTTCGGCATCTCGATGGACACCATGGGCCGCGTCGTCTGCAAGGACTGCGAGAACCGCCGCAAGCCCACCCGCTGGGACGCGAGCTACCTGTAGTCGGCGTTACCCCCCCCCCCCCCTTCTCCGCGTCGCGAGTCGATACCCTCCCGTGGCACCCCGGCGATTACCCAGTTATAACACAAACTATTACACCGTCGACCGCGTGCCGACAGCCATGCACGAACGAACCGGAGGTGCGGTGTCGTGGTGACGACGACGACGTTGCTCGGCCTCCTCGTCGCCGTCCTCGTCGTCTTCGCGGCGTTCGGCGCGTGGTACGCGCGGGGACGGATCGAGACGGTCGAAGACTACATCACCGCCCGCAACTCGACGGGCGGGGGGACGCTGACCGCGACGGTCGTCGCCTCCAGCATGGGGGCGTGGATCCTGTTCAGCCCCGCGGAAGCGGGGGCGGCCTTCGGCGGCATCACGGCCGTCGCGGGCTACGCCGCCGGGTCGGCGCTCGCCCTCGCCGCCTTCGCCGTCGTCGGGCCGCGCATCCGACGCCTCCTCCCCGAGGGCCACAGCCTCACCGAGTACGCCTACGCCCGCTACGGCCCGGTCATGTACGGCTACGTCCTCCTCGTGAGCGTCGCCTACATGTTCGTCTTCCTCGCCGCCGAGTTCACGGGCATCGCGAGCGCGCTCTCCCTGATCGCTGGCGTCCCCGGCTGGCAGACGGCGGCCGTCGTCGGCGCCACCGTCCTCGCCTACACGGGCTACGGCGGCCTGCGCGCGAGCATGGTGACCGACACCGTCCAGACGGCGCTCATTCTTCCGCTCCTGATCGTGAGCGTCGTCGTCACCCTGCTCGCGCTCGGCGGGACGGACGCCGTCCACGCCACCGTCGTCGACGCCGCGCCCGAACTGCTGACGCTTGGCGCGCCGAGCGGCCTCGAGTTCGGCGCGTACGTCGTCGTCGCCATCGTCGGCGCCGAGATGCTGAATCAGGCGTGGTGGCAGCGGGTGTACGCCGCGAGCGACGAGGGGACGCTCCGGCGTTCCTTCCTCGTCGCCGCCGTGGCGGTGGTGCCCATGGTCTTTCTCGCCGGTATCTTCGGCCCCGTCGCCGTCGGCCTCGGCCTCGTCGAGGCGCCCGGCGACGCCTCTGTCTCCTTTTTCCTCGTCGTGACCGAGGTCCTGCCCGATCCGGCCGTGATTGCCGTCGCCGTCCTCGCCGTCCTCCTCGTCGTCTCCAGCGCCGACACGCTCTTCAACGCCATCGCGAGCGTCGTCACCGTCGACCTGCCGCGGGTGGTCGACCTCTCCGATGCGGGGCTCACGGCCGCCGCGCGCGCGGTGACCGTCGTCGTCGCCGCCGCCGCCACCGTCGTCGGCGCGCAGGGCTACTCCGTCCTCACCCTGTTTCTGCTCGCGGACCTGCTGGCCGCCGCGACCTTCGTCCCCCTCCTGTACGGCCTCTACTCGCCGCGGGCGTGGTCCGGGGGCGTCGCCGCGGCCAGCGCGGCCGGTCTCGTCGTCGGTCTCGCCTTCTTCCCGCCGGCGCGGGCCGTCCTCCCGCTCTCGGCGCTGCCCGCTGCCTCCTACTTCGTCTCCTTCGTCGGCGCGGCCGCCGTCTCGACGGGGCTGGCCGTCGTGACCGCTCGGCTCGGGAACCGGCGGTACGACCTCGACCAGCTGGACCGCGACGTGCGTCGGCTGGACGACGGCGTACTGGCCGACGGTCGCGGAGGTGACCGCCGGTGACCCTCTCGGCGCTCGGCTTCGCCGTCCTCGTCTGGGGGTCGCTCGCGCTCGTCGCCGTCGTCTTCCTGTACGAACTGCTGACGGTGTGGCGCGACCGGCAAAAAACGGGTGGCGAGTCGACTTAGTCGCCGCTGATCTTGCCCTGGATGTCCTCGACGATGTCGGGGTTGCGGAGCGTCGAGGTGTCACCCAGTTCGGCCTCGTTGGCGATGTCTTCGAGCAGGCGGCGCATGATCTTGCCCGAGCGCGTCTTGGGTAGGTCGGGCGAGAAGACGACGCGCTCCGGCCGGGCGATGGGCCCGATGGCGTCCTCGACGCCCTGGACGATGCGCTGGCGGAGGTCGTCGTCCTCCTCGTACCCTTCCTCGGTGATGACGTAGGCGTAGACCGCCTCGCCTTTCACCTCGTGGTCGCCGCCGACGACGGCCGCCTCGGCGACGCCCTCGACGCCGACGATGGCGGACTCGATTTCCATCGTCCCCAGCCGATGCCCGGAGACGTTGATCACGTCGTCGACGCGGCCGAGGACGGTGATGTAGCCGTCGTCGTCGATCTTCGCGCCGTCCTCCGGGAAGTACACCCAGTCCTCCGGATCGTCGCTGTCGGTGTCCGAGTACTCCGCCCAGTACTCCTGGATGTAGCGCTCGTCGTTCTTGTAGAGGGTCCGAAGCATGCCCGGCCACGGCTTCCCGACGGTGAGATAGCCGGCGCGGCCGGCCTCCACCTCGTCGCCGTTGGTGTCGACGATCCGAGCGTCGACGCCCGGCAGCGGCGGCCCGGCGGAGCCGGGCTTCATGTCCTTGACGCCCGGCAGCGTCGTGACCATCATGCCACCCGTCTCGGTCTGCCACCACGTGTCGACGATGGGGCACTCCTCGTTCCCGATGTGCTTGTAGTACCACTTCCACGCCCGCGGGTTGATCGGCTCGCCGACGGTGCCCAGCAGTCGCAGGCTGGAGAGGTCACACCGCTCGGGGTACTCCGATCCCCACTTCATGAACGCACGGATCGCCGTGGGGGCGGTGTAGAGCTGGTTCGCCTCGTACTCCTCGACGATCTGCCAGAGGCGGTCGCGGTCAGGGTAGTCCGGCGTCCCCTCGTACATCATCGTCGTCGTGCCGAGCGCGAGCGGTCCGTAGACGATGTAGGAGTGACCCGTGATCCAGCCGATGTCGGCCGAGCAGAAGTAGGTGTCCTCGGGCTTGACGTCGAGGACGGCCTGACTGGTCCACGACGCCCACGCGAGGTAGCCGCCGGTGGTGTGTTTGACGCCCTTGGGCTGGCCCGTCGTGCCCGAGGTGTACATGAGGAACAGCATGTCCTCGGCGTCGCGCTGGACCGGCTCCACTTCCGCGCCCTCGTGGTCGGTGACGAGGTCGGCGTAGGCGTGCTGGTTGTCCGCCATGTCGTGCCCGAAGCCGTCGCCGTCGCGGAGACGTTCGGCGACGACCACGCCTTCGACGTCGTGATCGACGCCCGACAGGCCCTCGTTCGCCTTCGCGAGGTGGTCGAGCGGGTCGCCACGGCGGTAGTAGCCGTCACAGGTGACGAGATACTCCGAGTCGGCGGCGTTCATGCGCGTCGCCAGCGCGTCCGCCGAGAAGCCCGCGAACACCACGCTGTGGGGCGCGCCGATACGCGCACACGCCAGCATGGCGATGGGGAGTTCCGGGATCATCGGCATGTACATCGTCACCACGTCGTCCTCGCCGACGCCCATGTCGCGGAGCGCCGCGGCGCACTCGTTGACCTCGCGGTGGAGCTCCGCGTAGGTGAACGAGCGGTCGTCCTCGTCGACGGGTTCGCCGACCCACTCGATGGCCACCTCGTCACCACGCTCGTCGAGGTGGCGATCCAGACAGTTGGCCGACGCGTTCAGCTTGCCGTCGGTGAACCATTTATAAAATGGCGGGTTCGAGTCGTCGAGCACCTGGTCGTACCCCTCGTCCCAGTCGAGGAGGTCGGCCGCCGCCTCCCAGCAGTCGGGCCAGTTCTCCTCGAACTCCTCGTAGATGCCAGGGTCCGAGACGTTCGCCTGCTCGACGAACGCGTCCGAGGGCTCGAACACCTCTTGCTCTTCGAGGCGTGCCTCCAGTTCGATGTCGTCGTCGGACATGTCTCATCGTAGGGATTCCCAATCATTCGTGATAAACCTACGCCATCTGACGACAGCGCCCCGATTGATCGCCGCGTGGTCGGTCGACGCGGGGATCGACGGCGAGACCGTCCGTATTTGCGGGAACCCGAACCATTCAGAAGGCTTTTGAGCGGTCCGGCGATACCTCCCACACAGTATGCCTGCGGACTTCAACTGGGCGATCGGTGGGGAAGCCGGAGACGGCATCGACTCCACGGGAAAAATCTTCGCCCAGGCGCTTTCGAGGGCCGGTCGGCACGTGTTCACCTCCAAGGACTTCGCGTCACGGATTCGCGGCGGTTACACGGCCTACAAGGTCCGCACGTCAGTAGAACAGGTACAGAGCGTCGTCGACCGACTGGACGTGCTCATCGCACTCACCCAGCGGACCATCGACGAGAACCTCGACGAACTTCACGAGGGGAGCGTCATCATCTACGACGGGGAGCGAACCACGATGCAGGACGTCGAGATTCCCGAGGAGATGATCGGCCTCGACGTGCCGCTGAAGAGCCTCGCCGAGGACGCCGGCGGCGCCATCATGCGCAACGTCGTCGCCCTCGGCGCCGCCTGCGCCGTGAGCGACTTCCCCATCGAGAACCTCAACAGCGCGCTCGAGAAACGCTTCGGCGACAAGGGGGCGGCCATCGTCGAGAACAACATGGCCGCCGCCCGGAAGGGCCGGGACTACGTTCGCGACGAGTACGACTACGAGTTCGGCTACGACCTCGAATGTACCGACGAGAACTACGTCCTCCTGAACGGCGACGAGGCCATCGGCATGGGCGCCATCGCCGGCGGCTGTCGGTTCTACGCCGGCTACCCCATCACGCCCGCGACGGACGTGATGGAGTATCTCACCGGCCGGATCGAACGCTACGGCGGCCACGTCGTCCAGGCGGAAGACGAACTCGCCGCCATCAACCTCGCGCTCGGGGCCGCCCGCGCCGGCGCGCGCTCGATGACCGCCACGTCCGGTCCGGGGATCGACCTCATGGCCGAGACGTTCGGCCTCGTCGCCACCAGCGAGACGCCGCTGGTCATCTGTAACGTGATGCGCTCCGGCCCCTCGACGGGGATGCCAACCAAACAGGAGCAGGGCGACCTGAACGCCATGCTCTACGGCGGGCACGGCGAGGTGCCGCGGTTCGTCCTCGCGCCGACGACCATCGCCGAGTGTTTCCACAAGACCGTCGAGGCGTTCAACCTCGCCGAGAAGTACCAGCTTCCGGTCTACCTCACTGCGGATCTCTCGCTCGCGGTCACCGAACAGACCTACCCGCCCGAGGAGTTCGACATGGACGCGGTCGAAATCGACCGCGGCAAGGTCGTCGACGAGGAGACGGTGGGCGAGTGGCAGGACGAGCAGGGCCGGTTCAAGCCCCACGCCATCACCGACGACGGCGTCAGTCCGCGCACCTTCCCGGGGACCGAGGGCGGCGTTCACATGTCCACCGGCCTCGAACACGACGAACTCGGGCGCCGGACCGAGGAGACCGGGATGCGGATCAAGCAGGTCGACAAGCGGTCCCGAAAGGTCGAGACGGCGAAGGAGCGCGAGCCGTTCGAAGCCCGAGAGTTCGGCGACCCCGACGCCGAGACGCTCGTGATCTCGTGGGGGTCGAACGAGGGCGCCATGGTCGAGGCCATGGACTTTCTCAAGGAGGAGGGCATCGACGTGCGTTTCCTCTCGGTGCCCTACGTCTTCCCCCGGCCGGACCTGACCGAAGTCATCGAGGACGCCGAGGAGACGGTCGTCGTCGAGTGTAACGCGACGGGACAGTTCGCCGACCTGATCGAACACGACGCGCTGACGCGCGTGAAACGGCTGAACAAGTACGACGGCGTCCGCTACAAGGCGGACGAACTCGCCGAGCGGATCGCCGCGACCCTGGCGGACGACGGCGGCGAAACGGAGGAGGCCACGACATGAGCTCAGACGTTCGATTCACCGACTTCAAGTCCGACGCACAGCCGACGTGGTGCCCCGGATGCGGCGACTTCGGCACCATGAACGGGATGATGAAAGCCCTCGCCGAAACCGGCAACAGCCCCGACGAGACGTTCGTCGTCGCCGGTATCGGCTGTTCCGGCAAGATCGGGACGTACATGCGTTCCTACGCCATCCACGGCGTCCACGGGCGCGCGCTTCCGGTCGGCGCCGGCGTCAAACTCGCCAACCCCGACATCGAGGTGATGGTCGCGGGTGGCGACGGTGACGGCTACTCCATCGGCGCCGGCCACTTCGTCCACGCCGTCCGCCGCAACGTCGACATGACCTACGTCGTCATGGACAACCGCATCTACGGGCTGACGAAGGGCCAGGCCTCGCCGACCAGCCGCGAGGACTTCGAGACGTCGACGACGCCCGAGGGGCCACAACAGCCCCCGGTCAACCCCCTCGCCCTCGCCTTCGCCGCCAGCGGCACCTTCATCGCGCAGTCGTTCTCGACGGACGCCCAGCGCCACGCCGAAATCGTCAAGCAGGCGGTCGAACACGACGGCTTCGGCTTCGTCAACGTGTTCTCCCCCTGCGTGACGTTCAACGACGTGGACACCTACGACTACTTCCGCGACCACATCGTCGACCTGCAGGACACGGACCACGACCCGACGGACTACGAGGACGCCCGGTCGCGCATCCTCGACCCCGGATCGGAGTATCAGGGCGTCCTCTACCGGGACGAGGACTCGGTGCCCTACGAGGAGAGCCACGGCGTCGACGCCGACATGTCGGACATCCCCGACGGCGCACCCGAGGACGCGATGGATCTGGTGCGCGAGTTCTACTGATCTATCGGCTTCGAATCCGCACGCACCGACGCGAAGACCCGTTCTGCCCACTCCCGTGCGATGGGCGAATCCGTATCCACGAACACCGTCAACAGCCCCGTCTCCTCGTCGTAGCCGCCGATACCGACCCGGCCGTCGAAGATGGCGAGACCGTAGGGGAACGCTCCCCGCGTCCGCAGAGTCAGATGCCCACGCTCGACGGCCGCCGTCGCGCGCTCGGGATACGTCTCGACGAGTTTCTCGACGGTCCGCGGGAGGTAGACGAGTTCGGCGTCGACGCCCTCGAATAGACGCCGGTGGAACTCGCCGAGGACCGGCGGGACCATCGGCGTCGTGTTGAAACCGCGGAACGTTCCCGACTCCCGGAGCAACGAGAGGAACCGTTCGACCGGTCGGTACGGGTCGTCCGGCTCCGCGACGGTCACCGTCGCGCCAACGAACGGTTCGACGACGAACTCCAGATGGTCGTCGCAGATGCGGTCCAAGAGCGGCGCGAGGCGCTCGACAGTGCGGACGTTCGCCTCGAACCGAAGCACTTCGTCGGCGACTGCCTCGCCGCGCCCGGTCAGCCGGAAGCGCCCGTCGACTTTCTCCACGTACCCTCGCTGGTCGAGCCACTGCGTCAGCCGGTGGCTCGTGGCGCGGGAGACGTCGAGACGCGCCTCTATCTCCCGACGGTCCAGCGGCCCCTCCCGGAGCGCCTCCAGCACCGGACCATGGCGAACGATGTCCCCGAGGAGCGTCGTCTCGACCCGGTCGCCCGCGGCGTCCAGTCGCTTCCCCAGGTGGCGGCGGCGCCGTTCGTTCTCCAGAAGCGCCTCCAGCACCGGCGACCCTGGCGAGACGTCTGCGGCGTCGGCGTCCTCGTCTCGGTCACCCATGTGAATTACCCTCTAGAGAGTCGATGTCGTGGATACTAACTCTGTCCCTGAAACGCGTCTCACGCCGTGAAACGCCGTTCACGCGTCCGAACGCGTGTCGACGAATGAGGCCAAGGGACGCGGCGCCGTTCGATTCGGTATGGTCCCACCACTGACCGACGACCGACTCGACCGGTTCGAGGCGGCGCTCCACGGCGACCTGATCCGCCCCGACGACGACGGGTACGACGACGCCCGTGCGGTCTGGAACGGCATGATCGACAGACACCCGGCGCTGATCGCCCGGTGTGCAGGCGTCGCAGACGTGATCGAAGCGGTGACACTCGCCCGCGAGGCGGACTGTCCGGTCTCGGTTCGCGGCGGCGGCCACAACGTCTCCGGGAGCGCCGTCTGCAACGACGGCCTCGTGATCGACTGCTCGGAGATGACCGCCGTCGGCGTCGACCCGGCGGCGCGGACGGTGTGGGTGCAAGCGGGCGCCCGGTGGGCCGACGTGGACCACGAGACGGGGGCGTTCGGCCTCGCGACGCCCGGTGGCGTCGTCTCCGACACCGGCGTCGCGGGGCTGACCCTCGGCGGCGGCATCGGCCACCTCCGGCGAAAGCACGGTCTGAGCTGTGACAACCTCCGCTCGGCCGAGGTGGTCACGGCCGATGGCGAGTTCGTGACCGCGAGCGCGACGAGTCACGCCGACCTGTTCTGGGCCCTCCGGGGTAGCGGCGGCGGAGTCGGCGTCGTCACCGCGTTCGAGTTCGACTGCCACCCGGTCGGGCCGGAGGTGGCGACCTGTTTCACGTTCTATCCGGGCGACCGGGCGACGGAGTGCCTGCAGGCCTACCGCGAGTTCACCGCGACGGCGCCGGACGAAGTGAGCACCCTCACCTCGACGGGCGTGATGTACGACCCCGACCTGTTTCCGCCGGGCGTGGTAGACGAGACGAAGTTCGCAGTCATGGGCTGTTACGCGGGCGACCCCGAGACTGGCGAACGGGCGCTGGCCCCGCTTCGGGAGTTGGCCGACCCCATCGCCGACTACAGCGCGGTTCGGCAGTACGTCGATTTCCAGCAACTCCTCGACGCGGACTACCCGGAGGGGATGCGCTACTACTGGAAGTCGCTCTATCTGGACGGACTTCCCGACTCGGCCATCGACCGCATCGCGTACTGGGCCGAGGCGGCCCCGTCGCGGCTCTCGACGGTCGACGTGTGGCATCTCGGTGGCGCAATCGGGCGGATCGGCGCCGCGGAGAGTGCCTTCGCCGGTCGTCACGCGCCCTTCCTCCTCGGCGTCGAGGCGAACTGGAAGGACCCCACGGCCGACGACGAGAACGTCGCGTGGGTCCGGGACTGCCTCGACGACATGCGCCAGTTCTCCGACGGGTCGGTCTACCTCAACTTCCCCGGCTTCTTCGAGGAGGGCGAAGCGATGCGTCGAACCACCTTCGGACCGGCGTACGAGCGACTGGTCGAAGTGGAGGAGACGTACGACCCGACGGGAGTGTTCGGGCGGCAGACGGGGGCAGGAGCAGGAGCGGAGGCGAGCGAGAGCGACCCCGAGTGAGCTACGACAACACCACCGGCCAGACGAATCGAAGGAGGAGCGTGAGCACGCCAGTCGCGAGCAGGATCACCACGGCGTCCAGCGGCAGGCCGGCCCGGAGCATGTCCTCGCGGTCCATGTAGCCCGCGCCGTAGGCGATGGCGTTCGGCGGCGTCGCCACGGGGAGCGCGAAGCCGTAGCTCGCGGCGACGGCGCCGACGATGGCGAGGAAGGCCGCGGCCGTCGGCGCGGACGTGCCGAGGACGTCGGCGTACGCGGGACCGATCCCCACCAGGAGGGGCGCGAGGATGGCCGCCATGGCCGTGTTGGAGGCGAGTTCACCCACGACGACGACCAGCGTGACGACGACGAGGACGAGGACGGGCAGGGGGACGGGACCGAGTGCGCCGAGCGTCACCGACGCCAGCCACTCGGTCGCCCCCGTGGCGACCAGCGCGTCCGCCAGCGAGATACCGCCCCCGAGGAGGACGAGCGTCGCCCAGTCGATGTCGAGTACCTCGTCCCACTCGGCGGCGCCGGTCACGACGAGGGCGACGACGGCGACGAGGCCGACCACGACGTAGTAGAGGAGGCCCTGGTGTCCCGTCGTGCCGAAGACGGAGACGGTGTCGCCGCCGAACAGCGTCGTGTAGACGGCGGGCGGGAGGACCGGCCGGACGAGGAAGCCGAGGCCGCCGAGCACCCAGAGGCCCGCCGTGAGGGCGAAGATGCCGACGGTTCGGCGCGCTCGCGGCCCCAGCTCGCCGGCCGCCGCGAGGCTCCGGCGGGCGCTCTCCCGTGCGTCGCTCACGTCCCCCACTCGTGGCGGGTAGACGACGAACGTGAGCAGCACCCAGGCGACGGGGAGGGTCACGACGACCATCGGCAGGCCGACGAGGAGCCAGTCCGCGAAGGAGACGTGGTAGTCGAGGAGTTCGCGCAGTTGCCCGACGACGATGGCGTTCGGCGGCGTGCCGACGATGGTGCCGACGCCCCCGAGGCTGGCGGCGTAGGCGACGCCCAACAGGGCCGCGAGCTGGAAGTTCGAGGGGGACTCCGTCCGAGCGGTGGCGGGCGCGTCGGCGTCGGCGCTCACCACTTCCGTCACCTCGCCCACGAGGCCGACGGCGATGGGCACCATCATCGCCGTCGTCGCGGTGTTCGAGACGATCATCGAGAGCAGGGCGGTGGCGACCATGAGCGCGAGGACGAGCCGTCGGGGCGAGGTGCCGACGCGAAGGAGGACGTGGTAGGCGACCCGGCGGTCGACGCCGTGGAGCTGGAGCGCCTCGGCGAGCACGAATCCCGCGAGCAACAGGAAGATCACGGGGTCGGCGAAGCCGGTGACGGCGTCGCCGAAGGTCGGGACGACGCCGAAGGCGGCGAGGAGGACGGGAATCGCGAGCGCGGTCAGTGAGAGGGGGATGGCGCCCGTGAGCCAGAGGAGGGCGGCGAAGACCGTCACGCCGAGGGCGTAGCCCGCGGCGGGCGAGAGGGCGGCGACGGGACCGGCGGCGGCGCCGACGGCGAGGGCGCTCGCCACGGCGAGGCCGAGGATGGCGGCGTCACGAGCGCCGGTCACGCCCCGTCCCCCCGTCGGTCCCGTCCGTCCATCGGATTGGGTGGCGGGGGCCGCGGACAAGAGTCTATCCCCGTGCCGTCCCGGTTCGGAAAGACTGATTACGCTCACCCGGTAGGGAAAGATATGCCCGACCGTTTCGACGTGATCGTCGCCGGCGCGGGGCCCGCCGGGGCCCAGTGCGCCCGCGACCTCGCTCAACGGGGGTACGACGTGGTCGTCCTCGAGGCCGAACCGGAGGCCGACTTCCCCCGCCAGAGCGACAAATCTACCGCCGGCACGTTCTACTCCATGATGGCCTCCTTCGGCGTGCCGGACGAGGTAGTCATGAACTACACCGACGACGTGGTGCTGGAGTCGCCGAACGACCACTACGTCCAGCGCCAACCCGGTGCCGTGTTGGAGTTCGCCGACTTCAAGCGGTGGCTGGTTCGGGACGGGCGCGAGGAGGGCGCAACCTACCGCTTCGACGCCCGCGTCAACGCCCCGATCGTGGAGGACGGCACGATTTCGGGAGTCCGCTACGCGGGCGACGAGGAGGTGTACGCCGACATCGTCGTCGACGCCACGGGGCCGGCGGCGCCGCTGGCGAAGAAACTCGGCGTGAGTGATCTCAAGCGGACCAACCAGGCCATCGGCGTCGAGTGGGAGATGGACGGCGTCGTAGTCGATCATCCGGACTACGCCGACCTCACCGACTCGATGATGCTCCGCCTCGATCACGAGTACGCCCCCGGTGGCTACTCGTGGATCTTCCACACCGGCGGCGACACCGCGAAGGTCGGTCTCTGTTACATCCAGAACGACAGTCACGAGCGCTACGGCCGCGAGGGTGCGAGCATCGACGACTACCTCCATCACTGGCTGGACACCGATCCCCGGTTCGAGAACGCCGAGCGAATCGCGGACAAACAGCAACACCGCGGATCGGCACACATCCAGATGCCCGGCGACCTGTACACGGACGGATTCATGGCCGTCGGCGACACGGTGCCGACCATCGACCCGCTGTGGGGCGAAGGCATCCACAAGGGGATGAAGTCGGGGCGGATGGCTGCGATCACGGCCGATCGGTGTTTCACGAACGGCGACGCCGACACCTCCGCGGAGGCGATGTCCGTCTACGGAAAGCTCTGGCACAGCAAGGTCGCCCCCCGGATGCGCGAGCGCTTGCTGATGACGGAACTGCTCTATCTCGCCCCCAACGACCGCTACGACACGCTAATGGGCGACCTCCGGGCGGCCGATAGCGACGTGTTGGCGAAGGCGAACGCGGGCAACATCCGGGCGATGATAAACCTGATCCACGTCGGCGACGTTGGGCTCCTCACGAAGTTCGCGCGGGAACGCCTTCGCGAGCGGTCGTCGTAACCGTCACGTCCGCCGGTTCCACAACGCCTTTTGTCGTCTCGAACCACCCTCGAAACGTGTCTCACTCACCCATCGACGACATGCCGAGCCTCGGCCTCGGCACGTGGCAGAACACCGATCCCGAGGAGTGTGCGAACGCGGTGGCGACGGCCCTCGAGACGGGCTACCGTCACGTCGACACCGCCCAGGCGTACGACAACGAGGCGTCGGTCGGCGAGGGCCTCGCGCGGGCGGACGTGCCCCGGGAGGACGTCTTCCTCGCGACGAAGGTGTGGATCGACCAGCTCGCCCACGACGACGTGCTGGCGTCGACGGAGGAGAGCCTCGACGAGCTCGGCGTCGACTACGTCGACCTGCTCTACATCCACTGGCCGGCGGGCGAATACGACCCCGCGGACACCCTCACCGCCTTCGACGACCTGTACGACGAGGGACTGATCGAGCGAATCGGCATCAGCAACTTCGAACCCGGGCAGGTGACGGAGGCGGTCGAGACGGCCGACGCGCCCATCTTCGCCAACCAGATCGAATGCCACCCGCTCCTTCCACAGGAGACGCTCCGCGCCCACTGCGCCGACCACGACGTGGAAGTGGTGGCGTACTCGCCGCTGGCCCGCGGCGAGGTGTTCGACGTGCCCGAGATCCAGCAGGTCGCGGAGAAACACGGCGTCAGCGAGGCGCAGGTGTCGCTCGCGTGGCTCCGCGAGAAAGGTGTGACCGCCATCCCGAAGGCGACGAGCGAGGCCCACGTCCGGGACAACTGGGCGTCGCGGACGCTCGAACTGGACGCGGAAGACGTGGCGACAATCGACGGCATCGACCGCCGGGAACGGCAGGTCGATCCGGGCTTCGCGCCCTGGTAGCTACGAGCGGTCGACCGCCTCGGCGTCGGTGTCCTCTTCGCTCGGGTGGTCGTGGGCGACTTTCGCCGCCACCCGAACGCCGACCAGCGAGATCACGATGGCGGTGACGACGAACAGCGCGAGGCGCTCGGTCGGCTGCACCGTGACCCCGGCCACCTGGAGGTGCGGGAGGACGTTCTCGCGTTCGAGGAAGTAGCCCGCGAAGCCGCGAACGACGAGGCCCAGGGCGACGACGCCGAAGGGGAGGTTGAGGTAGGGTCGCGGGATGCGATCCGCGTCGATGAGTTCGTCGAGCAGGCGCCCGGCGCTCGCGGTGAGGGCCGCCAGCGCGAGCCACGGGATGCTGCTGTAGAAAAACTGCATGATCGGGACGAGGACGACGCCGTCGGCCACGGGCGAGACGGCGAGGCCGCCGAGAAAGAGGCCGACGAGCGCCAGGCCGCCCGCGACGGCGTACGTGACGACCGACACCTGTCCGGAGTAGAGGGCGTCCCGAATCTGGTCGGGCAGGCGTGCGAGGTGGTCGTCGATCGCGAGCCCCTTGTAAAGCACCGCGGCACCGAGCAGGGAAGCGAGGCCGGCGAGCGCCACGCCGAGCGAGAAGCGCACGAGCAGGACGGGCAGGAGGAGCAGTCCGATACCGAGCGGTACGAGGACGGTCGAGCGAAGCTCCTCGTCGGCGAGAAACTGCTTGAGCAGGTAGTAGGTCGATTCGATGTCGCGGGCCTGTCGGACGACCACGCGATCCACGGAGTCGACGGGGAGGCGGCTCTCGACAATGGGGACGAGCCGTTCGTCGTCGGCGCTGTCGGTGACGATGATCGCCGAGTCGGGGGTGTAGCGGTCGAGCAAGTCGTCGATCTGAGCGGCGACCGAGCGGTCGGCGTTGACGGCGGAGTCGCCGGCGCCGGAGACGACGGCGACGATGGCCTCCTCGTCGTCGCTCCGGAGGTCACGGGTGACCCGGAGCGCCTCGAGCAGGCAGTTGACCGTCGAATCCTCCGGATCGGCGAGACCAACCTCCGTCACCAGCGACCGCACCGCGTCCCACCCGTCGACCGGCATCGACACGCCGACGGTCCGGCCGATGTCGTCGGCGCGGTCGACACACAGCACCAGCGTGGTCACGCTCGTGAGAACTATCCACGGGAATAAATAATCCCCGCTGCGCTGGGGGTGACGGGCTCAGAACCGCAGACGGAAGTCGTGGTCGTCACCGACGACGGCGCCCGCGACGCCCGCGCCGGCGGCGTAGGCGACGGCCGTCGCGCCGCCGCGGAGGCGGGCGGCCAGTCCCTTCTCCGGTTCGAACTCGCGGACCGACACCTCGGCGTCGAGCAGGCCCTCGACGTGGTCCTCGATGTCGTCGCGGGTGCCGATCGAATCGACCAGGCCGAGTTCGTTGGCCTCGTCGCCGAGGTAGACCCGTGCCTCCGTCTCGCGGACGGCATCGGGCTCCATCCCACGACCCTCGGCGACCCGTTCGACGAAGTCGTCGTAGAAGCCGTCGATGATCCCCTGTAGATACTCCCGTTCGTCCTCGGAGAGGTCCTTCAACGGCATGCCTGCGTCCTTGTACTTGCCGGCGGCGAAGCGCTCGTAAGAGACGCCGAGGTCCTCGGCCAACTCCGAGACGTTCACGCGGGAGCCGATGACGCCGATGCTGCCGACGATGCTCCCCCGCCGCGCCCAGAGTTCGTCACAGCCGCTCGCGATCCAGTAGCCGCCGCTGGCGCACACGTCGGTGGCGTAGGCGACGGTCGGGCCGTCGAAGTCGGCCGCGGCCCGGCGGATGTCGTCGCTGGGGACGACCTGTCCGCCCGGCGTGTCGAGTTTCACCAGGAGGGCGTCGACGGCGTCGTCCTCGTCGGCCCGTTCGATCTGTTCCACCACGTCGTCGGCGGTGGCGCCGAGGGCACCGCCGGGGATCGGTCCCGGCGTCGATCCGTCGCGGGTGATCGGTCCCTCGACGGCCACCTGCGCGACGTTGTAGTCCGGAAAGGCCGAGTCCGCGAAGTCACCCGCGGCGCGCGTGCCGAGGATCACGACGCCGATAGTCACCAACACGCCGAGCAGTTCCGCGAACGATCCCGGGACGACGACGAAGACGAGGAGGCCGAAGACGGCCGCGAGCAACCCGCCACCGACGACGATGCCGAGTCGCCAGAGGTCATCGCCGTCACTCACACTGGATCACCATACGCGTCGCTGGGGGACGGATCGGCATAAAAACACGTGCGTCGATAGCGGCGACCGGTCTACAGAAGACCCGTCTTCTGGAGCTTCATCAGGTCCTCGGTGTCGAGGGTCTCGCCTTCCTTGAACTTCTGGTAGATCTCCTCGGCCTCCTCCTTGGCGGCCTCGCGCTCGGCCTGGCGCTCGTCCTGCTGTTCCTGCTCCTCTTCCTTGTCGAGTTCGCGCAGGCGCTTCTGGACGCGGACGAAGTCCTCGTGGTGGCGGTCGGCCGCCTCCTGAGCCTCGACGAAGAGTTCGTGCATCTCGTCGGCCTTGTCACGGATCTCGTCGGCCTCGCGGTAGGCCTCGATCATCCGGTTGTGGTGCTCCTGGGCCTTGTCGGCGAGCTCGGTCACCTTCTGGTGGTGCTGGGACGCCTCGGAGCGGACCTCCTCGGCCTCCTCGACGAGTTCCTCGAGTTCGCTCGCGTCGTCGAGTTTCTCCTTGCGCTGCTGGTACTCCTCGCGCTTGTCCTCGATCTTCTCGATGAGTTCGCGCTCGTCCTCGGCCGAGAGGACCTCGGTCTGCTGTCGGAATTCGAGCTGCTCGATCTCCTCTTCGAGCTCCTCGAGATCCTTGCCATCGCCGAGTTCGAGGTCCTGTTTCATCTCCTCGACCTCGTCGAAGAGCTCGTTGGCCTTCGCGTTGAGCTCGTTCCGGCTCTCCTTGTGCTCCTGAACCTGCTCGTTGAGCTCGTCGCGCTGCTCGCGGTGTTCCTGAGCCTCGTCGACTTTCTCCCGCGTCTTGGCGTTCAGGTCGTCGCGCTTGGAGGCGCGCTCCGACGCCATCTGGTTGAGCTCGTTCCGTCGGTCACGGAGCTGACCGGCGAGTTTGATGAGCTGTCCCTTCGAGTCGTTTTCGAGCTGATCGTCCGTGAGGTCGACGTTGTTCTCGGTTTTGAGCGCCGAAACGTCGAATTCGTCGAGTACTTCTTCTGTTGTTACCATTGTTGAAACCTCGATACCATCGCTCCGGCGAAACTGGCGGCTCTCCGTACAGCGACCGGCCGTGTATAAGAATTCCCGATCATTCTGCGTGCGATGCCGCCAAGCGCCGAAGGCGCGTTGGTAGTATCACGTACAGCCGACATGTATATAAAAACTTCGGTGCCCGAACCCCTGAGAAACGGTATCAAGGGCCGCTGTAACGGCCGTGTGAAGGATTCACACGTATCGTGGTGAGTATATAAATGTCCGGCGGATGGGGCGCTCCACTTTCAGTTTCACTCCGGGGATGGCGCGCCTTCATGTCGGTCCGTCGACTATCGGGAAGTATGCTCGAGAACCTGACCAGCACGTGCGAGGCGGCCGGATGCGAGCGGTCCCTCGACGACGACGCCCTCATGTTGACGCTGCGGACCGAGGCGGGCGAGCGGCGGGCCTACGAGTGTGCCTGCGGCGCGGTGACGGTGACGGTCGCCCGGTCCTGACACTGTCGGCTGTGACTGTTTCAAGCTATCCGTCAGCCTGAACTGACCGATATCTTGATCGACTTACGGCCGACGGCACGACCACGAATCGGCACCGCTATCCGGGGCGCTCGGGGAGTTCCGCCCATGCGAGAGGTCATTCGGGCGCGCGGCCACGAACACGTCGCCGCGACCCACGAGAGCACCTTCGAGGTAACGACCGACGACTGGCTGACGCCGGCCGGCGACTGTATCGTCGGGATCGAAGCCGACCGCTCGCCGGCCGACTTCGACGACGACTTCGCCGTCGCCTGCCGCGACCCCGCGGCGACGATCACGCTGACGCTCGAAACCGCGGACGCGCGCGACGAGATCCGTGCCCGCGGCCATCCCGACCTCACCTTCGGGAGCGACCGGAGCGCCGTCGTCCGCACGAGCACGTACGTCGACGACCGCACCGTCGCCGTCGGCGCCGACGCCGCGGCCGCCGACCTGGACCGCGACCTCGTCGCGGCACTGGCCGGCGGCGCCGCACTCACCCTCTCCCTGTCCGTCGAGTGACGGCCACCCGGACGCCGCGCTTTTGCCGATCCCACCCTCACGCCCGTCCATGGCGGAGGAACCCGCGGAGAACATCGGCGATGGCGGCGTCGAAGCCGAGTTCGCGACCGGCACGCCCGACACCCGCGCCGAGGCCGTCGTCGACGCCCTCGGTGACATTTACTGGCAGACGGCGTACGGCGGACGCGACGCCTTTCCCTGTCTCGTCCGGACGATCCTGAGTCAGAACACGAGCGACACTGCCAGCCAACCGGCGTTCGACGACCTGCTGGGTCGGTACGACGACGGGCGCGACCTGGCGGCGACGCTCGCGGCGGCCGACCGCGAGACGCTCGCCGACACCATCGCCTCGGCGGGGCTGTACAACCAGAAATCGCGTGTGATCGTCGAGGCGGCCGAGGAGGTGGTCGCCGACTTCGGCGGCGCCGACGCGTTCGACGACTTCGTCCGCGAGGGCGACCCCGATGCGGTGCGCGACCGCCTCCTCGAGATCCGCGGTGTCGGGCCGAAAACCGCCGACTGCGTCCTCCTCTTCGCCGGCGGACGCGGCGGCGTCTTCCCCGTCGACACGCACGTCCACCGCATCGCCCGCCGGATGGGCCTCGCGCCGGCCGACGCCGACCACGAGGGAGTTCGGGCGGCGCTGGAGGCGGCGGTGCCGACGGAGAAATGTGGCTTCGGACACACCGCGATGATCCAGTTCGGCCGGGAATACTGCACGGCTCGGAAACCCGCGTGTCTCGACGGGCCGGACGCCTGTCCGCTGTACGATTCGTGCGAGCGCGTGGGTGTAGTTCCAGAGACGGGCGAGGTAGTCGACCCGGCGGAGACGGGGGCGGCCGACTGAGACGCCGCGTCGCGGCCCGTCCTCAGTCGCCGTTCGACGGGGCCCCGACTTCGACGATGCCGTGACTGTGGACGGTCACCCGGCGGGCGAGATAGCGAAATTCGAGGGTGCGGTCGGTCCCCTCGTCGGCGCCGTTGACCAGACGGTCGAGGGCCATCGGATCGACCGTCTCCACCAGCGGCTCGAGTTCCGTCGGCGGGGTGTCGAGGATACCCGCCATCGCCTCGACGATGGCCATACTCGGGGCGATGGCGTCGGGATCGAATCGCACCTCGTGCGTCTCCGAATCGGAGTCGTACGATATCGAAACCGGGTCGTCGGACGGGAACTCACTCAAGCGAATCGCCTCCGTGGACCGTCGACCGAACCGAACCGAACCGTCGCGCCCGCGTCTCTGAAAAAGGGAGAACGGGAACCGCGTCGTCCAGTGTCATAGGGAGGGGACGGAGTGGGCCGACATGGGTTTTTCGCCATCGTATCGTGGTTCGACCCGAGAGGCCGTCGGTCGCCGGGAGCCAGTGACCGCCACCCGCGTTCGGACCGGGAATGCTCTGGAAGCTACTTGAACCGGAACGTCTCGAGGTTCTTCGGCGCGAACGTCCGCATGTTGTAGTCGTGATAGAGCGCGGAGGAGAGGTCCTGGACGGAGCGTTCGTCGCCGTGGACACAGAGCACCTTCTCCGGCCGAGGGTTCATCGTCTTGACGAAGTTCTCCAGCCCCTGCCGGTCGGCGTGGCCGGAGAAGCCGTCGACCGTCTCGACGTCCATCTTCAGCGAGAGGGTGTTGCCGCGCCCGCCGCGGCCGTTGCCGCGGTCGTTCATCGGAATTTCGTCCCAGCCGTTCTGGATGCGGCGGCCGAGGGTTCCCTGGGCCTGGTAGCCGACGAAGACGAGCGTCGAGTCCGGGTCGGGACCGAGGTGGCGGAGCCACGACATGATCGGCCCGCCGGTGACCATCCCGGACGTCGAGAGGATGATCGCCGGCTCGCCGTCGGTGACCTCCTGGCGTTCGTCCTCGCCCGCGTCGATGTGGTTGAACTCCTCGGCGAGGAAGGGGTTCTCGTCCTCGTGGAAGATCCGATCCCTGAGGTTGTCCCGGAGATACTCGGGATACGTCGTGTGGATGGCCGTCGCCTCCCAGATCATGCCGTCGAGGTGGACGGGCATGCGGGGTATCTTTCCGGAGCGCATCGCCTCCTCGAGGACGAGCATGATCTCCTGTGACCGACCGACGGCGAAGGCCGGAATGACCACCTTCCCACCTTTCTCGTGGGTGTCGCTGATGATATCCAGCAGGTTGCGCTCGGAGTCCTCCTGGTCCGTCTGGTAGTCGTTGCGGCCGCCGTAGGTCGATTCGAGGACGAGCGTCTCGACCCGCGGGAAGTCGTTGACGGCGCCGTTGAAGAGGCGGGTGTCCTCGTAGTGGATGTCGCCCGAGAACGCGACGTTGTAGAGGCCGTCGCCGATGTGGAAGTGGGAGACGGCGGAGCCGAGGATGTGGCCCGCGTTGTGGAAGGTGAGCTTCACGTCCGGCGCGATGTCGGTCACGTCGCCGTATTCGAGGGGGACGGTGTGTTTGATCGCCTCGCGGACCATCTCGCTCTCGTATGGCGGGGTGCGACCCTCCTTGGCGGCCACGTCGAGGTAGTCCAGCGTGAGCAGACCCATCAGATCACGCGTCGGCTCCGTACAGTAGATGGGGCCGTCGTAGCCGTACTTGAAGAGGAGCGGGATGAGCGCGGAGTGGTCGAGGTGGGCGTGGGTGAGGACGACGGCGTCGATGGAGTTCAGCGGTGCCGCCTCGGGCACCTGGAGGTAGGGCACCTCGCCCTCGGCGCCGGGCTTGTCGCCGCAGTCGATGAGGACGCGCGTCTCCGCGGTGGAGAGGATGAAGCTCGCGCGGCCGACCTCGCGACAGCAGCCGAGGGTGGTGATGCGCACCCACTGTTCGTCCGCCATCTCCTCGCGGTGGATCTGTCGCCCCACGCGTTCGAGGATGTCGCGGCGTTCCTCACGCTCCTGTTTCAGGAAGTTGCGGACGTTCGAGACGGTGGAGGATTCGATGGGTGGCGTGCGCACCACCTCGGGCGTCCAGCCGATGGCCTTCGTGATCTCGCGGAGCGTCGACCCGTGGCGGCCGATCACCATGCCGGGCTTCTCGGCCTCGATGACGACTTCGCCGGTGTCGACGTGGAAGTCGAGGTCGGTGACGCCCGCGTCCTCGGGGATCACCTCGCGAATCTTCTCTCGCGCCGCCGTCACGTCCATCAACACGTCGGGGTCGGGACGGACCGTGATGCGCTTGCGGAGTTTGCTCGCCAGCTTGCGGATCAGGTCGCCGTTGCTGGCGAACTCCTTCGGATCGCGCGTGTACACGACCAGTTCCGGTCCCTCGTATTTCACGTCGGAGACTGAGATGCCCGGAGGGAGTTCGTCTTCGATCTCTGCTTTCAGGTCCTCGAGTTGCTTGTCTACGGAGCTCATGTGTACCGGTGGAGAGCCCTCCGTACGGTCGCTCGCGCGTAACGCCCGGACGCGGCAGCCGTAGTCGGCGGCGCCGGCCGCCGACGGTCCGTCGTGCCGTGTGGGAGCATCGGTGAACGATCCTGTACGGGAGGTGCTCGACTGCGGGAAGAGGCAGCGAAAACCCGCTTGAGTCACCCTATCAGTCCAGTATTATAAAAGCCTTCGCAAAGTCGAAGGCGCTGGCCGGCGGATGGCGGGTATGGAACTCACCCCGGCGGCGGTCGAGACGGAGTACGAGTGGGTTCGCGACAGGGCGCCGGTCGTCGTCCCGCTCATCAACGAGACCCGCGACCGGCTGGGCGACTGCTTCGGCGTCGAGGTGGGGTCGGTGACCGCGGACGCCTATCGCGACGAGGTCGGACACGTCTTCGCGGACGGCACCCGCGCGGTCAACGTCGCCGCCTACGTCGCCTTGCTCCGTGACCTCGACGTGAGCGGGGACTATCCGGGCTTCGTCGTCGACGAGGTGCTCGGCCGGGAACTCGCGGCGACGGTCGCGGGCGGGCAACCGTTCGCCCTCCTCGCGCAGGCCACCTTCCACGTCGCGGACGTGATGACCCACACCGACGGCGTCGCGGGCGCGGACGACCTAGACGCCGCCCTCGCGGCCGGCTTCCAGACCCGGCTGCCGGGGTGGGAGTGGACCGAGGGGGAGAGCCCCTTCGCGGTGGATGGAGCATGAATTAACTGCCGGCGGACCGAGGGAAGCCGTGTGCAACCGAAGACCGTCCTGATCACGGGCTGTTCGTCCGGCATCGGTCGTGCGACCGCCGAGGCCTTTCTCGACGAGGGGTGGGAAGTGTACGCCACGGCCCGCAACCCCGCCGACGTGGAGACGCTCGGGGACCGGGGCTGTACCATCGCCACCCTCGACGTGACCGAGGACGACGACGTGGAACGGGTCGTCGACCGGATCGTCGAGGAACACGGCCGGATCGACTGCCTCGTCAACAACGCCGGCTACGCGCAGTTCGGACCCATAGAGGACGTGCCGGTCGACGCCGTTTCCCGCCAGTTCGACGTGAACGTCTACGGACCCCACCGCCTCACGCGGGCCGTCCTCCCCCACATGCGCCGTCGACGCGAGGGCACCATCGTCAACGTCTCCAGCGCCGCCGGGCGCGTCTCCTTCCCCGGCGGCGGGGTCTACTGTGGCTCGAAGTTCGCGCTCGAAGCCATGACCGACGCCCTCCGCGCCGAGGTGGACGAGTACGGCATCGACGCCGTGCTGATCGAACCCGGTCCCGTCGACACGGCCTTTACCGACCGCGCGGAGGACGAAATCGAGGGCGTCGAACGCTCCGGTGCCTACGACTCCTTCTACAGCGTCTTCGAGGACACGCAGGCCATCGGCGGCGGCGGGCCGGGCGCCGTCGCGCCGGAACGGGTCGCCGAGGAGGTGCTGAACGCCGCGAGTTCGACCAAGCCCGCCAGCCGGGTGCCTGTCGGCGCGCTCGCGCGGGTGACCGTCCTCGCGCGGTTCGTCCCCGACCGCCTCCGCGACCGGGCGTTCGGACTGCTGGATCGGTTGCGGTAGGATTACGCCAGACAGGCCGCGACGACCCGGAGCGCCCGCTCCCCGCGCACCTCGTCGGCGAGCAGGGGAACGCGTTTCACGTCGTGACCGCGGAACAGGTCGCTCGCGCGCCGGAGGGCGCGCTGCTGGACGTCCCATCGGCGCTGACAGAACTCGCAGTCGGCCAGGTTCGGCGAGACGACCCACGCGGGGTCCACGTCGGCCACGTCCGCGAGGTCCTCCATCACGCGGTTGACGACGACCGTCCCGACCGGAATCGAGAACTCGTCGAGCCGGGCCACCAGCCGTTCGGACTCGACGACGCTCATCTCCTCGGGCACCATCACGACCCGGAAGTCGGTCCGGGACGGGTCCTGCAGGACGGCGCGCAGACGCTCGATCCGGTCGCGGAGTTCGTCGAGGTCCGGCGCCTCGGGGTCGTCGCCGCCGACGCCGAACATCCCCTTGAACCCGTCCATCATCCCCGAGAACTTCTCGCGCATCGAGAGCAGGCGCCCGACCATCGAGTCGAGCATCTCGGGGAGTTCGAGCAGTCGGAGGGTGTGACCCGTCGGCGCCGTGTCGATCACCACGCGCTCGAACCGGGGGTCGTCGAGATACTCCAGCAGCTGCCGCATCGCCGCCGCCTCGTCGGCGCCGGGCATCGACCCGCCCATCAGCGGATCGACGGCGTCGTCGCCGAGCATCTCGCCCAGTTCGCCGAGGCCGCCGAGGGGGGCGCCGTCGCCCGGGGTCGTCCCCGATGCCTCGCCGTCGTCGTCGACGCCGATGCCGCCCTGTCCGAACATCCCCTCCTCCATCGCCGCCTCGGGATCGATTTCGGCCGCCCACAGCGGCGTGTCCTCGCGGATGCGCGTCGGCCGTGGCGGGATGTCGGTGTCGAGGGTGTCCGAGAGGGAGTGGGCGGGGTCGGTCGAGACGACGAGCGTCGCCGTCCCGTCGGCGGCGGAGGAGAGCGCCGTCGCCGCCGCCATCGTCGTCTTGCCCACGCCACCCTTGCCGCCGTAGAGGACGTACTCCGGCGCGTCGACGCCCTCGGGCAGGTCCGTCGTCGCCTCGACGTCGATGTCGGCGGGGCCGTGATCGACCGGCGCTCCGTCCGCGTCCGCGTCGTCCACCTCGTCGACCGGCTCCACGTCGATGTCGCTCATACGCGACGTGAGTCGGGCCGGACACCTGTACCCGTCGATACGGGGAAGACACTTACTGGCGGCGGCTGAAGCGAAGCGCATGACCGGCAGTCCCTCCACTGTCAGTCGAGCGGTGCGCGTCGCCCTCGCCCTTGCGTTGCTCGTCGTCGGGACGGGCTGTCTCGGTGCGGGTCCCGGGGCGTCCGCGACGGCGACGGAGACGCCCACGGCGACGCCGACGGCCACCGCGAACACCGACTGCCCGCCCGCTCTGACCGTCACCGAGATCGACGCCGACCAGGTCGATCCGTCGTCGGCCGTCGCCTACGAGAACCTCACCGCCGAGCAGCAGGCGACGTTCGACCGCGCGCGCAACGGCACCGCCGTCGAGGGCTTCGACTACGCGTGGCGCGACATCGACCGGGTCGAGTACGCGGGCCGATACTACAACACCGGCATCCTCGTCTGTTAGAACTCGTAGTCGGCCAGTCGCCGCGCCGCCTCCTCGGCCCGCGGCGTGACGAGGGCAAAGCGCACCCACTCG
Source organism: Haloplanus rubicundus (assembly GCF_003342675.1). Lineage (NCBI taxonomy): Archaea > Methanobacteriati > Methanobacteriota > Halobacteria > Halobacteriales > Haloferacaceae > Haloplanus > Haloplanus rubicundus. Next base: position 1,675,076 of record NZ_CP031148.1, on the reverse strand, counting down.
TCGTAGGTGCCGAAGGTGTCGCCGGGCATGCAGGCGACGCCCGCCTCGTCGACCAGGCGTTCGACGTTCTCCAGAGTGCCGGGGAAGCCCTCGAAGCGCGCGAAGACGTAGAAGGCGCCGTCGGGGACGATGTACTCCGCCCCCGCCGCGTCGAGGGCGTCGGTGAAGGCGTCGACCCGCTTCCGCAGGAGGTCGCGCGAAGCCTCGTAGTACCCCGGTCCCGTCTCCCGCAGCGCGCGGAGGACGGCGACCTGCGAGGGCCGGGCGCCGGTGACGTTGACGAGCATGTGTCGTGTTCGCGCGGCCTCGACGAGGTGGGGCGGGAACACCGCGTAACCGACACGAAAGCCCGTGATCGCCATCGACTTCGAGAAGGAGTTGGTGACGACGGTGTGGTCGGAGTCGACGGCCAAGGCGCTCTCGAAGCGGCGGGAGAAGTCGTAGTGGTCGTACACCTCGTCGGAGATGAGGAGGGCGTCGTTGGCCTCGGCGAGGTCGACTATCGCACCCATCGTGTCGGCGTCGTACACCGCGCCGGTGGGATTGTTGGGGGAGTTGACGAGGATGGCCGCGGTGTCGGGAGACGCCGCCTCGCGCATCGCCGCCACGTCGAGGCCGCCGTCGTCGGCGACGGGGACGAGACGGGGGTCGGCGCCGAGCATCCGGGCCTTCCCCGGGTAGTAGGGGTAGACCGGGTCGGTCAGCAGTATCTCGTCGCCGGCGTCGCGTTCGAGCGCCGCCGCCATGGCGAGGTAGTTCGCCTCGCCCGCGCCGTTCGTGATGACGACGCGATCCACGTCGACGCCGCGGCGGGCGGCGATCTCCTCGCGGAGTTCGCGCAGGCCGTCGCTCGGCGGATACTGGAACGCGTCGGCGTCGGCGTCGGCGTACTCCCGGAGGCCGTCCCGGAGCGCTTCGGGTGGCTCCCAGTCCGGCCCGCCGCTCACCATGTCGATCACGTCGCGGTCGGCCGCGGCCGCGTACTGCATGACGTGAAAGAAGAGGGGCGTGTCGTAGTCCATAGGTGCCCTGCGGACGGCCGTCAAATCCCTCTTTCGCTCGTCGATGACCGACACTTTTGACGGGCGGGGGCCAAGCCCCCGACGGATGAACAAAGAAGGACACGTCCTCAACGCGGCGCTGTTGAGCGTGGGTCTCGGCGTCGTGCTCGTGTTGCCGACGATGCCGTCCGCGTCGACGGCGCTCGAAACCGTCGAGATGATCGTCAGGCTCTCGGTCCCCATCGTCCTCGGGGCGCTCTTCCCCGACGTCGACACCGCCTTCGGCAAACACCGCAAGACGCTGCACAACGTCTTCGTCCTCGGCGTCATCGCCGCCTACCCCGTCTTCTTCGACAACCTCCAGTTCGTCTGGATCGGCGTCGCGACCCACTTCCTCCTCGACGTGGTCGGTAGTCGCCGCGGTATCGCCTTCTTCTACCCCCTCACGAGCCAGGAGTGGGGCCTCCCCTCCGGCGTCACGACCAGCAGCAAGTACGCCAACCCCGTGACCGTGGTCGTCACGCTGCTGGAACTCGGCGTCCTCGGCGCGTTCCACGTCTACGTGATGCCTCTCGGGAGCGTCGCCGGCGCGATGAACGCGCTGATCCTCTGACGTGACTGCCCCCATCGAGTGGGCCGACGACGGCCCCGCCGCCGTTCGACACGTCGCCGCCGGGGGCGCCGTCGGCGTCGCCTTCCTCCTCGTGGGTGGCGCGCTCGCGTTCGGGTGGACGGCGCTCCGGGCCGGCGCGTACGACCGGCTACTGGCCCTCGCTCTCGCGCTCGCGCTCCTCCCACTCACGGGCCGGGCGCTCCTCGGGATCCGCGCCGTCGGGGCGCCGACCGACGCCTCGCTCAGTCGGCGCCCGCTCCTCGTCGCCGGCGGCGCGTGGGCGCTCGTCCTCGCGGCCGTCCTCCGGTGGCGGCCGCTCGTCGCCGTCGCGCTCCTCGCGGGCGCGGCCGGCCTGTGGATCGTAGCGGCCGCCTGTCGGACGCGGGGGCGCCTCGACCCCGCGGCGGGGACGCTCACGTACGGGGGGCGGACGGCGTCGCTCGCCGGTCTCGACGGTGTCCGACGGGTGCCGCTCGGAATCGTGTCCGTCTACTGGCTCGACTTCGCCCGCGGGAGCGTCGGCAGCGGCGTCCCCCGAACGGTCGTGGTGCCGCGTCGCGTCGACGCCGACGTGCGCGTGGCGCTCGACGCGGCGGCGACGGGCGACGCCGACGCGGCGGCGACGGACGGCGCCGGCTGGGGCGAGCGGGCCGCGGCGGCGACGCTCGGTCTGGGATTCCTCCTCGCCGGTCCGGTCGCGTGGCTCCTCCTCCCCGCGAGCGCCGACGCGACGCTCGTGACGGGGTATCTGACGCTACTGGGGCTCCCCTTTGCCGTCCTCTTGCTCCGTTACGCGCTGGTGGCGTAGACTCACCCCTGCGCGTACGCGAAGACGTCGTCGAACCGGCCACCGTAGGCGACGTTGCTCGGGTGCGTCGGCTCGGTTCCCGAGAGGAAGAGCCGGTCGAGTTTGCCCCACGAGTTCTCGTAGCCGAGGTGAGTGAACTCGGCGAGGCTCCGGAGGCGGTGGCCGACGCCGCCCCGGTGGACGACCCGCCGTGGGGCGCCGGTACGCAGCGCGGAAACGAGGTCGGATTCGTCGTCGATGGCGTCCTCGAAGGCCGTCCACGCCTCGCCGACGGTCCGCCGGAAGTGGGCGTACGACGAGCCGAAGGCAGGGTGCCCCGTCTCGCGGGCGACGGCTCGTGCCGCGCGGTTCTGGTGGGGGAGACACTTCGCGTTGTACGTCTCGACGGCGTCGAGGGCGTCTCGGTTGGCAGCCACGTCGTCGCGCGAGCAACTGACGTTCAGCATCTCGGGATGGGGGACGAGTACCGCGGCGTCCTGGCGGATGAACTCGTCGAGCGCGCCACGAAAGCTGATGAAGTCCGGAACGGGGTCCGAGAGCCCGACGGCGAGGAGGTGGCGGCGGTCGTACCACGGTCCGGTGAACACCTCGCGCGCGGGAACGACGAGCAGGTCGTCGTCGGAGAAGCGTTCTGCTCGGGTGCGGATGTCGGGCAGTCGGGTGAAATGCGGGGCGTACACCAGCGCGTCGAGGCCGCGGGCCTTCGCCCGCGAGACGACGCGCTCGTCGAGGGTCTTCACGTGCATGTCCACTCGGGTCGGCCATGCCGTCGTCACGGGCGGACCTGCATCGACGGCGCAGTTATGGGTTGCTATTCCGTCGGGCGAATGTCGGAAAAACGAGAGGACTGCGCGGCGGCGTGGGTCAGACGGTTTATCGTAGCTGTGTGCCGGTTCTGGCTTCCAGCGATCCGTCTCGGCGTTCGTCCGCGTGGCGAAGCCGTTCGCACGGCCCGACGCGCTATCGCTCGTCGCTGTCGAGCACGCGGATCTGGTCGCCACGAACCGTCACCGGAATCGGAACGGTCGCCTCGTACAGTTCGACGGTCACCTGATCCTTGCCCTCGTCGATACGCTGGACGCGGGCCTTCTCGCCTTTGAACGGGCCGGCGATGAGTTCGACGATGTCGCTCTCCGCGATGCCCTCCACGTCCGGCGTCGGCGACAGGAAGTGTTCCACCTCGGTCAGCGAGGAGGTGCCGGGGACGATGGAGCGGGCGTGAGGGATCTCGTCCATCACGCGTTCGAGGACGGCGCTGTTGTCCGCCTCGACCATCACGTAGCTCGTGAGCGAGTCGGGCGCGAGGACGGCGTGTACCTCGTCTTCCTCACGGCTGGCGATCATGTCCGCGACGGTGCGCTCCTGACTGGCCGTGGTCTTGACGGCGAAGATGCCCATCTATGCGCCTCCGGGGATGAAGGTCATGATGGCGAAGATGATGAAGCCGAGCAGACCCACGAGAAAGACACCGGCACCCGCGACTTTGGAAACCTGCGAGAACTCGTTCCACGACGGCGTGCTCGCCATCTTTAGCACGCGGACGTAGCTTGAGAGGTCGTATTTGACGTCCATACGTGACCCTAGACGAGCGGGCTTTTTCTATCTATTGATAGGGCGCGCACACACTGGCGGGGACAGCCGAGGGCGGAACGTCGCGGCTGACGGCCGGTGCCGTCATCCCTCGAACCGCAGTTCCGCCGACAGCCCCTGCGCCATCTCGATGCCGCGGCCGTTGTTCAGCGTCCACGCCGTCCGCTCCGTGACCGCCTCGATCACTTCCCGGGCCGAGGGCGCACCCTTCCCCGACTTGCCGACGCCGCCGAAGGGCAGTTGCACCTCGGCGCCGATGCAGGGAAGGTTGGCGTAGGCCAGCCCCACGGCCGCCTCGTCGCGGTAGTAGTTGAGCTGTCGGTAGTCCTCGCTGATGATCGCACCCGCCAGCCCGTAGTCGACGGCGTCGTGAATCTCGACCGCGCGCTCGACGCCACCGCGGTAGGGGATCAGGGCGACGTGTGGACCGAACACCTCCTCGCGGAGGACGCGGTGCTCGGGGTCGTAGTCCATCTCGTAGACGAAGGGGCCGACCCAGTGGCCGGCGTCGCCCCCGGCCGGAATCTCGTCGGGGTCGAGGTCCACGCGGTCGACGAGGACCGTCGCCCCCTCCTCGCGGGCGAGGGCGTTGTACTCGCGGAACTTCGCCACCGCGTCGGCGTCGATCAGCGGCCCCATGAACGTCGACTCGTCCAGCGGGTCGCCGACGGCGACCCGTTCGGCGGCGTCGACGAAGCGGTCCCGGAAGTCGTCGTACACGTCCTCGTGGACGATCAGGCGCTCGGCGGAGACACAGCGCTGGCCGGTCGTCTTGAACGCCGAGAGGACGGCCGCCGGCACCGCGATGTCGAGGTCGGCCGCCTCGGTCACGACGACGGCGTTTTTCCCGCCCATCTCCAGCGCGCAGTCGCGGCCGGGCCGTCCGCCGAGTCGCTCGTCGATGGCGTGACCAACTGCGGCCGACCCGGTGAACAGGACCGTATCCACCCGGTCGTCGTCGACGATGGCCGCGCCCACCTCGCCGTAGCCCTGAACCACGTTGAAGACGCCGGACGGGACGCCGGCGTCGTCGAACAGCTCGGCGACGATCCGGCCGCAGTACGGCGTCTGCTCCGCGGGCTTCCAGACGACGGTGTTACCCTCGACCAGCGTCACCGCCAGATGCCAGAAGGGGATGGCGACCGGGAAGTTCCACGGGGTGATACAGCCGACGACGCCGCGTGGACGGCGCCGCATGTACGCGTCCTTGCTCGCGATCTCGCTCGGCACCACGTCGCCGTGGGGGTGTCGGGCGTTGCCCGCCGCCCACTCCACCATGTGCGCCGCCTCCTCGATGTCGGCGAGCCCTTCGCCGATCTCCTTCCCACACTCCCGGCTGACGATTTCGCCCAACTCCGCCTTGCGCTCGCGGAGTTCGGCGAACACGTCCCACAGCACCTCGGCACGGTCGACGTAGGACCGCCGTCGCCACTCGTCGGCCGCGGCGCGCGCCGCGCCCACCGCCCGTTCCACGTCCGCCGCCGACGCGTGTTCGAACGCCGCGATGACCTCGCCAGTCGCGGGGTTCGTACTCTCGAAGGTATCGCCCGCGCCGCCGACCCACTCGCCGTCGACGTACCACTCGTACGGCTCGTTACCATTGACCATACTCCGGAGGTAGGCGGAGCGTTCGGATAAATTACGTGTTCGGATCGATTCGTGGCGATGATCGTGCAGTTCGGGGTGGAGACGCCGACGTTCGTCCACCGCCGTCCTACCGACCGGCGACGCTGTCCACGATGGCCCGAAGCGCGAACCGGAGGTTCTCGCGGCGTTCCCGCACCCGTCGGTAGAAGTACGAGACCCACGCGGAGCCGTAGGGGACGTACTGGTAGACCGTCTCCGTCGCGGCGAGTTCGCGCTGGCGGCGTTCGCGGACGCCCATCAGCATCTGGAACTCGCAGTCGCGGTCGTACCGGGTGCCCAACTCGAGCGCGAGGTCGATCATCGCGTCGTCGTGGGTGGCGACGGCGATGCCGACGCTCGTCTCGGCGAACAGTCGCCGGAGCAGGTCGCGGTAGGCCTCGTCGACGGCGGCGCCGTCGCGGTGTGCGAGTTCGGCCGGTTCGTCGTACGCGCCCTTGACCAGTCGAATCCGGCCCGGCGTGTCCGCCAGCCGCGCCACGTCGTCGGGCGTGCGCCTGAGGTTGGCCTGCAGGCAGACGCCGACGCCGCCGTCGTACTCGTCGGCGAGTGCCTCGTAGGCGCGGAGCGTCGCGTCCGTCGTCGTGTGATCCTCCATGTCGATCCAGACGAAGGTGTCCGTCGCCGCCGCTACCTCGACGATCCGGTCGAGATTGTCGCGGAAGGCGTCCTCACCGACCCCGAGCCCGAGCTGTGAGGGTTTGACCGACATCGTCGCCGGCGGGTCGGTCGCGGGCAGGTGTTCGAGGAGGCGGAGATACTCCTCCGTATCAGCGCGGGCGTCCGCGGGGTCGTCGTAGTGTTCGCCGAGGTGGTTGACGATGGCACCGATCCCCGCGTCGTCGAGGGCGTGGACGTGGGCGACGGCGCCGTCGGCCGACTCGCCGGCGACGAATCGGTCGGCGATCGGGGGGAGCATATAGGAGATAGGTGCCCGGCGAAGAAAACCCGTTCCCCGTCGGCCATCGAAGCGATTAAGCCCGGACTGACCGAACCCCCGTCCATGCAACAGCTCATCGTCAGGGGTGACCCCGGCATCCGCAAGGACGCCGTCATCGACTACGACGGCGAGGAGCAGGTCTGTTTCTCGATCCAGCGCCAGGGCGACTACCACGGCCCCGAGGAGGTACAGCTCTGGTGTACCATCGGCACGCCCGACGAGCGGGAGGCCTTCGAGAAGCGCCAGTACGTCCCCCACTGGCTCGACGTGGATTCGATCGATGCCGACGCGCTCGACGTGGTGTCGCCGCTCGGCCGGCAGTCGTAGTGCGTCGTCGTCGGTCGACCACGGAACGGCCTACCGGGCGACTCGCGGATCGTCGACCCGGTATATCGTCACTGCCTCGTTTTCGAAGACGGGCGTGAGTCCCTCGACGCCCGCGAACGTCACCGACCCGTAGCGGGCGCGCTCCGCCGGGCCGACCCACACGTACTCGACGCCGTAGCGGTCGAGCACCGCGACGGTCCGCTCGGGCGACCCGGTGTAGGCGTCGTCCACGTCGCGAACCCGCTGAAGGTACGGCTCCGGGCCGCGGTAGCCGATTTCGTGGCCCCAGCCGGCGACGGTGGGGACGCCGGTCAGGCTCGCGGCCGGGCTGGAGTCCCAGCTGTACATCCCCGGCGGCGCGGGGTAGTCGCCGTTCGGCCCCGGATACCGCCCCGTCGCGGGCGCCGAGAGGAGCGTCGGCCGGCCGGATAGCCCGTCGACGTAGGCGATAGCCGGCGCCTCGTCTGGGTGTTCGCGCTCGACGAACCGGGTGGCGTCCAGCGTCGGGTCGGCGGGCGTGCCGAAGTGGGCCGAGAGCGCCAGCCCCGCGTAGGACACCGTCGCGAGGACGACGGCGACGGCGAGGCCGACCCGGAGCCAGCGCGAACGCGTTCCGGGAAGCGACGGCGCGTCGGCACCGCCGGCCCACTGGACGAACGCCGGGAGGGCGGCGCCTGCGGCCGTCCCCCACAGCACCCACACCTGCATGTACGTCTTGAACACGGTGTTCATCCGGAGGGGGCCGGCCTGCTCTTTCACGTACAGGAGTTCGACGATGCCGACCAGTCCCGCGCCGGCGACGATCAGGACCGTCTCGAACCCGACCGGCCGATCCGTCCGGCAGGCGACCCAGCCGAACACGAGGAGCGGGCCGACGGCGACGGCGACGGGGAGGTTGGCCGTCGCGGCGAGCAGTCCCAGCGCGGCGACGCCGAGGAGCAGCGGGAGCGTCCGGTCGACAGACAGCCGATCCAGCAGGGTGGCGTAGAAGACGACGAGGAAGGCGCCGTGGACGAGCAGGAGACCGGGGAGGCTCGTCCGCTCCGCGGCGGCGAGGAGTGCCACCTCGCGTCCGCCGCCCGCCCCCAAGAGGAAGGGAAGCGCGAGGGCGCCGCCGAGGGCGCCCGCGACGCCAGCGACGCCGAGGGCGCCGACGAGGTGGCCGAACTCGTCGAGAAGTGGACCGTCGTCCCGACCCCGTCGCCACTCGGCGACGCGTTTCGAGAGGATCGGCCAGGGATCGGTAGGGCCGAGCGCGACGGCGAGAAAGAGGAGGCCGAACAGCGAGGGGGTGCTCCAGGTGTCGATCACGGTCTGTAGCCCGGCGAGCAGCGGGACGACGACGAACGCGAGGAGGCGTCGCCGCCGCAGATCACGGGGCGGCGTCCGGTAGAGCGCGAAGGCGAGGGCGGCACCGAGGAGGAGGAAAGGCGTCCCCATCATGTGGGCGTGCAGGTCGCCGTTCAGCCACGCGAACAGGGGGAACTCGTTGATCGTGCCCGGGATGACGCGGCTGGCGGTCCAGTACGAGAAGGCGTCGACGCCGCCGAGGAGACCGTCGGTCGTGTAGCGCGACCGGGCGGCGACGGCGGCGGCCACGTCCCGCTGGAGCGACGGGGGGAGCGCAGCGACGACGAGGCGGCTGACGGTGACGAGGTTGCTCGCGACGCCGACGAAGAAGGCGGCCGCGAGGCCGGCGGGGCGCCACGCGTTCGCGCGGTCCCGAGCGATGGCCCCGGCCAGTCCGTAGGCAGCCGTCACCAGCATGGCGTAGAAGCCCGCGAGCGAGAGGTTGTAGGCGAAGCGCGGCGGCGTCGCGGTGAGGTCACCGAGCAGCGCCGTCAGGAGGTGGCCGCCGTAGTAGTAGGCGACGGGGTCGTTCGCGAACCACATGTCCTCGGGGGGGAGGACCGTCGCCCGTTCGAGCGACTTCAGCAGGCCGAAATCGAGGAACTTCTCGCCGCCGATAGGGTAGACCGCGGGGTCGACGGCGCGAACGGCGACGAGCAGGAGGAAGGCACCGAGGAAGACGACGGCGGCCTCCGCGTTCCGGCGGGTGGGTCGAACGCCGTGAGCGAGTTCGAGGCGACGCTCGCGGAGCGCGTCGCCGTCGAGACCGGTGAGGGCGGCGAGGGCGACGAGGGCGAGGAGGGCGGCGGCGAGGGCGACGGGGCCGAACGTGAGGTGGCCGACCCAGTAGCCGACGGTGCCGACGACGACGAGCGCCGTCGGGAGGGCGAAGCCGACGCCGCGGCCGGGAAGCGTCGAGCAGAGGCGTGCGGCGACGGGGCGCCCGAGCGCGGCGAGGACGCCGTAGGCGACGAGCCACCGAACGACGAGGCCGTACTCCATCTATCCCACGACGGCCCAGCGTCGATAAACCGTTTGTGATCCGAAGTCGGTCGGTTTTTTACCGCCGTGACGAAAGTGGCTCCCATGAGCCGTTCCGTGGGGGTCGTGATCCCCGCGTACCATCCGGACGTCGACCGCCTCGGGGCGTACGTCCGAGCCCTCCACAACGCCGTCGATCCCGAGGTGATCCGCGTCGAACTCGATGCGGCGACGCCGGCGGTTCGCGACCGGATCGAGGACCTCCCGGTGACGCTCCACGAGGCGTCGCGCCGTCGGGGCAAGGGCGCGGCCATCACCGCCGGCTTCGAGGCGCTGTCGGCCGAAGTGGACGTACTGGCATTCGCCGACGCCGACGGGAGCACGCCCGCTCCATCCATCGCGGACGTGCTCCGCCCGGTCGTCGCCGGCGACGCCGATTTGGCCGCGGGGTCGCGTCGCCACCCCGAGGCGACCGTGGAGTCCCACCAGACGGTCGCCCGCCGGTATCTCGGCGACGGCTTCGCGTGGCTGGCCCGTCGCCTCCTCGACGTCCACCTCTACGACTACCAGTGCGGCGCGAAGGCGCTCACGAGCGACGCGTGGGACCGGATTCGCCCGCACCTCCACGAACCCGGCTTCGCGTGGGACATCGAACTCCTCGCCGTCGCGGACGCGGTCGGCTGTCACGTCGTCGAGGTGCCCGTCGTCTGGGAGGACCGCCCCGAATCCACCGTCTCGCCGGTGCGGACGACCCTTCGGCTCGCCCGGGGGCTGGTCGTCTCCCGGCACCGCGCGAAGCTGCTGCGAAACGACCGGCTCCACTCGCTTCTCGACCGACCGCGGGACTCGACGCCCGCCCTCGTCGAGCGGGAGCACCGATGAGCGGCGGGCTGGGCAAGCTGGAGGAACTCTACTCCGGGATTCGCTTCGGCCAGTTCGTCTCCGTCGGCGCCGTGGGCGCGACGGCAGAGACCATCGTCGTCGCCATCCTGACCGCGGGCTACGGCGTCCTGCCGCAGTTGGCGAAGGCCGTCGGCGCCGAGGTGTCCATCACGCTCATGTTCCTCATCAACGACCGGTGGACGTTCTCGGAGGCGGGGGCCGCGGGGTGGCTCCCCCGAATTCGACGCTACCTCAAGTCGCATCTGGTTCGGGCGGGGGGCCTCGTCGTCGGCTTCGCCGTCCTGACGGCGTTGACCTCGTGGACGGACGTGACGCTCGTCGTCGCCGGCGCGGACCTCTGGCCGACCGTCGCGAACGCCATCGGCATCGGCTGTGGTATGTTGCTGAACTACCTCACCGAGGGCCTGTTCACGTGGCGGGTCGGCGCGGAGTGACCCGCCAGCGATCGACGGCCGGTACGTGAATCACAACCCTTAATGCCGCGACCGGATTCGATTCTGGTAGCGGGATGGGATAGCCAGGAGATTCCGCCGGGCTCATAACCCGGAGATCGGTAGTTCAAATCTACCTCCCGCTATGTTCTGGCGACGACTGTGACCGGCGAGCGCAGCGAGGAGGGAACCAGTCGCCAGAGCACTCGCCCAGTAGATTTGAACCAGGGAGTGAAGTGAGCGAAGCGAACGGAACGACCGTGGTTCAAATCCACCTCCCGCCCACACCCACAACAGTTACTACCCGTTACCGAGACGCCCCCGTCATGGTCCCCCTTCAGATGGATCTCCCCGGCGGTCCGGAGCTGTTGATAATCGGCCTCCTCCTCCTGGTCGTCCCCTTCGTGCTGACGTACTGGGTGTACAACGACGCGGAGAGTCGCGGCGACGACCGGGCGGCGTTCTGGGCGCTCGCCGTCGGCGGACTCTACTGTCGGCTGTAACTGTTTCAAGATATTCGCCACCTCTGGGTGGCGAATATCTGTATCGACTTACAGCCGACAGTAGCACCTTCCTCACTTTCTTCGGCGAAATCCTGGCGCTCGTGGTGTACGTCTGGCAGCGTTAGAACTCGAAGTTCGACGTGGGCGACGGTCCCGCGCTCCCGTCGTCGATACCGCCCGTCTCGACGAACGCGTAGTCGTCGTCGGTCAGATACACGTCGCCGTCGACGACGGAGACGTCGACGGGTTCGAGGGTGGCGCCCTCACAGGGACCGAAAGTGCAGTAACCGGTGTCGGCCTCGAAGTACGCGCCGTGGTTCGCACAGACGAGTTCGCCGTCGCGCATCGGCGCCCCCGACCCCTTGTCGAGGCGCACGTCGAGCAGGTGCCGGCAGTAGTTCAGCCAGCCGGCCACGCCGTCGTCGGTGCGAACGAGCACCGCCTCCCGAGGGTCGTCGTCGCCGTTGCGGAGGGTGACGAGATACGTCGTGTCGGCGGGCACGGCGTCGAGCGGCGCGATCCGTCGATCCGGGTCGGGAGCCATCGGTGCCCCGTATTCGTGGGCGAAATATATACTCCGCGCTCCGACTACGCGTCGCCGTCGACGAACCGCGCGTCGTACAGGTGCGCGAGGAGGCGGGTGACCGGCCCGTCGTCGACGGCCACGCCGTCGATGCGGTCGACGGGCCGGACGCCGGCGGTCGGTTCCGCGACGAAGACTTCGTCGGCGGCGCGGACGTCGGCCGGCGTGTACGCCCCCTCGGCGACCGGCAACCCTTCAGCGGCGGCGAGGTCACGGACGAGACGCCGGGTCGCCGTCCGTGCCGGCCACTCGCCGGGCGCCGGCAGTCGAAGCGCGTCGCCGGCGACGAACAGCGGATCGCTCGCCGTCCCGCCGACGACGTGGCCGTCGTCGGTGAGGACGAGCGCCTCGTCGGCCGGGTCGTCGTCCGGCGGTGCCGCTCGCCGGAGTTCGGCCTGAGCACGAACCGCGTCGAGGCGGTTGTGCGTCGCCGGTGCGACGGGCACGGCGGCCGGCCGGATGGCGCGGGCGCGGACGGTCTGGAGCCGGATCGGGTCGCGCTCGACGGTGAGCGGTTCGAGCGTCACGACGACCGTCGGGTCGGGGTCGGTCGGCGGGCGGAGACGGGCGGCGTCGGGGAGCGTGGACGCGCCACCGCCGCGCCCGCGGGTCACCGTCACCCGAACCAGCGCGTCGTCGTGGTCGTTCGCGGCGACCGTCTCGTCGACGCGTGCCCGGAGGTCGGCGGCGTCGGGAGTGACGCCGAACTCGAGCGCGGCACACGCGTCGCGCAAGCGGTCGGCGTGGGCCGCCCACGCGACGGGCCTCCCGTCGGCGACGCGGACGGGTTCGGTGACGGCGTCGCCGACGGTCACCCCGCGGTCGGCGACCGGGAGCGTCGCGTCCGCGGCGTCGACGAGGCGTCCGTCGACGTGGAACCGCATCCGATCAGCGGTCCTGTGCGCGTTCGATCCAGCGGCCGACCCGCGTCTCGGAGAGGTCGACGGCGGCGGCGAGGTCGGTTACGTCGGCGGCCGCGAGGTCGGAGACGGAGTGGACACCCGCGTTCGCCAGGCGCTCGGCGTACGCGGGGCCGATACCCTTGATCACCTCGACCGATTCGGGGTCGGCGTCGGCCGCCTCTTCCCCTTCCGCGTCCTCGATATCGATGGTCGCCTCGTGTTCGCCGGTCGTCTCCCCCTCCGACTCGGCGGTGGCCGTGTCGAGTTCCGTCTCGACGCTACCGGTCTCGACGGCCTCGGCGGGTTCGGCCGCCTCGTTCGTCCCGTCGACGAGCGACTCCGTCGACGCCGCCGCGTCAGTGCCGGCGGCGGCTTCGTCGGTCCCTTTGACCGCCGCCTCCGTCTCGGTGCTTGCCTCACGTTCCACGCTGACGGTCGTCTCTCGACGGTCGTCGTCCGACGAACCACCCAGTCCGAGCAACGACAGGAGCGTGTCCAAGATTCCCATTACTGACAGTTACAACGCCCCGATACTTAAAAACCTTCGAGGCGGCGAAGCGGGTCCCCGCGGTCTATCCGAGGTGGGATCGGAGGGCGTCGTTCATCGCCTCGACGGGGGCGTCCCGCCCGGTCCAGCGCTCGAACGCCACGACGCCCTGAAAGAGGAGCATCCAGGCGCCGTCGACGGTGGTCGCCCCCGCGGCGGCGGCGTCACGGAGGAGTCGCGTCTCGACCGGCGCGTACACGGCGTCGAGGACGGCCAGGTCGCCGTGAAGCAGAGTCGCGGGGACCGGCGTCTCATCGCTCTCCATCCCGACGCTCGTCGCGTTGACGAGGACGTCGGCAGTCGGCACGCGGTCCGCGAGGGTGTCGAGGCCGCCCGCCGTCACCGTCTCGTCGGCGTCGGCGCGCACGTCGGCCGCGAGCGCGTCCGCCTTCTCGACCGTGCGATTGGCGACGTGGACCCGTTCGCAGGCGTCGGCGAGCGTGAAGGCGACGGCGCGGGCGGCACCGCCGGCGCCGACGACGACGGCGTCCGTTCCCGACAGCCCGACGCCGTGGTGATCGAACGCGCGCCGCACGCCTGCGGCGTCGGTGTTGTAGCCGCGGGGCGGCGAGGTGGAGAAGTCGACGGTGTTGACCGCGCCGATGCGCGCCGCGAGGGGGTCGGGGTCGACGAGCGAGAGGACGTCCTGCTTGAACGGGATGGTGACGTTGAGGCCGTCGATGCCGAGGGCGGCCGCGCCCTCGATGGCCGCCGTGACGGCGTCCGGGTCGGGCTCGAAGGTGACGTACTTCGCGTCCATGTCGAGTTCGCGGTAGGCCGCCTCGTGCATCGGCGGCGAGAGCGAGTGGCCGACGGGGTTGCCGATCAGCCCGAAGACGTGCATCGTCATCGGAGGGCCGTTGTGAAGGGAGGGGCAAAAGCCCCCCTATCCGGGTGGCGGTCGGCGGACGTCACGGAGCCCGCGACCGTTCTAGCCCCCGAAACGCACTATATCACGGGGTAGCGAGTCCATAGCGCGCAATATCCGGCATCGTCGCTATTCGAGCGATTCGCCCAGCATGAGGGCTCTCTCCACGGATATCGCCGGGAACGGCGACAACTTGTGTTTTATTACGCGGGGGACTGGTAACCGTAGACACGCGTTACGTATGATACAGACACAGACACCGGTCGTGACGGCCGACACGGCTGGCACGGCCATCGGAGAGAAACAATGAGGCGGCAGGCGCTCACCGCGCTCGGTGGCGCGACGGCGCTGACGCTCCCGTGGGTCGTCACCTACCTGAGCGGTATGGCACACAGCCTCGCGACGGGCACGGTCGTCCTCGTGAGCGGGCTGTCGGTCCTCGGCGCGTCGTTCCTGCTCGCGTGGGGCGCCGAGACGGCCGAGAAGGACGTGCCGCGCGCGTTCGCCATCGCGGTGCTCGCGGTGCTCGCCGTCGCGCCGGAGTACGCCGTCGACGCGCTGTACGCGTGGAACGCCGGCGTGCACGCGGGGACCGCACGCGGCGTCGAGGCGGGGAACCTCGCCGTCGCCAACATGACGGGGGCGAACCGTATCCTCATCGGTATCGGCTGGGCCGGCATCGCCCTCTTTACCGTCTACCGGGCCGGCTCGGGCGACGATCCGGCCGTCGAGAGCCGCAGCGGCTTCCTCGCCGACGCGGTGACGCTCGACCACGACATCGGCCTCGAAATCGTCTTCCTCTTTCTGGCGACGCTCTGGGCCTTTCTCGTGCCGCTCGGCGGTGGCATCGACATCCTCGATATGGCCTTCCTCGTCGGCCTCTACATCGCGTACATCGCCGTCATCCTCAAGGGTGACGTCGACCCCGACGAGGCCCACGTCGGCGTGCCGGCCTACCTCCAGCGGTTCCCGAAACCCTACCGCGCGGCGACGGTCATCGGTCTCTTCGTCTACTCCGGCCTGATGATCTTCACCGCGGTCGAACCGTTCGCCCACGGGCTCGAGCAGCTCGGCCAGAACATCGGCATCCCCTCGTTCTTCATGATCCAGTGGATCGCACCGCTGGCCTCGGAGTCACCCGAGTTGATCGTCGTCGTCTACCTCGTGAACAAGGCGCGCTCGACGGCGGGGTTCAACGCGCTCATCTCCTCGAAGCTCAACCAGTGGACGCTCCTGATCGGGACGCTCGTCGTCGTCTACTCCATCGCGCTCGGTCAGTACGGCGCGCTCCCGTTCGACCAGAAGCAGTCGGGGGAAATCTGGCTGACCGCCGCCCAGTCCTTCTTCGCCATCTCCCTGCTGGTCAACTTCGAAATTTCGGTCCGGGAGGCCATCGTCCTGCTCGTGCTCTTCCTCACACAGGTGCTCTCGGAGTTCCTGCTCATCCGGGGCATCCTCGAACTCCCAATCTCGGATTACCAGCTCCTGCTCGTGTTCACGGGCATCTACATCGTCCTCGGGACGACGCTGTTCGTCGCCCGCCGGAACGCGCTCGGCAGCATCGTCCGAGATTCGGCCGGGACGGTGAGTGACGCGTTTTCGAGTAGCGGCGAACCACGGGGGGCAGACTGATATGTTCGACCGACTCCTGATCGCGACCGACGGTAGCGACTGTGCGCGGCGGGCAGCCAAGTACGGCATCGAACTCGCGGCGCGATACGACGCCGACGTCGATGTCGTCTCGGTCTACCGCGGCGGCGAAACGCAGGGACAGGCGACCCTCGACGAGATCGCCGACTTGGCGGCCGACGCGGGCGTCGCCGTCGACACCGAACTGCTCTCGGGAAAACCGGCCAAGTCCATCGTCGACTACGCGGACGAAACCGGCGCCGACCTCATCGTCGTGGGGCGCCGTGGACGGTCGGGCGTGCGGGAACGACTGCTCGGCAGCATCACCGAGCGCGTCCTGCGTCGGAGCGGGCCGCCGGTGTTGACCGTGCCCGGGAGCGAGGTGGATGCCGACACCGGCACCGCGTACGACGATATTCTCGTCACCACCGACGGGAGCGACCTCGCGGCGGAGGCGGGACCGTACGCCGCGAACCTCGCCGGCCGGTTCGACGCGATCCTCCACGTCCTGAACGCCGTCGACGTGCAGGCCGCCGCTGGCGTGTTCAACGCCGGCGGCGTCGATCGCGAGTACATCGAGCGGCTCGAACGGAAGGGACAGCGGGCGGTCGACGACCTGATCGCGGGGATCGACGCGACGGATCTCGACGTCCGCGAAGCCGTCGTCCAAGGCTACGCCCCCGACGTGATCGCCGACTACGTCGACGAGAACGATGTGGACCTGGTCGTCATGTCCTCGGAAGGGCAGTCGAACCTCGCCGGCCAGCAGCTGGGTACCGTCGCGGGCCGTGTCCTCCGCACGGTCGACCGGCCGGTGCTGGTCGTCACCGAGGACTGAGACGGGGTGTGGTAAGGCCGTACCGCTGGTTCGCCACGACGATCCGGCGAACCATCGGAGCACCGTTACAACGATCCGTACGACCGTCGGGCCACGAATCGAGTTCGTTTTGAGGATCGACCGCGAGGATTCGCCGTGATCGCACTCGTCGTCAGCCGCGCCGACAGCGCCTCCGAACACGTCGGCGAGCAGTTGCTCGACCTCGGGGACTGGACCGAACGCCACGACGACTCGCGACCCGACGCCGACGGCGGCGGCACGTACTACCGGACCGACGGGTTCTCGCTTCGCACCTTCGACGACCTGCACATCTACCTAGAGCGTCCGGACGCCGCCTTCGACGACCCGGACCTCCTCGTCGTCGTCTCCCGACACTCGGGGGAGACGGGACCGCTCCTCACCGCCCACTTCACGGGCAACGTCGGCGACGCGGAGTACGGCGGCGAGCCGGGGCAGTTCGCCCGCGCCTGTCCGAACGCCGCCGCCGAGGCCGTCGCGGCGCTGGATCGATACGCGCCCGAGGGGTACGAGGTGGGCACCGAATGCACCCACCACGGCCCGACCGACGTGGGCGTCCCCTCGATGTTCGTCGAACTCGGGAGCGACGAGGCGCAGTGGTCGGACCCGGCGGGCGCCGAGGCCGTCGCCCGCGCCGTCCTCGACCTGCGCGGCATCGACGCGGATCGGGACAAGCAGGTCGCGGGCTTCGGCGGCGGCCACTACGCCCCCCGGTTCGGGCGCGTCGTCCGCGAGACGGCGTGGGCCGTGGGCCACGTCGCCGCGGACTGGGGCCTGGAGGCGATGGGGAATCCGGCCACGAACCGCGACGTACTCCGGCGGGTCGTCGAGGCCAGCGCGACGGAGTACGTCCTCGTCGACGGCGACCACGGGGGACTGGCGGGCGTCCTCGACGACCTGGGGTACCGCGTCGTCACCGAGACGTGGCTCCGGGAGACGAGCGACCACTCCCTCCCCCTCGTCGAGGCCGTCGAAGCCCGGATGGATACCGTGAGCGAAGGACTCCGGTTCGGGGACGTGACGCCGCCGGTCGACGGGAACGGGGACCCGGCGGACGCCGTCGTCGTGACCGACCTGCCGACGGCCCTCGTCGACGCCGCCCACGGCGTCGACGCCGCGGCGACGCGGGCCGCCGTCGCCGGCGTGGCCGTCGCCTTCGAGACGACGGAGGGTGGGACCCGCCCCAGCGGCCGGGTCGCCCTGCCGGCCGACGATCCGACCGCCGCGGCCGACGCGCTGACGGAGGCGCTCGCGGCCGTCCTCCGCGAGTCCTACGACGAGGTGACGCGTCGAGACGGGGAGGTCATCGCCCGGACCGAGGCGTTCGACCCCGCGGCGGCGCAGGACCTCGGCGTGCCGGAAGGACCGGCGTTCGGCCGCCTCGCGAACGGCGAGGCCGTCGACGTGGACGGCGAACGGATCGATCCCGACGCGGTGCGGACGGAGCGGACCGAGCGGTTCCCGGCCGCCGAATAGTGTAATTCTTCGTATGTTTGTCTGACGCACGCACGACGCATCCAGTCGTTCGGTTCGTCGAGTCGTCAGACACGCGCGTGACAACGGGCGGAAAGATAATGAGGCTGGTGTAAGAACGCGTGAGCATACCATGGACTCCATCGTGGAGGAAGCAATCGAGGATGCCGAGGAGCCGGGGGATGGGACCGCGGCCGAGGTGGACGCCAACCACGCACCCAGCACCGACGCGTCGCCGAACGAGGCGAATCGAACGGGCAAGATGACCGACGAGGAACTCGAAGACGTTCTCGAGGACCTCCAGACGGACATCACGGTCGTCGGCTGCGGGGGCGCCGGCGGCAACACCGTCAATCGGATGGCCGAGGAGGGAATCAAGGGGGCCAACCTCGTCGCCGCCAACACCGACGTGCAGCATCTGGTCGACGTGGAGGCCGACACCAAGATCCTGATGGGGGAAGAGAAGACCGGCGGCCGCGGCGCCGGGTCGCTCCCGCAGGTCGGCGAGGAGGCCGCCATCGAGAGCCAGGAAGACATCTACGGCGCCATCGAGGGGTCGGACATGGTGTTCGTCACCGCTGGCCTCGGCGGCGGCACCGGCACCGGCTCCGCGCCCGTCGTCGCCGAGGCGGCCCGCGAGTCCGGCGCGCTCACCATCGCCATCGTGACGACGCCCTTCACCGCGGAGGGTGAGGTCCGGCGCACCAACGCCGAAGCCGGCCTCGAACGCCTGCGCGACGTGGCCGACACCGTCATCGTCGTGCCCAACGACCGCCTGCTCGACTCGGTGGGGAAACTCCCCGTCCGGCAGGCGTTCAAGGTGTCCGACGAGGTGCTGATGCGCTCGGTCAAGGGCATCACGGAACTGATCACCAAGCCCGGCCTCGTCAACCTCGACTTCGCCGACGTGAAGACGGTCATGGAGAAAGGCGGCGTCGCCATGATCGGCCTCGGCGAGAGCGACTCCGAGCAGAAGGCCCAGGACTCGGTGCGGTCGGCCCTGCGGTCGCCCCTGCTCGACGTGGACATCTCCGGCGCCAACTCGGCGCTCGTCAACGTCACCGGCGGCACCGACATGGCCATCGAGGAGGCGGAGGGCGTCGTCGAGGAGATTTACGACCGGATCGACCCCGACGCGCGCATCATCTGGGGCACCTCCATCGACGAGGAACTCGACGGGACGATGCGGACGATGATCGTCGTCACGGGCGTCGAGTCGCCACAGATCTACGGCCGCGGCGAGGACGCGCCGGCGCCCGAACCGGGCGACGACATCGACTACGTGGAGTAGTCGCTCTTTTCCAGTCGGTGGGGTTGACGGTCACGAACGCCGACGCCGAACCAAACGGGTTTTAACGCCCGACGCGAAAGTGCCGGCAAGGTAGATTATCTATGCAGATGCCACGCCGATTCAACACGTACTGCCCGCACTGCAACGGGCACTTCGAGCACGAGGTCGAGAAAGTGCGTCGCGGCCGCGAGACGGGGATGAAGTGGATCGACCGACAGCGCGCCCGCGCCAAGGCCACCATCGGCAACGCCGGGAAGTTCTCGAAGGTGCCCGGTGGCGACAAGCCCACCAAGAAGACCCACCTGAAGTACCGCTGCGCCGAGTGTGGCAAGGCCCACATGCGCGAAGGATGGCGCGCCGGTCGACTGGAGTTCCAGGAATGACGGGGAGCTTCTTCGCCGTCGAGTGCGCGGACTGTGGTAACGAGCAAACGGTCTTCGGCAAGGTGTCGACGACGGTGAACTGCGCGGTCTGTGGCAGCACGCTCGCCCGCCCGACCGGCGGTCAGACGGCGTTCGAGGGCGAAGTCGTCGACACCGTCGAGGCACGGTAAGCGATGAAATACAGTGGCTGGCCCGATCAGGGTGAACTCGTCGTCGGCAAGGTCGACGAGATAACCGACTTCGGCGTCTTCGTCGACCTCGAGGAGTACGAGGACAAACGGGGCCTCGCGCACATCAGCGAGGTCGCCAGCGGCTGGATCAAGAACGTCCGCGACCACGTCCGCGAGGGGCAGACGGTCGTCGCGAAGGTGCTCGACGTGGACGAGGGGTCCCAGCAGATCGACCTCTCGATCAAGGACGTCAACGAGCACCAGCGCAAGGAGAAGATTCAGGAGTGGAAAAACGAGCAGAAGGCCGACAACTGGATGGCCATCGCCTTCGGCGAGGACGTCTCCGACGAGCGCTACGAGTCGGTGGCGAACGCCCTCCTCGCGGAGTTCGAGAGCCTCTACGACGCCTTCGAGTCCGCGGCTATCCACGGAACCGAGGCGCTGGACGAGGTCGACCTCGACGACGACGACGTGGCGACGGTCGTCGAGACGGCCCGCGAGAACGTCTCGGTCCCCTACGTCAACGTCACCGGCTACGTCGATCTGGAGTGTCCGACCGGCGACGGCGTCGACCACATCAAGGCGGCGCTGCAGGCCGCGGAGGGCAACGGCGAGGTGAGCGACGAAATCGAGCTCTCGGTGTCGTACGTCGGCTCGCCGGAGTACCGCATTCAGGTGCAAGCCCCCGACTACAAGACCGCGGAGTCGGCGCTCGAAGCCAGCGCCGAGCGCGCACGGGAGTCGATTTCGGCGGCTGGCGGCACGGGGCGGTACCACCGCGAGCGCGAGACCGACGACGAGTAGTAATGGTCGTTGTAGGTCATCACCGGCGGTTCGCCGACGAGTTCCGGCGAACCGCCGGAAAACAGCTACAACTACCCTTTCAATGAAATCCGACATCCGAGTGTGTTCGGCGTGGCACGACCGACACGACCGCCCCGTCTACACGCTCGGATCGACGTGCCCCGACTGCGGCGCCGAGGCGGTCAACAGCGCCCCGGCGCCGTTCGATCCGGCGGACCCGTACGGGAAGTACCGACGCGCTCTTAAGCGCCGCGAACGCGAGTAGGCGGTATGGACGCCATCGAGATCGAGACGGTCGCGGAGCCGACGCTGTCGGACCCGGTGCTCGTCGAGGGGCTTCCCGGCGTCGGACACGTCGGGAAACTCGCCGCCGAATACCTCTTAGAAGAGTTCGAGAGCGAACTCGTCCGGCGGGTGTACGCAGACGAGTTCCCGCCGCAGGTGAGCATCGACGAGGAGGGCGTCGCCGAGTTGGTCTGTGCGGAGTTTCACGCCGTCGAGACGGCGGGCCGTGACCTCCTCGTCCTCACCGGCGACCACCAGGCGGGGAGCAACGCCGGCCACTACCACCTCACGGAGTCGTTTCTCGACATCGCGGAGGGGATGGGCGTCGCGGATCTGTACGCCCTCGGCGGCGTCCCGACGGGCGAACTCATCGAGGAGTATCACGTCCTCGGGGCGGTGACGGACGCCGACCTGAAGGCCGACCTTGAGGCGGAGGACGTCGAGTTCCGCGAGGACGAACCCGCAGGGGGCATCGTCGGCGTGAGCGGCCTGTTGCTCGGCATCGGCCGCCGTCGAGGCCTCGACGCCACCTGCCTGATGGGCGAAACGAGTGGCTATCTGGTCGACCCCAAGAGCGCCCGTGCGGTACTCGAAGTGCTCGAAGCGGTCCTCGACTTCGAACTCGATTACGAGTCGCTGGAGGACCGCGCCGAGGAGATGGAGGAAGTCGTCGGCAAGATTCAGGAGATGCAGAACCAGGGCGCCCAGATGCCGACCGACGACGACCTGCGGTACATCGGCTGAGGAACCGGGAGCGGCGAACCGCCAGCGGGCGAGAGCTTCTTTACGACGCGTCGCTAACGGCCGACCGTGCTACCGGAGTGGGTGCAACTGTTGCCGCCGTGGATGCTGGCTGGCGTGGGGATGGGCGCCGCAGCCGTCGTCCTCGTGGCCGGTATCTTCGTCGCCGGCGACCGCCTGTTCCCCACCGCGCCGACCGACCGCGGGCCACGGATCGACGGCACCGACCGGCGGCGGGGCGAGATTCGAACCTACCTCGGCTCCATCGGTGAACGGTACGTCGAGGACGCGGATGTCGAGGGCTACACCGTCGCCTTCTACCTCCCCGAGCGGGAGGTGGCCATCACCTTCGATCCGCAGGCCTTCTTCGCCATCGAGCGGTCGGGGACCCACGCCATCCTCTGTGAACACGAGATGCCCGGCCACCAGTTGGGGCGTCGCCTCCCGTTCCGGACGCCCGATCAGGGGCGGCGGGCGGGGCGCACGTCGACCCGAATCGGTGCGGCCTTCGACCGCCTCGGCCTGCCCCCGACCGCCGACACGGACGAGGTGAAGGCGGCCTACCGGCGGCGGGTCAAGCACGTCCACCCCGACCACGGCGGGGACAGCGAGTCGTTCAAGCGACTGCAGGACGCCTACGCGACGGCGAAGGAACACGCGGACTGAGCGGTGCCGCCCGACTGCATCCTCCACGGCCGGACGGCGTATCTCCCCACGGCGTCGACGCTCGTCGTCGCCGACCTCCACGCCGGGCGCACCCATCCCGAGGAGCGTCGCTCCTCGCCCGCGACGAACGCCGGCATCCTGTTGAACGAGCGCCGCGACCTGCTGGATCGGCTGTCGGCGGCGGTGGCAGCGACGGACCCGGAGACGGTGGTGTTCGCGGGCGACCTCTGTCACCGGTTCGGGGCGCCGAGCGAGCGAACCGCCGGCACGGTCCGAGCGCTCGCGGGGGCGGTCCGCGCGGCGGGGGCCCGCCCCGTCGCCGTCGCGGGCAACCACGACGTGGGACTCGGGGGCGTCTGGCCCGGGCCGGTCCACGACGCCTACCGTCTCGCCGACGACACTCTCGTCTGTCACGGCCACGAGGCCCCGGACGAACCCGCCGAGCGGTACGTCTGTGGTCACCTCCACCCAGCCATCGAAATCGAGGGTCGAAAGCGTGACTGCTTCCTGTACGATCCGGCGGGATACCGTGACCGGCCGACGCTGGTCCTGCCCGCGTTCTCGACGTTCGCGGCCGGACTCCGGATCGAGCGCCGTGAGGCCGTCGACTCGCCGCTGGTGCCCGACCTGGACGCCGTGCGGCCGGGGGTCGTCGACGGCCCACGCGCCACGGAGAGTCGGTCGGCGGCCGACGACGACGGGGCGGAGGGCACCGGGACCGGAGAGACGCTCTGGTTCCCACCCCTCGCCGACCTGCGACCGTACCTCCGTCGATAGGGTTTACTCGGCGGAGCGTGACGACCGACGTATGCACCGACGGGTAGCGGATCGATGCGGCTGGCGGCGCCCAGCCGCCGGGGGTGACTGACCGTGGACTACGACGACGGCGAGTTCGTCCGGGTCCTCGACGAGGACGGCCACGTCGTCGACGAAGAGACGATGCCCGACCTCTCCGACGAAACGCTCGTCGGCATGTACCGGGACATGCGCCTGACTCGTCACTTCGACCAGCGGGCGATCAACATCCAGCGGCAGGGGCGGATCGGCACCTTCGCCTCCGCCGCGGGACAGGAGGGCGCACAGGTCGGGTCGACGTACGCGCTGGCGGACGACGACTGGATCCTCTATCAGTATCGCGAACACGGCGCCGTCGTCGTCAGGGGTCTGGACGCCGGCTACCTCGAATACTGGATGGGTCACGAGTCGGGCAACGCCAGCCTCGCCGACAAACATATCTTCCCGCTCAACATCGCCATCGCGGACCACCTCCCCCACGCCGTCGGGATGTCGTGGGCGTCGAAGCTGAAAGGCGACGACCGGGCGGCGGTCGTCCACTTCGGCGACGGCGCGACCAGCGAGGGCGACTTCCACGAGGCCATGAACTTCGCGGGCGTCTTCGACACGCCCACTATCTTCTTCTGTAACAACAACGGCTGGGCCATCTCGCATCCGGTCGAGAACCAGACGGCGACCGACACCATCGCGGTGAAAGCCGACGCCTACGGAATGCCGGGCGTCCGCGTCGACGGCATGGATCCCCTCGCCTGCTACGCGGTGACGAAAGAGGCGGTCGAGCGGGCACGGAATCCGGCCGAGGGCGAGACGCGCCCGACCCTGATCGAGGCGGTAACGTACCGCTTCGGCGCCCACACCACCGCGGACGATCCGACGGTCTACCGTGACGACGAGGAGGTCGAGAAGTGGAAGGCGCGCGACCCTCTGTCGCGGTTCGAGGCGTTCCTCCACCGGACCGACCGCCTGGACGACGAGTTGGACGCCGACATCCAGGCCGCGGTCGAGGACCACGTCGCGAGGATCATCGACGAGTCGTCCGAGTTCGAGGCCGATCCCGAGTCGATGTTCGACGACGCGTACGCGGAGTTGCCCCCGGAGTTACGGCGTCAACGCGAGGGCTTCCTGTCGATGCTGGAGCGGTACGGCGACGAGGCGTTCCTGCGGGACTGACGGCGGTCAGCGGTCGGCCTCGGCGTCGTCGGTCGACGATAGGGTCGACGCCTCGTCGTCACCGGTCGTTCGAGACGTCTCCGACGCCTCGCTGTCGACGAGTCGGCGTTCGATCCGTTCGAACGCTTCGCGGGTGGCGCGCACCTCCTCGATCAGTTCGGTCAACTGTTCGGCGGTGGCGGGGGCGCCGCCGTCGCTCGCGTCCTCCTCGCCGCGTTCCGACCGGCGGCGCTGGAGTTCGGTGATGCGGTCGCGGACGGCCGGAGCGTCCGGAATCCCGTCGAAGGAAATCTCCGCGCCGCTGCTGCCGGCGGTGCTGATCGAGATGGAGCCGTAGTCGAACTGCTTGCCCCAGAAGCTGCGGTTGTACTCCGTGTTCTGGATGCGGTCCAGATCCACCGTCTCGATATTGGTCGAGAAGACCCCCGACTTGACGTACAGCGACTCGGTGGTGACGACGTAGTCCGTGTTCTGGATGCGCAGGTAGGCGAAGGGAAGACCGAGCAAGATGAGGAAGCCGATGAGGACGACGGTCAGGAGGAGGCCACTGAGGATGGTCCCGTACAGCGTCTCGAACGCCGGCCGACCCATCCAGACGACTTCCTCGCCGGGGTCGAGCGAGAGCCACTCGGGCGGTCCGTCGTCGCCGGTCGCGGTGCCCGTCTCGCCCGCAGTCGCGGCGTCGCTCATCGGTCGCTCACCCCGCGTTCGACGCGCGCCGCCGACTCGCGGAGGGCGCGGAAGTCGGCCAGCAATGCGTCGGCGGTCGATTCGTCGAGCGGCGTCGTCGTCTCGGGGTCGACGCGCGAGCGACGGGTGCCGATCAGCCGCCGCATCTCCGCCCGGACGGGTTCGGGGTCGTCCAGGTCGGTAAACCGGAGGTCGACGCCGTCGGAGCCGGCGGTGCTGATCGAGATGGTGCCGTAGTCGAACTGCTTGCCCCAGACGTCCTTGCTCAGGCTCGTCCGCTCGACGGTCGACAGGCCGATCCGGGAAACCCGTGTCGAGAGGACGCCGGACTTCCGGTAGCAGTTCCGGTCGGTCAGCACGTACTCGACGTTCGTCGTCCGGAGGTACGCCCACGCGACGGCGGCGACGGCCGGGACGGCGAGCAGGAGGGCCGCCCCCGCGAGCACGACGCCCGGGAACGCACGGACGGGGAGGGAGGTGACTCGTGGGCCCACCGTGACGGCGAGGACGAGGAGGGCGATCCAGAGCGTTGCGGCGGCGGCCGTGGGCAGGATGCGCCGGACGCGAGGCGCACCCTGCCAGACGACCGTCTCATCGGCGTCGGTGGAGAGCCAGTCGGGACGGGAGTCCATACCGCCGCTTCTCGCGTGGGGGTGGTAAAAGTGGGGCGTCGTCCGCGGCGATCCGAGCCCTCAAGATGGATGCCGAACACACGCTCTACCGAATGCGCTACGCCCGCGACGACCCGGGGGACGACCGGATCGCGACCTTCGACATCGAGACGACGGCGACGGACCCGACTGACGGGGAACTCGTCTCCGTCGGCGTCGGGGTCCACGACCGTGCCGAGCCGTTGACCGAGGCGACCTACGAGACGTTCCACCGCGAGGACGGCGAGGCGTCGCTCGTCGACCGGGCGATGACCCGTCTCGCCGCGGCCGACGCCGACGCCCTCGTGACGTACAACGGGATCGAGTTCGACCTGCCGTTCGTCGAGGGGCGGCTCGACCGACTCGGCGCCGACGTCGACCTGCCGGCCGTCGCGTCGCAACCGGGGCATCTGGACCTCTTTCTCGACCGGAAGCGCCGCGCCGACGAGGCGGGGGAGAAGTGGCCGAGCCTGGAGGCGTGTCTGGAGTCGTACGGTCACGCGCCGCCGCAGACGGTCTGGCGGGGCGCCCCGCTCACGAACGGGCGGTTCGGCGAGGAGCTGGGCCCGGCGTACCTACGGACGCTCGGCACCGAGACGGGAGCGCGGTTCCGGGCGTCGCTCGCCGAGGTGGTGGATCACTACCTGATCGGCGATCTGGAGGCGACGCTCGCGCTCTACTACGCTGATCTCGGCGAGTCGGTCGAAGGCGCGTATCTCGGCACCGAGCGCCGGTTCGACTAATCGAGGTCCGCGACGACGGCCTCGGCGGCCTCCCGCCCGCTCCGCATCGCGCCCTGAATCGACGACCACGCGGTGTAGTCGCCGGCGAGGTAGACGGGACCGTTCGGGTCGCGGGCGTCGGGCAAGTCGTCGTGGACGCCCGGCGGCTGGGCGAACTGTGCGAACTCGATCCGTTCCGTCCGGACGGCTTCGAGGCCGCCGAAGAGGCGTTCGGGATACCACGCCGCGAGGGCGTCGCGGGTCGATTCGAGGAGATCGGCCTCGTCGACGTCCAGAGCGTCGGCTCCCAAAAAGGTGGCCGCGAGGAGCGTCCGGCCGTCGGGGGCGTAGGAGGTGGCGACGGAGGACAGCGGGACGACGATGTTGGGGCGGTCGTCCGCCGCGTTGAGGTGGATCTTTCGCCTGTCGTCGAGGGGCGTGTCGTCGGGGAGCGCACAGTAGAGCGTCGTCGAGGGGCGTGCGGTCGTCGGAATCGCGGCCACGCCCGTCAGCCGGCGGGCGGTCCGTGGATCGGCGGCGACGACGACGGCGTCGAAGTCGACCGTCAGCGTCTCCGTCTCGACGGTCGCCCGGTCGCCGTCGGGGGAGACGGCGGCGACGGGTTCGTCGAGGTGGATCGTCGCCCCGGCGTCGCGTGCGCCCTCGGCCAACTGCGCCGGGACGGCGGCCATCCCCTCGGCGGGGAGAGCGATCTTCCCTTCGCTCATCGCCTTGAACGTGTACTCGAAGACCCGCTTGGAGGTCGAGAGCGAGCGGTCGAGGGTGATGCCGCCGTAGAAGGGGGCGACGAAGTTCTCGATGTAGTCGGTCGAGAAGCCCCAGTCGCGGAGGTAGTCGTCGATGGGGGCGTCGTCGCTCTCGAAGATGGCCGCCTCGTCGCGGCCGCCGACGTGTTGGCGGAGCGCGAGCGTCCGGAGTTTGTCCGTCGTCGTCACCTCGCGGTTGAAGATGGAGTCGGTGAGCGAGAAGGGGTCGCGCAAGGGGTCCGAGAGGACCGACCGCTCGCCGGGGCGGGCGATGACCGCGCCGGGCGAGAACGCTTGCAGGTCGAGAGCCGAGAGGTCGAGTTCCCGTCGGACGGCGGGGTAGGCGGTAAAGAGGACCTGAAAGCCGCGGTCGATGGTGAACCCGTCCTCGTGGCGGGTGCGGACCCGGCCGCCCACGTCGTCACGGCGCTCGAACACGGTCACGTCCGCGCCCACGTCGGCGAGGTGGCGGGCGGCGACGAGCCCCGCCAACCCGGCGCCGACGACGGCGACCGACGGTGTATCGTCCATGTCGGTCGGTCGGGGGGCCGAGACAAAGAACTCACGGACGACGGGAAGAGGGACAGGGATTTGCGCGTTCGGGCCGAGGGCCGCACATGGACACCTCCGACGCCTTCGTCGGCCTCGACTGCACCGCGACCGGCGACCGATACGCGCCCGACCGCGCCGGGCGGAGCGACGCCGACGCGCCACTTTCTCCCGTCTACGACCTCGATACCGTGGACGCCGCCGCCCTGCCGACCCGTCCGGACTCGATGTGGGACTACGACGCCCTCCTGCCCGTCCCCGCGGACCGCGCCGTCTCGGCGAGCGAGGGGGCGACGCCGCTACTCGACGCGCCCGGACTCGCGTCCGACCTCGGCGTCGGGAGCGTGTGGCTGAAAGACGAGGGCCGAAACCCGACGGGGACGGTCCTCGACCGGGGGCTGTCGGTCGCGGTGACGATGGCGCACGCTCACGACGCCGACCTGCTGGCGCTCGCGGCGCCCGGAAACGCCGGGCAGTCGGCGGCGGCCTACGCCGGGCGGACCGAGACGGATCTGTACGCCTACCTCCCCTCGCGCGCCCCCTTCCCGAACAAGGCGATGGTGAACGTCCACGGCGCCGACATGCGCGTGATCGGGGGACGCTACCCCGACGCGCTGGAAGCCCTCGAATCTGATCTGGCGCGCGAGTGGTACTCCCTGCAGGAGTTCACGACGCCGTATCGACACGACGGCGCGAAGACGCTCGCCTACGAAGTCGCCGCCGCGCGGGACTGGTCGGTTCCGGACGCCGTCGTCGTCGCCGTCGGCACCGGCGAGACGCTCGTGGGCGTCGCACGCGGGTTCCGTGACCTCGAAGCACTGGGGCTGACCGACCGGGTGCCGCGGTGTTACGCCGCCCAGCCCGAGGGGTGTGCGCCGGTCGTCGCGGCCCACGAGGACGGGACGGACGTGGCGCCGGTCGAGTACCCCGACACCATCTGTGGCGAACTGGAGGTGCCCGCGCCGGCGGGTGGGTCGATGGCCCTCGACGCCGTCGAGTCGACGGGCGGCGGCGCGGTGGCCGTCGCCGACGAGGACCTCCTCGAGAGCGCGGTGACGCTCACCCAGCGGCTCGGGACGGAGGTGGGCGCGACGGGCGGCGCGGCCGCCGCGGGCGCGTGGGCGCTCGCCGAGCGCGGCGACTTCGGGCCGGACGACTCGGTTCTCGTCGTCAACGCCGACGCGGGCGTGAAGACGGCGGACGTGCTCCGCAGTCACCTGATGGGACAGGGCGTCTGAGACACCACCGACCCACGGTTTCGGTACAATAGGTTTATAGATTAGACGCGTCAAATCCGGGTAGAGTGATGTTGAGCGACGCCATGGAGGACTACCTCAAGGCAATCTACCGCCTCCAGTCGGAGGGTGGTGCCCCGGTGTCCACCTCGGCCATCGCCGACGAGGTGGGGAAGACGGCGCCGACGGTGACGAGCATGGTGCAGAAACTCGCCGACCAGGGACTGCTGGAGCGCGAGAAGTACAAGGGGGTCGAACTCACTCCCGAGGGGGAGACGGTGGCGCTCGAAGTGCTCCGGCACCACCGCCTGCTGGAGGCGTATCTCGCCGAACACCTCGACTACTCGTGGACGAAGGTACACGAGGAGGCGGACGCCCTCGAACATCACATCTCCGAGGAGTTCGAGCGGCGGGTGGCGGAGGCGCTCGGCGACCCGGAGGTGGACCCGCACGGCGACCCGATTCCGGGTGCCGACCTGCGACCGCTGGAGGGCGACGAGACGACGCCGTTGAGCGACCACGAGCCGGGCGACCGGGTCGTCGTGAGTCGGGTTCGTGACCGCGACGAGGACGAACTCGCCTACCTCGACGACGCGGGCGTGCGGCCGGGGACGGAGCTCGAAATCGTCGACGTGGCGCCGTTCGGCATGGTGACCGTCCGCATCGGCGACGCGGAGCAGAGCCTGCCCGAGTCGGTGGCGCGGACCATCCGGGTGCGGTCGACCGAGACGGAGGTGAGCGACGTGTGACCGGCTGGCTCGAAATCCTCACCGTCGCCTTCGTCGCCCAGCTCGTCGTCCTGCCCGGCGAGAAGGTGCAGTTCATCATCGCGGGGCTGTCGACGCGGTACAACCCGCTGGTGGTCGTGGGCGCCGCGGGCACGGCCTTCGCCGGGTGGACGGCGCTCGAAATCCTGTTCGGCGAGGCGCTCCAGCGGGCGCTCCCACCCGTCGTCCTCGACGGCTTCACCGCTGCGCTCTTCGCAGTCTTCGCCGTCCTGCTCTACCGGTCGGCGCCCTCGGGCGGCGAGCCGGAGCGGGTCGATCCGGCGGCGACCGACGGCGGCGTGGCCGCGCTCTCCGACGACTTCGAGCCGACGGTGTTCGGCCGGGAGGTGCCACAGGTGTTCAACAACGGCTTCGTCCCCATCTTCGCGATGATGGCCGCGGGCGAGTTCGGCGACAAGACCCAACTGGTGACCATCGGCCTCGCCGCGCAGTACGGCGCCCATCCCGCCATCTGGGCGGGCGAGATGCTCGCCATCATCCCCGTGAGCCTCGCGAACGCCTTCTTCTTTCACAAGTTCTCGCACCGACTCGACCTCCGGAAGGCACATTTCTTCTCCGCCGGTCTCTTCGCCTTCTTCGCGGCGGATACCGTGCTGAGCATCGTCACCGGCTTCTCCGTCTGGGAGACGGTCGTCTCCGCGGCGTCGACGGCCGTTCTGAGCCTGCTCTGACCGCTTCGGAAGCGTTATTTTTCGCCGGCGGCGACGGCTACCCGTGCCGAATCCCCTCCCGTCGCTCCTCGCTGGCGTCGTCTTCGGCCTCGCGCTCGCCGCCCCGCCGGGACCGATGAACGCCGTCATCGCCGAGGAGTCCGTCAACAACGGCTGGCTCGCGGGCGCCCGCACCGGCCTGGGCGCGATGACCGCCGACGCCGTCTTCTTCGTCGGCTCGCTGTTCGGCGTCGTCGCCTTCGTCGAGCGGTTCCCGACCGTCCGCGCCGCGATGGTCGGCGTCGGCGGCGTCCTGATGTGCTATTTCGCCTACGGCGCCGCGAGGGACGCGGTCGGCGACGTGGAGACCGTGCCGTCCGGCGACGGCGCGGCCCGGAAAGCGGCCACCGGCTTCCGCAAGGCGTTCGTGCTCGCGCTCACCAACCCCTACCAGATCCTCTTCTGGCTCACCATCGGCGTCGGACTGCTCGAACCGGGCGAACTCGACGTGCTCTCGTATACGCCCTACGTGGGCGCGGACCTCGCCGGCCTGCTGGTGGTACGGACCGGAAGTCCCGCGCTCATCGTCGGCTTCTTCCTCGGCATCACGCTGTGGATCACAGGGTTCCCGGCGGCGCTCCGAGCGGCCCAGCGCCGCGTCGCCGCGTTCGCGCCCGTCGTCGCCGGCACGAGTGCGCTGGTGCTGGCCGGGTTCGGCGTCGTGTTCTTGATCGACGCCGTGCGGACGCTCGTATGATCGACTTAATCCGGATTAACTCGCCAACATCGGTGTTGATCGTCGCCCCGGTTTATGCAGTAGTCGACCCAGTGGCCGACTGCAATGGCACTCTCGAAACCCCTGATCGTGGTCCTCTCCGTGTTGCTCGTCGCCGGTGGTGGCGTCGCCGCGACCGGCGTGGCACAGACCGACGCGGACACGTCGACGACGGCCTCCGTCTCGGCGCTGGAGATGGACGCGACACTCGGTAACGAAACGGTCACCGTGACCGTCGCGGACGACGGCACGCCCGTCGAGAACGCCTCGATCACCGTCGAGGGCGACGAAGAAGTCACGGTCACGACCGACGCGAACGGCACGGCGGCCGTCGACCGGTCGAACCTGACCGAGGACGGCGAGTCGCTGGACGAACTGGAAGTCGAGTACGAAACCGAACACGCCGAGGGAAGCCTGGAGTTCGTCGTCCAGAACGGCTCGCTCACGCTCGTCGAAGAGAAGTACGAGTACGACGTCGAGGAGGATGAAGACGACGAACGCGACGACGAACGCGACGACGAACGCGACGACGAACGCGACGACGAACGCGACGACGACTGACGACGGTCGATCGGTCGGGAGTGGGTTCGACACCCGGTGAGGGCACTCCCCTGCCAAGCGTTTTCCCGTTTCACCTCCCACAGTCGTCTATGCAACCCGACCTCTCGCCCCTCGATTCCGCCCTCGGCGACGACACCGACGGCTACCTCCTCGACGCCGACGGCACCGACTCCACCCAGCGCTACCTCTCCGGCTTCGACGCACCCGATCCGTTCGTCACCTGCTATACGCCCGACGGGGTCCACCTCCTCGTCTCGGGGCTGGAGTACGGCCGCGCGACGAAGGAAGCCCGCGCCGATACGGTGACCCGCCTCTCGGCGTACGACTACCGGGACCGGATCGGCGAACTGGGGCGCGCGACCGGCCGGGGGGCCGTGGTCGCGGACTTTCTCGCCGACCACGGCGTGGACCGGGTGGCGGTGCCGGGGCGCTTTCCCCTCGGCACCGCCGACGGCCTCCGCGAATCCGGCGTTGCAGTCCGCGTCGACGAGTCGGACGCCGTCGCGGAGCTTCGGGCCGTGAAGACGGCCGAGGAAATCGAACACGTCCGCCGCGCCCAGCGGGCGAACGAGCGGGCGATGGCGGCCGCCGAGTCGCTGATCGAGTCGGCGTCGGTCGTCGAGGGCGTCCTCCACCGCGACGGCGACCCGCTAACCAGCGAGGCGGTCAGGCGGGAGATCGAGCTGACGCTCGTCCGCGAGGGCTGTGCGCTGGACGAGACCATCGTCGCCTGTGGCGCCGACGCCGCCGACCCGCACAATCGAGGATCGGGTCCCCTGCGCGCCGACGAGCCAATCGTCGTCGACATCTTCCCGCGCGATACGGAGACGCGGTACCACGCGGACATGACGCGGACGTTCGTGAAGGGGGAGCCGACCGAGATGCTGCGGGAGTGGTTCGACCTGACCGACGAGGCCCGGACGGCCGCACTCGACGCCGTCGAACCCGGCGTCACGGGCGGCGCGGTCCACGACGCGGCCTGCGACGTGTACGAGGACGCCGGCCTGCCGACGCTTCGGAGCGATCCGGACGCGGAGACGGGCTTCATCCACAGCACGGGCCACGGCGTCGGCCTCGACGTGCACGAACTCCCGCGGGTCGCGCCGGACGGTCCCGAACTCGAACCGGGGAACGTGATCACCATCGAACCGGGGCTGTACGACCCCGACG
This sequence comes from Haloplanus rubicundus, assembly GCF_003342675.1. Lineage (NCBI taxonomy): Archaea > Methanobacteriati > Methanobacteriota > Halobacteria > Halobacteriales > Haloferacaceae > Haloplanus > Haloplanus rubicundus. The sequence goes on along the minus strand of NZ_CP031148.1, from coordinate 1,642,265 downwards.
TGGGCGGCGTGCGCATCGAGGACCTCGTGGTCGTCACCGAGGACGGCTACGAGAACCTGACGGAGTACCCCGTCGAGTTGGTCCTCTAACGCCGGAATCGCAAGGCACTTCGTCGGCGTCGGCGCATCGCCAGTGTGAACTGGCGGTACCGCCACACGGTCCTCGGCCTCTGTACGCTCGCGTTCGCGTCGACGATGCTGGCCCGGTTGGTCATCAGTCCGGTCGTCCCCGACGTGACCGACGGGTTCGGCGTCTCCACCGGCGCCGTCGGCCTCGCGCTCTCGGGCATGTGGGCCGCCTACGCGCTGACGCAGTTCCCCTCCGGCATCCTCGGCGACCGCTTCGGCGAGCGACGGGTGATCCTCGCCGCGGTGGGCATCACCGGGTGTGCGAGCCTCCTGCTCGCCCTGTCGCCGACCTTCGCCGTCTTCGCGGTGCTGACCGTCGCCCTCGGCGCCGGCGCGGGCCTCCACTACAGCGTCGCCACCACCCTCCTCACGAAGGAGTTCGACGATATCGGGCGGGCCATCGGCGTCCACGTCGCGGGCGGGCCGCTGGCGGGGCTGATCGCCCCCGTCGTCGCCACCGCGGTGGCGACGCGGTACGACTGGCGGGCGGGGGTCGCCGTCGGCGCCGCCGTCGCCGTCCCCGTCTTCGTCGCCTTCGCGTGGCGGATCGAACCGACGCCGCCGGAGCGTCCGGACGAGTCGATGCGGGATCGCATGGCGATCAAACCCCTCGTTGCCCTGCTCTCGCGGCCGCCCATCGCCTTCACGACGCTCGTCGCCTTCCTCGGCGCGTTCTGCTGGCAGGCGACGGCCTCCTTTCTCCCCACCTTCCTCGTCGCCTTCCGCGACCTGCCCGAGACGAGCGCCGGGCTCCTCTTTTCGGCCTACTTCGTCGTCAACGGCCTCTCCCAGCCGACCATCGGGTGGGTGTCCGACCGGATCGGCCGCGACGGCGCCGCCGCCGCGACGATGGCGCTCGGTGTCGTCGGCTACGCCGCCCTCGTGATCGGGCCGCGGGTCGCGCTCCTGCCCGCCGTCGTCTGCGTCGGCGCCGCGATGACGTGGGGAGCGCCGCTCCAGTCCCGCTACTTCGACACCTTCGAGGCCGACGAGCGCGGCGCCGCGTTCGGCCTCGTCCGCACCGCGTACATGATCCTCGGCGCCTCGGGGAGCGTCGTGGTGGGCGTCCTCTCCGACGTGGCGGGATGGGAGGCCGCCTACGGCCTGCTCGTCGGCGTGATGGGGCTGGGACTCGCGCTCTTGCTCGGGAACCGTGCGCTTCGGCTGGGGCTGTAGTCGGCCGGGCGAGGCGGCACCACGCGAGGCGGCGCTGGCCGGCGCGTGGTCCCCGAGCGTTGAAATGTATGTACAGAGTAGTAATACACAGATACACAATGCCGAGCAAGACGATCAGCGTGAAAGAGGAGACGTACGAGCGACTCTCGCGGTCCAAGGGAGAAGGGGAGAGCTTCAGCGACGTGATCGACCGCTTGCTCCGGACGGAGGACGACCACCCGCTCTACCACCTGGTCGGCGCGCTGGACGAATCGGACGCCGAGAGACTGCGCGAGCGTGCCCGCGGGTTCCGCGAGGACGTCGACGGTCGCATGAGCGCCGACGGATGATTCTCGATTCGTCGTTTCTGATCGATCTGCTGGCCGAGGATACGGGTGCCGTTGCAAAACTCGAAGAGATCGACGACGAACTGCTGGCGGTGCCAACGCTCGTGTACACCGAAGTCGGCGTCGGTCTCGACGGCGGGTCGGACGGGGAGCGCCGCTTCGAAGCGGCCATGGATCGGATGACGCTCGTTCCCTACGACGCGGAGGCCGCGCGGCGGGCCGTCGACATCCAGCGAACCCTGCGCGAGAACGGGCACCCCGTCGGGGCGGTCGACGCGATGATCGCCGGTATCGCCCTCGCACGAGACCAACCGATCGTCACGCGTAACGCGGACGAGTTCTCGCGGACGCCGGCTCGAATTTCGCCGTACTGATACTGTTCGTCAGACCGGTGGGGCGCCGGACCGTCCCGGCGAACCGCCGGGACGCAGTTACAGTGAGCCGTATGAAGCGCACCGAACCCCTTTTAGACAGTGAGAGGGAAGCCACGCGCATGGATATGCTGGTGGTCGGCGCGGGCGAGATGGGACGGTGGATCGCCCACACTGCCGACCGGCCGGTCGCGGTCACGGACGTCGACCCCGCGGTCGCGGAGCGGGCCGCCGAGAGCCTCGACGGGGTTCGAGCCGTGCCTACGGATACGGACGAGACGTTCGATATCGTCTGTCTCGCCGTGCCGATTTCGGTCGTCGAGGACGCAGTCGAGCGCTACGCCCCGAACGCCGACCGCGCGATGTGTGACGTATCGGGCGTGATGACGGGACCGGTGGAGGCGATGCGGGCGACCCTGCCGGATCGGGAGCGGGTCTCCCTCCACCCGCTGTTCGCGGCGGCGAACGCCCCCGGCAACGTCGCCGTCGTCGCCGACGCGCCCGGACCGGCGACCGACGCGCTCCGGGAGGACCTGCGGGCGGCGGGCAACCACCTCTTCGAGACGACCGCCGCCGAACACGACACGGCGATGGAGACGGTCCAGGCCGCGGCCCACACCGCCGTCCTCGCGTACGCGCTCGCCGCCGCCGACGTCCGCGAGGAGTTCGCCACGCCCGTCTCGGCGGCGATGGACGACCTCGTGGCGACGGTGACCGGCGGGACGCCGCGGGTGTACCGCGAGATTCAGGAGACGTTCGCGGGCGCGGAGCGAGTCGCCGAAGCCGCCCGACGGATCGCGGACGCCGAAGGCGAGGCGTTCGACGAGTGCTACCGCGAAGCGAGGCACGACGGATGATCGACCGCGAGGCCGTCCGGTCGAACGCGAAGTATCTGCGGCAGGTCCGCCCCATCGACCCTGACGAGATTTCCGAGTACGTCGAGGGGGAGCCACATCCGGCGGTCGTCCGGCGTGTCCTCCGCGAGGAGGCGTACGACCTCGGCCTGTTCGAGCGCGAGGACGGCACGTTCGTCCCGGTCGAGACCGACCCCGTCTCGGCGCCGGGATGGGAACCGGAGGCGTTCCCCGACCGCTACGCACACGCGCTGGAGGACCTGCTCGTCGGCCGCTACGGCGCGAACTGGCACCGCGGCGACTCCGGCGACCGCCTGCGCGAGGTGATCCGGCGGCTGAAGGCCGACTACTACGCGCAAAACCCCGTCGAGTACGACGACGAGGTGGCGCTCGGCTACGCCGTCTACCACCTCTCGGACTACTACGCCGCCGTCGGCTACGTCCTCGACGACTTGGTCGAGCAGTCGCTTCTCCCCCGCCACCTCCGCGTCCTCGACATCGGCGCCGGCGTCGGCGGCCCGGCGCTCGGTCTCCACGACTACCTGCCCGACGACGCGGTGGTCGACTACCACGCGGTCGAGCCGAGCGCCGCCGCCGACGTGCTCGACGCCTTGCTGGACGGGACGCGGCGGAACTTCCGGTCGACGATCCACCGCGAACGCGCCGAGGCGTTCGCCTTCGACGGCCCGTACGACCTCGTCGTCTGCGCGAACGTGTTGAGCGAACTCGACGACCCCGTGCCGGTCGTCGAGGACGCCCTCGACGCCCTCGCCGACGGCGGAACGCTCGCCGCCATCGCGCCCGCGGACCTCGAAACAAGCACGGGCCTCCGGTCGGTCGAACGGGCGGTCGCGGACGGCCGGAACGTGACCGTCTACGCTCCGACGCTCCGTCTGTGGCCGGGGATGGCCCCCGAAGACCGCGGGTGGTCGTTCGACGAGCGCCCCCGGATCGCCGCGCCGAGCTTTCAGCGGCGCCTCGACGACGCCGGCGGCGAACCCGGTACCTTCCGCAACGAGACGGTGAAGTTCTCCTACTCGCTCCTGCGGACCGACGGGACACGGCGGGTGGACGTTCGCGCCGACCGGTCGCGACACGCCCGGATGGCCGACATGGACGATCACGTCACGGATCGGATCGACCTGCTGGCGGTGAAGCTGAGCCGGAACCTCGCTGACGGCGGTAACCCGCTGTTCAAAATCGGCGACGGGAGCGAACGACTCGAACACTACGCGGTGCTGACCCGCGAGTCGGGGCTGAACCGCGACCTCCTGCGGGCGGACTACGGCGCCGTGTGCCAGTTCGAGAACGTCCTCGCGCTCTGGAACGACGACGAGGGGGCGTACAACCTCGTCGTCGACGCCGAGGCGGTCGTCGACGTCGTCGCCTGAAGCGGTGCGCCTTTCTCGCCGGCCGCCCGAGAGGTGGCATGGACGAGCCACACGTGCTCCTGACGAACGACGACGGGATCGATTCCGTCGGCTTCCGGGCACTCTACGACGCGCTCTCCCGGTTCGCCGACGTGACGGCCGTCGCACCGAACGGCGACAAGAGCGCCGTCGGCCGTGCGATGTCCCGGGAAGTACAGGTCGAGACCCACGACCTCGGCTACGCCATCCACGGGACGCCGGCTGACTGCGTCGTCGTCGGGCTCGAAGCCCTGTGTCCCGACGTGGACATGGTGGTCGCCGGCTGTAACCGCGGAGCGAACCTCGGGGCGTACGTCCTCGGTCGCTCCGGCACCGTCAGCGCCGCCGTCGAGGCCGCCTTCTTCGACGTGCCCGCCATCGCCGTCTCGCTGTACGTCCCCGGCGCGGACGGGGAGTGGCAGGAGAAGGCAAAGGACCCCCTCGACTACCGGAACGCCACCGCGGCGACGACGTATCTCGTCGATCACGCCCTCGGTGCCGGCGTGTTCGAGCAGGCCGAATACCTGAACGTCAACGCCCCCATCCACCACGAGGACGACGACCCCGCACCGATCGAGATCACCGAGCCGTCGACGCTGTACGACATGCGTGCCGAACGCGACGGCGAGCGAATCAGCCTCACCGACAACATCTGGGCGCGGATGCGCGACGGTGACATCCCCGACCCGGAGGGAACCGACCGCCGGGCCATCGTCGAGGGACGAGTCAGCGTCTCGCCGCTCACGGCCCCCCACACCACCCAGCACCACGAGGCCCTCGACGCGCTGGCGGAGACGTATCTGACCTGAACTGACCGCCGCCTCAGAAGACGCCGGCGACGAAGCCCAGTCCCATCACCACGAGGACCGTCGCCGAGACGAGCGGGAGATACGGCGTGTATCGCTCGACGCGTTCCTCGGACTGCTGGTAGCCGGCGATCAGGAGCAGGGTGAGACCGACGATGCCGACGATCACCGTGAGCGCGTAGGCCGTCATGAGTTCGAGACAGTGCGTCGACCCGGCACACAGCGCGATGATCTCGAACTCTTCCTCGTGGGCGAACCCGAGGACGAACGCGAACCACGCGATGCCGAGGAGGCCGCGGTCCGTCTCGCCGTCGAACGACGCGTGGGCGTGGTCGTGTGAGCCGCCACCGAACGGGAGGGCGTCGCGAAGGCGTGTCAGAATGCCGGAATCGTGGTCGTGGTCGTGGTCGTGGTCGTGGTCGTGGTCGTGGTCGTGGTCGTGGTCGTGGTCGTGGTCGTGGTCGTTGTCGTTGTCGTTGTCGTTGTCGTTGTCGTTGTCGTTGTCGTTGTCGTTGTCGTGACTGTGCCCGTGCCGATACTCCCGAACCCCGAGCGCGATCAACACGACGCCCGCGACGATGCTGACCGGGCCGCCGATCTGAACGCCGCCGAGCGTCATCGGTGCGTCGACCTGTGTGAGATCGAAGTACGCCTTCGCGTAGAAGAAGACGCCGACCATCGCGATGGAGCTGACGAGGTGGCCGATCCCGATGAGGAGACTCGCCGCGAGCCCGTACGCCCACTTGTTGGCCTGATCGAGCGCGTACGAGGCGGCGACCGGCCAGCCGTGTCCCGGTTCGATGCCGTGGACCGCCCCGAGCGCGATTGCCCCACCGAACAACCCCAGCGTGCTGTCGAGCACCATCGCCACGTCTTACTCGGGATCGATCCGAGTTAGCGGTTGTTAATATCGAATCGGGGGAATCGTCATAACGGGGTCTCTTGGTCCTGCGCGACGAGCGGGGTGACGTGCGAACGAGTTTCAACATCCCCGACGACATCGTCGAGGCGTTCGACCGCGTGTGGCGCGACCAGGAACTGGAGAGTCGATCCCGGGCGGTCAGGGAGGCGATGCTCGAATACATCGAGGCCCACTCGCGACTCGAATCGACGACCGGCGAGGTGGTGGCCCTCGTCGGCTTCGACTACCGTCACCACGACGTGATCCGTGACCTGCACGCCGTCCAGCACGACTACCAGGACGTGATCCTGAACACGAGTCACACCCATCAGGGCGAGTGGTGTCTCGAATCGCTGTTCTGCCGCGGGCCGAGCGAGCGGGTGCGCGAACTCACCTACCGCCTCCGCGATTTCGACGCCGTGCGACGGGTGAAGGTGATGGTCATCCGGGACGACGCGTGATACGGCTGATCGTAAGCCAGTACCGGTGGTTCGCCGACCCGTCTCGGTGAACCACCACAATAATCCGTATGAGTCGCCGTCGCGATGGCCACCAACGACTATATCGGCGGACGGACTATCCAGTTCCAATGGATCAAACGTTCGTCGACCTCCTGGCGGGGAATCTCGCCCACGCCGCCGCGTTCGACGACCGGTTCGACGACCTGCAAGCGGCACAGCATCCCCACACCGTCACCATCTGTTGTTCCGATTCGCGCGTCCTGCAGGACCACATGTGGGGAAACGAGGCTCCCGGTCGCATCTTCACTTGCGGGAACATCGGAAACCGCGTCGTCCAGCGGACCGACGAGGGCGACGTCGTCTCCGGGGACGTACTGTATCCGCTGGCACACACGGGGACGGAGACGGCGGTGGTCGTCGGCCACACGGGCTGTGGGGCCGTCACCGCGACGTACGACGCCCTGACCGGTGACGTGAACGACCTGCCAGGCATCGAAGGCTGTCTCGACCTGCTGAAACCCCTCCTCGAACCCGGCGTCGAGGCGCTCCCGGACGACCTGAGCCGCCCGGAGGCGATCAATCGGCTCGTCGAGTACAACGTCGACCGGCAGGTGGACGTGCTCGTCGGGAGCGACGACGTGCCGCCCGGGGTGGAGGTGGTCGGCGCCGTCTACGACTTCCAGGACGTGTACGGCGGCGACCGGGGCGAGGTGCACGTCGTCAACGTCGACGGCGAGCGCGGCGTCGCCGACCTGCGGGCGACGTATCCGGCTATCGAAGATCGGATCCGTCGGTTGTGGGTGTACTGAACCGAGCCGTTACTTCGCGGCCCGCTCGAGGAACGTGAGCGCCGCGCCCGCCGCTTCCGAGGCAATCCGTCCTACCGTGACTCTCGCTGCTCCACCTTGTTCACGTAGCTGAAATCCATTATGCTCTTAATGAACGAAATCAATCGTCGTCGACAGTGTAGGCACTACCGCGTCGCTTGATTCGAGCCACCACCATCCGCTGTTCGTTCTGTCGCAACGTCACGGCCAGACGGAACTCGCCAACGCGGACTTTCCTGTGTGGGCTGTTTCGGAGAGGTTCACTGTAATCTGGCGGGTCACGCCACGGCGAATCGACGATTTCGTCGAGTTTGCCCAAGATCCGTTCTTGCTCTTGGCTGTTAAATAGTGAGGGTGGAACGATACCTCACGGGTCGCAAGTCCAATCAAGTCATCCATTCTCGCGTTGCTGTCGAAGCGTGGCCTTCGCACGCTCAACGTAGGAGTTCGACGACCAGCTGCGAGCGTCACTCATCTCGGCCAAGAACTCCTCGGCAGCGTCGGGTGAGAGCGCGTCGTTGCGAACCAACGCAGTGATGAGAATCGGCGTCGTGACGAGGCGGGTCTCGGCCAGCGAGGCGTGGACGAGCGCGAGTCGGTTGAACTCATCACAGAGCAGTTGCACGGCGTCGATCTCGTTCGCCAGCGTGACCGCCGCGTTCTCGCCGTCGTCCAGCGGGAACGTCTCGTCCAGTTCGACGGAACACACCTCGAACGCAGAGCGACGGTCGAGAACCGCCTGTGCCCCCTGACCGGAGGCGTCGTCGTAGGAGGCCGTCTCGATGAGTTCGTCGACGACCTGCTCTGGGACGACTACGGTGTGCGAATCGAGGAGCAGATCGAGTGGGTTCGGCGAGGCGTCCGCCACGGGCCCGAGGCTCACGAGGGCTGACGTGTCGGCGACGATCAGCACCATCTACGAGTCGGCCAGCTCCTCTGCGACCTCGTCCACGAACTCGTCGGTCAACTGCTCTTTCAGTAGTCGGAAGTTGGCGGCCTCCTCGTGCCCGACGAGGTCCTTCAGTTCCTCGAACGTGATGTTGTCGTCGTAGTAGGCGTCCGCGATCTCCTGTTTCACCTCGTCGGAGTGCGCGGCGTCGCGCAGGTACTCCCGAAGTGCGGAAATGAGGATGTCCGTCCGGTCCGTCTCGAACACCGCAGCGAGCGCGTCGGCCCGGTCTACCAACCCCCTCGGTGCGCGGAACTGGACGCGCTTTTTCTCCGACCCGGAACTCATGTGTGTACATTGTGAGTGCAGAAGCAAAACGCTTGTCGTGCCGTCGCTTCCCCGTCTTTCGGAGCCACCGAGGCCAAGTACGGAGGTTTTCTCCGAACCCGAACCGAGAGAACAGCAATCGGAAGAATACCGGTGGGACTGAACGGGCGCTACAAGCCCCGTGTCACCTGATTACGGCTATCGGCTCTCTCGTTGCTCCACCTTGTTCAACTCGATCAGCAGCCGGAAAATCGCCTTCACCAGGTTGGCGTCCACGTCGAAGGTTTCGGCGTTCTCGCCCGCTCGCTCCATCACACGGGCCTCCTGTGACTCGTCGGTCGTCGGCAGCCCTCGCTCCTCTTTGACCTGCGCGACGGTGCCCGCGACGTAGGTTCGGCGGGCGATGAGTTCGACGAGTTCGCGGTCGATCTCCTCGATCTCCTCGCGGAGTTCGTCCAGGGACATCTCCTCGGCCGCGTCGCTCTCGCTCATTCGATCACCCGTGCGCCGTCCGTTCGTGTCGTCGTTAGCCATGTGTCTCCCTCCCGTTGGTTCCAGTGGTCGCGTACGCGTTCCAGTCCGTCCCGGTCGCCGACGGCGACGACGCTCGGCCCGGTCCCCGAGAGCGACACGCCGTCGGCGTGTGGCATCGCCTCGACGGCGGGATCGGTCGGAAAGCCGAGCGCCGCCGAGAAGGCGAGTCCGTTGACCGTCATCGCCTCGCCGTAGCGGCCGTCGAGCGCCAGTTCGGCGACGAGGTCCGCCATCGGCGCCACCCGCTCACAGCGCGCCACGTCGGCGTCGGCGCTGAACGCGCGGGCCGGCGGCGTCCAGACGAGGGCGTCCCAGTCCACCGCCTCGCGGGCGAGCAGGTCGTCCGCCGCGTTGTCGGTGACGGTGACGCCGCCGAGCATGCTGGCGCTCGCGTCGTCGAACGCGCCGGTGACGGTGACGCCGGCGTCGCGGGCGGCGGCGACGCCGATGCGACAGGCCGCCTCGCGGTCGAGTTCGGCGTCGTCACCGACCGACACGTCGAGCGCCGAGAGCGTCGCCAGCACCGTCGCGTTCGCGGCGGCGCTGGAACTCTTCAGCCCCGCGGCCATCGGCACGTCGCTTTCGGTGCGGACGTGGCCGCCCTGACCGTCGCCGAACCGGTCGACGACGCGTTCGACACAGCGGCGGATGAGCCGCGTGTCGCCGTCCGGCGCACCGGCAATCGCACCCTCGACGGTCCCGGAGTCGTCGAGTTCGACCCGGGCAGTCGTCTCCGCGTCGATGGCGAAGGCCGATCCGACGCCCGTCGCGAGGGCGTTCAGGACCGTACCCGCACCGAGTGCGACGGCCTCGCCGTACATACCGAACCCCGCGCGGAGCGGACAGTTATGCTTGCCGGTTAGCGGACGAACTGCGAGCCGAGAGCGCCGGCGCCGGCACCGGTGGCCGTCGTGACGGCGCCCGCGAGGAGGAGGGGACCGACCGCGCCGCGGAGCGAGTAGACCTGCGCGGTGCCGGGGCCCGAGAGCGCCGAGAGGCCGAGGAGGCCGAGCCCCGCCATGCAGAAGAACCCGACGAGGGCGCCGCCGGCGGCGACGCTCGCCGCCGCACTCGGGTCCGCGAACCGGGAGCCGGAGAGCAGGCCGAGGACCGCGGCGAGGACGGGGCCGACGACGAGCATCGTCACCGTCGTCTGGAAGACCGAGAGCGCGAGAAAGACGGGGCCGAACGTCTCGGGGGCGGCGCCGGACGCGGCGGTGACGAACTGGGTCCGCGCCCAGTCACCGGCGACGAACCCGAGGACGCCGAGGGCGATGCCCACGAGTGCGAAGGTGGCGACGATCAGGCCGGCCTGTCGGCGAGCCGAAGGGAGCGCGTTTCGCCCGGACACGCTACGGTCTCCACAGCCAGAGTCGGTCGAGCGGGGCGGTCCAGTCGACGCGTTCCTCCCACGCCACCTCCGAGGGAGCGGCGACGAGGACGAAGGGGCCGGCCTGGATCAGGTAGGCGTAGGTCACGTCGCCGTCGGCCCGATAGTAGACCTGCCGCCACCGGTCACGGCCGAAGGAGTACCACCCCTCCTGACTGACCGCCGTCTCGAGGAGCGTCTCCACCGCGTCGGTCGCGGCCGCCACGCCGTCGTAGTGCTGGACGAACAGCGACGTGTAGGGGTAGTCGAGGGGAGCGAGATTCGACGGCTGTTCGTCCTCGTCGGGCACCGCGTAGCTCACGACGTAGGCGAAGCCGGTCCGGCCCGTCGCCTCGCTCGGTGGCTCGAACTGTAGGCGCTGGCGAGCGAGCAGTTCCCGGCCGGCGTTGTCGTCGTCGCCCGGGGCGTCGTCGAACGGGTCGCGCTCGACGTATCGAGGGCCGGCGTAGGCGTAGCCCGAGTAGCCCGTGGAGTGGTGCACCTCGAAGAGTCCCGGGGTGGCCTCGTCGTCGTCATCGTCGTCGTCCGTGTCGTCGACGGTTTCGTCGTGGAGGTGCCGGTAGAGCGCGGCGTCGATCTGTCGATCCGAGAGCACCCGACGGACGAACAGGTCGCTCCGGATGCCGCCGAGATAGTCGTGGAGGCGTTCGAGTTCCTCGTCGACGCGGTCGAGGTCGCCACGGTCGGCGAACCGGCGGATCGTCGCGACGTGGCGGTCGATCTCTTCGCGCATCTGCCCGGGGATGCCGAAGTGCCCGCCGAGTTCGGCCTCAGCGGTGGCGACGGCTCGATCCGTCGCGCGGCGAACCAGTCCGAGGCTGTTGGCGTCGAACTCGGCGGCGTCGCGGACGCGTTCGACCGTCGCCATGGCGTTGCCGAGGGTTCGCCGGTACGCGTGGATGGCGTCGTCGTAGTCGGTGGCGAACCACTCGATTTCGCCGTAGACGCGCCCGACTTCGGCCGCCAGCCGACGGTTCGGCACCGACGGCTCCGTCTGCTGGACCGTCTCCTCCTCGTCGACCGCGGACGGCTCGGGGTCCGCGTCGGCGAGGGCGGCGTCGGTCGGCGTCCGGGTCGGCGTCCCGGATTCGGGGTAGGCGACGTTCGAGTCGCCGGATCCGAGACAGCCGGTCAGACCGAGCGCCGTCGCGGTCCCCAGCAGCGCCCGACGTGTCAGCTCCATGGCCGCCCCAAAGATAGGCCCGGATAAATAACGTGCGGCCCAGAAATCAAACCTGAGAGCGGTGTCGGTCGATAGACTCAACGGGGACCGCCCCGCACCGCGAGCCATGGGCACACCACTGGACTCGCGGGAGGCACAGGTCGAGGCGGTGCTGGACCGACTGTACGACGAGTACCCCGACGCGACCATCTCACTCACCTACTCGAACCGGCTGGAACTTCTGGTCGCCGTCGTCCTCTCCGCACAGTGTACCGACGAGCGGGTCAACGAGGTGACCGAGGAGCTGTTCGAGAAGTACCGGACCGCAGCCGACTACGCCGCGGCGGACGAGGGGACGCTCGCCGACGACATCTACGGCATCACCTTCCACAACAACAAGGCCGGATACCTGAAGTCCATCGGCGAGACGCTCGTCGAAGACCACGACGGCGACGTGCCCGACACGATGAGCGAACTGACGGACCTGAAAGGCGTCGGGCGCAAGACGGCGAACGTCGTCCTCCAGCACGGCCACGACGTGGTGGAGGGCATCGTCGTCGACACGCACGTACAGCGGCTCTCGCGACGGCTCGGCCTGACGACCGAGGTGCGGCCCGAACGGATCGAAGACGACCTGATGGACGTGGTGCCCGAAGACGACTGGCAACAGCTCACCCACCTGCTCATCAGTCACGGGCGGGCGGTGTGTGACGCCCGCAACCCCGACTGTGCGGACTGTGTGCTGGAGGACATCTGTCCGTCCTCGAAACTGGACGCGGAGGTCGACTTGGCGAGCGGCGAGGCGTGGGACTAGAGGTGCAGCTGCACGTACCGAACGACGCCGATCAGGTAGGCGCCGATCCAGAAGAGCACGTAGCCGAAGACGCCGATTCGGAGGCGGCCGCGCCACGCGCTCATGTTCTCGTGGAGGTCGTTCAGGTCCACGTCCTGATCGGGGTCACGATAGAGATTCGCGGCGTGTTTGGCCTGGAAGATGCGGACGATGCCGGTCAGGGCGAACGCGAGCATCGCGTAGGCCTGGAGGCCGAGCACGGCGTGCAGGACGGCGAGGCCGCCGAACTGGTCCATCAACCGAGGGACCATCCACCCCACGACGGGCACCGTCGTCAACACCAGGCCGACGACGATGAACTTCAGGTGCCGGAGGAGGACGCTCCACGTCACCGTCTCGGCGTCGATGACGATCCACGCGCCGTAGAGATAGAAGGGGAAACTCGCGGTGACGGACAGCCCCGCAAGCGTCGCCGTCGTCGCCTCACTCACCATCGTCGGCGCTTAGGAGGGCGACGTTAAAACGGGCCCGACTCGGGGACAAGGTCGGAAAGCGTATGACGCTGTGGACCCAATGTCGACCGATGGCTGATTCGTCACCGTCGTCGACCGACGGGACGGCCGAGACGGCGGCTAAGGCCGACGCCGACGCCGTCGACGCCCTCCGACGCGAAGTCGAGGAGAACTACGACTTCGAGAACTTCGGCCCGAGCGACATGGCGCGGATGAGCGCCGAGGAGTGGGAGGCGGCGTTCGATCCGGACACCTGGATCGTCGGCCCCGAGTTACTCGACCGGGTGGAGCAGGACCTCAAGAGCCGCATCCAGAGCCGAGAGGTGTTCGCCGTCCTCGAACGGTTCGAGGAGGGCGGCGAAGAGCGACTGGTCGCCTACTCGGACGAAGGGTACGCCATCGTCTTCCCGGACGGCAGCGTCGAGGGACAGGGGACGGTGGTACGGGACGTGAAACCGACCGTCGCGCTGTGTTCGATGGACAGCTACGAGGTGCCGGACGCCCCCGAGGACGTCTCCCTGCCCAGCCCCGCGGACGTGCCCGAGGGAACCGGCCAGTTGGGGAACAACCTCCTCCAGCTCATCGCGTTCGCACAGATTCTGGTCGGACTGGGGCTGGTCGGCGTCTGGCTGTTCACCGACGCCATCCCGACGCCGGGCGGCTACGTCGACCTCGTGGCGCCGATGACGGCCCTGATCTTCGTCGGCATCGGCCTCTTCCTGTTCATGGTGGTCGCCAACGCCCGCCTCTCGGACCGGTTCCGGGCGGAGGAGTTCCGCAACCGACTTCGCGCCGCCGGCGTCGAAGACGGTGAGCGACCGGAGTTCCTGCCACCGCTGGGCGACGACGCCGAGGCACTGGCGGCGGAGGGTGACGAGACGGCCACGGACGGCGCGGAGACGGCCGGTTCGAGCGCCGACCGCCCGTGAGGACGTCGGTGGGGAGTCGGTGGGTTTAAGCGCGTTCCATCCTCAGATTCGACCGTATGAAGAGGCGGGACTTCCTGAGAGTGGCCGGTGGGTCCACCGCCGTCGGAACGGCCGCCGCCACGGCGACGCCGGCCGCTGCGCAGGCGTCGTTCGACGGGTGGATGAGCGACGTCGGCAACTACAGCGAGGTGGCTGACGCGACCGGACAGGACGAGGTGACCATCACCGTCGGCGCCCAGGGCAACGGCGGGAACTTCGCGTTCGACCCGCCGGCCGTCCAGGTCGATCCCGGGACGACCGTCGTCTGGGAGTGGAACGGCGAGGGCGGCCAGCACAACGTCGTCGCCGAGGAGGGCGGCGAGTTCGAGAGCGAACTCACCGCCGAAGCCGGCTTCACCTTCGAACAGACCCTCGAATCCGAGGGCGTCGTCAAGTACTTCTGCCAGCCCCACCGCGCGCTCGGCATGAAAGGCGTCGTCGTCGTCGGCGCGATGCCGGGCGGTGGCGGCGAGGGCGGTGGCGGCGGTGGCGGCGGTGGCGGCGAGGTCGACCTCCACGAACTCGGCGTGCCGATCCAGGCCCACTGGGTCGGCGCCGCGACGATCCTCGGCATCATCGTCTCGCTGATATTCAGCTTCTACGTGCTGAAATACGGCGAGTCACCACACACCGGAACCGGGAGAGGAGAGTAAATGTCATCGAGTGGAAGCACGTACGGCGATATTCACCGATACGAACCGGCCCGCGAGAGTACGGCCGCCGCCATCACCATCGTCCTCCTGACGGTCGTGGAGGTGGTGTTCGTGTTCATGTTCGCCTACGGCCTCGTGAGCGGCTGGGGGCTGAGCGAGTACGGCAACATGTTCCTCGGCGGCATCCTCGCCGTGATCTTCGTCGACCTCGCGTTCATCCTCGCGCTGTACCGCAAGGAGTTCCTGCCGGACGTCGTCATCGTCAAGAAGCGGCGTCGGAAGTGGGAGGACCTCTACATCCGCGAGGAGGACGTGGACGGCGAAACCCTCGGCGACGGGGCGTGGGACACAGTCAAACGCGCGGTTTACCCGTACTACAAGCGATAAGCAATGAGCTTAGAAAAGAAAGACGAGATGGACCACAAAGGGTGGATGAAGCGGAAGGATCTGACACCCGTGGAAGCCACCTTCCTGACGGCGCTCATCTGGATGGACAAGCGGCTCCGGGTCGTCGACTACCTGGAACTGCTGGAGGACCTGTACTACAAGGTCAACATGCAGATGCCGAAGAGTCACACCGAACAGTACGACCTGGACAACAAGTTCTGGTACTGGTACCCGCTGTACGCGCTGGGGTCGTTCTCGACGCTGGCGTACATCGTCGCCGCCGTCTCCGGCGCCCTGCTGGGCTTCTACTACGCCCCCGCACAGACCGGCGACCCGAGTACGGCGTACAACTCGATCACGTTCATCATGACGGATCTCCAGTTCGGGTTCATGCTGCGCTCCATCCACCGGTGGTCGGCACAGGTGATGGTCGCGGCCGTGTTCCTCCACATGCTCCGTGTCTACTTCACGGGCGCGTACAAGGAACCGCGCGAACTCAACTGGCTGCTGGGGATCGTCCTCATCAGCCTGACGATGGTGTTCGGGTACACGGGCTACCTGCTCCCGTGGGACCAGCTCGCCTTCTGGGCGGGACAGATCGGCGTCGAGATGTCGCTGTCCATCCCGCTCGCCGGCGAGTGGATCGCCCAGCTCCTGTTCGGCGGCTTCACCCTGAGTCAGGCGACGCTCCAGCGGATGTACATCCTCCACGTGTTCCTGCTCCCCTTCGTCGTGACGACGCTGATCGCGATCCACATCGGCATCGTCTGGGTGCAGGGCATCGCGGAACCCCACTAGAACCATGAGCGACAACGAATCCACCACGGACGAGACGCGCACCGACGGCGGCAGCCCGGGCATCGTCGCCCCGGACGACGAGACGCCGACGTGGCGCGAGCGCAAGGAACGGACGACGGGCCTCTCGCGGCTCACGTACGAGTACTTCGAACGCGCCCGCCGCGAGGACCAGGACCTGCGAACCGAGTCGGACTACGTCGAACGCGACGTGCTCGCGTTCCCGACGTGGCCCCACGAGACGGTTCGTAACCTCTCCATCGCGGCCTTCTTCACCGGGATGATCTTCTTCCTCTCGGCGACGATGCCGCCACACATCGGCGCGCCGGCCAACCCGAGTTCGACGCCGGCGATCATCCTGCCCGACTGGTATCTCTACTGGTCCTTTGGCCTGCTGAAGCTCGGCCCGCTGAACCCCGACCTCGCCATCCTCGGCGGGGCGAAGATCACCGCCGACCGGACGTACGGCGTGCTCGCGAACGTCGTCGTCGTCGGCTTCATCGCCATCGTTCCCTTCCTGAACAAGGGGTCGGCCCGACGCCCGGTCGAGCAGCCGTTCTGGTCGGCCGTCGGCGTCGGCGGGGTCGTCTTCGCGTTCACCATCAGCCTGCTCGCGGTCAAGAACCTGATGCCGATGAACGTCGACCTGCTGTTCGATCTGACCTTCCTCCTGCCCATCGTGGCTACGACGATCACCTACGCGGTGCTGAAGACGATGCGCGAGGGGTACATGTACGACCTCAACCGGCGGTACTACCGGCTCCGTCCGCCGAAGTAACCGCTCTCCGATGTCTTCTTCAGACGACCACGACGCCGACGCACAGGAGGGCGTCCACGACGCCGACGGGCGTCGGGACGTGGTCGTCCCGATGCGCCTCTACAAGACCGTCACCGTCTTCTCGACGCTCATCGCCATCGTGGGCGTCGTCTTCGGCTTCGTCCTCCTCGACGCGGCGACCATCCGACTCAGCCTTCTGCGACGCCTCGTCCTCGGTCTCCTCCGAGCGGTCGGCGTCGTGCCCCCCGAAACCGTACTGAGCGCCGTCCTCGCCGTCCTCGGTCTCGCCGCAATCGGGTTCGGGGCCGGCGTCTACGTCCTCGGGACGCGCTTTCGCGCCCACGGAATGGGAAACCCTCAAGAGGACGCCGACGAATCCTCAGGTAATGGCTGACGAATTCATCAAAGGGCTCGGCATCTTCACGGGCGCGGGCCTCGGCTGGCTCGTGCTCGCGGGGTGGTACCGGACGCCGGGGTTCGAGAGCACGCGGCAACTCGTGAGTCCGGTGTCGCCGGATCCGGCGAGCGCCGACATGTTCAACCTGCTGGCCATCGGGCTGATGGACACGCTGCTCTGGTTCGCCATCCTCGGCCCGCTGGCGTTCTGGGTGATCCTGCCCGCGGTCCGGCAGGCACGGAAGGCGATGAACGAGCGGCAGGCGTAGCGCGGCCGACCGAGACGAAACGACTCCTCTGGATCGGATTCATCGACACGGCAGTTCGGGGTGAATTCGAACGTGCGGCTGGCGTTCTGTGTCGGAGCGGCGCGTCCGGCGGACGAGAAGACGTAGTAGGGGTTCGAACTGGTCACCGGTCGACCGCATACGCTTTGTGTGAGACGGTTTATCGTAAGTCCTTACCGGTGGGTCGCCGGATCGTCTCGACGACCCACCGGTAGACGGGGCGATGAGCCGTATCAGACGACGGCGTTCCAGAGCGGCTCGATGAAGACGAACAGGCTCTGGTAACCGGCGTACAGCAGAGCGAGCACCGACGCCGCGACGGCACCTTTCGGCCGTTCGAACGTCATGTCGTTACGTGCCTCGACCTGTCGAGATTCGAACTCGAAGAAGTCGGTCAGGAACAGGCCGATGGCGAGCACCGACATGACCATGCCGCCGTGGGGTTCGATCACCAGGAAGGCGAACGACGCGAGCACGAGCGCAATCGACGTCAGCGAGTGCGGGAAGTACCGGCTCAGCTCCTCGGCGCCGTCGTCGACCTGGCTCTGGTGCACGGAGTGGGCGCGGATTCGCGTGAGCATGTTCACCACCACCAGCGCCAACACGACGTGCGCGATGTACGGTTCGAGCGCGTCGAGGGCGCCGACCGGGACGGCGAACTGTAGCGGTTGCATACCCCGAACTCGGGTGTAGACTCATTAGAAGTTTTCCGTTCCGGTCGGCGCGACCACGTCGAGCGATCCGACGCGATCGATTCGGACGGCCGCCCCCCGGTCGACGACGCCGCGGTGGACGCCGTCGGCGACGACGGCGACGGCGCCCTCGCGCTCGACGGAGACGGTGACGGTCCCGTCGGGGTCGACGACGCGCGTCTCCGCGGTCGTCGAGAACGGGGCTATGGGGACGACGGCGACGCCCGCGCCGGCTTCGAGGACGGATCCGCCCGCGGCGGCGGCGTACCCGTCGCTCCCGAGCGGCGTCGCGAGGACGACGCCGTCGGCGCGGACCGACGCTAGTCGCTCGTCGCCGACGGCGAGGGCGTACTCGGAGATGCTCGCCGGGGCGTCGGTCACGAGCGTCACGTCGCGGAGCGCGCGGGCGAGGGCGTCGCCGTCGTCGTGGACGCCGAGGATGGGGTGGGAGGCGACGCGGTAGTCGCCGGCGGCGACGGCGGCGACGGCGGCGTCGAGGGCGTCGCGGGCGACGAGGTGGCGCCCGCCAGCGGCGGTCACGGGAAGCAGCGGCGCGGCGGGCGGGTCGGCGACGGCCGACCGGATCGCCTCGTCCCCGACGGCGACGACGACGGCCGGGTCGGCAGTCTCGTCGACGATCGTCGCACCGCCGACGGCGAGGGCCGCCGCGTCGTCGTCGCTTCCGCCCCGGACGGCGACGTTCACCGCCGGGACCTCCCGCCGCCGCCGCGCCTCGTCGGTACCATGCGGGATACGTCACCGGACGACGGTAAAAAGTTCACTCGGTCGAGAACGGCCAGTCGCCGGTAGCGCGCATACCGGCCGCTAGGTCCTGTGCATCGAGGTCAGCGGCGATGTCGTCGGGATCGCGGCGGGGCATCCGGTCGGTCGACGCTAGGTCGTCGACGAGCGCTGTCAGGAGGATCGCCCCCTCCCGAAGCGTCCGGCGCTCCAGTTTGTCGAGGGTGTCGGCGCGGGTGTGGCCCCAGCCACGCCCCCGGTCGCCATCGTCGCTCGACACGAGGACGGCGGGCACGCCGCGGGCGACGAACGGCCAGTGGTCGCTGTGGGGGTGCTGGGTCGGGCGGACGGAAGCGGGGTGGTCGAAGCGGTCGGCCACCCGCTCGACCGCCGCCGTGAGGGCGTCGAAGCCGTGAGTGTAGTACTGGAGCGTCCGGCCGCGACAGACGCCGTCGCAGTTGACGACCGCCTGTATATCGTCGGGATCGATCAGGTCGGCCTCGCGTTTCGAGCCCTGCAGTCCGACCTCCTCGGCGCCGAAGCAGACGATCCGAACCCGGCGGTCGAGGGCGGCGTCCCGGTCGAGGAGGGTGCGAGCGATTTCGACGACCGTCGCGGTGCCGGCAGCGTTGTCGACGGCGCCCTCCGCGATGTCGTGGGCGTCGACGTGGCTGGTCAGGTAGATAGCGCGGTCGGTGTCGGGGCCGATGTCGGCGCGGACGACCCCGCTCTCGGCCCGGGGCGTCTCGCAGTCGACGCCGACGGTGACGGTGTCGCCGGCGTGACGGCGGGCGAGGCGGGCACCTACCTCGCGGCTGACGCCGACGGCGGGGACGGGACCGAGCGGGTCGGCGTCGGTGCCGACGCTCCCGGTGGGGGCGAGACAGCCCGACGCGTGGTTGCGGAAGACGAACCCGACGGCGCCGGCCTCGACGGCGCGGTAGTACTTCTCCCGGCGGTGGATAAAGCGGTCGTAGTAGTCCGGGACGCCCGCGGAAACGAGGGCGACGGCCCCCTCGAGGTCGGCGTCCGCGAAGTCGTCGGGGAGGCCGTCGCCACAGTCGACCAGCGGCGCCTCGACGGTCCCGGCGGGGCTTCGGGGCAGCGCGATGCAGTCGACGACACCGTCGGCGGTTTCGATCCGACTGGACCCCCTGATCCACCCCTGTATCCCGAAGTCCTCGACGTGAGCGTTCCGGGCACCGAGCGTATCGAGGGCGTCGCGGGTCGCCGTCAGCGCCTCGTGCTCGCCGGGACTCCCGGCCATGCGGTTCCCGATGTCGACCAGTCGCTCCAGGTGACCCCAGCCGACGTCGCTGGTGAACGTCTCGCCGATCCAGTTCATGCGTGGAGGTGTGGCCGGCCGTGACTAACGGTTTCGGTCGGTGGGGGCGAGAGCACGTCGAACGTCGATCCGTCGACGGACAGCTGTCGAACGTCAAACGGCCGATACCGGGCGCCAGAGCTTCCGAATCCGGCAGGTCTTTATCCGCTCGTCCGTCTATGTGACTGCATGACAGGCGTACGTGTCGCCGGCGTCGGACTGACGCATTTCGGGCGGCATCCGGAGCGAACCGGGCGCGATCTGTTCGGGGAGGCCGCCCTCGCCGCCCGCGAGGAGTCGGGGGTCGATCCCGAGGACATCGAGTCGATCAACTACGGGAACTTCATGGGGTCGCTGGCTGAGCGACAGGGCCACCAGGCGCCGCTCATGGCCGAGATGGCCGGGCTCCAGTGTCCGGCGACGCGCTACGAGGAGGCGTGTGCCTCCGCGGGCGTCGCGATCCGTGAGGCGGTCAGAGCCGTTCGCTCCGGCGAGGCCGACGTGATGCTCGCCGGCGGCTGTGAGCGCATGACCAACCTCTCGACGGCGGACGTGACCGAGGGGTTGGCCACGGCCGCCGACGAACTCTACGAGATTCGGGCGGGGATGACTTTCCCCGGCGCGTACGCCCTGATGGCCCGGGCGTACTTCGAGTCGTTCGGCGGCGAGCGCGAGGACCTCGCGCACGTCGCGGTGAAGAACCACGACAACGCCCTCCCCAACGAGTACGCGCAGTTCCACCGCGCCATCACCGTCGACGAGGTGCTCGACGCGCCGATGGTCTCCGATCCGGTCGGCCTGCTGGACGCCTGTCCCGTCACGGACGGCGCGAGCGCGCTCGTCCTCGTCAGCGACGAGTACGCCGAGGCGAACGGCCTCGACGCACCGGTCTCGATCACGGGGAGCGGACAGGGCGGCGACAACCTCGCGCTCCACGACCGCGAGCACCTCGCGGTCACGCCCGCGACGGAGCGGGCGGCGGCGGAGGCCTACGACGACGCCGGCTGTGCGGCCGACGACGTGGACCTCGTCGAGGTACACGACTGCTTCACCATCGCGGAGGTGCTGGCCATCGAGGGGCTGGGCTTCTACGACCACGGCGAGGGAATCGGCGCGGCCCGGCGCGGCGAGACGACGGCGACGGGCGACCTGCCGGTGAACCTCTCGGGCGGCCTGAAGGCGAAGGGCCATCCCGTCGGCGCCACCGGCGGCAGTCAGATCGCGGAGATGACGCGCCTGCTCCGCGGCGATCACCCGAACAGCGACCACGTCGAGGACGCGACGGTCGGTGTCACGCACAACGCGGGCGGCACCGTCGCGAGCGCCGTCGTTCACGTCTTGGAGGTGGACCGATGACCGACGCCGGCTACGACGAGTGGCTGGACGCCGTCGACGACGGCGAGGGGTTCTACCTCGCCTGTCCCGAGGGCCACGGGTCGCTCCCGCCGCGGCGGGTGTGTCCCCACTGTGGATCGGCTGACCTCGACCACGCCGACCTGCCGACGGCGGGAACGGTGGAAACGTTTACCATCTGTTACGTCGGCGGCCCCGACTTCGCCGACGAGGAGCCGTACGCCACCGCCATCGCCGACTTCGGCGACGTGCGCCTGACGGGCGTCGTCCGCGGTGTCGACCCCGAGGAGGTGACGGTCGGAATGCCCGTCGAGGCGGCGGTCGGCACGAACCGAACGACCGGCGACGACCTGCTCATTCTGCGGGCGCGATAGCCTCGCGCACCGCGTCGACGAACGCCGTCGGGTGTTCGACGTGCGGCAGGAGTTTGGCGTGATCGAAGACGACGAGCCGGGCGTCCGCCTCGTCGGCGAGTTCCCGTCCCGTCGAGAGCGGCGGGAGCGTCGCGTCGCGGCCCCAGACGAGCGTCACCGGCGCGTCGAGGTCCCGGAGCGCGGCGCCGAGGTCGATATCGGAGTTGCAGTGTCCGGAGACGAAGGCAGCGACGGCGAAGCGGGCGTTTCGCTGGTGGGTGGTCCGCCACTGGTAGTCGGTCCACTCGTCGGAGACCGAGGCGGGATCGGCGTAGGCGTGGTCGGCGTTGAAGTAACGGATCGAGGGTTTCGAGACGAGGGCGTCGAAGAGGCCGGTGCCGACCACGGGCGAGCGGAGGAGTTCGCGGAGCCACGTCTTCGGCGGATGCGGGCCGCCACGGGTCGTCGGGCAGATGGTCAGGAGGGAGTCGACGGTCACCCGGTCGTCGTCGGCCGCGCGGGCGACGTACGCGCCCGAGAGCGACGAGGCGACGACGGCGGGGGCGTCGTACTCGGCGAGGAAGTCGGCGACGAAGTCCTCGTAGAGCGCGGCGGAGTAGCGAAGCGGCGGCCGGTCGGAGCGACCGAATCCCGGGAGGTCCGGGGCGACGACGTGGTGGGTCTCGGCGAGCGTCGCGGCGACTTCGCGGAACTCGCCGCTCGATCCGGCGGCGTTGATGCCGTGGAGACAGACGAGGGTGGGGTCGTCGGCGTCGCCCAGTTCGGCGTAGGCCACGTCCATGCCGCGCCAGCGATACGTCCGCTCGGTCGCGTCGAGGGCCGGTTCGAGTTCGCCCGCGGCGCCGCGGAGGAGGCGGTCGCCGGCGACGACGCCACCGGCGAGACCCGCGACGGCGGCGCCGAGTCGTCTGAGCTTCATAGGTGGAGGTAGGCCGCAGTCGACTTATTCCCGGCGACCCTCGACGCAGTCCGCGAGCGGGTCGACGATCCGGTCGGCGACCGTGTACGGATCCGCCTCCCGCGCCTGCACCTCGTCGACGAGGGCGTCGATGCCGCCGTGGCGCTCGAGTTCCTCCTCCAGCAGGGCCGCGGCGTCCGACCGGAGCAACTGGCGGATCTTCTCGGCGTAGCGCGTCCGCTCGCGGCGGGCGAGTTCGCCCGTCTCGCGGAGGTGGGCGTAGTGATCGTCGAGGACGCCGATCAGGTCGTCGACGCCCTCGCCCTCGGTGGCGACGGTTTCGACGATCCGTGGGTCCCAGCCCTCGCCGTCGTCGCCGTCGTCGGCGTCCTCACCGTCGGCCATCGATCCCAGTCCGTGGTGGCCGGCGGCGCCGGTCGTCGACCCCTCGCGCAGGTGGAGCATCTCGCGGAGGTCGGAGACGGTGGTCGCGGCGCCGTCCATGTCGGCCTTGTTGACGACGAACACGTCGCCGATCTCCAGGATTCCCGCCTTGAGCATCTGCACGTCGTCGCCGCTGCCGGGTTGGACGAGGACGACGACGGTGTCGGCGGTACGCACCACGTCCACCTCGTTCTGCCCGGCACCGACCGTCTCGACGACGATGCGGTCCTTCCCGAAGGCGTCGAGGGCGGTGATGGCGTCGCCGGTAGCGGTCGAGAGCCCGCCCAACTGGCCGCGGGCGCTCATCGACCGGAAGAACACGTCCATGTCGCCGACGTTCGAGGCCATGCGGATGCGGTCGCCGAGGACCGCCCCGCCCGTGTAGGGCGAGGAGGGATCGACGGCGATGACGCCGACGGTCAGCCCGTCGTCCCGGTACCGTTTGGCGAGTTTGTCGACCAGCGTCGACTTGCCGGCGCCGGGGCTGCCGGTGACGCCGACGACCTCCGCGTCGCCGGTGTGGGCGTGGAGCGCCGACACCAGATCGCGGTAGCCCGGCTCTTGGTTCTCGATGGTCGTGATCGTTCGCGCGAGCGCCCGATGTTCGCCGTCGAGGACGCCCGTCACGAGGTCGTCGACTGCCGCCTCGCTCATCGTGAGACGTTCTCGCGCACGAAGTCGATGGTCTCCTGCATCGGCGTCCCGGGGCCGAAGATTTCGGCCACGCCCGCCGCCTTGAGGTCGGCGCGGTCCTCGTCGGGGACGATGCCGCCGACGATGACGAGGGTGTCCTCGAACGCGCCGTACTCCTTCAGCCCCTCGATCACCTTCGGGACGAGCGTGTTGTGTGCGCCCGAGAGGATGGAGATGCCGAGGACGTCCACGTCCTCCTGCACCGCGGCCTGCACGATCTCCTCCGGGGCGCGATGCAGCCCGGAGTAGATCACCTCGAACCCGGCGTCGCGGAAGGCGCGTGCGATGACGTGAGCGCCGCGGTCGTGGCCGTCGAGGCCAACCTTGGCGACGAGACACCGGATCGTCCGCTGTTCCTGCCCCGTACTCATGTGGTACCGTTCACCGTGCGCCCGTTTGACTCTAACGGAGGCGCCGGACGGATCGGAAGACGGTCGGCGTACGACGGGTGATACCATGGCCCACCTTTATAACGGATCGGATTGTTAACGAAAGACATGAATCGATTCATCACGAGAATCGGCGACGGGGGCGAGGTGGTCGCTGCCGCCGTGACGAGTATCGTCCTGACAGTGCTTTCGATGGTCAACACCGTTCTCAGGGTCCACGCCGACCAGACGGAGTGGGCCGAGGTGACGGCCACACCCGAGACAGCACCCGTCGACCACGACGGCGCCGAGAACGGAGGTGGGTCGGCATGGGTCTGATCGACAAGATTCTGTCCATCTTCGGCGGGGGATCGAGCACCTCCGACCCCACGCCGTCGGCGGAATCGGAGGAGCCAGCGGAGCCGGAACCAGAGCCAGAACCCGACGCGGAGGCCGAGGAGGCGGAAGCCGAGGAGGCGGAAGCCGAAGAGGCGGAAGCCGAGGAGGCGGAAGCCGAAGAGGCGGAAGCCGAAGAGGCGGAAGCCGAAGAGGAAGACGGCGGCGGCATGTCCACCAAGGCCGTCGCCGAGATGGCCGACCCGCGGCGCCGCGAGGACGAGGACAACACCGTCCACAACCGCGCCGAGAACCCGGCCGATCACGCGGAAGTCGCGGAGGAAGAAGCCGAGGAAGCGGAGGCCGAGGAGGAAGAATCCGAAGCGGAGGACGACGGCGGCATGTCCACCAAGGCCGTCGCCGAGATGGCCGACCCGCGGCGCCGCGAGGACGAGGACAACACCGTCCACAACCGCGCCGAGAACCCCGACGACCACGCGGAGGCCGAGGAGGAAGAAGCCGAAGCTGAAGAAGCCGAGGAGGAAGACGACGGCGGCATGTCAACCAAAGCCGTCGCCGAGATGGCCGATCCACGCCGCCGCGAGGACGAGGACAACACCGTCCACAACCGCGCCGAGAACCCCGACGACCAGCGGGCGACGTAGACCCTACTCGCTCGCGAGGTGCGTATCGAGGAACTCGACGATTGCGGCGTAGGCCTCGATCCGATTTTCGAGTTTCGTGAAGCCGTGACCCTCGTCCTCGAATATCAGTTCGCGGACGGGGACGCCCGCCTCACGGGCGCCCTCGACGATACGGTGGGCCTCACTGACGGGGACCCGGGGGTCGTTCTCGCCGTGGAGGACGAACAGGGGTGCGGCGATCTCGTCGACGTGGTTGACGGGACTGATCGACTCCAGCAGTTCCCGGTCCGAATCGAGCGAGCCGTACTCGGCCTCGCGGAGTTCGCGCCGCCAGTCGCCGGTGTTCTCGAGGAACGTGACGAAGTTGGCGATGCCGACGATGTCGACGCCGGCGGCCCACACGTCGGGGTACGCCGTCATGGCGGCGAGTGTCATGAACCCGCCGTAAGAGGCACCCATGACGGCGATGCGGTCGGGGTCGACGGCGGGATGGTCGTGGAGCCAGTCGACGCCGGCTTTCAGGTCCGCCACCGAGTCCATCCGTTTTTCCACGTCGTCGAGGTGGGTGTAGGCCTTGCCGTAGCCCGTCGACCCGCGGACGTTGGGTTCGAAGACGGCGTAGCCCCGAGAGAGGAGGTACTGTTTCACGCGGCCGAAGGAGGGGCGACGCTGTGACTCGGGACCGCCGTGGACGTCGACGACGACGGGCGTCTCGCCGTGGCCCGTATCCGTCTCGGGCAGGGAGAAGAAAGCGGGGATCTCCCGCCCGTCGAAGGAGGGGTACCGGACGAGTTCCGGGGTGACGAAGGTGTCGCGGGGGATGCCCGCGGTGGAGGCGCGGGTCCATCGTTCCGTCTCGCCGCTCGTCACGTCGACGACGTGGACGTTGGCGGTGTCGTCGCTCCGGGTGACCGTCAGCGCGAAGCGGTCGCCGTCGGGCCCGAAGCTGACCCCGCCGGCGACACAGGGCGGGAGGTCCGGCGTCGGGAAGTGATCGAGACGGCCGGGCGCGACGAGTTCGCCGACGCCGAGTTCGGTGTAGCCGTCGACGTTGCGGGAGTAGACCAGCCGTCGGGAATCCTGATCGACCGCGACGCCGTCGACGTTCCACGCGTCGTCGGCGAGAGGGGTATCCTCGGAGCCCGCCGCCTCGACGGTGGACAGCTCGTCCGCCGAGAGGTCGATGACGGAGAGCCGGAGGGTGTCGGTGTCGCGGTCGGTGACGAGGTAGACGTACTCGCCGTCCGGTCCCCAGTTGGCGCTGAGGTGGCGGACGGTCCCCTCGTGGGGCGTGAGGTGGCGGCGACTCCCCGTCTCCACGTCGAGGACGTAGACGTCCTGGTCGAAACTGGAGTGCGATTCGGTGAGGAGGAGGCGGTCGCCGTCGGGACTCCAGCCGGCGACGGAGAACCAGCCGTCGCCCTCGTGGACGCGTTCGGCGTCGGCGCCGGTGGCGTCGCGGTTCTGGACGTAGACGTCGAAGACGGACTCGTCGCGGCGGTTGGAGGCGAAGGCGAAGCGCTCGCCGTCGGGGCTCCAGCCGCCGAACCAGTGTTTCGCGTCGGGGTGTTCGGTCAGATCGGTGATCGAGCCGTCGGTGGCGTCGAGTCGGTAGAGCGTCTCCTTCTCGTCGCCCCCGCGGTCACGGCCGACGATCAGTTCGAGGCGTTCGGGCGACCACGAGGCGAAGGTGACCCGGTTGTCGAAGAAGGTGCGCTGTTCGGGCCACGCGCCGGGGGCGTCGAGGGTCCACACCTGCGGGACGCCGGTGGTGTCCATGAGAAAGGAGAGCGTGTCGCCGTCGGGGCCGACGGAGGCGCCGTGTGCGCTCCGCACGTTGAGGTAGCGCTCGATGTCGAACATACGGGCCGTTGGTCGGGGGCGACCAAACGTGTTGTCCTAAATGAGGCCTTCCGCTTCGATGGCCGCCATCACGTCGTCGACGAGTTCGTCGACGGACTCGTAGGGGAACTCCTGGTGGCCGTCGAGGTTCGCGGCGAGTTCCATCGCGGAGAAGGACACGTCGCCGGCCTCGAACCGTGTGCCCGGTCCGTCCGGGAGCGCGGGAACGAGGTCCATCTGGTCGGTGACGGGAAAGTCGGCGCCCTCGAATGCCGTCCTGAACTGCTCGCGAAGCTCGGCCGCAACGTCGTCGCTCATGGATTGTCGTGGACGTATCGCGGGCAAAAGCGTTCCGAAACGGTCGGGAACGTCAAAAGAGGCCGTAGTCGGCGACGACCGTCTCGTAGCAGTCGACGTAGCGGTCGAGAACCGCCTCGTGATCGTAAGACGCGTACGCCTCGTTGACCGTCCAGCGCTCCAGCTCCGCCGCGGCGACGATTTCGTCCGCGAGTTCGCGGGGGCTGGTCACCAGCGCGCCGCGGGGGTCCCCCTCGACGAGTTCGTGGGCGGCCGAGTTGGCCTGGTACGCGACGACGCCGACGCAGCCACACGCGAGCGCCCGGAGGAGGTCCGTCGCGAACGGCGCCCACGTCGCCGTCTGGGCGAAGACGTGCGCGCCCTTGAGGATCGGAATCTGGTCCCCGGGGTCGAGGGCGCCGAGAAACTCCACTCGGTCGTCGATGCGGAGGTCACGGGCGGTCCGTTCGGCGTCGGGACGGGCCGGCCCGTCGCCGATGACCGCGGCCCGCCAGTCCCGCTGTCGGAGTTCCGCCAGCGCGAGGAGAAAGGCCTCGACGTTGGCGTACTCGTCGAGCGAACGGGCGTACACCACGTCGGCGCGAGGGTCGACGGGGGCGTCGCGGATGCCCGCCACGTCGACGCTGTCGGGGATCACCTCGACGTCGGCGGCGGCCGCCCCGCACTCGCGGACCGTCGTCCCGACGGTGTCGGAGGGGACGAGGACGCGAGCGGGCGAGCGGGCGGCCCAGCGGCGGCGCCACGGCGGCGTCTCGTCGTCGGGGTACGCCCACCACTCGGCGACGACTGGGGTGCGTCGGAGCCGGCCGGCGGCCTTCGCGGCGGGGACGGCGAGGTGTGGCCGCGTCGCGACGTGGACCACGTCGGGGCGGACGCTGTTGAGCGCGAACGGGAGCTTGGTGACGAACGCCCGTGGTGCGTGGTCGGCGGTCACCCGGCGGTAGGTGACGCCCTCGAAGTCGAAGCTCGGATGATCGCCGTCCCACCACTGCACACAGCAGATCGTCACGTCGTGGCCACGGGCCGCCAGGCGTTCGGCGACCGCCTGCAGCCGACCCGCGTACCAGTCGTCGCCGTGGTGGGCCGTCGACATCGACGCGAACGCGACTCGCACACGGCCGCCCACGAAGCGGGTGACCAAAAATCCCCGCCGTCGGCGAACGATGGGGCGGTTCCCGCCGGCCGAGAACCGCCGGGGGATATGAGGGCTGGGCGACCGAATCGGCGGCCATGTACGATCACGTTCTGGTGCCGACCGACGGGAGCGACCCGGCGATGGCGGCCACCGAACACGCACTGGCCATCGCCGAACGGTTCGACGCGACGGTCCACGCCCTGTACGTCGTCGACGTCGACGGTATCGCCCACGAGGCGCCGGGGCTCGGTCTCGACGCCCTCCGCGACGCGCTCCACGAGGAGGGCGAGGCGGCGACGGCGGCCGTGTCGGAGCGGGCGGCCGACCGCGGCGTCGACGTGACCGAGGCGGTGATCGAGGGTCTCGCCGAGGACGCCATCGTCGACTACGCCGAGGGGAACAGCATCGATCTGATCGTGATGGGGACCCACGGCCGACGTGGGGTGGAGCGGTACGTGGTCGGGAGCGTCACGGAGCGGGTCGTTCGGGCGACGGACGTGCCGACGCTGGTGGTTCGGGGGAAGTGGGATTAAACGAAAACAATCGCCGCCTCGACGAACTCCCAGCTGTAGACGTGGTTGAGGAGGAGGTAGGTGACGACGCCGAGCGAGAGCGAGAGGATCCACGCGCCGGCTGCGACCCGTCCGACGCGGGCGTGGGCGGTGTCGCGGAGTTCGGCCGGGGTGTGGGTCACGCCGAGAACGATGGCGTAGAGGACGACGGGGACGGAGACGATAGAGAGGATAATGTGGATGGCGAGCATCGCCAGGTAGGCGTAGTAGACGAGTTGGGGGCCGACGAACTCCTTGGTGCCGCCGCCGCCGATTTTGGTCAGATAGAGGACGAGAAAGACGAGGATGAGACCGAAGGCGGAGGCCATGGCGGTCGCGTGTTTTTTGACCTCGTCGCGGCGGATCCACCGCCAGCCGGCGATCAGCGAGAGGGTGGCGACGGTGTTGACGACGGCGATGGCGTCGGAGAGGCGGTTTACCTGTTCGAGCGAGAGGTCGGGGAAGATCGACCCGGGAACCACTCCGAGGAAGGTGCCGACGACGAGGGTGTAGCCGACGACGGAGAGGACGGCGGTGACGGCGGCGGGGTGGTCCTTGACCGGGCCGCTGGCGCTGGCCGTTGCCATAGCGGGGGGTTGGACCGCACCGGCTTGCCTCTTCCGTTCTGTGAGCGTCGCCACGCGACGCGGTGAGGGTCTAGATCACGCCCGTCACCGTCGCGGCTTCGCGCGCGGCCGCCTCGCTGATGCCGTTGCCGAGGATGGTGTACCGGTCGCGGATGCGGTGGGCGGTCGTCAGCGCCTCGATGACCGTCTCGTCGTCGAAGCCGAGTTCCGCGGCCGTCGTCGGCGCGCCGATGACCGCGAGGGCGTCGCGGATGTTTCGCCACATCCCCTTCTCGCCCTCGTGGAGGTAGGCGACGAGGATGGAGCCGACGCCGACCTGGTGGCCGTGGAGGGCGCGGCCGGGTTCGATGCGGTCCAGCCGATGCGAAAAGAGGTGTTCGGCGCCGCTCGCGGGCCGCGAGGAGCCCGCGATGGACAT
Source organism: Haloplanus rubicundus (assembly GCF_003342675.1). NCBI lineage: Archaea > Methanobacteriati > Methanobacteriota > Halobacteria > Halobacteriales > Haloferacaceae > Haloplanus > Haloplanus rubicundus. The sequence goes on along the minus strand of NZ_CP031148.1, from coordinate 1,612,417 downwards.
GGCGACGCCGGAGGAGACGAGCGCCTTCACCACGACCCACGCCGACTCCTCTAGCCCCTGTTTGATCGACTCGGCGTTCTCGACGAGCATCTCGGCGGTCATCCGGGAGAGCGCGCCCGCGTACTCGGAGTACTCGACGTTCTGCAGGCGGTGGGCGAGTTGCCAGTCCTCGACGGCGGTGTAGTTGGAGACGATGTCGGCACAGCCGGCGGTGGTGAGCTCCCACGGCGCGGCCGCGACGACTTCGGTGTCGGCGACGACGGCCAGCGGCGGATCGGCAGCCACGCTGTGGCGGGTGTCGCCCTCGGGGATGGAGGAGCGGCCGCTGACGATGCCGTCGTGACTGGCCGCGGTGGGGACGGAGACGAAGCCGAAGCCGAGGTGGTCGGCCGCCATCTTCGCCGTGTCGATGGGTTTGCCGCCGCCGAGGCCGACGAGATAGGTTGCGCCCTCGCTCTCGGCGGCTTCGACGACGCGCTCGACGGCGTCGAACCCCGCGTGCTCGACGGTGATCGTCGCGGGATCGTTGCCGAGCTGGGCACGGACCCGCTCGCCGACCAGTCGCTCGGGCGACGGACTCGTCACGACCAGCGGCCGACCGACCACCGAGAGGTCGTCGACGACGTCGCCGAGGTCGTCGAGCACGCCGTGGCCCACGACCACGTTCCGCGGGAGTTTGATCCACGTCGACTTCTCGAACATACGCCACCTACTCGACGTGATCCTTTAGTAACTGAGGGTCACGGGGTCGGCGTCGCGACCCGGCGGGGGCGATCACTCCCGCCGGGCCGGAAACGCGAGCGTGACGGTGCTCCCGTCGTCGGATCCGTCGACGGTCATGTCGCCGCCGGAGAGCCGGGTCACCCAGTAGACGAAGAGCAGTCCGAGCCCGGAGCCGTGGTGGAGCTGGTCGATGTCGCGGTCGAAGTCCAAGGTGTCCCGCTCGATGTCGGGGATTCCCGGGCCGTCGTCGACGACGTGGACGACTCCCCGAACACCCTCGTCGTCGACGGCGACCCGAACCGTCGGCGCCTCGTGGTCGGCGTACTCTATGGCGTTCTCGATCAGTTCGTCGAGGGCGGCAGAGAGGTCCGGAATCGCGGCCACGACGACCGGATCGGCGTGCGTGAGATCGATGTCGGCGTCGGGGTAGCGCTCCCGGAGCGCGTCAATGCGCCGTCGGGCGAGTTCGGCGAGATCTATCGACACCGGATCGACCGGCTCGGTCAGTATCTCGACGATCCGACGCTCGCGGTCGGCCTGTTCGAGGAGGTGGTCGGCGTAGCGCTCGATCCGGCGGATGCCCTCGTCGACGTTCCCGATTCGACCCTCACGGACGTTCTCGGCGGTGCCGTGGATGACGTTCACGTCGTTGCGAATGTTGTGGCGGAGCCACTGTTCGAGCGCCTTCAACTGCCGTTTCCGTTCCTTTCGATGCGAGATGTCGCGCCCGATCCCGACCACCTGTGGCCCGTCGTCGCTGCCGTCCAGCCGTCGGCCGCGGAACTCGTACGGGCAGGTGTGGCCGTGTTTGGTGACGAGCGTGGCTTCGATAGTGTCGGAGCCCTCCTCGACGACCGTCCCGATGGAGTCGAGAACCCGCGGCCGGTCCGACTCGGCGAACAGGGTCGTGACGTTCATCGACGCCAGCTCGTCGTCGTAGCCGGTGATGTCGGTCACAGCCTGGTTCCACCGCAGGAGTTCGCCGTCGGCGTCGACGACGTAGAACACGTCCTGTAGCGTATCGAGGGCCTTCTCGATGAACCGCCGTTCGTCCTGGAGGGCACGCTGCACCTCGCGAAGCGGCGTGATGTCGACGACGACGGCCTGACCGATGTCCTTGCCCAGGAACCGACCGACTGCGGTCGAGACCTGTACGTATCGCACCTCGCCGTCGGGCCGTTCGAGTTTCATCTGGGTCGGCCCGGTCGACTCCTTGCGCTCGATGACGTCGGCCAGTTCCCGTCGAGCGAGGGCGTGGTCGTCGGGGTGGACGAACTCGAAGATGGATCGCCCGACGAGTTCGTCCCGGCCGTCCAGTCCGAGGAGGTCGAGGGTGGCGTCGTTACACCAGATGGACTCGCCGGTGTCGTCGAACAGGTTGATCGGAATCGGCGCCATCTCGATGAGGTGGCGATACCGGTGCTGGTGTTCGTCGGAGAACCACGGAGCGTCCCGGTCGAGGGCAGCCTGCAGTCGAGCGAGGATCGTCGACGGATCGGCGTCCGCCGGCACGTAACCGCTCACCCCGGCGGCGACCGCCTCGTCGGTGATCGTCGGCGACGCCGATTCGAGGATCAAGATGAAGGGAAGGCCCGGATGGGAGACCCGGATCGACCGCAACAGACGGACGCCGTCCAGATCGGGAAGGGCGTAGCCGCCGACGACGCCGTCCACCTCGCCCCGCGCCACGAGGCGGAGACACTCGCCGGCCGAATCGACGATCGTCACGTCGAAGTCCCCGTCTCGGAGCGTCTCGGTTAACCTCCCCGCGAGTCGATCCGGGACGGCGACGAGGGCGATTCGCGGTGTCTCCTCGGGCATGGCGACATCGTGACAACGCGTTCCACGCACCTAACGCCTTGGGGGCCGGCGTTCCGAGCGTCGAAAGCGACACGCCAGCGGGGCGCAGTCGACCGGTCCGCGTCGGGGACGGCCGCGACACTCGGGTGCCGCGTTCGGTAGCCTGATACCGCGGCCGCCCGACCGCCAGATATGGACGTGGACATCACCAGATCACGGGTCGGGGGACGGGCGCGCGCGCCGCCGTCGAAGAGCTACACGCACCGGGCGATCCTCGCGGCGGGGTACAGCGACGGCGCCGTCGTCGCCGATCCGCTCGTGAGCGCGGACACGCGGGCGACGATGCGTGCTGTCGAGGCCTTCGGAGGAACCGTCGACCGCACGGACGGCGACCTGGACGTGACTGGCTTCGCCGGCCGGCCGGGCGTCCCCGACGACGTCATCGACTGTGCGAACAGCGGGACGACCACCCGACTCGTCACGGCGTGTGCGGCGCTCGGGGACGGCCTGACGGTACTGACGGGCGACGACTCGCTACGCTCGCGGCCGCAGGGACCCTTGCTCGACGCCGTCGAGCAACTCGGCGGGCGCGCGGAGAGCACGCGGGGCAACGGACAGGCGCCGCTGGTCGTTGGCGGACCGATTGCGGGCGGCACCGTCTCCATCCCCGGCGACGTGTCCTCGCAGTACATCACCGCGCTCCTGATGGTGGGCGCGGTGACCGACGACGGGATCGACATCGACCTCGAAACCGAACTGAAGTCGGCGCCCTACGTCGACATCACGCTCGAAGTGCTGGACGCCTTCGGGATCGAGGCGGCGGAGACGACGACGGGCTACCGGGTGCCGGGCGGGCAGCGATACGAACGGGTCGATCCCTACCCCGTGCCCGGCGACTTCTCGTCGATGTCGTACCTGCTCGCGGCGGGCGCCGTCGCGGGGGCGGAGGGGGGCGTCGTCGTCGAGGGTGCCTACCCCAGCGCGCAGGGCGACAGCGCCATCGTCGACGTGCTGGAACGCATGGGTGCCGATATCTCGTGGGACCGCGAGGCGGGCGAGATCACGGTCCGCCGGAGCGACCTCACGGGCGTCGAGGTTGACGTGGGCGACACGCCGGACCTCCTGCCCACCATCGCGGTCCTCGGCGCCGTCGCGGACGGCGACACCCGGATCGTCAACTGCGAGCACGTCCGGCTGAAGGAGACCGACCGGGTGCGCGCGATGGCGACGGAACTGGAGACACTGGGCGCCGCGGTGACCGAGGAGGAAGACACCCTGACGATCCACGGGGGAGAGAGCGACCTGCGAGGGGCGACGGTGGCGGGCCACGACGACCACCGGATCGTCATGTCGCTCGCCATCGCTGGCCTCGTCGCCGAGGGAACGACTGCCGTCGCTGGCGCGGATCACGTCGACGTCTCCTTCCCGGGGTTCTTCGACGTGCTTTATGACCTCGGGGCCGAACTGGACGAACATGAACGGTAACCGATTCGGTCGTCTGTTTCAGGTGACGACCTACGGCGAGAGCCACGGCGACGCGATGGGCGTCGTCGTCTCGGGCTGTCCGGCCGGACTGGAGCTGTCCGAGGAAGACATCCAGGGCGACCTCGACCGGCGCAAGCCGGGGCAGTCGATGATCACCACCAGTCGGGGCGAACCCGACGAGGTGCGCATCCACAGCGGCGTGCAGGACGGCTACACGACCGGCACGCCGATTGGCATGGTCATCCAGAACAAGGACGCCCGCTCGGGCAAGTACGAACCGTTCATCACCGCGCCCCGCCCCTCCCACGGCGACTTCACGTACTCCGCGAAGTTCGGGACGCGCAACTGGGGCGGCGGCGGGCGCTCCTCGGCTCGCGAGACGGTGAACTGGGTGGCCGCGGGCGCGGTGGCGAAGAAGATTCTGGGCGACCACGGAATCGAACTCAAGGCCCACGTCAACCAGATCGGTGACATCGAAGCGCCCGCGGTGAGCTTCGAGGAGATGCTGGAACACAGCGAGGACAACGAGGTGCGGTGTGGTCACCCCGAGACGGCCGAACGGATGCGCGAGCGGATCGAGCAGTACCAGAAGGAGGGCGACTCCATCGGCGGTTCCGTCGAGTTCGAGGCACGTGGCGTCCCCCGGGGGCTCGGGGCACCGCGGTTCGACTCCGTCTCCGCTCGCCTCGGACAGGCGATGATGTCGGTGCCGGCGGCGACGGCCTTCGAGTTCGGCCTCGGGCGCGAGGCGCGCCGGTACAGGGGGTCGGAGCGCAACGAGGACTGGGAGTTCGACGAGGACGGCGACCCGGTGCCCGTCGGCAACGACCACGGGGGGATTCAGGGCGGCATCACGACCGGCCAGCCGATCCGTGGCGAAGTGACGATCCACGCCCCCACCTCCATCCCGAAGACCCAGACGACCGTCGACTGGGAGACGCGCGAGGAAAAGGAGATTCAGGTCGTCGGGCGCCACGATCCGGTGCTCCCGCCGCGGGGTGTCCCGGTCGTCGAGTCGATGCTCGCCCTGACCATCGTCGACTTCCTGTTGCTGTCGGGACGAGCCAACCCCGACCGGATGGACGGGAAGCCGGGCGAGTACGACACCGACTACCACCCCCGCAGTCCGGAGAACGTCGACGAGTAATACTGTCGGCTGTAGCTGTTTCAAGAGACCAGTCACACCGAGGTGACCGATCTCTTGATTGCCTTACAGCCGACAGTATAGGGCGCTTTCAGCGCTGATAACCGGTCCCTGAGGTATATATCGCCACAGTCCGCCGTTCGGATAGATGGCCGCCGACGCCAGCCCCTCGGATATCACGGAGTTCTTTCAGGCGGCGAGTCGCCACGACGTGTCGCTCGTCACGATCAATCGGACACATCCGGAGCCGGTACAGGAGTTGCTCGCGGACGCGTTCAGTATGCAGTCGGTCGACCTGGTCGAGCGGTCGCTCCCGCAGAACGACGACGACATCGTCGCCCTCCGTAAGGACGGTCAGGTGACGGCCGTCTCGTCGCTCCGCGAACTGATGCGGTCGTTCCTGCTCGTGAACGCCGACCGGTTCAAGACGGGGACCAAGGGCTTCGACAGCGACGTGCCCGACGTGCTCAAAGGGATGGACGAGACGCTGTTCGACCTGCGGGGGTATCCGGCGTCCAACAAGGAGAAGCTCCTGCTCATTCTCGTCTCGCGGCACATCGAACGACGAGCGTACGAGGCGGGAGCGGGGACGCTCCGCTCGACGTTCCAGCGGCTCTCGCGACTCGAAGACGAACTCGGGACGAAGAAGGTGTACGAACGGCTCGCGGGACGGACGGTCGACGTGCACGTCTACGGCGTGCCGGACGGGGTGCCACGGGGCCTCGACGCGACGGTCCACACCGGCACTAGCGACGAGTACCGGAACTCGTGGTGTGTGGTGTTCAAACCGCCGGATGGATCGGGGGCGGCGCTGATCGCCCACCAGCAGGAGCCGAACCGCTGGCGGGGGTTCTGGACGTACGACCGGGAGACGGTGGCGCGGGCGAATCGTTACCTCGACCGGTCGTTCTGAGAGGGGGTATCGTAACTGTCCGGCGAGAATCGCTACAGACGCCCGACAATTCCTCTGAGACGGATCGTCGTCCCCGTCGAAATCGACGGGAACCGCCCACGCGTTCAGGGACCCAGACCCCCGAAATCGGGAGTCTTACATCATTTTTGCTTGGTAACGTATAGCAAAGGCTTTAGTCGAACCGTGGTCAATCGTGTCGATAGTGGCCCCCCGAGGGCCGTGAAGTAAATATGACTGACCACGAGCTCATGTGGCGAATTGCTGGTGGCTCCGGCGACGGTATCGCGTCGACCAGCCAGAACTTCGCCAAGGCCCTGATGCGCGCGGGCCTTCACGTCTTTACGCATCGACACTATCCGTCGCGGATTCGCGGCGGTCACACCTACACCGAGGTACGGGCCGACTCGGAGCCGGTCCGATCCCGCGGCGACGGCTACAACTGCCTGCTCGCGCTCGGCGACTCCTTCGCCCGGAACCCGAAGGAGGGCGCCTACTACGGCGACGAGGAAGTGAAACCGCTGGCGGAGAACCTCGACGAACTCAACGAGGGCGGCGTCATCGTCTACGACACCGGCCTGCTGGACGCCGACGACATCCCGGACTTCGAGGAGCGAGTCGAGGAGAACGACTGGCACGTCTACCCGCTCAACCTCCGCGAAATCGCCCGCGACCACGGGCGTGAGGTCATGCGAAATACGGCGGGCGTCGGCGCGACGGCCGCGTTGCTGGGGATCGACCTCCAGTACTTCGAGGAACTGATGGCCGAGTCGATGCCCGAGGACATCCTCGAACCCAACAAGGAGATCCTCCACTACACCCACGACATGGTGACCGAGGAGTTCGAGTTCACCCACGACCTCCGGGTGCCCGAGGGCACCCACGACGAGGAACAGGTGCTCCTGTCGGGCAGCGACACCATCGCCTACGGCGCCATCGACGAGGGCTGTCGGTTCATCGCCGGCTACCCGATGACGCCGTGGACCGAGGTGTTCACCATCATGTCCCAGGCGCTGCCCGAGGTGGGCGGCATCTCCGAGCAGGTGGAGGACGAAATCGCCGCCGCGGCGCTCGCGCTCGGCGCCTCCCACGCCGGCGTCAAGGCGATGTCCGGCTCCTCAGGTGGCGGGTTCGCGCTCATGTCCGAGCCGCTCGGTCTCGCGGAGATGTCCGAGACGCCCGTCGTCCTCGTCGAGGCGATGCGTGCCGGCCCCTCCACGGGCCTGCCGACCAAGCCCGAACAGGCCGACCTCGAACACGTCCTCTATACGAGTCAGGGCGACTCGAACCGCGTCGTGCTGGCGCCGGGGACGGTCGCCGAGGCGTACGAGCAGTCCCGACTCGCCTTCCAGCTCGCCTACGGCTACAACATCCCCGCCATCCTGCTGTACGACCAGAAGATCGGCGGTGAACTGATGAACGTGCCCGCGAGCCACTTCGACCGCGAGCCCAACCCCGAACTCGGCGCCGTCACGACCGAGGCTGAACTGGAAGAGGCCCCTCACGGTCCCGGCGGGAAGTTCTACCGCTACCGCTACGACGCCGAGGACGGCGTCAGCCCGCGATCCATCCCGGGTCAGAAGGGCGGGCACTTCCTCGTGACCGGCAACGAACACAACCAGGCCGGCCACATCGACGAGGACCCGACCAACCGCGTCACGCAGGTCGAGCGTCGGGCGTCGAAGCTCGACGCCATCCGCGAGTTCCTCGACGACCAGGGCACCCAGACCCACATGGGTCCCGAGGAGGCCGACTACGGCCTGATCACCTTCGGGAGCCAGCAGGGGACCGTCGCGGAGGCGGTCGACCGCCTCAACGACGCCGGCCACTCGGTGAAAGGCATCGGCGTCAGCGACATGATGCCGTACCCGGTCGAGGAGATGACCGAGTTCTTAGAGAGCGTCGACGAGGCGCTGGTGGTCGAGATGAACTCCTCGGGACAGTTCCGCGGCCTCACGCAGAAGGAGCTCGGCCGGTTCGGCGAGAAGCTGTCGAGCCTCCTGAAATACAACGGCGAACCGTTCGAACCCGCCGAAATCGTCGCGGGGTTCGAGGCCAGCATCGAGGGCCAGGACGTGCCCGAACAGCAGACGACCTACGTCCCAGCGGCAGGTGACTAACATGAGTGCATTCTCAGCCATCGGTGAGGAACGGGAGATCGACCGCGAAGAGTTCACGCCCACCCTGGAACCGCAGGCGACGTGGTGTCCGGGCTGTGGCGACTTCGGCGTCCTGAAGGCGCTGAAACAGGCGATGCCGGAGATCGGCCGCAACCCCGACGAGGTGTTGCTGGTCACCGGCATCGGCTGTTCGGGCAAGCTGAACAGCTACTTCGAGTGTTACGGCTACCACTCGATCCACGGTCGGTCGCTCCCCATCGCCCGCGCGGCCAAACTCGCCAACCCCGAACTCGAGGTCATCGCGGCCGGCGGCGACGGCGACGGCTACGGCATCGGCGGGAACCACTTCATGCACACCGCCCGCGAGAACCACGACATGACCTACATCGTCTTCGACAACGAAATCTTCGGCCTGACGAAGGGGCAGACCTCGCCCACGTCGCCGAAGGGTCACAAGTCGAAGACCCAGCCCCACGGGAGCGCCAAGGACCCCATCCGGCCGCTCTCGCTCGCGCTCACGTCCGGCGCCTCCTACGTCGCCCGGACGGCGGCGGTCAACCCCAACCAGGCGAAGGAGATCCTCGTCGAGGCGATGCAACACGACGGCTTCGCTCACGTCGACTTCCTGACCCAGTGTCCGACCTGGAACAAGGACGCCCGCCAGTACGTCCCCTACATCGACATCAACGACTCGGAGGACTACGAGCACGATCCGACGGACAAGGCGGCGGCCCAGGAGATGGCCAGCGAGGCCGAGCGGGGCCTCTACGAGGGCGAGGTCCTGACCGGTCGGTTCTACGTCGACAGCGACCGGCCCTCCTACTCCGAGGAGAAACAGGCCATCGGCGAGATGCCCGAGGAACCGCTCGCGGAGCGGTACTTCGACGACGACTACGAGTGGGAGCGGACCCACGACATGCTGCTCGACCGGCACAAGTAGCGGTTTTCTTCTTCGCAACATATTTTTTCCGTGGACCGAAACGGGTAGGTATGAGTACGCTCGATACGGAACGTCGGATTCTCTCCGTCCTCGAGGAGGACGCACAGGCGTCCTACGGGGAGATCGCCGACCGGGCCGGCGTCTCGAAGCCGACGGTCCGAAAGTACATTCAGCAGATGGAGGAGGAGGGTGTCATCGTCGGCTACACCGCGGAGGTGGACCCGAAGAAACTCTCGGGGCAGTCCATCGCCATCGTCGGCATCGAAGTCGAGAGCGAGCGCTACGTCGAGGTCACCCGCGCGCTGAAGGGGATGGACGCCGTCGAAACCCTCTACACCTCCTCCGGCGACCACATGCTGATGGCGGAAGTCCGGGCACCCGACGGCGACGCCCTCGGCAACGTGATCAACGACGACATCCTCGACATCGACGGCGTGACCGCCACGCACCCCTCCTTCCTGCAGGAGCGCCTCAAATAACGGAATCTTGAGGGCCGTCGGCGCGCTACCCATCCTATGGTCGACGAGGGCGGGACGCTCCCCGGCGCGGACGACGGCGACGACCCCCGCATCGTCTGTCACGTCGATATGGACTGTTTCTACGCCAGTTGCGAGCGGCTTCGGGAGTCCGAACTGCGGGGCGAGCCGGTCGTCGTCGGCATGGGCTACGAATCCGGCGAGCCCCACGGCGCCGTCGCCACCGCGAGCTACGAGGCACGCGCCTACGGAGTGGAGAGCGCCCAGCCCGTCTCGCAGGCGCTGGAGTTGCTGCCCCGAAAGGCGGTCGCCCGCGAGGACCCCACCCTCGACCCCGCGGATGCGGGGCACTACCGGCCGGTCGACCTGGAGTACTACCGCGAGGTGGCGGGGGAGATCAAGGCGATCCTCCACGAGTGTGCGGACCGCGTGCGCGAGGTGAGCGTCGACGAGGCGTACCTCGACGTGACCGAGCGGACGGCGTGGGAGGTGGTGGACGGCCGACCGCTCGCTGAAGGGTACGCCCGCCACGTCAAGGAGCGCATCGCCCGCGAGGTGGGCGTGCCGGCGAGCGTCGGCGTCGCACCCACGATGAGCGCCGCGAAGGTGGCGAGCGACCACGACAAGCCGGACGGCCTCGTGGTCGTGGAGCCGGGCGGGGTGCGCGACTTCTTCGACCCCCTGCCGGTCGAGGCGGTCCACGGCGTCGGCCCGGTGACGGCGCGGAAACTCGGCGAGATGGGCGTCGAGACGGCGGGTGACCTCGCGGCCGCGGACCCCACGGCGATCCGCGAACGGTTCGGCGAGCGCGGGCGGACGCTCTACGACCGGGCGCGCGGAAACGACGACCGGGCGGTGACGCCGACGGGCCGCCCCAAGAGCCTCTCCCGGGAGTCGGCGTTCACGGAAGCGACGGCCGACGCGGGGAGACAGCGCGAGACGGTCGCGGGACTGGCGGCTGACGTGGCCGAACGGGCCGAGGGGAAGGGCGCGCTGTATCGCACCATCGGCATCAAGGCGGTGACCCCGCCGTACGACGTGTACACGCGCGAGCGCTCGCTCCCCGGCCCCGTGGCCGACGCCGATCTGGTCCGGGAGGTGGCCGGCGACCTCCTCGCGGAGTTCGCGGGCGACGAGATCAGAAAACTCGGCGTCCGGGTGTCGAACCTGCAGTTCGGGGCGGCCGAACAGGCGCGACTGGACGGGTGGGACGACGACGAGGCGGTGGAGCCGACGCCCGACCGGTCGACGACGGACGGCCAGTCGTCGCTGACGGACTTCGACGGGCTGGAGTAGGACGCCCGTCTGACGCGGAACTATGGGGAACGGGCGTCTCTCGGAGACCGATGACGGACACGGAGACGGAAACCATCACGGTCGCGGACGTGAGCGACGGTCCCGGCGGCGACGCCGGCGCCGACCCGGGGACGCCGGTCTCGCTCCCGGTCGTGGAACTGCTCACCGGCCGGGGGTTCGTCACGGGGAAGTCGGGGTCGGGGAAGTCCAACACCGCGTCGGTGCTCGTGGAGAACCTGCTGGCGAACAACTTCCCGGTCCTCGTGGTCGACACGGACGGCGAGTACTACGGCCTCAAGGAGGAGTTCGAACTCCTACACGCCGGCGCCGACGACGAGTGTGACATCCAGGTCAGCCCGGAGCACGCGGAGAAAATCGCGTCGCTGGCGCTGGAGGGGAACGTCCCCATCATCCTCGACGTGTCGGGCTACCTCGACGACGACGAAGCGAAGGAGCTCCTGCTGTCGGTCGCCCGCCACCTGTTCGCGAAAGAGAAGAAGCTGAAAAAGCCCTTCCTGATGCTCGTCGAGGAGGTCCACGAGTACATTCCGGAGGGCGGCGGCCTCGACGAGACGGGGAAGATGCTGATCAAGATCGGCAAACGGGGCCGGAAACACGGCCTCGGCATCGTCGGCATCAGCCAGCGTCCCGCCGACGTGAAGAAGGACTTCATCACGCAGTGTGACTGGCTGGTGTGGCACCGTCTGACGTGGAACAACGACACGAACGTCGTGAGTCGGATCATCGACGCCGAACACGCGAGCGCCGTCGAGGACCTCGGCGACGGCGAGGCGTTCCTGATGACCGACTGGAGCGAGTCGGTGCGCCGGGTGCAGTTCCACCGCAAGCGCACCTTCGACGCGGGGGCGACGCCCGGCCTCGACGACTTCGAGCGCCCGGAGCTCAAATCGATCAGCGACGACCTGGTCTCGGATCTCCGCGAGATCAGCGACGAACAGGAGCGCCGTGAGAGCGAACTCGCGGACCTCCGACAGGAGGTGGAGAAGAAAGAACAGCGCATCCGGGAACTGGAGGCGGAACTGGAGGAGGCCCGCGACCTCTCGCGGATGGCCGACCGGTTCGCGCAGGCGATGCTGCAGAAGGCGGAGGCGCCGTACCGCGGCGGCGAGGGTCGCAACCTCGCCCGCGCGGGGACGGTGGTGGACGATCAGGCCGAACTACACGAGTACGAACCCGACGACGAGACGAGCGAGGCGGATCCGGCCGAGGCGACGACGGACGACGCCGACGACCACCCGGCCATCGAGCCGAACGAGTGGCCGACGCCCGGGGCGGTGGGGGGAGGCGACGGCGCCGAGGAGAAGGACGGGGACGCCACCCCCGACGCCTCGAACGCGCAGACTGAAGTGACGTTCGGCGGCGAGGCCGCGGACGAGGAGCCGTCGACGTCGGTCGAGTCGGAGGAGAAGCCGGACGGAACGGCGTCCACGCCCGACGGCCCCGAACCCGGCACGCGCGAGGCGGTCGTCGCCCGGCTTCGGGCCGAAATCGACGGCCTGCCCGACCTCTCGCGGCGGATGCTCGCGCACTACCGCACGGAGGGACCGGCCGACCCGGTCGACGCCCACGTCGCCGCGGGCGGGACGCCGGAGGGGCCGATGGCGTACGGGCGAAATCGACCGCTCCGAACGGCCGGCTTCGTCGAACACGTCGAGGAGGACCAGTATCGGTACGCGCTGCCGGATCGGGTGGCCGAGGCGTTCGACGGCCACCTCGACGGCGACGCACTCGACGAGGCGGTCCGGGACGTGGAGCGGGCGTTCGTCGACGGGGAGACGCTTGCGGCCGAAGCGACGGACGTGCGCGCGGCCGACGAACGCGACGAGGTGGAAGTCGTCGACGACGACGTGGTCGGCGACGACGGCTTCGTCGACGAGGACGCGGTGCTGGTCGAGGAGAGCGGCGGCGCGCCGGCGTCGGCGGACGACGCGACGCGCCAGCAGATGTCGTCGGGGAGCGAGAGCGGGAGCGGGAGCGACGATCCGACCTCGCGGACCGACGCGGAAATCCTCTAGACGCCCGAGAGGGGCGTCGCTATCCTACACCCCGGAGACGAGGTCTTCCAGTGCCGCCCGCGGATCGTCCGCCTTGGCGACGCCGCTCGCGAGGAGGACGCCCGCGGCGCCGAGGTCGGCGGCCGCGGCGAGGTCGTCGCCGGTCGAGACGCCGGCGCCACAGTAGACGTCCACCTCGGGGTCGACGGCGCCCGCAGCGGCGACGGCACCCTCCACGATATCGGGGTCGGCGGTGCTGACCGACACGTCGCCGCCGATGAGCGCCGGGGGTTCGACCGCGACGGCGTCGGGACCGAGCGCGGCCGCCGCCGCGACCTGATCGGGGTTGTTGGCACAGACGACCGTCTCCAGGTCGGTGCGCTCCGCGGCGTCGAGGGCGCCGTCGACGTCCGCGAGTGTCAGGCGATGCTCGGAGTGGTTGCAAAGCGTGCCCGTCGCGCCCGCGTCGGCGACGGCCTCGGCGAGGGTGTGGCCGGTGTGGCTGCCGTGAGCGATCGGATCGACGTGTTGGGCCCACGTCTCGACGCCCGTCTCGGCGACGGCGTCGAGGTGGGCGGCCTGCGGCGCGACGGCGATTCGGACGCCGCTCGCCTCGGCCACGTCGCGGGCCGCCGTGGCGACGGCGACCGGATCACAGGGGTACGCCTTCAGGTTGACGAGAACGAACATGCTGTGGAACGCGTGGGGTGAGGTGAAAAAACGTGGCTATCCCTCCTCGATGGCCTCCGCGACGGCTTCGACCGTCTCCACGTCCACGTCGTACTCCTCGGCGAGCGACTGGGCGGCGGCGGGCGAGAGGGGCGGCCGGTCACCCCCGCCGTGGTGGTCGTGGATCGGGTCGAGACGCCCGTCGCTCACCTCCAGATTCACCGCGTCCCAGCGGGCGTAGTGGCCCATCGCGTCGAAGTACGCCTTGGTGGCGCGACGCTCGGAGCGGTCGAACTCGGCGGTCAGAAGCGTCTCTTCGCCTATCGCCGGCCCGGCTTTCACGATGCCGGCGGGGTTGACGAGCATGCTGCCCCCGTTGCCGACCCCGAAGCCGATTTCGCCCTCCTCGAAGCCGTCGGGGACGCCCTCGCTCATGTAGGCCGAACAGGAGACGACGAAGGACTGCGTCTCGAAGGCGTACTCGCGGACGGCGGGGTAGATGTCGCAGGTGTCGCGGGCCTCGGCGGAGGTGGCGCGGGTCTTGTCGCCGGGGTGGCCGTGTTGCTCCCAGAAGCCCGGCCAGACGGCGGCGTGAATCTCCTCGCCCTGCGCACAGAGCGCTGCCTTCGAGAGCGTCATGTGGTTCTCGTAGCAGACGAGGCCGCCGAGACGGCCCACGTCGGTGTCGTGGACGGCGAGGTGTTCGGGGTCGCCCCGACCCCAGATGGCGCGTTCGTCGTGGGTGGGCATGAGTTTCCGGTGGCGACGCACCAGGTCGCCGGAGCGGTCGAAAAAGAACAGCGAGTTGTAGAGCGTCCCGCTGCCCGGTCGGTCGTCCACCTCGTTGGTGCCGAGGACGAGATGCAGGTCGGCGTCGGCGACGGCCTCGCCGATGGTCGAGACGGCGTCGTCGTCGACGTGGAGGCTGTTGTCCGCGAGGTCGACCATCAGATCGGTCCAGCGGGCGATGGAGGTGCTCCGTCGCCAGTAGGGGTAGCCGGGGAAGTACGTCTCGGGGAAGACGAGGACGTCGACGCCCCGGTCGCCGGCGCGTTCGATCCACCGGCAGGTCTTGTCGAGGGTGGCCTCGGCGTCGTGATAGACCGGTTCGATCTGTGCGGCACCGAGCGTGAACGACTCGGCGGCGTCGCGGTCGCGTGACATGGCCACGGGTTGACGGGCGACCGCTATAATCGTACGCCTGCTAGTCCTTGCGCTTCACCACGTCACCGAGGGTGGTCGTCGTCGACGACCCGCCGGACCACTCGGCGTCCTCGTCGCCGGCGCCCTCGGAGAGGGAGATGTCGAGTTTGCGCTCCAGTTTCGTCTGGACCTCGTCGCTCGGGAGCACGTCGCCACGTTCGAGTTTGCGGATGAGGCTCGCCTTCTCGTTGAGTTCGTTCGCGAGTTCCTCCTGACTCAGGCCGCGATCCTCGCGGGCCGAGCGGATGCGGTCGTCGTAGTCGGTGGCGACCTCCTCCATGTCGTCGAACATGTCGCGGCGGCGGCGGGAGCCACCGGACGACGAGCCGCCCGACGTGGACGACGAGGACGACGAGGACGACGAGGACGAGGACGAAGTGGAGTACTTCGTCGAGGACGAACTGCTCGACTCCGTCCGGACCTCGGTGCCGAAGTCGGTACAGCTGTCACAGAGTTCGAGTTCGGCCCCCTCGACTTTCGTCGTCGTGAGCGACGAACTCTCCGCACCGCACATTTCACACTGGGGCATACTCCTCCGTAGCGGACGCCGGGGGATAAAAGGTGCGCCCGGGGGGTCAGGACAGATCGGACCACGCGCCCCAGAACCGCTGGAGCGCGGTGAAGTGGCCGATGACGGCGAAGAATGCGAGCAGGTAGCCGACGACCGAGAGGGAGAGCGGGCCGATCGGTCCCCCCACGACGGCGGCGACGACGGCGCCGAGGCCGATGAGGGCGAGGCGGTCCGCGCGGCCGACGAGGCCGCCGTACTCCCGGCCGAGGCCGACGGCCTGAATCTGCGTGCCCAGATAGGAGGTCATCAGGACGCCGGTGACCGCGAGGAGACCGAGGTCGTAGCGCGCGACGCCGGCCGCGAGGCCGACGACGAGGACGATGTCGGCGTACCGATCCAGCACGTGATCCAGCAGGTCGCCGCCGCGGGAGTCGACGTTCTGGGTGCGCGCGAGGGCGCCGTCCAGCAGGTCTAGCCACCCGTTCGCGAGGACACAGAGCGCGCCGACGACGTAGCCGACGGGCGTGGCGAGGGAGAAGCCGACGGCGGCGGCGACGGCGAACCCGAACGCGAGGACGCTGATCCCGTCGGGGGTGAGGCCGATCCGGTCGGCCGCCGCGACCATCGGATCGAGGACGAGTTCGGCCAGCGGACGGAGACGATCCAGGGTCATGATGATCGTTGTGACCGTTTGCTGGTGGTTCGCCGGCACGGTACGGCGAACAATTGGTGATGACTTTCGACGAACATTATCACAGATGGTCCGTGAAATCCACGTCGCCGGCGCTCGGGTCGCGGTCGCCGGCGATCACGGCCTCGATGTCGGCGGCCACGTCGGCCGGCGGCCGGTCGGTGGTGTCGATTTCGTAGACGTTGTCGAGGCCGTGACGGTCGACGGCCTCGGAGAGGATCACGTCGAGCGCCTCGCTCTCGGCGTTCTCGGCCGCCTTGGCCTCGTCGGCACCGCGCTCCCGGAGGCGGGATTCGAGTACGTCCGGCCGGCACCGGAGGACGACAACTCGGTCGGCGTCGAGGTGGTGGGCGAGGTGGGACTCGACGACGCCCGACCAGTCGCCGAGCGCCTCCCGGACGGCGTCGAGATCGGCGACGAGGGAGTCACGGCCCTCGTCGCGTTCGGACCAGAGGCCGGCCTCGCGGATCAGATCGTTGAGGTGGATCACCGGGCCGTCGAGCAGGGTGGTGACCGTCGTCTTGCCGGTGCCGGGCGTCCCGGTGACGGCGACCCGACGGTCGTCGCTCACACCCGCACCTCCGCGAGGGCGTCGTTGATCGTCTCGACGGCACGGGGCGTACTCTCGCGGGTGCCACAGGAGACGCGGATACACTCGGGGAGGCCGAAACTGGAGCAGTCGCGGACGATGACGCCCCGACGCTTCGTGGCCTCGGCGACGGCGGCGGCGTCGCCGACTTCGGCGAGGACGAAGTTGCCGCCGCTCTCCCACGTCGGTGCGTCGAGGTGCTCGCGGAGGTAGGCACGCGCCCAGCGCGCCGTCTCGACGGTGCGTTCGAGGTGGTCGTCGTCGTCGAGGGCGGCGAGGGCGGCCCGACACCCGACTTCGCTGGCGGCGAAGGGCGTGTTGACGCGGGCGTAGGCGTCCGCCCACGACGCGGGGACGACGCCGTAGCCGACGCGCAGGCCCGCGAGACCGTACGCCTTCGAGAACGTCCGCAGGACCGCGAGGTTGTCGTAGGAATCGAGGAGGTCGATGGCGGAGGGCGCGTCGGTGTACTCCGCGTACGCCTCGTCGACGACGAGGAGGGTGTCCTCGTCGACGGACTCGGCCAACTCGACGACCGCCTCGCGGGAGAACTCGGCGCCGGTCGGGTTGTGCGGCGACGTGAGATACACCATCCGCTCGCCGTCGTAGGCGTCGAGCACCGTCGCGGGCGTCTGGGCGAAGTCGTCGGCTTTTGCCAACTCGTAGGTCGCCACCTCGCCGTGGTGGTAGCGGGCGCTCATCCGGTAGTACGAGAAGCCGGGTTCGGGGACGAGAATCCGGTCGCCGGGGTCGAGGAAGGCCCGCGAGAGGTAGTCGATGGCGCCGTCGGCGCCGGGGGTCACCCACACCTGTTCGGGCGCGCAGTCCCAGCGGTCGGCGAGTTTGTCGCCGAGGTCGGTGTGGGAGGCCTTGGGGTAGACGCCGACCCGCGGCGCCGTCTCGCGGATGGCCTCGACGGCCGCCGGACTCGGGCCGTGAGGGTTCTCGTTCGACGAGAGTTTCGTGAGGTCGTCGGGGTCCATCCCGAGTTCGCGGGCCACCTCCTCGGCGCCGCGGCCGGGGACGTACGGCGAGAGATCCGAAAGGTCCCGTGGTTGCATGGTCGGAGGATGCGGACGCCGACGCTTAAGCGTGTTCGATCAGTCACCGCCGGTGATGGCGTCGAGGCCCTCGTGAACCAGTTCGAGCGTCTCCGTCGCCGCGGCGGGACGGTCGGCGGCGAGTTCCGGCCCCGTCCACCGGGCGGGCGTCGCGTCGCGACAGCGCCAGCCACGCGCTCGCTCGCCCGCGGCGTCGAGCAGGTACACCCGCACGTCGCGTTTCTCGACCCGCCCGTCCACCCAGTCGCGGAGCCAGTCCCAGAGCCGTCGGTCGTCGGTGATCCCCCGCCGGAGCGTGAGCGGTGGCGAGGCGGGTCGGCGGCGAGGAACGGACGGCACGCGGCCGATGGCGCCGAATCGGTCGCGCCAGTCCAGCCAGTCCGCGTCTCTCGCGTCGTCCCCGGCCTCCTCGCCCGGCCGCGCCTGGACCCGAATCGACAGCCCGCGCACCTCGGTGAAACCGAGCGGCGGGCGGTCGTCCCCGATGTCGACGTCGAACCGGTGGCGGCGGTAGGGGTCGTCGCTCATCCCTCATCGGGACTTTTCCGGGTCAGGTTCGGCCGCTCGTCGGGCCGGTACCGGCGGGTGAGGTCCGTCAGCCCCTCGCTCGGCTTCCGCGGCGTCGGGGGGCCGTGTTCGGCACGCTCGCCCGCACCGTCGGTTTCCGATCCCGTGTCGACGCGGCGGAGCCCCTCGCAGACGATTTCGAGCGTCTCGATGGCGACGGCGGAGCGCCCGGCGTCGAGCGTCGGCGCCGCGTATCGCCGGGGCCACGCATTTCGGAGTTCCCACCGCGCGGCCGGGGCCCCTTCCTCGTCGAGGAGGACGACGGCGATGGAGCGGCGCGCCTCGTCGACCTTTCCCTGCTCGACGAGCCGTCGCCACTCGTACAGTTCGATGGCATCGGTCGTGACGCCGTAGCGCAGTTCGAGCGAGCCGTACTCGTTCAGGCCGGCGAGTTTCCGCGGCGTCGGCGGATCGTTGCCCTCGCGGTACTCGACGACAGCCGTCGAGGAGTCGGGAATCCGACACCGGGTGAACCCCGCCTTCGCCACCCCGTCGATTTCGAGGAGGAAGCGAGCCACCCGGAACGGGCCGTGTCGGTCAGGCATCGTCGCCTCGCGAGGGGAGCGCCACGTGTGTATGCGTTGTTACCATACACCACGGACGAACGTCTCCGGGGCCCTTGAAGCTATGCGGGGCCGGTGGTCGTCGCTCACGACGGTGGGAGAATCGGCTACCGATGACGTGGTCGTCGCACTCGTCGGCGACCACGTGGTCGTGGTAGCGAAAAGCAGAGGAGGGACCCGCAGACGCGTCTCGGCCGTCAGATGGTGTAGGTGGTGTCGTAGGAACTCCCGCCGTTGCGGTCGATCAGGTTGCCACCGTCGTTGTCCGCGTTGGGATCGACGAGTTCGGGCACGCCGTCGTCGTCGTCGTCGTTCACCCAGGTGTTGTTCCGGAGTTTGAGCGCGCCGCCGCTGAGGTTGTCGACCGGGTGGTGGAACTCGTTGTCGTACACCTCGTGGTCGTTCCCCGGGGTGTTCGATCCGCCGACGAAGATGGCCGGCTGGCCCCAGGTACCGACGATGTTCTGGAAGAGGTTGTTCAGGATAGTGAAGTTCCGCGGACCGGTTCCGTTGCTGTCCTCGACGAGGGTGACGCCACGGGGTTTCTCGGTCCCGTTGACCCCCGAGTCGGTGACCGGTTCGGCACTGGTCGGACTCTCGTTACTACCACCAGCGGCGCCGATATTGGTGAACTCGTTGTGGACGACGCTGGCGTTCAGGACGTTCCCGTTCAGCGCGACGCCTTTCGCCTTGGAGTCGTTGTCCGAGTCCGAGAGGTCGGTCCCGCCGGTGGTCTTGATGTCGTCGAACACGTTGTTCTCGACGATCACGTCGTTGACTTCGCCGCCCGCATTCGGCCCCTGTACGCTGGTGACGACGACGCCCGTCGCCCGGACGGCGCCGTCGGCGTTGTCGGACGTACTGAACCGTCCGATGTCACAGTTGCGGACCGTGAGCCCGTCAGAGACGGCCTGTGCCCGGACGGCGTACTTCTCGCTGTTCGGAGAATTGTTGCCGTCGAACGAGATGTCGAATCCGTCCACAGTGACACCGGAAACGCCCGCGACTTCGATGGCACGATTGGTCGCCGGAGCCGACGTCCTGATCTGGGCACCGAGCGGATTCTTCGAGGCGAGTGTCAGATTCGCCTTGTCGATGGATACCCCTTCGTTGTACGTCCCGTCCCTGACGAGGATCACGCCCCCGTCGGGCACGTCGTCGACCGCTTCCTGAATCGTCGAGACGTTGGCGCCGCTGCTGCCGACGACGAGGTCGGCGAAGGCCTCCTGTTGCTGGTTCAACTGGATCGTGATGTCCCCTATCGCCTCGAGGTTCTGGACATCGTTGCCGGCGCCTCCCGGCAGCGACCAGTCGATGGTGAGATTCTTCGTCTGACCGCCGTCGAGCGGGACGTCGGCGTTGGACCACTCGCCCTCCCCGTCGAAGACGGTGTCGAAGGTCCCGCGCCGAATCTCGGTCCCGCCGATGGAGACGGTGACTTCGAGAATCTCGGTCAGGTCGTTCCGGTTGTCGGGCGTCCCGAACACCAAGCTGAGGTACCCGTTCAACGACCCGACGTTGTTGAGGCTGAGCGACTGGCTACCGCTCTGCCCGGGGCCGACGGGGCCGACGTTGATCGTCGTGGTCGGCGAGTCGTTGCCATTTGTTCTGAGGTCGATGTCCCCCGTCTGAATCGTGTTGTCTTCGGTCTGTACGTCGTCGCTGAAGTACGCTGCCGTGCCGGCACCTGCCGATGCCCCGATAGCACCGACGAGCGCCGCGCCGGCGAGCGCGCGCCGTCGTGTGACGTTCAAAATGTTGTCGTCTGTCATCGTAGCAGTCTCGATCCGAATCGATTGGTTGACGCTCCCCCACGCGCCGAGATGTGGTTGCCCTCTATCGAAATGCGGTGGGAGCGACGCGCTACAACCTATTAGATAACCATTTATTATTAGAAATCCAAGGTGTTTGAGAGAAGCGGCGTCGCTCTTCGAGGCGCCCCTCGATCATCCCGGTGGGGGGCCGTAATTGTTAGATTCTTAACTAGTTATTAACGCCCGGTACGAGGGAAGGGAGGGCGCGGAGGCGAGTTACAGCCACTCGTCGAGGCGGTCGGCCAGCCGACAGCTCAGGGCGGCGATGGTGAGCGTCGGGTTCATCGCGCCGCCGGTGGGGAAGACGCTGCTGCCGGCGATCCAGAGGTTCTCGCAGTCGTGGGCGCGGCAGTCGGGGTCGACGACGCTCGATTCGGAGTCGGTGCCCATCCGGGTCGTGCCCATGTGGTGGTACGCAGGGCCGGTCGCGTCGGGGCCGACGACCCAGTCTATCTCGGCGCCGAGTTCCGTCAGGATCGACCGCTGGACCTCGTTGGCGCGCTCGATGGCGCGGCGCGTCTCCGAACCGATCGACCACTGCACGTCGGGCACGGGATTACCGTGGTCGTCCGTGGTCGAGCGGTCGAGGGTGATGCGGTTCTCGGCGCGAGGGAACTGCTCGACGAGGCCGCCGACGGCGAGGTGGGTACCGTAGGACTCCCGCAGGGAGTCGAGCAGGGAGTCACCCCAGTCGTCGGCGTGGAGCGCGTCGATGACGGGGGAGGGACCGGCGTAGTTGAGAAACTCCAGTTTCACCCCAGGTAAGGGGTCCACTCCGTCGTAGAGGGCGTGACACTCGGTGGTGTTGAAGCCGACGTGGTTCTGTCGGGTCGGGCGGTCGATCCGGCCGCCGACGCCGGCGAAGCAGTGATCCATGAAGTAGCGGCCGACCGCCCCGGAGGAGTTGGCGAGGCCGTCGGGGTGAGCCCCGGACGCGGAGAGCAAGAGGAGGCGAACGTTCTCGACGCCGCCACAGGCGAGCACGACGGCGTCGGCGTCCTGCCGGTGTTCCTCACCGTCGGGCGTCGCGTAGACGGCGGCGTCGATCCGTTTCCCGGTATCGTCGTGGACGAGTCGCTGGACGGGCGCCCGGTCGACGACGCGGGCACCCGCCGCCTCCGCCCGGGCGACGTGACGCTCCGCGGTGTATTTCGCGCCGGACGGACAGACGGGTTTGCAGGTGCCGTAGCCGACACAGGCCGAGGCGCCGTCCGCCGGTTCGGAGTTGCGGGCGTTCGGCACGGAGTGGGTTGGGAGGCCGAGCGATTCGCAGGCCTCGGCGAAGATGGCGTCGCTGTGAGAGGGCGGGAAGGCGGGGAGGGGGAACGGCTCCTCGCGGGGCGGGGCGAAGGGGTTGTCGTCGGCGCCGGCGACGCTCAACTCCCGTTCGGCCTCGGCGTAGTACGGACGTAGGTCGGCGTAGTCGACCGGCCAGTCGACGCCGACGCCGTGGCGACTGTGGAGTTCGAAGTCGCGTTCGTGGAGACGCATCACCATGCCCTGCCAGTGGAGCGTCGACCCGCCGACGCCTTTCACGCGCGCGGCGTTCAGGGGGTAGCCCCTCGGCCCGCTGGATGTGTAGGCGTCGCGCTCGCCGCCCATGCCCCACAGCCCCTCCAGACCGGGGCGGATGTGCGCGTCGAGTTGGTCGGTCCGGTCGTCCAGGTCGAACCGCGGGCCGGCGTCGAGGACGACTACGTCGTAACCTGCTTCGGCGAGGCGGGCGGCGACGATGGCGCCCGCGGGGCCGGCGCCGACGATACAGACGTCGGCGTCGGGGTCGGGCGAGCGATCCTCAGCCATCCTCTTCCTCCATGGAGGCGCGCTGGTAGCTCTCGGTGCCGCCGGGGTAGGCGATGGGGTTCTCGATGCCGACCAGTCGGCCGCCGGTCGGCGAGGCGTAGAAGGCATAGAGGAGTTCGTTCACGAGGTGGAACCGAATCCGCTCGGAGAGGTAGCCGTCGGCGTCGGGGTCGGCCACGTCGACCCCGAGGTCACGGAGAAGGTCGTCGCGGGTCGAGCGGTCGAGGTCGGCGGGGGGGGCGTCGAACCAGTCCCGGGCCGTCGCGTCGAGGTCGGCGGCGACGGCGAGAACCTCGTCCCGGCGGTCGTCGGGGAGGCCGGCGACGTACGTCTCGACGAAGGTGTCGACGCCCTCGGCGGCGGAGGGGTAGACCGTCTCCGCGACGGCGACGAGGGTCGCGAGACCGTCGTCGGGGACGGGAGTGGCGTCGGGTGCCGCGGGGTCGGTACCCGTGGCCTCGTCCCCGTCGTCGAGGAACGCCGTCCCGGCGACGCCGGCGACTCCCGTCGCGGCCAGCGCCGCCAGCGCATCCCGTCGGCTCAGGTCCATCAGCCACGGATTAGGTGGGCCTAAATTTATGGCTTGTCCTCTCGGGTCGCGGTGAGCGGGCGGTCGGCCCAGGGGTAATCTCGCACCTCTATCGGTACCCGTCGAACAGCCACGACGAGAATCGACGACGAGTGCCGATCAGTCCTGTTCGACGGTGAACGCGAGGGTCTCGACGCCCTCGACGTCCACCTCGACCTCGTCGCCGTCTTCGAGGCCGCCGACGCCGGAGGGGGTGCCCGTCGAGATGACGTCGCCGGGTTCGAGGGTCATGTACGTGGAGATTTCCTCGATCAGTTCGGGGACGGAGAAAATGAGCTGTGTGATGTCTGAGGACTGCTTCTCTTCGCCGTTGACGCGGAGGCTGATCGCGGCGTCGTCGGGGAGGTGGTCGGGGTCGGCGACGACCGGCCCCATCGGGGCGCCGCCGTCGAAGGCCTTGCCGCGGACCCAGTTCTGTTCCTGTCGCTGGTCGTCGCGGTTCGAGAGGTCACAGACGACGGTGTAGCCGGCGATCACGTCCTCGGCGTCGGCGGCGTCGACGTTCCGGCACTGCTCGCCGACGACGACGCCGAGTTCGGCCTCCCAGTCGACCTGCTCTTTCCCCGCGGGGAGGGTGATCGTGTCGCCGTGGGCGGCCACGGTGTTGGGGGGCTTGAGGAAGAGCATGGGGCGGTCGGGGATGTCCATACCCGTCTCATCGGCGTGGTCGGCGTAGTTGAGGCCGATGCAGACGATTTTCGACGGGTCGCACGGAGCGAGGACGTCCACCTCGTCGAGGTCGTAGGTGGAATCGGCGAAGCTGACGGCGTCGCCGTGCCACTCGCCGGTCCGAACCATGCCTGCGGGATCGCGGAATCTGACGCGTCGCATGCGGGTTGCGTTATCCGCGGGCGAAATAAGCCTTCCTCGTTGGAGCGGGTGCCCGCCCGGCGACGATCCCTAAAGATTGATGTTGGCATGCGGACAACTCCAGAACGAACCATGGAACTCACCTGGCACGGCCACTCCACGTGGCACGTTTCGGTCGACGACACCTCCCTGTTGATCGATCCGTTCTTCGACAACCCGTTCACGTCGGTCGATCCGGCCGACCTTTCCCCCGATTACGTCCTCCTGACCCACGGGCACGCCGACCACGTCGGCGACGTGGGCGCGTTCACGGACGCGACGATCGTGGGCACACCGGAACTGGTCGGCTGGGTGGCCGACGAACACGGGGGCGACGACACCGTCGGCATGAACCTCGGTGGCACCGTCGAGTGTGGGTCGGCGTACGTGACGATGCACCGTGCGGACCACACCAACGGCATCGGCACCGACTACGAGTACAGCGCGGGGATGCCCGCGGGCTACGTCATCGGCGATACGGTTCCCACTCAGGAAGGCGACGAGGACGCCTTCGCGTTCTACCACGCCGGCGACACCGGCCTGATGAGCGAGATGCGCGACGTGATCGGGCCGTTCCTCGAACCCGACGCCGCGGCGCTCCCGGTCGGCGACCACTTCACGATGGGGCCGGCACAGGCCGCCATCGCGGCCGACTGGCTGGACGTGGATCACGTCTTCCCGATGCATTACGACACCTTCCCACCCATCGAGATCGACGTCGGAGACGTCGAGCGCGAGGTGGCGGCGACCGGCTCCGACGCCGAGGTGCACGTCCTCGACGGTGACGGGAGCTTCGCGTTCGAGCGGCCGTACGCCGAGGAGTAATACTGTCGGCTGTAACTGTTTCGAGATATGCGTCACCCCGGAAGGGCGGATATCTCGATTGACTTACAGCCGGCAGTAAGGCGAGCGTCGCGGACGACCGGAATCCGCACTATTTAGGCGACGCGCGCCGACCGAACGGACGCAATGAGCGATATCGAAACTATCACCGTCAGCGACGAGGGCTTCGCGTGTGTCAACCAAGTCGGCGACTTCGAGTTCACGGTCGACGCCACCGACGAGGAGGGACCGAACCCGAACGCGGCGCTCGTGGCGACGTACGCCTCCTGTTTCCTTCCGGCGTTCCGTGTCGGCGGTCAGCAGCGCGACCACGACGACCTCGGCAAGGTACAGATCGACGCGAGCGCCGACCTCGACGAGAACGACGACCTCGCGTCCATCCACTTCGCGATCCACGTCGAGGCCGACGTCGACGACGAGACGCTCGACGAGATCGTCGAGCGGGCGGAGGGGATCTGTCACGTACACACCGCGCTCCGTGAGGGGCTGCACGCGGACATCGACGTGTACGGCGACGCGTTCTGAGCGGCGAGTGGGTCGCCAGCGCCGCCGCTCCCGGGCGACGAGCGGCGTCGTCGAAGGAGGTTCAGCGGCGGTACCAGCGGTAACTCATCGCACGGCCGTCGACGATGACGACCTCTTGTCCTTCGGTCGTCGGCTCGTCGGCGCCGTCGTCGACGTCTTCCATCTCGTCGCGAAAGACGTACGGGCTGTCACTCGATGACATACACCACGGTAGGCGCCCACACATAAATAAAGTTACGTCAGACGCGTCAGCGCGGCTGTCTGGGACGATCCGTGGGACGTAATTGTCCTCTAGTGAGAACGACACCGTGCTTTCTTGTGGGAAATCGCCATCGTGTGCAGTAGCGGGAATGGTTCGGAGACACACGACCGACGGCGACCGCGGGTGGATCGGGACGGAACGACTGCCGCGGACGCGTGGACGGGGAGCGCCGTGAGCGGACACGGGGAGCGGGCGCCCGAGGCCAACCTGGGCCTCCTCGACGCGACGATGATCGGCATGGGGGCGATGATCGGCGCGGGGATTTTCGTCCTGACGGGACTGGCGGCCGAAATCGCGGGACCGGCGGCCATCCTCGTGTTCGCCCTCAACGGCGTCGTCACCGCCTTCACCGGCCTCTCCTACGCCGAACTCGCCGCCTCCATCCCCAAGAGTGGCGGCGGATACGCCTTCGTCCGGGAGGTGTTCGCCGACCTCCCCTCGTTCGTGATGGGGTGGATGCTGTGGTTCGCGTACATGATCGCCGGCGGCCTGTACGCGCTGGGCTTCGCTCCCAACTTCCTCGAACTCCTGCACGTCTACGACCTGACGCCGGCGCCGGATCAGGTGGGTGCAGTGGCGCTCCCGGTCGTCGACGCCGCCGTCCCCGCGGCCGTCGGCCTCGCGTTCGTCGCCGTCCTCGGGTTGGTCGTGCTGAA
Organism: Haloplanus rubicundus; assembly: GCF_003342675.1. Taxonomy (NCBI): domain Archaea; kingdom Methanobacteriati; phylum Methanobacteriota; class Halobacteria; order Halobacteriales; family Haloferacaceae; genus Haloplanus; species Haloplanus rubicundus. The sequence goes on along the minus strand of NZ_CP031148.1, from coordinate 1,586,313 downwards.
CGCCATCTCGACGGCGGCGAGCGGGAGCGTCGAGACGATTTTCACGCTGATCAAGGTGAGCATCCTCGTCGTCTTCGTCGCCTTCGGTGCCACGTCGCCGATGTTCACGAGCGCCGAGTTCCAGCCGCTGTTCGCGGACGGCGGCGGCCCACTCAGCATCCTCCCCGCGATGGGGTTGACCTTCATCGCCTTCGAGGGGTACGACCTCATCACGACGGTGACGGAGGAGGTGAAAAACCCTCGCGAGAACATCCCGAAGGCCATCTTCGTGAGCCTCGCGGTGACCGTCGTCGTCTACCTCGCGGTGGTGAGCGTCGCGGTGGGGACCCTCGGCGCCGACGGCCTCGCGGCGGCGGGGGAAGCCGGTATCGCACAGGCGGCGACGGAGTTCATGCCGACGGGCCTGCCGGTCATTCGGAACGGGGGCGCGATCATCGTCTTCGGTGCCGTCTTCTCGACGCTGACGGCGCTGAACGCCGTCGTCATCGCCTCCTCGCGGGTGGCGTTCTCGATGGGTCGGGAGGACCAACTGCTCCCCTCCTTCGGCCAACTCCACCACCGCTACGGGACGCCCTTCGTCGCCATCCTCGCGAGCGGAGTGGTGATGCTCGGCTCCGTCGCCCTCCCGACCCAGAGCGCCGGCAACATGTCCAGTCTCTTCTTCCTCCTCTCCTTTATCGTCGTGAACGGCTCGGTCATCAAACTGCGACGGGAGCGTCCCGACATGAACCGGCCGTACAAGATGCCGTACTACCCGATTCCACCGGTCCTCGGCATCGTGCTCAACCTGATCCTGACTGGCGTGCTGGTGGAGTATCTGCTCCGGACGGACGTGCTGGCGCTCGGGCTCAGCGCCGGTTGGATCGCACTCGGCGTCGTGGCCTACGCCGTCTACACCCGGCTGGGAGCGGACGAAAGCGCGAGCAAACCGACGGGTGCCGACGAGACGGCACCACAGACGGACGACTGATCACCATGACCCTCGACATCATCATCGCTGGCGGTGGACGTGTCGGCTTCGAAACGGCGGCCCTCCTCGATACCCGCGGCCACGACGTGACGGTCGTCGAATCGGACGGCGACCGCTGTGACGCGATGGCCGACGAGTACGTGGCGACGATCATCCGCGGGGACGCCTCCAACCCCGACATCCTCCGGCAGGCCGACGTGGCGGGAAGCGACGTGATCGCCGGCCTCACCGGCCTGCCGGGGCTGAACCTCGCCATCTGCATGGAGGCGGCGGAGCTGAACCCCGAGATTCGGACGGTCGCGCGCATCACCGAGCGCGATCAGGAGGGGTACGAACGCTTCGTCGGCGAGACGGTCTTTCCCGAGGGCGCCGGCGCCCGGGTGGCGGCGAACGAAATCGAGGGAAGCGACGTGCGGACGCTCGCGGACGTGACGGGCACGCTCGACATCATGGAGATTCGGGTCGAGGAGGGCGCGCCGGCCGCGGGGAAGGCGCTTCGCGATGTTCGCTTCCCCGCCGGAACGCTCGTTATCTCGGACGACGACGGGGAGCGTGTCGCGCGCCCGGAGACGACGCTCGCGCCGGGGAAACGCTACGTCATCGCGGTCGAACCTGACGTGGCCGACGAAGTGATGAACCTCCTGCGGGGCTAGAGAATCGTCGCCACGTCGGCCAACGAGTCGAGGACGTAGTCGGGCTGGACGTCGCTCCGCTCCAGATCGCGGTCGTCGGTGACGCCGGTGCGGACGAGGGCCGTCGTCATGCCCGCGCGTTCGCCGAGGGCGATGTCGGTGTCGAGGCGGTCGCCGACGACCAGGCAGTCGGCGGGCGGGAGGCCGAGGCGCTCGCGGACGACCCGCTGGGCCGGTTCGGAGGGCTTCCCGAGCATCACGTCCGGATCGCGCCCGACCACGCCCGCGACGGCGTTGATGATCGCCCCCGATCCGGGCAGGTCGCCCTCGGCGGCGGGGATCACCATGTCGGGATCGGTGCCGACGAGCGTCACGGCCTCGTCGTCGCAGGCGCGGAGCGCCGCACAGAGCCGGTCGTAGTCGAAGGTGCGGTCGATGGAGACGACGACGGTGTCGGCACGCGCTTCGTCGGCGACTACGGACAGGCCGGCGTCGGTCAACTGGTCGACGAGAGCGTCCTCGCCGACGACGAAGAGGACGTCGTCGGCGTGGTTGTCGGCGAGATAGTCGGTCGTGATCGTTCCCGCGGTGACGATTTCGTCGGGGTGGGCGTCGAAGCCGGCCCGGCGGAGCCGCTCGGCGTACGCGGGCGGGCGCTTGGTCGGGTTGTTCGAGACGAACAGGCGACGGAGGCCGGCCCGCCCCAGTCGGTCGAGGCCCTCGGCGGCACCCGGGATCGGTTCGTCACCACGCACGACCGTTCCGTCCACGTCGAGGACGACTCCGCGGTAGGTCATCGAGGGCGATAGGGACGGGGGACAGTTGAACTTCGCGCTCGGCCTGAACCCGATTAACGGCCGATTAGCCAGCGCAAGGCGTCATTAGCTAACCCGGTACGTCGAGAGTATCCGGACGACCCAGAGGGGACATCGTCCCGATCCGGGAGCGTGACCATGACAGACGACTTCGAACTCACGAGGCGGAAGGCCCTCGCCGCCCTCGGCACCATCGGCGTGGCGTCGGCCGGCGCGGGACTCGGAACGAGCGCGTACTTCAGCGACCAAGAGACGTTCCAGAACAACCAGTTGACCGCCGGCGAACTCGACATGAAGGTGAGCTGGGCGGAACACTACAGCGACTGGAGCGCGGACGAGGCCGAGTTCGCCCGCATGGAGGACGGGGAACTGGTCGTCGACGACCGCGAGGGGTTCATGAACGCCACGCTCGAGGAACAGTTCCCGGACGACGAGACCCGGCAGGCCATCGAGACCGGCGACGCCGATCCCTGCGAGGTGCTGGCGGACGTGCCGGACGACCTCGACGGGCCGGTGATCAACATCGAGGACGTGAAACCCGGCGACTTCGGCGAGGTCACCTTCGACTTCGCGCTCTGTGACAACCCCGGCTACGTCTGGTTGAACGGCTCGCTCCGCGACGCGAACGAGAACGGACTGACCGAACCCGAGGCCGACGACCCCGACGAACAGGACGGCGTCGTCGAACTCTTAGACGAGATTCGGGTCACGGTCTGGTACGACGACGGCGACAACGTACTGGAGGACCCCGAGACCATCGTCACGGATCGGGAGTTCGAACCGAACCCCATCTCGGCGTCCATCGCCGTCTCCGGCGACGACCGCATCGTCACGCAGGGCACGCTCCGGGAGGTCCTCACGCAGCTCTCGATCGGGAACGGAATCCCGCTGGACGCGAATCCGACCTCCGACGGCCGTGACTGCTACACGAACTCGCCGACGATCCACTATATCGGCTTCCTGTGGGAACTGCCGGTCGATCACGCCAACGAGATTCAGTCCGACTCGGCCACGTTCGACCTCGGCTTCTACACCGAGCAGTGCCGGCACAACGACGGCGTGGGGTTGGCGACGGACCTCGAAGCGTACTACCCGCTGGACGGGAACGCGAACGACGCGAGTGGGAACGGATACGACGGCAGCGTCGTCGGGGAGGTATCGTACGCGAGCGGGCAAGCGGGGCAGGCGGCATCGTTCGATGCCACGGACTACGTTGAGGTTCCGGGATTCATCGACGCGAGCGCCGTTCAGAGCCGATTCGCGTGGGTGAAACCGCTCGACGGAATCGACGGTGCCTATCCCCGCGTGTTCCACCAGAACAACGCCTTCGAACTCGGATGGAAGCAGGGCAGCAACGAATGGGGTGTCTACAACGGGAACGACTGGTTCACGTTCGCCACGGCGCCGAGCGGTGAGTGGCAACACGTCGGCGTCGTGTGGGACGGGACGAATCTGATCGGATACAAGAACGGACAGGCCTTCCAGCTTGGCACCGCCGGCAGTTCAAGCTCGACCGCACCGATCAGGATCGGCGCGAACCCTTCGCCGAGCGGAGACAAGTTAGCCGGCCAGATCGACGACGTGCGCATCTACTCGCGCGCGCTCTCGGCGGCCGAGGTGCAGTCGCTCTACGACTCGGCCTGAGGGCCATCACCAAACCAAAGAGCCATTTGGACGCCGCCCTACGGTCCGATACCGTGACGAACACGCAGTTGACGCTCGTTCAGATCGACAACTACGGGCCGTGGACGGTGACGCCGGAACCGCGCCGCGAGATGGACCTCCAGACGCTCCAGTCGCGACTGTTCGCGGACCTCGCACAGTTCGTCGGCCACCGGGGCGGCTACGCCTTCTTCACCCGCTTCGACAACATGGTCGCCGTGACCAACGGCCTCGACCTCGACGACCACCGACTCCTCCAGGAGTCGACGGGCAACCGCTACCCCGTCACCGTCAGCCTCGGAATCGGCGTCGACCCGAACCCCGCCGTCGCGCTGGAGCGGGCGACGGAGGGGTTGCAAGGCGCCGGGAGCGCACAGGACGGCGACCGGCGCGAGGTGTTGAGCGGAACGCCGGTGACGGAGCCCTCCGGCGACGACGTCTCCATCGCCCACTTCGACGTGAACGACGCGACCGAGAAGTACACCGACCAGCTCAACGAGTTCGACTCGTTCATCCAGATCGAACAGGGCTACGCGGCGCTGATGCGGTACCTCCGCGAGGAGCACGGCGGCCTCTCCTTTTTCGTCGGCGGCGACAACATCATCGCCGTCACGCCCGACATGGCCGTCGCCGACTACCGGGCGGCCATCGACCACGTGGAAGAGACCGTCGGCGTCGACCTGAAGGTCGGCGTCGGGCAGGGCGAACACGCCCACGCGGCGGGGATGGCGGCGAAGCACGCCCTGGAGGAGTGTCGACACCACGGCACCGCGGTCGAACTGGGCGGGGCGGCGGGAGAAGTCGAGAGCGAGTAGCCGTCTCGATCCGGTCTACGCCTCGATAGCCGGTTCGTCCACGTCGAAGTTCTGCGCTTCGAGGGCGTCCTCCATCGCGGTCAGGAGACACGCGACGTTCTGCCGGCGGGCGGAGTAGCCCATGCAGCCGATCCGCCAGATGTCACCTTCGAGGGCGCCGAGGCCGCTCGCGATTTCGATGTCGTACTCGTCCATCAGGAACTCGATGACGGCCGCGTCGTCGACGCCGTCGGGCACCTCGATGGAGTTGAGGCTGGGGAGCCAGTACTCCTTCTCGGCGGCGGGTTCGAGGCCGAGGTTCTGGAGGCCCTCGCGGAGTTCACCCGCGACGGCGCGGTGGCGCTCCCAGCGGTTCTCCAGACCCTCCTTGGCGACGAGGCGGAGCGCCTCGCGGAGACCGTAGAAGTTCGTCGTCGGCGCGGTGTGGTGGTAGTTACGCTCGTCGCCCCAGTACTCCATGACGAGGTCGAGGTCGAGATACCAGGAGCCGGTGTCGTCGTCACGGTTCTGAATCTTCTCGCGGGCGCGTTCGCCGATGGTGAGCGGCGTCGCACCGGGGGTACAGGAGAGACACTTCTGGGGACTGCCGTAGGCGGCGTCGATGCCCCAGTCGTCGACGTGGAGTTCGACGCCCGAGAGGGAGGTGACGCAGTCGGCGATGGTGATGGCGTCGTGGTCGTGGGCGATGTCGGTCAGGTCGGAGACGTTCGGCTGGCGGACGCCCGTGCTCGTCTCGGCGTGGATGAAGCCGAACACGTCGGGCTGGTGTTCGTCGAAGGCGTCGGCCACGTCGGCGGGGTGGAGGGGTTCGCCCCACGGCGCATCGACGGTCACCACGTCACCGCCGGCGCGGCGGGCGATCTTCCCCATCCGGTCGCCGAAGTAGCCGTTGGTGGGAACGAGCATCGTGTCGCCGGGTTCGACGATGTTACCGATGGCCGTCTCCATCGCCGCGGTGCCCGTCCCGCTGGTCGCGAGGGTCCACTCGTTGTCCGTCTGGAACGCGTACCGCAGGAGCTCCTGGATGTCGTCCATGATCTCCAGGAACGAGGGGTCCATGTAGCCAAGTGCCTGTGTCGACATCGCGCGAAGGACGCGCGGGTGAATCATACTCGGGCCGGGACCCATCAGAATACGTGACGGTGTATCGAGTTCGCTCGTCTCCGGTGGACTTCTCATGTGTTTGGTCAAGGCCGAGCGGGATAAAAATCTGCGTGTTCGTGGCAATATATTGTCGAAGGGGTAGTTCGACGATTGTGGTGTGTGACCAATACCCGTGTTCACAACAGTCGTGGGACGAGCCGTCGCCAGCCAACGGTCAGGACGACGACGACGACGTAGGCGCCGACGAGGGAGCCGACGAAGTAGAGACCCAACTGTCCGAGCGGCATCGATTCCGCGGAGACAGCGGCGCTGACGCTGTAAGCGAGCGCGAGGGCGTGGTGGTACCAGCTCAGAAACGGGGACGACCCTCGGTCCGTCGTGGACGGCCGGTCGGCGGGGCCAGCCGTGTCGGGTGACGCCATACGGCGTATCCGGCACCCGGACGCAAAAGCGGTGCGACCGGTCGAAGCCGTTCGGTCGGTACAATTTTGTCTTCGCACATACACAATCGACGGTGTGTTTCGGTGTTCCGCCGAGGACCGGAGCGTCGCACCGGTCATCGCGGTGACGTTGCTCGTCGCACTCGTCGTCGTACTCGCCACGACGGTGTCCGGGTTCGTCCTCACGAACGAGACGGACGTGCCCCCGCCCGCCCCACAGATCAGCGTCTCACACACGACGGTCCCCGACGGGGACGAGCGGACGGTGGCGGTCACCCTCGACGCCGGCGACGCCGTGGCCACCGACCAACTCTACGTGGCCGGCTCGAAACCATTGGATATCGGAGGGCCGCCCGGGAGCGCCATGGCCGCGGACGACGGGGACGCCAGCGCCCGGGAGAACTTCGCCGAAACCGCGGCCGGCGACCCACAGGTCAGTATCGGTGCGCAGTGGGAAGCCAGCGAGACGGTGTATCTCGACCCCAAGGGGTCGGCCGACGGCGTGACGATCGAGATTTACTGGAACACCGAGCCGGTGCAGGGTGACGATCCCGGGACGGTGACGGGCGACGACGCCTACCTGATCGCGGAGTTCAGGGTCTGAAATGGGGTCGAATCTGGCTCGGTACGGGACTGCTGCCCACCGGTGGTTCGCCGTGAGGAAATGGTGTCGAAGGGATTCTGAACCACGGTCGCAGCAAGCTGCTTCTGCCGCTCACGGAGTCGTTCGCGGCAGGAAATGGGGTCGGAGGGATTTGAACCCCCGATCGACTGATATCTCCGGTTACGCCTCGGTACTCCAGAGGGTCGTCGTCGCGCGGCGATGATCAGTCGCGCGCTCGGTATATCAGTCTGGAGTGTCGTCACCGGGCGTTGCCTCTGGAGTCAGTCGCCATGCCGGGCTTGGCCACGACCCCTCGACAACTCCTTATCCGAAGGGCGGTAAAGGGATTTCGGTTATCGGTCGGTGGCCGACCAGTCGCACTCCTGGCATTTGTAGCCCGTGATCAGTTCCGTGACGGAGGGCATATACGCGACGGCGAGGACGTCGCCGTCGCAGTCCGGACACTGGCGGTCGGCGTCCTCGATGGCGTCGGCCTCCATGGGCGGGTCGCCCTCGATCAGTTCGGCCAGGCGTTCGGCGGTCACCATCCGACCCTGCACGACGCGGTTCGTCATGATGTGACGGTGGGTGTGGAGACAAGTAAGCTCTGTGTACGACGCCGCTCCGTCGGGGGTGACGACCGGTAGATTTTGATACTATGGAACGGTATGGACCGGTACGGATAGATAACCATGCACGGTGGCGTACGCGGCCGACACGGTGATGGGGTGGAGAACCGGTGACTGCGCCGTACAGCTACGACGGGATGTTGCCGCTGGGACCGGAACGGGGCTCCGAGTACGTCTGTTCGCGGTGTGAGTCGACGTTCGACGACGACCACTATCTCTGTCCGGTCTGTGGAACGCTTACACTCGAACGTCGATCAGTGACGGAGTCCTGACGGCCGGGGGAGTCGGCAGAACTATTTTTCTGCCACTCGTGGGATGTCGATAGCCGGATCGACTCGGCGCAGTCATGACCTCGTCACCACCCCACATCCTCGTCGTCGAGGACGAAACCGAACTGGCCGAACTGTTCGCCGAGTGGCTTTCGGAGGAGTACGACGTCGAGGTGGCGACGGATGGGGAGACGGCGCTGGAGCTGGTCGACGACGACACCGACGTGGTGTTGCTCGACCGACTGATGCCCGGGCTCTCGGGCGACGAGGTGCTGGAATCGATCCGGGAGCGCGGCCTCGACTGCCGGGTGGCGATGGTGACCGCAGTCGAACCCGACTTCGACGTTCTCAGTATGGGCTTCGACGACTACGTCGTCAAACCACTGTTCCGGGCGGACATCCAGCGACTCGTCCGGGGACTGCTCGAACGCGACGCGTACGACCGACAGCTCTCGGAGCTGTTCTCGGCGGTTTCGAAACTTGCTGCGCTCGAATCCCACAAGGAGCCGGACGAACTGGCCGACAGCGATGAGTACCAGCAACTCAAAGCGGAGCTAGAGCGAACTCGCGAGCGGGTCGAACAGCTCGAGGCGGACATGAACGAGGAGGACTTCGAGGCCGTCTTCTACGACTTCGACCGGATCGACCTGTGACGACGGTGCTGCTATCGGCCGATCCGCCACCGCGTTTCGAGAGACGTACCAATCGGCATTTGTTTCGGGACGTTGACAACCCACTGTATGGTACGAACCGACCCGTGTACGACCCTCCCGCCGTCACCCGTCCTCGACCGACCCGCGACTCGACAGTCGACTCACTGGCCGCCCGAACCGGGAGATGATGGGCGATGAGCGTGAGCAACACGCAAGCGAGCGATACCCTGCTGAGCCTCCCGGAGAACCCGATGGGCTACGTGGCGATCCTACTCGCGGCGGTGACGGGGGTGATCCACCTCTTCCTGGCGCCGCAGGTGATCGGCTTCAGTCAGACCCTCGCCATCCTCTTTGGCCTCAACGGGGCCGGGTTCGTCGGTGGCATCCTCGTCTACCTGACCCGGTACTGGCGCCGTGAACTCTACCTCGTCGCCGCCGGCTACGCCCTCGTGACGGTGCTCGCCTTCTTCGCGTTCCAGGGCTTCGGCGTCGACGCCTTCTACCGACAGGGGAGTCTGAACACGATGGCCGTCGTCTCCAAAGCCGTAGAGGGCCTGTTCGCCGTCGTCGCCGCGTATCTCTACACGAGCACCGACGCCTAGGTGTCCGGGCCGTCGAACACCTTGCCGGGGTTCATGATCCCCGCCGGATCGAGCGCCTTCTTGATCGAGCGCATGGCGTCCACCGCGGCCTCGCCGTGTTCGGCGACGAGGTAGTCCTGCTTGCCGAGGCCGATGCCGTGCTCGCCGGTCGACGTGCCGCCGAGTTCGATGGCGCGCTCGACGATTTTGCGGGACACCTCCTTCCCACGGGCGACGTGGTCCGGGTCGTCTTTGTCCACCATCACCGCGTAGTGGAGGTTACCGTCGCCGGCGTGGCCGAAGCAGGGGATTAGGAAGTCCTCCGCTTCGGCCAGTTCCTTCGCGTAGCGGATGATGCCCGGATACTCGCTGATGGGGACGGTCACGTCGCCGGGTGTGAGCGGCGAGAGGTGCTTCTCGTACGGTTCGAGGGCCTCGGCGAGTTCCCGGCGCGCCGCCCACAGTTCGTCCATCCCGCGGTCGTTCTCGGCCACCTCGAAACTCGTCACGTTGTGGGCTTCGAACACCGACCGGCAGAAGTCGATCTCCTCCTCGATGCCGTGGTTGGCGTGGAACTCGACGAACACCATCGGCACGTCGGGGAGGTCGGTGTCGAGATGCGCGTTCGACATCGCGGCGCTCAGGCGGTCGATGAGTTCGATTTTCGCCACGTCGACGCCCGAGCGGACGGCGTCGAAGACGGCGTTGGCGGCGTCGTCGAGCGTCTCGAAGTGGGCGCGCCCGCCCCGAACCTGCGCGGGTCGCCCGGCCAACTTGATCGTCACCCGGGTGATGACCCCGAGGGTGCCCTCGCTGCCGACGATGATGTCGCCGAGGTCGTAGCCACTCGACGTCTTGACCGCGCGGCTTCCGGTCGTGATCACCTCGCCCGTCGGGAGGACGACCTCCATCCCCAGCACCCAGTCGCTCACCTCGCCGTATTTTACGGTCTTCATCCCGCTGGCGTCGTTGGCGAGCATGCCGCCGATGGTCGAGATGGCGCCGGAAGAGGGGAGCGCGGGGAGGAAGAGCCCGTGTTTCGCCACCGCCTCGTTCACGTCGTCGCCGAGGATGCCCGGCTGGACGTCCACCTGCAGGTCGTCCGGGCGGACGTCCAACACGGCGTCCATCCGCGTCATGTCGAGCGTGATCCCGCCGTGGATCGGGACGGCGTTGCCCTCCAGGCTCGTGCCCGCGGCGTAGGGCGTGACGGGGACGCCGTGTTCGGTCGCCGCCCGCATGATCGACGCCACGTCCGCCGTTGACTCCGGCCAGACGACCACGTCGGGGCGGACGCCGTCCTCGCGCGCCGTCCCCCAGTCGTGGGAGCGCTGCTCGCGGTCGGCGTCGGCCACCGAAATCTGGTCCGGGTCGAGTCCCAGGTCGTCGACGAACGTGGTATCGTGGTGCATGCTTCGACCCAGCGTGGGCGCGAGTATAGACTTGTTGCTCGACGGGCGACCACGGGACGACGATATCGCCCGTGAAATCGCTCGGCCGATACGGCCACGAACGCGCCCGAAAGTCGATAGTTCGAATCTCATCGCCGATAATCGGCCAGTTCGCTTTTATGCATCGATGCCCTCCCAACCTCAATGGCTCGGTCACGCGTCCCCCGGCTGTACCGGTTCGTGCGCGACCGAACTGCGCAGGCCGAACCGATCGGCGTGGTGCTCGTCCTCGGCCTCGTCCTCGCTTCGACGACGGTCGTCGTCGCGTTCGGATCGGCCGCCATCGGCGACGTGCAGTCTCGGTCCGAACTCGACCGGGCGGAGAACGGGATGACGCTGCTCGACTCCCGACTCTCGACCGTGGCGCTCGGCGATTCCGAGACCCAGAGTGTCGACCTCCCCACGACGAGCGGCGGGTACACCGTCGATCCGGACGCGGGGACCATCCGCATCGTCCACCGGAACTACGACGGCTCCAACGACGCGACGCTGGTTCCGAACACGTCGCTCGGCGCCATCGTCTACCGGAGCGACGGAGCGTCCATCGCGTATCAGGGCGGCGGTGTCTGGCGGTCGTACGAAGACGGGTCGGCGCAGATGGTCTCGCCACCCGAGTTCCACTACCGCCGCGGGACGCTCACCTTCCCGCTCGTCCGCATCGAGGGCTCGGGGAGCGCGACCGGGAAGGCGACGGTGAGCGCGCGGTCGCCCGGTCAGGGGACGCCGGTGTATCCCGACGAGGCGACCTACCCCAACGGCGCCAACTACTCGAACCCGGTCGAGAACGGGACGGTCGAAGTCATCATCGACAGCGAGTACGCGGATGCGTGGGGGTCGTACTTCAGCACGCGGACCGACGGCAACGTCTCTTATCCGAGTTCGAACACCGTCGCGGTCGAACTCATCAGCATCGGGACGCTCGGCGACTTCCAGATGCCGCCGGAGACGCAGGGTATCACCGTCCGCGGGATGGACAGCGGCCACTCGCTACAGGACTTCTCGTTTACCGTCCGTCCGCAGGACACCGAAGAGTCCTCTTTCGCGAACCTCGACTGGTCGCTCTACGCCCAGCAGGGCCAACGGCAGTTCGAGATTCACGTCGGCGGCAACGGCGTCAACGACTGTAACGAGGACGTGGCGCTCTCCTTGTACTACAGCGACGACGGCGGCGACACCCACCACGGCTGGTACAGCGACGACTACCTCGAGACCGAGTGTGGCGAGGTGAACGGCAAGCCGGCCGACGGCGACGAGATATGGGTCGACGTCGACCTCACCCCGCCGAACGGGACGGCCGATCTGAACTACGAGAAGGTGAAAAACGACAACGTCCACTTCAAGTCGGGATCGAAGACGCTCGCGAGCGACGCGAAATTCGACGATCACCCGCCCGACCCGGGCGTCACCTACACCAGCGGGGACGACGAGGACCTGACCTTGCTCACCCGACATTACTTCGCGAAGATAGGGCCCGGCTTCGACCTGATCGTCGCCGACGGTAACAACGCTGGAATCGGCGAATCCGGCTCCTCGGGCTACATCTACTACGACGGGAGCGGCAAGGTCGTCACCTATCTCCACATCACGAAACACAACGTGACCGCACAGGTCAATTGATCCGAACCCTGATCGTCGTCTGTGCGACGTGGAGGTTGTCGGTCTCGAACGAACAGGAGACGGTTCCGGAGCCGTCGAGCGAGTCACAGGTCGCGCCGGGCATCCCCTCCAGTTGCGCCTCGAAGTAGCGTTTCCAGGCTTCCGCGCGGCGCGGCGTAGTTTCGACGACGACGGTCACCGCGTTCGACGGCTGGGTGTGTGAAACTACGGCGGTACTGCCCCGGACGCTCCGGACGAGCACGGTCGTCGACCCGGAGCGACGCTGGACGGCCCCAGTCACGGATTCGAGGGTCACGTAGTGGATCACCGTCCGGTTCTCGCCGAACTGGAACGGGGGCGCGCGACGCATCGCGGCGCCACCGCGGTCGACGCGGAAGACGGCACCGAGTTCGTAGACGACACCCCGCGAGAGGTCGTTGCCGTCGCCCGACGTACCTAGCGTGATCGACCGGGACTCCGTGGTTCCAACGGTCGTCCCGTCCGACAGCGAGACGTTGGTGTCGGAGGACTCCCCGAGCGTCAGCGTGGTCTCCGCGAGTTTGATCTCCGTCGCCCGCGACGGTGCGCCGCCGTGGGCGATGTCTCGCTGGTTGTCCGCGAGCACCTCGAACGCCCGCTCGCCGTTGTCGATCCGTTCCGCGTTGCGGGCGTCCTGCAGGCTCCCGAGGCCGACGACCGTGACTAGCCCGACCGACGCCGTGATCAGCGAGAACACGAGGACGAAACTCAACACGTCGCTGACGGCGCGTTCGTCAGTCATTCCGCACCTCCAGGGTACCCGCCGCGGGGTCGTACTCGGCGATCATCGTCCCGCCAGTGACGGACGTCTCCACGACCGGGACGCTCGTCCGAACCGTGACGTTGATCGCCACGTTCGACCGCCCGGTCGTCAGCGCGAGGCGGTACCGGTACGAAGGGGCGGTGCCGTCCACCTCGACCACGTCGATCAGATACGATTCGCTGGCGACGCGCGAGGGTACGTCGATCCGGAGCCGGACGTCACAGGAATCACAGTCCGAGAGGCGGCCGGCGCTCGCCAGGTCGTCGGCGACGGTCTGTCCGATCACCTGCAGTTCGATCCGCGCGGACTGGTCGCGCTGATCCTCCATCAGGCCGCCGCCGGCGACGAGCAGGCCGGAGACGAGGACGGCGGCGATGCCGAGCGACAGGACGTAGCCGAGCGCCGTCGACGTGGCGCGGCGGTCGCGGCGCATCACGGCGGACACGCCCCCGTGTCGTGAATCTCGCTGACGCGGCGGTCCGACGTCCCGTCGGTCACCGTGCCGTTGACGTAGTACGCCAGCCCACTCGGCACGTCCTTGAACGACGCCGACCCGTTCGGCGACAGGCCGGACGAGTCGGCGTAGACCGTCCCGTTGGTCACGTAGGTGACCCGAAGGTCGACGGAGTCGACGTCGGCGTTCGGATCGCTGGTTTGCCAGCCGACGTCGAAATCGTTCCCCGACTGCGTGACGTTGAACGTCGTGAAGGTGGGTCCGGTGGCCGGCTCGCCCGCCTCGTCGGGCGCCGCCCGGACCGTCCGCCGGTAGTCGAGGTCCTGTGTCGCGACCCCGATTCGCGCCGTCGCGGCGTAGATGGCCGGCGTCGTGTACGGGTCGTCGCCGACCGTCGTCGCGTACGTCGGCGGCGACGGGGGCGTACACTGCCCCGGGAAGTTGGCCGTGTCGACGGCGGTCCGGAACCCCTCCGAGTGGCGGTCGACGACGAACGAGTAGGTGGCGTCGATGCCATCGCCGTTCGACACCGACACGTCGACGGTCCCCGTCGGGCGGGCGTCGGCCAGCGGCGGGCAGTAGTCGCCGTCGACCCGGCCGGCGCCGATATCGACGTGCCCGCGCGTCAGTTCACAGGTGCCCCGGCCCACGACGCGGACCTGCGGCCCGCTCCCGTCGTCCTCGACGACCACGTCCTGTGCGGTGCCGTCGTCGATAGTGATGGTCGTGTCGTCGGGCGAGTCGACGGACGAGAGCGTGACGTTCAGCCGGAAGCGCCGAACCGACGAGTCGGTGGCCATCGTCCAGTCGCCGTCGCCGTTCCGGTCGACGATGCCGGTGCTCGCGTTCGCGTCGACGATACGGGTCCCCTGCTGGACGCCCGCGCGGTCCACGTCCCCCGCCAGCCCGTCGGTCGCGGAGTAGTTCGCGAGCGTCGGGATCCAGTCGTCGGTCGCCGCGCGATACGCGTCGCGACGGTCGGCGAAGCCAGTCACGTTCCGCCGGTTGGCGTATTCGACGGCGCCGCCGAGGCCGTCGACGACGGACGCCCGGAACGTCTCGGCTTTCTCGACGTCGGCGTGGGTCTGGCGCGTCGCCAGGTTCTCCGTGTAGATGACCGAGTTGAGCAGGAGGCTCAGCGAGAGGAAGATGACGGCGAGCGCGAGCGCGCCCACGAGGAGCAGCTGTGCGCGGCTCCGCTCCCCGGTCACATCCGCCACACCACCACCTCCACGCGGACGACGTTGTACAGCCCCGTCGACGACTCCGGCGGGATCAGGGCGTCGTAGGTGGTCGACTCGTTGACCGTCGTGTCGGTCGGCGTCTCGTTCGCGTCGTAGAGCGGGTCGTCGTCGTAGAGCATCACCGTCGTCGCCGCCGTGGCCGCGTTGTCGCTCGGCTCGCCGCGGTAGATGAACCGCTGGCGTGCGAACGACCCCGTGTCCGCGGTGTACGTGAAGTAGACGTTGAAGGCGACGCCGCGCGCCTCGAAGGTGTCGAGGAGCATCCGGCCGAGCGTCGTCCGTTCGACTTCGGCGTCGGTCGTGTACCCGCCGCCTGAGGTGCCGTGGAGCGTCCCGTTCGTCTCGTCCCAGTAGGTGACGGCGGCGTCGAGCGCCCCGTTCTCCCGGGCCGCGTCGAGGACGCCCGCGGCCGACGCCTGCTGTTGGTTCTCGATGTGCTGGCTGGCCGTACTCGCCGACAGCGGGGTGACGGCCGTCACCTGCAGGGCGAAGACGACGCTCGCGAGGACGACGATGCCCGCGGCGATTGCCTCCAGCGTGTGAGCCTGTGCGCGCACGGTTACCACATCCTGACGACGACGGTGGCGGTGGTTCCGTCGACGTAGACGACCCGTCGCCCGATCACCGACGCGCCGTCGGGGGGAAGGGAGTCGCCCGCATCGAGCGTGAACCCACTCGAACAGTCGTCGGTGTCGCTCACGTACACCCGCGTGCCGTCGGAGCAGACGGGGTTCGCGGTGCCGTCGTCGGCGCCGACGACGGTCACGTTGGCGTGGTGGCCCGCGGAGAGGCCCACCTGCTCGGCGAAGGGAGCGGCGTCGTCGAAGGCACAGCCGGTGTCGGTGTCGTCGGCGTCGAAAAAGGCAATCGTACAGCGGCGGTCGAGGGTCGCGCCGCCGTCGCCGTCGCCGTCGTCGAGGAGGTCGTAGACCACCGTGTCCGCGACGCGGTCGATACCCGCGAGCTCCTCCTGAGGACCGTCCGCGAACGGCTGGAAGATGCCGGGGACGAACGCGACGACGAAGGCGACGGTGACGAGGAAGACGCTCGTCCCGATGGCGAAGTCGATCGTGGTCTGGGCGCGGTTGCGGTGACGGCCACCCTCGATCATCCAACCACCAGCCACACGGCCAACGCGATGGTCTGCAGGATCACCACGAACTTGACGCCGGCCATCAGCTTCGCGGTCCGGATGTAGCCGCTGATGACCCCCGAGAGGATGGCCTGTAGGGTGACGGCGTGGAAGAAGAGCAAAGAGAGCAGCTGGGTGTCGATGCCGCCGCCGAACTGCGAGGACCCGCCGCCCCCGCCGCTGCTGCCCGCCTGCTCGGTCAGCCCCGCCATCACGTCGAGGAACTGCGTCTTCAGAATCGCCATCACGCCCAGCAGCGTGAGGTAGGTCATCAGGATGATCGCCACCTGCATCCGGGTGCGCGACCGTCGCTCGCGTTCGATGTCGTCCTGGTTCTCGCTGGCCTGGGCGGCCGTGGTCAGGACTTGCGTGATCTGACTCGACGCCTCCTGGGCCTTGCTGATGAGCTTGACCGTCCGGGCCAGCCGCGGGATGTGGTACTTGTTGTTGAACTCGACCAGCGCCGTCCGCAGACTCATGCCGTAGTTCACCTTCGCGTAGAGCACGTCGAACTCGTCGGCCAGCTTCCCGGACGACGTCTCGGCGACGGTGTTCACCGACTCCAGCAGCGTCTGTCCCGTGTCGTTCGCGCTCGACAGTTTGCGGAGGTTGTCGGACAGCTTCCCCGTGATGGCCGCCCGCGACCGGACGTTCCACTCGTGGAAGACGCCGAGGGGGACGAGCGTCAGGTAGAGCGGGACGTAGATCCACACGAACGTCCCCCAGACGGGTGCCTGCACCATGCCGGCCCACGTCGTCGGCGCCGCACCGCTGACGGCGGTGAACGCGACCAGCACCAGCGCTGCCGGAACGGTCAACACCAGCGTGAACAGTGGGTTGTCGCGGAAGAAGACGTGTGGCTGCCGCAGGAGCTGTTTCGTCCGGAACGCCCCTTCGCGGGATTTGATGCGGTCGAAGATGCCGAACTCGCCGACGTAGCTCTCGATCAGCCCGAGGTGAAAGAGGCCGCCACGGGTCGTCTCGGCGCCGCGGCCGCCATCGTCCGACGGGTCGAGGTAGCCGTCGCCCGGTTCGTCCTGTTTCACCGTCGAAACGAGCACCAGAAACATCGCGCCGGTGATCGGGATGAGACCGTACACCGTCGCGTACAGCATGAACGACTGGGCCTCCCCCAGCATACTCATGATGACGAGGATGATGATCAAGAGGAGCGGGAACAGCGAGAGCGTCATGTACATCTCGCCGAACAGTTCGAGGGTGTCGAGCGTGACTTCCTGTTGCTGTTTGGCGGTCCGCATGTGTTTGTCCTTCTTGTCGGAGAGAAACGCCTGCATGTTCCCGCCGGAGTTGACGATAGAGAGCATATCCGTCAGGAACTGCGAGAGGTCGTCGCTCGGCGTCTCGATGGCCTGTTGCTGGATGGCGTTGCGGTAGTCGGTGCCGAAATACTCCGTCTCCTGGACGATGCTCTGGAACTCGTAGGCCACCTCGCCGTACGTGTCGTCGGCTTTCGCCATCGCCTCCAGAATCTCCAACTGGTTGAGCCCCCCGACCGACAGGGCGTACATGAAGGAGATGGAGTCGGAGAGGAGCATGTTGATCTCGCGTTCCCGCGACGACGCCCGCGAGTAGGGGATGGCGATCAACGTGCCGAAGCCCGTGACGAAGCCGAACGAACCCATGACGAGGCCGATGATGGCGATAGCGGCGGGCACCTTGATCAGGTCGATGAACGCGACGACCGCCTCGTTGGGAATGCGCGCCCCCGTCGAGAACAGTTCGGGGGAGACGAGGCCGAACGCGAAGAGGCTGTAGCCGACGAGCGTGCCGAGCGCCCACAACACGCCGCCGAGGAGCACGCCGACGGCGAGCGCCCGCGAGAGGTAGAGTTCGACCGTCGTCGCCATCCGAGCCTGGACGAGTTTCGTCTCCACCTCGCCGACGAAGTCGCCGTCGCCGTCGAACAGCCGTCGGTAGAGGGGGTAAAACAGGTCGCCGAGGCTGTCGACGCCGCCGTTCAGTCCACGGCCGGTGTCGAGGCTCACGTCACTCCTCCTCGTCCGCGTCGGTCACGTCGCCGAAGCCCCACTCGTCCATGTCGGCGGCCGACTCGTCGTCGCCGTCGTCGAGCGAGTCGTCGGTCGACGCTTCGTTCGTCTCGCCGTCGTCGAGCGAGTCGTCGGGCGATGCTTCGTTCGCCTCGTCGGTCGACGCCTCGTCCACGTCGGGCGAGCCGTCCCCGTCCGCCGGCTCTTCGGCCGCGTCGGCGAACGACTCGTCCGCCGGCTCCTCGGCCGCATCGGCGAACGGCTCGTCCGCCGGCTCTTCGGCCGCGTCGGCGCCGGACGTGGACGACCCCCAGTCGAGGTCGACGTCGGCGCCCGACTCGTCGGTCGGCCCGTCGTCGAAGGAGATGTCGAACCCGTCGTCGCCGGACGACGCGCCGGCCGTGGGGTCGTTTCCGGTGTCCGACTCCGCGTCGAACGGTGACTCGTCGAGGTCGACCGTTCCCGCGGCGTCGTCGCCCCCGTCGGCGTCGGCGCCCGCGTCGTCGAATTCCGGTCCACCCTCGCCGCCGGCCTCGGCCGACGAGGGCGGCGTAGAGGGCGAGGCGGTCACGTCCGCGGCGGTGTCCACGTCCGTGAGCGCCGCGTCGATGCCCGGCACCGCCTCGCCGCGATACTCCTCGAACAGTTCCGTCTCGGCCCGGTCGAGGATGTCCGCACACAGCTCCAGTCCCGCCTCGTTCGGATCGGGACGGGGCACCATCGCCTCCTTCTCCGGATCGATGTCGATGAGGACCGACTCCATCTCGCGGAGGTCTTCCAGGCTGCGTTCGAGCTGGTCGTTCGCCATCAGCGCGAGGATGGTCTCCTCGTCGTTGATAAAGGCCTGGACGGTGGCGGCGACCTGCGTGTACGTGTTGAGACCGTTCTCGATGAGGTAGGCGAGGACGGCCTCGCGCTTGAACAACTCTTCTTCAAGGGTCCCACGAGTCCACCCGCGGTCGAACCGAATCTCGTCCAACGTGTTCGAGTTGCTCATCCGGAGGAACTCGTCGGTCTCGGCCTGCCATTGGTAGACGTCTTGGACGTTTATCTCGTCGTTTTCCGCGTCGTAGAAGTTGATCTCGGTGAGGTTCTTGTTCCGGCGAACCTTCCGGCCGCCCACCCTGGTCTGGGTCTGGATCGACACCAGGTCGAGCGCCGAGAACATCGTCTTCGAGACGTTGATCGGCTCCGTGGTGAACCGCTTGAGCACCTCGCCCACGCTGTCGGCGTGGAACGTCGTCAGCGTGGTGTGCCCGGTGGACATGACCTGGAAGAGGGTGCGGCCCTCCTCGCCTCGAATCTCGCCCATGACGATGTACTCGGGCCGCTGGCGGAGTGCGGCCTCCAGCAGGTCGAACTCGTCCACGTCGCCCTGTTCGTCGTCGGAGAAGGAGGGTCGAGTCACGGAGGCGACCCAGTTGCGCTGGGGCAGTTCCACCTCGCGGGTGTCCTCGATGGAGACGATTTTGGAGTTCGAGGGAATGAACAGGGAGACGGCGTTCAGGCTGGTCGTCTTCCCGGACGCGGTCCCGCCGGCGAAGATGAGCGACTTGTTGTTCTCGATGGCGAGCCACAGGTAGGCCATCTCCTCCAGCGAGAACGTCTTCCAGTTGATGAGGTCGACGGGGGTGAAGGGAACGTCCTTGAACTGCCGGATGGTGTAGTTGGTGCCGTGGTCGGAGACTTCCTTGCCGAGGGTGAGCTGGGCGCGGGAGCCGTCGGGGAGGGTGGCGTCGACCTGTGGCCGTCGCTTGCTGATCCCCTTGCCCGATCGCTGGGCGAGTTTGACGACGAAATCGTCGAGTTCGTCGTCGCCGTGGTAGATGTTCGAGATGATCTGTTCGTAGTCGCTGTGGTAGACGAAGACGGGGGAGTGGTAGCCGTCACACGAGATGTCCTCGACGTTGATGTCGTGTTTGATGCCGTCGATGCGCTCGTAGCCGATGAAGTCCCGCTTGAGGAAGTAGAGCAGTTTCTCGACCTGGTACTCCGAGAGGTGATCGGCGTCCTCCTCGACCAGCGCGGGTTCGGGGCGGACGCTGAGTCCCGACAGCTCCTCGTCGACGTCTGGCGCCGGCCGCCAGCCGAGACGGGAGAGGAGCCGTCCGGCCGTCCCGTCGGCGCTCTCGACGCCGAGTTGGGTGGCGATGGTGTCGAGCAAGCCGCTCCCCGACGTCTTCGAGTAGAGGTCGTACCGTTCCAGCAGCGCGTACGTCTCGTCTTTGATCACCCGTTCGCGCTCGTCGAGACCGCCCGCAACCTCGACGTCGGCGTATTTGATCGCGTTCTGGAGTTTGGCCCGCAGAAATTCGAGCAGGTCGTCCTCGATGGGCGTCGTGTGAGGTTGGACCACGTAGTATTTCTTCTCGTTTTCCTTGCGGGACTGGAAGATGACGACGTAGGCGTAGGGTTTGTTCACCCAGTAGCGGTCGATCTCCCGGAAGTGGAGCTTCTTCTCCATCGGCACCGTCTTCTCCAGGTCGTACCGGTTGGTGACGGTCGTGGCGCCGAACTCCGTCTCGAAGAAGGCGTCCTCGTCGAGGGCCTCGTCCACGTCGACCGTCCGCTCGTCGACGACGGTGTCGAGCTCCGCGGCGAGATTCTCGCCGAACGAGAGGACGTTCTCGGTCTTCTCGGGGTCGAACCCGAGGGTGTCGCTGGGATCGAACGGAACCGCCTCCCCCTGCCCGTCCGTCGGTGGAGTGCCGTCCGCGTCGTAGTGGAACTCCCGCTTGTAATCCTCCCACGTCCAGAGTCCCTTGACGACCGGCGGCGCGCCGTCCTGCACCCGCGAGACGGCGGCGTCGAGCCGGGTCGCTGCCGCCTTCCCGGCGGCGAGCGAGTCGGAGAGTGCCGCCGGATCGACCGCGTCGTCCCAACCGACGGCGGCCGCGCCGTCGAACCCCTCGGAACCGGAGTTCTCGGCGTCGTCGATAGCCATTGCACGATTCAAGATTGTCGCAGATATAAACTCTGGTGGCCGATCTAGACGGATGATAATTGGAACGACGTAGCTGTGACAATCTCGAACGTTTTTTGAAGGGGTATCCCATACCGGACGCCACGACCGAACCATGACATTTAGTCGCAGGAAGATCGTCGCGGCCGCTGCCGGTATGGTTGGCTCACTCGCGGGTTGTGCTGGTGGCTCCGGCGGCGGTGACGGCGGTGGTGGCGAGGCGACGGCGACCGAGACGGACACGCCCGAACCGACGGCGACGCCGACGCCGACGCCGACGCCGACGCCGTCCGGGCCACCGGAGGACGCCCCGACACAGACCATCACCGTCGAGAACAAGACGTTCGTCCCGATGGTGGCGGAGGTCGAACCGGGGACCGTCGTCGAGTGGGTGTACGAGGGCATCGGCTCCCACAGCGTCACGTCGATGTCGCCGTCCAGTTCGGAGAGCGGCCGAACCGCGTGGAACCCGGATATCGCCTCGGACTGGGAGATGAACGAGGACATCAGCAGCGAGCCGGTCAGCCACTACTTCCCCGAATCCGGTGTCTACGAGTACAAGTGTTCGTACGACTTCGGGCACATCGGCGGCTGTGCGGCCGTCGTGGTCGGCGATCAGGACTACGACCAAGAGATGCTGCCCTGCGAGCCGCAGTAACCGGCCAGTTCCTTTTCCGCCGTCGCGTCGGCAGGTCCACCCCCATCCGGCACGATCCACGCGTACATTTATCAACGAACCGAACGTTCCTCACCAACGAGTGTCAGTCGTATGAATGGAATACACGGGGTCGCGGCTGTCGACGGACGAACGACGGGGGACGACGCGCGGGAGCGAAACATCGCTGCCGGAACCGCACTGTCGGAGCTACTGCGGACGACGCTCGGGCCGAACGGTCGCGACAAGATGCTCGTCGACGATGGGACGGTGATCGTGACCAACGACGGGGCGAGCATCGTCGACCGGCTCTCCCTCGACTCGCCGGCCGCGCGGCTCCTCGCGGGTGTCGCCCGGGCCCAGCGCGGTGAACTCGGTGACGGCTCGACGGCCGCCATCGTCCTCGCGGGGACGTTGCTGGCCGAGGCCGAGACGCTCCTCGACGACGGTCTCCACCCGACGACGGTGATCGCGGGCTACGCCGACGCGGCGGGCCACGCCCGGTCACTCCTCGACGACCTGGCGTCGGCGCCCGACGGCGAGGTGGACCACCGTGCCGTGGTCTCGACCGCGGTCACCGGACGGTGGGACGAGCGCCGGACGGCGTTTCTCGCCGATCTGTCGACGCGGGCGTACCGCGCCGCTCGCGCCGGCGGCGACGATGCGGACCTGT
This sequence comes from Haloplanus rubicundus, assembly GCF_003342675.1. Lineage (NCBI taxonomy): Archaea > Methanobacteriati > Methanobacteriota > Halobacteria > Halobacteriales > Haloferacaceae > Haloplanus > Haloplanus rubicundus. The sequence continues at coordinate 1,564,161 of NZ_CP031148.1, read as the reverse complement.
CCGCCATCACCGTCCACGGCGCCGCCGGGGAAGCGACGACGGATTCCGAGCTCCTCGACGGACTGGTCATCGACACCGACACGTCCTCGACGAGCCTCTCCTCGATTGCCGCCGACGTGCCGCGCCGGCTGACCGACGTACGGATCGCCCTCCTCGACGACGAACTCACGATCCAGTCGCCCGATTCGGTGTCACGATACAGCGTCGACAGTCCCGACGGCCTCCGGCGCGCCCGGGATCACGAGCGCGACGAGTACCGGCGCTACGTCGAGACGCTTCGGAGTCACGGCGTCGACGTGTGCTTCTGTCAGAAGTCGATCGACGATGGCCTCCGTGCCCGCCTCGCCAAGGCGGGTATCCTCGCCTTCGAGCGCACTCGACAGGACGAGGTGCACAAGCTGAGCCGGGCGACGGGCGCGAGGCCGGTGATGCGTCTCGACGCGCTCGACCCGTCGGCGGTCGGACGCGCCGACGAACTGGAACGGGTGCGCCTCGGGAAGGGATCGTTCGTCGTCGTCCGGGAGGCGTCGTCGCGGCAGGTGTCGGTACTGCTCCGGGGGAGTCCCGAACACGTCGTGGACGAGACCGAACGCATCGTGAGCGACGGCATCGCACTGCTGGAGACCCTCGACGCCCGTCCCGGGCTGGTTCCGGGCGGTGGCGCAACGGAGACGGAGCTCGCGCTGGCGGTCCGGACGTTCGGCCGCGGCGTCGACGACCGGCGGGCGCTCGCCGTCGACGCGTTCGCCGACGCGCTCGAAACCGTGCCCGTCTCGCTGGCGCGGAACGCGGGCATGGACCCCGTCGACAGCCTGCTCGAACTCCGACGGCGCCACGCCGACGGCGAGCGGTCGGTCGGCGTCGACGGCGACACTGGGACCGTCACGGACGTGATGGCCCGCGGCGTCGTCGAGCCGGTCCGACTCAAGGACCGCGTCGTCGCCAACGCGACGGACGCGGCGACGCTCGTCCTCCGGGTCGACGACGTGATCCGGACGCGAGGGACGCGAGGCGGCGAAGAGCACGACCACGACCACGATCACGATCACGGCCACGGCGGCGTCCGGAGCGATCCGGGCGGCTACCCGTGGGCGATCGGTCACTGATACTGACGGCTGTAAGTCAATCAAGATATTCGCCACCCCGGGGTGGCGAATATCTTGAAACAGTTACAGCCGACAGTACGAAAAGAAGCGGTCGCGATCAGGACGGCTTGGCGGCCGTGCCACGGGACTGGCTCTCCACGTCGCCCAGGTCGTCCGGGTCGATGGTGAAGTCGAAGGCCTCCTGTGGCAACGACACCGTGACGCAGGTGTTCGGCAGGTCGACGATGCCGGCGATGCGGCTCTCGACGGGGATGGTGCTGAGCGCGAAGTACGCCTGCTCGCCGGTGTAGCCGAAATTCTCCAAGTAGTGGATGGCGTCGAGACACGCCCGGCGCATGCCGACGTTGGCGTTCTTGTAGTGCTGGGTACCGTCCTCGTCGACGGAGTAGCCCTCGAAAGTGATGTACTCGGTGAACTGGGGTTCGACGTTGCCCGGCTTGAAGATGGCGTGGTCGAGGCCGAACCGTTCCTGCCCCCCTTTGATCAGGTCGACCCGGAAGTCGATCCAACCCGCCATCTCGATGGCGCCACAGAAGGTAATCTCGCCGTCACCCTGCGAGAAGTGAATGTCGCCGGTGATGAAGTTCGCCCCCTCGACGAAGACGGGGAGGTAGACGCGGGAGCCGCGGCTGAGGTTCTTGATGTCGCAGTTGCCTGCGTTCTCCCGGGGCGGGATGGTTCGGGCGGCCTTCTGGCTCGCCTCCTCCAGTTCCTCGCCCTCCATCGATCCGAGCATGGCGTCTTCGGGTTCGGGCGGGAGCGCGAGCGGGGGTTGTTCCTCGCGAGTCTCGTGGTTGACGGCCGTCTCGACGTCCGGCCCGTCGTCGATGAGCTTCTGCTCTCGACGGTTCCACTCCTCCAGCAGTTCGTGTGACGGGGCCGTCCCGAGGATGCCGGGGTGGGTCAGTCCGGCGAAGTCGACGCCGGGGACGTGGCGCGAACGGGTGTAGACGCCGTCGAGTTCCCAGATGGCCTTGCGCGCCTCGGGGAAGTGGTCGGTGAGGAAGCCGCCGCCGTTGTCCAGCTCGAAGATGCCGGTGAAACCCCACTCGTGGTCCGGGAAGGCGCCGATGTCGAGGATGTCGACGACGAGGATGTCGCCCGGCTCCGCTCCCTGCACCTCGATGGGGCCACTCAGGTGGTGGTTCGGCGCCAGCTTCATGTCCCGGATGTCGTTGGCGCTGTCGTCGTTGACCACCTGCCCGCCGGTCCAGTCGAGACACTCCACGCGGAACTTCTCGCCGGGTTCGACGCTCGCGGCGGGCGGCGTGTCCGGATGCCACCGGTTGACGATGGGGTCGGGCTGTTCGTCGGGGGGTGCGTCGGTGTCTACCTCGAACACTGTCTCTGGCATAGGCCGTGACGATATTGTGTTTCAGAAACATTAATATTACTATGTATTCAACTGGTGATCATGTTGGGAGAAGGGACGAAGCGCGCGTGGACCGGTCGCGGAGGCGCGTCGCGACGGCCATGACCACCGAAGAATCGGGGGCGCTGGAGGATCGAATCGACCTTTACACGACGCTCTGGTCCGTCTTTCGGGACCGGCCCTTCGAATCGGACGAACTCGCTCGGCAGCTCGTGGAACGCGGGCAGCACGAACTCGTCTCGACGACGGCGGAGCCGGACGCGTCGCTCGCGTGGCTCGTCGACGCCGGCGTCGTCACGGCCGACGGGTCGGCGTACCGGGTGACTGACCTCCCGAACGACGCCGCGAGGGCGTTAGCCGACGCGGCTGCGGCGGACGTGGAGACGGTCCGTCGTCAGGTGCTCGCGGCGCTCACGGCACCGGACGAGGAGTCCGAGACGGTCGTCGTCGACGACGACGGCTACACCGTCGTCGAACTGGGCGTCGGAGAGTCGATGGACGCGGCCGCCGACCGGGTCGTCAAGGCCGCCGCGGACGGCGAGGGCGTCGCCGTGACGACGCCCGGGACGAACGCCGCCGCGGCACAGCGACTCGCGGACCGCTTGATCGCGGACCGCTCGTGGTCGAAGGCCGGATCGACCGTCGTGGAAGGCGACCACGAGGACGCGGAGCTGGTCTTTCACCTGTATCTCGACACCGACTAAACGAGGAGGGCGGCGGCACCGATGCCGACGAGCGCGCCGAGCAGGTTCGCGCTGGCGTACCAGACGGCGAGACGGCGCTCGCCCGTCTCCCACAGTCGAACGGTGTCGACCGAGAAGGAGGAGAAGGTCGTGTAGGACCCACAGGCACCGGTCCCGACGAACAGGAGGACGTCCTCGCCGGCCCCGAGGAAGGTTACGAGCGCGAGGACGAACGACCCGACGACGTTGACGGTGAAGGTTCCGTAGGGGAACGGCCGGTCGCCCGCGACGCCGCCGACGTAGCGGCCGGTCGCGAACCGGAGCACGGCGCCGATGGCGGCGCCGGCGCCGACGAGATACGCGGGGTCGACCATCACTCACCACCCCCGAGTGCCCTCGCGACGCGTCGGCCAGCGAGGACGGCGGCGAAACCGGCGGCGTAACTCGCGATCACGTACCCGAGACCGACGGCCGGTGCCGACTGGACGACTTCCAGTGCGAACGTGCTGTACGTGGTAAACGAGGAGAGAAAGCCGGTGCCGAGGACGACACTCGTCTCCTCGCTGAGCACGCCGTGGAGTTCGGCCTCGTAGACCAGAAAGCCGAGCGCGAGACAGCCGAGGACGTTCGCCGCGAAGGTGCCGGCGAGGCCGGGAAGTGCGAGCGAGAAGGCGTGCCGGAGGTTCGCCCCGGCGAAGCCACCGACTGCGACGAGGGCGACGAGTTCGAACGTCCGCAGTCGCGACGCCGTCGTCCGCTCCATGACGACCCGAACTGCGGGACGGTCCGTATTAATCACCCCCGTCGAATCGTCGCCGAGAGAAATGTGGTTTATAATGAAATTCAGGATAGTTAATTATAAGTAAATTATAAGTCGGGGTTCGTCGTTTGTAGACGTGTCATGGTACTAACTAGCGTAGACTACGACAGCCATCGTCCATCGCGGGGAGAATCATGACGCTGTACGGTGTCCTCGGGATGGGACTGCTGTTCGTCGGTGGCGTTCTCTTCGTCAACGGGATGTGGCTCCTCGGCTACGGATCGAACAGGGACGTCGCCATCTTCAACTTCCTCGTGGGGCTGATCACGTTTCTCATCGTCCTCTGGTGGGCGTTCGGCGGCGACGCCTCGGAGGGAACCGCGTTCAACGCCGCCGGCACCATGCTGTTTTCGTTCACCTATCTCTGGATCGGAGCGAACGCCATCCGCGGCGTCGACGATCAGCGCTCGTTCGGCTGGTACTGCGGATTCGTCGCCGTCACCGCCCTCCCGACGGCGTATCTCGTCTTCCTCAGCGGCGACGTGGGATTGACCGGACTGTGGCTCCTGTGGGCGGTGCTCTGGGCCGCCTTCTTCGTCCTGTTGGCGCTCGAACGCGACGACCTCACCAACCCGGTCGGCTCCTTTACCGCCATCACCGGCGCCGTCACCGCCATCGGCGGTTACCTGATGGCCGCCGGCTTCTGGCCGTGGGCCTGACCCGACGGCCCGTTTCGTTCTCTTCCTCGTGGCTGAATACAGTAACATGTCAGTCTGATTTGTTACAATAGTATTAAGTATATCTGAATAACATATCCTCGTGGACTGGTATCAATGCCCGAAGTAAAATTCGAAGTCGACGTCGACAGCCCGCCGGACGAACAGCCGGGAGCGAACCCGTTCAACCGCTGGCATCCGGATATCCCGGCCGTCGTCGACGTGGAACCAGGCGAGTCCGTCCGCCTCGAGGCGCTGGACTGGACCGGCGGTCAGATCACCGACAACGACGACCCGAACGAGGTCAGGGACGTCGACCTCTCGCAGGTCCACTACCTCGCGGGGCCGGTACACGTGGAAGGAGCCGAACCCGGCGACCTGCTGAAAGTCGAGTTCCTCGACATGGGACCGCTCAACGAACGCTCGGAGTTCGGGTTCACCGGCACCTTCTCGCAAAAAAACGGCGGCGGCTTCCTCACCGATCACTTCCCGCACGCCGCGAAGTCCATCTGGGACCTCGACGGCTACACCGTCTCCTCGCGCCACATTCCGGACGTGCGCTACGAGGGGAAGATTCACCCCGGACTCGCGGGCTGTGCGCCCAGTCAGGAACTCCTCGAGGAGTGGAACGCCCGCGAACAGGAACTCATCGACAAGTTCGAGGACGACCCCACGTCCATCCCCAACCACCCGACCGCGGAGAAGGAACCGGGCGTCGCGAACCCGCCGACGACCGAGGGCGCCCAGATGGGTGAGATGGACCCCGACGAGGCCGAGGAAGCCGCGAAGGAAGCGGCCCGAACCGTCCCGCCCCGCGAACACGGCGGCAACCACGACATCAAGGACCTCTCCATCGGCTCGACCGTCTACTTCCCCGTCTACGTCGACGGCGCCAAGTTCGGCGTCGGCGACTTCCACGCCTCGCAGGGCGACGGCGAGGTCACCTTCTGTGGCGCCATCGAGATGGCCGCCTACATCGACCTCAAATTCGAGGTGGTGAAAAACGGGATGGAAGACCACGGCGTCACCCACCCCATCTTCGAACCCGGCCACCGCGGCCCCAACTTCGAGGACTACGTCACCTTCTGTGGCTACTCCGTCACCGAGGACGGCGAGCAGAAGTACATCGACTCCCACACCGCCTACCGGCGGGCCTGCCTCCAAGCTATCGACTACCTCAAGCAGTTCGGCTACACGGGCCAGCAGGCGCTACATATCCTCGGCACGGTGCCAATCGAGGGCCGACAGAGCGGCGTCGTCGACGTGCCCAACGCCTGTTCGACGCTCGCGCTCCCGACCGGCGCCTTCGAGTTCGACATCTCGCCGGGGAGCCTCGGCAACGCGAGGGACCGCGGTGACCTCGTCGTCACCGACCGGCCGCTCGAGTAGCGGCCCGGTCGGTCACGCCGGCGACGCGTCTCGGCGGTGAAAGCGAGAGGGAGAGGGAATCGTCCGGGAGACCGGCGCTTAGCTGGTTTTCTCGGTTTCGGCGGTCGAGGTGTCGGCGGTCGACGTCTCCGTCGTCTCCGCGGTCGACGTCTCGGACGAGGACTCCTCCGCGCCCTCCTGCAGCTCCTCCTCGATCTCTTCGCGCCCGCGTTTGAACTCACCCATGGCCTGCCCGGTCGAGCGAGCCAGCTTCGGGATTTTGTTCGCCCCGAACAGCAAGACGAGGACGAAGAGGACGATGAGCAACTCCGGCCCGCCGGGCAACCCGGGGAACAGTGGAACGATTGGGTCGTACATCACTACCTCCTGCTAGCCTGTTCGCAATTATAGGCTTTTTGCTGTTCGCGACGCCGCAGAACGTCGCTGGCACCGGCCGGGACAGTGGCCGTCGTGGGACGGCGCACGTGCGATTCGCGGGCAAACGGTGCCAAACGCGCCGATATCAACAGGCGTAAGACCGTTCTCCCTCGTACGACGCCCATGGTCGACATCGGCGACGACGCTCCGGATTTCACCGTGCCGCTCGCGAACGGCGGCGTCGAGACGTTCACCCTCTCGGACCGCCTCGACGAGGCGCCAATCGTGCTCGCCTTCTTCCCGGCGGCGTTCACCAACACCTGCACGACCGAGATGTGTACGTTCCGCGACCGACTGGCGAACTTCGAGGACGTCGGTGGAACGGTGTACGGCGTCAGCGTCGACTTGCCGTACACGCTCAACGAGTTCCGCGACGAACACGACCTGAACTTCGGCCTCCTCAGCGACGAGCGCCGCGAACTGATCGAAGCCTACGACGTGGTCGACCGGTGGGAGCCACGCGACATCCGCGTCGCCAAGCGAGCCGTCTTCGTCGTCGACGGCGACGGGACGGTCACGTACGCGTGGGTCGGCGACAACCCGAAACAGGAGCCGGACTACGAGGAAGTCCACGAGGCGACGGTCGACGCGGCCTGAGACGGATCGTTGTAACTTAACTGTGTACCGGGGAGTCGCCGGACCCGCTCGGTACTGACTGGCAAGGACCCGTACGAGCCAGCGCGCTTTTTTCGCCGGCCGGCGAAACGTCCGCATGAACAGCGACGATGCCGACGGACGCAAGTACGACCCCGACGCCGACCACCCGTACCCCGACGAGAGACTGAACGACGTCCTGTCGGCCCTCCTCGACGACCCCGAGGTGACGACGTATCTGGAGGCCCAGAACGTCAACGCCGTCACGCGGAAAGGGTACAACGACCACGGGCCGAAACACATCAGCATCGTCCGGAACCGGGCGCTCCGGCTGTACGAACTCCTGAAACGCGCCGGCGTGTCGTTCAACGGCGCCGCGGACCAGGGCCTCGACGAGGCCGACGAACCGGTCGTCGTCGCGCTCGCGGCCACCCTCCACGATGTAGGCCACGTCGTCCACCGCGACGGACACGCCTACTACTCCATCCCGCTCGCCGCCGACATCCTCGACCGACTCCTCCCGCAGTGGTACGACACGGGTGAAGCGGTGCGGATGAAAGCCGAGACGCTCCACGCCATCCTCTGTCACCACACGGAGGAGGACCCCCTGACCCGCGAGGCGGGCGTCATCCGCGTCGCCGACGCCCTCGACATGGAGCGGGGGCGCTCGCGCATCCCCTACGAGAAGGGCGGCCGTGGGATCAACACGCTGTCGAGTCAGGCGATCCGGGACGTGACGCTGGAGTCGGGCGACGACACCCCGGTGCTAGTCGAAATCGAGATGGTGAACGCGGCCGGCGTCTATCAGGTCGACAACCTGCTGAAGGCGAAACTGCGGGACTCGATGCTGGAGGAGTACGTCCGCATCGTCGCCGTCAACACGAAAGAGGAGAGCGGGCTGGTCGAACGGATCGAACTCTAGTCGTCGACGACGGTTTCGGCCGTGACGCCGCTGACGTCGAGCGAGCCACCGAGCGTGCGGTTCGGGTAGGGGATGTTGATGTCCTCCGCGTCGAAGCGCTCTTTCACCGCGGTGACGTACTCGCCGCGGGTCTTGACGAAGTCCGAACGACTCGGATCGTCGATCCAGACCCGCGATTTGAGCACGACGGAGGAGTCGCCGAGTTCGGTCAGTCGGACCGTCGGTGCGGGGTCCTCGAGGATGTCCGGGTGGGCGTGGGCCTCCTCGAGGATGATCTCGTTCGCCCGCTCGATGTCGTCGTCGTAGCCGATGCCGAAGGGGACCTGCAGGCGAAGCTGTTTCTTCGCGACGGGATTCTTGATCACGTCGTCGGTGAGCTGCGAGTTCGGCACCGTCAACAGTTCGTTGTCGAAGGTGCGCACCCGCGTCACGCGGAAGCTGATGTCCTCGACGATGCCCGAGTTGCCGTCCCACTCGATCCAGTCCCCGATGCGGAACGGCTTGTCGGTGAAGATGAAGATGCCCGCGACGAAGTTGGCGATGACGTTCTGCATCGCGAAACCGATGGCGAGCGTCGCCGCCGCGGCGACGGTGGCGAGCGACTGCAGGAAGTCGCCGTAGCCAGCGAAGCCGAAGGCGACGGCGATGCCGACGAAGACGGTGATCGCCAGCATGAGTTTCCGGAGCGGCTTCCGGGCGTGCACCTCCAGTCCACGCGCGTCCATCACCCGGTCGAGAAGCGGGATGACCACCAGTCGGCCGACCAGATAGACGGCGAGCAGAGCGACGGCGAACGCGATGGCCGAGCCGAGCGACTCGGCGTACGGGACGCCGTTGTTCGCGAGGAACCGTGCGATGGCGCCGCCACCCCCGGCACCCGGTTCGGCTCCGGCGCCGTTCTGTAAGACGACCGGCGTCATCGGTACAGCACCGCGGTGTTGCCGCGCGTCTCGACGACGTCGGCGTCGACGCGGTCGGACAGGTCGACCGCCAGCGTCTCCACGTCCGTCCCCCCGCGGGCCGCTCGCAGGAACTTCACCTTCACCAGCTCTCGATCCCCCAACTGATCGTCGAGTTCGTCGACGACGGCCCCGACCCCGCTCTTGCCGACCCAGACCGTCACGTCGAGGTCGTGGGCCCGCTTTCGCAGCGCTTGCGTATCCATACCCCGGTACTGTGCCCGAATCGGTTTGAAACTTTATAATAAGGCCGACCGTGCGCCGCTCGGCCGGCGGGCCGCAACCAGACCGATCAGTCGTAGGGGTACCGCGCCGTCGCGCCGCAGTCACAGCGGACGACGACGTGCCCACTCTGGAGTCGGACGCGGGCGTTCCGGCCGGGCACGAGGTAGGCGTCGCAGGCGTCACAGGTGAACCGCCGGAAGGTCCGCGGGAGGGTGAGCCGGTTGCGCTCGGCGATGCGGCGGGCGAGGCGGACGTACTCCCGGGCGCGCTCCTCGTTGCCCTCCCTGACGGCGGCGCGGGCGAGGGCTTCGAGGCGGTCGACGCGCTCCGCGGGGATGCCCATGGTCGAAGCGGGCCGCGGGGTGGCAAAGGCCTTGCGACACCGCGTCGCGGCCGACGCCGCGACGGTGTGGAGAGTTTCGGTAGCGTCAAGGGAGCCAGGGGAGAATCGCCGCCCGTGCGGGTGCTGAACTACCTCGAACTGGAAGGCCAACTGGAGCGAAGCGGCATCGGCACCGCCGCCGCCCAGCAACGCGCCGCGCTGGCGACGACGGACGTCTCCGTCGTCACGTCGCCGTGGACGGGCGGGTCGCCGGCCAGTGCACTCGAGAGCCTCCTCCGTGGCCGCGGCGCCGTCCGCGACTACGACGTGGCCCACTGCAACGTGATCGGTCCGGGATCGGTCGCCGTCGCCCGCCACGCCAAACGGACGGGGCGGCCGCTAGTGCTTCACGCCCACGTCACCGCCGAGGACTTCGCCGAGAGCTTCCGGGGCTCCACCCACCTCGCCGGCCCGCTCCGTCGCTACCTCCGCTGGTTCTACTCGCAGGCCGACCTCGTGCTCTGTCCGAGCGCGTACACGAAGCGCACCCTCGAATCCTACCCCGTCGACGCGCCGATCCGACCGATCACCAACGGCGTCGACACCGAATCGCTCGCGGGCTTTGCGGACCTCCGTGAGGAGTACCGCGAGCGGTTCGATCTCGACGGACTCGTCGTCTTCTCGGTCGGCAACGTCTTCGAGCGCAAGGGCCTGACCACGTTCTGTCGGCTCGCCGAGGACACCGACTACGAATTCGCGTGGTTCGGTCCCTACGACACCGGACCACAGGCCTCCGAGACGGTGCGTCGCTGGACGACGAATCCCCCGGCGAACGTCACCTTCACCGGCTGGGTCGACGACAAGCGCGGCGCCTTCGCCGCCGGCGACGTCTACTGTTTCCCCACCAAGGCGGAGAATCAGGGCATCGCGGTGCTGGAGGCGATGGCCTGCGGGAAGCCCGTCGTCCTGCGGGACATCCCCGTCTTCGAGGAGTTCTACACTCACGGTCACGACTGCCTGAAGTGTTCGACCCACGAGGAGTTCCGCGACGCGCTGGATTCACTGGCTGCCGACCCCGACCTACGCCGGCGACTCGGCGAGAACGCGCGGGAGACGGCGAGCGAGCACTCGCTTTCGCGGGTGGGCGAGAAACTGGTCGACGCCTACGCCGAAGTCACAAGCGATTAACCCCTCCTCGTCGAATCGCCGACAATGCGTTCGGTCGCCGTCTTCACCGACACCTATCTCCCCACCGTCAACGGCGTGACCTACACCGTCAAGGCCTGGCGTGACTGCTGGGCCGACCGCGGCGGCCGGATGGACGTGGTCTACCCCCGCACCGACGGCTACGCCGCGCGCGCCGGCGAGTACCCCGTCCGGAGCCTCCCCTTTCCCTTCTACCCGGGCTTCCGACTCGGCACGCCCTGGATCCCGCGGCGCGTGCGGGACGCCGAAATCGTCCACGCCCACACGCCCTTTGCCGTCGGCCTCGCGGGGCTCCGGCTGGCGCGACGGACGGATCGTCCCTTCGTCGCCTCGTATCACACTCCCACGGCGGAGTACGCCGACTACGTGGCGCCGAGCGACGCCGTCGAACGACTCGTCGAACGCGCGAGCGAGCGCTACGAGAAGTGGTTCCTCGACCACGCGGACGCGGTGCTCGCGCCGAGCGAGGCGACGGCCGACCACCTCGACGACGTGGGCGTCGACACGCCCGTGACCGTCATCCCGAACGGCATCGACACCGACCGGTTCCGTCCCGTCGACGCCGCGGCGTTCCGATCACGACACGGCCTCGACGACGCCGAGACGCTGATCGGCTACACCGGCCGCCACGGCTACGAGAAGCGCCTCGCCGACGTCGTCGACGCCGCGGCGGCGCTGGACGCGACGGTCGTCTTCGGCGGCGACGGCCCGGCCCGCGACGAACTCGAAGCGCGCGCGGCCGACCGCGGCGTCGACGCCCGCTTTCTCGGCTTCCTCGACCGGGAGGAACTCCCCGCGTTCTACAGCGCGCTCGACGCCTTCGTCTTCCCGAGTCCGATCGAGACGCAGGGACTGGTCGCGCTGGAGGCCAACGCCTGCGGGACACCGGTCGTCGGCGCGAACGACGGCGCCCTCGCCGACACCGTCGAGGACGGCGTCACGGGCTATCACTTCGAGACGGGCGACGTCGACTCCCTCCGAACGTCGATCCGGCGGACGCTCGACGAACGCGACGCGCTCCGGGAGACGTGTCTCGAGACGCGGGAGCGACACGGGGTCGACCACGCGGTCGACCGCCTCGCTGACGTGTACGAACGGGTGAGCTAGAGTCGCGAATCGGCGTGACCGCCGGCGCCGTCAGTCGTCCTCGATGGCCTGGGCGATGCGCTGGAGCTGCCGGGTCACGTCACGAACTTCGTCGCGGAGCTGTCGGACCTCGCGGACGAGTTCCTCGTTGCCGACGGACTCCTCCTCGCCGCGGCCGCCACCCATGCCCGGTGGGCCGCCACCGCCGCCCATGCCCGGCGGACCGCCGCCCATACCGCCGCCCATGCCACCCGGGCCGCCACCGCCCATCATGCCGCTCATCATCTGGGCGAAGGGGTTGCCGCCCTCGCCGCCGCCCATCATCTCTTCGGGGTCGGGACGCTCGCCCTCCTCGCGCTCCTCGGCGCGTCGCTCGCGAATCTCCTCGACGCGCTCGCGGAAGGACTTCTCCTCCTCGCCGCCCTCGCTCTCCTCGCTACCCTCTGCCGGAGCGTCGTCGCCGGTGTCGTCGTCTGCCATGGAACCCGGTTCGCGAGCCACGCCGAAAAGGGTTGTCGTCTCCCGAGACGCACCCCGACACCGGCGCCGGACCGGCGGCGGCGGAGCGAACGGGTACGTTTTTTACTGATGGATCCAGTGTCGCATGGTATGGCTACACGTGGACAGCACGCTTCCGGCGCGACCCTCCCCGACATCGTGCCGTTCGATCCCCCCGCACTGACGCGACTGAGCTGGGAGCTCGGCTCCCGCGTCGTCGACGACGAGGCGTCCGTCCGAGTGGGCCGGTGGGAGCGCGTCGGGTCGTCGTGGTCGCTGTCGGTGTTCCGGGTGACGAGCGAAACGGTCGTCGTGCGCGTCCGGACACCCATCGGACGGCAACGCTTCTACGGGGCGGCGTGGATGGACCTCGAAGACGACGTCCCGGAACTCGACGCGGCGCCGTCGTGGGAGCGGGGCGCCTGACCGCCCCGACTGCCCCGTCAGCCGAACGCGCCCAGACTCGACTGCAGCCGTCGGTCGGTGCCGCCCTCCTCGACCTCGTAGCCCACCAGATCACGCAGATCGACCGCGTAGGTGCTGCCCCCCTGATCGAGCACGAGCAGTCGGCCCTTCGTCCCCCGGACCCGCCCCGTCGCCAGCGTCTCGGCGACCGGCCGCTCCGATATGTCCAGGCCGTAGTCGAAGTCGAACGTCTCGACGGGGTCGAAGTCGTCGAGGAGCGCCCGCCACGCGGCGCCGTCGACGGCGCGGCCGAGGCCCGCGCGCTTCGTGGGCACCCGGACGCGGTCGGTGATCTCGGTCGCCAGTTCGGCCTCGATTTCGCGCGCGATCCGCCCGTCGTCGACGGTACGGAGGTGCGCGCCGCGGTCCGCCCCCTGCTCGCGGAGGCGGGTCTCCAGCCGATACGCCTTCGTGACGCCCACCTTGAACGTGTCCGGGGCGAAGGCGGCGAGGTAGATGGCGTGATCGTCGAAACAGTCCATCTCGTCTTTGAGGCAGGTGCCCGTACACCGGGCACAGACCCACGTGGAAGTGTGGTCGGGGCAGTGGGGCACCCCGTCGGCGTCGCAGGGGCGGTGGCCGTCGTCGGTCACGACGCCCGCGCAGTGACGGTCACCGAGACGATAGGAGAGCTCAGTCCCGGGGTCGAGGGGGACGTACTCGACGGCCGCGGTCGGGTGTCGGGCGTCGGCCTCGACGTCGGCGCTCCCGTCGCTCACGAGGAGGCCGCCGTCGCCCGTCTCGTAGCCGACGATCTGCACGGGTCGGCTTGGACCTGCGGCCTAAAGGCCTATCCGATTTCGTCGATCAACTGCCGGGCGGCGCGGCGGACGGCGTCGTCGCTCGACTCCGGCGGCTCCCACCCCAGCGCGGAGAGCTTCTCGACGGAGAGGCGCATCTTCGGCACGTCGCCGGTCCATCCGCGGTCCCCGCCCGTGTACGCGTAGTCCGGATCGAGTCCCATCTCCTCGGTCACGATGTCGGCGATGCGGTTGACCGAGGTGGTCGTCCGCGAGCCGAGGTTGTAGGTGTTGAGCGGCGCGTCCGCGTGCGCGACGACGTGGCAGATGGCGTCGACGCAGTCCTCGACGTGGAGATACGACTTCTCCTGCCGGCCGTCGCCGAGGATCGTCAGGTGTTCGGGGTCGTCGCGGAGCTTCTCGACGAAATCCGGGATCACGTTGCCGCGCTGCCCCGGCCCGACGATGTTGGCGAAGCGGAACGTCCACGCCTGCAGGCCGTGGGCGTGGGCGTACGTGGAGACCAGTCCCTCGTCGGCGAGTTTGCTCGCGCCGTACTCGCTGATCGGTTCGAGGGGGGCGTAGTCCTCGGGCGTCGGCCGCGGTGCTTCGCCGTAGACGGTCGAGGAGGAGGTGAACGCGACGCCGTCGACGCCGACCTCCTCGGCGCGCTGGAGGACGGTGTAGGTCATCGCGGTGTTCTCCTCGAACATCCGCCGGGGTTCGGCGTGGTTCGTGTCGGTGTAGGCGGCGAGGTGGAAGACGAGGTCGGTGTCTCCCGTGACGGCGTCGGCCACGTCGTCGGGGTCTTTCACGTCCGCGACGACGAGATCCGCGCCGTCGGGGACGCGGTCCGCCTTCCCCTTCGACAGGTCGTCGGCGACGATCACCTCGTTGTCCGGGGCGAGACGGCCGGCGAGATGCGACCCGATGAGGCCCGCACCGCCGGTGATCACGACCCGCCGGTCGGTGAGTTGCATATCGGGCCATGCTCTCGGGCCGCGCAAGTGCCTTCCGATCGGGTCCGAAAGCCGTTACCCACTCCGTCACCTCCGCACGTCCATGCAAGACAGTCCGGAGGTCGTCGTGTTGCGTCTGGGCCATCGCCCCGGCCGCGACGACCGGATGACGACACACGTCGCCCTGACGGCGCGGGCGCTCGGCGCCGACCGGGCCGTCCTCGTCGGCGAGGCCACGCAGGCCCGGGAGACGGTCGCCGGGGTCACCGACCGCTTCGGTGGGCCGTTCGAGGTGACCGTCACCGACTCGTATCGGCCCCTCCTCCGGGACTGGGAGGGCACCGTCGTCCACCTCACGATGTACGGCGAGCCAGTCGAGGACGTGACGCCGACGATTCGGGAGCGCCACCGCGACGATCCGCTCCTCCTCGTCGTCGGCGCCGGAAAGGTTGACTTCGAGGTGTACGACCGCGCCGACTGGAACGTCGGCGTGACGAACCAGCCCCACTCCGAGGTGGCGGCGCTCGCCGTCTTTCTGGATCGGCTGTTCGAGGGGCGAGAACTGGACCGGGAGTGGGTCGACGCGGACCGCCGGGTGATCCCGCAGGCGACGGGCAAGCGCGTCGAGGAAGTGGACGACTAGAGTCGCTCGGACGTGCCGTCGACGTCGTGGCCGGCGAGGACGCCCGTCTCTTCGAGCAGGTAGTACGCCGCGGTGTGGACGACGAAGGCAGCGACGAGACCGTTCAGGGCCGCCCCGCCGGGACCGGGCAGCACCTGCGGCGCGCCGACGCCGGGGACGACCTGTCCTGCGGTGAGGATGGCGACGACGATACCGACGCCGTAGCCGAGGATGGCGATCCATCGAACCCCGGCGAAGTCGACGTCGTCCATCCGGGGAATATCCAGCCGCCAGCAGAGCAGGAAGTCGGCGATGATGACGCCACCCAGCGGCGGGACGTACTGTCCGAGCGTCGACAGCCACGGGATGAGCAGGCTCTCCGCGCCGGCGAGGGCGAGGAGGATGCCGACGGTGCCACCGGCCAGCACGAAGGGGCGCTTGCGGTCGAACTCGAACGCCTCGCTGCCGGCGACGCCGAAGGCGTAGGCCGCGTTGTCGTTCGTCGTCCAGATGTTGAGGATCAGGGCGATCAGGCCGATGGCGGCCAGTCCCTGCGCGGCGAGCACCTCGTACAGGTCACCCGCGGGCGTCACGTCGTAGACGGCGCCGCCGACGGCGCCCGAGAGAAAGAGAAAGCCGTTGCCGACGAGGAAGGCGATGAGGCCCGCCCAGAAGCCGACACGGGTGGACGACGCGAACCGCGCCCAGTTGGGCGCCTGCGTCCCACCGCTGATGAACGTGCCGACGACGATGGTGACCGCCGCGGCAAAGCCCATCTCCCCGCCGCCGGTGCCGGCGAACAGGCCGGAGACGCCGCCGGCGTCCTGGACGGCGATGAACACCGAGAGCAGGCCGACGACGACCAGAATCGGGACGGCGATCAGCGAGAGCTTCTCCATCCCCTCGTAGCCGAAGTAGGCCGTCGCGAGGTGAAGGACCCCCCAGACGACGATGAGCGCGAGGATCAGGCTCCGGGATTCGACGCCGAAAAACGTCGCCGTGGGGATGGCGACCATCGGGATGGTGACGCCGAACCAGCCGACCTGCGTCCCGCCGAGGAGGAGGTCGGCGAACTTCGCGCCCCACCGGCCGAAGCTGTATCGCGCGAGCAGGACGGTCGTCAACCCGGCCTTCGCGGCGATGCCACACAGCGCCGCGACGTAGACGCCGAGGATGGCGTAGCCGACGGCGGTGGCCGAGAGCATCGGGCCGAATCCCATCGCCGCCCCGACTTCCGCACCGGACCACAGCGTCCCGGCGAAGAAGACGAAACCGAGCAACACTGCGGAGATACTCACGAGCCCCTTGCGTTCGTCACGCGGGACATGATCTATCGGGTAGTCCGGGTCGGGCAGGTCTTCGTCACCGAACACGAACGTCCGCCAGGTTGATGATTCGTCCTCTGTTGCCATTACCCCTTGACGCACACGTATTGTTGATAAAATTTGGCATTACGCCCACGTTCGTCCGGAAATCCGGAGTGCGAAAGAATATGTACCGGCTGGTCATCGATCCGATATGACCGAGTACATCGTCACGGGGGGACGGACCCTCGACGGCGACGCCGTCGACATCGAGATCAGGGACGGGACGATTCGACGGATCGCCCCTGCCGGCGAGGGGGACACAGAGGCGTTCCCGGCGGATCGGCGCCACGACGCGGACGGGCGACTGGTGACGCCGCCGCTGATCGAACCCCACGTCCACCTCGACGCGACGGGGACCGCCGGCGATCCGTCCTGGAACGAGAGCGGAACGCTCGCGGAGGGCATCGAGGTCTGGGCGGCGTACAAGGCCGATATCACCGTCGACGACATCGTCGACCGGGCGACGCGGACCGTCGAGTGGTACGCGGCCAACGGCGTCACGCGCATCCGGACCCACGCGGACACGACGGAGCCGTCGCTGACGACGGTCGAGGCGCTCCTCGAACTTCGCGACCGGGTCTCGGACCTCGTCGACCTGCAGGTCGTCGCGTTCCCGCAGGACGGTCTCTTCACCGAGGAGGGCAACGCGGACCTGCTCCGCGAGGCGGTGTCGATGGGCGTCGACGTGATCGGAGCGATCCCGCACAACGAACACACCCGCGAGGACGGGGTCCGGAGCGTCCAGACGGTCTGTGACCTCGCCGAACGCCACGACCTCCCCCTCGACTTGCACATCGACGAGACGGACGATCCGGGGTCGCGGTTCACCGAGGTGCTGGCGAGCGAGGCGCTCAAGCGCGGCATCGGCGACCGGACGACGGCGAGTCACACCACGGCGATGCACTCCTACAACAACGCCTACGCCGACAAGCTGATCTCCCTGCTCGCCGAGAGCGGCGTGAGCGTCGTGACGAACCCGCCGGACAACTCGGTCCTGCAGGGGAGCTACGACGACTACCCGCGGCGGCGCGGGCACACGCGCATCGACGAACTGCGGGCGGCGGGTGTCACCGTCGGCATCGGCCACGACTCCGTCCTCGATCCGTGGTACCACTACGGACAGGCCGACCCCCTCGACGCCGCGTTCGTCCTCCTGCACTACGCCCACATGGCCGGCCGAGACGACGTGGCCGACCTGTGGACGATGCTGACCGAGGCCAACGCCGACGTGTTCGGAGTGGACGAGTACGGCCTCGTCGAGGGGTCGGCGGGGTCGCTCGTCGTCTACGACAGTCCCGACGCGTTCAACGCGCTCCGCACCCGCGCGCCGCGGACGCTCGTACTCCGGGAGGGCGAACCGGTGGCACGGACGGCGCCGGCGACGACGACGGTCCGTCGGGACTCCGGGGAGCGGCCGGTCGACTTCCACCGCTGATCCCGACCGTGCGAACCCTTTTGCCGACCACACCCTAAGAGCCGACCATGGCCCCCGTCGTACTGCAGTTGATCCCGAGCCTCGGACCGCTCCTCGTCGGTATGCTCGTCCTGCTTCTCGCCATCGTCACGGTGTACCAGATGGTGGAGATCGTCGACGCCTACGAGAAGAAGGCCCTCACCGTCTTCGGCGAGTACCGCCGCCTGCTCGAACCGGGCATCACCTTCATCCCGCCGTTCGTCTCGCGGACGTACGCCTTCGACATGCGGACACAGACGCTCGACGTGCCGCGACAGGAGGCGATCACGCGGGACAACTCCCCGGTCACCGCGGACGCCGTCGTCTACATCAAGGTGATGGACGCCCGCAAGGCGTTCCTCGAGGTGGACAACTACAAGATGGCGGTGTCGAACCTCGCCCAGACGACCCTGCGGGCCGTCCTCGGCGACATGGAACTCGACGACACGCTGAACAAGCGCCAGGAGATCAACGCCCGCATCCGGAAGGAACTCGACGAACCGACCGACGAGTGGGGCGTCCGCGTCGAATCGGTCGAGGTCCGGGAAGTGAACCCCTCGAAGGACGTGCAACAGGCGATGGAGCAACAGACCTCCGCGGAGCGTCGCCGCCGAGCGATGATCCTCGAAGCGCAGGGTGAACGGCGGAGCGCCGTCGAGACGGCCCAGGGTGAGAAGCAGTCGAACATCATCCGCGCCCAGGGTGAAAAGCAGAGTCAGATCCTCGAAGCGCAGGGTGACGCCATCTCGACGGTCCTCCGCGCGAAGTCCGCCGAGTCGATGGGCGAACGCGCGATCATCGACAAGGGGATGGAGACGCTGGAGCGCATCGGGCAGGGCGAGTCGACGACGTTCGTCCTCCCGCAGGAACTCACGTCGCTCGTCGGCCGGTACGGCAAGCAGTTGAGCGGGAGCGACGTGCAGGATCAGCAGGGACTGAGCTCGCTCGAATTCGACGACGAGACCCGCGAGCTGATCGGCCTCGACGACATCGAGGAGATTCTGGGTCAGATCGACGAAGCGGCCGAGATGGACATCGAGGAGCTCGAACAGGAGGCCGAAGCGATCAAGTCGGGCGCGGGAACGGACATCAAAAGCGCCGACGAGGTGGTTCAAGAGGCGGATAGGGGCGCGGATTTCACGGGCGAGGAGTCTGAGACGGAGACGGAGACGGAGTAGCCGTGGGGGCGACACGTTTTAGTCGGCAGATGACGACTGTGCGGTAGATGCCGAGTGGGGACCGGGGGGTCGACGCCGAGAAGCGGGCGACGCTACGACGATTCGCCGCACTGGGAGCGGCGACGCCGCTCGCCGGCCTGAGCGCCGGCGAGGCGCAAGCACAGACAGGCGACAACGACGCCCGCGACGCCATCCTCGGTTACGTGAACGCGACGCCCGGCGCCCACTTCTCGAAGCTCCGTGACGACCTGAAACTCGGGACGGGTGAGACCCAACACCACCTCCGGCGGCTGCTCGACGAAGGGGCACTCGTCTCGCGACGCGACGGCGACTACCGGCGCTTCTTCCTCGCCGACCGCTTCTCGACGTTCGAGCAGGTGGCGCTTGGCTACCTGCGTCGAGAGACGCCGCGGGGGATGCTGTTGACGCTCCTTCGCCACCCGGACGCGACGGGCAGCGAGATAGCGAGCGCCCTCGACGTGTCGCGGGCGACGGTGAGCACGTACGCCTCACAGCTCGACGACGCGGGACTGCTCGATCGGACGGACGGCTACGCCGTCTCGCGTCCGGAGACGATCATCACGCTACTGGTCCGTTACGCCGACTCCTTCGACGCCGAGACGCGGGCGTTCGCGGCCGACGCCGACTCGCTCGTTCGTTACGACCCCTGAACGTCGACCTTCCAGGTCGTCCCCGAGGAGTAGCCCCACTTCTCCACGTCCACGTCGAACTCGCCGGTGTGGATCGCGGTCATGTTTGCACCGACCTCTTTGGCGGTCATGCCGAGTTCCTGCGCGATGAGTCGGGACTTGAAGTACGTCTTGGTGGCCGCGTGTTCGCGGAGGTAGCCGAGGATGCGCCGCTGTTTCTCGTTGAGGTCGGTGCCCGCGGTGGTCGTGCTCATACCAGAGGAGTGGACCGAGTCGGTAATAGGGGGTTTGGTACGTGCGGTTAACACGCTTCCGTCGGTCGGTTTTCTCGCGTTCTCGAGGTGTAACACCCGCCGAAGATGGCCCACGAGGTACGGTCGCCTAACAGCCGGCGGCGTCGATGCCGGCCCGTGGCTCGGCCGCCGACGGGTCACGACGTGACCGCAACGGCGACACAGCTACCGACGGGTATCCGCCGGAAACGAAGATACTTATTAGCGTCACGGGTATGCGGTGGTATGGGTCTGTTCGATCGGCTGCGCGGTGAGGACCACCCGCGCGTCGCGTTCGTCGGCATCGACGGAGTGCCGTTTAGCCTCCTCGAGGAGCATCCGGAGGAGTTTCCGAACTTCGCGGCACTCGCCGACGAGGGGAGTGCGGGTGCCATCGACAGCATCGTCCCGCCGGAGTCGAGCGCGTGCTGGCCGGCGCTCACGACCGGCGTCAACCCGGGTGAGACCGGCGTCTACGGCTTCCAAGACCGCGAGGTCGGATCGTACGACACCTACGTCCCGATGGGACAGGACGTACAGGCACCGCGCATCTGGGACCGCCTCGACGAGGCCGGCCGGGAGGCGACGGTGATGAACGTCCCCGTCACGTTCCCGCCCCAGCGGAACGTCCAGCGGATGGTGTCGGGCTTTCTCTCGCCCGGCGTCGACAAGGCCGCCCACCCCGACGAACTCCGCGACTACCTGCAGTCCATCGATTACGCCATCGACGTGAACGCCAAACTCGGACACAGGGAGGACAAAAGCGACTTCGTCGAGGACGCTCACGACACCCTCGACACCCGCTTCGAGGCCTTCTCCCACTACCTTCAGGGGGACGACTGGGACCTGTTTTTCGGCGTCTTCATGACGACCGACCGGGTCAATCACTTCCTGTTCAAGGATTACGAACGGGACGGCGAGAACAAGGAGGCGTTCATGGACTTCTACCGCAAGGTCGACGACTACGTCGGCAAGATTCGGGCGATGCTCCCCGACGACGTGACGCTCGTCGTCGCCAGCGACCACGGCTTCACGTCGCTCGACTACGAGGTCCACTGCAACGCGTGGCTCGAAGAGGAAGGATGGCTCTCCTTCGAGGACGACGACCACGACGACCTGACCGACATCGCCGAGGAATCCCGCGCGTACTCGCTCATTCCGGGTCGGTTCTACATCAACCTCGAAGGGCGCGAACCGCGTGGGTCCGTCCCCGAGGAGGAGTACGACGAGGTGCGCGCCGAACTGAAGGCGGCGCTCGAATCGCTGGAAGGGCCGGACGGGAAGAAGGTGTGTGAGCGAGTCGTCGAGAAGGAGGACGCCTTCCGGGGGACCCACGACGACATCGCACCCGACCTCGTCGCCATCCCGAACCACGGCTTCGACCTCAAATCCGGGTTCAAGAGCCACGACGAGGTGTTCGACGTGGGGCCGCGCAACGGGATGCACAGTTTCGACAACGCGACACTGTTCGTCGACGACCCGTCCGTCTCCATCACCGACGCGGACCTGTTCGACATCGCGCCCACGATTCTCGACCTGATGGACGTCGACTACGGACGCACCGACTTCGACGGCGGGAGCCTCGTCACGTCGAAGTGATAGGGGTCATCGGAAGTCGTCAGGGATTCTCGCCGGACCGTCTCGGCGAGAATCTCTGGACAGTTACGATACTTCCTATGAGCTAGAGCAGGCCGTCGATCCGGTCGTCGGTGAGTCCCGCATCGTCCTCCTCCGCTCGTTGCTCCTCCTCGCGGGCCGCCTGTCGCGCGCGTTCGAGGAAGCCCTCGAGACGGTCGGAGTGGGCGACGCCGCCGAGCAGGACCAGCGCGGCGAGGCGGTCGTCACGGGTCGGAAAGTCGCCGCCGCGCACCTCCATCGTGTCGACTTCCGTCTCCAGCCACGAGCGGGCGCGTTCGACGCCTTTCCGCGAGATGGCGTCCGGGCGGCCGGCGACGACCAGCAGCCCGCGTTCCGCAGTCGTCGTCTCGGGGAGACTCATCCCGGAGCGTACTGCCCGCCGGGTCGTGCTCGTGACGACGTTGACGTTCGCGGCGGCGTCCGACGAGGCGTCGGCCGAGGCGTAGCCGAGCGTCGCGACGCCGCTTCCGCGGAGCGTGTTGATGACCTCGGAGCTGTCGACGACGGACTCGCCGACGCCCTGTGTCGCCTCGCCGGCGGCGAGGAGGAGGCCGACCCGCCGGGCGATGCGCTCGTTGATCGCCTCGTAGCCGGATTCGAGGCTCTCGCCCGACGACCGCCACGCGTCGTTGTCGACGAGGAGGGTGGCGTCCGCCTCACGGAGTAGCGTCTTCAGCGACCGACCGGCGTTCACCTGGTAGAGCGATCCCTCGTCGCGGCCGGGGAGGATACCCAGTCCGTAGACGGGGAGGTCGTATATCTCCTGCAGTTCGCTGACGAGATACGGCGCGCCGCCGCTCCCCGTCCCACCGCCGAGGCCGGCGACGACGAATATCGCCTCGGCCTCGGCCGTCGTACGACCGTCGATGGCACCCATCACTTCCTGCAGGTCGTTTTGCATCACCTGCGTGCCGAGTTCGTTGTCGCCGCCGACGCCGTGCCCGTTCACCTCGGCGCCGCCGATGAGGACGGTATCGAGAGGGAGGGACTGGAGGTCCGAGCGGGCGCTGTTGACCGCGAGCGACCCGACGACGGCACCGAACCCGTTTCGCGCGTCGAAGTCGGACAGCGCGGCGGTGACCTTGCCACCGGCCTGCCCGACGCCAATCAGGACGGACTTCATACGTCCGACGTGTGTCTTGCGCCCTCTTCAACGCTCCGTTGCGTGCAGCCGAGATTTTAGGTACGATGCCGGAACCACCGCGCAACATGGACGACAGATTGGAAGAACGCGTCGCCGCCCTCGAACGCACGATAACCGACGGTCACGCCGACGACGGCCTCCCCGAGGCCGCACGGATGGACGCCCGCCTCGACGAACTCGAGGCGACCGTCGGCGACATCGAGGCCCGGGTGGCCGAACTCGACGCGGCGGTGCAGGCGCTCCGTGGCTTCGCCGGCGGCGTCCGGGCAGTCGACGAAGCGGTCGAGCGGCGAGCGGACGCCGCCGTCGCCAGGGTCGACCGCCTCGAATCCGAACTGGCGGCGGTGCGCGAAGCGGTGAGCGGTCGGGACGAGACGAGCGTCGCGAACGAACCGACCGACCGCGACCACGCCACGGCCCCACCTCGCGACGCACGAACCACCTCGCAACGCGACTCAAGCCGGCGCGAACCGAGCGTCGCGGGCGACCGGAGTGAGGGTGCGGGTCGCGTCGGCGACCGCAGTCGCGACCGTGACGGCTCGTTGACCGGCGAGGTGGCCGCCCGCACCGACGACGCCCTCGCCGACGCAGCGGCGATGGAGGCGAAGCCGGACGACGCCGACGCCGACCGGTCGCTCGCCGAGCGCATCCGTCGGCTCCTGTGATCCGGGCCGTCCTCGCCGTCTGCCTGACCGTCGCCCTGCTGGCGGCGGTGACGCCCGCCGTCGACGAGGGGCGGGAGCGGCGGACGACGATCCACCTCGACCGCGTGGTCGACCGGATCGACCGCGCGGTGCGGTCGCTCCAGGCCCACGAGGACCCGACGGCGCCGAGCGTGGCGGGTGCACGGCGACTCGTCAGCGTTCACCTCCCGGAGCGGTCGTGGACGGCCGTCGGCGCGCGCCTGTGGATCGACGGCGAGCGCGATCAGATCGGCTATCGCCTCGACGGCGCGCGCGCACGCCGGACGCGACTGCCGGGAGTCGACCTCCGGACGCCGGACGGGCGCGTCGTCCTCGACGGTGGGTCCCGGCGTCGTCTCGAACTCTCGCTCGTCCGCGACGACGGGGTCGGCGTCGCCGTCGGGTGAGGTTGAAAAGCGATGCCGCGGCCACCGGCCACATGCGACTGCTGGATCGGCTGCGTGAGCGAGGGCGAACGGACGGCGTGTCGGACACGGGCGCCGACGACGAGTGCCGGTGTGAACCGACCTTCCGGACGCCGGCTGGATCGGACCCCGAAGACGACGCGGTGCTCGTCGTCGACGCCGACGACTGCCAGGGTGGGGGCGACCTGGCTACCGAACCGACCTGTCGCGCGACGGTCGTCGACGCCCTCGCGGACCGGGACGCCGACGCGGTTCGCGTCCGGCGTGACGGGCGCGAACGCGTCTACGACGACGGCGCCGTCGGACTGCTGGTCGCGGCCGGGCGGTTCGCCGCCCGCGTCGCCGTCCACGACGAGTCGCTCGCAACGCGGGCGCGACGTGATCCGCTGGGCGCCGCGCGTACCGCGACCGGTCGCACCGGGCCGGTCGCGAAGCTGGCGGCCAGCTCGGGGTTGGCCGCCGGCGCCGAGCGAGCCGACGGCGAATACGAGACGGCGCTATCCTCGACTGTCGGACTGACGGTGTCGAACTCGCGGCTGATCGAGCGCCCGCCGACGGGGGCGACGCTGGTCGAGCGGCGCGAACTCGACACCGGGGCGACGGTGCGTCGCTACCGCACCGACCGCGGCGACCACTACCTGCTCGAACCGCTCGGCTCGCGACTGGACGACGCGGAGCGGCGTGCCCTGTCAGCCGCCTACGACCGACTGGCGGCCGGCGACGTCGGCGGCGACCGGCCGGTCACCCGCGCCGTTCGTGCGGTCGACGCCGTCGCCGACGAGGAGGCCGTCTCCGTCGACGCGGTCGAACGCGTCCTCCGCAAACACACCCGTGGCCACGGCGTCCTCGACGATCTCTTCGCCGATCCGGCGGTGTCGGAGGTGGTGGCCTCGGCGCCGGTGAGCGACGGCCCGGTTCGGGTCTCCGCCGACGGCGAGCGGCTGCCGACGAACGTCTACCTGACGCGACGGGGAGCGGCCGCGCTCGCCTCCCGGTTTCGTCGGGAGAGTGGACGGGGCTTCTCCCGCGCGAACCCGACACTCGACGCGACGACCGAAGGGCCGTTCGGCGGGTCGATTCGCGTCGCGGGCGTCACCGACCCCGCCAGCGACGGCACCGGGTTCGTCTTCCGTGCCCACGAGACGGACGCGTGGACGCTCCCGGCGCTGGTGGCGAACGGAACGCTCCCGGCCGACGCGGCGGCGCTCTGCTCGCTGGCCGTCGAGCGTGCCGCGGCGGGGTTGATCGCCGGGCCGCGCGGCGCAGGAAAGACGACACTCTGTGGAGCGCTCCTGTGGGAACTCCCGCCGTCGACCCGGACCGTCGTGGTCGAGGACACGCCAGAACTCCCGGTCGCGGCGCTCCACGACGTCGGACGGGACGTCCAGGCCGTCAGAACCGAAGCCGACGACGGCCCGGCGCTCTCGGCGACCGAGGCGTTGCGCACGGCGCTCCGGCTCGGCGACGGCGCGCTGGTCGTCGGCGAAGTCAGGGGCGAGGAGGCGTCGACGCTCTACGAGGCGATGCGGGTCGGCGCGGCGTCGAATGCCGTTCTCGGGACGATCCACGGCGACGGCGCCGAGTCGGTCCTCGAACGCGTCGTGACCGACCTGGGCGTCCCGGCGTCCTCGTTCGCGGCGACCGACCTGCTCGTCACTCTCTCCGCGGACGAGCGGCGACGGGTCGCCGGCATCGAGGAAGTCCGTCACGCCGACGGCGAGGTGGCCTTCGAGTCGCTGTTCGAACGGGGTCCCGACGGTACGGAGTCGACGGGCGTCGTCGACCGCGGGAACAGCCACCTCGTGGCGTCGCTCGCCCGCCCCGACGAGTCGTACGCGGACGTGTTGACGGCGCTCGACGACCGCGAGGCCATGCTGTCCGACCTCGCCGACTCCGAGCGGACGGCCGCCGACGAGGTGGACGCGGCACACCGTCGGCGGGTGACGGAATGATCGTCCCGGTCGTCGACCGACTCGCCGGCTGGTGGCCGTGGGCCGTCGATCCCGAGCCAGAGACCGAACGGGCGCTGTCGTATCTGGCGGCCGGCGTCGACGCCGAGATGCTCGGCGCGGCGGCACGTGCCGCGGCGGTCCTCGTCGTCGTCGCCACCGTCGGTGCCGGCGTGTCGGTAGCTACGGTCGCGACTCCACGGCTCGGCGTCGCCGTCGGGTCCGCTGGCATGGCCGCCGGCGTCGCCGTCCCGTTCGTCGCGGACCGGGGACCGCAGTTCTTGGCGACGATTGCCCGCACCCGGGCGCTCGGCGCCGCCGCCTCGCTCGTCGGGCGGACGGCCCTCCGGTTGCGGATCGATCCGACGATCGAGCGGGCGGCGGCGTTCGCCGCCCGCACCGGGCACGGACCGCTCGCGGCGAGCCTCGGTGACCACGTCGAACGGGCTGCAGGGACGCCACGGAGCGGGATCGACGCGTTCGCGGACGAGTGGGCCGACCGGTTCCCGGCGCTCGGACGAGCCGTGACGCGACTGGACGCCGCCGCGTCGGCACCGGCGACCGAGCGCGACCGACATCTCGACCGGGCCGTCGAGGCGGCGCTCGACGGGGTGCAGGAGGAACTGGCCTCGTTCACGGGCGAGATCAGGGGCGCCGTCACGGGGCTGTATGCCTTCGGCGTCCTCCTGCCGCTCGCGCTGATCGGCGTCCTGCCGGCGGCGCGGGCGACGGGCGTCCGGCTCCCGCTGTCGGTCGTCGTCGCGCTGTACGACCTCGTGTTGCCGACGGGGGTGGTCGGGGTGGGTGCGTGGCTTCTCGCCCGTCGCCCCGTCGCCTTCCCGCCGCCGCGGATCGGTCGTGACCATCCGGAGACGCCGAATCGCCGCCTCCACGTCGTGGGGTGTGGCGTCGTCGCGGCGGCGGTCGGCGGCTACGGTGCGACGCGCCTAGTCGCCCCGTGGGCGGCACCGGTCGCCGCGGTCGGTTTCGGTGCCGGCGTCGCCCTCGTCGTCGACGCTCGCCCGGCGAAACGGGTGCACGAGCGCGTCCGCGCCGTCGAGGCCGAACTCGGCGACGCCTGCCACCTCGTGGGACGACGGGTGGCAGCGGGCGAAGCCGTCGAGACGGCTATCGCCGGTGCAGCGGAGCGGCTGACGGGAGCGACCGGAGCGATGCTGACCGACGCGGCGAATCGGCAGCGCCGGCTCGGCGTCACGGTCGACGAGGCGTTCGACGGCGAGGCCGGTGCCCTCGCGACGCTTCCGAGTCGGCGGGCACGTGAGGTGGCGACGCTGTTTTCGCTCGCGGCGACCGAAGGACGGCCGGCCGGTGAGGCACTGGTGACGACGGCCGAACACGTCGCGGAACTCGACCGGATCGAGCAAGCGGCACGCCGAGAACTGGGACAGGTGACGGATACGCTTTCGAACACCGCCGCGGCCTTCGGACCCATCGTCGGCGGGACGACGGTCGCGCTGTCGGCCCGCGTCACGCAGACGGGGACGACGGCACCGTTCGGGGCTGCCCCGCTCCCGACGGCCGAGTTGGGCCTCGCCGTCGGCGCGTACGTGCTGTGGCTCGCCGCCGCGCTCACGACGCTCTCGACGGGATTGACCCACGGACTCGACCGGACGCTCGTCGGTCACCGCGTCGGCGTCGCCCTCTGTCTCGCGACCGCCTGCTATCTCGCGGCGTTCGTGGGCGCCGGCCTCTTTCTCTGATACGGTTTATTGTAACTGTTTACCGGTGGTTCGCCGGATTGTCTCGGCGAACCACCGGTGATGACTTACAATAATCCGTATGACCCGAGATTCAAGTGCGGTGACGGGGCCACCCCATCCCATGATCGGTGTTCCAGTCGACGCGTGGTACGTCTGGCTCGGGTTGTCGCTCGCGAGCGTCGCGCTCGTGGGCGTCGGGACGACGCTACCGACGGCGCCACCCCCCGCCGCGGGGGACGCCGCCGAGACGGTCGACCGAACGGCGGCGACGGCTCACCCGGCGACCGCCGAGCAGCCGCTCGACGCGGAATCGGTTCGAGTCGGCTCGAGGCGCCTCGGCCTCCGAAACGACGCCGGAACGACGCACGCGACGTTCGCGTTCGGCCCGGTGACACCCGCAACCCGGGCACGAGGGCTCCAGGCGATCCTCCGCGGCGCTCCACCGGGGACACATTTCGACTCCGGCGAAGCGCTCTGTGCGGCCGGCCGCGACGCGCGTCGACGAGCACCCCGGTGGCGGCCGGTCGACGGCCCGCTGATCGTCCGACACGTCGTGTGGGAGGGGTGTGATGTCACGCTCGTCGGCTAGGGGGCAGGTCGAGCCGATCGCTGCGCTCGTCTGCCTGCTGGCGGTGTGTGCCGCCGTCTCCACGTACGCGACGGCGCTCGCAGGGGCGGGATACGAGACGGAGCGGGACGTGGCAACGCCGACGCTCGACCGCGTCGTCGACCGACTCGCGGCCGGTGGCGTCGCCGTCCCCGACCGGACGGAGCGAGCACGGCGCGCCGGGCCGGCGGGCTACCGGCTCAACGTCACGGTGGCGGCGGCGGGGGAGCGATGGCACGCGGGGCCGAGGCCGCCGGGGCGACGGGCCGACACCGACACCGCGGGGCGCACCATTAGCGTCCGACTGGCGCCGGGGCGGATTCGCCCCGGCCGGGTTCGCGTGGAGGTGTGGGCGTGACGAGCACCGTCCTCGACGCCGTCCTCTGTCTGCTGTTGATCAGCGCCGCGGTGGTGACCGTGACGACTGCGACGCCACGCGAGCCACCCGAGGAGGGGCGTGCCGCCGACGTGGCGTCGACGCTGACGACGACCACCACGTCGGTCAACTACACGCTCACGCCCCGGGGCGAAACGACGGCCGTCGGCGTGCTGGATCGCTCGGTCCGCTTCGACCGAACGAGCCACGGAACGTTGGCCGGACTCCTCGCGCGGGCTGCCGTCGCCCGCATCGAAGTGGACGGCGAACGGCTCTGGTACGCGCGGGACGGCTTCGGTCGTGCAGTCGGTCGGTCGGTACGAGGCGTCGTGCAGCCGAATCACACGCGGATCACCGCGACCTGGCGGCCGTATCCCGAGTCGTCCATGGAGGGGCGGGTCGTCGTCGGGAGTCGCCCGCCGCCGGACCGGCCGGTGCACGCGGCGACGGTCGAGGTGTCGAGCGCTTTCCCGACGACGCGGGAGTCGAGCCGGCGCGCGGCCCGGTCACGCGGGATCGACGGCGTCGCCGACGTCGTGGCCGACGGGTTCGTACGGGGGCTCTTCCCAGCGACTCGCACCCGGACCGCCGCGGGTGGGGCGCCGCCGTCGGCGGCGCTCGTCCGTCACCGATACCGACGCGTCTCCACTCGACTCGGCGTCTCGCGGCCGCCACGGCTCGCCGACGGCGGCGTCGCGGACGCCAACGAACGCCTCGAATCGGCGCTGTCGGATCGTGTCGCACGAGACCTGCGGTCGACGAACACCTCGGCCACGACGGCCGCCGAGGGCGTTCGTCTCGGTCGTGTCCGCATCGTCGTGAGGACGTGGCCGTGACCCGGTTCGCCGAGGACCGGCGGGGGCGCGTCCCCTTCGCGCTCGTTGGCATCGTGCTCCTCGTCGGTGCGTCGACGTTCGGTGCGGCCATCTCGACGCAGGGACCGGATCGGGTCGACCGTGGCGTCGACGCGGCGATGGAGCGGTCGTCCGCGGAGGCGACGGCCGCCCTTCGGTCGGGAGTCGCGGAGGCGGCGCGCGAGGCGGCGGCGGAGCCGGTGACGGCTCCCGCGGAGACGCCGTACGGGCGGTTGTTGAGCGACTCGACGCCGTTTCGGGACGCCCTCCGGCTGCGGATCTATCTGCGCGTCCAGGAGCGACTGTCGGTGACGCGGTACCGCCGGGGGGACGTGACCGCCGCCGCTACGCTTCCGGAGGCGACGACGCCGGCCGAACTCCAACGCGGCATGGAACGAATCGAGATTCGCGGGGTCGAGAACGGAACCGCCCTCCGCGTGACGGTCCGCAACTTGACCGTCACCGCGCTGGAGTCGGGGCGGGTCGTCGCCAGCGAGCGACGGGATCGAACGGTGACTGTCTCGACGCCGGTGTTGACGCTTCACGACAGGGCGACGGCGTTCGAGACGCGGCTGAACCGCGGGCCGCTCGACGGGCCGGGGCTTGGCCGTCGGTTGAGCGCGCGACTCTACCCCATCGCGTGGGCGCGCGGCTACGCCCAACATTACGGGACGGCGCCCATCGCCAACGTCGTCGCGAACCGTCACGTGGAGCTGTCGACCAACGGCGCGGTGCTCGAAGCACAGCGGGAGGCGTTCGGGCGGAGCGACCCCGAGGGCCGGGAGGCGATGCAGCGCGCACGGCTCGAATTCGGGGTGAAGGAGTTCGCGGCCGGGGCACCGGTCGACAGCTCGATGGCCGAGCGCGTCCTCCCGCGGCCGAACGCGATCCGGGAGCCGTCGGCGTCGCTTCCGCCCCGACACGGGGCGGACAACGCGTCTCCGAACCGGCGGCTGGACGTCGACGTGGGAACGATTTCGGGGCGAGCCCTGGCCGGCCTCCGGACGGACTCGGTCCGGTCGAACCGGTCGCTACGCGAGGTCCTCCGGGCGGCCTATCGGGTTGAGGCGAAGCTCCGAACGACGCGGCGGCAGACGTACGCGGAGCCCCGTCCGGAGTTCGAGTCCCCGGGCGAGGGGTGGTCGCTCGTCGACACCGACGAGAGCGCGAACCCGACGGTCGAGTCGAGCGTCGGGCCGACGCCGGACGCCCGGGCCGGGGAACGTCGGTTCGACGGGTTCGCCAGACACGTCGAACTCGACCGACGGGTGACGTGGACGTGGCGGCGCGGAAACGAGACGAGGACCACGGGCGGCGAGTGGACCGAACGGTATCGGGTGGGCGTGACGCTGGTCGGGCGATACGCCCCGAACGGGACGGCACCGGATCGACCGACGCGTCCGCGCTTCGAACGCGGTGGCCCGCTCGACGGCCCGAACCTCGCGAACGTGTCGGCGAAGGCCTCTCGGCGGCTCGTCGACGAGCAGGGTGGTCGGGACGCGGTCGCCGCCGCCGTCGCCGCCCGCGATCTCGACGTCCGCAAACGGACCGTCTACGGTGACCGGCCGGCCGACCTCCGCTCGTGGACGAACGAGAACTTGACCGCGTTCCGTGGCCAGCTCGCCAACGTCTCCGTCTCGGTGAGCGCGGGGCGGGTCGCGACTTACACGACGAACCCACCCGAGCGGCTGGCGGCCGAACTCCGCCGTCGACGGGCGACGCTGATCGACGCCCCGAACGAGTATTACGGCGCGGCGGACCGGGGCCGATACGGCGCCCGGGCCGCGCTGCTCGACGAGACGATTCGACGACTGGAGCGGCGGTCGGCGAACCACAACGAGACGCAGCGAGCGTTCGACGCGGTGCTCCATCGGGTCGGCGTCGGCTCCACGGAGCGACTGCACGACATCTTCCGTCTTCGGAACACGCCGACACCGATACGGCAGACGTCGCTCCCCGGGTCCCCGCCCGGCGGTCCGGTCGTCGTCGTCCCGGACGGGTCGCCGGCGTATCTCACGGTCACGTCGGTGAGTCACGACCGGGCGTCCGGCGTTCCACCCTCGCGCCCGTACCACCCGCTCTCGGCGAAGAACACCAACCTGTTCACCGTGCCGTACGGCGACGCCGCCGACGCGACGGTCGAGCAGGGGGTCGGCGGACCAACGGGGGTACGACTCCGGACGGCTGGACACACCCTGATCGCCTCGGAGTCGATATCGAACGGATCGACGCCCGAGTCACGCCGGCGGCTCCGGGAATCGGTGGACGACTCGATGGCCGTCATCAGGGCACGTGCGCGACGTATCGTCCGGAACGAGACGCAACTCACGCGCTCGGCGGCGCGGGCTGCGGTCGACGAGGGCGTCGCCCGATGGGATGGGACCGGCCGACGAGCGCTCGCGGCGAGTAACGGATCGCTCGCCGCCGCCATCGCCGCCGCGGCCGACGCGCGAGCGTCCGACCCGAGCGAGAGGCGTCGGGAGCGACTGGAGACGCGCCTCGACGCCGCGTTCGTGGCCGTCCGCCGAACCGCGGCGGCGAGGACTGCCGAGAAGGCGGTCAACGAGACGCTGACGCGGGTTCGGGAGCGAGCCACCGAGCGGGCGATTTCGGAAGCGAGCGACCGGGTCAGATCGAGGTATCTGAACGGCTCGTTCGGCCGCGTCGCGGCGGGACTGCCGGTCGCACCGGTGCCGGAGTACTGGTACGCGACGGTGAACGTCTGGGACGTGTCGGTTCGAGGGGCGTACGCCCGCTTCACGCTCCGGACGCGACGCGGTGCGCCGGCGTCGACGCCGGGGGCGGCGGTCAGGTACGTCCGCGACGGCTCGGCGGTGCGACTGGACGTCGACGGGGACGGGGCGCCGGAGCGACTCGGCCACGACGAACGGGTCGCCTTCGAGACGGGAACGGTCGTCGCCGTCGCCGTCCCGGCGTACCGTGGCGGCGTCGGCGACGTGGACGGGAACGCCGACGAGCGTGCGGGGACGTGGCCGGAGCCGAGATGTACCTCGTGGGAGGCGAGTGCCTGTCGGGATTCGGAGTGAGACTTTTGTCGGCGGGGTGCCCATCCGACGTATGCTCTACGACGCCGCCGACGAACCGGAGACGCTGTCGCCAGAACAACTTCGCGACGCCTACGAGCGGGAACTGCGAGCCGTGGTCGACGCCCGCGGCGTGGAGACCGTGGCCGCCGAGGCGGGCGTCGAGGCCGAGACGATTGCGGCCCTCCTCGACGGCGGGTCGTCGACGCTAACGCTCTCGGAGGCGGCGGCGATTCTCGCCGTGGACGACGACGCCCCCGACGCCGACGCCATCGTACAGGAGGTACGCGACCGCCTGCTGATGGGGATGACGACCGGCGTCGTCGACGTCGACACCATCGCCTCGAACGTCGACCTCGACCTCTCGGGACAGGAGGTACAGCAGGCCATCGAAGGGCGCATCCCAATGACGCTCGCGGAACTCGCCGCGATCCACGGCTACATCGCCGGGCGAAACGCCCGCTGATCTCTCGTGCGCGTCGCCATTCTGGGCTGTGGCTACGTCGGTCTCGAACTCGGCCGGCAGTTGACCGACGCCGGACACGACGTCGTCGGCGTCCGCCGGTCGGACGCGGGACTCGACGACATCGAGGCGGCGGGGTTCGAGGCCGTCCGCGCCGACCTGACCGACGCCGAATCGCTCGCCGCCGTCCCGGACGCGGACTGGCTGGTGTACGCGGCCAGCGCCGGCGGCCGCGGCGTCGACGCGGCGCGGGCGGCGTACGTCGACGGCCTGCGGACCGTCGTCGAGACGTTCGGCGCGCGGGCGTCGCCGCCGGATCGGCTCGTCTACACGTCGAGCACCGGCGTCTACGGCGACCACGACGGTGGCTGGGTGGACGAATCGACGACACCCGACCCCGCGACGGACCGGCAACGCGTCCTGGTCGAGGCGGAACGAATCGCGCTGGAGGCGGATCCGATGGACGGGACGGTCGTTCGCTTCGGCGGTCTCTACGGGCCGGACCGCTATCGGCTGGACTACTACCTCGACGGTCCCGTCACGGAGGGGTATCTCAACTCGATCCATCGCGACGACGCGGCGGGCGTCGTCGCACATCTGCTGGAGACCGACCGGGCGCGTGGCGAGGTGATCCTCGCCGTCGACGACGACCCCGTCTCGAAGTGGGCCTTCGCCGACTGGCTCGCCGACGAGTGTGGCCGCCCCCACGCACCGAAACAGACGGTCGAAGAGCGGGCGGCCGCGGGCGAAGTCAGCCGTCGGGTTCGGGCGAACAAGCGGTGTGCCAACGACCGACTCCACGAACTCGGCTACGAACTCCGGTATCCGACGGTTCGGGACGGCTACCGGCCGGCTATCGACGCGTTTCGGGACGACTGACGACGGATATTTAGTCCTATCCGAGCCGACTCAATAGGAGAATACTCTTGCCCTTTGACCGAGTCGGGGAGGGTATGTCGGTCGCCGCCGAGGAGTTCGTCCAGCGGGCGGTGACGTTCGCCCAGTCGTATCCGGAGTTGCTGGCGGCGTTGCTCGTCAGTGTCGTCGTGCTGATCGGTGGTGGCTACGTCCTCCACCAGTTCACTCGGCCGTCGGGCGTGCGGTTCGCGTCGATGGTAGCCGAACACGATCAGGTGTCGATCCTGACACACCCCAATCCCGATCCGGACGCGATGGCGGCGGCGATGGGCGTCGCGTCGCTGGCCGATCAGGTGGGGACGGCGGCGACGATTCAGTTCTCGGGGAAAATCCGGCATCAAGAGAACCGGGCATTCCGGAACGTCCTCGAAGTCGAACTCGATCAGATCGAGCGGGCGGAGGATCTGGCGTCCGGCGCGGTGATTCTAGTCGACCACAACGAGCCGCGGGGGTTCTCGGGATCCGAGACCGTCCGCCCGGTCGCCGTCGTCGACCACCACCCCGGCGACGGGCGCGGCGAGTCGTTCACCGACGTCCGCACCGAGTACGGCGCCTGTTCGAGCGTGATCGCCGAGTACTTCGAGGACCTCGACGCCACGCCGGTACCACCGGATACCCACGAGAGCGAAATCGACTCGACGTACGTCGTCCCCTCGCGCGTGGCGACGGGGCTCTTTTTCGGCATCCTGACCGACACGAACCGGCTCACGTCGGGCATCGACCCGGCCGACTTCGCCGCGAGCAGTTTCCTCTCGGCGGGCGTCGACGAGAACCTGCTCGACCGCATCGCCAACCCGCAGGTGAGCGCGGAGACGCTGGAGATCAAGGCGACGGCCATCCGCGAACGCGAGGTCGAGGGTGCCTTCGCCATCAGCGACGTGGGCGAGGTGTCGAACGTCGACGCGATTCCACAGGCGGCCGACGAACTCATCCGCCTCGAGGGCGTCACCGCCGCCATCGTCTACGGCGCGCGGAACGGCGTCCTCTATCTCTCGGGGCGCTCCCGCGACGACCGGGTCCACATGGGGCGAGCGCTCGAATCCGCGCTCGAGGACATCCCCAGCGCCGGCGGCGGCGGCCACGCGCGGATGGGCGGCGGACAGATTTCCCTCGACGACGGGGAGTTCGTCTGGCCCGCACGCGAGAACACGCTCACCGATCGGCTCTGGCGGGCGCTCGAAGGCGACCTGTAGCGTCGTGAGCGGGATCGAGAGGTCTTATTGCGTCGCCGACGTAGCCACCCCATGGCGACCACACGCGCCACGTGGGCGTACCGGGACCGCTTCGGCGACGGCTTCGGCCGAACCTACTTCCGACGGTTCGGTCCCGGCGTCGTCTCGAGCGTCGGTCTCGGGACGTATCTCGGCGACCCGACCGACGCCGTCGACGAGGCCTACGAACGCGCACTGATCGCTGGATTGGAGGGAGGCTGTAACGTGATCGACACCGCCGTCAACTACCGCTGTGGGCGAAGCGAACGCGTGGTGGGACGGGCGATAGACGGGGCCGACGTGGATCGGGACGCCGTCGTCGTCGCCACCAAGGGCGGCTTCCTCCCCTTCGACGGCGAGCGCCCCGCCGACCCCGCGGCCTACGTCCGCGAGACGTTCGTCGAGAACGGTCCCGTCGACCCCGCGGACCTCGTTGCGGGATATCACTGCATCGCCCCCGACGCCATCGAGGCGCTGCTGGACCGCTCGCTCGACGCCCTCGGCCTCGAGACGGTTGACTGCTACTACGTCCACAACCCGGAGACACAGCTTCGCGTTCGGTCCCGCGGGGACGTGTACGAAGAACTCGAAGCGACGTTCGAGCGACTGGAGCGCCGGGTCGCGGCGGGCGACATCGGCCGCTACGGCGTGGCGACGTGGGACGCGTTTCGCGTCCCGCCCGAGGACGACGCCCACCTGTCGCTCCCGCGGGTCGTCGAACGTGCCCGGGCGGCCGCAGAGACGGTCGGCCGGGACGAGACGGGATTCGAGGCGATCCAGCTCCCGTTCAACGTCCACATGGCCGACGCCTTCACCGTCCGCGCCCACGAGTTCGAGGGGGAGCGCCGGTCGGCGCTGGCGGTGGCCCACGAACTCGACCTGGACGTGTTCACGAGCGCCAGCCTCGGGCAGGGTGACCTCGCCGGCGGCCTCCCGCCGGCGGTCGACGCCGAACTGACGGGCGACACCCCCGCACAGCGGGCGCTCAACTTCGCACGGAGCGCGCCGGGGGTCACCTGCGCGCTCGTGGGAGCGAGCGACCCCGATCACGTCGCGGAGAACGTCGCCGCGGGGACGTTCGACCCGCTCGGCGCGCGGGCGTTCGACGCCGTCTTCGAGTAATACTCTGTGACTGTTTCGAGACTTACAGCCGGCGGGATAACTAGCGCAGGTCCTTCCACTCCCGGCCACAGTCGGGACAGATGCGCACGGCGAACACCTCGTCCGGGTCGTCCCGCTTTTTCAGCACCTTCTCACACTCCGCGCACGTGAGTCGCTCGTAGGTGTCCTTGACGAGTTCACCGTCACGGAGTCCCTTCCGGGTCGATTTCATGTGCCCACGTTGGGCGCCCCTGTTTAAAAAACGGACCGGCCGATGCGGCGGGCTTTTGTCCGCGCCGCACTCAGGTGGGCGTGATGGAGTACGTCCAGGAACGCGTGACGACGCTCCACGATCTGACCGATCCGACGCCGACGGCGCCGACCGACCGCGCGACGGTCGTCGTCCCCATGACCGAGCGCGAGTACGCCGGACTGGCGCCGGATCGTGTCCTCTCGGAACTGGAACGGGTCGATCCCGGGCAGGTGATCGTCCCGCTCCGGGCGCCCGAAGAGCGCGTCGGCGACTTCCACGACTGGCTCGCCGACTTCGACCTGTCGCTGTCGGTGCTCTGGTGTAACGGCCCGCGGCTGGAGGACCTGCTCGACGACCACGACCTCGACGGCGAGTTCGGGAAGGGTCGCGACGTGTGGCTCGGCCTCGGGCAGGCGCTCGACCGGGAGTACGTCGTCGTCCACGACGCCGACACCAAGAGCTATTCCCGGGCGGACGTGCCACGGCTGCTCTTCCCGCTCGCCCACGGCGACGACTTCTCGAAGGGCTACTACGCACGCGTCGAGAACGACCGCCTCTACGGCCGTCTCTTTCGCCTGTTTTTCGTCCCGCTGGTCCGCGCGCTGAGCGAGGGTCGGGACGCTCCCGTCCTCCGCTATCTGGAGTCGTTTCGCTACGCGCTCGCCGGCGAGTTCGCCGCGACGACCGACCTCGTCGAGCGCTTCCGGCCACAGCGGTCGTGGGGACTGGAGGTCGGCACCCTCGGCGACGCCTTCGAGTACGCCGACTTCGAGGGGAGCGCACAGGTCGATCTGGGCACGTACGAACACGACCACCGCGCGGTGAGCGGGCCGACGGGGCTCTCCGATATGAGTCGACACGTCGGCTCGGCGCTGCTTCGCGTCGTCACCGAGGGCGGCGTCGACCCGGACTACGACACGCTGGTCGACCGCTACCGAGAGACGGCGCGCTCGCTCGTGCGAAGCTACGAACTCGACGCGAAGTTCAACGGGCTGTCGTACGACCGCGGCGACGAACTCGACCAGATCGAAACGTACGTCGACGCCATCGAGCCGCCGGGGACGGATCGCCGCCTGCCGGCGTGGGCCGACGCCCCGGTCACTCCCGACCGGATCGCGGAAGCCGCGGCGGCCGATCTGGAGGCGGCGCGATGACTCTCGCCGACGCGACGGGCGACGAACTCGCGGGCGTCGTCGACCTCTTCGGCGCCGTGACCCGCACGGAACTCGAAGACGCGCTCGCCGAACTCGCGTTCAAGCGGGGCGAGGCCGTCGACGACGAGGCCATCGAGGCGGCCGTCGACGACGCGATAGCGGGCTACTACCTCGTGCCCGTCGACCGGGACGGGACGAGGCTACTGGCGCCCGGGCCGGCCGCGTTTCCCGCCCTCCCGGAGGGCGCCGAGGACCTCCCGCACATCCTCGACGTACCCGAACGGGAGCCGGACCGAGCCGAACTGGTCGAGGCCGCGGAGCGTCGGTTCCGGGCCGAGGCGGCGCGGGCCGTCGACGCCGGCGACGCCGACCGGGTCGAGCGACTGTTCGACGTGAGCTACGACCTCGAAACGTGGGGAGCGACCGACGTGAGCGGCGTTCGGAGTCGACTCGACGACGAACTGGAGAACCGCAACTGAAAGCACCCCCCGGACCGTAGACGACACGACGCCCCGACCGAAACCGACACGGGGCTTCCCGACACACCATGCGCATGGACCTGTCCGCGCTCGCCCGGCATACGCCACGGACCGTCGAGGACGCCGAGCGCGAGGCGGCGGTCGTCGCACCCATCGTCTCCCGCGGCGACGGCGACGCGCTCCTCTTTACGAAGCGCGCGGACCACCTCGGCCAGCATCCGGGCCAGATGAGTTTTCCGGGGGGTGGGCGCGAACCCAGCGACGCGGACCTAGAGGCGACGGCGCGTCGCGAGGCCAACGAGGAGATCGGACTCCGGTCGGAGGAAATCGACGTCGTCGGCCGCCTCGACGACATCCCGACGGTCAGCGACTACAGCGTCCGCCCGTTCGTCTCGCGCGTCCCCGACCGCGAGTACGTCCCCGACGAACGCGAGGTGGCCGAAATCGCCGTCCTCCCGGTCGCGGCGCTGACCGACCTCGACAACTACGAGTCCGAGCGCCGCGACCACCCCTACTACGGTGACATTCGACTCCACTTCTTCTACGTCGACGGCTACACCGTCTGGGGGGCGACCGGGCGGATGCTCGTCCAACTGCTCGAACTGACGACCGACTGGGAGATGCCGCCCGAGGTTGACCGCGTGGTCGATCCCGACGCGGAGTATCCGGTCTGATTACGACGCGTCGTCGGCGGCGGCGTCGGCGGCCCCCTCGTCTTCGTCCTGGTCGTCCGGCTCCTCCACGACCGCCACGTCCGTCCCGTCGGCGTGTTTCGGCACCTCGATGCGGAGCGTCCCGTTCTTGCTCAGGGTGGCCGACGCCTCGCCGGCCTCCACGTCGGCGTCCGGCGGGAGGCGTGCGCGGCCGTCGAGCGAGAGGCCGCGACCCGGGAACCGCATCTCGAAGCCCTCGTGGAAGTCGCGGAAACGGTCGAGGCGAACCTGCACCTCGCCCTCGACGTAGCGCACCTGCACGTCGCTGCGGGTGACCCCCGGCGCGTCGAAGACGACGAGGTAGGCGTCCTCGGACTCCAGAACGTCGTACGAGAGCGGCTTTCGTTCCTGAACCTTCCCGACGCCGCGACCGACTCGCTCCAGGACGGCGTTGGCCGCCGACTTGCCGAACTCCTTGAACCCGGTCATAGTTCGATCTCCTCGAGACAGTCGGTGCCGCCACAGAGCGGACAGGAGAGGTCGGCGACGGTGTGATCGTCCGCGATGTCGTAGGTGTAGTGGTTCTCGAACATGTCGAGCTCGCAGTCGGCGCTCGTACACTTGATCTCCTTCGTTGCAGGCATGGTGAGGGGTTAGGATGCGCGACTAATCAACATTAGCCTTCGTGGGACGGCGTCACTCGCTCCCGACGCGTCGGCCCGCGTGGATGGTGAACTCGACGTCGGCGGCGACCCGCAGGATCGCCCGGTCGCCGACGTCGAGACGGCGGAGCCGGTCCGCACGGGGATGGTCGCCGAGGGTCACCGAGAACGCCCCGCTCGCCGGCCACGCCCCGACCCGCCCGTCGACGGTCAGCCGTTCACGGAGGAGGCGGCCGTCCATCGTGGTGTAGCTGGCCGACGAGAGGCAAGTCTCGACCGTTGGGGGCCGGTCGACGGACAGCGCGACGAACCCCTCGCCGTCGACGGTGACCGTCGTCCGCCGCGTCGCTCCCCGCTCGCGGTGTGTGATATCGGCGACGGCCTTCGGATAGCCCCACACCTCGACGCCAAGCGCCCGTGCAGGCTCGGTCGTGACCGGGAGGAAGTCGACGTAGCCGCCGACGCGTCGGATCGCCGAGACGGGCGGGGCGTCGGCGGGAACGGCCGGAAAGAGGACGCCGAACTCGTCGTAGGGATCGATGTCGCTCCCGCCGATTCGGTCGTACGCGACGGAGAGGAAGGTCACGGCGGCGCGGGTGGGCGTCACCCGCACCGGCCGCAGGCTCTCGGGAAGGATCGACCGGACCCCGGACCGCGACGCGGGGAGGACGACCCCCCGAGCGCGCGCCGTCGTCGAGAGCGGGAGTTCGACCCGGTGGCCGGTCGAGAGCGTCTCCACGGCGCCGTCGGTGCCGCCCGGACGGGAGACGCCGCCGACCGTCACGCGTCGCCCCCCAGCCGCGGGGGTGCGGTCGATTCGCGGGCCCTCATTCCGCGGGGTGTATCTCGGCGGGGACGCCGTTGCCCGGGCGCAGCGTCGGCGTCACCCGCAGGTCGTCGAGGGCGTCCTGTGGCACGTCGATGTCGAAATCACGCACCAAGCGGGCGAGCGTCAGTGTCGCCCCCGAGAGGGCGAACTGCTTGCCGACGCAGGCGTGCGGCCCGGACGAGAACGGGAAGTACGCCGGCGTGTCGTTCGGATTGTGGCGCTCCCAGCGGTCCGGGTCGAAGGTGTCGGGATCGTCGAAGTAGCGGCCGGAGCGGTGGATCGACCACTGGGGCATGATGACCGCCGCGCCCTCGTCGACGCGGTAGTCGCCGAGGCGGGCCTTTCGGTTGGCCCGGCGGAACACCGCCCACGCCGGGGGGTAGAGCCGCAGCGCCTCGCGATAGACGCGCATGGTGTACGGGAGGTCCCGCACGTCGCCGTGACTCGGCGGCTCAGAACCGAGAACCGTCTCGGCCTCCTCGCGAACCCGTTCGCGGACGTCGGGATACCACGAGAGCAGCGCCGTCGTGTAGGTGAGACTCAGCGCCGTCGTCTCGTGGCCGGCGATGAGGAACGTCGACACCTCGTCGCGGATCTGGTTCTCGGGGTAGTCGACGTCGGGGTCGTCCTCGGCCCGGAGGAGCATCGTCACCATGTTCCGTCCGGAGTCGCCCTCTTCGACGAGCCGCCGGCGGCGCTCGATGATGTCCTCGCTCAGCCCGCGGATGCCCGCCGCGGCCTCGCGAAACTCGGGGGAGATGCGACTCGGGAGCCAGTCCGGGCCGACGCTCGCGAGGTCGAACTCGAACTCCGTGCCGGCGGTCTGCATCCACTCGTGGAACTGCTCGGCTCGGTCGTGGCCGATGTCCTCGCCGAGCAACACCTCCGAGGCGACGCGGACGGTCATCCGGGTCATCTCGCGGTGGAGGTTGGTCTCGAACCGGCCGCGGTCGGCCCAGTCGTCCGCGATGGTCGCGACGCGTTCGCCGACGCTGTCGGCGTAGGTCCGCACCTGTCGACTGTCGAAGGCGGGGTTCATGATCGACCGCTGCTGTCGCCAGAGCGGGCCGTCGCTCTGGACGAGGCCGCCCTCGGCGATGAGCGCCGCCGACTCCTGGGCGGGGACGCGCCCGAACGTCTCGGGGCGGGAGAGGGCCTCGTGGACGAGTTCGGGGTTCGTCAACACGACGAGGGGCGCGCGGCCGGGGATTGGGACGGCCACGCCGTCCCGGTAGCGGG
This sequence comes from Haloplanus rubicundus, assembly GCF_003342675.1. Lineage (NCBI taxonomy): Archaea > Methanobacteriati > Methanobacteriota > Halobacteria > Halobacteriales > Haloferacaceae > Haloplanus > Haloplanus rubicundus. Next base: position 1,522,797 of record NZ_CP031148.1, on the reverse strand, counting down.
ACTGCATCACCCCCAGAAAGCGGAACGTATCCCTGCCGAATCGCATGGCGTTCAGGAGGCCGGCCTGCGGCGGGTTCGGGAGAGCCTTCGGCATATCGTCCCGTAGGATTAGGTCGACTTGTGCCTTTGGGGGCGGAACCCACACGAACACGGTTTTACGCGTCGACCGCGAACGGCCTCCATGATCGACCCCGCAGACCTCGCCGTCACCATCGTCGACGGCTACGTCGACGAACCCGCACACTTCGGGGTCCCGCCGTACGTCTCGACGTACCCCCGCTTCACCGCGGGCGCGCTGGTCGACGCCGGCGTGCCCGAGTCGGGAATCGACTACCACACCATCGACGAACTCCGCGACGACCGCTCGAAGTGGCGCGACGTGGCCGACGCCGACCTCCTGATCTACCTCGGCGGCATGACCGTCCCCGGGAAGTACGTCGGGGGCACCCCCGCCGAACCCGACGAGGTTCGAGAGCTGGCGTGGACCGCCGACGGCACGACGCTGATGGGCGGTCCCGTCCGCTTCGGCGTCGGCGAGGAGAACGCCGGCGCCCAGGAGATGGAGCGCAAGGACCTCGACTACGACTTCGTCGCCAAGGGGGACGTGGAGGCGGCGGCCCACGACCTCGTGGCGAGTGGCTTGGAGGGGTTCGGCAACCGCATGCGCGACAACGCCGACCTCGACCGCTGGGCCGCGCTGGGTGCGTTCGTCGTCGAGGACCACCCCAACCATCCGGACTACCTGATCGCCGAACTCGAAACCTCGCGGGGCTGTGCCTACCGGTGTTCCTTTTGCACCGAACCGCTGTACGGCGATCCGGGATTCCGCTCCGCCGAGTCGGTCGTCCGCGAAGTCGAGGCGCTCTACGACCGCGGCGTCCGACACTTCCGGCTGGGCCGACAGGCCGACATCCTCGCGTTCGGCGGCGACGGCGAGGCGCCGAACCCCGACGCGCTCCGCCGACTGTACGCGGGCATCCGGGAGGTGGCGCCCGACCTCGGGACGCTCCACCTCGACAACATGAACCCCGTCACCATCGTCGACTACCCCGAGAAGTCACGCGAGGCCATCCGCATCATCGCCGAGCACAACACCGCGGGCGATACGGCGGCGTTCGGTCTCGAATCAGCCGACCCCGTCGTCCAGGAGGAGAACAACCTCCTCGTCACGGCCGAGGAGTGTCTGGAAGCGGTGCGGGTCGTCAACGAGGAAGCAGGGTGGCGCCCCGGCGACGACCCCGCGGACGCGCCGACGACGGGCGACGGCGCCGCGAATCGCCTCCCCAAGCTCCTGCCGGGAATCAACCTCGTCCACGGCCTCGCGGGCGAGCGCGAGGAGACGTTCGCGCACAACAAGCGGTTCCTCCAGCGCGTCTACGACGAGGGGCTGATGCTCCGGCGCATCAACATCCGGCAGGTGATGGCGTTCGCGGGGACGGAGATGAGCGACACCGGCGCCGAGGTCGCCCACGACCACAAGAAGCAGTTCAAGCGGTACAAACGCGAGGTGCGCGAGGAGATCGATCAGCCGATGCTCCGCCGGGTCGCGCCGCCGGGAACCGTCCTCCCCGACGTGCATCTGGAGTACCACGAGGGCGGCAAGACGTTCGGCCGCCAGCTCGGAACCTATCCCCTGCTGGTCGCGGTGCCCGGCGAGCGCGAACTGGGGGCGACGATGGACGTGGCGCTCGTCGACTACGGTTACCGCTCGGTGACCGGCGTCCCCCACCCGCTCGACCCCAACACGGCGTCGATGGACGAACTCACCGCGCTTCCGGGCGTCGGCCGCTCCACCGCGGGCGACATCGTGGTGAATCGTCCCTACGCCTCGCTCGGTGAGGTGGGTGTCGACGCCGATCTATCGCGGTTCGCGGCGGTCGACTCGATGGAGTCGGCGGACTAAACGACGTACTCCGAGAGCTGAACGACGTACCACTCGTTCTCGTAGTTGGCGTAGTCGACCCGGTCGGGCGCGTCGGCGGCGGGCGTGGTCGCGACGCCGTCGCCGTCGTCGGTCACCCGCGTCACCTGCCGGCCGAGCGTTCGCTGGAGGTCCGCGTACGCCTCGGAGTATGGCGCACACTCGTCGTAGCCGTCGTCGATGGCCGTCTCGACGATGTCGCGTTGCTCGGCCGAGAGGTCGCGTTCGTCGAGGTCGACCCCGTACCGGTCGTAGACGAGGGCGACGAACTCGTCCGTCGAGTCGGCGACCATCCGCACCGCGACCCGTCGGGTCTCGACGGTCGTGGGTTTCGTTCGCTCGATCCGGAACCGGAACTCCTGACCACCGAGGTGGAGCGTCTCGGCGGCCGGGTCCGGGACGAGTTCGGATCGCGACTCCGCCTCGTCGTCGGGGTACGCGAGCAGGGCGCCGATGCTGATCGAACGAGCGCGTTCGAACCGCTCCATCTCTCGACGGCCCGGGTAGCCGAGGGCCGCGTAGAACGCCGTCCGGTCGACTGCGGGAAGGTCGGCGAAGGCCAGGGCGTCCCCGGTCGCCGTCGTCTCGGGGCCGGTCTCCAGCGTGAACTCGTAACCGGTGCGGTCGGCCGTGGAGACGACGGCCGTCTCGGCGACGACGTACGTCCCGTCGGCCGCGAGGAACGCCGAATCGGAGAACGGTGGGGAGGAGGGTTCCGGCACCCACATCGTCGGCTCGGCGCCGCCGAGGGCGTCGCGGGCGGCCGCGCGTTCGGGCGGCGAGAGCGATTCGACGGGGTCGCTGGCGCCGTCGGCGGTGTCGGCGTCGGTCGTCGGCCGGAGGCGCAGGTCGGCCCCGCGCGGGCAGTCGGTGCCGAAGCCGAACGCGGGGCCGAGACAGCCAGCCGTCGCGGCCAGGCCGGTTGCGCTAACTGAGAGGAGGGCACGGCGTCGCATGTAGACGCCGTTTCACGGCCGAGAGATAGGTCTTGTGTCGGTGGTCGCCGTCCGGTCGTGTCGGCGCGGTTCGCCGACGACCGGCACGCCGTTCAGAAGTCCTCGTCGATGATCTCGCCGACCGCGAAGTTGGATTTGACCTCGGTGATCTCGATTTTGACGCGTTCGCCGATTTCGGCGCCCGGAACGATGATGACGTAGCCACGTTCGACGCGGGCGATGCCGTCGCCCTGCTTACCGATGTCCTCGATTTCGACGTACCGAATCTCGCCGACCTCGACGGGTGGTTGTGGCTCCGAGGTGGGCGTTTCGGATTCGGTAGACTCCTCCGATTCGGCCCGTTCCCGAGAGATCAGTGCCACGCGGTAGGTTTCGTCGGGATCGATCGATCCCGTCTCGATTTCACGTTGCGGTACCTCGATCACGTACGATCCATCCTCCGACTGCACACGCGCGCTGAACAGACACAACAGGTTATCTGAGATCTCCACAGTGTAAACCTCCATGCCAACCTGTGGCGGGATCGTTAAAGGTGTATCGCCGCCGTACGGCTCGCTGTACGTCAGTATCGGCGACACGCCGACGAGTGGGCACGACGAACCGTCTCAGCGGAGCGCCCCGTTCAGGTCTTTCGGCCCCTCGGAGTCGTACACCACCACCTCACCCGACTCCGTCTCGACCGGTTCGTAGTTGTCGCGGACGCCGATGGCCTCCTCCAGTTCCCGGACCGCCCGCTGCTTGAGCGTCCGCGCCAGGTCCTCGGCGTCGGCGCGCGAGATGTCGCGCCCGAGGCCCTCGCACTCGTGGGCGCGGACCATCCCCGCCTCGTCCACCGCCTCGCCCATGGGCTGGCTCGTCCCACCGAGGGCGACGCTGAACGGGTAGGTCGCACAGATCAGCGGCCGGTCGTCGTGGACGGTACACCGTCCCTCCCCCTCGCGCTCCTCGTAGAACGTGCAGTCGCCGCAGGCGTCCGTCTGGAGCGCCCACTCGAACGTCTCGCCCTCGGGGCCGTCGGCCCCCGCCGAGAGACCGTACGGCATCGGCCGCGCCACGTCCCGCCAGTCGTAGCCGGTCGTCGCCTGCAACTCGCGTACCTCGTCGGGGAACACCGTGGCGGTGTGGGGGTCCTCGTCGTCGCTCTTGCAACAGCCACCACACCGCGTACACTCGAAGCCGATGGACTCGATGGCGTCGGCGAGGTCGCTCACGTTCAACGCCCGCGCCCGGTCGAGTTCGGCTTCGAGCGACTCCATACCGGGCGTGGGCGGAGGAGGGAAAAAAGGTCGTCGCCCCGGCTACGCCGGCCCCACCCGCCCCGTCTCGGGGTCGATCCACACCCGCCCCTCGACGGCGAGTTTGTCGAGGTGGGCCCGAACCGTCCCGGCGGCGAGGTCGCGAACCCCCGAGAGGTCCCGGTCGTACGCCGCGTCGAGGACGGCCTCGACCGACGCGGCGCCCGACCGGACCGCCGCCTCGATCCGTCGCTCCCGGTCGAGACGGTGGGCGTAGAGCCGACGGATCGTCGCCTCGGGGCCGTCGACGACCGGTCCGTGGCCCGGATACAGCCGCGGCGGGTCGCGGGCGAGGAGGCGCCGGAGCGCCACGAGGTAGGCGCGCATGTCGCCCTCGGGGTGGGCAACGGCGACGCTCCCGGACGCGCGGACGAGGTCACCGGCGAGGATTCCATCGGGGGCCTCGAAGGCGACGTGATCCGGCGCGTGACCGGGGGTGTCGAGGACGGTCAGGCCCCCCACTCGGTCGCCCTCCACGAACGTCCGGTCGGGGGCGACGCCCGTGACGGCCTCGAACCGCGTCTCGCGGCCGCGCCGTGCCCACACGGTCGCACCCGTCTCGGCGGCGTAGTCCGCGACGGCGCCGACGTGGTCCGGATGGGTGTGCGTGACGGCGATACGTTCGACCGTCCGCGCCGCGACGGCGGCGTCGAGGGCCTCGGTGCGGGCGGCGGGGTCGACGAGGAACGAGCCGGCCGGCTCGTCGACGAGGTAGGCGTTCGTCTCGCCGCCGGCGGTCGTCTCGGTCGGCACCGGAACGCGTCGGAGGTTCATGCGGCCCGTCGTGAGTCGGTGGGCCGGAACGAGGCGGCGAACCCGCGCATCACTTCTCGATGATGCTCTCTTCGACCGCCTCGCCGAAGTGCCGGGCCACGTCCTCGTAGTAGACGAGCATCTCGTCGCCGGCGTCGAGGTCGGTGACGGCGGTCCGGCCCTCGCGGGTGTGGACCTTGATCGTCTCGGCGTTCTGGAGGAGCGTCTCGATGCGGTCGACGCCCTCCTCCGTCTCCACTTCGGCCTGCACGCGGAACATGGGCCGTTTCTCGATTTTGACGCGGCCGACCACGGTTTCGCGGGTGTTGCCGTCGGTGTCGACGACCTGCACCTCGTCGCCGCTCTGGAGTTCGGCGAGGTACTTCGTCCCGCCGCCGGGCGAGCGGACGTAGGCGTGGACGGCGCCCGCGTTCACCCGGAAGGGTCGGGAGGCGACGTAGGGCGACTCGGCCGTCTCGGCGTGGACGAAAAAGAGGCCCCGCGACATCGACCCGACGAGCATCCCCTCGTCGCCCTCCATGAGCGACCCGGTGTCGACACAGACCCGGTCGGCCATGCCCGTCCGCTCGACTTTCGTCACCTCGGCGAACTGGAGGTCGAGGTGTTCGCGCTCGGCGTCGTCGCGGACCTCGCAGGTGCGGCGAATCTCGTCGGGATCACCGGAGTCGAGGAGGACGCCGTCGGCGCCGAGTTCGAGCGTCTCGAACGCGGTTTGGGCCTCCTCGGCGGTCGTGACGCCGGCGATCAGGTCCGTCTCCTCGCCGATGCGGGCGATGAGGTTCTCCAGCGGGATGATCGTCCAGTCCTCGCCGACGACGATGGTGTAGTCGGCGTCTTTCGCCGCCTCCTCGGCGAAGGCCTCGTAGTCCTCGCTGAAGATGCGGACGTAGGCACCCTGTGCCCGGTCGTCGTCGCGGCGGAGCGTCGAGAGGTCGGCGGAGCCGGAGAAGTCGGGGGGCAGGTCGACCGTGCCGTCACCCTCCCCGTTTTTGCCGACGACGTAGGCGTCCGCGTTCGGCCCGTCGGGTTCGGCGTCCTCGACGAGGTCGGCGTCGGTCCGGAACGCCGCCACGTGCACGTCGCCGAGTTCGCGCACCTGCGCCACGTCGGACTCGTCGACCAGCACCCAGTCGACGCCGGCTTCGAGGCCGGCCGTGATGCGCTCTTTCCGCGTCTCCCAGTCGCCGACCGTCCCGTCGGCTTTCAGCCATACGCTCCGTGTCATTGTCGGCAACTCGGTGGGGCGTGGCTTGAACGTGGCGGATAGCGGTAGTGATCAGGTCAGGCTTCGAGCAGGCCGCCGCGCCGGAGCGCCTCGTCGACGCCCGCGTCGTCGTGGATGATGGCCGAGATGGCGCGCGTGATGGCCCCGGGGTCGTCGTGCTGGAAGATGGAGCGACCCATCGAGACGCCGGCGGCGCCGCCGTCCATCGCGCCGCGGACCATCCGCACCGTCTGTCGGTCGGTGCCGCGGCTCCCCCCCGCGATGACGACGGGGAGGCGGGTGCCCGCACAGACGGGGGCGAAGCTGTCGCCGTCGCCGCTGTAGCCCGTCTTCACCACGTCCGCGCCGAGTTCTTCGGCGAGGCGGACGGCGTGGGCGAGGGCCTCCGGGTCGTCCTCGTCGATGTCGGGGCCGCGGGCGTAGGCCATCGCGAGCGTCGGGACGCCGAGTTCGTCGGCGCGCTGGGTCACCTCGGCGAGGGCAGTCATCTGCTCGGGTTCGTACTCCGAGCCGACGTTGATGTGGAAGGAGACGGCGTCGGCGCCGGCGCGGAGGGCGGCTTCGACGGTACCCGTTTGGCGCTTGTCGTCCTCGTCCGGGCCGATGTTCGTCGAACCGTTGAGATGGACGATGTAGCCCGCACCGTTCTTGTGGTCGTGGACGCGGGGTGCGACGCCCTTCTGTGTGAGGACGGCGTCCGCGCCGCCGTCGGTCACCGCGTCGATGGTGGCTTCGATGTCGACCAGTCCCTTCACCGGCCCCATGGTGACGCCGTGGTCCATGGGGACGATCAGGTAGCGGTCGTCCGTGGAGATGCGTCGAAGACGCGCCCGTGTTCCCGTATTCATGTGTTACCCTGTACCAGTGGCGCTTATGTACGTTCCGGATGCGGCTGTTCGTTCGATCCCGCGGCACCGCGGAGCGCCCCCTCCTTGAGTTCGCGCGCCTTCGATTCTAGCCGGCTCGCGACGGTCACCGGCGGGTCGCCGCGTTCGACGCCCTTGGCGACGATGTCGACCAGTGCGGAGCCGACGATGACGCCGTCGGCGCCGGCTTCGATCACCCGCTGGGCGTGGTCGCCCGACGAGATGCCGAACCCGACCGCCTTGGGCACGTCCCACTCCGCGATCCGTGCGAGGCTCTCGTCGGTCTGATCCGAGAGGTCCGCGCGCGCCCCGGTCGTGCCGAGGCGGGCCTGCACGTAGACGTAGCCCGACACCTGCGACATGATGCGTTCTAAGCGCTCGCCTCTCGTCGTCGGCGCGACGATGAAGACGAGTTCGCAGTCGTGGGCGTCACACGCCTCCCGCAGGGGCGCGGCCTCCTCCGCGGGCAGGTCGGGGACGACGAAGCCCTCAATGCCGACCTCGGCGGCGCGGCGGACGAACGCCTCCGGTCCCTTCTCTTCGCCCTCGCCGAACTGGTAGATGAGGTTGTAGTAGGTCATACAGACCAGCGGCACGTCCACGTCGAGGTCCTCGACGAACTCGAAAAAGCGCGTGGGCGTCATGCCGCCCTCCAGCGCGCGGACGATGGCGCTCTGGATGGTCGGCCCCTCCGCGATGGGTTCGGAAAAGGGCAGGCCGAGTTCGATCACGTCGGCGCCGCCACGCTCCAGCGCCTCCACGTACGACAGCGACGCCTCGTAGTTCGGGTCGCCCGCGGCGAGGTAGGGGACGAAGGCAGGGCCGTCGGCGAACGCCTCGGCGATGCGGCTCACTGGAACCCCCCCGTCTCGGCGAAGGTCTCTATCTCCGGCGCGTTCTCGATGTCGCGGCCGTGGGTCTCCTCGAGGACGGTCTCTAAGTCCTTGTCGCCGCGGCCGGAGATGTTGAGCAGGATGACCTCGCCGAGGTCTTCGTGATTCTCCTCGACGTAGGCGGCGGCGTGGGCGGATTCGAGCGCGGGGATGACGCCCTCCAACTGTGAGAGCCGGTGGAAGCCCTCCAGGGCGTGGTCGTCGTCGACGTTGACGGCGGTGACGCGCCCGCGGTCGACGAGGTCGGCGAGTTCGGGGCCGACGCCGGCGTAGTCCAGGCCTGCCGAGACGCTGTGGGACTCCATGATCTGTCCGTCGCGATCCTGCAGGACGCGCGTCCGGGAGCCGTGGAGGACGCCCTCGGTACCGGTCGAGAGCGTTGCGGAGTTGGGGGCGACGCCTGCTTCCTCGTCGACCTCCAGACTGCTGCCGCCGGCCTCGACGGCGTAGAGGTCCACGTCGTCGTCCGGAATGAACTCCGCGAAGACGCCCATCGTGTTGGAGCCGCCGCCCGCGCAGGTGAGCACGGAGTCGGGGAGGCGGCCGGCCTTCTCGCGAATCTGCTCGCGGGCCTCCTCCGAGATGACGCGCTGGAAGTCCCGCACCATCGCCGGGAACGGGTGGGGACCGACGACGCTCCCGATGACGTAGTGTGTGTCCTCGACGTTGGTCGCCCAGTCGCGCATCGTCTCGCTGATGGCCTCCTTCAGGGTGCCGCGGCCGACGGTCACCGGATTCACTTCGGCGCCGTTGAGGCGCATCCGGAACACGTTGGGGCGCTGGCGGTTGATGTCCCGCCGGCCCATGTACACCTCGCAGGGCATACCCAGGTGGGCACACGCCATCGCCGTGGCGGTGCCGTGCTGGCCGGCGCCCGTCTCCGCGATGATGCGCTCTTTGCCCATGTACTTCGCCAGGAGGACCTGCCCGAGCGCGTTGTTCAGCTTGTGCGCGCCGCCGTGGAGGAGGTCCTCCCGCTTGAGATACACGTCGCGGTCGTACCGCTCCGAGAGCCGCTTGGCGTGCTGGAGGGGCGTGGGTCGCCCGCCGAAGTCGGCCAACCGTGCCCGGAAATCGTCCATGAAGCCGTCCTCGTTCTCCAGTACGTACCGCTGGTACGCGTCTTCCAGTTCCTCGATGGCCGGCATCAACGCCTCGGGAACGTACTGTCCGCCGTACTCGCCGAACTTGCCTGTATGGGAGCTCATGCTGTCGTAAATCGTCGCACGTTGTCGGTCACGTCGCCGTCCATGATCGCACTGCCGATCAGCAGGGCGTCGGCGCCCGCCGACCGCATCCGTCGCACGTCGTCGGTCGATCCGATCCCGCTCTCCGCGATCAACGTCACGTCGTCCGGAACGTGGGGAGCAATCGACTCGAAGGTGTCGAGGTCGACTTCCAGTGCCCCCAAGTCGCGGTTGTTGACGCCGATCAGGTCCGCGCCCGCGTCGAGTGCCCGGTCGAGTTCCGCACGGGTGTGGACCTCGACCAGCGGCTGGAAGCCCCGTTCCTCGGCGGCCTGCAGGAGGCCGGAGAGGTCGTCGACGAAGCGCGCGATCAACAAGGTTAGATCCGACGCCACGAGGTCGAGTTGGGACTCCTCGACGATAAAGTCCTTGCGCAGGACGGGCACGTCGACGGCCGCCCTGACGCGTTCGAGCGCGTCGGTCGACCCCCCGAAGTGTTCGGGTTCGGTCAACACCGACAGCGCCGTCGCCCCGCCCGCGACCATCGCCCGTGCGAGGTCGACCGGGTCGTCGTCCCGTCGCCCCGCCGTCGTCGGACTCGTGGGCTTCACCTCCGCGATCACCGGTACCCGTCCGTCGGCCTCCGCATCGGCCAGAGCGTCCGAAAAGGACCGGGCGTCGACCGAGATACGCTCCTCGCCGCCCGCCCGTTCGTGGGCGGCGTCGAGGAGCGAGCGCACCGCCGGCGCCAGTTCTTCACCATTAGCGTCCATCATTGTACACTAACGGACTGATTTGCACATAAGCCTTGCGTCCCATTTTTGACTCGACCCGCCCACCGAAAACGCATGGAAGGCATCTACGCACGCGAATCGCCGCGACTGGGGCGGGCGGTACAGGTCGGCGTCGCCGGCGACCGGGTCATCAGCGTCTCCTTTCCCGAGTCCGTCCCCGACGACGCGGGCCCCGACCACCCGCTTCTGGACCGCGTCTTCGACTACCTCGACGGGGCCGAGGACCACTTCGACGACGTGACCGTCGCGCTCACCGTCCCGACCGACCAGCGGACGGTCCTCGACGCCGTCCGGAACGTTCCCTACGGCGAGACGGTGGACGTGGCGCGCGTGGCGCGCCTGGCCGGCCTCGACGACGAGGACGAGGACGACCTGCACGCCGTCCGCGAGGCGCTTCGGGCCAACCCCGTCCCACTCTGTATCCCCGACCACCGTGTCTCGGGACCGGGCGCGACGCCCCCCGAGGTGGCCGAGCGGCTGCGTGACCTCGAAGCCTAACGCCCCCACCGCTCGTTGACGACGAACTCCAAGGCGTTCACGAGGTAGTGGGCGACGACGACGGTGACGAGACTTCCGGTGAGCACGAACGCGACGGCGAGGACGAACCCGAGCGCGCCGGTGACGACGATGCCGATCCGCCCCTGTGCGCCGTGGCCGAGGGCGAAGGCGACGGAGGAGAGCGCCGCGAGGAGCCACGGCGAGACGCCGAAGCCCGTCGCGAACGCGCCGATCAGGATCCCGCGAAAGAGGAGTTCCTCGAAGCCGGCGACGAGCGGCAGGACGACGAGCAGGAGCACTGCCCACCCCGCGGCCGACTCGGGCGCCATCGCCTCCCGAAGCGCCGTCGCGTCGCCGAAGCCGAACCGGTCGCTCAGGCGAGAGCCGACGGCGTTGACGGCGTGGAGCGCGACGCCGAGGCCGACGCCGGCGGCGAGGGCGGACGGCGCGAGCGAGTCGGCGGTGAGACCGAGCGCCGACGGCGGGACGGCGGCGATCCACATCCCGACGAGGAGGAGGGTGGCGGACAGGCCCTGCGAGACGATGACGTTGACGAGTAGTGTCGTGGTCGAGAAGCGTGGGAGACCGGAGCGGTCGTCGCCGACGACGCGTTCCCCGAGCGAGGCGGGGTACTCCGCCGCCGTCGGCGCCTCGGAGACGGGTGGCTCGGCGGGTGTGAGGACGTCCGCGGACGCACGCGCGAGAAAGAGCAACCCCGCGAGGACGACGCCGACGAAGCCGGCGAAGGCCGTCCACTCGGGCATCAGGATGGAAAGACGGTGGGCACCGCAGCCGTCCTACTGGGGGCTGGGACTGCTCGGGCCCTGGTTGACGCTCTGCTTGTCGAGTGCCGAGCCGGTGATCGTCTTGAGCCGGTCGACCAGCGAGTCCTTCTCGGGCTCGCCTTCGAGTGCCACGTCCAGCACCTCGCTGATGTGGCTGACGGGGATGATCTCGATCATCTCCTCGTACTCGTCCTCGATCATCACGTCCTGCGTGTTGGCCTCGGGGATGATGACCCGATCACAGCCGGTCTTGGCGGCGGCCTCGATCTTGTGCGTGACGCCGCCGACGGGGAGGACGTCCCCGCGGACCGAGAGCGAGCCGGTCATCGCGAGCGACTGGTCGACGCCGACGCCCTCCAGCGCGCTGATGACCGCGGTGGCGACGGTGATGGAGGCGGAGTCGCCGTCGACGCCGCCCTCACCGGCCTGGACGAACTGGATGTGGATGTCCTTCTGGGTGATGTCCTCGTCCGAGAACTTCTTGATGATCGCGGAGACGTTGGAGACGGCCTCCTGTGCCATCTCCTTCAGTTGGCCCGTGGCGATGACCTCGCCGGGACCCTGCGAGGGCGTCACCTCGGCCATGACGGGGAGGACGATACCGGAGTCCTCGCCCATCACGGCCAGCCCGTTGACGCGGCCGACGACGAACCCGTCGCTGACCTGGAGTTCGTAGTCCTTGCGCCGCTGGATGTAGTCGTCCGCGAGCTGCTGTTCGATGCTGCGGGAGCGACCCTTCGCCTGCAGGATGTGATCCCGCGTCGTGTACTCGGCGTCGGCGGCGCGGGCGATGTCGCCCGCGACGCGGACCAGCCCGCCGAGATTCCGGAGTTCGAGCGTCAGGTGGCCCTTCCGGCCCGCACGCCGACGGGCTTCGAGGATGACCTCCTCGATGGCCTTGTCGGTGAAGTGGGGCAGGCGGCCGTCCTTCTCCACTTCCTGGGCGATGAAGCGGGCGTACTTCCGGCGCATCTCCGGGGTGTCCTCGATGGTGTCGTCCATGTACACTTCGTAGCCGTACCCCTTGATCCGGGAACGGAGCGCGGGGTGCATGTTCTCCATCGCGTCGAGGTTCCCCGCGGCGATCATGACGAAGTCACAGGGAACGGGTTCGGTCTGGACCATCGCGCCCGAGGAGCGCTCGGACTGGCCGGTGATGCCGAACTCACCCTCCTGAATCGCCGTCATCAGGTGCTGTTGGCTCCTCACGTCGAGCGTGTTGATCTCGTCGATGAAGAGCACGCCCTTGTTGGCCTTGTGGATGGCGCCCGGCTCGACCCGGTCGTGAGACGGCGTCTCCATGCCGCCGGACTGGAACGGGTCGTGGCGGACGTCGCCCAGCAGAGCGCCAGCGTGGGCGCCGGTGGCGTCCTCGAACGGCGCCGTCTGCTGGTCCGCGTTGTTCACGATCAGGTTCGGAATCATCGCGTCCGAGCCACGGGAGCCGTAGCGGAACGCGAGGTAGATGATACCCGCCGCGAGGATGCCGAGCAGGATGTTCCCGGCGATGATGAGCGAGTAGCCAAGCACGATGGCGATGATGATCCACATCAGGAACGAGCGCATCTGGTTGCGCTTGCGGGCCTCCTCCTTGTGGGCCTCGACGATCTGATCGCCCTTCCCCGAGGGCACCGTCCGGACCTTCGGTTCGTTGCCGTCGTCGGGGTTGTGATAGACGAGGACGTCCTGCAGCTCCTCCTGGGGGAGGAGTTCGCTCATCGCCTTCGCGAGCATCGACTTGCCCGTCCCGGGCGAGCCGATCATCATGACGTGGCGACGCTGTTTGGCCGCCTTCATGACGACGTCGCGGGCGTGTTCCTGTCCGATCACCTGGTCGACGAGGCGGTCGGGGACCTGAATCTCGGCGGTCGACTCGATCTGGAGCCCACCGAGGAGGTCGTCCTCCGCGTCTTCGTCGATTTCGGCGTCGATCTGGACGTCGCTGCCGAGATCCTCGATGGACCCGTCGTCCGCGCCGTTACCCGGGTCGTCGCCGGGTTCCGGGCCGGACGGGACAGGGACGTCGTCCTCCCATTCGTCGGCCCCGCCGGACTCGTCACGAGGCGGATCGTCGTCGATCCGCTCCGCGCCGTCGGCCGGGCGCTCGTCCGTGTTCGTGTCGTCGTTCATAGAACGGTTTCGTTGGTCGAACTGAAGGGTTAGCGACTGATATACTTTCTCCCCTTGGTTATCATTGTCGAGGGGCAGAGCCACGGGATAGAACCCATCTACCGCCACAATTCGTCGAACGCGCCGACTCGTCGATTTTATAAATGCGGGCGCGTACGTCGTCATCATGCGGGGGTTCTACATCGGCCGGTTCCAGCCGTACCACGACGGCCACCACCGAATGGTCGCCGAAATCGTCTCCGAGGTGGACGAACTCGTCCTCGGCATCGGCAGCGCCGGTCACTCCCACTCGACGCGCGATCCGTTCACCGCGGGCGAACGCGTGATGATGATCACGAAGTCGGTCGCGGAGTTCGACTGCACGACGTACGTCGTCCCCATCGAGGACCTGGACCGCAACTCCGTCTGGGTGAGCCACGTCCGGAGTATGTCCCCCTCCTTCGACGTCGCCTACTCCAACAACCCGCTCGTCATCCAACTGTTCGAGGAGGCGGGCGTCGAGGTGCGCCAGTCACCCATGTTCAACCGCGACGTGCTGGAGGGAACGGAGCTTCGCGACCGGATGATCGACGGCGGCGACTGGCGGCATCTCGTCCCCGATCCGGTCGTCGAGGTGATCGACGAAGTCGACGGCATCCGGCGCATCCAGCGCGTGAGCGAAACCGACACCAACGGCCCATGATCACCCTCGCCTCCGACTTCGGCACCCCGTATCCGGCCGCGATGAAAGGCGCCATCCTCCGGCGAAGCGACGCCCGTCTCGTCGACGTGAGCCACGACCTGCCGCGGGGTTCGATCCGCGCCTCGGCGTTCTGGCTCCGCGAAGTGCTTCCGACCTTTCCGCCGGCGACCCACCTCGCCGTCGTCGACCCCGGCGTCGGCACCGACCGCGCCGTCCTCGTCGCGCGGGCGGGCGAACACACGCTCGTCGGCCCGGACAACGGCCTGCTGGTGCCCGCGGCCCGACGACTCGCCGCCGAGGCCGACGCCGGCGTGGACTGGTTCCACGCCGACCCCGGCGACCCCGCCTCCACGACGTTCCACGGCCGCGACGTGTTCGCGCCGCTCGCGGCGGAGATACACGAGGCCGTCGCGGCCCGCGGCGTCGGCGCCCTCGACGACCACGACCGGCTGACGCCGGCCGAACCGGTCGACTGTCGGCTGCCGGAAGCGACCGTCGAGAACGACGGTGCCGAGGGGTTCGTCCTCGCCGTCGACGACTTCGGGAACGTGATCACGAACGTCCCCGGCGACTTCCTCGACGGTCGGGACGTCGTCCGGGTGAACGGCGAGAAAGTGCCCGTCGGGGCGACGTTCGGTTCCGTCGACCCCGGAAGCCCGCTGGTGGTCGTCGGGAGCCACGGCTACGTCGAGTGCGACGTCAACGACGGCCGCGGCGACGAGTGGTTCGGTCTCTCGCCGGGGAATACGATAGAAATCGACGGCGTCGAGTGACGGTGACCGACCGCGGCGGATCGCGGTCAGTCTCGCGTCGCGGTGAATCCGAGTTCGTTGATCATCTGCACCAGGGCGTCGATATCCATGTCGTCCGTGCCCTCGACTTCGACCGTCTCCTCGATGTGGTTAGCGCTCACCCGCCTGACCCCGTGTTCGTGGCGGATTTCGTCCTGAATGGTGTCTTCACAGCCGTTACACATCATATCCGAGACGGTGATTTGGTGGGTCGAAATTGTGGACATCCTCACCGAGTGCCGTCGTCACGTCAAAGTATAAATGTTTCTGTGGTGAGAGTTAGGGGCGATCGACGCGCTCAGCGCGCCGCGATCACGTCGTCGATACGGAGGATCATCGTCGCGGCTTCGGCGGCGGAGCCGACGGCCGCCCGCTTCACCGCCGCGGGATCGAAGATGCCGTACTCGACGGGGTCGGCGACGGCGCCGCTGCGACCGCCGGCGATGATGCCCGCGCGCCCCTCGCGCTCGTGGTGGGTGCGCAGATCGACCATCGCGTCGATGGGGTCCATGCCGGTGTTCTCCGCGAGCGTGCGCGGGAGTGCCTCGACCGCGTCGGCGAAGGCCTCGACGGCGAGCTGTTTCCGGCCCGCAATGTGCGACGCGGCCTCGCGGACGCGGCTCGCGACGGCGATTTCGGTCGCACCGGCGCCGGGGACGACGCCGCCCGACTCCACCGCGGCGACGACGCCGTCGACGGCGTCGGTGACGGCGCGTTCGAGTTCGTCGACGACGTGTTCGGTGCCGCCACGGAGCAGGAGCGTCACGGCCGCCGCGGCCGCGCTGCCCTCGACGACGACGAGGTCGTCGCCGCCGAAGCGTTCGATGTCGACCGCGTCGGCGTGTCCGAGGTCCGCGGGGTCGACGTCGGCCACCGTGCCGAGGCGGCGGGCGCCGACGGCGCGGGCGATGGCCGTGGCGTCGCTCCCTTTCACGTTGCCGAACGCGAGGATACCGGCGCGGGCGAGGTGGCTGGCGACGCGGTCGTCGATCTTCTTCGTACAGAATAGCACGTCGACGCCGGCGTCGGCAAGCGCCGAGGCGTAGCCACGGAGTTCGGTCTCCTCGGCGTCGAGTGCGGCGTCGAGCTGGTCGACGCTGGTGATCGAGTACTCGGTGTCGACCGCGCTCTTCCGGACGTCGAGTTTCACGTCGACGACCGCAACCGTCGCGTCCGACACGGATCGGGGCATGGCGTCGACGACGGGGTCTTTGTCGACCACGACGCCCTCGATCAGGCGGGTGGCGCTCGAACTCGCGCCCGTGTGGGTGGTGATGTGGATGCTGTCACGGTCGATGTCGCCGTCCGCCGTGACGTGCCGGACCGCGGCGACGACACGCTCGGCGAGCGCCTCGGCGGACACGTCGCCCGTACCCTTGCCGGTCATGCTCGACTCCGCGACGCGGGCCAGCAGGTCGTCGTCGAGATCCGCGTCCAACACCAGTTCGTCGATAGCGGCCAGCGCGACCCCGGCAGCCTCGTCGTAGCCCTCGACGACGACCGTGGGGTGAAGATCACCGTCGAGGAGGTCCTCGGCGCGGACGAGGAGTTCGCCGGCGAGGACGGCGGCGGTGGTCGTGCCGTCGCCGACCGACTCCTCCTGTGTCTCGGCGACTTCGACGATCATCTGCGCGGCGGGGTGTTCGATGTCCATCTCGCCGAGGATGGTCGCGCCGTCGTTGGTCACGACGACGGTGCCGGAGGCGTCGACGAGCATCTTGTCCATGCCGCGCGGTCCGAGCGTGGTTCGGACGGCGTTCGCGACGGCTTTCCCCGCGCGGATGTTGGAGTCCTGAGCCGACCGACCCTGGGTCCGCTGCGTGTCTTCGGTCAGAATGTACAGCGGTTGCTGCATACGGGTACTCATGATCACAGAAAGGGACGCTTGCAGTTCTATATATGCGTTGTCGGAGCCGGGATAGCACGGTGCACGGCGATCAACGCCAGTCGTACCGGGCGACCGCACGGTCGGAACGGTCGGAGACGCCGTGGGGGTTTCGCGCGGGCGTCCGATCCTTGAGGCGGGCGACGAGGCCGTCGGCGGCGCCGCGGGCGACGCCGGTCACGACGGCTCGACCGGTGCCGAACCACTCGGTCGGCGCCAGGTTCCCGCGGAGGACTTCCCGACCGGCGTCGAGGGCGTCCCGCAGGGCTCGCCGGGTCGTGTCCGTGGCCGCGGCGGGCTGGAGGCCGTAGTTCTTCACGAGGCGGTAGGCGAGCGATCGGAACTCGGCGCCGCGGTCGCCCGTGGTGATGCCGCCGTCGGCGGAGTACTCCTGTCGGACGCACATCTCCGGGCGCCACGCCACCGCGTAGTCGAGGGTCGCGAGGCGGTGGGCGGCGTCCCGGTCGCCGCCGGTTTCGAGGTACTCGTCGAAGCCGTCGAGGGCGTCGAGGACCGAGCGTCGGAACGCGACGTTGCCACCGTTGAAGTAAGTCACCTCGCGGGAGCCGATCCGTCGGCGCTCGAACTCCTCGGTCGTCATCCCACCGTCGAGGGTGCGGTGGGTCGGGCCGGTGACCACCGGCGCCTCGGGGAGGCCGTCTTCGAGACCCGCGAGCCACGAGGGTTCGACCACGAGGTCGTGTCGGAGGCTCGCCACCACGTCGCCGGTCGCGACTTCGAGGCCGGCGTTGCGAGCGACGTTCTCGGTGCGAGTCGACACCTCGACGAGTACGTCCACGTCGTCGCGGTCGCGAATCATCCCGGTAGTGCCGTCCGTCGACGGCCCGTTGACGACGATCACCTCCGCGTCGGGGACGTGCGCGGCGAGGGCGTCGAGACACGCCGCGAGCCGATCCCGGCCGTTGAGGGTCGGTATCACTACCGAGAGGTCCATATCCGACCACACCGACTCAGCGACCATAACGGTTCCCACTGCTGCGGTCGATGACGGAGGACACCGGAGCGGAGCGACACACCGCCGAACGAGGGCTAAACGTGCGCGTTCCAGTACGACACCGACGCGACGTGATCGCCGAGGGGCGTATCGCCGATGGCGGTGTCGGCGCTTCGGAACGCGCCGGCCAACCGGTTCGGAATCTTTCGGTAGAAGCCGTAGGGGAGGACGAAGTCGTGATTTGCGTCGGTGAGCGTCAAGCCCGCCCCGTCGATGAGGCGTTTCACCTCGTCGTGGCCGTAGAGCCGCGAACCCATCGGAAGCAACCAGTTGTAGAGGACGCGCGTGCTTCGGTCGTTGAACGTATCGAAGAAGACCTGCCGTTTCGAGACCCGACACATCTCCGCGAGGAACTTCGCGGGCGTGTCGGCGAGGTGGAAAAACCGCATCGCGAAGACGGTGTCGAAGTGATCGTCAGGGAAGGGGAGTCTGGCGGCGTCGCCACGGATGAACTCGATGCGGTCGGCGACTCCCGCCGCACGGGCCTTCTTCCGACCTTCGGCCATCATCGCCGAGGAGATGTCCAGCCCGACGATGTCGGCCCCGCGTTCGGCCAGCATGACCGTGAACCGCCCCGTCCCGCAGGCAATCTCCAGTACCTTCCGGTCGTCGAGAGGGTTCAGCGCGTCGAGAACGGCCCGCTTTTCCCGGCGGTCGATCAGCCGCCCACCGCGCGAAAATCGCTTGACATCGTACTCCTGGGCGACCTCGTCCGCCTGATACCACTCCTCTCCTTTCACGCTACGCGTCTCTTTGCCCGAAGATTAAAACCGTACTGGATGTGCCGTCGGCCGCAACCGCCCGCCCGACCGCCGCCGGCCACGCTCCTCTTTTTGCATATAATGCCATATAAGGTGTCTCGTGTATTTTCATGTGTATAGAGATAACCTTTACCACTACTGGGGCGGACTCGTGAGTATGAGCACCACAGCGGCTGACTCCGTCGGCGACGACCGACTCACGACCACCGAATACCGAGAGCGACTGCGCGAACTCCCACCGAGTGCGAAGCTCGTCGCGAAGGTGCTCGAAAGCGACTCGCCGCTCTCGCAGGGGCAACTCGCCGAGGAGTCGTTGCTCCCCGACCGGACGGTTCGGTACGCGCTGAACCGTCTGGAGGAGTCCGACATCGTCGACTCCCGATACAGCTTCAAGGACGCCCGAAAGCAGGTCTACTTCCTCCGAACCTGATACGGATTGCTGTAACTGTGTACCGGCGGTTCGCCGGCCCGTCCTGACGAACCACCGTACTGACTCACAACAAACCGTACGAGACGGCGGTCACGGCATCGATTCACGGTCACGACCCGAGCCGTAGCGAGGCTCAACGATCCCCGGCCCGTTCGTCGTCCCGCGTGCCCGCACACCACGGACAGAAGGAGAGCCCCGGATCGTACTCCCGGCCACACGACGGACACGGGACGGACGGCTCCGCGTCGGGACGACGCGGCGTTCGCTGTCCGACGCCATCACCCCCCGTCCGGCTGGCGACGCGGTAGGCGTCGAGCGTATTCAGCGTGAACAGCAGGAGGAGCGGCCCGCTTACACGAAGCGGGAGCGTCGAGAGCGTCACCGTCCCGGAGTCGGCGAACGAGGCGATCAACACCAGCCCGGCCCCGAGCACGAGCGAGAACCACGCGAACGCGCGCCCCCACTCTCGGAGGTAGGCGTGGCCCGCGCCGGCGACGCCGATCACCGCCCCCAGTACGCTCACGATAACGGTGATGGCCACCCGACGATCCCGCTTACCCATCGTGGAGGGATGGAGGCGCCACGCGCTTATAGCCTCGGCCGACCGCCGAGACGGTCGAGCAGGTCCGCGAGCGTCGCCAGGTCGTACTGCCCGGGGGCGGTCGCTTCGGCGGGGTCGACCGGCGCGTAGCCGATCTTCGAACCGTAGAGCGGGGCGACCGCCCGCGTGTGTCGGCCGGCCTCACCCATCGCCATCGTCGCCACCCGGTCGCCGCGTTCGGTCGCCGCGTGCGTCACCGACAGCACCCGCAACGCGTCGCCGGGCGTCGTCGCCGTCACCGCGGCCTTCCCCACGTCGCCGTGATCGGCGGCCGTCGCGAGGGTCTCGTCGAGTCGTGCGGTCGACGGCGTCGACTCGAAGTCGTGGACCGACGCGATGACGACGGCGCCGTTGGCACGGGCCGTCGCCGCCGCCGTCGCCCCCGGATCGTCGCGCAGGCTCGCGAGTTCGATGTCCACCGCGCCGACGGCGTCGTGTTCGCTCGCCGCTTCCAGGACAGCCAGTCGCTCCCGTTCCGGGGCATCGGCCTCGCCACCCTCCGCCGGATCGCGGTTCGTGGCGATCAGCGGCAGGCTCCCGTCGTAGTCGTCGAGTGCTTCGAGCGGATCGGTCGCGAAATCCATCCGAAACTCGACGGCGTCGGCGTGGTCGCGGGCCGCCGCTTCGTCGTCGAGATCGCCCGTCGCCGCCGCGAGGACCAACGAGTCGAACTCCATACTCATCCCTGGGACGGGCCTCGGTTAATCTCGTCGACCGGTCGGTGATCGAGGACGTACCGCCGGCCCGTCCTCTCGGACCGTTCGGTCACCGAGTCGACGGCGTAGGGTCGGATGCGTCGCTCGCGTTTCGTCACCACCCGGAAGTCGAAATGTTCGGCCTCGTAGCCGCCGTCGCGGTCGGCCATGGCCGCGCGGTGGCGGTCGAGGCGGTCGGCCACGCGCCGCTCGGAGCGCGCGGGCAGGTCGTCGAGTCGGTCGTCGAGCGCCGCGAACAGGTCGCCGTCCAGATCGTAGCCCACCGAGTGCCGCGCGGCGTGCATCGCGGCGAGCGCCGTCGTCCCCGTCCCCGCGAACGGGTCGAGCACCCGGTCGCCGCGGACGGAGAACATCCGGATCAAGCGCAGCGGCACCTCCAGCGGGAAGGCCGCGGATCGGTCGCGTCGGTCGCCCGTCTCGAGCGCCTGTTCCTCGCCGCGGAACTCCCAGAGATCGGAGAACCAGCGGTTGCGCTCCTCCCAGAAGTACGCGCTCTCGTACCGGCGGTCGTCGCCGGGCGGGAAGGATCGGGGGCCGCCCTTCCGGAAGAGGAGCACGTATTCGTGTTCGAGCGTGACGTAGGCGTTCGGCGGGAGCGTCCCCGACCCCATGAACTTGGTGTGGCTGTTGGTCGGCTTCCGCCAGAGCACGTCGGGGAGGGGCGTCAGCCCCCGCGAGCGGAGGGCGTCGACGATCCGGGCGTGGTTGGGGTACTGCTGGAACTCGCCGCCGACCGAGCGGGTGGCGTCGCCGACGTTGACACAGACGACGCCGCCGGGCGCGAGGACGCGGTCCACCTCGTCCCACACCGCGTCGAGTTGGGCGTGCATCAGGTCGAACGCGGCGTCGCCGTCGCCGGCGTCGAGCGCCGCGCGCACGTCCGGGTCCCGCGCCGCGAAGAGGTCGTCCCAGAGGTCGATCATCGGATACGGGGGCGACGTGACGACGAGGTGGACCGACTCGTCGTCGACGGCGCTCATGTCACCCGCATCGCCGACGTGAAGGACGTGCTCCGTCCGCATCGACTCATCCTCCCGACCGCCGACGGGTATCGGTGTCGGTTCCGGCGACGGCCATCGCGTTCTTGACCCTCCGACACCCACACCCGCCATGGCCCCGCCCGAACGCATCGTCTCCCTCGCGCCAGCCGCCACCGCGACCTGCCGCGAACTCGGCGTCGCCGACCGCCTCGTCGGGATCACGACCCACTGTCGCTCGGAACTCGAGGACGTCGACGACAATCCGACCGTTCTCGGGGGATGGCTCGACCCCGACCTGGACGAACTGGAACGGCTCGACCCGGACCTCGTCTGCACGAGCGACGCGCTCCAGGCCGAGGTCCGGGACGCCATCCGCGACCGGGGAATGCGGGTCCACCACATGGACGCCGAACGGCTCCCCGAGGTGATCGACGGCTTCGCCACCCTCGGCGACGCCGTGGGCCGGGGCGCGGCGGGCGAGCGACTGGCCGCCCGGAGCCGCGAGCGACTGGATCGAGTCCGCGAGCGAGCCACGGGCGCACGACCGACCGTCTACGCCGAGGAGTGGGCGGACCCGCCGATGGCCGCCGGCAACTGGGTGCCCGAACTCGTCGAGGTAGCCGGCGGTCACCACCCCTTCGTCGACCCCGGCGAGCGGTCCCGGGCCGTCACCCGCGAGGAAGTGGAGGCGGCCGATCCCGACCACGTCGTCCTCCACCTCTGCGGCCACGGGACGCGGGTCGACCCCGCGACGGTCACCGACCGCGACTGGGCCATCGACGCCGCGGTCCACGTCGTCGACGACGCACTCTTGAACCAGCCGAGTCCGAATCTGCTAGACGGCGCCGAACGGCTCGTCGAGCTGTTTTAGTCGACCTCGGGCTCCGGATCGGTCGCGTCGGCCGCCCCGCCGCCCGTCGTCTCGTCGACCGCGCTCGTCAGGGAGACGTTGAGCGCGAGCATCGAGACGACGCCGCCGGCGACGGTGACGAGGTTCTTCACCGCGTGGTCGAGGACGGCGGCGCCGAAGGCCGTCGCGCCCGTCACGGGGGTCAGCCCCGCGACGAGGAGGGTGAAGGCCGCCTCGTAGAGGCCGATCCCGCCGGGCGAGAGCGGGAGCACCTTCGCGAGGTTGCCGACGCTCACCGCGAAGAAGCCGATGGCGACGAGCGTCGGCGGGGCGAGCGAGACGTCGAACGCCGCGAGCACGATGACTGCGGTCACCACGTCGAGCCCCCAGATAGCGAGGCTGCTGACGCCCACGCGGGCGAACGCGCCACGGTCGGCCGCCACCGTCTGCACGTCGGCGACGAACCGCTCTATGACCCCCGCCACGTAGTCGGCGTAGGAGTCGGAACTCACGCCGGTGACGACCCGCCGGACCAGGTTGCCGTCGCGGCGCGCGCTGACGACGATGACGACGACGGCGAGGAGGGCCGCCGCCGCGACGCCCGCCGCGACGGTGAGCGCGACGCGTGCGCTCCGGGGATCGATGCCGGGGACCCCCGCGGAGACGGCGGTGACGATCTGGTCCGTCGCACCCGTGAGGACGTAGCCCACGAGGACGGTCCCGCCGAGGGCGGTGATCGTCAGCAGGTCGAAGACCCGCTCGACGGCCAGCGACGCGAAGCCGGTGGGGTACGGAATCCCCCGGCGCGCCTTCACGACGTACGCGCGGACGGCGTCGCCCGCCCGCGCGGGGAAGACGAGGTTGCCGGTCTGACTGATGAAGACGGCGCCGGTGAGGAAGCCGAGGCGCTCGCGGTAGCCGAGTTCGTTCAGGATGTCGCGGTAGCGGGCGCCCCGGAGCGGCCAGGAGAGGAGGTAGACGGCGCCGGCGAGCGCGACGAGGCGGAGGTTCGCGCCCTCCAGTTCCGCAAGCACCGCCTGCGGGTCGAGATACAGCGTCATCAGGGCGAGGGCGACGACGGTGAGGAGCGCGCCCGCGCCGACGCTCACCCGGCGGGTGATCCGGGGGCTGACCGACAGCTGCCACCACAGCCGGAGGATCTGACTCCCCATCCCGAACACGTCCCGCACGAGGTCGACTTTCGTGTCGCCTTTGGGCTCCCACTGGACGGGGAACTCCGCCACCTCGAAGCCGGCGCGCTGGGCGCGGACGAGGAGTTCGGTGTCCCAGAACCAGTGTTCGTCCGCCACGTCCGCGTGCAGGCGCTCGAACGCCTCGCGGCTCAAGGCCTTGAACCCACACTGGTGATCGCGGAGCGGCGAGCGCAGGAACAGGCGGACGAGGCCGTTGTAGACGCGGGAGGGGACGCCGCGCTTGGCCGGGCGGTCCGCGACGTTGCCGGGCAGCCAGCGCGATCCGGTCGCCACGTCGGCCTCGCCGGAGCGCACCCGCTCGACCAGTTCCTCCAGATGCCCCATGTCCGTCGCGAGGTCGGTGTCGAAGTAGACGAGCGTATCGCCGTCGGCGGCGGCGAAGGCGCGTTCGAGCGCGCCGCCGCGACCGAGACGCTCGTCGCTGTGGACGTGGCGGACGCGCTCGTCCGCGGCGGCCATCCGGTCCGCAATCTCGGGCGTCGGGTCGTCGCAGCCGTCCTCCGCGACGAGCACCTCGAAGGAGCCGGGCGGGAGGAAGGACGCGAGCGTCGAGAGCGTCGTTTGCACCGTCCCCTCGATGGTGTCCGCCTCGTTGTACGCGGGGAGGACGACGCTCACTTCCACGCCGGAGTCCATTTGCCGAGGATGGTCGGGCCGCGTTCAAGAACTTTCTGTCTCCGGCCCCGCCGTTTTTTCTCCCTCTCGACACGACGACACCCATGACCGCGTTCGACTCGACGGCCGTGAGCGTCGTCGTGCTGATCGGCCTGCTGGCGGCGAGTGCCTTCTTCTCCAGTACGGAAATCGCCGTCTTCTCGCTCTCTCGGGAGTGGCTCGACGAACGCGTCGCCGCACAGGACCGACGGGCGGCGGTGCTGGCCGAACTCCGCGACGATCCGCATCGCCTGCTCGTGACGCTGCTCGTCGGCAACAACCTCGTCAACGTCGCCATCTCCAGCATCCTCGCGGTCCTCCTCGCGGAGCGGTTCTCGGGCGGGATGGCCGTCGCGCTGACGACCGTCGTCGCGGGGAGTGTCGTCCTCGTCTTCGGCGAGATACTGCCGAAGGCGTACGGACTGGGTCACGCCGAGTCGTGGGGGCTGACTGCGGCACGGCCCGTCCGGATCGTCGAGCGCCTCCTCCTCCCCATCGTGGTCGTCTTCGACTTCGTGACGCGACGGACGGGAACGATGATGGGTGGCGATCCGGACATCGAGGAGCCGTACACCGACACCGATCCGAAGCACGCGGGGGGCGAAGGAGCGAAGTGAGCGGCCCGCCAACGGCCGGCCGTGAAAGAGTTCGAGCGCAAGCAGCTCCTCGAACGCGTCAACCGTGAGGGGGCGACGGTAGGCGCGGACATCCCCGAGCGCATCACGGTGCAGGGCGAGGAGGTGGACCTCCAGCAGTTCGTCTTCGAGATCAAGCGACGCGATACGGTGCCCGCGGGGGAGCGCGAACGGGTCGACCGAGCCAAAAAGAACCTCCGGCGCGAACGCCTCCAGCGCCTCCAGCGCATCGAGGACGGCGAGGTGAATTACGAGGAAGGCGAGCGACTGGTCGAGAGCATCATCGGCATCGACCGCGCGCTCAACGCCCTCGAACAGCTCGGCCCCGCGAACCTCGAGAGTGAGGCGCAAGCACAGGAGGCGGCGGACCGCAAGCGCTGGATGACCTTCCTGAAGAAGGCGCTCGGCCACAAGGACACCAGCCACAACACGCGGGGCCGGCTGTGAGCCGGAACGCCGAGGTCGCCGCCCGGTTCGAGGAGATGGCGGACCTCCTCGAAGCGCAGGGCGTGGAGTTCAAACCCCGGAGCTACCGCCGCGCCGCCGAGAACGTCCGCGATTGTCCCGTGGCCATCGAGGAACTGGTCGACGAGGGGAAGGACGCAGTGATGGAGATCGACGGTGTGGGCGACGCCCTCGCGGACAAGATAATCGAGTACGTCGAGACGGGCGACATCGAGGAACTGGCGACGCTCCGCGAGCAACTGCCGGTCGATATGGTGGCGCTCACGAGCGTCGAAGGGGTGGGACCGAAGACGGTCGGGGCCCTCTACGAGGCGCTCGGGATCACGACGCTCGACGAACTCGAAGCCGCCGCCAGCGACGGCGAGATTCGAGAAGTGTCGGGCTTCGGCGAGAAGACGGAGGCGAACATCCTGGAGAACATCCCCTTCGCCCGACAGGCACAGGAACGGGAACTGCTGGGCGACGCCCGCCCCGTCGCGGAGGGGATCCTCGACTACCTCCGGGGCGCCGAGCCGATCGAGCGCGCCGACGTCGCCGGATCGCTCCGGCGGTGGCGCGAGACCATCGGCGACGTGGACGTCCTCGCCGCGAGCGCGGACGGCGAGGCAGCAGTCGAGGCCTTCCTCGACTGGAACGCCGACGCCGACGTGATCGAGGCCGGGACGACGAAAGCGAGCGTCCGCGCCCGCGGCATGCGGATCGACTTCCGGGTCGTCGTCCCCGCGGAGTTCGGGTCGGCGCTCCAGTATTTCACCGGGAGCAAGGACCACAACGTCCACCTGCGCAACCTCGCCATCGACCGCGACCTGAAGATGAACGAGTATGGCATCTTCGACGTGAGCAGCGAGGCGCCGGAGACGCCTCGGGAAGCCGGCGACGACCAGCGTGCCGGCCGCCGGGTCGGCGGCGAGACCGAGGCGGAGATGTACGACGCGCTCGACCTGCCCGTGATCCCGCCGGAACTGCGGGAGGACCGGGGCGAAATCGAGGCCGCGGCGGCCGGCGAGCTGCCCGACCTGGTGGCGGAAGACGAAGTCCGCGGCGACCTCCACACCCACACCGACTGGTCGGACGGCGGCGAGTCGATAGAGACGATGCTCGGGGCGGCCGAAGAGCGCGGCGACGACTACCTCTGCATCTCCGATCACGCCACCGGCCCGGGGATGGTCGGGGGCGTCGGCCTCGACGACGACGAGTTGCGCGAGCAGAGCGGGTCCGTCGCCGCAGCCGCCGAGGACGCCAGGATCGAGGTCCTCCACGGCGTCGAAGCCAACGTCGACGCCGACGGCGACCTCTCGGTCGGCGACGACGTCCTCGCCGACCTCGACATCGTGATCGCCTCGCCCCACAGCGGCCTCGGCATGGAGCGGGCGGCGGCGACCGACCGCCTCGTCCGGGCGGTCGAGCACCCCGAGACGGACGTGCTCGGCCACCCGACCGGCCGCCTCATCAACGACCGCCCCGGCCTCACGCTCGACGTGGACCGCCTCGCGGCGGCCGCGGCCGACGCCGGGACGGCGCTGGAGGTAAACGCCAATCCCCACCGCCTCGACCTGAACGACGAGGCGGTCCGGGCCGCCGTCGAGGCCGGGGCGACCGTCGTAATCAACACCGACGCCCACGGAATCGGCGAACTCGACTACCGTCGCTACGGCGTGCACACGGCCCGGCGAGGGTGGGCGGAGACGGCCGACGTGCTCAACACCCGGACGGTCGCGGACCTGCGATCGTGGCTGGGGTGACGGTCGGCGGATGACGCGCTTTCTCTGTGACGCGATGCTCGGTAAACTGGCGCGGTACCTGCGGATGTGTGGCTACGATACGGCGTACGCACTCGACCGGGGCGTGGAGACGGACGCCGCGGTCGGCGACCTGGCGCGGCACGAAAGCCGAACGCTCGTCACCCGGGACGCCGACCTCGCGGCGCGGACGGCGGGCGCCATCCTCCTCACGGAGCGGGACATCGAGGCACAGCTACGCGAACTCCGGGCGGCCGGCGTGTCGCTCTCGCTCCCCGAGACGCCGCGGCGCTGTGGACGGTGTAACGGGGCGCTCGAACGAGTCGGAACGGATGCTGAGAGGCCCGCCGGCGCACCGGACCCGGCGGAGACCTCCGTCTGGCGGTGTGAGGAGTGTGGGGGACACTTCTGGAAGGGAAGCCACTGGGACGACGTGCGAAGCCGACTGCCCTAACCTAACGCCCGCTCCAGTCCTCGCAGGCGTCCATGTCGGCCATGACGCCGTCGTGGAAGCCACAGTAGGGCTGGATGCCGCGCTCGGTGCGGACGTACTCGAAGTGTTCGCAGTTGCCGCAGTAGCGGTCGGCGGCGTCGGTGCTGGTACTGGTCGCGGCCGAGGACTGCCACATCTCGCCGCCACCGCCGGACGCCGTGGCCGTGCCGCCGCCGCCGGTCGACCCGCTGCCGCCGGCCGTGGGCGAAGAGGACGAAACCGACGCCACCTCGCGGATGTCGTCGTCGTCGCTCCCGCCGTCGCTCACTTCCGCGCCGACGGTGGCCGTCGGGGTGGAACTGCTGCCGCCGAGGCCGACGCTGCCGTGCGAAGTCCCGCGGTCGACTTCGATCACCTTC
This sequence comes from Haloplanus rubicundus, assembly GCF_003342675.1. NCBI lineage: Archaea > Methanobacteriati > Methanobacteriota > Halobacteria > Halobacteriales > Haloferacaceae > Haloplanus > Haloplanus rubicundus. The sequence goes on along the minus strand of NZ_CP031148.1, from coordinate 1,495,203 downwards.
GTCTCGCCCTGCCGCGTCACTTCCATGGTGACGGTGCCGCCGGGGTCGTTGCGCGTTTTGAAGTTGGCGATGCCGACGAACAGACACCAGAAGGTGGTGAGCGCGCCGAGGAAGTAGACGCCGACGGTGGGGAGAGTCAGGTCGACCATGCCGGGCGCGCAGTTGGCGCCGGACCACCGGCAGGGGTAGGCGTGCGCGAAGAGCGCGACGCCGAGGACGGCGACGCTGGCGCCGATGCCCGCGGCGGCGCGGGTCGATCGCTCGGCGGGCAGGACGGCCGAGATGCCGAGGAAGACGGCGGGGACGCCGAGGCCGGCGAGGATGCCGCCGTACTCCCGCACGTCGAACAGGGTGGTGCCACCGCCCATCAGTACGTCGGTCGTGGCGACGACGATGCCCGCGACGACGAGGACGATGCCGACGACGAACAGGCTCGCCCCCGCGTAAATCTGCCGGAGGCTCGGCCCGCTGCGGTCGTCCCCGTGGTAGACCTCCCCGAGACTGGTCATACGCTGGCTACAGTCGCCTCCCACAAAACCCTACGTCAGACGGGCGTGTGACGGCGAAGCGGGCGACGAGGCGCCGTGTCGCCGGCACGCCGACGGGGCCACCGTCCGGACGGTCCGAAGGCGTTAACTCGGGGGGCGCAGTATCGGCGGCTATGAGCGACGATACGGACGAGGAGGAGGCGCCGGCGGTCGAACTCGGCGATGGCGAACCGGTCGAGGGCGCGCCACTCGCACGGATCGCCTCGCGGCTCACCTGGCCCCAAGAGGCGAGCAGGGTTCGCGAGAAGGAAGGCGACGCGACGATTCGAACGCCCGACGGACCCCGGAGCCTCGAGTCGATCCTCGACGCCGTCGACGAGACGTACTTCGACACCCGACAGACGTTCCTCTCCGCCGTTCGGTCCGAAATCGGGACCGGCCCGATCCCCACCGCCGAGGAGTGATCTACCCTCGCCAGCGGCGAGGAACTATCCCGCTCCACGACGAAACGTAGGCGATGCGCCTCCCCCGACTCTCCTGGGTGCAGACGTCCCTGCTCGCCGGCCTCGTTCTCGCCGTTCTGTGGTCGCTCTGGAGCGTCCCGCCGACCAGTCTCGACGCCCGTCTCGTCCGCGACGTGACCGTGTTCGTCGGCCTGCCCGGGGCGCTCGCGCTCGCACGGGGGCGTGACCTCGGCTGGCGCGTCGACCGCCGCGCCCTCCGCAACACCCTCCTGCTCGCCGCCTTCGTCACGCCGTTTTACGTCGTCGGCGCGTCGCTGCCGACGATCCGGGCGTACTACCCCATGTGGGAGACGAACACCGCCCTCGCCACGTTCGTCCCCCACGCCCTCGCGCAGTTCGTCGTCGCCGCGGCTGCCGAGACGTACTACCGCGGGCTGCTCTGTGTCGGCGTCCGCGAAATCGGGTTCAAGAGCGTCTTCATCAGCCCCGTGGTCTACGCCATCCACCACGTCCACAAGCCGCCGATCGAACTCCTGCTCTCCGCGCCGACGGACGTGCTCTTCGGCGCCGTCGACTACGAGAGCGAGTCCATCCTCCCCTCCGTGGTCGCTCACGGGTTCGGCCTGGCGCTTCTGGACTGGCTGGTGCTCCACCCGCCGGTCGTCCCGACTGCGACCGTCGTCCGGGTGCTCTCGTGGCTTCCCGTCCCGCTGTAATCCCGGTGTGGGTTTATGCCGACGCCGCCCGTCCCCCCACACATGGCACCGTTCGAACACGTGATCGTCCCGACGGACGGGAGCAAGGCGTCGAAACGCGCGGCCGAACACGCCATCGACCTCGTCTCGAATTCCGGCGGGCGGATCACGGCCCTCTACGTCATCGACATGGGCGACGCGGACTACGTGGCCGTCCCGAGCGACATCGCGGAGACGAAAGAGCGCATCCGGAAGAAGGGACAGAACCTCGTCGACGACGTCCGCGAGATGGCCATCGACGCCGGTATCGAGTGTGAGACGGCGGTCGTCACGGGTATCGCCGACGAGGAAATCGTCGCCTACGCCGAAGCGAACGGTGCCGACCTGATCGCCCTCGGAAAACACGGCAAGCGCGACCCGGACAAACCCCTGATCGGCAACACGGCCCGACGGGTCGTCCAGGAGTCGTCGGTGCCGGTCCACACGGTGTAATTTATACCCTTCCCAAGACTATCCACGGCTATGACGTTCCCGATCGATCCGACCGTCGTCGACCCGGAAGACATCGGCGAGAAGCGCGCGACCCTGGAGATGAGCCACGAGGAGGCGGTCGAACACGTCCGCGAGACGTTCGAGGCCGCCGGCTTCGGCGTGCCCGTGGAGTTCTCCGTCTCGGGGATGCTCAACGAGAAAATCGACGCCGGACGCGACCCGTACTACGTCCTCGGCGCGTGCAATCCCGCGATGGCCGACCGCGTCCTCGACGCCAGCGAGGGACGCGTGGGCGCGCTCATGCCGTGTAACGTCGTCGTCTGGGAGGAGAAGCCGGGCGTCCAGACCGTCTATCACGTCAGCATCATGCGGATCGGCCGACTGCTCGGCATGGCGCCGGACGACGAGGAGATGGCCGACATCGTCGCCGAGACGGGTGAGATGGTCGAGGCGGCGTACGCGGCGCTCTAGAAGTCGGACAGCGTCGTCTGTAGCCCCGCGACCATCGCCGACTTCCGTCTGAGCGCCGCGAGCGTGGTGGGGAGGTAGTCGACGACGCCCCGCACCGCGTCCGCGAGCGTCTCCGCCGTCGCGTGCTCGCCCTCGAAGGCGTGGCGAACGCCCTCACGGACCTGCCAGACGCCCGCCGGTCCCCAGTAGTCGTCGGAGACGTGCCGGAGGACGAGACATTTCGCCTGTCGGTTCCGGTCGTCGAGGTGTTCGAGGGCGGCCAGCCGGGCGGCGTGGTACGCCCCGGCCGTCTCCTCGACGTAGCCGGTGCGGCCCTCGTACCCCTCGCGGTCGGCGGCGATCCACATCCCGGCCTCGGGGTCGGGGTTCCAGACGCTCCCCGGCGCCTTCAGCTCGACGAGTTCGTACTCCCACTGTCCCGGCGCGAGGAGCACCCAGTAGGCGTTGCCGAGGAACTCGTTGCGATGGATCTCCACCTCGCCGATGCTCCGGGCGTCCCGGAGCGACCCCCGCAGGAACTGGCCCACAGTGTCGTCGACGGCGGTGATCGACCACCGCGTGGGGACGAGGCGGCGGTTCTCGCTCCGACCGAGTGCCCCCGCCGAGAGGATGGTGTTCACCTCGTACACGTCGAAGCCGCGGCGGTAGAGGTAGTTGATCGCTCCCTCGGCGCGCCAGTCGTCGTCCTCCAGCGTCTTCTTCACCGGCCGGGGGACGTGCGGGTTCTCACCCAACTGTGCGGAGCGGGCGCGGGCGCTCGGGCCGGTCGGCGTCGAGACGCCGTCGGCGTCGAAGTCGACGGTCGGGTCGCCGTCCAGTCCGATCTCCACGTCGACCGGGCGGTCCGCGATGGCGACTTCGCGGCCGACGCCGACGAAGCCGTCCCAGGCGTCGTGGGCGTCGACGGGCGTCGACCGGCGGGAGTTGAGGAGCCCCGTCCGACGGCGAAACACCTCGTCCAAGTCGACGCCCTCCTCGTACCACGCGCCGCTGGTGACGTAGCTGTCCGCTCGCCCCTCGTCGCCGACGGGCGAGAGGATGCCGGTGGAGACGTTCGGGTAGTTCGACCCCCCGACGAAGATGGAAGGCGAGACGCTGCCGACGATGGCGTCGCCGGAGACGGACTGCTGGACGCGGTCGGCGACGCCTTCGACGTAGTCGAGAATCTCGTAGGACTTCTCCTTCGCGAGGCGCCGTCGCTCGGCGCGTTCGTTCGCCTCGAGGTCGACGAACTCGTCGAGGCGCATAGGGATCGTTGCGCCGGCCGGGATTTGAACCTGTCGCGCTAGCTGTGGATACCCATCGCCTCGATCTGTTCCTGATACCGGTTCCGGATGGTGACTTCGGTCACCTGGGCCACGTCGGCCACCTCCCGCTGGGTCTTCTTCTCGTTACAGAGCAGGGACGCGGCGTAGATGGCGGCGGCGGCGTAGCCGGTGGGCGATTTCCCCGAGAGCAGTCCCTTCTCGGCGGTCTCTTCGATGATCTCGTTGGCCTTCACCTGCACTTCCTCGCTGAGGTCGAGTTCCGAGCAGAAGCGGGGGACGTACTTCTTCGGGTCGACGGGTTTCATCTCCAAGCCGAGTTCCTGGGAGATGTAGCGGTAGGTGCGACCGATCTCCTTGCGCTCGACCCGCGACACCTCCGAAATCTCCTCCAGCGAGCGGGGGATGCCCTCCTTTCGACAGGCGGCGTAGAGCGCGGCGGTGGCGACGCCCTCGATGGAGCGCCCCCGAATCAGATCCTCGTTGAGCGCGCGTCGGTAGATGACGGAGGCCACCTCACGCACGGATCGAGGAACGCCGAGCGCGGAGGCCATCCGGTCGACCTCCGAGAGCGCGAACTGGAGGTTGCGCTCGCCCGCGTCCTTCGTCCGAATCCGCTCTTGCCACTTCCGCAGGCGGTGCATCTGCGAGCGCTTTCGTGAGGAGATAGAGCGTCCGTAGGCGTCCTTGTCTTTCCAGTCGATGGTCGTCGTCAGCCCCTTGTCGTGCATCGTCTGGGTGGTCGGGGCGCCCACCCGCGATTTCTCCTGTCGTTCCTGGTGGTTGAACGCCCGCCACTCCGGGCCGGGATCGATCTGTTCCTCCTCGACGATGAGCCCGGTCTCTTCGTGAATCAGTTCGCCATCGGCCGTCCTGACGAGGTCCTCGGGGTCGAGGTCGTCGACGTCGACGTCCTCGTCGGCTTCGTCCTCCTCCTCCTCGCCCTGCCATCGCGTCCGGTCGTCCCGCTGGCGGGTGGGCCGTGTCATCGCGTTTATATAGTCGTAGCTGGCGTTTACTTAAACCCTTGGACGGTTTCGGCCGGGGAGCCGACGCGGGCGGCGCACGCGAGTCCCGACGGACGGCGGGGGAAGGACTTATTTTACGAACCGTGTTGCTGTACGGTAATGTGTCGAGAGATGAAGCGGGAACCCGCCTGGGTGGCGGCCATCCGGCTGGCGCTGCTGGAAGGGCGGGTCGACGTGCCGAGCGTGGTCGAGGAGGCGAACCTGATCCCCGGCCGCGAACGGACCGTCCGCGACGTGCTCTCGACGATGGCCGACCGGGGGCTCCTCGAACCCGTCGACGACGGCGTGTACGTCCCGGGGTCGGTCCTCCTGGACTCCGACCGGTTCGACCTCGATTTCGACCGGGCCTCCGACGGCGGTGCCCACCGGTGGAAGTCGTCCGTGTGACCGGCGCGGACCGACATAGCGTAAACTATGTATTTACTAGGGTCGTACGCCGGATCGATGGGTAAGCTCACCGATACGAAGATTTCGGAGAAGAACCTGACGACCGTCCCGAAGCCGGTGCGGAACTTCCTGGATATCGGCGCCGGAGACCGGGTGGAGTGGCACGTCGAGGACGGGCGGATCGTCGTCCGGGTCGACGACGGGGAGGGCTGATACTGTCGACTGTAACTGTTTCAAGATATTCGCCACCCCGGGGTGGCGAATATCCCAACTGACGTACAGCCGTCAGTATGAGATCACAGGTCCGACGGCTCGTCCACGTCGCGCCGGACGCCGGGGTCGCCGGTGTCGACGAGGACGCCGTGATCGAGGAGGATCGACCGTCCGCCCACGTCACCGGTCACGTCGGTGAGAGCGTCGAAGAACCGACGGTCGAAACAGACGGGGTTACCCCGGTGGCCGTCGTGGGCGGCCGCCAGCGCGTCCCCGGCGCCCGCGGCGTAGGCGTCGACGAGTCGCCCCACCGTCGCCGGCGCGACGAAGGGCATGTCGCCGAGGGCGACGACGGCGGCGTCGGCCCGATCCGGAACCGCGCGCATCCCCTCGCGGACCGAGGACGCCTGCCCGGTGGCGTAGGCGTCGTTCTGAACGAGTTCGACGTCGAGTCCATTCAGCGCGGCGGCGACGCGGTCGGCCTCGTGGCCGACGACGACGATTACGGGGTCGACCGGCGCCGCGAGGAGCGTCCGCGCGGCGCCCCGAACGAGGGGGTCGCCGTCGTGGGTCTCGAGGAGTTTGTTGCGCTCGCCGTACCGATCGCTGGTGCCGGCGGCGAGGAGGACGCCGGCGACGGACGGGGACTCGTCGGGCGCGTCGAACGGTGGGGAGACGACGGGCAGACTCATCGCTCCACGACGGGGTAGGGGACCACCTCGACCGCCGTGCCGCGGTCGAGCGCCGACTCAGTGAGGACGAACCCGTTCGCCCGCGTCGCGCGCGTACTCGACGAGAGGACGCTGGGATCGAAGGCGTCGTCGTAGATCGGCAGGGGGGAGTCGGCGTGGCCGAGGGGCATCGCCGTCCCGTCGTCGAGGGTGACGGGGATAGCGTAGGCGAAGCCGGGGGCCGCGATATCGACGGCCCGAGCCATCGACGCGTCGACCGTCGGGAGCGACGCGTCGCCGGTGAAGAAGGGGCGGGCGACGAGCGTCGTCACGGCGTGGGCGCCGACGGGTTTGCCGGGGATGGCGACGGCGACGGCGTCGTGATCGGGGAGTTCGGCGACGGCGATGGGCTTGCCGGGGCGGAGGGCCACCCGGTGGAAGCGCAGGTCGCCGAGGGCAGCGAGCGCCCGCACCACGAAGTCCTTGTCGCCGACGCTGGTGCCGCCGGTGGTCATCACCACGTCGTGTTCGCGCGCGAGTTCGTCGATCCGCGACTCGACGCGGTCGTAGTCGTCGGGGACGCTCCCCTCGTGGGTCGCCTCGTGGCCCCACGACCGGACGAGACCCGCGAGCATCGCGGAGTCAAGGTCGCGCTGGCGCCCCTCGTGAATCTCGGTACCGGTGGCCAGCAGGCCGACCGAGAACCGGTCGCGGACGGTCACCGAATCGATCCCGAGGTCCGCGAGGAGGAGGGCGTCCTTCGGACCGAGGCGCTCCCCGGCCGCGAACAGTTGCTCCCCCTCGGCGACGTTGCTTCCGCGCTCGTAGACGTAGGTGCCGGGGGAGAGGTCGGTCCCCGTCAGACGGCCGGCGTCGAAGCTCGCTTCCTCTCGTTTCAACACCGCGTTCGCCCCCTCGGGGAGGGGCGCGCCGGTGGCGATGCGGGCCGCCTCGCCGGGGCCGAGGGACGGCGGGTCGTCCTCCGGAAACACCTCGACATCCACGAGTTCGAGCGGATACGGGTCCGTCGCGTCGAACGCGAAGCCGTCCATGGTCGCGTGGCTGTGCGCAGGCACGTCCGTGGGCGCGCGGATCGGCTCCGCGACGGCACGGCCGGCGAGGCGGTCGAGCGGCACCGTCTCGGTGCCGAGTCGCGGCAGCCACGCCTCACGGAGGGCTCGAACCCGTTCGGCGCCGTCGTCCCACTCGATCAGGTCGTCGTGTGTGTCTCCAGTCATAATATGGACTTAGGATCTGAATATACGTCACCAACTTTTATTGCTGTGATGGCCCATACCACGACCCGTGCTAATAGTATGCACATAGTGGAGGGTTATAAAAGATGACGATGTGGCACGACGGACGGGTCGGAGGGATCGACCGATGAATTTCGAAGGCGAGTTCGAGCTCGACGGGGTACCGCCCGAGAAGGCGTGGATCGTTCTCTCGGACCCCATCGCGGTCCGGGACGCGCTGAAGGGGTGCCGGTATATCGCCCCGATGGACGACGACTTCAACTTCGACGAGTACGAGCCCGAGGAGGGCCTGGAGACGCTGCCCGACGCGGACGCCGACGACGTGGCCGACCGGGCGTTCGTCGCCGGGGAGAAGTACGCGGCGCTGATGCAGGTGGGCGTCGGCAGCGTGAAACCGCAGTTCGAGACGACGGTCACCATCAACGAGCGCGACGGCGACGACTTCGAGATGTTGGCGAGCGGCGGCGGCGACGCCAGCGGCAGTAGCTTCAGCATGAACTCGGGGATGCGCATCCACGAGCTGGAGGACGGCGGGGGGTCGCGCATCGAGTGGTGGACCGAGGCCGACATCTCGGGGCGCATCGCCCAGCTCGGCTCCCGGGTTATCAAGCCCGTCTCCGACAAGATCGTGAACAACTTCTTCAGCAACATCGAGCAGCAGATGACCGACGTCGACGAGGAGACCAGCTCCGGCGTCACCGACCGACTCCGCAACATGCTATGAAAGCTGCACCGTTCGAACACCACGAACCCACGACGGTCGACGAGGCGGTGAGCCTCTTGGAGAGCCTGCACGAGCCGACGATCCTCGCGGGGGGACAGAGCCTCGTGCCCATGCTCCGATTCCGGCTGGCTCGCCCGGACACCGTCGTCGACATCAACGGCATCGACTCGCTCGATTACTTCCACGAGGACGACGGCTACCTGAAGATCGGTGCGCTGGCCCGCCACGCCGACGTGGAGGACAACGAGCTGATCGAGGATCGGTACGGGAGTTTCGCCGACGCCGCGCCGCTGATCGCGGACCCGCAGATCCGCAACCGTGGCACCATCGTCGGATCGATGGCACAGGCCGATCCCAAGGGCGACTGGGGGAGCGTCCTCATCGCCCACGACGGCGAGGTGGTCGCGAAGGGACCCGACGGGGAGCGAACCATCCCCGCGGACGAACTGTTCCTCCTGCCGTACGACACGTCGCTGATGGAGGACGAACTCATCACGGAGGCGCGCGTCCCGACGCCGGCTCCGGGCGAGGGAAGCGCGTACCACAAGCTGAAACGCAAGACGGGCGACTACGCGATGGCGGGGGTCGCGGCCCGACTCGTCCTCGACGACGACGGACGGATCGAGGACGCGGGCATCGGCATGACCGCCGTCGACATCACGAACGCCCGGGCGGCGGACGCCGAAGCGCACCTCGAAGGCGAACGGCCGAGCGCCGACCTGTTCGAGACGGCGGGCGAACTCGCGGCCGAGGCGTCGAACCCCGAATCCGACGAACACGGCGACGCGGCCTACAAGGAGCGGATGGTCGACGTGCTGACCCAGCGGGCGCTGGGTGACGCGGCCGAGCGAGCCGGCGCCGTCAAACGGAGGGTCACACAGTGACTGACGAACGCGAAATCACGCTGACGGTCAACGGCACCGAACACACGATCGAAGTCGAACCGCGAAAGCTGCTCGTCCACGCCATCCGCGAGGATCTGGACCTGACGGGCACCCACATCGGCTGTGACACGGGTAACTGCGGCGCGTGTACCGTCCTCAAGGACGGCGAGCCGATCAAGTCCTGTCTGACCTTCGCGGTCCAGGCCGATGGGAGCGAGATCATGACCGTCGAGGGGATGGAGGACCTGCCCGAGGCCGAGGGGGAACTCCACCCGCTCCAGGAGGGGTTCCGCGAGGAACACGGCCTCCAGTGTGGCTACTGTACGCCCGGGATGATCATGTCGGGGAAGGCGCTGTTGGACGAGAACCCCGACCCAGAGGAGGGGGAGATCCGCGAAGCGATCAGCGGCAACCTCTGTCGGTGTACCGGCTACCAGAACATCGTCAAGTCCATCGAGTACGCCGCCGACGAGCTGAAGGCGGAGCCCGCGACTGCGGACGGCGGGAGCGTCACCGCCGCGGAACGGTTCGACGGCGAGACCGACTTCGACTGCGGCGTCGAGGACTGCTGTGGCGGCCCGTCGGCGGACGGTCCGATCGAGGGCGCCGATCCCCAGTTCGACGACGTTGGAGGTGAGGACACGTGAGTAGTGAATCCGACGACACGGCCGAGCCGAGGGAGTATCAACACGACGACGACGGCGGCCCCCAGCCCGAGAAACACTGCGGCCACGGCCGCGGTGGCATGGGCGAGGAGGTCACGCGCAAGGAGGACAAGCGGTTCATCACCGGCCGCGGCAACTACGTCGACGACATCAAGAAGCCGCGGATGCTCCACTGCGAAATCGTCCGGAGCCCGCACGCCCACGCCCGAATCGAGGACATCGACGGGTCGCGCGCGATGGCCCTCGACGGCGTCGTCGCCGTCCTGACGGCTGACGACTTGCTCGAACACGACCTGGCGACCATGCCGACGCTCATGGACGACACCCAGGACGTGCTCGTCAACGACAAGGTGAAGTTCCAGTCCCAGGAGGTGGCGGCGGTCATCGCCACCGACCGCTACGTCGCGAAGGACGGCGCCGAGAAAGTCGAGGTGGAGTACGAGGTGCTCGACCCGGTCGTCGACGCGGAGGAGGCGCTGGAGGAGGACGCACCGCTCATCCGCGAGGAACTCGACGATCAGGAGGACAACCACATCTTCGACTGGGAGACGGGGGACAAAGAGGAGACCCAGGAAATCTTCGACGCGGCGGACGTGACGGTAGAGGAGGAGATGGAGTACCAGCGGCTCCACCCCGCACCCATCGAGACCTGTGGCTGCGTGGCCGACTGGGACCCCGGCGACGACAAGATGACGGTCCACATGACCTCGCAGGCGCCCCACGCCCACCGCACCCTGTTCTCGCAGGTGTCGGGCATCCCGGAGCACAAGGTTCGGATCGTCAGCCCGGACGTGGGCGGCGGCTTCGGCAACAAGGTGCCCATCTACCCCGGCTACGTCGTCGCCGCGGCGGCGTCGTACGTGCTGGAGCGGCCGGTGAAGTGGATCGAGGAGCGCTCGGAGAACATCCAGACGACCGGCTTCGCCCGCGACTACGACATGACGGGCGAACTCGCGGCCACCGAGGACGGCGAGATTCAGGGCGTCAAAGTCGACGTGCTGGCGAATCACGGCGCGTACAACGCCGCCGCCCAGCCGTCGAAGTTCCCGGCCGGCTTCTTCAACATCTTCACCGGGTCGTACGACATCGAGGCGGCGTACGGCTCGCTGACGGGGGTGTACACCAACACCGCGCCCGGCGGGGTCGCCTACCGGTGTTCGTTCCGCGTTACCGAAGCGGTGTACCTCATCGAGCGGATGGTGAAGGTGCTCGCCGACGAACTCGACGTGGACCCCGCGGAGATCCGACGGAAGAACTTCATTCCCTCCGATGCCTTCCCGTACGAGTCGGCGACGGGGTGGAACTACGACTCCGGCGACTACGAGAAGGCACTCGACAAAGCGCTGGAGATGGCCGACTACGACCACTACCGCGAGGAGCAACAGCGCCGGATCGAGCAGGATGCGGACAAGCTCATCGGCATCGGCATCTCGTCGTTCACCGAAGTCGTGGGCGCCGGCCCCGGCAAGCAGTGTGACATCGCGGGCATCGAGATGTTCGACTCCGCGGACCTGCGCGTGAACCCGACGGGCAACGCGGTGTTGCGCGTCGGCGTCCAGACCCAGGGACAGGGCCACGAGACGACCTTCGCCCAGATCGTCGCCGAGGAACTCGGGATGGACGTCGACGACATCGTCGTCGAACACGGCGACACCGACACCGAGCCGTACGGCCTCGGCACGTACGGGTCGCGCTCGACGCCGGTGGCGGGCGCCGCGACGGCCGTCGCCGCGCGGAAGGTGCGCGACAAGGCCAAATCCATCGCCGCGAACGAACTCGAAGCCGCGGAGGAGGACATCGAGTGGGACCGCGAGTCCGGCGAGTTCCACGTCGCCGGCGCGCCGGATCGCTCGATCACCATCACCGAAATCGCCGCGGGCGCCTACATGAACCACCCCGGGAGCGAGGAGCCCGGGCTGGAGGCGACGAACTACTACGACCCGCCGGAGATGACCTACCCCTTCGGGTCGTACATCGTGATCGTCGAGGTGGACCGCGAGACCGGCGAGGTCGACTTCGAGAAGTTCGTCGCCGTCGACGACTGTGGCAACCGCATCAACCCGATGATCATCGAGGGGCAGATCCACGGCGGGCTGGCCCAGGGCATCGGGACGGCGATGATGGAACACGTCACCTACGACGACAACGGCAACGTCACCGGCGGTGACTTCATGAACTACCTCCTGCCGACGGCGAAGGAGATTCCCAACTTCGAGACCGGACACACGGTCACGCCGTCGCCACACCACCCCATCGGGGCCAAGGGCGTCGGGGAGTCGCCGACGGTCGGGTCGCCGCCGGCCATCGTCAACGCCGTCGTCGACGCGATGAGCCACGCGGGCGTCTCGCACGTCGAGATGCCGATGACCCCCGACGTGGTCTGGGAGTCGCTGGACGAGGCCGGTCTCGCCATCGAACCCAGCGCGAACGTCGCCTTCGAGTTCGACGACGCGGGCGAGGAGCCGGCCGACGACTGATCGGGGCGAGCCGCCGCCCCACCTTCGAGAACACGGGACCACGACAGATGACACGGGACGAGACGCGACCGGAGGAATCGAGCGACGACGGGGCCGCCCTAGAGCGGGCGCTCGCGGAGCGCGGCGAGGCGTACGCGCGGGTGACGGTCGTCCGGCGCGAGCCGCCGGTCTCCGCGAACGTCGGCGACCGGGCGGTCGTGACGCGTTCGGGGGAGATTCACGGCTGGATCGGCGGCATGTCGTGTGCGCAGTCGGTCGTCAGCGAGGAGGCGACGACCGCCATCGATGACGGCGAGCCGCGCCTGCTCGGCATCGCCCCCGACCCCGATACGGTCGACCGACCGGGCGTGTCGGCGTTTCCCATGCAGTGTCACAGCGAGGGCGTCCTCGAACTGTTCGTCGAGCCGGTGACGCCGGCGCCGGAACTGCTCGTCGTCGGCGGGTCGCCCATCGCGCGGTCACTCGCGCGGCTGGCCGCCGAACTCCCCGTCGACGTGACGCTGGTCGACCCGGACGGCGACGCCGACGACTTGCCGCCGGGGACGGCGGCCACGACGGTCACCGATCCGGACGAAATCGCCGCGGCGGTGGGGACGGCGCCGCTGGTCGTCGTCGCCTCGATGGGCGGCTACGACGCCCGCGGGGTGGCCGCCGGCGTCCGCGCGGACGCGGGCTACATCGGTCTCGTCGCCAGCGACGCCCGGTGTGCGGAGGTGATCGAGCGGGCGGCCGACCTGCTGGACCGCGACCCGGACGCGGTGCGGGCGGCGGTGACGAACCCCGCCGGCGTCGACATCGCGGCCCACACCCCGCCCGAAATCGCCGCGAGCATCCTCGCGGAGGTGGTCGACGTGCGGGCCCGTGCCGTCGGCGGCACCGAGGCCGCGGGGACGGACGAGACCGACGCCGACGCGATCGACCCGGTGTGTGGCATGACGGTGACGCCCGGCGAGGCGGCCGCGAGCGTCGATCACGACGGCGAGACGTACCACTTCTGCTGTCGGGGCTGTGCGGACTCGTTCCGCGCCGACCCCGCGGCGTATCTGGAGGAGGACTCGACCGCCCCAGCATGACTCGGAACACGTCGTTCGAGTCGGTGACCGAATCGGACCTCGAAGCGCGCTTCGAGCGGGCGGACTACGTGGCCGACGACCGGACGGTGACGACGGTCAGCCTCGCGCTCCAGTTGGGGCGGCCGTTGCTGGTCGAGGGACCGCCGGGAAGCGGCAAGACGGAGCTCGGCAAGGTGCTCGCGGCGTCGTTCGACACCGATCTGATCCGCCTGCAGTGTTACGAGGGGCTGACCGCGGAGAACGCCCTCTACGAGTGGAACTACACCAAACAGCTGCTCGCGGTGCAGGCCGACGAGGGGAGCGTCGCGGACGACGAGCGGTCGGTGTTCGACGAGGAGTACCTGCTGGAGCGGCCGCTCCTCCGTGCGCTCACCGCGGGCGACGAAACGCCGCCGGTCCTGTTGATCGACGAAATCGACCGCGCGGACGAGGAGTTCGAAGCGTTCCTGCTCGAACTGCTCTCGGACTTTCAGGTGTCGATTCCGGAGCTCGGCACCGTCAGCGCCGAGCGGCCGCCGGTGGTCGTCCTCACGTCGAACCGGACCCGCGGACTCTCGGACGCGCTCAAGCGCCGGTGTCTCTACCTCCACGTCGACCCGCCGGACTTCCAGGACGAGTACGAAATCGTCCGCCGGAAGGTGCCGGAACTCGACGCGGCGGTGGCGGCCGAGGTGTGTGCCGTCGTCGCCCGCCTCCGCGAGGAGGCCTTCCTCAAGCGGCCGGGCGTGGCCGAGACGCTGGACTGGGCGCGCGCAGTCGCGAGACTCCGGACCGACGACGAACCGCTCTCGGCCGACGAAATCGAGCGGACCATCGGCTGTCTGCTGAAGGAAGTCGAGGACGTGGAACGGGTGGACACCGAGTTGCTCGAACGGCTGCAGGCGGCCGCCGCGGCCGCCGAGGACCGACTCGAAGCGTAATGGCCCCGACAGACGACTCGGACGCCGGCCTCGACGCCCCGACGACGAGTGACGACGACGTGCCCGACTTTGGAGCCGCACGGCGTCACGTGCTGATCGAGACGATACGGCTCGCCGGGATGCTCCGACGCGAGGGCGTCCCCGTCCCCACCAGCGGGTCGCTGGCGGCGGCGCGCGCGCTCGCGACCGTCGGGCTGGGCGACCGGGACGCCGCCGAGGCGGCGCTGCGCGCGACGCTCGTCTCCGAGGCGTCGGACCTCGACGCCTTCGACGAGGCATTCCCCGAGTTCTGGCACCGGCTTCGGTCGGGGCTGGACGCCATCGCGACGGATCACGAGGGGCCGACGCCCGACGGGGAGGACGGCGACGACGCCGTGGCCGACGCCGAGTCGACGACCGACGATCCCGGACTGCTCGCGGACGCGGAGGCGCCGGAGATGGACGGCGAGGGCGGCCCGGGCGAGGTGGCGGTGCGCATCCCGACGGAGCGCCGGCACGTGACGGGCGACCGGGCGGTCGAGACGGGAGAGGGGGACGCCCGGCGGTACAGCGCCGTCGGCGAAGGCGGTCGAGTCGACGTCGACGCGGCGGAGTTGACCGCGGCGGAGTCGGCGGCGGTCGATCGGTTCGTGGACGCGCTCGCGACCCTCCCCGGACGGCGCCGGCGGGCGTCACGGACGGGCGAGCGGGTGGACGCACGGCGGGCGCTCCGGGCGAGCCTGGAGACGGGCGGCGCGGCCATCGACCTGCCGCGTCGGGAGCCGACGCCCAGCGAACTCCGGTGTTGCCTGCTCGTCGACGTGAGCGGGTCGGTCCTCGACACCGTGGACCGGAGCGTCCTACTCGCGTTCGCTGAGCGCCTGCACGCGAGCGCTCGGGACGCGCGAATCTTCCTCTTCGACACCGACCTGCGGGAGGTGACGGCGCAGTTCGACCGGGCGGGCGGCGACCCGGCGGGCGCGCTCCGGGACGCCGCGGTGGAGTGGGGCGGGGGCACCGAAATCGGGGGGGCGTTCACGACCCTCCGCCGGGACCACCCCCACGCGGTCGACCGGCGGACGGCCGTCGTCGTCGTCAGCGACGGCCTCGACGTGGGCGACGAAGACGTACTGAAAGACGGCGTGACGTGGCTGGCGGACCGCGCGGGGGCGCTGCTCTGGCTCAATCCGCTCGCCGTGTCGCCGCAGTTCGCACCCCGGTCCCGCGGGATGGCGACGAGCGAGCCGTACGTCGACGCGCTCTTCGGCTTCGCGGAACCGGCGGATCTCGGGGAAGCGGCCCGACAGCTCGAACGCCGGGGACTCGCCGGCCCGGTCGGGTACGAGTACGACCGCCGCCGGCGGGCGGGAGGTGACGGGTCGTGACGGACTCGGTGGTCGCGCGGGTCGCCGACCGCCTCCGGGACCGTGGGACGACGGCGGACGCGAGCGTCGACCGGATCACCGTCGGGGACGCCGCCGTGCTGGTGGAGTTGTCCAGCGGAGTCGGCCTCGCCCACCGGCCGCCGGGCACGGCCCCGGCGACGGACGGCGTCGACCTACCGCGGCTGCTGGGGTGGGCGACGGGGGACGAGGACGGGGCGGGGGCGGGGGGCACCGACCCCATCCGGCGGGCGCTCGGCCTCGCGACGCTGAACGCGCTGTCGGCCCCGCACGTCGCGTGGCGGACGGGCGATCCGATGGCGTTGCTGGACCCCGGGGTGGATCGGGTGACGACCGTCGGCCTCTTTCGCCCCGCCCTGCGGAAGTTCGCGGACGTGACCGTCCGCGTGATCGAACGGAAGCCGGTGGGGGAGGTGTCGGCGCCGGCGGGCGTCCGGGTGGAGACGTTCACGCCGGCGGAGACGGCGGCGGCGATGGACGGGGCCGAGGTGGTCTTTTGCACCGGGTCGGCGTTCGTCTACGGCGGCGCGGCGGCGTATCTCGACGCCGCCCCCCCGTCGGCGACGCTCGTCGTCGTCGGGGCGACGGCCTCCTTCCTGCCGGCGCCGCTGTTCGCGGCGGGCGCGGACGCCGTCGCGGGCGCGGCCGTCGACGACCCCGACCGGGTTCGCGACGCCGTTCGGGCGGGAGCCTGTGGAACCGACCTGCACGACGCCGGCGTGCGCAAGGTGTACGCGGTGGCCGACCGGGCACCCGGCGTGCGATTCGATACGACCGAGAAGAACCATGACAGGACGTAACTGGAGCGTGCCGGAGACGGAAGTCGTACAGCGCATCCGCGACCGACTCGACGCAGCGGGGACGGACGTCCTCGCGACGGTCGTCGACATCGAGGGCAACGCCTACCGGCGGCCGGGGGCGAAGATGCTCCTCGACGCCGACGGCGACGGGGTCGGCAGCATCACTGCTGGCTGTCTGGAGGACGAACTCGTCCGCGTCGCCGACGAGGTCAGGGCGGCGGGCGAGCCACGCCTCGTCACCTACGACCTGATGGAGGGCGAGGACGAGGAGGTGTGGGGCCTCGGCGTCGGCTGCAACGGCGTCATCGAGGTCCTGCTCGAACCGCTGACGGAGACGTACCGGCCAGCGGTCGAGGCCTTCGGGGACGGCCGCGACGTAGCCGTCGTGACGGTGCTCGACGGCGGGTCGGGGTCGCTCGAACGCGGCGACCGCGCCTACTACGATCCGGCCGGTGGAACGCTGTCGGCGCCGGACGGTGACGCCGCCGCGTGGCCGACGGATGCGCTCGCCGCCCCCGCGGCGGAGCTGGCCGAGCGCGGCCGCGCCGACACCGTGACCGTCGACGGGGCGACGCTGTTCGTGGACGGCCTGTCGGCGCCGCCGGAACTCGTCGTCTTCGGCACCGGCCACGACGTGGGGCCGGTGACGGAGCTGGCCGCGAAAAACGACTTCCGCGTGACCGTCGTCGGGTTCCGGGGTGCGGTCGACCTCGCGGAGCGGTTCCCCGCCGCGGATCGGACGCTGACCACCTCGCCCGGATCGCTGACCGAGGTGGTCGACCTCGACGATAACACGTACGCCGTCGTGATGACGCACAACTTCGTCGACGACCGGCTGACCGTCGAGGCGTTGCTCGACGCCGCGGTCCCGTACGTCGGCCTGATGGGGCCGCGGGAGCGATTCGACCAGATGCGCGACGCCTTCGCGGAGGAGGGGCGAACGTTCGCCGACTCGGAGCTATCGACGCTTTACACGCCGGTCGGACTCGACCTGGGCGGCGGCTCGCCGTATCAGATCGCACACAGCATCGTCGCGGAGGTACTGGCCGTCGTCAACGACCGGACGCCGCGGCACCTGAAGACGCGTGAGGGGCCGATCCACGACCGGGTGGACGTGGACGCGGACGCCGGCGTCCCGCCGCGATAACGCGGTCGTCGGGCGTCGGAGTGTCCCGCGCGCTCAGTCGGCGTGCTGGGCGACGACCGGCGCACGGCTCCGGAGGAGCGCAGTCAGGTGGTCCGCGTCCTCGACGGCGGTCAGCCGGGCGTCGGGAAGCCGGTCACGGAGGGCACGGGCGCCGGCTATCGGGACGTTCGCGTCGCGAGTGCCGTGCCGGAGGCGGACCGGACGGTCGACGGACGCGAGCGGCAGGTCCCACGACGCCGCGAGCAGTCGGAGTTCGGTGATCGCGCCACGGCGGGAGGCCGCCACCGCGTCGACGAAGTCGCGAGCGACGAGCGACGCCACCTCGTCGGGGACGCGTTCCGTCTCGGCGTACTGGGAGACGACGACGGCCGGAGCGACGCCGGCGAGCCACGCCTGCACGCGGAGCAGCCCCGATAAGAGACGAGGTGTCGTCGACGCTAGCCGGCCGAGGAGGCGTTGGACGCGCGGCGTCGGCGGGCAGTCTGGCGGCGTCGCACCGGCCACGACGTCGACCGACGTGACGCGGTCGGCGTGCGTGGCGGCGAGCGCGAGTGCGTGCGGGCCGCCGCCGGAGAAGCCGACGACGCCGGCGCGGTCGACGCCGGCGTCGTCGAGGACCGGGGCGACGAACGCGCCGGTGTCGGTCAGGTCGCGGGTCGGCCACGGTGACGACGCGCCGTAGCCGGGGCGGTCGGGGGCGACGATCCGGACGCCCTCGCGCCGTGCGGGGGCGTCGAACAGTTGGCCGAGCCGGCGTGATCCCGGCGTGCCGTGGAGGAACAGGACGGGGCGGCCCGTGGGGTCGCCGTACTCGGCGTAGGCGACGTGGCGGTCGGCGGCGACGGAGACGCGGTCGGCGGGTGGAGGGCTGGCGGCATCCATCGTCGGCGGTTCGCGAGCGGGGCGGAAAAGCCCCCGTGACGTCGCCGGCGGAACGAACGGCCTTTGATACGGATTATTGTAACTGTGTACCGGTGGTCCGTCGAGATGACCGGCGGACCACCGGGAACGACTTATAATAAACTGTATGAGTCGGTCCCGCCAAGCGTCGACGATGCCGACCATCGACTGCGATCCCGAGACCGTTCGCCGACGGCTAGCCGACGCCGGCGTCGACATCGAGCCGGGGAACACGGACCACGAGCGCTGGCGCGCCAAGCGGGGCGACGCGGTCGCGGTCGCCTACGACGACTCGGTGGTCGTCCAGGGCGCGCGACCGACCGACCTGACCGCCCTCCTCTCGGAGTCGGGAGGACGCGCCCACGTCTACTTCGACGGTGCGAGCCGCGGCAACCCCGGGCCGGGTGCGATCGGATGGGTGCTCGTCAGCGGCGACGGCATCGTCGACGAGGGAAGCGAAACCATCGGGAAGACGACGAACAACCGCGCGGAGTACGAGGCGTTGATCCGGGCACTGGAGATGGCCCGGGACCACGGCTTCGACGAGGTGGACGTGCGGGGCGACTCGGAATTGATCGTCAAGCAGGTGAAGGGGGCGTGGAACACGAACGATCCCGACCTGCGCGAGCGGCGGGTGCGGGCGCGCGAACTGCTCGACGGGTTCGACCGCTGGTCGCTCGAACACGTACCGCGGGAGATAAACGACCGTGCCGACCAACTGGCGAACGAGGCGCTCGACGATGACTGAGCTACCACGGGAGGTCGTGGACGCGGCGGAGCGGCTGACCCGACTCGCCCGCCGGGCGGTCGACGACGCCGAGGCGGCGGCCTACGAACGCGACCGGGACGAACGGCTCGCCGAATACGGATTCACCGCGCGGGTCCGCGAGAGCGACGACACGCTCGTCTGCCACCCAGCCGAGTGGCTGGAGGGCGATACGGTCCGGATGGATCGGATCGAGGACACGGACCGGGCGGTCGAAGTGTCGCTCTCGGGGAGCGGCGACCCCGAGTCGTGGGACGCGGTCGAGACCCACAACGCCGAGGTGGTGGAGGCGGTGGCCGAGCGGGCGGGGGCGGTCCACGCCGCGAACGCCCGCGCGTTCGCCGACTTCATGGGCAACCACTACGCCCGGCGGGTGGAGACGGCGACGGCGGCGGAGCTACGCGAGTTCCTGACGGAGTACTACCCGCGGAACGCGTGGCCGAGCGACGAGCAACGGGACGCCGTGGAGCGGTCGCTCGAACACGTCTTCGCGGTGACCGAGACGGACGGTCGTGATCGGTTACGGACTGTCACCGACCACGACGGCCGGAACTGACGGACGAACCGCCGGTGCCCGAGTTCAGGACTGCGCGTCGACGAGATCGCGGACGGACTCGGCCCGGTCGTCGCCGGTGACGAACTTCGAGAGAACCCAGTTCATCCGGTTGAGGACCGCTTCGTGGCCGTCCTCGGTGAGTTCGTACTGATTCGTCCGTTTGTCGAGTTCGCTCTTCTCGACCAGTCCCATCTCGACGAGGTCGTCGAGGTTGGGGTACAGGCGTCCGTGGTTGACCTCGGTGCCGTAGTACTCCTCGAGTTGGCGCTTGATCGCCAGGCCGTACATGGGTTCCTCGGAGAGGATCACGAGGATGTTGTGCTGGAACGCGGTGAGATCGCGAACGATGCCGGGCTCGCTGCTGACTGTTTGTGCCTCTGACATGCTTATGGAAATGTCACGGGGATATTTAACCCTTCTCAACTCGGCTGTCTACGGGCGTTCTCTCGCCCGTATCGGGAAAATGCGATCTCACCGAAGATGGACAGGTCTCTGATCGAACCAGTGTAGACGGATTCGTCGTGACGACAACTGCCCGGTCGTCGCCATCTGGCTCGTCGCGTGCCCGGTGCGGGACGGTCGACCGGTGGTCGGCCGACCGTTCGTGGCAGTCACGCAACATCCGGACCGGCCGTTCATGTACTTTTTCATTCGTGTTTCCGTCCCGTCCCGAAAGGCATATTTGACGCTTCGGTAGTCGTATCAACATGGTGAACCTCTGGACAGACCTCGATGCCGGTCCGAATCCGCCCGAGACCATCCACGCGGTCGTCGAGTGTCTCAAAGGCGAACGCAACAAGTACGAGTACGACAAGGACGTCCCCGGCGTCGTCCTCGACCGCGTCCTCCACAGCAACGTCCACTACCCGAGCGACTACGGGTTCATCCCGCAGTCGTACTACGACGACGAGGACCCCTTCGACGTCCTCGTCCTCGTCGAGGACCAGACCTTCCCGGGCTGCATCGTCGAAGCCCGTCCCATCGCGCTGATGAAGATGGACGACGACGGCGAACAGGACGACAAGGTCATCGCCGTGCCGACCGAGGACCCCCGCTTCGACCACCTGCAGGACCTCGACGACATCCCCCAGCAGACCGTCGACGAGATAGACGAGTTCTTCACGACCTACAAGAACTTGGAGGAGGGCAAGGAAGTCGAGACGCTGGGCTGGGAGGACAAGGCCGCCGCGAAAGACGCCATCGAACACGCACTCGATCTCTACCAGGAGAAGTTCGCGTAGGCGCGCGATACCCCTCGGTAATTCCTCCGGCACCCGCGATGTGTTATGCGCATGGGTAATCTTTTGAGTGAGACCGCCGTAATCGGAGGTATGAGCGACACCGAATCGGCGCGTCTCGGCCTTCGTCACCCGACGGTCGTTCCGTCGAACTACGAGCGACGCGACGACGACGGGGCGGCCGAGGGCGGAGTCGGTCGATAGCGAGGCGTCGACGAACGCACCCCTTTTTGTCGGCGCCACCGTTAGTGGTCGCCAATGGCTCAGTGCGACGAGTGCGGCAGTCACGAGAACCTGCCGTACCAGTGTCGGCGCTGTGGCGGGACGTTCTGTGCCGAACACCGGTTGCCCGAGAACCACGACTGTCCCGGGCTGAACGAGTGGAACGACCCCGACGGCGTCTTCGACAGCGGCTTCGACGACAGCGTCCGCGACGAGGGCGGGAGCCGAGGGCTGGCGGACCGACTCCCAAGCCTCGGCTCGCTGACCGGGACCGGTGGCGTCCTCGGGTACTTCCGTGGCAACGTCGCGTACCTGTTTCTCGCGCTCATGTGGATCACCTTCGCCCTCCAGTTCCTGGTCGGCGGCCTGTTCGGACGCGGCGCGATGGAGACGCTGTTCGTTCTGCAGTCGGACCGCCTCCTCTACGTCTGGACGTGGCTCACCTCCATCTTCGCCCACGGCGGCCTGTATCACATCGCCGGTAACAGCATCGTGCTGTACTTTTTCGGCCCGCTCGTCGAGCGGTACACCGGATCGAAACGCTTCGCCGCGCTCTTTCTCGCCAGCGGCGTCCTCGCGGGTCTCGGGTTCGTCGTCGCCAGCATCGTCCTCGGTGCGGGCGCCGTCTCCGTCGTCGGCGCCAGCGGTGCCATCTTCGCCGTTCTGGGCGTGCTGACCGTCCTCAACCCCAGCCTGCGCATCTACCTCTACTTCATCATCCCCATCCCGCTGTGGCTGTTCACCGCCGCGTTCGCCGTCATCTCGGTGCTCTTTTTCCTCCAGCCACAGTCGGCCGCGTCGGTTGGGCAGGGCAACGTCGCCCACCTCGCCCACCTGATCGGCCTCGTCGTCGGCCTGGCGTACGGGAAGCGGATCAAGCGGCCACGGAAGGTCCCCGACCAGTTGACGTTCGGTGGGGGACGAGGGCCGGGCGGCCCCGGCGGTCCGGGTGGTCCCGGCGGCCCGGGCCGGCGGTGAGCCTCGCGTGACGCCCGCCCACCCCGAGTTCGTCCCCGACCCCGCCCAGTCCCGAGCGGAGATGGAGGCGCTCCAGCGGCGGGTAGCCGGCGCCGCCCGGTTCGAGGACGACTTCGACTTCGACTCGGCGGCCGTCGCCGTCTCCGGTGACGCGTCGCTCACCGGGGACCGACCGCTCGTCGCGGGCGTCGATCAGGCCTTCCTCGACGACGACCGGGCGGTCAGCGCCGTCGTCTGCCTGCGCGGCGGCGAGGTGGTCGAACGCGCCCACGCCGTCACCGATCTCTCCGTCCCCTACGTACCCGGTCTCCTCTCCTTTCGGGAGGGTGGCCCGATCCTCGCGGCGTTCGAGGCGCTCGACTCGACGCCGGACCTCGTCGTCTTCGACGGGAGCGGCCGCATCCACTTCCGACAGGCCGGCCTCGCTACCCACCTCGGCGTCGTCCTCGACGTACCGAGCATCGGCGTCGCCAAGAACCTCCTCTGTGGCCGGGTCGAGGGCGACGTCGACGGCCGCCCCGAGGGGTGGCGGGCGCCCGTCGTCGCGGACGACGGGGTGGACGCCCCCGCGGGGACCGTCATCGGCTACGCCTACCAGTCGCGCCAGTACGAGTCGAACGCCGTCATCAACCCGCTGTACGTCAGTCCCGGCCACCGCGTGAGCGCGGAGACGGCGGTGGATCTGGTGGCCCGACTCGGCGCCGGCTACAAGCTCCCGGAGCCGACGCGGCTGGCGGACCGGTACGCCGACGAGTGCAAAGGGCAGGCGTAGGGGGGCTTCGCACGTTTTAAGCCGCATCTCCGTCACCGTTCGGTAATGACCGACGATCAGGAACTCGGCATCACCGAGTCGAAAGAACACAGCACGGGGGAGTGGTACGCCGAAGTCGTCCGGAAGGCCGGCCTCGCGAACTACGGTCCGGAGGGCATGAGCGGGTTCATCGTCACGCGCCCGCGTGGCTACGCGCTCTGGGAGGCGATACAGGACGAACTCGACGCCCGGTTCAAGGCGACGGGCGTTCAGAACGCCTACTTCCCGATGCTCATTCCGGAGTCGTATCTGGAACGCGAGAAGGACGTGGTCGAGGGGTTCGACCCCGAGGTGGCGTGGGTCACCCAGGGCGGCTACGAGGAGTTGGAGGAGCGCCTCGCGGTCCGCCCGACCAGCGAGAGCATCATCGCACCGTATCTGAGCCAGTGGATTCGGAGCTACCGGGACCTCCCGATGCGCGTCAACCAGTGGTGTAGCGTGATCCGCTGGGAGGCGACGGAGACGAAGCCGTTCTTCCGCACCAAGGAGTTCCTCTGGCAGGAGGGACACACCGCGCACGCGAGCGAAGAAGATGCGTGGTCGGAGACGACGACTCGCCTCGACCAGTACGAGGCGGTGTACGAGGACGTGCTCGCCATCCCCGTCCTCCGGGGGAAGAAGCCCGAACACGACAAGTTCCCCGGCGCGGACACGACGACGACGGTTGAGGCGCTGATGCCCGACGGCAAGTCCGTTCAGGGCGCCACGAGCCACTACCTCGGCCAGAGCTTCGCGGAGGCGTTCGACATCACCTTCACCGACGAGGACGAGGACGAACGCGTCGCCCACACCACGTCGTGGGGTATCTCGTGGCGCGCGCTCGGCGCGCTCATCATGACCCACAGCGACGACCAGGGGCTGGTCCTGCCGCCGACGGTCGCGCCCGAACAGGTCGTGATCGTCCCCATCTGGCAGGACGAGACGAAAGACGACGTACTCGAATACGCCGAGGGCATCGCCGCCGACCTCCGCGAGGCGGGCGTGCGCGTCGAACTCGACGACCGCGACGAGCGCAACCCCGGCTTCAAGTTCAACGAGTGGGAGCTGAAAGGCGTCCCCTTGCGGATCGAAGTCGGTCCCAACGAAGTCGACGAGGAGTCGGTGACGCTCGTCCATCGACCGGACGGCGAGTCGACGAGCGACGGCCGAGACGACATCGTCGACACCGTCGAGGATCACTTCGACACCGTCTACGCCAAACTCTACGCCGCCGCGGAGGAGAACCTGGAGGGAAGCGTCCGCGAGGCGTCGGACCGCGCGGAGCTGTTGGGCACCATCGGCCAACACGGCGGCTACGTGAAGGCGCCGTGGTGTGGCGACGAGGCGTGCGAAGCGGAGATCAAAGAACAGATCGCGGCCGAAATCGTGCTCGTTCCCTTCGAGGGTGGCGAGGAACCACGTTCCTCGAAGAGCGACACCGAACCGATCCACGAGGGCGAGACGTGTGCCCTCTGTGACGACGCCGCCGTCGAGACGGCGTACTTCGCCAAGTCGTACTGATCGAAATCGCCGTCCAGAGAACCTCTCAGACCCGAATCCCCCACCGTTATCAATTAATCGTTATACAAATTCGCTAAGGCCTTCTACAGACTTAGTATGATATATATTGCCTTGTATGTGACTAATGAAGCCTTACGGTAACAGGGACAGGCTGATAAGTGGGAACATAGAAGGGGAGATATGACCAAGCCGCGGAGAGACGCCCACGCCGCTCAGGGGGGACTGGCTGACCCCACCGACGAGCGATCCAACTGTGGTGTCGGCGTCGTCCTCGACCTCGACGGCGGCGACTCGCACGAGACGGTCGCCGACGGCATCGACCTGCTCATCAACCTCGAACACCGTGGAACCACGGGGGCCGAGGAGGCGACCGGCGACGGGGCCGGCATCATGCTCCAGCGCCCGGACGAGTTCTTCGACGCCGTCGTCGACGCCGACCTCCCCGAGACGTACGCGGTCGGGTCGGTGTTCATGCCGCGTGACGGCGCCGCCCGACAGGGTCTCATGACCATCTTCGAGCGGACGCTCGCCGAACACGGGGTAGAAGTGTTCCACTGGCGGGACGTACCGACGGACA
Source organism: Haloplanus rubicundus (assembly GCF_003342675.1). Classification (NCBI taxonomy): domain Archaea; kingdom Methanobacteriati; phylum Methanobacteriota; class Halobacteria; order Halobacteriales; family Haloferacaceae; genus Haloplanus; species Haloplanus rubicundus. The sequence continues at coordinate 1,470,153 of NZ_CP031148.1, read as the reverse complement.
ACACCGACCTCGGGCAGACCGCCCTCGACTCCGAACCCGACGTGTATCAGCCGTTCGTCCGGCCGACCGAGGGCATGGACGACGACGACTTCGACCGCGCGCTCTACGTCGCCCGCCGCGCCGTCGAGAACGCAATCGACGAGCTCGATTCGGCCGGCGCCGACCGGTTCTACATCTGCTCGCTCGACCGCAAGACCCTGGTCTACAAGGGTCTGCTCAAGGCGACGCAGCTCCCGACCTACTACCCGGACCTCGTCGACGAGCGCGTCAAATCGACGCTCGTTCTCGTCCACGCGCGCTTCTCGACGAACACGCTCGGCGCCTGGCATCTCGCACACCCCTACCGCAACATCATCCACAACGGCGAGTTCAACACCATCCGCGGCAACATCAACTGGATGCGGGCCCGCGAGACGGACCTCGCTCACCCGGAGTTCGGCGACGACATCGACACGCTGAAGCCCATCATCAACGATCCGAACCAGAGCGACACGGCGTCGGTGGACAACGCCCTCGAACTCCTCGTGCAGGGCGGCCGTGACCTCCCGCACGCGCTCCGGATGCTCATCCCCGAGGCGTTCCGCAAGAACGACGAGATGGCGCCGGAACGCAAGGACTTCTACGACTACCACGCGAGCCTCGTCGAACCGTGGGACGGCCCGGCGCTCGTCGTCGGCACCGACGGCGAACAGATCGCCGCGGCACTCGACCGCAACGGGTTGCGGCCCTGCCGGTACGACGTGACCGAGGACAACCGACTCATCATGGCGAGCGAGGCGGGCGCCCTCGACGTCGACCCCGCGGACATCGAGGAACGCCACCGCCTCCAGCCCGGCCAGTTGCTCGTCGCCGACCCCGAACGTGGACGGGTCGTCCCCGACGACGAGGTGTTCGCCGACCTCACCGACGAGCAGTACGGCGAGTGGGTCGAACGGGAGCAACGCCATCTCAGCGACGGCGCCGATACCGATTACGACCCCCGCGAGGACGTGGGCTCCCTGCGCGCCCAGCAGGCCGCCTTTGGCTACACGTACGACCAACTCGACCACCTCGTCGAACCGATGGCGAAAGAGGGCAAGGACCCCGTCGGCTCGATGGGCGACGACACGCCGCTGTCGGTGCTCTCCGATTTCAACCGGCCGCTGTTCACCTACTTCAAACAGCTGTTCGCGCAGGTGTCGAACCCGCCCATCGACTACATCCGCGAGGAACTGGTGACGAGCCTCGAATCCCGGCTCGGTCCCCAGCGCAACCTCCTCGACGAGACGCCGGAACACGCCCGCCAGCTCGTCGTCGATTCGCCGGTCCTGACGGACGCACAGACGGCGGAGATCAAGGACCTCGAGGGCGAGTTCTCCTCGGCCATCGTCGACATGACCTACGAGAAAGACGGCGACCTCGAGGCGGCCGTCGAGGACCTGCGCCGCGACGCCCGCGCGGCCATCGAAGCCGGCGTGGACATCGTCGTCCTCTCCGACCGGAACACGGGACCGGATCGGGTGCCGATTCCGAGCCTGCTCGCCACCGGCGGCGTCCACCACGCGCTCGTCCGCAACGGCCTCCGCAACCACGCCGGCCTCGTCGTCGAGTCCGGCGACCCGCGAGAGGTCCACCACCTCGCGACCCTCGTCGGCTACGGCGCCGACGCGGTCAACCCCTACCTCGCCTACCAGAGCATCTGTGACATCGTCGCCGGCCCCGACGGCGCCGAGGAGGCCGAGGCCATCTCCCACTACAAGAAGGCCCTCGAGGACGGCCTCCTGAAGACGATGGCGAAGATGGGCATCTCGACCGTCGAGAGCTACCAGGGCGCCCAGATCTTCGAGGCCGTCGGCCTCTCCTCCGAGTTCATCCGCGAGTACTTCGAAGGGACGGAGATTCGAACGGAAGGCATCGGCATCCCGCAGCTCGAAGAGGACCTCCTGACGCGCCACGCCGTCGCCTACGGTGCCGATCCGGAGCTCGAACGACAGGGCGAGTACGAACACCGCTCGAACGGCATCCACCACCAGTGGAACCCGAAGACGGTCGGGACGCTCCAGCAGGCGGTCCGCTCGGGGAACTACGAGAAGTACCAGGAGTTCGCGGCGCTGATCAACGACCAGCGCGAGAACCTCCAGACCCTTCGCGGACTGCTGGAGTTCGACAGCGACCGCGATCCGGTCCCGCTCGACGAAGTTCAGCCCGTCCACGAAATCGTCGAGCGATTCTCGACGGCCGCCATGTCGCTCGGGTCGCTCTCGCCGGAGGCCCACGAGACGAACTCCATCGCGATGAACCGCATCGGCGGGAAGTCCAACACCGGCGAAGGTGGCGAACCCCCCGAGCGCTTCGACACCGAAAAGGAGTGTAACATCAAGCAGGTCGCGTCCGGCCGGTTCGGCGTCACGTCGAACTACCTCTCCTCGGCCGAAGAGCTGCAGATCAAGATGGCCCAAGGCTCCAAGCCGGGCGAGGGCGGCCACCTGCCCGGGAAGAAGGTCAACGAGATGATCGCCCACGTCCGCTACTCCACGCCGGGCGTCGGCCTCATCTCGCCGCCCCCACTTCACGACATCTACTCCATCGAGGACCTCAAACAGTTGATCCACGACCTGAAGACGGCCAACCCCGAGGCCGACATCAACGTGAAACTCGTCGCGGAAGCGGGCATCGGCACCATCGCCGCCGGCGTCGCAAAGGCCAACGCCGACGTGGTCCACATCTCGGGCCACTCCGGCGGCACCGGCGCGTCGCCGAAGACGTCGATCAAGAACGCGGGGCTCCCGTGGGAACTCGGCCTCGCCGAGGCCAACCAGATGCTCCGCGCGACGGGGCTGCGCGACCGCATCCGCGTCTCCACCGACGGCGGCATGATGACCGGCCGCGACGTTGCCATCGCCGCGCTGCTCGGCGCCGAGGAGTACGTCTTCGGCACCGCCAGCCTCATCACCTCCGGCTGTGTGATGGCCCGCATCTGCCACACCAACAACTGTCCGACGGGAGTCGCCACGCAGGACGAGGACCTGCGCGACCGCTTCACGGGCCAGCCGGACCACGTCATCAACTACATGGCGTTCCTCGCGGAGGAACTGCGGGAGATCATGGCCGAACTCGGCTTCCGGTCGGTCGAAGAGATGATCGGTCGCCCCGGCCTCCTGAAACAGACCGAAACCGACCACCCGAAGGCCAAACACCTCGACCTGTCGGCCATCATCGCCGAACCCGAGGGCGGCGAACGTCACAAGGTTCGTGAACAGAAGCACGCGGACGTGCAGACCCACCTCGACCGCGACCTGATCGGCGAAGCCTCCGACGCAATAGAGGAGGGTGAGCCGATCCACATCCGACGGGACATCTCGAACGGTGACCGTGCAGTCGGCGCCATGCTCTCGAACCGCATCTCGCGGCGCTACGGCGAGAGCGGCCTCCCCGAGGACACCATCTCCTGTACGTTCGACGGCATCGCCGGCCAGAGCTTCGGCGCCTTCCTCGCCAACGGCGTGACGATGGAACTCGTCGGCGCCGCCAACGACTACGTCGGCAAAGGGCTCTCGGGCGGCAAGGTGATCGTCCGGACGCCCGAAACGGCCGCGTACGACCCCGCGGACAACATCCTCGTCGGCAACGTCTGTCTCTACGGCGCGACGCAGGGCGAACTCTACGTCAACGGCCTCGCTGGCGAGCGCTTCGCCGTCCGCAACAGCGGCGTGAAAGCCGTCGTCGAGGGCGTCGGCGACCACGGCTGCGAGTACATGACCGGCGGCGTCGTCGCCGTCCTCGGCGAGACGGGGCGGAACTTCGCGGCCGGGATGTCCGGCGGAATCGCCTACGTCTACGACCCCGACGGCGACTTCCAGGAGCGCGCCAACGAGGGCATGGTGACCATCCACCACGACCTCGAGGAGTCCGACGAGGCCATGCTCCGCCGGATGGTCGAGAACCACGCGGCCTACACCGACAGCGACCGTGCAGCGACGCTCCTCGACGACTGGGGCACCGAAGTCCTGAACTTCACGAAGGTGATGCCCGACGCGTACGCCGAGGTCATCGCCGAGGAGAGCCGCGAGGACGTGCGCACTGACCTCCCCGAACCGGCGTCGAAGGCCGGTGGCGCCGAAATCGGTGCGGGAACGGTCCAGACTGGCGACGACTGATCGAGGCGGCGGGGGCGAGGCCCCCGTTTCGAACTGTAGAGCGGGCGCTCAGACTGCGGCGACGGAACGGGGCGATCGAAAAACGACCCCAGGGTTACGCGTCCGCGTCTCGTTCGTCGATACCTGGCACTTCGTCTTCGAGCCACTCGCGGAACCACTTCACGCGCTTGAGTCGCTGATGAGCGACGCTCTCTGCCGCGTCGCTCTCGACCCGGTCGGCGGCGTCGTGCCCGCGTTCGAGGACGCGGTCGATCATCTCGCCCGCGTCCATGTGCGTGCGTGACTCGTATCCCATCCGCAGGAGCATCAATACGGCGCCGTTGGCACCGATCTTGTCCAGAATGTCGGCCTCGATGAGACACTGGGTCTCCAGCGACACGTCGTCGAGAGTACCCTGATAGGAGTGCTCGCGGACGGACTGGGTCACCTGGTCGACGAACGACTGTGGATGGTCCCCGCGCGTCGTGAGGTATTCGCGAGCGACGCGCGCACCCTCGTCGGCGTGGCGTTCCTGTTCGGCTTCGAGTTTCGCGATGTCGTGAAACAGCGCCGCCACGCGAACCACGTCGACGTCGGCGCCTTCGCGGCGGGCGATATCGGCCGCCAGGTCGACGACGTTCAGCGTGTGGTTGAATCGGTACTCGGCGCTGTGCCACGGATACCACCGCATCCGCCCGCCGTCGTCCTCGTTCTCGACGCTCGCGGCGAGGTAGTCCGAGACGAACTGCTTCATTTCCTCGAACGCCGCGTCCGAGACGGCGGACTCCTTTATTTCAACCCCCACGGTCCCACCTCCGTTGCGTTCGTGTTACTCTCATTGTCCAAAAAAGGTGTGTTCGACTATTAGGCGTTACGACAGTCAGACAGAACCGACCGACACCAGAACCAGCAGCGCGTAGAGATAAATCAGCCCGAGGATGACGTTTCGCTTCGGTGCGCGTGGCCGCATCCCCGAGAGCCTGAGGAGCCACGAGCCAGTACCGACGAGGGGGCCGAGCCATCGACGGGTCGACTGGTTGCTGATCGCGCGTCGGAACCGGCGGACCGCCCGTAACAGTTCGGCGTCACCCAGAGTCATTGTGAGTCGTCGCTAGTGCTTCCGTCCGATCCGGACGGGCTACTGCCGCTGCTGCTCCCGTCCGAGCCGCCGTCGTCACCGGAGGTGCCCCCTCCATCGGTCGACCCGTCATCACCGGAGGTGTCATCCGATCCGTCATCCGACTCGTTGTCGTCTGCTCCATCGGTCGACCCGTCATCGCCGGAGGTGTCCCCTCCATCGGTCGACCCGTCATCACCGGAGGTATCGTCCGTTCCATCGTCCGACTCGTCGTCACCGGAGGTGTCCTCCGATCCGTCGTCGCCCGAGGTATCGTCCGTTCCATCGTCCGACTCGTCGTCCGTTCCATCGTCCGACTCGTCGTCCGTTCCATCGTCCGACTCGTCGTCACCGGAGGTGTTCTCCGATCCGTCGTCGCCCGAGGTATCGTCCGTTCCATCGTCCGACTCGTCGTCCGTTCCATCGTCCGACTCGTCGTCACCGGAGGTGTTCTCCGATCCGTCGTCGCCCGAGGTATCGTCCGTTCCATCGTCCGACTCGTCGTCCGTTCCATCGTCCGACTCGTCGTCCGTTCCATCGTCCGACTCGTCGTCCGTTCCATCGTCCGACTCGTCGTCCGTTCCATCGTCCGACTCGTCGTCCGTTCCATCGTCCGACTCGTCGTCACCGGAGGTGTTCTCCGATCCGTCGTCGCCCGAGGTATCGTCCGTTCCATCGTCCGACTCGTCGTCCGTTCCATCGTCCGACTCGTCGTCACCGGAGGTGTTCTCCGATCCGTCGTCGCCCGAGGTATCGTCCGTTCCATCGTCCGACTCGTCGTCCGTTCCATCGTCCGACTCGTCGTCACCGGAGGTGTCCTCCGATCCGTCGTCGCCCGAGGTATCGTCCGTTCCATCGTCCGACTCGTCGTCCGTTCCATCGTCCGACTCGTCGTCCGTTCCATCGTCCGACTCGTCGTCCGTTCCATCGTCCGACTCGTCGTCCGTTCCATCGTCCGACTCGTCGTCACCGGAGGTGTTCTCCGATCCGTCGTCGCCCGAGGTATCGTCCGTTCCATCGTCCGACTCGTCGTCCGTTCCATCGTCCGACTCGTCGTCACCGGAGGTGTTCTCCGATCCGTCGTCGCCCGAGGTATCGTCCGTTCCATCGTCCGACTCGTCGTCCGTTCCATCGTCCGACTCGTCGTCACCGGAGGTGTCCTCCGATCCGTCGTCGCCCGAGGTATCGTCCGTTCCATCGTCCGACTCGTCGTCCGTTCCATCGTCCGACTCGTCGTCCGTTCCATCGTCCGACTCGTCGTCACCGGAGGTGTCCTCCGATTCATCATCCGACTCGCCGTCGGTGGACGACTCCTCCGAACCATCGTCCGTCGAATTCTCGTCCGACGACTCGTCCGCACCCTCACCGGAACTCTCGTCCTCCGAGCCGTCCTCGGATGGGTTCGTCGACTCGTCGGACGAGGTGTCGGAACCGTCGTCATCGTCGGCGAAGTCGGACCCGTGGTCATCGTCGTCCGTCGCCGCTCCAGACGCACCGCCGCCGCCACCGCCACCACCACCGGAGTCCTGCTCGTCCGTGGGCGGCGCCGTCGGCTCGGGTGTCGGCGTCGGAGTGGCTGTCGGTGTCGGCGTGGGCGGCGCCGTCGGCTCGGGTGTCGGCGTCGGAGTGGCTGTCGGTGTCGGCGTGGGCGTCACCGTCGGTGCCGCCGTTCCGTTATCCGTCGACGCGTTCGCCGGGACGAGGGGGTCGGCGAACTGCGTGGTCTGCCGTGATTCGTTGGGGACGAACACGGCGAACGGACTGTAGCTCTCCGTGTACGCCGACAGCTCGATCATCCAGCCTTCGGTGTTCCACTTGACCGAGGTGTTGAGGTACTTCCACTCTCCCTCGTGCCGGTGGGCGATGGTCGCGTTCTTTGGCGACGAATCGCCGAATGCAGAGGGTTGGAGCCAGACGGACACCTTGACACAGCCCTCCCGATCCGGGATCTCGAAGTCCCGGAGGCTTCTCATCTCGCTGGCGTCGGAGGACGTCTCGACGACGTTGCCCTCCTCGATCACGTCACAAGAGACATCGTAGACCTGGTACTGCTCGTTCTGGACGACCTGTTCGATGGACAGGGTCCCCGTGGTGTTCTCGATGTCGGAGAGAACGGCGTACGTCCCGCCACCGGCGCCGGAGACGACGACAGCGAACACGACGAAGAGCGTGACGACGGCCGTCCAGTCGAATCCGGGATCGTCGAGTCGCGACATCAGCGCTTACCTCCGAGACGACCGCGAAGCGCGCGGTTCGGCCTCCCGTTGGTGCATTCCCACTCGCCGTCGTCGAACTCGTACTTACAGCCGTCCTCGCCGTCACAGAAGTTCGAACTGCTGCGAGAGGTGTTCGCGTACCCGTTACCCCGTCCGTCCAGTTTCGGGTACGTGGTCCCGTCGTTGACGCCGACCGTGAGCGAGTCCTGACTACCGTACGTGAAGACCTCGATCGTCCGTCCGTACTTGATCGCGACCGTCTCGACCGTATCGGGGATCGTGTACGCGTCGGTGTCGAGCAGGAGCGTCCGACCCTCGTCGGTCAGCTGCGGTGTGAAGTCGGTGTCGAACGCCGAACTGCCACAGAACGCCACCCAGCTTATCTCCGACACGACGTCGTCCCCGTCCGACGGATCACCCGTCGGATCGCCACAGTCCACACAGGACCACGGAAGCTCGATATCGCTCGGATCGGACACGTGTCGGGTTTGTGTCGCGTAGAAGTCGAACGAGAGCGACACGTCGGTATCCTCGACCCATTCACGAAGCTCCCACTCGGCGACGAGCAGCCACTCCGCGTCGGGCTGGAGTGTACCGACGAATTCGCCGGTTCCGAACCGGTCGCGTGCCTCGCGGAGGGTTATGTATCCGTCCGTGATCGGCATGTCTATCTCCCCGTCCCCGCTGGTGTCGATCCCGTATCGAACGTACAGCGCCTCTTCGACGTCCAGACACTGTGTACACTCCGTCCGGAACCAGACGTAGGACGGGTTGTCGACGAGGGTGAGTCGGACCTCCCGGCTCCCGCTCTCACCCGTCGATATCGTCCCGAGCGAGTCGTCGTTCCCCCACGACGGCTCGGCCTCCAGGTCGACCACGCCGGCCGATACCCTCGACTCGCCGAACGTCTCCGAGTCGTGAAACAGCGCGGCCGCTCCGCCCCCGGTCGACGCCGCAGCTCCCACGGTGGTCAGCGCCCACAGGAGCTTTCGGCGCGACAGGGAGCGGGGATCGGTCACGTCCCATCACCGCCCGTCGGTCGCGAGTGATCGCCATCCGCGGGGCTCCCCGCCGAATCGACCGTGTCGTTGGACGCCGGATCGCCCCCATCGACCGCCGTCCCACCGTCGGTTTCGGGGGCAGCACGGTGTAGATAGAGGGCGTCGTCACGGGTCATGTAGTACGTGTCCTGCTCCTCGTCGTAGATGACCCAGTCGTCGCGGTCCAGCGCCATCTGGACCAACGATTCGACCGATTCGAGCGGAATCGTGGTTCGGTCACTGATCCCGGCCGGCAACTCGCCACGCCGGACGACGCCGTCGACGGAGCGGGTCGCCCCCGAATTCGAACCGGAACCGCGGCTGGCCAGATAGAGCACGAGGCAGAACAGGAACCCGATAGCTGTCCCGGTCGCGACGGCGATAGACCACGCTTCCTGGGTCGTATACGCTACGTACGCGCTGTACGGGACGTACAGCCCGAAGAGGAGTAAGACCAGTTGGAGGCTCGACCGCGTGAGCGTGAAGCCGTCGGACTCGTCGTCGGTGGTGGAGCTGGTCTCCGCAGCCGTCGTGGTCACAGCCGGTGGCTCGTCCGCGGCGGGCGAGCCGTCTTCGCCCCCAGTTTCGGGGTCACGGACCGATTTCGCCAGTTCCCAAAGCTCCGAGAGGACGAACAGCACCATCGGCGTGAGCACGAGCACGAGGAAGCCGAGCTGTGTGTTGGCGAACTGGATCACGTGACCGATGAACGGAATCACGAAGATGACCTCGCCCACTACCCGATCGTGTGAGACGGTTCCACGGTCACGCTCCTCGTTGGCGTCGCCTTTCGTGACGTAGGCGACGCCGTTTTCGGTCGACTGCTTCTCGATCACGCGGTGGGTCGTCGGCGTGTCGCTTCCCTGCCGTTGGTACGTGATAATGTCCTGCCGTTCGATCTCGGAGGGCGGCACTTCTCGGACGATGACGGCGTCGCCGGGACTCATCCGCGGTTCCATGCTGCCGGAGAGGACGACGAGTCCGTGGTCCGCCCCGACGACGCCCGGAACGGCGTACACGATGAAAGGCGCGACGACGGCGGCGATCACGAGGATGATCAGACCGTTCACCGCCAGCCGTGGCACGTCGCGGTCACCGACGAGACTCACGCTCCACACCTCCGGCTCCGCGTGGGAACAGCCACCCGACGAGAGTCGGCTATCGTCACAGCCAGTCCCCCGTATGACTCGGCCACTCGTCGATCTCCCCCGTTGCGTCCATCACCACTAACGAGCCTTCTAACGGCCTTAGTTATCCGTCGCTTTGACAGGACAGGGCAGAAGGTAAGGCGATCCTGAAGCCGGGTCTGAACGGCGGGTGCCGCCGTTTCGATATCCGCAGGCGAAAAATCCACAAATCGCCGGCCTGAACCGGTATACGTGGCCGTTAATCGACTGCCTAACGTCCGATTAATGACCCGTTTAGGCATTGGTTACCCCTCCGTGCACGGCCGCGGATCGAAGGCAACCTGGAAGGTGGCCGAATCGCTCTGGATGATGTTCCCGACGGTGTCAGGAATCCGCCACTCGAAGGAGACGTACACTTCGTCGCCCGGCGAGAAACAGTCGGTCCCGTCGATCCTGATCCGATACTCGCCGTCCCCAGTCCCTTTCGGATCCGGATCGGCGACCTCTGCGAGAGTGCCCTCCGCGACGGTGTTGTCCCCGATGACCGGTAGCTCCTCCAGTTCGCCGTTCCCGGTGAAGATTCCCTCGTCGATCCAGACGGAAATCTCCGTGTGATCCTGCAGCTCCCCGCCGTCTTCGCCCGGAGAATCTCCGGCGTCCAACTCGGGTTCGTTCACGCCGTTTTCCGCCGTATCGGAGAGCCGAAGGAGGAGATAGAGCGCGACGGAATCGACGGTCGGCGTGTCGCGCTCGAGCAACTCGGCCCGCATCGTCACCGATCCACTGTCGCCCGGCATCACCGCCTCGTCGACGACCAGTCCCACGTCGCCCGTCTCGCCCTCCGCGTCCGTCGTGAGCCCCGTGTCTTCCTGTCTCTCGCCGTTCACGATTTCGCGCCACGAGAGGGCGATCCGTGGCGGCGCCTGTGTGAACTCGTTCGTGCGCGCGTACGTGCCGTTCACCGCCCGTTGGTTCAGATCGACCGGTTCGTAGCCGAGGGCGGCACCGGCGCGATCCACGCCAAGGTAGAGAGCCCCGACGCTCCCGGCCGCGGCGAGAATCCGTCGTCGAGTGAGCGAATCGAGCGGCATGTAGGCCCACCGACGGAATCGAACCGTCGTAGGGGCGTCCGGCGTAACCCGGAACGTCCGGCACCAGCGTGGGTAGGGTGGGGAGCGAGCCGTCTGCGATCAGGCGTCGACGTTCTCGTTGTTCATGCCGCTGCCGTCGTTGTGGCGGCACTGCTCGGTGTAGAAGCCGAGGTCGAAGCGGACCGAATCGGACTGGACCTCGTTGCCGTGGTTCTCGGGGAGCCACCAGGCGAGGCCGAAGCAGTTGGTACCGGAGGCCAGGAAGCACTCCCGATTCTCGTCGTTTTCGTCCCCGTTCAGTTCGTCGAACTGGGTTCCGCGATCCCCATCGAGCGGAATTCCGCGACCACCGTTGGCGGTGAGGGCGTTTTCGAGTTCGCCGAGGCTTCCTGTAAAGATGACTTCGTCACAGCGCCCAGTTCCTCCGACAATGTCTTGCACTATTCCTTCAGCAACTGTCACGACGTTGTCAATCGTGGCCTCGTCGAAGAAGTCCGGCTGTGCCATAGTTTGGTCACCATCATCTCCAGCGACACGGTCTCTCAGGAGGACGAGATCATCCACGCCGATCCCAGCGACCCGGATTTCTATTCCATCTTGTTGGACGCTTTCAGCTGCATCCGCAGTCTCATCTTGTTCCGTGGTAGAACTGAATCCATCACTGTTGCCAGCGTAGACCTCTGACGTGTAGCTCGGTCCTGCCGGAAGTGGGCTTCCTTCACCTTCCGTAACGGTGTACGGGATGGTGGGAGAGTCGCCACCGACGTAATCCGGATTGTCGTCGGTGGCGAGGACGATAACTTGTTTCGCATCCGGTCGACCCTGATCGTTGAGAACCTTCCGAGCCAGATCCAGCGCGTGGGGCGTGGGCGTGTTACCGCTCCCTCTAGTGGGTAAGAATTCTCTGAGGTCGGGGCTTCCGTCGCTGTCAACATCGAACTGATCGAGTGGGCCTAGGCCAGCGCGGAGAGCGGGCCTATTGAACACCGTCGGATCATCTTCACCAGCATCACTCGGTCCGTTGAATGTCAGTAACCCTGCCCGGACTTCATCAGTAGTCGTTCGTGCTTCAAGCTCGGTGAAGAAGGTATTGGCTGCGTTGGCTAGAATGTCGACATCCTCACCCGGAATACCGTTGTCGAGGTTACCTCCGATGCTCCCGGACGTATCGGCCACGACCATCACGTCGATTTTCTCTTCACACGTGATGAGATTGTCACAGTTGTTATCGTACCAGAGGGCGGTCTGAATCTTCTCGACGAGTTCAACACCCTCTCCCTCGTCCGGGTCGTCCTCTTCGGGTTCAGTGACGCCGTTTTCGCTCGCCTCAAGACCGCCCGGCATGTTCATCCAGAGGTAGCCGGGGTTGTCACAGAGATGGGTACTGAACGTGATCTCCCCGAAGTCGCCCGGTTTTACGTCCTGCAGATTGATCAGCGGCGCCGGGGAGCCGTCGTCAAGTCGCGTGTCGTCGGTATCCGTCCGGCCCAGTTCGTCGCTGTCCGGGTCTAAGCCCTCATCGTCGTTACCCACATCAGCGAGGTAGTCGCACGGTGCCCGCCCGTTCATTTCTTCTATCGGGAATTCCGTGATACCGTCGTTGTCTGCGTCGGGGTATCCCTCGATAGACGTATTGTCCATGAAGTCGTCCACGGACGGTTCAGGAACCCAGATCAAGGGCTCTGACGCTCCCGGCGGGAACTCCCGGTATCCACTGGGGTTGTCCGGGGCTTCCATCCGCACTTCGAATTCGCCTTCACCGTCGCGGATATCGTTCTCGTCCGCCGACCAGTCGGAGTAGTGCTCCTCCCAGTCCATCTTGAGGTCCAGCTCGCCCGCCACGAGCCGGTTGTTCTCGAACGTTTCCTGATCGCTGAAGTACGCGGACGTACCGAGTCCGGCCCCAGCCGATGCCACGCCGATGCTGCCGAGCGCGGCGAGCGCCTTCCGCCGTGAGAGTTCGAAATCGTTTGACATGGTTTGGTATCCTCCGATTGACCACCGTGAGGCGGCCTCGCTCCCCATCCAGGGGATGCCCACCGGCGGAGTCGAACCGCCGTCGGCGTCGGAAACGCCGTCTCCGAGTGGGTCGGTCGCGCCGTTACGTCCCGTTGTTGTCTTCCTCGTCGTCGTCGACCTCGTCTTCGAGGCCCTCGTTGTTCAGGCCGCTACCGTCGTTGTGGCGGCACTGCTCGGTGTAGAGACCCAGGTCGAAGGTCGCGCTGTCGGACTGGATTTCGTTGCCGTGGTCGACCGGCACCCACCACGCGAACGCGATGGAGTGTTCTTCGTCGGCGGAGAAGCAACCCTGTTCGCCGGTCCCGCCGCCCGCTTCGGCGTTCATGTTGCCGGGGAGCGGCGTCCCGTTGGAGCCCTCGATCATGCCCAGCACGTCGCGGAGCGATCCGGTGTAGGAGGAGGGAATCATCTCGTCGCCGTCCTGGTAGTTGTTGCCGTTGTCGATCCAGACAGCCGCCTTGACGACGTCGAGGAGTTCGACGACTCCGGCCATCTCGTCCGGGTCGTCGGCTTCGGGTTCGGTTACGCCGTTCTCGCTCTCACTGACGAGGCCGCCGTTCAGCCAGACGTACCCGGGGTTATCACACAGGATGAAGTTGAACGTAACCTCGCCGAAGTCACCCGGCTTCACGTCGCCCAGCTCGATGACGGGCTTGGGAGCGTCGTCGGCTTGCGAGATCGCTTCGCCGGCCTCACAGACGAGTTCCGTGTCCGCGTTGTACGACTGGGTTTCCGTGTTTTCGAGGAACTGCGCCGGATCGTCGACCTCGATGAGCCAGGCGTCGTTCGCCGGCAGGCCGGTGTAGCCGTCCGTGAGATCGTTCGCGGTACCCGTCGTGTTCGCGGGACCGTCCCACATGTTGACATCGACGCCCTCGCCCTCGTCGTCGCTCCAGTCCGAGTAATGCGCCGAGTACGACACGCCCATATCGAGGGTGCCGGCCGTCAGCTGGTTGTTCTCGAACGTCTCCTGATCGGAGAAGTACGCGCTCGTGCCCAGTCCGGCGCCCGCCGAGGCGACGCCGATGGTGCCGAGAGCAGCCAATGCCTTCCGCCGCGAAATGTCGAATCGTTCGTCCGTCATGGTGTGTTCCCCCCGTGAGGGGATGCCCACCGACGGAGTCGAACCGTCGTCGTGACCAGCGTGGGTGTGCCGACACTGCTATCCAACACATCTACCCCCATAGCTAATCACCAATTCTCTCACATAACGTCGGACTAAGCGGGGGAAAGGACCCATTACCCTAGCGGCCCGGATGACACGGCACGACGAGGCATTCGCGCGCGCGTAGCGCTCGCGCCTTAATTATACATTAACCACAGAGACGGCCTGAAACTCCGAAATATCCGGACCGACCAGACCAGCTAACTGGCTGTTATCCGCGTGTTCAGGCTCGGCCGTCCGCGGAGAAAGCTCCTGATAACTATGCTCTTTTGTCCTGTTGTTGTGGTCGACCCGGTCGCTACACATGAACATCGGACTACTCCAGACGGACGACGTACTTCCCGAAACGGACATCCACGACATTCTCCGAAACGACCGGCGGAGAAACGTCATCAAGTGTCTTCAGGATCGGGGGCGGGAGGTATCGCTTCGCGACCTCGCGGAACACATCGCCGAAATCGAGACGAACGAATCACCCCCGCCGAGCAACATCCGCGATAGCGTCTACGTCTCCCTCCACCAGACGCACCTCCCCAAACTCGACGACGCGGGGATCGTCGACTACGACAGCGACCGAAAGACGATCCTCCTCCGCAAATCCGCGCGGCAGGTCGATCTGTACATGGAGGTCGTCACCCGATACGGTGTCACGTGGGCAACCTACTACCGGGCAATCGGGACGATTTCGTTGCTCAGCATCGTACTCGCGTCTACCGACACGCCGCTAATCTCGACCGTCGACCCACTCCTGTGGGCGAGCTTCTTCCTCGTCGTCATCGCCGTGTCGACGCTCTATCAATTCTGGTCGCGGCGGTGGTTGTATCTGCAGCAATTATTATAACAGTAATGTGATAAATCATAGTTAACGTACATACTATTTGATGAATGCGCTCAAATAATAGCATGAATGAACTAGCTGAAAAGATAAATATTGTGGATTCTGGGCCTGGAAAGCACATATTCTCTTCTTCAAAATCAACCAACACTAATTATCTGAAACGATATTCCCAAAGCAATGCTTATTCCAACTGGGAATCCAACATAGGCTGAACAATGAGTGAAAGCCGTAGTAGCTGGTCAGAGGAGCCATACCTCCCCCCGAACGTAGAACAACCAGCGTCGTATATGGCTGATCAGTTAGGTCAAGGCTTCGTCAACCACGACCGTCGGAATCGTGAGGATGCGATTGAAGCGTTTGCCGCTGTGGACGCACTTCAGTTCTCACATCTGAACGACAAAGAGGCATATCAGGCAGCTAAAGCCCGAGTAGATGCACTGTGGGCGAAGGATGATCTGGAAGACGAATGCCGAGTCGACGGAGAAGTTGATTACGATCGGCTGGGCAGAGTAGACTGGAGTCCGGTGAAAGAGGCCTTCGAACAGCGCGCCTCTGTTACAGGAGTGGATTCCAAATACGCCGAACTAACGGCCGAGGGGTGGCGCCGGCACAAGGTCGGTGGAGATTACTGGACACCGATGATGCACGCTCAGATGCTCGAACTCCGCGTGGCACTACAGGATCCGACCTACCCTGATAAACCACGTGAAGGCCAGTCGGGGTTCGGGGCCGAACCTGCGCGGTGGACACTGGGTGTTGAACTTCACGATACTCGGCAATATCAACAGGCTCACCGAGTTATGACGCCCTACTTCCAGCGCATCCTCGACGCACACGACGAGTGAGGAGTTGGTTCGAGGGGGGGGACCGACTCGTCGATTCGTTTCCTGTTCGATATCACCCGTATAGACGGCCGTCAGGCGTTGTCCCACGACACGATGTCGGATCCCGATGGTTCGATTACTAGATCTGAAAACAGCAACCTAACAGTTATTTCCAAACCACTCCCCCAGTGGTCGTGTCATCCTATCATCAGAACGATTGGCGCTGCTACTGACAGCGCTCGGCATGACGCTTGGCTGATGAGCACGACCAGTCCGCCGGTCACCCCGCCGCCATCGCTTCCGGCGAGAACTGCGCTTCGAACACCCGGGCACCGCAGTCCTCGCAGGTGGCGGCGATGACGTCGATGGATCGGCAACACGACTCGACGGTGTCCTCGCCGAGCGTCACCGGCCCGTCACACTCCGGACACCGCTCCAGCCACAGGCGGAGCGCGCCGAGCACTTCCGTGCGTTCGTCGAAGCCGAGGCGCTCCCACGCTGGATGGCGCTCGCGGAACTCCGCTTCGGCGGCGATATCGGCCAGATACGCCGCTCGGGACTCCCACTGCCCGACCCGCGTATCGTCGATGTACGCGTCGTACGCGTCCCCGTAGGATTCGATACGGACCCGGTCGCGGTCGACGTCGAGTCCGTCGAACAGGACGGCGACGCTGTCCCGGTCGTCGTCCCGGTCGCGAAGCGACTCGATGCGGCCGTACCACGCCTCAGCGAACTCGTCGGTCAGACAGAGGTCCGTCCCGTCGCGGCACTCCTCGACCGCCTCCACGTCGAGCAGGAACGCCTCGATGTCGGCGTCGTCGTCGAGGGCCGGCGGCTCGGGGGGCTCGTACTTGTCGAACAGCTTCAACACCGAATCGGGGAGGTAGCGTTTCGTCAACGTCGGCGTCCCGGGAACCAGATAGCCCCGGAGATAGATGGCGGCGACGGAGACGACGAACACGGCGACCGCCGCCGGCGGGAAGACAGTCGCTACGAGGCCGCTGACGACGACAGCGATGACGAGATTGACGACCGTACACGGCGTACAACGATTCTCCCCGGTGTACTCCGGCTGGCGGAGGCCATGCACGCGGTCACTGAAGGACATGCGTCGATCAAGTACACTCTCTCGCTGCTCATAGATAATTGCTCGTTAAGCACGGTATGGCGGTCGCTTCTCGGGACGGGTCAGGAGTCGAGGGTCACCGCCTCGCCCGCCTGCACCGCCCGCTCGGACACCTCGACGGTCGTGTCGCCCTGCCCGATTCGATAGGTTCCCGGGTTGGCGACCGTCACCTCGAAGGTTCCGTCGGTCACCGTCGCCCGTCGGACGTATTCGAACTCGTCGCCGGGGATCGACACGTCGGCGACGAGTCGAACGCGTGCCGTCTCCGCCGGTGCAGGGCCGCGGATCGTCGCCCCGGGGACGACGCGGAACACCTTCCGCGCGCCGTCGTCGGTGGCGAACACGGCCCGGAAGTGACCGACACCGCCGATGTTGCTGATCGTGGCGCTGCCGAAGCGATCGTGGAGCGTCGACTGCACGGTCGACGCGGAGATCAGGCCGAGATGCGGCAGGTCCCGGGTGACCACGAACCCCACGCGGTCCGCGAACTCCTCGTGCCACGAGTCGGCGTCGTTCGAGAACAGGAAGTCCTCGTAGGTGCGCTCGGCATAGCTGTACGACGCCGCCTCGCCGTTCACGAAGTAGTTGTAGACGCGGTTGCGGCCCCACTTGCTGAGGACGTAGCTCTCGGGATAGGGGATGTCGTGCTCGTCGACGTACTCGGATATCCAGCGCGCCGCCTCGTAGGTGGCGTCGGTGATGACGAGTCGGCGGTCGATGAGTGCGGCGTAGAGCGAGCCGGAGCCGACGGCGACGCCCGCGAGGCCGGCGAGCAAGGCGACCCGGGTCCGGTCGGGAACGACGAGGGCGTCGTCGTCGCCCCCGTCGGCGGCGACGGCTCCATCGGTATCGCGGCCAGCGAGCCGCCGCGGAACGGGTGGCTTCACGAGGTCGAACCACGACGCGAGCAACACGAAGCCGACGCCGCCGAGGATGGCGGCGAAGGGGGCGAGTTCGCCGCCGAAGCGACGCTGGAGCGCCGCCAGCACGCCGAAGTGGATGGCGTACACGCCGACGACGAACCAGCCGGATTCGAGCCGTTGCCAGCCCCACTTGGCCGCGAAGGGGAGCATCGGGGCGGCGAGCACCGACGCGAACCCGAGGATGACGAGGACGCCGACGGCGCCGTAGTTCGCCCCGACGCCGGCGAGTTCCGCCGGCCCACTCCGGAGGAAGAAGTCGAGTCCGGCGTCCAGTTCGGTCGAGACGACCGGAATCCGTCGCACGGCGACGACGGCAGCGATGGCGAGGACGACTTCGGCGGCCGCGAGCCACGTCCACGAGCCGTCGAGGCGGCGGACGACGACGACGAGCGCCAGCAGGCCCACGCTCCCCAGCGCGAGCAAGTCGAGCGCGTAGACGACGGCTTCGAACTGCCAGCCGAGCAGCAGGTGGACGAGGTGGGCGAGCGCCGCGCCGGCGACGAGGCCGGCGACGACCGGCGCGAGCCGTTCGGGGCCGGGGCGACGAATCTCCACCAGCGCGGCGAGCGCGAGTCCCGGCGCGAGCGGGAGCAGGAGGAGCGGAGCGGCCTCCCACGCCAGCGCCTGCGCGGCGACGCCGACGGCGAGGCCGCCGGCCGCGAGCCACGTTCGGCGGTCCCGCTCGCTCCGCGAGAGCAGTTCGATCACGGCCAGCGCCGTCAGCGCGAGCCACACGTAGTCGAAGGCGTGATGATCGGCGACGCCGAGGGCCGTCCGGTATGCGTGGGCCGGCGTGACGGCGAGGAGCCCCGCGGCGGCGAGGCCGACGCGGGCGTCGTCGGTGAGCCGCGTCGCGGCACCGTACACCAGCGCCGCCGTGGCGACGGCCGCGACGACGGGATACCAGGCGACGACGAACCCCGATCCCCAGGTGCCCGCGCCGAAGGGCCAGGCCGCGACTGCAAGCGTCGCGGCGAGTAGGGGTTCGCCCCGGAGCGCTCGCTCCGGGAGCGACGGGAGCGGGCCATCTAGGAGCGCCTGATCGACGAGATACCGATAGAAGTACGGGTCGTTCGAGGCGAGGACGACCCAGTCGTCGCGGAAGACCTCCTGGATCGTCGGCAGGCGGACGAGAACGACGAGCGCAAGCGCGACGAGGAGAGCCGTGCGGACGCGGATGCGGCGGCGGTCGTCCGACGCGTCGCGTCGGTAGTCGTCGACGGCTGCACGGACGGTCTCCCGGTCGGTGAACCGATAGCCATCGGGGACCTTCTCGACGTGCCCACTGTCGACGAGGGTGACTGCCACCGCGTCGTCGACACCGGCATCTACCGGCCGCCACGCGTCTTGCTCGGCGTCGACGTCGAGCAGTCGGTCGAGCTTCGATGCGAAGTCGGGACGCGTTTCCAGAAGCGAAGCCAAGTCGGCATCGTCGGTCATGATTTCATACAGGCCAACTGCAACGTCATCGTGTCGTCGACGCCGTATCGTGGACTAGCGCCTCCAGACCGTCTCGGAGGGTCGTCCGCGGTTCGTAGCCGAGTTGATCACATGCCCGTTCGATGTTCGCCTCGCTCTCGTCGATGTCGCCAGCTCTGGGTTCAGTGTGGACGATGTCGGACGACGAATCCGTCACGTCGACGATCAATTCCGCCAACCGGTTGATCGTTACACTCTTGCCAGTTCCAACGTTGTACGCGTCGCCGGTCTGTTCGGTTACCGCAGCGAGAAGATTTGCCCGAACGACGTCGGAGACGTGAACGAAATCTCGCGTCTGGGTGCCGTCGCCGTGGACGGGGAGTTCCTCGTTCCCTCGAGCACGGGTGAGGAACGCGTCGATGACGCCGCTGTAATCGGTTCCGATGCCGCCGGGACCGTAGACGTTGAAATATCGGAGGGCAACGGTGTCCAAGTCGTATAGGTCGGCGTACAGTCGCATATATCGATCGGCCGAGAGCTTCTCCGCGCCGTACGGTGACGACGGGGTTTTCGGCTGGGATTCCGTGACAGGGACGGAGGAGGGCTCGCCGTAGACGGCGGCACTGGAGGCGAACACGACACGCGCGTTCACGTCCCGTGCCGCCTCGAGCACGTTCAGCGTACCGTCAACGTTCACCCGGTGGCTCTCGATGGGGTCTGCCACGGATCGATCGACGCTGATGTTGGCTGCCTGATGGAAGACGATATCCACGTCCGAACACGCGTGATCGACTGTCTCCGCGTCCCGAATGTCCCCTTCAACGAACTCGGCGTCGTCGGAAGCGGTCGAACGCGACCCACGGGAGCAGTTATCCAAGACGCGAACGTCGTTGTCGGCAACCAACGCATCGACGAGGTGGCTACCGATGAAGCCGGCACCGCCGGTTACGAGGATCGAACGATCGGTGGGGCCGAGAGAAGTCATGGAAGTGTACTGATCAGTTCGTCGAGGGAGATATTGATAGTTCCGTCGGTGGACATGCTATCGAAGGAATCCGAGGGCATCATTGACGACCATCCAGAGCTGGCGCAAGAGGATTCGCAGGTCGAACCAGAACGACTGATTTCGGATATAGGCCACGTCGTATCGGAGTTTCTCTGCAGGTTCCGTGCTGGCCACATCGTTGATCTGTGCGAGGCCAGTGAGACCGGGGCGGACGAACCACCGCTGTTGCCAAGTGCGAACGCTCTGCTGGATATCCTCGTCGAGTTCCGGGCGTTCGGGACGTGGGCCAACGACGCTCATATCGCCGACGAGGATCGACCAGAGCTGTGGGATTTCGTCGAGATGTGTTTCCCGAAGGATGCGCCCCACGCGAGTCACGCGCGGGTCGACGTCGCCGCTGTCCTCGGCGCTGAGGACGGCTCCGGTGTCAGCCTCCGCTTCCGGGACCATACTTCGGAACTTGTAGACTGTGAAGGTGTCACCGAACTCGGCTGTCCGCTCCTGGCTGTAGAGGACCGGACCTGGGCTGTCGAGTTTGATCGCGACGGCGATGACGAACAGCAGGGGAGCGAGGACGAGCATCGCGGTTGCAGCGAAACATATGTCGAACAGTCGCTTGGTCAACCGTTCCTGCAGGTCCCAGGGTTCGAGGTCGATGGCGACGAACTCGTCCCGTTCGACGCCGGTCGTCAACACGGCGTCGGCGTGCTGGTCGTGGACCATGGCCGGGATACCGACGTCGAAGCACGTATCCAACGTCCCGAAGAATTCGCCGCGATCGGGCCGTGAGAAGGCGAGGATGGCGGCGTCGGCGTCGTGGCGAATCAGAATCTCGTCGAGACGGGAAAGACCACCGAGACACGTCGCGTTGGGAACGTTCCCGCCATCAGCCGCCGCCCCCCCATCCGTGACTGCAGTCGAGCGGCCGGCGTCGTCGGTCAGTAGCGACGGCGCCACGTAGCCGACGACGGGGACGTCCGTTCCACAGGTTACCTCGTCGATAGTTTCCGGATCGTCCCCGACGACCACCGTCCGCTCGGGATCGACCCGCGGGCTCCGCCGGATGACGACGAACCACGCCGGCAGCAGGGCGCCCATGGCGAGCGTCGTGAGGACGAGGGTGGTCCGGGGGAGGCGGTACGTGTAGTCGAAGTAGCCGACGGCCGCGAGGGCGACGGCGACGAGGAACACCCGTCGCTCGACCAGCATGATCGTATCCAGCACGCGCCGGGGCCGCGGCTTGAACAGTGGGAGGAGGGCAGCGAGGGCGACGAACAGCGTGGTTGCGATGGCGAGCGAGAGGTCGCCGTTCGAGAGGGTCGTCGCCGGCAACCGACCGAAGACCGGCACCACGTCGGTCAGTCGCTGTGCAGCCGGATGGTTCGCGACGCCGACACTCCCCACCACCAGCGCTGCGGCTCCCACCCCACTGGTGAATCGATACCGCCACCCCGAGAGCATTACCAGTGGAGTGTGCATACAGCTATTTGGTTAGTTAGTTGTTAACCGTGTCTCTTGACGCTGGTGGCCGATTCGGACCGGAAGGTAATCCGGACCTACCGGATAGTAGGCCGCGCATGAACCCGGGTAACCGAGAATTACCGGGGTCAAACGAGCAGGCCGCCGGCGACGGCGAGGGCGCCGAGGCCCACACAGAGGAGCCAGACCGCGACTCGACGGACGACCCGCATCAGCAGGTCGATGGTCGCGTAGCCGACGACGGCGGCGACGACGAGGGCGACGACGCCGGCGGTGGGCGAGACGCCGATGCCACCCCCGCGGACGACGCCGACGGTGCCGCCGATGAGCGCGGCGGGGATGCTGAGCAGGAAGGAGAGCCGGAACGAGGCCGGGCCGTCGTGGCCCCGCAGGAGGAGGGCACTCGTCGTCGTGCCGGAGCGGGAGACGCCGGGGAGGATGGCGAGTCCCTGAAGGCCGCCGACCAGGACGGCGTCGAGGGCGTCGGGCGTCTCCCGCGTCGCCAGCGACCGAGCGTCCGCGAACCGCTGGAGGAGGCCGGTGGCGACGAGGAGGGCGCCGATGAGCGCGACGAACGCGCCACCGGTCAGTTCGGTCACGAGCGCGTCCAGCGCGAGGAGGGCGACGAGACCCACCGCCGACGAGGCGGCAGTCGCGAGGACGACGAAGGAGAGCGTCGCCGTCTCGCCGTCGAACGCCGACTCCGGGCGGAGCGACGACCACGAGGCGAGCGCGGTCCGCACCTCGTCGCGGTAGTACGCGGTGGCCGAGAGCGCCGTCCCGAGGTGGACGAAGAGGGCGTAGGAGACGGCGACGCCCGGCGCGGTGCCGAGCGCCGTCAGGGCGATGGCGATGTTGCCCTCGCTGGAGATCGGGAGCCACTCGAACACCCCTTGCAGGAGCCCCACGACGACGGCGACCAGATGCGGGTCCATACGGGGAGGAACCTGTCAGGGGTTATAGAAGGTTGGGAAGCGGCGGTCGGCGACGGCGCCTACGCGGGGCGACGAACGCGGCCGTGGCCCGTCGGGGCGCGGGCGGACCGGTCGAGTCGACGGCCACACAGCAGGAGCACCGCCAGCGCCGGGGCGGCAGGGTGGACGAGAGCGAGGAGGGGAACGACGAACAGGGCCGTCAGGAGCGGGTCGCTCTCGGCTCGGTCGGCGAGTCGTTCACGTCGGGGGCGGGTGGTGTGGATGGGGAACATCGGTGGGGGAGGATGTCGACGGCGTCGGGAGGGGAGCGTGTGAGGGCCGAAGCGGGGAGGGGGACGCCGCCGGATATGAGCCGGATGTTTTGTTTGTTCGGCTCATCCCGAACAAACGGACCAAACGATTTAATACTTACGGTCCATCGAGTAGGGACGTGAACGCACGGCGAACCGAGTATCACTGCGGGGGGCGACGATGAGCGGGGACGACGCCGAGGCGGTCCGGCGCGACGTGATCGAATCGATGGAGCGGTCGGCCGAGGTGTACGGGTTGAGCCGGAGCGCCGGCCGGGTGTACGGCGTGCTCTACTTCGCCGCGGGGCCGCTGTCCATCCCCGAACTAGTCGAAGAGACGGGCTACGCGAAGTCGACGATCAGCAACGTGACGCGGAAACTCACGCGCATCGGTCTGATTCGCCGGCGCTCGACCGGCGGCGGCGGCCGGCGCGTGCAGTTCGAACCCGAGACCGACCTCTGGTTCGTCGTGCAGGACGTCTTCCAGCAGTACGTCGCGCGGGAGATGGAGACGACCCGTCGGACGCTCGACCGGGCGCTGGACCGACTGGAGGAGGCCGAAATCGACGAGGACGACCCGGCGTACGACCGCGTGGCGGCGCTCGCGGCGACCTACGACGAGTTCGAGACGCTCCTCGAACTCGCGATGGACCATTCGGTCCCCGAGTTGATCGAAGCCATCGAGGCCTACGAAGAGTGAGAGGACGGTCGCCGTCGACGCTCGCCGAGACGAGCGGATCGGGGGACGGTACTCCCCTCAGTCACCAGGAGACGGTGTAGACGCAGGCGTCGTCGCCGTCGCGTCGACACCGCTCGCCACGTTCCTCGACGACGACGAACGATTCGACGGGCGCGTATCGCCGGGCGACGGCCCGGATCAACCCCCGGTCGAACTCGCAGGGGTAGGGGTTCTCGCAGATCATCTCGCCCGTCCGCTCGCCGGTCGTCTCGAAGTCGTAAGAGCCGATGTCGCCGCCGCGGTGGTTGCGCCGGTAGGCGTCGTCGATGGACTGCAGGCCCGCCTCGACCGACGAGACGCCGGTTGGCCACTCGGCCACGTCGGGAATCTGCTCGCCGAGTCGGTCCAGAATGTGCGGTTCGAGCTCCGCGGCGATGGCCTCGAACGTGTTCAGCCACGCCTGCTGGGGGTACCACTCGTCGGCGGAGGGGTCCTCGATGCCGTTGGCCGCGAGGGCGTCGAACGCCGTCTCGCGGTAGGCGTCCGAAAAGCGGGACAGGGCGTCGTCGGCGACGGCGATGATCGTTCGGCCATGGACCTCCACGTCCTCGTCGAACGCCTCGTAGGGAGCCATTCGTACGGACGAGGCGAGCGGACGGACATATAGGTTGGTGAGACGCCTCAGCCGAGCGGCGGGCGAAGCGCGTCGATCCGCCGGCACCGATAGAAGCGCACGCGTCGCACGAGCAGTTTCCACCCGGTGACCGCGACTGTCGCGCCGGCGGCGTTGACGAGGATGTCCCCCACGTCGAAGGTGCGGTAGGCGAGCGTCGACTGGATCAGCTCGATACCGGCGCCGTACGCCGTCGCGAACGCGAACACGACACAGAGAACCTGCCAGTCCGGCCGCGGACTGGTCTGGAGGGCGTACGCGAGCACGAACGCCAGCCCGGCGTAGCCGACGGCGTGGAGCCACGCGGTCAGGGGGAACACGTCCAGCGGACCGAGTGCGCGGCCCGTCGTTCCCGGCGGGCGAACGACGGAGAAGACGAGGAGGGTCGCGAGCACCGCGACCACCAGCGACCAGCGGAGCCACCGTGGGACGAGGGGCAGTCGGAGGCGGAAGCCGGTCATAGGTGTCCTACGTGGCCGGACGGCAAAACCTCGGGTGGTATCGCGAGCGCACGAGGGGGAGACCACTTAAGGGGTATCACTTAATCCCGTTCGCGTCCACGACCCGATGGACATGGCCGGTGTGCCACGATGATCCGCGTCGACTGGCGGGTGAGCTGTCGGCTGGTCGGGACGGTCCTGAAGTGGCTCTGGGTGCCGCTCGCGCTCCCGTTCGGCATCGCGCTCGTCGACGGGAGCGCCCCCCTTCCCTTCGTGGTGCCGATGGCCGGCACCGCCGCCCTCGGCGTCGGCCTCGAACGGCTGACCGAGCGGAGCGACCTGCGGGCCCGCGAGGCCTTTCTCATGGTGTCGCTCACCTGGCTCGGCGTCGCCGTCGTCGGCGCCGTCCCCTTCGTCCTCGCGGGGCAGGGGACGCTGGCCGACCCGGTGAACGCGCTGTTCGAGAGCATGAGTGGCATCACGACGACGGGTGCGACCGTCGTCGTCGACTTCGACCGCCACTCGCGGGCGATACTCCTGTGGCGGGCGCTGCTCCAGTGGTTGGGTGGTCTCGGCATCCTCGTCCTGGCGACGGCCATCTTCTCACAGCTCTCCGTCGGCGGCGCGCAGTTGATGGAGACGGAGAGCCAGACGGGAGACAACAGCCGGCTCACGCCGCGCATCTCCGAAACGGCGACGCTCCTCGGAAAACTGTACCTCGGCCTGACCGGGCTACAGGTGACCGTCCTCTACGGGCTCCATCTGGGGGGGCTCGCCCCCGAAATGACGCTCTACGACGCCGTCGCCCACGCGTTCACCACCATCTCGACGGCCGGGTTCTCGCCACGCGCCGACAGCATCGCCGCCTTTTCGCCCGCCGTTCAGTGGGCGATCATCCCGTTCATGATCCTCGGCGCGACGAGTTTCGTCCTCATCTACTTCGTCCTCCGAGGGAACGTCGGTCGCCTCCGCGAGAGCGACGAGTTCCGGTTCTACGTCGGTATCCTCGCCTTTTTCGCCGTCGTCGTGGCTCTCGTGGAGACGGCCGACGCGACGTACGGGAGCGCCGAGGCCGTCGCCCGCCACTCCCTGTTTCAGGTCGTCTCCATCGTTACGACAACCGGCTACGCGAGTACCGACTTCAACCTCTGGTCGTCGTCGGCCAAACATCTCCTCTTCGTCTGCATGTTCATCGGTGGCATGGCCGGGAGCACGACGTGTTCGATCAAGACGCTCCGCTGGCTGGTCGTGCTCAAGGCGTTCCGCCGCGATCTGTTCGTCGCCGCCCAGCCGAGCGCCGTCCGGCCGGTCCGACTGAGCGGCGACGTCGTCGACGAGGAGACCATCCGGGACATCTACGCGTACACGCTCGTGAGCCTCGTCATCTTCATCGTCGCGACGGTGTTCGTCGTCATCGACGCCTCGCGCGTCGGCCTCGCCATCACCGAGTTCGAGGCGATGGGCGCCGCCGCCTCCACCTTCTTCAACGTCGGCCCCGCGTTCGGCATCGCCGGCCCGTTCGCGAGCTACGCACCCTTCCCGCGGTCGACCAAACTCGCGATGACGTTTCTCATGTGGATCGGTCGCATCGAGATCATCCCCGTGTTCGTGCTGTTGACGCCGTCGTACTGGCGTGCTTGATCGGGCACTACTCCGCTTCGGACTCGACGATCCGAACGTCACCCGTCTCGGAGACGTGGATCCGGACGCCGGCGAAGGGAAAGGAGAGGCGGTATCGCCCGCCCCCGTCCCCCGTGAGTTCGTCGAGTGCGTCGGGGTCGACGGCGTCGTAGAGCGGGGGGAGGTCGAGCGGATCGAGGCCGAGAGCGTCCGAGACGCGGTCGACGACCCGGGTGCTCGTGGGATCCATCGAATCGTCGGAGGGCGTCCTGCCCGTCATCGTTCGTCAGTCGCCCGCACTCTCTACGGCGCTCCGCGCTGGCGCCCCGAGAAGCTGTGGTCTGAGAAGCGCGACCGGAAGCTGGAGTCCGAGGTCGGTCAGCGAGACGGTTCGTTGCTCCGTATCCCACTCTACGAGCCCCGCGTCCGCGAGGCGTGGCAGGTGACCGTGATACAACTGCAGTTCGACTTGCGCCGCTCGCTCGTCGGTCCGAGACTGGTCGGCCGTCCGAAGGAGGTAGTCCGTCACGTCCGCAACGTCCACGCATCCCGTCCGCTGTGTCAGGAACTGCAGCACCGTCCGTCGCGTCTCGCTAGCCAGCGACTCGTAGAGCGGCGTCCAATCGATCGGCTTGTGGGTGGGGGTAGACATTCGAACGAACGTACGTCGCAATCTCGCCTAAGAATACTGCCTGATATCACAGGCTATTTTTAAATAAGCCCTGTGTGTCATCGTCGAAGGTCCGCAGCGGACGGGGACAACAGCGACTTCCGCAACACCTTGTTGGCGCCGCGCCGGAGGTTTTCGGAAACCGACTGTTCGGTGACGCCGAGTTTCTCGCCGACTGCGCCGAGGGTCGTCCGGCGCGGGACTTCGAAGTAGCCGTCCTGGACCGCGGTGACGAGCGCGCTTCGCTGGGCTTTCGTCAGGTCGAACGAGTAGCCACCGTCCTGATCCTCGGCCAACGTGTAGACTCGATCCAGTTGGAACCGGATTTCGTGGCTCGTACAGTAGTTGTGGAAACCGGTCATGCCGGAGTGGTCGTCGAACCGGATGCGGAAGTGCCACTTCTCGTTACCGGCCGCCTCCAGAATCGTCGCGTTCGTCTCGGCCATGCCGTAGATGAGGCTCTCGACCTGTTCGTCCCACTCGACGCGGTAGAGGGCGCTGTCCTCGACGACGTCGAGTGCGGTGAGACCCTGTACGTACTCGCTGGCGCGAATGGCGGCTTCGAACGCGTCCAGATCGCCTCCCTGTACCCAGACGTAGGGCATCACGCGGCCCGAGGCAGGGACGACACGCTCCATTTCGACGTGGGTGTCCGGGTCGAGTGCGAGAACTTGCCCGAGAATGAACTGATCGGAGTCGATGGTGAACTCGGCGATAACTGCCATGGACATTGATGGCATTCCACCCATGTAGAACCAGGGGGCGTCCACCCCGCACCCGAGCGAGCGGGTTAAGATGCGGGCCGCGCTACCACTAGTCATGAGAACGATCACCTGGGACGACGAGCGCGACTGCATCGTGATGATCGACCAGACGAAACTCCCCGCGGAGCACACTACGTACCACGCCGAGACGGTGCCCGAACTGATCGAGAGCATCGAGATGTTGCGAATCCGCGGGGCCTCGGGGCTCGGGGCGGCCGGTGCCTACGGCGTCGCCCTCGCGACGCGCCGGAACGACGCCGACGACTTCGAGGCGTTCGTCGACGCCGTGGCGACCGACGCCGAGGCCATCGCGACTGCGCGGCCGACGGCGGTGAACCTCTCACGCGAGGTGGACTCGCTGCGCGGCGTCCTCCGGAGCTGTACGTCGATCCCCGAGGCGCGGGAGCGGACGCTCGCGGCGGCCGAGGAACTCGCCGACGTGGACGTGGCACGGAACAAGCGGCTCGGGGAACACGGCGCCGAACTCCTCGACGACGGCGACACGGTGATGACCCACTGCAACGCCGGCGCTCTCGCGACCGTCGACTGGGGGACGGCGCTCGGGGTCGTCTACTCCGCACAGGAGGCGGGCAAGCGGGTCGACGTGATCGCGAACGAGACGCGGCCGCTGAACCAGGGCTCGCGGATCACGACCGTCGAACTGCAAGAGCGCGGCGTCGAGACGACGCTCGTCCCCGACAACGCCAGCGGGCTGTGCATGCAGCAGGGGATGGTCGACGCGGTGATCGTCGGTGCCGACCGGGTCGTCCTCGACGGCGGCGAGGAGTTCGGCGATCAGGGAGTCGTCTTCAACAAGATCGGCACGTACAAACAGGCCGTGCTCGCCGACCGCCACGACGTGCCGTTCGTCGTCGCCGCGCCGCACGCGACGATAGACACCGAGCGAAGCGCCGACGAGGTGGAGATCGAACAGCGCGACGGCGACGAACTCAGAGAGATCTACGGGACACAGAACGCGCCGCCGGAGACGGCCGTCTACAACCCCGCCTTCGACGCGACGCCGATGGAACTCGTCGACTACCTCGTCACGGAGACGGGCGTGTACGAGCCGCCGCTCGACCGCGCGGCCTTCGAGGCCGAAGCGGATCGGGCGACCCCGTGAGCGGCGTCACTCGATCTCGATTTCGACGCCGGCGTCCCGCGTCGGCGTCGAGCCGTCGCGGGCCAGGTCGGCGAGCGCGAGGCCGACGTTCCGCGTGTTGGCCTTCCACGCCGCGTCGAAGAGGTCGCCGACGACTGGCACCGAGCCGCCGGCCACGTCGATACCGATGTGCGCGAGCATCCGGACGAGAGTCCGGGAGGAAACGCCGAGGCGGGCCGACTCGACGACGATGTACAGCGAAAGCACGCCGCTCACCGCGTCGCCGGCGACGGGGAGGAGGCCGAGCAACGGGTCCAGACCGATCCGGAAGTCAGTCCCCGGAATCCGGACGCTGTCGTCGAGGACGCGCGCCACGACGCGTAGCCGCCGAACGGCCGCGCGGTCGACCGACTGGGGCAGGTCGTCGATCGGTGCGTCGAACGCGGACGCGAGGTGGTCGCTCATGGTCGTCTCTCGGGCGCGAGCCGCATAATCCCCGTGGCTTCACTGCCCCGGGACGAGACCGGCGTAACAGACGACGGCGACGGCGGTGACGCCGCCGAGCGCGAGGAAGGCGGCGTCGAAGCGGCCGGCGTCGGCCATCGCGCCGACGAACAGGGAGCCGGTCGATCCGACGAGAAACAGGCACGTGCGGAGAAAGCCCCACGCTGCACCCTGCACGTCGTCGGGGAGTCGCGCCACGACGTAGGCGTTCGTCACGGGGGCGATGGCCATGCGGGTGCCGAGCAGGAAGACCAGGGTCGCCCACGCGAGGCGGCCGTCGACGACGGGGACGACGAGGAGGGTGACGACGGCGAGGGCCGCGACGGCGACGAGGACGGGGCGGGCGCCGTAGCGGTCCGCCGCGGTGCCGACGCCGAGCTGGCAGACGGCGCCGCCGACGAACAGGAGCGCGAAGATGGGGCCGGCGACGCCCTGTCCGATCCCCTCGTGGGCGACGAGATAGGTCGGGAGGAAGGCGGTCAGCCCCTGAAACGCGAAGAGGTAGAACATGATCGCCAGACTGGCGAGGAGGACGTTGCGGTCACGGAGGGCGCGCGGGAGGCGGCGAACCGCCTCGACGGCGGACGGTCCGGGGACGGGCGTCGACCCGCCGTCGGACCGCGTCGCGCCGATAGGCTCCGGGAGCGTCACCCACGCGAGCGCGGCCACGGCCACGAACGCGGGCGTCGTGCCGCCGACGAGGAGGCGCCAGCCGAGCGCACCGACCGCGGTGCCCGCGACGAGCGGGATGACCGCGGAGCCGACGCTTCCCGCCGCGAGCGTGATGCCGAAGGCGGCGCCGTCGTTGTCCGGGAACGCCTTCGAGAGCGACGTGCCGCGCGCGGGACCGTAGAGGCCGGAGCCGACGCCGAACGCCGCGGCGGCGAGGAGGAAGACGGCGAACAGTGGCGCCGCGGCGAGGAGGGCGAGACTCCCGGCGCTGAGCGCGAGACTCGTCGCGAGGACGGTCCGCTCGCCGACCCGGTCGGTGAGCAGGCCGGCGGGAAACTGCATCAGCGCGTAACAGCCCCAGATGACCGTCACGGCGAAGCCGGCGGCGGCGTTGTCGAGGGCGAACGTCGTCTTGACCTGCGGGAGGAGCGTCGGGACGAGGAAGCGAAGCCCGAGCGTGAACAGCCAGCCGGTGGCGACGGTCAGGAGAACCCAGCCCCGCCCGTCGCCACGGAGCGGAGCGAGGGCGTCGTGGAGGCGACGGCGGGAGCGGGTCACGGCTGGTCGAACGAGCGGCGGCGTGAAGAGCGGTTGGGACCAGACGACGGTTGCCGGTTGTGGAGCGACGGTCTCACGACCCCGCCACGAATCGGCGCGCCGACACGGTCACGAAGGGAACGAGGAAGCCGAGCGCGTAACCGAGGAGGTGGCTGTAGAGGTTCAGGACGCCGGCGCCACGCTCCGGTGACGCCGGGAACGCGACGAACGGCACCGCGAACACGAGCGCGGCGGCGACGGCGGTCAGTTCGACCGCACCGGGCGTCCCGAGGAGGCGCCGGCAGCGTGCACGGAGGTCGGACCGCTCCGCCACGACGAGGGCGTACCGAAGGGCACCGAGCGACGCCGCGAGAGCCAGGAGGGTGGCGCGGTCACCGACCAGAGCGAACGCCGACCGGACGCTCAACACCGCGACGAGGGCCAGACTGGACAGAAACAGGGCGGGGGCGAGCTGGGTCGCGGGACCGATGCCGAAGCGGGCGTCGAGGTAGTCCGCGAGCGCGAGCGGGAGGTAGCCGACGAAGGCCATCGCCACCCCGGAGAAGCCGAGCGTCGTCGCCGACCGCGGAACCGCGAGATTCAGATACGAAAGCACGACGGGAAAGACGAGGACGAACGTCGGGAAGGCGGTGTAGAAGCGGCGTCGATGCCCGCTCGCGAGGTCGAGCGCGAGCGACGTGGCGGCGAGGAGGGCGTACAGGACCACGTTGACCAACAGGTGGACGGGGTCGAGATGGACGAATGCCGAAGCGAAGGCCGTGGGCAGCGTCGGCGCCGCGTAGTCGAAGACGAGGGACCGACGCGTCGCCCGCGGGAGCAGCGAGACGAGACCGAGCGTCACCGGGACCGAACCGAGAAGTGCGACGTCGGCGGGGCGGATCCGGTCGCCGAGCGCCGCGCTACGCGGGCCGGCGTGGCGAGGACGGGCGTTCGATTCGGTTGCCATCTCCGTGTCGAGATGGAGGAACGAACCACCCATAACGGTGGCGTCAGCAGTGTCAGAATCGATAACGGGAGCGCCGTGTCGCGCTAGAACACCTTTAGGATCATATGTGGACACTACTATACGGGGCCTGCCGAAACGTCGTGACATGTTAGCACACAGCGCGACGTACGTCCAGAAGGCGTGTGCCTACGTCACCCGCGGCGGGTCGGAGGTGCTGGTGTTCGAGGGGCCGGGCCACGAGGGCTTGCAGATACCGAAAGGAACCGTCGAACCGGGGGAGACGCCGCGGGAGGCGCTGTATCGCGAAGTCGTCGAAGAGAGCGGCCTCGCGACGTTCGGGGACGTCGAACGCCTCGTCACCGACGTGTGGACTCGCCGTGAGTCGCCGCCGAAGCGGTACGTCCGGCACTTCTATCACGTCCCGGTCCACGAACCGCGGGATTCGTGGACCCACACGGTCACCGGAACCGGTGCCGAACGCGGGTCGGAGTTCACCTTCTCCTGGCTCGACCTCGGGACGAACGCTCGTTTCGCCCTCGACCTCGACGACTACCTCGGCACGCTGACCGGCGTGGACGCCGACGGATCGGGACCGGGCGTGGCCGCCGACTGACGGTCGCATAACTACCGAATATCGTACATTTTGTCCGATAATTCTGATATATGAACGTATTTTGGGCGAGACGTCGTTTCGTGGATCGATCGGCTGATTCGGCGTTCACTTCCCCTTTGGCCCGATTTACGGCAGTATCGGCCGATCGATGCACTCCGAGTCTGTGTGCGTCGATTCGGTGAAAATATCGCGTTCATACCCGCTGAAGCGTCAATATCCGCGATAGCGGACTGATTCTGCCGAGGATAGTGCAGATCGAATATTTCGGATTTCATAGTATCACTGATATCCGGAACGTCTTCGTTCCGAAGCAGCCCGACGGGCCGGGGGAACGGCGGGGTGGACCTTAGCGCTGGCCGTAGCCCTCGAACAGCGAGCGGAGACGGTCGACCTCCTCGTCGGGGAGGATGATCGGCTCGCCGACGCTGATGGCCTGATAGTGGATGCGCGCGCAGTATTCGACCATCAGCGCCACCTCGAACGCCGCTTCGGCCGTCTCGCCGACGGTGATCGTCCCGTGATTCTGGAGGAGGCAGGCGTCGTACTCCGTCCCCATCGTCTCGGCCGCGAGTTCGGCCAGTTCCTCGCTTCCGGGTCGGTCGTACCCCGCGACTGGAACCCGATCACCGGCGAAGGCGATCAGATAGTGCGACGCCGGGATGGGGTCGCCGAGCGCGGCGAACGTGCTCGCGTAGGGGGAGTGTGTGTGGACGACGCCGCCGATGTCGTCCCGTCGACGGTAGAGCGCCGTATGCATCGGCGTCTCGCTGGAGGCGTCGAAGTCCCCCGCCACCTGCTCACCGTCGAGGGCGACGAGCGGAACGTCCGCCGCGGTTACGTCCCCGTAGGGGACGCCCGACGGCGAGATGGCGACCGTTTCACCGTCGGCGCACAGTTGGCTCAGGTTGCCGCCGGTTCCCGTCGTCAGTCCCTGTGCGAGCAGTTCGCGGCCGAGGTCACTGACTGCCGTCCGTTCTGCGCCGTGTAGTAAGTCGTCCGTCATGGTGGGTCGGGGTGGCCGTCCGCGGTGTGGTTGGTCGCGACCCCTCCTGAATCCTTCCACGCACGAGCGGGCGACGAGGAGCCACCGCGACGACACGCCGAGCGCTCGGTCGGCGGCGACGCTTCGGACGAAAGATATTCGATCTGTTATATCTGTAGATCGTATATGATGGCGTCAGTGTACGACCAGAGACCTGCGATCAGGCATGTCGCTATCGTAGTCTCTCAAACGCGTCGAGACGTGCGTTTACACTCTTTCACGTCGTTTCGGTCGTTTCGGAGCGTGACTCAGAGACACGACGAGATTCGGCCGGTCGACGAGGGCCCTTTGGCTGCTTATCGGTCGATCGTCGCGTACATCGCCCCGTGATCGAGGTCGTCGTCGCGTTCGGCGACATGAAATATAGTGTAATTGAGAATTGTTAGTAACTATAAAACGTGTGAACTGTCGTATCGTCGTCGAGTGGGTGGCGTGCACGGCCGAAGCGAGCGCGTGGATGCACGAGGAAAGGAGGCGTCGGGACGACGGGCACCCCTCGGAGCGGCGTGTGGCCGTTCCGACGGCCGTCCCGAAACTCGGGCCATTGAGTGATCGACTCCACGTCCGGCTCGACGCAGCGCTGGATCGCGACAGACGCCCGACCCCGTCGGGGAGGCGTGCTGCAGGGCGGGTGGATCGCACACGCCCCGGTAGGCACTGCGGGCCGAACGATCCGATCGACGTTGGCTCTCTATAACAATCTTTCGGTCAGCCGACACACGGGGACGCCTACGGCGAGGGCGACGACGGATACGCTGGCCCGACGGTACGGGATGTACGCGAAATGATAACAGAGTGGCGGCGTGCGTCGCGACGACGAAAGCCAGCCCTCGACGCGAGGAACGGGGTCGGTCGAGGCAGTCGAACGCGAGAGTTCGGAACCGGGGAACGGGTCGCCGCCAGTCGACCGAACGGTCCGGCGGTCGTCGCCTCCCCCCGCGAACGAAACGACGAAGGCACGAGTGCACGCCGGGTCGTGGAACGTACCCTGCCGAACCGGATACCCCTCAGACGAGGGGTAGAATAACACTGATATTTTTGTTATTAGAAGGTAGCCCATCCCCCGCGAGGGCAGTGTCGTTCGGCTTCGAGCACCCGTCGGTCGGTCGGATGTTCGTTTGTAAAATGCAAAAGTCTCGGAGCGGAAGCTTCGCCCGCATGCGGTCGATTCGGCGGCGTACGGACGGTCGAAAGCGTTGCATCGTGCCGGGAAGGGCGGCACACGGGTGTGATTGCGGCCGATAGACGGGGAGAGCGACACCTGTTCGCGTCCGACGAACGCGTTCGTCGTGGACCGTCGGCAACGCCAACCTCTAAATGGCTCCTCGTCGTCCGATTGGACATGCTACAAGCCACCGACGAGGCGCCCGAAGTGACGGCGGCCGATCACGACGGAGAGACGGTGACGCTCTCCTTTGCCGAGCCGACGGTACTCTACTTCTACCCGCGCGACGACACGCCGGGGTGTACGGTCGAGGCCGAGGGGTTCGACGCGGAACTGGCGGCGTATCGCGACGCCGGCGTCGCCGTCTACGGCGTCTCGACCGACGACGTCGAGAGTCACGCCGCCTTCCGCGCGAAGTACGACCTGGATATCGACCTCCTCGCCGACCCCGACGGCGAGGTCGCGACCGCCTTCGGCGTCGCCGTCGAGGGCGGGACCGCCGACCGCGTGACGTACGTCCTCGCAGACGGCGAGGTGAAGCGCGTCTACCGCGGCGTCGACCCCGACGGACACGCCCGCGACGTACTGCAGGACCTCGTCGACGACGGCGTCGTCGCCGGCGAGTGAGGGGCCAGTGGGAACCCCGACCCGCGAGGGACCCATTCCCGCTCACTCGATGCCGGCCCGCCGAACCACGTCGGCGGCCGTGCGTTCGGCCGTCGAGAGGAGGTCGGCGAGGGGGCCGTCCAGCGTGCGCAGCTCACGGTCGTCCATCAGGACCTCGCCGGCACAGAGGACCGTCTCGACTTCGTTGCCCTGGAGCCCGTAGACCAGCGCGTGCACCGGGTCGGGCGCGGGCGTGAGGTGTGGGCGGTCGAGGTCGATCACCGCGATGTCGGCCTGCGTGCCCGGTTCGAGCGACCCGAGGTCGTCGCCGCGTCCGATGGCCGCGGCGGCGTCCCGCGTCACCATGTCGAACGCCGTCGATGCGGGGACGACCCCGGAGTCGCGGTGGTAGCCCTTGTGTGCCGTCGCGACGGCGCGGGCGTCCGAGAGCGGGTTGGCCGTGTCGTTCAGGATGGTGTTGTCCGTCCCGACGCCCACGGTGACGCCGCGGGCGAGCATCTCGACGACGGGCGCGAACCCGGTCGCGAGCCGCATGTTCGCCCGGAAGTTGTGGACGACCGGCGTGTTCGTCTGCGCGAGCAGCCGCACGTCACGGGCGTTCGTCTGGACGCAGTGACCGAGCAGCGCGCGCTCACCCAGATAGCCGACGTTGCGGAGGTACTCGATGCTGGAGACGGCGCCCCGCTCCCTCGTCTCGGCTTCCGCCTCCGCGACGTGGGCCGTCGTCATCACGTCGTGCTCCTCGGCGAGGCGGTACGCCCCACGGAGCAGCTCGGGCGTCGTCGTCGCGAGCGTCGCCGGGGCGGGCCAGACCGACTGCCGACCGTCCGGCTCGTGATACGTCTCGATCAGTGACTCGACGCCCGCCAGACCCGCCTCGGTGTCGACGACGAGCGCGTCCGGTCCCGGGTGGACGGCCCCGCCGCCGGTGTCGGTGATCTCCTCGAACAGGCGCCTGAACTCCGCGTCGGGTGAGCGGTCCCGGAGCCCGGCGCCGTAGACGTTCCGGACGCCGAGTTCGTCGTAGACGCCGAGTTTCCGGCGCGTCGGAGCGAGATCGGCCCAGTCGAGGGCCGTCGCGTTCTCGACGAACGTGGTCGTGCCCGACCGAATCGCCTCGACGCAGTAGAGCCGCGCCGCGAGCGCGTGTTCGTCGGCGTCCATCACGGCGAGTGCGGGCTGTTTCACGTTGAACAGCCAGTCGTACAGCCCCCGGTCGCCCTCGAACGCGCCACGGAGGAAGATGTCGGAGACGTGGGTGTGGGCGTTGATCAGCCCGGGGATCACCGCGCCGCCGTCGGCGTCGACGATCCGGTCCGGATCCGTGTCGGCTTCGAGACGGTCGGCCGACCCGACCGCCGTGATTCGGTCGCCCTCGACGGCGACGGCGCCGTCTTCGATCACCTCGCGGTCCCGGTTCTGCGTGACGACCGTTCCGTCGGTTACCAGTACGTCCGTCATGCGCCTCGACCGCCCTTGGTCCGTCCGTCGACGGTAGACACACTGCCGGTCCGTCGGCTCGGTTGCGCGGATACCATGTGGGTCGATCGGACCCGTCAGCTAATAAATATCCGTGACCGCCCGTGTCGTCGACGCGGCTCGAATCGGGGGGGACACCGTCGGCGTCCCGTGAACGGATACCTCATGGAAAATTTTAACTGCTCCCCTACTACATATCTCGTGCGAGGAAGTAACATGCCGGACATCTGGAGGTCAGGTCGACCGTTCGCCCCGTCGCGGGCCTCGGCGACGCGACGCCTCCGTCGGCACGTGTGGACCGACTTTGCGATCACCATCAAACGGAGATACGTATGGAAATCGATCTCACGCTGAACGACGACGACGTAACGTTCGAGGCCGCGCGCTCGGATACGCTGCTCGACGTCCTCCGGGACAACGGGTACACCGGCGCGAAACGCGGCTGTGACACCGGCGACTGCGGGTTCTGTACCGTGATCGTCGACGGCGAGCCGGTCAAATCCTGTATTCGGCCGATCAGCCAATTCGACGGCGCGGACGTCGAAACCATCGAGAACCTGGGCACACAGGACGACCTGGGACCGGTGCAGTCGGCGTTCGTCGACAACGCCGCGCTCCAGTGTGGCTTCTGTATTCCGGGCATGATCATGCGCTCGAAGGTGTTGCTGTCGGAGAACCCGAACCCCGACGAGGCCGAGATTCGCGAGGCGCTCTCGGAGAACCTCTGTCGGTGCACGGGCTACGAGAAGATCATCGACGCGGTGCAGGACGCCTCGACTCGCATGACCGGCGAGGCGGACGTGGCGGCCGACGGCGGCCGCGTCCCCGGCGACGGCGCCTGTTCGGGCTGTGACTGCTTCGAGGGAGGGGTCGACGAATGAGCAAGACCGACGAGCCGGAGCCGGAAGAGGAGGAGGAGGCCGACGACGCCTCGAAGATCGAGGCGGCCAACCCGATGGAGTGGGACGAGGCGCCGAACAACCGGAAAGCGCCGGCGGAGCGCCGAACGGTCTCACACCGCGAGGAGAAAGACGACGCCACGAAGATCGTCACCGGCGAGGCGAAGTACGCGGCCGACTACGCCCGGGAGTTCCCGGACCTCGCCGAGGCGAAGATCGTCCGCTCGGACATCGCCCACGGCGTCGTGACGGACATCGACACGAGCGCGGCCGAGGCGATGGACGACGTCTACGCCGTCGTGACGCCGGACTCCCCCGAAGTCCCGAACGAGCCCTACACGTCGGCCGGCCAGTCCTACCCCGAGCCCTCCCCGTGGGACCTCCGGGTGCTCCGTCGGAAGGTGCGCTTCGTCGGCGACCCCATCGCCGCCGTCGTCGCCGAGGACGCGGACACCGCGAGCAAGGCCGCGCGCAAACTCGACGTCTCCTACGAGGAGTACGACGCCGTCTTCGACACCGCGGCGGCGACGAAGCCCGACGCGCCACAGATTCACGACCCCGACGAGGTGGAGAACCACCAGCCCGGCGCGGACTACGAGCGAAACGTCGAGTCCAACATGGCGGGCGAAATCGGCGACGTGGACGCCGCCTTCGCCGAGGCCGAGGAGCGGGACGATCTGACGGTGATCGAGACGGAGTGGGAGACGCCCTACCAGTCCCACTGCGTCCCCGAGCCGCATACGACCATCGCCCACCGCGACGAGGACAACCGGTACCACCTCATCTCCAGCACGCAGGTGCCCTACCACACGCGCCGACAGCTCTCCCATCTCTTCGACGTGCCGATCAAGAACATCCAGGTGTCGAAGCCGCGGATCGGCGCCGGCTTCGGCTCGAAGCAGGGGATGCACACCGAACCGATCGCGATGGCGCTCGCGGAGGCCGCCGGTCGGCCGGTGATGGTCGAGACGACGCGGCGCGAGCAGTTCCACGCGGTGCGCAACCGCCGGCCCGCCCGCGTCACGCTCCGGAGCGTCGTGACCGACGACGGCGACCTCCGGGCGCTGGACATGGACGCCGTCACGAACTCGGGGGCCTACGGTCCCCACGGGATGACCGTCGCCAGCGCCGTCGGCAAGAAGCCGCTGCCGCTCTATACGCACACGCCGAACATCCGCTTCGAGATGACGGCCGTCCACACCAACCTGCCGGTCGCGGGCGCCTTCCGCGGCTACGGCGCCCCGCAGGGCCACCTCGCCGTCGAGGGGCACATGGACGAAATCGCCCACGAACTCGACCTCGACCCCATCGAACTCCGGTCGCGGAACGCCATCTCGGAGGGTGACCTCGACGTGGCCTCGGGCATCCTCAAGGAGAAGGAGTACGGCCGACGCATCCGCTCGTGTGGTCTCGACGAGTGCATCGCCGAGGGCCGGGCGGCCATCGGCTGGGACGACGTCGAAGGGCCCGACGCCGACCACCTCCACCGGGCTTGTGGGATGGCGCTCACCATCCAGAGCAGCGGCGTCCCCGGCGACGAACTCGGCGCGGCACACATCAAGATGAACGAGGACGGCTCCTTTATCCTCCAGACCGGCGCCGTCGACATCGGGCCGGGCGCCGACACCGTGATGGCACAAATCGCGGCCGAGGTGCTCGGCGTGCCCCCGGCGGACGTACTCGTCCAGCCGTCGGACACCGACATCTCGCCGTTCGACCACGGCGCCTACGCCTCCTCGACGACGTACATCACCGGGCAGGCGGTCAAGAAGGCCGCCGAGGACGCCCGCGGGATGCTGTTCGAGTTCGCCTCGCGGATGCTCGACGAACCCGAGGACGCGTTCACCGTCGACGACGGGGCGGTCGTCTCGGCGGTCACCGGCGAGTCGGTGTCGCTCGAAGAGATCGGCTACGAGTCCATGTACGGCGACGAGGTGCGCGCCCACGTGATGGGCGACGCGAGCCACTGCACGGAGGAGTCGCCGCCGCCCTTCGGCGCGCAGTTCGTCGACGTGACCGTGAACGAGGAGACCGGCGAGTTCGAGATTCACGACATGGTGTACGCCGTCGACTGCGGCGTCGCCCTCAATCCCGACCTCGTGGAGGGCCAGATCGAGGGCGCGATGCACATGAGCTACGAACTGGCGACCGGCGACGGCATCGGCTTCGACGAGGACGGCCGGCCGGAGACGCTCGGCTTCCGCGACTACGATATGCCGACCACGGCCGACCAGCCCCCGATGGAATCCATCATCGTCGAGACCCACGAGCCGACCGGTCCCTTCGGCGCGAAGTCGGTCGCCGAGATTCCGGTCAACGGGGTGCCGCCGGCGCTGAGCAACGCCGTCCGCCGCGCCGTCGGCGTCCGCATCGGCGACATGCCGATCACCGCGGAGAAGATCAAGAGCGCGCTCGACGACGACTGAGCCGACTCGCCGTTCCCATTTCTCGTTTCGTCGACGATTCCGAGTCCGTCGCCCGAAACGCCCGCTGGCGATCAGGACCGAACCACGTCGACGTGTTCGCCCGCTGCCACGTCGACCAGTCCCCGGTTCGTCAGCCGGTAGGTCGGGATGACCTCCAGCGCGAGGAAGGACAGTTCCATCAGGCCGGCCTCGACCAGCCCGAGGTCGGCCGCGAGCGACTCGACCCGTTCGTACCCCTCGTACACCGTCTCTATCGGCTCGTCGGACATGAGCCCCGCGACCGGCAGCGGGAGCGACGCCATCGTCCCGGCGGCGGGGTCGAAGGCGGCGATGCCGCCGCCGACCTCGCGCAGGTGGTTGGCCACGCGGGCCATGGCGTCGTGGTCCGCGCCGGCGACCACGCAGTTGTGGGCGTCGTGGGCGACGGTGGAGCCGATAGCGCCACGGTGCAGGCCGAGGCCGTGGACGAAGCCCCGTCCGATGCCGCCGTTCCCGCCGTGGCGCTCGATGACGGCCAGCGAGCAGACGTCGTCGTCGACCGGTGGCACCAGCGCGTCCGCGTCGACCGGGACGGCGGTCTCCATGGGATCGGTCTGGAGTCCGCCGACGGCGTCGATGACGCGGACGCGAGCCGTCTCCCCGGCGTCGGCGGGTGCCTCGACGGCGAGGTCCGCGCCCGAGACCGGGTCGAACTGGACGGTATCGGTCGCCAAGTTCGTCGAGTCGGGTCGCTCGTCCGCCGTGGGGTTCAGTTCGCCGTCGACCATCACGTCCGCGACCGTCCACGACGCCAGATCGTCGAGCAACACCAGATCGGCCGGCGCGCCGGGTTCGAGCCGTCCGAACGGCAGGTCGTAGCTCTCGGCCGTGTTGAGCGTCGCCATCTGGACCACCTCGACGGGGTCGGCCCCTTCGTCGATGGCCTTCCGGACCGCGAAGTCGACGCCGCCGTGGTCGACGACGTCGACCACCTCCCGGTCGTCGGTGCAGAGCGAGAGCCGGCGGGTGTCGATGTCGTCGACGAGCGGCAGGAGGTCGGCGAGATTCTTGCTCGACGAGCCCTCGCGCAGGTAGACCCGGACGCCGAGCGACGCCCGCGCCCGCGCTTCGGCGAGCGTGATGCTCTCGTGGTCGGTGTCGAGATACCGGGCGGCCTCGTGGAGGGCTGCGCCCTCGACGCCGGGCATGTGGCCGTCGACCGGGAGGCCGCGCTCCCGGGCGGCCGCGATCTTCGCGTGTACCTCGTCGTCGCCGG
Source organism: Haloplanus rubicundus (assembly GCF_003342675.1). Taxonomy (NCBI): domain Archaea; kingdom Methanobacteriati; phylum Methanobacteriota; class Halobacteria; order Halobacteriales; family Haloferacaceae; genus Haloplanus; species Haloplanus rubicundus. The sequence goes on along the minus strand of NZ_CP031148.1, from coordinate 1,429,289 downwards.
CGAGGAGTCCCGGCACGTCCATCACCTCGCCCAGCGCGACGACGGAGTCGAGGTCGAGCAACGACGCCACGGCGTCGGCGTCTATCGTCGCCCCCGCGTCCTGCAGCGATGACGCCGGGACGCTCGACGGGACGGTGAAACGGGCCTTCAGCGGCGTGTTCGCCGCGTCCGCGACGACAGCGCGAACGCCGGCCGCCCCCAGCACGTTCGCGATTTCGTGGGGGTCGTGGACGACGCTCGTCACGCCACGCGGCAGGACCGCGTCGCCGTACTCCGGCAGCGTCACCATGCTCGATTCGACGTGCATGTGCGCGTCGACGAGTCCGGGCGCGACGTAGCCGGCGTCGAGGGTTCGCTCGGCCGGGCGCTCCGCCAGCGCGACGATTTCGCCGTCGTCGACGGCGACGGCGCCGTCCTCGAGGGTCCCCGTGTGGACGTTTACTAGCGTGCCGCGAACGAGGGTATCGACCGCATCGGTCATGGGTCTCGGGGGTCGCGGCGGTGTCGGTCACGGCTCGGACACGCACGGACGCGCGCGGCGACCGCCGGTTCGGGTCGGGTGTCAGGACGCCACATACGAACCGACACTCGGCGGAGGTAGAAAGTAGTTTGGCTCGGCGCGGGTCGCACGAACGCGCCCCTCACGACGTGTCGGAGTGGGTCGTGGTCGTCTCGGTTCGGCGCACCAGATAGGCGAAGACGCTCAGCCCGCCGAGGAGCGCACCGGTGCCCCAGAACAGCAACAGGAACCGGTAGCCGGCGACGGGCCTCGCGAACGCGTTCTGGGCGATACCGGTGAACACGACGGGGCCGACGGTCTGACCCAACCAGAGCATGCTCGTCAGGACGCCGAGCATGCTCGCCCGCAGTTGGCCGGAGACGAGGCCGGCGGTCGTGGTGTCGAGCGAGGGCATCACGACGCCGAAGCCGAGGCCGAAACAGACGAGCATCGCGCCGATGGCGACGGGCGTCGCGGCGGCCCAGACGCCGAGCAGGCTGACGCCGAACCCGACGAACCCGAGCGCGACGAGCTGTCTCGCGGGGAGAAAGCCCGACACCCGACCGTACTGCGACGCCATGGTGGCGTTGGCCAGCGACACCATGCTGAACAGCAGGCCAATCTCCCCGGCCGCGAGCCCGTAGACGTCGCTCAGAAGGAGCGAGAGCGTCGTGAGGACGCCGCCGTAGAAGAGAAAGAAGGTGAAGAAGGCCGCGAGCCAGAGGCCGAGCGCCTCCGGGACGAAGGCTGCAGACGCCAGCCGACCCGCGTAGACGCGAAACGACGGCGGGTCGTCGATGGCGGGCTCGGTGAGCGAAAAGAGGGCGACGACGCCCACGACGAGGCTGACCCCGAAGAAGGCGAAGGGGACGTTCCAGCCGACGGAGGCGAGGGCGCCGCCGATCAGCGGGTACGACGCCGCGCCGATGCCGATGGCGCTGCCGTTGACGCCGATGACCGCGTGACGCTGTGGACCGTCGTAGAAGTCGCCGATGAGGGTGATCGCCAGCACCATCAGGCCGCTCGCGCCGACCCCCTGCAGGAGACGGAGGAGCAACACGACCTCGAAGGCCGGGGCGAAGCCGATGGCGGCGCCGGACAGGCCGAACAGGAAGAGCAGCGGCAGGACGACGGGTCGGCGGCCGAAGTGATCCGAGAGCAGCCCGATAAAGGGCGTGAGGAACACGCCCGGGAGGGTGTAGGCCGTGATGATGAGCCCGGCCTGCGTATCGGAGATACCGAACACGGTCCGGAGTTCCGGCAGGATGGGACTGATGAGCGGGACGCCCATGACGCCGATGAGCGAACAGGCGAGTATCGTCCGGAAGGCGGCGGACGACCAGGGAATCTCGACACGCTGCTCTGCGGACATGCGCTCTCCTCTCGTGCATCCGTCGCCGCGAACAAAAAGCCTCGTATCGTGGGAGGCGCGCCCCCCGTCTCAGCCGCCCATCACGCCGCCGGCGGTGACGTAGAAGTAGAGGACGAACGACCCCGCCAGGATCCACTGAGCGACGTGGATCGAGCGGTGTTCACCCTGTGCCGCCTTGACGATGGGGTAGCTGATGATCCCGGCGGCGATGCCGTTGGCGATGGAGGCCGTGAGGGGCATCATGACGATGGTGAGACCGCCCGGGATGAGCCACTCGGCGTCGTCCCACTGGATGTCGGTGACGCCCTGGAGCATGATGAGGCCGACGAGCACGAGGCCGAGGTAGGAGGCGTAGGTCGGGATGGCCGCGACGACGGGGACGAGGACGAGCGATGCCAGAAAGAGGAGCGCGACGACGAGCGCGGTCATCCCCGTCCGCCCGCCCTCCTCGACGCCGGTCGAACTCTCGACGTAGGTGGTCACGGTGGTCGTGCCGACGATGGCGCCGAAGGTGGTGGCGACGGCGTCGGCCATCAGCGGCTTCTCCATCTCCGGAAGATTTCCGTCGTCGTCGAGGAAGTCCCCGAACTGGGAGACGCCGATGAGCGTGCCGGCGGTGTCGAAGAAGTCGACGAAGAAGAACGTGAGCACGACGATCAGGAACGATATCGGCTCGATGTTCTGAAAGCCATCGACGAACGCCCCGACCAGCGGCGTGATGTCGTAGTTGATCGGCGGGAGGCCGTCGGGGGTGAGCACACCGCCGTCGACGACGCCGGCGAGCGTCAGCCCCCATCCGGCGGCCGCCGTCGCGACGATGCCGGTGATGATGGAGCCGGTCACGTCCATCGCGTAGAGGACGATGGTAAAGGCGAGTCCGGCCAGCGCCAGCAGGGCAACGGGGTCGGAGGCGACGTTGCCGAGCGAGACCAGCGTCGCCTCGTCCGCGACGGCGACGTTGATCTCGATGAGGCCGAGCAGGAGCAAAAAGAGGCCGATGCCGGCGCCGACGGCGAACTTCACCGGCTCCGGGAAGAACTCGATGATGTACCGCCGCGCGCCGACGCTGGACATGGCGATGAAGACGATGCCCTCGACGAACACCGCCGCGAGCGCGGTCTGCCACGGGATTCCGAGCGCGATCACGACGGTGAACGCGAAGTACGCGTTCAGCCCCATGCCGGGCGCGAGGCCGAACGGTCGGTTCGCGTACAGCGCCATCACGGTCGAGCCGACGGCGGCGGCCAGAATCGTCGTGATGGCGAGCATCTGGAACACCTGCCCGTCGGAGTAGCCCTCGATGGAGATGGCCGCCGACAGGATCGCGGGGTTCACGACGATGATGTACGACATCGTCAGGAAGGTCGTGATCCCCGCGACGACCTCCGTCTTCGCGTCCGTGCCGTGCTTGTCGAACTCGAAAAACGACGCTACGCGTGACTGGCTCTCGCTAGTGTCTGTCATCCATGTCACCGTCTCACACCAATATAAAAAAGTTTGTGATTCAGGCGAACGCGTTCGGCCGACTGAGGGGAGTGTCGTTCGGCGGCCGACCCCGAACGACGGGTCGACAGCAGTCGTGGCGCGCGGATCGAGGGCGTTCGTCCCGACGGCGTGTCGGCCCGCCGTCGCCCGCTCCGAATTCAGGGCTTGTGCTGCCGTGCGGACCGCCGTGCGTCCTCCAGATCCATGCCGAGGCCGACTTCCGACGCCTCCCGGCGGACCGCCTCGGCGTCGATGGCGGTCACCTCGCCGCCCTCCTGCAGGACGGTGCCGTCGACCATCGTAAAGCGCACGTCGTCGCCGTGGGCGGCGAAGACCAGGTGCGAGAGCACGTCGTGGAGCGGGGTCGCACGCGTGAGGTCCGTGCTGAGCCCCACGATGTCGGCGCGCCAGCCCTCCCGAATCGCGCCGAGTTCGTCGAAGCCGGCGGCCCGCGCGCCGTTGATCGTCGCCATCTCGAAGATGTCGCTCGCCGGCGTCGCCGTCGGGTCCAGTCGATCGACCTTCCCCAGGAGGCTGGCCTGGCGCATCTCCGTGAACGCGTCGAGCGTGTTGTTACACGGCGGGCCGTCGTTGCCGAGGGCGACGTTGATGCCGCGGTCGAGGTAGTCCCAGACCGGCGCGACGCCGCTCGCGAGTTTCATGTTCGAGGACGGGCAGTGCGTGACGTGCGTGCCCGTCTCGGCGAGCACCTCGCGCTCGCTCTCGTCGGTCCAGACGCAGTGTGCCAGCACCACATCCTCGCCGGTGAGACCGACCTCGTCGAGCCAGTGGATGTTACGCATCCCGGTGTCCGCCTCCACCGTCTCGATTTCGCTCCGATTCTCGCTGGCGTGGGTGTGGATGCGGACGCCGTCGTACGCGTCCGCCAGCTCGCGCGCGCCGCGGAGGCACTCCTCGGAGCAGGAGACGGCAAAGCGCGGCGTCACGGCGTAGCGGATGCGGTCGTCGAACGAGCCGTGGTACTGCTGGATGAGCCGTTCGGACTCGTCGAGGGCCGCCTGGGTGTCTTCGAGCAGGTCGTCGGGCGACCGCTGGTCCATCAGGACCTTGCCGAGGACGCCGCGAATGCCGATTTCGCCCGCGGCCTCGAACGCCTCGTCGGCGTGGGCGACCGAGAGGTGATCGACACAGGTCGTCGTCCCGCTCTCGATCATCTCCAGGTAGCCCAGCTTCGCCGCAATCGCCATCTCCTCGGCGGAGAGCGAGGCCTCCATGGGGAGGATGTAGTCGAACAGCCAGTCCAGCAGTTCGGTGTCGTCGGCGATGCCGCGCCCGAGGCTCTGGACGGAGTGGATGTGCCCGCCGACCAGCCCCGGCAACAGCACGTCGTAGGACTGGTGCTCGTGGTCGGCGTACTGTGGGGCGACCGTCGACCGCTCGCCCACCGCCTCGATCCGCGATCCCGAGACGACGACCGCCCCGTCGGCGATCACCGTCTCCGAGTCCGCGACTACGGTTCCGGTCAGTAACATACGTTAGTTGAAAGCAGTCGCGGAACAAAAGCGTTCCCCCGTCGGAGGGCCGAATCGGGGACCGTCGCGGCCGAAATCGCGGTGGTGACCCGTTCGGCGGGGGCGTCCGTCCGCGACCGGGGTTCAGTCGTCGTCGACCGGTTCGGAGATGGGCGGGACCTCCTCAGTCCGGTCGAACAGCGGGCTGGACTCGCCGGGGACGAACGTGTTCAGCCCGAGCGCCACCAGACCGGTGACGATGACCGGCTCGCCGAAGAACGTCTGGGCGCCGGTCGGCAGCCCCGAGAGCGCGTTCGGCACCGTCGCGACGCCGAGTCCGAGACCGAGCGACGTGGCGATGATGACCATGTTCCGACGGTTCATCTCGATGTTCAGGAAGAGGAGCCGCATCCCGCTGGCGGCCACCATCCCGACCATGATGAGCACGGCGCCGCCGAAGACGGCGGAGGGAATCGTCGTCACGATGGCACCGATCTTCGGCACCAGTCCGAGCACGATCAGGATGCCGCCGCCGATGCCGACGATGTGTCGGCTCATGACGCCCGTGAAGTTGATGATGCCGACGTTCTGGGAGAACGAGGTCTGGGGGAACGAGCCGAAGACGGCGCCGAGGGCGCTGATGAACCCGTCGGCGAAGATGCCGCCGCGGAACTCATCCTCGGTCGGGTTACGACCCTCGGCGGCGGTGATGCCGGACATGTCGCCGATGGTCTCCATCCCCGAGACCAGAAAGAGGAAGGCGAACGTGAGCAGCGGGATCACCTCGAAGCTGAACCCGAACCGGCCGGGGGTGGGCACCGCGATCCACGCCGCTTCGTAGAAGGGGCTGAAGTCGACGACGCCGAACGCGATGGCGACGACGTAGCCGACGCTGATGCCGATGATGACGCTCAACATCCGCCAGACGCCGCGCAGGAGCAGGTTGAACAGGACGGCGATGGAGAGGACCAGTCCCGCGAGCCCGAGGTTCTGCATCGAGCCGAAGTTCTCGGCGCCGACGCCGCCGGCGGCGTACTGGATGCCGACCGGGACGAGATACAGGCCGATGATGACGACGATGAGTCCCGTGACGAGCGGTGGGAAGAAGGACTGGAGCCGCTTGAACTGCCAGCCCAGCAGGAACGGGACGACGACCGCCGCGGCCACGATGGAGCCGAACACGACGTCGAGGCCCGAGTTCGCGCCGATGGAGGACATCGCGCCGACGAAGGCGAAACTCGTCCCCATCACGATCGGGAGCTTCGCGCCGACCGGGCCGACGGTGTAGGCCTGGACGACGGTCGCCACCCCCGCGAAGAGGATCACCATCTGGACCAGGAACGTCGTATCCGCGGCGCTTACCCCCGCTGCCCCCGCGACGATGAACGCGACGGCCGTCGAGGGGACGATCATAACCGATACGTGTTGGAGTGCGAGCAGGAACGATTTCGTCAACGGTGGCTTCTCTTCCAGACCGTAGGCGAGATCTATTCCCTCGTCTGGGCTGTCAGGCATGTCTCGCCATACCAATGCAACTACTGATAATTAAAATCTTCTATCGAGAGAGTATTTTCCACCTCTTGAATATCGAAATAATACTATTCGGGCGGTGAGCCGACGGCACGCTCGGTGCCCGCTCGACGCGGACGGCCGCCGAGAGGGGGATATCTATAAAACCGCAGCCACACAGTTTCGGATATGAGCGACGGAAGCACTCATCCGTGGAGCGTCACGACCGGTGATCTGCGGCGACGGATGCGACGGGAGTTGGACCGCGACGCCGACGGCGTCGTCGTGACCGTGGCGGACGTCGACGGGGCCGCGTACCGCCGACCCGGGGCGAAGATGCTCGTCGACGCCGACGGCGCGCCCGTCGGTGCGGTCACCGCCGGGTGTCTCGAGGATCCGATCACCGAATCGTCGATGGACGTGCTCGATGCGGGGACGCCGCGGCGGGAGACGTTCGACCTGACGGAAGACGACGACGACACCTGGGGCCTCGGCCTCGGCTGTAACGGCGTCGTCGACGTCCTGCTCGAACCGCTCGACCGGAGCTGGGGCGCTCCGCTCGACGAACTCGGCACCGGGACGCCGGTGACGGTGCTGACGGTGACCGACTCGACGACATCCGAGGTGCCGGTGGGCGCCCGATCCTACGTGGTCGACGGCGGGCGGCCCCGCGGGGTGGCGGACCGCGACCCCGTGCCGACGGGCGTCGTCGACGGTGCGGACGCGACCGTCTCGGCGGTACACGGCCGTGAGAAGGCGACGACGGTCGACGTCGAGCACGAACGAGGGACGGTGTCGCTGCTCGTCGAGGGGCTCGAACCCGTCCGGAAACTGCTGTTGGTCGGCAGTCAGCCGGACGTCCACCCGGTCGGCCGCGTCGGCTCGAACGCGGGGTTCGAGGTGACCGTCCACTCGACCCGCGGCGCGCGCGGCCCCGAGGACTTCCCGAGCGCGGAGCGGGTCGAGACCGGTCGGCCGTCGACGGTCGCCGGGAGCGTCGCGGTTCCCGAATACACGTACGCGGTCGTCATGACGCACAACCTCGTCGACGACCGCCTCGCCGTCGAGACGCTCCTGTCCGAGACGGCGGTTCCGTACGTCGGCGTGATGGGACCGCGCGAGCGGTTCGAACGGCTTCGGGCCGAGAGCGATACGATCACGGACGAAGCCCTCGACCGCGTCGCGACGCCGGTCGGTCTCGACCTGGGCGGCGGGGAGCCGGCGGAAATCGCGCTCAGTGTCGTGAGCGAGGCCCTCGCCGTGAGCAACGACCGCGAGGGGGCGCGGTTGAAACGGAGGGAAGGGCCGATCCACGCGCGCCTCGAAACCCAGTAGCGGGCCGAGACGGCGTCAGCTCCCCCGGTACGTGGTGTAGCTCCCGGGGGAGAGCAACAGGGGGACGTGGTAATGCTCGGTCGGGTCGTCGATCAGGAACCGAACCGGCACCGCGTCGAGAAACGTCGACTCGGCGGCGCGCTCGCGGTAGTAGTCGCCCACCTCGAAGACGAGTTCGAAGGTGCCGGCCTCGATTTCGTCGGCGTCGAGCAACGGCTCGTCGACCCGGCCGTCGTGGTTCGTCGTCGCGGCCGTCACCCGCTCGCGCTCGCCGTCTTCGAGTCGGTAGAGCGTCACGTCGACGCCTTCGGCCGGCCCCTCGCGGCTCGTGTCCAGGACGTGCGTGGTCAGGCCGGCGGTCACTCCGCTCCCCCCTCGAGGTCGCTGTGGTCCATCGAGAACCGCTGGAAGCCGGTCGGGCGGGGCGGCTCCCGCAGCACCTTCGCGTCACCCTCCAGGTCGTCTTTGCGCACGCCCAGCCAGGTCTGGTTCCGGGACTCGAAGTTCACCTCGGCCAGCTGCGGGAAGCGCTCGAGCACCCGCAGTCCGATCTGATAGACGAGGTCCTGAATCGAGTTGACGTCCTTCTCGTCGAAGACCACCTGGGCGATGTCCCGAACCTGCTCGGCCGGGACGTACTCCTCGGGGTCCTCGCCGAGCGCCGCCTCGGGGTCGTCGTAGGTCCAGAAGATGTCGAGACCGATGTACAGCGTCCGGTTCTCCCGCTCCGGCAGCGTGGTGTACTCGTCCTGAACGTAGCCGACGAAGGAGTTGTCCTTCACCTTCACCAGTTCGATGCCGGTGACGCCGCTTCGCTGGTCCTCGATGACGACGTCGCCGTCCTCGCGTTTGAGGTAGTACTCGCCGAACGCGGATTCGTTGTCGGAGACGCGGAAGACCAGTTCGCTCGGCTCGAAGCCACCCTCGCCGTCCGGGACGGGCCGCTCGTCGAACTGGAGTTCGTCGGCGGACATGCGGACCGCCTCCATCTGGTCGTAGGTGTCGAGGAACTCCGAGCCGACGTAGTGAAGGAACCCCTCCACCGTCGCGCCGTCGTAGTCGCCGGCGTGGTGCAGGATGAAGTTCTTCATCGAGTCCGTCGCCACGACTTTGGAGTTGTCGCCGTCGCGGAACGAGGGGAGGAACTCCTCGCCCTCGACCTGAGCGCGCACCTCCATCCCGAGAAGCGTGTTCGGCTTCCCGGTGAAGTCCGATTCGGGGATCTCGCGAAGCCCCGTCAGCGGGGTCGCGTACGTCCGGTAGACGTTGACGTGTTTCTTACCGTAGTTCATCGTCCGTTCGTTGGCGTCTCGTTGGTCGTCGGTCATGGATTGTCGTTGGTATCGTCGTCGGTTATCGCTGCCACCGCGTGCAGTGATCGCTGTGCGCCGGCCTGCGGAGCGTAGCTCGCCGTGCTGTGCTCGTCACCGTCTACCAATCCGATTCATACGCGAGGTTAAAATTCTTTTGTTGTCTGATCGACAATTACTGAGACCGTCGTTACGACTCCAGTCGTTCCTCGAGTCGCAGGCGGGCGATGGTGTGGACCTCGTCGATGGCGGTTCGGAACTCCTCGTCCCGGGAGTGTTCGACCCGCTCTTCCATCGCCGCCCTGATTGCGTCGGGCGACTCGTCCCGGACCGCCATGATGAACGGGAAGCCGAAGGCGTCCCGATACCGCTCGTTCAACCGCTGGAACGCCTCGTACTGGTCCGGCGTCAGCTGATCGAGCCCGGCGGAGGCCTGTTCCTCGACGGAGGCGTCGGTCATCTCGGTGCGCTCGCCGAGGTCCGGATGCGCCCGCAGGAGTTCGAGTCGCCGCTCCCGGTCGGCGTCCTCGACGACCCGTTTCATCGACGCGTGCAGATCGTCGACCGAGTCGAAGGGGCGGTCGGCCCACGATCGCTCGGCCACCCACGGTGAGTGTTCGTAGACGCTCCCGAGTCGCTCCACGAAGGAGTCCCTGTCCGCTCGATTCAACGCCGCTATCGTAAGGTCGCTCATCGTCTTCCTGTCGTCGGTCCGCCCGCCACTTAAACCTCGTGCCGAGCGGAACAAGCGTTAAGAGCGGCCCCCGAGTAGCCCGGCGCATGTTCAGCACGGAGACCGACGCGAGACGACTCGACGGCGCGACGCCCGTCCCCGTGGAGCGAGGTGGCTGACGATGGCACGGATCGACACCGTCCTCACCGGGGGAACGGTCGTCACCGCCGACGCGACGTTCGATGGCGCGGTCGGTATCGACGACGGCACCATCGTCGGCGTGGGCGACGAACGCGCGTTTCCGGCGGCGGAGGAACGGATCGACGTAGCGGGCAACCTCGTCCTCCCGGGCGTGGTGGACCCGCACACCCACCTCGCGGGCTACAACTCGATCGACTCCTACGCGACCGGGACGGCCGCGGCGGCGGCCGGCGGCGTCACCAGCCTCCTGACCTTCGCCTGGCAGGGCTGGGACGACGGCGAGTGGGACGACGAAGGGACGCTCGCCGACGCCGTCGAGCGACACCGGCGGGGGGCCGAACCGCTCGTCGACTGCGGGGTGCATCCGGTCGTCACGCGGGAGTCGCGGGCGACCCTCGAGGAACTGCCGGGACTCGTCGACGACGGGGTCACGTCGTTCAAACTGTTCACCACCGACGACATCCGGCTGTCGAACGGGTTCATCGGCGAGGTGTTCCGACGGCTCGCCGACCTCGGCGCCGTCGGGATGGTCCACACGGAGGACTACTCCGTCTGCGAGCACCGGACGGAAGCAGTGAAGGCCGCGCCCGACGGGGCGTCGACGGCGGCCTACCCGCGGTCACGGCCGGACTACGCGGAGGCGATGTCGGCGGGGTCGGTCGCGCGCCTCGCCGTCGCGGCCGACGCGAAGTACTACGGCGTCCACACCACGTCCGAAGCGGCGGCAGAGGCCATCGACGCGGTGCGAACCGACGGCTCGAACGTCCGGGCGGAGACGTGTACGCACTACACCGCGCTCACCGAGGAGACCTACGAACGCCTCGGCAACCGGGCGATCATGGCCCCGCCGCTCCGGACGCCCCGCGACGTGGACGCCCTCTTCGACCGCCTCCGCGACGGGACGCTCTCGGTCGTCTCGACGGATCACGTCCCCCTGCCCCGCGACCGGAAGGAGGGCGGCCCGTGGTGGGAGAGCGCGTTCGGGATCAACAGCCTCCAGACGAGCCTCCCGGTCTTTCACGACGTGGCCGTCAACGAGCGGGGCCTCTCGTATCCGGCGCTCGTCAGGCTCATGTGCCGCAACCCGGCGCGGACGTTCGGCCTGCCGCGGAAGGGGCGGATCGAACCCGGTGCCGACGCCGACCTCGTCGTCTTCGACCCGGACGAGACGTACACCATCACGGCGGCCCGGAACCACTCGAACGCGGACTACTCCGTGTACGAGGGGCGGACGGTGACGGGTCGCGTGAAACGGACCTTCGTGCGGGGGACGCTCGTGGCCGACGACGGCGACATCGTCGCCGACCCGGGTCACGGCGAGTTCCTGACGCGTGCCGTGCCGGACTGGAGTTGAGGCGCGACGGAACTTTTATTCGAGACGCCGTCGTTGCGAGGAACGTGACACAGTTAGAGTTCGACGTCGACGGACAGGTGTTCGTAGCCGACCTGCTCGAGGACGAAGCGCCTCGGTCGGTCGAAGCGCTCCGGGACTTCCTCCCGCTCGAATCGGAGTTGATGCACGTGCGCTGGAGCGGCCACGCGACGTGGATCAACATCGACGAGATCGATCTCCCGGAGATTCCACGCGAGAACCACACGGTCTACCCCTCACGGGGCGACATCCTGCTCTATCCGGGCTACCGGAACGAACAGGAGATTCTGGTCCCCTGTGGGCCGACGTGTTTCAAGAGTCCCGCGGGCGAGCTCGCCGGCAACCACGTCGCCCGCCTGAACGCGTCGCGGGAGGAACTCCGCGAACTGGAGGAGGCGACGCTACAGACCGGCGCGAAGGATATCGTCGTCCGGGAACGGTAGCGGGCTGTCGGGCGATTTTTTCGGTATCGTGGTGGAGAGCCGCGGCTGTGAGTCCGTGATCCGGCCGACGCGCCGGTATATTAACATTGGAGCGGCTGCAAGGGGCGGTAGAGCATGAGCACCACGGAGTCCGTACACCGATGTGTAAGCGAGGAGCGCCTCCGCGACGACATCACCACGAACGCGGAGTTCGGCGCCATCCGGACCGACGAGGGACACGGCCGCACGGTACTGACCGGGACGGACGCGAACCGGCGAGCGCGGGAGTATCTGGTCGACCGACTCGACGCCGCCGGCCTCGACGTGCGGGTCGACGCCGTCGGTAACATCACCGGCCGGTGGGTGCCCGACGGCGCCGATCCGACGACGCGGGCGGTGGCGTGCGGGAGCCACCTGGACTCCGTGCCCGAAGGTGGCATCTTCGACGGCGTCCTCGGCGTCTACGGCGGGCTGGAAGCCGTGCGGGCGCTTCAGGCGGCCGACGCCGACGTCGACCGGCCGATAGAGGTCGTCTGTTTCACCGAGGAGGAGGGCGGGCGGTTCTCCAACGGCGTCCTCGGCTCGTCGGTCGCGAGCGGGAAACGGAGCGTCGAGGACGCCCTCGCACTCGAGGACGGCGACGGGGTGACACTCGACGCCGCCCTCACCGACATCGGCTTTCGGGGCACCGACCGCCTCGACGCGAGCGCGTGGGACTCGTGGCTCGAACTCCACGTCGAACAGGGGGAACGCCTTCAGGACGCGGGTGCGGCCGTGGGGATCGTCTCGGCGATCACCGGGACCATCCGGTGTGCGGTCGAAATCGAGGGGGAAGCGGACCACTCCGGGTCGACGACGATGGCGGAACGGACGGACGCGCTGACCGCCGCGAGCGAACTCGTCCTCGAAGTCGAGCGCGCGACGAACGACGTGGTCGCCGAGAACGGCGACACCGTCGTCGGAACGGTCGGGAAACTCGACGTGGCGCCCAACGCGATCAACGTCGTCCCCGGGCGCGTCGAACTGGGCATCGACGTCCGCGACGTGGAGTACGAGTCGATGGAATGGATCGTCGCCCGTGTTCGGGACTGTCTGTCGACGCTCGAAACCGACCGCGGCGTCGAGACGACGTTCGAGCGGCCGTACGACATCGCCCCGAGCGCGATGAGCGAGCGGTGTACGACCGCACTCCGGGACGCGGCGGCGGCGATGGACGTACCGTCGCTGTCGCTGCACTCCGGGGCGGGCCACGACACCATGCATATTGCGAGCGTCACCGAGGCGGGGTTGCTGTTCGCGCCCTCTCGCGGCGGGTTCTCGCACAGCCCCCGCGAGTGGACGGACTGGAGTAGCTGTGCGACGGCGACGCGGGTGCTGACGGCCGGACTGGCGACGCTGGCACGCGAATGAGGCACGGTACCGAGAGTCACTAAGCGTTCGTCGAATGAAAACAGGTGTGCGACCGACACGTCGAGACGCGATCAGACCCTCGACTCCGACCCGTGGGTGGCCATGTTGATGTTCACCTCGATGACGTTCGCGGCGCGCTGGACCTGCTCGGGGAGTTCCTCGTCGAACGGCGTGCCCTTCAGCCGACTCGTCGGGCCGGCGACGCTCAGCGAGCCGAGGACGGTGTCGTCGCGGTCGATGACCGGGGCGCCGACGGCGCGAAGCCCCTCAACTTCCTCCTCGTCGTTGTACGCGTAGCCGCGCTCGCGAACCGTCGCCAGTTCGTCGTGGAGTTCGTCCCGATCGGTGATGGTGTTTTCCGTCCGCTCGGGCAGGCCGTGTTCGTCGAGGATGTCGTCGACGCGGTCCTCGGGGAGAAAGGCGAGGATGGCCTTTCCCGTCGCCGTGCAGTGGAGCTGGTCCGGCTGCTGGAGTTTGTCCGTCTGGTAGCCGCTCCCGACGGCGTCGCTGCCGCGGACCTTGTAGAGGTTGATCCCCTTGCCGTGCTGCTCGGTGAAGAGGTTCGCGTACTCGCCGGTCGTCTCCGCGAGTTCCTCCACCTCCTCCTTGCCGTACCGATAGAGGAGGTTGCGGTTCCGGACGTACTCACCGGAGAGGAGCAGTTGCAGGCCGAGTTCGTACTGGTCGCCGTTCTTGACGACGAAATCCTCCGCCCGGAGCGTGGCGAGATAGTGGTACGTGGAACTCTTCGACATGTCGAGGTGGTCGGCCAACTCGGTGACGCCGGCACCGTCGAGCGTTTCGAGCGCCTTGATGACCTGCGCGGTGCGCTCCACAGTCTTCAGCGTGCGCGGCGACCCGTCCGGATTCGGTTCGGCTGTCATGCGTTCCCGTACAGCACGGTCGCACTTAATCGTTTACCTCTCGCGAACGACGAAGACGGGAGATTGGACGGACCGATCAGTCCAGCGGCGATTCAGTACCCGAACGAGGGTCCGATACGTCGAATCGCGACTGTCCGTCCACTCTCGGGGCGTGGGACCCGCCTCGAACCGGCGGCGTGACGCGCAGAGGCGTTTTTGAAATGCGAACGAACGGTGCTGGCGTGCCGACGACTGTGATAACAACAATATGCTTGTTATTTGAATGGCGGGAGCGGCCGTCTCACAGCAACGTTTTTACGATCCGCGTTCGAGACACGCGTACGATGGATACGGAACTGCTCGGACAGCAAGCCAGCCTCGAGGTACGGAACGTCGGCGGCATCGACGAGACGGCCGTCGCGTTCGACCCCGGGATCACGATTCTGACGGGACGGAACGCGACGAACCGCACGTCGTTGCTTCGCTCGATCATGGCGGTCATGGGAAGCGACGACGCCTCCCTCAAGGCGGACGCGGACGAGGGACGCGTCGACCTGACGGTCGGGGACGAATGCTACGTGCGAACGTTCACGCGGTCGAACGGCACCGTGACGACCGGCGGCGAGCCATTTCTGGACGATCCGGAGCTCGCCGACCTCTTCGCGTTTCTGCTGGAGTCGAACGAGGCCAGACGGTCGGTGGCGATGAGCGAGGACCTGCGCGAACTCATCATGCGCCCGGTCGACACCGACGCCATTCACGCCGAGATTCGGGAACTCGAACGCGAGAAGTCCCGGATCGACGACGAACTCGACGACTTGGAGGACCTGAAAGGTGACCTGCCGGAGCTCGAACGGAAGCGGAGTCGGCTCGAGGACGACATCGAAGCGAAACGCGAGGAGCTAGCGGCGAAAGAGGAAGACATCGAGGCGCTGGACGCCGACGTCGACGAGACGCGAGAGGAGAAACGGGAGCTGGAATCGCGGCTCGACGACTTACGCGAGAAGCGGTCGGCGCTGGAGCGGGTCCGCTCGGACATCGATCTCCAGCAGGACAGCATCGAGTCGCTCACGGCCGAGCGACGGGAGCTGGAGGCCGAACGCGAGGAGCTTCCCGACGCGCCGATGGGCGAACACGCCGAACTCGACGACGAAATCGAGCGGCTTCGTGGACGAATCGACAGCCTGGAACGCGAAGTGAGCGACCTCCAGGACGTCATCGGGTTCAACGAGGACCAGCTCGACGAGACGGGGGCGATCACGTCACATCTGGACGCGGGTGACGACGAGGGGGCCGTGACGGACGCGCTCGTCGACGACTCGGTGGTCTGTTGGACCTGTGGCTCCACCGTCGAGACGGAGCGAATCACGAGCACGCTCGATCAACTGCGGTCGGTCCGCCAGGAGAAGTTGGAGACGACGCGGTCGCTCGAATCCGAGCTGGACGAGTTGAAAGAGCAGCGCCGGACGTACCGGAAGCAACAACAGCGCCGGGAGTCCATCGACCGCAAGCTCGACGACGTCGCGACCGAACTCGACGACCGCGAGGAACAACTCGAGAGCCTCCGCGAGGAGCGCGAAGACCTCAACGACGACATCGAGGCGCTGGAAGCGGAGATCGAGACTCTGGAGTCCGACGACTTCGGCGACGTACTCGACCTCCACAAGGAGGCGAACCAGCTGGAGTTCGAACTCGGCCGCCTCGAATCCGACCTCGACGACGTGACCGACCGGATCGGGTCGATAGAGGAGCGCCTGACCGAGGAGGAGCAGCTCCGCTCCCAGCGCGAGGAGGTCGACGCGGAACTGCGGAACCTCCGGACACGGATCGACCGGATCGAGGAGAACGCCGTCGAGCAGTTCAACGAGCACATGGCGGCCGTCCTCGACATCCTCGGCTACGACAACCTCGAACGCATCTGGATCGAGCGGGTCGAGCGCACCGTCCGGGAGGGACGACGGAACGTCGACAAGACGCTGTTCGAACTCCACATCGTCCGCAGCACCGAGAGCGGCGCGACGTTCGAGGACACCATCGACCACCTCTCGGAGAGCGAGCGCGAGGTGACCGGCCTCGTGTTCGCGCTCGCGGGCTATCTCGTCCACGAGGTGTACGAGACGGTGCCGTTCATGCTGCTCGACTCGCTGGAGGCCATCGACTCCGAACGCATCGCCGCGCTGATCGAGTACGTCGCCGACTACGCCGAGTTCCTCGTCGCCGCCCTCCTGCCCGAGGACGCACAGGCACTCGACGACGACTACACCCGCGTGACGGAGATCTAGTCGTCCTCGCAGTCACACCCACCGCGTTCGAGCAGTTCGGCGACGCCGTACTGGGCGCCACAGTCCTCACAGAGCACGTCGACGTCGACGAACAGGCGGAACGTGCCGAGGGTGAGCCGGTCGGTCGACCGGAGGCGATCCAGACTCCCCTCGGTGATCGAGCGCAGACGGGATCGAAGGCGCTGGATCGTCTCCAGAACGCTCTCGATCTGTTCGGTCGCGGACGGCTCCTCGTACTCGGCGTCGCGGTACTCGGTCAAGTAGGAGCGAATGGCCTGATACGTGACGAAGTCGCGTTCGAGTCCGTCGACGTCGACGCCGTCGCGTTCGAGGCGCGCCCGCGCCTCCGTCCGCATCCCGCTGCTCACGTCGTCGGCCGTGAGGAGTCGATAGAGGTTCTCCACCTCGCCGCTGACCGTCGATGCCCCGGCCGCGGTCAGCGCGCTCTCGAGGAGCCGCCGGTTGAAGCGGTCGGCGAGGTCACGGAGACTCTCCCGCTCGTCGCCGTCGGCCGTCCAGCGTCGTTCGAGTTCGTCGCCGTACGTCACGCCGAGGTCGTACTCGTCGATCAGTCGGGCGACCTTGCTGGATGGTCGGCCGCCGTCGTCGCCGTCGTGTGCCATATTTCCGTAATCGAGGAGGGCCGAATATATAAATTGCGTGCCGAGGAGCCGACGGCCATATGATGGAGCCGAGTGATGGCGATTGGAGATAACAAAATTATTGATGTTAGTCAGTTTCGGCGAATCACCGATCCGAACGGCTGTTCGGCAGGAGTGAATTTCGGTGGGTCGGCGCGCGTGGGTCAGGAGTACGTCGCTCGGAGCCCGAGGTGGTAGACGTTCCCCTCGGTGACGACGTAGCCCAACTCGACGAGCGTCGTGAGGTGGTTGTGAATCGTACTCTTCGAGGCGTCGAGGTCAGCGGCGAGTTCCGTGACGGTCGCGGACAGTCGTTCAGCGAGAACTACGAGGTCCAGCAGGTGGGCGAGAACCTCGTCTCACAGGCGGCCGACAGCGCTCACCGACCGGGAAGGCGCTGTTCGGGAGCGTCGCACAGAAGGTGACCCGCCAGTCGCCCGTGCCGGTGCACAGCGTCTCGGTGGGGTGTGATTGGTGACGAGAGGACGGTGATCGGCAGAAATGTCATATAAATATTATATTCGAAAAATAAAAGGTAGATGATACGAATGCGTGCGAGGGGCGTCTTCAGTGACACGTACGACGAGCTAACGCCTTTTCGAAGCTTTTTCGATGCGATACTATTTTTTATTTCCCTTTTTTAATTCGATACGAACGACGAGTTGATCGACCGGATCGATTACGAGTTATTGGAGTTTTTCGGTGTTTCAGGCGTTTTGTTGGCTATCGAGGAGTAAGATGGTGCAACGAGCGACCGCGGTCATTTCGTCAAATTCACTACTTTCTTAATATATATTTTTCTGATATTTTCGGTGAGAGGATCGGAAACACGTCTCGACTGGACTCACGACTCTCCGCCGATAGTTGCGGCGGTGGCGCCAGTGGTCGCCGCCTCGGACGGGGTCGGAACCGCTACTATGACGACGTTCCCAGTCGACGAAACGGCAGGGAACTGGTCGGGACGTGGGACCGTCGGGGCGCCGGGAACTCGGTGTGTCCGCGCGGCGGCCACCCCACAAGTCAGCCAAAATGTAATTCTCGAGAACGTACGTGAGCGCACGCTCGACAAGCGGGGAGCCGTCGGCGGCGACGAGAACGATCAGCGAGCGCGGTCACGAGGCAAGTGCGGTCGACGTGCGTGACCGACCGGACTCGTTCACTCCCGAAGAGTATGACGCCGTGGTCGTGGGCGCGTCGATCCACGTCGGCAAACACTAGGACGCAATCCGCGACTTCGTCACCGGCGACCGAGACGCCCTCTCGGGGATTGGGGGATGGATTTCACGTCTGGTCAGCCACTCGTCTGTGCTTTCTGAATCGCCCCAACTCCCCGAATCGATCACGGTGAAGAGTTTGCGTCAGTTAACCCACGAAATCAAGGAGTGTCACTCGGGCCGCAGCCGGCCAGAACTATCGGTGGTGGTTTCCGTGATGCTTCGGATCTACCTCCTTCAAGCGGTTCGGTTGAGCAAAATTTGATTCGATCCGTTCGTCGACAGACCAGCCAAGGGAGCCTTGACGAATAATGAAGTAGGGTCCGTCACGTAATCTGAGGCCGCTGGAAAGTCATTCTCCTCATCGTGGACGCGCTTGCGGAAGTGCTGTCCGCACTGTCGGCAGCTGATGTGTCCGACGACACTGGGGTGCTCCCAGAACCGAAGAATCGCCAAAAGACAGTCCGCGTGTCCGGTTGTTCTGAAACGAATAGTAATCCTACCAACATTTGAGAATTGACAGCAGCTACAAAAGGACTCATCGCGTCTTGAACAGTATGTACGATACCATATTGGTCGCGACCGATGGAAGTGCCGACGCGAACCGCGCAGCGACACACGCACTCGAACAGGCCGAACAGCACGACGCTGAACTTCATGCGATCTTCGTCGTCGATACCGATCGATACGCCGAACCGGCCCTGAGTAGCACGGAACTGGAAACCATGGAGATCGAAGAGTGGGGCAATCAGGAACTCTCGGAGATTGCCGACCGGGGCGAAGAACTCGATATTGCGGTTACTACTCAGTGTTGTCATGGGAAGCCATATATCGAGATTATCAACTACGCTGACGAGATTGACGCCGATCTGGTAGTTCTCGGCTACCACGGGCACTCCCACGCAAAGGGAGAGCAGATTGGGAGCGTGACCGACCGCGTCGTCCAGAATGCGGGAAGACCGGTCTTGGTCGCCACGTAAACTACCCCACCCTACTCGCTCACGGCTCCACCGTTCGCTTCGTTGAGGGTGGGGCTTTCGCGTGGACTCCCGTTCTGGCCGCCGTCGGCGGCAGGCCGGTAATTGCCGTTCACGTTCAATGTCCCGCGATTCAAGCGCACGTTTACGGGTGCGCCTCCGCCCGACGACTTTTGCGCCGAGCGGAGATACTTTAGACCGATATTCTTCGCCGCGTTGTAGTCCGCGTGTGGTGAGTACCCGCATTTCAGGCACTCGAATACAGCCTGTCTGTCCGAGGCCGGGCGGTTGTTTTCGTGAGTGAAGCCGCACTTAGAACACCGCTGGCTCGTGTATGCGGGACTCACCTGTTCAACCGAGATGCCGACGACTTCGGCTTTGTATTCGACGTACTCAAACAGGCGTCGGAACGCCCACGCGTGGAATTTCTTGGCGTTCGGCATCCGCTCACGAATCCCAGTCAGGTACTCGAACGCGATCACGTCACAGTTGTTTTCGACGGCTTCCGCGACGAGTTCCTTCGAGACAGTGTGTAAGAAGTGGTCGTAGCGACCCGTCTCGGTGCATCCGATCGACTGGATGGTTTCGTGGGCGGCCCGTGTTCCATGCTGTTGGAGCGACCCACGCCGTTTCTCGAACTCGCGGTGCCAGTGGTTCAACTCCGACCCGTTCCAGAACGAACCTGTCGAAGTGACGGCGACGTTCTCGATGCCGAGGTCAACGCCGAGGACTGTGCTGTGCTCGTCGTTGCCTTTGTCGGCGGTCTCGAACTCCACATCCGCCTTTGTCGGCGGTCTCGAACTCCACATCCGCCTTTGTTCGGACGTGAAGGTAGAACTCACCGTCGCGGTAGTGGAGTTCCCCGCCCGTCACTTCGTAGTCATCGTTGAACAGATACTCCGAGTGGGGCGTCTCGCGGCTCTCGTCGGGGAGGACGTACTTGGCGGTGATACGCCCTTCGACGGTTGAGAGCGTCGCGTGGTCGTCGTTGAACGTCGCACACCGCTTGTCGTAGACGAGCGTCGGGGCGGTGAAGCGCGGCTTCCCCGCGCAGTCACCTTGCTTCCACCGAGAGACGACGCTCTGTACGGCGTCGGCGGCCTTGTTGCGAGCGTTCTGAACGAGGTTAGCTTGGAGCCTCGTTTCGGCCCGCACGTCGTCGTATGTTTCCCGTTGGAGCTCGGCTTTGCTCGTGGTCTTGTACTCGCCTTGCCACGCGTGGTCGACGACGTAGTTGGCGGCCCACAGGAACTCGGAGATGGTTTCGTGGAGAAGGTCGGCGTCGCTGTCGGCCACGTCGAGTTTAACGGGGACGGTGCGACGTATCTCCATCCGTACTTCAGGTGTGAGTCTATGTCTTTATATTAGTCACGATTCGGTGGGGGAGTCGGCCAGCCATCGAGCGTAGTTAGTGTAGTACCGTGTCGGCTTCCTCTCCGACCTACTCGCTCGCGACGCTCGCTCCTTGAGGTCGGAGGCTCCACCTTGAATTATGCTGAATCTACCCGAAATGGGCTACTGAACACTTCCCAATCTCTCGTAATTGACGGGTTCTCTTTGTCCCTCCGTTGGTGATAGTTCGGTATGTACGAGCAGATACTGCTCCCGACGGATGGAAGTGAAGGAACGCGAGGCGCCGTCGAACACGCAATTAATCTCGCAACGACCTACGACGCCACGCTCCACACAATTTACGTCGTCGATACGAACGTCGGGATCGATGCTTCAGTCCCTGGGACGCTCGATACCCTCGAAGAAGCTGGAGAGAACGCGATCGATGGGGTGCTCCAGCAAGCAGAGGCAGCCGGCGTGAAAACGATCGAAGGCGTCGTTGCACAGGGCACACCTCACCAGGCAATTCTCGATCATATCGACGAACACGATATCGATCTTGTCGTTATGGGAACGCACGGCCGAACGGGGCTGGATCGATATCTCCTCGGCAGCGTTACTGAAAAAGTCGTCCGCCGCTCCGATGCTCCGGTGTTGACGGTTGGTATGCCTGCTGAATCCTCCGACGAGTCTTCGTAATCGGACAGCGCATCGTTCGTACGGATTCCAAGAGCGGTATATTCGACGGTCGTCTCGATGCTTCGTGTTTAGTTAACGATGAAGAGTGAGGCGAGTGAATTTCTTGCTGGTCTATGGCAGAAATCACACGCCTCAGCGGGAATAACGACTGGATTGATTTGGATTTTGTGGAGCGAGAGCGGACACCCGAGCCGGCGATGAAGCTCGGTATTCAGATGCATCTGGCTGGACTATCACTTTCGAATACCGTCTCTGCTCTTGATAGTTTGGGTGTCGAACGTTCTCGAAAAGCGGTTCACGATTGGGTACAGAAGGCCGATCTACAGCCGGTCAGCGGAAAGGCTCCGAATCAGGTTGCGGTTGACGAAACCGTGATTCGAATCAACGATCAGCAGTTCTGGCTGTACGCCGCCGCGGATCCACAGACGAACGAATTACTCCATCTACGGCTGTTTTCGACCACTACAATCGGTCTCACCGAACTCTTTCTCAACGAACTGCGGGAGAAACACGATGTCGAATCCGCCCTGTTTCTCGTCGATGGCGCCAAACATCTCCAAACTGCACTCGACCGATCGGGGCTCCGATTTCAGACAGAACGCCACGGAAATCGGAATGCCATTGAACGTATCTTTAGAGAAGTAAAACGACGAACCTCTTCGTTTTCAAACTGTTTTAGCCACGTCGAACCAGCAACAGCTGAAAACTGGTTGCAGAGTTTCGCTCGCTGGCACAATGCTCCAAACTAAACACGAAGTCTCGATGTCGAGTAATACTCTTGATTCGCCGACGTTTATTGTAGGTTTTCTTGGATAGGGTAGGATAGGTTGCGGCGATTGCAGTCGTTCGGATCACGAAACTACTCACTTTCGTGGGCGAATTACTCCGATGCCCGTGACTCGAAGAGTCGGTTATTCGATGCGGATATGACCACGTTGAGCAGGAGGAAAACGACGAATCCAGCGGCGATCAACGCCCACTCGACGAGGGTGAGGGGAACGACCTGAAAAACGTCGTGAAGCGGGGTATACAGGACTGTGATGTGAACGAGGAGCGAGACACCGATAGCACCGACGAGCCACAGATTCGAACGCAACGGCTGGTCGTACCGCGAGCGGATAACTTGGATACGGATCAACTCGACAACGACGATGAACGTAAACAGTAGCGACTGGGCTCGCAGCAGCGACCCAGTGGTATCGAGGGCGTAGAAGAAGAGCCCGAGGCCCGTCACTGCTAGCAGGGTTGCAATCGTCAGAATCGACACCAACACGCGAGTGTTAATCACGCCTTCGTCAGGGGGTCGTGGTGGCTGGTCCATGAGCCCATCAGCGTGTGGATCGGCCCCGAGTGCAAGCGCGGGAAGCGTATCCGCAACGAGGTTGATCCAGAGGATCAGAATCGGCGTCAAAATCAACGCTTGCGACGTCCCCGAGAACTGTGCGGGGAAGAGCAGACTCCCAAGCAATACGCCGAGGAACACCACCAGTACCTCCCCGGTGTTGGTCGAGACCAGATAGTTGACGAACTTGCGCACGTTCTCGAAGATGCCCCGTCCCTCCCGGATCGCGTCACGGATTGTCGCGAAGTTGTCGTCCCGCAGAATCATATCGGACGCCTGCCGAGCGACGTCGGTACCACGCCCTCCCATCGCGACCCCCACGTCCGCCTGCGTGAGTGCTGGCGCATCGTTGACACCGTCGCCAGTCATCACGACAGTGTGTCCATTGTTCTGAAGCGCGTTAAGCAGACGAACCTTGTGATCTGGCGTCACTCGAGCGAACACATCGATATCTTCGACCGTACTCGTGAGCTGATCGTCCGATTGGTCGTCGATGTCACTGCCCGTAACGGCACCGTCGGGATCGAGCCCGACCTGCTCGCCGACAGCCTCGGCCGTGGTGAGGTTGTCTCCAGTCGCCAGTACAGTCCGGACACCGGCTGATTGGCAGTCGTCGATGGCCGCTTCGACCCCTTCTCGGGGTGGATCGAGCATCCCCTGCAGGCCGAGAAACACCATTTCGTCCTCGATCTGATCCGGTTCGGCCGACGGATCGTCGATAGCCTTCGACGCGAATCCCAGCACTCGAAGCGCGTCCCCGGCAAACGACTCCGTTTGGTCGAGAATTTCCTGGCGTTTGTCGTCCGTGAGATCGTGTGTCTCACCGTCCTCGAGGATAGTATTACATCGATCTAGGACGACTTCCGGTGCCCCCTTCATATAGGCTGTCACCGCTCCATCGTCGACGAGTACGGTCATCCGTTTCCGTTCCGAGGAGAACTGAATGTCACGGCACCGCTCTCCAGTGGGTTCGACATCCGCCTCGTCCGCGATCCGCTGGAGGGCGACCTCGGTCGGCTCACCACGATACTCGTCGTCCGTCCGCTCGACGTTGTTACAGAGCGCGCCACATCGTAACAGTGGAACGAGTGCTGGAGTCGTCAGTTGGTCGCCGTCGGCGGTACTTTGCGCGCTTTCCCCGGGATCACCCTCCGATTTCGTGGTCGAATCGGACAGATCAACGACGGAGCCCGACGTGTACAGCCGCGTCACTGTCATCCGGTTTTCAGTGATCGTCCCAGTCTTGTCGGTGACAATGACGTCGACCGAGCCGAGACTTTCGACGACCGGGAGTCGTCTGACCAACGCGTTCCGGTCAACCATCTCTCGTGCGCCCAACGCCAGCGTGAACGTCACGACTGCAGGCAATCCCTCCGGTACGCCGGCAACGGCAAGGGTGATTCCAACGAGGAGGATGGCAACTGGATCCGTTGCGGTGAACAGAAATTGAACCGCGACGACCAAGACGATCAGCGCGACGACCAGCCCACCGATCTGTTTTCCGAGATGCTCGACCTCTGCCTGAAACGGTGTCTGTTGATCGTCAGCCTCACCGAGCTGGGTCGCGATCCCACCGACCTCGGTCTCCATGCCGGTTTCGACGACGACCGCGCTTCCGCGACCTTTCACGACGGTTGTGTTCTTATAGACCATATTGCGGCGCTCGGCCAGCGGCGTCTCTTCGTCTGCGGTCTCGGTCGCTTTCTCGACGGGTGCGCTTTCCCCAGTGAGCGGTGACTCGCTCGTCCGCAACTCGTCACTCTCCAGCACTCGAGCGTCGGCTGGAATTGCATCCCCTTGTTCGAGGTGGATGATATCACCGGGGACGACCTGTTCGGCATCGATCGTCTGCTTCCGCCCGTCGCGGTAGACGGTCGTATCCGGGCTTGCGAGTTCACGAAGCGCTTCGATTGACCGGGTGGCCTGATAATCCTGAACAAATCCGAACAGCCCGTTGACACCGATGATGAGAACGATGAACGCTGTTTCGGTGTAATTGGGCTCACCGCCAGGGATGAACCCGATACCGAGAGACAGGAGTGCTGCTACGACGAGGAGATAGATGAGTGGGTCACGGAACTGTGAGACAAGTAGCTCGAAAACCGATGTCCGTTCAGCGTCGTGGATGTCGTTCGTGCCGTACTCCGACAGTCTGCGAGCCGCTTCATCGGACGAAAGTCCCGTCTCACCGGTCGCCAACGCCGAGAAGACGTCGTCAGTCGACATCGTGTGCCAAGGCTCCGAGATCTCCGAATCAGGCCGAGTCATACTGTTGGATGGCTTCTGGTAGGGGCACTGCACGCGGCTTCGTTCGATCTGTAAATTCGTTCCACGCCGATCTGCCGCGTGTCATAGTCACGCGACGAAACACGGGCGATACGCAAAACACTCCCGAAGAGCGTACGCCGTTCTCAACACTACCCGGAACCGTCCTTTGTGTCCGCTTCGGGTGCTCGGACCGTCAGTACCGGAATCGGCGATGTACGAACAAGATACTCGGTGACGCTTCCCAGCACGTACCGGTCGAAGCCCGTACGCCCGTGTGTGCCGACGACGACGAGGTCAATGTCGTGGTCGTCGATGTGAGTGAGGATCGCCTTGTGAATCGAGGGGGCGTATTCGACCGTTGTCGACGCTGTTTCGATACCAGCGTTTTCGGCGAACGCCGCAGCCTCGTCAAGCAGTTCGTGGGCATTCTCTTCTAACATCCCCATCTGGATATCGGGGCGAGCATCGGCCCCCAGCGCCGTGATAGCGATCACGGATAGGAGGTGCAGTGTTGCATCCTCACCGTCAGCGACGTCGGCGCCGATGGCGAGTGCTTGATTGGCACAGTTACTCCCGTCGGTGGGGACGAGGACGTTCTGGTAGGGATGAGTAACCCTGACGTCGTCGTCGGGTCGAATCGTGAGTACGGGAACATCTGCCCGACGGACGACTCGCTCGCAGGTGCTACCGAGCAGAAACCGTTCGAGTCCCCGGCGTCCGTGCGTTGGCATGACGACGAGATCGAATCCGTGTGTTTCGGCGTAGTCGGCGATTTCGCGATACGGTTCTCCCTGGCGGACTTCCGTGACGGTGTCTATTCCACGCTGGTGTGCCCGGTTGGCAGCCTCGCTGACTATTCGATCTCCCTCCTGTTCGAGAGAGTCGATATCGTCGCCTCGAATCTGTAGAATACCGTTCCCCGTCGTATCTGCGACGTTGAGGATGTGGACTGTTGCGTCGTGGCGGGCTGCGAGGTCTACGACGTGATTGAAAGCGAATGCTGCTCCGTCACTCCCGTCAGTGGGAAAGAGAATCTGTTCGAACACACCTTCGATGACGGCGCGAGCACACAAAAATCGGACGCGATAGTCTCCGTCGTCGGAGCCGTCGGTGCCACGAGGAACTTCGTAATGAGATAGTTTTGCGACAACGCAGTGAAGAGTCGAGCCGACTCAAGAGCGGTAAGAATAGACGGTCTACGCGACGAAGATTCGGAGCTCTGGTACGACGAGGGCAGTCACTGATTCGGTTTGTGTGGCTGATGTCGAAACAGAGCTAGATCACGTGCGAAGACGTTGCGGATTGAACTACTACCCCGAGGACCTAGTCCCGACCTCACCCGAAGAACGGCACACTGGCAGTTAGATGCCCCAGAACGTGGCGATTCCGAGCGTCGTTACGATTCCCAGAATCACTTGGAGCGGCCCGCCGACACGAGCGTAGTCACTGAAATCGTACCCTCCCGGACCGTAGACAAAGAGGTTGGTCTGATACCCGACCGGCGACATGAACGCCGTGCTGGCGGCGAACGTGACCGCGAGAACGAACGCGAACGCGTTCGCGTTCAGCCGAGCGGCCGCGTCGACGGCGACAGGGATGAGCAACACGACGCTGGCCTGGTTGCTGATGAGGTTGGTCATCGCCACGGTCAGCAGATAGAACAGCCCGAGAACGGCGATTTCGGGCAGGAAGTCAGCCGTGGAGACGACGAACGTACCGAGCAGATCGGCACCGCCCGTCTCCGACAGCGCCCTGCCGAGGGGAATGACGCCGGCGAGCAGGAAGATCACGTCCCACTGGACGGCCCCGTAGGCCTCCGCCGGCTTGACGATTCCAGTCACGATCATCACCATGACGCCGCCAAGCGCTGCGACCATGACCGGCAGGAGTCCGAATGCTGCCACTCCGACGACCGAGAGCACGACACCGACTGCGATCGGGAGTTTCGACGACCGGAACTGCTGGAGGGCGAGTTCACCAGCCACGATCACGTTCGGATCGTCTGCAAGTCGGTCGACAGTGTCCGGTTCGGACTCGATGAGGAGCAGGTCGCCCGGACGGATTCGGTACTCTGTGAGGCGTTCGTAGGCGGTCTCACCGCCACGGCGGATGGCCAGCACAGCCGTCTGATACTGGTCTTGAAACCGTGACGACTCGACCGTTTCGCCGACGAGATCGGACCCGGCGGTGACGACGATTTCGATGAGCGTTTGCCCGGGGCCGAGCGCATCGAGCCCACCTGGCGGCGTGACTTCCGGAACGAACTCGATCCCCTCTACCTCGTGGAGCGTCCGTAACGCGTCTTCGGTGAGCCGGATCGTGAACGTGTCCCCCTCCCGTATCGTCATCGACAGTCTCGGCTCTCGATGATAGTCACCGTCACGAATAAGTTGGGTGACGTTCGCTTCGAAGTCGACCTCTTCGAGCGCTTCCCGGATCGTCGAGCCGATGAACGGTGATTCTTCGCCCACGATCACCTCGGTGAGAAACTCCTCCTTTTGTGTCGTTTCGAGCTTACTGCGAGGGGTCACGTGAGACGGAGCAAGCCAGTACCCGATCGTAAGGAGGTACACCCCGGTGACGAGAAATACCACGAGACCGAGGTGGGTGAACTCGAACATCGAGAACGCGTGCAAGGAGGGATAGTCGGTGGCGAGTCGACTCGCCACGTCGCTGGCCAGAAGGTTCGTGGACGTTCCGATGAGCGTGAGCATCCCACCAGCCATCGACGCGTAGGAAAGCGGAATGAGCAACTTTGACGGCGATGTCCCGTTCTCGTGAGCAAGATCGCTCACCATCGGCAGCAAGACGGCGACGGCAGCGGTGTTGTTGATGATTCCCGAGAGCGGACCGACGAGCCCGACCGTTGCGCCGAGTTGCTTGTGTTCGCTCTCGCCCGTGTAGGAGGCGACCGTCTTTTCGAGACGCTGAATCGCACCCGTCCGACGGACGCCTTCGCTCAGGATCATCATCGCGAGAATCGTGATCGTTGCGGGGTTCGAGAAGCCGGAGACGCCCTCGCGCGGCGAGACGCCCGTCCACGGACCGAGTATCATCAGCGTGACCATGATCCCGATCGCTGTGACGTCGATCGGGACCGGCTCGGTGACGAACAAAACGAGAGCGGCGAGGATAATCAGAAAGACGAGGAACGTCCCAACGGTCGCTGCAGGCATCGATATATGCTGATATAACGATGGGAGTTGGATGTACTGGTCGACGATTACTATCGAGCGAGAATAGCTGTCAAGGTTTTTGGAAATCGTCTACGACTAAGAAGACGTCGAAACAGGACTTTCCCGATCATGACCTACACGCTCGAAATCAGCGACGGCCTCAAAGACCGACTGGACGACCACCTCGAGGAGGACGAATCGTACGAGGAGTTCATCACGGAGTTAGTTTCCATCTACGAGACGGAAGGGGAATTCCTCCAAGAGGGATATTCGGAGTGAGTCACCGTTCGAGGTGAACGTCCGCTATGGAAGAACGCGTCTCCGGCTTTCGTGTCCGCGGATCGTGGGAAGACGTCGTCGCACACGGTGAGCGGATCACCCGTGCGTTGCGGGAGAGCGATGTCGATGAGGACGCACTCGCCGAGTGGGACGACTGGCGGCCGAAAGCCCACGAAGACCTCGGTGAGGAAGTGAGCGAGAAGACCGTCGAGAAGGCCAGTCTCGAACGAGGTGCTGGCGAACGGGCCGGACAGGCTGCCACGGAGGATCTCGAACGGGCGAGCGAGCACGCTCTCGAATCGATCGAGAAAGCCGAAGGGGACGGCCCCGAGGACATGCTCGAGAAGTGGGAGGACGCCCTCGAACATGGGCTCCGTGCGGTCGACACGACCACGCGGAAGGCCATCCGCACGCTAGAAACAGCTGTCTACGAGCGAGTGATGACTCGATTTGCACCATATTACTTCGATAACGAACTCGTGAGTGCGAACCTTCGAGAGACGACACGGCTGGAAGATGGAGACGAGTTCGTATTCCAGGTGAACATTCACGACGACCAACTCAAAGAGAAAGTCAGCCAGCGACTCGACGTGGTCGAAGAGGCCGGCCGAGGGGACGTATGACGCTCCAGGATCGCACGTCGTGGACCGAACCGGGCGACATCGACGCGGCCGTCGCCGACGTCCGCTCGACGGCGCACGGACTGGAACAGCCCTCCGATCTGGATCGTCTTGTCGAGCAATTCGGAGATCGAAAATACGTGTTGCTGGGGGAAGCTTCGCACGGCACCACGGAGTACTACCGCTGGCGTACGCGGCTGACGGCCCGACTCGTCCAAGAGAAAGATTTCTCGTTCGTCGCTGTGGAGGGTGACTGGACGGACTGTTACGAGATCAATCGGTTCGTCAAGGGTCTCCCGGAGTCCCCCGAGACGATCCGCGACGCTCTCGAGGCGTTCGAACGGTGGCCGACATGGATGTGGGCGAACTGGGAGACCCTCGAATTCCTCGATTGGCTGGAGCGTCACAACCAGCGTCTCCCCGAAGACGATCGAATCGGGTTCTACGGCCTCGACGTGTACAGCCTGTTCGAGTCGATGGACGCAGTCGTGGATTATCTCGAAGACGTAGACCCGGATGCGGCAGCCGAGGCCAAGGCCGCCTACCGGTGTTTCGAACCGTACGGTGAAGACGCACAGGAGTACGCGCGGGCGCTCCAGATGGTTCCCGAGACCTGCGAGGACGAGGTGGTGGAACTGTTGACGCGGCTCCGCGAGCAGGTCGCAGCGTACGACCACAGCCGCGACGACTACTTCAACGCCGAACAGAACGCCTTGGTCGCAAAAAACGCGGAACAGTACTACCGAGAGATGGTTCGTGGCGAGGTCGACTCCTGGAACATCCGGGACCGGCACATGGTCGAAACGCTGGAGCGTTTGCAGAAGCATCACGGATCGGATAGCAAGGGCATCGTCTGGGCCCACAACACCCATATCGGTGACGCTAGAGCGACCGACATGGAAGCACGGGGACGACTCAATGTCGGCCAACTCGTTCGCGAACACGAAGGCAGCGCCGACGTGGCGTTGATTGGTATGGGTTCACACCAGGGCACGGTGATCGCCGCGGATTCGTGGGGCGCACGGTTGGAGGAGATGACGGTCCCACCCGCACAGGAGGGAAGTTACGAACACGTCTTCGAGCGGGCGGGTGGAGGCGACTGTTTCCTCGTAACCGGGGAGCTTTCCGACGACTCGCCGCTCACCCGACCTCGGGGGCATCGCGCCATCGGTGTCGTGTATCACCCGGCTCACGAAGCCGGGAACTACGTGCCGACGGTTCTTCCCGACCGATACGACGCATTCATCTATCTCGACGAGACGAGCGCCCTCCATCCGCTCGATGTCCACGCCGACATCGAGGCGATCCCGGATCTGTACCCGTGGGGATTCTAACCGCGCGCGGTTCTCTCGTCGGACGCTCACTGGAGCGCTCGTACTGGGTGTCTTCGGGCCGCCTTCCAATTTCTCTTGCTAACGCCCTCTCGGGCGACGATACACCGTCGAACGTGTCGATTAGCAGGGATGGGCGTCGAGTAGCCGCTGGGGCAACTCGTTTCGCGACGGGCGCTGTTCGTCGCTTTCCAAATATCGGGAACGACCAGCGAATACTTGTAAATCTATATTGAAATGGCACGTGTTACCACTACGGCCGCGGCCGACCCGACCGACAATCAACCGGAGTGGACATCCAAGCAACCATGGACATTGCCGATATCGTCTCAGGAGAGTACGTAGCGCTCTCACCGGACACGCCCGTGTCGAAGCTCGTCGGTGCGTTCGACGATCCGACCGTCAAGGGGGTCGTCGTACACGGCGACGAATTCGAGGGAATCGTCACGAGGAGACAGCTCGCCACCTCGCACCACCAACCCGACGAAAAGGTCGGTTCGCTCGTCTGGCACGTCCCCAGACTGGCCCCCGATGAGGACATCCGCAAGGTTGCCCAGCTCATGATCGACAGTGATGCACAACTCCTCCCGGTCTTCGACGGGGGCGAACTAGCGGGCGTCGTCACCGTCGATGCGATTCTGGAGAAAGTCCGGCCGTTTCTCGACGCGGCGACCGTCGCCGAGGCCTCCACTGCCGACCTCGTCACGCTCGATCCGGAGTCGACCTTCGGTGAAGCACTCCACGTGTTCCGAGAGAATCGGATTACACATCTCCCGGTCGTCGAGGACGACACCGCAATTGGCATCCTGAGCCTCTACGACGTGACCGATCTAACGGTTCGTTCCGCGAAACAGAGCCAAGGCGGCGATGCAGGTGGCACGGACTCGTTCGGCGGGGACATTTCGGCCAGTTCCGGTCGGGCTCACGGCGGTTTCGGCGCCCGGGAAGGAGAACTCGCCCGCATTTTGGATCTCCCCGTCAGGGACGTCATGGTCTCGCCGGTACGCACGATTTACCCGGACGCGACACTCGAGACGGCCGTCGAGGAGATGTTCGCCATCGGCGGATCGTCGCTCGTCGTCACGGAAGACGGCCGGCCCTTCGGTATCGTCACGAAGACCGACGTCCTCGATTCGCTCACGTGGGAGGCTGGCGGCAATCGAGCCGTCCAAGTCTATGGCACCGATTTGCTGGATGACGTGCAATACGAGGACGTCGTTGCGATGATCGAGAAGTTCGACGACCGTGACCACGGGATGTCCGTTCTAGACGCGAAGATCCACCTTCACGAACACGACGAGAAACTTCGAGGGACGCCTCTTCTGCTTGCCCGCATCCGTCTACACACGGATCGAGGGCTGTACATCGCCTCCGGAGAAGGCTATGGGGCGAGTCACGCACTCAACGAGGCACGCGACGTGCTCGAACGGCAGATTCGTGATCGCAAGACGTACGGCGAAAGCAAGAAGCCCCAGACCAAGGAGTTCTGGGAGAAGCGCTTCGGCTGGATGCTCGAATGATGGCCCGTGGCTCCTGTCGCATCGCCGAAGATCGGTGCCCTCCCTTGGTTACACTGCGACAGCGCGGTACGTGTACGGAGCACGCCGGGGGAGTCCCAGCGAGTTGTAATCGGATACGATGTTTTTGTGCGGCTAGGTCCAACGTCCCTCTACGAAATCGACGCTATCGACCACGAGGTGAAAAAGATGAGTTCCGTTCCCCCTGAATCGGACGACTGGGAGCCATTCCGGCCAGCACACGACGAAGCGTTCGTGGCGAACATCACAGAACGAGCGGACGACGTGGAGACGTGTTCGATATCGCCGCTGCCGAGGAGCGAGGGGATGTTGGAGTCCGAGTGGATCACCGCCACGGAGGGATCGTTCGTCCCACTCGACGACATGCGCTAACGAACGCGTCTCCGTGTCTAATCGGCCATCGTCTCTCTCTCCGAACGAAGTATCGACGTCTCTGTGGTATTCCGCTCGATACTCGCCACCATTCGCGTTTCTGCCAGTTCGAACATCCTTCGCCGCCGTCGGTAGTGAGGTGAGAAAGTCAGGACGATATAGATTGATTGCGCACGGATAGATGTTGTCAGAACCGCTGGCCAGCGCCCGATTCGACTTGTGCTACCGATACGGTGGGAGTGGGATTCGAACCCACGAGGCCTCTCGGCCACCTGCTTTCCAAGCAGGCACGATAGTCCACTCTGTCATCCCACCACTCACGATGTTCGTTGGGCCGGGCGCGTAAGGGACCATTGCCAATCGCTCGAAATGTGGGTTTTCGCCAGTGGGGATCAGCGCTCCGGAGTTGCGGCTTACTCTGCTGTGTCGGAGCCACGATCCACATCGTCGAGTTCGTCTCGACTCGTCGCGTCGGGCTGGGGACCGCCACCTGTCTGTGCCTCTGCGGCTTCACTCCATCCGCCAGCATCGACGATTTCGAAAAGCTTGCGCCAGTTCTCCTCGTCCTCGCTTTGGGGGAGCGAGTCGCGCAGTTGTTGGAAATCCGACCCCGGAACCAGCGTCTGTACGATGTCGACGATGACGCGAGCGTGGTAGGCCGCGTCGGCCGGGTCGGCCTGTTCGATGTCGCTGACACGCGAGACGAATTCCTGCCAGTCGAAGCGCTGGCCGTGTTCGTGGACCGCGCCGGTCAGATACCACTTGATCTCTACTGGGAGCGACGCGGCGAGATCTTCGGCGTTGCCCTCGGGAAGACGCTGACCAAGTGTCATTAGTGTCGCCCGGATCGCCCGGAGCGACTCGCCGGTACCGGGTAATTCGAGTCGATGTTGTACCGTGCCGGTGAATTCGTCGAAGTTCATACGACCGACCTGTTGGTCGAGCACCAACATGAATCGACGTACCCTTTCCCACCGCACGAAAAAGGGGACAACGGCTCGACGGCTCCACTCGTGATGAGCGGCCGGATCGATCTGGACAGTCAAAAACAGCACGTCCCACTTCAGGTACACGTTTTTTACCTCAAAACTGCACAGTTAGCATTGTGATCACCGAACACGAAGAACTTTGGAACGCCGTCCGAGAACGGTGTGCAGCCCTAGAGCCTGGGACCGAGCTGGTGACGCCGCTCTCGAACCGGCCGTTTCGAGTCAGGGAGATCTCGATCGACCACCTCCAGATTCGTTTCGACGATAGCGGCGAGAAGCGTTTTCTCTGGCGCGAGCAGTTCGCGGTTCTTGCCGATCGCTTAGAGGAGCATCGACTCGCAGTGTCCGAACTCCCACCCGGTGTCGAACCGTACACGACGGTCTTGACGCTGCTAGCCGACTTCGGCGTCGAAGACGACGAAATTTCCTACGTCCCCGAACTCGAGACGGGCGGGGGAAGTCCGTATCTCCTTTCGCCGGCGGAAGCACGCACTCGTCCGGAACGCCTCCACGATGATGCGCTCCTACTGGCAGACTTGCTCGATACGTCGGCTCCCGTCGCTCCCGAGACACTCGAGACGGACACACTAACCGATCTGTACGTCCTCCTCTCGGACGTGCAACACGAGGCCGATCGACTTCGCCAGACTGCTCGAGAGGCACTTCTGAGCCGCCTCGGTCCGGATCAGGAGTTACACGGCCGGTTCGGCACGGTCCGCCGGACGACACGCGAACGCCGACGACCGAAGGACGACGAGACGATTTTCGATGCTTTGAACGAGCACGATATTCCCCGGGAATGGGTGCTCGGAGTTGATCCCGACAAACTCGACATCGTCTTGACCGCGACCGATCTCGAGGAAGACGAAGTGTACGATGTCGAGGAACAGGTCTACGTCCAGAAAACCGAGGTCGAAGAGGACGAGAAGTACGCCAGACTGCAAGGGCTCGCGGAGCGAATCGAGGAGCTGGAGGACGACGAGACGGCCGAGGAACTGCGCGAGGAACTTCTGAACCTCGAGACGCGACTGGACGAGGCGCTGTCGGCGTGACGGCGCTGGACGGCGTCCCGAACGTCCCCGCTGGCGGCTGACCAGCGGCCCGGCCCGAACGGCTCTTTCCTCCGAGTGGCCCGATATTTTCCGATCGGAGCGGCGCGTCGGGGTCGGGCTACTGAGCGTCGATCACTCGGTCGTGTCGATGCCTGCGGCCTCGTTGATGGGACACTTTTGTGTCGTTCCGGTCACGAGGAGGATCGCTCCGATAACGAGAGCGAGCCCTCCGATCACCGCTCCAGCAGCCCAGTAGCCGGTAAGTGCGGCTATACCCGCTATCGCTATGACGATACCCACGACGATGCGGCCAGTTCGGTCGATTCCGCCCACGTTCTTGTCCATGTGTGTCCCTGGATCCCGCAGCGCTATTGATATTGTAGATTTTTCCCAACACCTTGGAATGTCGGCGTGTCTGATCCACTGGGTGGACACTCTGAGCAGATGACGACGGGTAGCCGAGTCGCACGCCTCCGGAGTGTACCTCCGAGGCAGTTCGCGCTCACCGCAGCGACTCGGCGAACCAGTCGGCCGCTACGTCAGCGACTTCTTCGAGCTCACCCTCGCCCTCGAAGAGATGCCCCGCGCCCTCGACGACGTGCAGTTCCTTCTCGCAGGCGAGTTGGTCGTAGGCCTCGCGGTTGCGTTCGAGCACCTGCGTGTCGGCGCCGCCGACGATAAACAGCGTCGGCACCGTGATTTCGTCGAGAACCTCCGATGCCATGTCGACGCGTCCGCCACGCGAGACGACTGCATCGATCTCGTCTTCCAGCCGAGCCGTTGCTCGGAGGGCGGACGCCGCACCCGTGCTGGATCCGAAATAGCCCACGTTCAGATCACGAGTAGCAGTACGCGAACCCAGCCACTCGGTGACGGCAACGAGCCGATCCGTCAACAACGGGATGTCGAATCGATTCTCTCGGATCCGGTCCTCCTCTTCGGTCAGGAGGTCGAACAGGAGGGTTCCGAGCCCGCGTTCGCGGATGACCTCCGCCACGAAGTTGTTGCGCGGGCTCTTCCGACTCGATCCGCTCCCGTGGGCGAAGACCACCAGTCCCTCCGCCCCGTCCGGAATATCGAGCATTCCCTCGAGTTCGACATCTTCGACCGGAATATGTACGCGATTCTCGGTCGGCTGGGACATAGTGAGCCCGACACCTGCTGTGGGTATTATCTCCACGGTAATTCCGATTTTGTGAGAATAGTCACATGTTACAGGCGACTGTGGCAACTCGTTTTATCGAGGACTTATGCCAAACACTTCCCGATTCAAAGATCGTACTGAGGCTGGCGAGCAACTCGGAAAAGCACTCCGCGAGCGAGAGGTCGACGTGGATATGGTGCTCGCGATCCCGCGAGGTGGCCTTCCGCTCGGACGAGCCGTCGCCGACGTGCTCGACGTCCCGCTCGATATCGTCGTCGCGTCGAAGATCGGCGCGCCAGGCAACCCGGAGTATGCCATCGGTGCCGTCGCCAGCGACGGGAGCGTCTGGCGCAACGAGAGAGCGTTTCGTGGGACGGGATCCGACGAGGAATACTTCCAACAGGAGAAGGAGAAGGAAGCCGAGAACGCGCGTCAGAAAGCCGAGCGCTACCGGGGCGAACGCTCCGAGCCCGACTTGGCCGGGAAGACCGTCGCCGTCGTCGACGACGGTGTGGCCACGGGTTCGACCGTCAGAGCGTGCCTCGAGATGCTCCGGAAGACCGACGCCGATCGCGTCGTGCTGGCAGTCCCCGTCGGACCGCCCGACACCGTTCGCGAGTTACGGGAGTTGGCCGACGAGGTGATCTGTCTCGAGACGCCGAGCAGCTTCAGGGGGGTCGGACAGTTCTACGAGCGCTTCGATCAGGTCTCCGACGAAGAGGCGATGGCGTATTTCGAATCGTCGTCCTGAACCGCGGATTCGTCCGCCACCGTCGGACCGCAGTCTCATCGACTGATACGGATTATTGTAACTGTGTACCGGTGGTTCGCCGAAACAGTCCGGCGAACCACCGGTAATGACTTATAATAAACAGTATGACTCAGTAGCTCTCCACCTCGGTTACCATCCGACGAACGAGCTCCGGTTCCTGGAGGACGTGCCCCTCGTCATCGACGTTTCTGGAACCGATATCTTCGGTCAGAACGACCGTGTCGTCGTAGAGGTCATCGGTTCCGTCGACTCGGTCGAGACGTTCTGGGCACCCATATCGGTCGACGAGGCGGCGCTAGACCGATCACCCATCGCTTTCGACATCGGGGTCGAATGGACTCCGCTCCAGATAGAGGAATTCGAGCAGAAAGATCGCGACGAAAATGCCGAGGATCCAGAGCAGTATTTCGACATCGGTGAGATAGAGGTGATAGAGGACGATCGGGATCGCGACGCCCGTTCCAACGAGACCGAGCGCGGGAACGAGCCGGTTCGACGCTGTCACGTCGGCGAGTCGGAGGTTCGTGTAGTTCGTGACGGCGAACGAGAGAAGGAATGCGACAGAGCCAAACTCGGTAATCTGCTTGAGCGAGCCGAGGGCGGCGAACGCGGCTGTGAGCCCGCCCATGACGACAAGCGCATACACGGGAATTCCCTCCCGATTTCGGAAGGAGAAGGCCCGAGGAAGCGCTCCCTCCGTCGAGATTTTGTGGACGAGCCGCGCCGTTCCGAAGAGGGTTGCGTTGATCCCCGAGGAGGTGCTCTTCATCGCCGAGAGGATGACGAGGACGAACCCGGCGGCACCCAGAACCGGGATATGAGAGACCGCTTCGGCGAGTGCCACTTCCTCGTGAGCCACGAGTTGCTCGGGCGTCAGGTGAAGCGTCGCCATGAACGAGACCGAGACGTAGATCAGGATCGCGATGGCGATGGCGGCGTACATCCCGACCGGCAACACTCGCTCTACGTTCTCGATGTCCTCGTAGTCGTACACCAGCAGCTGAAACCCCTCGTAGGAGACGAAGATGATCGCAAACCCGGTAATTGGGCTGACGACCCCCTCGCTGAAGAAGGTGACAGCCGTCACGCTCCCGTCGTAGAAGACGATCCCTAGGACTGCGAGGGAGAGCAAAATCGCGATTTTGATGTACACCGCGATGTCCTCGAAGAGACCCGTTTCGTTGACACCCTTCAGATTGAGCCCGACGAAGCCAGCGACGATCAGGATAGACATAATCGGACGAAGATACTGTGGAAGCGCGATTCCGAAGACCGCCCGGGCGGCCGTGAGAGTGTATGCACCGAACGCAAACGCGTACATCGCCATCACGCCGACGTAGCCGACAACAAGTACCCACCCGACGTACGCAGCCACCGTCGGACGGTCGACGACGTGCTCGACGAAGGAGAAGACGCCGCCGTGCTCGCCAAAGTGCAGGGTGAGTTTGAGATAGGAGTAGGCGGTCAGCAGCGTGATGATGCCCGCGATGAGATACGATATCGGGACGGCGTTCCCGGCCTGTGCCATCGCGACGCCGAGCACGGCGTAGATTCCGCCCGAGACCATCCCCCCGACGCCCATCGCGATGACCTCCAGTAACCCGAGTTTCCCCGGTCGACTCCGCGTTAGGAGCGATCGAAACGAATTCATATCACGTCACAATCGTTGTTCAGTTCGTCTTCTTCATGACTCAAGATTCCCATCTACTGATAGAAGCAGGTTGGCTATTTGTAACCGAACGACAACTTTCTCCGTGTACTATGCCAGTCAAGAATCTCGCGGTCGGTGTCGTCACGGCCAGTGCGGACGCGTCAGTCAAAGACCTCGCTCGGACGATGCTGGACGAGGAACTCGGCGACCTCGTGATCGCCGAGGACGACAAGCCGGTCGGCATCGTCACCGACCGCGACATCGCCCTCGCAGTGGCCCGATACGACGATCTGTCCGAGCTGACTGCCGAGGATATCATGA
Organism: Haloplanus rubicundus; assembly: GCF_003342675.1. Taxonomy (NCBI): domain Archaea; kingdom Methanobacteriati; phylum Methanobacteriota; class Halobacteria; order Halobacteriales; family Haloferacaceae; genus Haloplanus; species Haloplanus rubicundus. The sequence continues at coordinate 1,391,366 of NZ_CP031148.1, read as the reverse complement.
CGCCGGATCCGGTGACAATTCAGGAAGATGCTACGGCAGTCGACCTCCCCGCGACGATGGCCGACGGCCGGGTTCGGCGAATTCCAGTCGTCGACGACGATGGCAGGCTCGTCGGGATCGCCACGCTCGACGACGTCGTCGCGACTGCCGGCGAAATGCTGGACGACGTCGCTGCCGTGATCGAGAGCCAGTCCCGCGAATTCGAGCCGAACGAGTAATCCGTCCCCCGTCGCAGCGGGTTCTCACAGGATTCGTCCCCCGATCAGTAACTTCATCTCGTGTCCGACCGCTCATGTAATTGGTTCAGGGTGGATACGCCGAAATTGAGGCGGTCGCTCATTCGCTCACATATGTTCCTTGCTCGAAAACGACGTTCGTACTGCAAGTTGTCGACCACCCCCTTCGTATATTTTAAAGAATGAGAGGGATGTCCCGTCGATATCTGGTCGTCATCTTCCAATTTCTCCCCTTCGCGCTGGCATTTCTTCGTGATCGGCGGCGGTTCGTACTGTTCGGATCGGGACGGCAGGTTACTGACGACAGACATCGACAGAGAGCCGAACGGATGCGTGACACGATGCTCGAACTCGGACCGGCCTTCGTCAAAATCGGGCAGGTACTCTCAACACGCCCCGACATTGTCCCACCGATCTATGCCGACGTTTTCGGGACGCTTCAGGACGAAGTCCCTGAAGACGCAGGGGGAGATCCAACGCGGATCGTCGACGAGGAATTCGGTGACGAACTCGATCGGTCGACGCTCGAACCGATCGCCGGTGGCTCACTCGCGTACGTCTATACTGCCCAGTATCAAGGGAAGCGAATCGCGCTGAAAGTGCGTCGTCCCGGTCTGGAACCCCTGATCGAGCGTGACCTCCGGGTCGTCCGCGGGCTGATTCCGCTGGTTAGTCTCTTCGCTACCGAACGCCAGCAATATTCGATCGAAAACGCTGCCGACGACTTCGAGGACATCATCTCGGACGAGCTGGATTTCGACCGAGAGGGGACGATCATGAGAGACATCAGGGAGAATTTTGCCGACGACGATCGCGTCGTCATCCCCGAGGTCTACGAAACCCTGTCCTCGGAGCGTGTGCTAGCCATGGAGTACCTGACAGGCCGAAAAATAACCGACGATGACGCCTTCGACGGGGTCGACGTGACGCCACACGAGATGGCAACTCGAATCATCGACGTGTATCTGGAGATGGGTCTCGTCGACGGAGTGTTCCACGCGGATCCACATCCGGGCAACCTCGCTGTCACGGACGACGGCCGTCTCCTCCTCTTCGACTTTGGGATGAGCGAACGCCTTTCAGCCACTATTCAGGAAGATATCGTCGGGCTCTATCGAGCGCTCGTCCGTCGCGACGTGGACGACCTGGTAGACGCGCTCATCGCGCTGGATGTCCTCGAACCACACGTCAATCGTTCCGAGGTCGGTCGGGTTCTCGAACTCGTCATCGAGAATCTCGAAGGCCGGTCGGAGGTCACCTGGCGGATGATCATTACAGAATTGACGACGATGCTTCGGGACTTTCCGTTTCGCATCCCGCCGGACGTGATGCTACTCATTCGGGTCGGGACGGTCGGGGAAGGCGTCTGTCGGCAGCTAGATCCGGAGTTCGACTTCCTCGCAGTCGTGCGCTCGTTCCTCGCCGAGCAGGGGCTGATCGAGAGCGAACTCGATACGATCATCGAGGAGACGTGGAGGGATGCGCGCCAATCGCTTCCTGCACTGACACGGATTCCCGCTCGGTTCGATCGAACGCTGTATCGGCTCGAACGTGGCGAAGTCGTCGTCCGCACAGAGCCCGTCGATGACCGGAGAGTGGGCGATCCCTACCTCGGATACGCAGTGGTTGTCGGAGCGCTCGTCGTGGCAGCATCGATTCTGACGTTCCACGCTCGTCCGTACGAATTGCCCGTCCTCGCCGTCGCGGCCGCCTTTTTTCTCGTCTACCTCATTCGCCGTCGGGCCTCGTAACACCAGTCGGCACCCAACTGGGAGCGGCATCTACCGCACGGTGAGGACAGGCACGTCGCTCGTTCGGACCGTCCGCTCGGTGACGCTGCCGATGAGATAGCGTTCGAGGCCAGTCCGGCCGTGCGTTCCCATCGAAACGAAGTCGATACCCTCCCGGTCGACGTACTCTTGGATCGCGCGATACGGCGGTCCCTGGACGACTTCCGTCACGATATCGATGTCACGGTTCTCGCATTCCTCCTCGACGACCGTCACGGCTTGCTCGCATTCCTCTTCGAGGCTATCGATCAACTCGGGAATGCCGGGTCCGGCGTCGTAGGCCCCCACGACGCCACCGACATCGACGACCGAGAGCGCGTGGACAGTCGAATCGAATCGGTCGGCGATAGCAACTCCGTGAGCGATTGCTGCAGTCGCTGCCTCACTGCCATCCGTCGGGATCAGGATGCGATCGTAGCGTGAACGGTCTGGTTCGTGTCGGGTCGTGAGAACGGGCACGTCACTCGTCCGAACGACGCGTTCCGTGACGCTTCCAAGCAGCAATCGGTCGAGACCGGTTCGTCCCTGAGTTCCCATCGAAATGAGGTCGATGTCGTGGTCTGCGGCGTAGGACCGAATTTCCTCGTGGGGGACTCCGTGTTTGACTGCTGTCTGGCACGTGACGGGAGGTTCAGTGACCATCTCTTCGAGACACTCGACAGCCTCGGTGGCCTGTTGTTCGAACCCTTCTCGTTGCTCTCCGACCGTCGGGTCGAGGTCCGCCAGCGCACTACTGTACGACCGCTCGTCGACGACACTCAGGAAATGAATCTGGCTATCGAATGCCGTCGCGAGATTCAGCCCATGTCGCGCCGCGGCTTCGGCCCCTTCACTACCGTCGGTTGGAACGAGTATGGAGTCGTACATTGTCCTCACGTGGGATTCGATTACGGCGTAGTAATTGTGTCAAATATCCGAAAATTAGTGCTGGGACTGCTTAGGGCCTCGTCTGTTCGATATTCAGAGATCCCTCTTCGGCGGTCTGTGCTTCCTGTCGCCATACCAGCTCGAATTCGATGCTCTGTTTGGCCTCGGTATCGCCCTCGGTCCAGTCCGATTCGCCTTCGAGTTTGAACGTGATCGGATCGGCGGGATCAAGCTCCACGCGTTGAGTCCCGAGTTCGAGCGTCACAGCGCCACCTTCGTCGAGCTGATCGGCCAATTGACGGAGATACGAGGCGACTTCGGCCCGGGTTTTCTGCGCTTCCGTCTCGAGTTCTCCCATGACCTCGTGTAGCGCGAACAACCTGTTCAATAAGTCGACAAATCTCATCTTTCGGGAACAGCCCCCTGGATATGAATAGTGGGGTCATGATACGTCCGATAGCAGTGATCAGGGGTTCCATCCCTGCGAAGCGGTCAGTTTCTATGCTAGAATGACGAAGAAAGCAGGCTCCAACGTCGGCGAACGCCTGAATTGAGAGGGGCAATTGTAATCCAGTACCGATTTGCAGAATACATATAATCCGCGTCGGCGAGTAGTGGAACGGACCGAGCTATGTCCCAAGAAGCTCCCACAGCACATTTCGAGCGTGTATCCGACATCGACGCGGAATCGCCAACCCTCATCGAGGGGTTGCCCGGACTGGGGATGGTCGCCTCGATAGCAGTGGACCAGATCACCTCCCAACTCGATCTCGACTACCACGGGAACATCCAGTCGGACGCGTTGCCACCCCTGGCTGCGTTTAACGAGGGGCGTATCCGCGATGCCGTCCGCGTTTACGCGGGGCGGGAGCCCTCCGTGATGACGCTCCAGAGCGACGTACCCATCCCGCCGAACGCCATCCAATCGTTGAGCGAGTGCGTCTATCGAGACCTCGCAGACGAATTCGACCGGGCTATCTTCCTCGTCGGGGCACAGGCGGAGTCGGAGGACCAGATCGGAGCGGTCTCCGGGGTCGCCACCTCCGACGAGATGGCATCGGCGTTGACCGACGCCGGCATCTCGTTGGCCGAGGAATCGGGAGCGATCGGGGGCGTCACCGGAGGACTGGTGGTCGACTGCTACCACAACGACATTCCGGCCGCCGTCCTCATCGTCCGCTGCGACCCGCGTCTCCCCGACCCCAGTGCCGCACAGGCGGTCATCGAGAACGCCCTCGAACCACTCGTCGAGTTCGACATCGACACGAAAGAACTCGAAGAACAGGCCGAGAAGATCCGAGAACAAAAACAACAGATAGCTCGACAACTCCAACAGATGCAACAACAGCAGGAGGGCGAACCGACCCAGACTCGGACGATGTTCCAGTGATCGGTGCTTTGACATCCTCCCGCGCCTAAAGACGCGGGAATCCACGAAGTGGATATTCAGGTTGCGCGTTTCCTCGGTTCTCAGGTACGCTTTCGCGTGGAACGTCGAAGGTCGCCACCGAGTTGTGACCAACGGTGTACTTTCCAGCGCATGTAGCCCTGTCAATGGGGCCTTCCTCCCCGCATACAGCGAGCGTCAAAGACGGCTGGCTGTTCAACCAGCGAGGTAGCACGGTTCGCGTCAGCCGAACTGTTACGCCGTGCATGGTTCACCCTCCCGTTGTGCGATATTCTCTGAAGCGTTCAGGTCAGCGTGGCGTCCTCGATCACACGCCGAACACGAAAAGTGGTCGCCATCACGAGTGCCCATCGAACCGCACGCCGAACACCGCTGACTCGTGTGGTACGCATCGACCTTTTCGACGCGAATACCAGCACGTTCGGCTTTGTACGTGATGAACTGTTGGAGTTGGTGGAAGTGCCACGAGTGAACGCCCGACCACGAACTGTTCTCGCGGATGTCTTCGAGGTCTTCCATCCGAATGACGGGGTTCTCGAACTGTTCCGCGAACGTGATGAGACGACGGGAGAGTTTGTGGTTCAAGTCTTTGATTCGACGCTGTTCTTTGTCACCCACACGGTTTCGTGCGCGAAGCGCACCCGCTTGTGAAAGCGACTCGCGTAGGGAACGATATTTGCGTCGAACGTACTTCGCCTCACCACCAGATACCAGCATAGACTCGTCCTCGCCGTAGGCCGTCCCAGCGAGGATGTGCCGTTCGCCAATATCGACACCGATGGACGTTTCACCAGACGCGTCGGCGTCGTAGTCGATGTTGAACGTACAGTACCAGTCATCACCGCGACGGTAGACCTGTAGGCGGGTCTTGTCGGCTTTCCCGTCTAGGAGCTGTTGAACGTCGCCTGCAATGTCGTCGTACACTTCGATAGGCGTGTACCACCATTGGGAGACACACGGAAAGCCAACGACGACCGTTCCGTTCTCAGTCGTGTCGAGTTCCCAATTCTGGTTGTTGACGGCGAACGGTTGACTCTCTCGGTAGCGAACTTCCCCGTCCTTGCTGTGGTCGGATTTGGCCTCTCGGATGGCTTGGTTCTGGATGGCCGAGTAGAGGTCGTTGTCGATGCTGGCAGTGGTCACGGATTTGTCGAAGTCGTCGTTTTCCCATCCGTCGATACAGAACTGCTTGGTGTCACGGTAGAGACAAGCAGCGTGGTGCCACTCTTTGCGCCGTGAGAGGGATGGGTTGTGGAACTTCGCGGTGACAGTCATCGTGACCATTACAAATGTAATTAGTTGCGTTTTCTTAAGTAGCTGTTGGAATATCAGGCCGTGCTATCGACGGTGGATTGTGTAGCCGACTGTCGGATTCATCCTGACCCTAAAGGGTCAGGCATTCTCCTCGGTATTCTGTAAATCGACCGGGGAGGAGGAATACCCTACTCATCAGTGTGGTATCGAAATGGTACGACCACCATCACCTCGGCACCCGAGATATATGGGAGATGTGCTGTTTTGAGAACGACCGTATACAACGTACTGAAGCGCTCAGCGGCTGACGAGCATTCTGGGTTGAACGGGCGATTCGCTCCGGATGGCGTGAGATGGCTTGTCGCCGGACCCCTCGGACGTAGCGTTTTGTGTCTGATGGGACAACAGAACACCATGGCCAAAGGGGATCTTGACGGCGCCGAGAACGTCAGCGAGGACAATCCGTATATTGTCGAACCGGAACGAACGCAAGCGGAAACCGGCGACGAACTGACTGATGTGACGATCGTGTTCACCGGGAGCGTCGAGAGCTGGACCCGGGACGAGCTGGAGGCACTCGTCGAGCGCCACGGCGGTGACGCGACCGATAGCGTCTCCCGGAACACCGAGTACCTCGTGGTCGGCGAGAATCCCGGCGAGACGAACCAGGAGGACGCTGAGGCCGATAATATTTCAGAACTCGATCCAGGCGAATTCTTCGACCTGCTTGCGGATCGGGGCGTCGACTTCGAACGGGAGAGCAGTCAATGATCCCGGAGCCAAATTCACGTGCTGCTGTCACTCGACCGCCGTCGATCTACTGGGCACTATACGATTTCCTCGGGCACCACGTTCGGCGTACTTCGTGGGAGAGCCTCCGGCCTCGAGACACGATTACTTACCCGACGACTGCGATAGTCAGGGGTAGGAGAATCAGTTCGAGATGAAGAACCAGGAAATCGCCACCATGCTCCGCGAGATCGCGGATTTCCTCGAAATTCAAGAGGAAGAGTACAAGCCACGCGCCTATCGGACGGCCGCACGGAATATCGAGTCGCTCTCGGAAGACATCGAAGACATACACGATCGTGGGGAACTCGAAGAGATCGAGGGCGTCGGGGAGTCCATCAGCGAGAAGATCGGGGAGTATCTCGAAACCGGGGAACTGGAGTACTACGAGGACCTCAAAGCGGACCTTCCCGTGGACATCGAGGCGATCACGAGCGTCGAGGGCGTCGGTCCAAAGACGGCCAAGAAACTGTACTTAGAACTCGATGTCCGGACGCTCGACGATCTCGAGAGCGCGGCCGAAAAGGGAGATGTCGCTGATCTCGAGGGATTCGGCGAGAAGTCACAGCAGAATATCCTCGACCACATCGGACGAGCGAAAGAAAGTCAAGAGCGGATGCTTCTTGGCCGGGCCTTCCCCATCGCGCAGGACATCGAAACCCGGCTTCACGACGACGATGCGTTCGACCAGGTTGACATCGTCGGCTCGTTCCGACGGCGCCGACCCACCGTCGGCGATATCGACATCCTAGCGACTGCCCCCGACCCAGAAGCGGCAATGGAGGTCTTCTGCAGCCACGACGACGTCAAGGAGGTCCTCTCCCGGGGGGAGACGAAGTCGTCGGTCGTCGTCTCTGGTGACCTCCAGATGGACCTCCGGGTCGTCGACGAGACGGAATACGGTGCGGCCCTCGTCTACTTCACCGGCTCGAAGGACCACAACATCACGCTCAGGAATCGGGCGATCGACCACGACTGGAAGCTCAACGAATACGGCCTCTTCGACGTCGGTGACATCGACGATGGAGAGGGCGAACGACGCGCCGGGGAAACAGAGGACGGCGTCTACGACACACTCGACCTCGACTGGATTCCGCCGGAACTCCGAGAGGACACGGGTGAGGTCGACGCGGCAGCCACAGGAGACCTCCCGAATCTGATCGAACTGGACGAGGTTCGCGGCGACTTACAACTGCATACCGACTACTCCGACGGCTCTCATAGCGTCCGCGAGATGGCCGAGGCTGCAGTCGAGCGAGACCTGGAGTACATCCTCGTTACCGATCACGGGCCGCATGCGCCGATTCCCAGCACACTCGATCGAGATTCGTTCGAGGAACAGCAGGCGGATATCGAGACGGTGAACGACGACCTCGACATCACAGTTCTCCAGGGAATCGAGGCCGAGATTACCGACTCGGGACTGGAACTTTCCGACGACTGGTACGAACACTGTGATCTGATCGTTGCGGGGATGCACAGCGATCCGTCGAATTCAACCGAGCGAGTGGTCACTGCGCTGCAGGACTTCCCCGTCGATATCTTCGCACACCCCTCGAACCGGTTGATCAACGAGCGAGAGCCGCTGAATCTCGATATGGAGACGGTGATGGAAACGGCCGCCGAGGAGGATGTCGCGGTCGAAATCAACGCCCAGCCAGAACGGCTGGACCTCGATTGGGCGTCCGTCAAGGAGTATCGCGAGACTGTTTCGTACGTCGTCAGTACGGACGCTCACACGACCGGCGAACTGGATTTCATGCACCTCGGGATCGCGCAGGCCCGTCGCGGGTGGTGTGAAGCGAGCAATATTCTGAATACACGCTCGCTCGACGACGTTCGGTCTGTTTTCGAGATCTAACCGCTCGTCGGGTGATGCTCTGCATCGTACTATCGAACCGAATGCTCCGTCACGTCCCGTCGGGTACCGTATCGCTACTCGGCCTCGAGACCGCTCGTCACAGGTTGGCGTGCTTACTCGCCTTCTTTGAGTGACTCGATTCGCTGTTCGAGATCGTCGATGGCGTCCTCGACGCTCTGCTTTGCTTGTTCGCTCATTTCTTCGGTTTCGTTGACCACGTTCTCGAAGGTATCCCTGACTCGCTGCATCGCCTCATCGACGCTGTCGGACTCGCTCATGACGTGAGTTATGTTGTTTGTCCAAGTGATTAATCGTCCGTAGTGTTCTCATCTCTTGGGAACGCCCGAGGACGGGGGTAGTGACTCTGTACGACGAAAGCGTGGTCGAAGACTACATCAGCCGCCGGTGCGGGATATTTCTCAGCAGGGCCTATTTGCACCAGATCGCAACCCTACAGCTCTCTTCCTCCCTCACGCGAGAGTGAGTCTGGTGATCCTCTGGTTGGCGTCACAACGTGCCCCCTGGCGGTGTTCTCACGAAACATTAACCGCAAGCATCGTATTGTCCGAGTATGTTCAGAATCGGTGCCCACGTCTCGATCTCGGATGGAGTCGAGGCAGTCGTCGACCACGAGGTGGAACTGGGCGGAACCTGTGGACAGATTTTCGTCGGATCCCCGCGCGGGTGGGCAGTCAGTGAGATCGACGAGACGGAAGCCGAAGCGTTTCGAACCGCCGCTGACGAACAGGATGTCGGCCCGTGGATCGTCCACGGCACATACCTCATCAATCTCGCTACGCCGAAGGACGACCTCGCGAGCAAGTCTCTCGACTGTGTGCAGGATGAACTCGATGCAGCGGCGACGCTAGACGTTCCGTACTACGTGTTTCACCCCGGAGCCCATACCGGCGCCGGCGAGGAGACTGGCATCGAGAACGTCGGCGAGCGGCTGTCCGAGGTCGACGTACCGAGCAACGTGACGCTTCTGCTGGAGAACACGGCCGGAAAGGGTACCACCGTCGGCAAGCGACTCGACGACCTCGACGACATGGTGGAGACATCAGCCTACGAGTACGGTGATCTCGGGATCTGCCTCGATTCCTGCCACCTCTTCGCCGCGGGGTACGACTTCACCGACGAGACAGCGATGGATGACCTCGTCGCGGAGGTCGATTCGACCGTCGGTATCGAGCACGTGCAGTATCTCCACCTCAACGATTCGAAACATCCGCTCGGCTCGGAAAAAGACGAGCACGAGCACATCGGGGAGGGTGAAATCGGTGAGGCGGGCTTTCGCCAGTTCGTCAACCACGACGCGCTTCGCGAGAAGCCGATGGTTCTCGAGACACCGGAAGACGGGAACGGCTACGAGTGGAATATCGAGAAGATTCGGGAGTTACGGACGGGCGATTGATCCACTCAGACATCGGACCCTCGGCTGCTATCGCACTCCCGATGCTTCCACAAGACGAGAACAGACTCCAGGGGTAAGGCCGATTCGAAACCAAGTGTCGGTCGAGAAGACTATGTACGATCATATCTTGCTCCCAACCGACGGGAGCGATGTTGCACAGGTCGCAACCGCGAGTGCGGCGAACGGATCGGCGCTGATCGACGTGAGCGGAACGACGTTGTCCAGAAACACCATGTGTACGTAGACGAGAAACGAGCCCAGGATGGTAATATTCACACCGGTGGTTCGTGATGTCAAGTAAAGCGATCCGCTCCACGTGGCCATCCAGAGAACGGCAACGCCAAGAGTGCCTACCTGAAGCGACGGGGCGAGCGTCGACACCGCGGTCAGAACGTCGCCAACACCGACGACGGCGAGCAAAACGAGTAGGATGCCGACCCCGACGACGAATCCCATGACCGTTACCCACGTGACTCCGTCTGAGGTACGCATCTACGACGTGGTTCATCACCCGCGTCGTTAATCGTTGCGTAGCATCTCCTTCCTGCGACTGGTTTGTCCGGAGCGCGCGAGTACACATCTCCCTCTTCGGTTGCAGTGGTGCAGACGTTTCCTCCAGTTTCCACAACCAGTGGCTCGTCGGGGCGGTCCACGGAAATCGAGGTTTTGTAGCCCAGAGTACGATGATCCGCCACGGGTGAGAGTTAACTTCCCGTCTGACGAATGGCAGGTATGGAGATAATCGAAGGGTACGATCACCAATCTGGCGGACACTGCGGAGCGATGGCGCTCCGGAACGTTGCGGAGTACTACGGATGGAACTACAGCGAGGCTGCCTGTTTCGGCATCGGTGGCGGCCCGGCGTTCGTCCTCTACGAGTACCCGGACGAGTCTTGGGTCACGTTCCGGGCCAGTCCAACCTGGCTGGAACGGGCCTTTTTCGAGCGACTCGGCATCCCGAATTCGTATCGGCGGGGAGATGACTTCGAGACGGCTTGGGACAGCGTGACCGGACACATCGACGAAGATGATCCGGTAGTCCTGTTTCTCGACCCGACGTCCCTAGACTATCTCTCGGAAGAACCGGATCACGTCCCACCGCACGTCGCCGTGTTGATCGGGTACGAGGACGAGACCGTACAGCTCTCGGACGGGACAATGGAAAACCGCCAGACGATTTCCCGCTCGACGCTCGCGGACGCCTGGGTCGATGAGCGGTTCGTGTCTCTGCAGAACGAATATCTCGTCGTGACGCGAGCCGCACGCACCGAAGACGAAACTGACGCAACCGCAGCCGGCCTCAGACAGGCCGCAACGTACATGCTGAATCCACTCGACGTGAAACGGGATGCGCGCGGTCCCGGCGAGGAAGGACTCCCCGCACTACGGTCGTTCGCGGACTATCTCGGCAGGTGGCCGGACCTTCCGGACGCGGACAGGCCGGTACGTGCGGCCCGTCGAGCTATCGACGAGCACGGAGAGGGCGCAGCGTTCCGCAGCCTCTACGCCGAAGCACTCGGGGAACTGGGACAGCAGACCGACCTCACCCCCGATCTCGCCGACCGGATGCAGCTCGTCAGTAGAGAGTGGCAAACCGTCTCGGAGCATCTGGCCGAGATTCTGGAACAGAATGAGCCCCAGCCGGAACTCTTCGCTGAGGCTGCGAGCATGGTTAGTGACATCGCCGACCGCGAGGAGAGCATTTTCGCGGACCTCGGCGACGAACTGGGATACCGCGGCGGTCGCGAGTGAAGGAACACCGCCACAGCGAAACACAGCCACGTTGTCGGCGCGTGCACCGGCCGAACACGGTCGAGGAAGATATGTTCGGAAGCTCACCAGGTGCGATGCCGGTTCCGGACACGGGCCCCTGTCACTCAGTGAGAATGTCCCCGTTCGTCTAACTACCTCCCAGCCGTCATTACACGAGCGGATAGAGAGTCGAGTCAGAGCAATCGGCTTGCGTTATCCAGACCACTGGCCGATTCGGCGTTCCATCATGGCTGGCGGAAAGCGACCGGACGCTCCGTCCGGATCAGATCGATCATGACCGAAACTGACATCCTCGACCAGGTGTATCGTACGGGCGACTTCGCGTCACGAGAGCAGGCCAAGGCGGTGACGCGTGCGACGCTCCGGAATCTCGGGAGCAGTCTCTCCGTCGGCGAGGCCCGCGACCTCGCGGAGTTTCTTCCCTCAGATTCCGGTAATGTACTCGTCGGAGCGAGTCGGAAAAGAGACGAACCGATGCCCTACGAAACGTTCCTCGAACAGGTGGGGGGAGAGGCTGACATCGCCGATAGTGATGTCGAGCGGTGCGCACGGGCGGTCGTCGCTGTCGTCGCGGGGCGTGTTGGCGTCGACGAACTCGAAAACGCACAAGCCCAGCTCCCCTCGAACTACGGACGCCTCTTCGACGTGGAGCCCGTGCCGGTCGGACGACCGTTCGTGACCCTCGTCGCCGAACGTGCCGCCTTCCCCCCGGACGTCGAGGCAGAAACAGTCGCCCGTGCCGTCATCGAAACGCTGGGCGAGCGGCTCACTCGGGGTGAGGCCGAGGACCTCTCGCGCTATCTCGAGGGTGAGGCGGGGACGTGGGTGATCGATCAAGAGTCTCCCAACGCGGCAGCGTTCTCGGCGGACGAGTTCGTCGACCGAGTCGCCCGGCGAGCTGATGTCTCCAACGAGGCAGCTCGCAAATGGGTTCGCGTCGTCGCCGGCGTACTGGCTGAGGTGGTTCCGTCCCACGAACTCGAGCACGCTCTCGACCAACTACCGACCGAGTTCGACTCACTGTTCGACTTCGAAGTCTGAATGCCTCAATCGACTCTATTACTCTCTTTTCCCCACAACTCGTCGTCGTACGCGTTGTCGGCTACCCTCACAGGTTGTTCTTCGGGGGAATGACTGTCGGTATGAGGCACCGATGCGTGCTCATTCGCACCGACGATATGGCTAGGATCGCCTCATCAACCGATAGTCCCGAATGGTTCGACCGCTGGGGAAGTCCCGGGGTTCGTAGGGAGGCGTTCCCATCGCCGGTCACTACTGCAGCGGACGCGCCCGTCGGTCTCACCGCGTTTGGCAGAACAGGCTGACGAACGGGGGCGCTGCTTGTCAGATCTCGGGGCCGATCTGTTTGACGCGCCCCTCCGCCCCGGATTTTAGCTTCACGAGGATTCCCTCGGGATGAGTTCGTTCATCCGTGAGGACGACGCCTACCTCGCCCACGATGCGATCCCCGTTCACCTGCTCGATCTCCACGGTCATTCCTTGTCTGAGTTCGTCTCTCGTAGGTAGATCAGCTGACATACTTCGACCTCCGACGGCGCACATATAGATGGTGCACATCGTTCTCAGCCGCCGAAAAGAGCCGCGTCGTATCGGTATTTCGTGAGTACGCTCTCACCCCTGCTTGACGGCCTCGACGACGGCTCCGGCCTCTTCCCACTCCTCGCTGTCGAGTGGTCTGCGACGGAGACGAACCGGTCCGCCCGGTTGCTTGCCAGTCGTGAGTTCGTACAACATCCCTCGTTCTTCGTTGCGGCCCTCTGCGTGGAACCCACGCTCCTCGCTCACCTCGACTTCGTCGAAAAATGCGTCGATGGTCTCCCCACCTTCGATCCGGAGTTCCCACGCACCGGAACCGATCTCGCCCATCGTGGTCGCTATCTCGTTCAGTGGCACGACTCAGGTGTGGAGAGCTACGGAGGTAAAGACTTGGGAGATGGCCCGGTCTCGTCGCTAAGATTGGAAGGGCATCGAAGGGTCCACAGTCTCCCGGTGACTGGTCGGGACGATTATATGTATTGCCAACGAATGCTGGTCGAAGGTGGAGCAACCACCGTTTCACCGATGGAGCCATCGCCCATGACAGTAATCGCTCGGTTCGAAGTGATTCCAGTCCACGACGGGAGTCTTTCGGACGACATCGCACAGGCAATCGAGGCGCTCGAAGAGTACGACATCTCGTACGAATTAACCGCGACTGACACCGTCATCGAAGCCGACGACGTTGATACGGTGTTCGACGCCGTCCGTGCGGCACACAACGCCGTTGGGGGCGATCGCGTCATCTCGTCGCTGGAGATCGACGAACTACGAGATCGCGAACAGCACGTCGAGGACCGCGTCGAATCCGTCGCGAGTATACTCGGCCGCGATCCGAAACGTGACCGGGGCGTCTGACACTCGCTCACTCCCCGGCGACCACTCGGGATGCATCGCCAAATCGTGATTCCACCGGTCCGAAGAGAGGGTTCGGAGGAGGCCGTGGAAACAGTATCGATCCAGCTGTCGCGTTCGAGGCGGCGTTGCATACTATCTCCGTCGTCGAACAGGACGGATGATTCGGTTCCGCAGGACCGGGTTCGTCGATGCCGATATAACGGCGACGCTGACTACGGCCTCGCAATCGATCGGACGTGAGCCTGTGGCGGCGGATGGGGTGGCCCGTATCTTGACGTGTACTCGGTTCGATGGTGTAAGTGGTGACCTAATATGACGACCGCTGCCATCGTCGACGGACTCAGAGAGCGAACGGACATCGAGACGGAGGAGCGCGCGCTGGAGGTGATCGAGGCGACGCTTCGGACACTCGCCGAGCGCATCTCGCACGAGGAGGGGCTTGACATCGCGGACTTTCTTCCAGCCGCTCTCCAGACGTGGTCGGTCGATCCCGAATCGTGGTCCGAAGGTTCGTTCTCCTTCGACGAATTCTTGTCACGAGTTGCAGAGCGTGCCGGTCTCGACTCGAAGAATCAAGCGTTGACCTACGCACAAGCTGTATTCGAGGCGCTTCGGGTCGACGTCACGGAACCAGAACTCGACCGCATGCAGACACAACTGCCCGCATCCTACGACACGTTGTTCTCCTAGCGGTCGAGACAGAACGGGGTTCCGACGTCGTCGAACGGTGTCGGGGTCGGCGGCTATGCTGGATACGAGGTGCGTTTCCTGACCGATCGAGTCGACGATCTCCGCTCGGCCGCCGCCACCCACCTCCAGCGAGACATCAAAGAGTGATCCCGACTCGATTCAACGAGGCAGCCGAAGGGGGTATTCGACGCGAATCCACACGAAGTCGTTCTCAACTACTCCGAGGAGATGGAAGCTGATATCGTGCTTATCGGCGAACACGAGGTTCTCGGAGGTCAGGCGGAAGGGACTCGAGGAGAGAGGGAGGGACGGTCACGTCGTCGGAGCGGGCCCCTCCGAACTATCCACGGACTCGGTCACTGAGCCCGCATCGGCTACTATAAAGTACAAATTCTTAATATGTATATTTTAGCAACATTTTTTGTAACATCTATACTCTTGTTACGGGAATATCCAAACACAGGCAACTATCGCATCTCCCACCACATCTGATCGACATGTAACGGGTTCTGCGGAGTTACGGCCCGGGGTGGCCGTCGAGACACGTACGGTGAAGGCAGATTGGTCCGTTGTCCCGGCTACTGTGGCAGCAGAGTTCGCTGTGGATCCATGCAGGGTCGTTTCGCGTCCAGATAGACCTGAAATACGTGCGTTGTCCAATCACGACCTGGCGGCCACCCCGTTCCCGGCACTGTGGTCGGCCTCGCTGCGCGTCGGTCCCCTCGAACGCGGTGTTTTTTATGTCGTCTACGAGACAGGGTGACTGATGCCGGAGTTGCGTCGGGAACTCGGACTCCTCGAAGCGATCGTCTACGGCGTTGGCCTGATCCTCGGCGCCGGTATTTACGCGATTCTCGGCGAGGCGACGGGCGTGACCGGCGGCTCGATCGCGATATCGTTTCTGCTGGCTGCCCTGATCGCGTCATTGACGGGCTTGAGCTATGCCGAACTCGCCTCGATTTTCCCCAAAGCGGAAGGTGATTACATCTACGTTCGCGAGGCGTTCGACCGAGAAATTATCTCAGACGTGACAGCCCTCGGCCGGTTATCCATGGGCGCCATCTCGTCCGCGGCGGTGGCATTGGCCTTCTCGGGCTATCTCTCTTCCTTCGTCGACGTGCCGTCGATCCCGATCGCCGTTCTCCTCGTCGTAGTCATGACCGGCGTCAACTACTGGGGGATCGAACTATCCACCAAAATAAATATCCTCTTTACCGGGATCGAGGTCGCCGGACTGGTGATAATCATCTGGATCGCGAGTGGTTCTTGGGGTAACGCCGAGGTCCTCCACGCCCCGAACGGCGTATTCGGCGTCATCCACGCGGCGTTTCTGATCTTCTTCGCCTATCTTGGCTTCGGATCGATCGTCAATCTCTCCGAGGAGACCGAGGACGCGACCGTGACGATCCCGCGCGCTATCCTCCTCTCTATCGGTATTACGACGCTCCTGTACGTACTGGTCGGGTTATCCGCGGTCGCGCTGGTCGACTGGCGCGTTCTAGGCCGTTCGGCGTCGCCGCTGGCAGAGGTTGCCCGGGTCGGTTGGGGACCGCTCGGGTCAACAGTGCTCGGCGCAATCGCTCTCTTCTCGACGACGAACACTGTACTCATCCTCCAGATCTCGACCTCGCGCCTGTTCTACGGCGTGTCGAAATCGGAGTACCACGTATTTCCGGAGATGTTCTCTCGTGTTCACTCGTCCCGTCAAACACCACACTATGCAGTGGTGGTAGTCGGACTCATCACGATTCCTTTCATTTTCCTCGGCGATATCGGACTCGTGGCAGGATTGGCCAATCTCATGCTATTAATTGTCTTCGTGCTGGTGAACGCCGCGTTACTGAAACTCCGGTATTCACGACCAGATCTGGAACGGGGGTTTCGAACGCCGCTTAACGTCGGCCAACTGTCGATCACCGCAGTTGCAGGGCTGGTTTCGTGTCTCGGGCTGATCGTGTTCTACGTACTCACGTGGTAACATGACTGCCGATTCGAACGGCCACTCCGGAGACCCCATCTACTACGGGAAGCACGGTAGTGCTTGGTGGTCACGAAAGCAGGTAACGCTCCCTATCACCGCCCAGGATTGGAGTGAATCGGCCGAATCACGAGAGCAGCGGCTTGAGAAATGTGATGCCGTACATGATCCCGATACCTCCGAGGATGATGGCGAGCTGGAGCAGCGAATTAGACTCTTCGGTGCGTATCTCGGGCAACAGATCGGCACCGGCCACGTAGACGAAGTTCCCGATCGCCAGCGGGAGGAGGAATCCGATGAGTCCTCCGACACCCGAGAAGACGATAACGCCGATGGCACCGGCGAACCCGAAGACGTTGGTGAGGACGTTGATCTCGACAGCGCGCCACTTGGAAATACCACCCTGCAGCAGGACACCGAAGTCGCCGATCTCCTTGGGAACCTTGTGAAACATGATCGCGAGCGTCGCTGCGACGCCTACGGGCAGCGAGACGTAGTAACTGCTCGCGACGATGATGCCGTCGATGACGTTGTGGATGGCGTCACCGACGACGAGCGTGACCGAGAACGCCTCGAATTCACAGTGGCGGTGACAGTGCCAGTGAACCACCTCTTCGAGCGCGTACGAGCCAACGAGGCTGAGCACGACGACGAGCCCCGCCAACTGAGTGAACCCGAATCCGGCGGCGTATCGAGGAATCAGATGGATGAATGCACCGCCGAAGATCGCCCCGACAGAAAGAGATGTCAGGTAGCGCTTCCACACGTCGAGTCGTTCCTCACCGAACACGATGATCAGTGCCCCACTTGCCGAAAGCAAGCTGGCGACGAGGAGACTGCCGATGATGTATACGGGTTCGTTCACGAGTGTTGTATCCTCCCTCTGCCTACAAATTCAAACGGATCGAAGCCGACCGAGACGGCGCGTCCCGTGGCGCCGTCTAGTAGGGTGGTGATTCCGCCTCGATGACGCCAGCGAGATTCCTCAACTCGCCGGTCAGAAGAACGGTCAGGTCGTCGAGCGTAATGATCCCGGCGAGTTCACCGTCGTCAACGACGGGCATCCGGCGGACTCCTTCCTCACACATCCGGCTACACAGTTCGAAGACTCCGGTGTCGACATCGACCGTGACGGGGTCCTCGGTCATTATGTTTTCTGCGGGCATCGCCGCCGGATCGAGTTGATCCGCAGCGACTCGAACGGTGATGTCGCGGTCAGTCACGAGTCCAGCGGGGATATTATCCTCCACGACGACGGCGCTTCCGACGTTTTCGTCCCGCATCGCGGTCGCTACCTCGTTGACCGGCGTCTCGGGGGATGTCGTTACGACTTCCTTCCGCATCAGGTCGGCAACTGTCATGGTGTGGGCCTCATGTGATACTCGAAACACGAGTACGAACAGTGGCTCGCCCATTCTCACAGGTTGGGAATGCTCAGTAACCAACCCCGTGGCGGACGGCACGCTCTCGCTCGGAGTGCCTGTCTGCGATCATGAGTACTCTACTCGGACGCCTGCTATAGGGTGTCCTCGATGGTACTCGTCTGGTTTGGGATAGTGTAATTTGGTGTCGAGTACGGGCGTCCCATTCACCAGATCAAGCCCCTCGACGTGGAGCACGGTATCCCTGATATCGATCAAGCGGACGACAGTGAGACTGATCGGGGTCGGCCGCATCGGGCCGGGCGTGTCGAATGGCGAACGGACGACGCCGATTGGATGGTAGACGACCGTGGCCATGGCCATCGTGTGACCTCCCGTACGGCACCGGCGTACGTCGGAACGGTCACACTCGTCTGCGTAACCGGAGTCGATAGCCGTCGGCCCGCGTCGCGCGTCTCAGCGGCCATGCGTGTACCCCCTATCGGGAAGCGGCTCGTCATCGATTAGCACGTCACGATCGGTGACGTTTCCGACGATCGAGATCGGGACTGGGGATGCGTCTCGTGCAGCGTCGATCCGATCGTGGGGAATCGTGAACACGAGTTCGAAGTCCTCGCCCGTGTAGAGCCCGAATTCGCGTCCTTCCGCGTCTGTCGTCGCCAGCTCGCTGACTGTCTCGTCGAGGGGAACCCGATCCCATTCGATCGCGAAGCCGCAGTCGCTCGCGTCAGCTAACTGATGGAGCGAGCGAGCCAGCCCGTCGCTCGAATCCATCATCGCGGAGACGTACGGGGCGATGGCCTGGCCAGCCGCGACTCGGGGTTCGAACTGAAAGAGGGCATTCGCCCGCTCATGCGCGCCCCGCTCGAACAGTCGCAAGGCCGCCCCTGTCCGTCCGAGCGTCCCGGTCACACAGACGACGTCTCCGGGGGATGCCGTCGACCTGAGCGTGGGGGTGTCGGTGTGTCCGATCACTGAGGAAGCAACCGTGAATTCATCGTGCTGGTCAAGATCACCGCCGACGTATCGACTGTCCGTTAGTTCGCACACGTCTTGGGCCCCCTCAATGAAGGCATGCAGTTCGTCGGGATCGAATTCGGGGGCTGCGTACACGGCGATGGCGGCGGTCGCGTCGGCTCCCATTGCGGCGACATCGGACAGGGAGGCACCCACGGCCCGCCAGCCGGCCGTATATCGTGTCGTCCCCGACGGAAAATCGGTCCGCTGGTGGAGCATGTCGGTCGTGAATATCAGATCATCGACGACGGCAGCGTCGTCACCGGCATCGGGGAGCCACTCGTAAATCGCGGCGAGTGATTCACGTTCGTCCATACTCAGAGCACGGAAGCCACGATGGACTATTTTTCCCCGGAATACACTGCTGGCGATGTCCACGGGAGATCCCCCGTTTACAGTTCGTCATCTCGATGGGAATCCAATCTCGTTTCCATCGGAGTGGTTTCATAGGTTACGTCGACCGCCAACAGAATGACGCGGCCGGATCGGGCCAGGTGAAGGAGCGCGTATTCAGCAGTGGAAGTGAGCCAATACTGGGCTGCGGCTGCTACATGGTTGCCTTGATACCGACGAAGGACCCGTCACCGTGCCCTTCTTCAACCGGTTCGGGCTCGTCGATCTCGTCAGGCCAGTGGTAGATGGTCTGCACAAACTCGAACTCCGAGAACCCCGCAACGTGGAGCGCGTCAACGAGTTCGTCGGTCGAGACGAACACCGCCTCCCGATAGAACGGGTTCTCCGACTTCGTCTCCTGATATATCTGACCGACTGGGCTGTCCTTGTCGATGTAGCCGATGACGAGCGATCCGTCCGGACGCAGCACTCGCCGGGCTTCAGCCAGTGTCTGGGGGATGTCGTCGACGAAACAGATCGTCGTGACGATCAACGCAGTGTCGAACGTTCCGTCTCTGAACGGGAGGGATTCGGCGACGCCTTTGACGACGTCGATCCCTCGCTCGCGGGCGTGAACCAGCATGTCGCCAGCAGGATCGAGCCCCACTTGCATCCCGAGCGGGGCCGCGAACCGGGCGCTGCCGACGCCGATCTCCACACCGAAATCTGGCTGCGGAATTAGTTGCTGGAGTGCCTCGACTTCGGACTGGTAGGCGGCTTCGTGTGTGTCGAACCAACCCTCGTATCGCTCGGTGTATCGTTCGAAAGGTGCGGACTTGGGCATGGTAGTCGTTCACGCGTGGTCCCCTTACGAGTACTGGAAAATCACTTGACGTATTCTGAGGCTGAAGTTGCCACCGATTGCGATAGAGACTAGTCGGCATCTCTGTCGTGGTCATTCTCGTGAGTGTTCGGCTACAGTTGTTCTTTGCGCACCATGAGAACGGGAACCGAAGAGTGGCGGACCACACGTTCAGCGACACTTCCCATCACGAAGCGATCGATGCCAGTCCGGCCCTGCGTCCCCATCACGAGGAGATCGATCCCCTGCATCGCACTATACTCCAGAATCTCTTGAGGTGGAACCCCTTCAACGACCTCTGTGACGACGGTGAGCCCGGCTTGAGTCCCTGCCACCTCGAGGTCCCGTACTGCCTTTCGCCCTTCGAGCTGGAGCGATTCGAGAAGCGGACCGGATCGTGACACTCGCGTATCGACCACGTACAAGGCATGAACCGTGGCTTCGTACTGTTGTGCGATTTCGAGTCCGTGTTCGATAGCTTCCTGCGCTCCCGGGCTTCCATCCGTGGGGATCAAGATATCGGAGTACATACTGTCCACTTAGTCGTATGAGGGCATCAACCCTGTTCCACGGGAACAACCACGTAGAGTTTCGCGGCTCGATTAGGAAGGAGTAGATATAACCGTGAAATGAGGCGCCCCGATCGATCGACGACACAGTCCAAGAGGAGTTCGATCTCGGGACGCGCCGCCAGACGAAACAGAAGGAGGGGTCCCGTCGGAGCGTATACGAGAAGTCCCTGCGAGAGGTTAAACGAGTCGCCCGGCGATAAGGAGATTGAGGTGCTGAAGCGGTGGATCATTCAGTTCATTCAGGAGAATGAACGCTTCCCATCCGGTCGAGAAACCCACGCGGAAGCATATCTCCACGGCTCTGTTGAAGCCCTCTAGAGTTGGCATTCGGAAGAGCAGCTTCTCACGCGAGTTTTCGCGGATCCGGTGAGAATCTGGCTTCTCATCAAATCGCCAGACGTAAAGAGGATTTCAACAAAGCCATCTCCACGGATTCGTCCCCCGGTTCTGATCTGTCCCGTTTTATTCGCTATTTGAGGCTGGTGACTCGGACCTCCTGTCTGTCACGGTGACGCCCCCCGAAAGCAACTGCGCGGATGGGGGAGCGAGCGTAATATCTTCCTCATCGAAGTGCCGTTTCACTGATCGGCGGAAGTCAGAACGAATCGTTAGAATATCCGTGTGTCTCGGATTCTCGGTCCAGAATTCGGCTTGTATCGTGATTGCATTCTCCCCGAGTTTGACGATACGTGTGTTCGGCGCTGGATCACCAAGAACCGATTCGAGGTTCGTGGCGATCTGTTGTAACTCCAGCAGGGCCCGCTCGGTGTCCTCGTAATAGGCGACGTATACCTGTTCGGTCAGTCGATACCTGTTCCGACCGTAGGGCCGGGTGATCGCGTTGGTTGTGAGTTCAGTGTTAGGGACCGAGATCGTTTCGTGGTTCGGTGTCCGGATACGGGTGACGCGAAAATCGACTGCTTCAACAGTACCTTCTCCGCCCGGCCACTCGATCCAGTCGCCGACATTGAAGTCTGGATCGGCGACGAGGAACATCCCACTGATAAGCGACCCAAACACTTTCTGGCCAGCGATGCCGAGGGCGAAGGTGAGGGCGGCGATGATGATCGCTGACTCGGAGAGTATCCGTCCGTAGCCAGCGGCGATGATACCCGTTAGCGTGGCGAATCCGATCAGAACGACCCGAAGGTACGTTTTTGTTGCTGTCTCAATTGTTGGGTTATTGCGATTACGCGATCTGACGACCTGGGTCGCGAGTGGAATGAGAAAAACCCGGCTTATGAGATACACGACGCCAAATCCCACGATGAACCAGAACAATTCCGACAACACCTGCTCGTACGCCGCTAGGATGTCTATCAACCACTTGGGTGGAGAAACCTGGCCGATCATACACCCCGTGTCGGAGCAGACGGATAAAAAGCCTCATCGCTGGCCGCTCACGTCGTGTTAGGGTAAAGAGGTATTGTCGGTGTGCATGACTCCTGGCTTCGACCGGATTCCGTTCAGTTGCTGATTCTGGCAGTAACGGCGGATATTCCCCTTCCTAGGTGGACGGAAAGCCAGAATGAGGACGACAGGACGTCAAACGCTCGCTCCGTCCCTATTGTTTGACAATCCACTGGCTGGAAAGGCTACACAATGGTCGATCCTACAACTGGTCCTCTTGTGGGGACCATCTTCCATCTCCTGCTCGCAGCTGGCCTCGGCGCACTCATCGGTCTGGAACGGGAGCAAAGCGAGTCGGGCGGATCGTTCGCCGGGAGTCGGACGTTTCCGCTGATCGCGCTCTATGGGGCGCTCGTTCAGGCCTTCTTCCCGTCCGTACTTCCGGTCGCTGTGGGTACGCTCGTCGTGCCACTCACGGTCGCGTACGTCGGGAAGATCTGGTACGAGGGTGATATCGGCCTGACGACGCTCGTGGCCGCCCTCGTCACAGTCATCCTCGGTGCAATGGCGATGCATTCCGACCGCGGCGCGATCATCGCGATCATCGGCGGCGGCGCCATCACAGTACTGCTCTCCGTGAAAGACCCCGTACACGAGTTCGCCAATCAGATCGAAGAAAGCGAACGGCGGGCGTCGGCGAAGTTCATCATCGTCGTCCTCGTCGTCCTACCAGCGCTCCCCGACCGATCGCTCGGCGTCCTCTATGGCCTCAATCCGAGATTCATCTGGTTGATGATCGTCTTCGTCACTGGCCTCGGATTCGCGGCGTACGTGCTCGGACAAATGCTCGGCCCGGAACGGGGGATCGCCCTCACGGGGATCGTCGGTGGGTCCGTTTCGTCCACGGCCACCACGGTCTCGATGGCGGAGAAGACGACCCAAAACGCGACGCTCTATCACGTCTGCGCATTCGCGGTCGTCACCGCCTCCATCGTGATCTTCCCCCGAGCACTCATCGAGATCGCGGTGGTCAACCCCGATCTGCTCTCGAGCGTCGCGCTGCCGCTGGGAGCGATGACTGTCGTCGGTGCGGTTGCTGCCGGGGTGTTGTACTGGCTGACTGCATCCAACGAGACAGTCGAACCGGAGGAGCTCAAGAACCCGTTTCGCCTGCGGCCTGCCCTCCTCTTCGGGGTCATATTCGCGGCCGTATTGCTCGTCTCCGAACACGCCAACGAGTGGTTCGGGGCATCGGGCGTGTACGCGACGGCGTTCGTCTCCGGGCTCGCCGATGTCGATGCGATGACGATCACGTTGAGTCAACTCGCAGCCGAGGGGGCAGTCTCGACGGAGGTCGCCACGACGGGAATCGTCATCGCGGCGATCGCAAACACCCTCCTCAAGGCCGCGTTAGCGTGGGTTCTCGGTACCCACAGGTTGGGACGGCTCGTGTCTATCGTCCTCGGCGCCGTCGTCCTGAGCGGTCTGGCTTTTCTCGTCGTTTGAACGGTCATCCGACCCGCGCACGTTCGCGAACGCCGTCTCGCACGGTTGTGGAGGCCGACTACTCTACTTCCAACCCGACATCGTGTGGTGATCTGTCTTTACGATTCGATAGATGCTTTTCGACCTATAGTAGCGTTTGTAGGTCATTGCACACCTGACACGCTGTCCTGCGGTCAGGTGTGTAAACAGTTCCAAACGCTACTATAGTACCAGTCACCTGTTCCCCGAACCACGTATTCGATGACTGCTTTGACAGCGGCGAATCCATACAGGACGAAAAGGGTGGTGCAACGAGCCAAGCGATCCCAAACCGGGGGAGAGGGCCGCGACGACAGTCGAGAGATCGTATCATGACTGCGAGTGCTACGACTACACAGAGCGGTATCATCGGCAATATTCCAGGCTCAATCACGGACGGTACGAGGAACTTCGAACGGAGTGAGGTCAACAGGACGCCACCCAGGATTCAACGCGCCCCTATCGTGGGAAGTTCCCTCTGACGGCGTAACCTTTGTGCGCCTGCCGCGTGGTCATAAAAATAAGATCCGTGGTTTCGAACGTCGACGAGATACTGGCCCGAGGGCGTGAATCCGGCCAATTAGTCGTTGGCGCTTTCGTCTCTTTGCTCTTGTTCCTGTTCGCAGTCCAGTTGTTGGGTGCGTCCACAGCGGCCGCGGCCGCTCCGCTCGAACGGTTCTTCAGGCGATACGTCGCCGGGAGTGGACAAGCCCTGGGTGCAAGCTGGCTCGCCACGTACGTGCTCACCAACGGATCAGTAGTAGCGGCCCTGTCCGTCTCGCTGTTCAAGACCGGCATCCTCACGGCCTCACAGCTGTTCCTGATGCTTGCTGGCTCACGCCTCGGGGGCGCCGCTATCGTACTCCTGATAGGGGCGCTGGACTACTTCCAGAAGCGGCGCTATTCGTTCAGCGAGGCGACCGAGTTGGGGGTGCTGACCTTCCTCTTGTCACACTCAATTTATTTACCAGCGACTGTCCTCGGATATCTCCTGTTGCCGAGACTCCAGACGGGATTCGGGGACATCAGTACCCGGATCGAACTCTCGTTTGCTCCGCTGGCGGTCTTCAATCCGGTGACGGGAGCCATCGTCGATACTGTTGGTGTGGGTCTGGCACTCGTGATGGCCATTCTCGTGTTGTTTGGTAGCCTCACTCTCTTCGATCGGGTACTCAAGCGGATCAACACCGAATGGCTCCGCAAGCGGTTCTTTCGCCGATTTCAGCACAAGTGGACCTCGTTTGGACTCGGTATCCTCATTACCGGCGCGACGACCAGCGTTGCGTTCTCGCTGGGAGTCATTGTTCCGCTCTACAATCGTAACTACATCAAACGGCAGGAGATCGTTCCCTACGTTCTGGGGGCTAATATCGGAACCTTCTTCGACACGATCGTCATCGCTGTGCTTCTGGAATCCCCACCGGGGGTAGCTATCGTGCTATCACTCGTGGCCATCGGCACGATCATAACGGTCGGAACACTGGTTCGGTTCTCGACGTACTTCCAAGCCGTCGAGACCATCCAAACCCGTCTCGTTACCAACCGTCGGTACCTGACTGGGTTTCTCGTCTCGTTGGTTATTCTCCCGATAGTGCTGGTTCTACTCCCATTCTAGTTCTGTGGCCGAGACAGCCCGTTCTATCGGGAGAGGTGGGACCTCATCTTCCGCAGGCTCAGTTGTCCCCGTGCCTATATGTGGCTTTGACGCGTCTCCCAGAGTATGTCCTCCGTCGACGAGGTACTCGTCGCGTTCGATGGGACCCCGCTCTCGGAGAAGGCGCTGGCACACGCGCTCGACGTGTACTCGGATGCATCGATCACCGTCTTCCATGTCATCGACTACATCGAAGAGAGCTACACCGCGAAAGCACTGGTCGGGGACGAAACGCTCCGGAAACGGGCCCAGGAACGCTCGGCAGAACTGCTCGCCGAGGCTGAAGCGAAGGCTGCTGAGCACGACCGGGAGGTACAGACGGCGAGCAAGGTTGGCAAGTCCGCAGACGAGATCCTCAAGTACGCGGAAACACACGGCATCGACGTGATCGTCATCGGGAGCCACGGACGTTCGGGTGTCGCTCGAATGCTCATGGGTTCGGTCGCTGAAACGGTGATGAAGCGTGCATCAGTGCCTGTGACTGTCGTCAGGTGACCGCAAACTGTGCCTCCAGATTCGCCCTGAAACGGTGAACCACAGAGCAAAAGGCTCTCGATCTGGATAGCTGGCGAGTGCTTCTCATAACCCTTCAGTTTCGAATTGACATGCTGATTTTTACATTTCCTTGTCCTACGAACAGCCATGGCACGAATTCCAGAGGTCAAGTCGATTACGACAGAGGACGAGTACATCCACGTTCGGTATCGGGACCCTGACCAGTTCGATCAAATTCGGACGCCAGACTGGGCGGACCGTGTCTCTGATTCCGTCTCGGAGGGAAGCGAGGTCCGGATGGGGAAGCGGGAAGCCCCCGATAATTGGGTAGTCCAGTCTGTGTTGATCCAGAAGAACGTGGGTGAGCAAAAAGCTCGTGAGCAAGCCGACGAAATTATCAGAGAGATCGAGTCGTGATCGGGTGCTTCGTCTCCTGTGGTTGTTGAATCCGACTTGGAGACTCATTCAGAAAATCTCTGGCAGTTGGGTCAGACAAAAACGCCGCCAAGCGGGGATGTTGTCTTGGAATCGGAGACAGAACAATAATCCATACAAGCCAGGAGATATCGACTCTCGCCGGAAATCTCCGCAAAAATACCGATTCGCCACAGAGAACCGCCTTCACTCGATTTCCAACCCACCACCGCTTTCACCGTTTCCGACGTCTCCATCTTCAGCCCACTCGATCTCGAACTCGATACTCAGCTCACCAGGACTATCGGTCGGTCCCTCGCGCTCGGCTTTCACCTCGAACGTCGGTTGGGAAGGGGGTGTCATTGTCACTGACTGTTCGCCAGCGGTCAGGGTGATATCGTCACCGGCATCGAGTTTGTCTGCGACTCGACGAAGATACGACGCGATCTCCGATCGACTTTGGGATCCCTCTGACTGAAAGAGGACTTCTTCGGGCATACGGTATCTCGTTGGACACACAGACCCATAAGTGGGGGCTGTAGCCGACTGGCTTTGATTCGGGTCCGAATAACCCTGGCAGTCGATGGCAATCAAAGTGGTCTACAGCTGAGATGATATCGAATCTTTTTGCCATTGCTCGACAAATTCGTAGTTGTGAACCTCAGCAAGGGGTTTGTCCTCGCCCTCATCGTCACCCTCCTCGTGCTATCGGCCATGCTGATCCAGCCGTTTCTCCAGTACGTCCTCGGTGCCGTCCTCCTCGCCTACGTGCTCTATCCGCTGCAGATCCGCCTCGAAGCGTACGTATCGCCGATGGTCGCTGCCCTCTCGCTCGTGATCCTAGCAGTTTCCGGATTCGTCGCACCGCTCGTAGTCGTTCTCGGAACGGTCGTGGATAGTGCTGACCGGGTCCTCGAGGACTTCGACACTGACCCAGTGCAGATCGAGATGATCGAATCCCGGATCGAGGAACTCACCGGACAAGAGGTCGATATCACAGGCGAGCTCGTTAGCTCAGGGCGGGAAATCGGGACGATCGTATTCGAACGGTCGACCCAAGCGTTCGGGACGATCACCTTCCACCTCATCGGAATCGCGTTAGCACTCTTTCTCGTGTACTACCTTCTCAAAGATGGCGACGACCTGGTCAACTGGCTCCACCGAACGGTCCCCCTCCCAATGGACAGTCAGCGCGACCTCTACATCGAGATTAACGACGTGATGTGGGGCGTTCTCTTCGGACACGTCTTCGTTGCCATCGTCCAGGGGGTCGTCGCCGGAGTCGGGCTCGTCGTTACTGGCGTCCCCAATGCGTTGTTCTGGACGGCCGTCATGATCGTTCTCGCGATGGTTCCGCTCGTCGGTGCGATCCCCGTCTGGGGCGGGGCAGTGGTCTATCTGTATCTCACTGGCGAACCGCTGCTCGCCGCCGGATTATTCGTCTACAGCGTCATCGTGGTTGGGCTCACCGACGACTATCTCCGTCCATTCGCCGTCGACAGGTACGCGAAGCTCAATCCTGCCGTCATCCTCCTCGGTATCCTCGGTGGGGCGTACGCATTCGGGATTATGGGACTGTTCTTCGGTCCCGTTGTCCTCGGGGCACTCAAAGCTGCCCTCCGCGTCGGCTTGGATAATTGGTCCCAGCTCGACGAGAGCGACATCGGTTGACCAACCGATCGTAATCAATCGAACAACAGCTCTTCGAGTCGCGTCCCCAGCTTCGGAGTCCCGAACCGACGGCGAAACTCCAAGAGCACCTGCCCGGCGCCGAGGGGCACCAGGCTCATTCCAAGCACGACGAGCCAGCTTTCGAGACCGATGGAGGCGGTGCTCAGTGCCAGCGAAACCCCCGGCAGGTAGACGGTGCCGATCACCAGCAGGGCAGACAGGCCGAGGGCACCCCAGACGTACGCGTTCTTGGTGACCTCGTTGCGCACGATGCCGGATGTGAGCTCTCGCATGTTGAACACGTGCCAGAGTTGGGCGAACGCTAGCGTGAGGAACGACATGGTGACGACCTCTTCGGCTCCCATGCCGCCGGCGTACATGCCACCCCCGATCACGAACGTGCCGACAGTCGCGACTGCGATCATCGTTCCGTATAACCCCAGTTCGGTCCAGTGCGTCCGGGTCAGGATCGACTCGTCGGGATCTCTCGGCGGCGTGTTCATTATTTCCTTGCTGCCCCCACAGGCCCCCAGCGCGAACGCCGGGAAGATGTCAGTCACGACGTTGAGAAAGAGGATCTGCAACGGGAGCAACGGCAGCGGAAAGCCCAGCAGTGCGGCGATCAGAATAGCCAGCAATTCACTGAGATTACAGGACATGAGATACAGCACGAACTTCCGGATGTTCCGGAAGATGATCCGCCCCTCCCTGATGGCGTGGTAGATACTGGTGAAGTTGTCGTCCCGTAGGATCATGTCCGCCGCCTCCTGGGCCACTTGCGTTCCTCGCTGACCCATGGCGACGCCGATGTCGGCCCGCTTCAGCGCCGGCGCGTCGTTGACCCCGTCGCCGGTCATGGCCACGATCGACCCGACTGCCTGGTGAATCCCGATCAGATCGAGCTTGTTCTCCGGGGCGACCCGCGCGAAGACCGACGCGTTCACGAACCGCTCCATCTCGTCCTGGGACAGGTTCTCGGGGTCGTCGAGTTCGCTCCCCTGGATGACCTCGTCGTCTTCCGGATCCATCAACCCGACACTCCGGGCGATGTTTCTAGCCGTCCCAGGATGGTCACCGGTCACCATGACAATTCGCAACCCCGCGTCCAGACAGTTCTTAATAGTCGATTTGACCTCCTCGCGTGGTGGATCGATCATGGCGACCAACCCGAGCAGCGACAGTTCCTCGTACGGCGGGTCGTCCGTACTCTCGACCTCCTTCCTGGCGAGAGCGAGGACGCGCAATCCGTCTTCGGCCATGTTTTCGCTCTTCTGAATCCACTCTTCTTTGTCATCTTCCGAGAGGGGATCGGTGCCGTCACCCGTTACCAGCCGGGTCGACGACTCGACGACTGCCTCCGGCGCCCCCTTCACGGCAACCCTGTAGTTCCCGTTCAACTCGTGGTAGGTCGCCATCATTTTGACGGACGGATCGAACGATACCTCGTGGGCCTCCGGCATCGACTCGAGGAGACCGTCCCGATCGATCCCGGCCTTCAATCCCGCTACCAGGAGGGCAGCTTCCGTCGGATCACCCGTCACAGCCGTCTCGTCATCCTCCTCAGTCACTGACGCGTTGTTACAGAGAACGCCCACTTCCAGCGCTTCCTGGAGGGCAGGATCCTGTGGCTGATCCCGATCCTCGTCGCCGTGCTGGAACGTCCCCTCGGTGTCGAGTCCGGTCCCGGTGACGGCGACCGAGCCGTTGGCCAGCTCGTACTGGCTGACGGTCATCTCGTTCTCCGTCAGCGTGCCCGTCTTGTCGGTACAGATGACGTTCGTCGAGCCCAGCGTTTCGACGGAGCCGAGGTTGTTGATCAGGGCGTTGCGGTCCGCCATCCGCCACATCCCGCGCGCGAGCACGAGCGTGGCGACTACCGGCAGCCCCTCCGGAATGGTCGCGATCGCCAGTGCGATGGCCGTCTCGACCATCAGATACAGATCCTGGCCCCTGAGCCATCCAGAGACGAGGACGATTGCAGCCACGACGAGCAGGAACGGAACGAGTTTCCGCCCGAGACCATCGAGCTTCTGCTGGAGCGGCGTCTTCTCCTCAGCCTCTCCCAGAAGGGACGCCGAGATCTTACCGAGTTCCGTGTCCATCCCCGTGGCCACCACGATCGCTTCGGCGGTCCCCCGCGTCACGCTCGTCCCCTTGTAGAGCATGTTCTCCCGCTCGGCGAGGGCCACGTCTTCCTCGAGGACGTCGCTCGTCTTTCCGACGGGAACGGACTCGCCGGTGAGGGCCGATTCGTCGGCCTGGAGCTTGGAGGGCTCGATCACTCGAAGGTCGGCCGGAACGACGTTCCCGGCGTTGAGGACCACGATGTCCCCCGGTACCAACTCTTCCGCGGAAACATCCCTGATCTCCCCCGCACGCAGAACGCGGGCCTCGATCTCGACCATCTCCTGGAGACTCTCCATCGATTTGAGTGCCCGCATCTCGGTCACGAACCCGATGAGCCCGTTGATGAGGAGGACGACGAAGATAGCGACGCCCTCGATGTTCTCGTTCAGTGCAAAAGCTGCCACACCCGCCACCGCCAGCAACAGGACGATAAAGCTCTTGAACTGGTCCGCCAGAACCCCCCACCAGCCCCGCTGCTCCGCTTCGCGCAACGCATTCGGGCCGACCCGCTCGCGCCGGGTTGTGGCTTCGTCCTCGCTCAGCCCCTCGTCTACAGAAACCTCGTAATGCGCTACTATCTCATCAGACGATTTCGCCCACGGCGTTTGAATCGGATGTTCATCCATTTCCAGCGGAGAAGTCCCTGTGAGTAGCCATGGTCGATAACAGTAAAAAAGCGGTGTGAGTCACATCCCCTGTCTCCGGCCACGAAAGCAGGACAGTGACGAGAATCCAGACATTCCGTGTCTAGGTACGGCCGTGAGTAGGAAACTGCCGTACACAAGTATACTGGGTGACGGAGCGAGAATTATCGAGGTTAGGCGTTCGCACACCCTCCGTGTATTGCACCAGTGTTAGCTGAGCACCGGGGATGTAGAGGCGCGAACCGTACTACTATGTTGGCACCACGAGAATTTACTCCCGGTTGATTCGTGACGACCGTACTGCTCGGATCCGTACCGGCACCGCTGGCACTACTCCAGCAGTTTCCCGTGCAACTGCCAGTCTCTGTCGACGTACTCGTCGTTCTTGCGGTCATCGTCGTCGCGCTCGTCCTGTTCATCTTCCAGCCGGTTTCGATCGACACCACCGCGATCGCCCTGATGGTCGTGTTGATCCTCCTCGGTCCGTGGACGGGTGTCTCCCCCGAGGAAGGCGTCTCGGGCTTCTCGAATCCCGCGACCATCACTGTGCTGGCGATGTTCGTCCTCAGCGAGGGGGTACGACAGACCGGAATCATCCAGATACTCACGCGAAAGATGGAGACGTTCGCGGGCGACAGCGAATCCCGTCAACTCCTCGCGACAGTCGGGCTGGGTGGCCCGTCAGCGGGTTTCGTCAACAACACCCCCATCGTCGCCGTACTGATCCCCGCTGTCACGGAGCTCGCCCGGAAGACCGGCACCTCGCCGTCGAAGCTTCTCATTCCGCTCTCGTTCGCCGCGATGCTGGGCGGCATGCTCACCGTCATCGGGACGTCGACGAACCTACTCGCGAGCAAGTCTCTCGACTGTGTGCAGGATGAACTCGATGCAGCGGCGACGCTAGACGTTCCGTACTACGTGTTTCACCCCGGAGCCCATACCGGTGCCGGCGAGGAGATGGGTATCGAGAACGTCGGCGAGCGGCTGTCCGAGGTCGACGTACCGAGCAACGTGACGCTTCTGCTGGAGAACACGGCCGGAAAGGGCACCACAGTCGGCAAGCGACTCGAAGACCTCGATGACATGGTGGAGGCATCAGTCTACGGGTACGGTGATCTCGGGATCTACCTCGACACGTGCCATCTCTTCGCTGCGGGGTACGACTTCACCGACGAAGCGGCGGTGGACGATCTCGTCGAGGAAATCGATTCGACCGTCGGCATCGAGAACGTGCAGTATCTCCACCTCAACGACTCGAAACATCCGCTCGGTTCCGAGAAAGACGAGCACGAGCACATCGGCGAGGGAGAAATCGGTGAGGCGGGCTTTCGCCAGTTCGTCAACTATGACGCGCTTCGCGAGAAGCCGATGGTCCTCGAGACGCCTGAAGACGAGAGAGGATACGCGTGGAATATAGCGAAGGTGACGGAACTACGAACCGACGACTGACAGAACCCCATTTGCGAGCGTGCCACTCGTCGATGCTCTGCGAGAGTTTGTGAGTGTGTGGAGTGAGAGCACGTCTTAAGACAACGCGCAACTCGTCTAGACCTATGGACTCACTCGACAGTGTTGCCGAGACCGTTCTCCATCGGCGGTATCTGCAACAGGACGAGGAGGGAACCATCGTCGAAACGCCGGACGAAATGTTTCGTCGGGTCGCTGCAGATCTCGCGACGGCCGAGGCACAGTTCGGTGGTGATGTCGAACCGACCGAAGAGCGATTCTACGAGGCGATCAGCAATCTCGATTTTCTCCCGAACTCTCCGACACTGATGAACGCTGGCACCGAACTCCAGCAACTCGCTGCCTGCTTCGTCCTGCCGGTCGAGGACTCGATCGACTCGATATTCACGGCCGTCAAGCAGACCGCACTCATTCACCAGAGCGGCGGGGGGACTGGTTTTTCGTTTTCGCAGCTACGTCCCGAGGGCGACGTCGTGAAAAAAACGGGTGGTGTCGCGTCGGGACCGGTGAGCTTCATGAAAATATTCGATGCCGCGACCGAACAGATCAAACAGGGGGGCCGCCGCCGCGGCGCGAATATGGGTGTCCTCGACGTGACACATCCCGATGTCGAGGAGTTCATCACCAGCAAATCGGACGACGACGTACTGCGGAATTTCAATCTCTCCGTGGCGACGGACGCCGAGTTTTGGGAGGCCCACGCGTCCGGAGACGCCTACGAGATCGTGAATCCACGAACGGATGCCACCGTTCGGCAAGCGACTCCCGACGCTATTCTCGATGAAATCGCCGAAGCAGCGTGGGAAACCGGCGATCCGGGACTGTTGTTTCTCGATACGATCAACGAGCACAATCCGACACCCCACCTCGGACGGATCGAGGCGACGAACCCCTGTGGCGAAGTGCCCGAACTCCCATACGAGGCGTGTATCCTCGGCTCGATCAACCTCGGCCAGCACACCGACGGCGAGGAAGTCGACTGGGAGAAGCTCCGCGACACCGTCCACCTCGCCGTGCGCTTTCTCGACAACGCGATCGAGATGTCGGAGTTCCCCGTGCCCGAGATCGAGGAGATGGTGACCAACACGCGTAGATTGGGTCTCGGCGTGATGGGCTTTCACGACATGCTCGTCGACCTCCGAATTCCCTACGTCTCCGAGGGAGCCGTCGAGTTCGCGGACGAGTTGATGGAGTTCGTTCACGAGGAATCGTGGGCGGCGTCTCGGCAACTGGCGGACGAACGCGAACCGTTTCCGGAGTGGGAAAACTCGATCCGGGAGGCGCCGATGCGGAACGCCACGACCACGACCATCGCCCCCACGGGGACGATTTCACTCATCGCGGGGTGTTCAGCCAGTATCGAACCCATCTACAACGTGGCGTACACGAAGCACGTGATGGGCGGGCTAGACATCGTCAACGACCGTTTCGTCGATATGGCGAGAGAACGAGGGTTCTATTCCGAGGAACTCGTGGAAGACCTCCATGGTCGGACCACGATCCAGAATGTCGAGCGGATTCCGGACGACGTGAAGCGGCTATTCCAAACGGCCCACGACGTCCCAGCCGATCACCATCTCCAGGTTCAAGCGGCGTTCCAGGAACACGTCGATAACGCGGTGAGCAAGACGGTGAATCTCCCCCAATCCGCCTCGGTCGACGATGTAAAAGAGATTTTCCTGTCCGCGCGTGATCTCGATCTCAAGGGAATCACCGTCTTCCGAAGTGGGTCAAAGCCCGAGCAGGTACTCGGTGAGAGCCCACTCAAAGAAGAGTGCGTGGGTGAGTGTGATTATGTTTCCCCCCGCCAAGAATCGTGAGACGGGGGGCAGGTTGCTTCGCTTGAGGAACGGTGATTCTCTTTGAGCACTTCAGCGACTTTTCGCAGTCGCACATGCGAATGAGGTGTATCGCCCTCTACCGACCTGTCCCGATTGTCTCCGAGTTACGTATGGGCTCGGTCTGAGTCGAGCACTACAGCACAGAGAGGTGTTAGTCCACATGCTCCGAATAGTGCTGCGCCTGTTGCGAGATGGGAACAAACGGTGGTGTAATACCCATTCGCAATTGCCGACGCATGGGAACCTGGCTCATCTACTTTGTTTTGGCTGTTGTAATACTGATCGAGAACCGATGCAATTAGAGGGAAAAACCGCGATTGTCACGGGTGGGTCATCAGGCATTGGGAAAGCGATTGCGACTGCGTACGTCGAGGAAGGTGCGAACGTCGTCATCGCGAGCCGTACCGAGTCGGAGGGAACCGAGGTTGCCGACGAAATCGGATGCACGTACGTCCAGACCGACGTTCGGGAGTACGATCAAGTCGAGGAACTCGTCGAGACGACCGTCGACGAGTTCGGCAAACTCGATGTGATGGTAAACAACGCCGGCATCGCGAGCGAAACCCCCGTCGAGGAGATGGAGTTAGACGAATGGGGAAATGTCGTCCAGACTGACCTCGACGGCGTCATGCACGGGACGAAAGCTGCACTCCCACACCTGGAGGAGACGGATGGCTGTATCATCAATACGGCCTCGATCTATGGGCTGGTTGGGGGCAAAGGCGCAGCGGCCTACTCCGCGGCGAAGGGTGGCGTCGTGAACTTCACCCAACAGGTTGCCGTCGACTACGCCGAAGAGGGCGTCCGCGTCAACAGCATCTGTCCGGGATTCGTCGAAACCCCGATGACCGAGGAGTTGCTCGAAACCGATCGCTTCTACAGTTACGTCCGGGACAACACGCCGATGAACCGGCCGGCACAGCCCGAGGAGATCGCCCCACTCGCAGTGTTTCTGGCCTCCGACGGAGCGGGCTACGTAACCGGCGCGAACATACCGATCGACGGCGGGTGGACGGCCCACTGAGGCCCACCGATCGTCAGTCGATCGACGGCTCCGTCCCGAGTAGCCGATCGGCGGCCATCGACAGCAGGTAGTTGCCGACGACGACGACCGACACCGCGGCGACGATGTCCAGCCACCCAGAGAGGTCGATGCCGTAGACGCCGAAGAGTCCGGCGATCGGGGTGTAGAGAACGAGCAACTGGAGGATCAGCGAGGACACTACAGCGCCCACGAGCCACCGATTCGAGAGCACTCCCTGGCCGAACCGGCGTCGGATGACTTGGATGATTCCCATCTCCGAGACGACGAAGAAGGTGAACAGGAGCGTCTGGGCGACGAGTAGCTCCTCGAACGTCGCCAGTGCCTCGAAGAAGACCACGAGACCGACTACGGTCAGGGTCACGCCGATCGTGAGGATGGACATAAGAACACGCGTGTCGATGACTGGTTCGTTCGACTCCCGGGGCTCCCGTTCGAGGACATCCGGCGACTTTGGATCGACGCCGAGGGCAAGCGCCGGCAGGCCGTCGGTGACGAGATTTATCCACAGTAGCATGACCGGCGTGAGGATGAGCGCCTCCGACTGGGCCGCGAACAGTTCGGGGAAGAGAATACTGCCGACGAGGACGCCGATGAAGACGGTGAGGACTTCCCCGGCGTTCGCCGACAGTAACAGATTGACGAATTTCCGGATGTTGTCGAAGATGCCGCGTCCCTCCGCGATCGCATCCCTGATCGTCACGAAGTTGTCGTCCTGGAGTACCATGTCGGACGCTTCCTGGGTGACGTCAGTCCCACGGATGCCCATGGCGATGCCGACATCGGCATTGCGAACTCCGGGCGCATCGTTGACACCGTCGCCCGTCATCGCCACGCGGTGGCCGTTCGCCTGCAACGCCTCGAGGATGCGGACCTTGTGGTCGGGGGAGACTCGGGCAAACACCTCGACATCCTCGACGGCCTCCCGGAGTTCCTTGTCGCTCAACCCCTCGACGTCGGCACCGGTCATCGCACCATCGGGGTCGAATCCGATCTCCCCGCCGATCGCCTTCGCCGTCTCGAGATTGTCGCCAGTCGCCATGACGACGCGAATACCAGCGTCCCGACAGTCGGTGACGGCTTCGTCGACTTCCGCACGTGGTGGGTCGATCATGCCCTGCAAACCGAGAAAGACCAGTCCTCGTTCGAGCGAATCCTCGTCGGCGTCCGGATCGTCGACCGCTTTCCGGGCGAACCCGATCACTCGAAGTGCGTCGCCGGCGAACGATTCGGTCCGTTCGAGGATCTGCCGTCGCGTCTCGTCGGTTAGCTCCCGCATCTCGCCGTCGACGAGGACGCGGTTACACCGCTCCAACACGGTTTCGGGAGCGCCTTTCATGTACGCGACGTGGTCGCCCTCAGCCTCGACGACGACGGTCATCCGTTTTCGCTCGGACGAGAACGGGACTTCACGGACGCGCTCCACGTCATTTTTGATACCTGCTTTCTCGGCCGAGACGAGCAACGCCACTTCCGTCGGATCACCGTAGTACTCCTCGTCCTCCGAATCGGGGGCTCGCTCGGCGTTGTTACAGAACGCGCCACATCGTAACACCGGTTCGAGCGTCGCCGGGTCGACCGTCTCGTCGTCACGTCTGAATTCGCCCTCGAGGTCGAGTCCAGCACCCGTCACCTGGTACACGTCGTCGCCGAACGCGATTCGTTTGACCGTCATCTGGTTCTCGGTGAGCGTCCCCGTCTTGTCGGTTAGAATGACATCGACCGCTCCGAGACTCTCGACGACGGCGAGGCGGCGAACCAGCGCGTTCTTGTCGACCATCTTCTTCGACCCGAGCGCGAGCGTCAGCGTCACCACTGCGGGGAGGCCTTCCGGAACGGCGGCCACTGCGAGGGTGACGGCCGTCAGGAGAATCGCAATCCCGTCGGCTTCGGTGAAGAGGAACTGCACGACGACGACGAGAGCGATGAGCGCCCCGACACCGTAGCCGATACGCCGTCCGAGTTCGTCGACCTCCTCTTGAAACGGCGTCTTCCCCTCTTCCGCTTCCTGGATCTGGGACGCGATCCCCCCGACTTCAGTATCCATCCCCGTCTCCACGACGACGGCCTTACCGTGGCCTTTGACCGCGTCCGTGTTCATGTAGACCATGTTGGACCGCTCTGCGAGCGGCGTCGCCGCGTCGAGTGCGCCGGTCTCTTTGGCGACGCTGGCGCTCTCGCCCGTCAGCGGGGCTTCCATCGTCTCCAGGTTCGTGACCTCGATGAGTCGGGCGTCCGCGGGAATCGCGTCACCCTGTTCGATGACGACGATATCACCGGGGACGACTTGGGTAGCGGCTATCGTCCGTTTCTCTCCGTCCCGCAGTACAGCCGTCTCCGGGGCGGAGAGCTCCCGTAATTTCTCCATGGCCTGTTCGGCGCGGTAGTCCTGCACGAAGCCGAAAATCCCGTTGCCGAGCAGGATGAGGAGGATGAGTCCCGCGTCGACGTAGTTCGGGTCCTCACCCGGAAGGAACCCAACTCCGAGCGAGAGGAGAGCCGCGAATATCAGGATATAGATGAGAACGTCCCGAAACTGTGAGACGAAGAGTTCGACGGGTGAGATATCCTCTCCCTCGTGTATTTCGTTGTGCCCGTACTCCTCCAGACGACTCTCGGCCGTCGCCTGTGTGAGGCCGTCTTCGTTCGTGTCGAGGTCGCCGAGAACTCGGTCGACGGAACGCGTGTGCCAGTCGTCCCCGTTCGTGTCGAGGTCGGCTTCGGTTTCGGTACTCATGTTCGTCTACCCCCCGACGACGAGGTCGACGGCAGTGGCGTACACGACGATGGCCCGATGCGCGCCTCCGTCAATAACGTCGGTCGGCACGAGGGGATCCTCGTACATATAGTGACAGTTATGGCGGCATCTCATAACGTTCCTTGTCGTTACCGTTCGCTGAGAAGTATTCACCCGTAGGCGGGAGATGCCCCGGCGACGACACCCACTCGTCCGTCACTGATGGTGGCGGATCGTAGCGGAATCGATGCTCGCCCGAGTCACTGGATTCGAGAGTCGTTGCGATGCATCGGTCGTACTCCTCGGCCACTCGAGCGCATCGCGGAATACGATTTCGCCCCGCACCAGTTCTCTTGTACTGGAAATCGTCGCCGGACTTAATGGTTGCAAGATTAACACGACGACCATGCCGCCGAAGATAGCGAGCGTTGCGAGTACGAAATACGACGAACACCCCGACTCGTCCTCGCGGGAACTGTTCGTCGAAGCCGCCATCGACGCGTTCGAGGAGACGGACCTCGGTCCGAGCGACCTCGACGCCGTCTACGTGGGGAACTTCATGGGCGACCTCATCGAAGACCAGGGGCACATGGGTGCGCTCCTCGCGGACCACGTCGGCGCACGCGAGGTGGCGTCGATCCGCATCGAGAGCGCGTGTGCCTCCGGCGGCGCGACGTTTCGACAGGCGGTACACGCCGTCGAGTCGGGGGCCGCGGATGCGGTCCTCGCGGGAGGCGTCGAGCAGATGTCCATCGCTAACATCGAACACGTAACCGACGCGCTCGCCAACGCTGCCGACGATGTCTACGAGAACGAACAGGGGCTGACGTTCCCAGGTATCTACGCCCTCATGGCCCGGCGCTACATGCACGAGTTCGGCGCGAGAAAAGAGGACCTCGCTGCAGTGTCGGTCAAAAACCACAACAACGCCGTCGAAAATCCTCTCGCACAGTTTCAGAAAGAACTCACCGTGGACGACGTACTGGCATCGAAACCGATTGCCACCCCGCTCGTCCTCTACGACGCGTGTCCCGTTTCCGACGGCGCGAGCGTGGTCATCGTCGTCAGCGAGGCGTTCGCCGCCGACCACAGCCTCGACACGTCGGCTAGCGTTCTGGGAACGGGGCAATCGAGTGACGCCGTCGCGCTTCAGGACCGAGCAACCATCACGCGAACTCCTGCAGCCGAGCGCGCGGCCGAGGAAGCGTACGACGAGGCCGATACTGCCCCCGAAGACATCGACGTCGTCGAAGTCCACGACTGTTTCACCATCGCCGAGATTCTCGCACTGGAAGCGCTCGGGTTCTACGGCCGAGGAGAAGGCACTCGCGGCGCAGTCGACGGCGAGACGGCACTCGACGGGAAGCTCCCAGTCAATACGTCGGGCGGCCTCCTCGGGAAAGGCCATCCGGTCGGTGTGACGGGTATCGGACAGATAGTCGAGCTGACGAAGCAAATCGACGGACGACACCCAAATCAGGTCGAGGGTGTAAATACCGCCCTCGCCCACAACGTTGGCGGGAGCGGCGCGAGTACGACGGTGACCATCCTCGGAGGTGAGTGATCATGCCGAAATGGTTCGATAGCTTCACGGACACGATCGAGTCGGACGAACAGCAATACCTCGCCTGCGAGACGTGCGGACACGGGACGCTTCCGCCTCGTCGGCTGTGTCCGGCGTGTGGGTCGGCCGACCTAACCCGAGAGCCACTCTCCAAACGCGGAACGGTTCTCTCGTTCACCGAGATCTCGATCACGATCCCGAAATTCCACGGTGAGACACCCTACACCGTTGCGCTCGTCGAACTAGACGAGGAGATCACACTCACTGGACAACTCCGGGATGCAACTGCCGACGATATCGCCATCGGCGATGCGGTCGTACTCGGGACGGAACCACGCGACGCGGGAACGGCTGTCCTCACGTTCCGACCGGCGGAGGAGTGAACTGATGCCGGACCTGTCGGGGCTGTTCACTCCGGATCGCGTCGCCATCATCGGTGCGAACGACGAGGAGGGCTCGGTCGGGCGAGCGCTGCTGAAGAATCTCTCGTCGTTCGATGGCGACGTGATCCCAGTCAATCCGAACCTGGAAACGGTGCTCGGCCGGGAGTGCTATTCGGAGATCGGCGACGTTCCCGACGCCGCATCGATCGATCTCGCCGTCGTCGCCGTTCCGGCGACGGTTGCCGTCGACGTCGTTCGCCAGATCGGACACGCTGGGATTACCGATGTCGTCGTTATTACGGCTGGGTTCAGCGAAACCGGAGGGGAGGGCGAACAGCGGGAACAGGAGTTGATCGACGTCGCCGAGGAGTACGACCTCAACCTCGTCGGACCGAACTGTATCGGCATCATCAGTACCCCGTCTGGACTCAACGCGACCTTCGTACGAGGTGAGCCTCCGGTGGGTTCGATCTCGTTTATGAGTCAGTCCGGCGCGTTCATCGCGGCGGTACTCGGC
The DNA here is from genome assembly GCF_003342675.1 of Haloplanus rubicundus. Taxonomy (NCBI): domain Archaea; kingdom Methanobacteriati; phylum Methanobacteriota; class Halobacteria; order Halobacteriales; family Haloferacaceae; genus Haloplanus; species Haloplanus rubicundus. Next base: position 1,351,295 of record NZ_CP031148.1, on the reverse strand, counting down.
TGGGCGGCCCAGCACGGCGTCGGATTCAAAGACATCGTTTCCCTGGGAAACGAGGCCGTTCTCGACGAGATCGATTTTATCGAACAGTGGAGCGACGATCCAGACACCGACGTCATCTTGGCGTATCTCGAGGACATCGGTGACGGCCAGCGCTTCATCGAAACGGCCCGCGACGTGACGATGGAGACACCGATCGTGGTCATCAAATCGGGCCGGACGGAGGCCGGGGCTGAAGCCGCAGCCTCACATACCGGGTCGATCGCCGGGAGTGAGGACGCTTACGAGGCCGGTCTTCATCAAGCTGGGGTCCTCCGGGCAATGAACATCCAAGAGGTCTTCGACTACGGGCAGGTGCTCGCCGGACAACCGCTACTCGAAGACGACGACATCGCAGTGGTCACGAACGGTGGGGGGCCCGGCGTTCTCACGACCGACGCCGTCAGTGATTCCCGACTGACGATCGCGGAGTTCGGCGACGACGTTGGGGCCGAGCTTGCAGACGTGCTTCCAGGCGAAGCCGACGTGGCGAATCCCCTCGACATCATCGGCGATGCGGACATCGACCGGTTTCGCGAGTCTCTCGACATCGTACTGGGTGGCGAGAGCGTCGCCGGGGCTATCGTCCTCTGTGTGCCGACAGAAACGCTCGAGTTCGATGACCTGGCCGACGCCATCGGCGATCTCCAACGCCGGCACGAGAAGCCGGTCGTGACCTGTCTGATGGGCGGCGAGGAAGCGGATCGTGCAGCCAATACGCTGGAATCGTACGGCATCCCTAACTATTTCGACCCAGAGAGGGCGGTCTCCAGCCTCGAGGTACTCGCGAAGTATCGGGACGTCACAGAACGCGAGTACGAATCTCCCGAAGCATTCGATATCGAGAAAGAGCGCGCCCGAGAGATTTTGATGCAGGCGGCCGAGCGTGACGTGGATCATCTGGGTGTCGAGGTGATGGGGTTACTCGACGCCTACGGGATCCCCATTCCAGCAAGTGACCTCGCCGAGAGTGCTTCAGAAGCCGAATCGATCGCCGAGGAGATCGGTGGCCCGGTCGCCATGAAGATCGTCAGTCCAGACATCCTCCACAAGTCCGACATCGGTGGCGTCGAAGTGGACGTTCCAATCGAGGCGGTTCGTGGCACCTACCAGACCCTCCGCGAGCGGGCGATCGATCACGATCCAGATGCGACCGTTCTCGGGGTACAGGTCCAGGAGTTCGTCGACCCGGACGAGAGTACGGAGACGATCGTCGGTGTGAAGCGCGATCCGCAGTTCGGCCATCTCGTGATGTTTGGACTGGGAGGAATCTTCGTCCAGATTTTCGAAGACACGGCGTTTCGCGTAGCCCCCGTCAGCGAACGGGAGGCACGCGAAATGACCGAGGAGATCCAGGCAGCGCCGATGCTCCAAGGAGCACGCGGACGCACTCCGGCCGATGTCGACGGCGTCGTGGAGACCATCCAACGAATATCCCAACTCGTCACTGATTTCCCCGCGATTACCGAATTCGACATCAATCCGCTCGTCGTTTCTCCGGAGGGCGTGCATGCCGTCGATCTGCGATTGACTGTCGACAGGGAGGCGCTACCAGTCGAGACAGCGCGGGAGACCGACGGATGAGAGACCGTATCCGGCGTGAGCACAGACTGACTCGCGAGATCGACCAGCCTCGACAGGCAATCTCCTGTGAACGCAGTCGCTGTGGCGGTCCAGCGGCTGAACTATCCTCTCTCGACGGTGATCTCTCGTGAATCTCGAAGTGTTCTGTCAGATCGGCGGGGGTGCCGTCGCTGGGTATCAGCGCCGAAGGGCCATCGTCTGTGCGAGCCACCCCGACGCGTCGACGGGGGTCTGTACAGACCGTGTTGGCATATCTCCGGACCACGGACGGATCTGGTGATCACGAGTACATGACTGGACCGGACGAGACATCTGAGGCGGCTACGCGGGCCACGAGACTGCTAGAATTCGTATCCGAATCGGGGCCCCTCTGGGCCGGCGGGCTCACGGCACTTCTCCTGTTTCTGTTTGCCGTCCAGTTACTCGGGACGGCAACGGAAGCGGCGGAGCCCCTCATCGAGCGCCTCCTCAGGACGGTCGTCGTCGACAACGGCTCCGCACTCGGACTGAGTTGGCTGGCGACCTACGGGGTGACTAACGGATCGGTGGTGGCGGCACTCACGCTCTCGCTGCTCCGGTCCGGTATTATCTCCGCGTCGGAGGCGTTCCTGATGATCGCTGGTTCCCGTCTCGGGGCGGGCGCTATCGTCGTCCTCGTCGGCACGCTGGACTATTTTCAGAAGCGCCGTACGCGTACTCTGAGGGAGAGAACGAGCCTCGGACTGCTAACCTTCGTGGTGACGTTCACCGTCTACCTCCCGGTGACCGCGCTCGGGATCGTCGTCCTGACGACGTTCCAATCTGAACTGTTTGCCGCAACCGGCGGACTGTCTCTGCCCGTCCGATCGCTGCGATTTTTCGAACCAATCACCGAGACCGTCACCCGTTCGTCCGGACCGGAGATAGCACTCGTCATCGCGATCGCGTTGCTGTTGGGGAGCCTCTGGCTGTTCGACGAGGTGTTAGAGCGCGTGGAGACGGAATCAGTCCGGACATACCTGTTCCGACACTTCGAAGGGCAGTGGACGGCCTTCGGAATCGGATTCCTGATCACGGGCGTCACGACGAGCATCGCCTTCTCCCTGGGTGTGGTCGTGCCGTTGTACAACCGTCAATTCGTCCGGCGTGACGAGATCGTGCCGTACATCCTCGGCGCGAACATCGGGACGCTGTTCGACACTCTCGTCGTGGCGTTCGTGCTGGAGACGACCGTCGGCGTCGCTATCGTCCTGCTTCTGATGACTCTCGGGACGTTGCTCACGCTTACGGTACTCGTCGGGTACGAGCCCTACACCCAGATCGTGGACGTCACACAGGACAGGCTCCTCACGGATCGCCGGTTCTTCGTCGGATTCGCCATTCTGTTAGTCGCCGTACCACTCGCACTGTTACTCGTCCCGCACCTCTGACCGACACACAACAAACAATGCTGACGGATCCATACGAAAACCCATGACAGACCACCTCCTCGTGCCGATGGACAGTTCGCCGATGGCGAAACGGGCGCTCGAACACGCCCTCTCGACACGGCCCGATGCACGGGTCACAGTCCTTTACGTCATCGACTATATCGAAGAGAGCTATGGCGCCCGAGCACTGATCGGGACCGAGAAACTCCGGGAGCGAGCCCAGCAGCGGGCCGAGGAACTCTTCGAGGAGGCAACGGAGATCGCCGACGAGTTCGACGAAGCGATCCAGACCGAGACCGTCGTCGGCGATCCAGCACGTGAAATCGTCGTCTACGCCGAAGACCACGACATCGACCAGATCGTCATCGGAAGCCACGGTCGGTCGACGATGTCACGCATCCTGCTCGGGAGCGTCGCCGAGGACGTCACTCGACGGGCGCCAGTTCCCGTCACCGTCGTCAGATAGGCCAGCCGAGCGATGGTCAGACTCCAAAACCGGTGGTTGCCGGAGGTCAATCGCCCCTGCCCCGAATGTCACCGGTACCGGTGTAGAGTCGGTCGCCGCCGAACGGTCCCGCTGATCGCGTACCTATCTTTCTTCAAGGCGAGAATCCCGCCCTTTAGGGCGGGCGTGAAGCCGACAACTGCCTCACGTTCCACCGTCGGTTGCAGGCCGAATACCCCACGATGGCAAACCTTTTATTAAAATTGGGTGTGTAGAAATTAGTATGGCCAAATGAAGTACAACCTCGAAAAAGGGTCGCAAACGGTCTACGCGCTCCAATACCACTTTGTGACCGTCACAAAGTACCGCGCGGACATCCTCACCGACGAGATAGCCGAACGGATCGGTGAGATTGCCAGCGACATCTCCGAGGACTTCGGCGTGAGCATCCAGAACGTCAACGGCGGTTCCGACCATGTTCACATCCTGTTCACGGCGAAGCCCACCACGAACCTCACCAAGCTCATCAACTCTCTCAAAGGCGTCTCGTCTCGCAAGATTCGGGACGAGTACCCCGAGACTCGGCAGGCGCTCGACAGCGCGTTCTGGCAACCGGGGTACTTCCTCGCAACCACCGGACAGGTGAGCATCGACGTGCTGATGGAGTACGTGGAGGAACAGTAGCGATGTCCACGACCGTCACGAAGACGTTGCAGGCGACGTTCGCGCCACCCACCGCGCACAAGCAGTCGAAACTCAACGACCTGCTCGAAACCTACCGCGACGGTCTGCAAGAGGCGTTCGACTCCGGGGCGAGTACCATGTCGGCGGTGAGCGACATCGTGACGCCCTATGACCTCCCGTATCAGGCCAAAGCCGCACTCTGCAACTACGTCCCGAAACTCCGCAAGACGTACAACGCGAAGGAGTTGGACGACGAACACCCGATACGGCTCACCAACCAAGCCGCGAAGTTTGACCACTCCGAAGAACGCGACTACGAGTTCACGTGGTGGGTTCCCCGGCCGGGACGGGGAACGAACTTCTGGATACCGCTCCGTATCAATCCCGAGCAAGAAGACCTCTGGCACGACCTCGTATCGGAGGACGCGAAGGCGGGCGAGATACGGCTTCAACAGCATCGGAAGAACTGGGTACTGCACGTCACCGTCGAGTACCCGGTCGAAGAACCAGCGACGGACGGTGACGCCACGCACATCGGCTTGGACATCGGAGAAACCGCCCTCATCACGGGCTGTGCCCTCAAGGACGGTTCTCCGACTGACCCGCTCGTGCGTAGCGGAAGCAGAGCGAAGCATCTCCGCAAAGAGATGCACACCACCCTGAAACGACTCCAAGAGCGTGACGCTTCGGAGTGGCGTACCGACGAACGGTTCGACCACTACCAGAACGCGCTCACCGACATCGTGGAGAAGGCGTCTCGGGAAGCCGTCGAGTACGCCAAACGGTTTGAGGACCCGGTGTTGGTGATGGAGAATCTGACGTACATCCGCGAACGACTCGACTACGGGAAGTACATGAACCGTCGCCTTCACTCGTGGGCGTTCGCCCGACTCCAAGGGCGCATCGAAGACAAGGCGACGGAAGCAGGTATCCCGGTCGAGTACGTGAATCCGGCGTACACCAGTCAGACGTGCCACTCGTGCCACCGCATCGGTCGGCGGGACTCCCAAGCCGAGTTCCGGTGTCCGAACGACGACTGCCACGTCTCGACGTTTCAGGCCGACATCAACGCTTCCGCGAATATCGCACGACGGGTTGACCCGTGGGGAGAGAGCGTCCCGCTTGACAAGGCGGAACGCGATGACTCGTCTCGGGATGGGAGCGGTAGTGACACCGCCACGACTCACCGTGAGATGAGCGAGACACCCTCGCAGATGACGCTCACGGCGTTCCAAAAGTCGGAACCCTCTGCCAGCGACGACTGACTGGTATTCCCCATGCAGGGGAAGCCTCGCCGTTTACGGCGAGGAGGATGTCACTTCTCTGTCGGCCCGACCAGTTCGCGTGCCCGATTGATCCAGGTCCCGGCGAGTTCCTCAGTTGCCTCGGCGGCCTCCGCGACGCGTGCGTCGTCGGCGACAGCGAGTTCGGGGACCGACTCGATCCCCGCGGCTCGAAGCCGCTTGGCATACGTCGCCCCAATTCCGTTGACATCTTCGAGGTCGTACGAGCCAGCGATGGCGACCTCTTCAGCGGCCTCTTCGACTTCGGTGCGAATCGCTTCGCCGATATCCTTGACGACCGTTGTCACGACGCCCTCGTCAGTTTCGACCTCGACTGCGATCCCCTCCGGGCCGGTATCTAGGCCGATTTCGACGCCGAGGGCGTCCTCGAGAAACGTCTCGATAGCTGTCGGATCCCGCGTTATCACCTCACGTGCGATTTCACCGTCGTCGTCTGCAAGGACGACTTCCACTTCGTCGACATCTCCGACCGTGACATCGGTTTCGACATCGACGCCGAGTGTTTCCTCGATACCGTCGCCGATAACATCGGCAAGGGTCGGCCGCTCGGAGTGTTCGAGAAACCACTCCGCGACTTCGGGCCAGAGATCCCGATGAGCCCCGTTGGACATCGCAAGGCCGACGTGACCGCTCGGATATTCGATAGTCGTGGCATCATCTGTACCCACGACGTCGTTGAACGGTTTGCTTGCTTCTGGCGGCACGAGATTGTCATAGTCACCGAGGATCTGCAGGAGTGGCATATCGATATTCGTTACGTCGACGTGCTCGCCGCCGATTGTCAGTTCGTTTTCGTAGAGGCGATTGTCCTGATAAATGTCCTCGAGGAATTGGGCGTAAACCTCACCCGCCACGTCGACGCTATCCGAGAGCCACTGCTCCATTCGGGCGAAGTTCCTGACGAAATCCTCGTTTTCGAGGCGGTCGTAGAGATGTGCGTATTTCGTGACGTTGTTTGCCACCGGATCCATCTGGTCGAATCCGGCGGCGAGAAATTCGCCAGGGACGTTCCCGAACGTCTCGGTCACTGACCGGGGATCGTAGTGCTTCTCGTCGCCCCACAGCTCGAGAATACCGCCGGTATCGTCGAAGTACAATCCGGTCGCCATTAGGCCGAGTGCGTTCACCTTCTCGGGGTAGAGAGCAGCGTACATGACTGACATCGTCCCCCCCATGCAGTATCCGAGGACGTTGATTGCGTCCTGGCTCGATCGCTCGCACACTTCGTCGACGCAGTTGCGGATGTAGCGATTGACGTAGTCATGCAGCGAGAGGGACGTATCGAGTTCGGAGGGTTCGTGCCAGTCGATGAGGTACACGTCGTGACCGGCTTCCAGCAACCGACGAACGATCGATCGGTCCGGCTGAAGGTCGAGGATATACGGCCGATTGATCAGGGCGTAGACGATGAGAATCGGCACCCGGTGTTGGTGCTCGGTGAGCGACTCGTAGCGAAGCAATTCGAGTTTGTTCTCCGTGTAGACGACCTCGGAGGGAGTCTGGCCGACGTCGGCGGACGCGGCGTCTTCGAGACGATTCGGGACGAGCGTCGTCTTGTGAAGCCCCTCAGTAGCCGTTTGGAGTACGGTCCGTTGGGATGAGAGAAGGATATCGAAAGGGAACCGTAGTTCCGGCCGTTGGTCAGTAGGCATGGTGAAGAGCCATCTCGAACGAGGCATTAATTTGGAGTGTGACGATCATCAGCTTTCACTCTCCCTCTGTCTCTTGCTCCTCAGCCTCGATGACGCGAACTTCACGGTCACTCGCTTCGAGGACCTCCCGTCCAACGCCCGAGAAATGCTCCTCGTGGCTCCCATGTTCCCCCACGACGATGAGTTCTGCATCTATCTCGTCGGCGTACTCGCGAATGACTTCGTGCGGAATTCCGTGCCGAGTGTCTCCTTCCACACGAACGTCGTGTGCCTCTGCCATAGCCGTTACCTCGCCCACACAGACTGCGGCATGATCCTCCGCATAGATGGTCGCCAGTTCCGACGAACTAAGCGCAGGGTCGCCAAATCGCCGCTGGTCAACGACACAGATGACGTGCAGCGTTGCGCCCCGTTCCTCCGCGAGTTCGATGGCTCGTTCGGCCGCCTGCCGTGCGTACTCGCTCCCATCGGTGGCCAACAGAATAGTTCCCATAGCCAAGGATTTCGATGCGGAAGGATTAACAGTTTGTCATGGTTCCCAGCGATTGACCTCCTCCCGCGCCTGAAGACGCGGGAATCCCACCACGGGATTTCAGGCCTGTCGTGACCCTATGGTTTCAAGACGCATACGTCCCAAGCGTCTCTTGCTTGGTAGCATCGGCTTGGGTGTCTTGCGGGGCGGTCAAACGCCCCCCATCCTCAACCGAGTCATTGCCATCCGTGTGTTCTCTTGAATGGCTCTCTCCGCTGAGGTAGCGGTCCGCTATGTTAATCGCGCCGTTCACGTCCGCTTGGTACTCACCCATCCAGCAAGCGTCGTTCGTACACTTGAACGTCGCCTGTCGCGGGCGGTATCCTACCTCACCGCACGCATGGCACTCCTTCGACGTGTTGCGCGGGTTCACCGTCTCGACAGGGATACCCTTCTCGACGGCCTTGTAGCGTATCTGCGCGTGGAGTTTGGCGAATCCCCATCCGTGGAGACGCCGGTTCATGAAGTCGCCGTAGTCCATCGACTCCCGTATGTACGTCAGGTCTTCCAGAACGAGAACCGGGTTCTCGACGGACTCGGCGTATTCCACGACTTCGCGGGTGACGCGGTGGAACACGTCATCTATCTGTCTCCACAGGTCGTCTCCGAAGGACTCCGCGATACGCTCGCTTCCTCGCGTCTGGAGTCGGCGCTTGGCGGTGAAGTAGGTCTTGCGGAGCCGACGAACGGTCTTGCCCTCGTCGGCCCACAGTTCGGGAGCGGTCGGAGAACCGTGTCTGTCGCGGTGACACACCGTGACGAGTGACGCTTCCCCGATGTCCACTCCGATGGGCGTCCGTTCTTCGGCGGACACCCCGGAGCGTTCCTCCACCTCGCGGGTGGCGGTAACGTGGAGATACCACGTCTCGTCCCGCTCGAACAGCCGACTCTCGCCCATCGTGGCGTCTCCCGCGTTCAACGCTTCCAGCCAACCCCGCTGTTCGGGGTTCGGTTGTGCTGGCATCCAGAGGTGGTAGTCCTCGTGGTGCGGGATTTTGACGTACCACTCGATAGCGTTCTCGGGCTTGTGGTCGAGCCGTAGCCCCTCGTTGGTGAAGCGTACAGGGTGGTCGTCGTGAAGTTCGCCCGCGTTATAGGTCGTCGTGAGTTGCGGGACGTACTTCTTGAGCGCGTTCTTCGCGTACCCACTCAGGTCGTAGTTGACCACCACGTCGTTCGCTTCGGTCTGCGTGGTACATCGGGCGTCGAAGGCGTCTTGGAGGGCGTGCTGGTACGCTTCTCGCGTCTCTCGGAGTTTCCTCCGCTTGTGGGCGTTCGGGTCCACAAGTTTGAGTTCGAGCGTCTTCGTGAGTTCGGTCACGAATCGCCCTCCTTGTGTTGCTGGATGTAGTTCTCGACTGTCTCACTCGAAACGTGCCCGGCGGTCCCTGCGTAGTATCCTCGGGCCCATCCGATTTTCTCGCCGTCGTGGTCGGCGTATCGGTGGTTGTACTTGCGTGAGGAGATACCCTTGAACCAGTTGGCGAGTAGCGCCGGTTCGTTCTTGGGCGGGCTACTGACGAACAGGTGAACGTGGTCGGGCTGTACGGTGAGGTCGAGAATTTCGACGCCTTTGTCGTCGGCTATTTCGTGGAGGATGGTTTTCACACGGCTGGCGACTTCGTTGACGAGTACCGATTGACGGTACTTCGGCAACCACACTATGTGGTAGTTGAGGTTGTAGGTCGCGTGCCGTGTGGTCTTCATCCGTGTTGCACACTATGGTCCGTCGGCGTCTTAATACTACCGATAGAACGGTGGGAAATCCAGCCGTAGCGTCGTCGGTGGGAGTGTAGGCTATTGTCCGCTTGACCCCCGCCTAAAGACGGGGGTATGCGCTCGTATCTTCATCGACCACATCTTCGCCTTCGAGGACGATTTCCGGACGCTAGGGATGATCCGTGTCCCGGTCGACACCGGCGACGTGTGACGGATGACACGGATCGACCGAGACGAACCCCGGGGAGTGGCCGCCAGCACACTCGTCGCGTCCGCAGTGTGCGCTATGCCGAGTCTTTCCGAGCGCCTGGATCACCGGGGTCGTCCTCGTCGCTCTCGGGATCGGTCGAGGTTCCTTCCGTCGGTGGATCGAGTACCTGCACGACGAACTGGTAAATTTCTTAAGGAAGCGGATTAGGTCCGCTAAACCTCTTCCTGACGGATCGACAGTTATCGTGCCGAACCGGTGCTGCTAGCTTGCGCCAGCAATGCATTCTTTGAGTGAGTGGATAAAATTCTATGGATCTAGCTCTAGTAAGTCATCCGTCAGCTCGCCGCCGACGATTCTGGTAGTGAGCGATCATTTCGGGTGTGGAGTACGCAGTAGCGGCGCTGGGGAGGAGGGCAGGGAGTTATCGCGCAGGCCGCGGGGGGGGTCGATGAGCGGCCTTTCGATAGCGGGGATTTGGGTGCCCATTGCAGGGCAGAGTAACGTCCCTCAGCAGGTGATTTAAATCCTCGTCAGACAGGAGTCAGTGTACAATTCATTCAACTCTACAAGATTCCATGACCGATACGCACTCTGTATCGGCCACGTCGCTACTGAGCGACGTTTGAGAGGTCCCTATCCGTGATGGACACGACGCAGTGCATCAGCCGTTGCTGTCCCCGAGATACGGCTGTATTTCTGCGCAGTCGCCAGATCGCTCCACCCCATTAGAGCTTGGAGCGGCACCGGGGCGACACCCTTGTAGGCGTGGTAGCTGGCGGCGGTCGCTCGCAGACAGTGTGGATAGACACGTCCCGGGAGATCAGCTGCGCTCGCGGCAGCCTGTACTCGTCTGTTGATTGTTGACCGTGACCGGGGAAACGTATCGTATCGTATCTGTTAGCAAAACACTCGACACACAGCTCCAGTCGAGAGGTCAAACGGAATGAGTCAAGCCGAGTCCACTGTCTTCGGATGCCAGCGAGATGCGATAGCATCCTCGACACAAAGGCCGTCATTGTGGGCAGTTTCCTGTCGAGTCTGCCGTCGGCAGTACCCGCACTGGCACGGTTCGTGTTGTGGGATGCGAATCGTGCGGCGGTTACAGTTCACCCACGCGGTCTGGAAATGTGCAATCTCCCCAGCGCGAAGCCCGAGTCGCCCTGCGAGGAGACAAATAAAATCGCGCTTCAAAATCGTGTGGTGCTGGAAGGGCCGAGCATGCTTCCAGTAGAAATTCAAACTGACGGTCGGTGAGAACATCTTCGTGAGTGTGCCGAGTCGTGAGTGTCCGCCGATGACGATCTGCCCATTCTGTCCCGGGTTGGCTGTGATGAGACATCCGTGGTCGTCCTCATGCTGGCGGGTTGGGAGTACCGTTGAGTTGTGCTGAATGTACAGCGCAAATACAGCACGACGGTATTTCCCGATTGAGATTATCCACTACCAGATTTAGTATTCTCGAAGAATTGGATCAATTCAGAGTCGATCAGAACGGAGTATCCCCATGATTAGATTGAGATTGTGGTCGGAGCATCTGAATCAGAGATTAGTGTCTCAAGAGCATTTGGATTGACGGAATCGGACAACGTTTCTTTATCGATTCCAACATTTTCTCCTGCTTTCGAAAAATGCAGTTACGACCGCAACCGCGATGGGTGTAGTAGTTTGGTTATAAGAATAATTGACCAGTAATTCACGGTTTATTTCTAATTCTCCCTTCACGATTATAATTGCCTCGGATAGACATGTAGCACCACTTGAATTAATTCACAAAATCGTAATATCTTCTCACTGAGGGCACACAACTTCGTCACAGGTCGGATAGTTATCGACGAGGATCGACGAGGATCGACCCGCGCCACTTGAACCGTAGGAGTCCGGCGCTTGATGCAGGAGGGAACGCTCTCCGAATTCACTGTTTCGATACGCGAGCGTTGGTGTGTGACTCTCTCGTGGCCAGTTGGTAATTCGGGACATATCGATTAGAAGTGGATGTCTGCGGGGACGATGCAGAGCATCTGGCTGTCTTCCTCTTCCTCAAGGGCACGATCGAGCTGATCGTGGTGACGAATCCCCATGGCGTGCTGGTCGTACGTCGGGACTGATGCTCTCTCGTAGGCGCCGAGTTGAAAGAAGACGTGCCGGGCGAGACTCTCATCACGCATGATCGCCTCGTCGCTGAGCTCGTTAAGTCCCTCCTTCACGCGATTGGCAACGGACAGCCAAAGCTACTGACGGCCCCGCACTCACAGGTTTCCACCCATTATGATACTAGTCTGATAATAAGTACCGACCGCTGATCCAGTGTTGACATCCGATAACGAACAACGTCTCCGATATATCGTTGATCTCAAATATGTAGAAACAATATATCAATTAAATTGAAGAGACGAAAGGTATTGGGACTCACAGCCGCGGGAATGACCTCTCTCGCTGGATGTTCTCAGCGAATTCGACAAACAGTTTCAGGCACCGCTGGCGACGAGCCGGCAGCCACCGGAACCGTCTCCACAGGTGGTGACACGCTATCGGACGCGTCGGTGACCGCTTATCGAAATGGCAGCGAAATCGCACGAGCCACGACCGACGTCGACGGAACGTACGACCTCTCTCTCGGTGGTTTCCCGGCTTGGGTTCGCTTCGACCACCCGGAACACAGCTCAGTCACGAGGGCAATCGCACCAGGCTCGACGAGGACTATCACGCTGGCTTCGGGAGAGGAGGCGGTCAGTTTAGCGTTCGGCGGAGACGTGATGTTTGGACGGCGATACTACGAACCGAGAGACGATCCGCTTCGGTTTTATTACCGGTTACAACCGGGCGACCGCCGGGACTCTCATGACCGATTGCTCGACTCGGTTTCGCCGCTCTTCCGGGACGCCGATATTGCGTCGATCAACCTAGAGACACCGCTGACGTCATCAGAATGGCGGCATCCATCGAAGGCGTTCGTCTTCACCAGCCATCCCGTCGCTGCAGCGGCGATGGCCGATGCCGGAATCGATTACGCGGCACTTGCGAACACGCACGCCTTCGATGCCCTCACGCCGGGGCTTGAGGAGACGGTTGAGTCCCTCGATGAGGCTGGTATCGGCCATTCCGGCGCCGGTTCGGACCCCTCCACCGCCATTGCTCCGGCCGTTCTCGAACGCGACGGGGTGACCGTCGGCTTCGTTTCGGTGACGACGACCGCGGGCAGACAGTACGACCGCGACTGGGCGGCTGACGAGACGACTGCGACGTACACTGTCAACCGCGACGGCCAAACCCTCTCGGTTCGGGATCGTGCAGGGGTTGCCGAAGCGACGCCCGAGACGATCCGCGCCGGCGTACAGGCTGCAATCGACCGTGCGGATGTGGTCGTGACACAGATCCACGGCGGCGAGGAGTACCAACGGACGCCCACGCGGGAACTCCAGAACCTGACCGACACCGCGATCGCTGCCGGCTCGGATCTGGTGGTAAACCACCACCCACACGTGTCGGGGGGACTCGAGACCCGCGACGGCGCGCTCGTCGCGTGGTCAATGGGGAACCTCTTTTTCGACCAGAACCTGTGGGCCACATATCGGTCGTTTGTCCTACAGGTGACAGTCACTCCGGACGGAATACAGTCGGCACGAGCAGAACCGATCCTCATTGAAGGGTACGTCCCACGTGGCGTGACCGGACCGCTCCGAAACCGGCTGACGTGGGAACTCGCCGGACTCTCGGACAGTTCGTTCACGATCGCCGACGATACAGTAGCGTACCGGCCTGACGACGAAAGATATCCACCCGAACAGTTGACCCTCGACGGTGGGATTCAACGCAGAGCCCGCGGGTGGGTTACTGAATCCGATGACTCGGTGCAACTCGGTCGCGAACGGTTCATCACCGGATCGTTCGACGATCACGATGTCGACAGCGACGCGTACGAAGGCACGCTGTGGCGCTACGGCCGTGAATCGCGTGGCAGCGACCAACCTATCGGGCAAGACGGGTCTGGCGGTATCGAACTCGTACGCGTTCGAGCGAACGAGAACCGAGCATTGCTGTCGCCGTGGAACCGCCTGCCAGTCTCCAACGAGGATTTCACGCTATCAGGAACGTACCGAACGAACGCAGACGGAGAGCTTCGCCTGCTCGTCTCGTGGTACGACGATACCGCCGGGAGTTCGTTCCAATCCCAGGAGACGTCGCTCGCGTCGACGGAGCGTGAATGGACCGATTTCGCACTCGATCTTGAGCGGCCCGACGATGCCACACATATCGACGTCTTCCTGCTCTTGACCCCACCAGACGGCGTCGACATTCTGCGTGTGGCGTTCGACACGCTGAGCCTCGTCGAGTGGGAGCCGGCCGATGTCGCCGGTGGCCGGCAGTTCGATGCTATCCGAGGCTCGTCCGGAGCGACCGTCCGTGCAGTCCCGGTCAACGGTGAGGTGCGCTGGCAGTGATCGTCACAGTCATCGTCACCGCGTTCGGACTCCTCGCAGTGGTGGGATTGACACAGGTGTACGGCTACCGGCTGGGAGGCACGATTGCGATACCGATTCTCGCCGTGTACACACTGAAAAGCTTCGTCATGCTGCCGATCTACGTCCTCAGTGCCGCGGTCGCGTACCTCGGACTGAGCCTACTGAAGAACAACACGCTGATCTATGGTCGTGCCGAACTGATCTACGCGATCCTCATCGGGAGTCTGATACCGGTCACAATCTTCCTGACCTTTGGCTTTCTTATTCGAGATATCTTTCAGACCGTCGTGTTTGTCGGGAGTATTCTGCCTGGCCTTGCCGCATATAATTATCACCAACTCGACGCAGAGACCCGTCGCTGGGACCTACTGACCGCAGCGGTGTTGTTCGGATGTCTGTTCGGGCTTGGATGGTATCTCGTCTCGGCGGAGTTTGCACCCACACTTGCGACTGCGGCGCCCGTTACGCTCTACTCACGCACAGCAGATGTGGCGACGTGGAAAGGCGTTGCCGTCAACGAGCCCTTGTCGCCGGTTATCCTCCCCCGGCTTGTAACCGTGTTGTTGTTCGCGATCGGGATGCTCCTGTCAGAACGTGTCCGCGAGCGGTATGACATCCGTATCGGTGTGGTTTCGGTGGCGTTGCTTGCGATCTTCTCGCTTGCGGACCGCCGGCTCGTCTATCTATACATCTGTCTAATCGTGATATCGTATGTCGCCGTGCAAGCGATTCACTATTCATCGCTGTTGTACGGGCGCGTACTCGTCGGTATCGGGGCAGCGTTTGGCATCGTCGCGGCCGTGCCGTTGTCGATCGAACTGGGAATCACACGCGGTCTCTCGGCGTTCTTTGTCGGGATTCTCGCGGGGGTGAACGCGTACAACGTCCACGTCGCACAGCCATCAAGTCGACGGTTGTTCGTCCCGCTTCAGTTTGGATCGTTCGTATCCTTGCTGTGCTTGACGAGGCTCACCGGAGCAGTCCTACCGAGGGGGTTCCCCCGCCAGTTCGGCATCACCGAAGCAGTAATAGGCTTGAGTATCATCGCCGTCTGCTTCGGGTACGCTGAGTGGCGAACGATTCGGAAACCCGACGAGGAAGCGATTTCCGATCGATCCATTTTGAACCAACCTAGTACTGCCCACGAGACTGCCACTCCGCTTGATGAGACATCGCGAGAGATGGACCCATGACCGAGGGGATTCGCTTCGAGGTGTACGACACCGACGCCGGGTGGCGGTGGCGATTGCGAATCGACAGCCTCGTCTTGAACCCGTCGAAGGAGACGTTTTCTTCACCCGATCAGGCTCGCGCGGCCGTCAATCGCGTCCGTGCAGCGGCATCAGTCGTTGAGGATCTGCCGGAGCAACAGTTCAACGGTACCCACGCAGGTGACCACGTTACTGACGTGCAGTGTGCGACTGTCGATGTTGCCGGCCAGTACGAGTGGGTTCTTACTGCGGACGGCGACGTGCTTGCGCGATCAACGTCGGCATACGAAACCGAATCTGGCGCGCTGACGGCTGCAACGGAATTCTGTACATATGCTAGCGTCACAGAGACCGTGTTCATCTTCAGGAACCAGGACCAGCCATCATCGTTCGATGTCGGCTCAACATCGATACTGGCGGCGCTTCGATCGTTAGCGACGCTCCCAATCCGGGGGTTCAAACACCGTCGAGCGCTCCAGAAGATCGACACCCGGATCGTCGTTTCTGGTATCCGTGGCAAATCTTCGACTACCCGCCGACTCGACGACGTGTTAAGACGTCGCGGGAACGACACACTAACAAAAATCACAGGTAATCAGCCACATCTGATCCACAATGGTGGTGTGGTCCCGTTGAACCGCGAAGGACCCAGAACGACCCTGTATGAAAATATCGACGTTTTCAGAGAATACGTCCCAAAACTCGCGAAATACGCTCCTGATGATGTCGCAATTTTCGAGAATCAAGGTATCACGGAGTACACGACCCGTCTGATTAACGAATCGTTCCTGGACCCACACGTTATTGTTCTGACCAACATCCGTCGTGATCATCAAGACACGCTCGGCGAAACCCGAGCTGACATCGCACGGTCGTTCGCCAAAGCAATCCCTCCCAGTACCCACGTCGTGTGCGGTGAGCAGCACCCGATCATCTACGAGTATCTGGAACGTGAGGTCACGGCTGTCGGGTCGACAATCGAACAAGTAGCGATCCCGGAGGAACACCAAGGACTGCTCGGGGCGGAAACGGTTCACGCGGTGAACCACACGCTCACAGCCGTCGGTGAGCCTCCCGTTCCTGACGATGAGATTCGAACGTATCTCAAACAGATCCAGCCGAAATGGACGACCGTCCCGAACGGGCTCGTGTTCAACGCAGCCGAGGTGAACGACGTCGAGAGCACGGAAGCGGTCAGACAAGCACTTGAGAACTCTGATTGTATCACCCCATTTGTCTTCTTGCGGCCGGACCGACGCGGGCGAACCGCCTCGTTCGTGTCGTACTTCGATCACCTCGCCGATCGTGGAATTATCGACGTCGGATACGTGATGGGTAGTGACAGCGCAGTATTCGTAAATGAGACGACGTGTGGGGTCACGGAGATCGACTCCGACGCCGATCCGGGAGCCGTGTTGGATCGGCTGCTTGATCGTGATCGACCGGTGATACTCATGGGCAACACCGTTGACGAATTCATGCGAGAGCTTGATGCTGAAATCGAGTCGCGAGCACAGCGTAGGTTTCTGGTGGACAGGCCACGAGGGTCGCCAGCCGCGTAGTTCTCATACGATTGCTCCCACGGTCTCCCGGCGGGGATCACCGTGCTGTGACACATTCGTCTATCGCCACCGTGTACCTCCTGTCCGACAGAGCGGTCGCTCCTCATGAGTACAAGCGTCAGCGGAACCATACCACCCAGCCATTCTAATGTCGCTGTTATGCTGAACTCATCCGGATCCGCTGTCGCGTCTCAATCCGGTGTACACCGTCGGCAACCAGATCAAGGAGTCACTACGACTCCATCAAGGACTCCGCGGGAAATCGGCGACAGAGGAAGCAATCGCACTATTAGAGGCCGTCGGTATCGCGGATGCACCACGACGACTCAACGAGTCCCCCCACAAGTTTTTCGGGGGAATGCGCCAGCGGGCGGTGATCGCCATGGCACTCGCCTGCGACCCCGATGTGTTGATCGCCGACGAGCCGACGACAGCGCTCGACGTGACCACCCAAGCACAGATTCTTGAACTCCTTGCGAAACTGCAGGCCGAGCGCGATTTGGCGATTCTGTGTATCACAAACGACATGAGCATGATCGCGGAGGTCTGCGACCGGGTAAACGTCATGTACGCCGGCGAAATCGTCGAGACGGCCGCGGTCGAGAACCTCTTCGCCGCCCCGGCGCATCCGTACACCCAAGGACTCTTAGCAAGCATCCCGGGTACGCAGTCGAGCACACAACGGTTACGGACCATCGACGGGGAGGTGCCGACGCCGACGGAGGCAGCGACGGCGTGTCGGTTCGCACCTCAGTGTCCGAAGGCGTTCGAGGAGTGTGAACAGGTCCACCCACAGTCGGTGGCGGCGAGTACCGACGACCCGGATCACACAGTCGCCTGTCTGCTGTATCCTGAAGACCAGGATCCCGAAGCGGAGGCGACTTCCCGATACGGCGAGGACCCACAACGCCAGGCCGACAGCGCCGACCGAACTGCGGGCAGAACCACCGCTCTCGGGAGCGGTGCGGTGCCGAGCACGGACGATCCACATCCTTACGAGTGGGACCGCTCCGACGAAGGGGGTGGGACGCTGGTCGAAGTGCGTGACCTGAAGAAGCACTACGGCGTCGGGCTGAACCTGTTTACCCCATCGAAGGTCAGTGCAGTCGACGGCGTCACCCTCGATATCCAGCGGGGCGAGACGCTAGGCCTCGTCGGAGAGTCGGGGTGTGGCAAAACAACGCTTGGGCGCACGCTCCTCCAGTTGGAGTCGGTAACAAGCGGCACTATCCGATACGACGGTCGCGATCTCACCGATCTGTCGGCCGCGGAGCGCAGACGGTGGCGGCGCAACGTCGGGATGGTGTTTCAGGACCCCGAATCAAGTCTGAATGACCGGATGACGGTAAGCGAACTCGTCCGCGAACCACTTGACGTCCACGACTGGAAAACACGGCCGGAGCGTCGAGAGCGGGTTCGCACCCTTCTCGAGACGGTAGGACTGCAACCGGTTCATTACCACCGCTATCCCCACCAGTTCTCGGGCGGCCAGCGTCAACGGGTCGCCATCGCAAGGGCGCTGGCACTGAATCCCGAGTTTCTCGTCCTCGACGAACCGGTGTCGGCACTGGACGTCTCGGTGCAGGCGCAGGTACTCAACCTCCTCGCGGATCTACAGGCCGAATACGGCCTCACGTATCTGTTCATCGCTCACGACCTCTCCGTAGTCAGACATATTTGCGACCGAGTCGCGGTGATGTATCTCGGGAACATACTCGAACGCGGCGAGACGGCAGCGCTGTTCGAGTCCCCCGTAAATCCGTACACCATCTCGCTTTTGTCAGCAGTCCCGACGGCCGAACCGACGGACGAGACGGCCCGCCTGACGCTCCGTGGATCGCCACCGACGCCACGCGACCCGCCAACTGGGTGCCCGTTCAGCACCCGTTGTCCGATGAAAGTGCGACCGTGTGGTGGGCGTAGTACTCGCAGCTCGGGTGATGCGCGAGCAGCAGCGGGTCGCGCTCGCCCACCGACCGAACCACACGGCGGATCGGGTTCGGCCTCATCGGTACTCGTCGAGGTCGGCGCTACACTGGCTGCACGTCGACGCGTTCACCGGGATGGTCTCCCGACACTCCGGACAGACGGCGACCTGCTCGCGGTTGTCCAAGTAGTAGTAGAGCCCGAAGGGGAGACAGCAGAGGGTCCCGACGATTATCCAGCCCGTGTCGCCGGTGAACGCGTATTTCGTCTCGATGCCACTCGCCGCGTTTCGGTCGCCGGACCCGGGCTCGGGCTCCGACCCGTCGTTCTCGTTCGCTGATATTACCGACGTATTCAGGCTTCACATTCATTATATTATGCGTCGCCCCTAGGCGTCCCGGTACCGCCGTCGGAGTACGTCACGTGACGTTCGTTTCGTAGTAGCACGCGTGTTTCGTCTCCTCTCTCAGGCGTAGAGTTCGGTGAACCGCTGGACCCCTCGTCGGTTTCTGCGATCATGAGTTCGTCCCCGTCTTGTACATTTTGGGGATTCTCTGTGACTCCTCGAGTTAGGCGATGATGTTCGTGTTGGCGTTTGAGTCCCGAGCCACGAGTGCCCTGAACTCGGCGGTCGCGTCCTGGGGAGCACCAGAATGGCCGCGCTGGTGTCGCCGATGCCCGTCCCTCGAAGCGACTTGAGCTCGGTTGCGTCCCCGACCACGTCGACACCCTCCAAGTCGGTCCGGTCGACGACCGTGCATTGAACCCCGGCGTGGGTGAGCGCATCGGTGACGGTCCGACCGATCTCCGCGTGTCCGACGACGACCGTGTCACTCCGGTTCGGCCGTCGCATCCCCGATCGCGTGAGGTCCTTGAGTCGTGCAAGCTGAGCCTCGCGATCGGTGGCCAGCAACACCGTGCCGTTCGTCAGCATCACGTCGGGATCAGGTGACGTCTCGAACTCGCTGCGGAACCAGGCCCCGATGACGTTGACACCGGCCCATTCACGGATGCCACTCTCCGCGAGTGTCGTCCCGACGAGCTGACTCCTGCGGTGGATCGGAAAATCGGCGATTTCGAAGTCGTCACCGATTTACATCACGTCCCCCAGTTCACTCGTGACTGAAGTCGTCACCTTCGAGGCGAGACTCTGGCCGAGCAGCGGACGCGGGGAGAGAACCTCGTCGGCTCCATCGAGACGGTCGTAAACATCTTTGAGGAGACCGGCTGCCTTCCGCTGGTGGGTCAGGTCCCGGGGTGTTGCGTCGCCGTGGTGACCTACTAGCAGTTCTCAATTGTGGAGCCCACACGGTGAGAGAGGGACAACAGGGGAAACGGTGTTCCATATCGAGAACCTACTAGTAGACACGAGTCTGCAAAGCACTAGCAATCAGAGCCAATTCTCCGAATCGAACCCCTCGATCCGGATATGATTTTGGAGAGTTGCTGAATACAGAGCGCGTATGTCGCGTGGAGGACAGCTGACGTTGGCGCCGAAATAGTCCGTATAGTGGTCTCTGAAGTCGTCTCCACCTGGTCGAAAGGTGGTTTTCCACGGTGCAGAGTTCGGTGTCGGTGAGCCACTGAGCGTCGGCGAGCACGTGCCGAACCCTAGCCGTCTTGGGATCGAACCGTGCCTCCCATCGTGGCATCGCCTAGCCAGTCGACGAAGGTTCCCTGGACGAACGTCTCTTCCTGCCTGTCGATGTACGTAGTCTGCATCTCACGAATCGCGTCGGAGAGTGACAGCCCTTGGTCCACGTACTCAGTCACGCGATCGTGCTTCCACCCGGCCGGCGAGGTCCGTCGATCGACTCGCTCCTCGAGCGGGGACACGTAGGTGTCCACCTCCGCCGGTGTCAGTCCAAAGGACCCGAGTCCCTCGCGAGCGTACTCGAACAGTTCGGTAAAGATGGCGTCAACGTCGGTGGTTTTCGCACCCTCGACCGTACGCCAGACCAAGTCAGCCTCGAACCCGTCCCTGACTGCGGCGTAGAAGTTCTCCTTCGCTCGCTCCCACTCCAGCCGAGTCAGCGGGTGGTCCTGACGAGTGAGTCCCTCCAATAGTCCGCCGAACACCGCTTGGAACGCCACCGTATCTCGAAGGGTCGGTTGGGCCGAAAGTGGTCGAAATTCGATGCGTGCGTTCGCAGCTACTCGATCCTCGGCGCTGAACATCGGGCGGATCCAGCGCCAGTAGGTCCCACTCTTCCTCAGGAAATGTGCGAAGTTGTCGTCGAATCGAGCACCCAGTTTCACGTCATCGTGTGGGAGAGCGACGGGATCGGCCGCGATCCGGTCGATCGCCTCGTCGATCGATTCGATGTCGCGTGGGAAGCCGACCTTGTCCGGGACAGTACTCTCACCCTCTGCGGGATTCAGGGCCGACTCGAACACGGGAATTCGATTTTCCATCCAGCAATCATCAAGAATCGCTTCCTGATCGTCGACATCGTAGAGGTCGGGCGGGAAGAACGGTGAATTCGCACCCAGTACGACGAGCGGGCCAGCGATCCGAACCGCGTACTCGAAGTATTGGGGGAAATCTTGGGCCTGCGGTACCTGGTAGTGGGGCTGGATCGAGGTTGTGAGCATCTCCGGGCGACCTCCCTCGAATATCACGTGTGGCGTATCGATTCGCATCTGCGAGAGGTATTCGGAGTTGGCGATTCCGTGATACCTGACGTCGTCACTCACGTTCGTCCCGAACTCGATGCCGTGATTGATGACGCGATCGCTAAGATACTCCGCTGCAGTCTCACCTTCGGGCGGAATTGTCCACATTCCGTCGCTCACCAGTCGGACGGTCTCGGCCTCGGCCCCTTGGAGGGCAACCTCGAATCGCGCCTGGAGTTCCTCACGCTGGGCTCGCAAACCAGCCGCCGAGAGCGGTTGCGGTTCCGT
The DNA here is from genome assembly GCF_003342675.1 of Haloplanus rubicundus. Taxonomy (NCBI): domain Archaea; kingdom Methanobacteriati; phylum Methanobacteriota; class Halobacteria; order Halobacteriales; family Haloferacaceae; genus Haloplanus; species Haloplanus rubicundus. Next base: position 1,329,656 of record NZ_CP031148.1, on the reverse strand, counting down.
GTTCATCTCGGCGTTGTGCAGCCCCAGTTCCGGCTCGAAACCTATGAGACCGAGGATCCGGCGCGGGAGTCGCCGCAACTCGCTGGTTCGTTTGTCGACGCCGTAGAGCTCGAACTCGAGGCCAACGAGTGCCTGCTGGTTGTCGAATGACCCGTCCTTGATTTCCGCTTTGAGCCACTCGGCATCGCGGGCGACCTGGTCTTGGTAGGCTTCTACGTCGGCCGCCAGGCGTTGACGCACTCGCTCGACGGGGTCGGTTCCCCTCATACGCTGCCATTGCCGATCGGTACGTTTCAAACTACTGAACATGAAGGGCGGATCGCGAGTGGCCATGGAGTGACCGATTCGACGGTCACCGTACTGACTGATCGATTAGCAGCGAGTTCGTGACGGCGACGGGGTCTGTCCGCGTCCGAGCGCCCCCACTCCATCCGACCTCGAATACCCCATCCATCGAAACGTTGATTGCCCAAACTTGGTTACTCCGAGCCGACCAAGATCGACCATGACTGATAGACCCCGGCTCGCGGTGATCGTCTACGGCAGTTTCCTCCATCCGGACGACCTTGCGGAGCTGTTCGACGACGTCCCGAGCCGTGTCGTTCCGGTCGAAGTACGGGGATTCGGGCGACTCTTCAATCAGGAGGCCAGCTGGCGAGAGACGAACGGGGACCGGAAGGCGGTGCTGAACGTGACTCCAGCGAGTGACGAGTGGTTCAACGGTATCCTCGTCGTGGATCTCTCCCGCGAGGAGTTCCGAGAGTTCCGCGAGCGCGAGCGAGGCTACCGACTCATCGAAGTGGGCTTCGACGCGATCGAGAGCTACGACCGATCCACCATCGAGACCGACCTTACAGTCGACGAACCAAATATCGAGTCACAAGACCTCGTACTTACCACGACGGGTCTCAAGACACGGAACTCTATTGACCCCATAGATAGCTACGTCGACCTCTGTTACGACGGGGCAAGTCAGTGGGGAGCGGAGTTCCTCCACGATTTCCTCCGAACGACTAAACTGAGCACCGGCGAATCGCTCGAGTCGTACGTTTCGGAGTAATCGTCCTGTAGAACGGGAATCGGCACCCGCCGGCGCTCTACAGCCGACTCCGACTCTCGACGAACAAGACGCCGAACCAGAGGAGTACCCCAGCACTCCACAACAGGAGCGTCGCGACCCGTCCTTGGACCTCGAATCCGGTCGCGAACAGGACGATGACGAGCGGAATCGAGAACTCGTGTAGCTGCTGTTGAAAGAGATACCACGAATCCCGGTAGACGCGTACGGGGTGACAGACGCCGTCTGTTCCGGTGTCGTCCAGCCCGAGCCGCGATCTTGTCTCCTCGTCGATCCAGAGTTCTGGAAGGTCGACTTCTGTTCGACGGATCCGATCTAGGTCGAGGAGGTCTGCACACTGGGGGTACCGGTCCTCGTCGCGTTCTATTTGTGCTTTTTTCGTCTCTCTCCGTTCCCTGTCGATTTCGAAGGCCTTGATCCCCCGTACAATCCGTTCGCCCCGTGAAGATTCGATCGTGATGTCGTCGCCCTCGTCAACGCCAATCATTTCGAGCGTGTTCGACGGGAGACGACACACCTTGTCTTCGAGGTCGGGAAACACGCCCATCCGAACCCGACAGACTTGGGGACGAACCCCGAGAAGGTCGTTCAGCTGTCGTCGCTCCCACCGCCCTTCCGGATTGGAAACTGATTCGACTTCGACTTCCCCTGCCGATTCTGCCTTGCTGTACTCGATATCCCGTGGCGAGGGGACACCGAGTGCAGTTCTCACCGTGAAGTCCAGCCCGATCAGTTTATCGCCCTCGCTGACGCTCCGGTCGTCTACGGCCATCTCATAAAGATCGTCGTTGACGAACACCCGAGCGTGAATTTCGAGCGACGGGTGTCGCGTACTCCGGATGAGCAGGAACTCGCCTTCATCCGTTTCGGGAAACTGTTCCGAGAAGTCTGCCTCCGTCAACTGGGTGATATACTCCTGCTGGAAGTCGCGATCGGACGTCGGACAGACCTGGAACCGGGCGGGTTCACCCCCAGTCACAGTCAGGTTGTTGTGAGTAGAGACACTTGAAATCACACGTGGTATCCGGCGGATTTCGATCCCCTTGCGAGGTTCACCGTCACTCGTTCGTGCTGAGCTCGCCCTCTGTATCTCGCACGCCGTGTCTATCAATTACTGAGAGTTTCAACAGAGTCGCCACGCTCACTCCAGAAAAGAGAGTCAGTGTGAAACAGCACCCGATGACACCCGACATGTTCCTCGAGTGAGTGGGTTACCAGTGCAACGCCGCGACCCGCCGTTACTTGTCCAGCTTGTCCCAGGCGTCATCGAAACGTTGTTTGAACGATGGTTTGGTACAAGGTGGGAAGGCTGTTCAGGACCCCTCTTACGACGCGACGGGTATTCGCGGGATTAGTGTTTACCCGACTCGCCACCAACGATGTCAACATCAAGATGGACCCACTTGGCAAGATATAATTTTGTTGAGTTTGCATCTCAACAAAGGAGAATGGTGCCTGCGACGGTCGTGTACCGGGAAGAAGACGAGAAGCCGGACGGAGCCGGTACGAGATGGTCGCGTGGCAGGTCCCGGTGCGTGAGGACTTCCCGCGGGGGCTGAAGTACAGCTTCCAGTACATGGACGCTGGCGGCAACACGCTCCTGCGGTACGATAACGCGATCTACCACCTAGATGTCGGACGGCATCACACACCGGAGGCTGAGCGATATCGGTTCAATCGTGTGTCTGATTCAACCGTTCCTTGAGCGTTTCAGCGCGAACCTGGAATTGGGTTGCTTTCGCCCGGACATCCTGTCCAACGCGCTCCAATTGCGCAAGCGCAAGCTGACTCTCTAACCCAGTCTGTCCCATCCCATCCGTCTCTGCGGCGGCCCGTTCCTCGTAGGCCTGCGTGACTGTCTCAATGGTCACCTCGGGGTTGAACAGAATATCATTCGCCGACCGGATGTACCGATCAAGGGCGACGCCTTCTCGCCCGGTAAAGAAGTGCGTCAGGGCATACGTCGCACCGGAGTGGAGTGTCCACATGTCAATTTCTGTTGATGTATCGGCCGCTGCCCGGGCATCCTCAGCCGCTCGTTTGGCTAAATACTCGGGGAGGTCGAGTAGCGTGTAGAACTCACTGAGAGTGAACGGGACATCAGTGAACTGAATCGTGAGTTCACTAGCCCCCTCAATGAACGCGCAGAGATCGTTGGCGACCAGCCCAAGTTGGGCGAGGATTGACTGCCACCATCCCTCAAAGTCACCCACGTCACCGACGTGTTTGACTGTCTCACGATCAGTCAATTGTCGGATCGAGTTCGCACAGGCAGTATCCCGGGCAAATCCCTCGACATAGACCGCGTGGCCGCCGAAGAAGTCGTAGCCGGCCGTCACACCCATCGTAATTGGCTCACTCCGGCTGGGGAGGTCGACGGTAAGTCCGTCGAACAGGATATCCATGTGTACTTCACCACCGCCACGGTACTGCCGGACTTCGCCGAACATCACCTCTGCGAGCGGACGACCGTCAATTGTCTCCGTTCGGAGGACGGCTTCCAGTGGTCCGAAGATATCGAGTGGATTGATGACGCTGTAGCTATCGGTAGGGATGAAAAACAGCGGGTCATCACTCGTCTCACTGTCCGCCTGCTTCACGAGTCGCGTCGGCTCAACGATCGCATTGTGTCGGTCCGTCTGCATCCATTCGTCCACGTAGGGATTGTGGTAGGCAACCTCGGTGGTCGTCGCTTGCGGAAGCGCGCGAACGGCCGTCGTGAACGTCGTTGATTCCTCACTTGATCGTTGTCGTGCGTACCACGCTGGGAGGTGAGTCTTTGTTCGCCCATCCAACCCGGCAAATACCATCGTCGTCTCTGGGTTTGTCATCACTAGTCACACTCCGCAGGTGCTCATTCAATCACACCTGCACCACATTGTGGATGATAAAGTCCCGAAGCACAGCCCTGCCGACCTCGCCCATCAATTCAAGTCGTCCTCTAGTACCCACTTGCTAGAGCGGCATCCCGAGATCCAAGAATCGTATTTCTGGGGTGATGGATTCTGGAAGGTTGGGTACGACATGACTACATGGGAACAACGGGAGCGGGGTCGGAAGAAGTAGGTGAACAGTATATCGAGGAGACAGAGCAGTAGGCCGAGTGTCAGGCTTCACCCCCGACCTAGTGGTCGGGGAACTCGCTCTCGCAACTAGTTCATAACTAGTAGGTCTCGACTGGCACACCCAACGCTTCGAAATCTTCGACGTTGTCTGTCAGGACCGCGTCGTCAAGGACGTCGGCCATCGCGGCGATGTACCCGTCATTCGTCCCGACGCTGGCGTTCCCTCCCCCACGGTCGTCTGCCGCCGCGAGTAGTTTCCCGGCTTTCCGCGCGATCTCTTCGTCAACGTCGATGCGCGGGTACCCGAGGATGCGATTCCGCACCTCCTTCTCGGTGGTATTGCTACGGGCCGTAAAGACGCCGTAGTAGGCCTCAGCGACCACCGGAGTTGGCAACCACTGCATCTCGCCGTCCTCGACGAGTTCCGCACCCTTCGAGAACGCATCCGGGTCCTCCGCCATCAGGTCGAAGAGATACGAGGAATCAATGATCATTCATCCGTCCCTCGCTTTCAAATGCGCTGCGGGCGGTATCGAGGCGGTCGCGGTCACGCCCGCGCAGACGGTTCACCGCTTCCTTGGCGTCCGCGGCTTCCTCCTCGGTCAGGAGACCGGCAACGTCGCCAGGGTGAGGGCCGCGCGTCATCCGGCGCAGCGTTTCCTCCATCGTCTCGTCGTCCTCCTTGTGGGCGCTGAGCCACTTGTGGTACTCCTCCGAGACTCGGATAGTTTTGACCATGCGATATATTGAGATATATGCGTCTAAGAGTCTTACGGAGCTACTTTTACTCACCGCCTGATGTTGCGAAGACACCTCTATGATACATAAATTTCATAACTAATCAAACTGAAAGAAGGGGCCCCGTGGCTCTCGAAACGCACTTCTGAGAGACCTATCGGATACCGTTCCAGAACTTGCCGGAGAAACCGTCTTCAGGACAGCGCCGCGGCTCCCGCGAGCTGGAGAACGCCAGTGGAAACGGAAGGGTTAGTGAGGTGGATCGAGGCCGTAGCTTTTCTTCGCGAACGTCAAGAACGAGTTTGCCGTGATCGCCGGTTCGTCGCTGACCTCGCCGTACAACTCCAACTGAACGAGGATGTCGACGAGACGCCAGCAGTTGTACAGCACGCAGGCGAACACGAAGTTGAAGTACCGGAACCAATGGTCCGGCGACTGCGTCTCCGGTGAACTACCCGACCCTACTCGCTCACCGCTGACGCGGTTCGCTCCTTGAGGGTAGGGCTTCCTGCTTCTATGACGCGCTTTGCAGATACCGAATCGGTATCCACAGGAAGAGCAGTCTCCACAGGCGTTCGTTCGGAGTGTCCCACTCCTACTTTTTCGATACCGCGAGAAAGGATGTTCCACGCCGCGTTCGCATCCCTGTCCGTCTCAAACCCGCAGGCAGGACAGGAGTGTTCCCGAACCCACAGCGGTTTCTCCGTCGAGACGCCGCACGACGCGCACTCCTTGGTCGTGCCGCTCGGGTTGACCGCGACGAAGTGCGTTCCCTCTCGCTTGCACTTGTATTCGAGCAACGAGAGGAACGTCCGCCACGCGGCAGATGCCGTGTTGCGGCTGTTCGACGGCGACTCCATCATCCCCTTCACGTTCAGGTCTTCTACCGCCACTAGGTCGTACTCCCGAGCGTAGTAGTTCGAGAGTTTGTGCAAGAAGTCGCGGCGCTTTCGCTTGAGGGCGGCGTGGCGTTCAGCCACGACCTGCCGTTGTTTCTCCCAATTCGCGGAGCCGTGTTCCTTCCGCGAGAGGTCGCGCTGTTCGCTTTCGAGCCGTTCGCGCTCGTCGGAGAGGTCTGGCGACCCGACCGCCGTGCCGTCGGTGTCGTGAGCGTACTTGAGAATCCCCACGTCGATGCCGACGCACTTCTCGGGGTTTTCGGGCTTCGCGGGTGGTTCGCGGTCCATTTCGACGCCGAAGGAGGCGAACCACTCGCCCGTCGGCTCCTTCTTGAGCGTGACCTGCTTGAGTGTCGCGTCGTCAGGGATGGCGCGGTGGAGCCGAATCGGTATATCTCCGAGTTTCGAGAGTGATAGGACAGTCTGACCGCCCTTCTTGTCGAGCTTGAAGCCAGACTGACTATACGTGAAACTGCGGAACTCCCGTGGTGGCTTCCATTTGAGTTGGCCGACGCCGTATCCGTTCTCCTTGAGCTTGGAGAGTCCTTTAACGTTGTCGAACAACCGTTCAACGACGGTTTGGAGAACTTTCGAGTACACGTCGGAGAGATCGTCCCACCACTGTTTGAGGTCGGGAAGTTCCGACCGCAGGGTAGTCATGGACGGCAATTCGCCGTGTTCGTCTTGGTACTCGTTGAGGCGGTAGAGCGTGTGGTTGTAGAGTTGCCTACAAATGTCTCGGTGGCGGTCCAACTCCTCGCGGTGTGCGTCGGACGGCTTGAGACGGTACTTGTAGGCGTAGTACATCTGTTACTCTCGTTCTTCAATTAGTTCGTCCAGTTTTTCGCGGACAAACGACGAGAGGTTGAGGTGTTGGTCCTCAATCCACTCGTCTTGGTCCTCCCGAATGGTGATTGTCTTCCGTTTCACCGTAATGCACACTATGCACATTATACATATGGTGTCTTCGGTGGCGTGGGCCTGTGGGCCGAGCGTCGAACGTGTTTGAGAACTGTGCAGCACTGTATCCCCTCCCTACTGCGCTACTCGGTCGCTTTGCTCCCTGCGTTGCTCCTTGAGGAAGGGGGCTTAGTGCCTCGATTCAGCTAAGAACGTCTTCGATTTGCGAAACGCGTTTTCGACGCCCCAACGTCGCTTATAGAGGGCCATCACGCGGCCAATTTGATGCTTCATCTCCCGCTCATCCGTAGGGTCAGTATCGACGAGAGGGAGGTTGGTCTCGAACGGCACGGTCAGTGCCTCGATCTCCTCGCTATCGCGTTCTTCTGCCTCATCGTGGATGTCCTCAGGAGATCAGCAAACGGCGAGTCGTCATCGGCGTCCGATGGCGTGTCCATCCCCAGTGTGTCGGTGAAGTCTTCTACCAACTCTTGACGAATCATGACATCTGTGCCGTCGTCGTCTTCCTCTTCGCGCTCCCACTCGCGCTTCGGGAGGTAGACGGCCTTCCGGCTCGGCCCATCGTCCAGCCGCTCCTGCTCGACAACGGCGAAGTCCTTCTCTTCGCTGGCGAGCTTGGCGATCTTGTACTCGTGGTCGCTGCTGGAGCGGACCGTACTGGGATTCAGCATTTTCGAGGTGGAGTCTCCGACCTCAAGGAGCGAACGGAGTGAGCGAGTCGGGTGGAGAGGAAACCGACATGGTACGACACAATCGGCATACTGCGACCACCCGACTCCCAGATATTTAAGAATCATTAGCACTACATCTGAAATATGGAGGTCCGGCGTACCGCGCTCGTCAAACTCGTCGTTCCCGATGAGCGACGCGACGACCTCCACGAATCCGCCCGGCAGTTCCTTCACTGCGCTAACCGTGCCGTTGAGTTCTGTTGGTCTAACAGCTCCTACACCGAGTGCGTCACGGCCAACACGACCGCACGAGACGCGCTCTACGACGAGCTCCGCGACGAAACCGATCTCACCGCGAATCTCGTCCAAGAAGCCATCCGACGCGCCGTCCAGGCCGTCAAAGGATGCGTCGAACGGTGGAAACAAGCGAAACGAGTGAGTCAACCGGAGTTCACCTCGTGGAGTATGCTCTACGACAAACGGAGTGCCACATTCTACCGGAACAAAGTCTCGCTCTCCACCGTCAACGGGCGTGTCGAGTGCAGCTTTGAACTTCCTTCGGACAGCCCTACGCCGTATGAGCGATACGTGTTGTCCGAGGAGTTTGAGTTCCGAGCGAGTACACTCCAGTACGACGCAGTGGACGACGAGTTCTACTTCCACATCCCCACTCGAAAGTACGACTCTGTAGGAGACGGCGAGTCGTCCGAGATTTCGGAAGATACCGAGCACCAAACAGTCCTTGGTATCGACCTCGGCGTCAATTCACTCGCCGTCTCCTCCACGGGGAGATTCTGGCAGGGAGACGACTACGATCACTGGTGTCGGGAGTTCGAGAAGCGACGTGGAGAACTGCAACAGTGCGGCACCCAAGCCGCGCACAACGCCCTTCTTCGACTCGGCAAGCGCGAAGACGCGTGGCGGAAACAGTACATCCACACGGTCGCCAACGAGCTCGTCACCGAAGCCGTTGAACACGACTGTAACGTAATCGTGTTCGAAGACCTAACCAACATTCGAGAGCGTCTCCCGCAGGCGAAGTGGCACCACGTGTGGGCGTTCCGACGCCTGTACGAGTACGTTTCCTACAAGGCCCCCGAACAGGGTGTCTCCGTGGAGCAAGTCGAACCGAACCACACGTCTCAACGCTGTTCTCGAATTGACTGTGGGTTCACGCACGAGGATAACCGCCACGGAGAACACTTCTGTTGCCAGAAGTGCGGGTACGAAGTGAACGCGGACTACAACGCTGCGAAGAACATCGGGACGCGGTACGCTCGTAAGCGGACACACAGACTCCGTTCCTCGCCCAAGTCGGGGAGCGGAGACGTACCAGTAAACGTGCGTTTGAATGGTGGGATGTTGAACGGCAAGAGTTACCAGCGTATTGCTGGCGACTGATTGCCGGGAATCCACATCAAAGCACCACCCTCGAAGACCGAGGCGCGGAGCGCCGAGGGAGTAGGGTGGGGTAGTTTACGCCGATGCGGCCGATTCTGACCCTTCACCGCGGGGGAGGCCGAACTCAACCTCGATTCGGACCGTGTCGTAGGGAACGTACGGCCTCTTCGCGCGGCCGTCCTCCTCGAAGTGGATGATGTCGTACTCGGCCAGCAGGTGCAGATCGTCGTGGACGTCGTGCACGTCACGGTCAAGGCGGTTAGCCAGCGCGCGGATACTCTCGGGCGGGCGCTCCATCACCGCTTCGAGCAACTCCATCCGCCGGTCGGTCAGCAACTGGCGGAGCCGCGAACGGTCTTCGAAGTTGACGACGTGCGGAACCTCCTCGCCGTCCTCCCACTGTTCGGCGCGCTCGATGGCTGCCGCCTGCGCCTGCTTCGCGGGGAGCGACGTGATGCGGAGGGTCGAAGGGTACTCGACCTCGTCCGGGTCGGGCGTAAATTCGTCGTGTGTGGGTTCGGTGTCAGTTGGTTCGTTGCTCATAGATTTCGGTCACCTCGTTCTGGAAGTCCTCGATCAGGTCGGAGAGGTCTGTAAACTCCAGTTTCGTGATGTCGCCCTCAGGTGGGTGCCGATGATGCCGTCCGACATCCAGGTGGTAGGGCGCGTTGTCGTACCGCAGGAGTGTGTCGCCGTCAGCGTCGATGTACTGGAAGCTGTACTTCAGTCCCTGCGGGAAGTCCTCGCTCACCGGGACCTGCCACGCGACCATCTCGTACTGACTTCCGTCCGGTTTTTCGTCTTTTTCCCGGTACACGACCGTCGCTGGCATCGTTCTCCTATGTTGTGCTACAACCCCAACAGAGTTAAATCTTACCGTTGGGAACGAACCCCAACAAACAGATTCGTAGCAGTAGTTCCTAATGCAAGTCGGCGATGGCGACATCTGCAATACAGACAGTCTCGGTCTCGGCGTTCTCCTCTCAGTCGATGAGGAGGGCCTGGAGGTGTTTCCAGCGAGTACGTAGCGTCACCGGCGTAATGCCCGCTGCATCAGCTAGCACACGCTGTGTCACTCGTTCGCCTTGCTCTAGCCCAGCCTGGTAGAGACACGCCGCTGCGATACCGGCTGGCTTACAGCCACTGATGGCGCCGGCAGCGATCATCACGCGGGCGAGGTCCGCAGCCCGTCGACGAGTCGCTGGCGAGATATCGAGCTCTGAGGCGAGACGAGGGATGTATCCAGCAGGACCAACCGTCATCGCCGGAAGCCGGAGTTCTCGGTTGAGAACGGTGTAGGCATTTTGCACGCGGTCATGCGGGACGGCGGCCACAGCCGTGATTTCCTCAAGCGGCCGAGGAAGCCCAGCACACCGGCAGGCGGCATAGACACTTGCAGCGGTCATCGCCTCGATCGAGCGGCCGCGCATGAGACCTTGTTCGGCGGCGATCCGGAAGATCTGGCAGGCCTGATCGCGAAGGCTTCGTGCCAAGTTGAGTGCGCCACTCATTCGTCGCACATCAGAGAGCCCGTGAGCAAGGTTCTTCTCTGCCTTGCTGGCCCACCGCCCTCGACGATTTTCTCGCCGGAGGCGGGCAAGCTGCCCGGTCTTCCGACCCGACAGCGCAATCCCGTTCGCGTCAGTCCGGTCGAAGCCGATCTCACTCGATAGCCCGCGATCGTGACGGGCAGGCGTCAGCGGTGGCCCAGTTCGCTTTCGTTCGGTGCGCTCGCCCCCGTCGAGTGCTCGCCACTCCGAGCCGTGGTCAATCGGACGATCCTCAAGGACCAACCCACAGTCTTCACAGGTCGTCTCAATGCTGTTCGTGTGGACAAGGCCGCCGCACTCGGGACAGCCTCTACTGGACTGGCCGGCAGCGGGAACGTCCTCGTCGAAGTTCCGCTCATAGACATCTTTCAGTGGCATGGTTCACACGAGGGCTCAACGCTCTCGGTCGGGTCCTCGCATCCCATTGTGAATGCTAAAATAGCTCGCAGCGAGCCCTATTTGGATTTCAGTAGGAAGGGACGCCGTTCGAGGATTACTGGACTGATGAATTGGAGAAACGCGAAGCAACGCTCCACAAGCGAGATGGCACGTATTCACTTCACGTCGCCGTGAAGAAAGGAATCGAACCAGATTCTAGCGACGACGAATCCGAGAACGGAGTGGTTCTCGGTGGAAACCACAACGTCGATGGCTACAGCCACTCGAAACAGAAATAATCCAGTGCTCGTTAAATATAAATCGCTTTAGGCGGTAGCTCCAAGTACGGACTTCACAAATGGATATCACCAACATTCCCGATGAGGCGTACGCTGGCGACGAATCACCGCCCGATTCCGGCGAACTAGAGTCACTGGAATCGCTCCTCACGGGCGGACCGATCCGCGAGCGGCTTCTTGATGTCGTCACTGGGCTTCGAACCCCCGCGAAGGTCTCCGAGATCGCTGACCTCGCTGGCTGCGATACCGAGACTGCCCGAGACTATCTAGCGTGGTTTGACGAGATGGGAATGGTCCACCGCTACGGCGGCCGCCCTGTCCGGTACGAACGGAACGATGCGTACTTCCAGTGGCGACGCATCGACCAGATCCGCGAAGGATACAGCGATCAGGAGATCGTCGGGGCGCTCTCAGACGCCATCGAACAGATCGAAGAATACAGATCCCAGTTCGACGCAGACGATCCCGACGATGTCTCCCTCGTCGAAGCGAGTCGGAATATGGCAACCGAGGACGCGTGGGAGGCACTTTCTGAGTGGAAGACGCTCGAACGCAGAGCGGCCCTGCTTGACGCGGCGCGACGTGGCTACCCGGCCCTCAGGAAAGGCCCAGATCATATCGATGCCTGACTCCCCGGCCGAACCGCCCAGTACTGGCCCCATCGATGCCGAGATTCTCGATCGGATTGCCACTCACCTCGCCCGGAGTGCTCGATTCGACGACGTCCGAGTACGCCCATCGTATGCGCCGAACGCTGTCGTCGCGGATTACGATCTCGGCTACTTCCCAGGTGGGATCACGCGTGCGTACCTTCGAATCCGGTGGTTCGAAACCGACGACTTCAGTATCCATTACTCCGAGCAATATCGGACGAGGGACTCGTGGGAGTGCCGCTGGGATCGTCACCCAAACGATCACAATACCCGCGAACACTTCCACCCACCTCCAGATACACCAACCCTAGGCGAAGACAGTGACTATCCAGTGGAGTGGCGGAAGGTGCTCGCAACCGTACTCACTCGTCTCGACAATCGGATAGAGGCTTTCTGGGAGACATGAGATTGCTCCGATGGGCCGGTCACGTGTCGACGCCGAGTACCGCTTCACGACCATCGGCGCCAGAGCCACCGCTTCAGCCGTGACGGTCCGTCGTCGTCGGATGGTACGTCCGCTGTCTCGCGGTCCAACTCGGATGGCCTAAGCGTGTGCTTCGTGGACTCGCCAGCATCCCGGGTACTGAGACGGAGCTCCTCGCTATCGAGAGGTCCCTCAGGCGGGGCAGCAGGTTCGCCTGGAGGATCGATATCGTGCGTTGCGAGTGCGTTCTCAAGCGGGACGCTACTATGGCCTGACAACTCACGGGAGTGGATATCAAGCGCGATGCGGTACCATCGAAGCCGTGTTTCAAGAGCCACGATCCGCTGTTCGTAGGCGTCGAGTTGCGCCTGTTGGCGCTTCAGCTTGATTGCCAGCCGCTGGACATCCTCAACCGCATCCATCTCGATTGGCTGTGCTGCACTGTCCCCAGACGGCCGCGTTGTACTGTCACTAGACGCTTCGGTGGAATGATTCCGATTTGATTCGTAAATCGCCTCGGGGTCAAGCCCCGAGGCTTTCGCGTGGACTCCCGTTCTATGCCCCAGTAGAGGCAGGGGGGACGTACTCCCCGCTCACGTTCAGCGTCCCGCGATTCAAGCGCACATCTACGGGTGCGCCTCCATCGTTTGCATTTTGCCGACGACGGAGATACTGCAAACCGATGTTCTTCGCAGCGTTGTAATCCGCGTGATTCTCGTACCCACACTTCTGACACTCGAACGACTCTTGGTGGCGGTTGTCGTCGTGGGTAAACCCACACGTCGAGCAACGCTTCGACGTGTTACGCGGGTCAACCTGCACAGCTTCGATGCGGTGTTCTTCGGCCTTGTATTCGACGTACTCGTAGAGGCGTCGGAACGCCCAGACGTGTTGCCACATCGCCTCGGGGATGTTCTTCCGAATGTGGGTCAAATCCTCGAACACGATATGCGAACAGTCGCTCTCGACGGCCTCCTCAATGATCTCGTTCGCCACAGTGTGTAGGTGTATCTCGAAACGTCCGTACTCTTTCTGCCCGACGTTCTCAATGTTCTCGTGGGCATAACGAGAACCACATTGTTGGAGTGATCCACGGCGTTTTTCGTATTCTCGACGCCAGTGGTTGAACTCGTCTGCCGACCAGAATCGCCCCGTTGAAGCAACGGCGAAGCTATTCACACCCAAATCCACACCGAGGACTGTTCTGTGCTCGGACTCGGATTCGGACGATTCCTCGCCTGCTTCGACCTTTCGCATCGAGGCGTGGAGATACCAGTCACCGTCGCGGTACTGTAAGTGCGCCATCCGAAACTCGAAGTCCCCGTCGGAGACGTACTTCGTTGGCGGCGTCTCCGAGCCGTCGGGAAGGATGTAGTCGCACGCAACGCGCCCGTCAACGGTGGAGGGATACGTGGTCGCGGTGGAACGTTGCACTTCGTTTGTCGTACACCGCGCTGTCTGCCGAAAAATACGGTTGCGACGTGTTTTCTCCACGTTTGAGCCGTTCGACTCCGCTTTTGACGGCTTCGACAGCTCTGCGAATCCCTTTCTGGACGAGATTTGCGGTGAGGTCGGTTTCGTCGCGGAGTTGGTCGTAGAGGGCACGTTCCGCTTTGGCTTTCGAGGTGACGTGGTATCCGTCGTCGCCGTGCCAGCACCAGTCGCTCGCGGTGTTGGCGCAGTATTTGAATTGCTCGACAGTCTCTTCGAGGAGCGAGTCGGCCCCTTCGGGAGTGTCGAGTTTGATGACGGCGGTGCGACGGTATTCCACTATATATTCACATATATGGCTGGTGTTACTTATACATTTACCAGTCGGCCTGCCATCGTGACGTGATTTGTGTCATCAGTGGCTGGCTTCCTCCCCGACCTCAAGGGTCGGGGCATCCGCCTTGCCGATCTGTGAACACTCCTGTCCCGCCTGCGGGTTTGAGGCGGACAGGGACGCGAACGCGGCGTGGAACATTCTTTCTCGCGGCCTCAAAGACGTAGGAGGGGGATACTCCGAATCAACGTCCCCAGAAATCGAAGATTTCTGGTGTGCGAACGAATCGCTTTGCGATTCGTTAACGCCTGTGGAGACTGCGCTCCCTGTGGATATCTCGGTATCTGCAAAGCGCGTTGTGGAAGCAGGAAGCCCTACCCTCAAGGAGCGAACGGCGTCAGCCGTGAGCGAGTAGGGTAGGGTAGTTCACAAACTGGTTCATCCACGCGACAGGCGAGTTCTCTACGTCATGGGCCTTCCAGTCGTCGATTGTGCCGGTTTCGGCATCGTGAAGCTTGTCAAAGCGCCGGGTTTACGGCGCGGCAGTGGCCGTGTCGCCAGCCTCTGGATCGAACGGGAGGTTGATGACGAGTTCGTCGAACCAGACGACCGGGCGCTTACTCTGGCCGTCTTCCTCGAAGAAGATGATGCCCAGCTGGGCGAGCCAGCTGAGTTCCTCGTGGACGTTCTTCACGTCCCGGTCAACGACCCGTGCAGTCTCGTTGATGCTGGCTGGCTCTTCCCGGCGGATGGCTTCGATGAGATCGAGGACGCGCGGCGTCAGCGTCTCCATCAGATCGTCGTAGCTGGTGAACGAGAGCGTCGGCGTGGAATCCACCACGTCGCCCCGTTCGAGCGTCTCGATCCCGTCGGTGACGTCGTCGTGGAACTCACTGGACGACTTTACAGTCACGACGAGGGTTGATTCGGCCCGAAGCTGTTCGCGCTCCATCGGGTGCAGCGGCGGCGTGGTATCGTTCATGGGTATCACCGTGGTGTGATGGGCTCACTTGACCTCGAACTCGGATTTCGGGATTTCGCTCCAGAACCGGTCCCAGAGTTCGACCATCCCGGGGAACGTGATGATGTCTGGGTTGGGGGCCGGTGCAACGTGCAGTTCGTGCCCTTTGGTGTCCTCGTGCGAGTTGTCGTACCGACGGATCGTCCCATCGTCAAGCGTGCGGGGCGGGTCCGGCTCCGTCGCACCGTAGTGGAGCTTGTAGGCCCACCCAGACGGGTACGCGTCACGGTCTGTCCGCATGCAGAACACGCGGACGACAGTCCCGTCGGGGTACTTTCGCCCCTCGTTCACGCCATTGAGGTCGTCGTCGGTCAGTGAGGCCATCCTCACCTATTGGTACACGGGCCAATACGATAGGTCTATTGGTCTGGGGAACAATAGCAGTCGTCGCACTCCCAATACTCATACGAGTCCTCGTCACCAGTCCATTTCACCACGTTGTGTCCCACCCGTTCGCCTGTCTGCTTGTATTCTCCGTCGCTGTCTTCATCAGGGACAGTAAATTCGCCGAAGTAGTGGCCTCCCTGGTATGTGTTGTCCTCGTAGACCGTGATTTCGATTGTCTTGCCACACTCTATGCAGTCTCGTTCGATTGTGCGTTTCTCTCCGTCCCCATCACTCATTTTTCGAGTCCTCACTCGGCCGTTCCTCAAGCATCTCCTGAAGGCGGTATGCCTCACCATGGGCGACAGGGTACATCGTGGCCCGAACCAGACTGAGTACCCTTTCAGCCTGTGCTACGAGTTCTGGATCTGGATGATCGGACTCATCAATGTCGCACAGGTTCTCTTTGCTTGCTGTGTTTCCCTCGGCGATGTCCTCAATCCCGCGAAGGACACCCTCAGGTACCTCGGGCCGCTCTTCGTTTTCGCCGTCATCCTCACAGTCGTCACACGTCATCTTCGGGGCGTTCCCGCAGTTGCTCTTCAGACAGTCCTCCGAGCAGTTCTTCATCGTCGATCGTCACTCGGAGCCCGTCATCTTGAACCCCTTCTACGCAGACATTCGGGAGAGATGTTCTTCTGACCATTCACGAGCAAAGCGGTCGAAATCCGTATCTATACGAAATCGCAAGACTGCAAGAGAGTTTCAACAAGGCCAACCTAGTAGGTCTCGACTGGCACACCCAACACTTCGAAATCTTCGACGTTGTCTGTCAGGACCGCGTCGTCAAGGACGTCGGCCATCGCGGCGATGTACCCGCCGTTCGCCCCGACGCCAGCGTTCCCTCCACAGTCGTCTGCCGCCGCGAGTAGTTTTCCGGCTTTCCACGCGATCTCTTCGTCAACGTCGATGCGCGGGTACCCAAGGATGCGATTCCGCACCGCCTTCTCGGAGGTATTGCTGCGGGCCGTAAACACGCCGTAGTAGATCTCAGCGACTACCGGAGTTGGCAACCACTGCATCTCACCGTCCTCAGCGAGTTCCGTGCCCTTCGAGAACGCATCCGGGTCCTCCGCCATCAGGTCGAAGAGATACGAGGAATCAATGATCATTCATCCGTCCCTCGCTTTCAACTGAAACGGTAGCGCGGAGTCCCCCTCCGCAAGGAGCGACCGAAGGGAACAAGTAGGGAGGAGAGGAGCGCGTTCGTATAGGATACGAACACTATTTTTTAAGCAGCCACCTGCATACATTGAATATGTGGCAGACGACTACGTGCGTCGGACAGCAATCACCCGCCTCTCAGTGGATGGTGAGCAACGCGAGTTGCTAGAGGAAACCATCTCCGAGTGGAAGCGTGGGTGCCAACTCGCTACGGACATGGCGTGGGGCAAATGCGACGCCAAAAGCGACGTACAGCCCCTCGCCTACGACACCGTCCGCGAAGACACCGACCTCAGGAGTCAGCACGCGATTCTCGCCACCCACCAGGCCGCACAAGCCATCACCGGCTGTCTCGAACGCCGGTCAAAAGGCAAGAAGGTGAGCAAGCCCACCTTCACTGCACCGACCGTGAAATACGACACTCGAACGATGACACTGTTTGACGACGATACGGTGTCCCTCTCCACCACGGAGAGTCGCGTCCGGTGTGACCTTGCTCTCCCTGACGCCGACGACGGCTACCAACGGCAGTACCTCGACTCCGAGGAGTGGAGCGTCACGGAAAGTACGCTCACTGCCCGCGACGGCGACTACTTTTTGCATATCGGTTTCCGCCGACACAAGAACGATACCGAACGGAACACCGCCAAGGACGGAACGGTTCTCGGGGTTGACCTCGGTATCGAAAACCTCGCCGTTACGAGTACCGCCTACTTCTTTAGCGGGCGAGAACTAACCCATGACCTCCGCGAGTTTGAGAAGGTACGCGCTGGACTCCAACAGACCGGGACGAGAAGCGCCCACCGAACGCTTGACCAGTCCAGTGGTCGGGAACTTCGCTACGTCAGAGACGTGCTTCACCGAGCGTCGAACGCCATTATTGCGGAAGCACTCCGGTACGAGTGCGACGTGATCGCGTTCGAGGACTTAACCCATATCCGCGACCGTACGGGAGCGTCGTGGGGCCACAAGTGGGCGTTCCGAACGCTCTACGAGCAAGTGGAGTACAAAGCTGAAGCCGAAGGTATCTCGGTGAAACAAGTTGGTTCGGCGTACACATCAAAGCGGTGCGCCGAGTGCGGATTCACGGCTGACGAGAATCGACCGACTCGCAACGACTTCAGATGCGTGAAGTGCGAGTCGGAGGCGAACGCGGATTACAACGCCGCGAAGAATATTGGACTGCGGTATGTCCGTCGGGGCCAACAGTCGTCTCGACGAACGGGCAACAGTCAGCTTGCCCTAAAGTCTGGAACAGTGACGCCGAGTGGCGGATTCATCGCCCACCCTGACGGGGTCGAGGCCGAGGACACGGACAAGCCCCACCCTCAACGAGCGAACCCGTCAGGGTGAGCGAAGTAGGGTGGGGTAGTTGACTATCGTACGTAGCGCTCTCGACCTCAGGTGAGTCGTCGGAAAAAGACGCGTCGCTGGACTGGTGATTGAGCGCGATCCGGTACAACCGAAGGTGTGTTTCGAGGTCCGCGATCCGCTCCTCGTAGGCGTCAAGTTGCGCCTGTTGGCGCTTCACCGTGGTGGCCAGCCGCTGGGCATCCTCAACCGCGGTCATATCGATTGGCTGCGCTGCACGATTGGCAGACGGCCGCGTTGCACTGTCCCCGGACGCGTCCGTGGAAGGATTCCGGGGTAGTTCGAGAGGAGATTGGGAGATATCGGTTCGTCCAGTCGGTTCCTTCGGAGCCGGCCACTGGCTCGCGTTGGTATCCGCTCCAGAGCCACCGCCTGGAGGAGTATAGTAGTCATTGAGTTTCAGCAACGTCCGAGCAATACAGACATTTCCATAGGTCGCCCCATTGGCGTAGTGACGCCGGTCCCACTTCTCGCGCATCAACCCGGACTCACGGAACAGTCGATCAATTCGCTCAGGATCGCCGCCCGTCCAGAAGGCCAAATAAAAGCACAGCCCCATATCGGCCTCAGACTGCGAAGGATACCGGCTGTCCCGCCCGCACCACAGCGAGCTATCGCCGTCCAAGAGTGCCTGGATAGTCCGGCCACTTTTCGAGGCTGTTGCCCGCCTGAGCAGTTCCGTATCGGAGAGATTCACGCCAGGACCGGCAGCCTCGTCGATCGTTCGGGGGATCGGTTCAGGAAGGTCGTTCAGCGACAGCCCGTGCAGCGCTGCCTCAAGCGCTGGATCGTCCACTACTGAAAAATCATGGGCGGACGGTCCGTGAGTCTCTGAGTTTGGACCACTCAGACGAGTGGATGATGATCTTCTAGTTACCTCCGCTTCATCCACCTCGGTCTGTGACGGACGATTTGTTGCCATCTCCGGCAGCGTCGTGGCCTCGTCCATGTCGCCGGCGGTTTGGACGTAGTCATGATGCACGGCTTGCAGAGCATCCTGTCGACGAGCGATATCTTCGCGCGTCTCGGGCACGTGAGAACCGGTCACGGTGAAAAACCGATCCCGATCATACATCTCGACATCACCCCGGCGATTCCGTCCCGGGTGAAGTTCACCCTTGACGAGGACGTGGATGCCCGTTCCCGAGGGAGAGACCTCCGTGTAAGAGTCCAGTCGGTCGATAATGTCGACAGCCCACGGCTCCAAGTCTCCACTCTCAGCGTCGCGACAGTTGTCCAGGTCAACGCCGACGATCTCCGCCTCGGGGTCGAACACGAATCCGACCCCGTCGGTGCGGAAAGCGCTCTCGCGATGATACGTGAGTGCGGTCTCGAAATCCCGCCATGTTCCAGAGTCGGTCACGCTCGCGAGCGGGTTGCCACTAGTCCGGTACGGTTTGATCGGGACCTTCGTCGGCTTGCCGTCGCGCTCGTCCTCGCGCCAACAAATCCACTGCTCGAACGACCGGATTGTATCAGGAATCTTACTGTCGGTGACAGTGTTCATCGACATAGATGTAATTGGGTGCTCACCAGCATTTCTCGGCCTGGTTGACCCGTTCGCGAAGCGGCTGGTTCTTCAGTATCTTTTCCTTCGAGCGTTGCTCCCCGGGGTGGACTAGTCCAAAATGGGCGGCGGCGGTGAGAGAGAGCAGATTTGTGCGCGTTCCCAATACCCTACCTAAGCCAGTCTTTCGGTGAACTAGTCCAGTAACGCGCCAGATCGGCCGAGAAAAGCTATTGAGCGCACTCAGAGCGCCGCAACTAGTCAATGGCTGCATCTCCTGATTCGGCGTCGAAATTCCGCACGGCTTCGACGATGTCGCTCCCACTGTGGACCTGCCACTCGCTGTGTTCGCCGAAGACGACGTCTGCGATACGTGTATGATTCTGGAGAGATTTTGGCGGCACCGTGTCGACTCGTCCGGCGTCGTGGAGCGCCCGGACGAGGTCATGGGTGACGGTGATGTCTTTCACGATCCAGTGTTTGGTGACCCCATCGTACTGGGCAAAGTCGTCATAGTGTTTGATCACCCGTTCAGGCTTGACAACCGTGATGACTTCCCCGATTGCGGTGAGGTTCTGCTGGCCGCCCGGAAGGTCAACGAAGCCGGCCACGTCGAACACCATTCCGCCGCCCATCGGTTCGTAATACTTCTCGACATGGTGACCCTCCGTCTGTTCGAGATATCGGGCAAAACACTCAGTGAATACCTTGTGGTGGACCTTCTCGTGAAGGTCACCGTAATCACGGCCGGTGTAGAGTTTGCGGTCGACCGCCTGCTGCCCTTTTTTTGTGACGTAGTAGTACTTCCGGGTCCCGACGTAGGGATTTTCGAGATAGCCTTCCGCAACCAGTTTGTCTTCGTCGATATTGCTTCCCGAGCGGTTCCGGATCGTGGTCATCGAGTCGGTGAGCTCATAGCCGTCGAGTTCGCCGTTGAACGCCGCGATCACGTTCCGGAGGAATCGGCGCTCGTGTTCGGTCAGCGCGTCTCCCGAGATACTCCCGCTGGCGTCCGTCGGTGAAGTATCGGTGTTCGACGGCGGAGAATCGCTGCGAGACGAGTCCGATCCCGATCGGTCTGCATCGCGAGGTCGATCAGGTGTCTCGCCGGCAGGGCTGTCTGTCGCGTCCGGCGTGGGTGCGGTGCCGGTTCCGATAACGGTTCCGTACTGATTCGAGGCACCACCTGGCCGAGACTGCCGCTCATCGTCAGTCCCTCCCTTCTGTGTTCCGCGGTCGCCAGACGAAGACGCGTCGTCGGCATCTGTACTCTCCGGGTCAGTGTCGATATCAGCCTCTGCCTCAGCGTGTTCGACCGGCATCGGCGCATCTTCGTCGCCACTCTCGGAGTTCGTGGCGCCGACCCCCCAGCGGGCGGCGCGCTGTGCGGCGTCAGGGGGACAGTTCACGCCCGGCAGCAGGCAGTAGGTGAACCGAGTGCGTGACCACTGAATGTAGTCGGCCTCCTGATAGGTTTGTCCGGGACTGTCCGGATTAGCAGGATCAGCGCGATGCGTCCCGGCGTCAACGGGGTCGTCACTGTCACTATGCCCAAGTGGTATCGGGAGTGGTTTGAGCGTCACCAGTTCCGGCGTGTCGGTCATAAACCCCGTATCGGGGAGCTGGGCCAGCCACTCGCCACGCGGAAGGGAGGCGATCCGGTTGGCCAGTCCCTCCGCGTCGAGTCCCTCGTGGAATAGCGTGGCCGCGAGTTCGTCGTCGATGGCGAGCTTGCCGATGAGCTTGGTGTTGATATTCCGGAGGATCTCTTGGTACGCCCGCGTATCCAGCGCGTCACGCTTGACCTGTGCTGGGAAGTGAACGATCACCTCGAAGGCGAGGGCGAACTCCCGAGCGTCGGGGATCATCTCATCACGGACCAGACTGGCCTGTAAGATCGGCGCCGCCTCGTCAATAATCAGATTGACGCAGTAGCCGTCGGCAGGGCCGGGTACCCCTCGGCCCCATCGCTTGCGAAGTCGAACCCACGACCAGAGACAATCGAGGAGCAAGACGGTGAAGAGGTTGCTGGAGGCAGGCCGAAGGTCGCCCGTGTCGATAAGGACGACTTTCCGCGAATCGAGGATAGCGTCTAGATCGAACAGCATCTGGCCGTCGGTGTAGGCCTGTGCATCCTCATCCCATTCGGGGACGAAATTGAGCAGCCGCCAGATGAAATCTCGCTCGCGAAGCTTCGTGATGCGGTTCATGACGGCGTCGATCGAGGTGGTGAACCGACGCTCTTCGGCGTCAAAATGCCGCGTGAGTGTCGCCTCCAGTTCGGGATCACTCACCTCGGGCACACGGCGTTCAGTCTGCATCCAGCGGGCCGCTGAGAGCAGATCGCTGATGGCGAACGCGTCGTCGCCGTGAATCGGGTCAAACAGCGCGGCGATCAGATTCGAGAGGATTTCATGTGCGACGAACGCTTGGGTGTGTTGTTCCTCGCCCAGGACGTATGTGAGTAGCTCGTTGTAGCGGTCGATTTTCTCCTGGACGGCGGTCTCACGGGAGACGCCAGCGGCGAGTTGCGGCCGAATATCGAAAAACGGGAATGCCGGCAGTTCACCATTCGGCCCGGGAACTGGCAGGTGGATGATATCGTCGAGATCGCCAAATCGATGGAAGTGGGCCTGCTTGTACTCGCTAGTCATACTGCCGCCCTTCTTGTCAAAGATGAAGATCGGGCCGTCGAGTTCCTCGTACGCAGTGAGCGCGTCATTGATCATCGCGGTCGTCTTGCCACTGCCCGTCGTTGAGGCGCGGAGAATATGATGAACGAGCTGTTCGGCGGTGAGGTGGACGGGGATGTTTGGTCGAGAGAGCGCGGCTGTTTCAGCCTCGCCAAGACACATACCATGGTCGAATGTGCCGAGCAGTTCCTCGTTAGTGGCCGTCAGTGGCGACCGCACGTCGGGCGTCCCCCCAGAAGCTCCGCGACTTGCTTTGGGGAGAGCATCCGTACTTGGGACAGTCACGAAATTCGCGAGTTCGTCCGGGCTCGCAACTATGACCGGCGAGTCGTCCCTGAAGCGGGTCCAGAATCCACCCTGGCCAAATCCCGCGTCGACGAGCTGCTCGTACTCGCGCTCATCCTCGCCGAGGACGCTGCCCTCAATGCCGTAATAGGGACCACTGAGGGCGGCAAACGCGCCCGTCAGCCCGCCGATAACGGCTCTGTCGCCCGCAGCACGGATGGAGACATCGAATGTCACAGCGGGCTGTTTGAGATCGATCTGGCCCATCCGGCTATGCTGAGTGGACTGCCCGCTCGTGTCCGGCCCGCTGATCGTGCCGCCGATCTGTTCGGGTGTATCCGGGCGGTGACGCTGGCGTCGCTCCTCCTCGGAAGTGCCGAGGAGCACGGCGGCCGCCTCCTGTGTGAACGCACTCCACAGACCCGTCGTTCCCATCTTCAGGTTGCGCTTGTGTTGTTCGGCGTCTTTCGTCCAATCACGTTTGGGGGTGAACACCACCTGGTAGACGAGCGGGTCGTCAGTCGCAAGTGCCTGTTCGAGGAGAACGCTCAACGGCGAGCGGTACCCATCGTCGGCGTCGAGGGAGAGTTCACTGAACCGGGAGAGTAAGGTCATCCAATCGTTGTTCTTTGCTTCGACACCATGCCATCGGATGAGGTCGGCCGTGGCAGCCTCTTCGAGAGCGGGGTCAGTCTCGCCTTCGAGGGGAGCTTGGACATCACCATCGACCAGTTCGAATCCGTCCAATTGGTCGAGTTCATCGATGCCCTCGAAGGCAGCGAGTTGGGCGCTCGTTTCACCGTCGGCAGTCGGGTCGAACACCTCACTCACTGAAAAGGGCACAATCTCGAAACGGAACGACTCGGGGTACATCGCTCGAACGTTCGCCGCGAGCGTCTCGAAGGCCTCGCGTTCGTATGGATGGACACCGAGATAGAAATCAAACCGCTGGGTGTGGCGTGGTTTGTGGATTAGAAACTCGAAGCTGAAGTGCGTCCTGACGGACGAGAGCCGCCGTTCGAGGCCGAATGGTAGCTGTCGGCCGCTCCCCGTCCGGTAGAGTCCGTATAGCGCCTTGACGATGTGGCCAGGAGTGACCTGCTCGCGGGCCGGCGTGATCTTGATAAACGGTCGCGTCGTCTCGTCCGGCTCGGTCGTAGCGGATGCATTCGATGATCCCTCAGCAGTGTGTGTATCTTCGCCGAGATTCGGGTGGGTATTGGACGTCTCATGGGTCTCTGGGCCACTGCCGATCTGGCCTGCAGACGCAGACGGGGAGATGTCCTCGCTGTCGGCATTGCACTGCAGTGAGTCTGTCTCCTGAAGCCGGGTCTTGACCGCTCGACGGAGTTCGTCGTCACTAACGGACGGGATCCGTCCGTGACGGTCCGATCGATCCCAGTCGCTCATCGGCACTCCTCCGTCCGTATCCGCTGGCCAGACTGCGTGCTATTTTTCTGGCTTTCAGTTGATACGACAAGGCGTTGAATACACAGTAGATCCGTGGATAGTGTGTGGCAAAGGATCGGCAGGTTACGGAAGTTCGAGGAGAAAGCCTCGCCGTTCACGGCGGGGATGAATCCGCCAACACCGTCACAACCGCCGGAATTAAGCCCCGTGACAGCGTATTGTGCGGTAAGCACAGCGGGCAAAAACTGGCGGTTGGATTGGGGTCTGCCCGGATGACGAAGGCTACCACACCGTCCCCGAGAGGGCGTCTCCGAGGCCGTGGCGACACGGCAGGCAAAAAGCAACCCTCGCCCGATTGTGCCTGCCCACTGTGGCACGAAGGGCAGGCAGGCCGATGGCACGGCCCGTGCCCGGACGCAGGGAAACCTGCGACCGGGGGCACCCCCGCCGTCTCCCCGAGACGAACGGGATGCACGGTGCAAGCGGATACCGCGTCCGAACGGACGCCGAACACGCCACACCCCTCGCGGGGCCGACGTATCGCGCACGAACCCGGTATCGCCTTGCTGGACCCCGTTCGGCGGGCGAGAAGTTGCCAGCGGGGATGTGGGACTGGCCCGCCGTCCCACGGTGGAATCCTCGCGCTTCAGCGCGGGGAGGATGTCAACCAAGGATTGGCCGGAAGAGAGAGATGAATGCTCTAACCCGGAGGCGGCGATCACCATCGCAGGCCCATCCATTGTCAACGTCATGTGACTCTCGGTGCGCTGGGGGCGTCACTCGTCGCGATCCACATATCCAATCCACGCATGAGAATGGGTAAGCCAGCGTATTCTAGTGTGAGGAAGGGAGCAGTATCCAGACGATCAAGGGTCGTCCTCCACCTCGCCGTTGTGCCACCACCATCACGCATCGGCGTCTGTGCCGCGACTCTATTAGCAAGGAGTAGGACGGTGCTGAAAACGCGGTTACAGCTCACGGCCGATTTCGGGTATTCACGCTGAATCGATAGTCGTCCAAGTGTGTGTTTTGCGATCATCTCACGCCTGTCGTTCGCAGCCACCCGTTATATTTGCTCCAACAGTGCGCACTGCGCACGTGTACTCGCTGCGCACATTGGCGAGTGAAATCGATCAACTAACTGAATTAGGTACGCTCCACATCGAGATCGGTGCCGAACTGTCCGTGGGATAATCGAGAGATGGCAAACGACTCCCACCTAATAATAGCGACTGCTAGCAACAGCACGTAACACGGAACGTACGGATTCATCCCACGGCTA
Organism: Haloplanus rubicundus; assembly: GCF_003342675.1. Classification (NCBI taxonomy): domain Archaea; kingdom Methanobacteriati; phylum Methanobacteriota; class Halobacteria; order Halobacteriales; family Haloferacaceae; genus Haloplanus; species Haloplanus rubicundus. The sequence goes on along the minus strand of NZ_CP031148.1, from coordinate 1,304,697 downwards.
AAGCCGTGGGCTTTCTCCTGTACCTTCTCTAATGGAGAGAACTATGCGCGGATCTAACACTTAGTCAGAGATAGCTGAACGTAGGTATGAGGGTCGGGGCTGCCCGCGAAACCCTCCTTCTGGCCGAAACTGGGTGAGGAACTACCGTCGCTCGGATTCACCGCCCGGATTTTGAAGTCAATTGGCCGTTGCTTATCCTTGAGAGACGGTTGCCCTCGGATACAACAGTTAGTACTCTCATGCTGACATTATTCGTCGGCGCAACGACGCTACGCGACTTGTTGTCCGCCGGACTACGTCGGACGACCACGTTGGAGTCGCTGTGGAGTTCGTATCCCCACCTGCGGTTCGAAAACCAGCCGTCTGCTCCGCGATTCGTCGACAATTGGTGTCCGGCCGCCGAACACATTTGCAATGAACACGTGGGTGGGATGGGTTCGACCAGGATGCCGTCCGCAGTGGCTGTCCATTCGAGACTGTCCTAGAATTCGCGACATACCCCGTTGTGCATCTGTCGCGTGGGGCCGCCATTCCCATTTTCGATTCGGCGACATCGGTGTCGCACCGGTCGAGGTTAGTACATCGTTGAGTTTGAGAGTGCTGATAGCAGTCGGTATGTTAGGTCCAGTACGGGCGCAGTCTGTGAGTTTTGTTGAGAATAGGTACTCAAGAGAAGTCGGTGTGGAACATGATGGATATAGTAGGTATTGGCGTATTCCCATCGCTGCATTTGCACCCGCGGAGCCGGATCGAAGCCCGCAGTTCGAATCCTCGCAGCTAACTATATACACTCTAGCGGCGATACGGGTGGCGGTGCAGGATCGTATGCAGTTCGCGTCTCACCCCCACTCAATCCGCTCACCGGCGCCTTGCCGTCCGCCTCGAACGCCGAGGGCGCGACGCAACGAGGCAGTCGCCTCAGCAAGCGTCACGCTCCAGTCCCGGCAGCGCAACAACCACCAAGATTCAGCATGAGCAAATCCCCATCGCGACCAACCGGAGACGACACACCTGAGGAGCCAGCACGAACAGTCGAGGGACCGGTCTTCAGCGAACAGCCCCGCCGCGAAATGGCGCTTCGACTCTGCTTACCGGGACGTGACACTGTCGATCATCAACTCTCGCCGGAGACAGCCTTCCCGCTGACGAATACGCTGATCAAGGGGCTCTCTCAGCCACCACACGTCAAAGAGCTTGAAGTGCTTGCCATCTCGGGTGAACAACAACTGGAGTATTTCATCACGCCACGACTGGAGTCGGCCCCGATAGCCTCGCGAGCCGTGCCATTCCAACAGTCGCTATCCGAGTATAGCTCGGAGACGCCGACCGTCCCTGACAGCACGACCGACAAGCTCGCCGGGGTAGCTTCGAAACACTTGCCAGAAGAACTGGGGATCGAACTCTGCGATGTGGATCTCAGATCGATCCGGATGTGGCCGGTGACGACCGGGCGCGTTCTCTTAGAGACGAACGGCGCGCTTCGGCAATCCCACTTCGACTGGAATGATCCGTTCGTCGAAACGGTGAGACACTTAGCTGCGACGGCGCGACCGTTCGTCGTTCAACTCCTCGTCGGTTCCGGGTCGCGTGCGAAGTACGTCGCGACACTCCGGTATGCAATCCTTCATCCGAACTACGCGATCGCTTCGGGGCGCGACGAGAGTGAGCATCTCGACACGGGGAGACAGCATCCGATCGAGCACATCTGGCAGAACGCTGGCCTCCGGACGAACTACGACTTGCCAATCTCGGAGTTCGCCTCACCCGGGCTGTGGGCATCCCATCTCTATTGGCGAGCGCTAGAGCCTGAAGATCAGAAACCACGGCTGCGCAAACGGCAGTACATGGAACGTTCAGATTCACGGACAGCGCTCGACCTCTATACGGGCACGACCGAGTATCGGGCACTGTTCCATGGGCGGCCAAGTTCGAATAAACTCTACGAGAAGCTCGGCTTTCACGCCCGAATTCCGCTCAACGACTACACGCTCCGCTTGTTCGGTGCCGTCGTGCCGTTGTATTATACTGAATCGCCGTGGGACAGCGTTCCGGGGCGGGCAGCCCCCGTGATCACGACGCGCGCAGTAATTCGGCAAGCGCCCGGAACGGAACACTCGCATGGGCACACAAGTCGGTCGTCCTCGACAGACCACACCTCCGGAGTGACCGTCAACACTGGCAGTGAGGGCCACGATCAACTCCTGCGATTCGCCGTCGAGTACTTCCGCGGCCAGGGTGACGATGCCTGGATCGAAACCCAAGATGGCACGTCCATACCAGATGGCGGACATCAACCAATCGATGGCAGAGTGCGAACGATCGAAGTCGAATTTTCGAGTCTCTCGAAGCCTGCAAATCCCCTGACCAACTACGCTCGTGCAGTCGCAGCAGACCGGCCAGTCGAATTCGTCGTGACGAATCAGCAGAAAGCACGCCGGCTATCGGAGATGCTTCGCCAGCCATGGAAGGACGTAACTGATACTGGAGTTCATCTGCACACACAGACCGCGACAGTCCACCTTCCGACCGGACAGATTCCCGTGGTGCCTGCGAAAGGGGACGAGTCCAACTGGTATCTCGACGCGACCGGTGAACTCACACTACGTGATAAGACGGGTGTGGTACTAGCGAGCGGATCAGCCACTGAATCGGTGTGTACCCTCGAATACGACAATCCTCGATACGAGTACAGTGAAAGTGACGAGTCCCATCGCATCGTCACTGCCGACGGTGTGACGAAAGCGACCTATCGGACTCGGAGCCAACTCTTGGATAAGTGGACGCTCGTCCACACCCCGTTTGTCCCTGGGCACCTCCACTGCCTGTCGGGTGTGTACATATACTATCAGTCGGGCGACGAACTCGTCGAATTCGACATCCAGGCCAGTTGGGACCGGACCGCAGAGTCGGCAACGGAGCGCTTCCGCGGCGGTCTGCGAGAGTTCGTCGAGACGTACACCACGGAAGCGCCCGGTGAGTCGATACTGTATTCGACCTTTCAGGAAGAGTGCCAATCGCTGTTTGCCGTACGGTCACACCATGAGCCACCGAACAAGACACATATTGGGCGAGCGCTCCCCGACGCTGTTGCTGTTGACGACCCGAGCGCCAGCGACCGGAAGATACGCGATCGCACGCTCCTGTATCCACCCGGACTACGCTCACCTGATTTGCCGTTTCACAAGCAGGGAGGGGATGAAAGTAATCCAGATACTGCCGATACTGCCAGTGGGGAACTCGACGAAGAGGACTAAAACCTGCCCTGAAGAGCGAGGAGGATGTCAACGGGAATCCGTCTGACCCAGTCGTCGTGGTCAGTGGCTGACTGGCGATGCCAAACCGCTGTTACACAAGATCGTTAATCGCGTCGAGGAACGCTTGGAAGTCCTCAGCTCCGGCCTGTTCGGCGATGCTCTTCAGCGTCAGGGACTGGCCGCTCGTGGAGCACTAGTGCCTCAGCGAGATTCGCGAGCGCTTCGGCCCGCGTTTTCCCCTGGCTCGCGACACCCGTCTCCTCATCGCGAGCGACGTACCACTCGTCCTCAAGGGAGAGCGATACGTCGCCAGCGTCGTCGGAGTCGTGGGCCTGACTCATACTAACCACATCGTGGCTATTGGTGATATGCCTTCAGGACAACGTCGACGAACCTCGCATCGGCCCTCGGTGCGAGACTGCTCACCTGTGAACGTGCGGCGGTGCCGCGAAGGCGGCGTCTAATTCGCAGCCAGTCGTGATAGTATACCAGACACATATCGGTACCTGACTCGTGACGATGAGATTTTCTGCGGATTTCGAGCCATCTCCGTGGGATTCAGGCGACACTTGATAACAGATAATCCGTCGCAGGGGTGCACAGGATGGGCAATCGGCGGTGGCGAAGCCGTCGCAGGTACCATGCAGGAGGAGTCGTCAGTCGATTCTCACCTCCATCGGTTCCCCCATCGGGACACTCGCTGAATGCCGGACGAATTGGATGGCCCCGTATTGCGGCACGGACCGTCGAGCACCGGTTCTATCTATCCTCCTGCCCGATCGACTCGCCGGCCCCACGACAGTGGTCGGTAAGACACGTCTCGGCCGAATCGATCGAATCGGGGCATACAGATTGGATCAGTCCGTATGGTCGGATTTAACTGTAATTAGGCGCTAAGTCCCCTTCCTTAAGGAGCAACGCAGGGAGCGAAGCGACCGAGTAGCGCAGTAGGGAGGGGATACAGCGCCGCACGATTCTCAAACACGTTCGCTGCTCGGCCCACAGGCCACCCCCACCTTTATGTCTATCCAAAGTCTATACATCGGTGATGGATAGGTTTGAAATCGAAGGAGAAGAAGTCCTCGACGGAACTGCAAAACCGTCGGGAAATAGTGCCCACGTCATCGTCCCCAAACGCTGGCGTGGAGCCGACGTGAAAGTCGTCCGCGTCTCCGACCCCGACTCTGACGAATAGCCTATGCACTACAACTACAAGTATCGACTCAACCCGTCAGAAGCCCTCGAAGAGGAGCTTCTGCACCACGTCGATACTTGTAGGCAACTGTACAATCACGTCCACCACCTGCTCAACGAGGCAGACGACATTCCCGCTCGCTACGAGGTGCAGGGGCGACTCCCCGACCTCAAAACGTGGTGGGACGACCTCGGAGATGTCCACTCGAAAGTTCTCCAGATGGTCGTCAAGCGCGTCTACGACAACCTCTCAACGCTCAAAGCACAGAAGGAGAACGGACGCGCCGTGGGGATGCTCAAGTGGAAACCACCTCGGGAGTATCGGTCGCTCACCTACAACCAGTCCGGCTTCGAACTCAAGAACACGAGTGGTCGGCCCACGTTGTGGTTGAGCAAGATCGGCGAGATCCCGATTCACCTCCACCGAGACATCCCTGAGAACGCGACCATCAAACAAGTCGCGGTCAAACGCGAACCCACGGGCGAGTGGTATGCCACGTTCGGTATCGACGTGGACGAGGATACACCAGAGATGCTGGAGAACCCCGAGAGGGTGGTCGGAATCGACGTGGGCATCCTCAAGTACGCACACGACACCGACGGGTACGCCATCAAAAGCCCTGACTTCATCGAGGAGCGCAAACGACTCGAATGCGCTCAACGCGATCTCTCGCGGAAGGAACACGGCTCTGAGAATTGGGAGAAACAGCGGCAGGTCGTTGCCGAACGACACGCCAACCTCAAGCGGAAGCGTCGGGACTTCCTTCACAAGTTGTCGAACTACTACGCCCGAGAGTACGACCTCGTGGCTGTGGAGGACTTGGACGCGAAGGGGTTGGTCGAACTGCCGGGCAACTCGCGGAACCGGGCAGGAGCGGCTTGGGGGACGTTTCTGCGGATGCTCGAATACAAGTGCGAGCGCGAAGGGACGTACTTCGTCGCAGTTGATCCGAAAGATACGACGAAGGAGTGCGCGTCCTGCGGCGTCAAGACGGACAAGCCGCTGTGGGTTCGCGAACACTCGTGTCCGTCGTGTGGGTTCGAGGCGGACAGGGACGCGAATGCGGCGTGGAATATTCTTTCTCGCGGTCTCGAAGACGTAGGAGTGGGATACTCCGAATCAACGCCTGTGGAGACTGCGCTCCCTGTGGACACCGTTGTGTCTGCAAAGCGCGTCGTGGAAACAGGAAGCCCCACCCTCAAGGAGCGAACCGCGTCAGCGGTGAGCGAGTAGGGTGGGGTAGTTCACTTGCGTACTGTACTTATGCGGAGTCGAATGCCGACGGTTCCGAACTCGCTAGCCGCATTTATCGAGCGCGGGGAGACGCGTGATCTGTCGCTGGCCGTCGTCAACCGAACGCGCCCACGACCGATCCAGCACATGCTGGAGGAGACGTTCGACGAGCGAACAGTCGGCGTAGAGGAACTCGATCTGCCGGACGCGGCCGAGAACGTGGTCGTGTTGCTCGACGACGACGACGTCGTCGCCTCCTAGCCGCTCGAAGCGCTCGAACGGGAACTACTCTTTGTCAACTCTGATCTGTACGTCACGGGGACGAAATCCCTCGGCGACGTGACCCTGCCGGCAGTCATCGAGGGACTCGAGGAGACGCCGTTCAGGGTTCGGGGATATCCGGCCTCACACTCGGAGAAACTCCCACTTATCGTGATCTCGCGGTACATCGAACAGCTCGCTTGGCAACACGGCTCTGGACGCCTGCGCTCGTCGTTCCAGCGGCTCTCCCGCCTCGACGACGAACGCGGGACGCGGGAGGTGTATCGGACGGTCGGCGAAACCGACGTGGCGGTTCACGTCTACGGCGTCCCCGACTGGATCCCACCGAGGTCGTTTCCGGGGGTCATCCACGCGGGCTATCGCGGCGAGTTTCGCTCCTCGTGGTTCGTCGTCTTCCACGTCGACGACGCGGACGCCCGAACCGCCGCGCTCGTCGCCGAACAGGTCAACGACAACGAGTGGGTGGCGCTGTGGACGTTCGACGATGACCGAATCCGGTCGGTCAACCGGTACATCGAGCGAGCGTTGTGAGCGCGTAACGCTATTGTGGCAACGCCAGCATACGAGTATGCGACTGGAGTGACACATGATGACACACGTCTCGGCGCTCGACTTGCTCGATCGACTCAACGACGAGAACGGAAACTACGCTGAAGTGTTGGACGAGGGGTCGATGCGGGTGGAAATCGGCCGCCACGCTGCGGGCGACGCAGCGCCCAAGAACCCGCATACCGAGGACGAACTCTACTACGTCGTCGCCGGCTCGGGGAAGGTTCGGGTGGGCGACGACGTCCACGCCGTCGAACCGGGCGATACGGTCTTCGTCGAGCGAGGACTCGAACACGACTTTTTCGCCATCGAGGAGGACCTCGTCACGCTCGTCGTCTTCGCCGACTCGTCGAATCCGAGTTCGTACTCACTACGAGAGTAAGCGGTCCCGGAGCGCCGCCCCACCGACGAGACAGGCTAAGAGCACGGCGTACCAGACGAGATGTGCGGGGCTGTCGGGCAGGAACCACACCTCGATGGCGACCATTCCGGCGGCGTAGGCGACGCCGCCACCAACGGCGAACGACAGAACGTCGACACCGGTGAGCCACGCGAACGCCGCGCCGAAGGTGACAGCGAGGAGGCAGACGACGGCGAGTGTGACGCCGTCGCCGACGACGGCGGCGAGGCGCATCCAGTAAACCGCACGCGGCGGCCAGAGCGCGAGGCCGGCGAGGAAGGTGGCGACGGCGCTGCCGGCCACGGAGCGACGGTGGAGGGCCATCGGTGGTCGTTCGCCGTATAGGATCAAAACAGTAGGGGAGAACCAGTGTGTCCGTCGTGACAGTCCGTATGTCCTGACTGAATTCACATAGATCCAAGGAGGGAGCCCACGGCTTCAGCCGTCCCCAGAACGTTCCGCATTCTGGTGGGCTGCACAAGCGCGTCGCTCTTGTGAACGTAATAGTAATCTGACACCGGTGATCGACCAGTAGTTGAAAACGGATCAAATCCGGAAGTCGGTTCTATTTCGTTCGTATCATCTTGAATCATTTTCTTCCGTGGTTGTCGCCAGTCATATGCTCCGGCACACTGACAACGCTTACAGTAATACGAAGATAATACAGATGTATGTCCGACTCTGACGCAGGGGCCAACGACGACCCCAACATGACCACCATCACGCTCAAAATTCCGCAGGCGTTCCTTGACGACCTCGATGCGACCTGGCGGGCCGAAAACTTTCCGTCCCGGAGCGAGTTCATTCGGTGGGCGCTCCGTGACGCCGTGAAGCACCCCGCGTTCTCGCGGAAGGGCTGGAAAGACATCGCCGCCAGTGAACACCGGCTGGCGACCGGTGAGGGACGAACCTACAGCAGCGACGAGATTCGAGCGCGTCTGAACGAGGACACGGATGCCGACGAGTGACGACGAATGGGACTGGAAGCTCACTAATCCCGCAGAACGTGAATACGAGAAGCTCCAGCCGCACGAGCAGGAGCGCATCGTCTCGAAACTCGACGAGATCGTCACCGACCAGTGGCGTGATCCGAGCGACTACTTGGAACCGCTCACTGGTGCGCCGCATTCGAAGCTCCGTATCGGTGCGTTTCGTCTTGGCTGTAAGGCAGTCCAGGCTGACCACGTTCTGTGGGTCTACACCATCGAGAAGCGTCCAGGGGCCTACAAACCCGGCGACGACTAATCGGCTAGCCGAGAGCTAAAACAGTCGTCGCACTCCCAATACTCGTACGAGTCCTCCTCACCAGTCCATTTTACCACGTCGTGTCCTTCCCACTCGGCCGTCTTCTCGTATTCTGCTTCGCTGTCTTCATCAGGGACAGTGAATTCGCCGAAGTAGTGGCCGCCCTCGTATGTGTCGTCCTCGTAGAGCGTGATTTCGATTGTCTGGTCGCACTCCATGCAGTCTCGTTCGATTGTGCGTTTCTCTTTCGGCATCGTATCAGTCGCTGCATGTGATCTCTACCAGCTGGCCGTCCGTGAACTTCGCATCGAGACTGACGTAGTCGCCATCGATGGTTCGATGGAACTCGAATATCCCGTGGTACTCTGTATCTGACCAACCCTGGTGGATCTTCTTTCTGCTTTCCCGGGCACGTTCAATTCCGTTCTCAAACCCGCCAATCTCTTCGTTGTATCCAGGCCGCTCTTCCTCAGGAACGTGCTCATACTCGGCAACTTCCTTGAACAGACGCCCGTTTGCCGTTACCTTGTAGTTCTCCATCATCGGCTCGTGGCGAGCGATGGACTTCGTCTGCCACGTGACCTCGAACGGATCAGCATCGATGTCCGGGAACTCTACGTCAAGACCGTCTTCGAACGTGAGCCTATCGAACAGTCCCATCGTTACTCCTCCTGGTCTTGAGATGCCCTCCACCACTCCCAATCGATGTCTTGGAGATCGAGGCCGCGGTCACGTGCTTGGTCAAGATGCTGTTCTGTTCGTTCTACGGGATCAAAGCCCCTTGCCTTTACGTCTTCAAACCGCTCCACTGCGTCTGTATATGCGCGGGCGTGGTATCCCTCTTCCCACGCTTGTGCCGTCTCATCATCAGCTTTCTCGACATTCTCTACAAGATGACTCGGCACATCATGGAGTGGAGCTGTCAGTTCGAGAGGCCATCTATCGTCTTTGAAGACCTCAAAGAGATGCGCGACAGTATCGACTACGGTACGCGGATGAACCGACGCTTGCACCACCTCCCGTTCCATGCCCTTCAGTTCTATACGTCGTACAAGGTATCGTTTGAGGAGATTCCGACCGCTTGGATTAATTCTGAGTCACGAGCTAGCGGTGTCTGATGTGCGGACACACGGAGCGAGCGAACCGCAACAAGAAGCGATTCAAGTGTCGGGACTGTGAGCATCAAGACCACAGCGACCGTGGTGCAAGCGTAAACATCGCCGTGAAAGGTGTGAAGAAACTCGATTGGAATGTGCCTGCTCTCAACAGCCTTCCCGTTGTTCGGACGGTGCGACGGCAGGCATCGGGGGCTGTGAACGCCCCGACCGTGACCCACCCAACCGTTCGAGGCTACCCTGCCGATGGTCGAGTGGGAGTGTCTAATTAAACCACGGGAAGCCTCGGGGCTTGACCCCGAGGCGGTTCACGACATCCTCCTCGGAATCACGTCGCCAATGACGTACACGGAGATTGCAGAGCGTGCAGATTACTCTTCGAATGCCGCAAAAAAGCATCTCGAACGCTTAGCCGAGATGGGTATCGGCCGCGCGAATCGGGAGAGTCGCCCGGCGAGATATGAACGCAACGAAGGCTACCTCGAGTGGCAGGACGCCAGCCGGATCGCGACGGAACTCTCTGTCGAAGAGATTATCGACCGCGTGAAACCGCTCGAAGAGCAACGCGCAGAGTACGAAACGCAGTTCGGGACGACAGACCCGAGTGCGGTGTCCGCCTTCGGTCACGACGATCACGAGACGATCCACGAACGGATGACGACGATTAGTGAGTGGCAGGGCGTGGTCAGGGATATCCAGCTGTACGAACTCGCTCGTCAACTTGCCCAGAACGATGGCCACCTGCTTCCAGCGTAGATGAGCCACCCACCGGACGATACAGCTCCTGAATCGATGGGACCACTGGATCGACAGACGCTGTTTCTTCTGGAGCGACATTTGGCGTCGGACGCACTCGTCGTCGACACGACGTTCGATCTGGACGTATACGAACCTCGTCTGCTTCGTGGATACCTCGATGCGGGGCGCTATCCGGATTCGGTGACGGCAGGTCGACTCGACATCCGATGGTTCACCACAGGTTATTTTTCGCTCCACTATGTCGAGGAACACAACGATAGAGACCACTGGGAATGTCGCTGGGACCGACATCCGAACGCACACAACACCCGATTGCATTTCCACGAACCGCCATCCGCGACCGAAATCGTCGATCTCGAACTCCCCTCACTACACCCGCTTGACGTGTACGGGACGGTCTTCACGGCGATAGCACAGCGAGTCAAGACACTGTGGTCGACTGAAGGCTAGCCACCAGCAGCGCCACCGCCGACACCACGACGGTCGACAACCAGACCGCCGTCGGAAGCGGGAGGAGGTGGACGACGAACAGCCACCCGAGGAGGTAGCCCACCGGGGCGACGGCGACGACGACCGAGACGGCTGCAATCGGATCGAGCGGAGAGAGGCGGGAGCGCACCGACATACTGGACGATGACGCGGGGAGGACATGAAGTCGGCGTCGAGCAGCGGGGAATCGAGGGATGGATAGGGCCGGCGGCCACACGCCCACGCATGGACCCGACGTTCGTCTACGACGACGACTGCGGCTTCTGTACGTGGTGGGCCGATCAGTTTGCGACGCGGACTGACCTCCGTATCGTCGGCTTCTCCGAACTCGATGACCGGCTTCGCGACCGGCTTCCCGACGACTACGAGGACTGCGCGCACCTCGTGACCGACGACGACGTCCACTCCTGTGGCGCCGCCATCGAACGAGCGCTCCTCCGGATGGAACAGGCCGAAGACGCCCAGCCTGTCGTCGACTTCCTCCGGCAGTTCGAGGACTACGAGCGACTGCGCGAGCGGGCGTATCGCTGGGCCGCCGACCGCCGGGAGAAACTGGGGCTGATCGTCTCGAAGACCCCGCCGGCACGACGGGAGCGGGACGAGGACTGAGAGGCGGTATCGTACCCGTCCATAGATTCCCCTCGGGCCGTCCCGACAAGAATCGCTGCTGACGTCCGATAATCTACGAGCGTCGGGGGCCGACGCGACCGAATCGGCAGGATAGCTTTTGTGCCCCACCGACGAAGTGCCGACCATGTCCGGGTCGCTCCCACGCCAGCGGTTCGTCCTCGATACGTCGCTGTTCATCACCGAGGAGATTCGACGGGACGACGAGTCGCTGGAGGCGGCGGTCCGCCGACTGCTCGACCTCGTGGCGACGGCGCGTCTCGAACTCAACATCTCCTGTTACATGCCGCCCTCGATCCACGACGAACTCGCGGCGATGCTGCGGGACCGCGGCGTCGACGACGAGGTGTTCTCGCGACTCGACACCTGGGTCGTCCGCAAGAGCCCCGACCGCTACGGCGTGACCATCCCCGCGAACATCGTCTACGACTTCATCGACGAGATGAGCGACCGGGTGGACCGCGGCCTCCGCGTCTCCGAGGAGGCGCTCCGCGAAGTCGAGCAACTCGGTCCCGACGACATGACCGCCGACGATCCGAACGAGTACATGACCGCCGCCGACCGCGTCCTCTCGAACATGCGCGATAAGTACCGGCGGGCGCTCCGCCAGGGCGTCCTCGACTCCCGCGAGGACTTCGACCTGCTCGTCCTCGCGCGCGAACTCGACGCCGGCGTCGTCACCGAGGACCGCGGTATCGTCTCCTGGGCCGACGAGTTCGGCCTCCGGTACGTCCGCGGCGGGCAGTTCCCGACGCTGCTGGAAGAGTACCTGCGGGCGACCGGCGTCGACGACCGGGCGTGAGCACGGCGGACGCGGCGTCGGCGACCGGTTTCGTTATCCGAAACCGGGAATCTACGGGAACTATTTAGCGTGTGTGAGACACCAACCGGTATGGGCGAGACGACCGGGTCGGGGCGCGTCCTCTACGTCGACGACGACGAGGAGTACGCGGCGCTGACGGCGACGTTCCTCGAACGAACGAGCGATCACCTCGTCGTGTCGACGGCGGCGAGCGCGAGCGACGCGCTCGACCGACTGGACGACACGACGTTCGACTGTGTCGTCTCCGACTACCGGATGCCCGGGATGGACGGCCTCGCGTTGTTCGAGCGGGTTCGGGACCGGGACGACGACCTTCCGTTCGTCCTCGTTACCGGTGTGAAAGACGAGTCCATCGCGAGCGAGGCGCTCGCCCGGGGCGTGACGGACTTCGTCCGGAAGCGGCCGGGATCGGAGGCGTTCGAACTGTTCGCCAACCGGATCGAAAACGCCATCGAGCGGTACCGGGCGACGCGGCAGTGCCGACAGTTCCGGAGTGCGGTCGAACACGCCGGTCACGTCGTGTTGATCACCGACGCGGACGGGAGAATCGAGTACGTCAACGACGCCTTCGAGGCGGTCACCGGCTACTCGGCGGCGGAAGCGGTCGGCCGACGCCCGTCGATGCTACAGTCCGGACAGCACGGCGACGCCTTCTATCGCAGCCTGTGGCGGACGATTTCGTCCGGCGAGGTCTGGGAGGGCGAACTCGTCAACGAACGCAAGAACGGAGAACAGTACGTCATCGACCAGACCATCGCGCCGATCACCGACGAGGGGGAGACGATCACCGGCTTCGTCGCCATCAACCGAAACGTCACGGAGCGCAAGGAGCGGGAACTGAATCTGGCCTTCCTCAAGCAGGCCATCGATCAGGCGGGCATCGGCATCGGCACCTACGGCGCCGACGGCTACGCCACGTACGTCAACGAGCGGCTCGCGGAACTGTTCGGGACCGGCCGCGACGACCTCCGGACGCGCCACATGGCCACGCTCGATCCGGATCTCGATCCCGACCGCTTCGAGGCGTACTGGCGGTCGTTCGACGACAGCGAGCGGCGAATCTACGACACGCGGATCGAGCGGGTCGACACCGGCGAGGAAGTGCCGGCGGAGGTCGTCACCGCCCGGGTGACGATCGAGGGCGAGCCGTATCAGGTGAACACGGTGCGCGACGCCGCGGCTCGCAAGCGACAGGAGCGTGATCTCGAACGGTTCCGGAGCGCGGTCGAACACGCCGGCCACAGCGTCCTCATCACCGACGTGGAGGGAACGATCGAGTACGTCAACGACGCCTTCGAGGCGGTCACCGGCTACTCCGCGGCGGAGGCGATCGGTCGGACGCCCGCGATGCTCCGCTCCGGCGAACACGACGCGGCGTTCTACCGCGATCTCTGGGAGACGATCCTCGACGGCGACGTCTGGCAGGGCGAGGTGGTCAACGAACGCAAGGACGGCACGCGGTACGTCGTCGATCAGACCATCGCTCCGATCGACGGCGACGAATCGATCACGGGCTTCGTCGCCATCAACCGCGACGTGTCGGCCATCAAGGAGTACGAACGGGAACTCGAAGCCCAGAACGAACGGCTCAAACAGTACGGCCAGACGGTCGCCCACGACCTCCGCAACCCGCTCGCGCTCCTCGACGCCGAACTCACGCGGTTCGAGATGGCCGTCGACGACGCGGGCGGGACGGTCGACGCCGAACGCGTCGAACGACTGTGTGCGGACATCGGTACGACCGTCGACCGGATGGAGACGCTGATCGACGACTTGCTGGCGATGGCCGAACAGGGACAGCGCGTCCTGGAGTTCGAATCGACGTCGGTCGAGGCCGTCGCGACCGAGGCGTGGGCACAGATCGACACGGCGTCGGCCGCACTGTCCGTCGAGGACACCGACGTCGACGCCGATCCGGACCGCCTGCGGGAGTTGCTGTCCAACCTGTTCCGGAATAGTGTGGAGCACGGCTCCGAGGACGTACACGTTCGGGTGACGCCGCTCGACTTCTCCGCGGGCTTTGCCGTCGCGGACGACGGCCCCGGCATCCCCGAGGACGAACGCGACGACGTGTTCAACCACGGCTTCACGACCGCCGAGGACGGCACCGGCTTCGGCCTCGCCATCGTCGAACGGATCGCCCACGCACACGGCTGGTCCGTGTCGGTGACCGAGGGCCGAGACGGGGGCGCGCGGTTCGAGTTCCGTACCGACGAAGACGGGTAGCGGCGGCGCGAACGTTTATCTCGTCGCCGCTGCAATCAGTGTTCATGCTCATGTTCAGACCCGTTCGTGGTGAGCGCTGAGCGTGGCGGGAGTCGGATTCTGGGCGCTCGTCGTCGTGGCGACGCTCACCAGTTTCGGCACGGCGTGGACGCTCGGCGCCAACAGCAACTCGCCACCGTTCGCCCCAGCCATCGGGGCCAACGCCATCTCGACGATGCGCGCGGCGTTCCTCATCGGCATTCTCGCCGCACTCGGCGCACTGACACAGGGTGGCGCCATCTCCGAGACGGTGGGCGCCGGCCTCGTCGGCGGGGTGCAGATCACGTCGCTGGCGGCGACGGCCGGCCTCCTGACCGCGACGGGCTTTATGGCCCTCGGCATCTACACCGGCTACCCCATCCCCGCGGCCTTCGCCACCACCGGCGCGATGGTCGGCGTCGGCCTGTCGCTCGGCGGCGACCCCGCCGTCGACACCTACCGTCGCATCGGACTCTTCTGGGCGCTCGTGCCGCCGACCTCCGGTGGCCTCGCCTACCTCACCGCGACCGTCCTCCGCCGCGACGACATCCCGGAGACGCTCGGCGTTCCCCTGCTCGCGGCCGTCGTCGGCGGCATCGTCGCGAACGTGCAACTGGGCGTGATTCCCTCGCCGCCCGGTGCGACCCAGAGCTCCGTCGCCGGCTTCGTCGCACGACGACTCGCGCCGACCGTCGGCACCGTCGACCCCATGATCGTCCTCGTCACCCTCGTCGCCGCCGCCGCGAGCTTCCAGTTCATCCGCCGCCGAACGCAGGCGTCGGTCGAGGACGGCGTCCGCACCTTCCTCGTCCTCCTCGGCAGCGTCGTCGCCTTCTCCAGCGGCGGCAGTCAGGTCGGGCTGGCGACCGGACCGCTGGAGAACCTCTACGGAACCGAACTCGGCCTGCCGGGAGTCGTCCTCCTCACCCTCGGCGCGACGGGCATCCTCGCCGGGGCGTGGATGGGTGCCCCCCGCCTCCTACAGGCCACCTCGCGCGAGTACGCCCAACTCGGGGTCAGACGCTCCATCGCCGCGCTGGTTCCGGGGTTCATCATCGCCCAACTCGCCATCGCGCTCGGCATCCCCATTTCCTTCAACAACATCATCATCTCGGGCGTCATCGGCGGCGGCCTCGCCGGCGGGTCTGCCGGCGTCTCGAAGCGGAAAATCGGCGTCACCCTCACGTTCTGGATCGTCACGCTCGTCACGTCCATCGCCGTGGGGTTCGGCCTCTACCGGGGTCTCGCGGCCGTCCTCGCTTAGCGCACGACCGTCACCGTCACCGGCGCCTCACCGACGACAGCCGTCGCGACCGTCCCGAGCAACCGCCGGGCAACGGCGCCCCGTTCGCCGCCGTGGCCACCCATCACGACCCGGTCGACGTCGTGGTCGTCGATATAGGCGAGAATCGTCTCCGCCGGATCACCCGATCGAACGACCGTCTCGACCGTCCGGTCGGCGTCTGCTGCCCGGTCCTGCGCCTGGTCGACGAGGCGGTCGGCGCGGTCACCCGCGCGCTCACGCCGGTCCCCGCCAGCGTCGAGAACCCCGCCCTCGCTCATCCCGGTGTCGAGCGGCGTCACGACGTTCAACACTGTGATCCGACAGTCGAAAAGCGAGAGCGCCTCCGCGAGCGCCGCGTCCGCGAGCGGTGAGCCATCGAGGGGAACGAGGATGTGGGCTGGGGGCATGGGTGTGAACCGCCTCGGGGTCAAGCCCCGAGGCTTCCCGTAGGTTAGTCGGACACTCCCATCAGACCATCGGCCTGATAGCCTCGAACGGTCGAGTGGGTCACGGTCGGGGCGTCCACGGCCCCCGATGCCTGCCGTCGCACCTTTCGAACAACGGGAAGGCTGTTGAGAGCAGGCACATTCCAATTGAGTTTCTTCACGCTTTTCACGGCGATGTTGACGCTTGCACCACGGTCGCTGTGGTCTTGATGCTCACAGTCCTTGCACTTGAACCGCTTCTTGTTGCGGTTCGCACGCTCCGTATGCCCACATATCGGACATCGTTGACTCGTGTACTCAGGATTAATCCACGCGGTCGGGATGCCCTCGAACGACGCCTTGTACGACGTATAGAACTGAAGGGCGCGGAACGGGAGGTGGTGCAAGCGTCGGTTCATCCGCGTACCGTAGTCGATACTGTCGCGCATCTCTTTGAGGTCTTCAAAGACGATGCACGACTTCTCGAACTGCTGACTCCACTCCACGATGTGCCGAGACACCTTGTGGAGTCGGTCGCGGACAAACCGTTCCTCACGCCCTTCCAACGTGTCGTGGACGCTTTCCTTCCCCGCGTTCTGGACGCGCTTCCGCATCGTGAAGTAGCGGTGGCGCTCGAACTTGATTTCGGGAGAGTCGATAACTAGCGTGTTCTCAACCCCGTCTTCGGACAGAGCGGTGAGGGCTACGTTGTCTTCGTTCACGTCCACACCGATGACCGTCCGCGAGTCCTGCTTGTCTCGAACAGCCTGCTCGGTGTTGGTGATATTGACGTGCAACTCAGCGTTGTCGTTGTGGAAGAGGGCTTCCGCTGTCCCAATCTTCCACTCGTCTCTCGTGAGCGCAGTCTTGAGAATATCGAGGTGGGAGTCACTCCCTTCGAGGACGCCCTTGACGTGTTTGTACGGCTTCGCGCTGATACGGAACGCCACGTCACCGTCGTCGGTGGGCGATAGGTTGTACCCTTCCTCGTAGTTCGCACGAATCGGGTACGCACCGTCCTTGGTGTGACTGGGGAGTCCGAAGTTGTCGTACTCGTAGTAGTTCTCCATCGCACCGAGAGCCTTGGCAACGACGCGCTGAGTCGTGTTCTTCACGAGGTTGGCATCGTCGGCCACGCGGCCGGGAATGGCGTCCCAGTCTACGCCGTCTTTGGCAAGTCGGATGGTTTCGTTGTACACTCGACGGGCTTCGAGTGTGGCGTCGTACAGCAGACCCTCGTTGTCACTCTGGATGTTGAGCTGGAAATCCAGAGTCTTGACGAGAGCCTGTGAGTCGCTCATTCTTCGTCTTGTTCGGTGGGTTCTGAGGTTCGGACGACTTTCACGTCGGCTCCACGCCAGCGTTTCGGGACAGTGACGTGGGCGCTGTTCCCGAACGGTTTGACCTCGCCATCGAGAACTTCCTCGCCGTCGATTTCAAAGCGATTCATCATACCCGCGTATATCCTTTGGATATACTTAACTGTGCTGGTGGGGTGGGTTCGATATGGGTGAGAAGCGGTTGAATCACACGGTGTACAACGTCAACTACCATTTCGTGTGGTGTCCGAAGTACCGCCACGCCATCCTCGAACCAATCGAGAATTCGCTGGAAGCGAGTTTCCGTGATGGGTGCAATGAGTACGGCTACGAGATACTGTCGTCGTCCGAAAATCTCCGATTTTTGTGATCACGAGAGACGGAGTCTCTCGAACGACTCCACTTCTCACCCGACCACGTACACCTGTTCCTTTTCGTCCACCCGAAGCACGCGCCGAGCAAGATTGTGCGGACGGTCAAGAGCATCACGGCGCGGGAGATGTGGGAACAGCACGAGTCATTATTGGAGGAGTATCTGTGGGGCGGTGGGTTCTGGGAGGAATCGTACTACGTTGGGACGGCAGGCGACGTTTCGACAGACACGATTGAGCAGTATATCGAACGCACGGAACACGTTTAGCGGAGCGTACGGCCTTCACCCTCGGGATCAAGCCTCGAGGCACTCGGCCTGCTCAGCCTGTAGACTTGCGCGGATCGAATGCATCAACCCGTTCGAAGTCGGCCAACCGGCTGCTGTGTCAGGCCGGTGCGGGCTCTTCGTCCGGTTCTCCGCCGGCGAGTTCAACGTCGAGGTGAATCCGCTCGTAGGGCAGGTACGGCCGCTTCGACTGCCCCTCGTCGACGACGAAAAGGAGGCCGTAGTCTGCGAGCAGGGAGACGTCGTCGTGGACCGTCCGGTAGTCGCGGCCGAGATCCTCGGCCAGCGCTGAAATACTCTCGGCAGCACCGTCGGTATTCAACAGCGTCCGGAGGAGTTCGATGCGGCGGTCGGTCAGCATCTTCCGCAGCTCTCCGACCGTCGCGAACGACACGACTGCCGGTGCCGATTCTCTTTCGGCAACTGCGTCGACAGCCCCGACCGTACCCTCGCGGGCCGCGTCGAACGACTCGACAGTCACGCGAAGGATGTCTGGGTGCGGACGGTCGCGGGGGTCGCTGTACTTGTCGGGCCAGCCGTCGGTGGTGTGATCAGTCATGGTTCGTGTCCTCGATATCGGTGAGGTGGACGACCTCTTGGAGGAAGCGGGCGACGTGCGCACTGATGTTCTGGAACGGAATCTCGGAATCCTCGCCGAATCGAACGTGTCGGTGGTGCCAACCGAGATCGTCGTCATCGTGCGCGTTGTCGTAGCGCAGGAACTCGCCCTCTTCCGGGTGGTAGTACTGGAACTGGTAGAACCAATCACCGGGATACTCGTCGCGGGTCGCGAACAACTCCACGCGGCCACCTGGGACGGCGCGATTGAGTTCAATCGGCTGGTTCTCCGGCATCCTGCTATTCTATATGATTTATGACCTCATAGGACATAAAGATTTGCGGAGCTGTGCTATAATCAACCACGAACAGCAGGCTGTAGTCGGATTCCTCCCATGGCTGAAGCCGTGGGCTTCCACCTCGCATCTCTGTGAGCGACAGGGAAGGTTGGTTCTGCGCTCGTCGTCTTCCCTACTGGTCGTCGACCTGTGTGTCCCGTTTGCGGCGTTCGTGGCGGAGATACCGCGAAAACGCTGTATCGGCATACTCTTCGTGGCCGGACCGATCGGGCACGTAACACGGCGCGCTCTTGGTGGGAGAGAAGATCGCCGCTTCGATATCGGCATCCTGCCGGTCATGTGGAGGTCGACACAGTGTGACTGGCGGCGTTTGCCGAAGGGTCTCCGGGCTGATCGAGTCCCGGTGGATATCGGCCGCCTTGGGTGGCCGCTTGCGAGTCAGCGGTGGGAGCTCGTCACCGTCGAGATCCTCAAGCGTGAGCAGGCGGACGTCAAAGGCCTGGGCGAGTCGCCACGCCCGATCCGTGAGTCTTGAGGTGTGACAGAGAACGGGCATGGCCCGACCCAGGAAGGCAAGCAGACAGAGGCGGATGATCACCGACTCGTCGATGGCGCGACTTTGCCAGTCTTTGCATTCGGCGACGAGGTAGTCGGCGGGCTTATCTCGGGGCTCTTGGCGACAGGCGACGACATCCGCGGTGAGTGCGACGAGGGGTTCACGACGGGCGGCGGCATACCCCCACTCTTCAAGGGCCTGCTGGAGTTGGATCTCGAGCCACACGCCTTGGCCGTGGCCCCGTCCACGGGTAGTGTCGCGTGGGGGGTCGTGGACGGGCTCGTCGTCACCGGAGTCGTCACGATCGCTCATGGCGCACCTCCTGCTCAAGCGGGTCGTCTGGTGTGGGAGATGACTCGTGGGTGTCAGTGCTAGTGGCCGTCGTCGAGGATTGACTGTTCTCTGGAGCCGACTCCGGGGTAGTCTTGAGTTGCTCGGCTGCGTGTTCAAGCGCGCGGGCGAGGTCACGGGCTTGGGTTGGTGTGAGTTCGGTGGTGGTCGTCCCCCAGTGGCCACCGAATCCGACGAGGAGCGTTTGGTCGGCCGTCGCTTTGGAGGTAACCTCGAGAGCGGCTTTGGAGTATTCGTCTTCGAGCTGGCGGGTGACACCGGTCTCGACGGTGAAGCCGGTCTCAGTGGTGGGCTGATCGTCGTCTGGGAGGTGTGTCATTGGTGGGTGGATGGGGTGGTACTGGCCGGTGACTGTGCGGGGCTGGGACAGACCGCTTCAAGGACCCACGACTGGGGGAGCTGTCGCGTGTGGAGTCCGCGGAGGCCACAATGGTGTGTGGCGAGAATGTGCAGAATTCGGGGTGGGACGAAGGTGCCTGGGCCACCGACGACTTCGAGGACCGGATGGTTGAGGAGGGGATTGTCGGTGCAGACGTCCGCGGCCTGGACGCCGGAGACGGGTGAGAGTGCGTCTGCACACCGCTGGAGCGTCGCTGTGTGGGTAGTGCGGGACCGGGGGTGGGCTGGGTCGGGAGTGATCCGAGTCGTCTGGGGGTGGGTGCTGGGCGTGTCCTGGCAGGTGTGGATCGCGATCCGTTCTGGGAGTCCAACGACACCGCAGACAAGACAGCGGTGGAGCTGTGAGTCGGCTAGGTCGTGGTCCAATGACTGTGCGACAGGTTCTTTATTTGGTGGATCAGAGTTCGTCATGCTTCGTAGGGGTTAGCGAAGCACGGGTCGGTGTTGCAGCACCGGCCTCGGTTTTTCTGAGACATCCCGTGCGTCGCACTTTTATGTATTTCCCCACCCGTATTAAAACTTGCTCTATACAGCAACCATGCAGAATAGTAAGTCTCTCTCGGAGGCACGAAGTCAACAAAGATTAGATAGCTACAAGCAAACAATGTATTGTGTCAACTGGACGTGGACTACTCACCGACTACGAAAAGAACTGCCTTGCAGGTGAGAAAGAAAAGCAACGAGAGTATGAGGCACGCTCTCGAATCCGTGCGCGAATTGAAGGGCCACTTATGAATGATATCGTACATTTGAAAAAACACGATCCAGAGTTGCTCAACGAGCTTCGCCAAGTCGTATGTGACGATGTAATTGAGTAGTGGTCTGATTCAGCAGGTTTTATTTCGGTACAAGCGTCAGATCTCACAGATATCGGGCGTTCTTGAGCTGGTTTTTGAGCAACAATTCACGGCCCTCCAACCACCAACTCCGCAGGCACACGGTTGCGTTGAGCGTGCACTTGATGCTAGATTAGAGCCGGGTTGTCAGACAAATAAATATCAGAATTAACCGCTCCTCCCACACCCCACCGTGTCGAATGTTCTCCAAACGAGGTTGGGGCAGAGTTGGATATCTCCATCAACTGTGACGAACTCACCCCACCATGTCGAATGTTTAGTTACGTGGAATCGTAGAATAGCGTGGTTATACAGTCTATATTGCTTAGTCTATCTTCTCCAGATCTTCGATTATCTTCATTCGACGCACTTGACGCAGTGGTTTTATTACCCCTGAATCAAGAGGTATGAGTAACTGATGCCGACGTTCACTCGTGACACCCATATCTTCCGCGACGAGGATATGCTTCGGGATGATTACCAACCGCAATCAATCATGGCTCGAGAGGCGGAACTAAGTGCGTACAAAACCGCACTCCAACCGGTAATAAACGGTGCCCAACCACGGAACGTTTTCTTATATGGGAAAACTGGTGTTGGGAAGACAGCTGTCTCACGGTATCTGCTCGAACAACTGCAACAAGACTCAGCCCAGTACGACGATGTTTCTCTGTCGGTGTTTTGGCTTAATTGTACGAATCTCTCTTCGTCGTATCAAGTAGCAGTCAACCTCGTCAATACACTACGTCCAGCTGAGGATCAAATCAGCACAACTGGATATCCCCAACAACGTGTCTTTGATCTCCTGTATGAGGAACTCGATGCAGTCGGTGGAACAGTCTTGATCGTCCTCGACGAGATTGATCACATTGGTACCGACGATGAGATCCTTTATGAAATTCCACGAGCGCGCTCAAACGGCTACCTAACAGCAACGAAACCCGGAGTAATCGGAATTAGCAATGACTTCGGCTTTCGGGATAATCTCTCTCCGAAAGTGAAAGACACACTTTGTGAGGAAGAGATCCACTTCTCACCGTACAATGCGCCCGAGCTGGAAGCAATTCTTGATCGACGAGCGGAGGGTGCTCTCTTTGATGATGCCACTGAATCGGGCGTACTCGCATTATGTGCTGCTATTGCCGCACAAGACACAGGGAGTGCAAGACAAGCGCTTGATTTGTTGTACCAAGCCGGCGAACTCGCACGAGCTGCAAGCCATGACAAAATTACCAAGGACGATGTTCACGAAGCCCGGAACAAACTTGAGCGGAGCCAAATCGAACACGGGATGCGCGAACTCACACGCCATGGACATCTTTCGCTCGTGGCGGTCCTACAATTAGCTCTTGAGTCAGGAGGGCCATTTCGCGTACGGGACATTTACCCACAGTATCGTACAATATCTGAGCAGTCGGATATCGATCCGCTGGTTCGCCGTCGTATGCATGACCACCTTGCTGACCTTGCAATGCTTGGTATCCTTGACCGTCGTTCTCGTAACGAGGGCCGTTCCGGAGGACAGTACTACGAGTACGAGTTCGCTGTCGGCCTCAATCTTGTTGCTAACGTTGTGAGTGACTTTGAGGCACTCACGCTACCGCGGCGTGTCGTAGAATTGATTCAGTCAATGGAGTAGATTGCCTTGGGGAAAGTGCTAAGATCAATAGCTTTCCAGCTTATAGAACCTCTATCGGAACACTTGACGCGGTGGGGTGTCGGACGTTAATCACAGCATCTAGCCTTGTTTAGACCTTTCGCCGCAAGGTTCGGTAGAGGAACTCTCTTAGCCACTTGCGACCATAGCAACAGAAACTATCCCGCATACGGAACTGCAAGATATTAAGCGAAATAACAGAATTGAGCAATTCTGAGATGAACACTTGACATGGTGGAGTGGTGAGGAGGCAGTCCCGAATAGCTACTCGAAACATTCGGCACTCGCGAACCGATGAGTTCGGTATCGGGAATTGCTGAGAACACTCGACACGGTGGGGTGTGAGAAGATGATTCCAACTCGGTACTGAAGTCCTCATCAAGAGTGCCGAAGACAGCTAGAACTGTCGCATAGCGTTCAGATTCTACTCCTTCAATTTCGCTTGGTGTAGGTGGAGTGACGGCGCATATTCACGGCCTGAAAGCCGTGGTATTGCGCCTGTTCAGCGTATGATTGCTCTTTCGCCGCAGTATTGCCGCCATTTTTCGATCAGACGGTTACAGAGTCTCCCGACTGGACCATGCGTTCGGTGATTTCGACGGTCCGTTCCTCCACTCCGATGCGGTACGTCCCCGGATTGGCGACCGTCACCTCGAACGTCCCGTCCGTGACCGTCGCCCGTCGGACGTATTCGAACTCGTCGCCAGGAATCGACACGTCGGCAGCGAGCCGAACGCGCGCCGTCTCCGCCGGTGCAGGGCCGCGGATCGTCGCTCCGGGGACGACGCGGAACACCTTCCGCGCGCCGTCGTCGGTGGCGAACATGGCCCGGAAGTGACCGACGCCGCCGATGTTGCTGATCGTGGCGCTCCCGAAGCGGTCGTGGAGCGTCGACTGCACGGTCGACGCGGAAATCAAGCCGAGATGCGGCAGGTCCCGGGTGACCACGAACCCAACGCGGTCCGCAAACTCGTCGTACCACGAGTCGGCGTCGTTCGAGAACAGGAACTCCTCGTACGTGCGCTCGGCGTAGGCATAGGACGCCGCCTCGCCGTTCGCGAAGTAGTTGTAGACGCGGTTGCGGCCCCACTTGCTGAGGACGTAGCTCTGCGGGTAGGGAATATTCCTCTCGTCAACGTATTCAGTGATCCAGCGCGCCGCCTCGTAAGTGGCGTCGGTGATCACGAGCCGGCGATCGATGAGTGCGGCGTAGAGGGAACCGGAGCCGACGGCGACGCCCGCGAGCCCGGCGAGCAGCGCCACGCGGGTTCGATCCGGGACGACGAGGTCATCGTCGTCATCGCCCCCGTCGGCGGCGACGGCTGGGGTCGCAGTGTCGTCGCTCCCGTCACGTCGGGGTACTGGCGGCCGCACAAGGTCGAACCACGACGCCAGCATCACGAAGCCCACGCCGCCGAGGATGGCGGCGAAGGGGGCGAGTTCGCCGGCGAATCGCCGCTGGAGCGCCGCGATCACCCCGAAGTGGACGGTGTACACGACGACGACGAACCAGCCGGGGTCGAGCCGTTGCCAGCCCCACTTAGCCGCGAAGGGGAGCATCGGCGCCGCGAGCACGGACGCGAAGCCGAGGATGACGAGCACGCCGACCGCCCCGTAGTTGGCGCCGACACCAGCGAGTTCGGCCGGACCGCTCCGCAAGAAGAAGGAGAGCCCAGACTCCAGTTCGGTCGCGACCGGCGGGAACTGACGAACGGCGACGATGGCGACGACGCCGAACACCACCTCGGTGGCCGCGAGCCACGCCCACGACACTCCTGCCCGTCGGACGGCGACGACAAGCGCCAGTAACCCGACGCTCCCGAGCGCAAGCAGGTTGAGCGCGTAGATTACGGCTTCGTACTGCCAGCCGAGCAGTAGGTGAACGAGGGAGGCAAGCGCCGCCCCGCCGACGAGACCGACGACGACCGGTGCGAGCCGTTCCGGCCCGTCCCGGCGAATCTCCACCAGTGCAACGAGAGCGAGCGCAGGGGCGAGTGGGACGAGCAGGAGTGGTGCAGCCTCCCACGCGAGCGCCTGTCCAGCCACCGCGACGGCAAAGGCACCCGCGGCGAGCCACGTTCGACGGTCACGCTCGCTCCGTGCGAGCAGTTCGATCACGGCCAGCGCCGTCAGCGCGAGCCACACGTAGTCGAAGGCGTGGTGGTCGGCCACGCCGAGGGCCGTCCGGTAGGCGTGCGCCGGCGTGACGGCCAAGAGTCCAGCCGCTGCGAGGCCGACTCGCACGTCGCCGGTGAGTCGTGTGGCGGCGCCGTAGACGAACGCGGCCGTGAGCACGGCCGCGACGACGGGATACCACGCGACGACGAACCCCGAGCCCCACGTGCCCGCGCCGAACGGCCACGCCGCCACCGAAAGCGTCGCGACGAGAAGCGGTTCACCACGGATCGCCCGGTCGGGAAGCGATGGGAGCGGGCCACTCGACAGCGTCTGATCCACTAGATAGCGGTAGAAGTAGGGGTCATTCGAAGCGAGGACGACCCAGTCGTCGCGAAACACCTCCTGAATCGTCGGGAGGCGGACGAGAACGACGAGCAAGAGGGCGAGCAACAGCGCCGTCCGGACAGGAATGTGACGTTGTCGGTCTGCCTGATCCGCTGGCTCGTCAGACCGCTCGGCTTCGCTCATCTCGTTCCCCACTCAAAATAATCAGGATCCTTCACCGCCATTCGACCAGACTGTGGGGATAGAGATACATATAGCCGCCCATCTACCGAAATGTGCCAGATTCACCAGCATAGAGCGTGCGCTGATCGGCTGTGAGTCGCTCCAGACTTTGCTGGTGGGTTCTAGCGCGCTACCCGACAGCCGCCGTAAGCTCTGTGTCGCCGAGCTGATTCACACCAGCATCGCAGGCATGACGAGCAGCCTCCCGGAGGATACAAATCCCAAGGTGGACGTCACCGCCGGTGACTTGAGCGATCTACTCAAGAAACCGATCCGAAACCGCAGACAGCTCGTGTAACGCGCGAGCTGAGAGAGTCCTGAGAAGGTATAGCGACCGAACTGTAGACGTTGTTTCCGGGATGGTATCTCCCCTCAAATGGAAATCAGCAGCTCAGTAACCTCGTTGTAGACGTTGACGATACAGGCAATACTCTGGCTGGGGGCGTCAACCAATTATTGGGGCGGCGCGGCCTCGTCAACTATCTCCAGTTCGTCTAAAACAACGAGTCCAGCCGTGTCAGTTGGTTGCTACAGTGCGTCCACGCGCCTGGTGCGAGCCGTCGAATTGTGGGAGATAACATCCAGTCCAAACCGATCACCGACCTAGGCCGACAGATGATAGTCATCGTAATCGGTCCAACAGTCGACATAGGCCGTCCGAATATTGTCCTGCTGGGCCACATGTCGGAGTGCATTCCGCGCAATCAGGGTTTTCCCGGTTCCTGGCGGCCCAGTCAGCATAAACGGCGATGGCATTTCTGCAGCCGCCATGCGTTGGAAGGAGACACGCACGTCCTGGAGGTGACCCCCGCGGTGGACGATCAGTTCCTGATCCGGGACCTCTTTTGGATCAAGGACCCGCGAGCGACATATCATATCCTGGGAGTTTGGCGGGTGGGAGAATAAAGCCCGATGTGGGGGGTTCACAAAAGCGGACTCGTGGCAGCTGTAGCTCTGTAGGCCCTTTCTACGAAAATGTCCTCGAAATGGTCAAGTAACCAGCGGACCAACCGTCGACGCTGGTTACACGGGGAGATATTCGTGTTTCCTGGATGTATCTTTGACATATTACCTGGATGAAGACATCGGAAAACGGGTAGTACGAACTAGCCGACGCAGTCGATCGGTTGTTCAACAAGTATGGGGTGATGTACCTCTGATTCGCCTGAATGGGTGTATAACAAACGGGAACATAGTTCGGAGTAGTAAGAACGTGAACCAGAGGACCTCCCGCGGATCTTGTTCGACAGAACTCACGAGGATGTCCGTGCAAATATGTTGCGCTGTGTTTGATCTGGCGATAATTTAAACAATGCCATTGATAGAGTATAGATATGCGCATTCGATCCAAACTAAATAAATTATTTTTACTAGAAGGTTCGGTTTGCAATATTGGGGTATGCCTCGCTGTCCTTTTTGGGATCGGTCTTCGTTTCGCACCCCTCAAAACTGGGTTTCCCCTCGACTATCCTCTTAATGGCGGTGGCTTGTACCTCCAGTTTATCCGCACGATTTTGAATATGAATTTTACATATCCAACTACTATTCCGTATTATTCCGACGGTGGGCTCCCTTTCGCGTATCCGCCACTCGTTTTTTATATATTGGCCGTGATAGCAACCGTCTTACCAATATCCGCGTACGATCTCCTTCTTCATACACCCTTTCTGTTTAGTGCGGCCACAGTCCCTGTGTTCTACCTTTTGAGTCGTGATATCTTTGACTCAAACGAACTTGTCCTTATCAGCACGCTGCTCTATGCGGTCCATCCAGCAACGTATAATGATTTTCTGGTCACGGAAGGGCTCATAGAGGCCGCTGGAACATTTCTATTCCTTCTCGGAGCACGGGAAGCACTCCGGCTCACACGTATTCCATCGCGATTGAACGCCCTCAGACTTGGAGGTATTCTTGGGATCACCGTTCTTGCATCACCTGGCGGCGGATATGGTCTCGCCTTGCTCAGCGTCAGTTGTGGTGTCGTGACGATTGGATTAACGCGAACGCGAAAGACGGTGGCCTCCTTTTGTTTAGCTGCTGTGATCGGTATTGCTATCAGTGCTTTTTGGTGGGGAATCGTCGCTCTCAAACACGGATTTGAACCAATCGCAAACGGAATCCTTCGATCCACTCGCTATACATTTGACCAGTTCATTCTCGATATACTCCACTTTCGGGGAGATAAGCTCATAATATCTCTAACTGAACCAATATTTGTTTCACTTTTCTTTATCGGTACTGTGATATTTTTAACAGGTGACCGGGTTTGGATGTCGATCGCAGTTGGGGGGGGCGCTGTCCAAATATCCCAAGAACTCGGATACATAGTCCCAATATTTGCATTTCTTGCGGTTACAGCGGGGATTGCAGGAACAGCAGATCTTGCCGCAGAGAGGTTATCAATGCAATGGGAAGAAGCAGAATTCAAGCTATTGGCTATTAGTGAAATCCCCGTACAACAAATACTCACTTGGCTGCTCACAATCTTTCTTATATTGACAACCGTTACATCAGCAGCGGCGATCGCTATGCAGAGTCAACAGCCGGACCGCGTCACTGAGCGAATTGAAGGAGAAATGACGGCGATGACATGGGTCGCCAGCGAGACACCGAGCGACGCATCATTTCTAATGATCACAGGACGTGATGAGTGGTGGGCTCGTGACTGGGGTCCAACCCAGATGCAGCGCACCGTCGTTAACGTCCCATACGGTCGAGAAGTTATTGGGCCAGATGCTGCACGACAGTACCGACTTGAGAACCAACGACTCCGCCGTCATACAACAGTCGCCGACGTTGAATCCCATTCCCGACAGCTCGGATGGAAGTATGACTATGTATACATATCAACGGCAGATAGCGAAGACCAATTACTCAATTCGTACCGAACTACGGATTGTTATGTAGCGGAATTTTCCAATAAAGAAGCTGTTATTTTTCATCGACAGTGCTGGAACACGTAACAAGCGAAAAACCGTACCACTACTTGAGTTCATTATCGGATTTTACCCCATAGGATTCAGTAACTAGGTAGGCACACCAGCGCCAGTAATACTACTGCGTCCAGCGCGACAGCAGATCTCTCGATCTTCGAATAGTCCCAGCCTTAGCGCGGAGAGGTCTTTCGCTTTGCTGCCCCCCGTTCAATAATCGAGCAACACCAGCTGAAGCTGTTAATTGGATAGGGCTGCTATCTCTAACACACTACGTAATCATATATTTCAGGATATGGCAATTCACAGTGACCATAGGACGATAACGTTATATGACGAGATTGATCATGTTCCTCCAAATGGCCAGTGGGAACCACCACAGTTGATATAGATGTCATTATCAGATTCTGAACCAGCATCTAGACTCGAAAAGATCAACGCACTACTTGACGTTGCGCAGTACAAACCTCGATTTACTGTTGGTATTTTAGTACTTGGAATACTAGCAGCAATACTGGAAGGCGTCGGATTAGGGTTTATCCTCCCAATTGTCGAACTGGTCCAACTCGAAAACCCTGCAGCGCGGGCAGACGGTGTGCTCGGGGTATTTGTAAACGTGTATCAACTAATCGGTGTCCCGTTCACACTCAGATACGTGGTTGTCGGTGTGTCACTTGTGATGGTCGCACGGTACACCACAAGCTTCACTGTTGCGTGGCTCCGCGAGGCAGTCCGAACCTATTATATCCGCGATCTTCAAGACCGAGCGTTCCGGAATGCGCTTAATGCAGAAGTCTCTTATTTCGACGAGGAGGGTTCCGATGATATTCTAAACGCGATCGTGACCCAGACAACGTATGCGGGCCGAGTCATCGCACGCGGAATTCAGTTTCTTCAGCAAATGTTTCTCGCCGCCGTTTACTTTTTCATCGCGCTGGTGATTGCACCCAAGCTAACGATTGCGACAGGCATCGCCCTCGGCGGATTTACTATCTTTTTCAGGCGGGTGCTTGAATCTGGATACGATATCGGAGATCGTGTCGCCGATGCGAACGAGGAACGTCAAGAGGCGGTGCAAGCCGGAACGCAAGGGATCCGCGACGTTCGGATCTTCGACGTTACTGAGGAGCTATATGACGATTTTAGGGATGCGATCGAGAAGTTTACTATTGAGCAGATATCTCTCCGTCGGAACGAGGCAGCGTTCAAAAACTTCTATAACCTCATCGTCGCGGTGTCAGTATTCGTGCTCATCTACTTTGCGTTGGCATTCGCCAATCTTTCTCTTGGGTCGTTAGGGGTGTTCTTATTCGCGATGTTCCGTCTTGGTCCGAGGGCAAGCAATGTAAATCGGCTATTTTATAAGATCGAAAATGATCTTCCCCATTTAGTCCGAACACTCAAATTCGTTGAAGAGCTTGAAGCTCGACAGGAACCCCAACATGGAACAATCGCTGTACCCGATGAAGTGACACATATTGAGTTCGATGATGTCCACTTTTCATACGGTGACGACGAACAAGTACTCCGTGGCATCAACTTTGAGGTAAAAAAGGGTGAGTTCGTCGCCTTCGCTGGACAGTCTGGCGCTGGGAAGTCAACAATTGTTTCGCTTCTCGCTCGAATGTACAAAGTGAAAGATGGCGAGATCCGTGCAAATGGTGAGCCTATCAATGCGATGGACATCAGAGAATGGCGCGACCGGCTCGCCATAGTTCGTCAAAATCCCTTCGTATTTAATGACACTCTGCGGTACAACCTGACACTCGGGAATCGAGATGTTTCGGATGCCAAGCTCAATCGAGTATGCGAGATCTCAAAAGTCAATGAATTCATAGATGATTTACCAGATGGTCACGATTCACTTCTCGGGGATGATGGGGTACGTTTGTCCGGCGGCCAGAAACAGCGTGTCGCGCTAGCGCGAGCACTACTAAAAGATGCCGACATACTCATTCTTGACGAAGCTACTTCGGATCTCGATTCGAATTTGGAAAACCAAGTTCAGCGGTCTATTGAAGAGATGAATCGAGATTATATGATCATTACAATCGCCCATCGACTATCTACCATCAAGAATGCAGACCGGATATACACTCTTGAGAATGGAGAGATTATTGAATCGGGAGAGCACAAAGAACTTATAGATGGTGATGGCCAGTATGCAAGATTATATACTATTCAATCAAATAAACGGTAGCTTCTCGACCAATGTTTTTGGGCTAAAATGACAAAGGTTATTCAATGTCTCTAATAAAAAAAGGAATTCGGATTTTAATAGCTGATGGTCCCGTAGAATTTGCTCAACGATTGTATCGTTCAGCTAACTCCCGGGCAGCAAGGAGAGTAATTGATTTGTTATACGATTCAATTGTGATTGATTCAAATGAATTAAAACAACTATCTTCTGAATACTATACTATAGAAAATACTGCAGAGTTGCCAACCCCCCAGGAACAAAGTAGTTTAGTACCACTAAGTGCATCAGAATATACTGAGTTACATTTAGAGCCAAGATATCGATTTAGAGATCCATTCGTAGCATCTATATCTAATGTGTTTGTAGCTGGAAAAAACAGCTTGGCATATCCAGAGCGAGGTGGAATGATTGGGGATACGATCGATTTTGATATTTACAATGAAATATTCACTGTAGATAGAATTAGACGCTGTTTAATAGAGGATATCAGCAAGGATCCTGGGTCGATTTATCCACTCCTATTCGGTCTCTCATCGCCGAAACAGTGCTCGAACTACTCCTACGTAACGATACTACACGGGCGATCACATACCTACTATCAATGGATGATCTATCATCTTCTCAAGATTCGAGCTGCTGAATATTACAAAGATAAGACAGGGAATGAAGTACATCTGATTATACCCCCGGATCCGCCAGCATATATTAAAGAATCCCTTCAATTATTAGGATACAGTGAAAATGAGTACACAGAATGGAATGGAAAGACAATTAAAGTAAAAAAGTTAATCGTGCCATCGTTTCCCGAACCGACGCCAAAGGCAATCCAATGGCTGCGCGGTCGGTTATTAGCACAAGTTAGCAAAGAAGAAACAGTATCAAAATGGGTCTATATTTCAAGGCAGAGCGCAGATAAACGCCGAGTACTAAACTTTCAGGAAATAGAACAAGTATTGAATGAATATAATATCGAAATCATAGAGCTCGAAAAATACCCTTTATCCAAACAAATAAGTATCATTCATAATGCGGATGGAATTGTCGGACCACACGGAGCGGGACTGGTGAATATGATCTGGGCAGATAACCTTACTGTTGTTGAGCTGTTCGGCGAAGTCGTAGATGCCCCGTTTTTTATATTAGCAGATATTCTTGGCCATAAATACAAAGCTCTATCTGGTAAACAGGTAGATTCCGATAAAATACATCGAGATGCAGATTTTGAAATCGAAACTAAAAAGCTTAGAGAAATATTAGATTCAGTAATTCACAATGGAAATTAGGTCCCTGGTCGAAGTGACAATTGAAAATAGCGACGCGATGATAAAAAAAACCAATGTTAATGTGTTAAATCTAACCAAGGCAATTGGCATAATCTCACTTATTCCAATATTTGTAATATATATTTTCAGGTATCATTTAAACAGGTATGTTTATATACCATTTCCCCCAGTAGAGATTGCAAGCTATTATTATTTAATAATCTTCGCGGTAGCCGGTATATTAATTATTTATCCGAATTTTTGCCGAAAGCGTATCACCATCAAATCGTTAGGTGTTTGCGTTCTTCTCTTTTCGTACTATGCCATAACAAGTCTTTGGACACCGGAGACACATTACAGCATGATAAAAACATATCGTATAATAGTCGAACTTCCAACAATACTTTTATTTTCGGCTATATTGTTTTCAAGAAACAAGTCATTGGTAAAGATATTTTATATCATCATATTCCTATTTGTAGGATCTGTTGCTCTTGAAATGGTATACGAATATATGATCATTGGTCACCTAATTTCGCCCCACTTCATCGAACGTTACATAACAATCAATCGTATTTTGGGGATAGGAATTCCCATCTCACTTTTTATTATATTCAATTATGAAAAATTACTGGTGCAGAGCATTGCTAGTATCTCTATCATAGTTTTCTTTTTCTTTATGCTACAAACAGGCGGTCGAGGACCAGTGATCGCATCAATCACTTCAGTAATTGTCTACTTTTTCTGGGTTTCTTTGAATAATAGGACACATATATCTTCAAATATAAAAAAATATTCTGTTGCAGCAGGTGTTATTTTCGGCATTCTTTTCTTTTTGGGGCCATCGTTATTAGATGGGGAAACTCTATACAGGATCCAATTGCTCCTGACAGAGGGCCCAGGAGACAGTTTGCAAGGGCGGATAAATATGATAAAAGAGAGTCGCATTTTATTTATAGAAAATCCAATTTTCGGCCATGGAATTGGATCTTTCAAGTCGATGTATGAATTAGGTTCATTTAGATATCCTCATAATATCTTCTTGGAATTTTTAGTTGAAGCTGGATTGATAGGGTTTGTTTTGTTCACATCGTATATACTCACTATATTTACAATTATAATCCGATTCGGGAGGAATAATCCAATATATTCAGGCCTCATACTATCAGTATTGGTTTTTTCACTACTCAATGCTATGGTATCTGGAGACATTCCATCCAATAATAAAATATTTGTCTACTCAGTTACTGCCTTTTCTCTAATAGATCTGGAGGAGAACAGTTGATCAATGAAAGATAGAATACTATTCCATACACCCCAACCGTTAGAAGATCTTGATAGCGGCTCAAGTGTTCGACCAGCAAAGATGATCGAAGCATTTGAACAATTGAATTATACAGTAGAAACAATCATCGGAAATGCTGAGGAGAGACGCGATAAGATTCGTGATCTTCGACAAAACGAATCTGAATACCGTTTTTGTTATTCCGAGCCCACAACTTGGCCGCTAAACCCACTTGTGGACTACCAGCTATATTGGTACCTTTGGAAAAAAGATATACCGACTGGCATTTTTTACAGAGATATATATTGGCAGTTCCCAAAGCTATTCGACCATTCGGGGTTAAAATACTGGGAGCTACAAGCTCGATATCGATTAGATCTATCCGTGATCTCAAGGATTGGGGATTGCATATACGTACCGTCTTCCTCGTTTGGCGAACAACTTTCTCTCAAATCATCTACAACGCCTCTTCCACCAGGAGGAATAGACCGAACCGAAACAAATAAATCCACGTCCCAGCTGAGGCGCGTAATATACGTTGGCGGTGTCTCGAAAAAATACGGAACTGAGCTTCTGTCTAAATCTTTGGAAACAGCCGCGGAGAACCAGAATATTACTCTTATCCTTATTTGTCGTGAGGCAGAGTTTCAGTCACTACCGAAAACAGTCCGCGATCGCTTTGATTCGGATTGGGCAGAGATCCATCACGTGCATGGTGAAGAACTACACTCCCTCTATCAATTCGCCGATGCAGGAATTATCCCGATACAGCCAACCACTTATAATAATATAAGTATGCCAGTAAAGTTATTCGAGTACCTTTCGTATGGTCTCCCAGTAATCACTACCAATGTTGATGAAGTCGCTTCATTCGTGCAGTCCTCTGACTGCGGTATTGTGTGCAAAGCAAACTACGAGCATTTGGCTCAGGCATTAACCGAGCTTTCAACAGATGAAAAGCTATACCAGCGTAAAAAAGAGAATGCAATACAGACACTGAAACAAAACCGATGGATTGATCGCGCCGATCAAGTCGCCTCGGATTTAATTGACGGAGGATCCCCTAACGACAATTTCTAACTTCTTTAAGGGTTATTCTCATGACATCTCACCACGCACTACTATCAAACAATAACGTTCCGGATATTCGTTCATCAACAAGTACAGGCCCACAGGCGAAACGATAGGGGGTTTTATTGACTCCGTATGTTCCGAACCATCCAAATCGGCTAGACTGCTGAGAGTAATTTCGAAAGGTCCTAGCTATAGTCGACACGATTGTTTCACGTTTAGGTTCTGATACTGTGGGCTGAAATTTTTACTCGGGCTTGCACTTTGAAGTAGGACTGTGACGTAGACGGTAGCAAGGACGGTGATCCCGACTACAGATTCTGCGTCTCCTGTTGTCCGCGAATGTGTTCGACGAATTCGAACCCCTGTCACCGTCACAACGTCATCACGCCAGAATCTACGTTACAAGTCTTGTTGCGACCAGCAACAAGATCATGACAGGTATCGCACCAGAGGTCCTTCCAGCAAAGCGCAAACGCACCCTTAACAAGTCTCTCACTAAGTACGACTGGGATGTCAGGATTTAGTTGGTTGGGAGCTCAACCATCACAGATACATTTCGCCTACGTGATGTTGATCAAAGATACCCCAACGCTTCAAGCTCTTCTTGCTTCTGTGCAGTTACGCCTGATGTCGGCGGGTGCTGTTGCGTCAATTTTTCAAGGGCCCCCTCAACATAGTTGCGGACAATATCTGGTGCCTCCCTGACATTTTTGGGCGCGCCCGCGCGCCACGCGTGACGATCCCCGCCTGAACTGGCCACCAACTTCCAGTCATCCAGATATCCAACTACCGTATGACGGCTTAGTCGATCAGCGAGTGATTCCTCACTTGCTTTCGGGTATTTCTCACGTATTTCCTCACCGCCAACAATGGGGTATTCTGCTAATATTGGTGTGCCTGGATCAGGAAGTAGTGTAGATAGTACATCATCCGATTGCAATTTTCCTGAATCCAGTCGAATTATCAGATCATGGAGCGCCCGGATTGACATTCGTTGGTCAACAGTCTGGGCGGAGAGGTCAGGGTGGGCAATCAATAAGGGTACATGAAGCAACTGATCGCTAACTGATGATTCATGCCCCATTCGTCGCCGTCCAAAGGAGTCTTGTTCACCAAGATTCTCGCCGTGATCGGCGGTCACAATAATAAGTGTATTATCACGCATGCTGTTGGCTTCCAATTCTGTTAGTAGTTGTTTTAGATGTGTATCAACACGTTCAACCTCGGCAGCGTACAGCTGGCGAATCATCCGAAGATCCGTTTCCGAAATTTCCTCTCCGCTATCTACAGCTTCAATAAACTTCCATGGTGGCATCAATTTCTCTGTCAAGCGATCAAATTCGGACGGTGAAATATCGTCATCAAGATGTTTCTTCCGAAACTCTGCGGGCGGATCGTACGGCCGGTGGCAGTCCATATAATTCGCGACGATAAACCACGGCCGATCAGATCCCTGGGCCCGCTGGAGAATTTCTAGTAATTTTTGCGTGTTACGTTTTGCGGAGTATTCAGATGGTCTGGCGGATATTGATGTGTGCGCAGCCATCAAGTTATGCAATTCAGTTCGCAGCAGATCGCCGAGATTTGCGAGGCTTCCTATCGTGTTTTCATGCTTAAATGAAGATTTTAACAGATCGAAGAAAATATCGGGTTTAGAATAGCCTTGGCGTCGCATATGATATGCTCTGCTTCGTGCAGGAAGTCCACTACCGAATGGCTGGAAGCGCTCACGCGAATAATAGAATTCATCGAATGCGGTCTCAAATCCGTATCTAATGGAAAAAAAGCCGTTGCCAGAGACTGCAAAGCGCTGATATGTTTTTTTTTCTAACTCTGAGCCAATTGTAAGTTCCGAGACTGAATGGTTCAGATGGTACGTACCATGTGTGTGCGGTAACGTGCCGGTGAATAATGAGGTATGTGACGGCAGTGACCACGTGGCTGGGGCAATGGCATTTGTGAATGAGAGATTGTCTGACGCCAACTGGGAAAATGTCGGGGCGTGTTCCATTACATAATCAAACCGGGCAGAATCCCAAATGAGAAACAGAATATTAGGTCGGGTCATGACAGCGAATACCTTTTCAGGAATAATAAAGGTAGTCTCTGTAGCTGCGGAATAGGGTACAGAATTTTACCGATGAGGGATATCCAAGCGGAGATCGTAGACAGTCACTTTGAGCAGTATTTCATAGAATTCAAATCGCCACCTCTCGCACGCACCGGGGTACCCGCATATTCTTAAGATTATAACGCGGTGAGCGTGTCATAGAAAGCCTCCCGTGGGAGACCGCGGGGCTTGGATACTGTATCCACCAGCTCCGACACCCTGCAAGACGTAGCTTCAGTCAACGACTTCTTGAATGCAGCGGCGACCGAAACAGTACCGCTGTTTGAACACCTTGAGTTCGGGTTTCTGCTGGATTACGACGTGTTCGCCCCCTCGAAGCGGGGGCGAACACGAGTTCACGAGCCACCAGACCTTTTTTGCGGCTTTCTGCACTGTTACTACGAGGGTGCGACCTCGGGCGCGGACGTGCCCGAGGCCGCGTCCACCCACGAACAGAAGTGTTCGTTGCGCTCTGTCTACGACTCGTCGTTGCAATCACCAACTACGAGCAAGGAAACAATCCAGGCTGTGAGAAGCTATGAGATGGGTTCTATGACACGCTCATGAGGTATCAGATTGGGACAGACACCGTTTCACCGATATCATCGCAGAAGACTCCTCGCCGTAGTCCCAATCAACGGCCTACGATCTCACGTTTATTCGGTGATCGCCTCTCAGTCCTCACCAGAACTTTCGTTCACAATCATTGATCCACATACACCTATCAACACCACAGCTGTCGGCGAACGACATTAATATTTCCGTCAGAAAATCAGAAAAAAGCAATGCAGGCCTTAGGATAGAGCAGGTGGATTGATGATGCAGCGCGACTCCCAGTAATTTATACACACAATGGATATCCTCATCGTTTCACATCTGTTTCCGACCCCAAACGACTCCGTTAGGGGGATATATGTTCTACAACAGGCCAGGGCCTTGTCCGAGAGAGGACACAATGTGGAAGTGATTTCTCCCATTCCTAGGGTGCCAGAGATCGCCGCCAAGATTCTTAATCGCACCTCCTCAAAGAATGTCCCTGAGTCGGACTCATATGATGATATCACTGTCCACTATCCGCGCTACTGGTCGCTTCCATGCTTGGGGACGTTGCCGATCGTTGCGTACTCCTTCCGGAGGACATTATATCAAAATAGACATCTATTCGAATCCGCGGATCTGATCAACGCACACGTAGCACTTCCTGATGGATTTGGGTCGTTGAAACTCGCTCATTCATTAGACGTACCACTAGTGACAACAGTACACGGCTTTGATCTTCAACACTCGATTCATCACAGGTTTTGTAAATCCCAAATAAGATCAGTTTTTCAATCGTCAACTCGAATTATACTCAACAGTGGAAAATTAAAACGAATATATGCTGATAATTTTGATGATTTGAAAAAAGTTGAAGTCGTACATAATGGGTTCTCCGTAGAAAAAGCACTTAACGCTCAGTCAGTCGAAGCGCCGAGATCGAGTCTGCGAATCACTAGTGTCGGGAATTTAGATCCTGAAAAAGGCCATAGATACGTCTTAGAAGCCTTATCAGATCTTTCGCTTGATTATGAGTATGTGGTTATTGGAGACGGTCCGCTTCAATCAGATCTTGAAGAAAAGGCTAAGACACTCAATATAGACAATAAAGTCTCCTTTATTGGAAAAGTTGATCACGAGGAAGTCTTCTCGTACCTCAAATCAGCAGACTTGTTCGTTCTTCCAAGTTATGAGGAAGCATTCGGGATTGCGTATCTGGAAGCGATGGCCTGCGGACTACCCGTTATTGCTTGTGAAGGAGAGGGTCCAGCCGACTTCATTACACATAGAGAGACGGGATTCTTAGTCCCACCTCAGAATTCAGGAGCAATCACTGATCTGATCCGGGAACTCAATGAAAATCCAGAGTTACGGCGCCACATCGGAGATCGGGCACAGAGAACAGCACTTAATGGATTCAGTTGGGAACGGAACGCCGAGTCCATTGAACGAATCTTCCGGGAGGCAATCAAGGATCACAACTAAACTGTACCGCACCAGTTATTGGCTTACTATACCCTGTTTGTAATCATGGATAGTTTACACTTGACAACGGTGCATAACCCAACTGATACCCGAATCTTCGATAAAGAGGCGATTAGTTTAGTCAACGCAGGTTTCGACGTCGGCATTCTTGCTCATAATACCCAAGACCAGAATCGAAACGGAGTCAGGTTCTATGGCCTCGGATCGGTTTCGACACGTTTGGAGCGATGGCAGAGTATTCCGACAGTCGCCCGAACCGCGAAACGCCTCGACGCGTCGATCTACCACTTTCATGATCCGGAGTTAATCCCGGTTGGACTTTATCTCTCAGCGACAACTGATTCAGCTGTGGTGTATGATGTCCACGAGGATTATGGACATGTGGCCACGACACGTGAATGGATCCCCAAGCCGGCATCGATTCCTCTGTCTTATGCTATCCCCAAGATAGAACAGAGAGTAGCAGAGGAGTTCGATGGGATCGTTACGGTTTCTGACTGGATCGCTGCTCCATTTCGGGATTGTGAAATACCCGTTACGGTCGCACACAATTTCCCACGGACGGAATCGTTACAACCAGCTACAGGTCAGGTAGAACGGAATCAAGAACATGTCCTCTGTTATGTTGGTGGGCTACAGAAGCTGCGCGGGATCTACCGAATGCTTGAACTTCTCGAGGCATTGTTAGAGCGTGGCGTCGATGTGGAGTTATGGGCACTTGGAGAATGGTCACCAGATGAGGATCAAGCACACGTGGAGCGGTTCATTCACCAACGAGATCTAGAACGCTACGTTCGATTTCCTGGATATCTTGCATACGATGAGATGTTCCAGTATCTCCACTCGGCTGATGTAGGACTCGCATTGGTTGACGTTGAACACTACAAAAAAACCGTACCAACGAAGTTTTTTGAATATCTCTATGCCGGATTACCGATTGTCACCACACCTGTCAACGCAGTTAAAGCATTCATGCCGGAACAGTATTGTCATGTTGTTCCGCAGGGGGATACCGAGGCTGCGGCAGATGCCGTCGAAACCGCCATACAACAGGATTACGATCCTGTTCAAATGCGCTCACTCGTCGAGACTAAATATAGCTGGGAAGCCGAAGCGAAAAAACTTATCGCCCTATATGAGCAACTTCTCGAATAATGTGTTCAGCAATTGAATGGTCTGTTACCTGTAATATTATTTATGATTTTCCGAGTTTGAGATGATAGAGGAGAATTCCATCTGGGCCAATTATGGTATTTCGACTCTATTGAAATCTCCCAGAACTGCAGAAGAGAGCGATTCTCCGACAGACTTCGCAGACACGTCGAAAATTGGCTGTTTAACAAATCACAAGACTGCAAGAGGATTTCAACAAAGCCGCAAGATGGCCATATTGAAACTGTCAAACGCTGTGCACAGCATTGACGGCGCAGGAGGTTCGGTGATGTTGGTTGCTTTCCGAATGCGAGGCATCTCAAAAGGGTTGTCGAGGAGAGTTCGATAGGTCGTGTCCTTCCGCACTTTGAGACACAGGAGATGTGTTCATGAAGCGTGTAGCGCTGTTTCGAGAACTTCGGTGAATATCGAGCTACAGCACGTTGCACTAACTGAAAGACTTCCTCGGCAAATCGAAGCAACCGAGATCTTAGAGGGTCTGCATTCGGTTACACTACTGGGCCAACATGTAGCTTGTTAAGTATTTCAACAGAGCCAAAGAAGCCTATCAGTTCGTCACCTCCGAAGATGATAAGTTACTAAGAACGAGTCTTAGCTTATGGTAGATGAAGTTCCATTTGTAGATATCACAATCGATGATAAAATGATATCCGACGCTGTGAACGTACTTGAGAGTGGACGTCTTGTAAAGGGGCCTGAATGCGAGGCTCTTGAAAATGCATTTGCCGATCTATGCTCAACCGACCATGCAATTGGTGTCTCGAACGGAACTGCAGCTCTTCTGTTGTCAATGAAGGCGCTCGATATCGATTCGGGGGATCACGTGTTCGTTCCAGGGCACACGTACTTTGCGACGGTTAGCCCCGTTCTTGAACTCGGGGCAGACCCCGTCTTTGTTGATGTTGATCCTGACCGCTACGCGATGGATCCTAAGCTATTGAAAGATGCTATAGATGAAGCTACGAATCCGGAGGCAGTCGCTGTTACTCATATGCACGGTCAGCCAGCGGAGATGGATGAAATTCTTGAGATCGCCGATGAATATGGGCTTACAGTTATTGAGGACGCAGCCCAAGCACATGGGGCGACACATAATGATCAGCCAGTAGGATCATTCGGAGATGTTGGTTGTTTTTCCTTTTATCCTACTAAGAATATGACCGTGGGCGGTGACGGCGGCATGATTACGACGGATGACCACGAACTTGCGTCTGAAGCTCGTGCTCTCAGAAATCATGGTCGCGATGAGAGCGGAAAGCACACTCATCTCGGATTAAACTACAGGCTAGATGAAGTCAAGGCAGCTATTGGTCGAGAACAACTCACGCGTCTTTCTGACTGGACACAGGCCCGTAGAAAGGCAGCTTCACAGTATGATGAGCGGCTACAACATATTGAGGAGATCACTATTCCCAAAACATATACTCAGTCAAAACACGTGTATCACCACTATCCCGTATTAGTACCAGCAAGAGAACGAAAGGAATTCAGAGCACACCTTGACGAACATGGGATCGGTACAGGAATACACTACGAAAATGCGGTTCACCAACATGAGGCCGTTCGTGATCGAGTGGCGAGCACGACTGTGCCTATCGCTGAAGACATCTGCTCACGAACCGTTTCACTTCCCATGCATCCTCAACTGAGTGAACCAGATGTCAAGTACGTCTGTGATCAGATTCGGGAGTACTTCCAATGAAACTTGGAGTGATCGGCACAGGCTACTGGGGCTCAAACCACGCACGCGTCGCGGTGGAACTCAAAGAAAATGGTCTCTTAGAAGAAGTCATCTTTTGCGATGTCGATGAGAATCGCGTTGCAGAACTCGCCTCCAATTACGGAGTTGAATTCGTCACCGATCATCGAAAGCTAATTGCAAGGGTGGACGCTGCAATTATCGCGACCCCATCGCACACCCACAGAGACATAGCTATAACCTTACTCTCAAACGGCGTGGATTGTCTTGTAGAGAAACCATTAGCAAATCACGGTGATACAGCATGGGAGATCGTTGATACGGCGAAGCAAAACAACCGAATACTCGCAGTTGGGCATATTTTCCGCTACCATCCTGCGTTACAGGCTGTCAAAGAACGGATCGAGCGGGGGGAACTCGGTCAAATCAAATATCTTCATACCAATCGGTATTCCTTCCGTGTCCCCCGTGAATCAAGTGGGGTCCTACATCAACTAGCAGTTCACGATATTGATGTGTATCGCTATCTGTTAGGAGAACATCCTGATCGACTATTCTGTGCGACAAACTCGTGGATCCGAGACGATGTTGAGGAGACGGCAACGTTAACACTCAACTACGGAAATACTATTGGCACCATTAACGAATCGTGGCAAGTTCCCGTATTCGGGAAGAAGCGTGAACTTATTGTTGTCGGCACGGAGAGATCTATCCACCTCGATTATTTAAAGGACACAGAATTCGAGATGTTCGACACGCGAATTCGGCGTGAAAATAACGAGTTCCGGGCGATTGAAGAGGGTCAGACAGCTCATGAGACACGGAACGCAGAGCCTCTTCGAGAGGAAGTTACAGATTTCCTCATGGCAATTGAGGATGATCGATCACCTCTTGCCAATGGACAGATCGGCGCTGAAGCAGTCTCGCTGTTGGATCTGGCCACCGAATCAGATCAGACCAATAAAGCCGTTCATGTAGATGCGGATCAACTCCGTATGAATAAATAAGTCAGTACCTCAACTCAGTCTCTGTAGTCAATGATCTCAGCTGGATTGCCTGCTACAACAGCATTTGGAGGGACGTCGTCAACAACGACTGCCCCTGCCCCAACCATTGCATTCTCGCCAACTTCAACAGGCATAATCACAGCGCCGGTCCCAAGCGACGCTCCTTGACGGATCGTCGTCGATTCCCAAGAGTCTGAATTGCCACTCGGAGGGTAACGGTCATTGACAAATTTAACACCATGGCTAACGAAGACATCCTCTTCTATTTCTACTTTTGAGCAGATAAATGCGTGCGATTGGATCCGCGTACCTCGTCCGATAAGCACATCCTTTTGAATCTCTACTAAACTCCCGATCATACACTCTGAACCAACCTTACAACCATACATATTGACGAACCGCCAAATTCGACAATTAGATCCAATTTCGGAGTCTTCAATCGACACGAAATTGCCAATTGTTGTTCCATCACCGATAGCGCAGTTTTTGATCTGCCTCGTATTCATATTTGTTTTTCTAACAGGATAGAAGTTATACGTTCGCATTAACCCCAACCGCCAAGTAACCAGTAGACCTGCTTTAGCGGATCTGCTAAAGGAAGTCAGAAGATCTGAATTCTTTGCAATGGCCTTGTTAGACGCGGTATAGCTCATCCGTCACGACCGTTGCCAAAAGAAGTAGATCGATAAGAGGAGAGCTCTTTGTAGATTCTGCATTCTCAATAGAGCCACTAACCGGCGTCACGAACGTCTAAACAAGGCTCTTTGCGTCTATATGAATAAGTTCAGCATATACTCACGATATCATATACCGAAGTGGACGATGACAGAATGACCGATAACACGTGAAGAGATATTTTAAGTCCGTGTCTTAATATAACCGTACTATGAATCGGTGGCAGACAGCACAGCAAGCAGAGAGGAACCACTCTGCACATACCTCGATTGTTTCGGACCAG
This sequence comes from Haloplanus rubicundus, assembly GCF_003342675.1. Lineage (NCBI taxonomy): Archaea > Methanobacteriati > Methanobacteriota > Halobacteria > Halobacteriales > Haloferacaceae > Haloplanus > Haloplanus rubicundus. The sequence goes on along the minus strand of NZ_CP031148.1, from coordinate 1,261,731 downwards.
GAATCTGCAAAATCGCTGTTTGAGAGACTCTGGCAAGAAGATATATCAGTATTGTCAAATAAGGACATGTTAGCGGTCGGGGGTGGAACGGGGATAATCCATGCTCTGGAACATCCCCGGTTACAAGTTTCAATTGATCCACTCTATGAAGAGAAGCGGATTCCACGTACCAAAACTAACGCAGAGATTATTTGTGGAAGTGGTGAACACCTTCCTTTTTCCAACAACTCCTTTGACATCGTATATTCTCAGAATGTACTTGACCACACACGAAATCCAAATGAGGTTTTAGATGAAATAAGTAGGATTCTAAAGCGTGATGGTCAGTTTTTCTTCTCAGTCAACACATTCTCGCTTCCTAAAATAATCCGAAATAAACTTGACGTGGTTGATACACCACACCCACATCACTTCGGTCCGGAAGAAATCAAACAAATGCTGCAATCCTCTGGATTTAAGTTAGAAAACATTCATATGAGAACCCATTCATTTACTGAAAAGAGCGTTTTCTCGCTATTGTGTCAAAAAGAGTTTAAGAAGGCAGGTGGGAAACTCGCTCAGATTAAAGATTTCTGTGCTATCTGTCGTCTCTCTTAATTTTAATTAGTGTCTTTTCTCAAAATAGTTTCGTTGCTGATTTAATGACTACTTTTAGATATTTTCAAGTGGATCATGGCACTCGATGCTCATCTATTCACACACTATAAGACTAATTTGATAATTGTATTAACTAATAGATGATCAAGCAATATATAGAATCCGTAATTAGACTAAAACTATGCCTCCTCTCACTGCAACATACTTATATCAAAAAGCGCCGATTGTATCGGTTGATGAACAGTAGTAGCTCCAAAACGGCTTCGATTTCAGTTATTGTGCCTACATATAATGAAGAGCAAACAATAAAAAACTGTTTAGACGCGTTAATTTTTGCGGATTATAAGGGCCGTAAAGAGATTTTAGTGGTCGACGGTCGGAGTGAAGACCGGACTCGGGATCTGGTTTCGTCGTATGAGCATGACCACCAATGTGTATCTCTCTATGACAACCCTGGCCGAACAACACCACACGGAATAAATGTCGGGATTAAAAACGCGACTGGTGACATCGTTTCGTTTATTAGCGGGCATAGTATCGTACCTCCTCAATTCTTCAACGATATAATGACCGCATTTGAGCGCGCGCCTGATGCTGATGTGGTTGGTGGTCGAATGATTCCCAGGGCGGATACCTACTTTGAGCACTCAGTGGCAGCTGCACTCGTCTCCCGGTTAGGAGCAAGTAGTGCACGGTTTCGTCCTGTGGAAGGCTATGTTAATACGGTGAATTTCGGAGCTTACCGACGTGAAGTTATTGACACGGTTGGGAAAATGGATACCGATCTCCCCCGGGCACAAGATTACGAGTATAACAAGCGCGTTCGTGCAGCTGGCTTTCGTCTTTATCAGTATCCAGAGCTACAGATCAGCTATATCCCCAGATCAACACCGTTGGCACTTGGAAAACAGTACTATGGAAACGGTTACGGGAAAGCCAACGTCTTCGACAAATTAGACGAATACCCGCTCTCACCGCGTGTTTGTGGCTTAGCTATGATTTTTCTTAGTGGTGTCACTGTTCCACTATGGTCACTGATACTCGGTATATATCTTGTTATCATTAATCTCGTGGCTATCTCATCGATTAGAGCGTCAGAAGTGGATGCAGGTATTAGGCATATTCCCGGAGCCATGCTCGCATTATTCATAATGCACTCCAGTTTTGCTTTTGGACTCCTGCACGGCTCGATTTTTCCATAGGATCATATGAATTTAATCATTCGGTAGTGAAGAGAGATGACCAAGAACAACAGAAAATTATAAAATATCATTGGTAAATAAAATTTAATTTATTGACTTCTTCGCTGTTCATTCAGCAACATTCTCCCGCAACTGGTCCGTGAGGGTCCGTCAAACGTAGAGACTACACCGTATCCACAAAAATAAACCTACATCTAAGCGTGCAGTCAACCAGCCAAGCTACACTCGTGAATGGATCCTTGTCTTCAGTTAAATTGTTAATGAAAGGGTGCATTCCCTTGAGTTCCTGTCATTCACCCGTGGATTGCCTGCCTTTCTTTAGCCAGTAATTTTTCCATCACCTGTGCGAGGCACTCCGGACTCTACTGTCCTACTCACGGAATGGTCTATCGCTACTGAATCAGGGAGTTCCCCTGTCGCAGTTATCACCGACAATTTTAGTACCTGAATAAACTCCAAACCACCTTGATCATCTGTGTCAATACAGAATTCTTATCGGCCCTCAAAAGAGAATTCGAGATCATGAAAGCTGTCGTACTCGCGGCTGGGAAAGGCACGCGTCTCCGGCCGCTAACTGAAGATAAGCCCAAGGGGATGGTCGAAGTCGACGAGGAGCCACTCATTACTCACTGTTTTGACAAGTTGATTGAACTTGGTGCGGACGAGCTCATCGTCGTTGTCGGATATATGAAGGAGATCATCATAGATCACTACGGCGACGAGTACGATGGCATCCCGATTACCTACACCCACCAGCGCGAGCAGAAGGGACTTGCCCACGCCCTCCTGACAGTTGAAGAGCACATCGATGACGATTTCATGTTGATGCTCGGCGACAACATCTTCCAGGCGAATCTCCAGGACGTGGTCCGCCGACAACATGAAGACCGTACAGACGCCGCTTTTCTCGTTGAAGAAGTTGAGTGGGAGGAGGCGTCCCGGTACGGCGTGTGTGACACTAACCAGTACGGCGAGGTCACAGATGTAGTGGAAAAACCGAAAGATCCACCGAGTAACTTGGTGATGACTGGGTTCTATACCTTCTCACCCGCCATCTTCCACGCATGTCATCTCGTTCAGCCATCGGAGCGCAACGAGTACGAGATATCCGACGCCATCGACCTTCTCATTCAGTCGGGGCGCACTATCGACGCTATCGGCCTCAGCGGCTGGCGGATCGACATTGGGTACCCTGAAGACCGCGAGGAGGCTGAACGCCGCCTCTCAAATAATTCATATTAACAGCGTAGCGACAATTAAGACAGCTGATCCGGCGACGAGAGAGGCAAAAATCATCGAATTATCTATACTACCCTAACCAGGGATTGCGATTTCTGTAGAATTTCGCCTAATGGCCTATATTTCGTTGCGGAAACCAGTTATATGAAAGCAGTCGTACTCCCAGCGAGGGAACCATCAACATGATGAGCGCGTTGATGGCATTGAGCCGACCAAACACACGTCGGTTATCAACTCCATACGAGATCTCCCGGGATCTGAGAGGATCAGAATCCACTAAATCTCAGTCACGAAATGTGGACTATCGAATCAGTCCAACTCAATGATTTTTAGCTGTGATACGCGATATAACGGCTAATGAGTCGGCTGCAGACGATTAGCGCAACCATTGTTTCCTTTTTTTACGATGATAATAAGGAGGTGGATTATGGCGGCGAAAATTCAAAACGAGAGCCACGATTCCAGTCGCCAGTTGAACTTTTCCCTCGAGCTGCAAAAATATAGGTTGCTCCCGAGGACAAACTGGAGACACTTTCACTGAACGATCCCGTTGACGTGAGCGTCTCTACCGACGTAAAGTCGGCTGTCGACGACTTCGAACCCTTCTCCCAATACTTGAAGTACACATCCACCGAGTCAGCACCACCGAGACTCTCCAATGTGCCGTTCAGTGTGGCACTTGCTGAGTTAATGGTTGCCTCCATCGTCGAGATGGAAAGGCTATCTGGAACAAATTCCAGACGTGTTCCGCGATTCCAATCTCCATCCGAAGCTTTCCCGCGAGCCGCGAATACGTAAGTTGTCCCCGACGACAATCCAGACAGATTGCTACTGAATGGTCCCGTCGATGAGAGCGTCTCTACCGACGTAAAGTCGGCTGTCGACGACTTCGAACCCTTCTCCCAATACTTGAAGTACACATCGACTGAATCCGCTCCACCGAGACTCTCCAGATCGCCATTGAGAACGACAGAGTCTGATTGGATATCTGAAACTTCAAGGGAAGATATACTAAGCTCGGTTGAAGATGGAACAGTGGCTTCCGCGTTCAACAACCCGTTCCCACTTTCCGACGCGGATAAGCCGATATCCTCCGTACTCCCTTGCAACGCCGACCGCGCCTCACTCCCGTTGTATCCATTCGCCATCAACAGACCACCAACCCCACTCACGTGTGGACACGCCATTGACGTCCCGGAGTAGTACGCGTACCCACCGGGAACCGTCGACTTGACCGACGATCCAGGTGCCGCGATATCGATCTCCGGCCCGGTCGAGGAGAACGAGGCCAGGTCGTCCGAACTGTCGGTCGCGCTCACGGCAACGACCGAACTGTACTTCGCGGGATAGGACACACAGTCCGAACAGGGGCCGTCATTACCCGCAGCTGCAACCACCAGCACGCCCTGATCCACGGCATACTGACACGCATCCTTGAGCGTCGAGTAATCAGAGGAGGAGCCGAGGCTCAGGCTCGCCACGTCCCAACCCTGATTGGTCGTATATTCGACGCCAGCAGCGATGTCGGAGAGATACCCAGTTCCGCTACAGGAGAGTGCCTTGATCGCGTGGAGCGTCGCGCCCGGAGCGACACCGATCACGCCCTCACTGTTGGCGACGCCGGCGGCGGTGCCGGCGCAGTGGGTCCCGTGGTCGTTGTCGTCGTCCCACGGCTCGTGATAGGTGTTGCCATTGCCGCTACAGCTACTTCCGTCGTAGTCGGTACCGGCCTCAACATACGCCTTCCCCGCTCCAAGATTGTCGACCAAATCTGGGTGATCGCTGTCGATGCCGGTGTCGATGATAGCGATATCCGCGCCGTCGCCGGTCGTGCCGCCATCGTGGACGGTGTCTGCATCAATGCGGTCGGCGCCCCACGGGAGTGACTCGCCGATAGCTTCGAACGTCGCGTCGGGTTCGACGTAGCGCACGTCGGGGCGGTTCTGAAGCGCCTGCTGTGCCTGCTCGGGAAACCGCCCTGCGACGGCCTTGCCCCGGTCGCCGAAGTCGAGTTTGTGGCGGACCTCACGAGCCTGCTGTGCGGCCTCGTCAGCCGCGGCCTGTGTCGTCGTTCCGACGATGACCTGGTCCGGCGGACCACGACCTTGCTCGACGCGGTCGTTGTTACCCGCGGGATTATTTCGAACCGGCCGATTATTGCCGGCGCCGTTACCGTTTGGACCACGTGCCTCAGCGGCGGCCGAGGCGCCAAGGCCAATCGCCGTCGCGCCAGTCGTAAGCCCGACCAGAAGCTGCCGTCGTGTCGCGCCGTCAGTGCCCGGAGAATCGTCAGTCGTTGCGTCATCGCCCGATGAATCGCTGCCCGGTTGGGGGGTGCCCGTTCCCATACACAATGCCCGATTTCGGGGGATTTAGACGTTGTGGCAGCAAAATCAAACTTGATACTTAGGTTCAATTTATCCTTGAAATCGCCAGACATCGCCCTCTGTCCTCTGGCCTATATAATGATCAAATATGATTATTCGAGAGAGCGTTGATGTCTAAAGCCAAGGAATGGGGAGATGAAATCAGTGAGAGAGAGCATAGAGTATCCGGTTGGACAGTAAGCAAGTCACAACGAACACACAAGTCGCCCTCGGGTCGGTGGCCTACCAAATTGAGCTACCCACCCCTAAAGCGGTGGGATTCAGCGTGGACTCCCGTTCTGGCCGATTCCTCGGCAGGAGAATAGCCTCCGTTCACGTTCAACGTCCCGCTGTTTAAGCGCACGCCCAAGGGTGCGCCTCCGCCGTTCCCAGTTTGGTTCCGGCGGAGATACCGCACCCCGATATTCTTCGCGGCGTTGTAATCCGCGTGGTTCTCGTACCCGCACTTCAGGCACTCGAAGTCAGCGCCATCGCGGTTGTCGGGATGGGTGAAACCGCAGTGCGAGCAACGCCGACTCGTGTTCTCGGGGTCAACCTGTTTGACCGCAATATCGTATTCTTCGGCCTTGTACTCAACGTAGTTATAGAGGCGGTCAAACGCCCACTTGTGCCCCCACGACGCACCAGTCCGTTCACGAATGTCCGCCAACTCCTCGAATGCGATGACCGAACACTCGTTCTCGCGGGCTTCTGCAGCGAGTTCGTTGCTGATGCGATGGAGCATCTGTTTGAACCGGCCTTCCTCTTTCTGTCCGACTGAGTGGATGTTCTGGTGTGCCCATCGCGTGCCGCACTGTTGGAGTGAGCCACGGCGGTTCTCGTATTCTCTGCGCCAGTGATCGAATTCGTCTCCTGTCCAGAACGTGCCTGTCGAGGTGACCGCGAGGTTGTTCACGCCGAGGTCAACACCGAGAACCGTTCCGTTCTCAGGTGGTGCCTGTTTCGACGTGTCGGACTCCACTTCCTTCTTGCAGTGGATGTGAAGTGCCCAGTCGCCGTCTTGGTAGTGTAGTTCCGCACCCGTAATTTCGTGTTTATCTGCAAACAGGTACTCCGAGTGCGGCGTGTCACTATCCTCGTCAGGCAGTACGTAGTCGGCTTCAATCCTGCCGTCTGTGGTGGCGAGGCTTACGTAGTCGTCGTGGAAGGTGGCGGTGCGGTGGTCGTAGACAACGTGTGGACTGGTGAAGCGTGGCTTCGACGCTTTCTTGCCGTTTTTCCAGCGTGCGACGACGCTTTTGCAGTCGTCAGCGGCCTTGTTCCGAGCGGCTTGTACCAGTCCACCGTTGAACCCGTCCGTTTTCTCGCGTACGTCGTCGTAGGTTTCGTCGTCCAGCGTGGTCTTGCTGGTGGTGACGTACTCGCCTCGGAAAGCGTGGTCTACGACATACTGTGCCGACCAGAGGAACGTGTCTACGGTGTCTTCAAGGAGTGCGGCGTCATCACTGTCCACATCGAGCGCAACGGGAACAGTACGCCGCACCTCCATATCTTATATGTAAGACGGGCGCTTCTTGAGTATTGGGGAGTCAGCCTGCCACTGTCGCGTGGTTTGATTCCTAGTTGTCGGCTTCATCCCACGGCTCAAGCCGTGGGTTTTCGCCTCACACTTCCTAAAATACGCGATGAGCGGTTCTGTGTCGAACACGTAGTCCGTCATTGATGCCGCTCAAGTCGCTCATCGCGCTCGCGTTCGAGCTTCTTGTCTTCGTCGTTCATCTCGCGTAGGTGCTCGAGGACTTCGCCCTTCTCGTAGCGACCAGCGTGGACGCCCTGCATCTCTTCGACCGAGGGGAGGGGTTCGACCACGATCTTCCCATCCTCTTCGTGGATGAGTACCTTTCCTGGCGTGTCGATACCGAACCGTTCCCGCAGCTCCTTCGGGATCGTCGCCTGTCCCTTCTTGGACACGCGGATGACTCCTCCATCGCCAGTATTACGGGACATATCTGTATTAAATTTAGAGTTTGTACTACTAAATGTCTTCCGTGCTACCTGTCGCTTCATCTATAGATCATCGACAGCTCGTCGACACAGCCACGCTCGGTCCCCGATCCGACCCCGTAGTAGCACCGCTCCTCACCGCTCGGAGTCGAAGAGTGTCGCGAGCTCCGGGATGCCGTACAGCGACGCGTCGGACCGCCCATCGACGACGGTCTGTAACTCATCTGTAAAGCCGGCCCGCGAAAAGATTACGTACTGCACCTCCCGGTCGGGTCCCTGCCACCGAACCTCCGATTCGAGGGTCTCCAGCTCGTCGAACACCGCTCGTCCAACGGGTTCTGTGGTCCACTTACATTCGCCGAGCAAGAGGGTCCCGGTCTCTCGATTGATCCCGGCGACGTCGATCTCCTCGCCGCCGTACCACCAGCGGCCGACCCGCGAGCAGGAGACGGGAAACGCCGGCGTCCGAACCGCCTGCTGGCACACGGTCTCGAAGGTCCGACTCGTATGCGTCGGCAGCGTCTCAGCGATCGCCGATCGGACCGGTGTCGTCCGCCCCTGTTCGAGCGTTCCTCGATTGGGCGCCACGTACCGAAACCAGAACCGAAGGAAATCGTCCGTCAGCCGATACAGTCCCCGACCGTCAGGGTCCGTCACCGGCTGCTCCCGCTCGAGGATCGCCAACTGCATAAGGTTCTGGAGATACCGGGAGAGACTGCTCGCGTCGCGACCGATCTCGTTGGCAATCTCGGTGACACGCGTTGCGCCCCCAGCGATGGCTTCGAGGATCGCCATGTACGTCGCGGGCTCACGGAGTTCTTGGCGTAACAAAAACTCCGGCTCCTCGTACAGGAACTCGCCTTTCGAGAGGATGGCCCGCTCGACGTTCTCGAGGAGTCTCAGACCTGGATCGAACTGTTCGAGATACGCGGGGACGCCTCCAAGCACGCTGTACAACTGGATCTGCGTCTCCAGATCGTCGTCCGGGAAGAATGCGCGAACGTCCGCGAACGAGAGCGGGGCGAGCTCCCACTGTCCGGTTCGGCGCCCGTATAGCGGGCTCTCATAGCTCAACACGCCCTCCTCCATCATCGAAATCGATGACCCTAACAACACGAGCGAGACGTCTGTCCCTGCGAGTACGTCGTCGACAACGGTCTGAAACACCGACGGGATCGTGTCGTCCTCGCCGACGAGATACGAGAATTCGTCTAATGCCACCACACACGGACCGTCGGTGCGCGCCGTGAGATACTGAAACGCCTCAACGAACCCGTCGACATCCGGAGTGATGTCATCGAACGCGGCAGCGCACTGTGCCGCGAATCGCCGAGCGTTGTGCGTTGCGCCCCGCTCGTCGCAGAGATAGTAGACTGACGTGTCTTCGAGTGCGTCGAGCGCCGACGTCACCAGCGTCGTCTTTCCCACCCGCCGTCGCCCGTATATGACGAGAAGCTGTCGCTCGTCTCGTGAGAGGTGCGACGTGAGCCACTCGAGTTCCGTCTCTCTGTCTATCATTATGCATACAATAATATTATCGTGTTCATAATAACTGTTTGGGTCCGCTGTGGTAATTGTTCTCAGGGATCAGCGCAAGAAAGCCGCCTACAGTTTAGTGCCAGCGCCGTTCGAACTCCCGATGTTTAATACGTTGTTGTCGGCCGCGTCCGACCTAACAGCGTGCGGTTCGTATCCGTCACATCGGCCACGTCCTTGAGCTACCCACCGCTAAAGCGGTTGGATTCAGCGTGGACTCCCGTTCTGGCCGATTCCTCGACAGGAGAACAGACGGGTTCAACGGTAGCCTTGTGCAAGCCGTTCGGAACAAGGCCGTCGACGCCTGCAAGAACGTCGTCGCCCGCTTGAAGAACGGGAAGGAAGCGTCGAATGGAGATCGGGGGCTGTGAACTACCCTACCCTACTCGCTCACGGCTTGTGCCGTTCGCTCCTTGGGGATAGGGCTTCCTGTTTCCACGACGCGCTTTGCAGATACGAGTGTATCCGTAGGGAGCGCAGTCTCCATGGGCGTTGATCGTTCTCAACAACATTAACGGAGTTTGTGTTGAGAGCCAGCTCTGGACATGGTGTAAGACTAATAATACCGTAGCACATATAATACTCTATGGGAAGTGTCAGTTTCCGTGTCCCCGACGAAGTGAAAGCACGGATGGATGAACACGATGACGTAAACTGGAGTGCAGTGCTCCGTGACCACATCGAGGAGGAACTACAGAGTCTGGAATCGCGGAACCTCGCCCATGCAGTTGCGACCAGCGAGCGATTGAGCGGTGTCATCGACGCCGACGAGGTAGCGACGACGAACACGGCAGAACAGATTCGTGAATTCCGTGACACCCGATATAGCGAGGAGCGATCCTAATGGCCGATGTCGTCGTCGACACTAGTACTGTCGTCAAGTGGTACATTCCCGAGCAGCATCACGAACAGGCCCGAGCACTTCGTGACGAGTTCCTCAACGGCAAACACGACCTGTGCGCACCGGCGCTCATGCCTTTCGAGGCGGTCAATGCACTCAAGTACAGCGGCCACTACGATGGCGAGCGACTCCATGAAGCCGCAAACTCGCTTGACAACTACGGTATCGAACTCGTTTCGTTCGGATCAGTCGGCCCCATCGCGGAGATCGCGAACACCGTTGACATCACGGCCTACGACGCTGCCTACGTCGCACTCGCCGTCGAACGGGATGGGATAGCCTACACCGCCGATGGGAATCTCTTGCAGGAGTTAGATGGGAGTGAGTATGAGGGCACCGTCGCCCACATCCAGACCTACTGAGCGATGAGTTGCGTTTTCTGCTGCACACAGCCTCTTCCTCCGCAAGTTCAGAAGAGTATTACAAAGATTAAAGTATTACCGAGAACCCTCATTACACATGAGCGAGTCTGAAGACGGGACGACCGTAACGGTCACCAGCAAGGGGCAAGCAACGATCCCGAAGGAGTTTCGTGACAAACTGCATATTGACACCCCAGGCCGGGTCCGATTCGTCGAGAATGAACAGGGCGAGATCGTGGTCCGGCCGGTCAAGCGTCCGGCTGAGCTTCGGGGCGCACTTGCATCTGAAGATGAGCAAGAGCAAACGCAGTCGGCCACGGAACAGCTTCGTGCCGAACGAGAGCGAGACAAGAACCAGACCGACGAGAAGTACGAACTGTCGCAGCAGGATAAATGACGATCGTCTTCGATGCCGAGGCACTGCTCGCCTTTTCCTTTGACGAACCGGGCGCAAGCGAGGTCGAACGCTGGCTTGACCGCGTGTACGACGGCGAACGCGACGGATACATCGCCACGATCAACCTCGCGGAATTCCGGTACATCACCACCCGAAGAACATCTGTCGAACAGGCTGATACCCATATTGATGCCCTCCGAGATATAGGTGTGACCGAATACAACGTCGACCCCCTGTGGGAAACTGCGGCAGACGTGAAAGCCACGTACAGCCCAGCTATCGGAGACGCATACGCTATCGCCGCCGCCAAAGACCTCGACAACAACAGTAATCGGACTGTCATTCTCCTCGTTGGTGCTGATGACGACTATGACGTGTTCGAGGACGAAGACGGGTATGAGCACCTCATCGAACGCTTTCGTGACGAGTCCGCCTAACGCGAGCGTGGGTGAGACGACTCGTTTGAGACAAGCCGTTCTCTGAATCACACGTCGCGACCGAATCAGTAACAGGCTCACTCGCAATTACCCGATCAGTAGCCTCTAGAATTCTCTACAGCGGAATTCGTCGGTTTCCATCTTGAATATTTAATGGTTCGTCAAGGAGCATCAATCTCATCAAGCATGTGAGTTTGGAACAGATTCTCAGGGTGTCTCCATATCAAGCGTAGGTAGAGACTGCCGCACTTTCGTGGCGATTGTGACACTGCCACTCACGAATCCGATCGACAGAAATGCACACGCAAGGACAGCATTCCCGGTCGCGACCGGCCACGGGACAGAGAGCCGAAAGCCAATCAAACTCAGGAATGTTATAGAGAACCCGGCAACCAACGCAAGCAAGGGCAGGAGGAGGGGCGTCGGGGGCGAGGGATAACTCATTGGGTCCCCGGCAGCTGGGTCCGGACTATCGGACGTTGCCGATTCTTGTGAAGGCGTAGCATCCAGCGAGTAGGCTAGCCAGTAGCGGTGTGCTTGGCCTTTTTTATCTTGATTTAGGATATCGGCCTTCACGAGTTTGTTCAGTGTGTTGTTACTCGTTGATCTAGTATTATCAAAAGAGAAATCGTCACTACGCTGTTCAAGTGACTTTTCTACCATTTCGCGCGTAAGTGCTTCTTCATACGTGTCAGCCCCTTCACGGACGAAGACATCTGCATAGGTCCACGGTGAGTGTTTTGGCTCTGGATCAAATCCTGCGTCCTTGAGAGCGGCACGTATCTGACCCGGGAGTCCTCCAAGTCCCGTTGTCATCTCACATACCTTTGTGTCGCAACCCCTATTAAATTTCGCGGGGCGGTGAATTCAGTGATATGCATTATGAGAATATAATCTAAGATAATAATACGGCCGTATGTCTTGTGCAAAGCGGCGGATACACCCGTACTGGTAAAAAATGGCTGATTATGCCCCCGTCCGTTAACTGATTCGCTCGCTCATGATGAACGAGAGAGACTGGGGGAATCCCCTCCCCCCCGACGATGGTAGTATCGTCCACGACACACTCGCCCCCGACGAATCGACCACCGAAGACGGTGTTATGAAGGTGACTGGTGCCTGCAGGCCGGGAGCGCTCGGCCAGCGGCTGAAAGCGGCCACCCAGACGGGCTCGACCACGCGCGTGATCGTCCCGAACAAACACGTCGCCAGGGCAGTCCATGAATTCGCGAAAGCTCCTATGAAGGACCTGACCGACAGCGGGGCCGTCCCGTACCGGACGGCAGCGTCGCTTCTGACACCTGCTGGAGACCGCCTCGTCCGAGAGACAAGCACACCCCCGGCCACGGTTGAGTTGCTCGCCACCGGTGGGGTCAACCTCACTGTTGGCACGGAGACGCTCCGACTGCCGGGCGGTGAGGCTGCGATCGACGCCGATACCGACCTGCCGGATGGCGTCTTCATCGCCAAGGATGAGGACGGAACGGCTGAAATGAAACTCACGCGAGGTGGCGGGACGACTGTCGCCACCCTCGACTCGGAGGCCGACCTCAGGGCGTCCTATGCCCCCATCCAGGGCTGGTTCAGGCCGGATCGTCTCAGCTACCGGTGCGACATCACGATCCACTACCCGGATCCAGCCGACAGCGACACGCTCTGTACCCACGACTGCCCGCCACAAGAGTCGACTATGGCGACGCCGGCCACGCTGACTGCGTTCTTTGAGCAGTTCTCAGTCAGCGCTGAAGGTCATCAACTGGAGAAAGCGGATCTCCGCAGTCGCTACAGAGCTTGGCTGGATGCCGCTAATCAGACGCGCCTGTGCAGTACCGAATTCGGCGAGGCCCTGCATAGTGCGCCGAAGATCGAGACCACAAGGAGAGAAGAATCGACGGTGATCCCGGATCGAGCCTGGCGGTTCTCGGTCACCTACGAACGCTGACCGGATCGGCACGCAACGACCAACCGAATCTTCATTTTTCGACAACTTGAGGTATTGAGCCGGCGTCCACAGCGAACACCAACCGACGGATTTGGTTCAACCGAGGAGAGATCGTACTTCACAGGACGCCCCTCCAGCAGGGGACTTCTGTCCCGCCGGAATTTCACCGCCAACCTCTGCGCAATATTCTTCGCAGCATTGTAATCCGTATTCACAACGTAGAAGCAATCCAAGCAGTTGAATTGTACTGGATGTCTTCCACTCAGAATTGTTCCAGTAGTACACTTGATCACCGGTCCGATAGACACAGAGAAATTTAGTCAAGTAAATCGTGTACTGAAATTGAGCCTTGATCTTGGTCAACTAGCCCAATATAGACGAAATCAAGGATTCTCTTTCATCGGAGCCGGATCAGTAAGGTCAATACACAGAACAGCCGGTTCAGGCCACCACTCCGCAACGTACCGGGTTGTGGTCGTATGGTGGTAGTTATGTTGCTGGAGAAACCGCCGACAAGTTATTTCGCCGGTATAGCGGGTATCATCTATTTTGTAGGCGAACTCGGTAACCTCCTTAGGTGGGTCCCCAGTCTCAACGGTTACCGGTCGCACGAAAATCAGATCCAAGTTCGGGTGTGTCCCGAGGCGAGCGTACTCTGTATTGGTGAAATGTGGCTGGTACACGCCTGCGTTCAACCGTAGTTCATCGTCCTGAGAGACAGTAACTGTCTTACCAGCCGAGCTGTTGGGAGCAGTTTGGTCGGTCATTGGAAGGGTGAGTACAACAGGTGATCAGATAGCGATATCAAATATCGGTCTCCAAACCATCTGCTGTCTTCGATTCAACTTCACTCCGATGATCGAGCCCGTAGATCAGCGGCTCCCGGAGCACGTCTTCAGAAGCGATGTTCCAGCGATCGGGGAAGATTGGCCTAGTGTCGAGTCCAGGCAGGTCTAGGGAGACGAGCCCGCGTGGATAGCGGAATGAGATACCAGGATAGCTAGGCTCCATTCCAAATTCCGTTGAGATCCGCTTGCGTGGATAGTAATCTTTTCTGTAGTTTCCGAAGATATTATTTCCCGGATGATCGTGAGTGCTGAGCTGCGCGATCCAGTCTTTGATAAATGGTCGGCACTCCCGCTCGAGGATCGGCTCGTCGTTTTCGTGTTCGACGAGGAACGCCTCAAACGCCTGCTGATGACTTTTTTCGTTTCGGGTCGAGGCCTGTTCGACGTCCCACTGCGCGGTCATCTCTTGTTGGACGAGTTCTTTGGTGTCCGGATCATAACAGTAGAGCGCCTCCACGAATCGAAGATAACTCAGATCGACCGGCCGATGGCACGGGCGTATTTTGGTGTTTTCGATGTCTGATTCGTCTTCGTATGTCTGGACGGTTTTCCCATATTCGTTTTCGACGACGTAGTGGTCGTCTTCCTCGTAGTATCGCGGGAGATTGAACTCAAATTCCTTGAACTGCTCCGTCGCGTCCCCGCGTGCGAGTATTTCGCCATCGTGAACGAGTAGAAACTCGGAATCACAGGTTAACCACCAGTTTGATTCAGAGACCCCTTCAGGCAACAGCATCGTTTTGCCGTCGACAACTATCGTCCCTGTACCGTTGTGAAGCTGTGTTTTGGTTGGATCACGATGTTTCATCGGGATTGCAAGGCTGTTAAGCGCCCATGTGCCGAGCGTATCGAGTGATTCAGTATTCCCTTCATCATCTTTTTGCGCTACCATTACGCAGATAGTCTTATATCCCCAGACAGCCTGCCGGATGAGATTCGTATAGACGCTCGCAGGTTTAGATCTCGTTTGGCATTCGACTTCGACGGCGAAGATTTCGCCATCATCACGACGGACCCATAGGTCTGGACGCGACCTTGTATCTTGGACGACGACCCTGACGTCGTACCCTTCGCTTTGGAAGGCAATGGCGACATGTTTGATTGCTTCCCGGTGTGCTTTACTGCCGTCGTTGGCAGTCGTTAGGGCTTGATCAAACTCGCTATCCTCTATTGGTGCATTGACGCCGATTGTCATTTTTTCCGGGAGCAGTTCTTCGGGATCGGCACCGATATCGTCAATATCCAAGCCGATCGCCTGCGGGGCCTTTTGCCAAGGATCGACGCCCGGATCGATTGTACCGAGTCCGACGTAGTGTTCGAGATCGATCTCCCGAGCAAGGAGGCTCGTATACGCACAGCGATCCTCAAGCAGATCGGAGGCACCGTACTGACCTCGCTGCATCTTTGTGAACTCCCTTTTGCCGGTGATAAGCGATTGTCCCGCGGTAAAATTCGGGAGCCCGCTCTCCCGAGTGGGCATCACTACATCATCATCAAGCCACGAGACGTTATACCCGTCATCAATTACAGCGAGACTCGATGAGACTCCAAGGTCCGCAAATGAGTCAGCAGGGTCACATTCTCGACCGAACCGAAGACAGCGGGCGTATTCACTTTCAGTGCTGATCTTATATTTCGGATTGAACAGGAAGATCCGAACGGTAACCTGATACTCGTTGCTTTCTGGGAGCCCGCTCGACTGGCGGTATAGCACGTGATAGAGGAACGGTTCTCCGGCAAGATCTTCGAAAAGCGCGTTTGCGTCCGCCTCGGACACTTTTCCGCGACCAGCAGGCTTCTGATTTTTATCCTCCATCACAAGTCGTGTTCCAAGCGCTGGCGACGACCCGAAAAGTCCCAGCGGGAGTGTACCGATACGTATCTTGAGTGCGTCCGGCAACTCAATACTTAGTGTCTCATAGACCGTTTGTAGCGGCTCTGGAAGCGGTTCACCGTCTGCTCCGCTGGGTTGTACTCTCTTCTGTGTCGTCGATTGGACCGTCGAGCTGTATGCACCGAAAGCATACATCAGCCCGTCAGCGACGGGCCAGGTAAACTGTTCAACGTCGTCAACCTCGGTTTGGGTTTTCGCGAAGATGTCTGCAAGTGCGAGCGTGCCTTTCGTTGGCCCGGAGTCGAAGGTACTTTTCATCGACGCAGGGACTTTGACGAAAACGACCTTCTCGCGGTCGAATTTGGTCTCCTCAACGATCGGGGGACGAATACCGATTCCGAGCTGGGAGTCCGAATCGTCAGTTGTTGCCATGGGTGTGTGTGGCGAGTGGCGAGTGGTGTTTCGCGAGCCGTGCGCGATACGTTGTTAGCCACCCCATCGCTGGCTTGGTCCGCTCGGGCGGCGTCACTTCAGTCCAGCTGGCAGGGGAGTGTCTGTATTGCTGAGAGGCCCCACGCCGTGGGATGGCTATGTCGATCAGTCGATAGTTTTGATTGACTTTCATCGTGGTAATTGGAGGGGTATATAATACAAATTGTTAGAGCTAGCAATTCTACCGCGTATCTCGGGAGAGTATTCGAAAGTTCAAGAACAAAGACAGTCTATCCCAGGAATATCCATCCGAAAAGGACAGTATCTGTACTCGCGACCTTACCACGGAATCAGTTTGTTCGGGCCCTCAAGTTCGACTCACTCATGCCGCACATTCGACTGAGAGTCCAATCGCACTCCATCGTGAGCATGTTGAGAGAGACCCTAGCAGGATCCGCGAACCACCTCAGCTCGATGCTAGAAGGGGGACAAATGTCCACCAAGACAGGATTGGGACAGCGACAACCTTTCATCAAGATAGCGAGGGGGATTCAGCCAGCTCTCCACCAAGACAGAGACAAGGGATCCCTCACCAAGGCGACGATAGGTCAGCCAGATCTTCACCCAGACGAAGACAAGATCCAGCCAACTCTCCACCCAGACGAAGACAAGATCCAGCCAACTCTCCACCCAGACGAAGACAAGATCCAGCCAACTCTCCACCCAGACGAAGACAAGATCCAGCCAACTCTCCACCCAGACGAAGACAAGATCCAGCCAACTCTCCACCCAGACGAAGACAAGATCCAGCCAACTCTCCACCCAGACGAAGACAAGATCCAGCCAACTCTCCACCCAGACGAAGACAAGATCCAGCCAACTCTCCACCCAGACAGAAACAAGAGAACACCTCAACTATCCCTGTCCTACTACTGGTGGAGACCACCGAAGCGTGAGCCATAGATTCGGATAGCTGTCTCAAGAACCGCTGCTTGTTTCCTAGAGACACACCGCTTGCACACTCGCCCACCCCATGCGATTCTCTCGTTTGGCCCCATCAACAAACAATCAAGAGTGGACTCCGGACGACCCCGCTCCCAATCTCGTCCATCCGACGATCGGGAGCAAAACTACCCCAAGTGATCCCCGCTCCTAAGACTGAGATGGGATCACTACGGCACGTGGTCGTCTCTGTGGGGACCGCTCAGAGGAGTGGTCGATGACCATTCTAGACCAGGTCCCGGACCACAGCCAAGACATCTGCAGTCACGTTCATCTCGGCCGCAGGTTCCTCGCAGGACCACTCCTGGGGAGCGGGGATGAAGATTACCTGTGGCACCACTACCGATGGGCTTGCGATGACGACGATGACCAGTATAGTCTTCGATCACGAGAGGTAGTAGTTGCCCATGAAGAAGGGACGTGGAAGAGTCCCGAAGGGGACACAAAAGGTCTGCGTGAGGCGCTCGTGAGTTTCTCATGGAGGGTCCAAGGGAGTCTTACGCAGGGCTCGGAACGCTTCGCAGAGAGGCACCATCCCCATCTCTACCTCAGATCTAACCGGTATCGTAAGCACAGCAATCATCGACAAGAGACGGCGTCGTCTAGATCCCGTATCGTTGGTATGCCCCCCAGCATCAACACCGAACGGCATGGTGTGAGGCACGGTGGGCAGCACCGCTCAGACTGGGCGGCATGCCCCTGCCTAATCGCTAAACGGCAGCAGGTGTGTGGCACTCAGCACCGACTGATATAATACTAATAGCCATGCGTAACACCAGTAGTTGCCACCAGCCACTCGGGCCGCCCAGGAGGGGCCCAAGTACCTCACCACCGGCGGCTCTTAGCTGGGACACCAACAGAGAGGGCCCTAGCAAAAACTGTCTGTGGCTTGGCTCCCACCACGATACTAGACCCTCGTCGATACCGACCAACCGTGTTGGTGAAACCGATAGTGTGGCCGGACCGACAGGCCTCCAAAATCAACGAACATCACTGCACCGACAACGGTGGGACACCAGCGATCGATCGAGACGCATGGCTTCTGTGTCCGCGTTCCGAAGCGGACGTCTCACGACCGTCCCAAGTCCGAAGCAACATCAGCTCGGAACACCCCGCGGACCACAGCACCCCCGAGTGCTGACCAGGCTACCGGGCGCGGGAAGATGGTCGCGATCATTGATCGGGGAGCGACACATCGGCTCCATGGTCAGTGTTGCTGTGTTCGCCCAAGTCGGGCGCTGGGTGGACCGCGGCCGCGGCGACGAGCGCGGCGTCACGACTCGGCCTACAAACTGGTGGGAGCACGCAGCGACATCAAGTCGAGACCGGACCACGACAGTGACCAGTTGGCTCAAGCAGCGTATCGGACCTGTCGGTGAGAGACAGTAGCTCGGACCACGGTAGGTGGACGCAGCAGTGGAGTGTTGGGAGACACACTCAACCCACCCCGATACAACAGAGAGACCGATGGATGGATTACGTCGGCTCCCCTCCTTGTGACGGGGCCCATCGATGTCGGAATGATGCACCCGGAAGTGTTGCTACGTGTCTGCGTGACCGGATCGTCAGTCTCGGAGCGACCTCCTCTCCCGAGTGGTGGCGACCAGACAGCGTCTCGTGTGTTCTACATGCACACCGACGAAGCGATCCACCACTCCACCGACAGGCATCTCATCGACTCGACCCGGATCGTTACCGGAGAGGTCGCCCCATCATCCGTGACCCCTGTCAAACTATCTCATGCCAGCCATTCCGGTAGGTGCGGATGCGGGTACATGTGTGATGCTCGCGGTTCAAATGGGACGATCGCACGCAAACGCCAAATATGTAATTGATATAACTGATACGCAGTTCAGTAAATTGACCACTCAGCGAAATAAAAAATATCTGGAATAGAAATTGATTGGGACACACTATTCTCGAAGGACCCAGCCCGCAGTCGAATGGTGCTCAGGGCTATCGTAGGGGTGTCGCCCTGTCGTTGGAACCGGTTCTTTTTCATCCCACTCAATGGCATCTACGATCGCTTTGCGGGGTGCTGTCTCGCGGTCTGGCGGTTCGTACTCAATCCCGATTTCGTCCAGTACCCGTGGTAGGTACGCCGGTGCATAGGTGACCCCAAAGGTCGTGTCAAGAATCTCTACGACCTCTGTTGTGGTACAGGGTTGCTCTCGCTCAATGATCGCTCGAAATCGCTCCCGTTCTTCCTTGGACAGTTTTGGCGGCCGCCCACCAGCATAGTCGGGCATCATCGCCGCAATCCCGCCTGCATTCC
The DNA here is from genome assembly GCF_003342675.1 of Haloplanus rubicundus. Taxonomy (NCBI): domain Archaea; kingdom Methanobacteriati; phylum Methanobacteriota; class Halobacteria; order Halobacteriales; family Haloferacaceae; genus Haloplanus; species Haloplanus rubicundus. The sequence continues at coordinate 1,242,396 of NZ_CP031148.1, read as the reverse complement.
ATGCCTTGAGCCATCGATAGCCGGTTGAACTGGAGAAGCCCTCCCGGGCGATTGCCTCCCGAACCGAATCACCGCAATAGAGATTTTTGATAAAGCCAAGTCGGCGGATGCGTGGTCCCTCGTTTGCTGCCTGCAGCCGATCGTCTAACTCCGCTTCGGAGAGCCGCCGTGTAACCGTCACCGACTCGCTCATACAGACGCTTATTCTCAAACCTTTTCTATATGCTGGTTATTGATGCGCTGCTACCCGGGACAGCGTTCCCCGCTCCCAGCGGTCCGCTATTCCGGTCTACGTACTAGGCACCTCCCCAGCCTGTGATCGCCGACGCCGGGGCCGCCGTGCCGGCCGGTCGGCATGTTGTGCCCTTGATGGGGGGTCCCCTCTGATCCGTCATCACACTCTATCGGCAGAGCAACTGATAGCTGTACTATTAGTATTATATCAGTCGGGGTGGAGTGCCACACACCTGCTGCCGTCTAGCGATTTGGTGATGGAGTGCCTCCCAGTCTGAGCGATGCCACACACCGTGCCTCACACCGTGCCTTACACCTCGGAGATTACTCTCTAAAGCGGTATGAGCATCTCGTCCAGTGTGACTTCTCCCACGACTAAAGTCGTGGGCTTCCCTCACTGAGGGTTAGGCCCACGTCGGCTGGGGAGTTCGCAGGTTCCATCTCACCGTTGGTTCCCTTGAGTACGACCTGCGTTTTGGGCTGAGCCACAACAGCCCCCACCGTCGATAGCGGACTCTGAATGTTCTTACCGACGGCTCGTTTGCCGATGTTCGTCGCGCCATTCTTGTCGCCGTTGTCGTCCAATCCACAGTCGTGGCACTCGACACGCCCCTGCACCTCCCGACTCGTGTTCTGCGACCCACACCGCCAACACGTAATAGACGTGTCGTACTCGTTCACGGAGAGGCACTCCCGCCCGTCAAGATGGGCTTTGTACGTGAGGATGTTCGCCATCTTCGCGTATGGCATCTTGTGGGTCTTGTCGTTCACGTACCGACCCTTGTCGTTATCGAAGCGCAACCCCGTCATATCACCGAACACGATGACAGCGTTGCGCTCCCGAGCGCGAGCGACGAGTTCGTTCGCCACTTGGTGCAGTTCGTGTTCAACCGTTCTGGATTCCTTGTCCCCGAGGCGTTCGATGACCTGCGCTCCCGAACGTACCTTCGCCTTCCCGATGCTCTTGCGGAGTTGCTTGTAGTGTTCACGGACGCGACGGACTTCCGCTCCGTGGAACTGCGTGTCGCGGTCAGAGAGGAACGTGCTGACGGCGATCCACTTCGCACCCATATCAACGGCGAGAACGTCATCGTATTCGTCTGCAACGGCCACAGACCGCTTGCAGACGAGATGGACATACCACTCGTCGTCCTGGTGGACGAGTTCCGAGTCGCGGATGTACCCGTCTTCGAGGAGGTTCGTGTCCTTCTCGGGGACGCGGACGGGAACCCAGATGCTATCCCCGCGTTCCTTCTTGGGGTTGTAGACGGGGAGTTTGAACCACCACGACGAGAGAACCGTGTCCTCGTCGTGTTCGATAGTGATGCAGTCGTTGCGGAGGACGACCGGTTGCTCGGTGTCTTCTCGCGGGTTCTTGTTCGAGCGGACTTTGCCCGCCTGTTGTTTGGTGGCGGAGTAGAGGTTCGCGTCATCGTCACCGTGCACGGCGTCTTGGAACGCGGTGTATTCGCGTTCGACAAGTCGGGCTTTCCGCCCGGTGAGCGAGTGGAGTTTGACCCGTACCGTGGTGGTGACTTCTCGATGCATCCTATTGTCCGGTCTGTGCTTCGATGTACTCCTCGATGGTCTGACTCGACACCTCTCCTGCCGAGGAGACGAAGTACGAGCGCGTCCACAGCGAGGGGAGGCCGAAGTCGAACTCCTCGCGGAGGTTCCGCGAGGTGTAGCCCTTGACCTGCTGGATGATTTTGTTCGGGGCAAGTTTCGGGTCGCCAGTGATGAACAGGTGTACGTGGTCGGGCTGGATTGCCAGTCGGAGAATGTCGAGGTCGAGTTCGTCGGTCTTCTCCTCGATGAGTTGTTCGAGGCAGTCGGCAACCTCGTCTGTGAGTACCGGCTTGCGGTACTTCGGGCACCACACGAAGTGGTAGTGGAGGTTGTGAACCGACGTTCGCTCTCGACTGTACCCGCGTGGCATACGATTAGATAGAAACCATCTGTATTATATGCTACTCCACTATCAACCCTCGGTCGGCTATCGAGGAGTGATTGTGTCGTGTGTGGTCGGATTCATCCCACGACTGAAGTCGTGGGCTTTTCGCCTCGATTTCGTGTAAACAATAGGATGTGTCGGTGAATTCCGATTCTGTCGACCCGCACGTTTCAGGTTCGCAGTCCACCTAGCAGACCACCAGTCCTTTCGGGCACAGGGAGTCCCCCAGCATCGGACTGGTAGACTAGCAGTTCCAAGCCCTACCCCTTTCCTCGACTTGGGAGCCGCCGAGAATTCTAAGTTCGCCACTAGAGACTACTGAATCACCGATGAGTGAGACTCCGGATCCAACCGAGGACCCACTCGCGGCGGTCCGCACCCGCGTCCGCGGTGATCTCCACGTTCCCGAGACCGATCATGGCCGACGTATCGTCCACGAACCCAGCGGCACGGAGCTCATTTCCGGGCGCCGGTTCGAGCCAACCCGATGGGTCGACCGACGCTCGCGATTCGGGAATCCGTTCAAACTCGTCAAGGACGGTGGCGAGGTGGAATCCCGGGAGCAGTCGGTAGCGCTGTATGAGGGCTGGTTTCGTGGGAACCTCGTTGAGAACGGCGAGTTTGCTGAGGCTGTTCAGGAACTCTACGGCGAACGATTGGGGTGTTGGTGTCTTCCACAGCAGTGTCACGGCGAGGTCATCCTCAGGCATCTCGCCGCGGCGTACGATTCGTAGTAGACGCTCGGGGAGACATCATAAGATGCTTGAAACTACACTCGCAGCACCCACGCGGGCAATCCCGACGATGGCGAACAGATCCGGGCCACCAGCGCCACCTACCGATTTTTGTCCCCGCGCCGAACAGCGTCCCTATGCTTCTGAGCAGTTGGATCGGTCCCGTCCTCAAGCGGCGATCTCTCGCCAAGCTCCGAAGCCGTTTCCCGAACGAGTTCTTCTAAGCGCTCGATGATCTCTTCGGGGTTATTTGCCACTTCAATGACTGCCTTCCCGTCTTCTTCATAGATCTCGACTTCTGTACCGGGGGTGAGTCCAAGGCGATCTCGTATCTCTTGGGGGAAGATGATCCGACCTTTTCGATCCACCTTCACCATGTGTCTACTCAGAGGAGGAGCAAATATACCCATTTTGATCAGAATACTGATTTGCGTTAGAACCCCGTCTGTGCCATCGTCGGCGGTTGAATACTGTTGGTCAGCTTCATCCCAACCCTGAAGCGTGAGGCTTTCGCCTCGAATTTTCCGTAAAATCCCAACGTGCCAAAGGCCTATGTCACGTGGCGGAAACCTGCGAGTATGAAAGCAGTCGTACTCGCAGCGGGGAAGGGACGACGGCTCTGGCCACTCACAGAGAACCGTCCAAAGCCCATGCTCCCGGTCGCAAACCGTCCCATTCTTGAGCATATTATCGATGCACTCACCCAAACTGCGATTACCGAGGTACTCGTTGTCGTCGGATCGAATCGAGATCGCATCCAGAGTTACTTCGAAGACAGCTACGGCGATCTGGAAATTTCCTATATCGTACAGGAGCAACAACTTGGCACGGGCCACGCACTGCTCCAAGCAGAATCGCATCTCGGCGACTCATTTATCGCATTAAATGGCGATCGAGTCATCGACACAGCAGTTATTGACGCAGTCATCAATCGCCGGAAAGAGACAAATGAGCCAGTGATGGCGATCACCCGCATCGAACGGCCGAGTCGATACGGAGTCGTTGAATTTGACGGGCAAACTGTCGTCGGATTGGAAGAACAGCCACATCCCGACCGCACAAAATCAGACTACATCAACGCCGGTGTCTATGCCTTTGGACCCGAAATCTTCGCTGCGATCCGGCGTATCGAGACACACGGCGAACAGGCGCTGACAGACGCGTTGGACACGTTTATTGACGACCAGCGACTAGAAGCGGTTCGATACCAAGGGACGTGGTTAGACATCTCGGAGCCGTGGGATCTACTCACGGTCAATACTGCGCTTCTCGGGACGGAGCGATCGCCAGGCGCAATCTCCGAGAGCGCTACGATTGACCCCTCGGCAGTGGTCAGAGAGTCCACAACGATCGGAGAGAATACCGTTGTCCACCCACAGGCAACCGTATTGGATGGGGTTAGCCTTGGTGACAACGTTAGTATCGGTGCTGGGGCAATCGTAAAAAACGCGATCATTTTATCTGATGTGACAATCGATAGTGGAGTTGTAATGGAAGATTGTATCGTCGGCGCAAATACAACACTCGGCCCGAACACCACGGTTGAAGGCGGCCGTGCTGACGTTGTCCTTTCGGATACCGTCCATCACGATGTCACACTTGGAGGGTTGATTGGCGATAATGTAGCCGGAGGAGGCAACGTAACCATTACTCCGGGGACAATCGTCGGAAACAACGCCACACTCGACAGTGGGACCTACGTGTCGGGTCGGATTGACGACCGCAGTCACGTGCAGCGAGGATAATCGCATGTGTGGAATTATTGGCTACATCGGCCCAGACGATACGGGACGGATCGTCCATCAGGGACTCAAAAATCTCGAATACCGGGGGTACGACTCAGCGGGGATCGCACTCACCGGTGAGACGCTTACGCTCGCCAAAACCGCAGGGGAAGTCGACAAACTCACCGCGCCACAGTCGGCTGACGCCACAGTGGGGATTGGGCACACGCGGTGGAGCACGCATGGTGAACCTACCGAAACGAATGCCCACCCACATACGGATTGTACGGGCGAGGTCGCTGTTGTACACAACGGCATCATCGAAAACTACGATGCCCTCAAACAAGAGCTCAGCGAGCAGCATGTCTTCCAGAGCGAGACCGACACCGAAGTGATCCCGCATCTCATCGAGATCCATCTCGCTGACGGCATTTCTCTGCTGAGCGCGGTTCAGCGGACAACCCAACGACTAGAGGGAAGCTACGCGATCGCTGCAACAGCAGCTGGTCACGAGGGGATCGTCGTTGCACGCGAGGATAGTCCACTGCTCCTCGGTCACAGTGATGACGCGACATTCATTGGGAGTGACGCTACCGCGTTTATCGAGCATACAAATCGGGTTACGTATCTCGAATCGGGCGATATTGCGCACCTGACGGCTGATGAGATTACAATCTACAACGGCGGTGAACGAGTTGAGCGGCCAATCGACACACTAGATTGGGATGCCGAAGCCGCGGGCAAAAGTGGGTATGACCATTACATGCTCAAAGAGATCCACGAACAACCGCGCGCACTCCGGCAGGCAATCTCTGGCCGGATCGACGATCTCGCTACGAGTGTCGACCTCGAGATTGCTCTCCCCACGGAATATCTCCAATCCATCGAAGAGATTCAGATCATCGCCTGTGGCACCTCATATCACGCCGGCCTCTATGCGAAAGAACTCCTCGAAACGCACGCTGGCGTCCGCGTGACGGTACACATCGCCAGCGAATACGAGTTCAGAGGGGACCGCGATCCATGGCGGACACTGGTGCTTGCCATCACCCAGAGTGGAGAAACAGCGGATACACTCGCTGCACTCCGCGAGGCTACTCGAGCAGGCGCACGAACACTCGCGCTCACCAACACGCTTGGGAGTACCGTGACTCGGGAAGCCGACGATACGGTCTTTATTCGTGCCGGGCCGGAGATTGGCGTCGCAGCGACCAAAACGTTCGTCTCCCAAGTGGCAACCGCCACACTCCTCACAGTACATCTAGGACAGATTCGAGAAACACTCACGTCACAGGCCACAACGGAATTTCTCGAAGGGCTTCGAGACCTCCCTGGGGCAGTCCAGCAGGTGCTGGATCAGGAAGCGACGATCAAACGCGCTGCTGAGACCTACGCCGATAGTAAGGCGTTCTTCTATATTGGCAGAAAGACTGGCTACCCAGTCGCACTTGAAAGCGCCCTCAAACTCAAAGAGATCTCCTACGATCACGCCGAAGGATTCGCTGCTGGCGAGTTGAAACACGGGCCACTCGCGCTGGTGACTCCTGAGACGCCCGTCATCGCGATCCTCACTGATCAAACGTCGGCCAAAAAGACCGTCAACAACGTCAAAGAAGTAGAATCCCGGGGGGCGCCTGTGATCGGAGTGACGAGTAATCCGTCGATCACCTCGAATGTCGATACCGTATTCGAGATTCCGGCGTGTGGGCCGCTAGAGCCAGTCGTCGCGAATGTCGCTCTCCAGTTGTTTGCGTACCATGTCGCAAACGAGAAAGGGCGTCCGATCGATAAACCACGCAATCTCGCAAAAAGCGTGACCGTGGAGTGAGGGAGTTGTCGCCAGCTGTTGAGTTGAAATGTGCTGATTTTCCCAGAGATCTACGGTCCGCACCGTTTCAGAGGTGTAGTGATCGATAGGGGCAACCCACATCGAACAGCGCTCCTCCGCAGGCGTTCCCAACGATGTCGAGGATACTGTGGCTATGCGGCGATTGGATCCCGCTTCGGAAATGATTTAGTCACTCGTTAGTTATCAACGGACAACATGCGTACGGGGGGCGGAGTCAATGCCACTGATTGACGACGAGGGGAATCTGTTCGGTGTGATTAATGTTATTGATGCGCTTGTTATTTTACTCGTCCTTGCTGTTGTTGCTGCAGGTGCTGCGTTCTTACTGCAGCCGGCTGATTCGGGGCCAGATCTCAGCTCGACCCATGTGACACTCGATATGGGTACACAGCCAGACTATGTAGTGACGGAGATTAACGAAGGAGATACATACAGTCCGAATGGCAATAACCAACTCACAATTACGGATGTCCATCTGACGCCGTCGGAGGAGGGGACACGCGTCATCGTCCGCGCGGAACTGCAGGGCCCGATGAACGGTGAGAGTATTATCTACGCTGATGCACCACCCCGGTTAGGACGAACCCTGGATATCGAGACGAACCGATACGTCGTGAACGGGCAGATTCGAGAGATTGGTGACAGTGATACGCTTGCTGGTGACACAGCGACGGTCGTCCTCCGAGATACGATGCAGGCTTCTGACGCCCGAGAGGTCACTGTTGGTGATACGATCCGCGTCGCCGGCCGTACCGTGGCGACGATTAACGATGTTGCCGCCTATGCGACCGATAATGGTGTCGAGCGGGGGGTGTTCGTGGAAGCGACCCTGCAAACACACCGCGAGCAGGGACAGCCCCACTTCGGCGGCAATCCATTGCGGCGCGGGCAAGTCGTGCCGCTCTCGACTGGAGACTACACGTATAACGGCCGCGTTGAGCGCGTTGGTGGTGGGTTCGAACGCGGGAGTGCAGAGGTGTTGCTTGAGACAGTTGTTGATATTGAAACGGCCAGCCGAATGGCCGAAGGCGACATCGCCACCGTCGCCGGGCACAGAACAGCAGAGATTGAGAGTGTCACAACCTATGCCACGCAGAATCCGGATCGAAAACGGGTATTCGTCGGAGCCTCACTGCAAACACTTGGCTACGGCGAGCGCGAACAGTTTGGGTCGACGCCGATCCAACGGGGCAACACGATCAGTCTCGAAGCTGAGAACTATCAATTATCGAGTTCGATCGAACGCGTGGGAGCGGTTGAACCCCGCGGAACATCGACAACTCGGACCGTTGTGCTCCGGATGAGTGAGATTCGTGAACAGTTTGCAGAGTCGATCCAACCAGGGATGACCGAGCGGGCCAATGGACAGACGATCGCGACCATCAACCATGTGGCCGTGGAACCGTCGCTCATCATCACGACCGGAGACAACGGATCGGTAAACGTTGTTGATCATCCCATTAACCGTGATGTGACAATTACCGCCCAACTCCGCGTCCGCGAGACGACTAGTGGCCTCCGCTTCAAGGGCCAGAGTATTCAGCAACAGTCACAAGTCGTCATCGACCTAGGTACAATAACCATTGAGGCAACGGTCGTCTCTGCATAGGCATGTCCGCCCACGATTCAGACACGACAACGAACTCCGATCTGCTGGCCGGCTCCACGATAGTAGCGATCCTACGATCGATTCAGGAGACATTCCGCCCTCGGCTGTCCACTTTGGGTTCGTGGGCAGGCCGTGTTATCCGCAGTTCCTTGCTCTATCGCTGGTTCACCATGGAACCCGAGCCCGAAGTGATTGTTATTGATTTGCGGAGAACACGCACCGTTGGGCCATTCATCGCGATCCTCGACAGGATTGTCGAGACATTGGCTCCTTACTTCGAAGACTCGCAACTGAAAACCGGTCTCGACGTGCTCGCTGCCTGGATCAGCGCGCTGGCTGAGACTCGTGTCGGCCAACTGATTGTGACCCTTCTTGAACCGCCAACAACCCCAGATCAGCCAGAAGAGCCTAATCGCACCGGCAATTCAAAAGATGACTGTGACCGACTGGAGTGAATCGATATCGAGATGTGGTCGCAAAATTGTGGCCGGCCGGTAGCATTCTATCTTATTCACTACTGACTGTCTTCGTGTAATTCCAGCGGCTTCAATTGCGGCGCAGTATCAGCGGTCGAGTTCATGGGTCGCAATCCTGACTAAAGGCCGATTGGTACTCACAGAGGCTCATGGCGGAATCCAACTGAGATACACTAATCCTCAAGAAGAGGCATATGTACTGGCTCCAGATGCACCGTCAAGTACGATTCGATCGAAAGCCAGCAATGGCATCTCGGAAGACCTTCAAGATCTGCATGATAACGAGTTGCAGGTCATACGGGAACGACTGATCACGCACATACTCCAGATCATATCGGATTTTCGTCTCGGGGTCAGCCCCAGTAACGCCGTGTACCTGTGCCGGCCCTGTCAGCCCTGGTTTCACGAACCACCGCTTTTGCCAGTCACCCACGCCAGCTTGGATAGCTGATTCCAGTTCAGGTCGTTCCGGACGGGGACCGACAGCACTCATATCACCCTTTAGCACCGACCACAATTGCGGGATTTCGTCCAGATGTGTCTGGCGTAACACCCGCCCAACGCGGGTAACGCGAGGATCGACCTCGCCAGCGTCTTCATCACTGATTGTGGCCCCGGTTTGGGCTTCGGCATCCTCAATCATCGACCGGAATTTGTACACGTCGAATCGGTCGCCAAACAGCGCCGTTCGCTCCTGTTGGTAGAGAATCGAGCCACCATCATCGAGTTTGATCGCAATGGCGATCCCCAGACACACAGGGAGCAAGCAGAGTAAGCCAACGGTCGCAAACACAAGGTCGAAGCCACGTTTGATCAGGTGGTCTTGGAGGTCCCAGGGCTCAATCTCGACATCAACGAATGGCCCAACCGCATCACCAGGGACGAGAACCGAGTCAGCATGCTCGCGATGGACTTTCACGCTGACGCCATGCTCATAACAGGCATCCAAGACCCCAAAGAATTCGGCGCGATCAGCCTGATTAAAGGCAAGGACAACGGTGTCAATATCCTGTTCGACAAGGACGTCTTCGATCCGTGAGAGCCCGCCCAGCCGCTCAAGATCAACGTTCAGCCCTCCATCAGTCGCTGGTAACCTGGAGTCCGATCGCGCCAGTAGTGCCTGTGTCGGGGCTAGATAGCCGACGATCGGCAAGTCAAGTTCGGGAAGAATCTGAGTGAAGAGCTCGGGGTCATCACCAACGAGGAGCGCCCGTGCCTGATCGGAGGCTGGCTGCTGGCGAATCCCCACAAACCACAGTGGCAAGACAATCAGCAACAGCGGCGTGACTAAGACTACGGTCAGTCGCGGGAGGCGATACGAATAGTCGAAATAGCCAATCGCCGCTAGGGCGAAGCTCCCGACGAGGACGCGTTTGTGCACCAAAAATACGATATCGAGCGCGCGTCGAGGCCGGGGCTTGTAGAGGGGGATGAAGACACCCGTCATCACTGCCGTAGTGACGAGAATTTCCATGGTGTACTCAAGCCCAACGGGTGGATCCGCCGGCAGTCGGTTGAGTATCGGGATCTGCATCGCTAGCGTCTGAATGGTCGTATTATTGACAATACCAACCGCAAACGCGGTGAGGCAAACAACACCAAGAACGCTAGTCCCCCGATAGCGCCATCCCCGTTCCATCACAGAAATACTGTGTGGGAATTACGTTAAAGGCTATGAACCAAGGGCGCCCATGCCATCATGAGACACAATTAGGATCCCTGCGCAGCCGCGACCAACTCCTCGGCCTCGGCAAGGAGTGTCTCAGCCCGAGCCTCCGTGCGTGCTTCCGCAGTCAGTCGAATGAGTGGTTGCGTGCCGCTAGCTCGAATCAGCAGCCAGCCCGCCTTTGTCTCAATTCGGACGCCATCAAGCGTCTCAATCGCGCTGGCATCGTATCGCTCCGCGACGAGTTCTTCGATGACGGCCATGCAGTCGGCCTTCGCAGTCACCTCGATATTCTGCCGGCGGATCGGATACGTCTCAATATCCTCCATGAGAGTCGAAAGCGGCCCTTCGGTGGCCACGAGCGCAGCGAGTTTACACGCCGCCAGAGAGCCATCCGGACAGAGCGTCTCGGCCGGCCAGATCCACGCCCCGCTGGGCTCACCACCAAAGACAACGTCGTCGTCGGCCGCCCGCTCAGCAACATAGACATCGCCGACTTTCGTCCGCGTGACGGTGCTGTCCTGTGTGGCCAGCGTGTCGTCGACGAGCAGGCTCGTATCGACGGGCGCAGCGACACGGTCACCGGGCACAGCTGCCTGCCGAGCAAACAGCGCTAAGAGCACATCTCCGGACACAAAGGCCTCAGTTTCATCCACGGCGAGCATCCGATCAGCATCGCCATCATGGGCAATGCCGAGATCGGCATCGGTATGGGCGACGGTCTGGCAAAGCGTCGTGCAGTTGTCGGCCGTTGGTTCGCTCGGCCGGCCCGGGAACCGACCATCGGGTTGGGCGTTGAGTGTCTCGACGCCACAGCCGAGTTCGAGTAGCGTCTCCACCGTCACGCGCCCGGCACCGGTCCCCAAATCAACGATCACAGACAGCTCAAGCGGGGTATCGATCGCGGCACACAGTGCCTGCATGTAAGCTACCACGCCCTGAAGGGCGTGGCATTCAGCGTGGACTCCCGTTCTAACCCGATAAAGGGGTAGGCGAATATTCGCCGTTCACGTTCAATGTCCCGCTGTTCAAGCGCACGCTTACGGGTGCGCCTCCACGTCCAGACTTTTGCTGGTCGCGGAGATACTTCAAGCCGATATTCTTCGCCGCATTGTAATCCGCGTGAACCTCGTACCCGCACTTCAGACAACTGAACCCGTCCTGTCCGTTGTTGTGTGGGCGATTATCCTCGTGTGTGAATCCACACTTCGAGCAACGCTGACTCGTGTACGCCGGATTAATCTGCTTCACCACAAGCCCCACGGATTCGGCTTTGTACGTGACATACTCGTACAGGCGGTGGAACGCCCACTTGTGAACTGCTTTCGCGTGCGGTAGGCGTTCGCGGATGCCTTTGAGTTGCTCGAACACGATGTGCGTACAGCCTCTTTCGAGGGCTTCCTCTACGAGTTCGTTCGAGATTGTGTGAAGCATCTGTTCGAAGCGTCCGGTCTGTTTACGACCGACTCGCTGAACGTTCTCGTGTGCCCACCGTGTTCCAGTCTGTTGGAGGTTGCCCCGGCGGCTCTCGTACTCTCGATGCCAGTGGTTGAGTTCGCCGCCGCTCCAGAACGTTCCAGTTGAGGTGACTGCGATGTTTGTGATGCCAAGGTCAACACCAAGGACGGAGACGTGCTTGGCATCGCCTTGTTCGGCCTCTTCGTTCTCCACGACGGGCTTTGTCCGCACGTGAAGGTAGAAACAGTCCTCAACTGTATCGTAGTGGAGCGTGGCTCCTTTCACGTCGTAGTCGTCGTTGAACAGATACGCAGAGTGTGGCGTGTCACGCTGTTCGTTCGGGAGGACGAAATCTGCGGTCACTCGCCCGTCGATGGTGGCGAGTGTGGCGTGGTCATCGTTGACCGTGACGGTTCGTGCGTCGTAACTGGCAAAACGCGAGGTGAAGTGTGGTTTCGACGCTTTCTGGCCTTGCTTCCATCGTTCGATGACGCCTTTGACGGATTCTGCGGCTCGGTTTCGTGCGGCTTGCACGAGGTTGGCCGGTAGTGGTGAGTCGTCTCGAACGTCGTAGTACGTGAGGTCGTGGAGTTTTTGTTTGCTGGTGATTTTCCAGTCTGGTTCCCACGCTACGTCTACGACGTAGTTGGCAGCGTCGAGGAAGTGGTCGGTTGTCTGGTGGAGGAGGTCAGCGGCACTCTTGTCCACATCGAGTTTGATGGGAACGGTTCGAGTGCGTGAGTCTTCCACCATCTGTACTTCATAAGTAGTCATGTGTATTTATATTCATTCGGATTGGCGTAGGGAGTCAGGACTGCTATCGAACGTGGGGTGTGTAACAGGTTTTTCGGCTTCCTCCCGCGCCTGAAGACGCGGGTTTCCGCCTTGCAATCATTATGATCGTCACTGGCCCGATCGTACTGGACCGTTGCTCCCAACTCATCCCACGCCGCAAAGTCGTAATCACCCGCCTCGATACGGGCAGCGACCCGCTCTCGTTGGTCCGGGCCGAACGCCTGCCCAGACGGCGTCCACAATTTGAATCCATTATCGGTGGGTGGGTTGTGCGAGGCCGTAATCGAGACGCCAGTCGCCGCGTCGTGCCAGCTGACACTCCGGGCAACGGTCGGCGTCGCGGCTTAGCCAAGCTGGATCACGTCGGCGCCGCATTCGGTCAGCCCGCTGCACAGCGCGTTCGCAAGCATCCGCCCGCTCTCGCGTGGATCGCGGCCAACGACGACTGTCGAATAGCCCTCTGAGGCGAGCGCGCGCCCGACCGACAGGGCCGTCCCCGCAGTGACTGTCTCGCCGATCGGCCCGCGAATCCCACTGGTCCCAAACATACCCTGCGTTCCGATGGGTTGCTACATTGTTCTTGGGTTGCTGCCGGGAGCCGTCTGGCACGCGGACTCGGTTGTATCGAGACGCAGTTCCGGTATTGACTTGGGACCCACGACCGTGATCCGGACCATGCAGACCCTCATTCTTGCAGCCGGGCAGGGCACTCGCATGCGCCCGCTGACCGAGCAGCGGCCGAAACCAATGTTGCCAGTCGCCGGGCAGCCATTAGTTGCGCACACGGCCACGGCAGCCATCGACGCTGGAGCGTCGCGGTTGGTGCTTGTCGTTGGCTACGAGGCCGACGCCGTGCGGGCCTTCTTTGGGAGTGAATTCAAGGGCGTCCCAGTTGACTACGCTGTCCAGGACCAACAGCGCGGGACGGCAGATGCCGTCCGGGCGGGCGCCACCAAACTCGAAGAGGCCCCATTTGCCGTCCTGAATGGCGACAACCTCTACGATGGTGAGTCACTCGCCAAGCTGTTTGACCGCGGGCCGAGTGTGGGCTCCTATCAGGTGGCGTCACCAAGTGCCTACGGCGTCCTCGATATCGAGGGCGAGCAGGTCACCAGCGTCATCGAGAAACCCGACACGCCGCCCTCAAACGTGATCAATACCGGTGGGTATGTCTTCCCGACGGCAGCCCAAGACTGGCTCGACGTCGACAGTAGCGAGCGTGGCGAACTCGAAGTGACCGAGGTGCTCAATCAGGCCTGCCAGGAAACCGCGGTGACGGCGGTACCACTGAGTCGCTGGCTCGATGTGGGCCGGCCGTGGGAGCTACTTGAAGCAAACGAGTGGAAACTCGAGGAGTGTTCCCGGCAGATCAATGGCGAAGTGCACGCCGACGCCGAGCTACGGGGTCCTGTGATCGTCGAATCGGGGGCGACGGTTGAGGCGGGCGTCGTAATCGAGGGGCCAGCCCTACTGCAAGCGGGGGCGACGGTCGGCCCGAACGCCTACGTTCGTGGGGCAACGCTGCTTGGCCCCAAGACGACAGTCGGCCATTCAGTCGAGGTGAAAAATAGCGTGCTCATGGAGGGGGCGACAGTGGGGCATCTCTCGTATGTTGGCGATAGCATCCTTGGCCGTAACGTGAATTTCGGGGCCGGAACGACCGTCGCCAATCTCCGACACGATGAAGCACCAATCACCTGCCCGGTCAAAGGCGAGCTGGTGTCGACGGGCCGGCGCAAGTTCGGTGTGGTCTGTGGTGATGGCGTGAAAACCGGGATTAATACGAGTCTAAACGCTGGGGTGGTTCTTCCAGGCGGGGCTACGACCGCACCCAACGAAACGATCCTCAAATCCGCAGCGAATCGCCGTTGAAGCGGTGAGATTGATCGGGAGGGTCTGCCTGTCTCTCCGGGGGCCGCCTGATTGGGAAGCAAAAAGCTCAGGAGGGTGTTGATCATGCTATCGACACGAGATACGGTACGCACACTCCCGATTCCGCTCGTTCCTCGATGGCTGCGCTATCTCGGCGCTGGCGCCTCACGATTGGTCCTTGTCGTTGGCTACGAGGCCGACGCCGTCCGCTCGTTCTTCGGACAGGAATTCAAGGGCGTTCCTGTCGACTACGCGGTCCAGGACCATCAACGCGGGACGGCAGATGCCGTCCGGGCAGGCGCCACAGCACTTGAGGAGGCTCCATTTGCCGTCTTGAATGGCGACAATCTCTACGATAGCAAATCACTCACACAGAATCGAGGAGGAAGCCCACGGCTGAAGCCGTGGGAGGAATCCGACAAGGCTCGAAACAACTACGAGCGATAGTACCCCGACTCCCCTACCCCAGTCGTAGATTATATAAAGAGTCAATCCGATATGTGAAATACGGATGGAGGACGTGATTCGCACCGTCAAAGTCAAACTTGACGTACCCGAAGAGCGGTGCGACGACCTCCATCAGACGAAACAACAGTTCCTCCACTGTGCGAACACCACCGCAGAGTGGGCGTGGAGACACCCGAACGACTACTGTGTAACCTCGAAACAAAAAGCCGAACAAGCCCTCTACGATAGCCTTCGCAACGAGACGGAGTTGACTGCAAACCTCGTCCAGAAAGGGATTCGACGCGCTATCGAGGCCACAAAAAGCGGTGTCGCCCGACTCAAAAAAAGAGAGAACACGAGTCAACCGCAGTTCGATGCGTGGAGCGTCGTCTACGACAAACGGAGTGCGACGTTCCACCGCGACCACGTTTCCCTTTCCACAGTGAACGGTCGGGTTGAGTGCGACTACGTGCTTCCCGACGACGCAGAGAGGACACCGATTGGTGAGTACCTGCTGAACGAGGACTACGAGTTCAGAATGTCCACGTTACAGTACGACCGCCAAACAGAATCGTTCTACCTCCACGCTCGGATGCGCCGAACCACGGATCAACAAGAGCAATCCACGACTTCCTCGTCCGACGCCAAGCACAGAACAGTCCTTGGTGTTGACCTGAACGTGGATGGCTCGCTCGCTGTGACTTCCACAGGCGCGTTTATTGGGAACGCCGATGAGATGAACTACCGACGCCGAGAGTTCGAGAAGACTCGCGGGTCGATGCAACAGGCAGGAACGCGGTCGGCGCACCTGTCGATTCAATCGATGAACGACCGCGAACACCGCTGGATGCAATACGAACTCCACCGTACCGCGAACCGGATTCTCGATGAAGCCCGCGACCACGACTGTACGCATATCACGTTCGAGAACCTGACCGATATTCGTGACCGGATGGTTGGGGCGAAGCGGTTCCACGCGTGGGCGTTCAGACGCTTGTTCCAGTACGTCGAGTACAAAGCCGAGATGTACGGCATCGAGGTTGAGCAAGTGAGTCCTGCGTACACGTCTCAACGGTGTTCGTCGTGTGGATTTACGCACGAGGACAATCGGCGGTCGAAACACCAGTTCGTGTGTCAGAAGTGTGAGTACGAACTGAACGCGGATTACAACGCGAGCAAGAACATCGCTCGCAAACTTCTCAAGAAACTCCACTCGGGGCAGAAGTCTTCGGGTGGAGGCGCACCCTGTCAGTGTGCGCTAACGTCAGGGACGCTGAACCTGAATGGCGATTACACCGCCTCCGTCGATTCGACGGCAGAAGGGGAGTCCACTGACAAGCCCACGACTTCAGTCGTGGGTCACTGACTCGGGGATGCCCTCGCCAATGTCGTGGGGACGCTGCTTGCGAGTCTCTGGTTCGGTATCGAATCCCGCGTGCGATATATCGAGCTGTAAGCAGACGCAGTAGCAGCGATTTTGCAACAATACAAAAGGAGTGTACAGTCTTAAGACAGCGGTAGATTTAGTAATACAGAATTTTATAGATACTACTAACAATGTCAGGTAGTACAAAAGATCAAAGAGTAGTACGTGTGTCTCAGAAGGGACAAGCCACGATCCCAAAGGAACTACGGGAGAAGTTTGGGATCAAGGCGCCGGGCGAGGTATTCGTCTACGAAGAGCAGGGTCGCATCATCATCGAGCCGGTTCCGTCTCCAGATGAACTGCACGGAATCCACGCTGGTGAGCATGAGTGCGGAGAGGTGCTGGAACGAGTACAAAAAACGAGGGATGAAGAAAAGCGCCGGGAAGAGGCGCGAGTTGAACGGCTTCGCCCCTCCGAGAACGGATGAGTGGCGGATACGTCTTCGACACTGAGGCGATCATCGCCTTCCTCTACACTGAACCCGGCCACGAGAGCGTGGCTACCCTTCTCGATCAAGTATTCACTGGTGGTGCTGACGGAGTTCTGACCGAGACGAATGCAAGCGAGGTATTCTATCTCGTTGCTCGATTCGAAGGATTGAATGATTCACCGACAGAAATCTCGCTTCGGGAAGCAGACCGTGATATTCGTGCGCTCGAACAGCAAGGCCTGGAAATAGAAGCCGCTGACTGGCGTCTCGCAGCCGAGATAAAAGCCGATGGAAACATTTGTCTTGCTGATGCGTACGCCGTTGCACTCGCCTACGAACGTGAACTGACATTGGTTGTGGGCGCAGACGATGATTTTGATGACTTAGTCGTGGATATTGACTTACTCAGGTTCCGCGAAGACGGCACCTAAACTGGGATCGACGACGAGTGCAGTTGTTTTTCGAGTGATTCGTACGCATTCCCGTAGTCTGGGGGAAAGCCACGACATGAACCCATGGCGGCAGCGGTGGCCTGCCGAATTAGAGCAAGAGCAGACCACCACCGACGGCAAGCCCACCCAGCCCGACGCAGACGCCCCAGAACGGAACCCGATGGACGACACGCATCAACACATCGATCGTCAGATACCCCACCACAGCAGCCGTCAGGAGCGCCACTGCACCACTGACAAGAGTAATGCCCGCGAGCCCGGTATCAAGTGCGGCTAAGAGTCCGCCCCCGATCGCAGCGGGGATCGAGAGCAGAAAGGAAAGTCGAAACGAGGCTGGACCCTCATAGCCACGGAGTAAAAGGACACCGGTGGTCGAACCGGAGCGTGAAATCCCGGGCAAAATCGCAAGGCCCTGCGCAACGCCGACCAGAACAGCATCCCACAGCGTCGGTGTCGTTCGGGGTGTGCGATCGACGGTTGTTGAGAGACGCTGGAAACCCCCAGTAAGAATGAGGAGGATGCCGATAACGAGGATGACGGCCCCACCCGTCAGCGCCGACACGACCTGTTCAAGCAGCAGGTACGCGGCAATGCCGACAACACCGGAGACAAGGGTTGCGATGCCGAGGAAGGTTGTCGTGGCGTAGCCAGCCTCCCTCGCACACCGTGGCCGCCAGGTTCGAAGGACAGCCAATTCTTCTTGGATATCATCGCGGTAATACGCCGTCGCCGAGAGCGCGGTCCCCAGGTGCAAAAACAGTGCAAAGGCGACGGCCTGCTCGGGATTCGTTCCCAGCCACGCAAGCGCAATTGTAACGTTGCCCTCACTTGAAATCGGCAACCACTCAAAAAGCCCCTGGAGAGCACCAACGACAATCGCGATCAACAGCGACCGATCCATACAGGGAGAAAGCGACTGTGACATCCTCCCCGTCGTAAACGACGGGGCTTCCCGTACCGCAGGTGGGATATTTGCTGGTTTACGACACGACCTGTTCTCTCGTGTGAAACGTCCCGCTCTCGCGGTCGAACAAGTATGCCGATGGCTGTGCCACACAGCCGTTACTCCTATCCTCGCCGTGAGGACTCGGAGTTATCTTTTGCCTCATATTCTCCGCCCCGTTGCAATCCGCGTTTCCGACCAAACCACACGACTGGCAAACGTACAAGCCACGCTCAACACGGTTCGATTTCGTGTCGTCACCACACTTTGAGCAGGTCTTCGATGTATTCCGCTCGTTCTCCTTCAGTACCTCGACGCCTCGTATCTCGCCTTTGTATTCGAGGTACTGGTAGATGCGGTCGAACGCCCACGTATGGAGTTTCTTGTTGCCGGTCTTGCCCCAATCCGACTCACGCACGTCTTCGGGCCAACTCACTGCAAGCGTGCCCACACCGCGTTCGACACACTCGGTGATGATGGTGTCCGTCAGCGTGTGGTAGAAGTGCGTCTCGCGGTCTGCAAGTTTCCGACGCGCCCATCCAGATTTCTCAGATGGCCCGTTCTCCCCCTCTGTATCGTACTCAGCACGTTTGAAGTAGTGCTTGTCTTGCTTGATCGAGTTGCCGGGGTAGAGAACGTATTCGTCGGGAAAGGCGACCGTGGCGATGTTCTTGATGCCAAGGTCGATACCAGCAACATCGTCGCCTGCGGAGTCGTTCGTTTCGAGGTTGACTTTGCAGACAAAGTGCAGTTCCCACTCCTCACCATTCCAGACAGTGCGAACGTTCTGTACCTTGTTGATTTTCGAGAGGTCTACGTCGGGGCGTGTCTGGTACTCGCAGAGCAGGAAGTCCGAGAAGTGTTCTTTGAGGTTCGAGCCTTTTGAGAGTCGGACGCGGTTGTTCTCGGGGTCGTGTTTGAACCCGTCTGCTTTGAACGTGACCGTACTACGTGGTCGTTTGTCGCCGTGTTTGCGGTAGCCGGGCGGATTCGCCTTGTTGTCTTTGTGTCGCAGGTCGAACCATGACTGGAAAGCGTCGGAAAGTTCTTCGATGACTTTCTGACTGGATTGTGCGTTCAAGTCTTTCCAGCACGACTGGTTCTTCATGTACGATTTGAGCGGGCCTTCGTTGGGGATCTCACCGGTTTCGTCCCAAATCCGGTCTGCTGTCCATCGTGCGACGTTCCAAATTTTCGAGGCGGAGTCTCCGAGCGAGTCAAGGCCGTCGCAGACCTGTTGCTGGTTCTGGATGGAACCAACGTAGGTGCGCGTGACCTGAATCGCCATACATAGCCTATGTCGATGAACTTACTTAATGCTACGGATTAGCGTTGAATATCCAGCCTGCAATCGACGGTGGTTTGTGTAGGAAGTGTCGGATTCACTCCCGCCCTAAAGGGCGGGATTCTCTCCTCGCAAAAAGATAGTTGTAAGTGAACTCCGGTCATCGGACGTGCGAAGCGACGACCAGCCGCGTTAGTCAGTTATCCACGACTGAATCGTTAGCTTTCCCCTTGCATCTCTGTGAGTGCGACTCGGTATCCGGCACCGTATCAGCCGATGAAGCCGGCTGGTTCGCTGCGTTCGTCCGATCCAGTATCGTCCCCAACGGCCTCGGTTGCGTCTGCGAGCGCAAGAGCGGCTCGCGCGAGCTTCAAGTTTCGACGCGCCGTCTGCCACTCTGTCATCGCCGCCGCATCTAGCTCTGTGTCAGCGATAGCCGCGGCGCGTGGGGATTCGGCTCCGGTCTGTGCCTCGAACTCGCGAACAACCTCGCGAAGCTCCGTGACACGGGTCGACAGCGTCTCACTGTCGATCGAGTCGAGGATCTGCTGGGCGCGTTCGAGGACGACCGATTGAGGGGCGCGTCTGTACCACGTCCCGCGCTCGTCCGGCGGAGAGACGGCGTCGACAAAGCCGTCATCGGCGAGAATATCCAGATGCTTGCGGGCAGTTGGCTCCGACGTGAGTGCCCGCTCGGCAATGGTGGCGACTGTCTGTGGCTCATACGTCCGCTTCATGACGGTGCGAACGCGCTCGCCAGGATTTGTCTCCGTTTTCCACTCCTCAGTGACGCGCTCGGTCACCTCATCGGGGCGGTCGTCGGTCATAGATAGTCTCGCAGATATGAGAATATTAATTTTGAGACATATACGCATGCTGAATGTTGAACACACTGTCGTGTCGCCCTAGTCTGCGCCTACCGGGTGCCAGGAACCTAACTAGGCGATCAAGAGACAGAAACCGTCTCGTTCTGCCTGATAGCGGTCGTCGAGACGTCGACTCGATTGCCATTGACGGTATAGGTGCCGGCATACGGGACGGTGACTGCATAGCGCCCGCCGGCCGTCGCCTCCACGGTTCTGGAGTAGGTGAACTGATGGCCGTTAACCGACTGCGTTGTAGAAATCGACACGTCGGAATTCGGTGGTGCAGTGCCGACCAGTCGGGCGCCAGGCACCAGCGTGAAGACCTTCACCGAGCCATCCGGACTCACATAGACCGCGCGATAGTGGGCGAGGCCTGGGGCTGCAGCGCTACCACTCCCATACTGGGTATGAAGACGGGTCTGGAGTGACTGCGCAGCAAAGGTCGTATCCTCCTGAAGCGGATCCTGTGTGACGATAAACCCAACCCGATCGCGGAGCCGCGTATACCAGGCGTCACCATCCGTGGCGGTGATAAACGCCCCATAATTCGATTGGGCGTAGCTATAGGACCGGGACTCACCATTGACGAAGTAGTTATAGACGCGGTTCCGCCCCCACGGGCTGAAGACGTAATTGTCGGGATACTCCCAGCCTTGCTGGTCTGCATACTCGTCCATCCACGTCGCTGCCTGGTACTGATCGTCCGGGATGGTAAGCTGATTCGTTTTGATTGGGACCATGATGAAGCTCATACTCCCAACGAGAAGGAAGGCACCAAACAGCGCAAACGCTGTTTGCCGGTCCGGCATTGTGGGCACAAACGAGTGTGTCGAAGACTGAGCTTGGGGATTCGTTGCTGGTGGTGACGATGAGTCTGCGTCAGAAGAAAGATACGCCACCTCGTCTGAGATATCCAACCACGATGTAAGATGGACGAATCCCAACCCAGCAAACAGGGCGATTGGGATGGCTAATTCACCGGCAAAGCGAAGCTGTACGATCGCTAACAGTAGGAAAAACCAGCCATAGATAACGGGGATGAGTACTGTTGGCGTATGCTGGCGATACGCGCGGAGACTCAACCAACACAGATACGGAAGCGCGAGGAATAATGTCCAGCCGAAGAGCAACGCGGGGCCAAAAATCGAGCCGAGTTGGCCACTCAAGATCGACGTTGTCTCGGCGATACCTTCAGTCTGAAGCAGGAAGTCAACACCACGATCAAGCCCAGTCGCAACAGCAGGCAACACACGGGGGAGAATGACGGCCCCCGCGACGAGCCCGATAAATTCAATACCAGCAAGATATTTCGGCGCCAAACCAGTTCGGGAGGCGAGTTCGGTCGCCACGAGGACAGCAAGACACCCTAGAAGCAAGAGAAACGGAGCGTACGCTACCACAGGGGTGTGCCAGGTGAATACCTGATGTGCCACATGCGTGAGAAGCGCACCAACACCAAGCCCGATCAATAGCGGGCCACCAGAACGAAGTGGGGAGCTCTCAGTCCGGAGTGCAGATAACGACTGGCCCACGAGGTAGATGCCAACGGGAAGTAAGAGGAGTGGCCCCGCTTCCCACGCAAGTGTCTGCCCGGCAATGGCAATTCCGAGTCCACTAGCAGCCACCCACGGCCGCCAGTCACGGAGCGTCTCCAAGTCGGAAAGAACCACCAGCGCAGCCATTGTCAGTGCCAGCCAAACATAGTCGAATGCATGATGATCGGCATACCCGAGGCTAGTTCGAAACGCATGCGCCGGAATCAAGGCAAGCATGATGACGGCAGCCAGCCCAACGCGTCGATCCGCAAACAAGTGGCTGCCAAGAAGATAGATAACCAGTCCCACAACTAGTGCTGAGAGAACGGGATACCACGCCAGAACAAGCCCCGCAGCCCCAGCGTCGCCACCGAGAAGCGTCGCGAGGATCCAGAGTGTCGCCACCAGCAGCGGTTCACCCCTGCTGACCAAATCCGGCAGCGATGAGAGCACCTGTAGCTCATTGATCCCACTCGATTGGGTCAAGAGGTGTTCGACCCAATAGCGGTAGTAGTACGGATCGTTTCCCAGAAGCACAACATCGCCGTTGCGGAAGACCTGCGGATAGGCAAGGAGCCGCAACACGACGACCACGAACAGACTACCCAAGATAGCCCCCACAACTCGAGAGTCAACCGTAGCGCTCGTAGGCAGTGCGATCTGCGGGCGGCGCGAGTCGCTTGAATCAGCAACCACCTGTGGCTCGCCAGTAAGTGCCGCTTTGACCGCCTGCTGATCAGCAAGACGATATCCCTCAGGGACTTGCTCAGCGATGCCGCGAGAAACAAGTTCTCCGAACCGCCCCGAGTCAAGTGGAATCTCGTCGAATGTCCACGCACCTTCTCGATCAAGCTCAAGGATAGACTGGAGTGCTTCCTCAGACTCGGGATAATCAGTTAAAAATGAGTCTGTCGCCTCTCGTACGCCAGCCATGTCTTCACGACAGATGAACGAACGCATAAAACCCGCGGCATCTGTCCCGTTGGATATCACGTGGATATTCTGGCTAAAACAACGACTGTGCCGGTGATCGTCGAAACTAGGTGGTAGTCGATGTCTCTAGCGCTGATGAGTAGCGCCGATAAAAGAATCCGCATCGGGTGACCGCTTTCGGCGGTCAGTCGTGATTCAGTCGTTTAGTTGTCGCGCCGGACGGCCAGCAGCGCAGCCGCGATGAGCGCGATGACGGCGACGATGGCACCGAAGCCAGGACCGCCACCCTCAGTGGGCGTCGGCGTGGCCGTTGCCGTGTCCGTCGGTTCCGGCGTCGGTTCCGGCGTCGGTTCCGGCGTCGGTTCCGGCGTCGGTTCCGGCGTGTCAGTCGGCGTCGGCTCCGGCGTCTCCGTCGGTTCCGGCGTTGCCGTCTGGACGCTCTGGACGATCTCTACCTGAACGAGGTCCGTGTTCTCACCGTCGTCGGCTTCGAGGTCGTACGTGCCCGTCTGGACGTCTTCCAGCTCGAGGCTCGTCGACCACGTGCCGTCGTAGGACCACTCGTCGGTGGTCGCGAGGGCGACCGAGTCACCCTCGTCGGTCATCAGTTCGACAGTGATCGAGTTGTCGTCCGGACGCAGGTTGGTCGAGCCTCCGACGACCATCGTGTCGTCGACGCCAACCGGGTTCACACCGGAGGCCTCCATGCCTTCGGGGTAGACCGTCTGGATCTGCGTCTGCGCGTCGGAGTACCGGAAGTTCGCCGTGACCATGCGGTCGTCACTTCCAGTCTCCTCGATCGTGTCTGCGACAACGTTCTCACGGATCTGCTGTCCCGTGGAGGTCTCGAAGTTCTTGGTGGCGAGGTAGCCGTCGATATCGGACTCGCCAGTCGTGCCGTATTCGCCGTCACGACCGGGGATCAGGATGTGGACGCTGACGCGCTGACCATCCTCGAGACCGCTGATGGACACGTCGTCCTCTTCGAACGTGTTGTCATCGTCGACCGAGATGTCCTGGGTCCAGGTACCACCACGGTCGCCGATGAACAGGACATCGACGTTCGAAGCACCGAACGCGCTGCCCGAGATGTTCACCGTCGCGTCAGTGGTCGAGACCTGACCGCCGACGGTCTTGACCGTCGCCGACAGTTCCGTGTCGGTCACCCGCAGCGACTGCTGGGTGCTCGTGTTCGTGTTGAACTCCGAGGGCGACAGGCTGTAGTCGTCGTTGGTCTCGGGCGAGCCCGAGAGGCCGCCGACGTCAACCACACCGAAGCGGTAGGTACCGGGGAGCGAGATGATGTCGTTCCCGGAGCCGTCCCCTTCGCTGAGGACGACGTCTTCCTCTTCGAACGTACCGTCGGCGTCGACGGTCAGCGTGTTGGAGCCGTCGATTTCGACGATCTCGTAGTCGTTGTTACGGCGGGCGAAGAAGGCAACATCGTCGATGCCCTCGGACGCCGTGCCGTTGACGTCGACTTCGCTGCCGACAACGTACGCGTTACCGGGCGATTCGATCGAGAGGTCGCCTTCCTGAACCTCGAGGGACTCGTCGTCCACTTCAGCCTCGTCAGCTGCCGTGGAGCCCTGATCGAACGGAACGGGGAAGTTCTGCTCGTACAGGAAGACATCGATGTCCGTCTCGTCGAGGTACTGCGTCTCGATCTGACCGACGCCGACACCCGTGTCGTCGTCGACCTCGATGGTCGCGTACGCGTAATCAATGTCATCATTGACCGGGGTGCCACGCGGCGCGACGGTGGTGCCACCGTCGGTCACGACACCGACTTCGTTGGTGTCACCAACATTACGGAAGATATGCTGGGCGTTGTCGTTAGAGACACCATCGCGGAAGTCGTCAGCCTCGATGATGACCACGTGCTCGTCACCAGCGTCCGAACCCTGAATCTCGAAGCGGACGTCCTCACCGCGGACGACGCTGTCCGAATCGAGGCTAAGGCTCGGGTCGTCGTCACCAGTGACGGTGATGGTCGTGGACTGGGACGCCTCACCGAAGTCGAGGTCGTCCGTGCCAGCGAGGCTAATCGTGTACGTTCCCGTACCGGTGTTCGAGAGGTCGACATCGTAGCCGACCTCGTTCTGCGAGATCGACTGACCGTTGACGTCCGTCCCAGTATCGGCACTGGTCTTGACTGCGTCATCAACGGAGTCACCGGTCACGTCGAGACCGGAATCGTCCTCGACCGTCAGTTCGAGGTTTTCGGCGTTCTCGAAGTTCCAGGCGCCAACGACCGTGAGCTGACCTGCACCACTCGAGTCAGACTCGCCTTCGGCGACGGAGCCGCCAGCGATGTCATTGCCGTTGGTGTTGAGCACCTCAAGCGTCGTGACGCGCGGCTGTTGGACAGTGACGGTGTTTCCGCTACCGTCATCGTAGCGTCCAGTTTCCTGGTTCTGCGGGATGTTCGGCGTGTTGAGCGGGACGCCTTCTGCGTCACCAGCCGACTTCGTCAGGTCGCCCTCGAAATCCTCACTGGGGAAGACATCGGATTCGCCCTGGAAGAGCGTCGCATCGGGGAGGAAGTACCCTTCACCGTCGGCGGTGTTGAAGGCACCCGTCCCGTCCTCGTTCGCGGCGCGGTTGTCATCGTCGGGGTCAACGCCGCCGTTTCCGTTGTCACCGTTGCCACCATCGGCTTCTTCGATGGTAACGGTCGTGTCAACGGTTGAGGTGTCGTCCGTCCCCGAGATCGTACCATCAGCGGTCACCGTTGCATCGCCCGTGGACGCGTCGTCCGCGACCTCGAACGTAACGGTCACCGACTGGCTCTCGCCAGGCGCGACCTCGCCGAAGACGTAGGCGCCCTCGACGTCGAACTGACTTTCGGGATCGTAGTTCGTGACCTGTACGCCATCAGGGAGCTGGAATTCAAGTCCAGCCGTCCCGTTTTCGTCGCCGTCATTCGTGAATTCGTACGTGATCTGGAACGTCTCGCCCTGCTGTGCTGTATCAGGGGTAGACGTCGTCTGCAGGGCGGGCTGTGGCGCCGCCGTTACAGACATCGGAATGGCGAAGACTGACAGCACCATAAGCGCCGCCAGGCTGATCGCCCTGATTGATTGTTTCTTATTTGTCATTATTGTTGCTTAGTTGTTTTCGTTGTAGGCTTGGATGATTTCCAGGACTTCACCGAGCTCAGCGTTGTTGTTGTTGTACTCCTGGATGACGTTCAAGACGTCAGTGATGGTCGTTTCACCGTTGTTACCGCTGCTTTCGATGGTCAGCGTTGCCGTCTGGCTGTCGTCCTCGGTGTACACACCGTGCGTGTAGGTGCCAGCCGAGAGGGCCGACGTGCTGACGTTTTCGAAGGTCACGGTCGTGCTGTCGTTCACGTTCAGCGAGACCTGCTGACTCGCAACGACGTTGTTACCGACACGGAATTCGACCGCTTTCGTGTCGTCGACAGAGCCATTATTAGTCACCGTTGCCGAGACCGTGATCTCGTCACCCTGCGTAACGGTCACGTTCTGCGGGTTGAGGTTCGAGACCTGGAAGTCAGCCGGGCTCGGTTCGGCACCAACGACGACGATGTCGTTGGTTGTCGTCCCGCTCGGGATGTTAGGGACGGTCGTAGCCTGGCCTTCTAGGCCAGCGTCGGTCGTGGCAATCATGCGGTACTGCTCATTAGACCGAACGTTGGTGAACACGTACGAGCCCGAGGATCCGATCTCAGAGACTTGGCCAGTCGATTCGTACTCGCTAGTCTCATTGAGGATGAACAGTTCGACCGTAGCCTGGCCACGGGCGAGTTCTTCGTCATCCTCGTTCACGACGTCACCGGTGATTTCAGCCGTCGAGAAGACGGAGACAGTCGCCTCTTCGCTACCGGTCGTGTTGTAGACGTCCCCATCACTGTTCTCAGTCGAAGCAGTGATGTTCGTCTCACCAGAATTCTCCGCTTGGAACGTCACCTGTGCTTCACCATTAGCGTCCGTGGTGACATTCTGGCTATCCGGTTCCAAGGGGAGATTATCGGTCGTTTCAACGGTGATGTCTTGGTTTGCAGCATCACTGTACGACACGGAGCTACCCTCAGGGCGCTGTTCAACGGTGACCGTTGCCGTCACCTCAGTCCCTGCAGGAGCTTCGACTGTCTTATTGCCGTCGTCAACCGTCACGTCAAGCCGGTATTCCTGTGTCGGGCCACCTTCCTCAAGCGTGAGGTCGTGGTTCTCGGTCTGGCCGGCGGTGACGGTTTCCGTTTCGTCTGCAGCCACGTAGGTGCCAACATCGTCACCAGTCCGATTCAGACGGTTATAGCCGTCTGCAACGGCGTAGATGTTGATATCACCCGCTACGATATCTTCGATGACGTACTTCCCTTCAGAGTTAACACCACTAACGAGCCATGGCTGGGTCTGCTCCGCGTAGGCAAGGGTCTGGTTTTCGCCAGGGTAGGCGGCCCAAACCGTTGCGCCCCCAACTATAGAGCCAGTGGTGTTCTCAATAACTTCACCCTGCAGGTACGCGTCGCCACGCTCATTACGGAAGGACGGCTGAGCGAAGGTCTGAACCGTCGTGTTGTCATCAACAGTAAAGCTGACATTCACCTGCTCAGCTTCACTGTCGGAGACAGTAAACACGGCAGTACCGTTAGCCGTGCTGCCGTCCGGAAGCGTCACTTCCTGCGTAGTATCCGTACCAGGTGAGAGAGTGACACTACCTGTGTTGGGATCGTTTTCGACGGCTGAACTGACATCGAAGCCATCCAGTGGCTGATCCTCCTGCTCACCGAACTGACCAGTCACCTGCGCGTAGTAGGTGACCTGGTCAGTTCCGTTGGCGATAGCAGACTCGCTAGCCGGGTCAGCTGCGATGATTTCGATATTCTTTGCAACTCCTTCCGGAGTGATCGTCACGTCCAGTTCACGTGACTCTCCCCGTGGAACGGAGGCAATCTGTGAACTGGACTTCGTGAAGCCGCCCTTGTTGGCATCTGCGCGGATGTTCACACCAGGTGCGACACGGACGGACGACGTTGCGCCACTGGACTGGGTAATGCGCTCAGCTATAATCGTACCAGTATCGTTATTCACGAACTGGACAGTAGCGTCCTCAACGGTCGATCCGTTGGCTCCAGTTCGCTTGACCTGGGCACTAACGAAGGTGTCCGAAATGACAACGGTCTGACTGCCAGCCGTGTCATACGGAGTGTTTCCTTCGAACTGCGTGCCGGACGCGGTGTCGGTGACGGTCACACCTGCGTCGATAGCATCTCCGTCAGATGCACTACTACTCACCTTGGCAAGGACCTGCAGTCGACCAACCTCGTCACCGGTTGTTGCGTCAGTCCCTTCGAATGAGACGTTTACTGGTGCCTCGTCGTAGATTACCTGACCGCTCTCTGCGACTGTACCGTTGTTGTTATCCAGCAGGATGACACTCACGGACTCAATGTCACTCGTGTCAATGCCATTGGCATCGCTGCCATAGCTGGCATTAACTTCAACGTGAGTAACATTACCAGGGGTCTGGAATCCAACATCAGCGATTTTTGTTGTCAACCCCGTCGTTGTGTCCGTAGTGGGAGTAGCATCCCCACCAGGAGCGTTTCCTGCGGCATACGCCCCTGAATCGGGCGCATTTGCAGCGGCTGTCCCAGCGAATGCTACGGATCCTCCCACCACTGAGAGGACCATTAGCATGGCCAAGAACAGGCTGCGCAATTTATTTGTTGAGTTTGTCATGTCTTATCGTGGTTTGTTTCTAGCGGCGTCAGCGAGCTTCCGCCCAGTGCGATTGTCCACTTACCGCAGAGTGGTCCTTGCAAGGGGGTACTCACTCCCAACACCATGGGTAGGGGTACGGTCAAACTGTGATGCGCCGCTTATAAATTCTTTGTGGTACTCGGGTATGTGTTAAGCGTTAGCAAGGCTGAAACTACGCCATAGAGTACATCTACTGAACGTTAGGAAATTTTCATATACCAATCACGCTCTTGGGTAGAGGATTGTTGGTCAGTTCTCAGCAGTAGCTGGAAGTCACAGCGGGCAAGGGTGACGCGACCGCGTCACCCGACGAACGATGTTCCCAATCAAGACGTTCGTCTCGGAGCGTCGGGCCGCGAATCTGCTGACACAGATTCGCTGGCGTGACGGCGTCTATTGCCCACGCTGCCGTGCCGAATCTGTGATTCGGTACGGCAGCTATCGGGTGTTTCAGCGGTATCTGTGTAAGGATTGCGACCGCACGTTCAACGATCAAACAGGCACGGTGTTCGAACACTCTGCGGTGGCACTCAGAAAATGGTTCCTCGCGGTCTACACGTACATCCGGTTCAACACGAGTCTCAGGCAGTTAGACGTAGAGATCGACGTTTCTTACAAGACGATCTACCGGCGCGTCCAGCGCTTTCTGCGAGCGCTGGACGCACCTCGGCTACAACTTGAAGGCCCGATTGAGATCGACGAGTTCTACCTGAAAGCTGGACTCAAAGGCCGCGAGCGCGACGGCTGGTCGCGCTCGCGTGGCCTATCCACGCGCGGACGTGGAACATACGCTGAGGACAAGCTCCCCGTCTTTGTTCTCGCAGATCGAGGCAGTGGTGAACGGTACGTGATCCCGGCGAAAGCCGCGACCGAATCGAAAATTCGACTCCTGCTGGCGGACCGCCAGCAGGAGTCGTTGACCATCTATACTGACGGCTTTCGGGCGTACGAACACGCTAGAGGAGGACGATGCATTCACTCGTGAATACGTCGTCCACGGCGACGGCGAGTACGTTGACGGAGACGTGCACGTGAACACCTGCGAGAGCCACGCGTCGCTGGCGCGACGGTGGCTCTCGCCGCATCGAGGCGTCTCCAAAGACAGACTCACACCGTATTTCCGAGCGTTTCAGCTCCGCCGAGAAGTGTTCCGCAAACCGGGTGAGGAAGCACTCAAAACCATCCTCGAAACTGTGCTGTGACTCACCAACAATCTACGCCACAAGAGCGTACCAATCAAATCTGTGTCAGACCTTTGTTAGACGGACAGCATACAAAATGATGATCTCACTCAGCCAGTTGGCAATTGAAATCTTGCTTCGCGCGCACCCGCGCAGACAATAGTAAAATCGGACTGTCGAGATGATCCCAGTTTGACTGGCTTATCTGAGCACCCCCGTTCACTGTCCCTGACTTCAGCACAACCTGACAGTTTGTGCGTCCAACACCAGACGTGGGCCGGTACTCGACAAGAAACCATCCGATATTCCGAACGGCATTGTAGTCCACGTGGAGTTCTTTTTTGCACTTCATCCACTCGAACTCGTTACCATCACCATGGTCCTCGCGGGTGAATTCACACTCCGAATGACTACACCGTTGCGAGATGTGCTGCGGAGGTACATCACCAACAAGAATCTCAGACTCCTTTCCTTTGCACACGACGTGTTCTTGGAGTCCGTTGAACGCCCACTGCTGGAACCGCTTCGCGTTCAAGATACGTGCTCGAATCCATTCCAAGTTCTCAACCACGATGACATCGCAGTCGTGTCGGCGTACTTCGACCACGATTGTGGGGCGGCCCGATGCAATTGACATTCTCCCCGCGCTAAAGCGCGAGGATTCCTCCGTTAGGGGTTCGGCTACCGACCCACGGAGGTGATCTTCGCTTCAGTTTCCGAACGAGCCACCATACTTGGATCATGAAATGGGTCGAGCGCATACTAGTCTTAGTGTAGGGTGTCGCTCTTGCGCTCGTACCGTCCCGGTTGGGTTCAAAAAGTCTACATTCCCGAGGAACCCCCACGTACTGATGGTCGCCAGATAGCCATTGACCTTACAATCGACACCCAGAACTGTTCTGTTCTCGACTGGCGAAATGTCTGCTCTAGGCTCTTTCTGGAATCGGACGTGCAGGTAGAACGTTCCATCGGGCTTGTGTAACGTCGCAATAGACGTTGTCGGACTCCCAGTATGTCCCGAAAGCGTGTCACTTGTCCCACGGCTCAAACTGGAGTTCACCTTGAATCTCTATGACGAATGCCACCTGGAATCGTTAATTGGATAGCATTTATTTTCCTGATAAGTTTTTTAAACACGAATAAAAATAAATGTCACCATGAGTCGTAGAAGTGTCATCCTGCTCTTGCTCACAGTTACCATCGTGGTCGCCGCCCCTACTGGAAGTGCTTTCGCAATCAGTGAGGCCGACGATCAAACAGTCCCCAGCATACACGAGCGGACAACCGGTCTCACTACTCCTGACGAGACCGGATTCTATGCGACTGAAGACACGGCAACAGGGTTCATTTCTGGTCGTATTTCCGATGCTGAGAATAATGACATCGCCGCGGCCGGCATTGAGATCATTAATACACAAACAGGTGAAACCGCGGCAACAACTACTGCCGGATCAGATGGGTCGTATCTGGTTGAAGTAGAGGCTGATCAAGAATATCAGGTTGACGCTGAAGCAGAGGGGTACGAGAACGGCTCAACCACTGTTAACGTTGCCGAGAATACCACAACAACTGCAAATATTATTCTTCAACAGAAAGAACTCCAGTCGGGTTATATTTCTGGGGATATTGTAGATACTGATGACAATCCCATACCCAGCGCTGAAGTAACGGTCGTCTCGATACAAACAGGTGAAACCGCTGCGACAACTACCGCCGGGTCAGATGGATCGTATCTGATTGAAGTAGAGGCTGATCAGGAATATCAGGTTGACGCTGAAGCAGAGGGGTACGAGAACGGCTCAACCACTGTTAACGTTGCCGAGAATACCACAACAACTGCAGATGTTGTTCTCACGGAAGCAGATGACGCTACTGAACAAGTAGAGATCTCCACGGATATATCAGGGCCCGTCACACCGGGTAATGAAGTAACAGTCACGGTCACACTCACCAATACTGGAAGTGCGACTGCCGACGCTGGCGCATTAGAAGTAACAGTGCCTGAAGAATTCTCAGTAGTTGGGGTTACGGGTGACGGGACGAACCAACCAGACCGGTTCTACCTTGATTCTCTCTCGCCCGATGATTCTGTCACTACCACGTATACCTTCAAGACCCCTCAAAACGCTTCTCCGGGAATCGTTGGCGTCAACGTGACGGGGAGCCTTCAGTTCGCTGATGGATCTCGCTCTGCATCAACGACCGCAAACATAGAGGTTTCGGATGGGGGTACTGCAGATGTAGCAGTTTCCGCCGACACGCCTAAAACCGTCAGGCCGGGTGATGAAGTGGCAGCCACTATTACACTTACCAATACTGGAAATATGACGGCCGACGCTGCCGGATTAGAGGTAGCAATACCTGGAGAGCTCTCGTTGATTGAGGTTGCTGGTGATGGCGAGAATCAACCGGATCGATTCTACCTTACTCCAATCTCACCCGGCGAGTCTGTCACTACCACGTATACGTTCGAAGCCCCCAAGGACGCCTCTACAGGAACTGTTAGCTTTGATGTGACGGGGACACTTACTGCTAATGATGAATCTCGTTCCGCGTCAACGACTGCGGATATAGAAATCACAGACACTGGTCTCCCCACTGAACCGGGCGAACCGGAATTCATAGATGTTTTACAAGTGATTGACGCTTATAACACAGGAGGGCCGTATAACGGCGTTAACGTCCAATTTATTGATGTCTTGGAGGTGATTAGTGCGTATAACGCCGGGTAACCCCAGTACGACATCAAATTATTGAGCTACCCACCGCTAAAGCGGTGGGATTCAGCGTGGACTCCCGTTCTGGCCGACACGTCGGCAGGTGATTCATACTCACCGTTCACGTTCAGCGTCCCGCTGTTCAAGCGCACGCCCAAGGGTGCGCCTTCGTCGCCCCCGGTTTGGTTGCGACGAAGATACCGTAGTCCAATGTTCTTTGCGGCGTTGTAGTCGGCGTGGTTCTCGCACCCGCATTTCTGACACTTGAAGCGTTCGCTACCCCGATTGTCCGGGTGCGTGAACCCACAATGGGAACACCGCCGAGAGGTGTTCTCCGGGTCTACCTGCTCTACGTCGATCCCGCACTCTACAGCCTTGTATTCGACGTATTCGTACAGGCGGTTGAACGCCCACTTGTGACCCCACGACGCGCCAGTACGCTCCCGAATGTCTGTGAGGTCTTCGAATACGATAACCGAACACCCGTAGTCACGCGCTTCCGCAACGATCTCGTTGCTGATCTGGTGGAGTGTCTGCTTGAATCGGCCTTCTTCTTTCCGACCGACTGACTGGATGTTTTCGTGCGCCCATCGTGTCCCGCACACTTGGAGATCACCACGCCGCTTCTCGTATTCTTGTCGCCAGTGGTCGAACTCGTTACCCGTCCAGAATGTGCCAGTTGAGGCAGCGGCCAGATTGTTCACGCCGAGATCAACCCCAAGAACCGTTCCGTTCTCGGTGGTTGCTTGATCTGCTACGTCGGACTCCACGTCCTTCTTGCAGTGGATGTGAAGTTGCCACTCGCTGTGCTTTCGGTGTAACTCCGCCCCTGTTGTCTCGTACTCGTCGGAAAACAGGTACTCCGCATGGGGCGTGTCAGTGTTCCTATCTTTCTACGAGGAGAGAATCCCGGCGTTTACGCCGGGAGTGAATCCAACAACGCTGACCCAATCCCTCACGGACGGCAGGTTGGATATTCCACGCACATCCACACCATTAAGTTAGTTTATCGAGACAGTCTATGTATGGCGATTAAGGCCACACGTACCTACGTTGGTTCCATCCAGAACCACCAACAGGTCTGTGATGGTCTTGATTCGCTCGGAGACTCCGCCTCCAAAATCTGGAACGTCGCACGATGGACAGCCGACCGTATCTGGGACGCAACCGGCGAAATCCCAAACGGTAGTGTGCTGAAATCGTACATGAAGAACCAGTCGTGCTGGAAAGATTTGAACGCACAATCCAGTCAGAAAGTCATCGAAGAACTTTCCGACGCTTTCCAGTCATGGTTCGATCTGCGACACTCCTCCAGTGAGGCGAATCCGCCCGGCTACCGCAAACACGGCGACAGCCGACCACGTTCCACGGTGACGTTCAAAGAAGATGGGTTCAAACACGACCCTGACAACAATCGGGTCCGACTCTCGAAAGGCTCGAATCTGAAAGAACACTTCTCAGACTTCCTGCTTTGCGAGTACCAGACTCGACCTGATGTTGACCTCTCGGAGGTCAACAGCGTACAGAACGTTCGGGCCGTCTGGAACGGCGACGAATGGGAACTCCACTTCGTCTGTAACGTCGAGTTCGAATCTGCTGACACAGCAGGCGACGGTGTTGCGGGGATCGACCTCGGAATTAAGAATATCGCCACGGTCGCATTCCCGGATGAATACGTCCTGTACCCCGGCAACTCGCTCAAAGAAGACAAACACTACTTCACCAGAGCTGAGTACGACACTGAGGGAGAAGACGGGCCGTCAGAGAAGTCGATGTGGGCGGGTCGGAAACTCTCTGAACGTGAGACACACTACTACCACACGCTGACGGACGCTATCATCACGGAGTGTGTCGAACGCGGTGTCGGCACGCTCGCGGTGAGTTGGCCTGAAGGCGTCCGAGAGTCAGACTGGGGCAAAACCGGCAATAAGAAACTACACTCGTGGGCGTTCGACCGAATCTACCAGCACCTCGAATACAAAGGAGAAATACGGGGTGTTGAGGTATTGAAAGAGAACGAGTGGAACACCTCGAAAACGTGTTCAGCGTGTGGTGACGATACGAAATCAAACCGTGTCGAACGTGGCCTGTACGTCTGCTCGTCGTGCGAGTTGGTAGCCAACGCAGACTGTAACGGGGCGGAGAATATGCGGCAGAAGATAACTCCGAGTCCTCACGGCGAGGATAGGAGTAACGGCTGTGTGGCACAGCCATCGACATACTTGTTCGACCGCGAGAGCGGGACGTTTCACACGAGAGAACAGGCCGTGTCGTAGACCAGCAAATATCCCACCTGCGGCACGGGAAGCCTCGCCGTTTACGGCGAGGAGGATGTCACCTGGCAGCACGTAGTCGGCTTCAATTCGACCGTCTGTGGTGGCGAGGGATACGTAGTCGTCGTAGAACGTAGCGGTTCGGTGGTCGTAGACGACATGCGGCGAAGTCATCCGCGGTTTCGACGCTTTGTTGCCCTGCTTCCACCGTTCAATTACGCTCTTACAGGCTTCAGCAGCTTTGTTCCGGGCATTCTGGACAAGACCCGTGTTGAGGTGTCTGGTCGCACACATCGTCGTAGGTTTCGTCTTGGAGTTGCCCTTTGCTTGTGGTGACGTATTCACCTTGGAACGCGTAGTCAACCACGTATTGTGCCGCGAACAGAAACTCGTCGACGGTGTTGCGGAGAAGTGCATCGTCGTCACTGTCCACGTCAAGCGTAACGGGGACAGTCCGGCGCACTTCCATACATTAGATGTGATCTAGATTATTTATTAACGTTTGAGAGTCAGGGTCGTTACGTCCGGTGGTTTGTAACACGGAGCGTACGGATTCATCCCACGGCTAAAGCCGGGGGGTTTCTCCTGTACCGTCTCTAACTACGTGTAATATCTTCGTAGAGGGGGAAAGTATCAGAAACAGACGGATTGAGTGGGGTTGGGGAGGGGGGAATGAATCCGTCTGATCGGGCCTGAATGGACGACCCATCTCCATCTGTTCATTCCGTATTAAAAACTCTAATCATACGGAAAGGAGTCAACAAACTACTTTAGACGCTGGATGACTGAACTGGTGAAGAAATGCAAACGAAGGACTATGGTGAGACGACCGCTTGCCCAGAGTGCCAGTCAGCAGACGTGTATCAACGGACACAAAAAACTCCTCCGTGGCGTTGTCCCGAGTGTGAGGCAGAGTTCGATTTGCCAATCCTTCGTGAGCGTCGTTCTGGCCGGAAAGCGGATCAAGTGTTGCAGCGAGAGATTCGGGCTGTTCGTGAAGCCCATCAGGATCAAACCGAGACGTCAGTAACCAACGACTGAAGTCGTGGGCTTGTCAGTGGACTCCCCTCTGCCGTCTTGACATCCTCCCCGCGCTGAAGCGCGAGGATTCCACCGTGGGACGGCGGGCCGCTCCCACGTCCCCGTTGGCAACTTCTCGCCTGCCGAACGGGGTTCGACGAGGCGATACCGGGTTCGTGCGCGATACGTCGGCCCCGCGAGGGGTGTGGCGTATTCGGCGTCCGTTCGGACGCGGTATCCGCTTGCACCGTGCATCCCGTTCGTCTCGGAGAGACGGCGGGGATGCCCCCCAGTCGCAGGTTTCCCTGCGTCCGGGCACGGGCCGTGCCATCGGCCTGCCTGTCCTTCGTGCCACGGTGGGCAGGCACAAGCGGGCGAGGGTCGCTTTTTGCCTGCCGTGTCGCCACGGCCTCGGAGACGCCCTCTCGGGGACGGTGTGGTAGCCTTCGTCATCGGGGCGGATCCCAATCCAACCGCCATTTTTTGCCCACTGTGCTTACCGCTCGATTCGCTGTCACGGGCCTTAATTCCGGCGGTTGGGGCCCTGTTGTCGGATTCATCCCCGCCATGAACGGCGAGGCTTTCTCCTCGAACTTCGTAATCACGCCACGCTAGGGTCGACGTAGCCGCCGCGGTCCAGGGTATACCGACGATCCCTGCTGGTTCCTTCGACGTCAACGAGACCGTAGTGAGCCATCTTCGTCACGTACTTGCGAACGGTCCGCTCCGATTTGGCCTCTCGAACCGACGTTGCATAGCGGTCGTAGAGAGCGCCGGGCTCGATTTCCTCCGCGTCGACAATCGTGTCGTACAGGAGCTGCTGGTGGTCGGAAAGGCGGTCTAAGGTTTGTCTGTGCAGTCGGCGCGTGGCGTTCTTCACCGCCGGCTCGACGTCCTGGGGATAGATCACGTCCCGAGACGCTTCGACGTCGGTCTCGACAGCCGCCTGGAGTGCCGCGATCCCCAGGCGGGCGTCACCGTCCACGGCCTCGGCAAGTTGCTCGATGGCGCGCTTCCGAACAACACCGTCCCGAATCCCGTGTTCCGCACGGGCCTCGAGGATGGCGATCAACTGCTGCACGGAGTAGGTGGCAAAGTCGAGCGTGGTCGCTAGATCGAGCGTTGCCCGAACGTCGGCGGGATGATCCTCGACGAGCTCGCCAGTATCGTTCACGATACAGACGACATCCAAACGGGGCGCTCCCGAAGCGTCCGGAACAGGTTGGCGTCAGTGACCATCTCGGCCTCGTCGAGGACGACCACCCGCCGTTGGTCCGTAGTAGCCTGCAGTGCGTCGATCAGTTCGCGAGTCGGAGTCGAGTTCCGATGGATGATCCCACCAACGTCCAGGGCGCTCGCGACCTCGCACAGGGCGTGATGTTCGCTGTAGTGTTCCCAGCAGTCGACATAGGCCGTCTGGAGCGCATCCTGTTGTCGGAGCCGGCGGAGGACTTCGCAAGCGATCATCGTCTTGCCCGTCCCCGGCGGGCCGTGAATGACGAGACAGGAGTTCGTCGGCGCGTCAGCGAGGAGATCGAGCGCGGTGCGACAGTCCTCGAGCTCCCGTCCACGATGAACGATCAGCTCCTGATCCGGCACGGCCGTGGAATCGAGGACTTGCCGGTCGAGTATCACGGTCCTGGTTGATTCCCGCTGACACATAAACCGCCCGAGGGGGTTCCAGAAAGCTGAGAGTTACCCCACGGTATAGATTATCTCCCAATTTGTGGGGTAACCTGATCCGAACTGAAGGTGCATCAACTCACGCCTGAGGTGTTCGTCATCGAAGACGCGCGGGAGGTGATCGGCGTCGAGGTGCCTGCCGACACAGGTGACGATAGCGAACTCCGCGGCCGCCTCCAGGACGCCCACGAATGGATCGACGGCCTCAAAGCCGAGAGAAGAGGAGCAGTTGGCCGACATCGTCGTGCTGACATCAGGGATAGCCTCGCCGAAGGTGTCCTCGATGCCGTGATCGACACACATCGGCGTCCGATACCACACGCCGGCCTCGTTGTACCCGATGCCGGTGTGTTGCTTGCTTGGTGTGTCTGCGTCAAGATCGTGACCAAGACCGGAATAGTAGTCAAACAGCCATATTTGATGTCAAAGCTTGACGATACCCACCGAAATTGCAAGCATTATCAATAACGTACTGATTGCCGTTGCGGCCGACATCTGTGGATCATTTACTGCCTCTCCAATTATTAGGAAAATTGCTGCTAAAACAAAGAGAGAATATATCCCGATAAGTCCGATCCCGACTGTGCGGAGAGACAACAGCCACTTGATTGGATCTGGAGCCCTGTTGGTTATTGATTTTCTTATTCTTGGCAGTACAGTTGCTCCAAAGGTAGTGAAGAGGAGAAAATCTCCAATAGGGCTCCCAGATCCTGAGATCGAAAAAAACCCCGCCCAGATCAGCAGCATCCCTGCAAATACGGACGCGATCGGATACCTCGTCTCATCATGTGTCGGCGCTTCTGAGGAAGTGTCCCTCTCGGTGTCGTTCTTTGGTTCTATTTTTTCCGGAGATGTCGAGAGAGAAAATGCATTCTTGAGGTCCCCTGTCACATTATCTACATCAGTCACTATGAATAGATGTTCTTCACCCGTTTGTAACTCAACTCTGAGTCGTGTCCGTAACCCGCCTGCATAAAGGGTATCTCGTATTCCGCGTTGGCGAGGGGGCTCTTTCAGTACCTGACTGACGTTTCCTTTCCGAATCGTCAGTTGGTCAGCACTCCCATTGTTGTGGACTTCTTCTGGAAATATCTTTACTATATTGTTTATAAATCCGATCATATTAAAAAACGAATCAGACGTTTCGACAATACGTGGGTTAAAGACGAGCCTAGTCTCATAGAGTTCTAGTTCACCCCCAACTGCTCTTCCGCCGTAAACCCAGTTTGCACTCCGGGTCCAATGCTTTGTATCCGCACCATGGCCCTCTTCTTCAGAGGATTGAATCAAGGATTCTGAACTGCCTTGGGGCGATTGAGTTTCGATGAAAGTTTGATTAAGGATCTTGATATCGTGTTCGCTTGCGGCTCCTTTGGCAGTGTCTGTAATCTCAACTGCCGAGGCAATCCTCATATCAGATACGCTATTTTTCTTTGCAGTCTTGAATAAGTATTTCAGATGAGATGTGGTCAGTTCGGATTCGGGTTCATCAACAACTAGCGTTAACATTCGAGAAGAATCATCTGCCCCGTCTTGTGATCCTGCAATGACGTAAGTACCTTCTCGAATTTCTCTCGTCGTTGTATTCCAACCTTGACTATCCAAGTACTCCGACACTGAATGCGGATAGTCTGGCGAGTCCATCAAACACTAATCCCTTGTTTCAAGTATTAACGGTGAGGGACAAAATATCACAGTTGGAAATTTGTGAGAATCATCTGCCCGACAATATACGCTACACTGACACAGTCTCGTAGGCTCGCGGACAGACGGTGCAGTAATGCGGTGAGTCGGACGCGGACTGAGTCGACGAGCTGAAGCAGGAGCGCGACCGCATCCAGGAGGAACTCGACGGCGTCCAAGCTGAGCGCGACGAGCTCGCCGAGGAGAACGATGCCCTGCAGGAGCACATCGTCGACCTCAAGGCCAACATCCAGGAGCTCCAGCCCGCCTTCGAGGGCGCCGGTCGGACATCGCGGCACTCGTCGAGACGTTCGACGTCGACGTCGATCTCGCTGCACCGGCGGAGGCGGAGACCACAACCGATGACTCCGGGACCGAGTCGCTGACATCGTCGACGGTCGATGGGTCGATCATGGCGGAGTTCCAGCAGGAGGCTGTCGGCCAGATCATGGCGATGGTCGAGGACTTGAACGAGCGCCAGTGTCGCCTCCTGAAGTATATCGAGGCGCACGACCAGACGCTCAGCAGTCAGAAGGCGTGGGCGCAGCGGACGTTCGGTCTCCAGGGCGAACCGAACGGCACGCACTACGAGGACATGAGCGGGGTGATCGACAAGGGATTCGTCCGGAAGAACAACGACGGCTCCATCGCCCCGAACGTCCGCGGGAAGGTCGAGGACGAGCTCGGGAACTACGACGTCAACGACGCGACGGTCAAGGAGACCTACGAACAGGTGCTGGCGGAACTGGCGGCGGACTGATAGAGCATGTCTTCACCTGCTGATGAGAGGATCTCGGCAGGAAAATAACAGAAGCGGCACAGGCTTGCTGTATGGCGCTCCCAACTGACGTTCAAGTCGCGCTTTCGATACTACAATCACTTTGGCTCCTACTTCCAATCGTGTTTCTCGGACTGCAGCCCTTTTACGATCCAAATGTACGGGAACGGACGAAACAGGGGCGTGCGAACAATAGAAACCCACCAACGAGGGATTTCGGTGGCGGTCTCATGCGTGAACTTGATCTGGCAACGATGGAACTTC
Source organism: Haloplanus rubicundus (assembly GCF_003342675.1). Lineage (NCBI taxonomy): Archaea > Methanobacteriati > Methanobacteriota > Halobacteria > Halobacteriales > Haloferacaceae > Haloplanus > Haloplanus rubicundus. Next base: position 1,202,376 of record NZ_CP031148.1, on the reverse strand, counting down.
GATTCGGCGTTGTCATCGTCGCCCTACTCGCTGCCTCGGCAGTCGCAGCCGGCGTAAGAGTCGCGAAGTTCCTGTGGGGCTCGTGGGTGATGGTCATGAGTCTTGGTTTCTTACTGGCCGGTGTGATATGCTTGGCAGTATTACTCTACCTGATTCGTGATCGATATCGTGAAATATCGACTCCGTCTGAAATCTACCCCTTTGTTTCAGCTGTAGGCTGACGCCTGTCTGACGGGGATTTATACAGTCACCAGTGCTGTGACCGGATGCCCATAGTTGGGCGCCCGCCCGCGAGTTGGTCTCCTCATAACCGTCACCCCGCCCTCCCCCCAGCGTTCGTGAGCGTCGCCACTACTCACCCTGCTATCGACGTGTATTCGAATCCTTGTTTTAACCGTACGCTGATGGCTATCTGACGGGAATTTACGATCTGTTCGGAGATACTGATGCGTGCCACGGGTGCCGACAGATTTCCGCTGCCGTAACTCGCGTACTGGGAGCACTCAAACGAACGTTATGTTAATATAATTCTCAACAGAAACGTAACTTCAATTACACCTAAGTGGGGTGGTACGGTAATAACCCACATGCCTGGGGAGGGTGATGACGGGGGCGATTCTGAACAAGAGTCAGTTAGCCAGCAGAATCGAATCAATCTTGCACGGCGAGGGTTCTTAGTTGGGGCTCTCGGTTCGGTTGCGTTTGACAGCCTACCGGTGACAGCAGACACAGACGGGTTCGAAGAACTGTGGTCGATCCCACTCTCCCACGACAAAACCGAATTAATGGCGGTGGATGCTAATGATGACGGGACACCGGAAGTTGCAGTCGGTGATAATGGCGATTTCGGCCCCGGTGAGTTCGGTATCGTTGATAATGGAACATTTGTTTGGAAGGAGTCATCGCCTGCGGAGGTCCGGCCCAAAGCCACAGGCGACATCGACGGCGACGGCACGTCAGAGGTGATTTTCGCTGCGAAGGTCGCTCGACAGTGGGTGCGGCCATACACGTACGACGGTGATTTCCTTTGGAGTGGTCTGCTTTGTTGAATCCGATGATGGCGTCGGGGTCACTGTTTGAGAGCCTGTTCGAGATTGGAGACGGTGGCGGTCACCACGAGTTCGCGGAACTCGCGGTACCAAGCGCGAGGGTGGACAGCGGGGCCGAATCGACGCTTGATGGCCGAAAAGGCAGTCTCGGCCATCCAGCGCTGGCCGTATAGCTCGCTGTCCAACCGTGCGTTGTGTGCGTGATCGTACGCAGCGAACAGCCGGTGACGCAGCAAGGGCCGGACGCCCTCTGAACGGAGGGCGTCCCGGAGAGATTGGTCGTCATACCCTTTGTCACCGGCGAGACTCTCGATTTTCTCGGTGTTACGAAGGGCAACTCGACGGCCAGTTTGGGTGTCGTGAGGCCAGTGTGCCGAGCAGTGAAGATCGAGGATGGCACACGAATCTGTATCGACGAGCGCCGTCGTTTTGAGCGTCCGTATGTGGCGATCCGAGCGGTGTTGGTAGTGTCTCGATGCCGTTTCGCGGTCGAAGAATGTGGCATCGATGGCACCGTGCGAGCCCGGATCGCAGATGGTCGCGGACTCACGAAGGAAGCCGCGCCACACGGACATGGGCACCCTCTCAAACGACCGGTACAGCGTTGAGGGTGCGGGAAATGCCGTTCGAGCGAGCTGTAACAGCCCACGAACCCGATCCATTTCACTCGCCCAGTCAACAATCTCGCGGTACGTCGCATCCATATGAACTCGCAAAAAGTGGAGCGTGACATGCTTCCAGCCGGGAAATCCGTTGCCAGTCGGATCACTCACCGCCGTTGGACTGGCGGCACAGCGCTTTTGAGCCAGCGACACGGCTTGCTTAACGAAGCGGAAGAGTAGTTTGGTCACATTCGGCTCTTCCGCTTCGCTTCCACCTTCAGAGCGACGCTATCCCGCCGCCTTCTGCGGATTCAACAGAGCAGAGTGGTCAGAATGGCGGCTGGGTCACTGAGTCCGACACCGACGACTTTGACGACGACGGGCGTGATGAGGTCATGTCGACGACCGAGAATGCGGGCTATCTAACAGTCTGGGATGACGATGGGTCATCACAACTGGAAGCGCAGGATGCGGACCTGATCGAGTATACTGTCGATTTCACAACGGGGTTCAAGGATATCGACGGCGATGGCGCGGGTGAATTGTTGAGCTTCCAGCCACCCGATAATGACAAGCGCGGCCTCCAAGTCGTGGATACGAGCGGTGGGGAGGCGACGTTGGAGTGGCGTTATGGGCCCGACGAACCGCTCAAAGCAACGTTTGCTGACGTGGATGACGGGTCTCCGGGTGCATTAGTCGCGTACACGACGCTTGGAGAGGTACGGGCTGTAGACGCTACTGGATCGGAACTCTGGACAACTGACACTGATCTCTCTGACGCCGAGGCGACCATGATTGATGTCGTTGGCGACGACACTACCGATATCGTTCTTTGGACCGGATCGGATGTGGCTATTGTCGATGGAGCCAGCCAAGATGTGACCGAATTCAGCATCGATAGCTCGATCCGGAGTGTGACCGACTATGAGCAAGAGCGACTGGTGGTGGAAACCGAGGAAGCTGTCACAGTCATTGATTTGGATGGCACCGCGTTAGATTCGAAATCACTCCAGCGGCAGCCGTCGGATATCGTGACTGGCGATATCGACAACGATGGGACGATAGAGATCATTATTGGATTCTCAAACGAATTAGTTGCTTATCGGCCAAACCTGGCGCCAGAAGAGCCGCCCAACCCTCTCTCAGACTTCGATCCAGCTATCCACGGGTTCGGATTTCAAAACTGGTCTGGTGAGGGGGAGTTTAATCCACCACATAACCATGAGACAATCGCTGAAGATACCTTCAACACTCAATTTGAGCAGGAATGGCTTCCTGAACTGAAACAGAACACCTCGCTCCCGCTCCCCGCTTCTATTGCCACACAAATTGCTGATGCACTCTATGAAACGCTTCGACAGGGACCAGAAAATGTCTATTCAGATGGCCATTGCTTTGGAATGTGCCTCGCCGCTCAACAGTACTTCGAGAATGGAGTTCCCGATACGCTGCCAGCAGAAATCTCTGCCGCTGCCGATATCCCGCGGCCCACAGGGGAGTACGCTGACATCGGAGGTGAGATTGACGAACTCCATCGGTCACATGCGCTCAACTCCAACACAGCAGTGGAGATGAAACAATTCCTGTCTCCCAACTCGTCACAAAACGAAACAGCATATGACGCTGAAAAAGAAATTGAGGCGATTCGCTCGGCCATCAAACAAAATGGTACCGCACTTATTGGAATCGGATCAAGTCCTTCAACATCTCCGGATGACAGCTACTTACACCAACTTGTTGGCTACAATGTCGAGGTTGAAGGAGAATCGCTGGAATCCGCCGATACAGCATATATTGATGTCTATGATCCGAACTATGAGGCAGACTACTATACGACAAATTCACAGCGTCTTGAGATAGACATATCACAACCGACAGATATGCCACTTGTAAACAACGACGGCAAAGGCTATATTTTTCGTTATCAACGGTTCGCGCTTGTCGGACCAAGACGGACAGACTTTCGAGGGGCGGTTATCTTCACATCTAAATTATGGGGTGATTATCTGGAAAACGTTCTAGAAAATATTCTCGGCGGATATATGATTATCTGGGCGAACTCACCGGTTCGTATCAATGCAACAGCGCCCGATGGAACTCAACTCGCACACCCGGATGAGCCCGTTGATGAAATACCACCTTCAGAAATCGTCTATCTGTCGGAGGCACCTGCAGGTGACTACGAGATAGAAGTGGAGGGGATAGGAACCGGGGATTACATGCTCAACATCAAGAGCTCAATCAAAGACGGAGGACAAATCGATAAGCAAGTCATCAGAGAGATCACCGAAGATGAAACACAGATGCTGACTGCGACTATTCCTGAAAATCCTGATGAGGAAGGAACTATCTCAGAGGGGCGTGGTAGTGAATTACCGACTGATCCTGGTGAACCGACCTTCCGAGACGTGTTGGGTGTGATTCGAGCCTATAATGTTGACGGGAGATATAATGGCGTCAAAGTCAGCTTCAGAGACGTTTTGGAGGTGATCAGCGCGTATAACGCTGAGTGACTCACTACAGCGCTAATCTACAGTCAATTCTGTCACGTTACTCATATGCTATCCAAATTACGATTTCGACCATTTCAACACACTCGCAGAGACGTTCGATATCGACGTGGGTGCCAACGGCGAAATCGGAGACGAAGAAGCAGATCTCCGGGGGTTGGCTGCAGGATGCCCCACGAGCGGACTGACCCGAAAACGAATGCCTGCGCGAGAAGATTGAGGAGGCCGACAGCGTAATCGTGCCAACGGACTACGAGGCCTTCGTCGACGACGAGGCTGTCCGCAAGCAGATCGCGGCTGCGAAGGATGCCGAGATGACCTCCGAACGCTACGTAAAGGCGATCATCGCGAAGATTCTATCGGCCGACGAGGTGGTGACATTCGGCGATATCGAGGAGTTCCCCGACGTCAGTTCTCGGAGTCACATCTTTCGGGCGGCGAATCAACTCGCGAAGCGCCGCGTGATTACGCTCGACGAGAGTGGTGACGACTCGGGCGTTGATTTCAACATCGATGGTATCCGCGAAGTCCAGGAACAGTCGCGTCGACTGAAGAAACGCGAAGAGCTGATGGAGCAACTGTGAGCGCACAGGCCCGTACCTTTGGTGGGGACTCACTCTCGCTGCCGATTTTTGAGAATCCCGTATCTCTGGCTGGCTGATCCGCTTCTCGGAGAAGTATCCGCCAGGGGAAAAATGCGACGCTGGGTGGTTAAGCAAACATATTCTATACAAACTCGTAGATTCATTCCTTATAACTCCACGAGATTTAAGCAATTACTCGACATACATGTCAGAGAATACTAACTAATCACCATATTTATTTCGGTAACGAAGTACAGCATGTCGACACGATGTTAGATGATAATTCGAAAGGTCAAAAAGGTAAAAAATGTGATATTATGACTAATACATCCTCGATCTCAAGTCTTGGACGCCGAACTTTATTGAAATTCGCGGGGGCGAGTGCGGTGGTCGGAACTGCTGGATTGTCAAGTGCTCAAAGTGGATCGGCCGACGGCGGAAGCAGAGAGTGGACATTTTCTACGGATGGTGCCGTTCAGAGTTCACCAACGGTTGTTGATGGTGTTGTCTACGTTGGTAGTGACGATGAGAAATTATACGCACTAGACGCCGCTGATGGGACCGAGCGGTGGCAATTTAATACTGGTGGACCGATTTACTCATCTCCAGCTGTCGTAGAGGATACGGTCTGTATTGCCAGTGAGGCTGGTACTGTTTTTGCAATAAATACCGAAGATGGCACACAGAAATGGAAATTTGAAACCGGACATGATATAAATTCGTCACCAACAGTCGCTGGGGGGACCATTTACATCGGAAGTGGGGATAAAAATGTCTATGCATTATCTGCTTCAGATGGGAGTGAACAGTGGGAGACTCCATTTTCAACTGGTGGAGTAGTTGATTCGTCTCCGACCGTCGTTGACGGGACTGTCTATATCGGGAGTAGTGATAATCATGTCTATGCCATTGATGCTGCAGAAGGTACTGAACAGTGGAGATTTTCGACAGGCCACTCAGTTATCTCATCACCAACAGTCGCTAATGGAACTGTGTACGTCGGAAGCTACGATCGAAATTTCTATGCGATTACTGATGGTTCTCAAAAGTGGAAGACGGACATGGATTCTTCGGTGTATACGTCCCCGACTGTAACTGACGGCTCTGTATATGCCGCAGATTATTCGTTCGGAACCTTGTTTGAACTTGACACTGAGACTGGCGACAGGACACCGATTGCTCCTGATAAGACGAGTAATCCACTCATGTCCTCTCCGACAGTTGCTGACGGTGTCATCTATATCGGAGACGGCGATGGAATGATCTACGCCTTTGACCCGGACGCGAAATCACTTGATCAAGTCACACAGTGGCAGTTTGAAACTGGTGACGTGATTGAATCGTCCCCGACAGTTGTTGATGGTACCGTCTATGTCGGAAGTAATGACGGGTCCGTCTATGCACTCAACGCAGGCGTTTCAGGGGCAAGTAGTGGGACACGAGTTAATCTTGGCACCCTCGGCCACCATTTCAAAGCCGCTAAGTCGGATTCGTCCGGCACTCCGACACCCGAGATCTCACTTGATCGTGATTCACTGCAGTTTGGGGCCACTCTTGTTGGCTCACAGCCGAAAAAGAAATTCACAATTACAAATACTGGCGAGAGTGAGGTAACAATCTCTCCTAAGGTCACCGAAGAAACTTCCTTCATACAGGACTCTTGGATTGTGGAGAAATTTGAGTCGAATGTACCGCCATTTGCGATCCCAGCTGGTGAGACTGTGCCAGTAACTCTCAAATTAGATGCGACTAAAGCGTTTGAACGACTGGGCTCTGATGCTACTTTCTCAATTCCATTCCATGCAGATGGTCAAGAAGTAGCATCTCTCTCGGTTGAAGTGCCGATAATCGGCAGTCCAGACACTTTAACTAAAATGTCCACTGCCGCCACACGGACAGCCGCGATGTTTAGCGAGAGAGAGCAGTATGAAGAGGCCTTTGTTGATGCGATGAATATGTATAAATCCATTGCTAAGATAACATATGAATTAGCTGGGAAAGATTATCAAGATGCCCTCTCGGCATTATTCGATTTGCGAGAGTATTGGAGGGGTTACAGGGAATCGCTTCTGATATCGGGGGCGATTGAGGAATTCTCGGCTAGCAATACGTATAAGACAGCTTATGAGGACGCAGCCGGCCAATTCGAGAAGGCTGCCACAAAACTCAAAGACGGAGATAATCAAGCAGCTGCAGAGAAATTTGACAAAGCCTTGAATAAGATTCTCGCCCGCGTGGATGAGTGGAAAGCTACTGATAAGGAACAGTTTGAGACTGACTTGAAAGTTGAAAGACCGACTTCTAACCTTATCACAGATATTGTTGACACATATACTGAATCAATCGAGGCCCTTGCTAATGTAACTACAATACGAACGCCGATGCTTTCACTTACGGCTTCACCAGTCAACACGACTGTTACCGATCCAGAGGGACGCACTGTTGGCCCGAACCGTAGCGAAATCCCGAATTCATCGTATAGTGAACTACAGCTTGAGGGGACTGACTCAACGGAAGAGTTGATTTTTATCCAGGATCAGATTCCGGGATCATATCACGTTGAAGTAGAGCCGGAATCGGATGCAGAGCCGACTGATACGTACACAGTTGCCGTCAGATCTGATGAGCAGAGTACCCAGATAGCAGCCGAGGAACAGATTCAGGACATCCCATCTGATGGTTACTCTGTCTCAGAGCCTTCGACATCAACTGACAATCAGCTTCCGACGGAACCCGGAGAGCCTTCCTTCCGGGATGTCTTAGGTGTGATCAAAGCGTACCAAGCTGGTAGTCAGTATAATGGCGTGGAGGTGAGCTTTCAGGACGTATTGCAAGTAATCCAGGCATATAATGAGGGACGTGATCAGTAGATCGTAACTTCGGGGCTAAGGCGTCCGCGGAATCACGATCTCCAGTCAAAACCGTATCGCTTTCGTGGGGAAACAATAACTAGCTGTTATTTCCTCCGGCTGAGAAGGAGAGACAGCCAAAACGAAGGCTGAAGAAAATGCCTCAGGGCCGTTGCAGTTAGTGGCTGATTGTATGCACTCGTCAAGCGATTCGACGTGAACATCCATGTCAAACTATCGGAACCGATACTGACGACGAGGCAGACGTGGTTTTCAACATCGGCGGGATCCGCGAGGTGAAGGAGCAGTCGAGACAGCTGACGAAGCGCAAAAGTCTGATGTAGAGATATGAACGCACAGACACGCATCATTACTTCCTCACCCCCGAAGTGTAGACCACCCCTGTTCTGACTGTAGGCTGACGCCTATCTGACGGGGTTTTAGAATACTGACTGGTATACCACCCGTGCCCGGTTACGGGCACATGCATTCGGAGCAGCCGACACCACTGGTTCCCGCACGCGGTCTGTTCAATCAAGCCTTCTTCCACGTTTGCGTGTTACTACAGTATCGCCACTATCGAAGTGTAGCTGAATTCCGCTCCGTTTCGACTGCACGCTGACGTATGTCTGACGCGCATTTATTGTAGCGGCGGTCTGAGTCCAGGTTGCCCCGCTACGGCACCCCGAATCCCGGCCTATAGGCCGCTTCCCACCCCATCCGCGGCCTGTTCGATCACTCAACCCCAGCCCTCCATTTCCGTGATACGATAGCTGTCGCTACACACCCCTCTGTGCGAGATGTACTCTGTGATGCTAGAAATCCCCTAAAGAGGGGGGATACGAATCGCCCATTCCCGAGTGAATGGGTACCGCGCTACCAGTCAAGCATATACATGCGGCAATCAATCTTAGCTGTTGCTATCAAGGCAACTGGAGACACCCCGCCTGATACCTACTGTTAATCTACTAACGCCGGTACGGCTTACCCAGCATTATATGCTGCAATCACTTCCAAGACATCGATAAACTCCACCTGGACACCATTGTATGTCCTTCCAGTATTATAAGCATCAATCACTTGTAATACGTCAACAAAATCAGGCTCGCCCGGCTTCGTGGGAAGACCAGCTTCTGAGATCTCTGTGAGAACAAGGTTGGCAGAACTTGTTTTATTCTTAGAGACATTGACGATGGCGGAACTACGGTCGTATCCATCTGCGGTTGCTTCTATTTGATATTCGTTATTAGCTGCGACCTCAATTGTATATTCTCCCTCTGATCCCGTCTCCGTTCGAGCTACTGTCTCTCCTGTATCCAAATTTACCGCCTTTATTTCAGCCTCTTCAATCGGAGTTCCATTCTCATCATAAACTAAACCGTGAATGGATTCCCTTTTACCTTGTTCAATAGTTAATTGTTCATCGTATATCTGGACATTTTCATATAAATCATACTCATTAATTTCGTCATCTGGATCTACAATCACGCCGACGTAGTAATCTCCTGATGGACGATCAACGGACACGTTCGCAGATACCGTTACACGTTGATTAGGAGCGAGCGAGCAGACCGTAGCATTGGCTAATTCAGGATCATCAGCTGTGATTTCAGAATCAGATGAAACGCGAAATGAGACCGCAAAGCATCCTGTTGTTTTTGGGCCTTTATTTTTAACCACTTGTCGTAGTTTTAATATATCATTGCCAGCTGTGATTGTTGACGGCGAATATCCTTTGACATCTATATTGTCGGATTCGATAGGGTCCAAAACAGCCAACTCTGGTCTATTGTCTACTTTGATTATTTCATTACCCCGTTTAATCCAAGAGCCGAGGTCATCAAATCGGTCGTGAGTAATGCGGGTCCCAACGTTGGGTCTGTTTGGACTTATGAAACCGTGGCTGATGATCGATAGAATATAAGCACCATCGGTTGAATTGTTCAGCTCTCTATACTGCCATACAGGGCCCCCGCTTTGACCCGCAGTAGTGATCATCCAATATTCATGGCCTAAACATGACTGAGAGACCCTACAATAGGTCACCCCCGCTCCAGAATCAACATGATCCCACATAGTTAGGCTTGGGATGGAGTTAGATGGCGGAACCGCCGGGAACCCCGTTGCGTGAGCGGAAGTGCGGTACACACTACTGTTTGCATCAGCTGTTGTATAACCAAATCCGCCCGTTAGATCGCCGATATCCCGGTCAAGCGTTAATAGCGCCATATCGTATCTGTAATCACGATTATTACTCCATTCAGAATATGTCTGCGCGTATTCAACTTTTGCAATCCCAAACGGTTGTTTATATTGATCGGGGGAGTTCGCACCCGGTATAACAACAATATCCTTTGCCCATCCAATGGAGTTTCCTTGTTCGCCGTATAGATACGCGCAGTGGCCTGCTGTCAGTACGTGATTATCGTCAACTAGTGATCCAGAACAAAAATAATCATATATACCATTGCCATCAGCATCAATACGGAGTAAAACTATCCCACTCCAAGGATATTTTTGGGTGTTTCTAATCAAATTTCTGACGCCGTCAGGAGCTGTACTAGCGTCTTTTGGTTGTAAATTGGCCTCATTCTCGCCGGAATTGTTGACAGTTGCTGCCCCGAAATCTGCCCCTGCATATCGTGTTGAATTGTTAGTTGATCCCGTTCGGAATAGAGTGGTATTATTCTGCGATTCACGGTCGGTTTGGTTTGTTCTTAGATTGTATGAATGAACACCGCTTCCATTGTCAGTCGCATTTTTTGTTCCGTTCCGGGGAGGAATCGGAGCAGGTGGAAGAGTCCTATTGTCCTCTTCTATACTTTCGTCACTAATATTTCTGTCACGTCTATTTTTTGCATTTTCTGAATCATATCGCACATGTGGTTCGTTTTTTATGAAGTCTGTTTTTTCTTTCTGTATTTTTGATGTATGCTGAGATTTCGGCTCAAGCGTAGCAGAGGTATACCCAGAAACAGGGGGCGCAAGCACTACCGCAGTCAAACAGAGGACGGTAATGATAGTATGCCGACGCACGAATTCCGTTTCACGTCGTCTGTATAAATTTCATCTGGTATGTTTGCATACTGATTGATCGTGCTCAGAGAATTAGAGATATAAAAGCAATCTGAATGTCATTCAGCTAGCGTTGTACGCGCGGATTACCTCCAAGACATCAACAAATTCCACTTGGACACCATTGTACGTCTCGCCCGTATTATAGGCGTTAATAACCTGCAGTACGTCTCTGAAATCGGGTTCTCCCGGTTCGGTCGGGAGAGCACCCGAGATCTTGATTTCCACACCGACGACAATGGTCTCGGCGTTTGAGGACGTTATCTCAATCTCACCACTATGGGTTCCGACGCTCGCGTCTTCTCCAGTTGAGATGGTCACCTCCACGGGTGTCGAGTCGGAAAGTTGGAAATTATTGTCATCGAAGCTAATATTATCCGAGCTAATAACACTAGCGTCATCAGTGTGCGTTAAATCGGTTGCCGACAGCGAGACATCCTCGGCAGCATTATCGCCATTCACCTCTTCAAGATAGAGCCGGAAACTGACTGAATCGCCGCGCGATATTCCCGCATCCGTCGATAGCGTCGATGGTGTGACTGATAACTCTGGTGGGAGCTCTGGAACCTCAATCTTCTCCAGTTTGAACTGTGATTGGACTGTTGCAGCCTTTGCCGAAATTCCTGCCTGATCCTCCTCAGTCTCCTCTTCACGGTTCTCCTCTGACGAGTCGCTTGTCCCGTTGTAACTGTTGGATGTCGCACTGAACTCCTCAATGCCTGTTCCGATTTGGGGTGCGTGTACCTCCACTGTGTACTGCTCGGTGTTGTTCGTCGGGAAAGAAATCCACTCACTACCAGTCTCGCTGGTGGTTTGCCCTGAATATGTGGCACCGGTGATTTCGTTTTTAACGGTGTCAGCTTGGTAATTGTAACCAACTTCGTTTCCTTGTTCGTCGGACAGGAGTAGGTGAGATGTGTAATTGTCGAACGAGAGATCAAGCGTCGTCCGATTGGTTCCTGGGGCTGGTGCGTACGTGTACTGCTTGGTTGTTCCAGATTCTACGGACGTTTCGGATACCGCTTCTATACTGACGGATTCAGAGACATTGAAAGAGTCTCGCTGTCGGTCCACGTCAATCGCTTTATAATCTAGCGCACAGACACTGACCGGAATCGCATCACCGGGATCGGGAATGTTACCAGACGGAGAGATTCCCAGCGAGACAGCCATCTCTCCGGAAAGGAATCCCTTGTCAGTTGGAACTTGATAGGTGACATCATAGGTCTGAGAATCACCCGGCAGGAGGGATTCTCTTGGTCCCTCGATAGACGCTTTATACGCGGACCCAAATTTATCGCGACTGTTCCTGAGTTGATAATCAATCTCAAATGTTGGTTTGAATGAAACGTCACCAACATTTGTGATTTCGATTGAACCGCTCGCTTCCCCGTTCGTCGGGGCACTGAAGTTGAGCCAATCTCCGACGACCGGGAGATTATCAATAAATTGCTTGATACCGTTTATGAAGGTGTCAAGCCGGTCAATATCTGATGTCTCGTTGATATCAGGGAGATTCAAGTTCGAGATCTCGGCGTCCGCTTGACGCGCGAACTGTGACTGAATGAAGAGTTCGGCACTACTGAGACCGGTATCAACTGCACCCGCCTTCGCCCCTGCTATAAATTGCGCAGACAGGAAACTGGTAATAGCTGCCTTGGGGTCAACAGTTTCCTGAGTCTCTACTCCTTCCCCCAGCTGCGATATTGACCCGGCAAGATTGATGCCAGTCATAAATGAAGAGAGAGCAGCATTATCATGTCTACTTACCGATAAGTCTACCCATTCGAACTCAACTCCTTTGGCCTGAGCGATTGCGCCACTGGTGCTACACTTGGATGCCAGGTACCCGCCTGCGTACGACACTATGCCTGCAGCTGCTGTCGCGAGGAGGATGGTGGAAGTGATTGCGATCTGCGGCTCTAACTCGCCATCCTGTTCCTCAACGGCATTCGGGTCAATCTGTTGTACTTGTACTTCCTTGGTATTGGGATCGAAATTATTTGTGATCTCTTCGGCTGCTTTCTCTTTGCTGGCTATGAATTGATTTCCACGAGTTTCTAACCGTGACGCTTTCTGTGAGATTCCCGTTGCAATCTGTTGAATTTCTGCCTGCGTGAGGGTTCTATTCTCAGTCAATTTGTCGTATACTTGGGTCGCAAGGTTCCAGTTCTCGTCAAGTAACTCCCCCAGTGGCTTCCCCTCATCAAAACTGATGTAATTCTCTTGGTTCGGATGAGTTCCCATATAGTATTGTGCCCCAATTCGTTTGCGTTCCTCGGATGTCTGGGCACTGGCCATTTCGGCAAACATGTCATCGTAGAATTCATAGAGAATGTTCGCATCGCTCTGACTGTACTCAATATTTCCTTGTTCTCGAGCCATATTCAAGGCCGATTTTCCTAACTCACGGGTGCTGTCTCGTACCTCCTCTTCAGATAGCTCGCCAGCTTTGAACCCCCAGTACGCAGTCAATCGGTCAGCATAGGTGTCGCCGAACTCCTCGTAGAGCTTTGCTTCATGATGCCCTTGCCCCTCAAATTCTCCCCTCAGCAGGTCTTTGTAGGCTTGTTCGAACGAATCCAGCGCACTCATTAGCGGGGCAGGGTCAGTCCCGCCTCCACCAACCGGACAAGTCCCAGACTCAACTTCGAAAGCCCGATACTTGTTTTCATATGCATCCTTGATCAGAAGCGCTTCGGAGGGCGCATAAGTAGCGGGGTCGCACGTTATACCCTCGACCCGATAATCTACGTCTGTGAAGGTTGTAACGTTCTCTCCATTGTCTGCGAAAACACGAACTACCTTATTTACATCACCTCCTCCTTCCCTCGCATTATCTCCGAGGTAGAGCGTCGGCCGACCGTTCTTTTTTGCCCCGACCGCAACGCCACTGATGTATTCAAACTCATCGCCAGCATCGTTAACTTTAGGTATTATTTGCTGCTCCTGGCTCCCGTCTGTTCCAAATTTCCAGACTGCACCGCTGTTATCGTAGCTCCACCAAAGAGAGTCGTCATTTCCGTCGTATGCGAATCCGTCAGCTGGCCAGCCACGTTTGTCAGGTGAGAGCGTGAACTGCAAATCCATGCTAGCAACACCCCCCGAGATGGAGGGAGAACCCAGATCAACGAGCCAAAACTTACCGTCCTCTCCGAGCGTGGCCCAGAGCTTTTCGCGAGTGTGATCCCATTCGATCCCACTGATCTGTTCGGGCAAACTCTTCGTAGCGATTGGGGTTGCGGATCCATCTCCTTCAGCTGGCGGTTCGTAAATATCGATTTGGTTTGATTGGAATCCCTCTACCACGATCACGTGATCTCCAGTGAATGTTATGCCGACGCCGCTATTTCCTGTGTTCGGTAGGTCTACCGTGCCAAGTGTGTCTCCCAGAACTGCAGCGCTTCTTTCTGGCAAGAATCCGAGGGTTCCGGCTCCGATACTTCCGGCAGCTAGCGCATTAAGTACGGTTCTCCGTGAAACGAAATTGTCGTTTCCTGTCTTATCAAAATTCATTCTTTGTTATTGAGCACCCATATTTCAAATGGAATAACTTTTGCAAGGGGGTTCTTATTATGTCCCGTGGTATTAGATCTCTTACCAAGGGATAGTTCGCACAATTATCGGATACAACTTAATATTTTTGTCGTGTTACATAGTTATCTACCGCCAGTGATGCCAATTCGAGTTATCTGATTTCGTTAAATTATGCTTGCAACATAGTCGATCATTCTCCGCTCCGGCCGGCCCCTGCGGATGCCAGCAGTCACTCATCCGAAGTTTCAGAAATCCTTATAGAGGGGCTACAAATCAGCCATTCGGCACCGTCTAGTTAAGGAATGAACAGGTCGAAGAGCTAGTGATTCATGCTACTCTCAGACCTGCTCAAGGAAAGTTTGGACACCGCTACGCTTGAATGTTGGCAGCGGGAGCGGACGGCGACGCCCGTCAGGGCGTTCGCCGTCCGGCTCCATGCGGCCGGTCTTTCTCTCCGAGAAACAGAAGCGATTCTTCGACTTCTCGGCGTAGATCGCTCGTTTCAAGCGATCTGACAGTGGGTGCATCGACTCTCTGACAGCCTGCCAGACCCGCCGAAGGCGAAGCCGAGGCGGGTGGCGGTCGACGAGACGGCTGTCAAAATAAATGGAGAGCAGTCATCGTTGTACGCTGCAATAGACCTCGATACGAAGCTGATCTTGGACGTCGCGTTGTTCAAACGTCACGGTACCGATCCGGCGGCTGCGTTCCTTCATGGACTCACCGAGAATTGTCAGCGACATATATCGCTAGGGGAATCCAGTGGCTTGATGCATATGCGCCCTGTATTCAGCACGAATGCGACAAACTATCAGCGCCTGAGGATTTCAACAGAGCGTCTCAAGTAATTCTCCCCCGCACTATTTTCAGGCCACTTGACCATCCACAGAGCATGAGTGACCAATCGAGTGAGTCGCTCCACAGTGGCGTGTTTGACGGCACGGAAGTCAAGGTCACATCTAATCAGCCTCTTATCGAACCGTTTGCTGACGATCTGTGGCTTGATCGCTTGGCCCGCCGCATTGGGTTTGGCTGGCTTTCACGGCGCCTCCCGGGAAACCTTCCGCCTTCGTACCTGTTTGCAGTCATCTTAGTCGGGACGATCGTCCCGACGATTAATATCTATGCCTACCTCGCGGGTGATCCTGTTGTCTACATCGAAAACCCGCTGTTCGTCCTCCAACCGCTTGCCATCGTCGGCGGTGTGTTCGGCGCCCGGGCCCTCCGTCGACGCTATCACAGAGTCACCCAGGAAATGAATCTCGAAGAACGAGCGGATGACCCCGAGCCACTGCTCAACATCGTTCCAACTTGGTTACCATGGATCCTCTTTGCCGCTGCACTACTCCAGATTGGGGCGCGTGTGTGGGCCCTTGGTGGGTTTTCGGCTATTTACCGAGAAGGCGGATTGACGATGGTCGTGGGCTGGGGAATATTGAACCCACTTTGGTCCGTCCTTGCTGTTCAGTTCGTGGCGGTGTACCTTGCCATCGAAATCATCGCCCCGTGGCGATTATACAAGTCGGACATTGGGGTCGATTTCCTCGATCCGGAGGGCCTTGGTGGACTCCGGCCGATTGGTGAACTCGTCAAGCACGCATACTACTACATGGTCGCTGGACTGATCGCGTTCGCACTCGTCGTGTACGGGCCGATCGTTTCAGCAGCGAGTTGGGGCCCGACAGCTACCACTAGTCTCGTGTTCACAGTAATCTGGCTCGGGACCGTAGTGACAGTAGCGTTCGCCGTGTTCATCCTTCATCAGTTTATGCGTGAGGAGAAACGCCAGGAGTTACACCGTCTTGATCAGATGTTCCGAGAAACTGTCGACAACCCGTGGGACATCAAACGCTACAATGTCGACGAAAAAAAGCAAGCCTTTGTCAAGGAGTTACAACAACGAACCGAGACTGTAAGTGCAACACGCGAGTACCCAGCGACGTTCAGCATCTGGTCGCAACTCCTGATCAGTATCGTGCTCCCGAAAGCCGTCCAGTTGTTACTGGCAACGGTATAGGCATCGACACGCCGATCTCTGGGCACATTACACGCCCTATATTCAGCAACTGCTGAAAGAACTACCTCTCCGCTGTCAGAATCATCGTGACCGATACAGAGGATGTAGCTAGCAGAGCGTTACCGGTGGGACACAAGGTTTCCGAAAGCCGACCCGAGATTCGAACCGGTGTCCCAGATGAAGTTCAGAACAAAGGCGCCGATTCTCCCACCCCGGCAGGGTCACCGATAACGATAGACCCGTCACCGCGAACGAAGACGTTCCACCCCTGATAGTCGAAACAGACGACAAGGGTGGACCCAGCTTCAGCCCTGTCCTTTCCGATGAGTTGGTCTAGTGCAGTGGAATCCACGGACTCGTATATTGGAGGAAGTGATGTAGGATCAACGTCTTCGAGCTTCGCGATGGCTTCCACGATGGCGACCGACGGAGGTGTCTTCTCCAGTTCGGGATGTAACTCGCGGACTGGTGTACATTCAGCCGACAGCGCCAGGTTGGAACCGGCCATTACGGCCCGCAAGTTATCACCCTCTATTTGTAACTTTTTATAATTTGGTGGGAGAAGTGTAGTTCTGGTGCAATTCTGAATCATTAGTAAAAGGCAAGGAGAATACCCGCGTTTTTAGGCGCGGGATGAATCCGACACTCTGACCGGCAATCCACCGACGACATTCCAGCCGGATATTCTACACTCGGCCGTTGATTTTAATAATTATTCTCCCATAACATGTTAGGAAGTCAGTATGATGCTGGAGACAACCCGCACCTACGTCGCACGCATCACGAACCACCAACAGGTTCGTGACGACCTCGACCAGTGCGGGTTCTCTGCATCTAAACTGTGGAACGTCGGACGCTACTACATCCAAGGCCGGTGGGACGAAGATGGCGAGATACCCGATGAAGCCGAACTGAAATCGGAGTTGAAAGACCACGAACGCTACAGTGACCTGCATTCTCAGTCAAGTCAGCGAGTTCTCGAAGAACTTGCTGAGGCGTTCACCGGCTGGTACAACTCTGACGACGCCAACAACCCACCGGGCTACCGGAAACGTGGCGACCGACACCCTCGCTCCACCGTCACGTGGAAGAAACGAGCCATCAAGCACGACGACAAACATGGCCAACTTCGCCTCTCGAAAGGGTTCAACCTGAAAGAGAGTCGGTCTGACTTCATCCTTGCAGAGTACGAAACCCGTCCCGACGTAGAAGTCGAGAACATCCAGCAGGTGCGTGCCGTCTGGAACGGCGACGAGTGGGATCTACACCTCGTCTGCAAGAAAGAAATTCCAGTCGAAAACGCACCGGGTGACAAAATGGCGGGGATCGATCTCGGTATCAGCAACTACCTCACCATCGACTACGAAGATGGCACGAGCGAGCTGTATCCGGGGAACGTGCTGAAAGAGGACAAACACTACTTTACCCGCGAGGAGTACCAGACTGAAGGCGAGAACGGGCCGTCGAAGCGTGCGCGGAAGGCCCGGAAAAAGCTCTCTCGACGCAAAGACCACTTCCTCCACACCCTCTCGAACCACCTCGTTGAGAGGTGTGTCGAAGAAGGTGTGGGGAGGATTGCGGTTGGCGACCTTAGCGACATCCGCGAAGACGATAACGGTGACTCGCGGAACTGGGGTGGGTCGGGGAACAAAAAACTCCACGGATGGGAGTTCGACCGTTTTACCCGTCTCCTCGAATACAAAGCCGAAGAACACGGTATTCTCATTGACCGTGTGGACGAGGAGAACACGAGCAAGACGTGTTCGTGTTGCGGACAGATTCGGGATAGCAACCGAGTGGAGCGCGGTCTATACGTCTGTTCGTCGTGCGAAACGACGATGAACGCAGACGTGAACGGCGCGGTGAATATTCGCAGAAAGATAACTCAGAGTCCCCCGACGGGGGATATGAGTAACGGCTGTTTGGCACAGCCCGGAGTCTTCCTGTTCGACCGCGAGAGCGGGTCGTTCAATACCAGAGAGCAGGGAGACTGCAAACCCTAATATCTCAACGCTTGAGATTCCTCCGGCTTTAGCCGGAGGAGGATGTCAAACTAGGCGCCGAATCCAGTCGAAAGTTGAGGTGGTTAGATTTTCTCGACAGCTCAGTCAAGGTTCTACTGACTCCCCAGGTGTTTGGCCATGAGCTGTTCGAACGCCTCCGAGAACCGATCACCGAGCCGAGTGGGAACCGTTATTTGAGACTCTTCATTATTGCTCGTCCAAAGCTGCTGCCACGTGGTGATAAATTGGTCCGCGTGTGAGGGGTACTGGTACAAATAAACCGGTGGTAGACAACTATTCGCTTCTCGCCGCCCCAGCGGCGCACCTAGTGTTCGAAGAATACGGCCTAAGAGCGCGCCGTGTTCAGCGGGACGCATTTCTGTTGAGCGCTTGGTGTTGTCCTCTCGGCGAACGACGTGGAACGGGATACCGAGATCGTCGCCGATATCTTCCAACACCACCTGTTCGGCCGCTGATTCAATTGGAAAAATCGGATAATGGGTATCGGGTCGAACAGAACCCCGTCGCATGATCCAGGCGAGTAGGGCGGTTAGCCCTGACGCAATCTCGCTTTCCGGTGCTGGCATTATCCAGCCTAAGTCGTGAGCGGTGGTGATCGCTCTCTGGGCATATGGTTTCTGCCCTCGGCGCCAGCTTTGAACCATCGCTTCGGAAAGGTCTGGATATTGATCGGCGAGCGCCGCTCGAGACTGGTCACTCTCGACCACGGTAGTATATAGTTGCACGGAGCGGTAGCCTCCGGGTGTTTGTGTCCGGCGGTACGTTGATGCGAGCGCTCGCTCCGTGGGCGGTGTCAGTGACCCAAATGCGATCTTCGTAGCAAGAGCGGGTTGGAATGGCTCGGTTTCGGCGAGATCACGCATTGACTGAGAAGATACCCAGACTCGCTGTTTCGCCCCAACCGTCCCTTTTCCGGAGGTGGTAGAATTAATAAGTGTTTGAATTTCGTGAGCGAACTGTTCGGAGGACAGTCCATGAACGTACGATCCTGCAGTCCCTGATGAATCAAGATCCTTCGCTCGATTCAGCACATACACCCGGGCAAAGTCTCGTTGATGCTCTTTGCTGACTGCATTGAGATAGGATGGCAGGGAGAGAGACTCTTGGTGTGCTTTGACGCCTCGCGGAGCACCAAGTACGTCGAGAACACGACCACACACTGACGCATCTTCACAAGGCTTGACCTCAAGCGCGTGGTGTGATTCCTTCGGGTTGCGAACTTGATATGGAATGTTTGCCCACTGCAGGAGTTGATGGAGTGCGGCGAGGCTAACATGATCATCAACTGAAAATACTGGAACGAACACCTCGTTCGCTAAGCCGCCGCCAGCAAACACCCAGGCGACAAGCTGATTGAATGCTCGGAAGCGTTCCGAGGTTGATTCGATATTGAGCCATCCTCGCTCGCGAGCAACTCGAAGTCCTTTCACGACCTGTGGGGTCTTCCCTTCAACTAACCACCCCCGAACGGCACTTGGCTTCCGTCCTACACGCCGCGCGATTTCGGCACGCGCTATATCCGGCTCTTCGGTACGGAGCTGCTTTGCCTCGCGAAACTGCGTGACCGTCTCCCAGCCTTGTTCAGGATCATACGTCTTGGCTAACTCTTTTTCCGAGACAAACCGAGATACCACAGTTGTATGATGGGACGCTATGCAGGATTACATCGATTTCGGTTAGTGATGTGAATGGTTGAGCTACCCACCCCTAAAGCGGTAGGATTCAGCGTGGACTCCCGCTCTAGTCTCATCTGAGGCAGGAGAATAGCTTCTCTTCGCGTTCAACCTCCCGCTGTTCAAGCGCACGCCCAAGGGTGCACCTCCGTCGCCGCCAGTTTGGTTGCGACGGAGGTACTGCAAGCTGATGGTTTTCGCCACATTATAAAGAGCAAGGAGAATACCCGCGCCTTTAGGCGCGGGATGAATCCGACTACTCCTACACCGTCCACCGTACAAACGCTCGGCAGGATATTCTGCGCCTGAATCCAAACTTTTACAACAGAAATTCACATAACCAGTTATGGAAGCGTTCCGCGTTGCACATCCACCGCACCTACCGAGCGAAAATCTTCAACCATAGCCAAGTGGCTGAGATGCTCGACCGGCACGGATGGAGTGCATCGAAGCTCTGGAACGTTGCAAACTACCACTCTCGACAAGAGTGGCATGAAACGGGCGAGATTCCCGACGATTCGGACTTGAAACGCGAGTTGAAGACTCATCCAAAATACAAAGGACTACATTCTCAGTCCAGTCAGCGCGTTCTGGAAGAACTCGCTGAAGCCTTCAACTCGTGGTACGGCAAACGCAAGAACGACTCTCGTTCGAACCCGCCCGGCTACCGCAAGAAAAACTACTACGACCAAGAAGGCCGTCGCGCCCACGAAGAACACCCCCGTAGCACGGTGGCGTGGAAGCAGAAAGGTATCCGTCACGACACCAAGAACAACCGCGTCCGACTGTCGAAAGGCGCGAATCACAAGGAACACCCCCGAGCATGGGAATACATCCTTGTCGAGTACGAAACGCGCCCCGGCGTCACCGTTGAGAACCTGCAACAGGTCAGGGCCGTCTACGACAAGGCAAAAGGACGCTGGGAACTTCATCTTGTATGCAAACACAAAGTGGATACTCCTGACGCGCCCGGTGATGAGACGGCGGGTGTTGACCTCGGTATCTGCAACTTCGCGGCTGTCGCGTACAGTACCGAGGAAGCCGACCTGTACCCCGGCAACCGCCTGAAGCAAGATGGGTACTACTTCCCGAAAGAAATGGCTAAGTGTGACGATTCAGGTGGCCAAGAAGCCACTCGTCTCCACGCGAAGTGGTCGGAGCGGCGCACCCACTTCTTCCACAGCCTCGCTAAACACATCGTTGAGCGATGTATCGAGAACGGTGTTGGGCGTATCAACATCGGAAAACTCGCTGGTGTCCGCGAAGACGAGGACGGCGACTCGAAGAACTGGGGTCGCCACGGCAACCTCGACCTGCACGGGTGGGCGTTCGACCGCTTCACTAAGATACTCACGTACAAAGCGAAAATCGAAGGGATTGAAGTCGTAGACGTGTCTGAACGCGACACGAGCAAAACGTGTTGCGTGTGCGGTAGGGAAGACGATAGCCAGCGCGTTGAACGTGGCTTGTACGTCTGTGAGTCGTGTGATTCGGCGTTCAACGCTGACGTGAATGGGGCGGAGAATGTCCGTCTCAACTTGAATCAAAGTAACTCCGAGTCTTCGACCAGTTTGGACGAGGATAGGAGTACCGGCTGGTTGGCACAGCCAGCAGTCTACCTTCACGACTTGTCCAGCGGATTCCAACCGCAGGCACAAGTGGTAGACTGCAAACCCTAATATCCCAATCCAGCGGTGCGGTGCCGTGGGATTCCCGCGTCTTCAGGCGCGAGAGGATGTCAAAAGTAGTTGACCTTAGGCGGGAGTCACGCCCAGGCGCCGCAGATCACCGCAATGTTGGACGACAGATGCGCGGGTACTCGAAAGCCTGCCCCCCTAAAGGCAGGCTGACAAAACATAACAGACTATAAGGTCTGTCTGGCAGTGATTGCTGCCATATCATATCTTGAGGGCCAAAATAATAAGTATTGATACCAAAGGCCTGAAATTCTGGTCTGATTTCGCCCGAAAACCCACAGCAGATGCTACTGTTTAGCTTCTGCGGTGAGGGCACTAAGCCCCTTCCTCCACGGAGCGGCCGAAGGGAGCGAAATAGGGAGGGATACAGCGCCCGCACGGTTCGCAAACACGTTCTCCGTCATGCTTACCACCCCCACGGTCGAAAGGGGTTGTAAGATACTCATCACGCCTCCGACGGTGTTCAAACGCGACAAGAAGCGTGCGTCGTCGATTGTGGCCGAGTGTCGAATTGGTAGGAGTGGGACACTCCGAACCGCCCGTGAAGGGAAATCGCCTGCGGAGTCTGGAACCGCTGTGTCCACGCCGGATGCAAGTTCCGACACAGAAACAGGAAGCCCCGACCTCAACAAGCGAGGGCCGAGTAGGCCCGAGCGCGGGAGGTCGGGGTAGGTCACAGAGTTCTAGCCAACTTACCGTGTGCTAGTTTAAAGTCAACAAGCAGAATTGGCATTCTCCCCGCCCTAAAACGCGAGGATGCCTCCGTTAGGGGGTTCAGCTACCGACCTACGGAGGCAACTGGCGGGTTCGTGCGCACTTCTTTGGAGGTGAGCGCGGAGACACTGATCATCGGTACTCGTCCCACTCAAATCGCACAGGCTGTGCCATCGACCTGATTTTGCAATCACTGTGTTCCCGAAGGAACGTCTCCGACGCCGTGAGGTCGGCGTGTCCCTCGAACCACACGGACACGTCAGCGTATCTCCGCGACGACTCATCTTCTCGCGGTAGCCACACTCGGGGCACGTCTGATTCGTCCACGCTTCGGGCGGACTTCGACATCGATGCCGTACTCCTCGGCGGTACACGCCAACCAGTCGATGAACGCGCGGAACGTCCGGAAGTGGCACATCTTCTCATTCACCCTAACCTACCAGTGCGTTTCCAGCACGTCGGTCAAGTCGCAGGTGTACGGGTCGGACAGCTCAAAGATCGCGTTGAAACCCCGCTCATGCCATCTACGGCGGTTGAATACGGTTCCGGTGTACGAATAACTCGTGTGCGGTTCAGCAAGATCACGCTGCCCGGAATGCGAGTGTGAACGTGGCGTGGGGAGCGTGGGCGAAACACGCAGGAATCGACGTTGAGTCGGTTAATTACCGGAGTCGCAAAACCCAACCAAGTGTTCGGAAGGTGAGCCTATCTGGGTCGGGGTGTTCCGTAAACCACCCATCCTCATCCCGCGAAATCGCTTCGCGTGGAGTGCTATCGGCGTAGGCTGAGGAAATTAGAAAAGCCACGGGTCTCCCGACCCGTGGTCGTTTACGTCAGCGAACTCTGAAGTTCCTGGATCTCGGAGGCGAGGCCGACGGGTACGTAGTGGGTCTCGCCCGAGTCGCCGGTCGGGGTGACTCGAATCCAGTAGTTTCGGTCGGGATCTACGTCGAACACGACGGCGCCGGTCTTGGTGTTGCCTGAGAGGACGGTCGCCGTGCCAATCGGTTCGATGTCGATCCGGTCGTCGTTGCCGATCTGTGGCGTCGCCCCATCGTCGAGATAGAGGATCTGCTCCTCGTTCCAGACGAGGAAGTTGTTGTTCGGGAACGAGAGTGCGGAGTCCCGCGGGTTGGTCAGGTCGAGAACGACGATCAAGTACGTGCCGTTAGCGGTGGAGTTGTTCGCGCTGCTGCCGACCCGGTCGGCGCGGAAAAAGTCGACGATCCGGTAGCCGATGGCCTCGTTGTCGCTGCCGACGGTGAACGACTCCCCGACGTCATGGGTCGGCCCGTCGAGACTGGACGCCGCCTCGGTGGCGGTCGGTGCCTCTGTTTCGGTCGCCGTCGGCTCCGGCGTCTCCGTCTCGGTGGCGGTCGGCGCCTCGGTTTCCGTCGTCGTCGGGTCCGCCGCCTCCGTTCCCGTCGGCGTCGCGTCTCCGCCACCGCCACCGCTACAGCCAGCGAGCATCCCTGTGAGAACCGTCCCGCACGCTGTCAACACGTTTCGACGTTCCATAGGGTGGTTACGTGTGAGTAAGGGTAAAGAAGTTGGTGTCTGATTCGACCGGCTAGCGGCGTGTAACCGGAACCGGTTCACCAGTGACAGCCTCGCCCGGCCTAAAAGGTGGGGCTTCCTACAAGCTTTGTGTTTAGTTAACGATGAAGAGTGAGGCGAGTGAATTTCTTGCTGGTCTATGGCAGAAATCACACGCCTCAGCGGGCATAACGACTGGATTGATTTGGATTTTGTGGAGCGAGAGCGGACACCCGAGCCGGCGATGAAGCTCGGTATTCAGATGCATCTGGCTGGACTATCACTTTCGAATACCATCTCTGCTCTTGACAGTTTGGGTGTCGAACGTTCTCGGAAAGCGGTTCACGATTGGGTCCAGAAGGCCGATCTACAGCCGGTCAGCGGAAGGGCTTCGAATCAGGTTGCGGTTGACGAAACGGTGATTCGAATCAACGATCAGCAGTTCTGGCTGTACGCCGCCGCCGCGGATCCACAGACGAACGAATTACTCCATTTACGGCTGTTTTCGATCACTACAACCGCTCTTACTGAACTCTTTTCTCAACGAACTGCGGGAGAAACACGATGTCGAATCCGCCCTATTTCTCGTCGATGGCGCCAAACATCTCCAAACTGCACTCGACCGAGCAGGGCTCCGATTTCAGACAGAACGCCACGGAAATCGGAATGCCATCGAACGTATCTTTAGAGAAGTAAAACGACGAACCTCTTCGTTTTCAAACGGTTTTAGTCACGTCGAACCAACAACAGCTGAAAACTGGTTGCAGAGTTTCGCTCGCTGGCACAATGCTCCAAACTAAACACGAAGACCGATTCTCTCCATAGCATGAAGTGAGCGCACGTACCGCGAGAATCTCAAGCATCGTTAGGGGACGCTTCTCAGCCCGAGCTATACGAGATTTATTAGTAGTCCCGGGCGGATTCGAACCGCCGTCCTGGGCTGTCTTCCGCGCCGGGTATTCCCGAACACGTCCAAAGGCCCAGATGATTGGCCGCTACACCACGGGACTGTTAGTAAGGCCCCAGCAACCGTCTCCCGCAGCGTCAGGTAGCTAGCCGACGCATAATAAATTATCCTTCTGAGTTCCGAGAAGGCGAGGGGATATTGCCGGCCTCTACGTGCTGGTGACACGAGCGACAGAGGGATATGACATTCGAAAGCGTGTGAGCTTCGCGAGGGTCTTCGAAATCACGAACCCTCTCGATGTGATGAACGTCAGGATTACGTCCAAGTTCTTCACGGGGACGACCGCACTGTTGACACCGATAGTTGTCACGGGTTAGCGCGCGTCTACGTACTCGCCACCACGAACCACCGTAGTCAATCGTTCCTCCTTCCCACTGATGATGGTTTGGTCCGACAACGTGTTTCGAAAGCCATGCACCGTGGCATGTTCGTGTGCAGAAAACACCCTGATTCGAGTTATCTATCCGGGATGGGACAACACTCATAACAGTTCCACAGTACGTACACTGCGTTTCTATTCGGTTTCGTTCGGCAGGATTGTCTGGTAACAAGCCATCAGCAGCCAGTATACATTTTTTACAGTACACACCATCCTTTTCCGAGGGATAGTACTCGAAAGAAGTACCGCAGGTTCGACAGACAGCAGTCTCTTTCGCATCACTCCAATTACCGTTGTTTCGACCCACATTCGGATCACACGAACTGCAGTATTTTCGTCGTGACTTCGGATCGTGGAACTCGGAACCACAATCTACACAGGTCCGATTCGGAAGCGGTGTGTCGTGCGCCATAGCGTGATGTTGACGCATTCCTCGCTCTGACGCGAGCGTTTTGTCGCACGACGGACAGTCCATACAGTCCGTTGCCGCCTACTCCTATTTGAAGAATAGGACTGAAATAGCGAGAGAATTCGTCAATCAGCCGGCTTCTCGCACTCCACGTCCAGTTCGGCGCAGGCGTCGGTCTCCGCGTCGAAGCAGTCCGGACAGTTCGGGTTCCGGTCGATGATCGTATCCAACCGATCGGCCACCGTGTCGTCGATGACCGCCTCGAGTTCGCGTGCCTCGCCCCGGAAGTCCTCCACGTCGAGGACGTTGGCGAGGAAACGCTCGATGATGCAGTACGTCTGGAGCGCGTCGCGGGCGCGGACGATCCCCTCCTCGGTGAGCCGGACGCCCTTGTACTTCTCGTGGTCCGCGAGCTCGCGGGCTTCGAGTTTGCCGATCATTTCGTTGGCGCTCGCCGGACTCACGTCGAGCATGTCCGCGAGCGCCCCGGTCGAGGCCGGGCCGTCTTCCATCTCCTGAATCAGGTAAATCGCCTTGAGGTACTGGTCTGCCGTGTTCATTCCCGTGTCTCCATGACGTTCGTCACTTCCTCGACGCCCGCTGCCTCCTCCTCGCGGATGGAGCGCAAGACGTCGAGCAGTCGCGCTCGATCCACCGAGAACTGCGCGTCGCTCTCCTCGATGGCGGCGACGAGGTCGTCGTAGAACTTGTACGCCGTCTCCTCGTTACAGAGCTGGTCGTAGAGGACGCCGTCGAAGTCCTCGGGTTTCGTCTGGGCGTACTGCGCCTCGACGAGCGCCTCGATGTCCTCGAACGGGATCGACTCTGCGTCGAGGTCCGCGATCAGTTTCTCCAATCGATCGCGGTGGTCGGCCGACTCCTCGGCGGCGTCGGCCAGGAGTGCCTCGATCTCCGGGTCGAGGTCGTCGGGGGCGAGCGACTGGTAGTGGTGGTGGGCCCGCGCCTCGACCACCTCCTCCAGCACGATGCCGATCTGGAGGAGGCGTGCGAGCTGGTGATCGGAGCCGACCCGGTGGCTGACGCTCATCGGCTCGAACACCTCCGGTCGATACGTGATGCCGGGGCGGTCATACGCCAAGTCGGGGTGTAGGGAACTTAAGCCGTTCCCTGTTCGGCGCTACTCGCGAAGCCGGGCCGAAATCCGACGTTCGAGGTCCTCGCGGAACTCCTCGACCGCAATCTCCTCGAGGACGGGCACGAAGAAGCCCTCGACGAGCATGTTCCGGGCGTCCCGCTCGGGGATCGTCCGCGAGGTCAGGTAGAACAGGTCCTCACGGTCGACCTGCCCGACCGTCGCGGAGTGGGAGGCCTCGGTGTCGTGGTTGTTGATGATGAGCTTCGGCGAGGCGTCGGCCTCGCTGTCGTCGCTCAGCATGAGCGTGTTCTCGCGCTGGTAGGAGCTGGTGTCCCACGCCTCACGACCCACGTCCTGGACGCCCTCGTACACCGACCGGGCGGTGTCGTCGAGGACGCCGCGGGTGACGAGGTCGGCCGTCGTGTGCTCGGCCTGGTGCCAGACCCGCGCGTTCACGTCGAAGTGCTGGTCGTCGTGGCCGAAGAAGGCGCCGACGATCTTCGTCTCGGAGCTATCGCCGTTGAGCTCCGTCTCGACGTCCGAGCGGGTGAGCCGCGAGCCGAGGTTCCCCTCGATCCAGTTGATCGTCGAGTAGACGTCAGCGTCGCCGCGCTTGAGCGTGACGTTGTACGTCTCCTCGTCGAGCGTCTGGAGCGAGCCGTACTGGACGTAGCTGTTCTCGGCGGCGTCGACTTCGACGAGGTTGCTGAAGTAGCGCTCGCCGTCGACGGCCGCGTCGCCGGAGCTGATCCGTTCGAGAATCGTCACCGACGACGAGTCCTCGGTGACGACGAGGGTGTGACTGAACAGCGACCGGGAGTTCATCTCCGTCCGGATGGTCACGTCCTCGGCGTCGACGCCCTCGGGGACGTAGATGAACGTCCCCGTCGTGAACAGCGCCACCGACAGGGCGGTCAGGTAGTTCGTCTCCGGATCGATGACGGAGCCGAATTTGGCCTGCATGAGCTTCGGGTGCTTCTCCACCGCCTCGGTGAAGGGCAGCACCTCGACGCCCTCGTCCGTGACGCGCTCGGTGTCGTCGGCCTGATTGAGGGGGTCGGCCAGCTCGTCGAAGTCGAGCTGGCCGAGGTTCGTCCACCGGCGGCCGGGCGTCTGGATGACGTCGGGCATCTCCAGATCGTCCATGGCCTTGAGCGCCTTGAGCCGCGTCTCGCGGAGCCAGTCCGGCTCGTCGCGGCTGTTGGCGATCTCGTGGACGGTCGCTTCCGAGAGGTCTGCTGGTACCTGCGCACTCATGATTATCCGAGACTCCCCTCCATCTCGAGTTCGACGAGACGGTTGAGTTCGACCGCGTACTCGATGGGCAGTTCCTCCGTGATCGGCTCGATGAAGCCCGAGACGATCATCTGCTTGGCGTCGTCGTCGTCGAGGCCACGGCTCTGGAGGTAGAACACGTCCTCGTCGCCGATCTTCCCCACCGTCGCCTCGTGGGCCACGTCCACCGTCGACTCGTTGATCTCCATGTACGGCATCGTGTCGGAGGTGGATTCGTTGTCGAACATCAGCGCGTCACACTCGACCGACGTCGAGGAGTCCGCCGCGCCGTCCGCGATGTGGACCAGCCCGCGGTAGTTCGTGCGGCCGCCGTCCTTGCTGATGGACTTGGACTCGATGGTCGATTTCGTCTCCGGCGCGTTGTGGTACACCTTCGCCCCGGTGTCGATGTTCTGGCCCTCGCCCGCGAAGGCGATGGTGATGTGGTTGTCCGAGGCGCCGGGGCCTTTGAGCACCGTCGAGGGATACAGCATCGTCGCCTTCGACCCCATCGACCCCGAAATCCACTCCATGCGCCCGTCGGCCTCGACGAGCGCTCGCTTCGTGTTCAGGTTGTAGGTGTTTTTCGACCAGTTCTGCACGGTCGAATACTGCACGTGAGCGCCCTCGCCGACGAACACTTCGACGCCGCCGGAGTGGAGGTTGAACGCCGAGTATTTGGGTGCGCTGCAGCCCTCGATGTAGTGAACTTCCGAGTTCTCTTCGGCGATGATGAGCGTGTGCTCGAACTGGCCCATCCCCTCGGAGTTCATCCGGAAGTACGCCTGCACGGGCATCTCGACCGTCGTGTCCTCGGGGACGTAGACGAACGAGCCGCCCGACCAGATGGCGCCGTGCAGCGCCGCGAACTTGTTGTCGCTCGGGGGGACGCACTTCGTCATGAAGTGCTCGCGGACGAGGTCCCCGTGCTCCTGCACGGCCTCGTCCATGTTACAGAAGATGACGCCTTTCTCCTCCCACTGCTCCTGCATGTTCTGGTAGACGACCTCGGACTCGTACTGGGCGCCGACGCCCGAGAGGGCGTTCTTCTCGGCTTCCGGAATCCCCAGCTTGTCGAAGGTGTCCTTGATGTCGTCGGGCAGGTCCGTCCAGTCGTCGACGCTCTCGCGCGTCTCGACGTCCGGTCGGATGTACGGGATGATCTCGTTGACGTCGACCTCGGAGAGGTCGGGCTGGCCGGGCCAGTCCGTCGGCATCGGCATCTCCTGGAACTGTTCGAGCGCACGGAGGCGCCGCTTCAGCATCCACTCGGGTTCGCCCTTGTCTTCCGAGATGACGCGGATTGTCTCCTCGGTGAGACCCTTCTCGGCCTGGAAGGAGGAGCGCTCCTCCTTCTTGAACTCGAAGCGGGCCTCGGTGTCCGTCTCTTTTAGATGGTCTTGATCTGAACTCATGGTTTGGTGTTGTGGCTGCAGCCGTATTACGCTGTCTCGTAGACCTGCTCGCGGACCCAGTCGTAGCCCTCGTCCTCGAGCTTCTCGGCGAGATCCGCACCGCCGCTCTCAGCGATCTTCCCGTCGATCATCACGTGAACGTGATCCGGCTCGACGTAGTCGAGGATGCGCTGGTAGTGCGTGATCTGGAGCACACCCGTCCCCTGCTCGTCGCGGAGGGCGTTGATCCCCTCGGAGACGTCCTGCAGGCGGTCGATGTCCAGCCCGGAGTCGATCTCGTCGAGCACCGCGATGGCGGGTTCGAGGATGGCCGCCTGCAGCACCTCGTTTTGCTTCTTCTCGCCGCCGGAGAAGCCGGCGTTGAGATACCGCTGGGCGAACTTCTCGTCCATGTCCAGCAGTTCCATCTTCTCTTTTAGGAGCTGCTGGAACTCGGCGACGCCGATCTCGCCGTCGTCGGGGTTGCCTTCCATCGGGGAGGTGTCGTAGCCCGACTCCTCTTCGTCGGCCTCCGCCTCGTCTTCGTCCTCATCTTCGAACAGTTCCTCTCGCTCCTCCGCCTTGGCGTTGAGCGCCTGCCGGAGGAAGTTCGTCATGGTGACACCCTCGATCTCGGCCGGATACTGGAATCCGAGGAAGATGCCGAGCGCCGCGCGCTCGTTCGGTTCGAGGGCGAGCAGGTCCCACTCGCGCTTCTCGGCGGGTACCTCCTCGTCGATGTCGGCGACGTCCTCGTCGTCGAGGACGAGCGTGATCTCACCGTCGGTGACCTCGTAGGCCGGGTGACCGGCGATCACCTTCGCTGTCGTCGACTTCCCCGATCCGTTCGGCCCCATAAGGGCGTGAATCTCGCCCGAGTTGACCTCCAGGTCGACGCCACGAAGGATGCTCTCGCCGCCCTCTTCTGCGACTTTCGCGTGAAGATTGTTGATCTGTAGTGTTGCCATATCCCTACCGTGAGGGTGGGTTGTTAGACGCATAATGCTTACGCATTCTCCCCCTTCGAGTTCTCTCTTCGAGAACTATTATTTTCGGAGGAGAAAATACAGTTTCAGAACTGACCGAGACCGGTCTGTCGCTGGCCGCTCTTGACCTCGTCCCACGAGAGGCCGAGCGCCTCGATGATCCGCTCGATGGGCCCTTTGAGCGTCTTCACCAGCATCTTGTCCCAGTCGATTTCGAACGCGTCCGGCACCTGGTCCGCGTACTCGAAACAGATCACGTCCGGGTCGCGCTTGAACTCGGCGTACAGCGGGTCGGCCTGAGGGTCGAAGCGACCCTCCTCTTCTAGCTGCCGGAAGAAATCCGGATGCACTTTCTTCAGGTACAGTCGCTTGGGCTTGCTCCCGCGCTGGAAGTTGGTGCCGAGTAAGAGGTTCGCGTACTTCGCCCCCCGGACCTGCGCCGTGTCCGTGTCGTAGGCGCCCAGACGCTTGCCGATACCGCCGGGAATGCCCACGTCGTCGAGGTCGACGTTGCCCGCCTCGAAGTCCTCGATCACGTCGTAGACGTACTCCTCGATGTCGTCGACGTCGTCGCCGGTGACGATCATCTCGATCACCCGGCGCTGGACCTCCTTCGTGATCGGGGCGATGTCCGAGCGCTTGTACTCGAAGCCCGTGATGTCGATGTCGTCGACGTGTTTGCCCTCCTTCCAGACGATGTGGCCCGCGTACCGTTTCTTCTTGCCCGCCTGGAAAAAGCGTCTGTAAAGCTTCTCGAACTCGATCTGGAAGCGGTGGTGGTGGGCGTTCAACTCGTCGAGGGCGAACTCGTCGTAGGAGTCGTTGATCGCCTCCTCGAGTTCGTAGCCTGTCTCGATGGCGCCGGCGACCTGCTGGAGGTCCGACTCGCTCATCTCGGGGTGGGCCTCCCGAATCTCGTCGGGCACATCCTCGATTTTCGATTCCTGACCGATTTCCAACATGACAGAATCCGTATCCCCGTAGGCCACCTCGTAGCCCACGTCGTTGGCCGCCGACTGGGTGTGTTCGATCACGTCGCGACCGGTGGCGGTGACGGCTGCGCCCATCTCCCGGTCGTACAGGCGGAAGCGGTCCCATCCGAGGACGCCGTATAAAGAATTGCCAACAAACTGATATTTTCCGTTACGGCCTGCGAGGAGCGTGTTGTTATCTGCGACGGTGACACAGTACGCGCCGTCGTCGGCGGTGCTCCGGTTTCCCGAGCGATGCATCCGGAAACTGTTCGTACCGTTCTCGGTGCAGTAGATGCGCCACGAACCACTGTCGCGGTTGTAGCTGGCCGTCAGCCCGAGGTGCGCACACAAGCGTAACACGTCGTCTCGGAGCCGTTCACTCGACGTGGTGTATCGCCAACTGTTCACCTGCCGGTCGCCGTCGCCCGCGACGAGCGTGTCGAGGAATCGCTCTTTCTGTTCGCGGTTGGCCGCGAAGACAAGTTCGGGGATTCGCTTCTCGAAACTGTTCTCACCACACGCGTCTTCGAGCCACCGACCGAGTAGTCGTGAGGTGAACTGATAGCATCGGTCGTCGACGTAGTAATCGAAGCCTATCCGGTCGAGAAGTTCACCGATGGACGTGTGGCCGTCGTTCTCACCGCCGTCGGCAATCGCCTCCTGTGCAAGCTTGATCGTCGTGGCACTTCCTCTGAATTGCTCCCCGAACTGTTTGTCTTCGGACATGTACACCGATCCCTCGGTGATGTACCACGCCAGTAGATCGAGGAAGTCGTCGCCGTCGTAGTATCGCGGAATCCACTTCCGGCCCCGTTCGGCGTGAACGTAGAACTCTGAACAACACTCGTCGAGGTACTCGCGGTGCTTCTCGAACTCGGTGGCCGAGAAGACGTAGCCCGTCCCGTCGGACCCCTGTTTCTCCATCTTGTCCGGGTAGTAGCCGACTTCGGCGGCGAGGGTGTGCCCGTGTACGTCGTTGTTCGCCCACACCTCGTAGTCGCCGTCGAGGAGTTCAGTAAGATCGACCGTCTCCAGTCGCTCGCCGTCCGGTCCCTCCCATCCGTGTGGTAGTTCGTAGTGCGACGACTCGTTCAGGTCCCCGGCCTCGACGAACCGGAAATCGTCCCACGACTCGCCGTTCGTATCGTCCTTCCGGACGAGCATCCGGTGGTTCGGCGTGACGCTGAAGTCGATCTTGCTCGTCTCGATGTCGACGAGGTCACCACGGTAGTCCGGATACGCGTGCGTCTCAGTTACGGGCTTGACCTCCATCCGTAACGTCTCGGGGTCGAGCGAGTACACCTCGTCTCCGACGCCGAGATCGCGGATGTTCCGGACGCCCTCGGGCGTGAGCACGTCGGTGTCCGGCGTGAAGCAGTTCATGATGACCTTCACCGCCTGTTGCTCTCGGTCGTACTGCTCGTACGCCTCGCTGCCGGGGTCGTTGGCGTTCCGTTCGGCCTTCTTCTCCTCGCGCTCCTCCAGCAACTCGTCGACCATCTCCCGGATGACGCCGTCCGGTTCCTTCCGGAAGTGAGTCCCGTTGGGAGCGTGGTAGGTGTCGCCGTCGTAGGCGCCGGGGTCGACTTTCGTCTCCGGGGAGGCGTTGATCGTCACCATGCACATCGGATAGAGCGACTTTAAGTCCAGTACGCTGACATTTTCTTTGACCCCCGTGATCGGGTCGAAGACGGCCCCACCCTCGTAGTCCTCGGCGTCCGCCCGACCCTTCGAGGGGAGCGCGAAGTCCCCGTGGACCTTGTGGAGGACGTAGACGTCCACCGCGTCGCCGGGCGTCGGGGCGTCCTCCAGTTTACAGCCGACGAACGTCCGCACTTCGTCCCAGAAGGAGACGATGTCGCGCTTGCGGTCGAGTTCGACACACAGTTCCACGTCCCGAAGGTTGTACTCCAGCAGTCGTTCGGGGTCGTCCTCCCACAGGTCGCCGATGTCGCCCGCGTAGCGCTCCTTCCCCGCGTCGAGTTCCTGTTCGCCCACCGCGTCGAGGCGGTAGGACTCCAGTTCGGTGAACTGCGTGCGCTTGTACGCGTAGAGCAGGTCGAAGACGACCCGGCCCTTGATCGTCGGGCCGCCCCAGTCGCTCTGCCACACCTCGTCGACGCGGGAGAGGCGGTCGGGGTTCAGATTCCGGTCGACGTCCGGGCGCTTGCCGACCTCTTCGAGGCGGTCGATGAGGTAGGGCGCGTCGAAGTCCTCGAAGTTCCAGCCCGTGAGCACGTCCGGATCGGTCCGCTCGAGGTAGGTGAGGAAGGCGTCGAGCATCGCGGCCTCGGAGTCAAACGTCCTGACCTCGATGGCCATCTCGGCGAGACCCTCGTAGTCGTCGAGGCTGTCGGGGACGGCACCCTCGCCCGCGGGCGCCTCGTACAGCCACACGACGTACTCGTCGCGCCGGGAGTCGTGGCTCGTGAGACAGATGATCGGCTCCTCGCCGTCCTCCGGAAATCCCGAGCGGTCGTCGACTTCGATGTCGAAGGTGTTGACGCGGAGGTCGGTCGGCACCTCGACGGCCTCGATCTCGTCGTGGGGAATCTGGATCGACCCGCTCTCCAGCCGCCGCACCGGGACCCGTACGCCGCTTCCGATGTCCTTGTCGATCAGCAGACGGTTGGGAAAGAGGATGTCCGCCTCGAAGTGGTCGAACTCGTCGCGAATGTTCCCCACGTCGCGAGGCGTCTTCGTACAGATTTTCGTCAGTTCTTCGCCGCGGATGCTCTCGTAGCCCGTCTCGGTCCGCGTGATCACGTCGCGGTCGAGATCGTCGTCGTCGAGGCTCGCGGTCGGTGCGTAGAAGTACGGCTCGAATCCGAGGACACGAACGTGTTCGGCGGTACCGTCGGACGTCCGGCCGAAGAGGTGGACGACGGGGTACTCGTCGCTGCCCTGTCCCTCGACCGTGTAGTCGACCTGCGTGACCGCGAGGTCGACCGTCCCGTCCGGATCGGGGAACTTCAGATCGGCCGCGTCGACTACCTCGGCGACCGACTGCGCGGCGTCGCCCGCGACGGCGACCGCCTCAGCGTCGGGCCTGTCGGAGTCGTCCGTGTCCCAAGACCCGGTGAGTTCGGTCTGAGTCATGCCGCTCCCTTCGGCACTCCCCGGTAAAAACCCAGCCACTCACCGGCCGGCGGGGCCCGAAAACCCTGTCACGACGACAAAACATATACCATGTCACTTCGTACCACGCTCGTGACGATGTCCGACCACGTCGATGCAGGCCGGTGGGACAGTACGGACACGCGACGTCCGGATCACGACGGTATCGACACCGTCGAGGCGTACGAAGTCGAAGACGGGACCGTACTCTACGACGCGGAGAACCCGCTCGCGTGGGTCGAGTCGTCGACGGCGGTGCCGATTCGCGAGCTGGCCTGAGCCAACCGAACCCTTTTCCCCTCCCGTTCGCTCTCAGAGAGCGTGTTCGATCCGTGGCCCGACGAACCCGAGGAGACGAACCCGGAGTCGCGCTGGGGTGACCCGGAGCGCGACCTGCCACGGATTCCGGAGCCGGCAGTGGCGGAGGAAGACGTCGACCCCGAGATTCTGGAGACGTTCTGGCGGAGCGTCGTCCTCGCCAACGTCGCCCTCTTCGGCCTCTCGCTCGGCCCGATGCTCGTCTACTTCCGCGGCTGGTGGCTGTGGGGTGGCGCCGCCATCGCCTTCGGCGCCCTCGCTGGCCTCCGAGTGTACCACCACTACCGCGCCTTCGAGCGGCGCCACGGCGACGGCGAGGAACCACGGTCCGCGGACGGCGACGGCGACGCCGAACGGAACGCCTAACTCCGCGGCTCGTCACCACTCGACCATGCGAACCGTTCGGGACGACGAGGGCCGGCGCTACCTGCTCGTGAAGCGCTCGTCCGAGTCGAGTCTCGTCCGTGACCCCGACACCGGCGCCGAGGAGTACGTGTCGAACGCCGACCTCACGGTCGAGGACGACGCCTCGCCCCTGTCGACCGCCGCGGGCGCCGTCCCCGCGTCGGTCCGGCGCGTCCTCACCGCGACGCCGAACGACCGGGCGCTCGGCCTCCTCGTCGAACTCGTGGATCGGGGACCGGTCGGCGTGCGGACCCTCCTCGACGCGTACGACCTCTGTGAGAGCGACCTCCACGGCCTGCTCGCGGAGTTCCGGGCGGCCGGACTCGTCGCCGAAACGACCGTCGTCGGGGAACGCGGCTACGAGGCGACCGAGACGACCCGGGACGCCGTGGCGCGGCTCCGGGCGACCGAGGAGTGACGGGTACGACGAGCCGTCTCGTACGGTTTATCGTAAGCCAGTACCGGTGGGTCGCCGGACCGTCTTGGCGGACCACCGGCAGACGGTTACAGTAATCAGTCTCAGTCGTCGTCGGTGATGCCGGCCGCTAGCTCGTCGACCGCCGACTCCGCCCGCGTCACCGTCGAGCGGTTCGTCCGCGGATCCTTCTCGACGCGCACGAGGTCGTCGGCCGCGCCGACGAGTTCCTCGTCGTGGCTCACGATGACGATCTGCGCTACGCCCATGTCGCGCATCTCCGCGACCAGATCGACCAGCCGCGAGACGTGCCCCGAGTCGAGAAAGACGGTCGGCTCGTCGAGGATGAGCGGCGGCATCGGCGCCGCGCCGTCGATCCCCTCCGCGAGGAGCCGGTAGATCGCACACCGCAGGCTGAGGTTGAACAGGGCGCGTTCACCGCCCGACAGCTGGGTCGGATCGAGTTCGCTGCCGTCCTTCTGGACGACCGAGAGTTCGTACTCGCCGTTCAGGCGGAGGTGGGCGTAGGCGTCGTTGCCGTAGACGAGGTCGAACGTCTCGTTGAGGAGGCGTTCGAGCGTCTCGACGTTGCGCTGGCGAAGCTCCGCGCGCAGATCGCCGTACGTGGCTTCGAGGCGCTCGGCCTCCTCGTGGAGGGCATCGAGGGCGGCGACGCACTCGGCCAGTTCGTCGCGTTCGTCCCGAAGCGACTCCAGCGCCTCGATTTCACCTCTGACGCCGCCGATTTTCGTCTGGATCGAATCGCGTCGCTCCCCGAGCGCGTCCAGTTCGTCCGCGACGTTCTCCAGATACTCCTCGGCGTTCGCCCGCTGCTCGCGGGCCGATTCGATGGCGTCCTCGTCGACGGCGTCGCGGAGTTCGTCGCGGCGGTCGCGTTTCTCCGCGAGCCGTTCCCGGCGTTCGTCGTTGGTCTCTTCGATGCCCGCCGCCCGTTCGCGACGACGCTCGATTTCGTCTTCGAGGTCGGCGATTCGCTCCAAGCGCTCCGAAATGGCGTCGACGCGCTCGCGAGCCTCGGCTATCGACTCCAGCTCGGCGGTCAACTCGTCGACCCGCGCCGCGGCCTCGTCGGCCTCGTCGCGCTTCTGGGTCGCGACCTCCCGGGTCTCGGCGGCACGCTCGCGCAGGTCCGTCGCCTCCGCCTCACGCTTCTCGGCCGCCTCGCGTTTTTCTGCGGCCGTCTCATGGGCCTCCGTCACGCGGTCCTCGAGCCGGTCGTGCTCCGTCTCGATTTCGGCCAGTCGCTCCTCGGCCGCGACCAACTCGTCGAGCGCGTCGATCCGGTCGTCGAGCGTCGTCACCTGCTCGCGTGCGTCGGCCAGTTCGGACTCCAGTTCCGCGACCCGCTCGCGGTCGTCCTCGGGGTCGGCGTGGGGCGAGTCCGCGACCGGCTGCCCGCACTCGGGGCATTTCCCCGCCGCCAGCAACGCCTCGGCCTCCGCGACGCGCTCCGTCGCCGACTCCAGTTTGGCTTCGAGTTCGGCCACGCGTTCACGGACCTCACCGCGGCGCTCGCGGAGGTCGTCCCGCCGGGTCGCGGCCTCGCCGCGGTCGACCGGCGCGTCCTCGAACCGGGCGGCCAGTTCGGCCGCCTCGTTCTCCAGGTCGGCGACGCGCGCCTCGCGCTCCTCGGCCGTCGCCTCGGCGTCGTCCGCCTCGGCGCGCAACTCCGCCGCGCGTTCTTCGACGTCGGCCGCCCGATCCGCGAGGTCGTCGGCCTTCTCCGCGAGGTTCGTCGCCTGATTCCGGAGCCCCGTCGCCGACGCGTTCGCCTCGGTTCGGGTCTCCCGTATCTCGGCCTCGCGCTCGCCGAGTTCGTCACGCCGCCGGTCGACGGCCGCCTCCGTGGCCGCGTCCAGCCCCGCCGCGTCGAGGCGGTCGTCGACCTTCTCATCCAGTTCGTCGATCCGCTCGCGCGCCTCGGTTACCCGCTCACGCAGCGTCTCGCGCTCCGACTCCGCCTCGTGGATCGCCGCCTCCAGGTCGTCGATGTCGCCCTCGACCGAGTCGAGTTCGGCCCGCTTCGATTCGTACTCCTCCAGCACCGCTTCGGCCTCACTTTTCGTCTCTTGGGCCTTCTCGCGCTGTGTCTCGTAGTGGTCGATCTGCGAATCCACCTCGGACAGCGTCGACTCCAGGTCGTCGAGCGCGGCGTAGAGGTTCTCGGCCTCCTTCTCCTCGATCTGTGACTCCACCTTCCGGAGTTCGCCCCGCTTCCCGGAGCGCACGTCCTCGATGCCGAGTCGAGCGTCGCCGGCCCGGTCGCGGTACGCCTCCAGTCGCCCGAGCTGCAGGAGGTCGTCGATCACGTCCTGCCGTTGGGCCGGCGAGGCGTTGATCAACTGGTTCACCTCGCCCTGCCGCACGTACGCGCAGTTGACGAACGCCTCGGCGTCCATCCGCAGCAAGTCGACGACGAACGCCCGCACGTCGCGGGCGCCCTCGACCGTCGCGTCCGGTCCCTCCAGCACGCAGTCCGCGGTGGTCGTCCGCTCGCCCGACGCCCGGAGGCGACGGTGGACGTGGTAGGCCGCGTCGGCGTGGGTGAACCACAGGTCGATTTCGGCCTCCTCGGCGCCGTTGGAGACCACGTCGTCGAGGGTCCCCTCCAGCGCTTTCGACCCGTAGAGCGCGAAGAAACACGCCTCCAAGAGCGACGACTTGCCGCTCCCGTTGAGGCCGTGGATGACCGTCACGCCGTCGCGCAAGTCGAGGTCGGCGTCCGCGTACGGGCGGAAGTTCCGCAGGCGAATCCGGTCGAACTTCACAGGAAGTCCTCCATGGAGACCTGATCGCGTCGGTCGTCGATGCCGTCATCCTCCCCGGCCGCAGCGTCCGAATCCGCCGCCTCGCCGTCCGCCGGCGATCCGTCGAGCGCGCCCGCCGCCACGGCCTCCCCGACCGCCGACGCGACCCGGTCGCGGACGTTCGAGTCGGCCACCGCGTCGTCCCGGATGGTCTCGTCGAGTCGGCGGCCGAGATCCGAGAGCTCCATCTCGCGCACGCGCTCCCGCACGGCGGCGTCGGGGTCGGCGAAGTCCACGTCCGGCGTCGCCTCGGCCGTCTCGCCCCCGACCGCCCGGTGGTCGGTGACGCGCGCGAGCAGGGCGCCCTCCTCCAGCGCCGCGTCCTCGACGGCCGCGGGCGTGACGGGGTCGCCGTCGCCGGTGATCGAGACGACCGCGACGGCGTCCGAGAGGTCGTATTCGCGGACGCGTTCGCGGACGCGCTCGACCCCCTCGCCCGCGGCCAGTTCCACGTCGACGAAGGCGAACGGCCGGGTGTCGAGCGACCGGCGTCGGATGTCGACGGTCGCCGATCCGCCCGCGTCGGCGCCGAACTCGACGAGGTTGTAGCCGCGGGCGTCGCGTTCGTCCGTACTCGCCCGCTCGGTCGAGCCGCAGTAGGTCACCCACGTGTCGGCCACTTGGGCCGTGTCGGCGGCGTGGTTGTCGCCGAGCAACACGGCGTCGAAGTCGACCGTCGCCGCGTCGAGCAACGCCTCGGTGTCCCAGTCGGCGTGCGGGAATGGGGTGAAGAGGCCGTGGGCGACGAGTGCCGTCGCGTCGGCGTCGGCGGGCGGAGACGCGAAGTCGTAGTCGAGGTCGTCACGCCGGGAGCGAGGGACGTGATCGAGGCCGTAGAAGGCGGTGTCGCCGACGACCGTCGGTTCGGCGTCGAGCCGGATCGCCAGCCCCAAGTTCTCGAAGAGGTCGAGCCACTGGCTCCCGCGGGTCGCCTCGTGGTTGCCGACGACGGCGAGGAAGGGCACGTCGGCGGCGTCGAGACGCCGAAGGGCGGAGAGGACGCCGAGCAGGTCGGAGAGGTCGGGACGGCGGTCGTGAAAGAGGTCGCCGGCGTGGACGACGGCGTCAACGGCTTCGCCGTTGGCCCGAGGGGTCTTCGATCCCTCGCTGTCGACGGCCGCGCCGTCGGCCCGAGGGGTCTTCGATCCCTCGTCGTCGACGTCACCGTCGACCGCGTCGTCGATCACCGCCTCGAACGCGTCGAGGAAGTCCTGCCGGCGCTCCGGCGAGTGGTACTGTCGGTAGCCGACGTGGGTGTCGCCGGTGTGGATCACCCGTGTCATCGTGGTGGGCGTTGCGCCCCGTCGCTCAAAACCGTTCCGTGACCGCGGTGAATAGGGGGGCTCGGAAGTCATCGTAGATGCTCGCCGGGACGGTCCGGCGAGCATCTACGGACAGTTACGATCCCCCCTAAAAGTGGTTGGCGGCGGCTCGCCGGCACCGTTCGAGGGCGTCGAGGGCGTCACGCCCCCGGCGGACGGCCGCGTCGTCGCCGGCGCGGTCCGCGCGGTCGATGGCCCGGCGGAGGCGCGGGAGGCCGTCGGCCGCGACGAACGCCGCGGCGTCGCGAACGTCGTCGAGGGCGGCGGCGGCCTCGTCGATGGCGTCGGTGTCTACGGTCGATACACCGTCGTCGGTCGCGAGGGCGTGCAGGGCCGCGCGAACGTCGGCGTCGGCGTCGCGGAGGTCACGGGAACGGATGGCCGCCCGTTCGGTGTTAAATCTTGAGGGAGTAGAGGCGCTTGCGCGCGTCGGAGAAGGAGAACCGTGACTCGACGGCGTCGGCGTCTTCGAGCCGTGTCAGCGCGTACCGGACCGTCCGCGGCGGCAACAGCGTCTCCTCGGCCAACTGGCTCTGACTCAGCGTCTCGTTGTAGTCGAGGACCTTCGCGACGAGTTTCGCACTCGGCGGCAGGTCGCGCACGTCGGCCCACCGATCCGCGCCCTCGTCGCGGGTGACTGCCTCGGTCGTACTCATCTTACACCAACCTCGCACATACAGGATAATAATATTTGTTATCGAGTTTGATGCTCATTGGTTATATCTTGGGACGAGGAGTCACGGCGAACTCCGCACCCACCCGAAGTCTCTTATGAATCAGCGACTTAAAACGGCTAATGACCGATACTGTGGACGATGTCGACCTCCCGTACGACGACGAGGCGACGTCGCAGCAGGAGAAAATCGAAGCCCTCCGTGAGCGCCTCGACGTGCTGGAGGGACAGAACGAGGAGATGCGCGACAAGCTGCTGGACGCCAACGCCGAGAACAACAAGTACCAGCAGAAGCTCGAACGGCTGACCCACGAGAACAAGAAGCTCAAGCAGTCGCCGCTGTTCGTCGCGACGGTACAGGAGGTGAACGACGAGGGCGTCATCATCAAACAGCACGGCAACAATCAGGAGGCCCTCACCGAGGTCACCGAGGAGATGAAGTCGGAGCTCGAACCCGACGCGCGCGTCGCGGTGAACAACTCCCTCTCCATCGTCAAACGGCTCGACAAGGAGACGGACGTTCGCGCCCGCGTGATGCAGGTGGACCACAGCCCCGACGTGACCTACGCGGACATCGGCGGCCTCGAATCGCAGATGCAGGAGGTTCGCGAGACGGTCGAGATGCCGCTCGACCGCCCCGAAATGTTCCAGCAGGTCGGCATCGATCCGCCGTCGGGCGTCCTCCTCCACGGTCCGCCGGGGACGGGGAAGACGATGCTCGCCAAAGCGGTCGCCAACCAGACCGACGCCACCTTCATCAAGATGGCCGGCTCCGAACTCGTCCACAAGTTCATCGGGGAGGGCGCGAAACTCGTCCGCGACCTCTTCGAGGTGGCCCGCGAGAACGAACCCGCCGTCCTCTTCATCGACGAGATCGACGCCATCGCGTCGAAGCGGACGGACTCGAAGACGTCCGGCGACGCCGAGGTCCAGCGGACGATGATGCAACTCCTCTCGGAGATGGACGGCTTCGAGGAGCGCGGCGAAATCCGCATCATCGCGGCGACCAACCGCTTCGACATGCTCGATCCGGCCATCCTTCGCCCCGGCCGGTTCGACCGCCTCATCGAGGTGCCCAAGCCCGACGAGGCGGGCCGCGAGATCATCTTCCAGATCCACACCCGCAACATGAACGTCGCCGACGACGTGAACTTCGTGGAACTGGCCGAGATGGCCGACGACGCCTCCGGCGCCGACATCAAGGCCGTCTGCACCGAGGCCGGCATGTTCGCCATCCGCGACGACCGCACCGAGATCTACATGGACGACTTCGTGGCGGCGTGGGAGAAGATCAGCGCCGAGACGGCCGACGATAGCGTCTCGCGGGCGTTCGCGTAGTCGACGCGGTTTTTTACACGGCACCGAAGACGACGTACGGGCCGACAAAGAGCAGGACGAACAGCGCCGCGAGGGCGACGAGGTAGGCGATACCGGTGGCGGCGGCGGTGCGCCAGGCGGGACGTGAGACGGACACGAACGGAAGGACGGACGGCGTTATTATAACCGTATCCTTCTCGGTCGGGTGAGACGGTGGGTCGAGCGTCGTGACCGGTGGATCGCCGTGGCGATCCGGCGTCCCACCGGGAGGCAGCGGCTCCGTAGACGCGACGTTTTTGCCTCGGCGCACGAAACCGGCCGTATGAGCATCCGAAGCGACGTGGCACCCAGTACGCTCCCGGTCGAGCTGCTCGAGGAGGGCGTGCAGGTCGAGTATCTGGACGGGCGGACGACGCTGTACCGGGGCGTCCCGCAGAAGGCCGAGGGGACGCTCACGGCCGCACCGGGCAAGGAGGTTCACGTCCTCGTGACCGATCCCGAGGGGACCGAGGGCGTGATGCTGTACGTCAACGACCGCAAGACCCACGACGACATCCTGGAGTCGACCGGCGTGGGTCGGATCGTCCTCGACGGCGGCGAGGCGGAGGAAATCTTCCCGGGCGTTACCGTCGCCACGCCGGACGGGATGCGGTGTCGGATACAGGCCGACCTCGACGTGGCCCGCGGGCGGGTGTTCGTGTTCGTCGAGGACGACTGGGGCGAGGAGTCGTACGAACTGGTCGACGAATAGCTACTGCAGGTAGGAGGGGTCGGCGGTGTCGTCGTCGCACGTCTCCTCGTGCTGTTTCGCGTCCTCCCGCGCGTCGAACAACATCCCACAGACCTCACACTCGTACCACGTCATGCCGTCCCGTTCGGTCGTGGTCACCATGCGTGTACGTGGACGAGCGGAGGCTAAAACGGTTGCCCCGGTGACGGATCAGTCCCGATCGAACGGATCGACGAGTTCGATGGTCTCGGCGCGGTCCGGGCCGACGCCGACGGCGTAGACTGGCGCGCCGACTTCCCCGCTCAGGTAGTCGAGATACGTCCGCGCGCCGGCGGGCAGGGCGTCGTAGCCGTCGGCGGCGACGGCGGCCCAGTCGACTTCGGGCCACGGCTCGAACTCCTTCAGGATCGGCTCGCAGTCCGCCCAGCGCTCGGTCGTCGCGGGCATCGTCTCCAGTCGCTCGCCGTCGAGTTCGTAGGCGTCGCCGACCTGCACCTCGTCCAAGCCAGCCAACACGTCGAGGTGATTGACCGCGATGCCGGTGAACCCGCTGGCGCGTGCGGCGTGGCGGAGCATCGGCACGTCCAGCCAGCCGATGCGACGCGGTCGACCGGTGACGGTGCCGAACTCGCCGCCTTTCTCGCGGATGTAGTCCGCGAGGTCCTCGTCCTCGCCGTCGAGTTCGGTCGGGAGCGGACCGGTGCCGACCCGGGAGAGGTAGGCCTTCACGATGCCGACGACTTCGCCCTGTCCGATCACCGTCGGGCCGACGCCCGTCCCCGTCGAGGCGCCGCCGGCGGTGGGGTTCGAGGAGGTGACGTAGGGGTAGATGCCGTGGTCGATGTCGATGGAGGTGCCCTGCGCGCCCTCGAACAGCAGGTTCGAGCCGTCGTCGAGTTCGTTGCCGAGGAAGTCGCCCGCGTTGACGGTCATGTCCTCCGCGGCGAGGCGACGGCCGACGGCCGCGAACTCCTCGTGGAGCGCGTCCACGTCGAACTCCTCGCCGGTCTCCATCCCGAAGACGTCCTCGACCACCGAGCGCTTCTGCGGGACGACGTACTCCAGTCGGTCCCGGAGCACGTCGGGGTCGAGCAGGTCGCCGACGCGGATGCCGCGCCGGCCCACCTTGTCCTCGTAGGTCGGGCCGATGCCGCGGCCGGTGGTGCCGGCCTCGAGGTCGTCGTCGCTCTTTGCTTCCTCCTCGATGCCGTCGAGGACGCGGTGGTACGGCATGATGACGTGCGCACGGCGTGCGACGCGCACGTCGGGGTCGAGCCCCCGCTCGCGGA
Organism: Haloplanus rubicundus; assembly: GCF_003342675.1. Taxonomy (NCBI): domain Archaea; kingdom Methanobacteriati; phylum Methanobacteriota; class Halobacteria; order Halobacteriales; family Haloferacaceae; genus Haloplanus; species Haloplanus rubicundus. The sequence goes on along the minus strand of NZ_CP031148.1, from coordinate 1,158,615 downwards.
GCGCGTCGAGTTCGTCGAACAGCGTCCGCGGGTTGACCACACAGCCGTTGCCGAGGACACCAACCTTGTCCCGGATGGCGCCGCTCGGCACCAGGGAGAGTTTGTACTCCTCGCCGCCTTCGACGACGGTGTGGCCGGCGTTGTCCCCGCCCTGGTATCGGACCACGATGTCGGCGTTCCCACCCCACAGGTCGACGAGGGCGCCCTTGCCCTCGTCGCCGAGCTGGGACCCGACGATGGTGACAGTCATGTCCGGGCGAGGATTCCACGCCACTCGCTAAACCGATTACGATACGCTCACGACGCGGTGGCCGAACGAGTTCGGGACGAATCGGCCGACGGCACTCGTTCCGCCGCAACCCGAAGCGTTAACTACTCTCACTCCTGTGACCTAGATGTCCATTTTCGCACGCCGGGTCCCACAGCAACTTTTAAAACCCGCTACGACAAGTTAACAAGTGTCATGATAGACAGGCTCGAGAAAGAAGTCGATATGCTCGAACGCCATCTACAGGTGCTGAAGATGGTCATCGGCAACGAACCGATCGGCATCGTGAAGATGTCCAACGAGACGGGATACCCCCACCACAAGGTCCGGTACTCGCTCCGCGTCCTCGAGGAGGAGAACCTCATCGAACCGTCGAGTCAGGGGGCGATCACCACCGAGGACACCGCCGACTTCGTCGACGAACTCGACGAGAAGATCGACGCCATCGTCGAGAAACTCGATTCGATGAAGATCGAAGAGACGGCCGAGATCCAGAGCTAGAGTTCCGGTACGGTCAGGAAGAAGTCCTCGTCTCGCGCCTCGACCAGACAGAGGTGGAACCCGGATTTGCGCGACAGTTTGACGTAGCTCTTCCGTGAACTGCGGCTGAACAGCCCGCCCCGGGTGGCGTCGATTGCGACCTCCATCGCGTCGGCGTCGAAGAAACTCGTCGTCACGACGAAGGCCGCGGCGAACGCCTCGACCGCTTGACTCACCGACCGCGCACCGTCGACGAGCGACCGGATCGCCCCGGCGCGCGTCGGTTCCCGCGAGTCGTCGAACGCCGCCGCGAAGAGCGGATCGCCCATCTTGTCCCGAAACACGACGTCGAAGGTCACCGTCGTGGACTCCGCCCCGCTCTCGCCGTCCTCGACCGTCACGTCCACTTCCCCGTCGAGGTCGATGCGGTCGACGTTCTCGATGGCCTCGTACAGTTTCGACAGCTCCGCCCGCGTGTCTGTCTGCCGAATCTCGTAGACGACGGCGGTCAACAGCCACTCGGCGAACTGGTGTTCGGGGGTCGCCCGGAGGAACGCCTCGAACGGTCGGCCGTCGACGCTGACGCCCTCGCTCTCGAACTCGGTGTGGTACTCCAAGCGGAGGTTGTCGCGCAGCTCCGCCGCCGAAATCCGGCCCTCCGCGGCGCGTTCGACCGTCCCGTCTGCCTTGTCGGCGTAGCGAACGAACAGGTTCGTCCCCGAGAGCGCCTCGTCCGGGTCGAGCGTCCGGTCCGGCGGCGCCTCGGCGTCGTCGGCCGACTCGGCTTCGAGCCGTTCGACCGCCGCCTCCAGTTCGGCCACCCGCTCACGGAGGCGGTCGGCCTCCGCGCGGAGGTCGTCGCGCTCGCCCGCGATCCGATCCCGTTCGGTCTCCAGTTCCGCGATCCGCTCGCGCGCGGCGTCGAGTTCGCGGTGGAGCCGGTCACGGTCCCCGGACGTGGCCTCGGCTTCGGTCCCGCCGACCGCCTCGTCCGTCGCGTCGGCGTCCGTCGCCACGTCGTCGGACGACGAGTGGTCGGTCTCGGCCTCGGCGTCGTCCGTGTCGGCCGGCGACGCCGACTCGACCGTGTCGGCCTCGGTGTCGTCGACCCCCGAGAGTTCGCCGAGCGACTCGAAGTCGTCGCCCCCGGAGGGCGCGCCGTCGTCCACCGCCTCCGTCGCGCCGTCCCCGTCGGCCGCGTCGTCGGCGTCGGTCGTCGACTCCGATTTCGACGTGACCTCGTCGTCGGTGACGGTGGAGGCAGCGGCCGCGTCCCCCGACGCGGCCCCGCCGTCGGCGTCGGTCGCCGGCTCGGATTCCGTCGCGGCCTCGTCGTCGGCGTCCGGGGCGATCACGACGCCGGACTCGTCGGTGGAGTCGGACTCCGACTTCGATGCCGCCGCGCCCTCGGGTCGCTCCGGCAGGTCGACCACCTCGATATCGGCGTCGACGACGGAGTAGATACCCACCTCGTCGGCGGCGCGTTCGAACGCCTCGTCGCCGGAGAGCAGGCGGCGGTTGTTCCCGACGAACGCGACGGGGAGCGCGCGGCCGCCGTAGTAGACGACGTAGTAGTCCCCCGAGAGGACGTTCTCGGAGAGTTCGACGTAGCCGACGAACTTGCCCGACGAGAGGGTGTCGTCGAGTTCCGACAGCGGCGTGTCGTTCGAGTAGTACTGCCCCCGGACCTCGCCGCCGCGGGCCTGCATCGCGTAGAGCAGCGGCAGCGACAGGTCGGGAGCGGTGTAGGCCGTCAGCGAGGCGTCCTCGAAGTCCTCGACGACGCCGTCGAAAACGCCGACGAAGCGACCGTTGAGGACGAACGCCCACGTCGTGCCGTCGGAGACGGCGCCGGTGAACTCCCCGTCGGCCAACTCGTACAGGCCGCTGACGCCGTCCGCGACGGGACGGGTCCCCCACTCGGCCACCGCGTCGAGAATCTCGCCGTCCATTTGTGTAGGGATGGACGAAAGCGAGCCAAATAGTTTCCGGCACCCGGGATGGGTCGGCCACCCGAAGCCACTCGCCCGCGCCGTCAGGAATCCTCGAACGCTATCGAGATACGCCGGCGCTCCCCGTCGACGTACTTGTACCGCTCGTCGGGGTCCTCGTCCTCCGCCCGCTGGTGGGAGCCGTCACAGAAGGGGTAAGAGCCGCTCAGCCCGCACAGACAGATGGCCACGTCGCCTTTCTCGTCGTCGATGTCCTCGGGCGTGATGATCTTCGGCCCGGTCGCGGTGTGGGTGACTTCGCGCGCCATACCACGGGGTCGGGGTGCGGAGCCTTATGAGTGCTTGTGCGTGAACAGCAGCGGACTACCCTCGTACACGGTGACGCAGATGTCGAGCGGTTCGATCTGTTCGAGGCTCGTCTCCTCGTTCTTACACACCACGAGGTCGTCGAACGGGTTCTCACAGACCGGACACGCGACGGAGACGGTGTTCTGGTAGAGTTTGATCTCGTCGTTCTCCTCACGGGGCGTCAGCGACGACACGAGTTGGTCGAGGTCGTCCATGCTCACGAGTGTCGCGTGAGACCACATAAATCCACGGCGGCAGGGGGCCGACACATACGGATCGTTGTACCTGTGTACCGGTGGTTCGTCGGACCGTCCAGACGAACCACCGGATAATGACGTACAATAAACCGTATCAGGCGCCGAGCGCGCCGCCAGCGTACAGGATGACGACCAGGAAGATCCAGACCACGTCGACGAAGTGCCAGTACATCGAGACGGTGCTGACCGAGACGTGGCGCTCGGCGGAGTACTGACCCGCGAGCGCTCGGATGGTGACGATGGCGAGGAGCGCACCGCCGAGCGAGACGTGGAGGCCGTGGAGGCCGGTCAGGCCGTAGAAGGCCGAGCCGAACAGCCCGGAGGTGATCGTGAACTCGGTGTGGACGATGAACTCGTAGTACTCGTACACCTGTCCCCCGATGAAGACGACGCCGAGCAGGAGCGTCGCCAGTAGGCCGAGGACGAACTTTCGGCGGTCGTCCTTTCGGATGGCGACGTGTGCCCAGTGGAGCGTCAGGCTGGACGCCACCAGAATCACGGTGTTGATGATGACGAGCGATCCCGTCAGGTGCGGGAGTTCACCCGGCGGCCACGTCCCCGCGCGGATGAAGAAGTAGTACGTGAAGACGGCGCCGAAGGTGGCGAGTTCGGACCCGAGGAAGGCGATCATCCCCCAGCGGAGCGCGGACGCGCTCGTCTCGTTGGTGCCTCGCGACCAGAACTCGGCGACGAAGGCGTGATACAGCCAGCCGTACAGCCCGAGGAGGAAGGTCCCGACGCTCGCGGCGGCCCCGATCGGAGCGAGCATGGGGTTGATCGTCGATTCGTCGCCGCCCGCGACGATGTACAGGGCGGCCGCGAGATAGAGTCCTCCCGCGCCCAGCGCCGTGATGAACGGCCACCAACTCGCCTCGCCGAAGCCTCGCGGCCAGTCCTCGACGGCCGGGAGGTGATGTCCGTGATCGTCACCGTGATCCGTAGCCATATCCCCCCGTTGCGATTCAACTACCAAAAATCCTCCCAACCGCCGCGGCCAGTCGCTTCCGGAAGCTACTCGTCGGGGAGTCCCCAACCGGGGGACGATGGTCCCGGTCCCCCGAGCGACCCGCCTCACCCTCACGGCCACCGTCGGTCTGTCGACGTGGGTCGGCGTCGTCGCCGCCCACAGCGGAGGTCTCGCCGGCGCGACGCGCGATCCGCTCGCCGTCCCGACGTGGCTCTTCCTGCTCACCGGGGGCGGCGTCGTCGGCGTCTCCTTTCTGCTCGCCAGCTTCGTCACCGACCGCCGACTCGTCGCCGCCGTCCACGACTGGGGGTGGGCGCTGCCCGACCCCGGCCGCGCCCTCCGGGCGCTCGTCCGCGTCGCCGGCGTTTCCGTCCTCGCCCTGACGCTCCTCGTCGGCTTCCTCGACCGAGCCTCGGGAGTGAGAAACCTCGCCATCCTCGTCGTCTGGGTGGCGTGGTGGGGTGGCTACGTCGCCTCCACGTACCTCCTCGGCAACTCGTGGCCGGCGCTCAATCCCTTCCGAACCCTCGCCGAGGCGCTCCCGTCACTCGACCGCCCCTACCCCGACCGGATCGGGTCGTGGCCCAGCGTCGCCGGCCTCCTCCTCCTCGTGTGGATCGAAGTCGCGACGCCGCTCGCCGACGACCCGCGACTGCTCGCGTCGGTGCTCGTGACATACACCGTCGTCACCGTCGGCGGCGCCGTCGTCGTCGGCGCCGACACCTGGTTCGAACGCGCCGACCCGCTCGCCCGCGCGTTCCGCTACTACGGTCGGCTGGCACCCGTGGGCGTCGAGGACGGCCGCCTCCGCCTGCGGCTCCCCGGCGGCGCCCTCCCCGACACCGTCCTCGACGGCCGCGACGACGTGGCGTTCGTGGTCACGCTCCTCTTCGTCACGACGTACGACGGCTTCGTCGCGACCGGCCCGTGGGCGAGCGGCGCCCGCGCCGTCGTCGGTGCGGGCGTCCCGCCGGTCGTCGTCTACCTCGGCGCCTACCTCCTCGGCGCCGCGCTGTTTTACCTTGCGTACCGTGCGTCGGCCCGTCTCGGCCGGCGGCGCGCGGAGACGTATCTCTCCGCGACGTACCTCGCCCGGCGCTTCGCCCCCTCCTTGCTCCCCATCGCCGCCGGCTACCACCTCGCGCACAACCTCGCGTCGGTGCTCGTCCTCTCGCCGACGCTCGTCGCCGTCGCCGCGTCGCCGCTCGCGCCGCCGCCGTCGCCGCCCCAACTCGCCGGGTTGCCCGCGTGGTTCGGCGGCCTCGAACTCGCCTGCGTCCTCCTCGGCCACCTGCTCGCGGTGTGGGTGGCCCACGCCACCGCCTACGACCTCTTTCCCTCGCGCCTGCAGGCCGTGCGGAGCCAGTACGGCGTCACCGCCGTCATGGTCGGATACACCATGCTCAGCCTCTGGATCGTCGCCGAACCGTACGTCACACCGCCGTTCATCGCCACCTGATCATGACCGACTTCGACACCGACGTTCCCCCCGACGCGACACCCCACGTCTGTGAGCACTGTGGACGACCGTTCGCCCGCGAGCGGTATCTGGCGCTCCACCGCGGTCTCGACCACGCGGCGGCGCTGTCCGACGACGAACGGGCGGCGTACGAGACGGCTCACGACGCGGAGACCGACGACCTCCGCCGGTTCCGACTGCTCGCGCTCGCGGGGGTCGTCGCGCTCTACTTCGGGTTCCTGCTGACGTACGCGGTGGTGACCTAGTCCGCCTGCCCGCTCGCCCGGTGGTACGGCTGGCCGGCGATATCCTCCCGGAGGTCCGCGAGCGAGTCGGAGGGGGTTCCCGTCATCTCGGTGACGACGGCGAACACCTCCTGGCGCGAAATCTTGACCCCGGTCGCGGAGAGGGCGTCCTCGGGGCGTTCGAGCAGTTCGCGGAGCGTCCCGACCGCGAGCAGGAAGGGGATGGCCCACGCCGCGACGGTGTTGCCGTCCGTCGTGGGGACCGTCTCCAGGTAGGTCTGGGCGTCGTCGAGGAACGACCGCGCGTGGCGGGCGGTGCGCCGGACGACGGCCGCCGCGCCCGACGCGTGTTCCGGCGCGAGCACTTCGTCCTGTGGAACGTCCTCGGCGGCCAGCCACTCCGCCGGCAGGTAGACGTTGTCCTCCTCGGTGTAGTCGTCGTAAACGTCCTTGGCGACGTTGACCAGCTGGAGCAGGAGGCCGAACTCCTCGGCGGTGTCGTAGAGCCGGGCGCGGCGCCCCTCGCTCAGGTCGCCCCGCGCCAGCAGGTTGGTGACCAGGTTGCCGACGGTGCCGGCGGCGTAGTAACAGTACTCCTCCAGTTCCTCGCGGGACTGGATGCGGAGGCCGCCCTCGTCGGCGTAGCGCTCGACGAACATCGCCATCCCCTGGACGAGTTCGCGAGCCGGCGGCGTGACCGCCTCCCGGACGTCCTCGGGGAGCGCCTCGAACGTCCGGACGATCCGTGGCGTGCTGGCGACGACGTTCCAGTCCTCGGATCGCCCCTCCGGCTCGGGGAGCCACTCGTCGACCGACGCCCGGAAGTCCTCGGCCCCGGTCTCGTCGGCCGGATCGAGCACCCGGTCGTACTCGCGGAGGAGGCGGGCCTGTTCGGTCGGCGGAACGTGGTCCGCGTCCTCGATAGTATCAGGAACGCGACAGAGGAGGTAGCCGATACAGATGTACGACGCCATCGGTTCGTCGAGCACGTCGACGGTCAACGCGAACGTTCGGGAGACGCCCTGCACCGCCTCGTGACACCATTCGAGGTCGGCCCGGTCACCGGGAGGTCTAGCTGCGTGTCGAGACATTCGGAGCGATTGCGGGTTACGACCGAGGGGTTAAAAAGTCTCGTGGGCGATTTCGAGCGAAGTGACCGGCACGAAGCCACAAGCCGTATGTCTCCGGGCGTCCGTCCGAACCGTATGCTCTCTTGGCTTCGCCGGATCGTATCGACGACTAGACGAGTAGTGACGTTGGCCGTCGTCGCCGTCCTTCTCCTCGCGGGCGTCGCCGTCTTCTTTCTCAGTCAACCGTCCGTCGCCGGCGTCGACAACCGGTTCGGCGCCGTCAACGAGACGACGACCACGATAGAGAGCGACCTGCGGGTTCGGAATCCGAACCCCATCGGCGCCACCCTGGGCGGCCTCACCGTCGACTACGCCATCGACATGAACGGCATCCGGATGGCGACGGGCACCAAGGGCGGCCTCTCCCTCCCACAGGGGCAGTCGTCGGTACCGATGACGACCCGCCTCGCGAACGAACGCATCCCCACGTGGTGGGTGAGTCACGTCCGCAACGACGAGCGGACGACCCTCGCGGTCAACGCCGACGTCCACTCCTCGACGCTCGGCGCCTCCTTCGGCGCCCCGCAGGTGACCCGGGACATCGAGACGGACATCATCTCCGCGTTCAACTCCACCGAGGACCGCCCCGTCGGGTCGTCGCCGACCGGCGGTCCCCTCCTCGTCATCAGGGAGACCAGCGCCCAGTGGGGCGAGGTGAGCGCCGCGGAGACGAACATCGACATGCGTTTCGTCGTCTACAACCCCAACTCGTACGCCATCCCCGTCTCCGAACTCAGCTACCGGGCGACGATGAACGACATCGAGATGGGGAACGGGACGACGGAAGACCAGGGCGTCATCCCGCCGGGGGAGACCCGAACCATCCGGGCGACGACGACCCTGAACAACGACAACATCGACGAGTGGTGGGTGAGCCACCTGCAGAACGATCAGGTGACGGATCTCCGCATCGACTTCTCGGCGCGATTCGAACTCCCGACCGAAACCGTCGACGTGCCGCTCGATCCGTTGACCTACACCCGGACCATCGAGACGGACATCTTCGACAACAAGGCCGAGGAATCGGACGCCGCGGACGGGACGGCCACGCCGACGCCGTCGGGCACGTCGACGCCGACCCCCACGCCGAGCGACGACGACGGCCTCCTCGGCGGCGGCGATGGCACCGCCACACCGACCCCTACGCCGGAGCCGACGTCCACGTCCGACGACGGCACCGCGACGCCGACCCCCACGCCGAGCGACGACGACGGCCTCCTCGACGACGGCGACGGGACGCCGACGGCGACGGCGACGCCCACCCCGACGCCCACGGCGACGCCGACCGACGACGACGACGGCGGCCTGCTCTCGGTCGGGATACCGGGATCGGCGACCCTGGACGCGGCGGTTCGATAGCGGTCGAAAAGAGGGGATTACTCGATGGTGACGTGCTCGGACTCCTCGTTGAGCGCGAGGTTCGCCGCGATTTCGGCGTTTCGCATCGCGTACTGCGCGGTCTGCTGGAGGCTGACGAGCACCTCGCGGGTCCGAAGGAGTTCGACTTTCGGCATGTCCGGCAGGCTCCGGATCAGTTCCATCTCCCGGTCGGTGATCTCCTCGTACATCCGCCCGACGGCGATGGCCTTGTCGTAGTCGCGTTCGACGACGGCCTCGACGGCGGTGGCGGTGATTTCGTCGACCTGGTCGGTGAACTCGCGGATGCGGCGCATCGTCGATCCGTCCACGTCGAGGGTGTTGTTCTTGGCGTCCAGGGCGATGTTCCCGATGTCCTCGGCGTTGTCGGCGGTGAGTTCGAGGTTCTTCGCGACCGACCGGTAGCCGATCAGCGGGAACCCGGATTCGAGACCGACCGCCCGCGCGAGGTTCGGGTTCTGGTAGGCCATGAAGATCAGACGCAAGAGGAGGACGAATATCTTGTTCGCCTGTCGCTCGCGGTTCAGCGCCCGTTCGGCCAGGTCGGCGTTGCCGTGGGCGAGCGCCTTGATCGACTCGCCACGCATCGTACTCCCCGTGTTCTCGAGGCGTTCGAGGAGGTTGTCGAGGGTGAAGTCCTCGGGGTCGACCGAACACCGGATGGCGATTCGCTCCGGCGTCTCCTCGATGACGCCGAGCCCCATCAACTGCGTCTCCGCGCGGTAGACGGCGTTGATGTGCTCGCTGTCGAGGGCCCCCTCCGATTTCTCGATGTGGATGACCCGCCGTCCGAGGACGTACTGCGCGACGATGGCGCGTTCGAGCGCCCGGGAGTCGAGGTTGTCGGCGTGGATGGTCGCCGTCGACCCCTCCGTGCTCGCCGACTCGGGGAGGACGGTGAGCGTCCCCTTGCCCCCCATCCGGAGCGACACCTCGTCCCCCTTCTCGACGTTGTGTTCTTTGGCCCACTCCGCCGGGAGCGTCATCGCCAGCGTCGAAGGGCCCAAGCGTTGCACTTTCCGTGTTTCCATACCACACCTATCTGTTCCAGCGACCTTAATCTTGACTATGCATCATTATACCTCATGATAGATATTGATGTGTGGCGGTTTTACCGAACTTCGAGCAGGCGGGATTCGAAACGCCCGACTCGGACGCGAGTCCACCCCCGCAACTCGGCGTCGAGGTCCGGGTCGTCGGTGTCGACTCGGAGCGCCCCGATGTCGTCGAGTTTCGACCGCGAGGCGACCACCTCGACCTCGCATCGCCGGATCACGTCCGGCGAGAGCTGGGGGTTGCCACGCCCGAAGATGAACCCCTGCCCGCCGATGGGCGAGACGACGATCACGTTTCGGTCGCCGAGGACGTCGAGGATTTCGGCCTCGCTCGCGTCGCGGGCGAGCACCTCACCGTCGCGCCAGACGTCGACGCCGAGGGGCGAGCCCGCAAAGCCCAGCGCCTCCTTGACCGCCCCGACCGTACTGCCGGGGCCGAGGACGTAGGTCACGCCGGGTTCGACCTCCTCGGCGACCCCCTCGGCCACCGCCTCGACGTTCCCGCTGCCCGTCTGCTTCGAGGACTGGAGGTCCTCCCCGACCGGCACCCACGCCACCGCCCGGAGTTCCGGGTTCACCGATCCCTCGCGATACTCGTCCTCGTCGATGTCCATCACCTCGCGGCGCTCGGTCCGCTCGAAGGAAGCGAGTACGTCCGCGGCGTCCTCGGGCGAGACGGCGAACACGGAGGAGTATACCTTCACCCCGCCCGGAACCCCGAGCATCGGCACCTCGGTTCCCTCCAGAGCCTCGGCCACGTCCGCGGCCGTCCCGTCGCCGCCGACGAAACAGACGAGGTCGGCGTCGGCGTCGAGGAAGGCCGCGACGGCGGCGCGGGTGTCGGCCGCCGTCGTCTCCGACCCCTCGGGGTATCCCAGCACCTCGGGGTCGAGTCCCACGTCGCGGGCGATGTCGGCACCCATCGGTTCGCCCCACGTCAACAGCGTCACGTCGGGGACCGTCTCGGCGATGGCCGCGAGGGCACGGCGGGCGCGGTCCGGTGACCGGGGCGTGGCCCCGCGGGCGCGCGCCTCCTCGACCTTGTCGTCCGTGCCTTTCAGGCCGACTCGTCCACCCATGCCGGCGATGGGGTTGACCACGAACCCGAGTCGCATGCTCATCCCTACGGTAGCGCGGGGAAAAGCCTCGCGGGTCGGGCGTCAGCGGCGCGCGATGAGCAGTCTTAAGCGAGTCCCGTCGCTACCCCCGCTCATGATCCCGCTTCAGTCCGGGGAACCCCTCCCCATCGCGGAAACCGGCGCGGCCGTGTTGCTGCTCAGCCTCCTCGTCACCGCCCTCTGGCTGCTGTATCTGTACCGCTGACGCTCACTCCTCGACTCGCTCGCGGAGCCACGCGGCCGCCGCGGCCGCCGTCTCCGCGTCCGTCGCCATCACCTTCAGCCGCACATCGTCGCCCGGATAGCTCCCGACGGTCACGTCGAACTCCTCGCGGACGGCCGCGATGCGGTCGAGCAGCGCGCTCTCCGGTTCGCTCGTCCGCACCATCTCGACGTGGGTCGGCTCCCCCTCGAACTCCGCGGCCACCGTCTCGAACATCGCCTTCATCTCCGCCGGAACGCCCGGCATGACGTAGACGCCCTCGAGGGCGGCCCCCGGCGCGACCCCCTCCGGATTGGGGAGGAGCCGCGCCCCCGCGGGGAGGTGGGTCGTCCCCTCCGTCAGGTCCGCGACGGCGTAGTCGCCGTGCTCCGCGATCCACGCTTCGGCGTCCTCGTTGGGGACTACCTCGCGTCCGAACGCCGCGGCGACGCCGTCCATCGTCACGTCGTCGTGGGTCGGTCCCACGCCGCCGGTGACGAGCACCGCGTCGTACTCCGCGCGGTACTCGTTGACGACGCGGGCGATGTCGGCGATCCGGTCCGGAACCGTCGTGATCCGCTCGACCGACACGCCGCGCTCGTCGAGGCGGTCACACAGCCACGAGGCGTTCGTGTCGACCGTATCCCCGGACAGCAGTTCGTCGCCGACGGTGACGACCGCGACTCGCATGGGGTGTCGTAGGCGGCGGGGCGTGAAAAGGGTCGTGACGGAGACGGGGGCGAGTGGACGCGGGAATCGGTCGCCGTGCCGGGCACGGTGAGCGTGTCGAACCGGTATGTTCTTTTGATCGCGTTCGACACGGCCGGTATGGTCCCGTCAGTGATGTCGATCCCCCTCCAAGGTAGCGACGCGGCTGGTGGTCTCGTCCTCGTGATTCAGGTGCTCTTCGTCCTGATCCAACTCGCGGGCATGTGGCAGGTGTTCGAGAAGGCCAATCACGCCGGCTGGAAGGCTATCGTGCCGATATACAACCTGTACGTCATGCTCAAAATCGGCGAGAACGCCTGGTGGTGGCTGCTGGTGCTGATCGTCCCAATCGTGAACTTCTACGCGCTGTACCGGATTCACGCCGGCGTCGCTCGCGCCTTCGGCAAAGGTATCGGCTTCGGACTCGGGCTCGCCTTCCTCGGCGTCGTCTTCTTCCCGCTCGTGGGCTTCGGGAACTACCGATACGTCGGGCCGACGTAACGCCACCCCCGACGCGGGCGAATCGACACTCGATCCGAACGACCGCAGAGCGGTTCGTGCCGGCCGACCGGGTCGTTTCAACCCATCCCCGGCGGCGGATCGTCGCGGAACTCGTCGTCCTCGGTATCCACGTCGAGGCCGAGTTCCTCCCGCTGCCGGCGGAGTTCGTCGATCCGGCGTTTGTAGTAGAAGAGGCCGACTGCGCCGACGACGGCGAGAACCGCCGCCGCGCCGCCGAAGATGTAGAGGTCACGCTGGAGGTAGAACTGGACCGAGACGGCGTCCGTCTCGACGCTCGCCCAGCGGATGATCCGCCGGTCGCCGTCGGTTTCGACCTCGTAGCCGCCGGGCGTGACCTTTCCGAACGGGAACACCTCGACCCGGCGGTTCGGCGGCAACACGACCGCGTAGGAGCCGTTGACGAACGTCGGGAGGCTGAATCGCTTGGGCGTGCTGTCGGAGGTGAAGGCGAGTTTGCCACTCTCGGCGCCCGAGGGGAGCGTGATCGACACGCGCGATCGCGAGCGGTCGACGGCGCCGCCGCGCGCCTGCAGTTCCGTGCCCGTGATGACCGTCCCGTTGGGGTAGCGGTAGCGGACCGCCGAGATGGGTATCGCATTCCGCCCGCCGAAGCCGTCGCGACGGAACAGTTCGACCGACGACCGGTTCAGTCGGTACACCGCCTGAAAGCGGGCGTTCTCCGTGAGCGTGATGTGGGCATTCACGTCGCTGTCCCAGACGTACGGGGCGGGTGGCTCCTCGTCGAGTCGGTCGTCGGAGATCGAGTTCGACCCGAAGAACCCGGCACAGCCGGACGTGAGGGCGAGGACGACGAGCGCGAGGGGAAGCAGGTGCCGGCGGTTCATCACTCAGGGAATGACACATTTGAGCTCCGCGGGCAAGTATTCGCCGACGCTAGCGAGCAGCCCCGGCGGATCGGTGCCCTCCGCGCAGACGACGCTCTGTTCGAGCAAGCCGAGACGCTCGACGGTCACCACGTCGCGGGCGTGCCCCGCGCGGTTCAGCGTCGCCCGCACCTCGCCCCGCGTGGCGCTGTTGACGTTCAGGCGGCCGTTGTCGCTCCGCGTCCACTCGAAGAGCCGGTCGCGCTCAACGTCAGCCAGCCGCGGCGGGTCGCCGGCGACAAAGCGGAGCGGCACGTGCTGGACGAGGCCGAACCGATCCCGGATCTGGGACGGGGTGCCGGGGCCGAGTCCCAACTCGTCGGCCGGAATCCGAACCCGCTCGCCGGCGTCGAGGACGAAGCCGTCCTCGTCCCACGATTCGAGCGTGCCGACGTAGACCTCGCCGTCCTCGAACCCCGTGCCGACCGTGCCCCACTCCTCGCCGAGAGCGTTGCGGGCGACCACCGCGTCGTCGCCGGTGATCGTCACCGAGACGAAGTCGTCGTGGCGGACGCCGACCTCCCACTCCACGTCGAGGTCACCGACGACGTTGTCCACGAGGGAGTGCATCCCGTCGAGTGCCCGCTCCCGCGCCGACCCCTCGACGTAACATTTGGTTGCGAGAACGACCATCAGCGGGTGACGTCCACGTTGAGTTCGTTCCGAAGCTCCTCGATGCGGCGTTCGGTCGCCTCGACGAGATCGTCGTTCTCCATGGGTTCGAGCGGGGCGCCCGTCTCCGGACACTGGAAGTCGAACTCCATCGCCTCACTGAACTCGAAGCGGATGCCCGCGGGCTCCGAGAGGTAGAACTCGTGGGTCCGTTCGTACTCCAGTCGCTCCTCCAAGGCGTCGAGCAGGCGGTACATCTCCTCCTCCAGGTTCTCCGGGATGTTCTCGTACTCGAACGTCCAGAGGTAGGTGAGCCACCCGGAGTCCTCGTCGCGGACGCGGCGGTAGCTCGCGAGGTCGTTCTCGTAGAGGATGAAGAGGGCACGGCGCACGTCGTTCAGTTCGAGCCCCAACTCCTCGGCGAGTTCCTCGTCCGTCACCTCCCCGTCCGGCGGCGCGGCGGCGACCGGCATCCCCGTCGGTCCGACGAGCTCGTGGAGGTACTTCTGGATCACCGGATCGCTCAGCAGCTCCTCAAAAGCCATTGTGGTCCGTTCGGAGCGGCCGCGATTTAAACGCCACGGTGCCGGCCGCTACGCTCGCTCCGGTTCGCCGTCGGCGTCGGCCGTCTCGGCGTCCTCGTCGGCGTCGGCGTCGGCGTCCGCCTCCATCGCCGCCCGCCCCCGCGCCAGTTCCGCGTCGATGTCGTCCTCCACGTCTTCCAAGGACGTGACGGTGAGGACGTTGCCGCCGCCGGGGTCGACCACCAGCACTTCGGTGCCCTCCGGAATCGTGCCGTCGATGGAGCGGGCGGCGTAGTTGGGGTTGAAGCCGCCGCGGTCGAGTTTGACGCTTCCCGACTGCGGGGTGACGCGTTCGGTCACCCGGCCGGTGCGGCCACGGAGCGACGCCGAGTCGCTCGTCTGTCCGGCTCCCGAGTCGCCGTAGAAGTCGAACCGGCGGTAGCCGGCGAGCGCGAGGCTCCCGAAGACGAGGACGAGGACGGCGAGGACGAGCGGCCCGGCGAGCGGCCCGAGGAGGAAGCCGACGATGCCCGCGGCGAGCAACGCTACCCCGAGGACCGCGAAGTGGGCGCCGGGCGCCATCGCCTCCGCGATGGAGAGCCCGAGCCCCGCCACGATCAACAGGAGGGGAAGCGTCTCCGGGCCGAGTTCGAACCCCGCCTGGAGGACGCCCATGGGAACGACCATACGCCGAGGTTTGGGCCGGAGGCGTTTATACTGTCGGCTGGGGCGACGTGTGGCGTGGCGAAGGCGGCCACCTCACAGACTGCCGAACGCGGCGTAGAAGATCAGCGCCGAGAGCGCCACGCCGAGGAGGACGAAGACGACGTTCTCCGCCTCCGGCGTCTCGGGGTCGATGGTCTCCGGTTCGGGGGCATCCTCGCCGACTTCGTCGACGGCGAACCGCCACGGCGACTCGTCGTCGTCGCGTTCGTCGTCGGACAGCGCACTCATAGGCGCCGGTAGGAGGTAGCGACGGAAAGGGGTACCGGCCGCCCGCTATCGCTGGTGTTCGCGCGGGGTCACGTCGCCCTCGTAGACGATCCCACGGTCGGCGTGGAGCGTCACCGTCGCGCCGTCGGCCACGTCGTCCGGGAGGGGCGCGCCGCTGATCATGGGGACGCCGCGCTCGCGGGCGACCATCGCCGCGTAACTCGTCATCCCCGGCCGGGCGTCGACGATGCCGCCGATCCGACCGGTGTCGCCCGCGAACTCCCCGTCGAACGTCGCCGGGAGGACGACGATGGCTCCATCCGGAGCGTCCGAGAGGTCGCCGTCCGGACACCGGAAGACGGGGCCGGCGACCCGGCCGCGGGCGACGCTCCGCCCCGTCGCGACCGTCTCCGAGGCGACGTGGACTTTCAGCATGTTCGTCGTGTTCGTCCCCTCCAGTTCGGTCATCATCCCCGAGAGCACGACGACGGTGTCGCCGCTCTCGACGGCGCCGGCCTCGATGGCGGTGTCGACCGCCGCGTCGATCATCCCCTCGATGTCCTCGCGGTAGGCGGCGTACTGGGGGTCGACGCCCCACGAGAGCGCGAGTTGGCGGCGCACCCGGTCTCGGGGCGTCGTCGCCACCACCGGCACGCCGGGGCGGAACTTCGCCGTCGTCCGTGCCGTGTAGCCCGACTCCGAGACGGCGACGATGGCCGCGGCGCCGAGGTCGCGGGCGAGAAAGCGGGCCGCTCGCGCCAGCGCCTCCGTCTGGGAGCCCTCCGCCGCCGGCGGCACCCGCCCCTCTCGCGTCTCGGCGTACTCGTCGCTGCGCTCCACCTCGCGGACGATACGGTCCATCGTCTCGACGACGCGCACGGGGTGGTCGCCGATGGCCGTCTCGCCCGAGAGCATCACTGCGTCCGTACCGTCGAGGACCGCGTTCGCCACGTCCGACGCTTCGGCCCGCGTCGGCCGCCGCGAGTGGACCATCGAGTCCAGCATCTCCGTCGCCGTGATGACCGGGACGCCCGCGTCCTGAGCGCTGTGGATGATTCGCTTTTGCACCATCGGCACGTGTTCCAGCGGGCACTCCACGCCGAGGTCGCCGCGCGCGACCATCACGCCGTAGGACGCCTCGACGATTTCGTCGATGTTGTCGACCGCGCCCGCGCGTTCGATCTTCGAGACGACCGGGATGTCGCCGCCCGCGTTCTCGATGGCGTCGGTCACCTCGTAGACGTCGTCGGCGTCGCGGACGAAACTCGCCGCGACGAAGTCGGCGTCGCCCTCCACGGCCACCTCGATGTCCCGGCGGTCGCGGTCGGTCACCACGTCGAGGTCCAGGTCGACGCCGGGGATGTTCACGCCCTTGCGACTCCCCAACTCGCCGCCGGAGACGACGCGGGCGGTCACGACGTCGCCGTCGACCGCCTCGACCCGCGTCTCGATACGACCGTCGTCGAGGAGGACGGTGTCGCCGGGTTCCACGGTCGAAATCGCGTAGGAGAGGCCGACATCCTCCGGCGTCGCCGTATCGCCCTCGACGAACCGGACGGTCGCGTCCGTCGGCAGATCGATGGGGTCGTCGATCTCCGCGGTCCGGACCTCGGGGCCCTGAAGGTCGAGCATCGAGGAGAGCGGATCGTCGACCGCGGCGTCGACCGCGTGGATGCGGTCGATCACCTCCGCGCGGTCCGCGTGCGTCCCGTGACTCGCGTTCAGCCTGGCCACGGCCATCCCGGCGTCCGCGAGTTCGCGGATCGTTCCCCGGTCGTCGGAGGCGGGGCCCAACGTACAGACGATCTTTGCCCGTCGCATACCGCCCCTTCGCCGGGGGCCGACAAAAAAGCGGGCGGCGACGGGAAACGTTCGTGAAGGACCGGCCTATCGAACCCGCTCGCCCGGCCGCGCGTCCCCGAGCGTCGTCAGCAGGTCCGCCTCCTCGCCCGCGGCCAGCACCATCCCGTTCGACTCGACGCCGAACAGTTCGGCTTGCTCCAGGTTCGCCAGCACGATCACCCGGGTCCCGGGCAGCGTATCGAGGTCGTGGAGTTGCTTGATGCCCGCGACGATCTGTCGCTCCTCGACGCCGATGTCGACGACGAGGCGGGCGAGTTTGTCCGCCCCTTCTATCCCTTCGGCCTCCAGAATCTCCCCGACGCGAACGTCGAGGTCCTGGAACGTCTCGAAGTCGATGCGGTCGGATTCGATGGGGTCGAAATCGGTCTCGGTCATGTCGGAATCACTCTCGTCGTCGTCTTCGTCGTCGTCGGCTTCCGCCGCCTCGACGCGCTCCGCCAGTTTCGCGTTCAGTTCCTCGACGCGCTCGTCCGGAATCTTCTCGTAGAGTTCGGCCGGTTCGTCGAGGTCCGCCGCGGGTGGTTCGAGCGCCGCGTCGACGGTCACGTCGTGGACCGATCCCTCGCCGCCGACCTGTGACCACAGGCGTTCGCAGGTGCCGGGTGCGACGGGGGCAAAGAGGACGGCGACGGCCTTCGCGATCTGGACGCAGTCGCGGATCACCTGCGCCGCGCGCTCGGGGTCGTCGTCCACGAGGTTCCACGGTTCGTTGCGCTGGATGTACTCGTTGCCGAAGCCCGCGAGGGCGACGGCCGCGTCGCCCGCCTCCCGGATCGAGTAGTCGTTGACCGCCGCGGCGAAGTCGTCGATGGCCGTCTCGATGCGCTCGCGTACCTCCTCGGAGAGTTCGGCGTCCGGCGTCCCACCGAACTCACGGTGGGCAAAGAGGAGCGCACGGTACGCGAAGTTGCCGACCGTCCCCACGAGTTCGTTGTTGACGCGCTCGCGGAAGCGCTCCCACGAGAAGTCCACGTCCTGCTGGAACCCGCCGTTGGTGGCGAGGTAGTACCGGAGCAGGTCGGGGTCGAAGCCCTCGTCCAGATACTCGTCGGCCCAGACGGCGCGGTTCCGGGAGGTGGAGAAGCCCTTGCCGTTCAGGGTGATGAACCCGCTCGCCATCACGGCGCGGGGTTCGGTGTAGCCCGCGCCCCGCAGCATGGCGGGCCAGAACACCGTGTGGTGCTGGATGATGTCGCGGCCGATGACGTGGACGATTTCTCCGCCGCCCTCGCGCCACACTTCCTCCCAGTCGTAGACGTCGGCACCGACGCGCTCCGTGTACTGCTTGGTCGACGAGATGTACTCGATGGGGGCGTCGACCCAGACGTAGAGGACGAGGTCGTCCGCACCCTTTCCTTCTGGGTAGTCGATCCCCCAGTCCATGTCGCGGGTGATACACCAGTCGCGGAGTTCGCCCTCGATCCACTCGCGGGGCTGGTTTTTCGCGTTGGCCGTGCCTTCGAGGCGGTCGATGAACTCGCCGAGGTACTCCTGGAACGCCGAGACGCGGAAGAACTTGTGAGTCTGTTCCCGGTACTCGGCGGGGTTGCCCGTTATCGTACTCTCGGGGTTCTCGATTTCGCCGGGTTCGAGGTGACGGCCACACCCCTCGTCGCACTCGTCGCCGCGGGCCTTGGCGCCGCAGTAGGGGCAGGTCCCCTCGACGTAGCGGTCCGGGAGCGACTGCTCCTCTTCGGGGTCGTAGGCCACCATGATCTCCTTCTCGTAGACGTGGCCGTTGTCCTCCAGCGCCCGGACGATGTCGGTCGTCGTCTCGACGTTCGTCGCGTCGTGGGTGTGGCCGTAGTTGTCGAAGTCGACGCCGAACTTCGGGAACGTCGCCTCGTAGGTCTCGTGCCACTCCAGCGCGAACGCCTCGGGCGAGACGCCCTCCTGTTCGGCGTTGACCGCGACGGGGGTACCGTGCATGTCGGACCCCGAGACGAACGCCGTCTCCTGCCCGAGTTTGCGCAGGGCGCGGGCAAACACGTCGCCGCCGACGTACGTTCGGAGGTGCCCGATGTGGAGGTCGCCGTTGGCGTAGGGCAACCCGCAGGTCACCACCGCCGGCCGATCCGTGGGGAACTCCTCGTGGTTCATACGCGTTCACAGGTGGATGCGACCCTAAAGCCCGCCGGTTCGTCGCATGCAACAGAATTATTTTCGAGCGTCCGAAGCGCCGACCGTGGTCGCACCCGCCCTCCGCCTCCTCGCCTGCCTGCTCATCGGGTCGATGGCGGGGAGCGCCCTCGGAATCCTGTTCGTCCCGGACCCCACTGGCCTCGTCGCAACCGGCCTCGCACTCCTCTGTACGGCGATTCTCACCGGCTACCTCTACCGGAGCGACTGGCTCCGCGGGTAGCCAAATTCCGACTCACCGCGGTGTCGCGGCGATGGCGACGTACGGCTGCCCCGGCCGCCGCTCCCGTTCGACCGTCGTCACCCGCTCGACCCGTAACCCCGCGTCCTCCAGACACCGCCGCCAGTACGCCTCGTAGTCGCTCACGCCCTCGGGCGTGATCGGGAGTTCCAGCAGGCCGACGGTCCCGCCGTCGGCACACACCCGTCGAAGTTCGTCGAAGGCCGCGTCCCGTCGCTCCACGGGCACGTCGTGGGCGACTCGGCAGGCCGTCACGAGGTCAAAGCTGCCGTCGTCGAAGGGGAGACGGGAGGCGTCGCCTCTGACGGGCGAGACGTCGACACCGGCTCGGGCGCCGTTTCGCCGCGCTAGCTGGGGCCCGTTGCCGAGGATCACCCGGTCGTCGAAGACGTCGAGGCCGACGACGTGGCAGTCGTCGGGCAGGTGGGGCGCCAGGCCAACCAGCGACCGGCCGGAGCCACAGCCCACGTCGAGGTGGCGGTCGATATCGTCGAGCGAGAGGACCGACGCCAACCCGTCGTACTTCGCGCAGTCGAGCGCCCACGGGGGCGGCGTGAGGAGGCGACGGGCGGCGTCGCCGCCGCGGTAGGCCGCACCGAGACCGACGGCGACGGCGGCGAGGCGGACGAGCCGACGACCACGTCGAACGGCCGCGGCTGCCGCGCAGATCAGCAGCGTCGAGAGCGCGATCCGTGACAGCCGCTCGCGCCAGTGGTAGACGCCGAAAAAGTAGGTGGGTCGGAGTCGCATCGTCCACAGTGTGGCCGCGCCGGGCCATGTAGCTGACGGGGGATCGAACCCCTTTTCGCACCGCCGGGCCACCGCTCAGTATGACTCTCGGTCCCACCGACCGCGTCCGCAACGTCGACCGCTCCAGCATCCGCTACATGTTCGATATCGCGGAGGAGATGGACGAGGACCTCGTGCGGCTGGAAGTCGGCATCCCCGACTTCGACACGCCCGCTCACGTCGTCGACGCCGCCTGCACGGCGGCGCAGGACGGCCACACCAGTTACACCACCAACGCCGGCAATCCGGAACTCCGCGACGCTATCGCCGATCACATGGCGAGCGACTACGACGTCCGGGTCACCCCCGACGAAGTGATCGTCACCGCGGGCGGGATGGAGGCGCTTCACCTCGCCGCCCTCTGTACCGTCTCGCCCGGTGAGGAAGTCGTCTTCCCGACGCCCGGCTTCCCCAACTACTGGGTCCAGACCCGGATGGCCGACGGGGTTCCCAACCCGGTTCCCATGCCCGCCGAATCGGGGTTCACCCTCGACGCCGACCGCCTCGTCGACGCCATCGGTCCCGACACCGCCCTCGTGATTCTCTGTTCGCCCAACAACCCCACCGGGCGCACCTACGACGCCGACGAGGTCCGCGCCGTCGTCGACGCCGCCGCCGACAACGACGCCTACGTCGTCGCCGACGAGGTGTACCTCGGACTCAGCTACGACCGAGCGCCCGAGGGCGTCGCCGCCATGGCGGGACACCCGGAGAACGTCCTCACGGTCAACTCCTGTTCGAAACGCTACGCCATGACCGGGTGGCGCGTCGGATGGCTCGCGGGAACGACCGACATCGTCGATCAGGCGACCAAGATCCACGAGTCGACCACCTCCTGTGCGTCGAGCGTGAGCCAGCACGCCGCCCTCGCGGCGCTGACCGGACCACAGGATGCCGCCGAGGAGATGTACGACGCCTTCCACACGCGCCGCGACTACGTGGTCGAACGCGCCGCGACCATCGACGGCCTGACCTGCCCCCGGCCGGAGGGTGCCTTCTACGCCTTCCTCGACCTCGACCTCCCCGGGACGAGCCTCGAGATTGCCGAACACCTCCTCCGGGAGTACGGCGTCGTCCTCGCGCCGGGTGACGGCTTCGGCGAGGTCGGATCGGGCTGGGTTCGCCTGAGCTTCGCCAACAGCCTCGACCGTCTCGAAGAGGGCTTCGACCGGATCGAACGCGCCATCGACGACGCACGGTAGGCGCGACGGGTTCTTTGCGCGCCGAGTGATACTTTCTCACATGTCCCTCCGGGCGCGCCTCGCCCACCTCGACCCGCCGCCGCGACTCGTCGACTGGTCGCTGTTCGCGCTGGTCGGCCTCGCCGCTGCCACGGGACTCACGAGCTTCTGGGTCGGTCACCCCTCCGACGCCGCCATCTTCTGGATTCACGCCGTCGCCGGCCTCTCCATTCCCCCGCTCCTCGTCGTCAAGTTCCGCCGCGTCGCCGGCCGGGTCCGCGACCGGCGGGCGTGGGACCGGGCGACACCCCTCTCGATCCTCCTCGCCGCCGTCGCCGTCGCCGCCGCGGCGACGGGCGTCGCGTGGGCCGTCGGCGTGGTCGTCCCCCTCGGCTTCTGGACGCTCCTCAACCTCCACATCCTCTTTGGCCTGCTGCTCGTCCCCCTGCTCCTCGTCCACCTTCGCGCCCGCTACCGGCCGCTCCGCCGCACCGACGTGCGCGAGCGACGGGTCGCCCTCCAGTACGCGGGCCTCGTCGTCGCCGCGGGGGTCACGTCGGCTGGGCTGCGGGGGCTCGCGACCCTCTTCGGAACCCCCGCGGCGACCCGCCGATTCACCGGGTCGCGGGCGCTCGATTCCGACGCCGACCTGCCCGTCACCAGTTGGGTCGCCGACGACCCCGACCCGGTCGACCCGACGACGTGGACGCTCTCGGTCGGTGGGCTAGTGGGGCGGCCGCTCGAACTCGGCGTCGACGACCTGAATCCGACCGCCGAGCGCCAGGCGCTCCTCGACTGCACGAGCGGCTGGTACGCCGAACGCGACTGGCGGGGCGTCCGCCTCGGCGACCTTCTCGACGTGGCGGGCGCCAGCGAGGACGCCGCGTGGGTGACCGTCCGCTCCGTGACGGGCTATCGCTGGAGCCTCCCGCTCGACGAGGCACGGGACGCCGTGCTCGCGACCCACCTCTCCGGCGAGCGCCTCGACCACGGCCACGGCTATCCGATTCGGCTCGTCGCACCCGGGCGCCGCGGCTTCCAGTGGGTGAAGTGGGTCGAAGGGATCGAGGTACGACGCCGGCCCGACCCCCGGCAGTGGATCGCCATCTTCGTCAGCGGCCTATAGGTCGCCGGATCGGATCGCCCGCTCGGCGTCGTCGAGCGCCGCCGCCGGATCGAACTCGGCGACGATCCGTTCGAGTTCGTCGCGGTCCGCGTCCGCCAGTTCGCGGGCGTGAGCAGTGATGTTCGGGATCGCCCGCAGGATGTTGTCGACGACCGGCACGTCGGCCACCTGTGCCGACCGGGAGAGGGGGTTGAGGTCGATCACGATTTCGGCCTTCCCGAGGTCGGACAGGGCCGCCGCGCGGTCGCCGTCCTCTAACGGCACGAGCACCACGTCGGCGTCGGCGATGCCGTCGGCGTCGACTTTCGCGCGTTCGTGATCGAGACCCGGAATCCGGGCGTCGGCGTCGAGGCCCTTCACCTCGCTCGCACCGTGGTCGCGGAGATGGTCGGCGATGGCGGCCATCCGCTCCTCGGTCCGGTTGAACAGGTTGATCTCCAGGTCCGCGCCGACGGCGTCCGCGAGGGCGACAAGTTCGTCGGGCACTAGCGCCGCCGCGTTCCCGTTGACGGAGACGACGGGGTGGCGGGCGAGCAGGAGGTGGGCGGCGGCCGCGCGCGCCGCCGCGTCCGCCGAGGGGAGCGTCCGCTCGCCGAGCAGGTAGTCGAACGCCTCGCCCCGCCCCTCGGCGATGAGGCCCTGTTTGCTCGTGATGCCGGCCTCGACGCCGTCCTCGATGCGGTGGCGCGTCACCAGCGAGTCGTGGCGGGGGTGGTCCGCCGGGATGTCGGTGTCGCCCTCGGCCATGTCGCGTCGGTAGCCGTGACGAGTAAAAAGCGCCCCGATCATACGGATCACTGTAACTGTGTCCCAGTGGTTCGCCGGACCGTCTCGGCGAACCACTGGAACTGACTTACAGTAAACCGTATCAGCCCGTCACGTGCGCCCCGGCGTCACAGGTCCGGCACGCCTCGGCGTCGAAGCCGGCGTCCGTGAGCCCCGAATCGAGCGCGAAGACCGTCTCGCCGAGCATGACCATCGACGCCTCGCCGCCGGCGTCGACGACGGCGTCGACGGCCTCGCGTACCCGGTCCGTGAGCAGTCCGGCGTCGCGGGCGAACCGGCGCGACTCCGCGACGAGGGTCGGAAGCGTCGGCCGGTCGACCAGTCGGGTGAGCGCCGCGTCGCCCGCGGCGACGAGCGGGTCGGTGTCGCCCGCGAGCACCTCGGCCGTCGAGAGGTCGCCGAACGTGACGTACTCGACCCGTCGGGTCGCGGGGACGCCGTCGAGGCGGCCGTGTGCCGGCGCGCCGGGGTCGAGACGGATCGGGACGCCGCCGCGGGCCTGCGCCACCACGTCGCCGAGGCCCGTGCCCGCCTCGACTTCCGCGCGGTGGGCGAGTGTCACGAGGTCGTTCGCCGACCGCTTGCGGCCGAAGCGGTCGTTGGCGGCCAGCGCCGTCCCCAGCGTCATCGCGCCCGAGACGCCGAAGCCCGTGCCGAGGGGGAGGTCGCTCTCGGCGACGACCCGCGCCCGGTCGGCCACACCGAGTCCGTCGAGGACCGCCTCGACCGGCGGCATAGCGATGGGGTCGCCGTCGAGGGTGACGGGCGGGGCGTCGTCCTCGGCCGCCCGGACCGTCACCTCTACGCCGTCGGTGAGGGTGAGGCCGGCGCCGCGCGACCCCGCTCGTTCCGGGTCGTCGTCGGGGTACGGGGCGAAGAAACTGGTGACGTGACCGGGGACGAACGCGGTCGATTCCCCGTTTCCCCGTAACTCCTCGCTCATACGTGTCACGACGAGCAGGGAGTCGTTAAGCCCTGTCGAAACGCCACGGACGACCGCAGGCCGCCATTCATATCCGATGGCGCGGACAGATCGGTGTATGTCGGTCGACGACCGCGGCTTCTCGGCCATCGAACTGCGCGGAGACACGTACACAGTCGAGCAGTCGCTCGTCCGCAACAAGTACGCGGCGTCCGACGAGAACGGGGACGTGGTTCTCCGGGCCAAACAGAAGCTGTTCAAACTCAAAGAGGAGTTCCCCTTCGTCGACGCCGACGGCGACGAGGTGTTTACCGTGAAGGCGGGAGGCATTCTCGACGTTGCGGGCAACTACGCGATATTCGACGCCGAGACGGACGAGCGGGTTGTCGTCCTCGACAACGACTACTCGATCTTTCAGGACACGTGGACGATCCGCGACGGCGAGACGGAGGCGGCGCTGGCGAAGATCACCTCCCGCGGCGCGGCCGTCACGCTCGCGCGCAACCTCCTGCCGTTCGGCGAACTCATCCCCCACAAATACGAGATCACCGACGGGCAGGGCGGGCACGTCGGGCGCATCGACGGCCAACTCTCCCTGCGCGACAAATACGACATCGTCGTCGACGACGCCGGCGACGTTCCACGGGACGCCGTCGTCGCCGCGGCGATGGTCATCGACGCGATTCAGGGGAACTAGGACGCTACGGGCTCAGACGCTGCCGGTCCCGCGAGACGCTCGCATCGCTCGCGTCTCGCTGGCTCACAGAGACTTCGTCCTACGGACTCAGTCTCTGTCGATCCCGCGGGAACACGGTCGTTCCGTTACACTCCACTCCCTGCGCCCACGCTCCCGGACGGCTTCGTCCTACGGACTCAGCCGCTGCCGGTCGCGTGGGAACAGCACCGCCTCGCGGATGTTCCCCAGATCGAGCATCGTCATCACGAGACGTTCGACGCCGTAGGCCCACCCGGCGTGGGGCGGCATCCCGTATTTGAACATCTTCGTGTAGTAGTCGAACTGCTCGGGGTCGAGTCCCTGCTGTTCGAAGCCAGCGACGAGTTCGTCGTAGCGGTGTTCGCGCTGGCCGCCCGAGACGAGCTCCATCCGCGGGTGCATCAGGTCGAAGCCCTTCGAGAGCTGCGGGTCGTCGTCGTAGTCCTGAATGTAGAACGGCTTGATCTCCGAGGGCCAGTCGGTGATGAAGTAGTGGCCGCCCACGTCCGAACCGAGGGCCTTCTCGGCCTCCGTCGGCAGGTCGTCGCCCCACACCAACTGCTCGTCGAGGGCGCCCGTCGCGTTGATCCGCTCGATGGCCTCCTCGTAGGTGAGCCGCGGGAAGTCGGCGTCCGGAACCGCGAAGTCGTCGTAGCCGAGGAGTTCCAGCTCCTCGGCGCAGTTCTCGGCGACGCCCTCGTAGGCCGCCTTGAGCGTCCCCTCGCACACGTCCATCGCCTCGTGGTGGTCGACGAAGGCCGACTCGAAGTCGATCATCGTCGCCTCGTTGAGGTGGCGGGGCGTGTTGTGCTCCTCCGCGCGGAAGATGGGGCCGATTTCGAAGACCCGCTCCAGCCCGCTGCCGACCATCAGCTGTTTGAACAGCTGTGGCGACTGGTTCATGAACGCCTCCTTCCCGAAGTAGGTGATGGGGAAGAGTTCGGTGCCGCCCTCCGTCCCCGTGGCGACGATTTTCGGCGTGTTGATCTCCGTCGAGCCGACCGAGCGGAAGTACTCGCGGACCGAGCGCAGAATCTCGCTCCGAATCTCGAAGATGGCCTTCACCTCGGGCTTGCGGAGGTCGAGCGTGCGGTTGTCCAGCCGGGTGGGAAGTTCGGCGTCGACCTTTCCGGAGGGGTCGAGGGGGAGTTCGGGATCGGCCTCGGCCAGCACGTCGACGGAGTCGGGCACCATCTCCAGCCCCGTCGGTGCGCGCGGCTCCTCCTCGACGGCGCCGGTGACGGCGACGACGCTCTCGCGGTGGGCGCCGAGTCCCGTCTCGACGAGGTCCTCGTCCATCTCGTCTTTCTCGAATTTGACCTGAAGTTTGCCGGATTTGTCCCGGAGAATCAGGAAGGCGATACCGCCGAGGTCCCGGATTTCGTGGACCCAGCCGGCGACCGTCGCCGTCTCGCCGGCGGCGACGTCGGCCGTGTAGGTTCGGTCCTGCATACACCTTCGTATCGGACCCCGCGTCTTAAACGCGACCGTTTGGAGTCGTCGCGCCGCTCAGTCGACGCGGAACTCGCCGATCACGTCCTCGTCGAGGTGGACGCCGAGTCCCGGCTCCTCGGGGAGTGCGATCCGGCCGTCCTCGATTTCCGGCGGCGTCTCGAAGAGGGGTTCGTACACCTCGAAGTGCGTGGGGTCGAACTCCAGCCACTCACAGGCCGGCGACGCCGCCATGACGTGCATCGTCGCCGCGAGGCCGACGCCGGTGGTGAAACAGTGGGGAGTACAGACCGTGTTGTACGTCTCCGCGAGCGCGCAGATCTTCTTCGCCTCCGTGATGCCGCCACAGCGCATCACGTCGGGCATCGCGTAGTCCACCGCGTCGGCCTCGAAGAGGTCGTGAAAGCCCCACTTCGTGTACTCGTTCTCGCCGGACGCGATGGGCACCGAAAGTTCCTCGCGCAGCGCGGCGAGGCCGTCCACGTCGTACGGCGTCATCGGCTCCTCGTACCAGTAGACGTCGTACTCCTCCAGCATCCGCCCGACGCGGCGAGCCTCGGGGCGGTCGTAGCCGCAGTTCATGTCGACCATCAGCGCCGTGTCGGGGCCGATGGCGTCGCGCATGGCCGCCACGCGCTCCTCGTCGGCGTCGAGGCCACGGCCGAGATGCGTCTTCACGCCCGCGAATCCGCGGTCGACGTACGATCCGGCTCGCTCGGCCATCGTCTCCGGGTCCTGCCAGAACAGGTCGCTCGCGTACGGCTTGAGCGACTCCTCCATCGGCCCGCCGAGCAGTCGATAGACGGGGACGCCGTGGTGTTTGCCCGCAACGTCCCAGAGCGCGATGTCGACGCCGCTGGCCGCCGATAGCCCCTGTCCCTTCCGGTCCTTGTAGACCGTATCGGTCACCATCGACTGCCAGTGACGCTCGATGTCGAGGGGGTCCTCCCCGATCAGCAGGGGCGCGTACTTCTCCTCGACGATGCGCTCGATGATGTACGACTCCGGTCCCACGCCCTCGCCGATGCCCGTGATGCCTTCGTCCGTCTCGACGACGACGAAGGCCGCCCCACGGGCGGACATGGAGCGGTCGCGAGAGACGCCCAGCGGTCGGTCGAGGGGCACTTCGATCCGTTCGACGCGTACGTCGGTAATCTCCATCGCCCGGGGCTTCGGCTGACGACGAGAAAAATCCCGGTGCCGAACGGGAGTCACCCGTCGACCACTCGCGACGACGCCCCCGGCTGCCGGACCAAGAGGAGACGAGTGGGCGGTAGTTACTTGCCGCTTCGCACGCCTCGTGGTAACGACTGCTTCGGGGACCAGTTCGGTCCCCGTCGCGGCTCGTGGACACAAAAAATGAGAGACGGGGACGACGGCTCGCTCGACGAACTGTTCGAACTCCTCAGCCACGAGTATCGCCGATACATCCTCTGGGCGCTCGCCGACCCGGACGGACGGACCGACGAACCGATCCGAACGACCCTGTTTACCGGGGACGACGAGCCGGACATCCTCCGAATAGAACTCCGTCACAATCATCTCCCCAAGCTGGACGACGCCGAACTCGTCGACTGGGATCCGGAGACGGAGACGCTCGAACGCGGCCCGCGGTTCGAGGAGATCGAGCCGTTCCTCGAGATGATCGACGACCGGGAGCGGTTCTCACGCGACGAGTCCTGAATCCCGGTCCGATGGTTTATATCCCATGCCGAGGCCATCCCGCCTCGCAATGACGGACCTCGACTCGCTGCTTCGCTGGCCGCTCGACACCGACGGAGGGCGACACACCCTCCTCGTGGGGACGTTACTGGTCGCGACCCTCCCGCTCGCGGTGCCGGGCGTCGGGCCCCTCCTCGCCGCGGCCGTCAGGTTCTACGGCGGCCTCGTCGCCGTCGGCGTCTGGAACGGGAGTCGGCCGGCCGACGACGCGACGGACGGCGGATCGGGGACGGGAGCGACGAGGTCGGCGGCGACCGCGGACCCGGCCTGATCGGAATCAGTCGTCGGCGTGGGCGTCTTTGACGCCCTCGACCGTCTCGCGGACGGCCGCACACCCCTCGTCGTGGAGGAGGTCACCGACGACCACCACGTCGGAGTACTGCCCCATCTCGTGGGCGGTGTCGTAGTCGCCGACGCCGCCGCCGTAAAAGAGGGTGGACTCACAGAGGGCGTCGGCCGCGGCCGCGACCGTCTCGGGGTCGCCGAAGGTGCCCGAATACTCGATGTAGACGATCTCTTGGCCGAACAGTTTCTCCGCGACGGCGGCGTAGGCGGCCACGTCGTCCGGCGACTGGTCGCAGTCGGCTTCGGTGTACTCCGCGACCGACGAGTCGGGGTTGAGGACGATGTACGCCTCCGTGTGCGTACGGCTCCAGTCGAGACCGTTCTCGATGCGAACCCACTCCTTGTGGGCACCGGTCACCCAGAAGCTGTCGCCGGCGTTGAACACCGTCGGGATCAGGTAGCCGTCGAGGGCGTCGTCCTCGATGACGACGGCCGGATTCGAGGGCTCCTGATACAACGGGACGCCGTACTTGCTACAAGCCTCGACGACCGTCTCCATCTTCTCTTTGGTCATCCCTGTCGTGCCACCGATCTCGATGGCGTCGGTCCCGGTCGCACAGACGTCCTCGAAGGTCTCGCCGTCGACGAGTTCCTTGTCGGGGTCGACCTTGAGAACGTGATCCCAGTCGTCCCACGGCGCGGTCATTGAGACACCCTACTCCGCGGAGCCGATAAAAAGGGTCCGACTCGCGGTCACTCGAGCGCGGTTACCGGTCTGGGTCTCATACGGGTCATTAGTCAGTACCGGTCGTTCGTCGAGAGTGTCCGGCGACCCACCGGTAACCAGTTACACTAATCCGTATCAGTCGGCGTCGGCCTGCCAGTTCCGCACCGTATCCGGCCCGACGCCGTCGATTTCGTCGGCGAGCGAGTCGGGTTCGGCCGACTTCAGGCCGGCCACGTCCTCGACGCCCGCGTCTTTCAGTTTCTCGGCCGTCTTCTCGCCGATGCCGTCGATGGCCTCCAGTTCCGTCCCCGCCTGCCGGGCCTGATACTCGCGGTAGTTACAGATGGGACAGCCGAGGTCCCACGGCTCCCGGTCGGCGTCCTCGTAGGTGATGCGGATGCCCGGCAGACCGTGTTCCTCGCACGTCTCGTCGGTGAGTTCGGCCTCGCCCCGCCGGGGCATCGGCAGGGAGTAGTCGCAGTCGGGATAGCGCGTACAGCCGACGAGCCGACCGCCCGAACGGAGGCGCTTGATCGCGAGTTCGCCGCCCTCGTCCTCGCCACACTCGGGGCAGGGGCCGACGATCAGGTCGGGTTCCTCGTCGGCCGCCTCGGCGGCACACAGCGGACAGCCGTGGACGAACGTCTTGCGGCCGGCGAGCATCTTCACGTCCGCGAGGCCGTGGTCCGGACACGTCTCGTCGAGCAGGATGGGCTTGCCCGTCGACGGGAGCGGCAGCGTGAACTCGCAGTCCGGGTAGCCGTCGCAGCCGACGAAGTAGGACCCGTGGCGGCTCCGCCGGATCACCAGGTCGTGGTCCGACTCGGGACAGGGGCCGACGGTCTTGTCCGCTTTCAGCGAGTCGCGGAGGTGGTCGCCGAGTTCCTCCCGGGACTCCGTGAGGCGGTCGAAGACGCGCTCCAGCATCTCGCGGGACTCGTCGGTCACGTCCTCCAACGTCGCCTCGCCGCGCGCGATGGCCTGCATGTCCGCCTCCAACTGCGCGGTCATCTCCTCGCTGACGATGAGGTCCGCGAACTCCTCGGACGCCTCGACGACGCCGCGGGCGAGGCGGGTCGGCCGCGGCGGGTCGCCCTCGATGTACCCCCGGTCGTACAGCTTCTGGATCACGTCGTGTCGGGTCGCCTTCGTCCCGATGCCCATCTTCTCCATCGTCTCGATGAGGCGGGACTGCCCGTATCGGCGGGGGGGCTGGGTCTGCTTGGCCTCCATGCGGGCGTCCGTCAGGGCGAGTTCCTCGCCCTCGGCCACGTCGGGGACGTAGTTCTCCGTCGTCGAGCGGTACGGGTAGACGGCGTGGTAGCCGGGGTCGACCAGCCGTTTGCCGTTGGCCTTGAGCGAGGGCTCCATCCCCTCGCCCGCGACGGTCGCCACGACGCGCAGGTGCTCCCACGTCGCCGCGTCCGCGACGGTGGCGAGGAAGCGCCGCACGACGAGTTCGTACACCTCCCACTCGTCCTCCGAGAGGTCGGTGGGCGAGGGGAGTTCGTCCGTCGGATGGATCGGCGGGTGGTCGGTCGTCTCCTCGTCGCCCGCAGTTGGGGTGATGTCCTCGGCGTCGAGGAGGCTGGCGGCGTCGTCGCCGAAGCGCGGCCCCGAGGAGAGGGCGTCGAGCAGGTCCCGTGGCTCCAGATCCTCGGGGTAGACCGTGTTGTCCGTCCGCGGGTACGTGATGTAGCCGGCGGTGTAGAGGTCCTCCGCGATGCTCATGGAGCGCTGGGCGGAGTAGCCGATACCGCTCGCGGCGCGGATGAACTGCGTCGTGTTGAACGGTGCCGGCGGGTCGTCGGTGCGGGTGCGCCGGCGCACCTCTTCGACCGTCGCCGTCGACGCCGCGGCGAGGACGTCGTAGACGGCGGTGGCCGTCGCCTCGTCCCAGACCCGGTCGGCCTCCGTGTCGTCCTCGTCGAGGTAGAAGTAGCCCGCCTCGAACGTCTCGTCGTCCTTCGTGAGGTCCGCGAACAGCTCCCAGTAGTCCTCGGGGTCGAAGGCGTCGATTTCGCGCTCGCGGTCGACGATCAGCTTGAGCGTCGGTCCCTGCACCCGGCCGACGGAGATGAAGTCGTCGCCGAGCTGCCGGGCCGAGAGGGAGAGAAACCGGGTGAGCGACGCGCCCCACATCAGGTCGACGATCTGTCGGGCCTCGCCCGCAGCGGCAAGGTCGAAGTCGAGTTCGTCGGGGTCGGCGAAGGCCTCGGTCACCTCGCGGTCGGTGATCGAGGAGAAGCGCACGCGGTCGATGGGCGCCTCCTCGTTCACCTCGCGGACGAGTTCGTACGCCTCCTTCCCGATCAACTCGCCCTCGCGGTCGTAGTCGGTCGCGATGTGGATGCGCGAGGCGTTGCGCGCCATGCGGCGGAGCGCGGCGACGATGTTCTCCTGCGTCGGCCGCTTCTCCACCTCGGCGGTGACGAGTTCGACGGGTTCGACGTCGCGCCAGTCGCTGTACTCGGACGGGAAGTCGACGCCGACGACGTGGCCCGAGAGCCCGATACACCGCTTGCCGCCCCACTTGTAGACGTTGACGCCGTTGACGCGGTCGGCGTCCGCACTGCCGCCGCTCAGAATGTCCGCGATGCGGCGGGCGGCGTTGTCCTTCTCGGTAATGATCAGTTCGGGGCCGCGTTTCATCGCCGACTCGTAAGCCGACCACCCGCCTAAAGCTTTCGTGGGCGTAATCGCCGGACGTGGGTGGTGTGAACAGTTCTCAATCGGGCGGTGGCGCCCCGCCCCTCACTCCGGGGGCGGCCGGCGGATCCGAACTGGCTCCCGATCCGGTAGCGCCACGCCGCCGACGTGGGCCACCGCCGGGTGGGCCGCCGCCGCGTCCGCCACGGCCTGTGGCGCGCGAACGACCACCCCCGCGCCGGCGACGACGACGAGTTCGCCGCCCGCGGCGACGACCCGGTCGAGGACGGCACGGATCGCCGCCTCGTCGCTCGACGGGGCGAAGGCGAGCAGGTGTGTGTCGGTCATTCGTCCTCCAGCAACCGCCTCGCGTCGACGAACCAGTTCTCGACCCGACTCGCGGGTGCGCGGGTCACTTCGGCCACGGCCTCCACGTCGCGGTCGAGCAGCGTCGCCACGTCCGCGACGCCCGACTCGCGCAGGCGGTCGGCGTACGTCGGCCCGATTCCGTCGACGGCTTCGAGGTCGACGGTCGCTCGCTCCTCGAGCCCGTCCGACTCGGGTGGTTCGGACGCCGCGTCGGCCGCTGCCGACCCGGCCGAGACGGTCAGATCGACGGCGGTCCCGACCGGCACGGACTCGCCCGCGGGCGGGGACTGACCGACGACGGCGTCGGCCGGCGCGTCGCGCGCCTCGGCGTCGACGGCGCCGACCGTCAGGCCGGCGTCGTCGAGCGCCGCCGCCGCGTCCTCGAGGTCGAGTCCGATCACGCTCGGCACGTCGAGTTCGCGGCGTTCCGAGACGGTCAGATCGACCGGCGTGCCGGGCTCCGCCACGGACCGGGGCGACGGGAACTGATCGAGCACCACGTCGTCGGCGTCGCCGGGTTCGGTCGTCACCTCGCCGACGGTGAAGCCGGCCCGCTGGACGGCCCCTCGGGCCTCGGCCAGCGAGCGGTCGCGAACGTCCGGGATCGGATCGTAGACGGTCGTCTCCTCCGCAGGAGCCGCCGGCCGGAGGTCGAAGCGGAGCGTACTCAACGTCTCGCGGTTCACCGGCTCGGCGAGGTCGGGGAGCTGGAACCGCGGGCCGTCGTCGCCGCCGACGACGTTCGCCTTGAGGTCGACTTCGACCCGACCGATGGCGTACTCGGCCGCCGAGAGGTCGTCGCGGGCGCTCGCGAGGGCGTCGCCGAGCGACGCGACGAGGCGGTCGGGGGCGACGCTCCCCCGGTCGGCTTCGAGGCCGTCAAGGCGCTCCCGGAGGGAGTCGCGTTCGGCCTGCAGGCGGTCGACTCTCGTCCGGAGCAGGTCGCGTTCGCTCTCGACCTCGATCAGCCGATCACGGAACTCGGTGGCGAGATACTCCTTGGCCCGGTAGAGCCCCTCCACTTCGCGGGCCTCGGCCCGGTCGAGTTTCGTGGCGTCGAGCGCGGTGAGTTCCCTCGTGAACCGGAAGTCGTCGCCGGGCATCTACTCGGGGCCGGGGACGGGGACGATGTCGAGGCTCACGCGACTCGACGCCGCCACGTCGTAGTCGGTACGGGTGGTGAACTCGGGGTCGGTGGGCGCGGCGACGAGCGTCGGCCGGTAGGCCCGAATCTTGCCACTTTCGTCGCGTTCCGGGCGCCCCCGCATCGACAGCGAGACGTTCAGGTCGGCCTCGACGCCCGAGAATCGGAACCACGGCGTCTCGATGGGCGTCTCCAGGTCGCCGTCCTCGACCGCCCGCCGAACGTCGCGCCGGGTGGCGAGCGAAGCGCGGTCGAGTTCGGTCTGTCCCTCCGCCACCGCGCGGGCGACGCCGGTGACGAGTTCGCCGAGGGGGCGGGCGACCCAGCGTTCGGCGCCGCTCACGACGACCCACCCTCGGCCGGCCGCGTGATGACGTCGGGCACCGAGCGGTCGGGCGCCGGCTTGGGCACCAGCGTCGTCTTCAACCGGCAGGCCGCGCTCGCGTCCAGACCGTAGACGCGGCTGTCGTACTCGGAGTGGGTGCGCACGTCGAGTTCCACCTCGCGTTCGCCCTTGACCTCCTGTTTCTGGTAGCCGCCCTTCCCCCCGATGGAGAAGAAGCCGAGGTTGAGACCGACGCCACCGCCGCCGCCGTACTTCTTGCGGGACTGCTCGTAGGACGTGCGCATGTCCCGCGAGAACGTCGAATCGCTCTCGACGTGCGTGCTTCGGGTGTGCCACCGAACCCAGAACTTGAGATCGATCTCCGTCTCACTGAACTCGTAGAACGTCGGCGTGACGCCGTACGCGAGGAGCGAAAGGGGCTGGTCGTTCGTCAGCGTCGAGACGTTCGTGACGTTGCCGTCCTCGTCCGTCTCCTCGACGATGCCGAGGATGACGGCGCCGGCGTCGAGTTCCATGTCCGCGAGCGTCTGTGCGGTCTGGATCGAGTTGAGGTCGAGTGCGGTCTGCCCGTCGGCCACCGCCAGCGCGGCCTTGCGCACGAGTTCGGCGAACGGGATTTCTTTGACGATTTCGTTGACTGGGTCTGCCATGAGGATATGTCCATAGTGAACGATGATGTGAGATATCTTAACCGTTTAGGCAGATCACAGGATGGCGGCGGCGACACGAACGGCGTCGCTTATCACTCGGGATCGATGTCCGGGACGCATGGCGACAGGAATTCACGCCCAGTTCGAACTCCACGGGGCCGGCTGTCCGGCGGCGGCGCTGAGCGAGGCGGGGACGGTGGAGTCGGTGGCGGTCGACCGGGGGGGCGGGCATCGTCGGCGAGGTGACCGTCGAGGGGACGGACGCGGGGGCGACGGTCGACGACGCCGAGGAAGTGTTCGCGGACGGGTCGCGGTCGGTGTACCGGTTCAGCCACGACGACGAGTGTCCGTGCTCGCGCGTGCCGAACCACGGCTGTCCGGTCCGGGAGATTCGGGCCGAGGGCGGTCGTCTCCGTCTCACCCTCATCGTGCCCGACCGCGAGACGCTCCGCACCGTCACGGCGGCGCTCCGAGCGTGCTGTGCCGACGTACGGTGCGGCGGCTGGTGCGGTCCGGCGACGAGGACCGGACGCTCCTCGTCGCCGACCGGAGCGCCTTCACCGACCGGCAGTTCGAGGTGCTCGAAACCGCCCACGAGATGGGCTACTTCGACTCGCCGAAGCGTGCGACGGCCGACGCCGTGGCCGGCGAACTCGGCATCGCCGTCTCCACGTTCGTCGAACACCTGTCGACCGCACAGACGAAACTGTTCGATCAGATCGTCCCCGCTCGGCCGTGTGATTCGACCACACGAACGTAAATAGGACCGAGCATCCTAGGCGACGGCCGTATGCCCACGCCGTGTCGATCATCCCGCGACGCAATGTCGCAGACGATCTATCGGGATATCGGTGGTCGAGACGCAGTCGAATCGGTGGTCGACGACTTCTACGAGCGAGTGCTCGCCGACGAGCGACTCGAACCGTACTTCGACGGCATGGATATGGACGAACTCCGCTCCCATCAGGTGCAGTTCATCAGCGCCGTCGCCGGCGGCCCCGTCGAATACTCGGGGGCGAACATGCGCGAGGCACACGCACATCTGGGGATCGAGGAGGACCATTTCGACCTGGTCGGGCGCTACCTGCAGGAAGCGCTGGAGAAGAACGGGGTCCCGGAGGAACACGTCGAGGCCATCATGAGCGAAGTCGTCGCGCTCAAAGAGCCGGTGCTGGGTCGCTGATGGGACGGGTGGGCGGACGACGGTCCACGGCGGCGGCATCGAGTGGCGCGCCGTCGTAGTGATCATCGTCAGTCGGTACCGCTGGGTCGCCCGACCGCGACGGCGGACCACCGGTGAGCAGTTACGATTATTACCGGCAGTCCTCGCCGCTCGACTGCGATCCCCGGTCAGTCACCGGGAAGAACTTCTCGGGGGTCGCGTGTTCGAACGATCCCAGGTGCGTCCCGTCCAGCGTCCGAACGTGGGTGTACATCCGCCCGGTCCGGGCGGCGGTTCGGGCGAGTGCCCGAGCGTCGTCCCGTCGAACGCTCCCGGCGACGAGGATGGCGGTCCGGCTTCCCGGGTCGAGACACTCGGTCACGAGAAAGAGTCGCGTGTCGGTCGTTGCCCGGTAGACGTCGTATCGCGGGTACTCACCGCGCTCGTACGCCGTCGCGAACGAGTCGGCGTCGCTCTTGGAGACGACGTGGACGAGTCCGTACCGGTCGGTGCCGCCGGTCTCGCGGGGCCGGGGCGCCGTCTGTCCCGCCACGACCGTCACCACCTCCCACCCGTCGGTCGCCCGGCCGGCCGCCAGCTCGTCCACGTCGTCGAGGGTCGCCTGCCACGCCCGCTTGTTCCCCGCCGCGTGCGCCGCGAGACGCTCGGCGCCGTCGTCGTCGCCGGCCGTCGGCATAGTCTGGCCTACGGACCGCACGATCAAAAGTCATCGTGATGACATCACCTCACGATACTCGTGCCGTCGGCTGGACGCGGCTACCGATTTCGCCACCACCATCTCGAAACGGGGACGCCGATCGCGTCAGACCCCGACGCCGAACACTGCCTCCAGCAGGAAGGAGGCGCCGAACAGCAACGCGGCGGCGGCGTACAGTTTGGTTCCGGGGTGGAACCGGCCGTGGGGATCGACGCGGAGCCACCGCCAGGGCGGAACGCGATCTAGCAGGGCCTCGAACCCCGTCGGCCGTCCATCGCGGCCGGATCGGCTCGGCGTCGCGGCGGGATCCGACTCCGACCGTGACGGCCACCAGAGGACGGTCGCGTAGCCGACACAGGCGACGCCGGCGAGAAACAGGCCGACCTTGACACCGACTAGGCCGCTCCCGGTCGCCACACTCACCGGCGCGATCAGCGAAACCGCCGCGACGAACAGCCCGGCCGCGTAGCCGACGAGATCCAGCAGCCGCCGACCCCACCGTCTCGCCGAACGCGGCGTCATACCGACCGTCGCGAGCGGGCGCGGGTGACTGGCCGGAACGGGACGGCGACCCACGGGCGAGCGGGGGCGATTCGTGTCATTGGTCTGATTGATTGTCGGAATCTTGGGCGTATCGCGCGCGGTCGACCGCCGAGCGGGGATCGGTCTCGGCCTCGCGGTGACGGTGACACCAGCTCGTGCGGTCGGCCGGTCCGGTCCGGTGGGCGTCGGGCATCACGGTGTCGCAGTCGCTGTCGAACGCGTCGGCCAGGACCCGCTGTGCAGCCCCAAGTTCGCCCGCGTCCAGTTTCGCCAGCGCCTCGTCCACCGGGCCTTGCGCCGTCGGGGGAAGCGTGACGTCGCCGAACAGGTCGCGCCGAAGCTCCGCGGCGTCGGCGTCCGTGGCGTCCCGACCGAGTAGCGCCGCGACCCGATCGGTCAGCGACCGATCGGCCCGCGCCCGCTCCCGGAGGACCGTCCGAAGCGTCTCGATCCGCTCGAAGAGGTCGTCGTCGAGGTCCTCGAACGCGGGCGGTCTGATCTTCATGGGACAGCGTGTGCTGAACGGACAGCCGGACGGCGGATCCCGCGGCGTCGGCGGCTCGCCACGAAGCGTGATCCGATCCGTCTCCGCCGTCGATCCCGTCGGCTCGGCCGTCGGCACCGCAGACAGCAGCGAGATGGTGTACGGGTTCGCCGGCTCCTCGAACAGCGCCGCGGTGTCGCCGCGTTCGAGGAGGGTGCCGAGATACATCACTGCGACTCGATCACAGACATGGCGCACGACCGAGAGGTCGTGGGCGATAAGCAGGTACGTGAGCCCGTACTCCGCCTGCAGGTCTTCGAGGAGGTTGAGCACCTGCGCCTGGACGGAGACGTCGAGTGCCGAGACGGGTTCGTCGAGGACGAGGAACTCGGGGTTCAGCGCCAGCGCCCTCGCGATGGCGATTCGTTGCCGTTGCCCGCCCGAGAACTGGTGTGGGTAGCGGTGGTAATGTTCCGGCTGGAGACCGACGGTGTCCAGCAGATCGCGAACCCGCCCCCGCCGGCGCCGTGGCGTCTCCCAGTCGTGGACGTCCAGCGGTTCGCGGACGATTTCGCCGACCGTCAGCCGCTCGTTGAGGCTGGATTCGGGGTCTTGGAACACCATGCCGACGTTGCGCCGCCACCGCTGTCGCTGCGCTGCCGTCATCTCGGTCACGTCTTGGCCGCCGTACCGGACGGTGCCGCCCGTCGCCCGCTCCAGGCCGAGGAGCGTGCGCCCGAGCGTGGTCTTTCCACAGCCCGACTCCCCAACGAGTCCGAGCGTCTCCCCGCGTCGGATGTCGAAGCTCACCCCGTCGACCGCCTTGACCGGCGGCGTCTCGAAGAGGGTCGCACCGGCCTCGTAATGCGTCTCGAGGTCGCGTACCTCGACGAGCGTCTGGTCCGCGGGATCCGACCGACGCCGGCCGTCGGCGTCCGTGGCTACCGACGACCGCCGGCCGGTCACCGCGGCCTCGGCCCCGCGCCGATCCGGGTCGTCGGGGAGACCGTCCCGTCCCGTCTCGCTCGCGGCGTCGGCGTCGCGGTCCTCGGGATACAGCAGGCAGGCGACCGTGTGATCCGGGTCGGTCGGGGACACGTTCACCGACGGTGGATGACTCCGTTCGCAGTCCTCGAACGCCTGCGGACAGCGGGGCGCGAACCGGCACGCGGTCGGGGCGTCGGTCGGCGTCGGCACCTCGCCCTCGATGGTCCGCAGGCGCCGCGTCGGCGACTGCGCACTCGGGACGCTCGCCAGCAACCACCGCGTGTACGGATGTGCCGGCGCGGCGAACAGCTCCTCGACGGCCACCGTCTCGACGATTTCGCCGGCGTACATCACGTTCACCCGGTCGCAGACCTCCGCGATCACGCCCATGTCGTGTGTGATACACAGGATCGCCAGATCACGCGCGGCCTGCAGTCGCTCGAGGAGCTCGAGGATCTGTGCCTGGGTGGTCACGTCCAGCGCCGTCGTCGGTTCGTCCGCGATCAACACCTCGGGGTCGCAGGCGAGCGCCATGGCGATCACCGCGCGCTGGCGCATCCCGCCCGAGAACTCGTGGGGGTGTTCGTCGAGTCGGCGCGGCGCGTCGGCGATGCCGACGGCCTCCAGCAACTCGATCGCTTCCGCCGTCGCCGCCGCGCCGCGGAGTCCCTGGTGGAGTCGCAGGGACTCCGTGATCTGGTTGCCGACGGTGTACACCGGGTTGAGCCGCGAGAGGGGGTCCTGAAACACCATCGCGATCCCGCTCCCGCGAACCGCGCTCCACTCCGCCTCGGACCGCCCGGTCAACTCCTCGCCGTCGAACCGAATGCTGCTGTCGGGATCGATCCGTCCCGGCGCGTCGATCAGTCCCATGATCGAGCGGGCGGTCACGCTCTTGCCCGACCCGGATTCGCCGACCAGCCCGACCGTCTCGCCCGGATAGACGTCGAGGTCGATCCCGTCGACCGCCCTGATCGTCTCCTTGTCGGTCTCGAAAGTCGTCCGAAGGTTCTCCACGGCAAGGATGGGGTCGTCGCGGTGGCGGGCGTTCGCCGCGTCCGCCGGGGTGTCGGTCACGCGCCACCTCCACCGGCCGCCGCGCCCTCGACCCCCGACCCGCCCTCGCTCTCCGGGTCGATGGCGTCGCGGATGCCGTCGCCGAGCGCGTTGAAGCCGGTCACCACGAGGGTGATGAGGATGCCCGGCAGGAGCGAGATGTGCCACGAGGCGGTCGCCACGTACGGCTGGCCGACGCTGACGGCGCGACCCCACTCCGGCGTCGGGGGGGTGATCCCGAGACCGAGAAAGGAGAGGCCGGCGACGGCGATGATGACTCCGCCCAGGCTCATCGACGTGTACACCATCATGTACCCGACGACGTACGGCGCCATGTGTTTGCGCATGATGACCGCGGGCGATTGGCCGAAACTCCGGGCCGCGTCGATCCACGTCGCTTCCGCGACCTGCAACGCGGGCCCCCGAACCGCCCGCCAGAGATACGGCCAGTTGACGAGCGCCAGCACCGCCGTCAACAGGACGGCGCCGTCGTAGAACTCCGCGAGCCACGTGCCCTGAAACACCACGACGACGAGGATGAGGACCATCAACAGTGGGAGTGACTTGATCGAGTCGCTGGTGAGGACGACCAGCAAGTCGGTCAAGCCCTTGTAATAGGCGGTGAGGGTCGCCATCGCCAAGCCGAAGACGCCGGAGACGAGCATCGACGCGACGCCGATGCTCAGGGAGATGCGCGCCCCCTCGGCCAGGAAAGTGAACAGGTCCTTGCCGCTCGGGAGCGTGCCGAACGGGTGGAACCGGCCGTACGCGTCGTAGGTCCACGGCCCCACGTTCTGGCCCGCACCCTCCGATCCCGACTGGAGGTTGGCGTTCCCAACGGTGATCGTGTCGACTTCGCCCGTCCCCGCGTCGTAGTATCTGATCTCGTGGTCGTAGGGGTTGAGGACGTTCCGGTCGACGGTGGTCGGTCCCAAGGCCGGCGCGAAAAGCGC
Organism: Haloplanus rubicundus; assembly: GCF_003342675.1. Taxonomy (NCBI): domain Archaea; kingdom Methanobacteriati; phylum Methanobacteriota; class Halobacteria; order Halobacteriales; family Haloferacaceae; genus Haloplanus; species Haloplanus rubicundus. The sequence continues at coordinate 1,118,565 of NZ_CP031148.1, read as the reverse complement.
CATGACGACGAACACGAACACGACGACGAAGCCGAACTGGCCCCAGCGGTGGCCGCGCAGTCGGTCGATCACGTCGTCACGCGGCGTCCAGTCGGCGAGCCGGTAGTGAGTCCGGTAGCGGCGATACCCCAGCCAGAGCCACGCCAGGAACGCGAAAGCGTAGGCGTAGACGAGCGCCACGCGGACGAGCCAGGCGACCTTGGGTTCGAGGCCGGCGAACGTCGCCCGCCAGGGACCGTCCGGCCCACGCCGCCAGCCCTGATTCGGCACCGTCTCGCGCGAGAGGAGGGTCGGCACCGACTCGGCGGCCGTCCGGAGCCCCTCGACCGTCTCGGGGGAGAGGACGGACAGTGCCCGCCCGAGCCCCGCGAGGAGCGCGGTGCCAGCCTGCAGGACGGCGCCGAACTCGACGCCGACTAGGAGCAACAGGCCGACGGCCCACAGTGCCGCGGGCGTGGGCGTCGACGCGACGCGCTCGACGAGCGACGTTCCACCCGCTGGGCCGTGCGCCGAGCGGCCGTCGTCCGATTTCGTCGGTGATGTCCCGTCGTGCATCGTCTCACCGTCGTTCGTATCCCACGCGCGGATCGATCAGCGTGTAGAGGAAGTCCTGCAGGATGTTCGCGGCGACGAGCAGGAGGATGAAGATGTACATGAGCGAGATCACGAGCGGCAGGTCGCCCTGGACGGCGGCTTGGAAGAACAGGGAACCGAGGCCGTTGATCGCGAAGACGGTTTCGACCAGCACGGACCCGCCGACGAGTAGGAACGCCTCGGCCGTGATGATCGGCACGAGCGGAATGAGGGCGTTCCTGAAGACGTGCTTCCAGACCAGTCGGCGACCGGAGACGCCCTTCGCCCGCGCGGCCTCGATGTAGTCGGCGTTGATGATCTCGAGGACGGCGGTCCGACCGATGCGCATCTCGTTGCCCATCGATGCCGACCCGAGAACCAGCGCGGCGGGGGCGATCTGCTTGACCGCGACGGCGACCTGCAGCCACGCCTCGCCCGGCGTCGTGACGAGCGTCGTCGGCTCGGCGAAGACGCTCAGATCCGGCGGCGTCACGACCTGTGTCGACACCCACAGCCCCTCCCAGTCGATCCCGAACAGCGACTGGGACTGAGAGAGGAGGGTGACGAGGATGACCGCGAGCCAGAAGTTGGGCATGGCACGCCAGACGATTCCGCCGAAGGAGGCGAAGTAGTCCCCGAACGTGTTGGGGTTGAGCCCCGCGTAGAACCCGAGCGGGATACCGATACAGAGCGCGATCAACACGGACCAAAGACCCAACCAGATCGTCCGCGGGGCGTAGACGGCGATGAGGTCGTTGACGCGCGTGCCGGGACTGATCACCCACGAGCGCCCGAGCTGGAAGGTGACCATCCGCCACATGAAGTCGGTGTACTGTTCCCACAGCGGCTGCGTGAGGCCGAGCTGTTCGCGGAGCTGGTAGTACTCCGGGGACCCGATCTGCTGGGCACCGAGGATGGCCGCCGCGGGATCGATCGGTCCCAACCGAACGATGAGGAAGGCGACGGTCGTCCCCAGGAACACGACCGGGACGGCCAGCACCACCCGCTGTGCGAAGTAACGCCAGCGGCTCACCGCTGGACCCTCGGGTTGTGTCCCGTGTGCGGGGGCGGTCGTCTCGCGTCCCGGTCGGCGTCTCCGGTCGTCGCCGCTCGAAGCGCGGTGGTGCCGGCGTCACTCATGGGCGAAGATCCTCACGTCGTCGAGTTTCTGCCGCGAGCCACCCATCCCCCCGTCGGGGTCGATGTCGACCCAGTCGTACCAGAACCGTTCGCCGAGCGAGTGGTAGATGTTGAGCATGCCGACGTCCTCCCAGTTGGCTTCCTCTATCTCGACGTACGCCCGCTCGCGGGCTTGCTGTGCGGCGTCGGTCGGTTCGGGATTGTCTTCGATGGTTCCGTAGGCGTCGGTCGCGCGGCCGGCGGCGTCGCCGGTGTCGGCGCTCCAGTTGATAAACGAGATGGGAGCGTCCATCGAGGTGTCGGTCTGGGGTGGGTTGAGCAGCTGCAAGAAGTTGTCCGGCGCCGGCCAGTCGGCGATCCAGCCCAGCGTGAACGCCTCCAGGTTCCCGTTGCGGCCCCGCTCCGTCAGCGTCGAGAACGGCGCCTGTTGAATCTCCATCTCGATGTGGGCGCTCGCCAACTGATCGCGTAGAATCTGGGCCATCCGCCGCCAGGTGTCGGACTCGTACTGCGTCCACTCGATCCGGAACTGGTTGTCCGGACCGTAGCCCGCGTCCTCCATGATCTGCGTGGCCATGTCGAGGCGGCTCTCGTCGTACCCGTACGGATAGGCGTTGCGCGCGTGGTCGGCGTACGCCTCCGCGCCGCCGGGATAGATGCTCGGCGGCGTGAAGTGATACGCCGGCTCGCCGCGCCCTTTGAACACCTCGTCGACGAGCAGGTGCTGGTCGGTCGCGTACGCGAACGCCTGCCGGACCGGCTTCGGGACGACGGCGGTGTTGAAGCCGACGTAAAACACCGAAATCTCCGGGACGGCCAGATAGTTCGCCGTCAGCCCGTTGCGCAGGTCGCCGTAGGTGCCGTGTTCGCGCCCCCGGTCGTCGGTTCGCTCGACGCTCACCTTGGCGGGGTCGTACTGCGCGGTCGGGAGACCGAACACGTCGGCGTTCCGATTCATCGCGTGGTTGTACGCCGCCTGATCGTCCTCGATGACGTCCCAGTGGACGCCCCCGTTCGAGACGTCACCGCCGTGGTAGTCGTCGAACCGCGTGATGTCCGCGCTAGTCCCCTGCGTCCAGTCTTCGAACTCGTACGGCCCCGCTCCGATCGGGTCGCTCTGTGCGAAGGTTTCGTACGCCATCTCGCCCTCGTACCCCTCGACGTCGCCGACGATGCCCTCGGGAACCGCGGCGAACGAGGAGTACGCCAGCATCTCGAGGACGGCGTGGAACGGCTCCTGCAGCTGGATCTCGAGCGTCTCGTCGTCGACGGCGCGGACGCCGAGTTCTCCCTCCGCGGGCCGCGTGACGCCCAGCGAGTCGAGGATGAACCGCGTTCGTCGGCTGTTGTCGGAAAACGCCAGCCGGTACAAGGAGTAGACGAAGTCCTGTGCCGTGACCGCGTCGCCGTTGTGGAACTGCGCGTCCGCGAGCGAGAACGTGTACGTCGTGAAATCATCCGAGGTTTCGTAGTCGGTCGCCAACAACGACTCGACCGCCGCGACCCCGTTCGGGTAGTTCATCAGGCCGTCGAAGACGTTCTCGATGATGGCCCCCGACGCCGTGTCGGTCGCCGCCACGGGATCGAGCGTCGTGATCGTCGAATTGATGAGGTTGAGCGTCGCGTCCGGAACCGGCTCGCCCCGGCCCGCCCCCTCGCCGTCAGTCCCCGCCGTCGGGTCCGAATCCGCCCGTCCGCCACACCCCGCGACTGCGGCCGCGGCGGCGACGCTCCCTGTCCCCTGCAGGAACGTCCGCCGCGAGACGCCGTCGTTCGAGTTGTTTGTTGTCATACCACACGTGTCAAAGGCATTGAACGTCTGTGTGGTAATAAATACCACGCTCACTAACGCGGTCGGAGCGGTGACCGTCGGCTACGCGATGCCGATAGCGGGTGGCAGTCGGGTCGGCGCCGGCGTGTCCTCCATCGACGGCGGACCGTCTCAGTCGTCGAGTCGCTCGCGAAGCAGGCCGTTGACGGTGCCGGGGTCGGCGCTCCCGCCCGTCTTGCTCATCACCTGTCCGACGAGGAAGTTGAGGGCGCCGCCCTCGCCGGCGTGGTAGTCCTCGACGGCGTCGGGGTTCTCCTCGATGGCTTCCTCGACGGCGGCGGCGACGGCGTCGTCGCCCGCCTTCCCTAACCCTTCGCGCTCGACGACGTCGTCGGGCGCCAGGCCCTCGTCGAGCATCGTCCGGAGCACCACCTCGCGGGCGTTTTTCTCGGTGATCTCGTCGCCGTCGACGAGTTCGATCAGGCGCGCGAACTCGTCGAGTCGCCCCTCGACGTCCGTAACCTGCATGTCGCGGTAGTTGAGTTCGCCCAGCAGGTCGTCGGCCACCCACGTCGCCGCTATGTCGGGATCGAAGCGGTCGGCCACGTCCTCGAAGAAGTCCGCCACCTCCTTCGTCGAGGTGAGCTTCGACGCCGCCTCGGCGTCGAGACCGTACGCCTCGCGGAAGCGTTCGCGTCGGGCGTCGGGGAGTTCGGGGATGGGGATGCGATCCTTCCAGTCGGCCACCTGTAGGGGCGGGAGGTCCGCCTCGCGGAAGTAGCGGTAGTCCTTCTCCTCCTCTTTCGAGCGCATGGAGACGGTGATGCCCCGGCTCTCGTCCCAATGGCGCGTCTCCTGTTCGACTTCGCGGCCGCGCTTCACGGCGTTTTTCTGTCGGGTCACCTCGTAGGCCAGCGCCTTCTCCGCCCCCTTGTGACTGGAGATGTTCTTCACTTCCGTCCGGTTGGCGTCTGCGAGCGTCGCCTCGTCGACGACGCCGTCCGCGTCCATCTCGTCTGCGGGGACCAGCGAGATGTTGGCGTCGATGCGGAGGCTGCCGTCCCGCGAGGCGTCGAAGACGGCCAGATACTCCAGCACCTCCTCCAGTTTGGCGAGAAACGCCCGCACCTCGCCCGGCCCGCGGAAGTCGGGATCGGTGACGATCTCCATCAGCGGCGTGCCCGCGCGGTTGTAGTCGACGAGGGTGTGCGACGCCGTCTCGATGTTGCCACCCTCGTGCTGGAGGCTCCCGGGGTCTTCCTCGAGGTGGGCGCGGCCGATACCGATGTCGCGGCGGTCGCCCTCGACGCTCACCTCCAGCGTGCCGTCGGCACAGATCGGCGCGTCGTACTGCGTGATCTGGAAGTTCTTCGGCAGGTCGGGGTAGTAGTAGTTCTTCCGGTGGAAGCGGGTCTCCTCGGCGACGTCGGCGTCGAGGGCCTTGCCGATCTTGACGGCGGCCTCGACGGCCGCCTCGTTGAGGACGGGGAGCGCCCCGGGAAGGCCCAGACAGACGGGGCAGGTCCGGGTGTTCGGCTCCTCGTCGTCGGCCGCCTCGGTCGAACAGCCACAGAAGATCTTCGTGTCGGTCTCGAGCTGGACGTGAACCTCCAGCCCGATGACGACCGCGAGATCACGTTGCTGGAGCGCCTGCGCAGTCATTGCGCGGGCTTATACGGCCGATGGCTAAAGGCTAACGGGACTCGCCGTCGTCCCACTCCACTTCCTCGACCTGCTCCGTCTCGCGCAGGATGAACGGGCCGATGGAGAGGGTGTGTTTCGTCACCGTCGCGATCCGCAGGACGTAGGCCAGCAAGACCAGAAAGGGGAGGACGGACACCGTCGACGTGACGGCGACGACGGGGACGATACCGACCGTCCGACTGACGTCGCCGGCGGGATCGAAGAAGGCGATCATCCCGACGGCGACGAGGAGGGCGGGCAGCGCCGCCGTGAGGATGCCCCGCGACAGGTTGATCAGCTCCCACTGGAAGTAGAGCGTCTTGAAGTGCTCGCGCGCGGGGCCGAAGAGTTCGAGCGTGTCGACCAGCGAGTCGAGTGCCGCCTCGGCGTCGTCGTCGAGAGTCTCCGTCTCGCGGATGCGTTGGGCCGCGAATATCTTCCACGAGTAGTTGAAGTTCAGCGCCGCCGAGAGGACGTCGAACTCGCCGAACTGTGCGCCGTCGAGATCGGACGCGACCGCCTCGGCGTTGTCGGTCAGGCTCCCCGTGAGGTCGTCGACGGCGGCGTGGGCCGAGTGTTCCTCGGCCACGGCGTCGCGGAGGTCACGGGCGTGCCGGCCGGCCATCTGGACGAGCGCACGCAGGAACTGTGAGGGGCGGGCGGGACTGACCGGTGCCTCGACGAGGTCCGCGGCGTCCTCGCGGAATTCGAGAGCGCCGACCATCCGCTCGCGCTGGTCACCGACGGCGCCGAGCTCCTGCGAGAGGACGAGCTGGTTGAGCGTCAACACCAGGGTCACGCCGGTGATGGTTGCGGTGAGAAACCCTTGAAAGAGGGTCTCCACGGCGTCCGTGCCGCGGAGTTTCGTCGCCGCGCCCGGGAGGAGGAAGCCGACGACCAACAGGGCGAGCAACACCGCGCCGACGAGGCCGGCGACGACGAGACGGCGGTCGGCCTCCAGATAGAACCAGAGCTTCGTCCGGCTCTCGGCGGCGCGGGCCCGCAACTGGTCGTTGGGGCGCCCGTCGTCGGCGTCGCCGTCCATGTCAGCCCGTGGGGTCGGCCCCCGCAAAAACCCCCGTCACGACGGGTCGGCTACGACGATCAGTTCGTTCACCACCCCGGCGACGAGGAGGAGGACACTGAACAGGCCGAGCAGGATTGCCTCGGCCGGGTTGCCGCCGTCCGCGGGTTTGACCAGCAGGGCGTACAGGACGAAATGCAGGCTCACGACGAACGCGAGCGTCGACTTCGGGGACACGGGCCCCCTTCCCGGTGCCCGCCTCAAAAAACATCGGACCGCAAGTATACGTTTCCACGCCACGGAGAGGGAGGTATGGAGTTCGACGCGCCCCCCGAACACGCGCTGATCCGGTCGACGGCCACGGACATCGCGTCCGAGTACGGCCCCGAATACTGGCGCGAGAAGGAAGCGGACGGCGAATTCGCCGGCGAGTTCTGGGACGAACTCGGCGAGGCGGGCTTTCACGGCCTGTTGATTCCAGAGGAGTACGAGGGCGCCGACATGGGCCTTCAGGAGATGGGCCTCGCGATGGAGACGCTGTGTGCCGAGGGCTGTGGGATGGCCGGGACGTGGTATCTCGTCGTCACCGCGGGCATGGCCGCCATCGCCCTCCGGGAGTCGGGGACCGACGAGCAAAAGGAGGAATACTTGCCCGACGTGGCGACCGGGGACCGAATCTTCTCCTTTGCCATCACCGAACCCGACGCGGGGACGAACACGCTGAACGTCGGCACCCGCGCCGAACGCGACGGCGACGAGTACGTCCTGAACGGCAAGAAGGCGTGGATCACCTTCGCGGACCGCGCCGACGACCTGATCCTCGTCACGCGTACGACGCCCAAAGAGGAGGTGGCGAAGCCGACGAAGGGCCTGAGCCTCTTTCTCGTCGACATGGACGACCCCGGGATCGAGGTGTCGCCCATCCCGAAACACGGCCTGAACTACTCCAAGTCGTGTGAGGTGTTCGTCGAGGACGTGCGCGTTCCCGAGACGGCCTTGCTGGGCGAGGAAGACGAAGGCTGGTGGCATCTGGTTGAGACGCTCAACCCCGAACGCATCGGCTTCGCGGCGGGCGCGACGGGGGTCGCCGAACTCGCCGTGTCGAAGGCCGTCGACTACGCCAACGACCGCGAGGTGTTCGACGCACCCATCGGCACCCACCAGGGCGTCTCCTTCCCCATCACGCAGGCGTACACGAACGTCGAGACGGCACGCCTGATGCGCCAGAAGGCGGCGTGGCTGTTCGATCAGGGACGGGAGTGTGGATACGAGTCGAACGTCGCCAAGGCCGCGGCGGTGGAGGCGGGCATCGACGCCGTCTACCACGCCATGCAGGCGTTCGGCGGGTGGGGGTACGCGACCGAGTACGACGTCGAGCGGTGGTGGCGGGAGATCAACCTCACCCGCCTCGCGCCCGTCACCCAGCAGATGGCGTACAACCACATCAGCCAGGAGATGGGGTTCCCGAGGTCGTACTGATGGACGTTCGCGTCGCCGACCCCACGGCCGAGGAGGCGGAAGCCATCGCGCGCGCCCTCGCCGCGCGCTTCGGCGAGCGTGTCCGGGTGTTCGACGCCGACGGGGGCGACGACCCCCTCGCCGAGGGCGACCCGCCCGAGGGTGGCGTGAGCGGCCGCCCGAGCGACGACGACGCCGGCCCCACGGACCGGGAGGCGGCTCTGTGGGACGAAATCGAGGACATCCTGCAGGGCGGCCCGGAGAAGTACCGCGAGCGACAGGCGGAGGCGGGGAAACTGTTCGTCCGCGACCGCCTCGACCTGTGGTTCGAGGGGCTGACCTTCGAGGACGGGACGTTCGCCAACTTCGACGCGTGGCACCCGAACGCGCCGGACGCGGACACGGACGACCGCCTCCCCGCCGACGGCCTGATCACTGGCGCCGCGACGTTCGAGGGGCGGGCGGTCCACGTCATGGCCAACGACTACACGGTGAAGGCGGGGTCGATGGCCCGGCGCGGGGTGGAAAAACTGCTCCGCATGCAGAATCGGGCGCTGCAAAACGGCAAGCCGGCGCTCTACCTGATGGACTCCTCGGGCGGCCGGATCGACCAACAGACCGGCTTCTTCGCCAACCGCGAGGGGATCGGGCGAGTCTACTACAACCACTCGATGCTCTCCGGGCGAGTGCCACAGATCTGCGTGCTCTACGGCCCCTGCATCGCCGGTGCGGCCTACACCCCCATCTTCGCCGACTTCACGATCATGGTCGAGGGGTCGGCCATGGCCATCGCCTCGCCGCGGATGGTCGAGATGGTGACCGGCGAGGAGATCAGCCTCGACGACCTGGGGGGTCCCGCCGTCCACGCCGCCGAGTCCGGGAGCGCCGACCTCGTGGCCCGGGACGAGGAACACGCCCGCGAACTCACGGCCCGACTACTGTCCTACCTCCCCGACAACGCCGACGCCGATCCGCCGCGGACCGAGGGCGTCACGCCCGCGAAGTCGCCCGACGGCATCGACTCGGTCGTTCCCGAGGCGCCCCGGAAGGGGTACGACGTGCGCGACCTGATCGAACGCGTCGTCGACGCCGACTCGGTCCTCGAACTGAAGTCGGAGTACGGCGCCGAAATCGTCACGGCCTTCGCCCGCCTCGACGGCCGGCCGGTGGGCATCGTCGCCAACCAGCCCGCGACCCGCGCGGGCGCCATCTTCCCCGACTCCGCGGAGAAGGCCGCGGAGTTCGTCTGGACCTGCGACGCCTACGGAATTCCGCTGCTCTATCTCTGTGACACGCCGGGCTTCATGGCCGGGTCGGGTGTGGAGAAGGAGGGGATTCTGGAGAAGGGGAAGAAGATGATCTACGCGGCGGCGTCGGCGACGGTGCCCAAGCAGTGTGTCGTCGTGCGGAAGGCCTACGGTGCAGGAATCTACGCCATGTCGGGGCCGGCGTACGACCCCGACTCCACGCTCGCGCTCCCCGGCGGCGAGGTTGCGATCATGGGGCCGGAGGCGGCGATCAACGCCGTCTACGCCCGCAAACTCGCCGCCATCGACGACCCCGAGGAGCGCGCACGGGAGGAGGAGCGCCTCCGCGAGGAGTACCGCCGCGACATCGACGTGCATCGGATGGCGAGCGAGGTGGTGATCGACGAAATCGTCCCCCCGAGCACGCTCCGCGACGAACTCGTCTCGCGGTTCGAGTTCTACGAGTCGATGGAGAAGGAACTACCCGAGAAGAAACACGGGACGATCCTGTGATACGGTTTCCTGTAAGTCAGTACCGGTGGGTCGCCGAGACGGTCCGGTGACCCACCGGTACACAGTTACAATACTCCGTACGAGGGCTCGTCGGCGTCGCGGGTCGACGCCTCGCGTGATCGGGCCAACCCCTTTGCCCGCGGCCTCCCTCCTCCACCCATGACCGGCCGCTACTACGAGGAGTTCGAGGTGGGAGAGACCTACGACCACGACAAGCGGCGGACGATCACCGAGAGCGACAACCAGCGGTTCTGCGACATGACGATGAACCAGCAGCCACTGCATCTCGACGCCGAGTTCGCGGCCGAGACGGAGTTCGGCGAGCGGGTCGTCAACGGCCTCTACACCATGAGCCTCGCCGTGGGGCTGTCCATCCCCGACACCACCGACGGCACCATCGTCGCGAACCTCGGATACGACGACGTCGAGCATCCGGCGCCCGTCCACATCGGCGACACCCTCCGCGCGCGGACGACGGTGACGGACAAACGCGAGACCAGCGACGGCGAACGCGGCGTCGTCACCATGCACGTCGAGGCGTTCGTCGGGGACGAACTCGTCTGTGCGTTCGACCGCACCGTCCTCTCGCTGAAGGCGGACACGGATCGGTGATCGGTGATCGCCGATCTCCAGTCGAAATGGTAGGGTAGACTACATTGTGAAATGTTGTCACGGGTTTCGGCCCCCGAAGTATCGACGGCCCAGTACGCAACATAGCAGGCACTAAACGTCGTCGTGACCGAGGAATGGATGGGTCATGTCGAACACCTCCGCACCCGACGACGCCCCGCTCGTCCCCGACGCAGACGCCGCCGACCGCGACGCCGACCACCTCCGCTCCGTCGTCGTCGCCTACGAGGGGTCCGCGGATCGGCAGACGCTCTACCCCGCCGACGCGAGCGAAATCGAGCGGCTCACCCACTGGTTGAGCGCCGACGCCGACGCGTTCGTCACCCTCGACGAGATGCGCTAGTCGCCGTCCAGCGCCCGCCGAATCGCCGCCACCCGCTCGTTGCGCCGCCGGACGACGGCCGCTTCCGACGCCCCGTACTCGTGAAAGCCCGCGCCGTCGGCGACGCCGCCCCGCCCCGCGGCCAGTCGCTCCTCGAACAGCGGCCCCGGCTCGTCCGCGTCGCTCAAGTGGGGGTAGAGGTTCGCCGCGATGGATCGAAACAGGTCCAGCCCCGCGAGGTCCGCCGTCTCGAACGGGCCGACGACCGCCGTCCGCAGGGCGTAGCCGTCCCGCACCGCTCGCTCCACGTCGGGGAGCGAGGCGACGCCCTCGCTCACCAGATGCGTACACTCCCGGAGGACGGCGAACTGAATCCGGTTCCAGACGAACCCCGGCACGTCGCGCTCGACGCGGATCGGCTCCCGGTTCACCGCCTCGACGAACGCCGCCGTCCGGTCGACGGTGTCGTCGCTCGTCGCCGTCCCCCGCACCACCTCGACGGTCGGCAGGAGGTAGGGCGGGTTCCACCAGTGACAGCCGACCACCCGGGCCGCGGCGTCCGGCACCGCCGCCGCCACGTCGGTGATCGGGATGCTCGACGTGTTGGTCGCGAGGATGGCGTCCTCCGGCGCGGCGGCCGCCAATTGCTCGAACACCTGCTCTTTCACCGCGAGGTCTTCGGATACCGTTTCGACGACGAGTTCGGCGTCGGCGACGGCGGCCGCGGTGTCGAGCGTGTAGTCGATGCGAGAACGGACGGCGTCGGGGTCGGCCTCCAGCAACCCCTCGGCGGCGAGAAAGTCGAGGGCGTCGTCGACGCCGGTTCGGGCGTCGTCGAGGTTCGACTCGCGGTGGTCGACGAGGGTCACGCCGGCGCCGTGGCGGGCGAACTGGAGCGCGAGGCCGTGGCCCATCGTGCCCGCGCCGACGACGGCGACGGCCGCAGGCGTCGATGTCGTGGGCGAAGTCATGGCCGCACGGTGGGCGGTGGGGCGCATAAACCTCCGCCCCGCACCGGCCGAGCGACGACGTTAAGATTCCACCCGGCGTCGATTGCGAACGATGACCGCGACGCGAGCGACGGTGACCTGCCCGGACTGTGACCGACGGGAGGCGTTCGACGAACTCGGGGCGGCACGCTCGTTCATCGAGCAGCACCGTGACGAGACCGGTCACGAGGCGACGTGGGAACTCCACCGCCTCGACGCCGGCGTCGAACGCGCCGGGCGGGAGGCGGGCGTCTGTGGCCGCTCCGAGTGTACGGCCACGGACTCCCCGCTCTATCTCGGCGATCCGTGACCGGGCCACACGTTGCCCACTCCGGTAGGCACAACTACCCCGTCGTTCACCAACGGGTATGACCGACTTCGAGTACGAGACCGAGTTGCAGGTTCGGTTCCGGGACCTGGACGCGATGGGCCACGTCAACAACGCCGTCTACGCGACGTATCTCGAACAGGCGCGGGTCGACTACTACGCCGACGTGCTCGGCGTCGGCCTCGACGACATCGACACCGTCCTCGTGAACCTCGAAATCGACTACCGCCACGAAGTCGTCCTCGACGACGAGACGGTGACGATAGCGATGGGCGTCCGCTCCATCGGCGAGTCGAGCGTCGTCGTCGGCTACGAGGTTCGCGCGGGGGACCGCGTGGCCGCCACCGCCGAGACGACGCAGGTGTACGTCGACCCCGACGAGGGCGGGTCGCGGCCGCTCCCCGAGGCGTGGGTCGAGAAGATGGAGTCGCTTCGCTAACCCTCTTCGTCCCGGAGTTCGAGTTCCGCCACCAGATCGTAGGGGTCCATGCCCCTCCGGATGCAGTCGAGGATGGCGAAGGCGTCGTCCGGCGCGAGGAAGTGTCGGGTGACGGCGCGGCCGAGCGGCGTCGGTTCGAGGCCGTCGATGAAGTCCCACTCCAGCAGTTTGCCGACCGCCTGCGTCGTCGGCACGTCGCCGAGCATCCGGTCGTTGAGCCGTTTGGCTCCCTTGCCGGCGACGGTGATGTTCGCGAGCGTCTCCTCCGCGGCCGCCGAGAGGTCGTAGACGGTGCGGACGTCCTCCATCTCCCCCTTCAGGAGCTTGAACGCCACCTCGTCTTCCGTCATTTCCATGCTGTTGTGGTAGCTGCAGTCCGGCTCCACGAGGAGGTAGACGACGCCCTGATCGTGGTAGTCCGGCCGGCCGGCCCGGCCGAGCATCTGCTCGAACTCCTGAACCGACAGCCACTCGATGCCCATAGCGAGCGTATCGAAGATGACCTGCGAGGCGGGGAAGTCGACCCCAGCCGCGAGCGCCGCCGTCGTCACCACGGCCGCGAGGTCCTGGTTCCCGAACTGACGCTCGACGCGCTTGCGCCGGCCGTAGTCCAGGCCGGCGTGGTACGGTGCGGAGTCGTACTCCAGCTTTCTGGAGATTTCGTGACAGCGCCGCCGCGAGTTGGTGAAGATGATCGTCTGCCCGCGATACCCTTTCGAGGACTTGCTGTCGAACGCGCGACGAACCAGCCGGTTCTCGATGCGCGTCTTTTCCTGGGCGTCCGCGAACGTGAGGTGGCGCTCGATGGGGACCGGCCGTTCCTCGAACTCGATGAGCGTCGCGCGGAGGTTCTTCGCCAGCCACTCGGGGTTGCCGACCGTCGCGGAGAGGTAGATCCACTGGGCGCCGCCGTAGCCGGACGACCGCTTCGCGCGGTCCTCGCAGTAGTGTTTCAGCCGCGAGATCATCCCGTCGAGGCGGTGGCCGCGTTCGCCCTCCTTCAGCGTGTGAATCTCGTCGATGACGACGGTCCCCACGTCGCCGAGGTCTTTCCCCGTCCGGAGCGCGTGGTCGATGCCCTCGTAGGTGCCGACCACCACGTCCGCCGAGGGGTCGAAGCGCGCGCCGCTGTCGGTGACGCGACTGCCGCCGACCCGGATGGTCACGTCCACCAGGTCGCCGTAGCGCTCCTCGAAGTTCTCCTGTTTCTGGTTCGCGAGGGCGACGAGCGGGACGAGAAAGAGGAGCTTCCCCTCACCCTTCAGCGCGCGGTCGATGCCGGCGATTTCGCCCACGAGCGTCTTCCCTGTCGCCGTCGCGCTCACGACGAGCTGGTCGTCGCCGTCGAGGAGGCCGTTCCGCACCGAGAGGCTCTGGACGGGCAGGAGGGTCTCGAAGCGGTTCGTGAGCTGATTCTTCAGTTTCGGGTGAAGGTCGAGGTCGGCCGTCTCCACGGGGTTCACGTCGTCGACCGTCGCCCCGATCTCGTCGAACTTCGTCAGGTCGGGGTCGAGTTCGCCCTGCAGGAGGTTGGTGATGCGGTCGAGGTCCTGCACCTCCAAGAGCAGGTCCTCGAGGCGGTCCTCGGCCGCGCCGGTCAGCCCGCCCGCGTACGCGAGTTCCGTGTCGAGTTCGCGTTTCGCGCAGTCGGGGCAGATGTAGTCCCGGTCGGCCTTGATCGCGGTGTCGTCCGTGATCGGCGAGTACCGCCCCTCGGAGGCGCAGTATCGGCAGGTTCGGACCGTCAGGGCCTCGAGCTGGTAGCCGTCGAGCATCTCCTGTACGCGCTCGCGGCCCGCCGGCGAGGTCTGTTGGGAGATGCGGATGCGCTCGGCGCGGCGCGCGAGTTCGACGAACTGGTCCGGATCGCGTGGCTCCTCGCTCGACCCGCGCTGGATGCGGAACCGGCCGGGGCGCGGCCCCGCGTCCGTCTCCTTGAGTTCGAGAATCGCTCGAAACACCCGTTCCCCGTCGCGGGTGACGGCGACCAGGAAGTCGCCGTCACGTTCGTGGAAGAAGAGCGTCTCGACGCGTCCGACCTGCCGTGACACGAATGCGGGTACGGGAAGCGAGTATTTCAGCCGTTCGACTCGGTCCTCGCGGATCGACTCCGCCCGGGAGGCCGGGGGTTACTCGTCGACCAGTTCGATACTGTCGTCGCCGTTCGGCACGGCACAGATGAACGCGCCGGTCTCGTCGCCCTCGTTTCGGTACCAGTGGACGACGCCCGCGGGGATCAGCAGCGAGTCGCCCGCCGACACCGTGTGTTCCTCGCCGTCGATGCCGACGACGTACTCGCCCTCCAGCACGTACTGTTCGTGTTCGACCGCGTTGGTGTGTTTCGGTACCGTGGCGCCCGGGTCGATGGTGAACCGCCGCATCGAGAAGTGTGGCGTTCCGTCCGCCTCGTTCAGGAGGACGCCCTTCGAGAGGCCGTCGGCGGCGTCGACGGGGTCGTACTCGACGTCCTCGCTACGCTTGATCACCGGCGCCGGGGAGTGTTCGCTCATGGGATGGCGTACGCGGGGCCGGTGCCTAAGCGTTACGTGCCGGAGCGACCCGTGGCGACTCGAACGCTTTTGGTCCGGACCCGCGTACGAGTGTCGATGACCGACAAGCCGACACCGACGGGCATCGACCACTTCGTCCTCACCGTCGAGAACGTGGAACGGACCTGCGAGTTCTACGAGACGCTCGGCGCCGAGGTGGTGACGTTCGGCGACGACCGCACAGCCGTACAGTTCGGCGACCAGAAGATCAACCTCCACCCCGCCGACCACAGGGTGGCGGCGTACGTCGCCGAGACGCCGGCGCCGGGGAGCGGCGATTTCTGTATCGTGACCGAGACGCCCATCGAGGCGGTGCTCGACCACCTCGACGAGGAAGGGATCGACGTCGTCACCGGCCCGGTCGAACGGGCGGGCGCCGTCGGGACGCTCACGTCGGTGTACGTCCGCGATCCCGACGGGAATCTGGTCGAACTCGGAACCTACGGTGAGTGAGATTCCGGGCGTCGAGGATCGAGGCGGCTGCACCGGCCACGCGGCCACAGTCCGTCGAAACCGCCGGTCGGGGAGGACGGGCGCCCTATTTGAGAAGCGAATCGGACATCCGTTCCGGAAAGCCGACGACGAGCTGATAGAAGCTCAACCGTTCCTCGTCGTCGCCTTCGCGGAGGTACGACCGCACCCGCTGGCTGACCATCTCGACGGAGAGGACCAGCAGAACGATGAACAGGATCGTCGCCATCATATTGGTGAACTGGAACGTCTGTTGCTCGATGGACAGCGTCACGCCCAGGCCACCGGCACCGATGATGCCGAGACCGACCGCGGACCGGACGTTGTTTTCGAGGATGAACATCGCCCAGGCGATGAACGGGCGGACGATCTGTGTGATCATGCCGAACGTGATCACCTGTGGCTCGGCGGCGCCGGTGCTTCTGATGCCCTCGATGGGGCCGTCGTCGATCTCTTCGAGTTCGTCGGTGAGCAGCCGGCCCAGTTCCCCGATAGTGTCCGTGCCGATGGCGAGCGTCGCGGTCACCGGCGAAATGCCGCCCAGCGGGACGTATATCAGCGCCCAGACGAGCGACGGGATCGAGCGAATGATGCTCATCACCCCGCGGAACAGGAAGTTGAGCGGGAACGGGGTGACACGCTCGTTGCCGAGGATGCCGAAGAGCAACGCCAGCGGGGCGCCCATGATGGTGCCCGCGAGGGCGATGGCGAGCGTGATCCCGGCTTCCCCGATCAGTCCGGCCTCGTTCACGAACCGGTAGTAGCGGCCGACGTCGACGAAAGGAATCAGGCCGAAGTACAGCTTCGGGGGGAAGTACTGCCCGAGTGCCTCGACGAACTCGGGCCAGTACGCGAGCCACGCCTCCCGCCAGAACCCGGCCATGACCAGCGAGCCGACGAACAACACCGCAATGAGGGCGAATATGGCCAGCTGCGAGAGGCGCCGCAGCAGCCGAGTGCGTTTCAGCTCGGCGTGTTGCCGTTCGACGGCCGAGTCCTCTCGGCTACCGTCGAGAAAGTCCGGGCGTATCTTTTGGACCAGGGAGTCGGAGTCGGTACTCATGGTTGCGTCCCGATACTCGCGTTCGATTTCCGCCTGGATTCGTTCGTTTCGGTACGCTCGGTCCCTTCGCGGAGTTCGTCGGTCTCGATATCGCCGTAGATTTCCTCGAGAACTCCGGTCGTCAACTCCTCGCGTGGCCCGTCGAAGATCACGTCGCCGTCCTTGAGACCGATGAACTGTTCGCCGAACTCGCGGGCGATGTTGACCTGATGGAGGCTCGCCAGGGTCGTGAGGTTCCGCGTTTCGGCCGTTTCCTCGAGGTACTCCATCACCGTCTCGGCGCTCGACGGGTCCAGACTGGCGACGGGTTCGTCGGCGAGCAGGAGATTGGGTCGCTGTACCAGTGCGCGAGCGATCCCGACGCGCTGTTGCTGCCCGCCGCTCATGCTGTTCACTTTCTGTCCCGCCTCCTCGAGCAGGCCGACCGTCTCCAACGCCTCCAGGGCGAGTTCCCGGTCCTCGACGGACTGGCGATTGAGCAGGCTCCGGAAGAATCCGGTTCGGTTGAGCGTTCCGGTGAGGGCGTTACTGTAGGCGCTCAGCTCCTCGACGAGGTTGTGCTGTTGGAACACCATCCCGACGTCCGACCGCGAGTTGGTGATTTCGTCGCCGTCGAGATACACGCCCCCCGAGGTCGGCTGGGTCAACCCGTTGAGGATTCGCAACAGCGTGGACTTGCCGGCGCCGGACTCACCCAGAACGACGGCAAACGTTCCGTCGGAGATCTCGAAGGAGATCTCCGATAAGGCCGTCGTGTCACCGTATTGTTTGGTCAGTTTCTCGATTCGAAGGGTCATGAGGACTTACAGCTGACCCAGATCGATATCCAGCGTGTTGATCACGTCGATGACCGGCTGGTACTCCTCGATGCTGGCCTCCGTGACGGCGGTGAGCGGGTTCCCCACGTCGCCGTCGGGCTCTCGAAGCGTCCCGTCGTTGATCGAGACGATTGCCTCCTCGATGTCGCTCCGGAGCGGATGCTCCCAGTTACCGCGCGAGATGATGGGGGAGAAGGGGAGCGACGTCGACGCCTCGACCAGTTCCAGTTCGGGCGACTCCGTCCCGACGTCGCCGTCCCACCGTCCGGATCGCTCCCGAACCCGATCCGGCCACTGATCCTCCGGAACGTGGTTCAGGAGAACGGCGATGTCACAGCCACAGGCGACGATGTCCTCGCGGTTGATGAGCGTCTGGACGGCGTTTCGGTGACTCCCGGTCCAGCTGCCGTCGTAGTCGACCGGATCGCCGTACGGGGCTTCGCCGGTGTCGAGTCCGGCCTGACTGAGCATGTAGTTGGGATACAGCGATCCGCTGGTCGAGGGGCGGTCCGCGAACGCGATACTTCGACCCTCGATATCCGTCGTCTCCTCGATATCGGAGTCGGGAAGCGTGGCGAGCGCCGAGAAATACACCGACGCGCCGCCCTCCTCGACGATGCCGACCACGTCGATCTCGTCCGGGTTGGCGAGCAGGACGATGTCGCTGCGGGTCATCTCGGCCTGATTGTTGAGCAAGGCCTGGCCGATCGCCGAGGTGTTGTCCGCGAACTCGACGTTTAGCTCCAACCCGTCGACCTCCGACTGGAGGTACTCCGCGAACGGCTCCCACATCTCTTCCGTATCGCCCGGGGTTTCGGCCGGCGTCTCGAGGAAGGTAATCGGCTCGTAGTCGTTGCCCGACGACCCCACGGTCGTGCCGGAACTGCCATCGGAGCCATCACCGGAACCGCCGGAACAGCCCGCGAGACCGGCGGTCAGTGCAATCCCTGTGCTCTGCAGCACGCGTCGACGTGTCCGACGTGACATCGGGCGTTCCTGATCGAGTTCGCCCATTAGAAGCTTATAATTTCCATCAATAGCGGTGTTACAGGTTAAAAACTCCATTACACCACAGTATCAGTATATATCGTACGGATAGACGAACGTAGCCGGCCGGAACGGCGAGCGGATAGAGATGGGCCGGCTCGGAGGAGCCGCTTCGCTCCACCGGACCCCGCTTGCAAGAGTTAAGTCCGCTCCCCCGCAACGGTCGGTATGCGCGGTATCCGCATCGGAAGTGCGTTCGGGATTCCGATCAAGCTCGATCTCACCTTCCTCATCGTCCTCCCGCTGTTCGCGTGGCTGATCGGGTCGGACGTGGGCAACCTCGTCGGCGTCCTCAACGATATGTTCGGGGCGACGATGCCCGTCGACGCGCTCACCGCGGGGTCGACGCGGTGGGTCCTCGGCGCCGCGGCGGCGAGTGGCCTCTTTTTCTGCGTCCTCCTCCACGAGTTCGGCCACTCCCTGGTCGCCATGCGCTACGGCTACCACATCGAGTCGATCACGCTCTGGCTGTTCGGCGGCGTCGCCCGGTTCACCGAGATGCCCGAAAACTGGAAACAGGAGTTCACCATCGCCGTCGCGGGGCCGCTCGTCAGCGTCGCCCTCGGCGCCCTCTCGTATCTCGCCTTCCTCGTCGTCCCCGGCGCGCTGCCGACCGTGCAGTTCGTCCTCGCCTACCTCGCCCTGACGAACGTCGCGCTCGCGGTGTTCAACATGCTCCCCGGCTTCCCGATGGACGGCGGCCGCGTCCTGCGGGCGTTGCTGGCGCGGCGGCGGCCCCACGCCCGCGCGACACAGATCGCCGCCGAAGTGGGCAAACTGTTCGCGGTGGTGCTCGCCATCGTCGGCCTCTTCGCCAACCTGTTTCTGGTCGCGCTCGCCTTCTTCATCTACATCGGCGCCTCCGGCGAGGCCCAGCAGACGGTGATGAAGGCGGCGTTTCAGGACGTCACCGTCGGCGACATCATGACCCCCGCGTCGGAGCTACAGACCGTCACCGCCGACACCGCCATCACGACGCTGACCGACCGCATGTTCCGCGAGCGCCACACGGGCTATCCCGTCCTCCGACAGGGGAGCCTCGTCGGCATGGTCACCCTCGACGACACGCGCGAGGTGCGCGAGGTGGAGCGCGACGCCTACCGCGTCGAGGACGTGATGGCGACGGATCTGGTGACCATCTCGCCCGACGCGGACGCGATGGACGCCATCTCGATGATGCAACGCGAGAAGGTTGGTCGCCTCCCCGTCGTCGACGAGGCGGGCGACCTAGTCGGGCTCATCTCGCGGTCCGACCTCGTCACCGCGTTCAACATCATCCGCACCCGCGGGTCGGAGAGCGACATCGGGTCCGGAATCGGGCGCCTCTCGACCGACGCGGAGTTCCCCCAGCGGTGACCGGCCCGTCCGCCCACCCCGAGGGTGACAAAGGATACTTCAGTCGGCCGGCGTAGTTGCGTGCATGAGTGTCGACGACCCGGCGCAAGTTCCCGACGTTTCCCGCGGCCGGGGGTCGATTCGGGTCCTCCACGTCGACGACGACGACGACTTGGTCGAGTTGGCCGCCGATGCCCTCGAACGGAGTAGCGAGGCGTTACGCGTCCAGACGGAGACGAGCGTCGACGACGCGCTCACGCGGTTGGAAACCGACGACGTCGACTGCGTCGTCAGCGATTACGAGATGCCCGGGCGGGACGGCCTCGAGTTCCTCCGGGTCGTTCGCGAGTGTGATCCCGACCTGCCCTTTATCCTCTTTACCGGCAAGGGAAGCGAGGAGATAGCCAGCGAGGCCATCTCCGCCGGCGTCACCGACTACCTCCAGAAGGAGCGCGGGCTCGATCAGTACGCCGTCCTCGCCAACCGAATCGAAAACGCGGTGTCGAAACACGGTGCCGAACGGATGGTCCGTCGCGCGTACGGGGCGATGGACACCGCCCGCGAGGGGATCGCCCTCCTCGACGAGGACGGCTACTTTCGGTACGTCAACCAGGCGTACGCCGGCATCACGGGGTACGAGCGAGGGGCGCTCATCGGCGAACACTGGGAACTCCTCTACCCGGATGCCCACGTCGACCGGATCTACGACGAAATCCTCCCGGCCGTCCCCCGCGACGGCCGGTGGAGCGGGCGGACGGTGTACGAACGCGCGGACGGCGACCACATCGTGACGAGCCACGCGCTCGCGTACGCCGACGACGGGAGCCTGATCTGCCTGGTTCGGGACTGCGACGACGACCGGGACGTGGACGACTTCGAGACGGTCGCTGCGGACGAGGACGAGCGAACGACATCTGCGGCCGACGGCATTCTCGACGACGCCCTCGACGCCCTCGGCGACGTGTTCTACGTCCTCGACACCGAGGGCAACGTCGTCTACGTGAACGAGCCGAAGGTGACGGGGTACGATAGGGCAGAGATCGAATCGATGGACTCCACGGAACTGTTCGATCCGGCGGACCGCGAACGGGTCGTCGAGGGCATCCGCCACGCACTCGAAACCGGCTCCGACGAACGCGAACTGCGCCTCCGAACCGAAGTGGGCGGTCGGCGAACCTACGAGTTCTGTAGCTGGACACTGACCGACGCGGACGGCGAGCCGTCCCACGTCGTCGGTATCGGCCGCGACGTCTCCGGCCGGAAGGACCGCGAGCGGGCGCTGAACGGTCTCCACCGGACGACCCGGGATCTGATGCGCGCCGACTCGACGGCGGAGATCGCGGAGCTAACCGTCGAGGCGCTCGCGGACATCCTGACGCTCACGCAGGCCGGCGTTCACTACCACTCGGAACGCGAGACGGCGCTCGTGCCGGCCGCCTGGACGAGTGAAGTGGAGGACGTGATCGGCGAACCGCCCGATCTGGGGCCGGGAAGCATCGCCTGGGAGGCCTTCGAGACCGGCGAGGTGAAACACTACGAGGACCTCGGAAACGCCGACGACCTCCACAACGAGTCGACGGTGCTGGGGAGCGAACTGATCGTCCCGCTGGGGGACCACGGGGTCGTCATCGTCGCCGCGGTGGAAGCCGACGCCTTCGACGAGAACGACCGCCGCCTCGTGCAGTTGCTCTGTGAGAACGTCACCGCCGCCATCGAGCGCATCACCCACGAAACGGTGCTTCGCAAGCGCGAGGTCGAACTCGAACGCGAGAACGAACGCCTCGACGAGTTCGCCAGCCTCGTCAGCCACGACCTTCGGAACCCACTCAACGTCGCGAGCGGTCGCCTCGAACTGGCGAGGGAGACGTGCGAGAGCACGCACATCGACGAGGCCATCCAGGCGCTCGAACGCATGGAGACGCTCGTCGACGACGTGCTCAAACTCGCCCGGGAGGGCGAAGCGGTCGACGAAACCGAACCGGTCGCGCTGTCGACCGTCGTCGAACGGTGCTGGGCGAACGTCGAAACCGACGGCGTGACCCTCGACCGCGTCGACGAGGCCACCATCGCCGCCGACAGGAGCCGGCTCGCACAGGTGTTCGAGAACCTGTTTCGGAACAGCGTGGAGCACGGCTCCACGAGCAACCGGACGGAGTCCGGTGACGCTGTCGAACACGGTTCGACAGGCCCTCGGTCACAAGCTCCCGAGGACAGTGTGGAGCATGGCTCCAGGGACGACCGATCCGAGTCCAGTCACGAGGACTTCCTCGAAGTCACCGTCGGGACCATCACCGACGCCGCCGACGAGGTACGGGGCTTCTACGTCGAGGACGACGGTGTCGGCATCGACCCCGACGAGCGCGAGCAAGTGTTCGAAGCGGGCTACTCGACCGGTGACGGCGGGACGGGCTTCGGCCTCCGCATCGTCGAGGACATCGTGCGCGCCCACGGCTGGACCATCGAGTGTACCGACGGCGCGGCGGGTGGCGTCCGATTCGAGATCACCGGCGTCGTCGCGCGGTGACGTTGCGAGTGGCCGAGGCGGCGAGTCGGAACCGAACGCGCCGACCCCGCCTCAGAAGTCGTCGAGTCGCCGCTGGTCCGCCGGGAGTTCCGGCGAGGTGTCGACGGCTTCGTCGCCGCCGAGGAGGCGGGGCAGCGCCGTGTGGGCGAAGGTGATGCCGAGCGCGAGAACGATGGGCGCGAAAAAGAGCCCGTAGAACCCGAACACGACCGGGCCGAAGATGTACGCGAGCATCAACAGGCCGACGTGGGTGCGCTCGCCGCTGAGATACGGACGCAGGATGAGGTCGGGGATGGTGTCGACGACGACGACGGCCACGAACAGGAAGGCAACGAGGTAGCCGGCGAGCGAGTACTGGGCGTTGACGACCATCGGTGCGGCGATGGCGCCGGCGAGGGGGACGTACACCACCTTCATCCCGACGACGGGGATGAGGCTCGCGACGCCCGTCAGGACGCCCGCGAGGGCGGGATACGGCACCTCGACGGCGGCCGGGACGAGGGCGTTGTACCCCTTGAACGAGCCGACGGCGATGAGCGCGATGGCGATGACGTTCAGGAGGTTGCCAAAGAGGATGGCTTCGAGTTCGCGGTCGGCAGCCTCCAGATACTCGCGGACGATGGCGTCGTCGTCGAACCGGAGGAGCCACCGGCGAAACTTCCCGCCGTCGATCAGCAGGTAGTAGGTGACGACGACGACGATGAACAGGTTGAGGAAAAAACCCGTGATCGCACTCGTCAGCACCGCCGCGTTCTCCATCAGGAAGTCGATGATGGCGTCGAACCGGCCCGCGCGATACGCCTCGACGACTCCCGCGAACGTGAGTTCGGGGAGGTCCTCGAGTCCCTGGAGCCACGGCACGTTCGTCACCGCGATATCGAGGACGGCGTACGTCGACAGGAACTGTCGGGTCTCGGTGACGAGCAACACGAGCGTGTAGCTAAGGAGGAGAAGAAGCGGGACGGCGAGAAGCAACAGTACGGTCATCGCCCGCACCCGCTTGGGGAGGTGAAGCCGTCCGAGCGCCTTGTAGAAGCGGCGCGTCGAGTAGTAGAGGAAGACGGCGACGGTGAGGGCGGCGACGAAGCGATACGCGATGAAGGTGGTGACCAGAGCCACGACGAGACCGAACAGGGCGACCACTGCACGTCGTTCGTCCATGTGCAATCGAACGTGAACGGGGGCGTGTGAAAGACCTTGCCGTAGCGACAGGTGAAATTTGAGTCTGCCGCGGAGAGGAGACCGAACGGAAGCGGCACCTCGAAGAACCGTCGGAGGAGTGGATCGACATCCGAACGCGTCGTGCACAGCTATAGAATTGAGAGAGTATATTCAGATCTGATATATCTACACCAATTCAGTCGACGGCAGGGCTCGATGCGGTCGAGTCACCCGTGCACTCGTCGAAAGCGTAGCCGACGAGTTAGACCACTCTCCGGCGCTTTCATGCCGGTAAGCTAGTTAACTGTGTCTGATATCACAATTCTCTATCCCGACTCTGGAACGATCCGTTTTAGCGGACTGAGACGCCCGTAAGAACCGAACAGCGCGTGAATCTCGCGATTCCTGCGTTCAGTTTCGAAACGTTCGTGAGTTGCCCTTCCATAAATATAATTTTTTGTATATTATGTTGTTTCTTACTTAATTCTTATACTTTTTTCGAGGCCGAAGTCGAGCCGGTGGTGACCGGCTTGGATCGGTCCCCCGTGCGGCATCGACGACGTGCCCTCCGAGTGTGTCTCCTCCGCCACGGGGCGTCTACTCGGGGGCGTCCCACTCCTCGGCGTCGTCCTCGGGGTCGTATCCGAGAACGTCGCGGGCGTGGTCGATGTCGAACCACCGACGGTCGTTGTCGCTCACGACGTAGAAGACGTCGAAATCGACGGAGTCGTCCGACAGACAGCACTCGACGAACTGTGCGAGGTCACGGCGCGACGTCCACATGGCCTTCCGTCGGGCGACGGCCCGGTCGTACGCCTCGCTCCCGCGTTCGAACCGTCCCTCTTCGACGCCTCGTTCGGCATCGCCGTACGGGTGATCGTACTCGGCGTGGCGCACGCCACAGATCCGGAGCGCGTAGAAGCGGCGCGGGTAGTCGTGTTCGGGGTGTTCGACGTAGTACCGTCCCAGCCCTTCCCCGAAGAGCTTCGAGACGCCGTAGTACGAGTCGGGCCGGGCGGGCGCGGTGTGATCGACGCAGAGGTCCGCGTCCGGCGCGTAGATATCGGGTCCGTGCTCGAGTTCGTACATGCCGACGACGTGGTTGGTCGAAGCGAAGACGAACCGCTCGACGCCCGCATCGGCTGCCGCCTCGATGGCGTTGTACGTCCCGATCACGTTGTTCCGGAGAATCTCGGGCCAGCTCCCGTCCGTCGTCGGATATCCTGCCAAGTGAATCACTGCATCGGCCGTCTCGAACGCCGGTCTGATCGATTCGTAGTCGGTGACGTCCGCGACGACCGACTCGTACTCCGGATGTGGGTTCTGATCCAGATACGTGAACTCGTACGCCTCTCGGTCGGCCAGACCGTCGATCACCGCCGTGCCGACCCGCCCGAATGCCCCCGTGAGTAATACGTCCATGATTTGATACTGTGACCGGCGGCGGTATAAATCCGGGCGACGGTGCAGGTAATCGGCACGAGCCTGTCGGCGGTCCAGTTCTCCCGCCAGTCCGGCGAAACCACGGGCCGGTGGCTGCGCGGTCCGGTCGTCTCGACGGCCACCCCGCGAACTGGCGGTAGTTTTACAGTATGGGTGGGTGTCCATGGGGGTAGGTTAACCTATGGAGATAACCAACGTCGAAGCGTCGGCGCATCTCGTACCGGTCGATGTCCCCCTGCGGGACGAAGTGAAACGGCGTCGGGTCGTCGTCGCGTCCGTCGAGACGGACGAGGGAATCACCGGACACGGGGTCGCGGCGAAGCCGCAGTGGTTCGGGATCCGGTCGCTGATCAACGAAGAGGTCGGCCCGTTCGTCGAGGGCATGAATCCCCTCGAGACCGAGCGGATCTACAAGCAGTCACAGCTGGAGATCAACCCCCGATACCAGACCGGCGTCTGGCACTCCGCGATGAGTGCCGTCGACATCGCCCTGTGGGACATCGCGGGGAAGTACCACGGCGAACCGGTCTGGCGGCTTCTCGGTGGGGCCCAGAACCCGGTCGACGCGTACGTCACCTTCGGGCTGAAGAACTTCAACCGCGAGCAGCTGGCGGAGGTAGCGGCCGACTTCGCCTCGCAGGGCGAGACGCGGCTGAAAATGAAAGTCGGCATCAACGGCGCGGACGACCTCCCGGAGGACGAGGCTCGAGTCGCCGCGGTCCGTGAGGCCGTCGGCGACGACGTGGAGCTGATGATCGACGCCAACCACGAGTTCTCGGTCAACCAGGCGATCAAGCTCTGTGAGCGGCTCGAAGAGTACGACATCACGTGGTTCGAGGAGCCGGTCTACGCGAACGACCCCGACCTGCTCGCGAAGCTCCGGGAACGAACGACGATTCCGATCTCGGCCGGGCAGAACGACGGCGGTCGCTACCAGCATCGCAAACTCGTGCAGCGGGGCGCGGTCGACATCGTGCAGCCGAACGTCGTCTACAACGGCGGCTACACCGAGGGCAGGAAGATAGCCCACCTCGCACAGGCGTACAACCTCGACATCGCCAACGGCGGCGGGTGGCCCCACCACAACGCGCACCTCCACGCCGGCATGGAGAACGGCTGGCGCGTCGAGTACCACTACATCATGTACCGGGTGGGCGAGAAGCTGTTCGACGACCCGCCGCACATCGACGGGAACGAGGTCGAACTCTCCGAGGAACCCGGACTCGGGTTCGAGCCGGATCCGGACGCTCTCGACGAGTACGAGGTCACGTCGACGGACGAAGTGGACTGGTAAGGACCGTCGCAGCCCTCCCCTTTCGAGCGAGGATCACGACCGCGACGGACACGACACGCCTGGCTACCCGGTGTCGAAAAGAACGAAAAACAACGGTCGATTCGGCGACAGCGGCCGGCCGTGCGGAACGACGACCAGTTGCTCGTTGGGTCGGGTTAGAGACCGCCGCCCTGGCTCCGGTCGAGGATGTCCTGGACCTGCGGCGCGTAGTTGTCGACGACCGTTTCGGGATCCTTCTGGTCGACGTTGACTGCCTGGACCATCTCCGACAGGATGCCGGTCGCCCAGATGGACCCGAGGTGGGGGTTCGTTCTCTCGGCCTCGAAGATCTGTGCGTCGGCGTGTGACGTCGCCTCGTACAGGTGACGCTTCGCCGACGCGCCGATGCCGTTCGAGTTGTCGTAGCCCCCGTAGGGCCGGGTGTCCCAGTGGTCGGCCAGATCGTTTTTCAGGTGGTTCTGGAAGGGGTCGGATTCCTTGATCCCCGGGAACGGCGGCTGACAGTGGACAGGGCCGTCGCCCCAACAGAAGTCGGACGCGAACTCGGGATCGGACATCAGGAACTCGATGAACCGCTTGCCAGCCTCGGTGTTCTCGGCACCCGAGAACGCGTAGAGCGGCGCGACCTGGGCCTGGCTGTCCGGCGTCCGCTTCTCCGGGATGTGTCCCACGTTGGTGACGCTCTTCGCGGAGTCGTACGGCAGGTTGTCGTGGTGTGCCGAGTGGAGCTTCACCCGCGCACCGGCGTCGAAGGTGGCCGCCCCGAGCCCCGTGGGGATGGCGTGCTCGTTCTCGCCCTCGCCGGCGCCACCGGCCTCCACGGAGTACTCGTGGAGGTTCTGGAGATAGCTCAGCGTCTCGACCATCCTGTCGCGCTGCGTCCCGCTTCGCCACGCCACCTCGAACTTGTCGCCGGTCCACTCGCACATCTTCCCCCCGTTGGACATGAGGAACGAGCCCATCATGAAGTTCCCCGTGGCCTTCGCCTGGCCCGACATGACGAACACGCCCTCTTGGAGACTTTCGGGACCGTTCTCGGAGTGGGCCTGGGCGTACTCCATCAGCTTGTCCCACGTGTCCGGGACGAAGTCCTGACTGAGGCCGACGTCCTCAAGCAAGTCGTCGCGGAACCAGTAATCCGTGACTCCCTGTGCGAAGGGAATCATATAGTCCTCGCCGTCCTGCTGCCACCTGACGACCGGGTCCCCGTGCTTTTCGATCAGACGCTCCATGTTCTCGGTGAGGGGCGCGAGGGCGCCCTCGTTGTAGAACTGGCCCCCGATCGACAGGTTGATCGTCGCCACTTCCGGGGGGTCTCCGGACTGGATCAGCGAGACGATCCGCTGGTACTTGCTGTCCCCGATCCCGGTATACTGCGGTTCGACGACGGCTCCGGTCTCTTCCTCGAACGCGGCCGCGGCGCGGTCGATGACCTCGATCAGTTGGTCGCTGGTTTCGCCTTTGATGAACTGGACGGTGTCCCCCTCGATGTCGGATTTGGCGGTACTCCCGGTGGTACCGCCATCGCCGCCATCGCCGCCATCGCCGCCACCGCCGCCACCGCCGCCATCGCCGCCGTCGCCGCCGTCGCCGTCGCCGCCGTCGCCACCGGTACATCCTGCCAGACCGACAGCACCGGTTGCTGCGAGTGTCTTAAGCGCTTTTCTACGATTTACGCTACGCCAACGGTTGTCTTCCGTGGGCATAAGAAACAATCATGATGGTACACATATAAAAATATTGGGACGTGATCACATCCCAATCAGCCATTGAACGATCCTCGGTCCGAAGGAGATGACCACCAGATAGACGAACACGACCACCCCCGTTCGTACTCCGCCGTCCGGAGAGACACCGGGGATCGACGAGAGATCCCGCGCGATACCGTTGTAGTTGATGCCGACGTACACCGGGACCCAGACGAACGCGAGGGTGCTCAGGATCGGTAACGCCAGTACGTATACGACGCCGAGCGCGATGTTTCGACCCGTCGCCCCTTTTCGCATGCCGGGGACGTATTCGACGAACGCCATGGCCAACGGTCACGGGCGAAGCTTAAGAACGTGCGGGTGACTGCTGCCGGGAAGCCATCACGACAACTATCCGACTAGTCGGGGAGAATCGACCCACGGAACGGAGGCAGTCCGGAGAACGGTCACCCCGAGATTTTTTTAACTTCCGTGATGTGCACGTTACCATGGCCCACCTAGAGGTCGATAACATCCGAAAGGTGTTCGACACCCCTGATGGTAAGGAAGTTGCCGTAGAAGGGGTCAGCTTCGAGGCTGACGACGGCGAGTTCGTGACGCTCGTCGGCCCGTCCGGGTGTGGAAAGACGACTACGCTTCGGTGTATCGCTGGGCTCGAAACCCCGACGAGCGGGAAAATACGCCTCGACGGGCGAGACATCACGGAGCTTCCTCCGAACAAACGGGACATCTCGCTCATGTTCCAGTCCATCGCGCTGTACCCGCACATGACCGTCCGGGAGAACATCGCGTACCCGCTGAAGGTCGACGGCGTCTCCAAAGAGAAGCGAAAAGGACCGGCCACGGAGGCGGCCCAGACGATGCAGATCGAGGACATGCTGGACAAGATGCCCGGCGACCTGAGCGGGGGACAACAGCAGCGGGCGGCCCTCGCTCGAACCGTGGTGCAGGACCCCGGCGTGTTCCTGATGGACGAACCGCTCAGTGACTTAGACGCGAAGCTGAAAGCCGAGACGCGAAAGGAGATCCAGCGGATCCACGAGAAGCTGAATACGCCGGTCGTGTACGTCACGCACGATCAGGAGGAGGCGATGACGATGAGCGACTACATCGCCGTTATGAACGACGGAGAAATCGAGCAGTTCGACAGCCCGAACAACATCTTCTATCGGCCCAACAA
Organism: Haloplanus rubicundus; assembly: GCF_003342675.1. Lineage (NCBI taxonomy): Archaea > Methanobacteriati > Methanobacteriota > Halobacteria > Halobacteriales > Haloferacaceae > Haloplanus > Haloplanus rubicundus. The sequence goes on along the minus strand of NZ_CP031148.1, from coordinate 1,089,854 downwards.
CCTGTTCGTCGGGCAGTTCATCGGCCAGCACGGCATGAACGTGGCGGACGCCGAAGTGGTTCGCACCGACTCGGGCGTGTCGGTTGCGATCAACGAGTACGAGCCGGACCTGCGACTGGAAAATCCGGAGAATCTCCAGGATGGCCAAGTCAAATTGGGATTCAGGCCGGAGAACACGCTCCTCGAAACGGACGCAACCGAAGGGATCCCGGGCGTCGTCGAACTGATCGAGACCTTCGGCGAGGAGGCAGTCGTGACGGTCGACATCGATCGTTCGGAACCGTTGCTCGCCGTCATCGACTCGAACAGGGATCTGAACGAGGGGGCGAACGTACGGGCGCAGATCGGACGGTACGCGCACGTCTTCGACGAGGAGACCGGCGACATCTTGACGCACACGATGCGGGGACGGAAACAGCCGGCGGACTGACGGCCGCGTTCGTCGGGTGTGGCACTCGTCGACGCCGATCGTGTTTTCCGACGCTTTCTGCCATTTCGGTCCTCTGAGTCGCTGTATTTCGGCTTTCGTACCGTATCGGGCACAACAAAGGATTTAATACGACGACTAGGGAGTATGGTGACACATGGCATCAGCTACCAAAGATGGGGTAGCGTCGGTCGTATCGAAGGTGGTCGGCCAGAGCCGAAGAGAGCGACTCGAGGACTACCTGTCCGACCGCAAAGTAATGGCGTTCATCACGGTCGTTCCGGCCACGACGATGTTCGCACTCATCGTCGCGGCGCCGATCATCTGGTCGATGGCCGCCTCGTTCCACTCGATCAACGCACTCAGTCCCGAGTGGGAGTTCGTCGGGGTCGAGAACTACGTCACACTCATCTCCTCGGGGCAGTTCTGGACGTCGTTCGGGTACAATCTGGTGTGGGCGGCCTCGACCTCCATACTCAACACGGTCTTGGGCACGGGGGTGGCGCTGTTGCTCAACCAGAACTTCAGGTTCAAGCGGGTGCTGACGCCCGTGATGCTGTTCCCCTACTTGGTCCCGACCGCCTTCTTCGGGTACATCGTGATGTGGATAACCACCCAGCAGTGGGGCCTGCTGAATCAACTCCTGATCGCGTTCGGCATCATCGCGCGGGAAAACGTGATCGCGTGGTTCACCGGTGATCCGCTGACCGCCCTCACCACACTCGTCGCCGTCCACAACTGGAAGTTCTCCATCTTCGTCGCCATTCTGGTGTACGCGAAGTTGCAGGGGATTCCGGACGACCTCTACGAGGCGGCGATCATGTCCGGCGCGACGAAGTACCAGCAGTTCAGGGACATCACGCTCCCGTACATCAAGAACGTCCTGTTCATCACGGTTCTGCTCCGCGGGCTCTGGAACTTCAACATGTTCGACCTCATCTGGGTCGCAACTAACGGGAACCCGATCGACTCGCTGATCACGCTCCCGGTGCTCGCCTACAAGACCGGGTTCCAGTTCCAGCAGCTGGGTATGTCCAACACGATCGCGACGACGCTGTTCATCATCCTCTCGATCGTCGGAATCATCTACTTCAAAACGGCCAAACCGTCCCAGGAGGTGCGCGTAGAATGAGTACCGAAGACAAGGGCCCGTTCGGGCTGACGGAGGTACAGTACCACAAACTCAAGAACAAGACCATCTGGGGAGGAATCTCGCTGGCGACCATAGTGGCAGTGGTCGCAATCTTGATTCCTCCGTACTGGATGCTGCATTCGTCGCTGTCGCCGTTCTCGCTGCTCAGGAAGGTGCCGCCACAGTGGTTCCCGATGGAGTTCACCTTCGCCCACTACGAGAGCGTCCTGTTCTCCTCTCAGTACCCACGGTTCTACATCAACAGCATCATCCTGTCGGTCGGGGTGCTGATCATCGTGACGTCGTTGTCGACGCTGGCCGGCTACGGACTGACCCGGTTCGACTTCCGACAGAAGCGTAATTTCGCCCGAATGATCCTGTTCGGCTACATGTTCCCGCCGATCCTGCTCTCGATTCCGATGTTCGTCATCTGGAAGGACATCGGCATCCACAACACCTACGTCGGCGCGATGCTGGCGATCAGCGCAACGCGGTTACCGCTCTGTATCTGGATCATGTGGCAGTTCTTCCAGACCGTTCCGTACTCCCTAGAGGAGTCCGCACAGATGTCCGGTGCCTCACGCTTCCGCGCGTTCTACGAGATAGCACTCCCGATATCCAAGCCCGGGATCCTGGCCGTCGCGACCCTAGCCGTTCAGGGTGGATGGAACGCGTACACCGTCCCCAAAATCATCCTCATCGACCAGACCCTGTGGCCGATCACGGTCGGGATCGAGAGCTTCATCAAGTCCTCGACGATCCTGTGGCCGCAGATCATGTCCGGGGTGACGCTGGGGATGATTCCGGTGATCTTCTTCCTCTACCTGCTTCACGGTAACTGGGAAACCATCTCCGTCTGATCGCCACCGGCTCGCCCGGACTTCCGAAGCGAGCCGCCGTTGGCCCTCGTATCGCTCGACTCGCATCCGAATCAACCGAAGCCGTCCGCGTTCGACGCCGTCGAACGACTCCTCCACCTCACGGAGCGGCGTGGGACGGGACTCGTCGCGAGCACGGTTGTCGAGGTGGTCGCTGCCGGTTAGATGTGAGTCGCGTTCACTTCGATGATGTTGGCAACCCGCTGGACGCGGCGGGGCAGTTCACCCCCGAATACGTCTTCCTGAAGGCGGGACTTCGGTGCCGAAACGCTCACCGCACCGAGCACCGTCCCGTCGCTCTTGACGACCGGCGAAGCCACACACCGGACGCCCTCGATCCGTTCGCCGTCGTCGGTCGCATATCCACGTTCGCGGATTCGGCGGAGTTCGTCCTCCAGCTCGTCCCGTGAGCTGAGCGTCTGTGAGGTGAGCGGGGCAAGTCCGTGACGGTCGAGTATCCACTCGTACCGCTCGTCCGGGAGGTGTGCCAGTATCGACTTTCCGAGCGCGGTGGTGTGTAGATACGTTCGCATTCCCTCGTACGTGTCGAGTTTCAGCGCATCGGACCCGGTCGCAATGTAGAGAAAGATGCCTCGTCCGTGTTCCTCGATCATCAGGTTGGCGTGCTCGCCGGTGTCGCGCGCGAGTTTCTTGATCTCGGGCTCTGCGACGTTGTATATCTGCATCCGGTCGCGGACGTACCCCCCGAGCGTGAGGAACTTCGTCCCGAGTCGGTAGCGGCCGTCCTCTTGGACCACGTAGTGTTGCTCCTCGAGCGTCTTGAGGTGGTCGTGCACGGTGCTGACCGGCAGATCCATCTCAGCCGAGAGCTCGGACACGCCCGCCCCGTCGAGGGATTTCAGCGCATCTACGATCCGGAAGCTGGTCTTCGTAGCCTCGATTGGCGCGTCGTGCCGTTCGTTTCTCGACATACGTTACCATTGTTCACTTCAATGTTAAAATTTCCGCCATGATCGGACGAACCCCGTCGGACGCGACGGCAACCGCGGGTCGGATCGCGGGAGGCTACCGGCAAGATGGACGACGGAGCGGTTACTACCGGCTCTGCGTTGGAGTCGGTGACACTGTGACGTCGGCAGTTATCCGACAGTGTCGGATAGCAATTCGTCGAGCGAAATGCACGGTAACGAGGCACGTGGACTACCCTCGAATCCCGTTTCGGATGGGAAATATTGCCCGTGACGCGTCGAGAAACGTGATCGATTTGACGATAGATATCACAACGTTATGGTTGTTATTCGTTTTCTGGAAATGTGTCCGAACAGTGTGTTTCAAAAACCATTATAATAATTCATTTATCAATTTCAAAAAGCGATGGGCAAACAAATATGAGTATTATTCGTCAGAAATATCTGAAACAGAATTGTTGCATCTTTATCACAACGTAGTCCGGTAATGCCGGAAACAACGGCCTCCGTACGGAACGTCGCCAACCGAGGCAGTCTTCGTTCCAGCACGACCGGGTGATCGGCCCACCCGAAGTTCGGATCGAGAGGTAAGCGGTCCACGTCACCCCCGCAACCGTCTCGCGAATCCGGACCCGAATCTTCGATTTCCGTCTCGTGATGCGACGCGGACCGCTCGCTGGGCCTCTCGCCACTGGCCAAGCAGCCGTACCGTCCACGCCACCAGCTAGCTTACACGAATGCATATTGTCTTTACCGATGCGTGACGACCTCGTTATGTTTAAGTATCTGTATGGACAAGTATCGAAAAAGATGCCTGTGACAGTAAACCTGAGCGGCGAAGGGATCGAGTTCGAACGAGAAATATCGGAAGATGCCGCGATAGAGATCATGCAGCTATCGATCTCGGATGGCCGAAGTAACGACGAGGGGACCGCCGAGGAACGGGATGACTCCGACGTCGACGCCAAGACTCTCCCGGACGATTTCTTCAGGCGGCTTTCTTCGAAACAGAGAGCCATGCTTACTGTCCTTACGGAGGCCAAGGACCCACTCACGAGTACCGAGCTTCGGCGGCGCATGGACGAAGAGTACGACATCGAGACCAGTGGTGGTCGAGCGCTCGCCGGCATCCTCGCCGGCTTCACCCGAAAGTATGGAGCGGATTTCGAACTCGTATCCATCGATTGGGGGGACGGCGAGGGACTCTACCAGTTGAACCCGAACCGTCCCGGCTACGTCGAGGAACTCGAATCTCGGTTGCTCGACTGAACGGCGAGGACGCCTCGCTACGCATCACCGAACGACGGGGTTCGATCGACACGGTTGGTGGCGGTCGTGAAAAAGTTCGGGCGCGAGAATCGAACCCGATTGCGAGACTCGCTGTCGCTCGACTCGCGTGATTCGATTCTCCGTCGGACCTTCCGGTCCTCACACTGGTTCGTCCCGAGAAGGTCCGGGTGCGAGAATCGAACCCGCGTCTCAGCCTCCACAAGGCTGAAGGATAACCACTACCCCAACCCGGACACGACTCGGACTACTGCGCTGTGAGTAAAGTAGGTTACGACTCGGGACTACCATGCGTCCCCAGCACACGGCAGGAAGTCGGGAGTCTTTAGCCTCGCCGTCCCGTAGTCGCCGCCAGTGGCCATCACCGACAAAGTCTATCTGAAGAACCACCGTCAGATCGTCTCCCAGCTAGATACGTCTATCCCCAAGGGCGCGTTCAAGGGGGCGACGATGGAGGTGCTCTACAGCGGCGACGGCCTCACCAAACTCGACGACGCCACCCGCGACCGACTCCTCGATTTCGCGACCGACTTCCTCGACTGCGAGGACCCCGACGACCTCTACACCGGCTACCCCGAACGGCAGTTCGTCCGCTACCTGCTGGAACTCCGCGCGCAGGGGCTGGGGCCGGACGCCATCGTCGACGTGATGACCGACGACTACATGCTGTACGCCTACCCCGGCGACGTGCTCTCTTTCCTCGACCGGGCGGTGCGACGGCTGGAGGCGGTCGAGTCGCTGGCGGCGGTCGAGGGAGACGGGGAGATGGAGCGTCGGGCCGCCGAGACGCGGCGGGTGCTGTCGAACGGCTAACGGTCAGCCCAGCTGGTACGGTTCGTCGTGGTCGCCGTCCAGGTCCTCGAGGTGGATGATCTCCTCCCCCGTCTCCAGTTGTTCCTGCAGGTACTCGATGTACCGTTTGTGCTCGTCGAGCTGTTCGTTCAGGTGTTCGACCTCGAGTTCGAGGCGTTCGCGCTCGCGGACGAACTCCTTCGGCACCTCGACGGTCGGCGGGAAACTGGGCTCGTCGTCCGGGCGGCGGGCGAACTCGTGCTCGGGGACGACTTCGACCTGGCCGTCGTGGGCAACGAGCATGTCGACGTAGTCACGAAACACCGCGGACAGGGAGATGTCGCGCTCCTCGGCGATGTCGCGGAGCGTCTCGAACGCGTCCTCGTTGACGCGGAAGGAGACGGTTTTGTTCTTGTTGCCCATCGTCACACCGCAATCGACGCCCGATTCACTTAAGCGTTCGTCAGACGACGGGGAGTCGGCCGATTAGGGCTCCGCCGGGGCGTCGATGCCGTCGTCGCCCTCGGCGTCGTCGTCCGATCCCAGTTCGTCCGACTCGTCCAGCCCTTCGAGCGCCGCGAGCGCCATCGGCCGGTAGTCGTCGACCGAGAGGTCGTACTCCTCGCGGGCCATGCGGGCGTACTCGTTGCTCTCGTCCTCGAACGCCTCGATTCGTTCGAGCGTCCGGGTGGCCGCCTCGACGACCCAGCGGTCGCGGGTTGCGGCGTCGACGGCCGTGATGGATTCGGGGCGCACGGAGACGTTGACGCTCCCGTCGTCCGTCTCGTAGGTCCGGGGCTTGCCGACGACGGCGACGTACGCCGGGGGTTCGAGGTCCCGGAGCGTCGAGGCGGCGTCCGGCTGGTACTGGCCGGCGTAGACGAAGAAGGTCCCCGTCGGGTCGACGATGCGACCCCGCCAGTACTCGTCGCCCTCGCCCACGTCCTCCTTCTCGGTCAGGGTGCCGACGAGGAACACGCGGTTAGCGCGTTCCCCCGTCGGGAGCAGGAGATAGACCGGGGCGCGTTCGTCGTCGGACTCCTTGAACGTGTGACTCGCGTCGTTGAACTCGCGGGCGAAGACGCGGCGCGCGACTTCGCGGGTGGGTGCCTGGCTCATGTTAGATCGACCTCGCTTCGATGAGGGCGGCTTCGGCGTCGACCGGATCGCTCAGTCGCTCGAACTCGTCGACCAACACGTACCGGCCGAACTGCGGGCCGCTCACCCGGTAGTACCGGCCGAGCGTCCCCGTGCGCATCTCGTCGGCGACGACGGTCGTATCCAGCGCGTCCATCGCCATGTCCTTCGCCTCCTCCAACGTCGTGCCGGTGAGTTCCTCCGTCGACTCGCGATCGAAGATCACCTCGTGGACCGTCTCGCCGTCGTCGAGGACGCCCTTGATCCGCAGGTCGAACTCGCCGTCGACGTCGCCGTGTTCGGAACACCGACCGTTCTGGAGGACGCGCGTGCAGTCGTCCTCGGGACAGCGCTTGATCAGGCCGCTCCCGCTCTGGATGTCGACCAGCGCCCCCTCGACGGTCTCGGCGTCGTCGCCGACCTCGATCTCCTCGTCGACTTCGGTGATGGTCGTCGTCCGGTTGAGCTTCACCGAGAAGTTGCCCTGGTACTCGTCGGTGACGAGGTTCTCCAGCCGGTAGACCTTTCCCTCCTCCAGTTCGGGGAGGTCCGAGGTCTCGAACGCGACGAACTTGGTCGTCCCCGTCTCGTCGCCGAGCAGGCCGACCTGGGCGACGGAGTCGCTCCGGGCCTCCCAGAGTTCGACGACTTTGGCGGTCACGTCCAGCCACTGTTCGTCCTGGTCGATTTCGGCGAGGCCGACGGAGGCGTTGCCGCCGCCGCCCAGCGCCTCACGCTCCAAGCCCGCCTCGTCGAGGTAGCTGTTCACGACGCTCCGGCGTGCTTCGTCCACCGGGACCCGGTACTCGTTGACGAGGTTGTCGAGGCGCTCCTCGACCTCGTCGACGGTCAGGTCCAGATGGTCCGAGAACTGCGCTACGATGTCCTCCGCGTGGGTATGCAAATCGGTCATGGTCTCACTCGCCTCCGTGTTGTTCTCGTGGGGAGGCACACGCCGGTTGGTTCGCGACAGTATAAAAACTTCCGTGACCACGGCGAAAGTGAAACAGTTCGGCTGGACCGGTCCGACACGGGGCGACGCCGACGGCCCTTTGACCCCGCCGGTACAAGCGGAGGTATGGACGACCGGCTGGAACGGTTCGTACGGACCACCTTCCGCTCGGCCGGCCGACGCTACGCCGAGGCCCGGAAGGCCTACCGCGAGGGGCGGGACACGCCCGCCCTGCCCCGGGACGACGAGGGGCGCGTCCGCATCGTCTGCCGGCGGGCGGCCGAACGCCGTGCCGTCGCGCTCGACGACGCCGGCCGCCCCGAGTGTTACGAGGCTGGCCACCCCGACTGTGAGGGGTGTGTCGAGGACGTTCACGAGGGCGTCGTGGAGACGTGGTGAGCGCCGTGAATCGCCCAACAGCCACGGATCGACCGCTCGTCGCCGTCGTGCTCGCCGGCGGCGTCGGCACGCGGCTCTACCCCGCGAGCCGGAGCCACCGACCGAAGCAGTTGCTCGCCATCGGCGGCGACGACAGCCTCCTCGAACGTACCGTCGCCCGCGTCGACTTCGCCGACGAGGTGGTCGTCGTGACCCGACCGGGGTTCGAGGACGCCGTCGGCGAGGCGGCCCCCGACGCGACCGTCCTCGTCGAACCCGCGGGCAAGGACACCGGCCCGGCGCTGGCCTACGCCACCCACCGGGTCGCCGACCGGTTCGCGGACCCCGTCGTCCTCGCGGTGCCGAGCGACCACCACGTCGACGGCGACTTCGAGGCGGCCGCCCGCCGTGGCGCCCGCGTCGCCACCGAGACGGGCGCACTCGTCACCTTCGGCGTCGAACCCACCCGCCCCGATACGGGCTACGGGTACATCGAACCGGGGCCAGACCACGGCGACTACGCCGATGTGGCCGCGTTCCACGAGAAACCGGACGCCGAGACGGCCCGACGGTACGTCGACCGGGGCGACTACTGGAACGCCGGCGTCTTCGCGTGGACGCCCGCGGCGTTCCGCGCGGCGGCACGGGACACGCCGCTCGGGCCGTTGCTCGACGCGCTCGACGCCGGCGATCCGACGGAAGGGTTCGACGCCGTCGACCCGGTGAGCGTCGATCACGCGGTGTTCGAACGCGCCGACGACGTCGTGACGGTCCCCCTCGGCGTCGAGTGGGACGACCTCGGCTCGTGGGACGCGCTCCGGCGGCTGCTGCCGGCCGACGAGGACGGGACCGTCGCCGTCGGCGACGTCGACGTCGTGAGTCTCGACGCCGAGAACAACGTGGTCGCGGGCGAGGACGTCCACGTCTCGCTGGTGGGCGTCGACGACCTGACCGTCGTCGCGTACGACGACCGGGTGCTGGTGGTGCCGACGGAGAGGGCACAGCAGGTGCGCGACCTGGTGGCCGAACTGGAGCGGCGCGGCGAGTTCTGATTACTTCGACTGCCGAACTCTGACGGTGCCGTCGGTGGTGACGCCGACCAGCAGGGGGGCCTGAATCTCGCGGCCCTGCACGGCCTCGCCGGCCTCGTCGCTGACGAGTTTCATCAGATCCGGCGCGGTGTGGTTGACCTTGACGCCGGCGGCGTCGCAGGCGTCGTAGACGAGTTTCGGCACGTTGTAGAGGTCGGTCTCCTCGTCGACTTCGACCCGGACGGGCGCGGTCAGGGCCTCCGCGAAGGCGACGGTTTCGCGGGCCTTCGCCACGTTGTCCCGGGCGCTCGACTCGATGCTGGAGACGTTCGCACGGGAGGTGCCGAGGAGATCGGCGATGGTGGACTGGCGCACGTTCCGCTCGCGGAGGGCGAGCACTTCGGCCTGTCGGCGCGTCAGAACGCTCTTCTCTGGGTCGAAACCGGCGCGTTCGAGCAGGGCGTTCGCGTCCGGGTCGTCTTCCATGCCTCGGTAGTACGCCTTCGGCCCCTAAAAGCTACACTTCCGACTGTCCACTCTCGACGTTGGGGCGGTGCCGGCGACTAGCTCCCCCAGAAGTTGTCTCGGCTTCCCAACTGCTCGGGACGACCGGAGTCCCCCGCCGTCGACTCCCCGTCCGACTCGTCGGCGGCCGTCACCTCGTCGTCCTCTTCCTCCTCCATCGGCAGCCGTTCGACTTCGTCGGCCGTCGCGTGGTTGGCCTTCACGCGGTCGATGCGGACCCGCGCCCGCGCCGGCGGGAGCGTCCCGTCGACGAGGACGATGAAGCCGTCTTCGGTACGGCCGACGCCCGCGCCGCTCTCGTGGATATCGGTCACCTCGACGACGAGCTCCTCCCCGGGTTTCACCGGCTGCTGTTTCAGATCGGAGATGGGCATGTCGTAGTGGTTGCACCACTCGGCACCCCCGCGGTCACCGTAGTGCTGGCACCCCATGCCCTGGATCCGCTCCGAGAAACTGGGGCAGTCGTCGGCGAGTGGACAGTTCGCCATGTCCCAACCTACTCAACCGGCTGTCTAAACGCTTGCGTTGTGCCGGGCGACGGCGTGGCGTCGTGGGCACTCGCAAGCGTTATCACCGTCGACCGGAAATCGAGTCGTATGGCTACCTTCGAGAGCGCGGAAAAGCGGATGCTCGACAAACAGATCTGTATGCGGTGTAACGCGCGCAACGCACCCCGCGCCAAGCGCTGCCGCAAGTGCGGGTACAAGAAGCTCCGCCCCAAGGCGAAAGAACGCCGTAGCGCCTAATCCTGGTACTTCGGCTCGCGACGCTCCGCCCGCGAGAGCGCCCGCGCTATCACCTGCCGGACGCTCTCGTCGTCCGCGTGGAACGCGTCGCCGTGGCCGGCGTACATCGCCGTCACCGAGTCCGGCAGTCGGTCGAGCAGCGTCTCCAGGCTCTCGATGAGGCGCTCGCGTGACTGCCCGGCCATGTCGGTCCGGCCGAAGCTCCCGTCGTCGAACGCGCCGTCGTTGTAGACGACCACGTCGCCGCTGAAGAGGGTGTGCTCGCTCACGAGCGAGACGTGGTCGTCCGCGTGGCCCGGCGTGTAGACGACGTCGAACGACTCGTCGCCCATCGCCACGGTGTCGCCGTCCGAGAGTTCGTGCGTCCGCCGCGAGTGGTCGCCGTAGGCGTACAGGTCGGCGTCGAACGCGTCGAGGACGGCGTCGAGTTCGCCGACGTGGTCGTGGTGCTGATGGGTGAGCACCACCCGATCCAACTCGTCGACGTGGTCCGCGACGACGGACGCGACGCCGGGCATCGTCCCCGCGTCGACCAGCGTCGGCGTCGCCCCGGTGACAAGATAGGCGTTGCACGTGAACTCCTCGGCGTCCGCGGTGACGGTGAGTACGTCCATACCCGACACACGGCGGTGACGGGGGAAATAACTGCCCGGTGTGGATCGGGGACCGCCTGCAAATGTTTTTTCATCGTGCGCGTGCTACGGATACACGTATGGGCTTCGGGAGCTACGACGAATCCGAACAGGAGAACCAGGAGTTAGACGCCGACCTCGACGACAACGAAGGGGTCGAGACGTCCGAGAACGACCACCGGGGGTCGGTCGAGTTCGAGATCGGGGCGTCGAACGACGAACTGCTCGATCGGCTCAAAGACATCAAAGAGGAGTGACCGCGGCGGGCGTGCGGTGGCGTCGCGGTCGCGTCTCGTCGTCGCACCCGCGATGAAGGCGGGCACGCGGGCGCTCGGCGTCGCGGAGTCGTTCGCCGACGGCGACGACCGGAGCGTCCTCTGCGGGGCCGTTCTCCGGGCGGACCGAACCGCAGACGGGTTCGTCTTCGGATCGTGTACGGTCGGTGGCACCGACGCCACCGCCGCCGTCGAGTCGCTGTTCGTCGACCTGGACCGCGAGGACGTGCAGTATCTCCTGCTCGCCGGCATCGCGCCCGCGTGGTTCAACCTCGTCGACCTGCGGGCGCTCGCCGACGCCGTCGAGCGGCCCGTTCTATCCCTCTCCTTCGAGTCGAGTCCCGGCCTCGAACCCGCGCTCCACCGGGAGTTCTCCGACGACGCCCTCGACGAGCGACTGGCGACCTACCGCGCACAGCCGCCGCGCCGACGGATCGAGGTGAACGACGACGCGGTGTGGGTCCGGGCCGTCGGCGTCGACGCCGCCCGGGCCGCGGAGATCGTCCGGGCGTACACCCCCGAGGGCGGCCGGCCCGAACCGCTCCGCGTGGCGCGGCTGGCGGCCCGGGCGGCGCGACGCTTCCGCGCGAGCGACGGCGACGTTTAAGCCCCCGGCCCCCGGCGGTCCAGTATGGTCGAACGCGACGGGCCGGACGTGACGGCCTGCGAGCGCTGTCCGGCGCTCGTCGAGTCACGGAGTCGCATCGTCAACGGCGTCGGCCCCGACGACGCCGCGCTCCTGTTCGTCGGCGAGGCCCCCGGCGCCAACGAGGACGCCGAGGGCGAACCCTTCGTCGGCCGGTCGGGGACCGTCCTCGACGACGCCCTCCGCGACGCCGGCCTCGCACGCGCCGACGTGCGCATCACCAACTGCGTGCGGTGTCGCCCGCCGGAGAACCGCGACCCGCACGTCGAGGAACTCGACAACTGCGCGGACTTTCTGGAACGCGAAATCGAGTTCGTCGATCCGGACCTGATCGTCACGCTGGGAAAGGTGCCCGGCGAGCGCCTGCTGGATCGCTCCGTGGCGGTGACGAAGGAGGCGGGATCGGTCGTCGACGCGCGTCTCGGCGGGGCGTCGCGGCGCGTCCTCGTCTGTCTCCACCCGGCGGCGACGCTGTACGACCGGAGCCAGCGGGAGGCGTTCGACGCGGCGATAGCGAAGGCGGCGGACCTCGCCGGCGTCTCGACGGACGGGGGCGGCGGGCAGTCGCGGTTGGGCGACTACTGAGAGAGGGTGTCGTGACGGTCCATCGCTTCTCGCCGGATCGTTCCGTCGGGAACGTCCGATGTACTGCCGATTGACACCGCACGGGCTAAAGACCACGTACAGAACGGTCTCAATGGACACCATGGTAAAAGTTAACATACAGTAGCTCGAATCCGCCTATATGACCTCTTTGTCATGAGGCCGAACGCAGGCGAGAGGTTGTGCGGGTGTCACGGAAGGTAACAGCCTCTCTCTACCGAAAACTCAATTATGAAACCGGATGTGGCACGAGTCGCACTCATCGCACACGACGAGAAGAAACCAACACTCGTAGAGATAGTACAGGCGTATGAAGATATCCTCTCAAATTTTGACTTAGTCGGGACTGGGATGACCGCCAAGCGACTCATGCGTAAGACGGATCTAAACATCGAGCGTAAACGGGGTGGCAGCGTCGGTGGAGACGTACAGATCGCCGCAGAAGTCGTTGAAGGCGACATCGATGGTGTCATTTTTTTGCGTGATCCCTCGATCGCACAGCCACACGAAGCAGACATCAATGCCCTGTTACGGGCCTGTACCGTTCATAACGTCCCGATAGCGTCGGTCCCTGTGACCGCAGAATTTCTCATCGAAGCACTGTACCGAAAGGGGAGCCACCATTCCGGATGGCGCTTGCGGATAAAATAACTACATATAAAAGAATCGTCCGGGTATAGTGGGGGCGTCAAGTTAGAGGATGGGGTAGACGAATCCTGAGTGTTCATGACAGAATTTGGCCGCCTCAGTACTGCTATCGAGTGGATCGGCTGGTCGTTTGAAAATGATTTTAGCCATATCGAACCACAGACAGCAGAATCCTGGCTCCAAGCTCCCGCCGTCCGTCACAATTCACGCGACCGAACGTCTGTCACACTGTAAACGGCCGATCCCCACGCGCAAATGCAACAATTCGCGCCCTCTATCCAGCAACAACGTCGAAACTTTCTCGGCTTCTGGCAGATTCCCCGTGACCGATACGAAGTGTCGATCCACCCCCGCCCACAGTCTTCAAAACGCCGTCGTGTACGGGATCATCCGGGACTGGACGTCTGTTGTATCACCTTACCGTGGTTCGATAGGTTCGGACTGCACACCATCCTCCTCGTAGGTCACATCGTCTCCCTCGGTCAATCCCAGTCTCCCTGCGGCTGTTCGCCGACGATCAGTCGCGGGATACAGCGTCCCTGCCTTTCCCAAGCCGATGGGTGGCGTATTGTTGTATACCGTTTCATACGCGCCGCCCCCCACGAGATACGTCTCGTGCCAGATTCCCACGGCATCGCTCTCGCGCATTTGCTGATTGGTCCACTGGATCGCAGGGGCGTGTCGACCGTCCGGGTTGAGGGCGTACTCCCGCAACTGTTCGAACGACCGCCAGTACTGGACGACTTCGTGATTCCGAATTCCCAGTTTCGTGTCGTACCCCAGCAATCCGCTCTCGGCGTCCGTTTCAAGTTCCTCGAGCATCTTCGGCATCGCTCGAAGAACGGGGAGCCATTCGTGGACCTTCCAGAGTGTGTTTATTCTCATTCCGATTCGGAACACGACGAAGCTCCCCTCGAGCTCGGCTGTCACCCGTTCGGTAGTGAGTTCTGCCATCTTTTCTCCCTCGCGATTGAACGGTCAACCCTCGCTGAAAGCCGCCTCTCGACCGTCGGGTAGTAGATACAGCCTCGGGCCTGTTAATCGTTGTCACTCCCGCGGAGTCTCGGCCTGTGCCGTGCTGAATACGCGCCCTGTATGCAGCATGGCATCGGCCGCAGATCAGCGGCCGAGGGTTTCAGCAGAGCCGATAATCCCTACCGCAACGGAAAGCCACTTGCCCCCTGCGGACCGACTACACGTATGAGCCTCTCCCGACCCCCGTCGGAGGCGCTTGCCGACGTGGTCATCGTCGACTACGGCCTCGGCAACCTCCGGTCGGCAACGCGCGGCCTCGAACGCGCCGGCGCGTCGGTCACCATCACCGACGATCCCGACGACTTTGCCGCCGCCGACGGCATCGTCCTGCCGGGCGTCGGTGCGTTCCGCGAAGGGATGGAGAACGCCGGACCGTACCGCGACGCCCTCGCCGACGCCGTCGACCGCGGCCAACCCGTCTTCGGCATCTGTCTCGGGATGCAGATGCTCCTCACGTCGAGCGAGGAGGCGGACCACGCCGGCGAGGGCGACGTCGTCGGCCTCGATTTCGTCCCCGGGCGGAACGTCCGCTTCGCCGAGGGACAGAAGGTGCCCCACATGGGCTGGAACGACCTGACCGTCGAGCGCGACCACCCCCTCGTCTCGGGCGTCGACGCGGCGGCCGCGCCGGAGCGCGACGGCCCGGGCGGCGGCTCCGTCGACGGCGAGTACGCCTACTTCGTCCACTCCTACTACGCCGTTCCGGACGACGACGAGGCGGTGGTCGCCACGACGGACCACGGCCGCACCTTCCCCGCGGTTATCGCCAACGACGAGGGCACCGTCTTCGGGACGCAGTTCCACCCGGAGAAGAGCGGCGAGACGGGGCTGACGATCCTGCGGAACTTCGTCGACATCTGTTACACGCAGTGATAATCGGAGGGGCGGGTTTATACTCGCCTCGGACACACCCCCGTCGTGAACAATCGGGCCACCGCCGAGCCCGGCTCGGAGTACCGTGCGCTCTTCGAGCACGTCTCCGACGGGCTCCTCGTTCTCGATCCGGACACCGGCGCCGTCCGCGACGCCAACGGCCGCTTCGTCGCGATGAGTGGCTTCGACCGCGACGCGCTCACGGACGGCCGACTCGGTGACCTGCTGACCGAGAGGACGCGATCCGACGCCCCGATCCAGTCGCTCGTCGACGCCGCGGGGGACGACGGGCGGACCGTCGAGTGGCGGTTTCGCCGCCGTGGCGGGGAGCCGTTCTGGGGCGAGCTCTCCGCGTCGCTGACGACCCTCGACGGCGAGCGGAGCGTGCTGACGACCGTTCGGGACGTGACCGAGCGCAAGCGCCGGCGGGAGGAACTCGGCCGGTTCGAGGAACTGGTCGAACACGTCCCGACCGGAATTTTCCGGGCTCCCTACGATCCGGACGGATCCTTCCTCGAAGCCAACCCGACGATGGTCGACCTGTTCGACGCGGACTCGAAGGTCGACCTGCTGTCGACGCCCGTCGCCGCTATCTACGACGACGGGAAGGACTGCCGGTCCGTCTTCGACGCGCTGGACGAGCGGGGCGTGGTGACCGAGAAGGTGGAACTCCGGACGTTGAGCGGCGACCGATTCTGGGGGCTCGTCACCGTCTGTCACTGCGAGAGTGCGGAGGGTGAAGCGTACATCGACGGGGCGATCAAGGACGTGACCGAGACGCGGGAGTACCAGCAGGTCTTGGAGGAACAAAACGAGCGCCTCGAACTCCTCAACCGCATCGTCCGCCACGACATCCGCAACGACATGCAGCTCGTGCAGGGGATGGCCGACCTGTTGGACGACGTCTCCGACGACAGGGGCAAACCCCACCTGGAGACGATTCGGACGCGAACCAAGCACGTCATCGAACTGACGGACCTGATGGGCGAACTGATGGACGCGCTCGTCGCCGAACCGGGGGAGAACCTCGAACCGACGAACCTCTCGTTCGTGCTGGATCGGGAGGTGCGGGAGGCCGAATCCAGCTATCCGGACGCCACGATCCGAACGCGGGGGAACGTGCCGCTGGTCGAGGTGGTGGCGAACGACATGCTCCGCTCGGTGTTCCGGAACCTCCTGAACAACGCCGTCCAGCACCACGACGGCGACGAGCCAACCGTCGAGGTGTCCGCCGACGTCGAGGACGAGTGGGTGCTGGTTCGAGTCGCCGACGACGGCCCCGGCATCGACCCCGACCGCCGCGAAGCCGTGTTCGGACGGGGAGAGAAGGGACTCGACAGCGAGGGCACCGGCCTCGGGCTCTATCTGGTGTACACGCTCGTCGATCAGTACGGCGGCGAGGTGTGGATCGAGGACAACGAGCCACGGGGGAGCGTCTTCAACGTCCGCCTCCGACTGGCCTGAGACGCCGCGCTCACCCCAACCCGACGCGCTTTTCCCACTCTCCGCGCAACCGAGAGGCATGAAAGCCATCACGCTCGGCCCCGCGGGGACGTACTCCCACCGCGCCGCGGGGGCGGTCGCCGACGAGGTGACCTTCAGCGAGTCCGTGACCGCCATCGTCGAGGCGGTGGCGGACGGCGAGTACCGACGCGGCGTCGTCCCCATCGAGAACAGCATCGAAGGGAGCGTCACGGAGACGCTCGACGCCCTCGCCGACTACGAGGTGAGCGTCGTCGAGGAGATCGTGACACCGATTCGCCACGCACTGATCGCGCAGTCGCCGGAGTTCGACGTGGTCGCCAGCCACTCGCAGGCGCTCGCGCAGTGTCGCTCCTTCCTCGAAGCCGAGTACCCCGACGTGACCCTGGAGGCAGTCACCAGCACCGCCCGTGGCGTCGAACACGCCCGCGAGGACGCTTCGGTCGCCGCCATCGCCCACCCCGACAACGCCGGCGACGACCTCCAGGTGCTCGCGGAGGATATCCAGGACCGCGACTCGAACGCCACTCGGTTTTTCGCCATCGCGCCCGCCGACGAAGGCTCGGACGCCGGCGGGAAATCGACGATCATCGTCAATCCGAACGCCAACTACCCCGGCCTCCTCCTCGAACTGCTCGAGGCCTTCGCGGACCGGGACATCAACCTCTCGCGCGTGGAGTCCCGTCCCACGGGTGACCGCCTCGGCGACTACCTCTTCCACATCGACTTCGAGGCCGGTCTCTACGAGCGCCACGCCCGCGACGCCGTCGAGGACGTGGAGGAAATCGCCGCCAACGGCTGGGTGCGCCGACTCGGCTCTTACGACACTCGCCACGTCGTCTGAAACGCCCCGAACACCTCTCTGAAGCCTTCTACCGTGTGATTGGCTATCTCGCATCCAGCGGTATTTATGCCCTCGGCGGGCGTACGGTAGGTCGGCGATTACCAATGCAACCAAACGACTACTTCAGTGACTTCGACGACCTCTTCGAGCGCATGACCGGTGACCGATGGGGAGCGTTCGGCCGCTACAACCGCCCCGGCTCCGGCTCCAGCTCCAGCTCCAGCTCCGGAGCCGGCGAGTTCGCCATCGACGTCGCCCACTACGACGGCGAAATCGTCGTCACGGCGGACGTGCCCGGCTTCGAGAAGTCCGACTTCGACATCTCCGTCGACGGCGACCTCCTGACCATCCGCGCCGACTCCGAGACGGCGTCCGACATCGACGAGGACGCGTACGTCCGCCGCGAGCGCCGCCACCACTCGATGCGCCGCACCATCCGCCTGCCCGCAGACGTGGACGGCGAGGGCGCGTCCGCGAGCTACCGGAACGGCGTACTGACCGTCACCATCCCCGTCGAAGCCGACGCCGACGTGCGTCACATCGACGTCGAGTAGCCTCCGGGTCACGTGACCGCGGGACGCGACATTTTACGGAACGTACATTCTACGGAACACGGCGTTTTCGCTCGTCGAAAGGCATTCGATCAAACGAGTTTCTCGAAGAGGCGCCCGCAGACGAGAACGGCAATCGGAATCCCGACTATCACGACGAGAGCCACGAGAAACTCCCGAAGGCTTCCCGAACCGATCCCTCCGTACTGAAACGGTAGCCACATCCGGTCGTGATCGGGGACTAGTCACGGGCCGGGATACCAGGGGCCGGAATACCGTTTCCGTCTGGGCGAACGCTTCGGGGCCATCGGTTGGTACACCGTCACCGGCACGCGACCAGGAGCCGAATCTCCGTTTCCGGGCCTCAATCCACCGAAATCGGCAGTTCGACGACGACGACGGTTCCTCGCGGCTCGTTGTCCTCGATCCACACCTCGCCGCCGTACTGATCGACCAGCGACTGGACGAGATAGAGCCCGAGGCCGGTGCCCTCGCTGTCGAGTCCCTTCTCTCCCTTCCCGAACACGGCCTCCCGCCGCCCCGGTGCGATGCCGGGGCCGTCGTCGGCGATACGGACGATGGCCGTGTGGTCGCCACGCGTCATGTCGGCGGTGACTTCCACTGTCGGTTCCTCTCGGTCGCTGTGCTGGACGGCGTTGTTCAGGAGGTTCCGAAACACCGACGACAGCAGGTCGTTCGCCCGCACGTCCACGTCGGGAACGTCGCCGTGGAGTTCGATGGACGCGTGGCCGAACGCCTCTCGTCGGCGGTCGATTTCCGCCCGAAGCGTCTCGTCGAGGGAGACGGATTCCAGCGGGAGTTCGGCCTCGCCGGCGACCGCCCGTGCGAGGTCACGCGAGCTCTCGGTGAGCTCGACGACGTGTTCGCCGGTGTCGCGGATCGTCCGGAGATACTCCGCCCCCTCCTCGTCGACGTGGTCCTCGAGGAGTCCACCCAGCCCGAGAACGATCTGCATGTCGTTGCGGATGTCGTGGCGCAGGACGCGGTTGAGCGCCCGAAGCTGATCCCGCTTCCGGGCGAGTTCGTGCTCGGAGTCCCGGCGGCGGGTGACGTCACGAGCGACCGACAGTACCGCCGGCGAGCCCCGATATCGGACGTATCGGGCGCTCACCTCGACCGGAATCGTCTCGCCATCGGCGGCCGTGTGGACCGTCTCGTAGACGATGCGGTCGTCGGCCGAATCGGTCCGTACGGTCGCCGACGCCTCGTCGGCACGGGCACACTCCACGTCGTCGATCCGACGGCCCACGAGCGAGTCGGCGTAGCCCAGGCGCTCCGACGCGGCGTCGTTGGCGGCGATGATCGTCCCCCGGGTGTCGTGGACGAGGACCGCGTCGCCGATGCCGTCGAAGAGGTCCTGATACTCGTCCCGGGACCGGCGGAGTTCGGCCTCGCGGGTGCGAAGCGCCCGAATCGTCGTCGCCTGTCTCGCGGTGAACAGACCGACGAGGACGCCGACCGCGCCGCCGACGCTGACGAAGTGTAACACGACCAGCGTCGGCCGCGCACCGGTCGCGTCCGGGAGGAGGTCGAAGGCCACGAAGGCGCCGAAGGTACCGAACACGAGCATCCCGACGGCGGTCAACAGCGGTACCCGAAGCGCGATTCGGCCGTCGAGGTCGCTCCGGAGGAGCCAAGCGGCGGCGACGAACAGGAGGACGGCGAGGCTGAGCGGGGCAACGACGACGAGGGATCGCCACGCGTCACCGCCCTCGACGGCCAACACGACGACTAGCGCGGCACCGAGCCCCCCGACGGCGACAGCGCCGGCGAATCGACCGAACGACGATACCTTCACGGTATGCTCGTCGGGGACCGAGGAGCCGACCACGGATATATAATGGTGTCTTACCGCCGGCATCCGGTGAGGTAATGGCTCCTTATTGGGATCGGCCGCCGTGATCAGGAGCGATAATCGCCGGTTTCGGCGGGATAGGAGTTATTTTAGGTCGGGGGTTCTTCGGGCGGGACATGGACTACGACCCGCAGGCTATCGAGGAGCGCTGGCGGGAGCGCTGGGCGGAGACGGGTAGGTACGAAGCCGATCCGTCGGACGACGAGGACGCGACGTTCATCACCGTCCCGTACCCGTACCCGAGCGGCGGAATGCACATCGGCCACGCCCGGACCTACACCGTCCCGGACGTGTACGCCCGCTACCGACGCCAGCAGGGCGACAACGTCCTCTTTCCCATCGCGTGGCACGTCACCGGGACGCCGATCATCGGCGCCGTCGAACGCCTGAAGAAAGGCGAGGAAGAACAGCTCTCGGTGCTCCGGGACACCTACGAGGTTCCCGAGTCGACCCTGCAGGACCTGGAGACGCCGATGGGGTACGCCCGCTACTTCATCGAGGAACATTACAAGCGCGGGATGAAGTCGCTGGGGCTCTCCATCGACTGGCGCCGCGAGTTCACCACGAACGACGAGCGCTACTCGAAGTTCATCACGTGGCAGTACGAGACCCTCCGCGAACGGAACCGACTGGAGAAGGGCCTCCACCCCGTCAAATACTGCACGAACGAGGAGCAGCCGGTCACGACCCACGACCTGCTCGAAGGTGAGGAAGCCGAGTATCAGGAGTACACCCTGATCCGGTTCGGCCTCGACGACGCGGTGGTGCCGATGGCGACGCTCCGCCCCGAGACGGTGCGCGGCGTCACCAACGCCTACGTCGACCCCGAAGGCACCTACGCCCGCGCGACGGTCGACGGCGAGACGTGGCTCGTGAGCGAGGCGGCGACCGAGAAGCTTCGCCTACAGGCCCACGACGTCAGCGTCTCGGAGACGTTCGCGGGGGCGGACCTCGTGGGCGAGTCGGTCACCAACCCCGTCACCGGCGACGAGGTACCCATCCTGCCGGCGACGTTCGTCGACCCCGACAACGCCACGGGCGTCGTGATGTCCGTCCCGGCTCACTCGCCGGACGACTACCTCGCCTTGCAGGAGGCGAAAGCCGACGACGCGCGGATGGAGCGCTACGGCGTCGACCCCGCGGTCGTCGACCGGATCGAACCGGTGCCGATCCTCGACGTCGAGGGGTACGGCGAGGTGCCGGCGAAAGACGCCGTCGAGCGGGCGGGCGTCGAATCCTCGAACGACCCCGAACTGGAGGCCGTGACGAAGGAGCTGTACAACCGTGAGTTCCACGCCGGGCGCCTCCACGACGACTACGGCGAGTTCGCCGGCGAAGTGATCGAGGAGGTTCGGGAAGCCTACCGTGAGCAGGGGGTCGAGGCGGGTCACTTCGGGACGATGTACGAGTTCTCGGAGGAGGTGATCTGTCGCTGTGGCGGCGACGTCGAGGTGGCCGAACAGGACACCTGGTTCCTCCGGTACAACGACGAGGACTGGAAGGAAGCGACCAAGCGGGTCGTCGAGAACATGGAGTGCATCCCCGAGAACACCCGCGGCGAGTACGACCACACCATCGACTGGCTGAACGAGTGGCCGTGCATCCGCAACTACGGGCTGGGGACGCGCCTGCCGTGGGACGACGACTTCGTCATCGAACCCCTCTCCGACTCGACCATCTACATGGCGTACTACACGGTCGCGCCCCGCCTGCGCGAGATTCCGGTCGAGGACCTCGACCGCGACTTCTTCGACGCGCTGTTCTACGGCCCCGAGGCGGTCGAGGACCCCGACCCCCGCGCCCTCGACCTGCGCGAGGAGTGGCTGCACTGGTACCCCGTCGACTACCGCTTCTCCGCGAACGACCTCATCTCCAACCACCTCACCTTCTACCTGTTCCACCACGCGGAACTGTTCGAGGAGGCCGAGTGGCCGGCGGGCATCGTCATCATGGGGATGGGCCTGCTGGAGGGGGAGAAGATGTCGTCCTCGAAGGGCCACGTCGTCCTGCCGGGCGAGGCCATCGACCGCTACGGCGCCGACACCGTGCGCTTCTTCCTGCTCAACTCCGCGGAGCCGTGGCAGGACTACGACTGGCGGGCGGGACAGGTCGAGAGCGTCCGCAACCAGCTCGACCGGTTCTGGAACCGCGCGACGGAGCTGCTGCCCGACGATCCGGGGTCGACCCTCGACGACGACCCCGAGGCCCGTGACCTCGCCGACATCGACCGGTGGCTGCTCTCGAAACTGCAGGGGACGGTTCGTGAGGTGACCGCGGCGATGGAGAACTCCGAGACGCGGGCGGCGAGTCAGACCGCCTTCTACGGCTTCGAGGAGTCGCTCCGGTGGTACCGCCGCCGGACCGACCGGAGCCGACCGGGCGCTCAGTGGACGCTCCGGCGCGCCCTGGAGACGCGGCTGCGCCTGCTCGCCCCGTTCGTCCCCTTCCTCACCAACGAGCTTCACGAGGAGTTGACGGGAACGCCGGCCGAGGACGCCCCGTGGCCTACGGTCGACCCCGAACTGGAGCGCCCGACGGTCGAGGTCCGGGAACGACGGATCGAACGCCTCACCGAGGACGTAAACGACATCGTGGACGTGACGGGGACGGATCCGGAGACGATTCGGGTGTACGTCGCCGCGGACTGGAAAGGAACGGTGTTCGACGCCGTCGTCGAGGCCGGCCCGGACGTGGGCGCGGCGATGAGCGAGGCGATGAGCGACCCCGCCCTGCGGGAACGCGGCGAGGCGGTCAACGACCTCGTCGGCGACCTGGTCGAACTCGTGCGTGACCTCGACGACGAGACGGTCGAGGTCCTCGCCGAGTTGGACGAACTGGCCGTCTACGAGGCGGCCGTCCCGTTCCTCGAACGCGAGTTCGACGCGGACGTGACGGTGTACGCCGAGGACGCCGACCCGCCGGACCCCGGCGACCGGGCCGGGAACGCCGTCCCCTTCCGCCCGGCCATCCACATCGAATAGTCGGATCGCCAATATTTATCGCCGTCGGGGGCGTATCGTGATCCTATGAGCGATGCCGAACAGACGGCCGACGAACCGACGCTCGAACCCGTCTACCGAACCCTCGGGAAGCCGTTCCGCGCCCGCGCCGACGCCGAGATGGACGCCATCGGCTGGACCATCTTTCTCGGCATGCTGATCCTCTTCCTTCCCCTCCTCCCGGTGATCCTCCTCGTCTGGGCGATAACGAAAGTCCTCGACGCCGTGGCGCCGACGGAAGAGTGAGTGTATAAACGTTTCGTAGGAATTTTTATCAGAACCGTTGCCCACCTTGCGGTCACCGTGCACGATTCAGCGTCGAGAGCGACGACGGTGGACCGAGGGGGACGACCACGCGACGACGGGGGATGGGCGTGACCGACGACCGCGGCCGCGAGTTCGTCGAGGGCCGGTTCGACCGCTGGTGGACGCGCTTTCTCGCCAAGGGGCTGGACCGCTACGACCTCCAGAACCTGCGCGACGACATCGGGGCGTGGGAGGAGTGGTGCGAGGCGTTCGCGGCGGTCGGCGAAGAGCACGCTGAACACGGCCGCGAGGCCGAAGCGGCGGGCAACGCGACGACGGCGGGCGAACACTTCCTGCGGGCGTCGATGTACTGTCACTTCGGCTCGTTCGCGTGGTTCGTCGACGAGGGCCGCCGCGAACGGGTCCACCGGCGCGGCGTCGAGTTGTGGGAGCGGGCCGCCCCGCATCTCGACCCGCCGGCGGAGCGGATCGAGGCGCCGCATCCGGGCGGCGCCGACGTTCCGGGTTACCTGCGGGTTCCCGGCGGGACGCCGGACGGACTCGACGAGTCGCCGCTGGTGATCCTCCTCTCGGGCCTCGACTCGACGAAGGAAGAACAGCACACGCGGGCCTCGGACTTCCACGCTCGCGGGATCGCGACGCTCTCCGTCGACGGTCCCGGGCAGGGCGAGATGTGGTACACCCGGACGATGACGCCGGACTACCACGAGGCCATCTCGGCGGTGGTGGACCACGTCGAGGGCGTCGACGACGTCGACGCCTCCCGTCTCGGTGTCTACGGCGTCTCGATCGGCGGGTTCTACGCCCCGCACGTCGCCGCGAACGACGACCGGTTCGACGCCTGCGTCGGCCTCGCCGGCCCCTTCAGCGTCGGGCCAGCCTCCCTCTATCGCTCCGTCTCGATGCGCGACGGCTTCCTCCACGCCTGCCGGGCCGACTCCTTCGTCGAGGCCGACGAGATCACGGAGCGGATGACGCTCCGCGGCGACATCGAGGACCTGACCGCCCCGGCGCTCATGATCGTCGGCGGCAACGACACCGTGATTCCGCCGGAACAGACCCGACGGATCGCCGAGCGGGCGCCCAACGGCGAACTGCTCTACTACCCCGACGGCGACCACGTCTGCAAGAACCGGGTGACGCAGTACCGGCCGTACGCGGCCGACTGGATGCGTGAGCGGCTCGTCTAACGCCCCAGCAGGTCGAACGCCACGCCCGCGCCGGCCGCCGACGCCCGCTCGTAGACGACGCGGGCGGCCGCCACGTCCTGCACCGCGAGGCCAGTGCTGTCGAAGACGGTGACGCCGTCCGCGGGCGTCCGGCCCGTCGCCTCGCCGATCACCACCGTGCCGAGTGCGGCGTGTATATCGTCGTCGGTGAGCCGTCCCGCGGCGTAGGGGACGTTGATCTCCCCCGAGTGGGTACACTGCTCCCGGTCGTCGACGACGAGTTTCGCGGCCGCCAGCAGGTCGTCGTCGAGTTCGTGTTTGCCCGGCGCGTCGGCGCCGACGGCGTTGACGTGGGTGTGGGCGCCCACGTCGGCGGCGTCGACGATGGGGTCGCGGACCGGCGTCGTCGTCGACACCACGTCGCAGGCGACGGCCTCGGGGATGGAGCCGACGCGGGCGTCGACGCGGTCACGCACCGCCTCGACGAACGCCGCGGCGCGGTCCGGGTCGGCGTCCGCGACGACCACTGTCTCGATGGGACGGACGGTGAGGATGGCGTCGAGTTGGGCGTGCGACTGGGCTCCCGCGCCGACCAGCCCCAGCGTCGTCGCGTCCCGGACGGCGAGGCGGTCGGTGGCGACGGCGGCGGCCGCGCCCGTCCGCTTCGTCGTCAGCGTCGTCCCGTCCATGATCGAGAGCAACAGTCCCGTCTCCGGGGCGGAGTAGCACATCGTCGCCATCACGGTGGGAAGGTCGTGCCGGCGCCGGTTCTCGGTGTGGGAGTTTACCCACTTCAGCCCCGCCGCGTCCCAGTCGCCGGCGTCGAGGTACGCCGGCATCGACCGGAAGTCGCCGTCGTACCGCGGGAGGTCGACGTACGACTTCGCCGGCATCACCGTGTCGCCGCGGGCGTGGGCGGCGAAGGCCGCCTCGACGGCGTCGACGACGGCCGTCGTCGGGGAGTGCTCGTCCACCGCGTCGGCGTCCAGAAGGAGGGTCTCCATGGCAGTGGTAGCACCTCCGCGAAGGTATCAGTTACGCAACAGTCTCAGGACGGCGTGTCCGTGACCGTCGCGGTTCCCGACGGCGTGCCGCCGCCCTCGATGGACACCGTGAACGACTCGGAGACGCCCGGACCGACGACGCCGAACTGGACGCGTGCGGGAGGGGACTCGCTCCCGCGGAAGTAGCCGACGGTCGCCTCGTGGGTCGTGGATTCGCCGGGCGGGAGCGAAAACGAGAACGCGTCGGCCGCGTAGAGCGGTCCCTGGTGGTTGATAGCGCCGTGGAAGGTGCCGAGGCCCTCGCCCTCGTTGGTCACGTCGATACGGACCGAAATCGCTTCGTCGGCGGCGACGCGTTCGGGCACCTCGATTCGCGTCGAGAAGGCAGGCGGTGGCGAGCGGAGGGCATCCAGTTCCGAGTCGGAGACCGTCCACCGGCCCGTCTCGGCGAGCTGGATCGCCACCGTGTCCGCGTCGAGGGGCGCGGGGACCCGGAAACCGAGGTAGCCCCGTCGGTCCGAGCCACCGTACGGACGGCCGGACACGGGGTCGTCGACGCGGGCGGGACCGACGCTCGCGATGCCGGATTCGTACGTCGTCCCGTCGGCGACGAGCGAGAAGTCGTCGGGGGTCGGTGGCGTGCCTTCGCCCCGGGCGGCGACGTGGACGAGGGCGAACTGCTGCCCACCGGCGTCGGCGACGCCGAAGGCGTCAGGCGCGGTCAGATACCGGATCGAGTGGGCGGAGACGAGGTCGGAAACGACGACGACCATCCCGTCGCCCCGCCCGTCGCCGTCGGTGTCGAGGGCGATGGCGTTGCCGAGCGTCGTGTCGGTGAGTGCGGGGGGCGTGGATGTCGGGCTCGGGGTCGCCGTCGATGTACCCGTGGGTGACGACGGCTGGTTCGTCCCACCGCCGAAATCGAGACAGCCGGCGAGGCCGGTCAGGGCGGCACCGACGCCGGTCAGAAGGGCGCGTCTGCTGGAGGGCATGAGGCGTCGTACCGGCGTCGAAAATATGTGTTTTGTGTCGGTGCGCGGGGTGAGAAGGAAGCGTGCCCTACGTCACATCGCGCCGCCCATGCCACCCATACCGCCCATGCCGCCGCCGGCGCCGCCGGGGCCGCCCTCGTCCCCGTCACCGGAGGTCGAGAGGTCGCCCGCGGCGATGATGTCGTCGATTTTCAGGACGAGGTTCGCGGCCTCGGTGGCTGAGGAGAGCGCCTGTTCCTTGGAGTGGGCGGGTTCGACGACGCCCGCCTCGTAGGTGTCGACCACGTCGCCCGAGAAGACGTTCAGGCCGGCGTGCACGTCGCCGTCCTCGTGGGCCGCGCGGAGCGAGACCAGCGTGTCGATGCTGTCGAGACCGGCGTTGCTGGCGAGGACGCGCGGGACGATTTCGAGCGCGTCGGCGAAGGCGCCGACGGCGAGCTGTTCGCGCCCGCTGATGTCGTCGGCGTAGTCGCGGAGGCGACCGGCCAGCTCCACCTCGATGGCGCCGCCGCCGGCGAGGACGCGGCCGTCGGAGGCCGTCGCCGACACGACGTCGAGGGCGTCCTTGATGCCGCGTTCGAGTTCGTCGACGACGTGCTCGGTCGAGCCGCGGAGGAGGAGCGTCACGCCGTGGGCGTCGTCACCCTCGACGTAGAACAGCCCGGCGTCGGCGTCACGGCTGATCGAGCCGTGGCCGAGGTGGGCGTCGGTCGCGGAGTCGAGGTCGGAGACGATCTCGGCGCCGAGGATCTCCTGCAGGAAGCCCATGTCGGACTTCTTGGTCCGGCGCACGGCCAGGATGCCCTCCTTGGCGAGGAGATACTGGGCGAGGTCGTCGATGGCCTTCTGACAGAACACCACGTCGGCGCCCGTCGCGACGATCTGATCGACCTTCTCGCGCAGCTGGCGTTCCTCGCTGTCGAGGAACTGCTGGAGCTGGTCGGGGCTGTCGATGCTGACCGAGGTGTCGGCGTCGGTCTCCTCGACCTCGATGGGGTCGTTCAGCAGGAGGACGTCCGCCGCGTCGAACTCGACGGGCATGTCGTCGTTGACGGGATCCTTGTCGATGACCGCGCCGTTGAGGAGTTCGGACTCGGAGGCCGAGCGGCCGGTCTGGGTCTCGATCTCGACGAACTCGAGGTCGACGATGTGGGAGCCGTCGTCGGCCTCGACGGTGACGGCCTGCACCGCGTCGACGACGAGCTGGGCGAGCAGCTCCTTGTCGAGTTCGGAGCTCTTGCCCGTCATCGACGTCTCGGCGACCTTCCGGAGGAGCTCCTCGTCGGAGGCGTCGACGCGCTCCGCGATGTCGTCGACTTCCTCGCGGGCCTTCTCCGCGGCCATGTTGAAGCCCTTGATGATCGCCGTCGGGTGGATGTCCTGTTCGAGGAGGTCCTGCGCCTCCTTCAGGAGTTCACCCGCGATGGCGACTGCGGTGGTGGTGCCGTCGCCGGCCTCGTCCTCCTGTGTCTCGGCAACCTCGACGATCATCTCGGCCGTCGGGTTGTCGATGTCCATCTCCTGGAGGATGGTCACGCCGTCGTTGGTGATGGTGACGGTGCCCATCGAGTCGACGAGCATCTTGTCCATCCCCTTCGGGCCGAGCGTCGAGCGTACCGACTCCGCCACGGCGCGGGCCGCCGAAATGTTGTACTCCTGTGCGTCCTTGTCCTTGACGCGCTGGGCGTCCTCGCCCATAATGATCATCGGCTGACCCTGCTGCATTCGCTGACTCATGGTTCACCGAACGATTGTTTGTCCTTCTATATAAAAGTAAGTGGTGTCGGCAGTCGTGCACGGGATCGACGACACACCGCTGTCGCTCCCCAATCGACGGACGTAGGCGACTCGAACTGCCGTTTGAGAACTGTTATCACGGCCCGAACGAAGACGCGTGTTACGGTTCTCCGGGGTGTTTAAATACGCGTTCCGGCCTCAGTCGCCGTCGGGTTCCTTCCAGTGGACGGTGACGGTGCCGACGGCGAAGGCGTCCGACGTGTCGGCGTCGCGGCCGATGCGGAGGCGGTTGGTCCCCTCGGTGAGGGTGACGGCGTCGCCGAAGGTGTCGACCCAGTACTGCCAGCCGTCGTTGGGCGGGATGTCGAACCCGCTCATCGGCTCGCCGTTGATCAGTATTTCGTGACCGTACTCCCCCACGTCGAACGCCTGGATGCCCACGTAGCCGTCGGTTGGGTCGGCCGTCGGCACCTCGAACTCGAAGGCCTCGGTTTCGTCGCCGGCGTCGTCGGCCCAGTCGAGGTCGAGTTTCCGCGTCTCCGGCGCCAGTTGCGCGCCGACGTATATCGTCGCGTAGTTCGCACGGAGTGGCACGGGCGACCGGTTCGGACGGGGCGGTTAAAAGGGCCCCGACACTCGCCGCTCCGGGGCGTTCGTGTGGCTACCGCTGCGGCAAAAGGGTGGGGTCGTTACACGTCGTCGGCCGCGAACTCTTCTTCGCCCTCGCCGAACTCCGGCAGGTCTGCGTCCTCGTCGAGCGATTCGAGTTCCTGCTCGTACAGCTGCTGGCGGAGTTGCGCGCGCTTGTTCCGGCCGTTTCGTTCGCGACCACTTTTCGTGTCAGGCATTGTCATGCAAGGGAACGAGCGCCCACCACATGAACCTTTCTCCGATTCCGAGCCGCCGCGATACTGTTCGAACAACCACCGAATTTGTTCAAAAACACACATTCGACCAGAGATATTCGGTTTGTCGCGCCGTATGGCTTAAGTGAGTGGAATGTGAAGTGTTACCATGTCTCTGAAAGAGGGCGGTACCGAGTTCGGGCCGACGGAGTCAGCGGCCGTCCGTAGATACGTCGCCGAAGCCGTCTGCACCGACTGTGACTACGCCGAGTACCGGACCACGACGGGTGTGACCGGGACGTTCACGCGGTGTCCGGAGTGTTACGGCGACCTGGTGATGCCGCGGGACGCGATGTCGTGACTGCGGGGCCGTCGCTGGGGTCACGCACGGCGAGTACGCGGCGCTGATCGTCGGTATCGAAGCAGAAAACGCCGGGACAGGGATTTGAACCCTGGATCCCAGAGGGAACACGCTTTCCAGGCGTGCGCCTTACCACTCGGCCATCCCGGCTCGCAGTTACGAATACCCGTTCGACCCTTTAACTCCTTCCGTTTTCGTGTATCCGCGGCGCCAGCGCGTGGGTGAGACCGGCCGCCGTCGCGCCGACGAGGAGGGTGACGCCACCGATGGCGACGACGCTCACGTCGAGGGGACCGACGACCAGCCGGTAGCCCTGCACGAGCACGAGAAAGGTGAGCGCGCCCACGAGCCCCCACAGGAGGCTGGATTTCCGCCGCGGCGTCATTCGATCACTCGATATCGGCGATGGCCTCGATTTCGAGGGCCGCGCCCTTCGGCACGTTGCCGACTTCGACGGCGCTCCGCGCCGGCGGCTCCGCGTCGAAGTACGTCCCGTACGTCTCGTTCATCTCGTCGAAGTTCTCGATGTCGTCGAGGAAGATGGTCACCTTCAGCAGGTCGTTCGCGTCGGCTCCCTCCGCGTCGAGGATGGCGAGGACGTTGTCGAGCGCCTGTTCGGTCTGGGTGGCGACGGACTCGTCGTCGAGGAGTTCGCCGTCCGTGGTCAGCGGGAGCTGGCCCGCAGTGAAGAGGAGCGATCCGTTCGTCGTCGCCTGACTGTACGCGCCCACGGCCGCCGGGGCGTCGTCGGTGCTGATGGTTCGTTTCACGCTCGATCGGTCGTTGCCGTTCCGGTTAAAAGTACACATCCGCGCCGGTACTGCCGTCACCGCCACCGCAGGGAGTCAGACGGACATCTGGTAGCCGTTGACGATTTCGACCTCGTAGCCCGCATCGCGGAGCGCCGAGAGGAGTTCGTCGACGTGGTCCGGGCCCCGCGTCTCCACTTCGAGTTCGACCCGCGCGTCGTTCATCGCCACGTCCCGCGAGGTGCGGTCGTGGTGGAAGGCCGTGATGTTCGCGCGGAGGTCCGCGATGATCTCCCCGAGTTCGACGAGCGCGCCGGGCTGGTCTTTCAGGATGGTGCGGAATCGGAGGTAGCGGCCCGTCGCCACCAATCCGCGCATCACCACCGTCGTCAGCACGTTGAGGTCGATATTCCCGCCACAGAGCGCGGGGACGATCACTTCGCCCTCCTCGTACTCGATGGCTCCGGAGAGCAGGGCCGCAAGCGAGATGGCGCCCGCGCCCTCCGCCAGCGCCTTCTCGCGTTCGAGCAGGTAGGTCAAAGCGATGGCGATGGACTCGTCGTCGACGGTCACCACCTCGTCGACGCGCTCTTTGATCACCTCGAACGTCCGGTCGCCGATCCGGCGGGTGGCGATGCCGTCCGCGATGGTGTCGACGCTCTCGCGCTCGTAGATCTCACCCTTCTGCAGCGATTCGGCGGCGCTCGAGGCCCCCTCGGCCTGCACGCCGATCACTCGCACGTCGGGGTCGTGGGCCTTCACCGCCGTCGCGATGCCCGAGATCAGCCCGCCGCCGCCGATGGGGACGATCACCGTCTCCACCTCCGGGCAGTCCTCGACGATTTCGAGGCCGATGGTCCCCTGCCCGGCCATCACCATCTCGTCGTCGAAGGCGTGGACGTACGTCCGCCCCTCCTCGCGCTCGATCCGGTGGGCCTCCGCCTGCGCGTCGCTGTAGTCCGTCCCGTGGAGGATGGCCTCGCCGCCGTAGCGCTCGGTCGCTTTCACCTTCGACACCGGCGCGTGTTCGGGCATGACGATCTTCGAATCGACGCCCGCCCGCGTCGCCGCGAGCGCGACCCCCTGTGCGTGGTTGCCGGCGCTCGCGGTGACGACACCCGCCGCCTTCGCCTCGTCGGAGAGCGTCTCGATCCGGTTGATCGCCCCGCGGATCTTGAACGCGCCCGTGCGCTGGAAGTTCTCCAGCTTGAGATACACGTCGGCACCGGTCATCTCCGAGAAGGCGAACGAGTATTCGAGCGGCGTGTGACGCGCCACGCCCGCGACCCGGTCTCGGGCGGCGAGCACGTCCTCGTACGAGATCATACCACCCATACCCGTCGGTGGCTGTTAACGGTTTATGTAGACCAGTGCCGCCGCTCCGGAATGTGAGGAAGGGGGAATGCACGCGTGTGACGTGCAAGTAGTGGATAGTCGCGCAGGGATATAAACGTCATGAAGGCGCGGTGAAAGTGAAAGTGTACGACGGCGAAGGGGTGGCACCAGTTCGCATGGCGCACCATCAAGAGTGTTCCGGCCTGACGACGACCGGATGGCGCTCGAAGTAGCGGCGGACGCGCTCGGCGAACGGCCCCGACCCGGGCCACTCGACCGCCTCCTCGGCGTCGAGGGCGTCTGGATCGCCGACGTAGACGGCGACTGTTCCGCCGTCGGTTCGGGCTGTAGACACGCGGACGTAGAGTCCCTCGTCGACGCCCTCGTAGGCGTCGAGGGCGTCTATCTCGTCCGTCCGCAGGAGGCGACCGGCGGTCTGACCGCCGGGTGCGAGCGTCGGATATCGGCCCGCGACGGGATGACAGCCGTCCAGAACGGCAGCGCCGACGAAGACGAAGGCGTCGACGATGGACGCCACTCGCTCGGGTTCGGTGAGGGTGCCGTAGACGAAAACCTCCATGAACGGTGTGGGACCGCCGCGGTGTTCGGCCTTTCGGCTACCGCTCGTCGAGCGGGACGAACTCGCGACCACGGTCCCCGACGTAGTGGGCGCGGGGGCGGATGAGGCGGTTGTCCTCGTACTGTTCGAGCATGTGCGCGATCCAGCCCCCGACCCGCGACAGCGCGAAGATGGGCGTGTAGAGATCCATCGGAATCCCCATCTGGTAGTACATCGACGCGGAGTAGAAGTCGACGTTGGGTGCGAGACCCTTCTCCTCGGTCATGTACTCCTCGATGGCGACGGAGTAGTCGTACCACCGGGGATCGCCGGACTCCTCGCCCAGCCGCTCGGAGTACGTCTCCAGAATGCCCGCACGCGGGTCCCGGACGTTGTAGACGCGGTGGCCGAAGCCGGGGATGCGCCGCCCCTCCTCGACCGCCGACTCGATCCAGTCGCCCGGGTCCGCGTCGCTCTCGTCGATTTCCTTCAGCATCCGCATGACGTTCTGGTTGGCGCCGCCGTGGAGACTGCCGGCGAGCGTCCCGATGGCGCTCGTGACGCCGCTGTGGAGATCCGACATCGTCGACGTGGTCACCATCGCCGCGAACGTCGAGGCGTTCAGGCCGTGGTCCGCGTGGAGGACGAGTGCGGTGTCGAACGTCTCGGCTGCCACCTCGTCGGGTTCCTCGCCGTTCAGCATGTAGAGGAAGTTCGCGGCGTGGCCCAGATCCTCGCGGGGTTCGACCGGATCGAAGCCGTTGCGGAGGCGGGCAAACGCCGCGAGCGCCGTCGGGAACTTCGCGGTGATGCGACAGCCCTTCGCGAGGTTCGTCTCGCGGTCGGCCGGGTCGGCGTCCGCGTCCGGATCGGACGCCGAGAGTGCGGAGACGACCGTCCGCAGGGCCGCCATCGGGTTCTCGTCCTGCGCCGCGAGCGCTTCGATGAGGTCGTAGACGGCAGGGTCGAGGTCACGCTCGGCGGCCAGTCGAGCGGCGAACTCGTCGTGTTCGGCGCGGGTCGGCCACTCGCCGTTCCAGAGCAGCGACAGCACCTCCTCGTAACTCGCCTCACGCGCAAAATCCTCGATGGCGTACCCGCGGTAGCCCAACTCGCCGGCGTCGCCGTCGATGTAGCTCAGCCGGGACTCGAAAACCACGACACCCTCCAGCCCCCGCTTGACCTCATCAGACATATCGTATCGATTTCGGAGCGTCTCAAAAAAGCGTTGCCGTTTCCTTCACGGTTCCGTCAGGAATTGCCTCGAACGGCACCGCGCCGTCCACGGACGCCACCGTCACGGCGCCGACCGGGGGGATTTTACCCCTCGACACCACCCCGTTAGGTATGATCCTGTCGGACACCGACATCCTCGCTCGCCTCCGCGAGGGTGACCTCGTGATCGACCCCCTCGACGACGTCGACCAACAGGTCCAGCCGGCCAGCGTCGACCTCCGCCTCGGCTCGGAGTTTCTGGAGTTCCAGCGCACCAACATCTCCTGTATCCACCCCACCCGCGAGGAGGAAGTGGGCGAGTACATCTCGGAGACGGTCGTCGACGAGGGCGACGAGTTCATCCTCCACCCCGGCGACTTCGTCCTCGGCACCACGAAAGAACGCGTCGAGATGCCCGCCGACCTCGTCGCCAACGTCGAGGGACGCTCCTCGCTCGGCCGCCTCGCCGTCGTCGTCCACGCCACCGCCGGCTTCGTCGACCCCGGCTACCGCGGGCAGGTGACGCTCGAACTCTCCAACCTCGGCACCGCCCCCGTCGCGCTCACGCCCGGCATGCGCGTCTCCCAGCTCGTCTTCACCGAACTCACCTCGCCCGCCGAACGGCCGTACGGAAGCGAGCGCGGCTCGAAATACCAGGACCAACACGGCCCGCAGGCCTCCCGCATCGGCGACGACCCCGAGTTCGAGTCATGAAGTTCGTCGAGGAGATCGTGGTGGAGGAGTTCCTGCCCACCGTGCGGTCGATGCTCGCCGCCGACCTCCGGGAGCGGGGCTTCACCCAGCGCGAGGTGGCCGACGCCCTCGGCATCTCCCAGTCCGCCGTCTCGAAGTACGCCCACGGCGAGGTGGCGACCAGCGACCGGATCAGCGAGGACGAACGCGTCCGGGAACTCGTCGAACGGATCGGCGACGGGCTGGCGACCGGCGACATGAGCCGCGTGCAGGCGCTCATCGAACTCGAGGTCCTCGTCCGACAGCTGGAGGACGGCGACCTGCTCGCCGAACGCCACCGCGAACTCATGCCCACCCTCCGCGAGTACGACGCCTCCTTCGACGTCCACGACCCCGAGAGCGGCGCCCGAACCACCGAACAGGTCCGCTCGTCGGTGCGCCGCGGCCTCCGCATCCTCCGCAACACCTCCGGATTCGCCGGTCTCGTCCCCAACGTCGGCTCCAACCTCGTCGAGTGCCTGCCCGAGGCGACCGACGTGGAGGACGTGGCCGGCGTCCCCGGCCGCATCTTCGACGTGCGCGGGACGGCGACCATCCCCTCCGATCCGGAGTTCGGCGTCAGCGAACACGTCGCCTCCGTCCTCCTGTCGGCCCGCGCCGCGGGGGCGACCGTCCGGAGTGCAGTGAACGTCCGCTACGATCCCGAACTCGTCGACGCCTTGCGCGAGGCTGGCTACCCGACCGTCGAGTACGAGGCCGGCCGGGACGGAGCCGAGTCGGACGAGGCCGCTCGCCCAAGCGTCACCGAGGCGGTCCGCGACGCCGACCCCGACGCCCCGTTCGTCCTCTACCAGACCGGCGGCTTCGGCATCGAGCCGATCACGTACGTCCTCGCCGACGACGCGCCGACCGTCGCGCGAATTATTCGCGATCTGGCCCGATGACGACTCCCGATCCGGACCGCGCGAGCGCCGCGCAGGTCTTCTACTCGCGGTGGGCGCCCGGCTACGACCGCCTCGCCACGCACGCCCCCGGTGTCCGTCGCCTCCGGACCGCACTCGTCGGCTCGCTCGACCCCGCCCCGGGCGATACCGTCGTCGACGTCGGCTGTGGCACCGGCGCGACCCTCCCCTACCTCCGCGAGCGAGTCGGGAGCGAGGGTGCCGTCGTCGGCGTCGACTTCGCCCCCGGCGCCGTTTCCCGCGCCCGCGACCGGATCGAACGCGCTGGCTGGGACAACGTGATCGTCTGTCTGAGCGACGCCACCCGCCTCCCCCTCCGTGACGCGGACGCCGTCACCGCAAGTTTCCTGATGGGGATGCTCCCCGATCCCGCGGCGACGGTCGAGGGCTGGCTCGACGACCTCGACCCCGACCGGATCGCCCTCCTCGATCTGGCGCGGAGCCACCGGCTCCCCGGCCGGTCGCTCAACCCCCTCTTCCGACTCGTCGTCCGCGCGTCGGCGCCCCCGGGCACCGCGGATCATCACGGCGAGTCGCCGACGCGCGTCCTCGACCGTCGGGTGGCGGCGGCACACCGGACGGTGCTGGACCGCTGTTCCGCGGCGACCCACGGGACGCGTGCCGGCGGCTTCGCCTACCTGAGCGCCGGGCGGCGTTAGCCGTACCGCTCGGCGTGCGCCTCGCAGAATTCGGGGTCGCGAAGCTGTGCCCGCACCACGCCGGGCTGGCGGTGGGCGTCGTACAGCCGACACCGCTCGTCGTCACAGAAGGCGGTGCCCGTCTCGACGAACGCCACCGCGGCGAGGACGTACCCCTTCAGGGCGTCTGTCGTCCGCGGGTCGTCGGCGACGAGGAAGTCGCCCTCGATTTCCGCCTCCAGCACCTCCCGGGGTGGCGCGTCGCCCGTCAGCATGGCGTGTTTGCTCTTGGCCTCGTAGTACGCCTCGGGCTTGGCCGGCGCCTCGTAGAGGCCGGGCACGGAGATCAGTGAGGGCTGTCCGAGGACGGCCACGCGCTTGTGCCAGCGGCCGTCGTGGTCGCCCCACGTCCCGAGGACGCGGTCCAGCAGGGGGACGTGGAGGTGGTCCAAGCCCTGCCGGTCGGGGAGGCGGGCGTTCAGCGCCCGCCCGACCGCCTGCCCGTCGTAGACGACGCCGCCGGCCCGTTCGGGGGCCGAAAGCGCCCGCTCCTCGTAGCGGACGATCCCGACCATGGTATTGCCCGTCTCGGGGTCGTAGGGGTCGGTGACGCGGGCGGCGGCGAGTGCTTCGGCGAGGGCATCGGAGTCGTCGGGAGCGCCCAACAGCCGGTCGCGCACCCTGACCTCGGCGGCCACCCGGTCGCGGAGCCAGTCCGCGATGGCGTCGGCGTCCGCGGGGGTGGTGGGCGCGCGATAGAGGGTGACGGTCTCGACCATCACGGCACCTCGCGCGAAGACCGCATCGTGTCGATCAGTCGTCCGCGGGCGCCCGCGACGTGAGTTCCACGTCCGCGGCGTCGACGCCGAGTTCGTCGATGGCGGCCTGGGCCGCGCGCTTGCCGGAGACGAGCATGGCGCCGAAGGTCGGCCCCATCCGCGGCAGGCCGTAGGTCGTGGCGACGGCCATCCCCGTCGCGATCAGGCCGTCGTGGACGACGCCCGTGTGTTCGACGACGGCGTCCTCGCTCTCGCCGACCCACATCGAGTCGTGGCCCGGCGAGTCGTGCCCGGGCGCGCCGTAGGAGTCGTCGCCCGTCTGGTCCATCCCCGTGTTGTGCTCCTTGGCGTGCTGGATGCCCGGCGCGTCGAGGACGCCGCGCTCGTCGAGTTTGGAGATGGCGACGGCGTCGTGGCCCGTCGCGTCGATGACGAGGTCCGCCTCGACGGCGATGGGGTCGACGCAGGTGATCTCCCGGGGCAGCGCGTGCACCGGCGTCCAGTTCATGACGATGCCGCCGACGCGGTGGTCCTCGCGGATCACGATGTCCGTGAACTCCGTCATGTTCTGCATCTTCGCACCCGCGTCGCACGCGGCCTTGATGAGGCCGGAACACGCCTCCGGCCCGTTGGCGACGTACAGGCCCTCGGTGTCCTGTGCGGGCTTGTAGTCCACGTCGAGGTCCTCCAGTACGTCCTGAGCGGGGTCCCGAACGGTCACCTTGTTCATCAGGAAGCCGCCGAGCCAGAACCCGCCGCCGAGGTAGTTGTTCTTCTCGACGACCATCGTCTTCACGCCGCGCTCGGAGAGCTCCTTCGCCGCCATCAGCCCCGAGGGACCGCCGCCGACGATGAGCACGTCCGAGTCCGAGAAGTCCATGAACTCCTCGGTCCACTCCTGACCGATCGCACGCGTTACGTCCGCTTCGCCGACCTGACTGAACTCGCTGAACGAAGACATACCACTCAGTGATATTACTGGGTAGTTCATATAGCTTGCGCCACGCCGACGAAGGCTTTTGCCCGTCGCTCCCGGACGGGGACGTATGCAAACCGAGGTGAGCGAGCGGTGAGCCGACTGGTCGAGGGCGAGTGGGTCGCCGAGGCCGACCTGGAGACCGACGAGGACGGCGAGTTCCAGCGCCAAGAGCAGGCGTTCCACGACCGCCTCGGCACCGACGCGTACCCCAGCGAGGCCGGGCGCTACCACATATACATCTCGCGGGCGTGTCCGTGGGCCCACCGCGTCGCCATGACGCGCAGTCTGAAGGGACTGGACGACGCCATCTCCCTCTCGCTCGTCCAGCCGGAACGCTACGACGAGGGGTGGGAGTTCTCCGACGCCCATCCGGACCCCCTCTACGGCGCCGACTACCTCCGCGAACTCTACGTCCGCGCCGATCCGAACTTCACCGGGCGTCCGACCGTCCCCGTCCTCTGGGATACGGAGACGGAGACCATCGTCAACAACGAGTCCGAGGAGATCATGCGCACCCTCGACGTGGCCGGCCACGAACTCGCCACGCGCGACGTCGACCTCTACCCAGAGGGCTACCGCGACGAGGTGGACCGCCTCATCGACGACATCTACGACCCCATCAACAACGGCGTCTACCGCGCCGGCTTCGCGGCGTCACAGTCGGCGTACGACCGCGCCGTCGACGACCTGTTCGCGGCGCTCGACCGCTACGACGACCTGTTGGCCGACCAGCGCTACCTCGCCGGCGACCGGCTCACCGAGGCGGACCTCGCCATGTTCGCGACGCTCGTGCGGTTCGATCACGTCTACCACACCCACTTTAAATGTAACCGCCGCGCCATCCACGAGTACGACCACCTCTGGGGCTACACGAAGGACCTCTACACCACGCCCGGAATCGAGCGCACCGTCAACGTGGACCACGTCGTCCGTCACTACTACGTGAGTCACGCTGATCTGAACCCAAAGCGTCTCGTTCCCACCGGCCCCGACATCGACTTCACCGAGGGGCACGACCGGGACCGGTTGCCGGGCGGGCCGCCGGCGGGCCTACAGGACCGCTAGGACGCCCGCGCTCAGTCCCAGCGTCACCAACAGTCGCCCGACGCTCCCGGCGAACGTCGCGGCGGCGAAGCGGACGTAGTCCTCTTCTAACACCGCGAAGGCGTAGATGGAGAGCGTATCGGGGAAGAACGGAACCGACAGCGCGAGCGCGAGACCGGCGTACCCCCAGCGCTGGGCGACTTCGACGGTCCGGCGCTCCGACCAGCCGATCACGTCGAACCGGGAGCGGCGGAGCGCCTCGATGATCGGTCCCGACTCCTTGGCCTCCTGGCCGATGTGGAAGGCGAAGACGCTCCCGGCTGCCTTCCCGAGGGCCGAGGTGAGGATGATCAGCGCCAGTCGGGCCTCGGTCGACAGGCCGAGATCGAGCGGCGCCAACAGGACGACTTCGCTGACGCCGGGGAGGGCAAAGGCGATGAGAAACGAGTAGACGAAGATGATGACCAGTCCACCCCATCCGGTCGCCGTCTCGACGAGGCGCGTCAGCCACTCGAGTCCGGGGAGGTCGAACGCGACGAGGGGGACCAGTGCGTCCACACCTCACCCTTGACAGGCGGTGACGTAAGTCTTTCAGGTTTCCGTCGGGCGGGAAATCCAGTCCGACGACTCATAGGGAGTATGGTAACTGTCTATAGATTCTCGCCGGACCGTCACGGCGAGAATCTATGCTGACTTCCGATAATTCCTATCAGCGCACCGAATCGAGGATCAGCCGCGACTCGACGCGGTCGACTTCCTCGAACACGTCCGCGACGGCGTCGATGTTGGCGCTGATGGAGGTGATCCCCTTGCGGACCAGAAAGTCGACCATCTTGGGGTGGGAGCCGGCCTGCCCGCAGATGCTCGTGTCGACGCCCGCCGCCCGGCAGGCGTCGATGGTGTCGCCCATGATGTCGAGCACCGCCGGGTGGAGTTCGTCGAACCGGTCCGAGACGTGCTCGTTGTTGCGGTCCACGGCGAGGACGTACTGCGTGAGGTCGTTCGTCCCGAAGGAGACGAAGTCGACACCCTCGTCGACGATGTCCTCGACGCCCATGGCGCTGGCCGGCGTCTCGATCATGACGCCCCAGTCGCGCTTCTGGGGGTCGATGCCGACCGCCTCCATGTGCTCGCGGGCCGCGGCCACGTCCGACCCGTCGGTGACGAGCGGGAACATGATCTCCAGGTTCTCGTAACCCTGCTCGTAGAGGCGCTTGAACGCCTCGAGTTCGTGTTCGAACACCTCCGGCCGGTCGAGGCTGCGGCGGATGCCGCGGTAGCCGAGCATCGGGTTGTGTTCGTCGGGTTCGTCCTCGCCGCCCTCCAGCTGTCGGAACTCGTCGGTCGGCGCGTCGAGCGTGCGCACCCGAACGGGCCGGGGGTAGAACGCCTCGGCCACCGTGCGGACGCCGCTCATGAGTTCCTTCACGTAGGCCTCGGAGCCCTCGTCCGCGATGTAGCGCTCGGGGGTCTTCCCCAGCGAGAGGACGAGATGTTCGATCCGGAGGAGGCCGACGCCGTCGGCGCCGGTCTTCGCCGCCCGCTCGGCCGCGTCGGGGATGGAGACGTTCACCTTCACCTCCGTCGCGGTGATCGGTTTGGGTCGCGATCCGACCGGAGCGTCGTCGTCGGTGCCGGGCTCGACGGCCGGTTCGTCCGTCGCGACCGCCCCCTCGCGGACCGTCCCCATCTCGCCGTCGACGGTGACGATCTGTCCGTCCTCCAGGGTTCGAGTCGCGCCGCCACAGCCGACGACCGCCGGCACGCCGAGTTCGCGCGAGACGATGGCCGCGTGGGAGGTCATCCCCCCCTCGTCGGTGACGATGGCGGCCGCGCGCTTCATCGCGGGCACCATGTCGGGCATCGTCATCTCGGTGACGATCACGTCGCCCTCGCTCACCTGGTCGAGGTGATCGAGTTTCGTGACGATCCGGACGGCACCGGAGGCGATACCGGGACTCGCGCCGAGCCCCGACAGCAGGTGGTCGTCGCCGTCGTCGCTCTCGTCCACGTCGTCTTCGGCCTCGGTCGCGCCGTCGTCGATGGTCGTGATCGGTCGGGACTGGAGCATGTACACCTCACCGCCGGCGACGGCCCACTCCACGTCCTGCGGTTCGCCGTAGTGGTCCTCGACTTTCTTGCCGAGTTCGATCAGGCGATCGATCTCCGCCTGCGTGAGCACCTGCTGATCGCGCTTGTCCTCGGGGACCTCGCGCTCGACGGTCTCGCCCGTCTCGTCGTCTTTGACGTGCATCAGCTTCTTCGTCGCGACCGTCATCGTCTCCACCTCGCCGGTCGTGCGGTCGACGACGTAGTTGTCCGGCGAGACGGCGCCGGAGACGACGGCCTCGCCCAGTCCCCACGCCGCCTCGATGATGATACGCGGGTCGCCGGTCGAGGGGTGGCTCGTAAACATCACGCCGCTCTTCTCGGCGTCGACCATCGTCTGGACGACGACGGCGATGTCCACCTCGTCGTGTGGGAAGCCCTTCTGGTTCCGGTAGTAGATGGCCCGCTGGGAGAACAGCGACGCCCAGCACTCCTGTACCCGGTCGACCAGGTCGTCCTCGGTGACGTTGAGAAACGTCTCCTGTTGCCCGGCGAAGGAGGCGTCCGGCAGGTCCTCCGCGGTCGCCGAGGAACGGACGGCGACGAACGTCTCCCCGTCGCCCATGGACCGGTACGCCTCGACGATTTCCGCACGTACGTCCTCGGGAACCTCCGTCTCGACGATGAGTTCGTGAGCGCGCTCGTGGGCCGCCTCGAGCGCCTCGGAGTCCTCGGAGTCTACGTCGACCGCCGAGAACAGTTCCTCGTCGATGCCGGCCTCCTCGATGAAGGTGCGGTAGGTACCGGCCGTCACGACGAACCCCGGCGGGACGGGCAGTCCGGCCTCCGTGAGTTCGCCGAGCGAAGCCGCCTTCCCACCGACCGTCCCCAGGTCGGTAGAACGCACGTCCTCCAGCCAAGCTACAGCCATTTCGTGTCTACGACACCCGCCAGCGAGATAAAGAAGGTTTCGAAGCGCGCAACTACGGCGAACCGTGCGACGCCGTGTCTCGGTGGCTCATACTGTCGGCTGCAACTGTTTCAAGATATTCGCCACCCCGGGCTGGCGGGTATCTTGATCGACTTACAGCCGACAGTATCAGGCCTCGAGGATGTCGTCGTCGTCCGCCGCCGGCACGGCGAGGGTCCCGTCGAGCGCGGTCACCGCGCGCCCACCGACGCGCACGTCGTCCCCGTCGACCCGGACACGGACGAATCCCGGCCGGTCGACGAAGTGGCCCTGTTCGAATCGCATCTCGGCCGGCGGGTCGTCGAAGGCGTCCACCGCGTGGAGGTAGGCCCCGCAGGCGCCGCTCGCGGTCCCGGTCACCGGGTCCTCCGGTACGCCCGCACCCGGCGCCCACATCCGCGCGTGGAGGGTCGAGTCGGCCTCCAGCGCGTCGAACGTGAACGCGTAGACGCCGGTCGCACCGTGATCGGCCGCCAGCGCCGCGACCGCGTCCATGTCCGGATCGGCGCCGCCGAGATGTTCGAGG
This sequence comes from Haloplanus rubicundus, assembly GCF_003342675.1. Classification (NCBI taxonomy): domain Archaea; kingdom Methanobacteriati; phylum Methanobacteriota; class Halobacteria; order Halobacteriales; family Haloferacaceae; genus Haloplanus; species Haloplanus rubicundus. The sequence goes on along the minus strand of NZ_CP031148.1, from coordinate 1,048,303 downwards.
AAGTTCACGGGGACGATCAGGAACGGCAGGCCGACCGTCGCCACCGCCGCGGGCACGTCCGCGCCAACGTCCTGCATCGCCGCGGGGTCGATCCCCAGCGCCTCGCCCACGCGCTCGTAGTCGGGGTCGACCACCTCGACGCTCGGCTCGCCGGTCCCCATCCACGCCACGCCGTCGTCGGTCACCTCGACGTCGATTGGGGCCGCGTTCGTCCGCAGGCGTCCCTCGCCGGCGTCGAGGGCGCCCTCGTCGTGGAGGTGGACCAGGCTGGCGATGGTGGCGTGACCACAGAGGTCTACCTCCTGTTCGGGCGTGAAATAGCGGATTCGGCGGTCGACCTCGTCGTCGGCGTCGGGCGTGAGAAAGGCCGTCTCGCTCGCCGACAGTTCGCGGGCGATGGCTTGCATCCGCTCGGCGTCGAGGCCGTCCGCGTCGGGGACGACGCCCGCCGCGTTGCCCGCGAGGGGTTCGGCCGCGAACGCGTCGATCAACAGGGTACGGCGCGTATCCATATCACCGACGTGGACGGCGGGCGACAAAAGGCGTTGGGCGGTCCGGCGAAACGTAAACCCTTACCTGTCGGCCGTCGGACTCGCCGCCATGAGCGACCTCCCGGACGACTTCACCTGTACGATCACCAACTGGGAGTACATCTACGGACTCTGCCGGGACGTGGCCGACGAGGTTCGCGCCGCGGAGTTCGACCCCGACGTGATCGTCGCCCTCGCCCGCGGCGGCTGGTTCGCCGGCCGCTGTTGCTGTGACTTCCTCGGTCTCGACGACCTCACCAGCCTCAAGATGGAACACTACGTCGGCACGGCGTCGAAGGGGGCCGACCCCGAGGTTCGCTACCCGATGCCCGAGGGGAGCGTCGAGGGCAAGGACGTCCTGATCGTCGACGACATCGCCGACACCGGCGAATCCCTCAGCCACGCCTACGAGTACGTCACCGACCGCGACGCGGGGGCGGTGCGGACGGCGACGCTCCAGCTCCTCCACACCAGCGAGTTCGACCCCGACTTCGTCGGCGAGCGCCTCGACGAGTGGGCGTGGATCGTCTACCCCTGGAACTTCATCGAGGATATGATCGACCTGATCGAGGGCGCGATGGAGCGGGCGGACGCGGAGACGTTCGACCGGGACGCGATCCGGGCACGGCTCGCGGCCGACCACGACATCCAGCGCATCGAGATGGAGATCGCCCAACCCGACCGCCTCGACGAGGTGCTCGCCGAGATGGAGCGCCGCGACGTGATCGAACCCGCCGGCGACGACCGCTGGCGCCTCGCGTAGCGTGCGCCGAGTCACCATTCCGCGTCCGGGAGAGCACTCCCGTCCCGCACCCGGAGGGAGCGCGTGACCTCCCTGCTCACCATCTTCGCGACGGCCATCCTCCCCATCATCGCCCTCGCGGCCGTCGGCGTCGTCCTCGGGCGCGCCCGCGATGTCGACATCGACCCCCTCAACACCGTCACGGTGTACGTCCTCGTGCCGGCGCTCATCTTCCACAGCATCGCCACCGCGAGCTTCGGCGGGGCGACGCTCGCGCGCATCGGCGTCGCCACGGTGGCCTATCTCGTCGCCATGGTCGTCGTCGCGGAGGCAATCGGCCGCCTGTTCGGCATGGACGAACCCATCCTGAGCGCGCTCGTCCTCGTGAGCGCCTTCCCCAACTCCGGCAACTACGGCATCCCGCTCTCGGAGTTCGCCTTCGGCGCCACCGGCCGGAGCACGGCCGTCGTCTACCTGACCGCACAGGCCATCCTGCTCTACACCGGCGGCGTCTACATCGCCCAGCGAAGCGGCGGCACCCACGGTCTCGGCGGGATGAAGCGCGCGCTCAAGATTCCGCTGGTCTACGCCGTCGTCGCCGGTGTCCTCGCCCGCTGGCTCGGCGTCGTCCCGCCCGCCGAGGGCACCGCGATGACGACGATCGCGCTCGTCGGCAACGCCTCCATCCCCGTCATGCTCCTCATCCTCGGCATCCAGCTCGCCGACACCGACTACGGCGCCGCGCTCGCGGAGGTCGGGGTCGCGAGCGTCCTGAAGATGGCCGTCGCGCCCGCCCTCGCCGTCGGCATCGCCCTCCTCGTCGGCTTCGAAGACCCCACCGTCGCGCGCACGTTCGTCCTCGAGTGTGCGACGCCTGCGGCCATCACGCCGCTCCTCCTCGTCGTCGAGTTCGGCGGCGAGTCCGTCGGCGACGGTCTCTCCGTCGCCGAGTACGTCAGCACGACGGTGCTCGTCACGACGATCCTGAGCATCCCCGTGTTGACCCTGCTCATCGCGGTGCTGGAGTCGGGGGTGCTGGTCTGAGCGGACGACGGAATCTTTAGCACGACGCGGCGAAACGTCCACCTCGAATGGAGCTGTCGACTCTCGCGGCCTTCGTCCCCGCCGCCCTCGCCATCGTCCTCGCGCCGGGGCCCGACACGATGTACGTCGTGACGCGGAGCCTCGGCGACGGCCGCGCCGCGGGCGTCGTCGCCGGCTGTGGCACCGCGACGGGCGTCCTCCTCCACACCGCCGCCGCCGTCGCCGGGCTGGCCGCCCTCCTGCGCGCGAGCGCCACCGCCTACACCGTCGTGAAGTACGTCGGCGCCGCCTACCTCTGTTATCTCGGCGTGCGTCTCCTCCTGAGCGAGGGGACGTTCGAGCCGACACCCGACGGCCGGACCCGCTCGCTCGCCGAGTCGTACCGCCGAGCCGTCGCCATCAACGTCACCAACCCGAAAGTCGCCGTCTTCGTCCTCGCGTTCTTCCCACAGTTCGTCCCCGCGGCCGCCGACGCTCCCGTGCAGATGTCGATCCTCGGCGTCGTCTACGCGGGACTCAGTCTACTCTATCTCGGCGGCGTCGCGCTCTTTGCCGGCCGGGTCCGGACCCGACTGCTCGACTCCGCGCGCGCCGGTCGGGCGATCGAGTACCTGAGTGGGAGCGTCCTGATCGGGTTCGGGGTTCGGCTCGTCCTCGACGAGCGGCCGGTGTGAGCGCCCCGTCCACGACCACCGCTGATAATCGGGCCACGACGCTTAAGCCACCGCGCCGTCGAGGGTCGACGAATGCGACAGAGAGACGGCCTGGACTACCTGCTCGTCGCCGTCGTCGCGGTGCTCGCGGCGGTGCACATCCCGCCCTACGCGGTGGCGAAACGGGAGACGGTCGAACTCGCCCACGAGACCGGTATCGCCGCCGTGATCGACCTGGTGGTCGATATCCGGGTCGCCGTCGTGCTTCTGGCGCTGCTCGGACTCGTCATCCTCCTCGTCGTGACCGACACCGTGCCGAGTCGGGAGTAACCGAGACCTGTCGCCCCGAAAGAACCATTCCGCAGTCACCCGAATCCGTCGCGTGGAATGGTTCAGGGTGGCCCGGCCGTCCAACTCGGCGTCATCGCGGCGTCGGTCCTGGGGCTGTGGATCGGCGCCCGGGCGCTGGTCGACGCCGTCGTCAGACTGGCCCGGCGATTCGGGCTCTCCGATCACACCATCGGACTCACCGTCGTGGCGATGGGCACGTCGACGCCGGAACTCGTCGTCTCCGTCGACTCCGCGCTGAAGGGGCTGGGGAACATCGCCGTCGCCAACGTCCTCGGATCGAACGTCTACAATCTGGCGTTCATCCTCGGCGTCATCTCGCTGATCCGGGTGATTCCGATCGCCGAAGGACTGGTGCATCGGGACGGGGGCGCGCTGCTCGCGAGCACGCTCGTCGCTGGCCTCGTCGTCGCCGACCTGACCGTCACCCGACTGGAGGGTGGACTGCTCGCGGGGCTGTTCGTCGTCTACACCGCGAATCTGTTCCGGACCGCACGGTCCACGGCCTCCACGACGCCGGGGACAGGGGTGGAGGCGGTGACCACGGCGGCCACGGAGCGGCTGGCGTTCCGCGGGCGGGACGCCGCCCTCCTCGTCGGCGGGCTGGCGCTGGTACTCGTGAGCGGCGACTACATGGTCGCGGCGGCGTCCGAACTGGCGCGGGCGGCTGGCGTCTCCGAGTGGGTGATCGGCGGCACCATCGTCGCCGCCGGCACCTCCACCCCGGAGTTCGCCGTCTCGCTGGTGGCGCTCCGGCGCGGCAGCCTCGGCATCTCCGTGGGCAACGTCGTCGGGAGCAACGTCTACAACGTCACGGGCATCCTCGGCGTCTCGGCGCTCGTCCGCCCGCTCGTCGTGAGCGGGACGGCACTGGAGACGCTGGCGTGGCTGGCGGCCGTCACCGTCCTGATGGTCGCCGCCCTCTGGACGAAGCGGCAACTCTCCCGGATCGAGGGGGCGCTGCTCGCCGGCTCCGAACTCTGTCGGTGGGTGCTCAGCCTCCTGCGTGTGTTCGGGTGACCCGTCGCGCGAGTCGCGCGACGCCCGCAGGCCGCCACGGCTTCGTCGCCCAGCGACGAACCTGTCGGTCTCTTCGGATGCCTCGCCGGTCGCGAGGCATACTCAGTCCGCCACGGCTTCGTCGCCCACCGACGACGAACCCGCGGGTCTCCTCGGCCACCTCGCCAGTCGCGAGGTGGCCTCAGTCCGCCACGGCTTCGTCGCCGACCCGCGGCGCCGCCGGATCACGAATCCACAGGTCACCGAACAGGTCGTCCTGCCGGAGTCGAATCTCGCCGCGATGGGCCAGAAAGAGCAGGGCGAGGAAGGTGTCGACCGGCGCGCCGCCCGCCTCGCGCACCTCCGCGAACAGCACCTCGGCGCGGCCGGCGTCGTAGTGGGTGCGTACCGTCTCCCGCACCGCGTCGATAGTCGTCTCGATGTCCTCGGTGTGGGTCGTGCCCGTCACGTCGCCCTCGGTCGGTTCGCCGCCGTCGCGGAAGTCGTCCGCCGCGTGGTAGTCGAGCGTCTGCGTTCCGCGGTCGTACCCTCGCGGCGACTCCGAGGTGTCGTAGGATCGGGACTCCTTCCACCACGAGTCGCGTTCGGCCTCGCGGAGTTCCCGGACGAGTTCGTCGAGCGTCTCAGGCGACCCGCGGGCGTGCTTGCGCTCCAGCCGCCGGTCGAGTTCGGCGTCGAGGGCGTCGATGGGGTCCGGCCCGTCGAAGTCCGGGTCGCCGCCCTCCATCGCCACCTCCCACGGCTCCGGCTCCGGCTCGTCCGGCCCGTCGTCCAGCAGGGCGTCGCTTTTCATCCGCAGGAGGACGCTCGCGTAGAACAGCGCCCGCCCGGAGGTGCGCAGGTCAGTCTCGTCGAGGCGGTCGAGGAAGGCGTCCGTGGCGTCGACGATGTCGATATCCCACGGGTCGATTTCCCCGTCCTCGGCCAACTGGACGAGAATCTCGACCGGCTCCACCTCGTCGTCGTCGGTGCCGGGGAGGCTCACGTCGTCGGGGACGTACTCAGTCATCCGCAGGCACCTCCGTCTCGCCGTCCAGCCGAATCCCGGTCACCGCGCTCACGTTGTCGCCCTGCATCGTGACGCCGATGGCGCGCTCCGAACGGTCCAGCAGGGCGGAGCGGTGGGAGACGACGACGAACTGCGCCTCGCCCGCCAGGTCGTCGACCATCTCCCCCACCCGCTCGGCGTTGGCGGCGTCGAGGAAGGCGTCCACCTCGTCCAGCGCGTAGAAGGGTGCGGGGTTGTGCCGCTGGATGGCGAAGATGAAGGCGAGTGCCGTCAGCGACTTCTCGCCGCCGCTCATCGCGTCGAGGCGCTGAATCGGCTTGTCGCCGGGTTCGGCCTTCATCGTCAGTCCGCCGTCGAAGGGGTCGGTCTCGTTTTCGAGGTGCAACTCGCCCGTCCCCGCCGACAGGCGCTCGAAGATGTCCTGGAAGTGCGCGTCGATGGCGTCGAAGGCCTCCATGAACGTCTCCTTCTTTTTGGCCTCGTAGCCCTCGATGCGTTCGGCGATGGCGTCGCGCTCGTCGACGAGGGTGTCGCGGCGCTCCTGTAAGTCCTCCAGGGCCGCCTCCACCTCGTCGTACTCGTCGATGGCGAGCATGTTCACCGGCTCCAGCTCCTGCATCTCGGCTTCGAGGCGCTCGACGTTCGCCTCGACTTCGTCGTGGTCCGGAATCGCGTCGGGGTCGTAGTCGCCGACCTCGCTTTCGAGTTCGTCGATTTCCCACTCCAGGCGTTCGCTCTCGTCTTCGAGGTCGTCGATCCGCGACTCCACCTCGGCCACCCGCTCGCGGGCCTCGTCGCGCTCCGCCCGCGCCTCGCGCAGGTCCGACTGGAGGTCGCGGCGCTCGTCTTTGAGGTCCGCGAGTTCGTCCTCCAGATCCTCGATGGCGGCGCGTTTCTCCGAAAGCGTCGCCTCGTGCTCCGCGATGTCGGCCTCGACGGCCTCGATGCGCTCCTCGGCCTCGGCCTTCCGGGCCTTGGCCGTCTCGATGGTCGATTCGAGGTCGTCGATGGCCTCCTCCGCGTACTCGGCCTCGACCCGTTTCTCGTTGAGCCGGGCGTCGAGGTCGTCCATCCGACCCTCCAACTCGTCGATCTCGCCCTCGATCTCCTCCTTTCGAGCCGTGAGTTCGGGGACTCGGGAGTCCGCGAGTTCGTCCTCCAACTCGTCGATCTCGCCCTCGATCCCCTCGATGTCGTCGTCGAGGGTCGCGATGCGATCCTCCAGGTCGCCCATCTCCGCGTCCACCTCGTCGCGCTCGCTCCGGAGGTCGTCGAGTTCGTCTTCCAACTCGGTAATCTCGGTCGACGCCGCCTCGACCTCCGCTCGCACGTCCTCGATGTCCGATTCGAGGGAGCGGACGCGGTCGGTCGCGTCGCTCTTGCGGTCGCGGGCGTCGTCCAGTTTCGACTCAACGTCGCGAATCTCCTCGCGGACGCGACGGCGGTCGTCCTCCAGACTCTCGATCTCTTCGGCGAGGCGTTCGAGCCGCCCCTTCCCGCTCTTGGTGAAGGAGTACCGGGAGCCGCCGCCGGAGCCGCCGGTCATCGCGCCGCTTTTCTCCACCAGGTCGCCGTCGAGGGTGACCATCCGGTAGTCGCCCATGAACCCCCGCGCCGTCTCCATGTCCTCGACGACGAGCGTCGAGCCGAGGACGTACGAGAAGACGCCGGCGTAGCGGTCGTCGTAGTCGACGAGGTTGCGCGCGAAGTCGACGACGCCCGGATGCGTGGGTTTCGAGGGCAGCCCCCGGCGGTCCATCTCCGTGATCGGGAGGAAGGTTGCCCGACCCGCCGAGCGGGATTTGAGGTAGTCGATACAGCTCGATCCGACGCCGTCGTCGTCGACGACGACGTTCGCCAGCCGCCCGCCCGCCGCCGTCTCGCAGGCGGTGGCGTACTCGGCGTCGACGCTTCCGAGTTGGCCGACTGCGCCGTGGACGCCGTCGATGCCGGCGTTGAGGACGGTGGTGACGGATCGCGGCCACGAGTCGTCGCCGTCGCGGCTGGCGCGGGCCTCCAACTCCGCGTACTCGTTCTGTTTCGCGCGGAGGTCGTCCTCGACGTCGTCGAGCCGGTCGCTCAGCGCCGCCTTCTCCTCGCGCAACTCCTCGATGGCCGACTCGATCTTCTCGCGGTTCTTCTCGGCCCGGTCGAGTTCGCCGTGGAGGTCCGACAGGTCGGCCTTCAGGTCCGGCACCCGGTCGTGGGCCGCCTCCAACTCCGCCTGCGCCTCGCTGATCCGGTTCGAGCGCCGGCGCGCCTCGTCGAGCAGGCGGTCCTTCTCGCGCTGGGCGTCGTTGCGCGCGGTCTTTTTCTCCTCCAACTCCGCTTTGCGCTCGGCGAGTTCCTCCTTCAGTTCGTCGAACTCGGTGTCGACGCTCTCGATTTCCGCCTCGACGTCGGCGAGTTCGGCCTCCGTCTCCTCGATGTCGCCTTTGACCGACGCCTTCTCGACTTTGATCGACCGAATCTCGTCTTCCAGGGCCTCCAGTTCCTCGGTCTTGCCGTCGAGGGAGACGAACGCTTCGCGGCGCTCCGCCTCGGCGTCCTCGATTTTCTCCTCCTGGTTCTCGATGGTCGCCTCCAAGCGACCGATCTCACCCTTGATCTCCTCGATTTCGCCCTTGATTCGGAGCTGTTCGTCCTCGCCTTTCCGCTCGATTTCGCGGGTGAGATCGTCGAGGTCGGTCTCCAACTCGTCGACGGCGGCGGCCTTCGTATCGAGGGTCGCCTGCCGGTCGGCGAGTTCCTGCTCTTTGGCCTCGACGCGCTTTTTCGTCCGCGCCAGCGCCGTCCGTTTCTCCTCCAACTCGGCCGCCTTGAGGTAGCCCTCGTACTCTTCTTTCTCCTCGCGGAGCGACTGGTACTCCAGTGCGGTCTCGCGTTCGTCTTCCAACTGGTCGAGGCGGTCTTCCTTCTCCTCGATGCGGAGGTCGGCCTCGTCGATGCGCTCCTCGACGACGTCCAGTTCCTCGTAGGCGTCCTCCTTTTTCGCGTCGAACTCCGCGACGCCCGCGATTTCGTCGATGATGGTGCGCCGCTGTCCGGCCGACATGTTGATGATCTCGGTCACGTCGCCCTGCATGACGACGTTGTACCCTTCGGGCGTCACGCCCGCCTGTGCCAGCAGGTCGCGGATGTCCGAGAGGTTGACCGAGCGACCGTTGAGGTAGTAGTAGGAGTAGTAGTTGTCCTCGGTCTCCTTGACGCGGCGCTTGACGGCGATTTCGTCCACGTCGCCCACGTCCTCGGTGCCGGCGGCGTTGACCACCTGCGAGCGGTCGAGCGTGCCGTCGGCGTTGTCGAGGACGACGGTGACGCTGGCCTCGCGGGGGCCGGACCGGTCGTCGTCGTCCTCGTGGCCGGGGTTGTAGATGAGGTCAGTCAGCTTCTCCGCGCGGATGCCGCGGGTGCGCGCGAGGCCGAGGGCGAAGAGCACGCCGTCGATGATGTTGCTCTTGCCGGAGCCGTTCGGGCCGGTGATGACGGTGAAGTCCTCGTAGAAGGGGATTCGGGTCTTCCGGCCGAAGCTCTTGAAGTCGTCCAGGACCAGCTCTGAGATGTGCATGGGGGGCGGTGACCCCGATCAGGCGACGATGATGTCGTTCCCGTCGGAGTCGGAGCCGTCGTCCTCGGCCTCTTCCGCCTCGGCCTGGGTGTCGGTTTCGGTTTCGTCGTCGGCGTCGGCCTCGGCGGCGTCGTCGGCGTCCTCGGGCGCGTGCTCCACCTGGGCGTGCGCCGACTCGCGGCGCTCGGGCGTCCGCGAGTTGTCGACGCCGTCGTTCTCTTCCAGCTGGCGAAGCCGTTCTCGCGTCTCGACGAGTTCCTCGGTGAGGCCGTCGACGGCGGCCTGCAGTTCCGCGACTTGGGATTCGAGCTCCTCCACCCTGTTGCTCATGGCCATATGGGGAGTCCCTGGGCGTATAAAGCTACGTCAGACATTCACCAGGTTGCGGAGGGGTTCGGCGGGCGGGGCGATAGGCGCGGCTGGTTCTCACGTCCCTCGAATACGTCCCGGTCGCGGTTCCGTGTCGAGGTCCGGTTTCGGCCGCGATCACTCCAGAGCGTCCCACGCGAATCCGTCGGCCGTCCGCGTCACCCGCCCCAGTCCGGGTGCCGGGAAATGGGCAACCATCGCCAGGTCCGCGTCGGCCGCCCGTCCGAGTAGGTCACGGCGAGTGTCGGCCACTCGGTCGGGCTGGTGATCGAAGCCGACGGCCCACGACGGATGGCTGACGTGGAGCGGATGGATCACCGTGTCGACCAGGTGGAGGAGTGACTCGCCACGCGATTCGATCATCACGGCCGCGTGGCCCGGCGTGTGGCCCGGCGCCGGAACGACGGTCACCCCCGGATGGATCGTCCGCTCGCCGTCGACACGCTCCAACCGGTCGGCTGCCGCGAGTGGTTCGAGATTCGACACGGCCGTCGTCCGCATCAGGTCGAGGAACTCGTCCGGCAGCTGTAAGTCGCTCAGGTCGGGCTCCGGAAGCCAGTAGTCGTACTCCGCGGCCGGAATGTAGTGAGCCGCGTCGTCGAACACCGGATCGCCGTCCTCGACGAGTCCACCCACGTGGTCCGGATGGGCGTGCGATAGCACGACTGCGTCGACGTCTCCGGGGTCGGTCCCGAGATCGGTCAGCACGTCGACGAGATTGCCGGTCGTCGGGGCCAGCGTCCCCGCCCCGGTGTCGACGAGGACGGTACCCTCACCGGTGTCGACGAGGAGGCAGAGGTACGGGAGCGTCGTCTCCGCCCAGTCGTCGGGGTCGATGCCGTGCTCGCGGAGGGCCGTATCCCGCTCGTCGGCCGGAGCGGTCGCGAACAGCAACTCCGCGGGGTGTGGGTACTCGAACGAACCGTCGACGAGGACGGTACAGGTCGCGTCACCGATACTGATCCGGTGGGCACCGTCCGCTGGCGTGGAGTATGTTACTATATAACAATAAACGAGCTGAAATCATAAGTAACCCAGTCGTGACCTTCAGATCCGGTCACCCGTCCAGCACGGCCGTACTGGCGGCTATCGATAGGCTCGGCGGTGACGGTGACGCTTCTCGATCCGAACCGCCGATCCTTAGTGTCTCGACGGCGGACCAATAGCTATGCGCCACCTCGGACTCAAAGCCCGGATGGCGGTCGTCGGATCGATCCTGTTCGCGTTCTACGCGGTCGCCGCAGTGGTCGTGATGGCCGTCTTCCAGTGGCCGCTCGCGCTCGTCCTGATCGGGAGCGTCCTCTTCGTCGGCGTTCAGTACAAACTCGGGAAGTGGATGGCGCTCCGGAGCGTCGGCGCCGAGGACCTCCCCGAGGAGCGCGCACCCGACCTACACCGCCGGGTCGAGTCGCTCTCGCGGGACATGGGCATCGACAAACCGCGGCTCATGATCGCGAGCATGGGCGTCCCCAACGCCTTCGCCGTCGGCCGGAAGGGAGCGGGCACCGTCGTCGTCAGTCAGGAACTCCTGCGGACGCTCGACGACGACGAGGTGGAAGGCGTGTTGGCCCACGAACTCGCACACATCCGCAACCGCGACGTGGTGATGATGGTGCTCGGACAGGGCGTCGCCTCCATCGTCGCCATCGTCGCGCAGTGGGCCGTCCTCCTGACCGGCGACAACGACATCGCCGATTTCTTCCTCGCCATCGTCGTCGGGCAGATCACCCAGATGCTCGTGATGCTCTTTGTCTTCGCCATCTCGCGGTACCGCGAGTACGTCGCCGACGGCGACGCCGCCGACGCCATCGGAACCGGCGAGCCTCTCGCCCGCGCCTTGGAGAAGATCAGCCGCGGCGCCGAGCGCGGAGAGAGCACGGTCGACGACCAGGCCGCCGCCCTCTGTATCTTCGACGACCGGGGCGGGCTCGCCAACCTCCTGTCGACGCACCCGCCGGTCGAGAAACGGATCGAGCGCCTCCGCGGGTAGATGGCGGACCTCCGGACGCTCCTGGCCGCCGTCCTCGGACTCCTCCTCGGCGTCGTCTGCCTCGCCGCTCCCGGCGCCGTCGTGCGCGTCCAGACCGCCGGCCGCCGACCCACCGGCCGCGACGGGGAGTACGGCACCGACGCCGTCCCGGACCGCTGGCGACGACTCGTCCAGGCCGTCGGCGTCGGTCTCGTCGTCGCCGGCGCGTACTTCGGCTACGTGGCGCTCGGGTGATCAGTCGTCGCCGGCCTCGCCGTCGCTTCGCACCCGGTCGAAGGGCCGCCGGAGCGTCGCCACCGTCTCCGCGTCGTGGGCGCGTTCGTGGAGGTGGAAGTGACCGACGGCGTCGAAGCGTTCGAGGTGACGGATCAGCACGTGCAGGAACTGATACATCTCGTCAGTGGTCGAATACTGGAGGAGGACGGTCAGCGACTGGCAACAGAACGTCGTCCGGGCGTCGGCCGCGTCGTGTGACTCCAACGCGTCCAGCAACGTGACCCCGAGGTCGGTGAGGTTTCCGGGCGAGTCGACGAGCGAGGTGCTGACGGTCGTATCGGGGGCGGCCGCCGAGTCGATTCTGGCGCGAGGCGCCCCGGCGAGCCACTCCGCGGCGTCGGCCACGACGAACGTCGCCCGGTCGGGGTCGCCGACGGCGGTCCGCCAGCCGTCGAGCCACCGGGCGGGCGAGCCCTCGAAGGCGACGACGAGCAGGTCGGAGCCGCCGGGCGCGACGCGTGCACACTGCGCCGCCGTCGTCGCCGTGTCGCCGTCTGCGAGATGGAGTGTGCTCACCGGGGGACCGTCGGGCGAGATACTATCACCTCGTCGAATAGTACTGATTGCCGACAGATAACCCCTGTGGCGAACGGCGTCAGCGGATCCGGGCGACGACGCCCAGACCGACGGCGAGCAGTCCGACGAGGGGAGCGATGGGTACGTCGAACGGCCCGACGACGGGGATCGGAATCGAGACGGACGCGCCGAGGAACGACGGGATCGGAACGGTGATGCCGATGATCGGAACCGTCAGCCCGGCGGACTCGGCCGGTGCCGCGGGGGTCGCCGTCGCCGTGGGCGCGGCGGTTGCCGTCGGCGTGACCGTCGGGGTCGCCGTGGGCACGGGTGTCCCCGTCGGCGTGACCGTCGGCGTATCGACCGTCAGCGTCCGGTCGGTCGACTGGACGTGTTCGGTCCCCGCGGCGTCGATGACGCGCAGTCGGATCGTCGCCTGCCGGCCGGCGGGCGCATCGAGTCGACGCTCGAAGGAGAGGTCGGTGACGGTATCGCCCTCGTGGACCGTGACGATGTCGACCACCTCGCCGGTGTCGGGGTCGACCGTCTCGACGGTCGCCGAGACGATTTCGCCGTCGGTCGCGCCGCCGCGGGCGACGACCGTCCCCTCGCTCTCGAAGCGGGTCCCCGTGGGGTCGAGACGGAGTTCGGGGGCGACCGTCCGCTGGACGGTGACGACTCGCTCGACGGTGTTCCCGGCAGTGTCGGTCGCCGTGACGAGGAGGGCCGTCGCGCCGGTGTACAGCGAGAGGTTCCGGTCGAAGCTACGCCGCTGACGGGTGCGGTCCGGTTCCTCACCCCCCGATTCGACCAGATACTGCAGGGCGGAGCGATTGCCCCTGAGGGACGTGTTTCGGGGCTGCACCGTGACGTTTTGCAGTTGGCCGTTGTCGGTCGCCACACCCCGAAGTCGAAGGGTCGACGGCGACTGCCGAACGAGCGAGAGATTCGACAGCGACGGCGGGGCGGTGTCCTCGACCACGATGGGGAAGCGATGCACCCGCTGGTGGCCCAACCGGTCGTAGTACCGAGCGGTGATGTTGTTCCGACCGACGCCGAGGAAGATCGGTTGCTCGAACGAGCCGTCGAGATCCGTGGCGGTGTAAATCGCCGTGTCGGTCCGGGAGAGGCCGCCGACGTCGTAGGTCGTCGTTCGGTTGATCCGGAGGTGGGTGACGCCGCTCACGTCGGTGAAGTTGCCGGCGAGGACGACCAGCGAGCGGTTCACCGTCGCCGACTCCGGTGGCGGCGCGTACCGGTCGGTCTCGAACGGCGCCGTGTAGCGGACGTACGGCCGTTCGGCGTCTTTCGTGATCGTCACCTCGTGGGTGGTGACGCCGTCGGTCTTGACGACGACGGTGACCGTGTGGTCCCCGCTGGGAACCGCCACGTCGAACGATCCGTCGAACGTCGTGTCGTTCGGCGTGGCCCGGTGGATGGTCGTCCCGTCGAGGCGGACCGAGACCTCCCGAATCGAGCGGTTGGCGTCGACCGTGACGTCGAGGGTCGGGTCGGTCTCGACGAGCGTCGACTCGCCGTCGGCGACGACCGTCCCGTCGACGGCGAGGGTGATCGACGGCGTCGTCGCGGCGGTGCCGGGCGGCGCGAGCGCCGCCGTGGCGGCGACGACGAGGAGGGCGGCGACGACGAGGCGGGCGGCGGTCGATCCCATCGACAGGTCGTGAGAGGCCACGGGGTTTCAAGATGTGGGCCACCTTCTCAGCGCTGAGAACCGAGGGCGCCGTCGCTCGTCGAGGTAGCGTCCGTGAAAAATCGAATTGCTAGCGAGAAGCGGTCGGCGCCTTAGAGGCGGACGACGTTCGTCGCGCGCGGACCCTTGGGGGAGTCCTCGATTTCGAATTCAAGTTCCTGTCCTTCTTCGAGGTCCGGGCCGCCCACGTCTTCCATGTGGAAGAACACGTCGTCGTCCGCGTCCTCAGTTTCGATAAAGCCGTAACCGCCAGTGTCGTTGAAGAAATCAACCGTACCAGTTGCCATTGCAATTGAGTAGAGCCCCCGGCGAGGGATAAGGCTTCCGTGATAGAACTCACCGTGGCTCGCGGGCGCCGAACCCGCACGGACCGCTCGACGTAACCGAAGCATTCGTTATCGACCACGCGATACGGACGGGGTACGTGTCGGTACTCGGAGTGTCCCCCGCCGTCGCTTACGGCCTATTGTTCGCCGTGGCGGGCGTCGTCTGCACCGCCGGCGTCCGCCACGCCCGCCGGGTCGAGGACGACGACACCCGGTACGGGCTGGTCGCCCTGCTCGCGACGAGCGGTGGCTGGGCCGTCACCCACGCCGTCATCCTCGTCGTCCCGTCGACCGCGCTGAAGACGGCGGTGTATCTGGTCGGATTGATTCTCGGGTTCAGTACCGTCTTCGCGTGGCTCTACTTCTGCTCGGCGTACACCGGGCGGTCGTACCATCGACGACCCGCCTACCGTCGCGCCGCCGTCCTCCTGTATCTCGCCGTCGTCGCGGTGAAGGTCACCAACCCCGTCCACCACCTCTATTTCACCACCGCCGTCGTCGCCGAACCGTTTCCCCATCTGGCGATCCGACAGGGGCTGTTTCACTGGGTCGTCACCGGACTCTCCTACCTGCTCGCCGGCGTGGGGATGTTCACCCTCTTCGAGGCGTTCGCCGACTCGGAGTACGACGCTACGCCGCTCGCGGGGCTGGTCGGTCTCGCCGGCCTCCCGGTCGTCCTCGACATCGTCGGCTACGCCACGCCGATGCTGCTGGATATGATCCACGCGCCCCTCGGCGTGGCGGCCTTTACCCTCGGCGTCCTCTTCGTCTACGAGGATCGCTTCTTCGCCGTCCAGCTCACCGAGGGCGTCACGGGACCGACGGTCTTTCTCGACGACGACGACCGAATTCGTGAGTTCAACCACGCGGCTCGGCGGCTCTTTCCCGGCCTCGACGGCGCGGTGGGGGAGCCGGTCGACGCCGTCCCGGCGCTTGCCGCGGCGCTCGATTCGGACGACGGCATCGCCACCGTCGACGTGGACGACGAGCGCCGCCACTACGTCGTGAGCGAGAACGCGTTCGAGGTGGGACAGGGGTCGCTCGGGCGCATCGTCGTCCTCTCGGACGTGACGCGAATCGAGCGCCAACGCCGGGAGCTCGAACGCCACAACCGACAGCTCGAGGAGCTCTCGGAGGGTATGCGTCACGAACTCCGCAACGCCGTCACGGTCGTCCAGGGCAACGTTCGGGGGGCGATGCGCCAGCTCGAGGACGGTGACGTGGCGAGCGCTCGCGAGGCGCTCCGGGCGGCGACGGAGACGACCGACCGGACCACGCGGCTGATGAACGACTTCGCGACGCTCGCCCAGTACGGTCGGACGGTGACCGACCCCACATCGGTCGACGTCCGGAAGACGGTGACGGCGGCCTGGCCCGAGGCCGACGCCGACGCCGCGGGCGCGACCCTCACCGTCGAGGGCGACGGGACGGTGGCGGCCGACCCCGCCCGGTTCGAACTCCTCTTCACGCGCGCGTTCGAGTTCGCGCTCGACAACGGTGCGTCGACGGTGGTCGTCGAGTCCGACGAGAGCGGGGTCACGATCACGGGCGACGGCGACCCGCCGCGGGGCGACGCCGAGCGCTACTTCGACTACGGCGACGCGGTGGCGAACACGACCAGCGGGACGGCGCTCCCGATGGTCCGGACGCTCGCACAGGTCCACGGCTGGCACGCGCGGATCGACCCCGACTATCGGGACGGGGTGCGACTCGTCGTCTCGTGGCCGACGCCGCGCGCCGAGCACGAGGGAGTACGATTTTGAGGGTCGGGCGTCGTAGGGCAGGTATGGCCGACCTCGATTCGACGACGCTCACGCAACGACTCACGCTGATCAGCGTCGCTCAACTGGCGTCGAAGGGCGACACACCGGCGCATGCGGGCGAAATCTCCCGGACCTGTGCCCGGCACGTCGAGGCCATCGACGCCGACGTGGTGGGCTCCGTCTCCGAAGCCGCGACGACGCGCGCGCTCAACGAACTCGAAGCCGAGGACCTCGTCCGGATGGCCACGGACGGGAGCGACTCCCCCGTCGGGAAGGGGCGACCCGAGTACGAACCGGGACTCGACACGTCGACGCTCGTCACGGCACTCGACGACGACGACCGACTCGACGAGCTGCTCGACCGGCTCTGAGCGTCGGCGCGAAGCCGACACCGCGGACGGTCCGACCGGAAGGTCAGTCGAGCGGCGCCAGCGCGTCGCCGCCCGCGAACCCGCCGTCGGACGCGCGAGCGATGCCGAGCAGTCGGTTGTACTTCGCGAGGCGCTCCGAGCGCGCGAGTGATCCGATCTTGATCTGTCCCGCGTCGAGACCGATCGCGAGGTCAGCGATGGTCGCGTCACACGTCTCGCCGGAGCGCGCGGAGACGACGGGCGCCCAGCCCGCGTCCTGTGCCGCCTCGAGGACGCGCCGCGTCCGGGTGATCGTCCCGGCCTGATTCGGCTTGATCAGCGCCGCGTTGGCGGCGCCAGCGCCTCTCGCTCTCGCCAGCCGATCCGCGTTCGTCGCCAGCAGATCGTCGCCGAGCAACTGCACCCGGTCGCCGACGCGGTCGGCCAGCCGTTCCCACCCGTCCCAGTCGTCCTCGGCGAGGGGGTCCTCGACCGAGCAGATGGGGTGGGCGTCGATCCAGCCGGCCACGCGGTCGACCATCGCCGCCCGGTCGAGGCGTTCGCCCGCGAGCGCGTACCGGTCGCGGTCGGCGTCGTAGAAGTGGGTGGCCGCCACGTCGACGGCGATGGCCACCTCGTCGCCGGGGGCGTAGCCCGCGCCGCGGATGGCGTCGACGAGCAGTTCGAAGGCCGCGTCCGCGTCGGCGACCGACGGGACGAAGCCGCCCTCGTCGGCGACCGGCGGGGGATGGTCGCCGTCGCCGTCACCGGACGGAGACCGATTGCCCGCGGACCGTCGGTCCGCGCTGATCCGATTGCCCGCGGCCCGCCGCACCGCCCACACCGTCTCCAGCGCCTCGGGGTACGTCTCCGCGCCCACGGGCACGGCGAGGAAGTCCTGGATCGGCAGGTCGGCCGCGGCGTGGAGACCGCCGCTCAGGACGTTGATCATGGGCATCGGCAGGTCGCCCGGCCCCGCGTCGGGCGCCAGCACCGCGTAGAGCGGGCGGTCGGTCGCGTCCGCCGCGGCGTGGGCAACGGCACCCGAGACCCCGAGGACGGCGTTGGCGCCGAGGCGGGAGAGGTTCTCCGTCCCGTCGCAGTCGACCAGTACCTCGTCGATGCCCGCCTGATCGGTCACCGACCGTCCCGCGACGACCGGCGCGAGTTCGTCCCGGACGGCGGCACAGGCCTCGCGCACCCCCCGTCCGCCGTACCGGTCGCCGCCGTCGCGGCGCTCGACCGCCTCGTGGGCGCCCGTGCTGGCGCCGGCGGGGACGGTGAACGTGCCAGCGGCGTCGCCGGCCTCGACCCGCACCCGGACCGTGGGGTCGCCCCGGGAGTCGAGGACCTCCCACGCGTCGACGTCCGTAATCTCGGTCATAGCGCATCGGCCTCATCGCGGGCGAGCGCGGCGAACTCGGGGAGCGTCTCGGCGTCGCCACGGAGGGTGCGCTTGGCGACGCGGCGGAGCGCGTCGGCGACGGCGTCGCGCGTGACGTACTCGACGGGCGACTTGCCGTCGACCCGCGCGAGCATCAGGACGGCGAGTTCGGCGACCGTCTCTCGCTCGATGTCCCAGTCGACTGCGTCGTCGTAGGCCGTCCAGAACCGGTCGGCGGCGTCGGCGTACGCGGCGTGCTGTCCGTAGTTGTAGATGGACTTGATGTAGAGGTGGTTCAGCATGAACGCGGTGTCGAAGGCGGGGTCGCCCCAGTGAGCCACCTCGAAATCGAGGATCCACGGGACGGCGCCGTCGGGGTCGACGAGGACGTTTTTCGGGCTGTAGTCGCCGTGGACGAGCGTCCGCGAGGTGTCCAGCAGGCGGTCGATCTCCGCGTGGATGGCGTCGGCCACGTCGGGATGGCGCTCCGCCGTCGTGCGGTGGTAGGGATCGACGCGCAACTGCTCGAACGGACGCTTGCTGGCGAACCGCTCCCGCACGTCGTCGTCCGTCGAGGCCGCGTCGTGGACGACGCCGAGGACTTCGCCCACCGCGGCGGCGACGCCGGCGTCGACGCGGCCGTCGAGCAGGTCCGTCTTCCACATCGTCGCGCCGTCGGGCGCGCACTCGATGGCGACGACGTGGTCCGGTTCGTGGGTTTCGCTGACGACGCGGGGGACCCGCGCCTCGACGGCGGCGTCTCGGAGGACGGCGTCGTAGGCGCGGATGGCCGCCGCCTCGTTGTGGACGCGCTCGATGTCCGCCGGCCAGTCGTCCTCGACGGCGAGGTTCGGGAGCGGCCGCTTCACGACGAGACAGTCGTCGTCCCAGGTGACCTGGTGGACGTGATTCGAGACGCCGCCGCCGAGGGAACGGGCCGTGGCGTCGGCGTCGGGCGGAACGACCCCCTGTGCCCGGAGGTGGTCGATGGCCGCCTCCGGCGTGAACGTCGTATCGGGCATTCGTCTCGCCCGACTCCGCGCGCGCACTTCATCGTTCCCGTCCGACGGGACGGGAAACGGTTATGCTTGTCAGGCTGTGACTCGCGTACATGCGTCCGATCAGGCGCTGTCACGTCTGCGGGAGCCACTTTCGCCGGTCGCCGGACCGTCGCCACGGCCGGATGCGGGTGCGCCGGCGGGTCGATCCGGACGCGACACTCCCCGAGACGGCGTTCGTCTGTGACGACTGCCGACCGGAAGTGGTCGACCTGACGCGACACTGGGAGCCGAACACCGAGGCCTGCGGGTTCTGTGACCGCGCCGCCGACGAGACGGGGGAAGTCGCGCTCGAAAGCGTCGTCGACGACCGGATCGTCTCGCAGGGGACCTACCGGCTCTGTCGCGGGTGTGAGGATGTCTTCGCCACCTTCCTCGCCGACGTGCACGCGGGCGTCGACCTGCCGGCGTCGTGGACACACACGCCGTCGGCGGCCGGGGCCGTCTTCGACCGGGACGAGGGCGACCTGCGCGTCGAGACGACGGCGCCGACCGACCCCGAACCGCGTCTCCGGCTGCTCGATGCGTCCGAATCCGTTCTCGAAGCCGTCCCGCGCGGCCCACCCCGCGAACGCGCCCGCGAGTTCGTCGCCGCGTTCGAGGCGTTCTACCCCGCCGAGATGGATGCTCTCGCCGCAGCCGTCGTCGACGGCCACCCCGGCCTCCGGCGCCCGGAGTATAGTAGCGTTTGTAACTGTCCGCACACCTGATCGCATGACAGCGTGCGATCAGGTGTGTGATGACTTACAAAGGCTACTATAGTTACGCGAGGAAGTCGCGCAGATCCGCCTCGAACCGCTCCGGCGCCTCGAAGAAGGGCGAGTGGCCGACGCCCTCGTACACCGAGAGCGTCGCCGACGGGAACAAGTCGGCGTGCTTTCTCGCCGCGGCGGGGCGGACCACCGGGTCGGCCGCGCCGTGGATCAGGCACACCGGCGTCGCCAGTTCGGCGAGGGCGGCCCCGTGTTCGACGGTCCGATCCTGCATCGCGGCGCGGACGAACGGCGGCACCGCGACGTTGTAGCCGAGCGCCCGGTAGCGGCCCGGGTCGTCGAGGTCGCCCTCGACACAGAGGTCGACGAAGGTCTCGAGGGTCGCGACGCTCTCCTCGGCGTCGGTGGACCGAAAGCCCGAATCGAGGGCGACGAACTCGCCGCCGGCGAACCGGTCGGCGTCGACGGTGCCTTTCTCCGTGATGGCGCCGACGAGGACGACGCCGGACACCGCGTCGTCGCCGTGGGTGGCGAGGTAGTCGGAGACGACGAGGCCACCGTACGACCAGCCGACGAGGGTCGGGTGATCGAGGTCCGCGACGACCGCTTGCACGTCGTCGGCCCACAGCGCGGAATCGCGGTATGCGCCCGGATCGCTGGGGGTGTCGGACGCGCCGTGGCCCCGGCAGTCCATCGCGACGAGGCGGTAGTCGTCGGCGAGCGCCGACTCGAACTGCGGCGTCCACGCCAGCCGCGACTGCGAGAAACCGTGAATCAGGAGGATTGGATGGGCGTCCCGCGGTCCGTGTTCCTCGACGTGAATCTCGACCCCGCCGCCGCCGGTGACCGTCCGTGATCGCATACCGGCCGGTCGGCGGCCGGGGAGAAAAACGTCCGCGTCTACCCCCGCCACGACGTGTATAGGCGCTATCGTAACTGTCCATGGATGCTCGCCGGACCGTCGCGGCGGGGATCTACGATGACTTATACCCCTTGTACAGGTCGCGCCCGACGACGCCGAGACCGAGGAAGCCGAGGAGCGTGGTCACGAGGTTGCCGAGGAGGGGAACGGCGCCGACGGCGGCCAAAACGGCGGCGCCGACGCCGACGGCCGCCCCGTCGGGGTCGTCACGCCCGGTCAGGAGCGTCCCGACCCAGCAGATGGTGACCGCGTTGCCGACGAGCCCGAGGAAAAACAGGGCGATCAACCCCGGAATCGTGACCAGGAGGCCGATGATCGTGATGGCGATCAACACGAGGGCGATGGGGACGGCGATGCCGGCGAGCAGGCCCCAGAGGAAGGCGGTGCCGGCGTCGTCACGGATGGCCGCCACCATCCGTCGGGTGTAGTCGGGGGCGATGCCGAGAAGCGCCCCGCCGAGGACGAGGTTGATAACGAGGACGACGGCGAATCGGAGGCCGATACGGGTGGCGAAGCCGAGTTCGGAACCCATCTCGGGTTGAGCGGCGGCAACGCCCGCGAGCGAACACGCGGCGACGACGCTCGAACCGAGAGAGAGCAGTCTGCTGGAGGGCATCGATAGCCGACTCACGAAGTGGACACATAACGGTTTCCGATCAGACGTAGCCGTAGTATTTCAGGTAGCTCACGACGATGAGCCACCAGGCGAGGCCGACGCGAACGATCAGCCCCGGCGTGGAGAGCGACGACCCGTCGAACAGCCGGAAGCCGATGAAGACGAGATAGCAGATGCCGACGACGCCGTACCCCCACCACGGGATTCCCTCGAGTACCGAACGCAGACCCATGGCCGACCCTCGCGGGTGGAACGGAAAGCGCTTGTCCTCCGGGCTCGCCGACCGTATACAGCTATCTCCTTGTAGAGATAAGTATCCGACATGTCTTCGACGAGTGGAGACCACACGCCGACGGAACCGTTCGTGACGCCCGCGACGGGCGGGCAGGCGCTTCGATCCACGGGAGCGCTGCTGATCGTCAAGGCGGACGCCGAGTCGACCGGCGGGGCGTTCGCGCTGGTGGACCTCCGCGCCGCGCCCGGGTACGAGACGCCCCTCCACGTCCACCGGCGGGAAGACGAACACTGCTACGTCCTCGACGGCGAGATGGAGTGTGTCTACGGAGACGGCGAGACGCTCACCGCCGGCCCACACGACGCCGTCTTCCTCCCCCGGGACGTGCCCCACGGCTTCCGCGTCGTGAGCGACGCCCCACTTCGAATTCTGGTGACGGTGACGCCCGCCGGCCTCGAAGGGTTCTTCGCCGACGTCGGCGAGGAAGCCGAGACGCTGGACCTCCCGGCCCCGGCCGAACCCGACGTGGCCGCGGTGACGGCCGCCGCCGCAGCGTACGACCTCGAAATTCTGGGTCCGTTGCCGGGGTGAACGCCGAGGAGGGCCGGTAGTCGCCGTCGTGCGACGAACGACCACTCGGCTCGTGGATCGACCGCGGCGGCGCGACGGGAAGCGAAATTAGCCCTGAACGATGATTAAGTATCAGCTTGGCAATACCTTAAGTTCGTGGAGTGCCTCCATTTCTTGGGAACGGCCGGTGTCGGCAGGCGCTGGAGGCTGGGTGACGCCCGCCGTGCGACATGCCGACGATCAGGAACTCCCAGCCTGCCCACGAAAGCGCTGTTGCCGTTCCCAAGTTTCCTGCCGTCGCTGCGTGTCGATGCTCGATCATCACTCCGTCACGTGAGTCGTCTCCGTGGCCGATCACGCGCGAGGCTTGTCGTTACGTCCGTGGAAACGTCACATCCGTAACAGCAGTGGTGAAGCTACGGTTATTTCCGTTCGACGCCCACGTGGTGTGGGGGAAAAGTACCTCTGACGTACCGGTTTCCCGCAGCGCGGATTCCCGTCACGCGGCGCTTCTCCGTCGGTACCGGCGCCACCGCGTCACCGGTTCCTCGTCGGCCCGACCCCCCTTGTGACGCACTCCTCTGCCCGTTTTCTACTCCTGTAGAAATAATAAAAATTGTTACAGGATGGGTGAAAATGCGGTTATTTCTCCTCTGAGAGCGACGTTGAGTACGGGGAGAGGGTGCCTCTGACATGCCGGGACCGGTTGCCCGCGGTCCCAAATCCCGATCCCTCCATTTTGTTCGGAGAACGCCGTCACGCCTCACCACCCCGTCGAGACTGTCGCCACGGCATCGCGAGTTCCTCGTCGAGTTACACGATTCCCGAGACGGGGCCGAGACACTGGATTCGAGAAGGTGGGTCTCACCGCACTCTTAGCATCTGAGTGCTAGATTCGTCGGAGCCGAATTTTCTCCCCACGTTTTTGCGAGGGAGCGGGGCGACCGAGCGAAAAGTGGGTATGGGACCGCCGTGGACTCGCGACGCTCGCTCATGGGGCCGCCCGGATTGCGAACCAAACTGAGACCTCGCTACGCTCGGTCTCGCCGGGTTCGAACCGGTCGCTGTACATTTCTGGCTCCTCGTGTACGCTCGTCGCACAGAAATGGGACCGCCCGGATTTGGACTCTGCGCCGTTCGACGTCGTCGGTCGTAGCGTTGGTCATGTATTCTCCTCGCTGCTGTCGATCCCGAGCTTATGCAAGTGGGCAGCCCGCCGCTGTCGAAACTCTTCGAGTTGTCGCGCCTGGTCGTAGTGCCGCTCGATAACCTCAATCGTCGCGTTCACGCGGTCGGCAACGACGTCCTTCGAGAGTCCGCGGTGAAGCTGCCAGGTAATACTTCCGGACCGCACCTCGTGGGGCGAGCGGGCGGACGGACACCCGTACGAGGACGTCCTTGAATGGTACTCACAACTGACGCGTTCGTTCTCGTGCGGACACGGACCCGCCCGACACGGATGGGTCGCGTAGTAACAGGTCTCCCGTAGCGTCGAGCCGGCGATCCGCCCGTACTGGGTCGCGAACACCGGGCGACGGCCGTAGTCGTCGGTCGTCTGAGGGCGGTCACTGATGTACGCGCCCAACGCCTCGGCGACGTCGTCGGAGATCCCGACGATCCGCTCGCCATCGTACCCGTTCTTCAGCGGCGTCTCCTCTTCGGGCCGGTGCCGAAACTGCACGTGACCCTCGTCGAGGTCGACGTCGTCGACGTCGAGGCCACGGATCGAACCCATCCGGGCGCCGGTCCACCATGACAGTTCAAGCCACGCGTGTTCCCGCGTGTACTGACCGTCGCCACCGCGGAACGCCGCGAGAAGAGACTCGCCGCGTTCCGGTTCGAGCAGGGTCTCGCTCACCTGGTCGGCCTTGTCGACCTTCGGCGGGTCGACAGCCTCGGCGACGGCGTCGTCGACGAGGTCGAGGCCGGCCGCCCAGTCGAGCAACTGCCGGAGCGTCGTCAACTCGTTGTTGAGGCTGACCGGCGCGACCACCGCACGTCGGTGGTCCTCGTAGGCTCCAAGGTCCCACGGTTCGAGGTCGGCGAGGTGGTCGACAGCCTCGTCGTCGCACCACTCGACGAAGTGTTCGAGACGTCGGGCGTAGCTCCCGACCGACGACTCGGCGAGTTCCATACGCTGGCGGTCGAGCCACCGGTCGACGGCGTCCGACGGCGTCAGGTCGGGACGGGTGCGCTCCCCGTCGCTCACGTCGACCCCTCCCCGAGCGTCGCCTGATCGTCGTGGCCGGCGGGGTGGGCGACCGGCTGGATCTCGCGCAGGTCCCCCGCCCAGTCGTCCATGCGCTCGCGGATCGCCGTCATCTTCTCGTCGAGTTCGTCGAGCGTGTCCGCGGACACCTCGGTCTTCACGACTTCCTTGTCGTCGCTCGACGTGCCGCGGGTCATCTTCACGGTCACCGAGTAGGCGTCGCCGTCGCTCACGGGTCGACCACCTCGTCGGCGGCGTCCTCGGCGGTGTCGGCAGGATGCTCCGCGAGCGCCGCGTGGTCCTCGACGACGTCGAGGAACGTAGCGACGATCTCGGCGGTCGTCCCGCGCTTCGTGACGCTCGTCCCCTGGCGGTCGTGCGTCTCGCGGACGAGCCGGTCGTAGGCGAGCGAGTCGTTCGACCGGAGTTCCTGCGCCTCGTCGGCGAATCGAGCGCACGCGGCGGCCGCGCGGAACGCGGCGGTGTTCCGGACGAGTTCGCCCAGTTCCTCGTCGTCCAGGTCGTCGAGCGGCGTCCCGTTCACCGTCCACGCACCTCCTCGAACCGGGCGTCGTGGCTCGGCTTGGCTCGCCGGTGGACGTCGACCGCGCGGGCGGCCTGATGACGCTCGCGCTTCAGCTCCTCGAACGTGCAGTCCGAACAGACGACGTGATAGCGGCTGCCTCCGGTGAGCAGCCCGCCGTCGGTTTCGACGCCCTCACCGCGGTCGACGTCGTCGTCTGCGTAGCACCCCAGCGGACACTTCCGACGTGGCGCGTACACCGTCGATCCGATTTCGTCGCAGTAGTGCGCGTAGGTCCGTTCGGGCGTCGTCGAGCCGCCCATCGCCGGCGCGTACCGACCGCCACCGGTCGACGCGACCGGTTCGCCGCGGTCAGTCATCGGCCACCTCCCTTCGCGGCACGGTCGACGGCGTCCAGGTCGACGCGCTCCTCGATGTCGAGCGCGGCGTCTTCGACCCATCCGGCGACGCTCTTCCCGCTCCGTCCCGAAACCGGCTCTTCGATGCCGATGTCCTGGGCGGCTCGCGTGTCGAGCGTCCGGATCAACTCGACGAGCGCGGCGTTCTGGACGCGCATCTGTTCGGCGATGTCTTCGAGCGCGTCGGCCTGCCGCTCGAAGTCGTCGGGACCACCGCCGTCGGTCACCGGCCCGTCGCCGCGGTCGACGTCGTCGCTCACGCGTTCGGCGTAGTCGTCGAGCACGTCACCGACGGCGGCCTCGATCTCCCGCTGGAGCCGCGTCGGGTGCGGGTAGTCCGTCGACGCGCCCGACACCTCGATGCCCACCTCGCCGCTGAGGTGGTTCATGTCGTCGCCCGGCGTACTGACGTGGTTGCTCGAACAGCCGCCGAAAGTGATCGACGACGTGACCGTCCGCCGACCGGCCGACACGTCGCGCCCGCCATCGGCTCGGATTTTCGCGCAGTAGCCACAGACAGGCGGGTTGCCGTCGCGGCCGGCGTCGATCCCGTCGGCCTCGCCACCACAGACGACGCAGTCGCCGTCGTCAGGTTGATTTCCGCTCGGTCCCTCTCGGGTCGTGCGGGACGTTAGTCCCGTGGTACATGCGGTTTGCATGGCTGAACCGCAGAACCGTAACGCGGGGGACGCTGGTCCCGTCCCTCGCGTCACCGACCTATCTCGAAGTGCCAACAGAGTCTCGCGTGGTTCTGCATCAACACGTGTTCTCTGTCTCTGCATAAATGTAACGACGCATTATGAAATTAGTCGCCCATTACTAACATCGGATTCCGTACAAAAAGGTCGCATGGATGTGTGGGTGCAACTAAGATGAGGAAGTCCGCTTCGTGGATGGTACTATGGGATGACCGTCTGTTGGAAATCGCTCGGCGAGAAGGCCATATATCTCCTAAAACCGCGGAAGACAGCGGGTATGTCCATATCACCAATGCACAGATTTCGCGCCGTCTCTCGAAACTTGCCGACCACGGGCTTCTTCGCCGCCTCCCTAACGGCGTTTACACCATCACAGCCGAGGGAGAGAAGTATCTCGACGGCGAACTCAACGCCGAGGAACTGCACGACGAGAGCGAGAACGGGGACAAAGCGCAGGCGTAGATGACCGACACGATCCGCCGGAGTGGGTGCTGGATGACGCACACCGACGACCGGATACTCGAATATCTGTATGAGGTGTCGACGGCGACGGCGTGGGAGATCGCCTACGAGCAGGGCGTCGTGGCCGACCGGCGACGAATCGGGCGGCGGTGTCGGGTACTCGTGAACGCGGGCTTTGTCAATGTGGTCGAGCGCGAAGGCCTGAACGATGAGTTCGAGATCACGAGGTGGGGCGAGTTGTATCTCGACGGCGATGTCGACGCGGAACTACGGAGGCCGTTGCCGGCCATGCGGCCGCCCGATAAGGTGCGGCCGGGTTGGTGGGCCGGGTTCGGATGATATTCCCCACAGATGACAAAAGCAGAAAATTTTGAGACATTTCATCTTTTGATGGTTATAATATTGGTATCAGCGTTAATAGTCACTATAATTAACCTACTTCCTGTTTCATGGGGGAGTTTGATCACAGATATAAATTCACTAAGTCCGATTATTTCGAGTCTTCTCTCCGGATTACTGGTCTTGCTTTATTTCATGCAGTATAATTCTCAGAAAGAACATACAAAAATTGTAGACCGCCAATCAAGGATCCAAAAACAACAGACAGAGTTGATGCAGAAACAAACCGAGTGGATGGAACAAAATCATGTTCCGGACTTATCTATTGACAATTGGAGGATCAAAAATCAACATCTGCAGTCTAGTCTTGATATTTCAAATTTCGGTAAGGGTATCGCACGAAAGCTAAACCTATGTATGGAATTTAGATATTTAAAAAAGCCGCTCCGAGAGCAAGTTGAGGATGGAGAAGAATTAACGGTCACTTCACTGGACAACCTTCCACTAGAGTATAGAAATATAAGAATTCCATTTAAACTCAATAGATCAGATGTTACTGTTGATGGAAAATCTGCTTCAATAATTGAAGCAAAGGAATCTCAAATCACTTTTAATTGTGAAGGAAGAGAGCGTATTCAATACGAAGAAGATAAAGGAGGATCGCTTTCATCCGTAGGAGTTTCTGAATTCTTTTCGGAACTATCTGAGTGTCAAGTAGACCAAGTTTGGTACATTTTCAATATAGAATACCAGTATGCAAACAACAGAGAAGGCTCTATTGAGTTATGGGGGGGATACGCCCCTCCGGATGAGATCGAGAATCTCATAGACTTAATAGACCATGCAGACCACCTCTATAATCCGTACCACCTGATCCAACTAGAAATAAAAGTTGAGGGGGTGGAGGTCAATGAATATGCATAGCGGATTTATAACCAGTCGACCTTTTCTCGTGCACGATTTTTCGCTTTCGTCGAGTAGGTGCCGAGGTACGCCTCTCGAAACGTCTCCCAGTCCTCCCATCCACCCCACTCCATGACGAGTCCGGGCTCGACTTCGTCGTCGACGAGCAGCGTCCCCCAGGTCCGACGGAGATCGTGCGCCGACAGGTGGGACCATCCGTCGTCGCCGGTCTCGTCGAGGCGGTGCTCACCGATAGTAGTGACCCAGTCGCGGACGGTGCGCGTCGTGCGCGACACGAGGGGGTCATCGGGACCGCCGTCACGGACGTCGGCGTAGGCGTTGATCGTCGCCGCCAGCGAGTCCGTGAGTGGCGTCTCTCGGTACTTATCGCCTTTCCCACGCTGGACACGGACGACCCACCCCGACGGCGTCTCGTCCACGTCCGCGGGCGTCACGTCGACCACCTCGGCGGATCGAAGCCCCGACCGAGCCATGAGTCCGACAGCAATTCGCTGCACGGTGCCATCGGCGTCGGCGACCACGTCGGCCACCTCGTCGCGGGTGAGCCACACTTTTCGTCCGTCCCGGTCGTCGTAGTCCTCCATGTGCATCTCCGGTTACCTCACATACCGGAAGAAAAGCCCCACCAATCTAGTCTTTTCGGTGCGTTCGACGGGGTAAAAGCGGCGTTTCGCTTCCGACTCTCTACTCTTCTCGGAAACAGGTGGCCAACTCCAGTTGTCCTCTCGGACACAGCCTACCGAAAGATAACTTCCACGTAACTTAAGTTTGTTAACAGCCGTTGATGAAACTGAAGCTTGGTTTTAACACCCTCAGATGCCGATATTTCTCTGATGAAATACGTCCGTAGTCAGAACGATACTTGGCATCAAAAAGGGTGTGAGTCACTTCGAAGGAATTACGTGGACGTGAAAGAGGAGAGAGAGAATCTACCAAGAGATGTTCCCGGAAGCTTCTGTGACAACTGTCTTCGCGACCGATAATATCTGGTTCTCGAAAACAGGTACGAGGCAAGACCCTTGTCACCTATTCGGCAGTGACCACCGTGAAATCCCTCTGGAATAGAGGGGGCTACTAATCGCCCGTTCACGCGAACGGGTACCGCACTACCAGTCAACGCTGTTCACGCAGTAACAAGTATTAGCTGTTGCTATAGAGGAGATAGCCGACTCTCTATGATTCTCAGATGAATCCAGCTATAGTTCAAATCCGACAAGCAATTTAAAAGTACCAACCGATTACGGCATAGCATGGTTGAGGAACGCCTGCCTATCCGATTTCGTAAGGAAGACGGCGAAATTGTACGAATTTTACTGCTTGAGGATTGGTACGACAGATTGTCACCACTATTTAAATATTTTAAATCAGGGGCAGGAATGTTTAGCGTATCCGAATTGCCTGAAGAGTTAGAACACACATTCGAGTTTTTCCAACATCTCATCGCGGAATTCGAAATGGCAGGATTCGTATTCACATTTAGTTTAATCGCACTACTTCAGTGGGCGGCTGAACAAGCAATCACACTTGGAAAATTTACTTATGAATACATAGGTGGGGGCCTCGGTACAACGCCATTGGGGAGCAGCCCCCTTGGCGAGGGAGGTTACACCGAAATTCGAGAGATACCGGACGAAGATATCTGACCCTCCGTCACTCTTCGAGCCGCTGCCAAACGAACAGCGGCCCAGGTGTCGACTCACCGCACCGCCCGCACTCGTATCCATCAACGAGCCCGTACCGGGACGGCACTTCGGCCGACTCAAATCGATGACCGACGACGGTACACCACAACCGCCGCGGAAGCCATCGAAGGAACGCGCCGGCGGTCATGCCGTCGTCGCACCTCCGCGACGCGGTGGACGGCCACAGACGGGACACTCGTTCTCGCTGTCAGCGGCCAAGAATTGGATTCGACAGACGGGACAGTACGTCATCGGAGGGTATCGTTCGCCCAGTGATCTTCGGTCTCGGCGACGGCTCGCTTCGGCGACGCGAGATACGTGTGCGTTTCCGCGTCGTAGCCGAGGACCATCTCGGTACCAGCCTCGATCCCGTCGGAACTCGCGGGCGGCTGTGGGAGAAGTGAATACAGCGACCCATTTCGGAATTGAACAGTACAGCTTCCGAGCGGGGTGATCGGCGCGTCCGGGTCCGACAGTTCTCTCAACGCCCGCCGTCGGGCACTACCCTGACTCATCTCATCCCCTGGTAGGGAGGTACGGGTAATTAAACATCCAGACCACTCCCCGGATGACTCCCCGGACGACTCCCCGGTCAAACGGGGAGCGACGGCCGTGTTATCCCTGCGACCCCCGTCGACCCGGCCGTATGCTGGACCCGATTTCAGCAATCGCAGGTGTAGCGATCACCGGAGTCACCGCCTCGACGTTGTACGCCGCGTACCTTCGCGGCGCTCGGGACGCAACCAGTCCCGCCCACATCGTCGACCTTCGCGAAGTCGAGAACTACCACGCCGAGAGCGCCCGCGCCGAGGCGATCCGCGAGTCCGTCGAGGCGACGACGGAGGGATCGGCATGAGCGCCGACGAGCCGGACGCTCCTGGTGACGCCGTCGACGGCGACCAGGAGGACAGCGCCGACGTCGAGGACGTCGAGGTGACGACCGTCCACCGGAAGGACGGTGTCGACCAGATCACCGAGCGCTCGGTCCTGCTCGACACGGGCGACGAGGAGATCGTCGAGACGTTCCAGGTGGTCGACGGCGAGCACGAGTACCTGGGCGACGGCAATCCCGACCAGCGCGCTCTCGACGCCCTGGAGGCGCGATTCTGATGGACCCGATGACGCCGCCGGAGTTCGAGCATTCGGCCGCGTCGGAGGTGTTCGAGGACTACGACCAGTACCTCGATCATCACCGTGCGAAGTCCGAAGGCCGGACGGCATCGGCGGCCTCGCTCGTCTCCTACAATTTCGACCTCCAGACGGGGATCATGATCGCCTTCGTGATCGGCGCCGTCCTCGTCGCGGCGTTCGAGGACGGTGATGCCTTCGAGACCTTCCGATGAGCGTCACCGTCGAGTTCGGATCGAAGGCCGCGGCCGACCAGTACCGCGACGACTACGAGGAGTACATCTGTCCCGTCGACGACGACCGGCGACTCAAGACCGTCGCGTTCGTCAGCGACACGCCCGACTGGTTGCTTGACCAGGCCCGCCTCGACGCCGAGGAGGGCCGCGCCGAGCGAGCCGCCAGCGCCGGACAGGCAGAACTCACCGACGGCGAACGCGACCGGATCGACTTCTCGAAGGGGCGGGCGAACGTCCCCCACGCTCGCGCCGTGAAGGGCATCGCCGCCGATCACGGCGTCGACGACTGGACCGCCCACTACGACCCCACTCTCACGGTTGACGAACACCGCGGCGTGATGGAACAGGCGCGGGAAGAGGGCGGCGGCCAACGCCTCGACGCCAACGAGGGCCGGCAAGCCGCTCGCGCCCGTGACGCCGCCCGCGCCCAGCAGTCGAGCGAGTGCGACCACGCGGCCGACCACTGCGAACACGGCGATCCCGAGGCGTGCGAGTTCCTCAAGAACGCCTGCGGGTACGACGAGGACGAAGTGGCGTCGATCCTCGACGAGGACGACCAGGACGCCGGCGACGGCGCCGAGGAGATCACCGGCAAGGCCGCCGGGGCGCTCGGACGGGCGTGGGGCGGATACAAGGGGGCGATCACCCGCCTCGACCGAGAGATCGAGGACGTCGTCGAGAGCAAGCGCGAGGCCGAGGGCGCCGCCGCGGCGATCAACGCGATCCGCCGCGACCACGGCCAGGAGCCGATGGAGTTCGAGCGCCTCGAAGAGCTGTCCGACCGCCTCGAAGGCGTCGGTGACGTCGCCCACGACGCCGAGGGTCACGTCGAACTGATGGAGCGATTCTCATGACCAAACACACCTGTCCCGTAGAGGGGTGCGACTACCAGGCCGACCAGATCGACCAGCTACGAGGGCACGTCAACGCCTCCGCCGACCACCCCTCGTGGGAGGCGGTGAAGGGAGGCCTCGACGCTGGTAGCGAACTGGTAGACCAGAACGACCAGGAAGAGACCACCCCCTCCGAGGGAGGTGAATCGCCCGACGAGACCGGCGACGACGACCAGCCAGACGACCAGGCAAAAGGGGGCGATGAAGGGGGTAGCGAGGGGGGTAGCGCCCCCCCTGACGCTGGTAGCGACGAGGACGACCAGCAAAACGACCAGGAAGACCAGGCAGATACCGACATGCCAACCGACGATGAACTCCAGCGTCAGCGACGGGTACAGGGCGCTCAACCAGACGAATCGGGTAGCGGCGAAGAGACCAGCCAAGAGACCCAATCTACCAGGGAAAATACCCCCTCGAAAGGGGGTGAATCGCCTGGTCTGCTCCCTGCTCTCGACACCTCGACGATCATCATGCTGGTCGCCGTCCTGGCGGTGGCCCTCATCCTCTATCGCTTGGTGTCCGACAGCGAGGGCGACCAGGGGACTGAGGGGACCGACGAAGACGTCGACGACCAGGAGGACGAGGACGTCGAGGAACTCCCGAACTTCGACGCGACCGAACTGGAGGATATCTAAATGGCTGCCGAGACCGACGAGATCGACGAGCAGGACGCACCGGACGAGGGGGACGACGAAGAGGAGAAGCCCCCCATCGAAGACGAAGAGTTCGCGGACCTGAGCGCCGTCGCAGACGAGATCGAGGAGTCCGCCGGCGCCGGTTCCGAGGACGACGAGGAGGACGTCGACGACCAGGAGGACAGCGCCGACCAGAAGGCGAGCAGCGAGGACCACACTCGAGGAAGCCCTCGCGGTCGAGGGTGGGGCGACATGTACGTCGCGTCGGTCACCTCGGGACTGAACGCGGTAATCGACGAACACGGGAAGGACGGTTCCGAACCCCTCGACGAGCAGATGGCCCGCGACCTCCACCTCGACGAGGCGTTCGAGGAAGTGATGGAGAAGCGCGGCCGGGCCGACATGCCCCCCGAGCAGGAGCTTCTGATGGGGACGCTCATCCTCGCCGGGACGGTCGTACTCTCGAAGACCGACCTGCCGGCCCAGGCCCTCTCGGAGGTGGGCGACGATGCTTGAGGGGGCGAAAGAGCAGATGATGCGCCGGGCCATGCGACAGGTAACGCCCTCGGAGACGCCGGTCGCCCAGGCCCTCGCCAACGTCATTGCGTCCATCGAGGCCCGGCAGATGGCCGCGGTGACTCGCCTCGCCGAGGCTGCCGACGTCGACGAGGCGGCGGTCGGTCACCTGGACGCCGGCGCTCGCGAAGAGCAGCTGCTCGACCTCGCCGACGCCCTCGCCGACGACCGCCTCGAAGACTGGTGGCTCGACGAGGTGGCAGCCGGCCACCTGGACGATCCCGACCGCGCCGCGGACTACCTCGGGATGGACCGGGAGGCGTGGGCCGACCAGATCGCCACCTGGGGGGAGAACTACCGGGACGCCGCGCCCGATCACGTCGAGGGCATGACCGACGCTCAGATCGCCGACCTGCACGTCCGCGAGACGTTCGGCATCCCCCTGCGGGAGTTCACCCGCGAGGTGGTCGACTGGTCCCAGGGTGAGGCCGTCGAGG
This sequence comes from Haloplanus rubicundus, assembly GCF_003342675.1. Classification (NCBI taxonomy): domain Archaea; kingdom Methanobacteriati; phylum Methanobacteriota; class Halobacteria; order Halobacteriales; family Haloferacaceae; genus Haloplanus; species Haloplanus rubicundus. The sequence goes on along the minus strand of NZ_CP031148.1, from coordinate 1,015,429 downwards.
ACGTCCTGGCCGGGCACCTCTCGTCGACGACGTCGTCGATCCACCGGGTCGCCGCCGAACTGGAGGGATCGGAGTGTTAGACACCTCTACGACGATATGTGCAACCAACCAAGGCACGATCGTACACGAGGGAATCGTCTATAACATCGACGCTGACGGGAATGCAACCGAAGTCGGTTCTGTCGAGGAAGTGGTCGAGGAGGCGAACTGACCCATGCGGATGCTGATCGCGGCAAAGAGCGGGTGGGGGAAGTCGTACGTCGGGCAGTCCTACCTCGAAGACAACATCAAGGAGTTCGACCACGCGATCATCCTCGACTTCAAAAACGAGTTTCGAGGGCTGGTGAAGTCCGGACTCGCGAGTTACGTCGGAGTCGGACAAGCGGAGATGGGGATCTCTGTCGAGGGGTGGCGGACGATCATCGAGCAAAACGGAACAGTCGTCGTCGACGGCGAGGTCCTGGGACCGGATACCTGGCGCGAGGTCGCGACGATCATCGCGAAGGCCGCCCGGCGCGTCGACGGTCGCGTCCTGGTCGGCGTCGACGAGGCCCACCTTGTCGCCCCTCAGGACGTGAAGCTCCCCGAAGCGATCAAACTGCTCGCGACGACGGGCCGCGGAAAGGTCTCGTCTATCTGGATCACCCAACGCCTGCAAGAGATCGACGAGGCGGTCATCTCCCAAAACAACGCGAATCTTCTCGGTGGGTTCGGGAGTAACCGTGACCGTGGCAAGCTCGACGTCGAGTATCCGGTCGAAGTTCACAACCCCGAGGCCGACCGGGTGCCGAACCTCCCTGCCGAACTCCACCACGCCGAGGACGGTCCCGTCCCCCTGCAAAAGACCGAGGTAAACGGCGTGGTTCGGTCGAGCGAGTGGATCTACTCGACCGACGAGGGCGAGATGGAACGCCTCGACTCGGCGAGTATCAACATGATGGCCGAACACTACGGCGGCTCCGACCAGAAACTCGAACACCCGTTCTAAGAATGGCCCGAAGAAAAGAGACAATCACTCTTTCAGGCGGTCGAGCAGAACGGTTCCGGGAGATCCGTGAAGACTTCGAGGACGATCTTGGATACGAACCGTCGAAGCCGGAGGTGATCGGTCGCCTCTTCGAACTCTACACCACCGACTGAAATCGACTCAATATAACTCAATATAACCGAAATCGGCTGTATCTGGCGCTTTGGGGACTATAATCGCCCATCTCGGAATTTGGGCCGTAGCATGGGAGAACTTGCAGACAATTTCGAGACGCTCGCCGACTCCGACATGTGGATGGACGTCGGCATCCTGTTCGGGGGCTTCATGGCTCCCACAGTTGCACGGAACGTGATCGAACCGAACCTGCCGTGGGACCTCCCCGACGAGACCTACGGCGTCGGCGTCGTACTCGGCGCCGGCTACCTCCCCGAAGGGACCAACATGGCCCGGATGGGCGGCGGCCTCTACGTCGCCGACAAACTCGCCGAGCGAGCCGATCTGAAACAGCGCGTGACCTCCGTCGGAGAAGGTGGTAACTGATGGCCGAGATCTACATCTCGAACGGCGACACCAGCGAGATCGTCGAGACCGAGACGAACACGCCCGGAGTGATGACGCCCATCGCGCGGATCGTGCCCGACCGGGGCACCTTCCTCCGCCTGCTCAACATGGTGGCGAAAGGGAGCGAGCAGGGCGTCCCGATCTACGCGAAGCTCCGGGACTCCAACGGGGACCTGCTCGCCGTCTCGACGAAACTCCAGTTCGAGATCTCGCCTGCGGGGACCGACGAGCGCATGAAGGTCTCCAAGCGCGTTGAGCAGATCAGCGTCTACAACAGCTACTCGCTCCAGGAGCAGCGCAACGTCGACAACGTCGACGCGACCAAGGTGGTCCTCACCACGCCCGAGAACATGGGCGGCGATCCCGTCGCCAACATCGAGTGGGCCGACATTCAGGACCTCTTCGTCTCCGCACAGGCACCGGCCGAAGTCGACTGGTCGCAGTCGGAGTTCTACGTCGACAGTACTGCTCTCGAAGGGCCGTTCAACCGGGGGCGGTAGGATGGCGCGGACGGCACAGGACGTCATCGACGACCTGCGCGACGTCTCGCGGACCTCCGGCGGGATCGGCCCGTCGAACTTCCGCGACCAGGCCGAGACCGCGGTCAACACGACCGGCTCGCGCTCGCGGATCGTCGAGCTTCCCGTCGACACAGTCCACCGCATCCTTACCGGCCGGAGCAACCCCTTCCGCGTGGCCGTGCCCGCCTACGAGCAGTTCAGCAGCGACGGCACGGACGCGAACACGGAGACGTTCAACCTGAACCACGACCTCATCCAGTGCCCGAACACGCAGGACGTGGTCGTCTACATCGGCGGGTCCTACTACGGCAGCGCCGACGCCGTGGACTACGCGAACGGCACCATCGACGTGACCGACCCCGGCTCGAACAACAACGTCCACGTGTTCTACATGCCGGGCGAGACGGCCACGCTCGAAGTCTACAAGGCCACGCCCTCGTCGAGCGCCTCGGCGAACGAGGAACTGTACTCGCGGCCGCTCAATCTGCTCAACCAGACCAAGCAGGCCGAGCAGCCCGAGTACTTCGAGTTGAACCAGTCGGCCCTCCAGCCGTTCCTCGCTTCGGACATGCGCCTGAACGTCTACGTGAAGGCACCCTACGAAGTTCGATTCGAGGACCCTGCTGGCGACGGCGCGACCCCGGATAACATGCTCCTGCATGTGCCGGTCGAGCGTGGCGCGTCCACGGTGGCGGGCCTGAAATCGCTCATCAAATCCGACATGGGGAGCCGGTAGCCCGGCCCTCCGGGAGCTTATCATGCAGAACGCTATCTGGGACGCTACGACCGGACAGCCACAGCACACCGGACAGGTCCACACGATGACCGGCGGTAGCGCCGGCGGGCAGGGGTGCGGGTGCGCCGGCTGCTGCTCGTCGTCGACGACATCGGGAGGGAACCAGGCGGCCAACATCGACAACGACGTCTCGGTGACCGGCGGGACGGTAACCGACACGATCCAGTCGCTCGCGGCGCCGGGAACACTCTCGACCGAGGATGCCCTGCTCATCTGGACAGCGCTCAACACGGCTATCCTCGCCTACTGGGCGTACACGGAGGTGCGCCGATGAAGTCCGATGCACGGATCGAAGAGGTCGACATCGAACGCGAGAAGCGCCGGCTCGAAGAGCAAATCGACGACCGGACGGGGGACGAGTGATGCTGGTTCCCTGTCCTGATCCCGACGACGCACCCTTCAACGAGACTGTCTCGGCAGAACTCGCGCCGGGAGAGAAGCTCACCGCCGAGTTCACGCCCGAGCAGTCTGAGACGCGGATGTACCTCCCCATTCTCGCCGCCTCGAAGTACCCGAACATGAGCTACGAGGCCAGCGCGGACGGAGAACCGATCTACGGACCGGGTCGGGCACCGCCGACAGATATCGACGATCTCTCGGTGACGTTCATCCCGGCCAAGTCCTTCACCCGCTCGCTCACCGTCGAAGTGACCAACCTCGACGACAGCGTCACCCGCACTGTCATCATCCAGCCCGTCGGGTGGGAGGTGACCTAATGAGCCTCGAAACGCTGACGAAAATCGAGGAACTGAAAGGCCGCTTCGCGTCGGATTCACAGCTCGCAGACAATGAGGACACAAGTGGTGGCGTCGAGACGTCAATCGGTGACGTTGCCTCCTACTCACTGTTCCTCGATGTCGAGGGCGCTATCGACCTCCGCGTCTACCTCTCACCCGACGGTGGAGAGACATGGTACGAACCCCGAGAGGAATCACCGATCTCCTTCGGCGGGTCAAACACCGACGTGTACTGGTTCGAGTACGACGCCGACCGCATCCGGTTGGTCGGAACGAACGACACGCCGGTGACGGCACAGGTTCGGGAGGTGGTCTGAGTGGGACGCTTCCCTCGAATCCTCCCCGACCTCTGGTTCAACTACGTCCAGAATACCACACCTGATCCGCCTGACGGTCTCGAAGAGGGTGAAATGTGGTACGAACCGGATTCGAACACGAGCTACGTCTACGACGGCGCCTCGTGGATCGAGATGACGGTCACCGCCCACTCGCAACTGTCCGGCATCACCGACTCGGACCACCACAACCCGGTCACGACCGCGGACCCGCTGACGGTCGACGCCGGGCAGGGCCTCGGCCTGTCGCTTGCGTCGATGCTGACGGTCGACGCGGACGGCAACCTGTCGATCCCCGACAACTCGCTCGCGGAGTCGTTGCTGTCGTTCGACACGGCCACGCAGTCCGAGCTTGATAGCGTCTCGACGGACCTCTCGGATCATGCTGGATCGACCGGCGGCATCCACGGGGTAGCGTCGGGGGACACGGTGGCGGGGCAGTCAGACGTTGATACCGTCTCCTCTAATCTCTCGGACCACGAGAGCGACACGACCAACCCCCACAACGTCACGGACGACCAAACGGGGGCGGCGACGGCACTCTCGAACCACGCCAGCGACAACAGCGCCCACCACAGCCGCCCGACCTCAACACAAAGTGAGTCAATTTCGGGGGGATACACGAACCCACAAACTCACACCGGCTCAATTGTAGACAACACGAAGTGGGTGACTGTCGGCACCCTGTCGAATGGCAATTTTGTCGACGGATTGCGCATCTCAAACGACGGGAGTCAGTACGTCGACGTGACGCGGAGCCGAATAACGGATACCGGCGGATCAACGACGACGATCAATCACAGCAACGTAGCCGGCGGCAATACACTCGAAATACCGTTTTCGAGTCAACCCGTCGAAAAGGTCGAGTCCGAGATAAGCACGAGCTACAACTCGGACCGAGATGTGGACCTGACCTACGAGCCGCACGTCGTCACCCTACCAAGTCACAACCACGGAGTGTAATCTATGAGACGAGACCAAATACTAATGGAGCGTTTCAACGCGCTCATCCGACTGATCGAACAGGACGGCGCGAGCGCCGCCGGAGACTTGCCCCCCGCCGACTATCTTTCGGCGCTCCGGTCGGTCAACTCGCCCGAACAGCACAGGGAGATCGAGGAGGCTCACAGAGAGGGACGCGGCCCGCCGGACTTTGCAGGCCGGCGTGGTCCACCTAATCAGGGTGATGGATCATGAGCCGAGTCGAGAAAGTCAACATCACGGATACCGGCGACTCGATCATCCTGTCTATCGTCGTGCGAGACGATGAGGGATGGCAACCGAGGAGCGGCCCGATTCGACTCAACGGCCGCAAAATCTCGGACGGCTTCGGGAGCGAGGCGACCGGCGCCCGCGCTCAAGAGGTCATCAGAGGCATCGACAAGCCGGGCGACGGATCGGCGTACTATCACGTCGAGGTTGGCGGGCAGTCGTTCCACGCCATCAAAAGCAACGTCGGCCGGGTGGTGTCGATGACGCGGGGGACGCCCCCGAGTAATCCGCCCACCACGCCGGACTCGTCCGACTCGTCCGGCGGCTCGTGGCACGACCCCGAACCGACGCCGACCGTCCCGGATTACGAGTCGTGGACGACAGTCATGGAGGTGCGCGGCTGGCAGGTCCAAAGCAAGGGCGGCCAATTCCGAGTTACCGACGGGTCGGGGCGTTACCTGCACCGAGACGGCAAGGTCCGTAACCAGATGCAAACGGCCGGCACGAGCATCACCGACGCCCGCAGCGCACTCATGGGCCGACTCGTGGACAAACATAGCCTCTCGTGGGTTAACAACCGCCAAATTGCGGAGATACCCGACTCGTTCCCCGACGCCGCCCCGTCCGGCTCGTCGAGCGGATCGAGCGACACCGATGACAACACGGTCGACGTTGGGGAGGTCGACTGGCCCGACCACATGACGGACGACGACGGCGGACAGTCTGATGATCCGGTCCCCGACGGCGGCACGTCGGGCGGACTAACCGGCGACCCACAACCGGACCCGTCACCCTCGCCGTCCCCATCCGATCCGACCGCCGGCACGCCCGGCACGCCGGACGGGGGGACCGACACGGACGGCGATACGTCGAGCGACGGCCCGGACCGAACGATGATCCTCGGGGCGCTCGGGCTTATCGCCGTTGCATGGGGGGCAATAGATGCCTAAGACGCTCATATCAAAATCGACCTCTGGACGGGCGCGATACTTGTCCGTCTCGGGGATCGGCGGCCGGACCGGCGAGATACGTGTCGAGGGTCCACAGTCCGCCCGACTCGGACACCGCGACTCCCCGGATGAGAACGTCTGGATACGCGCCAATCTCCCGACTGAGCCGGGCGAGTACCGCCTCGTCATCGGTGGCGAGGTAACCGACCGCCTCACCATCTCCCCGTCAGAGGCCGGCACAACGGCCGATATGGGATACGGCTGGAACGGGACGATAAAGCGTGTCGACTGGCAGGGTGGCACGTCCGAGACGGAACAAGAGGAGTACGACCCGGACGGACCGGACCAACCTGACGCGGCCAACATCCCCGGACTCGTGACAGGCGACGAGGGCGGCTTAGTCCTGTCGCCGTCACTCCGTCGGGAGGGCTACACGGCCGAGGAGTTGGGCGGGGAAATCACCATCGGCGGGGAGACGTACCAGATCAACCCGGCCGACACGGTGGTTCGAGACCCCGTGACGGGCGACCCGGTGAGCCGCGGTCCCGGCGGCGAGTCGGGGGCGCCGGGAGAGGACCCGTCGCAACGCGGAGCGAGCGGCGACCTCGGAGACGCTGGCGTGGCCCTCGGCGTGCTGGCGGCGCTGGCGGCCGGCTACATGGTGATGCAACCATGACACTACTCGACAACATCGACGCGACCGAAGTATTGGCGCTCGTCTCGCTTGCGGGCGCGGCGGTGGCCTACGTCTCGGGCGACTCGTCGGACGTAGACCTGTCGCTCCCCGCGGACTTCGGACAGCCGTCGATCCCCGAGGACTCGGTAGACACCTCTGACCCCGACGGCGGCGACACGTCGGACGACTGGGTGGGCGACGTGGGCGACTCGGCGCCCAACCCGGATAGCGGCGGTTGGACCGACGTACCCGAGGACTCTGTGGGCGTCACGGACCCCGACGGTGGCGAGCCTGACGACGGATGGCTCGGTGATGTGGGCGACTCGGCACCGGAGACGGACGACGACCCGCCGCTCGACGCGGGCGGCGACTGGTCCGGATGGGGGTGGTGACATGGCAGACATTCCAATAACGAGCGTCGAGTTCGCGGATAGCTGGGCGCCCGGCACCATCCAGTCGGTCGACGTTAAGATCGACAACAAGGAGACGATGGCCCCGGCAGGATGGGGGCCGGCGGTCTGCTCGTCTGACGGTATCTGGAACTCCGGCCACATGACCGACGTGACGCTTATAATTGAAGATCCGAGCGGTGCTGTCGTGTGGGAGCGGACCAAAGGCGAGTGTATCCCCGCAGAGCGCCCGACGACCGCGGGTGGCCCGAACGCAACGGTCCACTTCGAGCCGTCGATCAGTACGGCAGGCGAGTACGCGGTCATCGCCGAGGTCCAGGTCCGCGGTAACAACGGCTTCGACCGCTCGGACCGCTATCCGCTCACCGTCGGATCAGGCGGGTTAACCACGCCACCGGCTGGTGACGACCGAGACGCAGGGTTGTTCCCCGATTCCGGTCTAGAAGACGTTGCCGACGACGTGAGCGACGCTGCGTCGAATCCGATTGGCGCCGCCGTCGACAACCCCGCCCTCGCTGCTGGCGCCGTGCTGCTCGGTCTGATCGTCCTCCGACCATACGCCTCCCTGGGGGCCAACGCAACGGGGTGATCGCAACGAAATGATCCCCGCCTTCATGGACATCGGAGCAATCGGCTCGCCCATCGACGCGGCGACGTTCGTCCTGGTGCTCGCGATGCTCGTCTTCCGGCTCCGCCCGCGAGTGCAGCTGGTCGCGGCCGGCGTGGTCGCCCTCGCCCGTGGTCGCGACGACGTCGACGACGACCGTCTCGCGCACGAACTCGACGTCGACGAGCGTGCCGTCGAGTCGCTGAAGCCCGAAGTTATCTACCGCAGGGAGGGCGACGATGGGTGAACTACCCCGCGAGTGGGAGCGGGTGCCCGTCCACTACCGGTGGCCCGATCCGATCCTTCAGCGCCGGTACGAACCGGGCGCGGTCGTCCTCGACGATGCCGACGGCGGCGAGGTAATCCGCTCGGACACGGTCGCGGACGATCTCGTCGACGATCTCGAAAAAGGAGCGCCGTCGCGGTGACGGTGATCGCTACTCGGGCGGCCGGACGGTGATCCAGACGGTCGACATGGCTGGATCGATCTTCACGAAGCCCTGTTTCTTCAGCGGCCGGATGAGTTCGTCCATCACCGCACTCTTCGGAGTGTCGTTCGAGTAGAGCCGATTCATCGCTGCCTCACGGGAGACCCGGAGGCCCGCATCGTGCAGCGGCTCGGCGGCATCGAGGAGCGTCAGATACGCGTCGGTGAGACGGTCGGTCTCCGGGAGCGTCATCCCGTCTTGATCGTCATCGGAGTGACGGGCCACGTCCTGCTTGACGAGCGCACGCAGCCGCTCGCTTCGACTCACGCCCTCGTCGTCGCAAATGCCGTCGAACTCGTCGAGGACGTCGTCGTCGATCCCGAAGGAAACGCGACTCGTCGGGTTGTGGTCCATCCGGGGCATCTTATTCACTCGCCCCCTGCGTGCATACGCCGTGAATACCTGGACGGCGTGGCGATGAGGAGTCCGTATGCAAGGGGGGTGGGGAGGCGTGCGGAGCGGACTCGCGTTCGGGGGCGTGTGCGCGCGACCCGTCACCCTCGCCGACGGCGGGGTACAGGTCGACCGTTCCCTCGAACTCGGTGAGGTGGGTCTGCGCGACCGAGTGGATCGCGCGGTCGGCGCGCTCGAGGATGGCGAGGTAGTCCATCAGGGCCACCTCCGGTGTCGACCACCGTCGGCGCGTAGCTTCTCGACGGCGTGGTCGGCCCTCGCGTCGGCCACGTCCTCGATGTCGAAGACGTCGACGTGTCGGTCGTGGGTGTCGGTGACGTCACCGAACGCCGCCTTCCGAACGGTACAGAGGTGGGCGCACGGGCCGTCGTGGTAGGCGTTCCCCGGACAGGGCTCGCGCTCATCACCGTCGAGCGTGTAGCACTCGCCGACGTAGGCACCGTGATCGCGTTCGAGGCGGACATCGTGGGCGTGCTCGCTGTCGGGAAGCGTGACGACCCAGCGGTTCCACGCCGTTCGTTCGATCAGCGCGGCCCGTGGATCGGCGCGACGCCACGAGGCGGTCCCTTCGTCGCGCTCGGCGGCGAAGTCGAGCGGCGTCACCGGTTCCCACCTCCTTGACAGTCGGGACAGGTTCGACGGGGGATGCCACCCCTTGAGGTGGTCGTCACGAGACGGGCGCCGCAGGTCGGACAGTGGCGCCTCATGGGCGACACGCTCCCTCCTTCCGGGCAGGACAGTCTTCGCGGCCGTCACGTGGGATCGACAGGCCGCAGTAGTAGCAGACGGCGAGCGGGTAGCGGTCGGTGGGTCGGTCGCTCTTACTCACGACCGACCACCTCCTGACTTAAGCGGGTGCTCGCCGTCTGGTGTTTCACCGGTATAACGGTATGGGACCGCCCGGATTCGAACCGGGGTCACGGGCACCCAAGGCCCGAAGTATACCAGGCTAACCCACGGTCCCGCACTTGGAAGTGCACCGCGCGCCCGCTAAAGGATTTCGTTCGGTCGAAGACGGTTAGTCCGCGCCGATGGCACAGCCGTCGACGTACTCGATGTCGTCGATGGAGTCGATGGGGTCGTCGCCACAGACGGGGCAGTCGGGGTCCTCGGCGTACGGCACCGTCTCGAAGCTCATGTCCATCGCGTCGTAGAACAGGAGCCGACCGATCAGAGGGTCGCCGGCGTCGAGGAGGACCTTCACGGCCTCGGTGGCCTGAATACAGCCGACAGTGCCGGGGAGGACGCCGAGGACGCCCGTCGTCGCACAGTCGGGGACGGTGCCGGGTTCGGGCGCCTCGCGGAACAGACACCGATAGCAGGGACCGTCGGGGTGGAGCGTCGTCACCTGCCCCTCGAACTTGTAGATGGCGCCGTGGGAGACGGGAATCCCCTCGAGTCGACAGGTGTCGTTGACGAGATAGCGCGTCGGGAAGTTGTCGGAGGCGTCGACGACGATGTCGTAGTCGGTGAGGATGCCGGCGTTCTCCCGGTCCAGCCGCGTCTCGTAGGTGTCGACGTCCACGTCGGGGTTGAGTGCGGCTACGAAGTCCCGTGCGCTGTCGACTTTCGGCCGGCCCACGTCGTCGTCGCCGTGGATGACCTGCCGTTGCAGGTTCGAGCGCTCGACCACGTCGTCGTCGACGACGCCGACGGTACCCACGCCCGCGGCGGCGAGATACTGGATGACGGGGGCGCCCAGGCCGCCGGCGCCGACGACGAGCGCGCTCGAATCGAGCAGGCGCTTCTGCCCCTCCGGTCCCACCTCGTCCATGATGATGTGCCGGGAGTAGCGGTCCAGCTGCGTGGCATCTAGCGAGAGGTCGCTCATGACCCATCCTCCGTGACCGAGGTGGATAAATCCGTGTTGTCCGTGCGCCCGCACGTCCCGACCGACATAAACCGTTCGTCGCGATACGAAACGGGATATCGTGAAGTGGAGACTATAGCGGGGTTATCGGGGCTGTACTGCGTGCATTTGGACGAATCAGGACCGGGGACGACTTCGAATCGCTCTCGAGATGCGCATTCTCGTTACGCTCCCAACACCATTGCCGAATTTCAGCGACTTCCGTGAGTGTTGCCACTCGAACACCATTCTCACCCGCTCTGGACGCCGTACTACCCGATTCCTGTTTCCTTCTTCAGCAGTATCAGCGTATTGTTGGCCGTCACAATCGGCGAATGCTCGTATTCACCGGTTAGTTCGATCTGTACCAGCGGATCCACCGCTCGCCAAATCGGGTACAGTAGACACGCGAACGCGAAATAGAAGACTCACAACCCGAAATGCTTCGACGTGGTGGCAGCCACGAAGCGTTCGATCGACTTGTAGCCGCTTTCGATTTCCCGCCGATAGCCGTACTCAGTGAGGTGTCCGCTTCCCCGAGCGTCATGAACACACACAAGAGCGTGGCAGTCTTCTCACGGGATCACGGACGACCGAGGTGGGGGAAAATCACCTGTTTGATTGGAAAAGATTTGTTGGACTGAAATTAACCCACTACCGGTACGCAGTCCAGTTCCGTGTCCCAACTACCGTACTGTTGCGTACCCGTTCGGCCACTCCCCGTAGCCGAACTCACCGTACGGCCCGCGTCGCCAATCGCTACAGTCTCGGACGGAGTGGTCGCCCTCCATCCGACTGAACCGGCGCAACGTCGGGGTCGGTCTCGTCGACCCACCGATCGGAACGGCGGACGTTCGTTGGCGCGGCGTGAGCACAGGGCAATCAGGGGTTCGACAGCGGCACTTCCTCGGGGAGCGAGTCGAGGACCCTCTCGACCCGTTCGTCGGGGCGGTACCGGACTGCTCCGCTCCTGTGTTCGAATTCGACGACCCCGTGGTCCGCCAACGTCGGCAGGTGGACGTGGTGTAGTTGGATGGCGAGTTCTTCCCGGGTCTGCAGTGGGCCGTCCTTGGAGTCCGGACTGTGACCCTGCAATTGATCGACGAGGTCCTCGAACGCCGTGGCTCCAGTAGCCTCGTGGCGCAAGTGGTGGATGACCCGCCGTCGGTGCCGGTCGGCGACGAGGCGGAGACACGCGTCGAGACTGTGATCCGTCATACCACGTTACTCTTTACCGATCTTCATGAATTGTGTATATTTTCACACTTGTGAAAGTTTTCATTATGTGAGTTACACTCGATGAGCGTACCTGTCTACAATGGACGGTTGTTGTAGGCTCTCGAAGCCCACGTCGCCCGAGTAATCAAAATGGAGACGGCATCGAAGATTCCACCACCAACAACGGTCCTCACTGTGGTGGATTGTTGGTGAACAGTACTGTCCCACACGATTAGCAGCGCAATCCTACGACAGGAAGGGAAGTTATTCCAGTGGAGCGCCAATCACGGGTATGACCCACTATGAGGCGTCCTTCGAGATAGACTCGAAGACCGATTCGTACGCCGCGCGACGCATGCTGGAGCGGGTATACGATACGATTCGAGAAGAATCACGGAGCGTTCGAGAAGGGACGGATGACGCCGATGAACTCTTGGAAGAGTTCCGGACGCTTCGAGACGCAGCGAAACGGCCCACGCCGGGGCGACTGACCATCACCTACGAACAATTCGAGGACGAATTCGAGGACTGATGTCGTGGACGCTTCGTTGAAGCCGACCCGGCTGCCTCTGAGAACCTACGTATAGGTGTGAGTTGTCGACGGAGCGAACACAGCCTCTCTCGTCCGCCGACTTCACCGAGTAGCACGTTCCGCAGTCGACCCCGCTCTGGACGTACTCTGACTGTGTTCTATTGGTGGAGCCAGTTGAATCAGTATCGGCGATCCGGACAGCATCACCTTCTCCCCGCTTGGTGAGTTCCCGCTGCGCGGGATGTTGACACCGGTCCGTTCGAACGCGGAGTCGACGCTGTGAACGGCGACTCGGACCGGCTGCCACTCTCGCGGGGGCAGTGGGTTCTCGATCCAGGATCGAAGTTCGAGGGCTACAGCCGAATCGTCGAATCGAACTGGAACGACCTCTGACTCGGGCTGAGTCGTGATCTGCCACAATCCATCAGTTATCTGATTATTCGGACCCGCAGGATGTTTCCGAATCGGACTCCTCGGTTTCAAATTCTGAGTGAAAGGTGACTGTAGCGTATGCTCCCTACAGCGTGCTTACTCCACAGGGTTAACCGTCTCCAGGAGATACTAGTTGCATGATTGACCAGTTCGTCGGTGATGTGATGACACCGTCAGTTCGAACGATTCCGCCAGAGACGACGGCCTGTGATGTTGCGACATTATTCGCGAATCACGATATCGGATCGGCAGTCGTAGTCGAACCGGAGACGAGCGAGTACATCGGAATCGTAACTAAAACCGATATCATGCAGCAGGTTGCAGCGGGGGTTGATATCAACTCCGTTCGTGTGACTGCGTTTCTGAGTACGCCACTCGTCACGATCGCCAGCACGGAAGACATCCACACCGCTGCCACTCTGATGAAAGAACACTCGATCCAGCGGCTCCCAGTCACCGACGATGGCGAACTCGTCGGCATCCTCACGACGACCGATCTCACCCATTATATACCTCGGCTCAGGAACGCAATCCTTCGTGGACGAGACGACCTGGCCGCTCAGTAAGCCTCCGGTATCGAGTGATTCACGAGGCTACCGCTTCGCGGACAGCCGGTGACTGTCGAAGTCGATTTCGGTCCCTTCCGGCAGATCCTCACCGTCAACGTCCTCCATGTGGAAGAACACACGCGAATCGATCACTCGATCTCCAACTGGCCGCTCTCACCGTCCTCTCCACTACCGTTCTCGTCCCATTCGAGTTCGAACTCGATACTGAATTCACCGGGACCGTCCGTCGGCCCCTCGCGTTCGGCTTTGACCTCAAACGTCGGACGGGCTGGCGGCTCCATCGTCACGGATTCGGAACCGGATTTCAGCGTGATCGCCTCTCCTCGATCGAGTTTGTCAGCAACGCTACGAAGATACGACGCGATTTCTTCTCGGGTCTGGTCGCTCTCGGATTTGAACAGGACTTCTTCAGGCATACAGCGATATTACACCGTCTGCACCGATAAGTCCACTCACTGATCTACTCACCCCGCTGTACAGCTGTTATGAGTTGGCTCTTTGGAAGCCACTCGTCGGAGAACTGAAAAAACCGTGACGTCGAATAGAGGCCTTTCTGGTGAGTGTTTCGCGTTCCACCGGGAGGTTCGAATATTCGGCCCTCTTCGCCGGCGGAGAGATCCTCAGTCACCCAATTAGAGAAGATACCAGTTCTTTTCCGTCGGTGGCATTTCTTCTTAGTATGTCCTTCTCTTTAGTTTCTCTGGCAGACCAGAGTCTGGCCTCGACGCCGGTGACGGCCGAGATGCTCGTCGTCTTTGTCCTCATCCTCCTCGCTCTCGTACTCTTCGCGACCGAACGGTTTCCAATCGACGTCACCGCCATCTTGATCATGGTGCTGTTGATGCTGCTCGAACCATGGACACAGATTTCCCCGCGGGAGGGAATCTCGGGGTTCGCGAACCCGGCGACCATAACGGTCCTGGCGATGCTCATTCTGAGTACGGGTATCAACCGAACCGGCCTCGTCCAGTTGATCGGCCGGAAGATGAGTGCCTTCGCCGGGACCGACCGACGTAAGCAACTCGCCGCGACGATTGGAGTCACTGGCCCAGTCTCGGGGTTCATCAACAACACGCCGGTCGTCGCGATTCTGGTTCCCGTCATCGCCGATCTCGCACACGAAGGGAAGACCTCGCCCTCGAAGCTCCTGATGCCGCTGTCGTTCGCGTCGATGCTCGGGGGGACGCTCACACTCATCGGAACGTCGACGAACATTCTCGCGAGCGATATCGCCGCCCAACTCGGTGCGGAGTCGCCCGAGCTCGGATTACATGCGTTCGGGATGTTCGAGTTCACCAAACTCGGTGTCGTCGTCTTCGCCGTCGGTGCCCTCTATCTCATGACGGTCGGCGTTCGACTCCTTCCCGAACGAATCCCGGCTGACGAGGACCTCGTCGAGGAGTACGCGCTTCAGGAATACCTCGCGGACGTCGTCGTCCCGGCGAACTCACCACTGATCGGCCAGACCGTCCGGGAGGCGCTCGGCGACGACGATCTCGATATCGACGTGTTACAGCTGATTCGCTACGGCGAGCAGTTCGACGAACCGCTCGCTCGAAAGGAGATACACGAAAACGATACGCTCCGACTCAGGACGAACCGAGAGACGCTCGAGTACATCATGGATGCGGAAGGACTCACACTATCGGGAGGTCCGCGAACCGAGGACGACCTGCACCCGGAGGAGGAAGAACCGGTGCTCGTCGAAGTCGTCATCCCGTCCGGATCGTTTCTCGTTGGCGAAACGCTGGCGAGTTCGTCGTTTCGACAGCGCTACGACGCGAACGTGCTCGCCTTTCGAACCCGTGGAGACGTCGTCCGGGATCAGTTCGAGGACATCCGCATTCGCGTCGGCGACACGCTCTTAGTCCAAGCACCGCCCGACAGCCTCACACGACTCGTCGAGAACGAGGATTTCATCGTCGCCCACGAGTTCGACGAGATGAGCTACCGGAGCGAGAAGATACCGTTCGCAGTCGGCATCATCGCCGGCGTGGTCGCACTGCCGGCGTTGAACATCTTCCCGATCGTCGTCTCAGCACTCGCCGGCGTCGTGGCGATGATCTTCACCGGCGTCCTCAAGCCAACGGAACTCTACTCCTCCGTCGAGTGGAACGTGATATTCCTCCTCGCCGGCGTCATCCCGCTCGGTATCGCCTTACAACAGACAGGCGCTGCGGCGCTACTCGGCGATGCCGTCGCCGCGACGTCGGTGTTCCTGCCACCGATCGGCGTCCTGTGGGTCTTCTACCTCGCGACTGGACTGTTGACGAGCGTCATCAGTAACAACGCGAGCGTCGTGTTGATGATTCCAGTGGCTGCCAACGCCGCCCAATCGATCGGGGCGAACGCGTTCGCGTTCGTTCTGGCGGTCACGTTCGCCGCCTCCACGGCGTTCATGACGCCCGTCGGCTACCAGACGAATCTCTTCGTCTACGGGCCCGGGGGGTACACGTTCTCGGACTTCATTCGGGTCGGTGCCCCGTTGCAGTTCGTCCTTTCGATCGTTACCGTCCTCGGAATCGCGTTCTTCTGGGGCGTCCGTGTATGATACGTGTCTTCCCCCACCCCCGAAACACGGGCAAAGGACACCGCGCTCGTCCTGTAGAATCGAGCCCACTGCGTTCGGTTACCATTTTGGGAGTCTCGCACTCACTCGGACACCTCCCGTAGTGTTGCCGTGTGGCTACGGCGGTCTCGGTATCCGACGGTGCCGAGTAGAGGTGCCGCTCCCATCGTAGCAAACACCGACGACCGGGAAGCGAACACGGCTGTCGGCCCGGCAGTCGAATCGAAGCGGTCGAGTGTCACCGAAATAAGAACATTGCTGAAGAGAGTAACTACCGCAAATTATGAGCGTGAGCATTCTGGAGCCGGTATGCCCGAGTGCGATAACTGTGATTCCTTCGTGACCGAACGGTACGTTCGTGTGTTTGCCCCGGCACATCTCGACACCGTACGGGTGTGTCCGCGCTGTGATGATTTAGTTCGGGACGGCAACGAGACGCGCACGGCGCGCTCGACGCGGTAGTGGTCCAGCTCTCGACGCTGTTCGTCGCGACACGGCACGTCGGGGACGTCGACGGGACGGATCTATCGGTCGTGGCGGGCGTCCAGTCGGCGCCGTACCCCGGCACCGAATTCGACCGGGCAGTGGGGTCGCCTCTCGTCGTCTGGAGAGGAACGGCGGGTGACAACCGCCGACCGCGGTGGCAACCCGTCGGACACGAGGGAGTCCACGGAACAACGCGGACACCGCGACGCACGATACCGACGACCGATCAGTCACTATCCGGCCCCAGTGAGACACCGTGAAACGCACGGACCTCGTCACACGCTGGCGACGGAGTCGCTCATGAACGCGAACGCTATCCCCTTCGCCGTCTCCAAGTCGGCGGCGGTCCCGAGGTCACCGTCCCGCCCCGAGCGATGGACGATGTATTCCCAGACGTTGTCCCCGTCGATGACCTCGTTGATGTACACTGCGCTTCTGGTGTCTTCCTGTCGATAGAGGACCGTCGTGTAGTCCCGGCCCATGAGTTCGTCGTGTGTCGTCCGCTCGGTCTCCAACACCCAGCCCGCTGGTGGATTGCGTTCGGAAGTCATCGTCAGTCGTTCGTCTCCTCCTCCACGTGGCCGGCACTCGCGGCGTTCGAAGCCCCGTCCTTGACCGCCTTGGCCTGTTGCTCTAGCTCTTCGACGTCCATCTCGGATGCGCGGTCGATTTCGCCGAGGATCTCCTTGATGTCGTCGAGTCCGACGAGTTCGCGCGTCTCGGCATCGAACTGGAGGCTGTCTAGCTGCTGTCCGTCGGCCGCTACGTCGCTTCCCGTGAGGTGCTTGCCGTAGCGCCCCACCAGCGAGGTGAGTTCCTGCGGGAGGACGAACGTCGTCGACTCCCCCTGTCCGATCGCTTCGAGCGTGTCCATCCCTTTGTCGATGATCGCACGCTCGCCCATCGACTCCGCGGACTTCGCGCGCAGGACCGTCGAGATGGCGTCACCCTGTGCCTCGAGGATCTGGCTCTGTTTTTCCCCTTGCGCTCGAATGATGTTCGACTGCTTGTCCCCCTCGGCTTTCTCGACTGCACTCCGGCGTTCGCCCTGCGCTTCGAGGATCGTCGCCCGACGTCTGCGCTCCGCGCCGGTTTGCTGTTCCATCGCGTTCTGCACCTCCGGACTGGGATTGACCTCTCGGACCTCGACAGACTCGACGCGGATCCCCCATTCGTCGGTCGGTTCGTCGAGTTCCTTGCGAATGCGAGCGTTGATCTCCTGGCGCTTGTTCAGCGTCTCGTCGAGTTCCATGTCGCCGATGACCGCCCGGAGCGTGGTCTGGGCGAGGTTCGAGACCGCCGTCTTGTAGTCTTCGACCTCCAGAAACGCCTTCTTCGCATCCATCACGCGGAGGTAGACGACGGCATCCGCCGTCACGGGGGAGTTGTCCCGCGTGATCGCCTCCTGTCGGGGCACGTCCATCGTCTGTGTCCGCATGTCGAACGGGTACGTGCGCGAAACGAACGGCGGGACGAAGTTGATGCCCGGTTCGATCAAGCCGCGATACTCGCCGAAGACGGTGAGCGCCTCTTTGTCGTAGGCATCGACGATCCGCACCATCTGCCAGACCGTTACGATCGCCAGCACCAGTACGAACAGGCCAACGATCATTACCCCGAAACCGGAAGCCTGCAGCGGGACCAGATCGTACATGTGTCGCGTATTCGCTCCGCGACTGCGTCAAGGGACGAGATTTTCACGGCCTACGTGCTTTTTATTATTAGAGTAACACGATGGCGTCGTGGAGTCGCGTACAACGGGGTAGAAGTCGAAACACCACGTGGTCGAGAGCTATCGTAGCGTTTGGAACTGTTCGCACACCCGATCGGGTGTGCAATGACTTACAAAGGCTACGATAGTCCAGGAAGCCGACGCGAGCGTAGAAGTCGGACGTGCCGAGAATCGTTACCGGCCTTTATTATATTGTCCGTTTAACATGTGGTATGGCACTCGACGTAGCGGTTCCGGACCCGCCAGACCTCTCGAACCGAGGGAAGCCACGCGAGTTCGATTTGCAGGACGAGACGCTCGGGTCGGAGGACTTCTATCGGGAGGATCTCGAAGACCTGCTCCAGGAGGGAGCGTGGACGGAAGGGTTCAACGAGTGGACCGAGTACACGGACCTCGACGAAGAGCAGGTTCGAATCGTCAGCGACCTCGGCCTGTTCCAGGCGTTCGACTTCTACTGGGACCCCACCGACGATCGGCTTCGCTTCGATGCCCCGACGATTCCGGACGACTGGCGGGAGCGAGATGCGACCGACTCGCTCGAATCGAGCACGGTTTCGCTGATCGACGCCGCGTTACAGGATCTGGGCCGAGCCGTCTACGAGACGCTGGAGGACTACCTCGAACGGAACGAGGAAACCTCCGATTTTGGCTGGGGGAAAGAGACGTACGGCAAACGAGGCGAGTGACCCCCGCGTGAGTCTCGAATGACTGCGTACCGTGGTGGTGCGTCGGCATACTTCGTTCGAAGTGTAGTCGTATCGGCGTGTTCACTCCCGTTGCACTATGTCCCCCCGAGCCACCAGCCGTAGAGCTGTTCCTGTTCGTCTGTGTCGGGATGTTTCTTCGATTGGCCGTAGGTCTTCCCCTTGAGAAGCTGGCGTTCGACCGCGTTCGCCGCAAGACGAAGAGCGTGGGAGGCACCGTACCCCTCACCATCGGCAGTGAAGTAGCCACGGTCGGTGACCAGCCGAATCCGTGCCAGCACCAGCGGCACGCCCCGGGTCCGTTCCTTGTGCTCCTGCAGTTCGATGCTGGCCTTGATCACGCTCATCTCGCCGTACTTCGAGGCCATGCTCTCGATCAGCGCGGAGACGTCGTCGTAGTCCATCCCCTCCAGCAGGTCGAGCCCGAACACCTGCACGGCGTTCCGGTCGTCGCGCTCCCAGGTGAGCGCCTCGATAATGTCCGTCTTCGTGATGATACCGACCGGCTCGTCGGTGTCATCGGCCGTGACGACGAGCGAGGAAATCTCCCGGTCGAACATCGTTTCGACGACCTCGTCGAGCGATGCGCTCCGCTCGACCGTCGCGACTGCGTCGGACATCAGGTTCCGGACCGGCAGGTCGAGCATCCGGTCGGCGTCACCCTCGCGCGCGCCGAACCCACCGCGGTTCTGCCCCCCGCCACGGCCACCAAAGCCACTCGACGACCCGCCCTGGCTCTTGCTGCCGCCCCGCGTCGTGAACTCGATGACGTCGTACAAGCTCACCATTCCTGTGAGATCCTCACCGTCGACGACTGGGAGGTGAGCGATACCAGCCTCTCGAAGCAGATTGAGCACTTTCCCGATCGTGGTTTCAGGGCTTGCACTGATCAGCTCTGTCGTGTAGGCGTCGTCGACGGTCGCTGCGTCGAGAAACGGGCGCACAGCTTCGAGGACCGCATCGCCGGTTACCACACCGACGACGCGGTTATCCTTGAGGACGGGGAGCGTTTTGGCGTCGCTCCCGATCATGAGCCGCGCGACCTCGCGGACGTCTTCGGTGCGGTCGACCGTCGGGACGTGCTGTACCTGTGAGCCGACCTTCGCGGACGGCTGGTTGGACGAGGACGCCAGCTGTCGGCGACTCACGATGCCGCGATACTCGTCGCCGTCCGTTACGACGACGGCGTCGAGTTCCTGATTCTCGAATGCCCCGGCGACTTTCGAGAGGGGGGTTCCGATGTCGAACTCGGTGAACTTTGTCGAGAGTATCTCGGAGATATCCATGGCTAACTCTCTAGTACGAGGGGCGCAGGCCCGTTATGTCTGTCCCACCCCTGATTGTAGAGGGGGACTGCGCGAAGTGACGTTTTGTTCTGTGTCGGCCGTATGCATTGAGACCACTAGTCTCGACGACTGGGAGATCGAAGCGGCGGCCGGCGCCACTACCCTCTTGACGCCGGGGCGAGAGCCGTCACCATGGCCCTCCGCGACCACCTCCGACCGTGGCACGGCGTGATGCTCGTCGTCTTCGGCGTCGGAACCGCCATCACCCTCCTGCGTGCCGGCACCATCACCGTCGAGACGGCCCTCCGAGCCGTCCTCTCCGGGCTCCTCGGTCTCGTCGTCTTCCAGTTCACCGTCGGCAACGTCTGGGGCTACGCGGTCGAGTACCACAACGCCGGCGGGGAGTGGACCGATCTCCCCTTCCTCGCCCCCTTCGTCACCGCGGGCGTCGCCGGCGTCGGCGTCGCGGCCCGAACCGGGAGCGCCGGCCTCGGCGCGTGGACCGCGTTCTGGGCGTTCGTCGTCGTCGCCGCCGTCGTTGCACTGGGGGTGTGGTTCGTCGCCGGTTACCGCGGTGCCGGCGCCTAGTAGACGAGCAGTTTCCAGAGCAGTTCGCCCGGCCGGGGCGGGCCGAGCGCCGCCGGCCGGTCCACGTCGATCCCGACCGCGAACGCGTGGTCGACGCGTCGCTCGATTCGGTCGGTCGTCTCGCCGGCCGTGACCGTCGCCGCGAACCGGACCTCGATCCGTTCGAGCGTCCGGTTCTCGCGGTCCACCACGGCTCGAATCCGCGCGACGCTCACGTTCGTGATGCGGTCCGGCGAGACGCCCTGGACCGCCTCGAAGGTCGGCCGCGCCCCCGTGAGTTCGAGGACGAGGCGCTCGTCGCTCCGGTCGGCGACGCGCCAGCCGTCGACCGGCGCGGGCGGCTGGAGGCCCCCCTCGCCGTCCCAGGCGTAGCCCGTGGTGTACAGCAGGTAGTCCGGCGACGCCCGAACCGTCCGGCCGTCGTCGACGGTCCGTTCCCCGAGCGCGACGGGGTCGAACCCGCGGATCGGCGGCGATCCGGCTCCCGCGCTCGCGTAGACATCCGGCCCGCGTGCCTCCCCGGCGAGTCGCTGTCGGTACTGCCGATCCGTCCGGTCGAGGCGGCGTTCGACGACGAACGGCTCCCCGTCGGGGTCGTCGCCGTCGAGGATCGCGAGCCGGTAGCGGTGGTCGGCCCGGAAGGTGTTCCCGAGCGCCGTCGCGTACGCCGCGTCGGGGTCGGCGGGGAGGGCGTCGGGGGCGGAGTCGACCGGTCGCAGTTCCGCCGTCCGGACCCCGGCGGCGCCGACGACGAGGCCGGTGCAGAGGAGGGCCGCGAGCGCGAGACGCCGACGGTCCGGGCCGCGAACGCGGGGGGCCGTCCACGCCCGGTACCGGGCGGCGAGGACCGCGGGACCCAGTATCAGAATCGGGAGGGCGACTCCACCGCCGAGCGCCGCGGCGACGACGGCGGAGCGCCGGAGCCGGCCGGCCTCGAGTCCGACCGCGAGCGAGAGACCGAGGAGGAGGGCGAACGCGACGTGGAGACCGAGCGCCCCGGCGACGGCGCGGGGGGACCGGGTCGGGGCGAAAAGCGCCGTCCGAACCGCCCGCCGCGGCGTCGCCCCGGCGAGGAGGCGACCGACGGCGATGCCGGGGACGGCCCACGCGAGGAGCGTCCCGACGACGACACCGAGGACGGCGCCGCCGACCTGAGCCGTCGTCCCGAGCGCGTCACCGTATCCGAGCGCGTACAGCGCGGCGCGAATCGGGGTATCGAGAAGCAGGAAGCCGGCGGTCCCGAGAAAGAGGGCGGCGGCGTGCCCGACGACGGCGGCGACGACCAGCGTCGAGAGGGCGGGCGCGTCGCCGTCCGCTGGACGGGCATCGGGCGGGAGGGCGGCGCGGACCGTCGACGCCGCCAGCCCGAACCCGACGACGGCGATCACCGGCGGACAGAGGAGGGCGAGGGCTGGCGGGCCGTGAAGCGCGAGGCCGATTCGGAGCGCCACCTCGCCGAGGGCGACGGCGGCGGCGACGGCGAGGAGGCGGGAGCCGTTCAGGGCGGCGTGGAGGGCGGCGCGAAGGGCGGACACGCGTCGGTGTTTCGGAGTGAACGGGTTATACGTCCCGGCCGATCAGTCCGCCAGTTCCGCCATGTCGAGGGCGTCGAGTCGTTCGGCCGTGGGAATCCCGTCGTCGTCCCACCCGCGGAACTCGTAGTACTCGTCGAGCATGGCGGACAGCTCCTCCGGGGGGCAGTACATCCCCTCGGCCGGCCCGTCGGGGATGGGTTCGTGCATGACCCGATGTGAGAGCGTGTCCGTCTCGCGGCGCGCGACGCCGCGCTCGACGTTGATGAGGCGTTCGAGGTTGTAGATGCGCTCGCCGATGCGCTCCACCTCGTCGGTCGAGAGGTCCCAGCCCGTCGCCGCGTTGATGGCGTCGCGGTAGCGGTCGGTGACGCGCTTGTCGTAGCCGCCTTCGCTCACGAACCGACACTGGGTGAGGGAGTCGCCGAGGGCGGTGAAATGTTGGGTGCGGGCGGCGAAGGCCGGGGTACCCTCCGTCGTCTCGGCGTGTTCGCCGTCGTACTGGGGCGTGGGACGAGTGTCGTGGTGGGAGCCGCCACGCGTCGACGTGGCGTAGCCGATGCTCATCCCCTTCAGCCCGCGGGGGGAGTGAGCGGCGAACTCCAGTCCCTTGGTGCCGTGGAGGTAGCGTTCGGCCTCGTCGTCGAGTTCGGCGGCGAGGCGAAACGACCCCTCGGCGAGTCGGTCGCCGAACCCCTCCCGGTGTGCGGTCAGGCGCGCGAGTTCGACGAGACCGTCGGCGTCGCCGAACGCGAGGTGGGGGCAGTCGTCGTCGTCGAGGAGACCCTCGTCGTAACACTCGCGGGCGAAGGCGACGGAGACGCCCCACGAGATGGTGTCCATCCCCAACTGATCACAGAGGTCGTTGGCCTTGATCACCCGCTCGACGTCGAAGACGTCGGTCATGGTCGCGGTGCCGAACAGGCTCTCGAACTCGGGGATCTTCGCGTCGGTGACCCCCTCGCTCTCGACGGTGACGTGTTTGCCACAGGCGACGGCACAGTTCGCACACGTCGTATCCTCGGTGACGTACTCCTCGCGGATCAGTTCGCCGCTGATCGCCTCGGCCTCCTCGCGGGGTGAGTGTTCGACCCGGTTGTTCCGCCGCCCGAGTTTCCCCATCTCGTTGATGGGGTTGACGAGGCCGGCCGTGCCGTACTCCTGGAGCATCTCCGTCTCCTCCATCAGCGGCTGCATCCGACTCCCCACGAGGCTCCGTAAGTCGCCGTCTGCGGCGGGGTCGGGGCTGAAATCGCCCTCCTCGACGACGACGGCTTTCACGTTTTTCGACCCGAGGACGGCGCCGGCGCCGCCGCGGCCGGCGACCCCCTCGCGCATCTCGGAGTCGTGGAGCAGGCAGGCGAAGCGGACGAGGTTCTCGCCCGCAGGACCGGCGGCGATGACGTGAACGTCGTTGTCGGCGTCCGCGGCCGCGAGTTCCTCGACCTCGGCACAGGTCTCGTAGGTGCCGAGGCCCGCGAGGTCGGGCGCGGGGACGACGCGTGCCCCCTCCTCGTCGACGTGGACGTAGGAGAGTTCGTCGGCGGCGCCGTGGAGGACGACGCTCTCGAACCCCGTCGTCTTCTGGGCACGGGGGAAGGTGCCGCCGAAGGTGCTGTCGAAGAAGCCGTTGGTCTGCGGGCTGACGAAGCCGACGACGCCCCGACTCGTCGACTGGAACGGCGTGCCGTTCATCGGTCCGACGGTGAACGCGACGACGTTCTCCGGGTCGAACGGGTCGGCGTCCGTGGGCACGTGGTCGTGAACCGCCTTCGCCGCGAAACCGTTGCCGCCGAGGAACCGCCGGGCGTCGGCGGAGTCGATAGTCTCGACCTCGCTCTCGTCGTCGTCGAGGTGGACGTGGAGGCTCTCCCCGCCGTAGACGGACGGTAGATCGGTCACGCTACGTCTCCGTCGGCGCATCGGCCCGCCGGGTGGCCGCAGTGGTCGTGTGTGACATGGAGGGGTGTCGTCGCTCCGCGCACAAATCAGTTGCCGGTCGCTGACCTTTTCACCACGCGATACCGTCTTCCTCCATGGAGTTCGACTTCGGCAAGTCGGTCGGCGTACTGGTGGCGATTACGGCCGTCGCCACGGTGGGGCTCACTAGCGTGATGGCGCCCGGAACCGTCTTCATGATGGTGTTGCCCTCGATGGTCGTGTTCGCCGTCGTCGCCTTCTTCCTCGGCATGAAACACGGCGAGTACCGCACCGCGCGGTAGACACGGACCGACGGGTCCGGTAGCGTTAATCCGCCGGGCCGGGACCGACGAGGCATGGGACCACGGATCACGCGCATCGAGAGCACGGAGTTCGAGTACCCACTGGCGGACGTGGGCGTCGACGACGCCGGCTTCAACCTCGTCTACGAACCGGGGACGACGACGACCCGGAAACTGTTCGCGGTCAGGGTCCATACCGACGCGGGCGTCACCGGCGAGTACGTCGGCGGCAACTCCCCCGCGGCGGCCCAGTACAACACGGTCGCGAACTACCTCGTCGGCCGGAACCCGCTGGACCGCGAGAAACACTGGTCGGAACTCAAACGCGCGCTCCGCAAGTACGACCGCATGGGGATCGGACCGATAGACATCGCGCTCTGGGATTTCGCGGGCAAACACTACGACGCGCCGATCCACGAACTCCTCGGCACCTACCGCCGGACGATGCCGGCGTACGCGTCGACGTACCACGGCGACGAGAACGGCGGCCTCGACTCCCCCGCGGCCTTCGCCGACTTCGCCGAGACGTGTCGGGACATGGGCTACGGCGGGTTCAAGATTCACGGGTGGGGTGGCGGCGACGCCCGCCGCGACCTGGACCGCGAGATAGCGGCCGTCCACGCCGTCGGCGAGGCCGTCGGGAGCGAGATGGACCTGATGCACGACCCCGCCTGCGAACTGGAGACGTTCGCGGACGCCCTCCAACTCGGCCGCGCCCTCGACGAGGAGGGCTTCTACTGGTACGAGGACCCCTTCCGCGACGGCGGCATCTCGGGGCACGCCCACCGAAAGCTCCGGCAGAAGCTCGACACGCCGATCCTGCAGACCGAACACGTCCGGGGGCTGGAACTCAAATCCGACTTCGCCGCCGGGGAGTCGACCGACTTCCTCCGCGCCGACCCCGAGTACGACGGCGGGATCACCGGTGCGATGAAGATCGCCCACGTCGCCGAGGGGTTCGGCATCGACGTGGAGTTCCACGCCCCCGGTCCCGCCCAGCGACACTGCATCGCCGCGACGCGAAACACGAACTACTACGAACTCGCCCTGGTCCACCCCGAGGCGGCGAACACGCAGCCGCCGGTGTACGAGGGCGACTACTCCGACATGATCGACACCGTCGACGCCGACGGGTGCGTCAGCGTCCCCGAGGGACCGGGCCTCGGCGTCGAGTACGACTGGGACTACATCGAGGCCAACGCCACGGGGAGCACACACGTCTACGAGGGGTGACGCTCGTGGCGGTCGAACGGCTCGTTCGCGTGGGCGTGGGCAGTCCGTTCGCCCGTGCGCAGCGTGGCGACGCCGCCGACGAGCACACCCCGGGCCCGGTGATCACGGCTACTCCGGGTGTGGGTCGCGTTGCGGCAGCAAGCCCTGCGCCAGCAACCGCCGCGAAATCACGACGAGTCCGTTCCGGAACCCGCCGCCGAAAATCGCCTGTTCCTCGCCCGTCTCGGGCACGAGCGTACTGACGAGGATGGTCGACCCGTCGACGAGCAGGAGCCGTCCGATCGCCAAGTCCTCGACGGAGTCCGTGCCGCTGCGCAGCCAATCCAGCCCGGAGAGGAACGTGGTGGCGTTCGGGACGGCGTCGTGAATGTGCGCTTCGAGCGCTTCGGTTACCGCACCGATCAGCAGATCCACCTCGGGACCAAGTTCGATCAGGCTGTCGATCAACTCTTCCGTCAGCAGCGATTCGTCGCCGAGCACCAACACGACCTCGTCGGTCGCATCGCCGATGAGCTGGTTCGACCGGTTCGCAATCGCGTCCGTCCCGGACATCGACCAGACCTCCTGGATCGGGTCTTCGTCGGTCTGGTCCACTGGATCGGCCTGTTCGAGGGCGTTCGTGAGGCGGTCGACACGAGCCTCGTACTGGTCGCGAAGGGTTTCGGTCGCCTCCTCGAGCGGAACGGCCCGAAACCGCTGTGGACTGGAGTGCTGGACTTCGACGAGTCCCTGTGCTTCCAGCACCCGGACGGCGTCGTAGACCCGCGTCCGAGGAACGTCGGTGATCTCGCTGAGCTGTTTCGCCGTCCCCGTCGAGAGGCGTGACAACCCGACGAAACACTTTGCCTCGTACTCCTTCAAGCCGAGTTGCTGGAGTACCTCGACTGCTTCTTCGACTGTTTCGTGTGTGTTCATGTGTCCCAACTCGTAACCCCCGAGATGCCCGGAGTTCTCGAAACGTTGGAGCGCTGGCCGGATAGGCGTTGTCACTACTCGGGAGCTCGATTCACTGGTGGGACGGAGCCACTCTCCCGAGACGACAGTCGATACGCCCTATCGAAACCGCCCACGATTAGTTGTCACCCACAGAATCACAGTTTTCAGGATGTGAAATAGATAGATTCCTGTCCGATTACAGTTTTGCTTCGCACTTTAACTCAGTTAATCACAAAAGAAATATACTGCTCAAGATCGTACTACGAATCCGGCACGCGGCTCGGAATTTGTGTCCCAACCACAACCCGATGCGTGCCGGCCCCGGCCACGTTCCGTGGCTGGGTTTCCGAAGCCACCGACCATGACTCCTGATCCGTCCGACGATCCCCGCTCGGCCGCCATCGAGCAACTCGAACAGTTCGGCCTCAGCGCGTACGCCGCGCGGACGTTCGTCGCCCTCGTGAGCCTTGGCACCGGAACGGCGAAAGACGTGAGTGGGGTTTCGGACGTCCCTCGGACGCGGGTGTACGACGCGATAGACGAACTCCACGACCTCGGGTTGGTCGACGTACAGCAGTCCTCCCCCAAGGAGTTCTGGGCGATTTCGGCCGACACCACCGCCCGAAAGTTCGAACGGGAGATCGATCACCGACTGTCGGTCCTGACGACGGCGCTGGACGAACTCGAACCCGTTCGACGGAGCGAGGAACAGCGCGGGGTCTGGACGGTGGACGGGCAGGCGACGGTCACCGACCGCGTGGTAGAGTTCGTCGAGGGTGCGGACGACGAAGTCGTCTACATGACGGTCGAGGATCTGCTCACCGAGGACGTCGTCGACGCGTTACGCGACGCCGCGGAGCGCGGAGTGACGATCAGCCTCGGTGGCGTCTCGGCGGACGTACAGGAGCAGATCGGAACGGAGATTCCCGGTGCCGAACTGTTCGAATCGCTGTGGGTCTGGTCGGACACGCCCGCGGGGCGGCTCATGATGGTCGACGGCACGCAGACGCTCGTGAGCGTGCTCGTCAACGGTCACGATGCACCCCCGACGGACCCACGGTCGGAGACGGCGATCTGGGGCTCCGGGGAGACGAACAGCCTCGTGGTCGTGCTGAAGGCGATCTTCACCTGGCGGCTGGAGGGGTCCGAGCCCTCCGAGTGAGATTCGGGAGCGAAGACGGAGTCCGGCGAGCCGGAACCCACTCGGTCGGGTCGAGTTGATCGGGCGGACGAGGGCGCCGTGACGCGGAAGCCGCCGACGGTTCTGAAAGAGAGTGACGTTCTGTCCGCAGTGTCGAGTGGCGACGCTGGCAGACGGCTCGGAGAGTCGGGGAGCGCTCCCGGTCCGCCGGCCGCCAGAAGTTGAGACCGGCCTTCTCAATGCATATGGATTCTGGCGCAGTTCATAAATAGTATGAAGTCGTAGTCCGAGATGGAACGATGGCACGAATCACTGGATCGTATCCAGACGACCTCGACCTCCTCATCGAGGGTGCTGTCGAGGCTGGTGTGTTCGGGGGCAAGAGCGATGCGTTGCGAGAGTTCGTGCGTGAATACTTCGAGGATCACGAAAACGAGCGTATTGCAGCTGCGGTGGCCCTCTATGAACGAGAACGGATCACACTCGGTGATGCTGCGAGACTTGCTGATGTCGACCGCTGGACGATGCGCGATATCCTCCGTGAACACGGCGTTGACCTCCGCCTCGGGCTCGTTGACGAAGACGACGCAGCCTACGAGGTAGGGGCAGCAAGCGAACTCGAATTCGATGATGAGGACTCGAACGACGTGGAGTCACCTACGGAATGACAGGTGGCGGAATTCCAACGAATCCGAGCGTCCTGAACACGACTGTCCTCTCGAATTTTGCGTATATCGACCAGTTGTGAGTGGTTGCAGGACTCTCTGGAGTCTGTACGGTTCCAGTCGTGCACGAGGAACTCGAGAACGGTGTTGGTGATCATCCATATCTTCAATCCGCACTCGATACACTCGACGACGAGATTCCAGTCGCGTCGGTTTCGGACACCGTTTCAAATAGAGAGTCGGTCGTCAGCGATCATCTCGATCCCGGCGAGGCTCAAGCGTTCGCCTTGGCGGACGCAGAGGACGGTCGTCTGCTGACGGATGACGGAGATGCCCGATCATTTGCGAAAGAACAGGGCGTGCCCGTGGTCGGATCCGTCGGTGTGCTCTTGGCTGCTATCGATGCCGAAAAAATCGACGAATCGATCGCTGACGAGTGGCTGTCGACGTGGATCGGTGAAATCGGGTACTACGTTCCACACCAGTCGATTTCGGAGTATCGGTGACTACGCATGCCGCCTCCTCCATAGCGGGTGTAGTCTCAACTTCCAGCCGGCCGCCCTTCTGTATCGCGACATGCGATTTATCGCCCGGCGACGCCGGCGCCGTCGCTGGCGGACGCTGAGAACGGAAAAGCGGAGCCGCCCTACTTGCCGCGGCGCCGGTCGCCGCTCACGCTGGGTCGGGTGTGTTCCGTGCCCTTGCCGCGCTTTCGCTGCCCGCGGCCCTTCTTGCCGGCGCTGGTCTTGCCGCGGAACGCCCGGCCGCGGTGACTGTCGTCACAGATCCAGTTCAGGTCGTCGTCGCTCTGGATGGCGGGATGCTCGGGGTCCACGAGAATCACTTCGTGCCACTTCTGCGAGCCGTCCTCGCCCACCCAGTAGGAGTTGAGCACGCGGAGGTTGGGGTACTTGCGCGACGTGCGCTCTTCCGCGATGCGCTGGATGCTCTTGCGGCGGCCGAGGCGGTTGACGCCCTGGCGCTTCGAGCGTCGCCCGGCCTTGAATCGGCGCTTGCGGGCGCCGCCCTTGCGCACCGACGTGCGGACGACGACGATGCCCTGTTTGGCCTTGTAGCCGAGGTTGCGCGCCTTGTCGAGGCGGGTCGGGCGCTCGATGCGCTCGATGGCGCCCTGCTCGCGCCAGTCCTGTTTTCGTTGCCACTGCAGTTCGGCGAGTGCCCCGTCGTCGGGGTTCTGCCACGCGTCCCGGATGTGGGAGTAGAAGCTTCGTGCCATGGGTTTCACCACGGGCGCTTGCGATTCAGCGTCGCCGAAGTCGGCGAGCCACATGTCGTCCCGACGAGTCGGGTGCCCGCTGGGGCCCGTCGACCAGCGAGTTAGCCGTGCTACCGCCCGGTTCCGTTTAAGGACTTCGACTCGTCGCGAACTCCCGCACCGTCTGGAAGTCGCCCTCCGCGATGGCGTCGGCCACTCTCGCCACGTCCACGTCGGGGACGACGGCGGGATACTTCCGGCGGAAGAAGCCGACCAGATTGCTCACGTCGCGTTCGAGGAGTTCGGCGGCGTTCGCGTGGTCCGTGGGCACCGACTGGGGCCAGTCGAAGATCGTGATCCCCGACTCCGCGACGGCGACGTTGTGTTCGCTCAGGTCGGCGTGGACCATGCCCGCCTCGTAGGCGTCGGCCACCTCCCCGAGCACCAGGTCGAGGACGCCGACGACCTGCGCGTCGTCGAGTTTCGCACGCGCGAGTTCGACTCCGTCGAACTTCGTCATCAGGATGGCGTGGCGGTTGTGGTCGACGGGTCGCGGCACCGACACGTCGGGATAGAGGGTTTCGAGCGCGTCGTGTTCGCGCTCGGCCGCCTTGCGCGCCGTGTAGAGCCACGAGACGTGGTGGTGGTCGGCGGTGTACTCGCGTTCCTTGTTCACCTCCCGGAAGTTGGTGTAGCCCTCGCGGTGGAACTTCAGGGCGAGCGGGCGGTAGGACTGGGCCTCGTACACGTCGCTCTCCTTGCCGACGCCGAGGGGCGCCCCGACGCCCTCGATGGTGTCCCGCTCCGCGAAGGTGTGGAGGGCGAGCACGTCGTACCCCTCGAAGGTGAGCTGGTAGCCCTCGTACTGGATGGTCCGGCGCTCGATCAGGTCGCGTTTCATGCAGCGATCCAGCCGGTAGTCCACCTCCTCGGCGGTCAGGTTCGCGTACTCCGGCAGCTTCCCCCGGTTGACCCACTCGCTGAATCGCATCCCCTGCTCGACCCCCGAGAGCAGATAGAAATCCTCGGGGTCGAGGTCGGCCACCACGCTGGCGACGTTTTTGACCATACCCCGACTCCGCGGCCGAGGGACAAAAGCCCCCCGCGTCGGGGGAATAAATCGTATGTCGCGATATCGAATGCCGGTCGACGGGCGAGCGCCGACACCGACGGCGTCAGGTCTCCGGTTCGGGAAGCGGTTCGACCAGGAACACGTAGTCGTCGTAGACGCCGTCCAGATTCGTCGGACTCTCCTCGTCGGTGTGGGCGCGACAGAGGTAGGCCTCCGCGGTGACGGCGCCGTGACCGGTCTCCTCCTGATATCGCTCGATCACGACGAACGTCGCGGGCTCGTTGCATCCGCGCCGGTGACACGTGAGCGGCCGCTCGTCGGGCGGTTCGGCCTCGTCGCCGCGTTCGCGTGCCTGGTCGATGTCCCGTCGCTGCTGGCGTTTCGTCTCGTGGCGGGCTTGCTCCTCCCGCCCCTCTTTGGTATCTGGCATCGTCCGAGATAGGACGATGAACGTGATAACGCTGTGGTGGGGCCGCGGACTACCGGCGACGACCCGTCACTCGTCGAGGCTCGGATGCGTCGGCTGGTCGGAGGGGTGAGCCGCCGCGAACCGCTCGCGCATGTGTTCGCGGGCGGCGTCCTCCCGACGACGGCGCTCGGCGTCGTCGATCTCCTCACAGCCCGGCGGCAGGTCCCGGCCGCGGTCGGTGAAGTAGCCGTCGGGCGCCACCCAGTCGTGGTAGAACGGTTCGTCGGCGTCCTCCAACAGCGTCACCGCCACCTCCGCGCCGTGCCCGGCGCTCACGACCGCCTGGTGGGGTTTGGCCGCCAGCCTCCCGGCGGCGTACAGCCCCGGGACGCTCGTCCGTCCGCGCTCGTCGACGGCGACGAACGGTTTCCCGCGGTCGACGACGTCGACGCCGTCGGGCAGGTAGTCGACGGTGTTTTTCGTGGCGGCGACAACCCGGTCGGCGCGGTAGCGGTCGCCCGCGGCCGTCTCGGCG
Organism: Haloplanus rubicundus; assembly: GCF_003342675.1. Lineage (NCBI taxonomy): Archaea > Methanobacteriati > Methanobacteriota > Halobacteria > Halobacteriales > Haloferacaceae > Haloplanus > Haloplanus rubicundus. The sequence goes on along the minus strand of NZ_CP031148.1, from coordinate 983,808 downwards.
GTGAACGCGTCGTCGTCGCGGGCGAGTCGGGCCACCTCGCCCTCGCGGCGCTCGGCACCCGCCCGGTCGGCACCGTCGGCCATCAGGTCGAGCAACAGACGGGCGTTGACGCCGGCGGGGAAGCCGGGGTAGTTCTCCAGATGGGCGTTGCGTCGGAGGATGGAGTCGTCCGAATCGAGAACGAGCGTCTCGAAGTCGGCGCGGGCGGTGAACGTCGCAGCGGACAGGCCGGCGACGCCACCGCCGACGATCAGGACGTCGTACATACGCGACGGCACGCGGGCATCGTACTTGTCGGCGTCGCCCGCGACAGCGTTATGCCATGTGAAGACGTACCACGTTGGATGGAAGACGTATTCGTCGGGAGCCTCATGTCGTCGCCGGTCCACACGATCGGTGGCGACGCTACGCTCCGGGAGGCGGCGGCGGTCCTCCTGGATCACGGCATCGGGTCCGTCGTCGTCGTGGACGACGCCGGGCGTCTCGACGGAATTCTCACGGCGACCGATTTCGTCACCGTCGTCGCCGACGGGACGGGCGACTACGATCCGGCGACGAGCGTCGCGACGGCGATGAGTACGGACGTGGTGACGACGACGGCCAACGACACCGTCGAGGCAGCGGCCGATCTGATGATCGAATCCGGTCACTATCACCTGCCGGTCGTCGACGCCGACGGCGCCGTCATCGGCGTCATCACGAGCCACGACCTGACGGCGTACGTCTCGACGGTGCGGACGCCGAGCCCGCCGTCCCGGGATACTGCGTAACAGGGGGTGTCGCTACGCGTCGGGGCGGACGCTCGCCCGGAGCGCGACGCGGGCGACGTTCCCCCCGCACTCGGCGGTCCGGGCGAGGCTCGCGAGCACCCGCGAGAGGGCGTAGGCGTCCGGCGGGGCGCGTTCGAAGAGCGCCTGATCGAGGGCGCGCACGTCGTCGACGACCCGATCCCGCCGATCCAGCGCCTCGTGGGCCCGCTCGGCCGACCCATCGAGGGCGGCCGTCGTCGCCGTCTCGACGACCCCACGGGCCGCGTCGGCGAGCGGGCGGAGTTCGGCGAGCGGACCGTCGTCGACGGCGGCGTCCATGCGGTCGGCGAGCGAGCCGATTCGGACGGCGTGGTCGGCGACTCGCTCGAGTTGACGCGCCACGACGAGGGCGTCGAACAGTTCCGAGCGGCGCACGTCGAGGGCGTCGACCTCCTCGAAATCGACGAGCGAGCGGTTGGCGTGGCGGGTGAGCATCTCGAACAGGCGGTCGGCCTCGTCGTCGCGTTCGTCGAGCGGGTCGGCCGCCGTCTCGTCCGGGGTGCGTTGTGCCACGCCGCCGTCCGCGTCGCACGTCACGCGCTCGACGGCGGTGCGTTGCATCGAGAGGGCGGTGAACTGAAGCTGGATCACGGACTGCCGGATCGACACCTCGGCGGCGTCGAGCAGGTTCTCGACCGTGATCCGGTCGGGCATCTCCTCGACGACCGACAGGCCGACCATGCTCCGGACGAGACGGCGGGCGGCCCGTCGCTCGTCGGCAGTCAGTTCCGCCCCCTCGGGTGCGACGAGCGTGACCGCGTCGTAGCCGACGACGTAGGCGGCACGGAGGGTCCGCTCCACGGCGTCGGTGTCGGCCGAGGGCAAGGTGATCGTCGTCGCACCGAGTGGCTCGCCGTCCTGAGCGGCGCTCCGGACGACGAGCGACCCGTCCGTGTGGGGGTAGAGGTGGATCGGCATCCCCGCTTCGAGGTGGTGGTCCGTAGCCCACTCCTTCGGAAGCGACACCGAGTACGTCGATCCGCCGACCTTCTGGAGCTTTCGCGTCTCCATCTCAGACGAGCTCCGGGTCACTCTCGATCATATAGAGGGTGCGCGCGGCGATGTTGACCGCGTGGTCGCCGACGCGTTCGAGGTCACGGATCACGAGCAGGAGCCGCGACACGTCGTCCAGAAGCTCCTCGACGGCCCAGGAGTCCCCCTCGTCGACCTCGCGTTCGATCAGGTCCCGGACGACCCGCTCGCTCGCGTGCTGGCACAGCGCGTCGAGTTCGTCGTCGCGTGCCGCAATCTCCCGACACAGCTCGGCGTCGTCGGTCCGGTAGGCGGCCATCGCGTCGTCGAGCATCGAGCGCGCGCGGTCGCCGATGGCCGAGAGGTCCACCTCCTCGAAGCGCTTGCGGTCCGCCGCGAGGGTGTACTGTGCGAGGTTCACGGCCAGATCCCCGACCCGTTCGAGGTCGGTGACGATTTTGAACGACGAGGCGACGAAGCGGAGGTCGCCGGCGACGGGCTGCTGGCGGGCGAACAGCTGGATGCACGTCGATTCGAGGGCCAGATACCGGCGGTCGACCGCGTCGTCGGCGCCGGCCACCTCGCGTGCGACCGCCTCGTCGACCGTCGCGAGCGCCGCCAGCGCGCGGTCGAGGCGGTCGGCGACGAGTTCGCCCATCGCGAGCACCTCGGTGCGAAGGTCGGCGAGCGACGACTGGTACTCCTCCCGGGTCACGGTTAGCCGAACTTGCCCGAGATGTAGTCTTCGACGCGCTGGCTCCGCGGGTCCTCGAATATCTGATCGGTGTCGCCGTACTCGACGAGTTTGCCGCCGGTGAGGAAGACCGCGGTCTGGTCCGAGATGCGGGCCGCCTGCTGCATGTTGTGGGTGACGATGACGACCGTATACTCCTTCGCGAGGTCGTTGATCAGGTCCTCGATCTTGGCGGTGGCGATGGGATCGAGCGCCGACGCCGGTTCGTCCATCAGGATGACCTCGGGGTCGACGGACAGACACCGGGCGATACAGAGCCGCTGTTGCTGCCCGCCGGAGAGGCCGAGCGCGTTGTCGTCGAGGCGGTCGTGCACCTCGTCCCAGAGCGCGGCCTGTTTGAGCGCCCGCTCGACGAGTTCGCGCTCCGCCTCGCTGTCGTCGCGGCCGAGCATCCGGGCCAACAGCCCGGTCTCGATGTCGCCGTGTTTCCGGGGGCCGTACGAGATGTTGTCCCGGATCGACTTCGGGAACGGGTTCGGCGACTGGAACACCATCCCGACCCGCTTGCGCAGTTCCACCAGATTGATGCCGTCCTGGTAGATTTCCTTCCCGTCGAGGCGGACCGAGCCGTCGACGCGGGCGGCGTTGATGCGGTCGTTCATCCGGTTGAGACAGCGAAGGTAGGTCGACTTCCCACAGCCCGAGGGGCCGATGAGTGCGGTGACGCTCTTCTCGGGAATCTCCATCGAGACCCCCTTCAGGGCGTGGTCGTCGCCGTAGTGCACGTCGAGGTCCTCGGCGACCATCTTCGCCTCGCCCCGGAAGTCGTACTCGACCCACTCCGCTCTGGTCTCTTCGACCGTCTCGCCGCTCGTGGTTTCGAGCGGCTGATCGCTGCCGGTCGTCCTGGTCTCCGTCTGACTCCGTGTCTGTCGTGAATCACTCATGGTTAGTCGTGTCTGAGTTGCCGTCGGAAGTAGTAGCGCGCCCCGATGCCGATGGCGTAAAACGAGAGGACGACGGCGAGCAGGACGAGCGCCGTCGCCCACCGGAACCCGGTCGGATCGGAGACGTTGCTTCCCAGGCCGACGCCCGCGGTGATGAGGGCGTACAGCTGGTACGGGAGCGCCGAGGTCGCCTGCAGGAGTTCGGGGTTGGCGACGAACGGCGGCGAGCCCGTGAACTCGAAGCCGCCGACGACGTCGACCGTCTGTGCCCCGGGGACGAAGGTTCCGCCGGCCATCGTCAGCAGAATGGGCGCCGTCTCGCCCGCGATCCGGCCGACGCCGAGGATGACCCCCGTGACGACGCCCGGTAGCGCGGCCGGGAGGACGACGCTGCGGACGGTCTGCCACTTCGAGACGCCGAGTGCCGCGCTCGCGTCGCGGTACTCGTCGGGCACCGAGAGCATCGCCTCGCGGCTCGTGATCAGCACCAGCGGCAGGAGCATGAACCCGAGCGTGAGCATCCCGGCGAGCAGCGACTTCCGGTTGCCAAACCGGGGGATGAGGAAGGCAAAGCCAAAGAGCCCGAAGACGATGCTCGGCGTACTCCAGAGGCCGTTGGTCGCCACCTCGACCGCCTGGGTGAACCGGCCGCGCTCGGCGTACTCGGTGAGGAAGATGGCCGCGCCGACGCCCAGCGGCACCGCGAACAGCACCGCGCCGACGACCAGCCAGACCGTGCCGACGATGGCCGGGAGCACCCCCTGGAAGTCGTTCAGGAGCGCGACGCCGTTCATGACGAACGGGACGTACACCGGCAGTTCGAACGAGCCGAACAGCTGCGGACCGACGCCCGCACCGATCTGGACGCCGGTGAGCAGGCCGGGCAGTCCCTGGACGACGACGAAGGCGATCAGGATGAACAGGAAGGCGATGATGGAGAGCGCGTTCAGGTAGACGAGCACGTACGCGCCCATGTGTCGGCCGCGGGCGCCGAAGCGGCCGTAGGCCTTCGCCGCGGCCCAGCCGCCGTAGAGGGCGCAAAACAGCGTCGCGGCCGGCACGAGGAACTCGGCGGTGATCGACGCCTGCTGTTCCCAGCCGAGGTTCCACAGCCAGCCGGGACCGATGGTTCCGGTGAGGAAGACTAGGCCGACGAAGGCGAGGAGGGCGCCGAGCGGCACCGTCGAGCCGACGTCTTCTCGAGGGACGGCGGTCGCGACGAAGGCCACGCCGCCGGCGACGGCGGCGCCGGCGACGCCACCGGTGACGCCGAGCCCGAGCGTCTCCGAGGCGACCCCGCCACCGATGACGAACCACGGCACCGCGGCGCCGAAGCTCGCGATCAGGCCGGCGCTCGAATCGGGGTCGGTCTCGACGTAGCCGAGTCGCGACCCGACGCCGAAGACGCCCACGGCGACGCCGAGGGCGATCAACAGCCCGCCGAGCAGGGTCACCGTCGGCACGCCGGCGAGGGTGCCGGTGAGGCTCACCCGCTCGAACATCGCCGCCACCGCGAGGACGAACAGGATCGCCGAGAGGCCGACCGTCGCTGCGGCGACGGCGTCGGTCGCCGTCGTGTCGCCGTCGACGAGCCGCGACCCGGTCGCGCCCGCCATCAGGCCTCACCCCCCAGCTTGCTGCGCATCCGCCACTCGATGTACTGCGCGCCGATGGAGATGGCGAGAACGGTGAGAAAGAGGATCACGCCGGCGACGAACAGCGCGTCCATCTGGAGACCGTCGGCCTCGCCGTAGTTGCGGGCGATGAGCGACGTGAGCGTCTCCTGTCCGTAGAAGACGTTCACCAGCGGCTCGGTGAGCCGCGGGACGCCGCGCAACATGACGGTCGCGGCCATCGTCTCGCCGATGGCGCGCCCGACGCCGAGGAGGACCGCCGCGGAGACGCCGGAGAAGGCCGCGGGCAGGGTGATCGAGGTCATGGTCTGCCAGTCGGTCGTCCCGACGGCGAGCGACCCGCTTTTCATCGACTCGGGGACGCTGCTGAGGGCGTCCTCGGCGACCGAGACGACCGTCGGCAGCGCCATCAGCCCGACGACGATGCCGACGAACAGGTAACTCCCCTGACCGGTGGTCTGGAACTGATCCGAAGCCCACGGGCTGAGGATCGTGAACCCGATGAACCCGTAGACGATGGAGGGGATGCCGGCGAGGATCTCGACGCCCGGTTTGACGAACTCGCGGACGACGGCGGGTGCGATCTCCGACAGGAAGAGCGCGGCGGCGACGCCGAGCGGCCCGGCCACCGCCGTCGCGATCACCGTCACCAGCAGAGTGCCGTGGATCATCGGCGCCATCGAGTACCGGATCGGATCCGACACCGCGTCCCACCTAGCCTGGATGAACATCCGCAGTCCCGGCACCTCCACCCCGAACACGGTGGCGGTTTCGTACTGAATGACCGGGACCGACTCCCGGAAGATGAACACGATGATCAGCCCGAGGATCAGCAGGGTCGAAACCGTCATCGTCAGCGTCAGTATCAGCGCGGTCTCCTCCTGGTGACGCACCCAGCCGTACCCCGTCGCCGCGACGAACACGAGGAACGGCAGGACGGTGAGGTTCGACACCGCGAGAAACCCGACGAAGGCCGTCAGGAGGGAGACGGCGATGACCCCGACGACGACCAGCGCCGCGGGGTCGGTATCGTCGACGAAATCACGAACCCGCTGGAACTGCCGCCCCGCGGCCGCGTTCAACCGTTCGGTGCGTGTTACTGATGACATATATCGTTTGTTTGATGTTTTGGGTGGGAGAGTGTCATAAAAATGAGCTGTCGGCGGTCTCGGTCGGCGGGCCGATCCGGTCGTGTCGCCGGAGTTACGGCATGATCAGGTCTTCGGTGGCGAGCGCCGAGACCTGCTCTTTCATCGACTCCAGGTCGCTCGTCGGCAGCGGGATGTAGTTGTTCCCCTCGACGAAGACGGTCTGCCCGAACTCGTTGAGGAACATGTTGATGAACGCGGCCTCGCGGGCGTCGTACCCGCCGCCGTTCGGGTTGTCCTCCTCGATCAGCGTGTACATGTGGAGGTCGCGGTTGAGCGGGTAGTCGCTGTCGAAGATGGTGTTCTCCGCGTCGCGGTCCGGCTCGTAGAGCGTGCCCTCGAAGTCGATGCCGACCGGAACGACGGTCTCGCTGGTGAACGCCAGCGCCATGTACGCGATGGAGCCCTCGTTCTGGGAGACGGCCTGTGCGACCTGCTGGTTCTGCCCGAAGCGGGTGTCGACACCGGGCATCGCGGCGTCGGCGCCGCCGAGCATGTTCAGGCGGAACGAGGTGTCCGTCCCGGAGCCCTCGGCGCGACCGATGGCGTAGATCTCCTGATCGTAGTCGACGCCTTCGATCTGGTTCCAGTTGGTGATCTCGTCCTGGTAGATCCCGCGGACTTCTTCGCCGGTCAGCTGGGTGACGCCGGCGTCGATCACGTCCGAACTGACGACGACAGGCTGGCCGTCGCGGCCGACGACGTTGTCGACGACCTCGCTCTGGGCCTTCTCCTCGCTCCAGTCGAGTTCGGCCGTGATCGGCCCCGAGGAGTTGCCGATGTCGACCAGCCCTTCGGTGACGGCCTCACAGCCGGTTCCCGAGTGGCTCAGGCCGACCGTCGTCGGGAACGGCGGGCTGGAGCGCTCCTCGGTCGGTTCGAAGCCGAACTTCTGGGCGAAGTAATCGGCAAGAAGCATGTCCGGCTCGCCGAGCTGGCTCCAACCGGGGACGGTACTCTCCGAGTTCGATCCCCAGTACTCGCCGTCGCTCGGCGGTGCGTTGGAGTTCCAGTAGGCACTGCCGGTGTTCGAGATTGGGTAGACGGTGGAGGACCCCTCGGCGTTGAGCAGCGAGGTGTTCAGGCCGTCGGTGCCGTCGTCGCTCGATTCCGTCTCCGTCGGTTCGCTGTCCATATCCGATTCGGCTTCGGTGGCCGTGGGGTCGGCCCCGCCGTCGCCGCCGGCGCCGCCGTCGCCCCCGCCCGACTGCCCGCCACAGCCGGCCAGACCGGCGATGCCGACGGCACCTGTCGTCGTGATGAACGCCCGCCGCGAAACTCGACCGCCCTCGGTTCCAGTGTTGTCTGACATCGAGTTGATTTCCCGGAGTTCTCGTAAAGGTCGTTTATATGAGGGGTAGATCCCGGACCCATGCTACAGTGTACCAATCCTTCAGCTATATATGCGAAAATAGTCCTCAGAGACGCTGATACGGAAAATTATAACGCCGCCTCGGCGGAAACGGTTCGTGTGATCGACCACGACGACTCGCTCGACGGGCTGTCGCTAGACGCGGCCGTGGACGGGGTCGTCGCCCGGACCGGCGACGACCCCGACGCGGTTCGGGCGGCGCTGGGACGGGTGACGACGGACGGTATCGTGCGCCGCGAGGCGGTCGACGACGCGCTCGCCCACGTCTCGAAGGTGGTGTCGACCCCCGAGACGCGCGTGGAAAACGCCGGGATGCTGATCGACGACGCTCGCGAGGCCGCCGCGGCGGTCGATCACCTAGACAGCGTGGCCGAGCGTCTCGACGACTTCGAGACGCGACACGCGGCGGTCGCGTCCCGTGTCGACGACCTCGGCGACCAGCTTCAGTCGGTCGTCGACCTCGCGAACGAACCCGACGCCATCTACGAGACGGCGGTCGAGATTCGTCGACTCAACGCCGCGGCCAATTCCGCCCAGCACACCGCCGACAAACTCGGCGTCGACGCCGAGGAGTTCGAGGCGTGGGTCCGGACCCCCGACCGTCGGCTGGCCGCCCTCGACGACGACGCCGACGCGGTCGCGGGCTTCGTCGACGGCGTGGCGGGGACCTTCGACGCGCTCGCGGCCGGGGACGTGGAGGCGGACGTCGACCCCGCCGCCGTCCGGTTCGACGCCGCCCTCAGACACCGGGTCGCGCGGCTCCTGCTCGACGACCTGCGTGCCGAGGTCGACGACCTCCGGGCCTGGCCCGACCCCGGTCCCGACGACGCCCACGGCGCCGTCGACGCCGAGGGCCTCGCAGCCCTCGACGACCGTCTCACGGGCCTCGAGGAGCGATGGCGGTCGATCGACGACCGCTTCGACGGGGGGCCGGCGGCCGCGTGGCGGGACCGCTACGGCGACCGGCTGGCCGACTTCGAGGCCGCGCTCGACGACCACGCCCCGCCGGTCGACTGGCGGGCAGTCGAGTCACTGCTCGGCGAGTACCGCCCGGAGACGGAGAGCGCGGAGTCGGCCTGATCGGGGGCGACGACCCCGCCGACCGATCCTCCCGCTCGGGTGACCCGCCGATCAGCTCTGTCCGTCTCAGACGGGACGTTGTAAGTCAGTACCGGCGGTTCGCCAAGACGGGGCGGCGAACCACCGGTGAACAGTTACACTACTCCGTCTCAGTCGACGCGCCCGGCGAGGTCGAGAGCCGCGTTCGCCAGCACGGACGCCGAGCTGTAGCAGTCCGCCCAGCTCGTGAACTCGTCTTCGGTGTGGCTCTTGCCGTCCTCGCTGACCGAGAAGACCATGGCCGTATCACAGACCGACGCGGTGTGGGTGGCGTCGTGGCCGGCGCCGCTCACCATCCGGCGACCGTCGTAGCCCAGGTCGTCGACCGCGTCCGCGACGGCCTCGACCGGGCGGTCGGGGAAGTCGACGCTCGCCGCCCGCATCGTGTGTTCGATGTCGTAGTCGACGCCCTCGCGCTCGGCGGCCGCCGCGACTTCGGCCTCCATCCGCTCGACGCCGCGGTCGAGGGTCGACTCGTCGGGGTCGCGGATGTCCGTCGTGAACTGCACCGTCTCGGGGACGATGTTGACCGAGTTCGGTTCGACGGTCAGGGAGCCGACGGTGGCGACGGTGCGCTCCCCGAGGGAACCCGGGAGCCGTCGGATCGCCGTCACCACGTCCGACGCCGCGACCAGCGCGTCGTCGCGGTAGCGCATCGGCGTCGTCCCCGAGTGGTTGGCCTGCCCCTCGAAGGTCACTTCCGCCCACCGCAGGCCGACGATGCCGGTGACGATGCCCACGTCCGCGCCCGTCTCCTCCAGAAACGGCCCCTGTTCCGGGTGGAGTTCGAGGTACGCGTGGTACGGCTCGCGGGGTTCGGCCGGTTCGTCACCCCGGTAGCCGATCCGTTCGAGTTCGTCCACCAGTCGAACGCCGTCGGCGTCGGTCTTCTCGTACTCCGCCTCGATGTCGTGAGCGCCGGCCCAGACGCCGCTGCCCTGCATCGCCGGCGGGAACCGCGACCCCTCCTCGTTGGTCCAGTTGACCACCTCGACCGGTCGCTCGGTCTCGATGCCGTCGTCGTCGAGCGTCCGGACGAACTCGATGGCGGCGACCACGCCGAGCGCGCCGTCGAAGATGCCGCCGTAGGGCTGGGAGTCGAGGTGCGATCCCACGAGTACCGGTTCGGCGTCGGGGTCGGCGCCCTCGCGCCGGGCGAACATGTTGCCGAAGGCGTCGACCCGGAGGTCCATCCCCATCTCGTCGGCGCAGTCGGCGAACCAGTCGCGGGCCTCCGCGTCGGCGTCGGAGAGGGTGAGCCGATGGAGGCCGCCACCGTCCGTCCCACCGATGGCCGCCTGTTCTTCCATCGTCTCGACGAGTCGGTCGCGGTCGATGTCGATACGCATAGCCGACCAACGACCGACGGGGAATTAAATGCCCACGGTGGGGGGGGGTGCGCGTCGATCCCGGCGAACGACTCCGACGACCCCGCTCACTCCGCCGACGGCGGCGTCCGCTCGCGGAGCGTCTCGATTTCGGTTTCGAGTCCCTCCGTCGACGGCGCGCCGACGAACCGCGAGTCGACGCGGCCGTCGAGCGTAAACAGGGTCGTCGGCGCGCCGCTCACGTCGAACTCCCGGTCCAGCAGCCGGGGGCAGTCCGGGCCGTACACCGCCAACAGGAGTAGATCGCCCGGCGGTTCGTCGCCGAACAACTCGTCGAAGTCCGACCGGATCGCGTCACAGGGCGGGCAGTCCTCGCGCCAGGCGTACACGACACAGCGCTCGTGAAGCTTGACGAGGCGGACGAGGTCCTCGCCGTCGACGGCGAGAAACGCCTCGGGCGCGCCGTCGGCGCGGGGCGTCCCCGACTCGAACTGTCCGATCACGACCGTGAGCGTGAGCGCCTGCGCCGGCGAGAGGTCGTCCGTCCGGTTCCGGAGGGCGACGTAGCGCGCGAGGAAGTCCGGATCGGTGACCGCAGCCGCCTCGAAGGTGTCCGTCGTCTCCGGATCGTCGGCGAGTTCCGCGACGGCCGCGCTCCGCTCGTCGGGGTCGCGCTCCGCCAGCGTCCGCCGGTGCCGGTCGACCGCCTCCCGGAACGACTCGGTGGGGCGCAGGCCGTCGGAGTCGACGGGTTCGAACACGTCGCGCTCGATGAGTTGCTCGACGGCGTCGGTTGAGGACATACCGTCACCAGCCCGTTCGGGCGTATAAATGGTGCGCTCATACGGATTACTGTAACTGTGTCCCGGTGGTTCGCCGGCCGTTCTGGCGAACCACCGGCACTGACTTACAATAAACCGTTCAGACCGTCGCCACGACGCCCGCCGCGACCGAGAGGAGACGGGCGTCGTCGAACGCCGAACCCAGCAACTGCAGGCCGACCGGGAGTCCCGCCGCGGTGCCGTTCGGCACCGTCACCGCGGGGAGGCGGGTGACGTTCGCAGCGCGCGTGTTCCGGGCGTAGTCGTACGCCCACTCGCCGACCGAATCGATCCGCGGCGCCACGTCCGGCATCGTCGGCAGGAGAAGGGCGTCGACGCCGTCGAGCGCGTCCTCGAAGGCCTCCCGGAGCCGCTCGCGGGCGGCCTGCGCGCGGACGTACGGCCGGCCGTCGTGGGCGTCGACCACCTGCGCGCCCGCGAGGAGTTTGCTCGTATAGAAGTCGCTCAACTCGCCGCTGGCCGCAGCCCGTGCCCGCGCGAACCCGGTCTGGAGCGTCTCGTCGACGCCGCCGCGGCGGTACGGCGCGGCGCCGTCCCGCCAGTGGGTCGCGAGTTCGGTGAAACTCAGCGCGTTCTTGATCGGCCGGGCGTCGTGGAACGACGGGACCGAGACGGTCCGAACGTCGGCGCCGGCGTCTTCGAGGGCGTCGACGGCGGCGTCCGTCCGCTCCTCGACCCGGTCGGCGACCCCCTCGCCCGTCCCCTCGGCGAGGACGCCGATCCGGAGGTCGGCCGGGGCGGGCGGATTGGCGACGGCGTCGCGGTAGCCGCCGACGCGGTACCCCGGACGGCCGGCCGCCGCCAGACTCGCGGGGTCCGACTCGTCCGCCCCCGCCATCGCGGCGACGAGCGCCGCCGCGTCGTCGAGCGTGTTCGTGAACGTCCCGACGTGGTCCTGCGTGTACGTGTTCTCGACGACGCCGGTCAGCGGGACGAGCCCGTAGGTCGGCTTGTAGCCGACGACGCCACAGAACGACGCGGGGATGCGGACGGAGCCGCCGGTGTCGGTGCCGAGGGCGGCGTCGACCCGCCCGCTCGCCACCGCGGCGGCGCTCCCGCCGGAGGAGCCGCCGGCCGTCCGCCCGTCGTCGTGCGGGTTGGTGATGGGCGCGCCGTGGCCGGTCGTCCCGCGGGCGCTCCCCGCGAACTCGTCGCAGGCCGTCTTGGCCGTGATGGCGGCGCCGGCCGCCCGTAGTCGGTCGACGACCGTCGCGTCCGTCGTGGGGACGAACCCCCGCATCGTCGCCGACCCACAGCGCATCGGGACACCGGCGACGGCGATGACGTCCTTGATCCCGACGGCCGTCCCGTCGAGGTGACCGGTCGCCGACGGCGGGACCGAACAGTCGGCCGCGACGGCGCCGTGAGGGTCGTCGGTCGGGTCAGCCCAGGTGCGCGCCCCGGGGTCGGCGCCCGTCGGCGAGGGCGCGTCTTCGACGATGGCGAGGTCGTCGAGGGCGTCTAGGTCGTCGAGCATCGCGTTGACCGTCCCCGTGAGGTCGGCCGCCCGGTCGGCGTCGACGTCGATGCCGAACCGCTCGCCGAGCGTCACCAGTTCGTCCGCGGTGAGGTGTCGCATGGCTACGCCTCGTACGGTCATTGTAAGTCAGTACCGGTGGTTCGCCGAGACGGCCGGCGAACTACCGGAATACAGTTACAGTAACGGTGTGCCCGGTGCAGAGACTGAGTTCGGCAGTTGTTCGCGGGAGCAGATTAGATCTTCAGAGACCTTGGCCGAGGACGGAGTCTTCCGCACTCGCAAAGACGACGAGGGCCGTGATTTCGTCCTCGATGTCGAAAAAGTCGTGTTCGGCTCCCTGTTCCACGTAGACTACGTCACCCTCGTCGACAGCATACCGCTCATCTTCAACGTGGACCATCCCCGATCCGGAGATGATGAAGTAGAGTTCGTCGGTTTTGTGGGCCGTCTTTGGCTCGGGATTGGGGTACTGTGCAAGTTCGACGCTCAGCGCGTCCTTGCTCAGTACTTCCAAGTAGTTCGTGTTTTCCTGTTCGAGTTGGTCGACTAAGTCGCTCGTCGAAACGTGGTTCATCAGGAGAACCTATTCTCTCCATAGCCGATGAATACTTTGATTCCCTGCACAAGCCGTCGCTGTCGAGATCGTGCCCTCGATCCTTCACGATCGTATTGACCTCTCTATTCCGTGTCAGAAGCGGCGTACAAGATGAGAGGATGTACTCAGCAAAATCTTGGTAACTACACCCATATATAGTACAAAGGGTGCTGCTTCCACTGAAGATAGCGCACGAGTTCAAAATGTATACACGTGCACTGGACCCAGTACGACCAATGGAAGACGATACGGCTCTCCGAGAAACCAGTAAACACGGGGCTGACTGGTATCGGACGCTCGTTGAGGAGGTAGATGATCTCGCAACAGTCGTCGATACCGACGGGACGATAACCTACGTCAGTCCGGCCCTCACACGGATTCTCGGCTACGATCCCGACGAAGTGGTTGGCCACGAGGGATTCGAGTTCGTCCATCCCGAGGACCGGGAACGAAACGCCGACGCGCTGGAGACCGTTCTCTCGAACCCGTCTGAATCCGAGACTGTCGAAGTCCGATTCCGCCACGCCGACGGCTCGTGGCGCTGGATCGAGGCCACGATGCGGAATCGACTCGGCGACGACATCATCGATGGGATTCTCCTTAGCAGTCGAGACGTCACCGAGCGAAAGGAGTACGAGCTCGAAGCCCGAGAGCTCGCCGAAGAGTACGAAGCCCTCTTAAACAGCGTTGAGGACGCCATCTTTCTCATCAATGTCGAGGAAAATGGGGATAGTGTCCGATTCGAGTTTGAACGTCTCAGTCCCTCCTACGAGCGCCAGACTGGCATTACAACCGAGGAAGTGCAGGGCCAGACACCACGAACCGTGTTCGGTGAAAAACAGGGAGCTGAGTTAGAAGCGAACTATCACCGCTGTGTCAACGCTGGCGAACCGATCTCGTATCAAGAGGAACTCCGGGTCGGCGAAGGAGCACGCTTCTGGCAGACGAAGCTTGCGCCGGTCATCTCTGAGGGTGAGATAACTCGCCTCGTTGGGGTCACTCGGAACGTGACTGAACGCGTCGAACGGGAGCGACAATTACGCCGGCAGAACGAGCGCCTAGAGGAGTTTGCGAGCGTTATTTCTCACGATTTACGCAATCCGCTCAACGTCGCACAGGGTCGTGCCACGCTCCTTGCCGAGCAGGCAGAAAGCAGTCATCTCGATCCACTCCTGCAGGCGCTCGACCGGATGGAGGCGATCGTCGAGGACACGTTGACGCTTGCTCGCCAAGGCGACACGATATGCGAAACCGAGTCGATCAGTTTGACGGACCTCGTCGGGAAGTGCTGGGCGACAGTAGACACGGACGACGCAACCATCGAGATCATCGACGAAATGACCTTCCAAGGCGATCCCAACCGACTACGGCACGTGTTCGAAAATCTGTTCCGGAACGCTGTTGAACACGGTGGATCCGACGTGACCGTTCGCGTCGGCTGCCACGACGAACGGGGGATCTACGTCGAGGACAATGGGCCAGGAATTCCAGTCGAAAAGCGTGACGAGGTGTTCGAACCGGGGCATTCGTCGGCACAGGGTGGTACCGGTTTCGGGTTGACCATCGTAAAACGAATCGTGGAAGCCCACGGCTGGGAGCTGTCTGTAACCGATGGAACTGATGGTGGAGCACAGTTTGAATTCGAGATGGCGCAACAGGGAGAGTTCGTGTGAGTGTTTAGACAAGCCCCGACCTATGATCGAGAAGTGCGGCCTCAACTGCTGAGCGCAGCGTGTGCGACATAAGCGCCCCGTATTCAGCACGGCTACTGGGAATTGTCATCGATTGAGGATTTCAACAAGACCAGTAATCCGTATCACGGGTGGCGGTCTGCGGCCTGACGACACGAGCCGAAAAACGGCGGGTGGTCGGCGGTTCGACTACGGGTCCAGACCCAGTTCCTCGATGCAGGGGAAGTCCTCGGCCGACGGCACCTCACCCTGGGGCCAAAGCGGGTCGAGGTCCGCGTCCGGCGGGTAGTGCAGGTTGTCGTTGCCGTCCCAGCCCCAGCCGGCGTCTTCGAGCATCTGTCGGGCGACTTCCGGGCTGCCCTGTGGCGACTCGGCCCACCCGGAGAGCATGTCCTCGGGCGGGTACATCGGGTGGTTCTTCGAGATGTACGTCGGGTACATCTCCGCTTCCACCTCGCCGGCCAGCGCCACGTCGATCATCTTCTGGCGGTTCACGGCGGCGTCGATGGCCTTGCGGAACTCGGGGAACTTACACGGCGCCGTGTGGCAGACGTACTGCAGGTTGTAGGAGGTGTGGGTCGCGGCGAACTCCGCCTGCGCGTCGCTGATCTCGTTGTTGACGCGCTGGGCGTTCGGCGGCGAAATCTCCGGGGTGATCATACACTCGCCGGCTTCCAGCGCGGTGATCATCGTCTCCTCGTTGCGGTAGGCCTCGAAGATGATCGGCTGGCTGGCCTCGTAGGTCGGGTGCCCGTCGTGGGGTTCGGTGACGACGCGCTGACCACGCTGGAGCTCCGTCACTTCGAGCGGGCCGGACGAGACGATGGGCGTCTCGAACTGGGCGCCGCCGGGGTTCTCGATGGCGCCAGCCTCCTCGAAGGAGGCCTTGTGGAGGATGCCCCACCGCATCAGCGTCGTGCGGGCGAAGGGGATGTACGGCTCCGTGAAGGTGAACCGGACCGTCTTCTCGTCGGGCGTCTCGATGGCGTCGTACGGAACGGGCGCGGCGCCCGGGTACGCGCCGGCCTCGCCGCCGCGCTTGATCTGTTCGAACGTGAACTTCACGTCCTCGGACGTGACGGGGTCGCCGTTGGTGAACTGCGCGTCGTCGAACAGTTCGACGACGATCTCCTGGGAGTCGACGACGTCGACGGAGCCGAGCAGTTCGGTCAGCTCGAAGTTCTCGTTGTACTTGTGGATCGGCGAGTGGATCATGTGCTGCCACATCGCCTCCGGCATCGAGGCGGAGTGGGTCAGCCAGTTCGACGTCTCGGTGGCGATGGGGTTGATCGCGACGATCAGGTCCTCGCCCCCCGTCGTACTGGATTTGAACGCCCACTCGGCGTTCGAGCGGGCGATCCCGCCGTTGCCGATGCCGCCCATGTCGACCATGTCCGTCCGCCAGGCGCCGATGTTGGCGACCGGCGCGAGGTTCCCGATGGCGCAGTCCTCGGACAGCCGGGCGATGGCCTCGTGCATGCCCTGCTGGCGCTCCTCTTCCGTCTCCGCGGACGTCTGTTCGAGGAGCAGCCGGGTGTACTCACAGTCCGCGTAGTTGGAGTAGTTGCTCTGCCCGTTGGCCCCGGCCCAGTCCAGCCGCATGTTGTTCAGCAGTTCCTGCGGGTCGAGGCGGTCGGCCGCGGGCACCCACCAGGTGAAGGAGATGTTGTTCTGCCGGTTGGAGTCGTTCGCCATCTGGGAGAGCTGGGTCGTGATGCTCACCGGGACGACTTCCATCCCCACGCCGAGTTCCTCGGCGCCGCTGGAGATGATCGGCGCCATCTGCTCCTGTGTGGTCGTGAAGCCGCCGTAGTCCGACCAGTACTCCATCTGGAGCGTCGAGACGCGTTCTCCGAGGTCACCGCCGCCACCGCCACCGCCGCCGCCACCGCCACCGCCGGACTGCCCACCACAGCCGGCGAGACCGGTCGCGCCCGCAACGCCGATTGCCTTCAGTACCGAGCGGCGGTTGAGCCCGCCACCGTCCGCGTCGTTATCGCATGACATACACCGAAGAACCAAACCCGACATGAATAAACTTACCGACGCGAAGAGTCCACACTGCTCCAATAATAAAGGGTGATTAAATGCCGTGATCGAGGGAGGTCAGTCCTCGACGCGGATGCGGGGGTCGATCACCCCGTACAGCAGGTCGATGAGGAAATTCGAGATGATGACGAAGGCGGCGACGACGAAGAACACGAACTGGACGACCGGGTAGTCACGACCGAGCACGGCTTCGACGAGCGTGAAGCCGATGCCCGGCCAGTTGAACACGGTTTCGACCAGCACGAGGCCGCCGAGCGCCCGCGCCAGCGAGACGGGGTAGATGGTGATCACCGGCAGGCTGGCGTGTTTGGCGACGTGGCGGAGGCGCTTGGTGGTCGGCAGCCCAGTCAGGCGGTGATACTCGGTGTAGTCCTGCCCCATCACTTCGACGACGCTCGTTCGCATGATCAGGGAGGGGATGAACAGATACCGACAGACCACGGCCACGAAGGGCAGGACGTAGTGAATCCCGAAGTCGGGCGTGACGTAGGGACCCCACCACGTCCCGGCGTCGCTCCCGCCGGCCGACAGCATCCCGGAGGTCGGGAAGAGGTTGAGCCAGCTGGCGAACACCACGATCAGGACGATGGAGATGAAGAAGGCCGGGAAGGAGCCCGCGCCGATGACGGGGATGAGGCCGAGCTTTTCGAGTCGGCTCCCCCGCTTGCTCCCCGCTATCGTGCCGATGAAGGCCCCGAGGATGTAGGTGAACGTCATCGCGGGAGCGACGAGGATGAACGTGTTGAAGATGCGCATCTTGACGAACTCCCAGACGGGGACGCGGTAGACCGGCGACTCGCCGAGGTTGCCCTGAGCGAGGTTGGAGATGTACCGCCAGTACTGGACGTAGAGCGGCTGGTCGAGCCCCCACTTCGCGCGCAACGCCGCGAGCGCCTCCTCGTTGGCGCCCGCCACCGCCATCTGGGCGGTGAAGTCGCCGGGCATCGACCGGAACATGACGAAGAGGGCGGTGAGCACCAGCCACAGCGTGAACACCGTCTGGAGGCTCCGGACGAGGACGTACCGCTTCATCGACGACATGGCGTACTCACCTCCGCGTTCGGGGGACGGGAGCCGTCGGGGGCGGCCCGTCCGTGCGGTGCGCTCCGTGGCCGTGGCCGGGAGCTGACGATCACTGCCGTCCGGGGTCGGGTGTCAGTCTGTCGTGATTGCATGGTCCTCGGTGACCTGTCGGTCGTGGTCGTAGTACTGGTGGCAGGCGACGTGCCAGTCGGTCTCGGCCTCGATGGATCGCGGCGTGATCTCACAGACGCTCTCGAAGCGCTCGCGGAGGTCCTCGATGGCCGTCTCGCGGTCGCCGCCCGCGATGTCCTCGAGCGCCGAGTCGAGCGTCGCCGCGTTCTCGCCCGACAGCTCGGTCGAGAAGTACTCGTCGCGGATGGCGGCGGCGAGCGCGTCCCGGTCGCCCGGATCGTCGAGGCTCTCCCGGATGCGGTCGAGCGGGAGCGCGTCCCGTTCGAGCGCCTCGCGGAAGGCCATCACCTCCCGATACGCGGCCTGGTCGACCGCGAGGTCGTCGGGAGGAATCACCTTCGGACACCGGTCGCGGAACCGACAGCCCTCCCCCAGGTCGATCGGATCGCGCGGCGCCCCGGACATCTCCGTCCGCGGGCGGTCGTAGTGGGGGTCCGGAACCGGAATCGCCGAGACGAGCGCCTCCGTGTAGGGGTGTTTGGGGTCGTCGAGGAGCTGCCCCGTGGCCGCCGACTCGACGATCCGACCCAGATACATCACGTTCACCACCTCCGAGATGTACGACACCGTCGAGAGGTCGTGGGAGATGTAGATCATCGAGGCGTCGTAGTCGTCGATGAGGCCCTTCAGCATCCGGAGCACCGACGCCTGCGTCGACACGTCGAGCATCGACACCGGCTCGTCGGCGAGGATGATGTCCGGCTCGAGCACCAGCGCCCGCCCGATGGCGACCCGCTGTTTCTCGCCGCCGCTCAGGTTCATCGGCTTGCGCTTCAGATACTTCTCCGGCGGTCGGAGCTCCACGTCCTCGAGCACCTGCCGAATCCGTTCGTCGCGGTTGCCCACGTCGTGGATTTCGAGCGGCTCCTTCAGCGACTCCTCGACGGTCATCTTCGGGTCCAGCGAGTTGAACGGGTCCTGGAAGATCACCTGTACGTTGCTCCGGTAGTCCTTCCAGTCGGCGCTGTCGAACGACGACATCGGCGTCCCCTTGTACACCACGTCGCCGCCGGTGATGTCGTGGAGGCCGATGAGCGTCAACAGGAGCGTCGTCTTCCCGCAGCCACTCTCGCCGATGACGGCGATGGAGTCGTTCTGTTCGAGGGTGAAGGAGACGCCGTCGACGGCCTGAATCTTCGACGGATCGCGCCGCATGAGCAGGTCGAAGACGTTCGAACTCTCCTCGAAGTGTTTCTCCAGCCCGTCGATTTCGAGCAGGGGAGCGTCCGCCATCTCAGTCGTCCCCCTGTTCCGGCGCGGCCGGATCGGTCGCCCCGTGCTTCTCGTACAGTTCGTACGCCTCGTCGGCGCGGAAACACGACGCGGCGTGCGTGGCGTCGTCGTCGCCGACGGGGTCGAGCGGTGGGGCGCTCTCGCGGCACTCCTCGACGGCCCACGGACATCGGTCGGCGAAGCTACACGCGGTCACCTCGCCGATCAGTTCGGGCGGGTAGCCGTCGATCACCTCCAGATCCCGGTCCGGCTCGCGGATGTCGGGGAACGCCTCCTTGAACATGAAGGCGTAAGGGTGGCGCGGGTTGTCGTGGACTGCCTCCGTCGAGCCGCGCTCGGCGATCTGACTGGCGTGCATGATTGCCACGCTGTCACACGACTCGAAGATCACGCTGATGTCGTGGGTGATGAGCAGGAGGCTCGTCTCGGCGTCGTCTTTCATCCGGTCGAGATACTTGAAGATCTGGTCCTGCATGATCACGTCGAGCGCCGTCGTCGGCTCGTCGGCGATGACGAGGCTGGGTTCGAGAAACAGCGCGAGCGCGATGATCGCCCGCTGTTGCATCCCGCCGGAGAACTGGTGGGGGTAGTCGTCGATCCGGCTCTCCTGGAGCCCGACCACGGCGAACATCTCTTTCAGTTTCTCGCGAATGGCCTCGTTCGAGAGGTCGGTGTGGACCCGTCCGATTTCGGCCGCCTGCTCGCTCACCCGCTGGAGCGGGTCGAGGCTGTTCATCGAGCTCTGGGGAATCCAGGAGATCTCCTTCCACCGGAGCTCCTTGTTGAGTTGTTTTTCGGTGAAGTCCTGAATCTCCTCGCCGCGGTACCGGATCGTCCCGCCGTCGACGCGGCCGTTGTCGTCGAGGCCGCCGATGATCGCCTTGGCGGTCGTGCTCTTCCCGGAGCCGGACTCGCCGGCGAGACCGAAGAACTCGCCGTCGTCGATGCTGAAGGAGGCGCCCGACACCGCAGTCAGGTCGCCGCCGTCCGTCTCGTACCGGATCGTGAGGTCTTCGACCTCGAGTAGTGGATCGCTCATATTAGGCAGCCACCGTATCCGCTTCGACCGACTCGCCGTCGGCCGTGATGAGGTCCTCGTACCCGCGTCCGAACATGAACGTCGAGAGCACGGTGATGCCGATCAGGAGGCCGGGCGTCAGCGACCACCACCACGCCTCGGACATGTACCCCGAGTTGAACGCGTTCCGGATCATGACGCCCCACGACGGGGTAAACGGCGACGCGACCCCGAGGAACGTCAGGCTCGCCTGGAGCATGATGGCGTAGCCGACGCCGAGCGCCAGGAAGAAGATGGCCATCGGGGCCACGTTCGGGAGGATGTGCTTGATGATGATCCGCCGGCGGCTCGCACCCGTCGCTTTGGCGACCTTGACGAACGGGTACTGCTTGATCTGCAGGGTCTGGGCGCGTATCACCCGGGCACCCCCCCGCCACAGGATCAGCCCGATGACGAGAATCGAGGAGATGAACCCGACGCCGAGGAACGTGATCATCACGATGCCGAAGGGGATGAGCGGCACGCCGTACGCGAAGTCGGTAAAGCGCATCAGGATCGTCTCCGTGCGACCCCCGACGTAGCCCGCGGTTATCCCGATGGTCGTCCCGATGGTAAGTATCAGTCCCCCGCCGAGGACGCCCGTGATCACGGTCGGCCGGGCACCGACCAGCAGGCGGGAGAGCACGTCGTAGCCGGCGAAGGTCGTCCCGAGCGGGTGGTCGAGCGAGGGCGGCGCGGCGCTCAACACCTCACCCGTCTCGTCGTCGTACTGCGTCTCTTCGATGTCGTACGGCGCGATGGCGGGGCCGACGAGGCCGAGGACCGCGATGCCGACGAGGATCCAGAAGTATACGGCGGTCGTCCGGTCGTTGAGCATCAACCGGAGGCCGCCGACGAAGTTACGGACGATGTGATTGCTCGTGACGGCGTCCAGCGGCCCTGCGCCGCTGGTTGGTATCAAATCACGTATTGACATACCCGACCTAATTAGAAGGGGGAGCAAAAGTGTTGTCCTTGTTCCGATTACACGATTTAGGGTTATTTTCAGATAGTGAAGCCCGGATGGTACGGCGATCTCGGAACACGGCGTCCGACGGCGCGGTCCGCGTCTGCGCGGCGCACGGCCCACGCAGTTTTGCCCCTCACCGCCGTAGCCGGCGCATGGTGTACGATACCATCGGTGCGTCGCCGGTCGCGTGGGCGGGCAAGCCGTATCCGGCCGTTCGGTCCGTGGCCGAACGGGACGGGTCGGTCGCCGTCGTGCCGGTCGGCAGCCTCGAACAGCACGGTCACCACCTGCCGACGGCGACGGATACGATCCTCGCCGACGCCGTCGCCACGACGGCCGCGGAACGCGTCGCCGACGGGATGCCGATACTCGTCACGCCGCCGCTCTGGACCGGGCACTCCCCGCATCATACGCCCTTCGGGGGCACGGTGACCCTCGACGGCGGCCGGCTGCTCGCGCTCCTCGAAGACACGGCGGGGTCGGTCCTCGGGGAGGGGTTCGACGGCCTCCTGCTCTTGAACGGCCACGGCGGCAACGGCGCGCTCGTTTCGAGCGCGACGAGTACGATCGGGTCCACGCACCGGGACGCCGAGATACTGGGTGTCACGTACTTCGATCTGGGCGCCGAGCGGATCGGCGAAATTCGGGAGAGCGACCGCGGCGGCGCCGGCCACGCGGGCGAAATCGAGACGTCGATGATCGCCCACCTCCGCCCCGAGCTGGTCGACATGGACGCCGCCGAGGGACGGCCGTGGGAGTCGCCGTACGACCGCACCCGCGACGACCTCTCGCATCCGGGGCCGCTCGCCGCCTACGCCGACTTCGACGCGTTCAGCGACACCGGCGCGGTCGGCAACCCCGAACTGGCGACCGCCGAGAAGGGCGAACGGTTCTTCGAGGTGTTCGTCGACGAGGTCGGTGACGTGCTCGAACGCCTCCACGAGCAGGCGGGGTGAGCGGGCGCTCGCGAAACCCATTTGCCGGCCGGCGCCGACCGGTCGGTATGGACGCGAGCGACGGGCACGCCGACCGCGAGTGGCGGCTGATCCGCGAGGAGGCGTGGCCGGGACCGATGAACATGGCGCTCGACGAGATTGCGGCGGAGACGGCCGCCGCGGGCGGCCCCCGAACCCTCCGGGTGTATCGCTGGGAGCCGAGAACACTCTCGCTCGGCTACCACCAGGACCCCGACACCGTCGACTGGGACCACTGCGAGCGGGAGGGTGTCGGCGTCACGCGCCGGCCGACCGGTGGCGGCGGCATCTACCACGACAGTCACGGCGACGTCTCCTACACGATCGTCGCGCCGGCGGACGAACTCCCCGGCGACCTCGTGGAATCGTACCACGAACTGTGCGCCCCGATCCTCGACGCCTTCGAGCGCATGGGCGTCCCCGCCCGCTTCGCGGAGACGGAACGCCCTGCCCGCCACCAGCCGGCGTGTTACCTGCGCGAACTCCACCCCGCCCACGACGTGGTGGTCGAGACGGACGGCGAGGAGCGGAAGGTGAGCGGCAACGCCCAGCACCGCCGGACCGACGCCGTCGTGCAACACGGCTCGCTCACGTACGCGGTGAACGCGGAGCGTCACCTCGCCGTCTTCGCCGATGCGAGCGTGACGCCGGCGGCGTTCCGGGAGCGCGTGACGGGCATCGCGGACCACGCGGACGTGAGCCGGTCGGAGGCGGTGGGGGCGCTCGAAGCGGCGCTCGCGGACTGGGCGGACGCCACGGAAGGAAGCTGGACCGGCGACGAACTCGAACGGGCACGCGACCGAGCGAGCGAGAAGTACGCGAGCGACGAGTGGACGCGCCGGCGGCCGGGGCGTCGTTAGAAGCCGAACGTCTCGGGGTCGGAGACGTCGAGTTCCTCGACGATGGCGTCGTGAATCTCGCTCACCGGCGGCGTGTCGCGCGTCGGGTCCAGCCAGTGCTCGCCGAGCCACCGGTAGCGGACCGTCAGGTCCGAATCGAGGAAGAAACACGACCGACGCGAACGCCGCGTGATCCCCAGGGTGCGGTACGTGACGCCGAAGGCGTCCGAGACGGCGAGATCCGGATCGGTGTAGAGCGGAAAGCTCAGGTCGAGATGGTCGATGAAGCGGCGGTGGAGGCCGGCACTGGACTTGCTACAGCCGACGACCTGGACGTGATCGCCGCTCGCGAACCAGTCGAAATCGCGGAACGAACACCACTCGTCGATGCAGTCGGGGCTGAAATCGAGCGTGTAGAAGCTGAGCAACACGGGACGTTCCGCGACTAGGTCATCCAGCGCCACGTCGGTCGCCGTGCCGTCCGGGCGGACGAGCGTGGCCGACACGTCCGCAACCGTCTCGCCGACCGCTATCGGACCGTCCATACCGGTCCATCAGCCGGGGTCGACAAAAACCGTTGGTGTCCGATTCGAAGCGCCTTTGCGCGCTCGAAGACAGGGGAAGGTATGCGAGTCGGAGCACACGTATCCGTCGCCGGCGGCGTCGACAACGCGGTCGACAACCAGCGCGACGTTGGCGGTAACTGCGGACAGATCTTCACCCACTCCCCGCAAGTCTGGCAAGACCCGAACGTCGACGACGACGAGGCTACGGCGTTCCGCGAGGGCACCGCCGAGCATCTGGACGGCCCGTGGGTCATCCACTCCTCCTATCTCGTCAACCTCTGTACGCCGAAAGACGACCTGCGCGCGAAATCGGTCGAAAGCATGCAACGCGAAGTCGACGCCGCCGACAAACTCGGCATCGAGTACGTCAACGTCCACCTCGGCGCGCACACGGGCGCGGGCGTCGACGGCGGCCTCGACAACGCCGTGAGCGCCCTCGACGAACTCGACGTGCCCGAGGGCGTGACGGTCCTCGTCGAGAGCGACGCGGGCAGCGGGACGAAACTCGGCGGCGACTTCGAACATCTGGCGGCAGTTCTGGAGGAGTCGACCCACGACCTCGGCGTCTGTCTCGACACCGCCCACGCTTTCGCCGCCGGCTACGACCTCTCGACGCCCGCGGGCGTCGACGAAACGGTCGACGAGTTCGACGACGTGATCGGCCTCGAACATCTGCACTGTCTCCACCTCAACGACTCGAAACACGCCTGCGGGACGAACAAGGACGAACACGCCCACGTCGGCGAGGGGGAGATCGGCGTCGACGGCATGCGCCGGATCGTCGGCCACCCCGATCTGCGCGACCGGCCGTTCGTGCTGGAGACGCCGACGGAGGACGGCAAGAGCTTCGCGTGGAACATCGACCGCGTCCACGAACTGGCGGCGGAGTAATACGGGTTATTGTCCGTCGTTATCGGTGGTTCGCCGGACTGTCTCGGCGAACCACCGGTAAACAGGGACGATAATCCGTATGAGGCCGCGGCGCTTTTCCGACGACCCGCCGTAGCGACGGTCGAATGAGCGACGGATTCACGCGACGCGACGCGCTCGCCGTCGGCGCCGGCGCACTCGGCGTCGGCGTCGCCGGCACCGGGCGCGGTCGCGGCCAGTCCCAGTCGGACGACGCCGTGACGGTCGCCACGCGAAACTGTTATCTCGGCGCCAACCTCTTTCGCCTCCTGACCGCCGCGATGGAGGGGAGCGAGGCGGTCCGGACCGCCGTGAACGACCTCGTGCGGGCGGTCGACCGGAGCCACGTCGCCGAGCGCATGGACGCCGTCGCGGCCGAACTCGAACGGACCGAACCGGACCTGGTCGGGCTACAGGAGGTGGCGCTGATCCGGACGGGCGAACCGACCGCGGGGACGACGCCCACGGCGACGGACGTCCGCTACGATTTTCGAGAGACGCTGACGGCGGCGCTTTCCGAGCGCGACCTGCCGTATCGCGTCGTCGCCGCGGTGGAGACCACCGACTTCCAGCTCCCGACGACGGTGGACGGCGAGCGCCGCGCCGTCCGCCTGACCGACCGCGCGCTGTTGCTCGCTCACGAGTCGGTGGCGACCGAGAACGTAACGACGGGGCGGTTCGACGCCGCCGTCTCGCTGTCGGACGGTGAGCGATCGATCACGGTCGAGCGCGGCCACCTGCTCGCCGACGTGACGGTCGGCGGGACGCGACTGACCGTCTGTAATACACACCTCGAATCGGCGTCGGCGGGGACGCGACTGGAGCAGGCGACGGAACTGGAGACGCTGCTCGCGGACCGACGGGACCCGGTCGTCCTCGTCGGCGACCTGAACAGCGGCCCCGGCGGATCACGTGGGGCCTACGACCACCTCACCGGGACCTTTCGCGACGCGGCCGACGGCGTCGGCAACACCTGCTGTCACGCTGCGGGCCTCCGCAACGACGAGGTGTCGCTGACGGCGCGGATCGATCACGTCCTCGTCCGCGGCGACCTCGGGGCGACCGACGTGACGCGCGTGGGCGCCGACCCGGCGAACCGAATCGCGGTCGACGGCGACCGACTCTGGCCCTCGGATCACGCGGGCGTGGTGGCGACGCTCTCGCCCGACGCGGCGCCGACCGCCACCCCGTCGTCGACGCCGACCGGGACGGCGACGCCGGCACCGACGGGGACCCCCACCCGGACGCCGTCGGAGTCGGTGTCGGTCCGTGTCGACGACGACACCAGCGTCACGGTGCCGGGGTTCGGCGTCACCGCGGGCGTCACCGCCGTCGTCGCGGCGGCGCTGGCCGCCCGCCGACGGATCGAGGACGACTGATTTTTGCCCCCCGGCGCGGTACGGCCCGCGTGCGCAACTTCTCGGCCGACTACCTCCGGCGGACGCGGGCGGGCCTGTGGGCGTCGCGGGACGCCCTCGCGGCCCTCGATTTGCCGTCCCGTGAGCGCGTCCTCGACGCCGGCTGTGGGACGGGCGAGTTTACGCGGGTGCTCGCCGAGGAGGCGGGCGAGGACTGCACCGTCGTCGGCGCCGACGCCGACCCCTCGCTCCTGCGGGTCGCCCGCGAGGAGACCGGACTGCCGGTCGTCGCCGGCGACGCCCTCCGACTCCCCGTCCGTGACGGCGCCGTCGACCTCGTGGCGTGTCAGGCGCTCCTCGTGAACCTGCCCGATCCGGCCGCGGCGCTCCGGGAGTTCCGCCGCGTCGCCCGCGAGACGGTGGCGGCCGTCGAACCAGACAACGGCGACGTGGCCGTCGAGTCGACGGTCCACAGTGAAGTCACACTCGAACGCCGGGTGCGCGAGGCGTATCTCGACGGCGTGGAAACCGACGTGGCCATGGGCGACCGGGTGCGCGAGGCGTTCGAGGCCGCCGGACTGGTCGACGTGACCACGCGCCGGCACTACCACCGGAAGGTGATCGAACCGCCGTACGGCGAGGCCGACTTGGAGGACGCGACCCGGAAGGCGACGGGAGCGGGGCTGGCGGACCACGAGACGGAACTCCGGCGGGCGGTCGGCGACGAGTACGACGACCTGCGGACGGCGTGGCGCGAGATGGGTCGCGAGGTGGTCGAAGCGATGCAGGCGGAGACGTACCGCCGGGCCGAGGTGGTGCCGTTCGACGTGGTCGTCGGGCACGTACCCGAGCGAGGGTTCAAGTAGGGACGGGCGGCCAGCGGACCCGTGCCCTGACCGTTGTCGCGGGGCGGGTCGCGGGTGTGTGACGCCGCCGCCTCGCGCGGCACCCCGGCGTCACCCGTGTCTTGCGAAAAATTCGAGGCGAAAGCCTCGCCCTTTCAGGGGCATGGCGAGAGCGAAGCTCTCGCTGCAACCGAAAAGCTCCGCTTTTCGAGGACGGGGATGAAGCCGACTAACAGTATTCAACCGCCGACGATGGCACAGACGAGGTTCCAACGCAATCATTAACCCATCTGACTATGATAGTATACATAGATGGTAAAGAGTACCCGTCACGCGAAATACGAACTCTATTATCACATAGTGTTCGTGCCGAAATATCCGCGTTCGCACCTGACGGGGGAGACGAAGGAACGTCTCGAAGCCATCTTCGCGGAAATCTGTGAGAACAAAGACCTCGAACTGGCCGAGTCCGAGGTCATGCCCGACCACGTACACCTGTTCATCGGGAGTCCGCCGAAGAACGCCCCGTCACTCATCGTCAACTGGGTCAAGGGCATCTCCGCGCGGAAGTACAACCAACGCTACGACGACCGCGTGAAGTGGACTCGTTCGTACTACGTCGGTACGGCGGGGAGCGCATCGAAAGGCGCTGTCGAATGCTACATCGCGGAACAGGAAGGTGACAACGAATGAAGCGCGTCAACACCTTTGAGGTCGTCCCACAGACCGAGAATGACAAAGAGTGCCTACTACGGCTACTCGACGCCTCCGCTTCTCTGTGGAACGAGCTGACCTACGAACGTCGTCAGAACTACTTCGGTGACGGCGACGTATGGGACACCTCCGAATACCGAGGACGCTACAACGGCGTCGTCGGCAGTGCGACTGTCCAACAGGTCACGCGCAAGAACAGCGAAGCGTGGCGGTCGTTCTTCGCCCTCAAGGAGAACGGCAAGGACGCCAACCCGCCGTCGTACTGGGGCAACGAGGAAGACGGACGCGAACTCCGCACCTACATCCGGAACAACCAGTACACGATTCAGTGGGGCAAGCGTAGCCGTCTCGAAATCCCTGTCGGGCAAGAACTGAAAGACGAATACGGACTCGGCTACCACGAACGACTCCGCCTCGAAGTCCGAGGCAACCCGAAGTGGGACGGCAAACGGGGTCGTCTGGAACTCGAATACGACGAGGTTAACGACACGTTCAGGGCTTTCCAACCAGTCACCGTCCCTGATTCTCGACTGGATTCACCACTGGCTTCCGAAGAAGCCGCCCTCGACGTTGGCGCGAACAACCTCGTCGCCTGTTCCACGACCACTGGGAACCAGTATCTCTACGACGGTCGGGAGTTGTTCGAACGGTTCCGCGAGACGACTGACGAAATCGCCCGCCTTCAGTCGAAACTCCGAGAGGGACGCTACAGTTCCAAACGGATTCGACGGCTGTACCGACAGCGGACGAAACGCCGTGACCACGCACAGAACGCGCTGGTGCGCGACCTCGTTGAACGACTGTACGACGAGGGCGTGGCGACGGTGTACGTAGGCGACTTGACCGACGTGCTGGAAACGCACTGGTCGGTCAGGGTGAACGAGAAAACGCACAACTTCTGGGCGTTCAAGAAGGTCATCCACCGTCTCGCGTGCGTCTGTGAGGAGTACGGCATCTCTCTCGAAGCCGAGTCGGAAGCGTGGACGAGCCAAACGTGTCCAGAGTGTGGTGACCACGAGGAGACAGTTCGCCACGGGGACATGCTGACGTGTCCGTGTGGCTTCGAGGGGCACGCCGACCTCACGGCGTCAGAGACGTTCCTTCGAGAAAACAGCGATTGCGAACTCAGGCCGATGGCACGGCCCGTGCGATTCGAGTGGGACGACCACGAGTGGTCGGGGAAACCACACCCTCACGACAGTCCCAAAGAAGCGCTCACAAACCCGCAAGTTGCCTCCGTGGGTCGGTAGCCGAACCCCCAACGGAGGAATCCTCTCGCTTTAGCGCGGGGAGGATGTCAAACCACGTCGCCCCGCACCGTCCGCCCCGTCGTCTCGGCGCGGCGTTCCCGCAGGGCGTCGGCCGCCTCGGCGGCCGCCCCTTCGTCCAGCCCCAACATCTCCAGGGCCTCCGAGAGGGTGGGGAAGGCGAGTTCGCCGCCGCGAAGCTTCGCCATCGCCTCGTCGTCGCGTCGGCCGTCGGCGTAGAGGCAGACGCCGCGCGGATCGAGGATTTCGCCGTAGGCCTCGCGGGCCATCGCGCCCTTCAGTCGCTGGGTGACGTTGTCCGAGAAGGAGGCGTTGCACACCTCCAGGTGGATCGGTTCGTCGTCGTTCACGAGGTGGGCGGCGAGACAGCGCTCGGGCGCCGCGTGGCCGTTGTCGTTCGCGCGGAGGTGGTCCGGATGCGCCTCGGCCCAGTCGGCGTCGACGGTTCTGCCGACGCCCGCGACGCCGTAGCGCTCCTCGAACTCGGCCGCACGATCGGCGTCGCCGCGCATGAGGAGGTCCTTCGTGACGTACACGTCGAGGCGGTCGATCGGATCGAGTCCGAGGGCCACGTCGCCGTACACCCACACCTCGCGGACGGGAACGGGGAGACGGGCGTCGTCGGTTGCGGCCCGATCCACGAGGTCGACGATGTCGGCGACCCGATCCAGCGCGGCGTCTCGGTCCATCGTCCGCCCTTACGCGTCGGCGCGCAAAACGGTTGCTACCGGCGGGCGGCGAGAGCGCTCCCGACGACGACCCCACAAGACACTTGTCTATCTCGTTTGACGTGTTCGGGACGTGCTCCCGACGACGCGACGCGCCCTGCTCGGATCGGTGTGCGCCCTCGCCGGCACCGCGGGGTGTCTCGGGAACCCCGGCGGGAGCGAGTCGACGCCGACGCAGGTCGGGACGCCGACGCGGACTCCGACCGGAACCCCGACGCGAACGCCGACCGAGACGGTGACCGACGACGCCTGTACGGCCGCGGCGCCGCCGCGTCCGTCCGACGCCGCGGCGGCGCCGAAGCCGTATCCAGAGAAGCCGGACGAACTGACCCGCGACTCCGTCTCGTCGTTCGTCGAGGCGTACGAACGGGCGTACCAGTACAACGAGATGCTCGCGGCGTATCCCGACATGATCGGTCGGCGCAACGACCTGGACATCAGCGTCAACGAGGTCACCGTCACCGTCGCGGATGGGGAATTCACCGTCGATGTCACCGGACAGGCCAACACCGGCATCACGGCCGACGGCGACGAGGCGGCGACGGCGACGCCGACGCGGACGCCGCTTCCCATGGGTCACTGGCCGTTCGAGGCGACGTACACGGTCACCGACCGGTTCGTTCGGCGGGCGGGCGTCGTCCACGAGTGCTGGGGATCGGCCGAGACGAAACCGTGATACGGCCCGCCCGGCAAGGACGCGCCGATGGAGTGTGACAAGTGCGGCCGCGAGGCGGTGATGCACGCTGCCTACTCGGGCGCGCACCTCTGTGACGACCACTTTCGCGCCTCGGTCGAGAAGCGGGTGCGCCGCCGGATTCGGGAGGACGGCCTCCTCCCGGCGGACGCCTCGCCCGAGAACCCGCAGACGTGGGTGATCGGCCTCTCCGGCGGCAAGGACAGCGTCGTCCTGACGCACGTACTCGACGAGACGTTCGGCCGCGACCCCCGCGTCGAACTCGTCGCCCTCTCGATCCACGAGGGGATCGAGGGGTATCGCGACGAGAGCCTCGACGCCTGTCGGACGCTGACCGACGGCCGTGACCTCAGCCACGAGGTGGTGTCGTACGCCGACGAACTCGGTGTTCGGATGGACGACGTGGTCGAGAAGGACCCCGAGAACATGGCCGCCTGCGCCTACTGCGGCGTGTTCCGGCGGGACCTCCTGGAGACCTACGCCGACGAACTCGGCGCCGACAAACTCCTGACGGGCCACAACCTCGACGACGAGGCCCAGACGGCGCTGATGAACTTCTTCGAGGGCGACCTGCAACAGATCGCCAAACACTTCGACGCGAGCCTCGGCCCGTTCGACCGACGGGCCGAGAGCACCCACTTCGTCCCGCGGGCCAAACCCCTCCGGGACGTGCCGGAGAAGGAGGTGGCGCTCTACGCCCACCTGGCCGACTTGCCAGCCCACATCACCGAGTGCCCGCACGCCGGCGAGGCGTACCGCGGGGAGATACAGGAGCTGTTGCTGGGCATGGAGGAGAACCACCCGGGCACCCGCCACTCGATCATGGCGGGCTACGAGGAACTCGCCGAACTCGCCGCGGAGCGGTACCGCGACGGCGAGAGCGAGGACCTGGGCGAGTGCGACCGCTGTGGATCGAGCACCGGTGGGCGCATCTGCCGGAAGTGTCGACTCGTCGAATCGATCGAAGCGGTGTAAGACGCGCCGCTGGTGCGGTAGTCGGGCCGAAAATAGATCGTCGCGAAAGCGACCGAGCCGGTCAGCGGATCACGTCGATGCCGTTGCGCTGGTCGACCTGATTGCGGTCACGGCCACCGTCGGACCAAGACGCCTGATCCTGGTCGACGTTGTCGCTCGCGTCGAACTCCGAAACGTCCTCGCCGTTGAGACTACGTCGGGACTTCTCCGCCTGTCGCTGTGTCGACGGTCCGAGCACCTGTGCGCTCTGGACGCCGGTCATGATGGCCATGACCCGCACCTTGCCCTTGTACTCGTCCTGGATGCGCGCGCCCCAGATGACGTTGGCGCTCGCCTCCAGCCGTTCGGTGATGTTGTTGGCGATGCCCTCGGCCTCTTTCAGCGTGAGGTCGGGGCCGCCAGTGATGTGAACGAGTCCGCCGCTTGCGCCGCGGTAGTCCACGTCGAGCAGTGGGTGGTTCATCGCGTCGCTCACCACCTCCTGAGACTTGTTCTTGTCCTGCGTCTCGCCGACGAGCATCACCGCGACGCCGCCCTGATTCATGATCGTGGACATGTCCGCGTAGTCCAGGTTGATCAGGGACGGCTGGGTGATGGTCTCGGAGATGCCCTTGACCGTCTCGGCGATGATCTGGTCCATCACGGAGAAGGCCTTGCCGATGGGCAGGTTGGGCACGTAGTCGAGCAGGCGGTTGTTGTCGAGGACGATGATCGAGTCGGCCTCGCCGCGGAGCTTCTCCAGGCCCTCCTCGGCTTTGACCGTGCGGGCGCGCTCGACGTTGAACGGCGTGGAGACCATGCCGACGACGATGGCACCCTGCTCCTTGGCGATCTTGGAGACGACGGGCGCGGCGCCGGTCCCGGTGCCGCCCCCCATCCCGGCGGTCACGAAGACGAGGTCGGCCTCGCCGAGGACCTCCTTGATCGTTCCCTGGGCCATCTCGGTCGCGCGCTCGCCCATCGAGGGGTCGCCACCGGCACCCAACCCCTGCGTCAGCGACTTGCCGACCAGAATCTTCGTGTCGGCCTCGATCATCTTCAGGTGCTGTTTGTCGGTGTTGATGGCGACCGTCTCGGCGCCGTCGACGCCGATGTTGTACAGGCGATTGACGGTGTTGTTCCCGGCGCCGCCGGCGCCGACGATGACGATCCGTGGGTCACCGAACGCGTCGTCCTCGTCGGCGTCGCGCTGTTCGGCTTCCTCGCGCTCGATGGCGTCTTGGACGAATCCCTGCATCGTTACACCTTCGCCCAGCTACGGTTGCGCTTGCGGTTGTCGTCACGGGACTCGCTCTGTTCGTTGAGCATCTCGCGGACCGCCGAGCGGATGGCCTCGCTTCGGTTCGGGAACTCTCCCGTCTCGACCATCTGTTCGACCTCCTCGATCTGCTGCTTCGGAATTCGTAGTGTCACACGCTCCATTGTTACATTCCCCCGGTAAGACGGATGGGGCGACGCCCCGATGTGCTGTCTTACACGGTTCAACCGGCCGATGACGGGGTTTTTCCCCCGCGGCCGGCGACCTTGTAAGACGACCGTCTTACGCGAACGTACCAAGAGACGGATACCTTATAAAATTAACGGCCGTTGTAAGACACGCGGTGTTTGCACCGCTTACGGCCGGTCGAGCACGTCGGCGGCTGGGGTCCGACGCCCACAGCTCGGGCAGAACGCCCAGTCGGATCTGAGTTCGTCGCCACAGTCGCAGAACACCCGGTGAGCGGCCTTCTCGCCGCAGTTCGGGCAGTAGACGTGGCCGGCGGACATCTCCTCGCCACACTGTGAGCACGCGTTCCGTTGCCCGCTCGCGCTCCGCGACTCAGCGGGGTCGTCGGTCGTTTCACGATCCGTCTTACGCTCCGCCGACCCGCGGTCGACGGACACGTCCGGCTCCGCCGCCGCATCGCCGTCGACGGTGACGTTGACGTTGATCGCCGGCGGCTCTCGGGGTGCGAAGGCGTGTTCCATCAGCAACGCTTCGAGTCGGTCCGACGACCCGTTCGAGGACTCCTCACGTTCCGCGTCGTCGAGGTAGGTGCGCAGCGCCTCGCGCATCACCTCGCTTTTCGAGGCGTCGAATGCCTCCAACCGCTCGACGAGGTCGTCGTCGGCGCGGAACGTGATCTTGCTCATCGTTCACACTCACGTCACCCCATCGTTTTAACTTTTCCGTCGTGTCTGACGGATGTCTGTCGGACGGCCTACGTCGATTCGAGCCGCCGCCGCTCCGCGCCAAGTAACCGCTCCCACAGCCCGAACAACCGGCTATCCAGCCCGTACGCCGCGTCCACGTCACGAACCCACGTCTCGTCGGAGAAACAGAGCGACTGAAACCGCCTGACTCGAGGGGAGAGCGTCCGCCGCGATCCGGCGTAATACTCGACCGTCTCCCGGGTCGCCCGGTCGAGGAATCCCGACGGTACGTCGATGCCGTCCGCCGTCGCGGCGTGCCGGAACCACTCGACGTGGGTCACCGCCGCCGCGAGGACGAATCGCTCGCGAAAGCCCGAAGCGCCGGCGAGTGGGGACTCCCCGCCGGCGAGTACGTCCCGCGGGCGCGGGAACCGCGGCGCCGTCGCGGTCACCCCCGTCGCCGCCGCCACCTCGCGGGCGATACGCCGGAGCCGTCGTTCGAGGATGCGTGCCAGCGGCACCACCGCGAGTTCGTACCACGTCGGCATCCACTCGCAAAACGGCTCGGAGTAGACGGCGTCGCCGAGGAAGACGCCGACGACCGACGCCGCCTCGCGGCGTGACAGCGCCGACGGATCGGTACGCAGCGTCGCCGCAACCGCCTCGCCGTCGATCCGGTCGGCGCCGGAAAAGTCCATGCCGGCCGCCACGCGTCGGGTGTACGTCCGCCCGGCCAGATACCAGTCGGCGGCGTCGGCGGGCGTCCGCATCGTTCGGAGACGGAGGACGCTCACGGCCCGATGGTTGTCCGGCGACGACGTAACTCTGCCCCCCGAGTCGGCCGTAGGGTGACGGCCGTACCGGGACGACGGCACTAAGTTGGCTCCGCGCCGAGCGGCAGGTGTGCCCGTCTCGTTCGACCTCTTCGGGACGCTCGTGACGGCGTCGATGCCCTCCGATCCGGCCGGCGCCGTCGCCGCCGAGCTTCGCGACCGCGGGGTCGCCGTCCCGGACGACTGGTCGACCGCCTACCGGACCCCCCACCTCGACGTTCCCGACGCCGCCGAAATTCCCCTCCCCGCGCACGTCGCCGCCGCGCTCCGGAGCCGGGGGGTGGAGGCGTCCGACACCGTCGTCAGACGCGCCGTGATCGCCGCCTTCGACCCCGAGGTGCGCCGACGCGAGGGGGTGGCCGACGCGCTCGACGCCGCCCGCGAACGCGGTCCCGTCGGCCTGTGTTCGAACTGTAGCGTCCCCGAACTCGTCCCGCGGACGCTCGTCCGCGCGGACCTCCGGGGCGCCTTCGACGCCGTCGTCACCAGCGCCGCCTGCGGCTTCCGCAAACCCCACCCGCGCCCGTTCGAGACGCTGGCGGCCGACCTCGGCTGCGAGGCGTCGGAGACACCTCGGGGAGGCGGCGGAGCCGCCGACGCGTCGGCCCTGATCCACGTCGGCGACGACCCCGACACGGATGGAGGAATCGACGCCGTCGGGGGCCGGTTCGTCGACGTGACCGAGACGCCGCTCGCCGACCTCCCCGCGCACCTCGGAGGCGAGCCGTGACCCTCCTCGCCGCGGGGAGCGTCGCCCTCGCCGCCGCGGGCGACCGACTGGTCGCCGAACCGCCCGCCCGCTACCACCCCGTCGCGTGGCTCGGCCGTGCGCTCGGTCCGCTGGACCGGCCGTGGCGCCACCCCCGGCTGGCGGGCGTCGCGACGGCCCTGTTCGTCCCCCTCCTCGCCGCCGGGGGCGTCGCCGCCGCCGTCGCGTTGGGAATCCGGATCGACCCCCTCGTCGGCGCAGCCGTCGCCGGCCTCGTCCTGTTCGTCTCGACCAGCCGACGGATGCTCGTCGACGAGGCGCGGGCCGTCGTCGCCGCGAGCGAGGCGGACCTCGCGTCCGCGCGGGAGCGGCTCCGCTCGCTCGCCGGCCGCGACGCCGCGACCCTCTCGGCCGGCGAGGTGCGGAGCGCCGCCGCCGAGAGCGCCGCCGAGAACCTGAGCGACGGCCTCGTCGCGCCACTGCTGGGCTTCGCCGCCCTCGCCCCCCTCTCGCTCCCCGCGGCCGCGGGCGCCGCCGCGTGGATCAAGGCCGTCAACACGCTGGATTCGACCTTCGGCTACCGCTCGGTGCCGATGGGCTGGGCGCCCGCCCGCCTCGACGACGCCGTCATGTTCCTCCCCGCACGCGCGAGCGCCGTCCTCCTCGCCGTCGCCGCCGGCTGCCCCGGCGCGCTCCGGCGCGCCCGGTCGCTCGCCCGCCGCCCCGCCTCGCCCAACGCCGGGTGGCCGATGGCGACACTCGCCGTCGCGTTGGACGTTCGGCTGACGAAGCCCGGCGCGTACGACATCCCCGCCGGCGACGCCCTCCCGACGCCAGCCGACGCGATGAGGGGGGTCGCCGTCGTCTCGCGGGCCGGGTGGCTCGCGTTCGGCGTGGCGACGGCCGCGGGGGTGGTCGGCCCGTGCTGACCGCCGTCCGCGGCGCGCTCGCCTTCCTGACGCGCCTGCCCGTCGGCGGCGGCGAGGCGGGCTGGGACGCCTTCCGGACCACGCCGGCCGCGTTCGTCGTCGCCGGCTACGTCGTCGGCGGCCTCGCCGCGCTCCCCCTCCTCGTGCCCGTGCCCGTCTCCACGGCGGCGGCGCTGTATCTCGCCACGCTCTACCTGATCACCGGCGTCACCCACGTCGACGGCCTCGCGGACTGCGGCGACGCCGCGGCGGCCCACGGGGTCGACGACCGGCGCTCGGCCCTGAAAGATTCCCGAGTCGGCGTCGGCGGCGTCCTCGTCGTCGGCCTCTCGCTCCTCGCGCTGGCGTTCGGCGCCCTCGGCGTCGCCGGCGCCGGCCCCCGCGTCGCCGCCCGCCTCGTCCTCGCGGCGGAGGTGGGCGCCAAAGTCGGCATGGCGACGCTCGCCGCCCTCGGGACGCCCGGCCACGAGGGGCTGGGGTCGGCCGTCGTCGGCGAGGCGGACGCCGCCGCCCTGTTGCCCGTCGTCGCCGTCGCCGTCCCCGCCGTGCTCCTCGCGCCGGCCGGGAGTACCCCGTCACTGGTCGCCGCGCTCGTCGCCGGCCCGGCCGTCGCCCTCCTCGTCGGTCGGTGGGCGACGAACCACCTCGGCGGCGTCACCGGCGACGCCCTCGGCGCCGCGAACGAACTCGGCCGGGTCGTCGCGCTCCACGCGGGGGTGGTCGTGTGGACGCTCTGGTGATGTGTGGCGGGCGGGGGACGCGCCTCGGCGGCGAGCGGGAGAAGCCGCTCGTCGCGGTGGCCGGAACGCCCATGATCGACCGGGTGTGTGACGCCCTCGCCGGGAGCCGCGTCGACGGCGTGTACGCCGCCGTCTCGCCGCACGCGCCCGCGACGCGTGCCCACCTCCGCGACGCAGCCCCGGCCGTGAACGTCGTCGGGACGCCCGGCGACGGCTACGTGGCCGACCTGACCGCGGCACTAGATAGAGTCGGCCGCCCGGCGCTGACCGTCGCCGCCGACCTGCCGCTGCTCGCGCCCGAACCGGTCGACCGCGTCTTGGCGGCCGCCGACGGGGACGCCTCCCTCGTCGTCGCCGTCCCCGTCTCCCTGAAGCGTCGCCTCGGCGTGAGCGTCGACGCGACGGTCGCTGACGGTGACCGACCGCTCGCACCGACCGGTCTCAACGTCGTCGCCGGAACCGACGACGACATATACGTCAGCGACGACCCACGACTCGCCGTGAACGTGAACCGGCCGACCGATCTGTGGGTCGCGGAGGCGCTGTCGTGACGCGGTTCGTCCTCGTCGCGGGGACGACGAAGACGGCACGGATCGACGGGATCAGCGCCGCGGGCGCCGATCCCGACCTGGTGGCTCACACCCCGAGCGCCGACGCCGAACTGGTCGAGTACGGCCACCTCGTGCGCGCGCCGAGCCTCCCCGTGAGTCCGACGGGCTGTCCGACGCCCGCGGCGGTCACCCGCGCGGTCCGGGAGCGGGTCGGCTTCGAGACGCTCGTCGTCGACGCCGGCCTCGCCGAACCGACGGGTGCGCCGACCGTCGGCGTCGGCGCGACCCCCGGACGCGACATCAGGGAGACGGATCCGGTGCCGACCGCGCCGGGTGCGTGGGTCGCCGCCCGCGAACTCGGGAGCGCGCTCCCGGAGGACGAACTCGTGATCGGCGAGACGATTCCGGGCGGGACGACGACGGCCCTCGGCGTCTTCCGGGCGCTCGGCGTCGGCAGCGAGGGACGTGGTCGAGGCGACGCCGTCGGCTTCCCCGTCTCATCGTCGCTCCCGGAGAACCCCCTCGACCTGAAGCGGGAGGTGGTCGACGCCGCGTTCGAGGCGAGCGACCTCACCCCCGGCGACGCCGCCTACCACCCCGAACTCGCCGTGCGCTTCCTCGGCGATCCGGTGCTGGCGACCGTCGCGGGCCTCACCGCCGGGGCGCTCGACTCCGGGACCGAGGTGATCCTCGGCGGCGGGACACAGATGCTCGCCGCCGCCGCGCTGGTTCGGCACGCGGGCGTCGCGGCGCCGCTCTCGGTCGCCACGACGACGTACGTCGCCGCCGACGTCGACATGGACGCCGCGGCGGCCGCCCTCGACTGTAACCTCGTCGTCACCGACCCCGGATTCGCTGGACGGGACGACCCCCTCGCCCGCTACGCCGCGGGCGAGGCGAAGGAGGGTGCGGGCATGGGCGGCGCGCTCCGGTTGGCGGAGCGGGCAGGGGTGACAGAGAGCGTCGCGGACGGAACGCTTGAGGTTGTGGAGCGTGTGAACGAATCGTATGGACCCTGACGCCGTGGCCGACGTGACGCGCGTGCCACACGGGGGGGCGTCGGACGCGACACTGTTGGACTTCAGCGCCAACACGAACCCGGACCGCCCGCAGGGCGTGGTGAGCGTCTACGAATCCGCCTACGGCGCCGCGACGCGGTATCCGGAGGACGACTACTGCGAGTACCGGACCGCGGCGGGGGAGTATCTGGGCTGTGAACCGCTGAACGTCGTGCCCACGGCGGGCTGCATCGAGGCGCTCCGGCTCGCCTTCGGCGTGACCATCGGCACCGACGACGACGCGCTCCTCCCGAAGCCGAGCTTCGGCGAGTACGAACGCGAAGTTCGGCTACAGGGCGCCACCCCGACGTTCGCCGCCCACGACGGCCTCCTCGACACCGATCCGGCGCCGTACGACGCCGTCGTCGTCTGCAACCCGAACAATCCGACCGGCGACGGCTACTCGCGGGCCGAACTCGTCGCCTACGCACAGACGTGTCGATCCGCCGGCACCGCCCTGATCGTCGACGAGGCGTTTCTCGATTTCACCGACCGACGGACGCTCGCCGGCGAACCCGGCGTCGTCGTCGCACGGTCGCTGACCAAGATATTCGGCCTCCCCGGCCTCCGAATGGGGATGGCAATCGCGACCGACGACCTGCGCGACCGACTCGACGCCGCCCGGCCGGCGTGGGGACTCTCGATGCCCGCGGCCGACGTGGGGGCCTACTGCCTGCGACGGACGAAGTTCGTCGCGGAGACGCGCGACCGGGTGCGCCGCGAACGGCGCCGCATGACCGACCACCTGCGCGATGCCTTCGAGGTGTACCCCTCCGAGGCACCGTTCCTCCTCCTCGGCGTCCACGACCGGCCGGTGCGCGACGTGATCGACGACGCCCGCCGCGAGGGCATCGTCGTCCGCGACGCGACCACCTTCCGCAGCCTCGACTCCCACGTCCGCGTCGCCGTCCGCCGCCCCGCGGAGAACGACCGCCTCCTCGACGCGCTGACGTGACCGCCGTGTTCACCGCGACGGTCCGTGACGGGGTCTGTCGCCTCACCCACCCCGACACGCGCTGGCTCTCGACCGGCCACGCCGGCGGCGAGCATCGCGCCCCCGCGGCCTACAACTGCACCGTCCCCGAGGGGTGGGACCGGACCGACCTCGACGCCTACGTCGCCGAACGCCTCGCCGCGGCGGGCTTCGAGGCCGACGGCCCCGCGCTCCTGACCGGCGTCGACCAGCGACACGCCCGCCGGGCGCGACTCGGCCCCGTCGAGGCCGTCGCCACCGCCGGCGTCTCCAACCCCGCCGCCCTGCCGGTCGACGGCGGGGAAGCCGACGCCGACCGGCACGCCGGCCGCGGGGGCGACGACCCTACCCACCACGCCGGCACCGTCAACGTCGTCGTGGGGACGACCCGCGCGCTCGCGCCGGGGGCGCTTCCGAACCTCCTGACCGTCGCGGCCGAGGCGAAGGCGGCGACGCTGCTCGAACTCGTCGGCGTCCCGGGGACGACGACGGACGCCGTCGTCGCGGCCTGTGACCCCGCCGGCGATTCGGTCCCCTTCTCCGGGAGCGCGACGGCCGTCGGCGGAGCCGCCCGGGCCTGCGTCCGCGACGCCGTCGCCGCCAGCCTCCGTTCCCGCTACCCCGACGACGAGTACGAACGGGAATCGGGAGTCGTCACCGACGAACGGGCCACGGTGTCGAAACTTCACCCCTCACCGGGCGATTGAAGGCCGCGCCGGGTCGACGGGCAGGCATGACCGACGACGATCACCCCACCCCACAGGCGCCGCCCGAGTTCGGTCTCGTGCAGGCCTGGTGGGGGGACGGGAAGGGCAAGACCACCGCGGCCCTCGGGATGGGCTTTCGCGCCGCCGGCCACGGCTACCGCGTCCACCTGCTCCAGTTCATGAAAGGCGGCGCGGCGAGCGTCGAGGGCGTGCGTGGCGAGTACGCGGCCATCGATCAGGTCGCCGGCTTCACCTACGAACACAGCGGCCACTACGGCTGGCACGGCTTCGCCGACGGGAGCGACGACGCCGACCACGCCGCGAAGGCGCGGGGCGGCCTCGAACGCGCCCGCGACCTGATCGAGGGGGCGCGCGACGCCGACTGCTCGGCGCCGCTCCCGCTCGACGGCGACGCCGCGGATGGCGTCCACATGCTGATCCTCGACGAGATCCTGTACGCCGCCAACCGCGGGCTGATCGACCCCGACGACGTGGTCGCCCTCGTCGAGTCGAAGCCCGACGGGCTGGAACTCGTCTGCACCGGCGGCCACGAGCGCCCCGACTACCTCGCCGACGTCGCCGACCTGGTGAGCGAGGTGCGAAAGGAGCGCCACCCCATCGACGCGGGCCAGCGAGCGCGGAAGGGGACGGAGTTCTGATCTCGCTGCCGGGTGACGCGCCAAGCGTTTTGCCGATCCCTCCCTTTCGGCGAGTATGGTACGCGCACCCGGCGAGCCGTTCCGTGACCGTCTCGCCGGCCTCGACCCCGAGACGCTGACCGCCTTCGTCGCGGCCGTCTACGACGCCCGCGGGTGGACGGTCACCGACGAGGGCGGCGACGGCGAGACGCTGGTGTGGCCGCCCGGCACGGAGCGGCCGCGACGGCTCGCGGTCCACGCCGAGGACGATCCGGCCGTCACGCTCCGCGACGACGCTGGCGACGACGCGACGACCCTCGACGCCGCCGATCTCCGGCGGATGGTTCGGTACGCCCTCGACGACGAGGACTGGATCCGGCTGTGCCGCGAGTTCTTCGAGTGCGACCCCGAGGCGGTCGTGCTGTCGGCGCCGACAGCCGAATCGACGCCGACCGACACGGCCGGGACGGATCGAGGCGGGACGGAACGGCAATCGGCGGTGGACGACGGGGCGGAAACACCTCGGGACGACGAGCCACGAGGGGCGCCGGACACCGACGCCGCAGCCGCGGCCGCTCGGACCGGCGGCGAGGAAGGCGACGACGACGGCACGGCCGCCACTTGGTCGGCGACGCGCGTGGTCGCCGCGGGGCTGGCAGTCGCACTCGTCGTCGCCGGCGTCGTCGCGGCCGGGCCGGCGCTCACGTCGTCGTCGGGATCGGGCGGGGACGGCTCCGCCCTCGGCGACGACAACGGAACCGAGACGGAGAGCCCGAGTACGGTCCGTCCCGCGGCCCCGCCGGACGTGATGGACCGCGAGGGGCGCCCGGTCGCACCCGGCGGGGGCGAGGAAGTGTCGGTGCCCGAACCGCGACCGCCGGGCGTCGGCACCGGCGGCGTCGACAACGTCTCGGAGATGATCGCGGCCCACGAGGCGGCGCTGTCGAACCGCTCGTATCGCCTGTCGGTCGATCACCGCGAGTACGCCGACGGGCGGCCGACGGGAGTCGTCCGGGAGCGGACCGTCGTCGAGTCGTCCACGCGCTATCGGTCCGACGTGACGTGGATGGGCGTCGTGCGACAGACTCCGTCCGCGGTCGGTGACGCCTCGACGTACGCCGACGGGAATGGGCTGTACATCAGGCTGAGCCAGGAACCGGGGTCGACGATCATAACCTACGCTGACTCGGACCGTGACCGATTCGCCCGTCGAACCGTGTCTTACCTTCGGGAGACGGTTTCGGGAAGCGACCTCCGGATCGTCGATGCCGTCCGGCACGACGGCACGACCTGGATCTGGATCACGGTCGGTCGGGACGACGCGGTCGGGAGCCTCCTCGTCGACGAGGACGGCCTCGTCCACGAACTCCACTACGAGTACACGCACCGTCCCTCGGACGGCCCACCGGTCCACGTCGAGGTCACGATGCGCGTGACACCCGCGAACGTGACCGCCACGCCGCCGCCGTGGCTCGACCGCCGGTGAGGGCTGAAGAGTTTTGCGTGGCAGGCCGTATGGGACAGTATGACATCTGTGCCGGGACCGGCGTTCCGTGACCACCTCGCGGAGCTGGACCGCGAGACGGCCACAGCGTTCGTCGCGGCAGTGTACGACGCCCGCGGGTGGACGGTCAGTAGCGGGGACGAGGACGGCGACGTGGCTCTGCTGGCGACGCCGCCGCAATCGGACCACACGCGGCGACTCGTCGTTTGCGTTGGTGGAACGGCCGACTGCGATGGGGAAGCAGGGATCGACAGAACCGTCGTCGACGCCGCGACGCTCTACGAACTGTTGGCGTACGCGCTCGACCCGAGCGACCGACACCGGCTGTGTCGTACGTTCTTCGACCGCGAGTTCGAAGCGATCGGTGCGCCGCCCGCGGCAGCGGAGCCGTGGGATCGGGACGACTCGGCGGGCACCGCGTCGCCGGAGCCGACCGTCGCCGGAGCAGCGGGGAGCGCCCGCGACGCGGGGACGACGGACACCGACCCGTCCGCCGCCGCCGACGCGGGGGACGCGGCGGAAACCGCCGAGCAGACGGCGGGACCGGACGGGGACGAGAGCGAGAACGCGGTAGCGGAGGCGGACGCGGAGGGTTCGGCGACGGCCGCGGCGTCGACGACGCGACAGGAGCGCCTCGTCCGGGCGGCGGGCGTCGTGGTCGCGCTCTCGCTCATCTTCGGCGGCATCGTGACCGCCGCAGGGCCGGCGCTCACGGAGTCGGCGGCCACGGCGTTCGGCGGCGACGAACCGGCGAGCGACGACGGCTCGGCGGCCGGGAACCAGTCGGTCGACGTCGACGCGCCGCCGGGACTCGACGGGAACGGAGTCGGGCACGCGGGACGACTCGCCGACGCGCACGAGGCGGCGCTCGGCAACCGGTCGTTCCGGCTCCACATCGTCCATCGCGAGTTCGCCGACGGCGAACTGCGCGGCGTCGCCACCGAACGCGCCGTCGTCACGGCGTCCGGGCGCTACCGATCCGAGACACAACAACTCGGCCAGGTCGACTACGCGTCGGAGGTGATCGGCGACGGAGCGACGTACTCGAACGGGGTGCGACGCTACGTCCGGTCGCACGACGTCGGCGACGCGGCGGGCGAGAGCCCGCGGCTCCAGTTGCGCACCACCATGACGGCGGCGGACCCGAACCGGGTCGTCGACCGAACCGAGCGGTACGTCCAGTGGTATCTGAGCGTCGAGTCGTCGCGGCTCGCCGGCACCGTCGAGCGCGACGGGACGACGCTGTACGTCCTCGACTTCGAGCGAGACCCGTGGTCCGGCGCGACCGACGTCTCGGGGCGAGCGCTCGTCAGCGAGACGGGCATCGTCCGCGAGATTCGGCGGTCGTACGTCCCGCGTAGCGATCAGTCGGTGCGGGTCGAGACGGTCATCCGGATCACGCCCGGTCCGGTGGAGGTGACGCGGCCGGGGTGGGTCCCGCCCCGCGAGCCACGACACAGAGGGATAGACGAGGGATCGGCGCCCGCGCGCGCCGCCCCCACGGAACCGGACGCCCGGCCGGCCGAACGGCGGGCGTGAGACGCCACGCGATCACCCGACCGCCGACCGCGGGTCACGCGGACGGGCGGCGGCGTTCGACGACGCCCGATCAGCGCCACGGCGGCGGCGATGCGGTCACGTTCGCCGGTCGAATGCGAACCGTCGTGACGGTGCGGACCGTCGACGCCTCGGCGGGAGGGTAGGCGTACTCGTGTCGAACCTCGTGGACGAGGCCGTGTTCGTCGACGAGGACGCTGTCTATCGCGTCGGTCCCCCCCGGTGGTCGGCGGCGGAGGTCGATCCAGACGTACGTCGTGCCGTCGCGCTCGAAGGAGCCGACGATGGCGGCGTCGTCGACGTCGAGTACGTCCCGGAGGTGCGTCGCGGTGCGGTTCGCGAACGGGTCGACGGCGGAGTCGGCGGTGACGCTCCGCCAGCCCGGCCCCCCGGCCGCCCCGGACTCGTTCCCCCGCTCGGTGAACCGGATCGTCCCGTCGGCGTCGGTGTCCGACGTGAGTCGGACGAACCGCGTCGTGCCGTTGGCGTACGTGGAGACGGTGCCGATGGCCCGCGGCTCCTGTCTGAACGTGCCGATCACGCGGACGTCGGAGCGGTACCGTGCCGGTCCCTCGACGACCGTCCGCTCCCTGGCGACGGCGGTCGGTCGACCGCCGACGAACTCGCGGGCGACGACGGAGAGCCGATAGGAACGGCCGTCGAGCGCCGCCTCGTGGGCCGCGACGAGCGCCGACGCGTTCTCGATGCCCGAGGGACCGACGCCGGGTGGGAATGGCCCGTCGACGGCCACCGTTCCGGCGGCGGCCGGGGTGGGCTCGTCCCCGTCGTCGACCGTCGGACCGGCGTCGCCGTCGGCGGTCGGGGTCCCGGTCGACGCGTTCCCGCCGACCGCCGCGTCGGGGTCGTCACCGTCCCCGCTCGACGGCACGAGCGTCGGCCCGACGGCGACGGCGACGCCGCCGACCACGAGCAGCACCGCCACGGCGACGGCGAGGCGACGCCCGAAGCGACGCGACGGGTCGGCGACCGGCGCGTCGTC
Source organism: Haloplanus rubicundus (assembly GCF_003342675.1). NCBI lineage: Archaea > Methanobacteriati > Methanobacteriota > Halobacteria > Halobacteriales > Haloferacaceae > Haloplanus > Haloplanus rubicundus. The sequence continues at coordinate 939,451 of NZ_CP031148.1, read as the reverse complement.
CCGGTCGGGCGCGTCCGACGCCACGTCGGATACGTCGGACGACGGGGTCGGGGCGGACGCGGTGGCGGCGACGGGGGACTCGGACGGACTCCCGGCTGCTCCCGACGGACCGGCCCGGCCGTTCGATCCCTCGAACGCCGTCGGCTCACGGTCGAAGAACTCCCGGAACAGGCGGGTTCGAGTGCCGTCGTCGACGGCGTAACGGAGCAGTTCGAGGATGTCGGCGGCGTCGAGGAGTCGGTCCGCGTCGGCGTTCGGATCGCCGGCGAGCGTCGGCACGACCACGCGGTCGGCGTCGACCGACCGGGGGTCGGCGGGATCGACGGCGAGCCGGCGCCAGTCCCGCTCTCCGTCGGGCCTGACGAGTACGTCGTCGCCGTCGCGCTCGGTCGTCCACCCGCGGGCCTCGTACACCGCCGCGACGAAGGCCGTCAGTTCCTCGGCATCGAGGCCGCGGAGCAGCTCCCGAAACGCCGCAGGACCGGGAAGCATACCCGGCGAAGGGGGCAGATCGATAAAACGCTTTGCTCGGCCGGCGAAGCCACCCCGAACGTTTAATCCGGGGGCGCAGGTACTCCGTACCGATGGTCGAGGCGTTCGCCGTGGCGAGCGGCAAGGGCGGGACGGGCAAGACGACGAGCACGCTCGCGCTGGGGATGGCGCTCGCCGAAACCCACGACGTGACGGTCGTCGACGCCGACACCGGCATGGCGAACCTGCTCTTTCACACCGGCCTCGACGACGCGGCGGTGACGCTGCACGACCTGCTGGTCGAGGGGGAAGACGCCGCCGTCTCGGCGGCCGTCTACGAACGCTTCGGAATGAAGGTCGTCCCTTGCGGGACGAGCCTGGCTGCCTTTCGGGCCGCCGACCCCGAACGCCTGCGCGACGTGGTGGCGGAACTCGCCGCCGACACGGACGTCCTCCTGCTGGACTCGCCGGCGGCGCTGGGATCGAAGAGCGCGGTCCTGCCCATCGTGCTCGCGGACCGGACGGTGATCGTCCTCCAGCCGACGATTCCGGCGCTCTCGGACGGACTCAAGGTACAGGAGTACGCCCGGTCGTACGGGACGGAGACGGCGGGGACGCTGTTCAACCGCGTCCGCGACGACGAGGGGATCGACCGCGTGGCCGAGCAGGCGGACCGCTACTTCGGCGGGGAGACGCTGGGGGTGATCCCGGAGAGCGACGCGGCCCGTGCGGCCCGCGCGGCGGGCGAACCTCTCCTGGCGCACGCACCGGACACGCCCGCGTCGCAGGCGTTCCGCGAGGCGGCGAGACGACTCGACGTGCGCGACGAGGCGAGCGGCGACGTGGCCGACCGCTTCCGGAGCGCCGTCGTCCCCGAAGAGGTATGAAGATACCCCGTGGCGACCTGCTCCGCTCGCGGGTCGTCGACGACCCGGGGGCGACGCTGGCGACGGCGCTGGAGCGACGCCTGACGGGTTACGCCGTGTTCGAACCACAGGACGCCGTCCTCCTCGGCGACGAGCGCCGCGGCGTCGTCACCTTCGAGGACGGGGTGCCCGTGCTGGCGTACTGCACCGACACCGACCGGGGCGGCGCCGACGCCCTCGCGGACGTAGCGAGTCCCGGCCCCTACAGCGCCGAACTCTACGAACTCGACCGGGACGCGCTGGCCGAGGCTCACGAGGCCGACGAACTCCGCGTCTCGCCGGGACTGCCTGCGGAGCGCCTCGGCGCCGACAGGACCCTCGTGACGCGAACCCGCGACGCGGCGCCCGACGACCGACTCGGCGCCGACGACACCGACGCCGTCGAGGCGTTTCTGGCCGACGAATCACAGATCGAAGCCATCCGCGAACAGGCCCGCGAGGAGGCCCGCGCCCGCGCCGAGGAGTGGGGACTGACCGACGCGCTCGACGACTGAGGGTTCGAGATCGTGTCAACCTAAAAACACACATGGGCTGCGACCCGCGGCGGTCGAAACACACCCATCTTTAATATTGATTGAAATGAAAGGGTGGGTATCAGCAGCCGGATCACTATGGAAAACTCACACACAGGATCGGATCGTCCGTCGACGAACGACGATTCCGAGGACGGAGTGTACGTCGTCAACTACTACGAGACCAGCGACATCGAACTGAGCGTCACCGTCGTCCACGCGGTTCTCGAAGTGACGGGGAAGGAACCGACCGATGTGGACCTCAACGCGGTCGTCCAACCGGATGCGCTGAACCGCATCTTCAGCCCCAAACACGACGGCGAACCTCGAGAGGGCGGGCGGATAGAGTTCGACCTCGCCGGATGCCACGTGACGGTCACTGGCGACGGCGAGGTGCGGGTCGACGCGGATCCGTAATCGGCGTCGCCCGGGGACCACCGGAACTGTACCCGGTCGTGGGCGTTTTTCGTCATCCGTCGTCGTCGAGCGGCGCGGTCAGATATCGTCGGAGACGGTCGGCGGACCAGTTGCCGTCGGCGAGTCGCACCCGTTCGGCCGACCGGTCGAACGTCACGATGCCCGCCTCGGTCAGCCGTGGGAGGTGGACGGACGCCAGCGCAGTGTAGGCGCGGGTGTGCTGGGTGTCGGTCGGCTCGTCGATGTCGTTCTCCCAGCGCGCGAGCCGTGTGGCGAGGCGGTCCAACTCGAGTGTCGGTTGGTCGAGCAGCGACCGCAACACGAACCGACGCCGGCCGTTCGCGAGCAGGGCGTGGAGTTCGTCGTCGTCGAGCGTCCGCGTCGTCGTGGCGTCGACGACCCGGCCGAATAAGGGACGGTACGTGTTGATGGTGCGCTCGTCGGTCGTCGACGGGTCGAGCCGAACGACCACGTCGGCCGCCGACTGGTCGACACTCTGGACCAGCAGGTGGAGGAACTGGAAGGTGGACTCGACGCCGTTCGCGTCGACGAATGGGTCGAGGGCGTCGACGTAGACGAGCGTCTCCCGGTCGGTGTCGACCCAGTCGTCGAGATAGAGGGTGACCGCGGTGCCGAGTCGGCGCAGATCGGCCGGGTCCGACATCGACGTGACCGTGATGTCGCCGCCTGAGAGCGGCTTGCGCGACGGCGTCCCGCTCGGCGCGGCCGACGCCGACCGGTCGAACTCCGCGTACGTGATCACCCCGAGCGCGGCGGGCAACGTGCCCGCACGCCGTCGCCACTCCTCGACCACCTCCCGCATCGACCGCGACGCCGAGACGACGAGGACGTTCGTCGACTCGGGAGCCACGTCGAGGGCTGCGTCGGACGACGGATCGTCGTCCAACAGCAACGTCGCGGTCGGCCGGCCATCACCGCCACATGCGTCTGCTTCGCCGCCGTTGACTCCCCCCATACTGACTGTCAATTCCTCGTTATCACGGCGCCGATATAAAGATACGGTGGACGCGTTCGGCGGCTCACGCCCCGTCGTCGCGACGGTCGAGCGGCGTCCCGTCGCGCGGGCAGTAGTCGAAGCCGGGGTCGCGCGTACTGAACCCGCACGCCGGACACTCCCGGACGGGCGGCGCGTCGCCACCCCGTCGCCACAGGAGCGGGACGAACGGGAGGAGGAGAAAGGCAACGAAGGTGTCGAAGTAGTACCACGCGGCGACGCTCACGGCGAGGCTCACGACCAGTCCGGCGACGGCCGTCGCCGTCCGCGACCCGACCATGCCCGCGGTTGGCGCGTCGCGGCCAAGTGCGTGGCGGTCGTGATGACTTACAAGAAACCGTATCAGTCGTCGGCCGGCACCCGGTCGCGGGCGGTGTCGTCCTCGGTCGGAGGCTCCGTCCGAACGTCGATCCGGGAGACCCACTTGATCCGCTCCCAGCAGTCGGCGTCGTCGACGAGGAGGCGGACGGGACCGCCCCGCTCGGTCGGAATCGGGTCACCGTCGAGACGTACCGCGAGGAGGGCGTCGCGGAGGCGGTTCAGGTCGAACCCGCAGGCGAAGTCGGGGTCGGCCGAACTGACCAGCGCGTGCGAGGCGTCGGCTCGGGGGCGCGATCGGTCGAGGAGGGTGCCGACGCGGACGCCGCGCCACCGATCCGGGGCGGTCGTCTCGCCCTCACAGCCCGTCGCCACCTCGGCGGACACCGTCTCCAGCGCCGCGAGGTCGCTCGCCCGCACCGACTGCGGATCGGCGACGGCGCCCGTCAGGGTCACCGTCCAGCGGGCGGGGTCGGGGTCGGCCGGTGGGTCGGAGTGTGCCATAGTTGGGACAGACGCCACACGGGCAAATGCCTTCGGCCGACCCGTTCGGGCCGAACACGTTCGGGCCAACCGACAGGGGCGGGCGGCGTCTCGCATACCCCATGGACCGACTGGATATCCGTGACCTGCCGCCGAGCCAGCGACACGAGACGATACACGAGGCGTTCGACGAACTCGACCCTGGCGAGCACCTGACCATCGTCAACGACCACGACCCACAGCCGCTCTTCTACGAGTTCCGGGCCGAACGCGACGCCTTCGACGCCGACGGCTACGACGTGGAGCGCCGCGGCCCCGAGGAGTTCGTGGCGACGCTCCCCAAGAAGTGACGGGGTGAGCGGGCACCTCCGTCGAATCGCACCGAGCCGAAAGATACACCCGTTCCTAATTAGATGTAATTAGCACGGATGACCGATTCGCGCGTTCGTTCGACGCCCGAGGTGCCCCGGCGCGTCGACTACCTGCTCGCGGCGATGGGGTTCGCCCTCTTCGGCGGCCTCGCCGTCGGCGTCGTCTCCGCCGCCTCGCTCGAAGTGGCGGCCGGGGGCGGCTCCGCCCTCGCGGCGTGTCTGCTCGCCGTCGGGCTGGTTCGGTATCCACGGCGGTCGCTCCCGTCAGCCGCCCCGTCGTCTCGCCGCGACGGCCGCGACGACGGCGGCGACCGGAACGCCCACGGCCAGTAAGGGAACCTCGAACGGTCCCACGAACGGGACCGGGAGCGAGACGTTCGCCGAGAGCACACCCAGATTCGGCGTCGGAACGACGACGCCGACGAGGGGGAGCCGCACGCCGCTCGACTCGTTTTCTGCCGGTTCACCGGCGTCGGCGTCGCTGGTATTCGACGCCTCGACGCGTTCGCTGCCACCGTCATCGCCGCCGCTAGTGCCCCTTGTGGGCGTCGCCGTCGGGTCGAGGGCGCCGGCGACGGTAGCGTTCGTCAGGTGTTCGGCGCCGCTGGCGTCGCGGACGCGAACCCGAACCTGCGTCTCGTCGGACGCGGCGTCGAGGCGGGTGTCGAAGGCGCCCTGGTCTCCGAGTTCGACCGGCCGGATGTCGACGATGCGACCCGTCTCGGGGTCGACCGCCTCGACGCTGACCGTGCGGACCTGCCCGTCGACGACGCGGCCCCCGACGGCGACGGCCCGGTCGTCGACGTAGCCGGTTCGGCCGTCGTCGACGGTGACGTTCGGCGCCAGGAACGTCGACAGAGAGTAGTTCCACGTCCGCTCGTTGCCGGCGGTGTCGTTCGTCCCGAGGACGAGATGGTCGGTTCCGGCCGGGTGATAGACGGTCGTATCGATCGTCACGTTCCGGCGGTCGGGATTCGGGGCGGTCGACGCCGGGAAGACGATGGGGTGGCGCGTGGGGTTGGCGTCGGTGTTGGTGGCGTTCGACCGCAAGACTGCGGTGTCGTTCCCCTCCAGCCAGACTGACTGGACCTGCACGCGGTCGGTCGCCCGACCCTCGATGTGGAGTCGGGTCGGCGACAGCCACTCCACGTCGGTGATCGAGAGTGCGGGCGCCCGCTCGTCGTCGACGGCGATCGTGAACTCGTGATCGCGGACGTTGCCGACGGCGTCCTCGGTGAACACGGTGATCCGGTTGCTGCCGGGCACGAGCGCGAGCGACTGCCGGAAGTCGGCACCCGGCGTGGGGAGGAGATGCTGCGCCGTGCCCGTCCGCTCGGTGCCGTTGGCCAGTTCGTATTGGTACGTGTGGTTGATACGGACGGCTTCGACGGCCGAGAGGTCGCGGAGGTTTCCACCGACGGAGACGTTCCCCCGGTTCACCGTCAGTTCCGTCGGCGTCGTGTCGTCGTCCGCAGTCGACGCGTTCGACCCGAACGGCGTCGTGTAGTCGACGACCGGCGCCTCGTCGTCTTTGATCACCGTCGACTCGTGCGTGGCGACGCCGTCGGCCCGCGCGACGACCGTGATCCGATGGGGACCCGTCTCCAGGTCGAGCGTGACGCTCCGGTCGAAGCGCTCGCTCCCCGGCTCGAAGGCGTGGCGGGTGGTGCCGTCGACCCGGATTTCGACGAGCGACACCGGCGAGTCGGCCGACACCGCCACCCGAACCAGCGGGTCCGTCGGCGTGTGGTGGGTTTCACCGAGGTCGAGCGGGGCGGCGTCGACGGTGACGTCGACCGTCGGCGAGTCCGAGTCGGCGGCGACGGCCGGCGAGAGGGCGCCGACACACACGAGCAGGGCGGCGACCACGGCGACGATGCGTTCGTCCATGAGCCGTCTCCGGTCGGGGTGTTGCGGTGACGACTTATGAGTGACCCGGCCCGATTATCAGCGGGTGTATCGGCGGTCGTGGTCAGGACGGCTGCGACGGGCGCGATCCGAGTTCGACCTCCACGGTCCGCTCCGCGCCGTCGCGCAACACGGTCATCGAGACGGTGTCGCCGGGGCGGGTCTCCAGCGCGAGATAGCTCCCGAGCGCCTCCGTCGTGTCCGTCGGCGTCCCGTCGATGGCGAGCAGTACGTCGCCGCCGACGGGGGAGCTCTCGCCGTTCACCACCTCCGCGTCCTCGCTCGGCTGGAGGACGCCGGCCGCGGGACCGTTCGGCGCCACGTCGATGACGAGCAGTCCCCGCGGCTCGTCGAGCCCGTTGGCCTCGGCGACGGCCGGCGTCACCGTATCGAGGGCGACGCCGACGAACGAGTGCTCGTACGATCCGGTCTCGATCAGTTCGGGGAGGATCCGACGAGCGAGGGCGGCGGAGATGCCGAACGCGATGTTGTCGCCACCGCCGGAGTTGATGACGGCGAGCACCCGGCCGTCGAGGCTCATCAGCGGCCCGCCGCTGTTGCCGGGGTTGACCGCCGCGTCCGTCTGGATGGCGTCGGGGATGCTGAACCCCGTCGGCGCGGGAATCGATCGGTCCGTCCCGCTGACGATGCCGGTCGTGACCGAGCCGTCGAGGTCGAACGGGTTGCCGATGGCGACGACCTCCTGCCCGATGGTCGCGGGCGTCTCCGCGAGCGTGAGCGGCGTCGCCGCGTCCGGCAGGTCGCCAGCCTCGATCACGGCGAGGTCGCTGTTGCGGTCGGTGCCGACCACCTCGCCCGTGTACCACCGCCCGTCGCGGGTCCGGAGGTCGACGGCCGTCGCCTCGCCGACGACGTGGGCGTTGGTGACGACGTGGGCGTCGTCGTACACCCACCCCGTGCCGCTCCCCTCTTCGGTCCGGACGAGCAGCACCGAATCGATGGCTTCGCGGTAGACGCGCGTGTACGGGGTCGGTCCGGTCGTCGTCGCGTCGGCCGACCCGTCGCTCCCATCGGCGGCCGACCCGTCGCTCCCGGCGGCGGCCGATCCGTCGGCACTCGGGGCCGTCGATCCACAGCCCGCGAGCCCCGCGGTCAGCGCGATGGCGCCGGCGCGGAGGAATCCACGCCGGCTCGCTCCCTGATCGCTCATCGGTCGATGTGAGGGATACGGGGGGGAATAGGTTGGGGTGGGGTCAGTTCCCTTCGACCAGTCGCCGCAACTGCGCCGGCGGCACCGCGCCCCGCGCCGCGTGACCGTCGTAGGCGAAGGTGGGGACGCCGGTGACGCCCTGCCGCCGCGCCGCGTCGAACAGGTCGTCGATTCGGGAATCGAGCGCCGCGTCGTCGAGGGCGGCGTCGACGACGTTCTCGTCAAGCCCCGCCGTCTCGGCGCAGTCGACCAGCACGTCGCGGTCACCGATGTCGCGGCCGTCGACCCACAGCGCCTCGAAGACCGTCTCGTCGAACGTCAGCCACGTCCCGTAGGGTTCGCTCTCTTTCACGTGCAGGGAGACCACCTGCGCCGGCCGCGAGTCCACGTCCGTCGCTATCTCCTGGGCCATCTCGGCGTCGTACTGCTCGCGGAGCCGGCGGACGTTCTCGCGGGCCTGTTCGTAGTAGTCCGCGTCTTTCCCGTCGTCGACCGAGTGGTCGATGTCGCCGTCCGGACCGCGTTTTTGTGCGCGGAGGTCGAACGGTCGCCAGTCGACTTCCAGCTCCGCCTCGCGCTCGTCCTGATACCGGCCGAGGGACTGCCGTCCGAGATAACAGAACGGACAGACGTAGTCGGAGTAGACGGTGATGCGCTCGCTGGCCTGCGTGTCGCTCATGGGAGTACTTGCTGGGGACCGGACAAAAGAGCGGCCCGGTCGTGGGCGGCCGACGCACGACCCGGAAAAATCGGATGGCTTTATCCGTCGGTCGGCGAACGGGCGACCGATGCAAGGGGGCAGGGTGGCGGGCAGCGGATGATCGGCGTCGAGCGCAGCCGCGACGCCGTTGCCCGGGTGCGGACGGCCGCGAACGAACTCCGTGGCGACGGGCGGGGGTGGGTGCTGGTCGTCGTCGCCGTCGGCTGGGCGCTCGCCATCGGCGTTCGCCTCGTCTTCCCCGCGCTCCTGCCGGCGGTGCGCCGGAGCTTCGGGATGAGCCTCTCGACGGCCGGGTTGCTCATCACCGTCCTGTGGGGCGCGTACGCGAGCATGCAGTTCCCGGGTGGCATCCTCGCCGACCGGTACGGCGAACGGGCCGTCCTCGTCGCCGCAATCGCGCTCGGCGGACTGGGCGTCGTCGCCGTCGCCGCCGCGACGACGACGGTGACGTTCTTCCTCGGCACCGTCGGCGTCGGCGTCGGGGTGGGGCTGTACGGCACCACCCGGCTCACCGTCCTCTCGGACGTGTTCACCGACCGCACGGGCACCGCCATCGGCATCGCGCAGGCGACGGGCAACGTCGGGACGATGGCCCTCCCGCCGCTCGCGGCGACCATCGCCGCCGCCGTCGGGTGGCGACTGGGGTTCGGCGCGCTCGTCCCGGCGTTCGCCGTCGTCGCCGTCGCGCTCGCGCTCGTGATCCCACGACGCTCCGGCGACGCCGACGCGCCGCCCGTCCGACCGCTGTGGGCGGACGTTCGGGCGGTCGGGCGCGCCCTGACGACGCGGGCGCTCGGCCTCGGCACCCTGTGTATGATCCTCATGATGTTCGTCTATCAGTCGTTCACCGGCTTCTACCCGACCTACCTGGTCGTCGAGAAGGGGCTGAGCGAGAGCGGGGCGGCGACGATACTCGGCCTCTTTTTCGCGAGCGCCGTCGTCGTCCAGCCCATCGCCGGCGCGGCGCGTGATCGCGTGGGGACGCGGGTCACGATGACCGCCATCCTCGCCGGCGCCGTCTGCGCGCTCGTCGCCCTGCCACTGGCCGAGAGCCGCGCGGGAATCCTGGCCGTCACCCTCCTCGCGAGCACGCAACTCGCCTTCTGGCCCATCGGCAACACCTACATCGTCGAGACGGTGCCGGACGAGGCGAAGGGGACGGGCTTCGGGCTGGTTCGGACCGGCTTCATCGGCCTCGGCGCGAGCGGGCCGGTCGTCGTCGGCGCACTCGGCGACGCCGGGCGGTTCGACGCCGCCTTCTTCCTCCTCGCCGGCGTCGCGACCGTCGTCCTCGCGCTCGGCCAAGTGTTGCCGCCGGTCGGACGATAGTCGCGTTCGTAAGTCATCACACATCGGATCGCAAGGCTGCGTGCGATCCGACGTGCAAACAGTTCCAAACGCGACTATAGCATCCTCGTGAGCCGCGGTCACTCCACGACGACGACGCCTTTCATCCCGAGGGTCCGGTGGGGCGTGCAGACGTACGTGTACGTCCCCGACTCCGAGAACGTATGCTCGAAGGTGAATCCTTCCTCGGCTGAGAGGTCGCTCTCGAAGCCGCCGCTCTCGGCGGCGACGTTGTGCTGGGCGCCCTGGCCGGTCCACTCCCAGACGACGGTCGTCCCGGACGAGACGCGGACCGCCGGCGGGCCGAACGCGTACGCGCCGCCGTTGCCCTCGGCGCCGACGGCGACGGTCACCTCGTCTCCCCCCGTCTCGTCGACGACGCCGTCGTAGTTGCCGACGTTCTCCATCCAGCCATCGAAGCTGGGGGTGCCGCCGCCACTACCGCCGCCCCCGTCGCCGCTCTCCGTCTCCGTGGCCGTTCCACCGTCGCTCTGACTCTCACCGCCGCCGCCGTCGCTCTCGCTCCCCCCGCCGCCACCGCCACTACAGCCGGCGAGTGCCGTGAGGGCGAGCGTACCTGTCGACAGGACCACCGACCGACGTGTGCAGCGCTTGGATTCGAACATCTTCCCACGTCGCTCCTGGCACCGCTCGGACGCGAGGGTTCGGCCGAACAGGTTCGTGGCGGTCGCCGGGCGGTGGGAACGCGCCCGCGGCGTCACGACAGCCGGTGATACTGCCGGCTGTAAGTCGATCACGAGGTCCGTCACCCCGGGATGACGGACATCGTGAAACAGATACAGCCGACAGTATGCGGAGTATCAGTCCCAGTCCTCGTCGTCGTCGAGCAACCCCATGTCCTCGGCGACGAGGTCGGCGAGGCTCTCGACGATTGCGGGGTCGATTTCCGCAATCGCCTCGCCGTCGTGGACGTTCTCGTTGTGTCGATCGACCGCCTCGGCCACGTCCGGGAGCGGCACCCGCGTCGTCGTCTCGCAGGCCGAACAGACGATGGGCACCGTTGGCTCGTCGTCGCTGGTCATTGGTGTGCAACGCGCACACCTCCGTATAAAATGATCGGTGAGCCGACGTGAGCCGGCGTCCGGTGACCGACGGCGTTAGTCCCCGTCCTCGCCGCGCGCCCGCTCGAACATCGCGAGCGCCTGCTCCCGGCGTTCGCTGTGGTCGACGATGGGGTCGGGATACTCGGGGGCCGTCCGCCGACGCTGGGTCGGGGAGAGCTCGTGCCAGTCGTGGATCAGGTCGGCGTCGACACCGCGGAGTTCGGGGACGTACCGCTTGATGTACTCGGCGTCGGGGTCGTGACGCTCTCCCTGGGTCATCGGGTTGAAGATGCGGAAGTACGGCTGGGCGTCGGTGCCCGTCGACGCCGCCCACTGCCACCCGCCGTTGTCGTTCGCGGGGTTGTGGTCGACGAGTTTCTGCCGGAACCAGTCGTAGCCCTCGCGCCAGTCGAGCAGGAGGTCCTTCGTGAGAAAGGAGGCGACGATCATCCGCACGCGGTTGTGCATCCACGCCTCGCGGCGCAACTGGCGCATCCCCGCGTCGACGATGGGGTAGCCCGTCTCGCCGTCCTGCCACGCCCGCAGGGCGTCGGGGTCCTCGCGCCACTCGATGGGGTGCTCGTAGTCGCGGTAGTTCTCCGTCACCACCTCGGGGTTGAAGTAGAGGACGTGGTGGTAGAACTCCCGCCACGCGAGTTCGCCGCGGAACGTCTCGACCGACTCGCGGGCGGCGTCGTCGGGGGCCCCCTCGCGGGCGCGAACCACCCGGTCGTGGAGGGTGCGCACCCCGACGGTGCCGTGGGTCAGGTGCGCCGAGAGCCGTGAGGTGGCGTCGGCCGCCGGGTCGTCGCGGGCGTCGTCGTAGCGGTAGATGTCCTCGGCACAGAAGTCGTTGAGGCGGTGGCGGGCCTCCATGTAGCCGCCGGGCGGAATCTCGGCTTCCGGCTCGTCGAATCCTAGGTCGTCGAGGGTGGGGATCGGGGTGTCCTCGTCGGGGGCGGCGAGGCGGTCCGCACCCGGCGCCTGCACGGACCCCCGCTTCTCGCGGTCCTGCCACTTCTTCCAGAAGTAGCTGTAGACCGAGTACGGCTCCCCCTGGTTCGTCGTGATCGATCCCGGTTCGTGGTGGAGGTGGTCGTGGACGACGTGGGCGTCGACGCCCATCCCGGCGAGTCGTTCCTCGACTCGGTCGTCCCGGCGGCGGCCCAATCCGGAGTAGGCCTGCGCCCACGACACGCTGTCGGCGTCGTAGTCGTCGGCGAGACGGGCGAGTTCGTCCGGTGCGCGGCCGCGAACGACCACCAGGTCGCTCTCGCGCTGGCGGTACCAGTCCCTGAGGGCGTCGAGGCTGTCGAGGACGAAGGCCACCCGCGGGGGCGCGGCGTGGGAGAGAATCCGGGGGTCGAAGACGTACACCGGGAGGATCGGATCTTCGGCCGGCGTCACCAGCGCGAGGTTGTCCGACGGCCGGAGGTCCGTCCGGTGCCAGTGGAGGCGCATACCGGGCGGTAGGAACGGGTCGTGATAAAGGCTCGACCCGCGGTCAGCGTCGCGACGCCACTTCCCGGGCCATCGTCCGGCAGTGTTCGGCGGCGGCGGGCGCGTCGCCGTCGAGGGTGGCGAGTGCCCGCTCACAGCCGTGCAGGAGGCGGGATCGGAACTCGCCGTCGGGGAGTTTGTTCGTCGCCACCGTCTCGGCGCTCGTGAGGATCTGCCGGGCGGTGTCGGTCGGCGACCCCTCGGCCGACGCCGCGTCGCCGTCGAGCACCCGCGCCCCCTTCTCGAACAGCTGGCCGAGAACGTCCATCACGTCGCCGGAGAACTCGCTTTGCACGTCGCCCCGTAGGGCAGGGAGTCAAAAGACGCCGTCGGTCGGGTCGACCAGCGCCGTCGCTCGGACGGGGAGCGACGAAACCGCGTCGGTGACCGAGTCACTCGACGCAGACGGGGTCGCAGGCCTCCTCGTCGTCGACCGGCGGACCGGGCGGCCGGACGGTGTCGCAGAGCGAGGCGGCGAGCGACCCGCCATCGTAGAAGTCGACGCCGACCTCGACCTCGTCGTACACCTCGGCGTCCGGAACGGGGAGCGGCACCGTCGGCGTCACCGTGATCCGGTGACGGTCGCCGCCGACGGCCTCGGCGTCGACGGTGTAGTCGCCGTCGGGGAACCACTGTTTCGGCCAGCGGGCCACCTCGTCGAACGTCCCCGGCTCGACGCCGGCCGCGAGGAGGACGATCTGTTTGGGCATCAGCGGCCCCGCTCCGCCGCCGTCGCCGCCCAGTAGCCCCGGATCGCCGACGCGTCGAGTGAGGGATCGCTCGGCCGTTCGGCGGCGGTCGACGGGAATCGGCCAACTGTACCCGCGGCCACCGTCGTTCCGACGGGCCCGAGCATCGTTCGCCGTGGTACGTGTCGCATGATGGTCGCCGTCCTGACGCGTGGAGGTGCGAGATGAACGTATCGGCGGAAATCGCCGGAAGAAGGTGGAAAGTGGTGCTCAGTCGGCGGCGAAAAATCGCCCGTGGAAACCGAAGGGAACGGCGTGCGGGAGCGGCGCTCGCGCCAGCAGCGACAGCGTCTCGGCGTCGAAGACGAGGAGGACCGACCGCTCGGCGTCGGTGTCGAGGGCGGGCGCGAGGACGACGCCCGCGTCCTCGGCGTCGGCGCCGGGTCGCTGCACCATCCGGGGTTCCTCGACGTAAACGCCGCGCGCCCACCATTCGGTCGCCATCTCCCGTTCGAGGTCGACTTTCACGAGGCCGTTCGCGCCGCGCCGGTCCGTCGCCTGTGCGTAGGCGTAGCGGTAGGGTCGCGTCCGCACGGATCGGGGGACCGTCGGGAGTTCGCACCCGCCGTCGTAGCGGCGGGCGCGGGTCACGTCCGGATCGGTCGCCGTGGGCTCGAACCGAAAGCGGTCGAGGCGACCGTCGGGCGCCGCGGCGAAGGCGTCCTCGGCCAGCGTCTCGAACGCGAGGGCGTCGACGATGCTCGCGTCCTCGAAGGCGACGAGGTCCATCACCACCTCGTCGTCGGTCTGGTAGGCGTTGACGTGATGGAAGGTGAAGAAGGGGGGAACGACGGGATCGGCGACCAGGTCGCCCGTCTCCCGGTCGACGACGACGAGGCGGGTGCCCCGGTCGTCGTCGTAGTGGAGCGCATCGAGGAAGCCGTCGCCCCACGGCACGAGTATCCGCCACAGGTCGATCCGGAGCGGCGTCTCGACGAGGACGACGTAGTCGCGGGTGACGGCGCAGTCGTGGACGTAGCCCGGCCCCCGTGCGCGGACCGACCCGATCCGTCGGCGCGCTGCCGTCCCCGGATCGACGGCGTAGACGTGATACTGAGCTCGGCGGCCGAACTGGAGGCCGAACCCGACCGTCTCGCCAGTCCGGGGGTCGACCGTCGCGTGCGCCGTCGACAGGTGGAGGGTGAGGTCGTCGGTGAAGCGGAACTCGCCGCGGGTCGCCAGGGTGTCGGGATCGAAGGCGATCCGCCGGGGCGCCTCCGTCTGGGCGACGTAGTGGTCGCCGAAGCGGACGACGTTGACGTTGGCGTTGTCGGTCGACTCCGGCGGGCCGAGCGCCCGGAGCCAGCGGAGCGCCCGCCGGACGGGACTCGGTCCGGACGCGAACTCCGCGGTCCGTTCGCCACGGGTCGCGGCGTCGTACGCCTCGGTCCGGAGGAAGCGGTTCGTGTAGCGGACGGCGCCGTCGGCGACGGCGTACTTCCGGAGCATCGCGAGGCCGTCGAACCAGTGGGTCGCGCGCTCCCCACCGACCTCGAACCGACCAGGACCGTTGCGGATCAGGCGACCCGAGAGCCAGTTGGGGACGGTGCCCTCGACGGGGAGCCGGCGGTCGCTGAACTCGCGGTCGACCGACCGGAATCCCAGTTCGTACGCGTTCGGCGTCGACACGCCGGCCGTTGGGTGGCGGTGCGTATGAATCCCCGACTCGATTCGACTCGACTCGACTCGACCGCGCCGTCACCCTTAGGCCGACCGCGCCCCGTGGGACTCCATGACAGCGGACACGGTGACCGTCGGCGGCGTCGAGGTGCCGGCGGTCGGCCTCGGGACGTGGCGCCTCCGCGGCGACGACTGCCGCCGGGCGGTCGAGACGGCGCTCGAACTGGGCTATCGCCACGTCGACACCGCACAGGCGTACGGCAACGAGCGACGGGTCGGAGCGGCCATCGAGTCGAGCCCGGTGGACCGCGACGACGTCTTTCTCACGACGAAACTAGACGGTGGGAGTCGGCGGAACGGGGCGGTCCAGCGCTCCGTCAGGGAGAGCCTCGACCGACTGGGTACCGACTACCTCGACTGCCTGCTCGTCCACTGGCCGAACGACAAGCCGCCGTTCTCGCCGGTGCGACTGCCCGGCGGCCCGCCGCTGGCCGAGACGCTGACGGCGATGAACGAACTCGTCGACGAGGGGTTGGTCCGGCACGTCGGCGTCTCGAACTTCGACGTGCGCCGCCTCGACGAGGCGCGACGGCTGTCCGACGCCCCCATCTTCACGAACCAGGTGCAGTTTCACCCCTACTGGGACCAGCGACGCCTCCTGTCGTACTGCCGGCGCAACGACGTGTTCCTGACGGCGTACAGCCCACTGTGTCACGGGGGCGTCCTCGACGACGACGTACTCCGGAGGGTCGGCCGTCGCTACGGGAAGACGGCCGCGCAGGTGGCGATCCGGTGGGCGATCCAGCACGAAGGGGTCGCGACCATCCCGAAGGCGACGAGCCGCGACCACCTCGCCGCGAACCGCGACGTGTTCGACTTCGCGTTGACCGAGGCGGAGATGGAGCGGATTCGGCGGCCGTCGAAGCTTCGAACGTTCGCGGGGTTCGCGCGGTCTCGACTGCCGGTGTAACGGTCCGACGGCGCCCCGGCGTGGCGGACGGCGCGTGCCGTCTACACCGGACAGACGTCGAAGCGGATGTCGATACGGCTCTCGAACACGTCGGTCACGATGCCGTCGATGGGTGCGTGGTGGGCGTTGCTGATGCCGTCACCGGGGACGGCGATGGGCTCCCGTCGCTTTACGCGGTCGCCCGGCGACACCAGGGGGTCGGCCGGTTCGACGGGACCGATCGCCGGGTTGGCGGCGAGTGGGACGCCGACGGCGTCGGGGTCGAGTGTCGTCGGCGTCGTCTCGTGATCGCCGCCCCAGTCGCGGGCGTCGAGCACCTCGATTCGCCCGTCGCCGTAGGTGTTGGCCGCGACGGTGTCGGCGTCGAGGACGAGGATGGCGTTCGTGCGCTTCGAGACCCGGAACTCGGCGGGCGTGCCGTCGGTCCGGAACGACCACCCCGGGCCGCCGTGGAGGAGCACCTCGGCGTCCGAGAGGGAGCCGATGGGGCGCCCGGCCGCGTCGAGGAGGTCGGCGGCGGGCGTGCCGATCGGCACGTCGAGAAAGCGGTGCTCGGGGACGTTGCCGGCGACGTGGACGTACGTCCGCGTCGTCGGGATGTCGCGGTCGAGCGCCCGGTACGCGTTCCAGAGCGTCTCGGTGTTCTGGACGATCCAGCCGTGATCCATGGGGAGGTCGTCGCCGCGGACGACGGTCCCCGTGGCGACGTTCAGGAGGATGCTCTCCATGCCGTACTTGTACTCGTCGTCGGTGTACGCGAACACCACCCCCGACTCGTCGTCGGCGTCGACCGGGAGGTCCTCGGGGAGATAGACCGTGGCGTCCGTCACCGCCTCCAACCCCCGTGTCCAGTCGCGATGTTTCAGTTTGGGCGTCACGACCACCGTCTCGAACGCCGACCCGAGCAACGCCTCGAAGAGGGCGGCGAACGCGTGCGCCCGCTCCCTGCCGAGCCACCGATCCATGTAGTAGATCGGTTCGCTCTCCTGGTGGTTGACCAGTAAGTGATCCACGTCGTCGAGCCGCCGCCACTTCGCGTGGGTCGGAAATCCGGCCCCACCCGCCCCCGCGACGCCGGCGTCACGGAGCGTCGTCGCGATCTTCGGCACCGCCATGCCGTCGAGTTGCGAGAGACTCATTCCCACACTACCACGAGTATTGTTAACGAACAACCATATAATTCCGTCGGTCGTCGAGAGGCCTATCGTCGCACGACGACATCGGGCGAACCGTTATGGCTCACGCCGCCCCAGCGACCGCATGGCGCGAGTCACGGACATCTTCGTCGCGGACGCGGGGTCGGAGCCGATGCGATCGGTCGATCACGTCGAGGCCGTCGCGGGCGGCCTCCGCGGCGACCGGTACTGCGAGGGCCGGGGTCACTACACCCCTTTCGACGTCTGCGAGGTGACGCTGATCGCCCGCGAGGACCTCGAACGGATCGACGAGGAACTCGGCCCCTCGCTCGCGGCCGGCGAGCACCGTCGCAACCTCGTCACCGAGGGGGTCGACCTCCACGACCTGCTCGACCACCGCTTCCGGGTCGGGGAGGCGACATTGAGGGGGACGCGGCCCCGCCCGCCCTGTGCGCACGTCGAAGAACTCGCCGAGGTGGAGGGCGTCGCCCGCGCCCTCGGCGACGGACGGGGCGGCATCTGTGCGGAGGT
Organism: Haloplanus rubicundus; assembly: GCF_003342675.1. Lineage (NCBI taxonomy): Archaea > Methanobacteriati > Methanobacteriota > Halobacteria > Halobacteriales > Haloferacaceae > Haloplanus > Haloplanus rubicundus. The sequence continues at coordinate 922,221 of NZ_CP031148.1, read as the reverse complement.
GCTCGACCCCGGCGACATCACCGTCGGCGCCGAGGTGGTGGATCTGGGGTCGACCGACCGCACCGACGAGACAATCGGACGGCTGCGCTCGGAGGAGGACTAACAGACCGGCGCGGGGTCGACGCCCATCCCCCGAAGCGTCTCGGCGTACTCGTCGTACGCGATCCGGACCGTCTCGACGGCGGCGTCGACGGCCCGCTCCCAGTCGGCCTCGCTCTCACAGCACGTCTCGAGGAGTGCCGCCCCATCTTCGACGAGGGCGTCGGTCTCCGCCCGGAACTCGCGGACGGTGTCGGCGGCGGCTTCGTCGGCCTCGTTGACAAAGAAGTTGATCACCTGCAGGAGCGAACGGGAACTCACGAGGGGGCGGGCCACGAGGCCGGCGGCGACGCGTTCGGGCGTCGAGTCGAGGGGGCGGAGGTGGGCGTGCAGGGGGTCGGGGTCCGGATCGACCGCGACGTCGGCCTCGGCCTCGGGGTCGTCAAGCAGTGCCACGACCTGCTCCGCGTGGTCGTGTTCCGTCGCCGCGACTCCCTCGAAGGCCGCGCGGGCGTCGGCGTCGGCCTCGTCGTCGGCCCACGCCTCGAACGTCGCGGCGGCGCGGCGCTCGGCGGCGAGCGTCGCGGACAGAACGTGCTCGCGGTCCAACTGCGCCGCCGTCGTCGCCACGAGCGCCTTCTCCGAACCGAGGCGGTCGAGTTCCGTCGCCGTCCGCTCCCGAACCGTCTCGACGAGCGTGTCGCCGTCCATACCGGTCCTTGGAGCGGGGCGGTCGTTATACTGTCGACGGCGATGCCGTCTGCTCGAGGGACCTCGTTCCTCGCTGTCGACGGCTTTGCCGTCTGCTCGAGGGACCTCGTCCCTCGCTGTCGACGGCTTTGCCGTCCCGCTCTCCCCGACCCCACGCTTAACGCCGACGGGGGCGTACGACGAGTATGGCTACCGACACCGACCGGGCGGGGAGCCTCACGCCCGCGGCCCTCCGCCGCCGTCTCGCCGACGGCGATCCGGTGACGATCCTCGACGTGCGCGACCGCACCGAAATCGAGCGCTGGCGCATCGAGGCGCCCTCGATCACCTACCACCACGTCCCCTACGTGAAGTTCGTCGCCGCTGGCGTCACCGGCGGCGTGGCCGACCTCCTCCCGGCCGACGTGCAGGAGCCCGTCGTCGCCGTCTGTCCCCGCGGCGAGGCGAGCGCCGAGGTGGCCGACCAGCTCGTCGCCGCCGGCGTCGCCGCCGAGAACCTCGCCGGTGGAATGGAGGCGTGGGCGCGGCTGTACGACCGGATCGAAATCGCCGCGGACGCCGACGCGACGGTCTACCAGTACCGCCGTCCCGCGAGCGGCTGTCTCGGCTACGCCGTCGTCGCCGACGGCGAGATGGCGGTTATCGACCCGCTTCGAGCCTTCGCCGACCGCTACGTCGACGACGCGGCCGAACTGGGCGCGACGCTCACCGACGCCGTCGACACGCACGTCCACGCCGACCACGTCAGCGGCGTGCGGGCGCTCGCGGCGCGGGGCGCGACGCCCGTGTTGCCGGCGCGGGCGGTGGAGCGCGGCGTCGCCGACGGGGCGGACTTCCGGACCGTTCGGGACGGCGACGAACTCGCCGTCGGCGACGCGACGCTCCGGGCCGTCGCGCTCCCCGGACACACCACGGGGATGACAGGGATCGCGGTCGGTGACACCCTCCTCACCGGCGACAGCCTCTTTCTCGACGGCGTCGCCCGGCCGGACTTGGAGGAAGACGCCGACCCCGAGGCGCAGGTCCGGGACCTGTATACGACGCTGACCGAGCGCCTGCGCGAGTTCTCCGACGACACGTTGATCGCGCCCGGCCACACCGACGCGGGCGTCGAGGAAGGGACCGCCGTGGCCCGCCTCGGCGACCTGCGGGACCGGCTGTCCGTCTTCGGGATGGACGACGAAGCGTTCGTCGAGCACGTGACTCACGTGGGCGCCGAACCGGCCAACGCCGACCGCATCGTCGCCATCAATCTGGGCCACGAGTCGGTCGACGACGACGAAGCGTTCGAACTGGAGCTGGGGCCGAACAACTGCGCGGCGGGTGGGTGACCGGCCACGCGGTCGGTCAACGAATCGTCTGAGCCTTCTGAAGGCACTTATCCGACGGCGCCGAAGCGCCGCCGATGCACCGACGTGCGTTCGTCGCGAGTGCGGGAGGAACGCTCGCCAGTGTGGCTGGCTGTCTCGGGTGGCGACGGAGGTCCGACGGGCCACCGCCGGAGGACGAACCGACGGGAACGGCGACCCCGACGCCGCGGTCCGGCGAGCCGGCCGCCGGCGTGACCGTCGACGCCCTCCGCCTCCAGTACGGCGTCGTGACGCCGATGTCGCCGGACTCCATCGGCGTCTCGAACACGGACACGCCGTATCTCGTCGCCTCGGTTCGCGTCGACGGCCCGCTCTCGCGGGACGAATTCGGCCTCCGGATGGGCGACGTGCGGTACTCCCCGACCCGGATCGACCGGCTGTACCGGACGGCGTGGGGCGACGACCACTGGTACGAGCGGGGGCGGGACGACGGACTGGTGCTGTTCGAGGCACCGCCGGCGCCGACGAAACACCTTCGATTGACGTGGCCCGGTGGCGAGCGACCGGTCGGCGAGGATATCGTGACGCGGATCGACGCGTCCGCACCAGCGTTCTCGGCCACGCTGGACGTGCCGAGCAGGTACGGTGGATCGACGGCCCCACCGATCACCGTCGAGGTGGCGAACGAGAGGTCGACGGGGAGCCGGTTCCTCGGGGCGCTCAACCGCGGCGGTCCACAGGTCGCCTCCATACCGGTCGCCCGGGTGAGCGAACTCGTGCCGGCCGGCGAGCGAACGACCGTCACCGTCGCCGACTCGTGGAGCGGGCTGCCCGACGACGAACACGTCGGCGACGACGAGGCGGACGTGACCTACCGGCTGTACGTTGCCGGCGGCCAGGCGTCGGCCGAGATTCGGCTCGTGGAGTAGTACCGCACGGCGAGCCCGCACCCTTTATGACCACACCCCGACACCCACGCCCATGTACGACGTCGCGGTCATCCCGGGCGACGGCATCGGGAACGAAGTCGTGGAGGCGGTCGAACCCCTCCTGATCGACGTGGCCGACGGTCACGGCGTGAACGTGGAGACGACGTGGTTCGACTGGGGGAGCCAGCGCTACCTCGACGAGGGGGCGCTCATGCCCGACGACGGACTGGATCAACTGGAGGACTTCGACGCCATCCTGCTGGGTGCCGTCGGCCACCCCGACGTCCCGGACCACGTCACCCTCCGGGGGCTCCGACTCCCCATCACGAAGGGGTTCAACCAGCACGTCTGTAAGCGCCCCGCGTACCTCTTCGAGGGCGTCCAGAGCCCCCTCCGGGGCTACGAGGGCGGCGACATCGACTTCGTGGTCTACCGGCAGAACACGGAGGGCGAGTACGCGGACGTGGGCGGCCGGGAACACCGGGGCTTCGACAACGAGGTGGCGGTGCAGGCGTCGGTGTTCACCCGCGAGGGGACCGAGAAACTGCTTCGGCCGGCGTTCGAGGCGGCGAGCGAGCGCTCGGGGCACCTGACGAACGTCACGAAGTCGAACGCCCAGGCCCACAGCATGGTCTTCTGGGACGACATGGTCGAAGAGGTGAGCGAGGACTACCCCGACGTGGAGGTGGAGCGACTCCTCGTCGACGCCGCGAGCATGGACATGGTCCGCCGGCCGGACGAGTACGACGTGATCGTCGCCTCGAACCTCTTCGGCGACATCCTCACCGACATCGGCGGCGGCATCATGGGGAGTCTCGGCCTCGCGCCGTCGACGAACATCAACCCCGACGGCACCTACCCCTCGATGTTCGAACCGGTCCACGGCAGCGCCTTCGATATCATGGGCGAGGGCGTCGCCAACCCCCTCGGCACCGTCCTCTCGGCGTCGCTCATGTTCGAGCACCTGGAGGAGGCGGCGGTGGCCGAGGCGCTGTGGGCGGGCGTGGCCGACCAGTTGGCCGACGCCGACGCGCCGCGGACGGCGGACATCGGCGGGAGCGCGCGGACGGTGGCCGTGACCGACGACCTGCGCGACCGGCTCGTCTAATCGGCCACGACGGCGGCGACGATGCCGGCGGTCTGTCCGATGCCGACCAGCGCGAGGCCGGCGAGGGTCGCCGCCGATCCGACGAGGGGACCGAGGACGTAGACGACGGCCCCGAGCGCCGAGCACGCGCCGCCGGCGAGATAGGCGCGGGCGGGTCGCGCGCCGCGACGGCCGGTGTCCCACAGCCCGGCGGCGGGCAGGAGCATCCACCCGACGACGGCGGTCCAGAGGAGTCGCTCCGAGGACAGGACGAGGCCGGCGGCGCCCGCGACGGTGAAGACGAACCCGGCGACGATGATCCGCCGCCAGACGAGGAGGGCGCCGGAGCGCATGTCGGTCCACGAGAGCGCGGCGAAGGCGAGGAGGAGCGTCGCCATGACGACGTGGGCGATGAGGAGCGTGCGCGTGGCGACGGCGTCGAGGTGCGCGGCGGTGACGAACGACCACGCGAGGGGGACGAGGACGACGGGGCCGTTCTCGCGGAGGCGACGGAACACGGACGCCGATGGGAGCCGGTTGGGTAAAAGTCCGGGGGCGGTTGCCGAGACGGTGATTCCGACCGCGTGAGCGCGGCCGGAATGGTATAACTACCACGGGCGTGAACGACGCCCCATGCCGCTCCGAACGCGCCGGACCGTCTACTATCTCGCGCTGGTCGTGGCGACGACCATGTTGTTCACGCTCCTCTACAACGTCGGGATGGCGACCTGGGAGGGTCGACCCCAGCCCCTGTATCGCTCGCTCGAAGTCGTGATCCAGAGTTTCACCACCACCGGCTACGGCGAGGACGCGCCGTGGCGGACGCCACAGATGAACCTCCTCGCCATCACGATGCAACTGGCGGGCATCGGCCTCATCCTCACCGCCGTCGACGTGTTCGCGGTGCCGTGGCTCCGCGACGCGCTCACCCCGAGCGCCCCGACGTCGGCGCCGGACCTCCGGAATCACGTCATCGTCTGTGAGCACACCCCACGGACGGACGCGTTCGTCGCGGAACTCGACGCCCGCGACCGGGCGTACGTCCTCGTCGAGGTCGACGAGGAGCGGGCGGGACGGCTCCACGAGGACGGCTACCGCGTCGTCCACGGCGACCCCGAGTCGACCGACGTGCTCCGGGCGGCGGGCATCGAGTCGGCGCGCGCCGTCGTCGCCGACGCCGCCGACGACACGAACGCGAGCATCGCGCTCTCGGCGCGGGACGCCCGGTCGGACGTGCGCGTGATCACGCTGGTCGAGGACGCGTCCCTCGCCCGCTACCACCGGGCCGCAGGGGCGGACGAGGTGCTCTCGCCCAGACAGCTCTTGGGCGAGAGTCTGGCGCGGCAGGTGCCGACGACGGTGACGGCCGACGTGGCCGACGGAATCGAAATCGGCGACGTGGACGACGACTTCGAACTCGTCGAACTCACCGTGGCGGCGGACAGCGACCTCCACGGGAAGACGTTCGGCGAGGCACGCCTGCGCGAGCGGTTCGGCGTGAACGTGATCGGCGCGTGGTTCGACGGCGACTTCCGGACGCCGGTCGGGATGGACGAACGGCTGGCGGCGCGGACGCGCCTCCTCGTGGCGGGCGAGTCGGCACGGATCGAGGCGCTGGGGGCGGCGACCGCCTCGACCGTTCGGCGGTTCGGCCCGCAACGGATCGTCGTCGCGGGCTACGGCGACTCCGGGCGCGCCGCGGCGGCCGCACTCGCGGACACCGGTGCCGAATTGACCGTCCTCGACGCCGCGGAGGCCTCGGACGTGGACGTGGTGGGCGACGCGCGCGACCCCGAGAGGCTCGATGCGGCGGGTATCGGGACGGCGTCGGCGCTGATCGTCACCGTCGGCGACGACACGACGGCCATCTTCGTGACGCTCATCGCCCGCGAATTGAACTCGGACCTCCACATCGTCGTGCGGGCGAACGAGGAGGACGACGTCCAGAAACTGTATCGCGCCGGCGGCGACTACGTGCAGTCGCTGGCGACGATCAGCGGCCGGATGCTCGCCTCCACCGTCTTCGAGGACGAGGAGGTGCTCGCGTACGACAAACAGATCAACGTCGTTCGCCTGCCGGCGGGGTCGCTCGTCGGGAGCACCATCGCCGACGAGCGGGTACGGACGGAGACGGGCTGTACCGTCGTCGCCGTCGTCAGGGAGGGCGCGACCATCACCGACATCGACCCCGAGGCGTTCACCATCGAGACGGGCGACGAGGTGATCATCGCCGGCACCGACGAGGCGACCACACAGTTCGAGCGAACGTTCGGCGTCTGAACCGGCCGCTCGCGCCGCGAGAGCGATGGCTTGAATGGCCGACGGGTCGATACGCCGTGTATGTCGAAGCGGCGGGTACTGTACGTGGGCGACGGAGGGGGCGAAGCGGTCGAGGACCGCTTCGCCGAAGCCGGTGCCGAGGGACGGACGGCGGCGACGGCCGCGGAGGCGCTCGACCGGCTATCGTCGGAGGCCATCGACGGCGTCGTCGCGTCGACCCCGCTCCCCGACACGGACGGGATCAATCTCCTGAAACGCGTCCGTGCGTCCCATCCGAATCTCCCGTTCGTTCTCTTCCCCACGGAGGGGTCGGAAGCGCTCGCCAGCGAGGCGATCGGTGCCGGGGTCACCGACTACGTTTCGGGATCGGACGGCGACCGAGACCGGCTGGTCGAAAGGGTCCTCGACGCGATCGAACCGGTGCCGGATCGCCGGGCCGAACGGGTCGTCGACCTCGTCAGAACGGTCCAGTCGGCGCTCGTGCGGGCACGGACGGCCGAGGACATCGACGAACAGGTGTGTGCGGCCATCGTCGAGACGAAGCCGTACGCCTTCGCCTGGATCGGCGAGTACGACGGGAGCGACGGGCAGGTGACGCCGCGGGCGTCGGCCGGGTTCGAGGCGGGCTATCTCGAATCCATCGACGTGACGGCCGACGGCAGTCGAACGAGCCGAGGGCCGACGGGTCGGGCGGTCGAGAGCCGAGCCATCGAGACGGTCCAGGACATCTCGACGGCGCCGGAGTACGAGCCCTGGCGGGCCGAGGCCCTCGAACGGTCCTATCGCTCCAGCGCCGCGATTCCGCTGCACCACGACGACACGCTCTACGGCGTGTTGAACGTCTACGCCGACCGGACGGGGGCGTTCGATCCGAAGGAGCGGGCGCTGCTGGCCGACCTCGGCGAGACCATCGGACACGCGTACCACCGCGTTCGGATGCAGGAGCTGTACGAATCGCAGTACCGACAGCTGTTCGAGGAGGCGCCGGTGATGGTGGCGCTGACGCGCGATACGGACGACGGGCCGACCATCGAGGACTGCAACCGGCAGTTCGCGGCCAAGCTGGGCTGGTCGCGCGAGGAGTTCCGTGGGTGCCCCCTGACGGACGTGTACACCGAGGAGGCGACGCGAAAACTCCTCGACGGCGACGGCTACGAGCGGGCACTGGCCGGCGAGTTCGTGACCACCGAGCGGACGCTCCGCACGCGAAACGGCGACCGACTGGAGACGCTGTTGCAGGCGACGCCCCGACGGAACACGGACGGCGACGTCGTGGGGACGAACGCCCTCTTTGTCGACCTGACGGAGCGCAAGCGGGCGGAGGAGGTGATCGATCAGGCCGAGGCGATGGAAGCCTCTATCGACGGCATCGGCATCATCGACAAAACGGGCGAGTTCGTCTACGCCAACCGGGCGCACGCGGACATCTACGGCTACGACGGCCCCGAGGCGTTCGTCGGTAACACCTGGCGGATGCTCTACGAGGCCGACGAAATCGAGCGGTTCGACGACGAGGTGATGCCGGCGCTCAGGGCGGGCGAGGAGTGGCGGGGCGAGGCGACGGGCGTCCGCGCCGACGGGAGTACCTTCCCACAGGACCTCTCGCTCACTCCCCTCTCGGACGGCGGCTACATCTGCGTCGTCCGCGACATCACCGAGCGCAAGCAGTACGAACGACGGCTGGAGGGACAGCGCGACAACCTCGAAATCCTCAATCAGGTGGTGCGCCACGACATCCGCAACGACCTGCAGGTCGTCGTCGGCTACGCAACCGTCCTCCGGGAGTTCGTCGACGACGAGGGGCGCGAGCACCTCGAACGCGTGATCGCGAGCGGGCGCGACGCCGTCGAAATCACCAAGACGGCCGCCGACGTGGCCGAGGTGATGCTCAGCGCGACGACGGAGACGAAAGCCGTCGGGCTCAGATACGCCCTCACCGACCGAATCGACGAAGTCGCGGAGACACACGCGAACGCCATCCTGACGACCGAAGGGACGATTCCCGACGTGGAAGTCCCCGCCGACGACATGCTGGGATCGGTGTTCAAGAACCTGCTCACGAACGCCGTCGTCCACAACGACGGCCCGGTCCGGGAGGTGACCGTCTCGGTGACCGTCGACGACGACACCGCCACTGTTCGGGTCGCCGACAACGGCCCCGGCATTCCCGACGCCCGCAAGGACGCCATCTTCGAGGACGGCGAGAAGGGCCTCGACAGCGAGGGGACCGGTCTCGGCCTGTATCTCGTCGAGACGCTGGTCGACCGCTACGGCGGCGACGTGTGGGTCGAGGACAACGAGCCGACGGGTGCGGTGTTCGTCGTGGAACTGCCCGTCGTCGGCTGACCGCGGCCGTGGTGACACCGATGCTACCTGATATCCCCACCGTCGGGGAACGCCTATTTCCGTCGGGGGCCTACGAGTGATGGAGGCACCCGAGGCGTCGGTCCGGGTGGACCGACGCCGACCGAACGTTCCAACACAATGTACGACACAGCCAGCAGCCACCACGCAACGGCCGCCGCGAGCGACCCACGAGTGACCGCCGACGGGGAGAGCTGACGTGAGCGGACCACACCAGGGCCAGCCGCTCGTGACGGCTGGGACGCCCCTCGACGAGGCCGAGGCGGCCGTCGTCCTCGTCCACGGCCGCGGCGCGACGGCACGGAGCATCGTGGGGATGGCCGAGCCGTTCCACCGACCCGGCGTCGCCTACCTCGCGCCGCAGGCGAACCGCAACACGTGGTATCCCAACCCGTTTACCGCGCCGGTCGAGTCGAACGAGCCGGGGCGGACCTCGGGCTTGCGGGCCATCGCGGACGCCGTCGACGAAGCCGGGATTCCGACCGAGCGCGTCGTGCTCCTCGGCTTCTCGCAGGGCGCGTGTCTCGCCAGCGAGTTCGTCGCCCGCAACCCCCGTCGGTACGGTGGCCTCGCCGCCCTCTCCGGCGGCCTGATCGGCGAAACCGTCGACCCCGCGGACTACGAGGGCGACCTGGAGGGAACCCCCGCCTTCTTCGGCTGTAGCGACGTGGACCCCCACATCCCCGAGGAGCGCGTCCACGCGTCGGCCGACGTGTTCGAGCGACTGGGCGCCGACGTGACGAAGCGACTCTACCCGGGCATGGGACACACGATCAATCAGGACGAGAGCGAGTACGTGGCGGCGATGGTCGCCGACCTGCTCGATTAGTCCTCCTTCAGGTTCTCGTCGAGGAATCGCAGCGTCTTCGACCACGCGTCCCGCGTGTCGTTCGGGCGGAAGCTCTCGCCGCTCGGGTTGGCGAAGGCGTGGTTCGCGCCCTCGTAGACGTAGATTTCGCGTTCGACGCCGAGCTCGCCGAGCGTCCGGTCGAACTCGCGGACGTTCTCGACCCCGACGACCTGATCCTCGGAGCCGAAGACCCCGAGGACGGGTTCGTCGATCCGCTGGAGCGTCGACTCGTTGGTCGTGAGCGTGCCGTAGTAGATGACGGTGGCGTTCAGGTCGGCGTCGCTGAGACTCAACTGGAGGCTCTGGCCGCCGCCGAAACACCAGCCGAGGCTGGCGACGCGGTCGGTGGTGTCGGCGCGCTCGCGCAGCCCCGAGACGGCGCTGCTCATCTTCGAGACGGCCACGTCGGGATTCTCGCGGACCTGACCCGATAGCCTGGCCGCCTCCGAGGAGTTCGCCGCCACCTCGCCGTCGTAGAGGTCGACCGCGAAGACGACGTAGCCGTGGCCGGCGAGGATCTCCGCCATGTGCTCGATGTTCTCGTTGAGGCCCCACCACTCGTGGATCATGACGACGGCGGGGTACTCGCCCTCGGCGGCGGGACGAGCGAGATAGCCCGGCGTGCCGTCGACGGTCGTCCGTTCGGTCGTGATGGGTGCGAGATCCTCCGCACCGAAGATGTCGGCGTTGCCGCCGGAGGTGACGGGTTCGCAGGTGCCGTCTTTCTCGATGGCGCCGGGCTGACAGCCCATGTGTTCGGTCGGTGTGTACGTCGCCTCGGCGGTCGGGGTCGGGGTCGTCGTCGCCGTTTCCGTCGGCGTGTCGGTCGGCGCCGCAGTCGGCGTCGACGTGTCGCCGCCGATGACCCCCGAGCAGCCGCTCAGGAGCACCAGCGCGGCGACGAGGACGGGTGCGAGTCGCGTGAGTGACATTTCGTGTGGGGAAAGAAACGGGTCGGGAAAACGGTTCCGCCGGTCACGACCGACCGACCGCGGCCGTTCACTCGTCGACCAGTTCGATCCCCGCGTCGCCGTTCGGCACCATGCAGACGAACGAACTCTCGGCGTCGCTCTCGTTTCGGAACCAGTGGACGGTGCCGGCGGGGATGAGCAGGGAGTCGCCCTCGGACACCGTATGTTCCTCGTCCTCGATGCCGACGACGTACTCGCCGGCGACGGTGTGGACCTCGTGTTCGACGGCGTTGGTGTGTTTCGGCACCTCGGCGCCGGGGTCGAGTCGGTAGCGACGCATCCGGAAGTTCGGCGCGCCGTCTTTCTCGTCGAGGATCACGGCCTTGCGCACGCCGTCGGCCTTCGACAGTTCCGCGTAGTCGGCGTCGCCGGCGCGCTTGATCACGGGAGACGGCTGCTGTTCGCTCATGCGTTCGACTCGTCCGGTCACCCATATAATGGTTCGTCCTACGCGTGGGGGTCGCGTTCCCCGGCCGGCACGACCGTCTCCAGCCAGTTCTCCTCGGGCGGAAGCGGACAGGAGAAGGCGTCGCTGAAGGCACAGAACGGCGTGTACGCGAGGTTGAAATCCAGCGTGACGCGGTCGCCATCGGTCAGTTCGCGGTCCGGGGCGAGTTCCATGTAGCGGCCGCCGCGGTAGGTCTGCTGGCCGGTCGTCTTGTCGCGGAAGGGGACGAACACCTCGTCGTCCCGGCCCTCCTGTCGGTAGCCGTGGAGGGTGTACGACTCGCCGTCGAGCGCGAACTCGAAGGTGACGACGCGGAGATAGCGGACGGTCCGGTCGTCGCTCGTCTCCATGTCGACGGGGGCGGGATCGTCGTGGACGGTGACGGTCGCCTCGACGCGGTAGTCGGGGTCCGGCTCGAAGTAGTCGAGGCCGTCGAAGTCGTCGCGCTCGTCCGGGGGGATGGGGGAGCCACGCTCCTCGGCGAAGACGCGGTCCTTCTCGGCTCGGTTCTCGCGGAGTCGCTCGGTGTAGTCGGTCACGGCACGACTACGTCGTCGACGGTGTTCAGTCCGACGATGGAGTGTGACGAGGACCGTATCAGACGTGATAATCCAATCAATTCGTTTATAGGATGGCCCGTCGAGTGTGGGCACGGAATGGTGTCGAAAGGCGACCTCGGAGTGAGCTATCTCGTCGCCGTGGGGGTCGTGCTGTTCGGCGTCTTCAGCGGGGGGATGCTCCTGCCGGTCGAGGCCGCCCGTTCGCGCTCGCTTCTCGGACTGAGCATGGGGATCATGATCGCCGGGAGCTTCCTCGTCACCGGCATCGGCCTGGCGCGGAGCACGCTCGACGACGAGCGCGTGTGGCGCGTCGCCGGGTGGTCGACGCTCGGGCTGGGCGTGCCCACGCTGCTCGCCGTCCTCGTGATCGTGCTTCTCCCGTCGATGCTCAGGGGGATCGGGTGGCGAAGCGTCGTCCTCGTCAACATCGCCGCGGGCGGCGTCGTCGGCGTCCTGGTCGGCTCGCTCCTCGAACTCCGCGCCGAACACGAACGAACGCGGACGCTCAACCAGCGCAACACGGTCTTTCTGCGGCTCTTTCGACACGACATCCGCACGAGCGTCAACCTCATTCGTGGCCATCTCGACCTCGTGGCGAGCGCCGGGGAAACGCCGCTCGAATCCGCCGACGTGATCCGCGACCACCTCACGCACATCGAGCGCCTGAGCGACGCGGCGAACCGCCTCGACGACCTCGAATCGATGACCGAGACGGAGCCCATCGATTTCGGGGCGCTCGTCCGTGATCGGGTCGACACGATACAGCGCTCGACGAACGCCGTGACCGTCGAGACGGACATTCACCCCGAGTCGTACGTTCGGGCGAACGGTCTCCTCACGTCGGTGGTGGACAACTTGCTTCGGAACGCCGTGGAACACGGGTCCACGAGCCATCCGTCGCCGTCCGAGGCCGACCCGTGGATTCGGGTGACCGTCCGCCCGGACGGCCCTGGGGACACCGTCGTGCTCCGGGTCGAGGACGACGGACCCGGCTTCACCGACACCGAACTCGCCGTCCACGCCGACGCCGAGACGACGGAGACGGCGCTCCGACACAGCGACGGGGTCGGCCTCTGGCTCGTCCGGTGGATCGTCGACGCCTACGACGGCGAGTTCACCGTCGAGAACGGCGACGACGGCGGGGCCATCGTGATCGTCCGGCTACCGACGACCAGCGACGAACCGGCGACGAATCCGGAACTGGAGTCGCCGCCCGAGTCGGTGCTGACCCCACGAGCGAGGTGATCGCCGGCGACACCGAGGCGACGACGATCATATATCTAAAAATACATAATGTTTTTTGATGTTTGATGCGTGCGTCGAGACACCGATGCGTTACTCCGAGACGCACCAGCTGTTCGACCAGGCGTGTGACTTCCCGACCGAACACCGGACTGTCGTCGACCGGCTCGGGGACGTGGTGTTGACGACACAGTCCGGCGACTCCGTTACCGTCGAGGAGGTGCTGGAACTCACCGACGAGACCGATTATCGGTCGGCCGACGACCTCTACACCTCGTTGCTCGCCAACCTCGACGACGAGTTCGTCGGCGTCAAACACTACGACGACCGGTCGGGGTCGACGCCCGGCGAGGAGTCGGTCCGGGGCGACCCCGACCGGCTGTGATCGTCGCCCGCGACGCGTCGGCGCTCCCTGCCTGCGGCGGTTCGGCGCGTTGACCGTGCGAACCGCTCGATCAGCAGATTCATCCCACCGTCGACCCGTGTTCGCGGCATGCACAAGCGGGTCCGGTTCCTCCTCGGCGTCGCACTCGGCGGCGGCGCCCTCCTCCTGTACGCGTGGTCCGTGGGCGTCGGGGGCATCGTCGACCGGGCACGGACCGTCGCGCCGTGGGCGCTGGGCGCGCTCGTCCTCCTCGTCGTCGCGGAGGGCGTGGCCGACGGGATCGGGTTCTGGGCGTCTGTGCGCCCGCTCGGCGGCGGTCTCGACCCGCTCCGGAGCGTCCAGTTCGCGCTCGCCGGCGACTTCTTCGACATCGTGAGTCCGGCGGGGGCCGCGAGCTCCGAACCGATCATGTCCCGGTTCATCAGCGTGGCGACGGGGACCGGCTACAGCGAGGCGCTCGGCGTCCGCGGCGTGGCGAAATACGTCAAGGCGGCCGGGCAGATCCTGCTGTCGAGCGTCGTCGGGGTCGCCGTCCTCCGTGGCGACGCCGCGGGCGTCCTGCGGACGCTCGTCGCCGGCGTCGTCGCGGTGCTCGCGGTCGGCGTCGTCGCCGTCGCCGTCGGCGGCCGCCTCGCCCGCCTGTCGGTCGCGGTACTGACGCCCGTCGCCGCCGCCGTCTCGACGGTCGTCCCGGGCGTCGCGGCCGACCGCGACCGCGTCGCCGACGCCGTCGACCGCTTCCGGTCCCGGGTCGCGGAGTTCGGGGACCGGCCCGCGCTGGTCCTCTTGATCGTCCTCGGCGGACTCCTCGAACAACTGCTCGTCGCCGCGGCGCTGTGGACGCTCCTGACCGCGCTCGGGACCCCCGTGGCCTTCCTCCCGATCCTCGTCGTCGTGCCGCTCCCGCAGGCCGCGACGGTCGTCCCCGTCCCGGCGAGTCTCGGGGCGTACGACCTGCTCCTCGGCGGCGCGCTCGTCGTCACGACGGGCGTCGCGAGCGTCACCGCGGCCACCGCCGTCCTGCTCTTTCGGACCACGAGCCTGGCGTTCGGCCTCTCGACCGGCGGGCTGTGTGCCGCGTTGCTTCGCGGCTGGCGACCGGGGGTGTGAGCGACGCGGCGGCCGACCGGCGGTCGGCGATTACCCCCCGAACCCCCCGGATCACGACCGTCGCGGTCGCCGTCCCGTCCGGTCCCCGAACCGTCACGTCGAACGCGACGGCGACGAGGGCGGTCGAGTTGGCGCGCGTCTGCGTGACGACGCCGTCGTCGACCGCACAGGTGTCGAACGCGCGACCCGGTCCCCCGGGGCAGTCCGTGCGCGCCCAGTTCCGGGCCGCGGAGGCGTTCCAGTCGATGGCGACGGTCACGCCCCGCCCCGTCCCGGACGATTCGAGCGTCGTCACCGTCGAGTTGAGGCGGTCGGTCGCCAGCGCCGCGACGGTTCGGTGGCTGTCCGGATCGGTGCCGTTCGCCACCGCGACCGTCGTGTCGGCGACGGCGCGTTCGAGCGACCGCGTGGCGTCGTCGAGCGACTGCGTGGCATCGGTGTCGGCCGCCTCGCCGGCGACGCCGACGGTCAACTGGGCGTAGGCGAGGAGCATGGGAACCAGCGCGGTGACCACCACCGCCGCCGCGAGCAGGACGAGTTGACCGCGACGCCGCCCGCTCATCCGTACCACACCCGGATCGTGACCGGACCGTAGCGCGTCGGAACCGTCGTCGAGCCGACGGTGGCGGTCGGGGGCTGGGGGTAGCCGACGGAGCCGTGGGGCGTCCGCACCCGAAAGAGCACGTCGGCGGGGAGCAGATCCGTGAGCCGCTCACGGGCCGACCGACGAGTCGCGCCGAACGACCCCTCGGAGCGAGCGAGTGCGGCCAGCCGGGAGTCGCGCCCGCCCGCGGTCGGCTCCGAGGCGAGAGCGGTCGCGGCGTCGTCGGCCAGCGTGTCGAGTTGGGGCGTCGACGGGGACGGTCCCGTCGAGACGACGGTGAAGCCGGCAGCCACACCCATCACGAGGACGACGCCGACGACGGCCTCGACGACGGTCAGCGAGAGTTGCCCCCTAGGCATCGACGGTCACCGCCAACGTGTGCGTCTCGACGGAGGGCCGGCGGTAGGTCACGACGACGCGCCCGGTGGCGTTCGCGCCGGCCCCAGTTCTGACCGTCGTCGGCTCGTATCTGGAGAGGTGGACGGTGGCGTTCGCATCCAGGCCCGCACCGTCGTACAACACGACGCGCCCGTCGGCGCGGACGGTGCGGACGGTGGTGTTCTCCCCGGAGTCGACGGCGACGGTCGCCCGCCCAATGCCCCGCGGAACCCGTACCGTCGACCCACGGGAGAGGTTGACCACCCGCCGCACCGACTCCGAACGGGAGACGACGGTTACCGACCGCCGGACGGTGACGCCACCAACCGGGTTGCCGCGCTCGGCGACCGCCTCGCCGTCGAGGGTGATCCGGAGGGCGGCCCCCTCGGCGGGCGGAGCGAGCGCCTCGACACGGCTCGCGTTCAGCGCCTCGACCGCAGCGGCGTCGAGCGCGTTCGCCCACACCGACGTCGGGGAGTCGGGGGCGACCAGACGGTCGGCGACCGAAGTCGCGGCGTGTCGGTCGAGAGGGTCGCGGTCGGCGCCGGCGAGCGCACCGTCGGCGACGCCGACGCCGACGACGGTCGCCCCGGTCACGAGGACGAGCGCGAGGACGAGCGCGACGAGGTTGGTCTGGGCCCTCACGACAGGATCACCCGCACTCGGCCGCCGGTGGCGCGCACCCGGACGACGGTTCGGTCGTCGCTCTTCCACGCCCCCTCGACGGCGACGACGCGCTCCGGCAGTGCGAGCGGGACGCGCCCGGAGAGGGCGGGGTCGGGGTGGTCGAGGACGAGGGCGCCGTCGACGGTGCGGATCCGGTACGTCGCGCGATCGATGGTGTCGGGAAGGGCGACGGTCCGAGTCACGTCGACGGCGCTCGCTCGCCGCGGGACGGACGCCTCGATGCGGTCGGCGGCGGTCGCGAGGGTGCGGTCGCTCACCTCCGCGGCCGCAGTCGTGCGGTACTCGGGGAGGACGCCGCCGTGGAGGGTGGCGACGAGCGACGCGACGTAGAGGAGAACGATCAGCGCCTCCAGCCCCTTGCCGACGACGGGCGCGAGGGCGCGGTCCCGGTCGCTCACCGCCCCACCTCCAGGTGCAGGTCGTGGACGAAGACGTACGCGTCACGAGCGTCGGGGAAGCGCGCGACGACGCTCGGCACGTCGTCGTCGTCCAGGGAGCGGCGGGTCGTCGTCGCGCCCACGTCGGCGAACCACCGCTCCCAGACGGCGGGTGTCCGCGTCTCGACGGCGACGGCGTAGCCGCCACCGGTCAGATGTCGGCGGTCGTGGGTCACGTTCGTCCGCAGGGTCACCGTCCCCGGGCCGGCGACGGCGACGGCGGGGGCGTCGAGCGTCGACACGTCGAGAAAGAGCGTCCCGTTGCGGACCGCCAGCGACGGCGGTGCGTGGAAGACGGCGCCGGTGCCGGTGCCGCGGACGGTTGCGCCGCCGACGTGCCGGACCCGCCGGTCGCCGGCGGCGAAGACGAGTCCGCCGGCCGCTCGCTCGAACGCGATTCGGTTCCCGACGAGCACCCGAACCGAGCGCTCGACGGTGCGAAGTCGGCCTTCGTGTAGGGAAAGGGTGTGCTCGTGCGGGCCGTACCGTTCGGCGTCGAGGGCGGCGTCCATCGACGCCGCGGCGCCGCGGGCCTCCGCCTCGCTCGCCCCTTCCTCGACGACGGAGCCGACGGCGACGGTCAGCGCCGACATGCTCACCACGGTCACCGCCAGCAGGATGGCCACGCCGACGGGCGCCGACTGCGCGCGGTTTCGGGGAGTCATATCATCCCCGTCGCCACGAAGACGGCGTGACAGACGACCACGAGCGCCCCGGAGTGCAACAGCGCCTCGTAGCGGCCGCGGCTGGCGGTGCCGGCGAACCACCCCGAGGCGAGCATCGTCGCCTGCGTGACGACGTAGAGGCGATAGCGCTCGCGGTCCAGGTCGATGGCCGATCCCTCGATGATGTAGCCGGTAGATCCGCGGATTGAGGCGAGTTGCTCGAAACCGTCGAAGACGTGGAGGCCGACGGCGACGGCGATGCCGACGACCAGCAGAGCGGTCGTCCACCCGACGGCGACGTAGGCGAGCAGGTTGGCGCGGAGTTGGCGCTTCTCGTGGTAGAGTCGACCGATCTCCGTCTGGAGCGTATCGAAGACGGTGCCCGCGTCGCTCCCGGAGTCGAGCGCCCCGGTCACCAGGCCGACGGTCTGTTCGGCCAGCGGCGTCCCGACCGTCTCGACGAAGCGTTCGAGCGCCGCGGTACGGACGTTCTCGTCGAGGCCCGTCTCCGGGGAGGTGAACCCGAGGTTGAGCGCGAGGTCGGCCACGTCGGGGTCGAGTGGCCCGAAGTCTACGTCGCGGGCGACGAGTTCGACCGCGCGGGGAAAGGGACGGCCGAGGTTGACGTGGCCGGAGACGGCGTGGACGAAGTCCTTTATCTCGCGGTCCTTGGCGTCGTCGAGGCGGGCGCGACGGATGCCGACGATGCCGACCGGGAGGGCGTAGGCGGCGTAGCCGAGGAGCGCCACGTCGGCGGGCGGGGAGCCCACGGCGTCGAGGGCGGCGGCGACGGCGACGGCGGGGAGGAGGGCGACGACCGCCGCACTCGCGGGGTTGGTGGCGGCCGTGGCGAGCGTTGCGAGCGCGCCGGACGGGCGGTCGTACTCGACGGTCTGCCCGGGCGGGCGAAGCCCCCCGACGACGATGCTCGCGCCGAGGCCAAGACCGAGGACGAACAGGGCGCTCGCGTAGACGACGATGGCGCGGGCGGTGGTCGTACCGAGCGGCGTCGCGACCGGTTCGGAGAGGGCCGGCGAGATGATGGCGAGGACGGTGAGTACGATGACGAGCAGCGTCGGCAGGACGAGCAGAACCATGAACACCTCCGAGAGGAGTTCGAGGAGGCCGGCGGCGCGCTGGCGGGCGCGGTCCTGTCGGTGGGCGAGCATCCGACTCTCCATCCGGAGGTAGTTCGCGAGTTCGGCCTCCCCCTGCTGGGCGTGTTCGCTGAACTTCAGGAGGAAGGGCGCGAGCAGTTCCCGCGAGGGCGTATCGCGGGCGATGCGTCGGAGGCCTTCGTGGAGGCTCCCGGTGAGGACGGCGGTGTTCAGCACCTTCCGGATCGACACCGCCGTCTCGCCGTAGGGGTCGGTGGCGGCCACTTTCCGGAGCATCGTCCGGTGGCCGTCGCTCCCCGAAGAGAGGACGTGCAGGTAGCGGACGGCGCCGGGGAGGGTGCGCTCGATGTCATTTCGGCGGGCGGTCGCCAGCCAGCGCAGGTAGCCGCCGCCGAGGCGGACGGTCGCGGCCTTCGCGAGGCCGCCGACGGCGACGCCCACGGCCGCGACGACGACGGTCACCGACGGGGCGGGGAGACCGATACCGGCAAGCGGGAGGGCGTCGCCGACGGCCGGGAGCGGGAGGCGGTCACCCACCGTCACCGCGACGGCGACGGCCGGGAGCGCCACGGCGAACGCGACGGCCCACGAGAGCCCGTAGACGCGGGCGAGATACACGTCGAAGCTGAGACGGAGGTCGGTCCCCCGGTAGCGCTTGCGGTCACGGACGTGCCGGCTGTCGTCGGCGTGGCGGGCGAACAGGGCGTAGAGGACGCGGTCGAACGACGACGCGTAGCCCGCCGAGGGCGACTCCGCCGACGGAACTGTCTCGACGGGCATGCCGCCGTCCGCCCGGGGGTCGTCCGTCGTCACGAGCCACCCCCACGACGGCGGGCGACGACTCGGGTCCGGTCGGGCATGGCGCGAGGTGCCGCGCGATGGTATATAAACGTTGGACGGCGCTTCTCAGATTTGATTTCGGCGGCGGGCCGCGGGGCTCAGGCGCCGTCGCCGTCGCCCTCACCCTCCTCGTCGCTGACGACCTCCTGGCCGGGTTCGAGGAGGCAGAAGCCCTCGGAGTCGCCGGCGCGGTGGCCGCGGTAGTTGTTGTTGACGATCACGTTGTCGGCGACGTCGAGGTCGACGATGTAGCCACAGGACTGCATGCCGCTCGTGTCGAGCGTCCAGTGGCCGTCGCCGCCGCCACGGGCCCGGACGGTCGTCGATCCGCCGGGGGTTCGCTCGGTCGGCGTGGCGCCGCCCGCCGGGCCGCCGGGGTGGACCTGGAAGCGGTAGGGTGCCCAGCCGGTCGGCCCGGCGCGGAAGTGTTCGTCGTCGGCGGTGAACGTCCCGCGGACCGTATCGCCGACGGTGAAGAAGCCACACTCGTCGGCCGATTCGGGGGTGCCACTCCCGCCGGGCACCACTTCGGTGATGTCGAGTTCGGCGTCCGGAGCGGTGTTGTCGAGGCGGATCACGGCCTCGGACTCGGTCGTCCCGTCGGGGTAGGTGATGGCGGCGGCGTCGACGGGCGACCCGTCGCCGCGTTTCGCCTCGATCTGCAGGTCGTACACGCCGTCATCGCTCGTGTGCCAGACGGCGAGGAGGTGCTGTTTGACGCCCGGGACGTACGTGTAGAAGCCGTCGCCGTCGACGGTCATGGGCTGGAAGGTTCCGGGGTTCGCGTAGGTGGCGACCCGGAACTCGTTGGTGAGCGGCCGGTAGGCGCTGTCCGGGGCGTCGTGGGGCTTGACCGAGATGCGGTACTTCAGGCTGTTCGGGCCGCTCGCGGACGGGGAGATGCCGTCGGGGCGGCCGGTGATGGTCACGCGCCCGCCGAACGACGCCTCGGTCGCGTTGACCGACCCGCCGCTGGACACGAGCGGGCCGGTCGCGGTGCCGGTCGTGGGGTTCCCCGTCGACTGCTCGATGTCCGTCGGCACCACGTTCCCCAGCGTGCCGACTTCGAGCAGGCCCTCGCCGGGGTCCGGTCCCGGCGGCACCTGGACGAGCGTCTCGTGGCGGTTCCCCCACGTCGGGACGAAGTTGGGGTCGTTCGACGGTGGCTTCCGGTTCCACGACACGACGGCGCGGATCGTGACGAGGCTGGGGCCCTCGTCGCACGGCTGTCGGTGATGACTCAAGTCAGCGGGCAGGTGGACGGCGTACTGGAGGCCGTCGCTCGGGAGTCCCGGGATGTCGTGGACGGTGACCGACCCCGTGCCGACGTGGGTCCACGTCCCGCCGCTCGCCGGCTTCTCCCAGAAGGCGACGTACTCCGGACTGCCGGCGGTACAGAGGCCGCCGGAGTAGCCGGAGGGGCGCTTGATCGTCAGCAGGCCGGTGAGGAGCCCCCGTCGGAAGCCCACACAGTCCAGTTCCTCGTAGCTCGTGTTGCCCGCCGTGTCGAACAGATCGTCGACCAGGTCGTCCAGATCGGGCGCGAGTCCCTCGGGGAGGTCGACCTGCGGACCGTCGGGGTACGGCACCGGGATCGGTCCCGGGAAGGGGGCGGGCGGCGTCGGTCCCTCGGGACCGGACGGTCCGCTCGGGCCCGAGGGGATCGGACCGCTCAGCAAGCGCTTGAACTCCCCGAATCCGGCCCGATGAGCCGGGACGCTCGTCCCCTCGTACGCCGTGAGCAGCTGCGTCGGGGTCGGTGACGGCGGGTCGAACGGCATCGAGGCGTCAAGGTCCACGCCGTCCAACAGGTCGGAGCCGAGCAGGTCCTCGTCGACGAGGTCGCCGACCGTCGGTGCCCGGGGTTCGAGCTGGATGTTCGCCTCGTGACGGTTCCCCCACACCGGACGGAACGTCTCGTCGCCCGCGGGCGGTTCGACCGACCAGCTCAGGATCGCCCGCACCTTCGGCAGGACCGCCGAATCGCACGGGTCGAGCTCCTGCTCTAGCTCGACCGAGACGGCGTAGTCGACGGGCTTCGGCCCCGGCATGTCGTACACGCGGGTCGACGCGACACCCACGTCCTCCCAGTTTCCGTCGCGGTCCCGGTCGACGAAAAAGCGGACGTACTCGACGGAGCCGTCGGTGCAGACGTCGCCGCCGTAGCCGGCGTCGCGCTCGACGCTCACGACGGCTTCGAGCTGGCTCGTGCCCGGGTCGTACCCGACGCACGTGACCGACTCGTAGCGAGTGTCCCCGATTTTCTCGACGACTGGCTCGAAGTCGAGCGACGGTCGGTTGCCGAAGTAGTTGGGGTTCCGCGTCACGAACCGCGCGAACTGCGAGCGCGTCTCCTCGACCTCGGGGGCGTCCACTTCGAGGCCCAGTTCCTCGGCCGTCTCGGCCGTGACGGCCCCCGTCGGCGACAGGCAGTGTTCGTGCTGGAGGTCGGCGACCGCCTCCCGCGTGCGACGGCCGAAGGAGCCGTCGACGGGGCCGACGTCGTAGCCACGATCCGCGAGGCGGTCCTGCAGTTCCGCGACGGCGTCACCCTCGGCGCCGAGCGTCAACGTCATCGCGTGCCACCCGGGGACGGTACCGTCGGGGATGTGCCACGAGCCACGTCGGTCGAACGCGATACGTCTACGTCGGGAGGCGTGGAACGACGCCCCGGTGCCGTATTCCTCATTATTATTCACCGATGAGCCACGGCGGAGCGTACAAATGATACCTGAATAAAACTATTGGCCGATCAACCATTTCGGCGGCGTGAGCGACACGGCCACGCGACGGTTGGCCGTACGCGGCGGCGACGGCCGGACGGAGCAGTTGCCGGCGCTCCGACGGGTCACCGACCGTCCGAGACCCCTCGAAACGGGGCGGGAGCGGGGGCGACGGGGCTGTAGGCCGATACTATAAGACCGAGCCCGATGAAACCCGAGGCGTGACCCTACTGGTGCCATTCGACGGGTCGGCCCTCGCCGAGGCGGCCCTGCGGCGCGCCCGCGAGTTCGCCGACTACCGGGACGAGGCGGTGGTCGCGCTGACGGTCGTCCCCGAGGACGAGTCGTTCGCGACGGACCGTGGCTGGATCGAGCCCGGTGAGCCGTACGATCCCGAGGCGATCTGCACGGAGTTCGAACTGCGCGTCGGGGAGATAGACGCCGACGCGACCTTCCGGTGTGAGCATCCGCCGCCGAGCGAGCATCCGACGGCGACGACCATCGACAACGTCACCCAGACGATCCGGTCGGTCGCCGCGGAGCTCGACGTGTCGATCATCTTCGTCGGGAGCGAGAACGCCGGGCGTGTCTCGATGCCGGTGACGAGCGTCGGCGGCCCGCTCTCGACCGACGCGAAGTACGACGTCCACATCGTCCGGCGGACGGAGTAGGGGTCAGCGGCTCTGTTGAAATCCTATTTTCTCGACACCTTTCTTGCCGGAATAGCCGTTAGGCAGGTTGGGGATTGATACTTAGAGAAATCACCAGTTTCGATGGATATTATGCGAACGTGCTGCATATACAGCGCGTATCTGGTATCGTAGTAGTCCATCGATTCGCTTTCATGCGAATCTCATTCTCTGCCGGTCGAGGGTCGCTGGACCTCCGACCGGCTACCATAATCCCGATCAGTCTACCAGTAAACTACCCCACCCTACTCGCTCACGGCTTCGCCGTTCGCTTCGTTGAGGGTGTCGTCAGAAGCGGAGCCTCTGACTGCTAACCAGAACCTTCGGTTCTGGTGATGGGGCTTTCGCGTGGACTCCCGTTCTGGCCTTCACAGGCAGGCGAATACTCGCCGTTCACGTTCAGCGTCCCGCGATTCAAGCGCACGTTTACGGGTGCGCCTCCGCCCGACGACTTTTGCGCCGAGCGGAGATACTTTACACCGATATTCTTCGCCGCGTTGTAGTCGGCGTTCACTTCATAGCCGCACTTCTGGCAACAGAATCGCTCTTGTGTCTGGCGGTTTTCGCGGAGCGTCGTCCCACACTTGGAACACCGCTGGCTCGTGTATGCGGGACTCACCTGTTCAACCGAGATGCCGACGACTTCGGCTTTGTATTCGACGTACTCGAACAAGCGTCGGAACGCCCACGCGTGGAACTTCTTGGCGTTCGGCATCCGCTCACGAATCCCCGTCAGGTTCTCGAATGCGATCACGTCACAGCCGTTCTCGACGGCTTCCGCGACGAGTTCCTTCGAGACGGTATGTAAGAAGTGGTCGTAGCGACCCGTCTCGGTGCGTCCGACCGACTGGATGGTTTCGTGAGCGGCCCGCGTTCCACGCTGTTGAAGCGACCCCCGTCGTTTCTCGAACTCGCGGTGCCAGTGGTTCAACTCCGATCCGTTCCAGAACGAACCTGTCGAAGTGACGGCGACGTTCTCGATGCCGAGGTCAACGCCGAGGACTGTGCTGTGCCCGTCGTTGCCTTTGTCGGCAGTCTCGGACTCCACGTCCGCCTTTGTTCGGACGTGAAGGTAGAACTCACCGTCGCGGTAGTGGAGTTCCCCACCCGTCACTTCGTAGTCATCGTTGAACAGGTACTCCGAGTGGGGCGTCTCGCGGCTCTCGTCGGGGAGGACGTACTTAACCGTGATACGCCCGTCGACGGTTGAGAGCGTCGCGTGGTCGTCGTTGAACGTCGCACATCGCTTGTCGTAGACGAGCGTCGGGGCAGTGAAGTGCGGCTTCCCTGCATCGTCACCTTGCTTCCACCGAGCGACGACGCTCTGTACGGCGTCGGCGGCCCTGTTGCGAGCGTTCTGAACGAGGTTCGCTTGGAGCCTCGTTTTGGCCCGTACGTCGTCGTAGGTTTCGCGCTGGAGTTCGGCTTTGCTTGTGGTCTTGTACTCGCCTTGCCACGCGTGGTCGACGACGTAGTTGGCGGCCCACAGGAACTCGGAGATGGTTTCGTGGAGAAGGTCGGCGTCGCTGTCGGCCACGTCGAGTTTGACGGGGACGGTGCGACGTATCTCCATCCGTACTTCAGATGTGAGTCTATGTCTTTATATTAGTCACGATTCAGTGGGGGAGTCGGCCAGCCATCGAGCGTGGTTGGTGTAGTACCGAGTCGGTTTCCTCTCCGACCTACTCGCTCGCGACGCTCGCTCCTTGAGGTCGGAGGCTCCTCCTTGCATTACGCTGAATCATCCGCTTCACGTTCGTGGATCCAGACCGTCGAAATTCGGGTCCCCTCAACGTTCGTCACCTCAATGGTGTACCCGTCGACCTCAACGCGATCGCCACGTTCTGGCGCACGGTTGAGTTGCTCGAGTACCAGTCCACCGATGGTTTCGACCTCTTCACTTGTGAAATCTCCCTCGATCGTGTCGTTGATTTTCGATAACGGGACACTGCCGTCGATGTCGTACCCCTCATCGCCACGCCGACGAATCGAGGGTTCACGCTCGTCCATATCAAACTCATCCCGGAGGTCTCCAACGAGCGCCTCGACGACGTCTTCAACCGTTGCAATCCCCTCAAATGCACCCCACTCGTCGATAACTGCGGCCATTTGCTGTTGATCTTCCCTGAACTGCCTCAGGAGATCGCTCAGTGCCATCGTCTCAGGAGCGATGACAATCTCGCGGGCGATGTCGCCGACTATCTCGGCGTCACCGTCCTTCACCTCCGCTCGGAGCACGTCCTTGACGTCTACGAATCCGATCACTTGGTCGCTGTCGTCGGCATCAAGAACTGGATAGCGCGTATGACCAGTCTCAAGGACGATCGACTGGAGGTCGGAGAGCGAGGCATCGGCGGGAACGCTCACCACGTCCGGTCGTGGAACCATGACCTCCCGCACCACGACGTCGTCGAGATCGAAGACCCGCTCGATCATCTTCACCTCTGCAACGTCGATGTCTCCTTCCTCGCCGGATCGAGTCAGCACCCGAAGGAGCTCCCGCTCGCCGAGCGTCTCGTCCGTTTCGGAGGCGGGTGGCACGCCGAGTGCTCGCGTGAATGCGTTGGCAGCCCCGTTGAAGACGACGATTCCTGGATAGAGGATGTAATAGAAGACCTTCATCGGCGGGGCGAGGAACAGGGAGAGTCGCTCGGTCTGGGCGATTGCGAGCGTCTTCGGCGCGAGTTCACCGAAGACGACGTGGAGGAACGTGATGATACTGAAGCCGATTGCGAAAGCGACGAGATGGATGAGACCCGCCGGGAGAATCGGTTCCAATACGGGTTCGATGAGCGCCGCCACGGCGGGTTCGCCGACCCACCCCAACCCGAGCGAGGCGATGGTAATGCCGAGTTGCGTCGTCGCGAGATAGTCGTCAAGGCTCACCATCACTTCTTGGAGCGTCCCCGCGCCGGGGCGTCCCTCCTCAGCAAGTTGTTCGACCGATGTCCCTCGTATCCGTACGAAGGCGAACTCTGCAGCGACAAAAAAGCCGTTCAACACCACCAGAGCCAGCGCAAGGACGACTTGCGCCAGCGAGAGCGCGACATTTACCATCGGTGGGGCTGGGAGCTGGGTTTGCTCGATTGTCGTGTGTCCATATGGGTGCCTCTCGTTCCGTCTACTAAATTATGTGAACTACCCCACCCTACTCGCTCACCGCTGACGCGGTTCGCTCCTTGAGGGTGGGGCTTCCTGTTTCCACGACGCGCTTTCCAGACACAATGGTGTCCACAGGGAGCGCAGTCTCCACAGGCGTTGATTCGGAGTATCCCACTCCTACGTCTTCGAGACCGCGAGAAAGAATATTCCACGCCGCATTCGCGTCCCTGTCCGCCTCGAACCCACACGACGGACACGAGTGTTCGCGAACCCACAGCGGCTTGTCCGTCTTGACGCCGCAGGACGCGCACTCCTTCGTCGTCTCTTTCGGGTCAACTGCGACGAAGTACGTCCCTTCGCGCTCGCACTTGTATTCGAGCATCCGCAGAAACGTCCCCCAAGCCGCTCCTGCCCGGTTCCGCGAGTTGCCCGGCAGTTCGACCAACCCCTTCGCGTCCAAGTCCTCCACAGCCACGAGGTCGTACTCTAGGGCGTAGTAGTTCGACAACTTGTGAAGGAAGTCCCGACGCTTCCGCTTGAGGTCGGAGTGTCGTTCGGCAACGACCTGCCGCTGTTTCTCCCAATTCTCAGAGCCGTGTTCCTTCCGCGAGAGATCGCGTTGAGCGCGTTCGAGTCGTTTGCGCTCCTCGATGAAGTCAGGGCTTTTGATGGCGTACCCGTCGGTGTCGTGTGCGTACTTGAGGATGCCCACGTCGATTCCGACCACCCTCTCGGGGTTCTCCAGCTTCTCTGGTGTATCCTCGTTCACGTCGATACCGAACGTGGCATACCACTCGCCCGTGGGTTCGCGTTTGACCGCGACTTGTTTGATGGTCGCGTTCTCAGGGATGTCTCGGTGGAGGTGAATCGGGATCTCGCCGATCTTGCTCAACCACAACGTGGGCCGACCACTCGTGTTCTTGAGTTCGAAGCCGGACTGGTTGTAGGTGAGCGACCGATACTCCCGGGGTGGTTTCCACTTGAGCATCCCCACGGCGCGTCCGTTCTCCTTCTGTGCTTTGAGCGTTGAGAGGTTGTCGTAGACGCGCTTGACGACCATCTGGAGAACTTTCGAGTGGACATCTCCGAGGTCGTCCCACCACGTTTTGAGGTCGGGGAGTCGCCCCTGCACCTCGTAGCGAGCGGGAATGTCGTCTGCCTCGTTGAGCAGGTGGTGGACGTGATTGTACAGTTGCCTACAAGTATCGACGTGGTGCAGAAGCTCCTCTTCGAGGGCTTCTGACGGGGTGAGTCGATACTTGTAGTTGTAGTGCATAGGCTATTCGTCTGAGTCGGGGTCGGAGACGCGGACGACTTTCACGTCGGCTCCGCGCCAGCGTTTGGGGACGATGACGTGGGCACTATTTCCCGACGGTTTTGCAGTTCCGTCGAGGACTTCTTCTCCTTCGATTTCAAACCTATCCATCACCGATGTATAGACTTTGGATAGACATAAAGGTGGGAGTGGCCTGTGGGCCGAGCGGCGAACGTGTTTGAGAATCGTGCGGCGTTCACGAGAGCAAAGCTCTCGTGTGCAGACGAGACGCGGAGCGTCTCGTCAACGCTGTATCCCCTCCCTACTGCGCTACTCGGTCGCTTCGCTCCCTGCGTTGCTTCTTAAGGAAGAGGACTTAGCGCCTAATTACAGTGAATCGTCAACTTCGTTCGGGTCAGCGGCCCCGCCGGGTCGACACCCGCGCCACCGGGTTTCCCCAGCCGACGAGGGCGCAGCCGAGCAGGCCGCCGTAGGTCACGAGCCCCCACGCCGCCGCGCCGACGAGCCACGGCGCCCGCGGGACGAGGACGGCGGCGGCGACGACGACGGCGACGGCGCTGACGACGGGGACGCCGCGCCGTTCCCAGCCGGTTGCGAGCGTCGGCGACGCGAGGAAGGCCCACTCGAGCACGAGGGCGCCCGCGACGCCGACGGCGGCGGCGAGTGGCCGGAGAAAGGGCGTGACGCCGACAGTGCGGACCCCGACGACGACGAGGGCGGCGAGGGTCAGGACGGCGAGGAGTCCGTCGCGGCGGGCGTCGGCCATACGGGCGGACGGGCCTCGGAGACCAAAGCGTTCACGCCGCCCAGAATCAGCCCTGAAAACTCGGCCAACGCTCATAAGACGCTCGTCCCCCAACGAGTGGTAGATGGACGCCAGTGGCTACCGAGAGAAGATTTACGACATCTTCACCGGTACCGACGGGGACGCCGACGTGACCGCGCGGGTAGAGCGGGCGCTCGACGTCGGAACCGAGTATCTCGGGCTGCCGATTGGCTTTCTCACGCGACTCGACGACGGGTCGCAGGAGATCGTCGCGGCCACGGGGAGACACGAAGGGATTCAGGCCGGGGAGCGCTGCCCGCTGGACGAGGCGTACTGTCGGCGAACGATCGAGGTGAAGGGGACGCTGGCGGTACAGGACGCCACCGCGTCGTCGTCGGTCAGCGACCGGGCGCTGCAGGCGTTCGGGCTGGGGGCCTACATCGGCGTCAAGATCACCGTCGACGACGAGACGTACGGGACGGTCTGTTTCGCCGCCGAATCGGAGCGGTCGGCGCCGTTCGACGAGACGGAGGAGGTCTTCCTCGAACTGCTTGGGAAGCTGATCGGGCAGGCACTCGAACGGCGGCGATACGAGCGGGAACTGGAGGCACGGACCGAACGGCTCGAACACGAGAAAGCGCGGTTCGAGGGCATCGCCGAGACGAGCTTCGACATCCTCTTTCGGCTCGACCGGGCTGGCGCCTTCACCTACGTCTCCTCGGCGGTCGAGCGCGTACTGGGCTACGAACCGGCGGAGCTGATCGACACGCCGTTCGCGGCGTGGCTCGACGGGGCGTCGATAGACGACGCGTTGGGGGCCTTCGATCGGACGGTCGACGGCGAGACGGTCGAGGACCTCGAACTCGACTTCGTCGACGCGGCGGGCGAGCGGGTCGTCGTCGCGGTGAACGCCACGCCGATCCGCGGCGACGACGGAGTGGTCGGGGTGCAAGGCGTCGGTCGGGACGTGACCGCGCGCAAGGAGCGCGAGCGCGAACTGCGGCGGAAGACCCGCGCGATGGACGAGGCGCAGGTGGGCATCTCGATGGCCGACGCCGACGGCGACCTGCCCATCGTCTACGCCAACGAGGGCTTCGAGCGCGTGACCGGCTACGACGCCGCGGAGATTGTGGGCCGGAACTGCCGGTTCCTACAGGGGGAGGCGACCGACGAGTCGACCGTCGCCGAACTCGGCGCCGCCGTCGACGCCGGAGAGCCCGCCTCGGTCGACCTGCTCAACTACCGCGCCGACGACTCGCCGTTCTGGAATCAGGTGCGACTCAGCCCCATCGAAGGGCCGGACGGCGACCTCACCCACTATCTCGGCTTCCAGACCGACGTGACCGAGCGCAAGCGGACCGAACAGCTCGTGCGCCTGCTCAACCGCGTGCTCCGGCACAACCTCCGCAACGACCTGAACGTCCTGCTCGGCGTGGGCAATCATCTCCAGTCCGGGCTGACCGAGGACGACGACGTGAGCGAACTCGGCGACCGGATCGAGCGGACCGCGAACCGACTGATGGGGACGAGCGAACAGGCCCGCGAACTGGAGCGGTACGCGCGTCGCGAGCGCGAGCCCCGACGACTCGACCCCGCGGCGCTGTTCGACGCCGCGACGAACGACCTGCCGGCGGGAGCGACCGTCGACGTCGCGGTCCGGACCGACCGAGATGTCTGTGCCGGTCCCGAACTGGAGCAGGCGCTGACGGAACTCGCCGAGAACGCCGTGACACACGACCCCGGTGACGCGCCGCGGATCGAACTCGAAGCGACGGACGACGGCGAGTGGATCGAACTCGTCGTCAGGGACGAAGGCACCGGTATCGACGACATGGAGGCCGCGGCCATCGACGCGGGCGAAGAGACCGATCTGGTCCACTGCTCCGGGCTGGGGCTGTGGCTGGTCAACTGGATCGTGACGCGCTACGGCGGCTCCTTCGGGATTCGCGCGCGGGACGACGGGACGGGATCGGTCGCGTGCGTCAGACTTCCCGCCATCGACGACGACACGCCGGTCGATGCCGTCGCGCGACGGCCGACCGTCCTCTTCCGTTAACCCTCCGAGACGCGGCTGCCGGCCGCGAGGTGGAGCGAGTAGGCGATGAGTACCAGTCCGGCGAGTTGGAGGATGCGAACGAGGAGCCGGAACACGTCCTGAAACCCGAGGGTGACGACGTGGAAGGCGATCAGTCCCTGCCCGACGACCGCGAGCAGGTAGGTCACGCCGAAGAGGACGATCATGCCGGCGGCGAGATACCGCATCGCGGGCTCGTCGTTGCGGCGGAGGCCGCGGTAGGCCTGATAGCCGATGTAAAGGCCGACGAGGGCGGACCCGGTCGCCGCGACGCCCGCGAGCAGGTCGACGAGTGGGGCGGCGGCCACCATCTCAGAACTCCCCCCAGAGGCGCGTGAGTTCGTCGGCCACGTCCGTCTCGGTTCGGTCGACGGTCCAGTCGATGTCGCCGTCGTCGACGACGAGTTCGAAGCGCTCGATGGCGGCCACGTAGACGGTGTCGTGGTGGCCGTCGCTCCGCGGGCGCGTCCGCTCGTCGAGCAGGTCGGCGTCGACGAGGCGGTCGACCCGGCGGTAGACGGCGGAGGTGGAGACGCCACAGCGCTCGCTCAGTGCCGCCGCCGACAGCGGCTCCGCGCTCGTCGCCGCGAGGATGGTCCGGACGTGCTCGTCGTCCAGCAGGCCGACGAGCGTGGAGAGGTCGGGGTCGTCCGCCACGGATGGATCGGTCATCGGTCCGGGAAATAAATCGCCCGCCCACCTCGGCGGGGCGGGCGCCGGTTCGTCGGTCGGGGGCGATGCGACAATCACGACGACCCCTCCAGCGGCACTGCGAAGACGGGGCGGCGCGTCTCACCGGGACCGTACAGCAGTTCGAGGCGGGCCACCGGTCGGGGGTCGGCGGCCGCGTACGGGTTCGCCGCCTCGTGGTCGATGTCCCCGTGCGGGATGGCTTCGACCGTCGGCGTCGCGGGGAGGGAGAGGGTCACGGCGTCGCCGGCGGCGAGCGTCTCGCCGTCCGTCGGGAGCGGCCGCTGCTCGGCGAGCACCAGCCAGCCGTCCGGCACGTCGGCGTCGAACGTGTAGCCGAGGGCGCTCGTCGGGACCGAATCGCCCGCCTCGTGACGGACGGTCACCGCGGACGCGTCGGTGTCGGAGGCGTACCCCCACGTGATCTGCGGCGGATACGGTGGCGTGATATCGACCGGATCGATGCCCTCGCCCGGGGGGATGCGCCCCTCCACGATCACGAGGCGGCCGTCGATCCGGAAGTCGGAGTGTTCGACTTCGCGGGTCAACACCGTCCCGTCGACGGCGCGGTCCCGGAGTTCCGACTCGGGCGGCGTCCGCCCCTCGGGGTAGAGAAACGTCATCACGTGATACGCGGTGTCGCCGTCGAAGCGGAAGCCTTCACATTTCTGCCAGTAGCGCTCGTCGCTGGGCGGGACGTACTCGACCATGCGGCTCTCACCGACGGTGTCGGTGAGGCGGGCGACGCCGGCGTCGGCGTCGTGGTAGCGGGTCCGCCGGCCGGTGCGGGCGTCGAGCAGCGCGTCGATCCGAGGGTGGTCGTGGACGCGCTCGCTCGACCAGACGACGACGCCGTCGCCGACGGCGGCCCGGCGGGGCACGTCGTCGCGGGTGAAGCGGTCGTAGTCGCCGTCCGATCCCGTGGCGGCGTAGCCACTGTCCGTGAGCGTCTCGCCGACAGCCTCGGCGTCGAACTCGCCCGCGAGCACCGTGCCGAAGGGCGTGTGGAGGAGACGGTCGTAGTTCGCGTAGCCGATTCCGAAGTGATCGAGGTGGCTCAGGAGTCGCTTGCGTGGCGTGGTGAACCGAACGGGCGCGGGGTAGTCGAGGGCGCCGGGGCGGCGGAACAGGTAGGCGTACCCCTCGGCGTCGACGCCGTCGACGGCCGACGGAGCGGGGAGCCACCGTCGGTACCGTGGTGGGTCCGCGTCGGGAACGTCGATGCGGCCGAATCGCTGGGCGGAGCCGAGCGGCGGGAGGGCCGACGTACAGCCGGCCGTCGCGGCGACGAAGCCGGCCGCGACGGCGCCCGCGCCGCGGCGGAGGAACGCGCGGCGCGTGGGGGACGCGTCGTCAGCGGGGGTGTTGGGGACCATCGCAGGAACGCCTACGGCCCACGGGATCATTACGTTCGGTGACGGACCGTGCCACCGCGCAGTTCGTCGAAGGATATATACGTGTGGTCGGGAGGAGGAGTCGTCCGACCGGTCCGCGTCCGTCGCTGATCACTCCAGCTGGTGGTAGTCGAGTTCGTAGCCGGCGTCCAGTGCGTCTCGAACCGCCGCGCTCGGCTCGTCGACGGGCGTCGTCGAGAGCGCCATCGCCCCGAGAGTCCCCCGTTCGACGACGACGTTTCGCCGCCAGTCGGGGTCGGTGTCGGGGTAGTCGGGGCGGTGGTGGGCACCGCGCGATTCGGTGCGCTCGTGGGCGCTCCGGAGGACCGCCTCGGCGACGAGCAGTCCGAACTGGAGGTTCAGCGCGAACTCGAACGAGCGGCTCGTCCGGTCGCCCACGTCGAGGTCTATCGCCCGCCCGCGGAGCGCGGTGAGGGCGTCGAGGCCGGCGACGAGGCCCGCCTCGTCGCGGTGGATGCCGGCGTGATCCCAGAGGATCTCTCGGAGGTCGTCG
This sequence comes from Haloplanus rubicundus, assembly GCF_003342675.1. Classification (NCBI taxonomy): domain Archaea; kingdom Methanobacteriati; phylum Methanobacteriota; class Halobacteria; order Halobacteriales; family Haloferacaceae; genus Haloplanus; species Haloplanus rubicundus. The sequence continues at coordinate 889,978 of NZ_CP031148.1, read as the reverse complement.
AGCAGGGTCTCGGGAGGCGTCGAGCCGTCGCTCCCGGCGAGGGTGGCGAGGTCGGCGAAGTGGCGGCGGGCGGCGGTGTGGAGCGTCGCATCGGCGTCGGCATCGTTTCCCTCGGCCAGCCGCGCCGCGATGGCATCGCCCGCCACCTGTCCGTAGGCGATGGTCTCGGCCAGCGAGTTGCCGCCGAGGCGGTTCGCCCCGTGGACGCCCGCCATCGTCTCGCCGACGGCGTAGAGGCCCTCGATGTCCGTCTCGCCGTCGTCGTCGACGACGACCCCGCCCATGCCGTAGTGGGCGGTGGGTGCGACTTCGACCGGTTCGGTCGCCAGGTCGACGCCGAGGTCCGCGAACCGTTCGTCCATCCGGGGGAGGCGCTCGCGGATGAACGCGGGGTCGCGATGGGAGATGTCGAGGTAGACGCCGCCGTACTCGGTGCCGCGGCCGGCCGCGAGTTCGGCGTCGATGGCGCGGGCCACCACGTCGCGGGCGTCGAGTTCCATCTGGTCGGGCGAGTACCGCTCCATGAACCGGTCCCCCTGCGCGTTGTAGAGGTGGCCGCCCTCGCCGCGGACGGCCTCGGTGACGAGGCGGCCGTCCCACTCGTCGCCGTAGCGGGCGCCGACCATGCCGGTCGGGTGGAACTGGACGAACTCCATGTCCATCAGGCGGGCGCCGGCGTCGTAGGCGAGCGCCGGCCCGTCGCCCGTGTTCTCGTCGTCGCGCGAGGAGTGGCGACGGTAGAGGCTCGTGTACCCGCCCGCCGCGAGGACGACGGTGTCGGCCTCGAACAGCAGGAAGTCGCCGGTGTCGAGGTCGGTGGCGGCGGCGCCGACGATTCGTCCCTCGTCGGTGAGCAGTTTCGAGACGAAGACGTTCTCGCGGTAGGGGATCGACAGCGACTGCGCCCGCTCGACGAGCGTCTCCAGCAGCGACTCGCCGGTGTGGTCGCCGGCGAAGGCGGTCCGGCGGAACGACTGCGCGCCGAAGTAGCGCTGGTCGATGTCGCCCTCGTCGGTCCGGCTGAACGGCATCCCCCACGCGTCGAGTTCGCGGAGGAGGCCGGGCATCCGCCGGGTCACCGCCTCCACCTTCGCGGGGTCGTTGAGGTGGTGGCCCTCGTTCAGCGTGTCGGCGGCGTGGACGGCCCAACCGTCCTCGGGGTCGTGGGTCCCGAGGGCGCCGTTGATGCCGCCGCGCGCCCACGTCGTGTGGGCGTCGCCGTGGCGCCGCTTGCCGACGACGAGGATATCGGCGGGATCGACGCCGCGATCGACCAGTTGGATGGCCGTCCGGGCGCCGGCCGCGCCGGCGCCGACGATCAGGACGTCGACGGCGTGGGTTTCGTAGTCGACCGAACGCGAGTCGTCGCTCGGCGGTCGGGAGGATTCGGTCATACCTACTCTAGGGCCGAGAGCGGCATCACCCCCGCGACGCGGCCACAGAGGGTGGCCACGCGTCCGATTCGGGGAGCGATTTCGTGACGAACGGCGGTCCCGGTCCGTCGGAGCGTCAGCCTCTTTTGACGACGTATCGGCGGATGGCGACGGCGACGACGACGCCGTAGACGAGGGCGGGACCGAATCCGACGACGGCGGCGAGCGTCGTCGGATCGGTGTCGGGGAAGACGGGGTACACCGCCGGCAGGAGGACGCGGATGGAGCCGACGATGATCACGAAGCCGACGGCGACGACGACCAGAACGCCGACGACGGCCAGGGCCATCGTCGGGGCGTCGCGTCGGATCGACGAGAGCGGATCGGTCACGGTGGTCCCCCGTGGGAGTCGGCGGTCCACGGCGGACACGCACTCGGGGCGATTCTCGACGGTATCATCGTCTACACACGGGACCCGACGGCCGTATATCTGCCGCCCGGACGGGATTCGAAGGGATCACTTCGATTCGAGTTCTCACGAATGATTCCGAAAGCCAGTGACCTATATGTGCCGAGGCCGAAGTACACCGAACGAATGGAGCGAGTGTCGGCACGGACGAGTGGTACGGTCATCGCCGTGGCCGGGCTCGTGCTCGCAGTCGTACATCTGCAGTCGGCCGTCCGGCTGCGGGCGTCTCCGCGGCTGCTCGTGGTCGAGGCGGTGGTCCCGCTGGTGTTGGCGCTGATCGTGGCCGGCATCGGCGGACTGCTCCGCGAGGAACGACTCGGCCCGGCGCCCTTCGCCGACCGGACGCTCGGCTGGACCGTGGTTGGAACGGTGGCGCTCGTCGTCGCCGTGGGCTGGCTGTTCGCCGACGCCGCGATCCGTGGCCAGTCGGTACCCGGGGCGAGGCGCACGGTGCTCAACGCCGCCACGCTCGGCGCCGTCGTCGGTCTCGTCGTCGGCATCTACGACGCCCGCGGGCAGTGCCAGCGCCGACGCGCCGAGCAGTTGACCCGCATCAACGACACGCTCCGCATCGCGACCCAGGAGATGGTAAACGCCACCGAACGGGACGAACTCGAAGCGGTGGTCTGTGAGCGACTGACCGATACCGGGATCTACGACGGCGCGTGGATCGGCCGCTACGTCCCCGGCGACGAGTTCGTCCGGCCGTCGGCGTGGGCAGGGCACGACGACAAGTACTTCGAGCCACTGGAGGTTGCCATCGACATCGACAGTCAGACCGAAGGGGGACCGGGCAGCGAGGCGATCCGAACGGGGGATCTCCAACCCATCCAGAACGTGTTCGCGGAGCCGAGCCTGGAGCCGTGGTGGGACATGCTGGCAGAGAAAGGCGTCGAGTCGATGGCGGTCGTCCCGCTCGTCGGGAGCGAGCACGCCCACGGGTTCCTGACCATCTACGCCAACCGCGCCAACGTGTTCGACACCCGGGAGTGTGAGGCGCTCGCCGAACTCGGCGAGAGCATCGGGCACGCCATCGACTCGATGACGGCCCGGAAGCAACTCGGCCGACGCGAACGGGAACTCGCCAGACAGAACGAGCGCCTCGACGAGTTCGCGAGCGTCGTCTCCCACGACCTGCGCAATCCCCTGAACGTCGCCCACGGCAACCTCGAACTCGCGCGGATGGACGTGGACGACGACCGTCTCGGCCGGGTGGCGGACGCGCTCGACCGCATGGACGAACTGATCGACGACCTGCTCACGCTGGCGCGGTACGGGCGGACCGTCGACGACGTCCAGCCCGTCGACGTCCGGTCGGTCGCCGAACGGGCGTGGGCGACGACCGAAACCGAGGGTGCCCAGCTCCGATTCGACGACGACCCGGGAACCGTCGAGGCCGACGAGAGTCGACTCACGCAGGTGTTCGAGAACCTGTTTCGGAACAGCGTGGAGCATAGCTCCACGAGTAGCCGGGCGGAGCCCGGCGACAGCGTCGAACACGGCTCCACTGGTAGCCGGACGGAGTCCGACGACAGCGTCGAGCATGGCTCGACGAACCGTCGGCCGGCCGCCGACGAAGGGGTGGAGTTCACTCGCGGCGGGGAGACGGACGCCGCCGTGACCGTCACCGTCGGGCGCACCGCGGACGGGTTCTACGTCGAAGACGACGGTCCCGGCATCCCCGAATCGGAGCGCGACCGGGTGTTCGAAGGGGGATACACCACCGCCGACGGCGGGACGGGGTTCGGCCTCAACATCGTCCGGACCGTCGCGGAGGCACACGGCTGGACCGTGGCCGTGACCGAGGGAGCGGCCGGCGGCGCGCGATTCGAGTTCACCACCACCGGCGCCGAGGCGACGAGGCGGGAGCGCTGACCGGGAGAACAGTTTAGCGTCGATGGTGCGTAGCACGAACCGGCATGACCTCCGACCGTGTCGTCGAACTCCTGCGTAAGGCGTACGGCGACGAAATAGAGACCGTGATGAACTACCAGACGAACGCGATCGTTCTCGACGGCGTTCGGGCCGAGGAGATCAAGGAGAGCCTCCAGCAGGACATTCAGGAGGAACTGGGCCACGCCGAACAGCTCGGACAGCGCCTCAAACAACTGGACGCGCGCCCGCCGGGATCGGCCGACTTCGTCGCCCGACAGGACTCCCTCCAGCCGCCCGAGGACTCGACGGACGTGCTCTCGGTCATCCGCGGCGTCCTCGACGCGGAAGAGGACGCCATCGAGACGTACCGTGCACTCATCGATGCGGCCGAAGAGGCGGACGATCCGGTGACTGAGGACCTCGCAGTGACTATTCTCGCCGACGAAGAGGCCCACCGCACCGAATTCCGCGGATTCGAAAAGGAATACCGGACCGAGTAGTTCCGGCGGCGGGACAACCGGTCCCCGGAACTTCCCTCTCCTCACGGCGGCACGATGACCGCCCGACCCTCGATGTCGCCGTGTTCGAGGCGTTCGGCGACGGTGTTGATCTCGTCGAGGTCGTAGCGGGAGGTCCGAAGCTCCACGTCGCCGCGGTCGACGAGGGCGACGAGTTCCTGCAGTTCGGCGTACCGGCCCACGAGCGTCCCGCGGTACGCGAACTCGCCGTTGACGAGCGCCTGCGACGGTTCGTGGATGTGGCCGCCGTAGCCGACGACGTGGTGGTCGCCGCCCGCGGCGACGATGTCGGGGGCGTAGCCCGTCGTCACGTCGGCGCCGACGAAGTCGATGACTTGCTGGGCGCCGGCGCCGTCGGTGATCGCCTCGATTTCGGCGGCCACGTCGACGCTCGACGGATCGACGGCGTGGTGGGCGCCGAGGTCCGTCGCGAGGTCACGGGCCGCCGCCTTGAGGTCGAGGGCGGTGATCTCCGCGGCGCTCATGGCGTCGAGACACTGGAGACCGATGTGACCGAGGCCACCGACGCCGATGACGACGGCGTGGTCGCCGGGGTTCAGTTCGGCCACCGCCTTCTTCACCGCGTGGTAGGCGGTGATGCCGGCGTCGGCGTGGGGCGCGATGTCCGCGGGGTCGACGCCGCCGGGGAGCGGGATCACCGCCCGCTCGTTCGTGTGGAGATACTCCGCGAACCCCCCGTCGGTCGTCAGCCCCGGGAACTGGGCGTTCTCGCAGTACATGTCCTCGCCCAGCCGACAGGGCCGACAGGTGCCACAGGTCATGTGCGGGTGACAGATCACCCGATCGCCCACGTCGACGATGTCGACGTTCTCGCCCACCTCGACGACCGTCCCGGCGTTCTCGTGGCCGAGCGTCATCGGGAGTGGCTGGGGGGCGTACTCCTCCCACATCCCCTCGATGATGTGGTTGTCGGTCTGACACCATCCGGCGCCCTCCACCTCGACGATCACGTCGTCGGGGCCGTCGGCGGTCGGCCGGTCGACGTCGTCGATGGAGAGCGCGTCGCTCATCTCCTCCGTGTACGCGTGCAGTCGTGCCGCGAGCATGTGTGAGGCGTTCACTCGCGTCGACAAAAGCGTTCCTCCGCCGACATTCATGAACGACCACAATAGTTATTTGTTGTCATTCCTCACGGTCGGTCGTAGTATGTACGAGTACGAGGGAGAGGACGTGTTCGTCATCGACTCGCATCTCCACCTCTGGGATGCGACCGAGGAGAACATCGTCCACGAGGGCGGCGAGCAGTTCATCCAGTGTTTCTACGACTACCACACGGCGTTCACGCCGGAGGAGAAACAGTGGTCGCTGGAGGAGTACCGCAAGTACGGTGCCGACCGGATGAAACAGGATCTGTTCGGCAACGCCGCGGTCGATATGGGTATCTTCCAACCAACCTACCTCACCGACTTCTACGACGAGGGGTTCAACACGGCCGAACAGAACGCCGAACTCGCCGAGGAGTATCCCGAACGGTTCGTCCTCAACGGCACCTTCGACCCGCGGGACGGTGAGGAGGGGCTCGAATACCTGGAGGAACTGAACGACAAGTACGACCTGCAGGGGGTCAAGCTCTACACGGCCGAGTGGCGCGGCGACTCGAAGGGATGGCGCCTCGACAGCGAGGAGTCCTTCAAATTCCTAGAGAAGTGCGCCGAACTCGGCATCCGGAACATCCACCCGCACAAGGGGCCGACGATCCGGCCGCTCAACCGCGACGCCTTCGACGTGGCGGACGTGGACGACGCCGCCACCTCGTTCCCCGAACTCAACTTCGTCGTCGAACACGTCGGCCTCCCCCGACTGGACGACTTCTGCTGGATCGCCGCTCAGGAGCCGAACGTCTACGGCGGCCTCGCCGTCGCGGCGCCGATGGCCGTCCACCGCCCCCGGAAGTTCGGCGAGATCATGGGCGAACTCCTCTTCTGGCTGGGCGAGGACCGCCTCCTCTTCGGCTCCGACTACGCGCTCTGGAACCCCGACTGGCTGGTCGACGTGGTGATGAACGCCGAACTGACCGACGAACAGCGGGACGAGTACGGCGTCGAACTCGATCTGGAGACGAAAAAGAAGATCATGGGCGAAAACGCCGCGGAGCTGTACGACATCGACATTGAGGCCAAAAAAGAGGAGTTCGAGTCCGACGACGTGACCGAGGAGTTCGGCCTCGCGGACCACTACGCCGGGTCGAGTGCGGCGCCGGCGGACGACTGATGGCGGTGGATTCGCGGGGCGGTGACGGCAGAGTGACCGAAGCGGCGGTCCGAGAGCGACTCGACCGCGTCACCGACCCCGAACTCGACACCTCCATCGTCGAACTGGAGTACATCGACGAGATTCGGATCGACGGCGACGAGGTGGACGTCGCCATGACCCTCCCGACGGCGTGGTGTTCGCCCGCCTTCGCGTGGATGATGACGACCGACGCCCGCGACGAAGTGGAGGCGCTTCCGGACGTCGACCGCGCGCGGATCGACCTCCGCGAGCACATGCACGAACGGGAGATCAACCGCGGCGTCAACGAACGCCTCTCGTTCGGCGAGGCGTTTCCCGACGCCGACGGGAGCGTCGAACCCGTCCGCGCCGAACTCGACGAGAAGGCGCGGATCGCCCGCCAGCACGACGCCACCGGCGCACTCCTCGACGCCGGCCTCGACGGCGGACAGATCGTCGCTCTGACGCGCGCCGATCTCGATCTCGATCTCGACGGCGACGACGACGCCCGCGTCTGGGTCCGCGACGGCGGCCTCGCGGTGACCGTCGACGCCGACCCGCTGGAGCGGTATCTGGAGAAAGCCGAGGCGACCGGTCTCCTCGACGACGACCACCCCGAACTGTTCCGGACGCCGGAAGGGGAGCCGATCGATCCCGACCAGTTCGAGACGGTGCGCCACCGGACCCGGCTGGCCGGCGTCAACATGAGCGGGCAGGGATCGGTCTGTGACGCGCTCCACGAATCGCGCCGCGCCGAGGACCGCCCGCCGCTGTCGATGCGGTCGGACTAACGGCGGTCCGGCGTCGGTTCAGACCCGGGCGGCGCCGCCGACGCGCGTCGTCCGGGAGACACCGTGGCTTTCACACCGTCGCGACGAGTACGCCGTTGGGAACGGTGTCGCTCGCATCCATCGGGCTGAGTGCCTTCGCGCTGGGACTGCTGGGACTCGGCTACGTGTTCGCGTTCCGCGTCGAGACGGCGCTCGCCGTCCAGCGGCGGTACGCGGAGGCGCTGAGTTCGATGCCGCCATCGGAGCATCCCGACTACTACGAGGACACCCGCGAGCACCGGACGTGGGTGTTCCGACTGGGCGGGGCGGTGTTGCTCGGCGTCGGCGCCGTCCTGCTCTCGATGGTGGTGTACGGGACGCTGTTCGTCGCGTCGTTTCCGTAGCGGCGTCGGGGACGCCGACGGGCGTCGACCGGTGACCTACAACAGCCCCTTCGGTCCCGGCGGCGGTCCGCTGGGGCCGTCGCGTTCGCCGTCGCCCTCGTCGTCCGGTTCGCCGTGACCGGATTTTTCCAGTCCGTACCGGCCGCGGGCGGCGAAGTCCCGCGGGTCCCAGCCACACACGGGGCAGGCGCCCTCGTCGTAGTCGAAGTCGACGCCGCAACCGAGACACTCGTTCTCGGCGCCCATCAGTCCCGTTCTCCGATACCAGCCCGACCGAGCCCGTAGCGACCACCCTGTCGCCACGTCTCGGGGCGCCAGCCGCAGTTCGGGCAGGCGTCGTGTCGGTAGTCGAACGGTTCGCTACACCGTTGACAGTCGGCCGTCAGTGTCATGTGTGTAACGGTAGCACGGATCGAACCTAAGGATTTCGCCGGGTGGTCGCCGACGGAACACGTAAACCCCCCTCGGTCGAACGACGACCATGGCGGGCCAACCGGTCTTCGAAGTTTACGAGGACAGGGGCGAGGAGTGGCGGTGGCGACTCGTCGCGTCGAACGGCAACATCGTCGCCGACAGTGCCGAGGGCTACGCGTCGAAACAGGGGGCGAAACGCGGCATCCGGTGTGTCAAACGGATCGCCCCCGACGCCGAGGTAGAAGAGGAGTGAGGGAGGTCATGGAACTGACGGTGTACGGCCCACTCCGCGCCGCGACGGGCACAAAACGGGTCCGCGTCGACCCCGACGGCGGAACGGTCCGCGCGGTCGTCGAGGCGGTCGTCACTGCCTATCCCCGCGCCGAGTCCCACCTCGTCGATTGCGACGGTACGCTCCGCCCGAGCGTCCGCGTCACGGTGGACGGCGAGCGGGCGAGCCTCGACGACGACTGCCCGCCCGACGCCGAGGTGGCGCTGTTTCCGGCGATGCGTGGCGGGACGCGGTAGCCTACAGGTCGTACTGCGCCCGTACGGTGTCGGCCAGCCCCACCGCCGCCAGTTTCTCCATCGGCGCCAGCATCGACAGCTGGACCACACCGGGGAGACGCGCGATCTCGACGCCGCCGGAGAACGTACACCGGGCGCGAACCTCGCCTTCGGTCATGTCCAGCAGTGTGCCGGCGCGGTCGAACGCGTTGTCGGTGGCGTCGTTGATCGTCGCGCCCGAGCCGATCACCTGGATGGGCGCTGCGTCGACTACCTCGTCGACGCCGTACTGGTCGGCCAACTCGGCGCCCGTCTCGCGGTCGGCGTCGGTGTAGGGTTTGGCGATGGGCGGCAGGTCCGCCTCGTTGGGGAGGAGGAGCGGCCCGTCGATGTCCAGTCCCTTGATCACCTCCACCTCCAGTTCGGTCCGCCCGCTCACGTCCGTCGTATGCAGGGAGAGTTCGCCGTCGCCCTGATTGGCGTGCAGGTCGCCGACGTAGAGGCCGGCACCGTCGATTTTCACCGGACAGATCAGCGTCGCGCCCGGGCGCACGTCGTTCGAGTCCATGTGGCCGTCGGTGCGGTCCGCCAGCGCCTCCTCGTCCGGCAGCCCCCAGTCGTGACCGGCGCCGATGAGGAACTGCCCGAAGTCGCCGGCGTTGTGGGAGTCCGGGAACTCGCGGGGTGGCGTCGTACCGATGTTGCCGATGAACGGTCTGAGATGGCCGAGCGTGCCCGGAATCTCGTCGGGTTTGTAGAGGAGGATGGGGTGCTGGCGGGAGTGTTCGGGCAGGGCCATCGCCTCGTCGGCGCGCTCCGCGAGGTCGGTCGCCCCCTCGTCGCCGACGGCCAAGCCGACCGAGCGGTCGTCGTCGAAGGCGACGGTGTAGCCGAACTCGAAGCCGAAGGAGGAGGCGTTGGCGCCACACTCCGCGCATTTGATCGACTCCTCGCCGATGCCCTCGACGACGCTCTCTGGCCACTCGGTCCCACACTCGGGACAGCGGTGGTCGACGAAGGGGTCGTCGCCGAAGGCCCCCTCGCGTTCGGCCATACTCCCGGTGCTCGTGGCGACGCTCGTCACCTCGACGTCCCTGATCCGGACGACGAGCGCGTCGCCGGGTTCGGCGTTCTCGACCCGGATGGGACGGGTCACTTCGTGGCCCCCGCGGAACTCGGGGGTGATCATCGGCCCCCAACACGCCGGCGGGGTGTGGGTGCGTACCGTCCCGCCGTCGGCGACCGTCCCCGCCCACTCCTGGTCCGGGCCGACGAGGCCGAGCGTGAATCGGTCCACGTCGAGTTCTTGCTGAATCTGCTGGGACATACGGTGAACCGTTGTCGTGAGTATCAATAACAGTTGTCACGAAACGGGGTGACACGGGGGGTCCGGGATTGACCTCCTCCCGCGCCTGAAGACGCGGGAATCCCGCCACGGGATTTCAGGCCGAGCGCAACGGCCCTGTGGTTTCAAGACGCATCTGTTCCAAGCGTCGACTGCTGGGTTTCAGCATCGGCTTGACTGTCTTGTGGCGCGGTCAAACGCGCCCCATCCTCAGCCGAGTCATCGTCGTTCGGGTGTTCTCTGGAACGACTCTCTCCGCTGAGGTAGCGGTCTGCGATGTTTATTGCCCCGTTCACGTCTGCTTGGTACTCGCCCATCCAGCAGTCGTCGTTCGTACACCTGAACGTCGCCTGCTTCGGGCGATACCCGACTTCACCGCACGCGTGGCACTCCTTCGACGTGTTGCGTGGGTTCACCGTCTCGACGGGAATCCCCTTCTCGACGGCCTTGTACCGTATCTGCGCGTGGAGTTTGGCGAATCCCCATCCGTGGAGACGGCGGTTCATGTACTCGCCGTAGTCCATCGACTCCCGAATGTACGTCAGGTCTTCCAGAACCAGAACGGGATTCTCGACGGATTCGGCGTATTCTACGACTTCGCGGGTGACACGGTGCAACACGTCGTCTATTTGATTCCACAGGTCGTCACCGAACGACTCAACGAGACGGTCGCTTCCGCGTTCCTGAAGCCGTCGCGTAGCGCTGAAGTAGGTCTTGCGGAGCCGACGAACGGTCTTCCCTTCATCGGCCCACAGTTCGGGGCGGATCGGAGACCCGTGGTCGTCGCGGTGACACACCGTGACGAGTGACGCTTCCCCGATGTCCACTCCGACAGGCGTCCGTTCGTCGTCGGACGCCTCGGAACTGTCCTCCACGTCGCGGGTGGCGGTGACGTGGAGATACCACGTCCCGTCCCGCTGGAACAGCCGACTCTCACCCATCTCCGCGTCACCGGCGTTCAACGCTTCCAACCAGTCCCGTTGGTCGGGGTTCGGCTGTGCTGGCATCCAGAGGTGGTAGTCCTCGTGGTGCGGGATTTTGACGTACCACTCGATAGCGTTCTCGGGCTGGTGGTCGAGGCGTAGCCCCTCGGTGGTGAACCGAACGGGGTGGTCATCGTGAAGGTCGCCCGCGTTGTACGTCGTCGTCAACTGCGGGACGTACTTCTTGAGGGCGTTCTTCGCGTACCCCGACAGGTCGTAGGTGACTACCACGTCGTTCGCTTCGGTCTGGGTTGTGCAACCAGCGTCGAACGCATCTCGAAGGGCCTGCTGGTAGACCTCCCGCGTCTCGCAGAGTTTCCGCCGTTTGTGTGCGTTCGGGTCTACCAGTTTCAGTTCCAGCGTCTTGGTGAGTTCGGTCATGGGTCACCTTCCTCGTGACGTCCCGAGAAATGCGGTGCGTTTCTCTTGTGCCAAACAGAACTCATGAGTTCTGTTGACGCTGAATGTAGTCTTGCACCGTTTCGCTGGAAACGTGGCCCGCCGTTCCTGCGTAGTAGCCCCGTGCCCATCGAATCTTCTCGCCCTCGTTGTCGGCGTAGCGGTGGTTGTATTTCCGCGAGGAGATACCCTTGAACCAGTTAGCGAGAAGGGAGGGGGCGTGTTTCGGAGGGCTACTGACGAACAGGTGGATGTGGTCGGGTTGAACGGTCAGGTCGATTATCTCTAATCCCTTGTCGTCGGCGATTTCCTGGAGGATGGTTCGCACACGGTCGGCGACCTCGTTGACGAGTACCGACTGGCGGTACTTCGGCAACCACACTATGTGGTAGTTGAGGTTGTAGGTCGCGTGCCGTGTGGTCTTCATCCGTGTTACACACTATATTCGTCAGCGTCTTAATTCCCTCGGTGAAGCGTGGGAAATCCAGTAAGAGCGGGGGCTCGTGGATTGACGCACTATGCCTATCGCTTGACCTCCGCCTGAAGACGGAGGTATGCGCTATCGGCCTGTGTCACCGAACTGCTCGAACACCAGCGGCGGGTCGACGTGTACAACCGGGTGATGCGGCACAACCTCCGCAACAAACTCACCATCATCGACGGCCTGACGAGTGAAATCCGGCGACTCGCGACCGACGACCGGATCGAGGAGTTCGCCGACGGCGTGTTGGCGGCGAGCGAACGCATCGACGACATCGTCGAACGGGTTCGTGAGTTCGACCACCTGCGGGAGCAAGATCGGACGGAGACGGTCGCGGTCGCCGAGCTTCTCGAACGGATCGCACGCGAGGTGGCCGAGGCCGACGACGCGCCAGAAGTTCGGACGGCGCTCGATCCGGTGACTGTCGACACCAACCGGGCGCTGCTCCGGTTGGTGATCGAGCAGTTGGTCGAGAACGCACTCGAACACGGCGCCTCGCCGGTGTGTCTGACGACGACGGAGACTGCGGACGGGGGCGTCGACATCGCGGTTCACGACGCCGGCCCCGGCATCCCGCGCGACGAGTTCGAGCCGGTGATCGAGGGGACCGCGACACAGCTCGAACACACGACTGGCATCGGGCTGCTGATCGCCAAGTGGGGCGTGGACGAACTCGGCGGCGAGATAGCGTTCGAGAGCGACGACGAAGGGACGACGGTCACCGTCCGGATTCCGGTCGGGCTCTGACGGCTCGGATTACCCCGTCACGGCGCTCCGGAACCCCCGCTGTATCGTCATCGCGTGGGCGTAGTCGGCCTCCGAGAGCACGCCGAGGAGTTCGCCGTCCCGCTGGACGATGGCGTCGAGGCCGCCCGCACCCTGTAACTCCACGAGCGTGTCGAAGGCGTCGGCGTCCGGATCGACCCGCGGCACGTCCCGGACGATGTCGCCGACGGTCGCGTCGCGGTCCGCACGCCGTGCCCGCTTCAGGTCGTCGAGCGTCACGACGCCGACGGGTGTCCCCGATTCGTCGACGACGAGATGGATCGGCTGGCGGTCCCGGAGCATCTGCGAACCGAACGCGTCGACGGTCGTCGACGCGGCGACGGTCGCCGGCTCCCGCGTCATGATGTCGTTCACCGTGATCCCTTCGAGGAGTTCGTCCAGCAGGACCGCCTTCGACTCGGTCGTCGCGGCGCCGTAGATGAAGAAGGCGAGCAGGAGGAGGATAATCTGGAAGTTGAGCACGGCGACGATGGCAAAGAGGAAAGCGAAGAGAACGCCCACGCGGGCGGCGAGACGTGTCGCGACCCCGTATGGGCGGGTGCGCGCGAGGAGCGCACGCAGGATGCGGCCGCCGTCCATCGGGAAGGCGGGGAGGAGGTTGAAGCCCGCGAGGACGAGATTCGTGATCGCGAGCCAGCCGAGGACGAACCGCGGCACCTGCAGCGAGTTCGGGGCGACGAGAACGGCGCCGTAACAGCCGACCGCGACGAGGACGCTCGTGATCGGCCCGGCGATGGCGATCCAGAACTCCCGGTTCCACTCCTTCGGGAACGTCTTCAGCGCCGCCAGCCCACCGAGGATCCAGAGCGTGATCGACTCGATTTCGAGGCCGTAGCGCATCGCCACCCACGAGTGGCCGAGTTCGTGGATCGTGACGCTGACGAACAGGCCGACCGCCGCCAGCAACCCGACGAGCCACGGCGTCGATCCGGCCCGGAGCACGGCGAGATCGAAGTCGGCGCCCGTCAGGCCGCCGATGAGTCCCGCGTACAGTTCGATCTGCTGACCGCTGCCGATCAGCCACGCGAGAATCGGGAGGAAGATCAGAAGAGAGGTGTTGACTCGAATGGGGATGTCCCAGATCTCGGTGATCGTGTAGCTTCGCATACCAGACAGTCCGCCGGGAGACCCTTAATTCATCGCGAAGGCGCCGTCGCGGCGGCAGGACTACCTCGATCCGACCCCACAGCACCGGTATGGACCGACACGAGATTCGGCGGGCGTGGGACGCCATCTCGGAGACGTACGCCCGCCGGCGCGACCCGACCGGCTCCGACGCCGCACTGATCGACGACCTGCTCGCCGAGCTACCGGCCGAGCCGACGGTCCTCGACGCCGGCTGTGGCGACGGGGCGCGGACGCTCGCGAACCTGCCGGCGGGGAGCGTCGGCCTCGACGTGTCGCGGCGCGGGCTGGAACTCGCCCGGGAGACGGTGCCGGACGCGCGGCTGGTACAGGCCGACATGACCGCCATCCCGCTGGCCGACGGGAGCGTCGACGCCGTGACCGCCTACCACGCCGTCTTTCACGTCCCCCGCGAGTCCCACCCCGAGGTGTACCGGGAGTTCGCCCGCGTCCTCCGGCCGGACGGCCGGCTCCTGATGACCCTGCCGGGCGGGCGGTTCGAAACCGTCCGCGAGGGGTGGATGGGTGGGCGGATGTTCTTCTCGGCGCCGGGACGGGAGCGGACGCTGGCCCAGCTCCGCGAGGCGGGCTTTACCGGCCTCCGGACGGAGACGGCGAGCGATCCTCTCGGCAGCAGCACGGAGTTCGTGTTCGCGACGCGCTAAGCTCGCGCCATCGGCGCCGAACACCGCAGACAGAGCGTCCGCCCGGCGATCCAGTTCACGTCAGTCGAATCACAGTCCGGACACCGGAAACTGTCGTTGCCGTACTCGGTGGTGCCGCGGGGGGCCGCGAGGCGACCGGCGTCGACGACGCGGTCGAGCAGCGACGGGAACCGCTGGCGTTTGTACGTCGCCCGTCGGGCGAGGAAGGCGCCGGGATCGGACGGGTCGGAACCGTGGAGGTCGTCCCACTCGACCGCGATCTCGCCGTTTGCCGGGCCCCGCGCGACCTGCTCGATCGGCGCGGCCGCGGCGCGGAACAGGGGGCTCGTCGCCAGTCGGTGCGGGTCGTCGACCGCGTCGCCGGCCTCGCGGTAGGCGTCCGCGGCGGTGCGGTAGGCCGCGTCGGCGTCGTCCATCCCGGCCGCGACGCGGAAGTCGGCGACGAACTCGTCGAGGCAGGCCCGCTGTGCGGGGTGGGAGCGCGTCGTTTGCAGGTCGCGCGCGACGGCGATGCCCTCGACGCCCCGTCGCGAGGCGCGGGCCTCGCGGCCGGCGACGCGGTAGGAAACGGCGGCGACGACGAGCCACCGGAGCCCCTCGCCGACCCAGCCCCGGTCCTCGTCGGCGAACGGCGACAGCTCCTCGTCGGAGCGCGGGTCGGCGAGCGACAGCCAGGCCGCCCGCGTGAACTCGTCGCCCGCACGCTCCGTGCTCCGCTCCGACAGGGCGGTGACGCCCGCCGCGACGCGGGCGTCGGCGTCGGTGTCCATACCACGCCACAGGACCGGATCGACACAAGCCCGTCGCCCCCGGGGAACGGTTATCCGGGCGGCCGTGCTACGTGTCGGCGATACAGTATGTCCGGGATCGTCCCCGAGCGCGTCACCGCACGGGTCGACGGCGAGTTCGTCGTCTTCCTGATCGGGATGCGCATCAACTCGTGGTGGAAGGTGCACAAGTGGCTCCCCGTCTTCCTCGCCATGCCGCGGATGCTCCGCGAACTCGACGCTGACTCCGAGCGCGGTCTGCTCGAAACCCGGACGTGGCTCGGCCTCCGTGCGCCCCTGCTGGTCCAGTATTGGGAGTCCTTCGAGGCGCTGGAGTCGTACGCCCGCGACACGGAGGGCGAACACCTGCCGGCGTGGAAGGCGTTCAACCGCCGGGTCGGCGAGGGCGGCGACGTGGGCATCTGGCACGAGACGTTCCTCGTCAGGGACGGCGAGTACGAGGCCGTCTACAACAACATGCCGCCGACGGGACTGGGGGAGGTCGGCGAGGTGGTCCCCGCGTCCGGGCGGGCCGAGACGGCAGGGGGACGGCTGGGCCGGAGCGCGGGCGACGACGCGCCCGTCGACGCGGACGGCTGACCGGCCGCGGCGTTTTTGAGCCGCGACACGTAGCCGTGGTCGATGTGGCACCGACGGACGCTACTGGCGGCGGCCGCGTCGGCAGCCGGACTCGGTGGATGCGCCGGCTCGCCGGCGTCGACGACCACCGAGGGACCGACTGGGACGCCGGCGCCGCCCCCACGGGGAGCGCGATACGCGTTCACGCACCTCCAATCCGGCGGGAACCGCGTCGTCGGCGGTGCCGGCGCCGTCGACGACGCGCGCCCGGTTGACCTCGGCGTCGACGGCCGACCGGCGTGGGTCCTCGCGTTCCGTGGCCCGGGTGCGACGAGTTACTGGACGGTCGTGACGGCGGCGGAGCGGGCGACGACCCACCGGGTCGGCGACGGGACCAGCGAGACGGTCGCGACCCACGGTCGCGTCTCGACGCCGCCGCTGGCGTACGCGGCCGACGGGGCGTTCGGCGTCGTCGACGCGCCGACCGACTGCGCCGCTCACACGCATCCGGTCGTGGTCGACGGGGGCGTGCTGTACGTGGCCACGAACGGCGACATCGTCGTCCGGCGGGACGGGACGCCGACCCGACTCGACGCCGACGCCCCGACGGACGGTCGTCTTGTGCGGGTCGCGGACGGTCGCTACGCCCTCTACGGCGGGCGGACGACCCGCTACGCCCACGGCGCGCTGGGGGACACCGTCGAGGGGAGTCGGTTGCTCCTGATCGACGCCGTGGACGGTCGGATCGAGGCGGCGGTGACGCTCGACGCGCCGACGGTCTTCGAGGGGCTGTCGCCGCTGGTGGCCGACCTCGACGGCGACGGCGACGACGAGATCGTGACCACCGTCGCGGATTCGGCCGACGGCGCGCGCATCAGGGTGTACGACGCCGAGGGCACCGAACTCGCGACCGGTCCCGTCTACGGTCCCGGCTGGCGCCATCAGCTCTGTGTCGCGCCGTTCGGGCCGGACGGACGGCCGGAACTGGCCGTCGTCAGGAAGCCACACGTCGACCGGACGGTGGAGTTCTACCGCCTCGACGACGGCCTGAGCGTGACGGCGACCCACGAGGGGTACGCCAGCCACACGTACGGCTCGCGGAACGTGGACGGGGGGTTGGCCGCGGATCTGGACGGGGACGGGCGGCCGGAACTGCTGGTGCCGACGGCCGACCGCCGGACGCTGGCGGCGGTGCGGCGGACGGGGCGGGATGCCGAGCGAGCCTGGACGCTCCCGCTCGGTGGCGAACTCCGGACGAACGTGGCCGGCGTCGCACTCGACGACGGTCGGCTCGCGGTGGGCGCTGGGACGGCCGACGGCGTCCGGGTCTGGCAGGGGTAGCGCCATCCAGCCCCCGTGACGGTCGTCGCCGTCGACACCAGACCCGACGGAAGAGGCTACGGCGCGACCGTCGAAAAATAGCTGACCGAGCGCCGGGACGTGGTCTCGGCGCGAACTACGCGTCGCCGTCGTCGCCGTCACCGCCGTCGGTGACGAGTTCCACCTCGACGTCGCGTTCCTCCTCGAACCCCTCGGGCGTCCAGTCGTCGTCCGCGGCGTCGACCGGTTCGTCGTCCTCGACTCGTTCGGTCCACCAAGACGTGCGCTCGTGATGATGACACATGGTCACGTCACCCATATGTCGCTGAGGACTGGACGCTTGACATCCTCCCCGCCCTGAAGGGCGAGGATTCCCGACCGCCGTTGGGATATTGTGGTTTACGACGTGGCCTGTTCTCGCGGTGCAAAGCATCCGCTCTCTGAATCGAACAGGTACGTCGATGGCTGTGCCAACCAGCCGTTACTCCTATCTCCCCCATCACAAGCGAGACTCGGAGATACTTTCTGCCGAATGTTCTCAGCACCGTTCACGTCTGCATTCGCAACCGTCCCACACTCGTCACAGACGTACAACCCGCGTTCGACACGGTTCGCCTTGCGCTTGCGACCGCAGTATGAACACGACTTCGACGTATCACGCTCGGACACCTGCTTGACCGTGATGCCTTCCATCTCGGCCTTGTATTCAAGCAAGTCGGTGAAGCGGTCGAACGCCCACGAGTGTAAGTCGAGATTGCCGTGCGTGTCCCAGTTTTTCGACTCGTCGTTCTCCTCGTCCTCACGGATGCCGGAAAGGTCGCCCACCACGATCGTCCCAACCCCTTCGTCCACACACCGTTCAACGATGTGCTTGGAAAGCGCGTGGAAGTAGTGGGTGCGCCGCCGCGATCGCTTCTGGTTCAACCGCGTGGCGTGCTCGGAATCAGAGTCATCACAGCGAGCAATGTGCTTGCTGAAGTAGTAGTCATCCTGTTTCAGGCAGTTGAGCGGATACAACTCGGCGTGGCCGTCTTCGTAGGCGAGCGCGGCGAAGTTGTTGATACCGAGGTCAATACCCACGGTCTTCTCACCGGGGGCTTCAGCAACCTCGATTTCGACCTTGCAGACGAAGTGTAGTTCCCACTCGTCACCAGTCCAGACCGCCCGAATCTGTTGGACGTTCTCCACAGTGGAGAGATCAACATCAGGCCGGGTCTGATACTCGCAGAGGATGAAGTCCGACCAATACTCTTTCAGGTTCGAGCCTTTCGAGAGTCGGACTCTCTCGTACTCGGTGTCGAGTTTGAACCCAGCGGCTTTGAACGTGACCGTACTTCGTGGGTGGTCGTCGCCGTGTTTGCGGTACTTCGGTGGGTTTGCTCTCGTGTCTCCGTTGCGTCGTTTGCCGTACCAGCCGGTGAACGCTTCAGCGAGTTCTTGAAGGACGCGCTGACTTGACTGAGAATGCAGGTCATCGTAGCGTTCGTGCGACTTCAGGTACGTGGTGAGTTCGTTGTGACCGGGGATGTGGCCAATCTCTGACCACACTCGGTCGCAAACCCACCGTCCGACGTTCCAGAGTTTCGACGCTGAGAACCCGAGCGAATCGAGGTCGTCAGACACCTGTTGCTGGTTCCGTATGGAAGCAGTGTAGGTGCGAGTGACGACCTGTTTCGCCATACGTAAACTATGTAGTCAAAATTACTTGAAGGTATGGATTCGAGCGTGGAATATCCTGCCGTGCAATCGAACGGTTGGTAGTCGGATTCATCCCCGCCCTGAAGGGCGGGGCTTTCTCCTCGTACTTCCGTAAAACCATTCCGCGAGTGTCACGACCGACCCGAGTGCCGGCGACCGGTCGAGTCAACGGACGGTTCGGCCGGATATCGCGAATAAAATAGACTGTATATGGTGTTTTTCGCCCCCAGAATTGAAAAGGATAATAAAATAGTATCGATTGAGGCACATATTTGTGCGTTCGGAATCAACGACGGCGGTATGCACAGTTCACTGCTCGTGCGCGGACTCGGCGTACCGCTACAGACGCAGGCCGATGCCCTGTCGGCGGTGCAAAACGACCCGCTGCTCAGTTCGTCGCTGTGGGTCAACGTCGCACTGGCCGGCCTCTCGATTCTCCTCTTCGTCTACATGGGTCGGAACGTGACGAGCGAGCGCGCGAAGCTCGTCTGGGGAGCGACGCTGATGATCCCGCTGGTCTCCATCTCGAGTTACCTCGCCTTGCTCTCCGGCCTGACGGTCGGGTTCGTCGAGATGCCTGCGGGGCACGCCCTCGCCGGCGAGGAAGTGATGAGCCAGTGGGGCCGGTATCTGACGTGGACGCTGTCGACGCCGATGATCCTCCTCGCGCTCGGCCTCGTCGCCGACGTCGATGCCGGGAGCCTGCTCACCGTCATCGCCGCGGACATCGCGATGTGTGTGACGGGGCTCGCCGCGGCGCTGACTACCTCGTCGTACCTGTTCCGCTGGGCATTCTACGCCGTCAGCTGTACGTTCTTCCTGGTCGTCCTCTACGCGCTGCTGACCGAGTGGGCGGCGTCGGCGACGGCCGCCGGCACCGACGACATTTTCGATACGCTCCGGGCGCTAACCGTCGTGCTCTGGCTCGGCTACCCGATCATCTGGGCCGTCGGCGTCGAGGGGCTGGCGCTCGTCGGGTCGGTCGGGATCACCTCGTGGGGCTATTCGATCCTCGACGTGTTCGCGAAGTACGTGTTCTCGTTCCTGCTCCTGCGATGGGTGGCAGACAACGAGGGCGTTGTGGCGACGGCACGGGGGGCGTTCGGTGGGGCCGCGCCGGGCGACGACTGAGCATCAGTCGTCCCCCGCCGTCTCGCTTCGTGCCCGTTCGACCGTCGCCGCCTCGTCGGTGCGCAGATCCGAGACGAACGCGAACAGGTCGTCGAAGTCGGAGACGCCCTCCTGCACCAGATACTGCACGTACCGGTGTTTCCGGTGGAACTCCTCCTCGACGACCTCGACGTCGCGGTCGGTGGCGTCGGCGAGGCGGTGAAAGAGCCGGAAACCGAGGGCGCGGTGGCCGTCGTCGAGGTGGGGGTGGGCGTAGTCGAGGCTGAACGCTCCGTCGGTGTCGCGGCGGGCGACGACGTTCCAGTAGAGGGTCCGACCGCCCTTCTCGACGCTCCCCGAGGGGAGCGTGCCGGGGTCGAGGGCCTCGTACTCGGACTCGCTCAGGAGTTCGACCGCCTCCGCGACGTACCGGTCGCCGTCGACGTGGTGGGGGAAGACCACGAGGTCGATCTCCCGCAGGAGGTAGGTCGGGAGTCCCTGTTCGACGACGCGGTTGATGAGCGTCTCCACGTTCTCGGCGTGGGTGGTGCCGATGACACCGTGGCCGGTGTTGAGCGTCTCGCCGAACGTCTCGAAGGAGGCGGGCGTGTTGATCTCCGCGATGACCTCCACGTCGGGGTTCAAATAATTCGTCTCGGTCATCAGCCGCGCCATCGTCACGCGCTTGTACTCGTTCTCGTGGTCCCGCGTCGTCAGGGAGATGCCCGTCTCGTGGGGGAGTCGCACTTCGCGGCTCCCCTCGTCGATGGAGACGGGGCGGTCGTCGTAGGGGACGAAGGGCATGTGGGCGTTCATGAGCGTCGTCTTCCCCACCCCCGTCGGCCCGGAGAAGAGGACGACGCCGTGGCGCTCGTACAGCATCCAGAGCAGGGTGACGAGCTCCGTCGAGATGGCGTCGCGGTCGATCAGGTCGACGGGCGTCATGGCGTCGGCGGCCTGCTTGCGGATGGAGACGTGGGGTCCGTCCTCGGAGATGACGGGGAGGGCAACGGCACAGCGGATGGTCTCCGCGACGCCCGGCGGGTCGAGGTTCACCTTCGCGCTCGGCCGACTCGCGCTGAGTTCCGTCCCGTCGCTCGCGGCGAGTTGGGTGACGACGTTGACGAAGGCCGTCTCGTCGTCGAACGCGAGGTTCGTGGGGACGCGGCCGACGGGGAGTTCGTCGGCCCGCGGGATCACCTTCACGCGTTCGTCGACGCGGTTGGCCTCCACGTCCTCCAGATGCGAGTCACGGATCGGAATCGTGAGGACGCCGTGGCCCACGTAGTCCCGGAGGACGTAGTAGACCAGGTCGTCGAGGCGGTCGGTGGCGTAGCGGCTGTCGACCGGCGGGACCGCGAGGCCGTACTCCGCGAGCGCGGTCAGCAGGCGGTACTTCGTCGCCGCGACCCACGCGCGGGTGTTGCGGGCGGTGAGGCGTCGGGAGAGAAAGCCCCGAGCACGCTCGCGGACGAAGGCGTGTCGGTCCTCCACCACGTCCTCGACGTTGGCCTCCCAGACCCGCTCCTTGCACTCCTCGATGAGTTGCTCGTCGCCGGGGAGCAGGTCCGGTTCGAGGACGGCGTACTTCGTCGAGAACTGGTCGCTCCCCAGCAGGTGTTCCCGATAGATCACCACGTCGACGTCGAAACCCGCGAAATCGACGGTGTAGCGTCGGAGGCGCTCGCCGGCCACGCGGTCGACGAAGCGCGCGTCGGCGTCGAAGTCGGTGCGGGCGGGCGCGTAGTTCTCGGTGTGGACGACCACCCGGTCGTCGTCGCGGCCCACGTCGACCACCTCGATCCGGTCGTCGAGCGCGAGCGGCGTCGGCGCCCCCAGCAGGCGAAGCTCACAGAGCGCGTGGTAGGTGAGACGGCGCCACGCGGCGGGCGAGGCGTCGATCAGGCGGTCGAGCGCCCGGCGGTACTTCGGCTCGAAGCCCGCGGCGGCGCGTTCGGCCGTCCCCTCCCGCGTCAGCGGTCGGCGACGGTTGACGACCTGGAAGTGGTCGCGGATGCGATCCATCGCCTCGCAGTCCCGCGGCCCGAGCCCGGGTTCACGGATCGAGTAGGCGAACTCGTCGGTCTCGGTGTCCCGAATCGTCGCCACGACGCCCGGCGACACCTCGTACTGGGCGACCACGCCGGGCGCGTACCACGCGTCGGCGTCGCCCGGCGCCCGAGGCGTCGGAACGGGGCCGTCGTCGGTCCGCGAGTCACTGCCGCCGACCGAGAGCGTCGGTCCGTCACTCATCTCGGCTTCGTCTCCCCCCGGGAGCGACATAGCCGTTGGTGCCGCGCTATCACCTATAATACTCGGGGGGCGAGCGCGGCCGGGAACGCTCTCCGGGTCGGAGAAACGTGTGCATTGCTAAGATGCCACGTGACCTACTATCCGGCTCGGTGCGGACACGAGGAGGCACACGCATGGGAATTACCGAAGGGGAGATCCAGGAAGCGCTGTTGAACGTCTTTCCGCGCGTCTGGCGCGGCTGCCCCGACGACCAACAGTTCGACCGCCAGTCGACGGCCAGCGCGACCGACGCCACCCGCGGCGCGGCCTACCGGCGGGCGAACGCGATGGCCATCGAGGACGTGAACGTTCTGTTGGCGGCGTTCCGGCGGGCGGCGGGAGACTGTCCGGACGGGTGCGAGCCAACGCCGCGCGAGAGCAGACGACTCGTCTGGTCGAGCCCACCGGGGACGTCCTGTACGTGGCGCTGGCGCGACTGGGTGCTATCGAAGATTCCCGGCAGCGGCGTCGGGGGCGGGTACACCTGCACCGTGACCCACCGGAAGATCATCGACTTCGAGTGCGAACCGGTCGCGGAGACGCCGCCCGAGGAAACGGAGTGATCGACACGTCCCGACAACCAGCCAATATATACCCGCGCGGGAGAGAATGCCTACCATGAGCGACGACGACGACGAGGACCCGTTCACCGAGGCCGAGGTGACCGACCCCCCGGACGAGGAGGCGTTACGGGAGGAGCGGCGGGCGCTGGATCAGCGGGAGCGGGGGCTGTCCGACTTCGCCGACGAACTCGACGAGCGGGAAACCGAACTCGACGACCAGGCGAAAGAGCTCCGACGGGAGCGCAAGGAACTCGACGAGCGGAAAGCCGAACTCGACAGCCGTGAGAACCGAATCGCGGACC
This sequence comes from Haloplanus rubicundus, assembly GCF_003342675.1. NCBI lineage: Archaea > Methanobacteriati > Methanobacteriota > Halobacteria > Halobacteriales > Haloferacaceae > Haloplanus > Haloplanus rubicundus. The sequence goes on along the minus strand of NZ_CP031148.1, from coordinate 867,001 downwards.
GGGAGGCCGAACTCGACGACCGGGAGACGGCCATCGCGGAGCGCGAACGCGAACTCGACGAACGGGCGGCCGAACTCGACGAGACGGAGGCGACGCTGCAGGAGTACGTCAACGACGGCGTGCGCGGGACGGTCCGGGAGGCGGTGGCTGCGGAACTGTCCGCGAGCGACGGCGCGGGGCGGTTCGGCCGGATCGGCAGCATCGTGCTCGCCCTGGTCGGCGTGACGCTGATCGGCGGCGGCGTCCTCAACGGCTTCGCGGCGGACATCGGGCAGGTGCCGGTCGTGTTCGGCAGCGAGACGGCGAACCTCGCCGTGACGGTACTTCTGCTGTTCAGCGGCCTCGCTGCGAACCTCGCCGCCGTCGCCGACTGAGAGGGAGTCCCGGAAGTCAGCAGCGAGTCTCGCCGGGACGGACCGGCGAGACTCTCTGGACAGTTACGAGAACCCCTATGAGCGGCCGGTACGTCGCCGGTCGAGTGGCCGTGGCGAGGGTCGGCCGATCAGTCGGCCCGGGCGGCCCGGGTGTCGGACGCCGCCGCCTCGGGCGCCGTTTCGAGCGTGAACTCGTCGAGCAGGTCGATGAGCGTCTCGGCCTGGTCGGCCAACTCGTGGACGTTCGTGGCCGTCGCGTCCAGCGAGTCGGCCTGCGTCGTCGCGGCGTCCGCGAGGTCGGTGGCCGCCTCGGCCGTCTCCCGACTCGTCTCCTCGATGTGCTCGATGGTCGCGACGGTTTCCTCGGTCGAGGCGGCCTGCTGGTCGGTCGCGTCCGTGATCTCTCGGACCCCCTCGTTCGTCTCGTGAGCGAGTTCGGCGATCTGATCGAGCGAGTCGATGGTGGCCTCCACCGTCTCCACCGCGTCGGACACCTCCTCGGTCGTTCGGGACATCCCCTCGACGGCCGTCTCGGTCTGGGCCTGTACGCTCTCGATGATCTCCTGGACGTCCGTCGCTTCGGCCCCCGCCTCCTCCGCGAGGCTCTTTACCTCGTCGGCGACGACGGCGAAGCCGTCGGCCCCCTCACCGGAGTGGGCCGCCTCGATGGAGGCGTTGAGCGCGAGGAGGTTCGTCCGCTCGGCGATGTCGGAGATGGTGGCGACGATGTCGCCCATGCGGTCCATCCGGTCGTCGAGTTCGCGGAGTTGGGCCATCGTCTCGGTCGCCCGCGATTCGATGGCGTCCATCTTCTCGACTGCCTCGACGGCCGCTCGCTGGCCCTCGTCACTCCGGTCGGCGGTGCGGCCGGCCACCTCGGCGACGCTGTCGGCGGAGGCCGCGATCTCCTCGACGGTGGCCGAGAGGTCGCTCATCTCGGCGACGATCCGCTGGAGCTGGTCCCGCTGGGTCTCGGCGTCGGCGGCGATGTCGGCGGTGGCGTCGCTCGTCTCCTCGCTCGCCCGCGCCACCGCGTCCAGATCGGTGGCGGCGTCGACGGTACGCTCCGAGACGGTGTCGGCGAAGGCGGACACCTCGCCGACCGTCCCCTCCAAGTCGTCGAGCATCTCGTTGAACGAGCGGGCGATGGCGGCCATCGCCGGACTCTCGTCGTCGGGGTCCATCCGGACCGAGAGGTCCTTCTCGGCGGCGGCGGCCATCACGTCGCCGTAGTCGTCGGCGGTGCGTTCGAGGCGCTCGGTCAGCGCCTCCAGTTCCCGGGTGTTCTCGCGGAGGTTGTCCGTCATCCGGTCGAGGTCGTCGCCGAACGAACCGGGCACCGCCTCGTCGAGGACGGGGGCGTCGAACGCCCCCGCGGCGAGCGCGTCCGCCTGCGCGGACACCGTCTCCAGCGAGGCGCGCATCTCGTCGAACGCACGGACGAGGCTCCCGATTTCGTCGGCCTGGTCCGCGACGGTGACCTCGGCGGCGTCGAGTTCCCCGGCGGCGATGGTCGTCGCCGCCGCCTCCAGCTCCCGGATCGGCGTCACGAAGTCCCGACGGGCGATCAACAGGGAGTTACCGAGGGCCACGGCGGCACCGCCGAGCAGCGCCGCGGTCACGACGGCCCGAACCACGCCGGTCAGCGCGAACGGCAGGAGGGCGAGCAGCACCGCGACGGCGAACTGAATCAACACGCCAGCGACGAACTTCCGTTCGACCGATTCCGTCACGCCGAGATACTCCATCGTCCCCCAGAGGGCTCGTCGGTAGCGGTCCAGTATCGCGTCCATATCCGCCCGGTCACGGTGGAGGCGAACAAATCCCGCGCCCGATTATCAGATCGTAGGAACGATGACGCGGGGACGTCCAGCGTTCGAGGGCGCGAGTATCACGACCGAGTTCGTCGGCCCTCGCAACCGGGGAGCCGGGAGTCGACTCGCCGGCGGGGGCAGGCTTTTGTCGACCAAACCGTAACCCCGTTCGATGTTCCCACGCAAGAAACGAAACCACGCGAAAAACGGGGCGGCGGCGGGCGCGGCCGTCGGCGCGGCCATCGGCAGTCCACTCGGGCCGGTCGGGGCAGGCATCGGCGCCGGCTTCGGCGGTGCGAGCGGGTTCATCGCGGGGACGGTGCGCGAGCGCGTCGAGTCGAAGTGCTGTCCCTGCAATAAGTAATCGTAACCGTCACGCCTCCTGAAGCGCGTCTAGTTCCGCGAGCAGGTCGTCGACCGAGGGGCGGTCGAACGTCGACCGCCCCTGGTGGACGTAGGCTATCGACGGCGGGTCGGCCCGTCTGTCGAGGATCACCACCTCGGGCATCCGCCCGAGGAAGTCGCTGAACCGCCCGAGCAGGCCGAACCGCACGGGCTGATCGTACGCGTCCGACACCTCGGCGTCCGGATCGGCCAGGAGCGGGTAGGGGAGGTCGTACCGGTCCTGCCACTCCGCGGCCCGGTCGACCGGTTCGGGGAGGATCGAGACGGGCGTCGCGTCGCGGGCACGGAAGTCGTCGATCCGCTCGGCCACGGTCTGCACCTGGCTCCGGCAGTTGGTACAGTAGTAATCGCGCTGGAAGAGGAGGACGACGAAGGCCACGTCGTCGGGGAGCGCGTTGAACGTGAACGGATCGGGACCGGGGCCGACGTTGGGCAGCGAGAACTCCTGGGCGTCGGGCATGCGTCCCCTCGGTGACGCGGACGCAATACAGTTCCGAACGGGACGGGACGGGACGCTGACGACCTACTCGGCGCGGGCGACGACGGAGACGTAACCGATACGCCCGTCGTCCACGGCGGCCTCGACGTCCTCGACGGCGGTTCGAATCCGCTCCCCGCGCTCGCCCAGCAACCCGAGCAGCGCGTCGTAGTCGACGCGTTCCTGCACTCGGTCGCGCATCGCCACCAGTTCGTCGTGGTGGTCGTGGGTCGCCCGGACGGCGAACCCCGCTTCGTCGAGCGCCGCGGTCAGGTCGCCCCGGCTCCGCGCCCCGGTGAGACAGAGCGCCGCCGCGACCCGGTCGGGGATCGCAGGCCCGTCGCCCTCGATGACCACGTCGGAGACGGCGAGTCGCCCGCCCGGACGGAGGACTCGCCGGCATTCGGCGAGCGCCGCCGGCAGGTCGGTCAGACAGAGGACACACTCGGCGAGGACGACGTCGACGGCGTCGTCGCGGACGGGAAGCGCCGTCGCGCCGCCGCGGATCGTTCGACTCGCGGCGGCATCGCTGGCCGGATCGGGGTCGAGGCCCACGGCGTCGGCGCCGCGGTCCCGCGCCAGCGAGAGGGCGTCGCCGGCGCCACAGCCCACCTCCAGCAGCCGGGTGTCGGTGCCCACGTCGGCGCGGTCGAGCAGTCGCTCGGTGGCCGCCCGTCCGCCCGGGTGGAGCGGTCCGTCGAGCAGGGTGTCGAGCGTCCGCCACGGGTCGGCGAGCGCGGCGTCGAGGAGGCCCTTCATCGGGACGCCCCGCCGTCCGTGGTCGGCTCCGTGGCTCGACCGCCGTCGACCGTCTCGCGGCCGCCCCAGCCGTTGCGGTTCCGGAGCGCGTAGTCGCCGTCCGTCGTCGTCATGTTGTAGCCACAGAAAGGGACGAGGTCGCCGTCCGTCGTCGGCACGGAGATACAGCAGTTGCTCAGGCGGTTCACGTCCGCGGCGTCGGCGTCCATGAAGCCGGTGAAGGAGACGGCCACCACCTCGTCGAACAGGTCGGCGACGCCGCCCGCGTCGACGCCACAGCAGCTGGCTGTCTTGCAGGCCCACTTCTGTCCGGCCGCCGTCCCGGCGAGCAGTTCCATGTAGTCGCCCTCGTCGACCAGGCCGGAGAGGGTGTCCCACAGGCGGTCGTCGACGAACTGGGTGAGGGGGACGAAGGGGAAGTCGTCGCCGTCGGCTCCACGGCCGTCGTCGCTATCCTCGCCAACGTCGGCCTCCCGTGGCACGAACGCGGTCCCGATCTGACAGTACGCCGAACAGCAGGGCGCGGGGAGCATGTCGCGGGGGTCGAGCGATTCGATCTGCTCGGCTAGCTGTCGCGTGGCGTCGTCGATGGCGTACCGCCCCTCGTGCTGGTCGTAGCGGCCGAAGTGGGCCACCGGCTGGAAGTTGACCGAGCGGATCACGTCGCGGTTGTCGAGCGCGAACCGGACGATATCGCCCATTTCGTCGTCGTTGACGCCGGGGACGACGGTCGGGACGAGGACCACAGGGAGGTCGGCCGCCCGGCAGGCGTCGATGGCGTCCCGCTTCTCGTCGACGAGGTCGACCCCGCGGATGCGCTCGTAAGTGTCGACGGTCAGGCCGTCGAACTGGAGGTAGATCGCGGTCACGCCGGCGTCGGCGAGCGTCCGCGCGTAGCCGTCCTCGGTCGCCAGCCGAGTCCCGTTGGTGTTGACCTCGACGTGGTCGATGCCCCGGTCCCGGGCGCGGGTGACGAGTTCGGGGAGGTCGTCACGGACCGTCGGCTCGCCGCCGGAGAACTGGATGGGACGACCGCCCGCCTCGACCACGGTGTCGAGGAGGGCGTCGATTTCGGCCGTCGACCGGCCCTCGCCGCCGGGGCCGGAACTCGCGAAGCAGAACGAACACGAGAGGTTGCAGTCGTCGGTCACCTCGACGACTGCGAGGCAGGCGTGGTCGGGATCGACGGTCAGGTCGCCGCCGTCGTGTTCCGGGTCGGGGCCGAACTCCGCGGCCCACTCCCAGTGGTCGAACGATCCCCAGACCTGACGGCTGACGCTCCCGTGATCGGGGCACTCGCGCGTGAGGAAGACCCCCTCCGCTCGCCGTTCGTATCGTCCCGGCACGGGCTCCAGACAGTCGGGACAGAGACTCGTCGTCGTGGCGAGTTCGTCGGATGACACGTTCGGTGTGAGCACACCACACGCAAAAGGGTGTCGTGGCTGTGCGCGACCGCCGATGGACGGGCCGCGTGCCGAAGCGCCAAACGCTTTTTCCCGGCCGGCGCGGAGCGGGAGCCATGGATGCGGCCGGGGTGGGGACGGACGTTGGCGACGACTCGCCGACGGCACTCGCACGGGGGCTACTCCTCGCCTGCAAGCGGGGGGAGCCGACGGAGCGGTATCTCGCGGCGCTCGCGGCCCTCGACGACGACGACCTGCGGCGGGTGCGGACGGATCGAGCGACCGCCCTCGCGTTCTGGCTGAACTGTTACAACGCGGGCACTCAGTTGCTCCTCGACGAACAGCCGGAGCGATACGAGAGCCCGCTGCGGTTCGTCAGGTTCTTCGGCCGACCGGCGCTCACGGTCGCCGGAGCCCGGCTCTCGCTCGACCGCATCGAGAACGGAGTGCTCCGCGGCGGCCGTTCGAAGTACGGACTGGGCTATCTCCCGAAACTCCTCGTCACGTCGTTCGAGCGCCGCTACCGGCTCCCGGCCTGTGACCCCAGAATACATTTCGCGTTGAACTGCGGGGCCGAGAGCTGTCCGGCGATCAGGGCGTACGACCCCGCGTCCGTCGACGACCAGCTTGACCTGTCGACCCGGACGTATCTCGACGCCACCGTCACCTACGACGCCGACCGGGACGTCGTCCGCGTCCCGCGGGTGTGCCTGTGGTTCCGCGGCGACTTCGGTGGCGGGACGGGGATCAGGCGGCTCCTCCGGACCCACGGGGTGGTCCCCGAGGACGCGACGCCGTCGCTCCGGTACCGGGCGTGGGACTGGTCGAAGGCGCCCGGGAAGTTCGTGGACTGATTGGCCGCGTCGGTCCGGACGCCGACGGGACTCGTCCGGGCGCAGTCGACCGGTTTCGAACGCCAACGAATCCGATCAACGGCTGATTGAACGTCGAAGCCGGCCAATCGAACGGAGTTCAGTTACGGATTGGGACCGGGTAAAGAGATTAATACAAAGGGAAATACGAGGGCACGAATCCCCAATGTCGACGCAGGGGACCGACGCGACGGCGGGAGCACTCTCGTCGCCGCCGACGGTCCGTCTCATCACCGCGGCCGGCACGTAATCGGGGCGTCGCCGCCAACGATCCTTTCGGAGGCGTCGGGCCACCTCCAAGGGCGAGACCCGGACGCTTATTCACCCGACGCCCCTTGGACGGGTATGGACGGCGAAATTTCGGTCGAGGAGGTCGAAGCGCTGCTGGACGACGAGGACCGCCCACGCATCGTCGACATCCGGTCGCCGGGCGAGTTCGCCCGCGGGCACATCCCCGGCAGCGAGAACGTGCCGTTCGGCGAACTGCCGAATCGCGTCGAGGAGTTCGCCGACGCCGACCACATCGTCACCGTCTGTCCGCACGGCAAGGCGAGCGTCCAAGCCGCCCGACTCATCGGCTCCTACGAGGGGACGAAGGACGCACGCGTCGAGAGCATGGCTGGCGGACTGGACGCGTGGGGTGGCGACCTCGAAGCCGAAGCCGAAGACGACGGCGAGGCTCCGGAGTCGCCGTTCTAAAAAAATCGCTCGACGAGCGGGTGGCTAGATCACGCGACGTTGAACCCTTTATCGCGGAGGAAATCCTCCACGCGGCCGAGGTGGTTCCCCTGGAGTTCGATCGAGCCGTCCTCGACGGTTCCGCCGCAGGCGAACTTCGACTTCAGGTCCGACGACAGGCTGTCCATGTCGACGTCTTTCGGATCGAACCCTTCGATGATCGTTACCTCCTTCCCGTAACGGCGCTCGTCGATGCGGATGTTGATCTCCTGAGACTCCTTGGCCACGTCCTCGCAGACGCAGAGTTCCTCAGGGAGCCCGCACGTCGAGCAGACTTCCGACATTACAGCGTAAAGCTACTGGATGGGGCTATTAAACAGTGTCGGGATGCCGGGCGGGGTGCGGTTCGGACGGATCGTCGTCGGTCAGTACTGGCGGTCGCCAGGGCAGTCGTCGGCGACGGTCGGTGAACAGTGGCGACGGTCCGTCTCACCCGACGAACGGCCGCGTCGGCAGGGTCCGTTCCCGAACCAGTTCGCCGACGGCGTCGGCCGCGTCGTCGGCGGCCACCCGATCCACCCCGTCGCCGTACCGGGCGCGTTCGTACGTGGCGAGGACGCGGGCCGCGCGGCCGTCGTCGGTCACGCTCCGGACGAACGCCCGCGGCGTCTCGCCGGGGCGGCGCGGGCGCTCCTGCCGTTCGAGCAGGTAGACGAGACGCTCGAACGCCCGCACGGCGTCGGCGTCGGGGTCCCGTCGCGGCCCACGCCGGCGGAGCCACACCGCCCGAACCACGCGGCCGCCGGCGCCGGTGCGACGGACGGCGGCCCCGACGCCGACGAGGACGATACCCCAGAACGCGAGCGTCTCGGTCGACGGGAGTTCGTACCCGTCGTCGATCGTCGTCCGCTGCGGGACCGTGCCGCCGACGGCGCCCGAATCGCCGGTGCCGAACGACACGTTCCCCGTGGGCGCCTGTGCCGTGTCGGTGACGGCCGTCCCGTCGCCGCCGGTCGGCGTCGGCGTCGGCGTCGACGACCCGGAGTTCTCGGTGTCGACGCCGGGTTCGCCGCTCTGTCGGGCCTCGGAGAGGCGGGCGCGCTCCGCGGACTCCCGGGGACTGGCGGGCGTCGGATCGAAGCGGACCCAGCCCTCGTCGGGGACGTACACCTGCACCCACGCGTGGGAGTCGAGACCGCGGACGACGAACTCGCCGTCGACGCGTTCGCCGGGCGTGTAGCCGGTGACGAACCGTGCGGGGACGCCCTCGGCGCGGAGCATCGTCACCATCGTCGTCGCGAAGTAGGTGCAGTAGCCGGCGTCCATCTCGAAGAGGAAGGCATCGGCCACGTCGCCTTCGGGTCGCTCGACGGTCAGCGAGTAGCGCTTGCTCGACTCCAGATGCGCCTCGATAGCGAGCGCCTTCTCGTACGGCGTCTCGGCGTCCGCGGCGGCCGTCACGTTCGCCGCCCGTGCCCCGACCCGGTCCGGCGTCGACGCGGGGAGTTGCGTGTACCGCTCGACGACCCCCTCCGGGTAGTCGGTGCCGGCGGACCGGAGTTCCTCCGGCGGGGCGTCGACGACGCGACTCGTCACCGTGTACGACTCGCCGGGGTCGAGGGTCGTCGTCGGGCGGACGCTCCCCTGGGACGTGACGCGGATGCGGTTGGCCAGGAGTCCCTCGACCCGGACCGGACGCCACGCCGCCGGCATCGCCCCGAGTTCCGTCTCGGCGGTGACGGTCTGCCCGAGTGCCCGCCCGCCGCCCGGTGGGCCGCGTAACCGCCCGACGTACGGGTCGGTGTCGCCGGAGCGCACCCACCCCGAGCCGGTGTAGCGGTCGTACGTCGCCGTCGTCCAGTACGACTCCGTGGGACTCTGGACCGTGAACTGCACCTGCGGCGAGAGGCGGATGGTGCCGACGACCCGAACGTTGTCGCCGGAGTCGACGAAACTCGCCACGCCGGTCGGCGAGGTGCGGTCCGGCAGGACCGGTCCCGTCCGCGTCGTCGGCGCGATGGAGAGCGTCGCCGCGACCACCACCATCGCCACGAGGAGGATGACGAGCGTGTCCACCTGCGCGCCCGTTCCCCCGTAGCGGTCGAGCGTCCCGAAGCCGACGACGCCGGCGGCGCCGACGACCCCCGCGAGCGTCGTGTACGTCCCGGCGTCGCCGGTCAGAACGAGGAACCCGAGCGCCGCGCCGCCGACGACGACGCTCCCGACGTAGCGCCGGCGGACCGCCAGATACCACGAGAGGAAGACGGGGGCGGGCGCAATCGACAGCGCCCAGACGTTCGCCTGCGTCAGCCGAAGCACCGACAGCCCGGTGAGCAGGGCGACCGTATCGGAGAGCAGTCGAGGCGGTGAGATGAGCGCCCGCTGGCTCGCGGGCACCGAGAGGAAATAGACCGTCACGCCGCCGCCGAGGAGCAGGAGCGTCAGAAACACCGCCGTCCGCACCCGGAGCACCCGACCGACGACGACGGCGAGCGTCGCCGATCCGAGAAGCACCGCCAGCATGAGTCGCGCGCCGCCGACCACGTCCGTCACGTGATAGAGGACCCGACCGTAGGAGACGGTGAGGGCGGCGAGAGCGGCGAACGTGACGAGTCGGAACTCCGCGGTGAGGGTGACCGGCAAGAGGCGGGACCGCTCGGTGTCGGCGCTCACGCGACCACCTCCAGCGTGGCGTCGGCCGCGCGGGCGTGACCGTCGCTCTCGTCGTCACCGTCCAACCCCAGCGACCGACGCCGCCCGGGATCGAACGCCAGCGTCTCACCGTCGATACGGAGCGTCGTCCGGGCGTCGCCAGCCGAGCGCTCCTCGTCCGGGACACCCGCGTGGACGACGACGTCGGCGTCGCGGTCGGTCACGTGACCGGCGCCGACGCGGGCGAGGTGGGTGAGCAGGCGGTCGGTCTCACCCGGCGTCAGCGTCACCCGGCCGGTAGGCGTGACGAGGGCGACGGACGCCCCCTCGGCGAGGAGGGCGTAGCCGACGGTGGCGGCCGCCTCGGCCATCCGGTCGGCGTGCCCCGAGTCGGCGCTCGCTGCCACCGTCACCGTCGGCACGTCGCCGTCGTCGACGAACTCCTGGACGACGAGGTCGTCGCGCTTCGCGCTCGACTTCCAGTGGACGTCGCGAAGCGAGTCGCTCCGAGTGTACTCACGGAGGTGGTCGAAGGCACCGCGTTCGGCGGCGGCGGCGGGGGTCGACAGCGCCCGCAACCGTTCGGCGACGGGCGTCGAGGGGTGGTAGACGCGGGGGTAGACGAGCACCGACGCTCGGCCCTCGGTCACGAAGGTGCGCCGCGCGAGGCCGAGGACGTCCCGCGCGTGGACGACCGCCGGGCCAAGTTCGTGGACCCCACGGTCCCGGTAGGTCACCGCGTAAGTGAGGGGGTCGCCGCCGACGAGGACGGTCCCCCGCGCGTCGCCGTCGAGACCCGGCGGGAGGCGGTCCTCGACCGTGGCGGTGGTGGGCGTCTCGGCCGTCAGGGCGAGCGAGACGGTGCCCGTCGATCCGGGGTCGCCGGGGGGCGGCGTGGTGCGGTGGACCTGCGGCGAATCGAGAACGGCGAGTTGGACGCCCGCGGCGACGACGGCGACGGCGACGGGCAAGACGACGGCATCGAGCGACCGCGGCCCGAAGGTGTGGCTCATGGCGACGGCGACGGCCGCGACGGCGACGGCGGCGAGACCGCGTCGCGTCGGTCGAATCCCGCGCATCTCACTCGACCGGGACCGCCCCCAGCGCGGCCTCGACGACGACCGAGCCGGCGCGGTCCGCGTCGATGCGGTGGCTCCAGACGCTCGGTGCCTCGGTCTGGACGTCGTCGGGAATCACGTAGTCGCGGCCGTCGAGGACGGCCCGCGCCTGCCCGGCGCGGACGAGGGCGATGGCGCCCCGCGGGCTGACGCCGAGGGCCGCGTTCTCGCGAGTGTGGGCCGCCAGCCGCGAGACGTATCGGCGGACGGGTTCGCTCAGCGTGACGTTCGCCACCGTCGCGCGGGCGCCGCGCAGGTCGTCGAGAGTCGCGACCGGCTCCAGCGAGTCGATGGGGTGTTCGCCCGCCACCCGCTGGAGCAGCGCCGTCTCCTCGTCCTCGCTCGGGTAGCCGAGGCGGAGTTTCTTCATGAAGCGGTCGATCTCCGCCATCGGCAGATCGTAGGTGCGGCCGGGCTCCACGTCGTTCTGCGTCGCGATGACGGTGAAGGGGTTCGGGAGGGCACGCGTCTCGCCGTCGACGGTCACCTGCTCTTCGGCCATCGCCTCTAGCAGGGCGGCCTGGGTCTTCGGCGGCGCACGGTTGATCTCGTCGCCGAGGACGACGTTCGCGAAGAGGGGGCCGGAACGGAACTCGAACTCCCGGGTCTTCTGGTTGAACACGTTGACGCCCGTCACGTCCGAGGGGAGGAGGTCGGGCGTGAACTGGACGCGCTTGAACGAGCAGTCGACGGAGGTGGCGACGGCCCGGCCCAGCACCGTCTTGCCGACGCCGGGCACGTCTTCGAGGAGGAGGTGGCCGCGGGCGAGCATCGCGACGAGGATGTGCTCGACGGCGTCGTGTTGGCCGACGATCACCTCCTCGACGTTCTCGATGATGCGGTCGGTGAGCGTCGCGGCCGCCGACACCGACAGCGGGGCGTGGCCGTCCGTCGCCTCGATGTCGTCGGATTCCGGTTGCGGGGTCCCTGCGTCCGTCATGGATTGAGTCGAGCCGACGGCGTCAGGACGGCTGGCCGGCGGCGAGTTGGTGCCTCTAACGCCCCGACGCACCTATACTTTCGGCCGACCGGCGACGGCGACGCACACGAACGGGACGGCCCCACGGCCTAGTCGAGATCGGCCGGCTGGGTCCCCACGCCCGCCGGCCACCCCGTGGGCGCGGCGGCCGACGGCTCGGCGGCCGCCCGCTTCAGCACCATCGGCGTCCGCTCCAGCGAGAGGACGAGTTCATCGTCCTGGTTGTACGCGCGCAGTTCGGTGGTGACGATGCCGACGTGGTCGCGGGAGTCGCTCTCGCGTTTGTCGAGCACCTCGCTCTCGGCGAAGATGGTGTCGCCGTGGAACACCGGCGCGTGGTGGCGTACGTCGTCGTAGCCGAGGTTGGCCGTCGCGTTCGCGGAGATATCGACGACGCTCATCCCGACGGCGAGCGCGATGACGAACGTACCGTCGACGAGACGCTCGCCGAACTCCGTCCCGGCGGCGTACGCCTCGTTGAAGTGCATCGGATTGACGTTCATCGTCAGGTTCGTGAACCAGACGTTGTCCGTCTCGGTGACCGTCCGGCCGTAGGGGTGCTTGTAGATGTCGCCGACGGCGAAATCCTCGAAAAAGCGCCCCTGCCAGCCGCTGACCAGTCGTCGCTCCGGGCTGTCGTCCGAATTCGCCGTGGTGTCGTCGGTCATCGTGGTGACGGGTGGTAGTAGCGTACGCTATAGTAGCGTTTGGGCCCGGGGTCGCCAATCGCACGACTCCGGGGCGTCCACCGACGGACAGCCCACAATACGTCCGGAGACTCTTCCGGTGGGACGCCGAGCGGCTGGACGCCCCCCGATTTTTACTGTGGGATCACGTACGTCGTTACGTGGCACGGGACCGATACGGAGACGATATCGGATGACCGACGACGGAGAGGCACCAGCCGAGCCCGAGGGGCGCGACAGACCGTCGCCGGGTCGCGTCGCCAACGTGACCAACCGGTTCATCCACGCGGCCGAACTCGTCGCCGCCGCGGTGTTCGCGCTCCTGTTCGCCATCGGCGTCGTCGACCTCATCATCCAGATCGTGGGAGCAGTCCAGAGCGGTCGGATCACCGACCCGCTCGTCGTCATCGGCTTCATCGACACCGGCCTCCTCCTGCTCATCATCGTCGAGGTGTACGAGACGGTCATCGCGTACACCGAAGAGAGCGAGACGCGACGGATCGTCCGGCTAGTCATCTACACCGGCGTCATCGCGATGGTGCGAAAGACGATCATCTTCCGGACCGGCGAGTACGCGACCACACAGGACGCCCTGTTGGCCGCATTGGCGTACACCACCCTCATCCTCGGACTGGTCGGACTGCTCCTCGTCGAACGGGGCCACGGGCAGAAACTCATGAGCTGAGACGAGTTGCTGTTAGTCGGTACCGGTGGGTCACCGGAACGGGTCGGCGAACCACCGGGACACAGGTACAGCAATCCGTACGACGCCGGCCTATTTTGTGATCGCGGCCGTACCTCCGGACGTGTCCACCGACCCCGCCCGCCCCCGTCCGTCCGAAGGCGCGTCGACCGTCGTCGAGACGAACGGCGTCCGTCTGCACGTCGTCAGCCTCGGTCCCGAAGACGGCCCGCCGGTCGTCTGCCTCCACGGCTTCCCCGAGTTCTGGTACGGCTGGCTCCCCGTCGCGCGCCGCCTCGCCGACGCGGGCTATCGCGTGCTCGTCCCGGATCAGCGCGGCTACAACGAGAGCGAAAAGCCGTCGGGCGTCGCCGCCTACCGCCTACCGACGCTCGCGGCCGACATCGCGGGGTTGATCGACGCGGTCGGCGAGGACGCCGCGCACGTCGTCGGCCACGACTGGGGCGCCGCCGTGGCGTGGTGGCTGGCGCTCGACGAACCGGAGCGGGTCGAGACGCTGACGGCCGTGAACGTCCCGCATCCGACGGTCATGACCCGGACGCTCCGCCGGTCGTGGGACCAGCGCCGGCGGAGCTGGTATATGGGGTTCTTTCAGGTGCCCCGCCTGCCCGAATTCGTCGCTCGCGCCGGCAACTGGCGGCTCTTCGAGCGGACGATGCGCGCGTCGAGTCGGCCGGGGACGTTCGACGCCGCGGACTTCGAGCGCTACCGGGCGGCGTGGGGGAAGCCGGGCGCGGCCACGGCGATGGTGAACTGGTACCGGGCGGCCGCGCGCCACCCGCTCCCGGAGCGCACCGATCCGGTCGAGCCGCCGACGCTCGTGCTGTGGGGGACGGGCGACGACTTCCTCCGGACCGAGATGGCGCGGGAGAGCGTCGCGTACTGCCGTAACGGGCGGGCCGTCCTCGTCGACGACGCGACCCACTGGATACACCACGAGCGGCCGGACCGCGTCGTCGAGGGCCTGCGAGAGGGGTTCGCGCGCGGGTCGACGCCGTAGAAGGGAAGCCTCAAATCCGGCCGCCGTTTGCGGGGGACGTGGGCCTCGCAACGAGACTCGTCGGCGACGACGCGGACGTGGTGGCCGACCCGCGATTTCGGGTGATCCTCCTCGGCAGCGTCGTCTCCCCGATGGGCGCGTCGCTCGTCTCGCCGCTGCTCGACTCGCTCGTCGGCGTCTACGGCGTGAGCGAGGCGCGTATCGGCCTCGTGATGGCGGCGTTCACCGCGCCGGCCATCGTCGCCATCCCGCTCGTGGGGCTGGTGTCGGATCGCTACGGGCGCAAGCCCGTCCTCACCGCAGGGCTGGCGACGTTCGGCGCGGCCGGTGCTGCGCTCGCGTTCACGGCCGACTTCCGGACGGTCCTCGCACTCCGACTCCTGCAGGGTATCGGCTTCACGGGCATCGCGCCCGTCCTCATCGCCGCCACGGGCGACCTCTTCACCGGCGACCGGGAGGCGACGGCACAGGGCGTTCGCTTCACCACCGTCGGCCTCTCGCTCGCCCTCGTGCCCGTCCTCGCGGGCCTGCTCGTCGCGCTCGCGTGGCAGTACCCCTTCACACTCTTCGCGCTCGGCTTGCCGGCGGCCGCCGTCGTCCACGTCTACTTCGAGGAGCCGGCGACGGCGACGAACGGCGGGGACTCCGCCCGGAACGTTCGCCGGCTTGGGGCCGCGCTCCGCCGGCCGCGGCTGGGGCTCGTCCTCCTCGGCCGGACCGTCCCCTCGGTGCTCTGGTTCGGCTTCCTGACGTACAACTCGATCGTCGTCGTCCGGTTTCTGGACGGCTCGCCCGGCGCGGCGGGCGCGCTCGTCGGCGTCGCCAGCGTGGCGAGTTCGATCGGTGGCACGCAGGTCGGACGGCTCACGGCCGCCTTCGAGACGCGGCGCGTGCCGCTCCTCGCGGGCACGGCCGCCTCGGGACTCGGCCTCGCGGGCGTCGCGCTCGCGCCGTCGCTCCCCGTCGCCGGCGTCGGCGCCGTCGTCGTCGGGGCGGGCTTCGGCGTCGTCCTGACACTCTATCGAAGCACCATCTCGACGCTCGCGCCCGACGACCTCCGGGGGTCGCTGGTCAGCCTCGGCGAGTCCGCCGGCCGACTCGGCAGCACGCTCACGCCCGTCGCCATGGGCGGCGCCGTCGCGCTCGCGACCCCCCGCTACGGCTTCGAGGCCGCGGTCCGGGGGACGCTCCTCGGCGTCGTCGGCTGTGGCGTCGCCGTCGGCGTCGTCGCCGTCGTGCTGGCCGACCGACACGCCGACCTCACGGCCGACTAACGCTACGCCTTTACTCTGTCGGGAGCGAGCGACGGTATGCCCGATCTCGGCAAGATCGACCGCGAGTTCTTCGAGACGCACGTCCGCCCGCGGCTGGGCGCCGACCGCGACGACGTGCGCCTCGGCCCGACGCCGGGCGTCGACTTCGGCTGCCTCGATATCGGCGGCCGCGCCGTCGCCATCGCGACCGATCCCGTCTCGATCCTGCCCCCACTCGGCTTCGAACGCGCCGGCCGGTTCGCCCTCGACGTGGTGCTCGCGGACGTGGCCGTCAGCGGTCTCTCCCCCTCCCACCTCGCCGTCTCCTTCTCGCTCCCGCCCGGGATGGCCGACGACGAGTTCGCGGCGGTGTGGGAGGGGATGCACGCCGAGGCGGCCGACCTCGGCGTGAGCGTCGTCACCGGCCACACCGCCCGGTACGAGGGCTGTTCGTTCCCGTGGGTGGGCGGGGCGACGGCGCTCGCCGTCGGGAATCGGGAGGACGTGATCCGCCCCGACGGCGCCCGCCCCGGCGACGACCTGGTGGTGACGAACGGCCCGGCCGTCGAGACGACCGGGTTGTTGACGACGCTCTTTCCCGATCGGATCGACCTCGATCCGGACACCCTGCGGACGGCGCAGGCCCGCCTCGACGAGGCGAGTTGCGTCCGCGACGCGATGACTGTGGCCGCGGCGGGACCGGTGACGGCGATGCACGACGCCACCGAGGGCGGCCTCCACGGCGCGTTCGTCGAGATGGCGACCGGCGCGGGCGTCCGGTTCGAAATCGAGCGCGACCGGGTGCCGATCCGGCCGGGCGTCGCGGAAACCTGTGCCGCCCTCGATATCGACCCCTGGACCGCCACGGCGTCGGGGTCGCTCGTCCTGACGGTCGATCCCGAGGGAACCGAGACGGTGCTCGCGGCGCTCTCCGACCGAGGTACGCCCGCGGCGCGCGTCGGGCGCGTGACCGACGGCGAGGGCGTCCACGTCGACGGCGAAGAGATCACGGCGCCGTCGGTGGACGCGTCGTGGGCGGCTTACTCGGAACTCTCGACGGGGAGTTCGACGAATCCGTCGTCGACGTAGCGGTAGGCACGGATCGAATCGGGCGGCGAGACGATGCAGTAGACGTAGCCGGACCACGTCGCCCGCGCCCGGTCCGTGGCACTGGGAACGGCCTCGCTCTCGGGGTGGGAGTGATAGAAGCCGATGGCGTCGTCGCCGCGGTCCTCGACCCGGTCGATGGCCGCCATCGTCGCCGCGGGGTCGAGTTCGTACTCGGTGCGCGGGTGGGCGGCGACGTTCGGGACGCGCCGGGTCGCCGTCACGCGGTCCGGGGGGCCGCGCTCGCCGGCGAGGACGCCACAGATTTCGGCCGGCGGGTCGCGGTCGGCCCCCTCGCGGGCGTGGTCGAGGAGAGCGTCCCGGACGCCGGGGGCGAGGACGAGGGCGTCGTCGGAGTCGGCGGCGGCCACGATCAGTCGAAGTCGCGGCGCATCGCGATTTCGAACCACGGGCAGAGGCGGAGCTGCCGGTACGACTGCGGGTTCTCGTGGAGGTGGTCGTAGTGGACCCAGAGCCGGCCGGCGATCTCCTCCGGGTTGGGGTCGAGCGTCGCGTCGTCGAGTGTCACCTTCAGGACGGCACACACCTCCCACTCCAGTCCCGCGTTCTCGTAGTAGCGTTTGTACTCGAACTTGTCCGTGACGCGGAGGTCGCTGTACTGGTCGGACGTGACGCCGAGTTCGTCGACCAGGCGCTGGCGACAGGCCTCCTTCTGGGTCTGTCCCGGTCGGGGGTGGGAGGCGACGGTCCCGTCCCAGTGGGTGTCCCAGAGTCGTTTGTTCGGCGCCCGCTGGCCGAGCAGGATCCGCCCCTCGCCGTCGAAGACGAGCGCGGTGAACGCGCGGTGGCGAACCCCGTCGCCCGTGTGGGCGTCGAGGCGGTTGACGGTGCCCTGCTCCTGGTCGTCGGCGTCGACGGCGATGACCTCCTGTGCGGCGTTGGGGTGACTGCCGGCGTCGCCGCCCTCGTTCGGGCTCATGTCCGACCCGTCGGCGGGAGGGCTAATGGTGTCTTCGATGCGGGCGCCGTCGAGCGGGGTCGAACCCACTAAACGTCAGCCCGTCGAACGCCCGGTGATGAGCGACGACCGACGGGCGTTCGACCTCTCGACCGTCCGCAGGCGGGCCGAGGAACGAACGGAGACCGACGTGGACAGGGTGCTGACGGCCATCGAGGACCGTGCCGACGACGGCCGAATCACGGCCGACGCCTTCGCGGACTGGCACCGCGCGTGTCGGGACCACTACCGGTCGACGGCCGCGGACGTGGACGACGCCGAGTCGCGGTTCGAGGCACTTCTGGACTCGATCCGGCCGGCCGAGCGCGAGACCAATCAGGTCCGCGCGCGGATCGAGGAGTACGAGTCGCAGATCGACGCGATGCGGTCGGCGCTCTCGACGACCGCCGACCGACTGGACGCCACGCCGGAGCGGCCGGACTCGCCCGCCGCGGCGTTCGAGGCGGCCGCGCAACTGCGCCGAGCCGGGCGGGTCGTCCACGAAGTCGCCCACAGCCACCACCACGTCGAGGAGGGGCTCGACGCGTTCGAGACGTGGCTCGACGACCCCGCGACGCGCATCGACGACTTCGGCGACGAAATCGGCGGGTTCGAGCGGTATCTCGACAACACGGAGGGACTCCTCGACCGACTCGAATCGGACGATTCCGACGGGTTCGAGCCGTTCGACGCGTGGCTCTCCGCCTACCACCTCCAGCGGATGATGGCGCTCGTCTTCGACGAACTCCGCGCCGACATGGCGGAACTCGAAACCTGGCTGGAGCGACAGGACGGGCACTACGACGACGACCTGTCGGCGCTCCGGGACCGCCTCGACGCCTTAGAGACGCGCCACGAGACGTGTTCGGAGCGCCTCGACGCCGCCGCGGCGGACATCGAGGAGTTCGAGTCGAAACGCGCCGCAGTCGCCGACTCGCTCGACCGCTTCGAGGCGGCGCTCGACGAGCACGAACCCCCGGTCGACTGGGAGGCGGTGGAGGAGTTGGTGCAGTCGCAGTTCGACGAGCTAGGGATTCAGGGACGGTAGGGTTCCGTCCCGCGTCGACCCATCCCCGTCGTCCGGATGCGCTTCGGCGAGGGGTCGGCCCATCCCCGTCGTCCGGATGCGCTTCGGCGAGGGGTCAGCCCATCCCCGTCGCCGACAGATACTGCGCGCCGAACAGCACGGTGTTGTAGAGACCGTGAACGACGGCCGGAACGACGAGGTTCCGGCTCCGCTCGTAGAGGTAGCCGAGGACGAGACCGAGCGTCGCGGCCACGGTGACGTAGGGGATTCGCGAGCCGCCACCGCCGGTGAGCGCGATCCAGTGAACGAGACCGAAGAGGACGCTCGCGACGACGATGGCGACCGAGGGGCCCCACGTCCGCCGGAGGATGCCCTGGACGCCACCGCGGAAGACGAGTTCCTCGAAGGGACCGACCAGCAGGATGGCGACGGGGATCATATAGAGGAAGTAGCGGGGGTCCTGCTGGCCGGTGACGACGACCTGGTTCTGGGCGACCGAGATGCCGAGGACGGTCAGCAGGCGGGCGATGGCGATCTGGGCGAGGACGAGGGCGACGACGCCGACGGCGATCAGGCCGACGGTCCGGAGCGTCGGGACGCGAACCTCGACGAGGTCCCAGTCGCGGGTGACGAGGAGGTAGCCGCCGACGCCGACGCCGAAGCCGAGAAACTGGAGGACGGCGGCGACGACCCGAAATTCGAGGGTGTCGCGAACGACGACGCCCGCGGCGACGAGGGCGTTCGCGCCGAGGCCGACGACGGCCGTCGCACAGAGGAAGGCGCCGACGATCAGGAGGACGCCCTTGAACAGGTCGCGGGTACGCGCCCCGATGGGCGCCCGGACCCGGGTCGCGTCGGCCGGCAGCTCGCCGATCCGCTCCCGGACGGCGTAGTAGCCGACGGCGCCGAGGACGCCGAGAACGAGCGTGCCGGCGGCGAGGGCGAGCGGCCGGTGGTGGCCCCGGAGCGACGCGTCCTGATGGACGAGCGTCGCGAGCACCAGCCCGCCGAGCAGGTGGAGCATCGCCGCGGGGGCGAGGATGTCGCTGACCATGGAGGGAAGAGTCGCCCCGGAAGTAAGAATCAGTCGGATCGGTGACCGGCTACTCCACGAGCAGCCGTCGCTTCTCGCCGACCGCCTCGGCCTCCGGGAAGTCGCCGCCGCCGAGGAGGCCGCGGGCGGCGCGTTTCCCCCACTCCACCGCCGGCTGGGTGAACGTCTCGACGCCGGCGAGTTCGCCGTAGCACACGCAGGCCGCCTCCATCCCGTAGAGCAGTTCGCCGACGCCGCGCTCGTCGATCCGATCCACCTCGATCCGGATATTCGGGCAGCGCGCGGCGGCGAGACTGGCCTCCGTCGCCTCGAACTCCGCGTCCAGCAGGGCGGCGAGGCTCCCGCCGCCCAGATACGAGAGCCCGTCGAGGTCCGTCTCCGGAATGGGCACGTCGGGGCGCTCGCGCGGCCGGACGAGCGTGACGAGCTTGTCCCGGGGGCCGGCGCGGTACAGCTGGAGCTGGGAGTGTTGATCCGTCGCGCCGAGGGCACGGGCGGGGGTCTGCCCGACGGCGTCCTTGCCCAGACTCTCGGCCCACAGCTGTGCGAACCACTCCGCGAAGAACTCCAGGGATTCGGCGTAGGGCATCACGGCGTTGACGCCGGCACCGCGACGTTCGAGCGCGTAGCAGGCGGCGCCGTAGGCGTAGGCAGGGGCGTCGAACAGCGACCCAGATAGCCGGTCGGCCTCGGCGCGGGCGCCGGCCAACAGTTCGTCGAGGTCGGCCCCCCCGAGCGCGGCGACGGGGAGGGCGACGGTCGACAGCGCCGAGAACCGGCCGGGGACGCCCGCGGGCACGTCGAGGGCGGGCAGGTCGTGGCGGTCGGCGAGGCGCCGGAGGTTGCCGTCTTCGCCCGTCGTGACCAGCGTGCGGTCGGTCCAGTCGACGCCGGCCCGATCCATGGCCTCGCGGACGACGAGGAAGTTCGCCAGCGTCTCCGCGGTGGTGCCAGACCGGGAGACGACGTGGACCACGGTGTCGGCGAGCGGGAGGGAATCGAGGAGCGAGCGGACGTGCGCGGGGTCGACGTTGTCGAGGATGTAGTGAGCCAAGTCGGCGCCCAGCGCCTCGGCGAGCGTCGCGGCGCCGAGGGCGCTCCCGCCGATGCCGACGGTCAGGACGGCCGCGGGGTCGTCGAAGTCGGCGACGGAAGCCCGAATCGCGTCCGGATCGACGGTGTCGGGGAGGTTCAGGGCCGCGTAGCCGTGGTCGGCGTGCTCGCGGCCGCGGGCGATGCGGTCGTGGGCGTCGGCGACGCGCTCGTCGAGTCGGTCGAGCGCCTCACGGGTCAGGCGTGGTTCGGCGTCGAGCGCGTTGCCGAGGTCGACGTACATGGGGAGAGCGGGGATGCGCGCCGGCAAAACGGTTTCCCGTTCGTCGCGGGGGGCGGCTTCCGGGCGCGAAGCAGTGCCCGGGGTTTAACGGGGACGCCGCGGGTCGGGTCGCGTATGCAGATCAGCGGGCCCTCCGGGCGACTCGGCATCGCCCTCACGCTGGTGCTCGGTCTCGCGTCGGTCGGCTTCGGCGCGTACAGCTACACCACGCAGTCGACGGCACTGGACTCGGCGGCGACGGTCGAGGGCACGATCACGTCCACGACCATCGAGACACACTCGAACGACGGCGTCTCCTACACCCCACGGGCGACGTTCGACTACACCTATCGGGGGGAGAACTACACCTCGTCGAAGGTCTATCCGGGACCGCTCGCGCGGGACTTCGACACCGAACGCGCCGCCAGAGCCGAACTGGCGGGGTACGAACCGGGCACCGCGGTGACGGTGTACGTCCCGACCGGCTCCCCGGAGCAGGGGTATCTCGAACGAAAGCGGTCCAACAAGCCACTCATTTTGATCGGTGTCGGCGTACTGTTCGTCCTAGGCGCGGGACGGTCGGCGCTCACCTGAGGCCGCCTCACGCCGCCGGCCACCGCAGGTAGACCATCACCACGACGATGGCCAGTTGAAAGAGGCCCTGCAGGCCACTCAGGCGGGCGTTGCGCATCCCGATTCGGCTGATCACGTCCGGGTCGGGATTCCCCGACGCCAGCTGACGGTAGATGCGTACCTCGCCGGGGAGCAGGACGCCGAAGCCGAGGACGGAGAGGACGGTGACGATAGCGAGCGCGAGGATGACCGTGGGCGAGGTCATGCCGAAGGCGTCGGCGGTGACGGCGAGGTAGGCGCCGCCGCCGAGGAGGGCCACGGCGAAGGCGGCGAGCCACCGCGGATCGTCGAAGGCGTCGAACTGCCAGCCGATCAGGAGGAGCGCGGGGACGGTCGTCGCGAGCGTCAGGAGGGCGATCCACGGCCCTGCGTGGGGGAAAACGCCGAGGCGATCGGCGAGCGTGACGCCGCCGACGATGGTGACGAGGGCGAGCGACGGCATGAGGAAGGTCATCTTCGGCGTGAAGCGCTCGAAGACGCTCGCGCGGGCCTCGACGGACAGGCCGCCGAGGACGGGACCGAGGACGAGGGCCATGAAGAGGTCGATACCCGTCCACAGGACGCCGGCCATCACGTGGACGTAGATGTGGTGGACGACGGGCGCGACGGTGAGCGCGTAGGCGAGCGCGACGGCCGGAACGGCGACGGCGCCGACGGCGAAGGCCGGATTGGCTCGATGCCCCATACCCCTGATCGCCCCGCGAACGGTGGCTGTCGACATGGGAGGGACGACCGAGCGAACGGGCAAAAGCGTTCAGGGGTCAGAAGACGGCGCCGCTCCGCAGGATCGTGATCAGGACGGTCAACACGGGGACGCTCGCGACGGTCGTGACGAAGATGGTCATGGTGAGATACTCCGACGCCGACAGTCCGTCGCGCGCTTGCACGTCGCTGTACGAGAGGGTGAGCGCGAGGGGGATGAGCGCGACGGGCGTCGCACAGAGCAGGACGAACACCCGGGCGACGGCGGGGTCGCCGAACGCGCCGAGGGCGACGGCGACGCCGAGACCGACGACCGGCGCGAGGACGAGTTTGACGAGCGACGGGCGGATCACCCGGCTGACGCTTCCGTATTCGAGGCCGGAAAGCTGGATGCCGACGATGACGAGCATCAGGGGGATGGAGGCGTCGCCGACGAGGCTGGTCGTCGTCATGAACGTGCCGTCGGTGGGGGGCGCGACGCCGAGGGCGCGGACGACGCCCGCGGCGGCGATGGCGTAGACCAGCGGGAGGCGAAAGATTTCCTTGATCGCGCCGATGCCCGCCTCGCCGCCGCCGCGGGAGGCGACGTAGACGCCGAGGGTGTACATCAGAAACGCCTGCGCAGTGATGTAGATAACCGCCGTCGTGCGGCCGACGGCGCCGAAGGCGAACTCGGCGAGCGGGATGCCGTAGAAGCCGGCGTTGGGGAGTGATCCGGCGAGGACGTCCGCGCTCCGGTAGGGTTCGGGTACGCCGAGCAGCCGATCGACGAGTTCGGTGACGCCCATCGTGCCGACGACGAAGAGGCCGACGCCGGCGAAGATGCGGGCGACCGTCGCGCCGGAGAGCGTCGTCGTGACGATGCTGTAGAAGATGAGGGCGGGGAGGAAGAGATAGAGGGCGACGGAGTTGAGCGGATCGACCTCGACGTCGAGGACCGAGGCGAGGAGGTAGCCCAGCCCCATCACCGAGACGATGGGGAGAATAGCGGAGGTGAACGCGGAGACGAGCGACATGATCGGTCGGTCGACGGCGGGGCGTCTCAACCTCCGCGTGGGAGCAAGGGCTTCCGCTTCCGAAAGGACAGGTTTCAAGCGCGGCGGGCGCCGACGACGCGTCATGTACGACCGACTCAAGGGGTTCCGCGACTTCTACCCCGAGGAGATGGCGGCTCGGCGGGCCGTCGCCGACGCGCTGGAGGAGACGGCTCGACGGTACGGGTTCCGCGAAATCGGCACCCCGGCGCTGGAGGCCGTCGACCTCTATACGGACAAGAGCGGCGACGAAATCGTCGAGGAACTGTACGCCTTCGAGGACAAGGGCGGCCGACACGTCGCGCTCACCCCGGAACTGACGCCGACGGTGGCGCGGATGGTGGTGGCGAAGGGTCAGGAGCTCCAGAAGCCGATCAAGTGGATGTCGACGCGGCCGTTCTGGCGGTACGAACAGGTCCAGCAGGGGCGCTTTCGCGAGTTCTACCAGACCAACGTCGACGTCTTCGGCTCCGCCGAACCCGAGGCGGACGCCGAAATCCTCGCGTACGCGGCGGACGCGCTGACGACGCTCGGCCTCGAACGTACCGACTTCGAGTTCCGCGTCTCCCATCGGGACATCCTCGGGGGGCTCCTGCGGGCGTTCGACGCCGACGTGAGTGTGAGAGAAGCGATCCGCGCCGTCGACAAGTCCGCGAAGATCGAACCCGCGGAGTATTACGATTTGCTCCACGAAGCCGGCCTCTCCTACGATCAGGCCCAGCAGTTCGACGACCTGCTGGCGACCGACGATCTGAGCGAACTGACCGACTTCGCGGGCATCGACGAGGTGGCCGACGCGGTGAGGAACCTCCAGAACGTCCTCGACGCCGCCGACGACTTCGGCGTCCGCGACCACTGCACCGTCTCGCTGGAGACGGCGCGGGGGCTGGACTACTACACCGGCACCGTCTTCGAGTGTTTCGACACGCAGGGCGAGGTGTCCCGCGCCGTCTTCGGCGGCGGGCGCTACGACGACCTGATCGAGAGCTACGGCGGCCAGCCGACGCCGGCGGTGGGCGTCGCGCCCGGCCACGCCACGCTCTCGCTCCTCCTCCAGCGGGCGGGTGTCTGGCCCGAGGAGGCGCTGTCGACGGACTACTACGTCCTCTCGGTGGGCGACACCCGATCCACGGCGGCACGGGTGGCGCGTGACCTGCGTGAGCGGGGCCACGTCGTCGAGACGGACCTCGCGGGGCGGAGTTTCGGCGCCCAGATGTCCTACGCCGACGGCGTCAACGCCGAGACGGTCGTCATCGTCGGCGAGCGCGACCTGGCAAACGGCGAGGTGACGGTCAAGGAGATGACGAGTGGCGACCAGACCACCGCACCGGTCGACGAGTTCCCCGGCGACCTGGAGCGGCCGACGTACGACGACTTCGCGTGACTTCCGTGACGGCGTAGCGACCTGATCGACCTCCTCGCGGTGCACACCTTCACCGGCCATCGGTCTCGGCCTCAAAACAACTATACTTGTTCTATCTAAAATTCGTTGGTAAGATTTAAGTAGCGTCCATCGGTCACCAGATATTGCGGTCGGACATCGTCACCCCCTACATGTGGGGTTAAGCGTCTGGAGGTTCGAACAGTGACAACTATGGACTGCCCCGACTGCGGCCACGGCCGGACCAACGTCGTCGATACCGGTGCGACCGATTCGATGACGGTTCGGCGACGGCGGGAGTGCCAGCGCTGTTCGTTTCGGTTCACCACGTACGAACGGCCCGAGTGGGAGACGCTGCAGGTGAAAAAGCGGGACGGGAGCATCGAACCCTACGACCGAGACAAACTGCGCGCGGGGATCGA
Organism: Haloplanus rubicundus; assembly: GCF_003342675.1. NCBI lineage: Archaea > Methanobacteriati > Methanobacteriota > Halobacteria > Halobacteriales > Haloferacaceae > Haloplanus > Haloplanus rubicundus. Next base: position 842,194 of record NZ_CP031148.1, on the reverse strand, counting down.
GCGGGCGGTCGAGAAGCGGCCGGTCGACGACGGCACCGTCACGGCACTCGTCGACCGCGTCGAGGACGCCCTCCGGGAGCGCGAGACCCGAATCGTCTCGACGACGCTCGTGGGCGACCTCGTCTCCGAGGAACTGCGCGCGGTCGACAAGGTCGCCTACATCCGGTTCGTCTCCGTCTACGAAGCCTTCTCCGACCCCGAGGAGTTCCTGCGCGAACTCGACGCCGTCCTCGACCGGAACGGGGGACCATCAGACGGCGAGTCCACCGCGACCCAATCGAACCATGAGTCATCCCGAATCGACGACGATCCGTGATACCATCCGATCCGTACTGCATCGAGCGCGCCCCGACGACGGGGCGAGACTGGACGACGCCACCGTCGATGAACTGGTCGACGAGGCCGAGCGATCCCTCTACAGCGGCGCCACCGAGGAGGAACTGTACGACGCCGTTATCCAGGTCCTGACCGCCCGCATCGAGCGTGACCCCGCGTACAAACGGATCGCCGCGGGCGTGTTCCGCCAGCGGTACTACCGCGAGGTCATCGGCGAGGACCTCGACGGCTTCGACCTCGACTGCGCCTACCGTGAGACGTTCGTCGAGAACGTCCGACGCGGCGTCGAACGCGACATTCTCGACGAGCGACTGGTCGAGCGGTTCGACCTCGATGCGCTCGCGAAGTCGCTCGTCCCCGACCGGGACGAACGCTTCGAGTACATGGCGCTCGATACGCTCTATCAGCGCTATTTCCTCAAGACAGCCGACGACGAACGCCTCGAACTTCCACAGGCCTTCTGGATGCGCGTCGCGATGGGTCTCGCGCTCGACGAGGACGATCCGCAGGCCCGCGCCACGGAGTTCTACGAGGTCCTGTCGAAACTCGAGTTCACGCCGTCGTCGCCGACGCTGTTTCACAGCGGCACCACGCATCCACAGCTCTCCTCCTGTTATCTGACGACGATCCCCGACGACCTCGAAGGGATCTTCGAGGCCTACAAGTCCCACGCACAGCTCTCGAAGTGGAGCGGCGGACTGGGCAACGACTGGACGAACGTCCGCGCCGCGGGGTCGCTCATCTCCTCGACGGGCGTCGAGTCGACCGGCACCGTCCCCTTCCTCCGCATCTCCAACGACGTGACCGCCGCGATCAACCGGTCGGGGAAGCGACGCGGGGCCGCCTGTGGCTATCTCGAACCTTGGCATCTCGACTTCCCCGAGTTCCTCGACCTGAAGCGCAACACCGGCGACGAGCGGCGGCGCACGCCCGATATGAACACCGCGGCGTGGATACCGGACCTGTTCGTGAAACGCGTCCGCGAGGGCGGCGAGTGGACGCTCTTCTCGCCCGACGAGGTGCCGGAACTGCACGAAACCTACGGCCAGGAGTTCGAGGAGACGTACCGCGAGTACGAACGGCGGGCAGACGCGGGCGAACTCCGCCAGTACGAGCGGGTGGACGCCGCGGACCTCTGGCGCAAGACGCTCACCCGTCTGTTCGAGACCGGCCATCCCTGGATCACGTTCAAGGACCCGTGTAACGTCCGCTCGCCACAGGATCACGAGGGCGTCGTTCACTCCTCGAACCTCTGTACCGAGATCACGCTCAACACCAGTCAGGACGAGCACGCGGTCTGTAACCTCGGGAGCGTGAACCTCGCGACCCACGTCGTCGACGGGGAACTCGACCGCGAGTATCTCGCCGACACGGTCGAGACGGCGATGCGGATGCTCGACAACGTCGTCGACCTGTGTTTCTACCCCACCGACGAGGCGGAAGCCTCCAACCTGTGCCACCGACCGGTCGGTCTCGGGACGATGGGCTTCCACGAAGCGCTCATCGAGGTGGACGTACCGATGGCGAGCGAGCGGGCCGTCGAACTCGCGAACCGCTGGCAGGAGTTCGTCTCGTATCACGCCATCCTGCACTCCTCGAAACTCGCGAAGGAACGCGGCGCCTACCCATCCTACGAGGGATCGAAGTGGGACCGCGGCCTCCTCCCACAGGACACCGTCGACCTGCTGGAGGCGGAGCGCGGCGTCGAGATTCCGACCGACCGCGAGGAGACGCTCGACTGGTTCGTCGTCCGCGAACACGTCGACGAACACGGGATGCGGAACTCGAACACGATGGCCATCGCGCCGACGGCGACCATCTCGACCATCAACGGGACGACACCCTCCATCGAGCCGCTGTACTCGAACCTCTACGTCAAGTCGAACATGAGCGGCGACTTCACTGTCATCAACGACCACCTCGTCGACGACCTTCGGGAGCGCGACCTCTGGGACGACGAGATGGTCGACCGCATCAAGTACCACGACGGCTCGATTCAGGCCATCGACGCCATCCCCGAGGAGATTCGGGAGCGACACCGGAGCGCGTTCGAAATCGACCCCCGACACCAGCTTCGCCTGACTGCGGCACGGGGAACGTGGATCGACCAGTCGGTCTCGCACAACGTGTTCTTCCCGAGTACGGACGGATCGCTCCTCGACGACGTCTACCGGACCGCGTGGAAACTCGGCCTGAAGACGACCTACTACCTGCGGACGCTCGGCGCATCACAGGTCGAGAAATCGACCCTCGACATGGCGGAGTACGGCAAGACCCAGCATCGAGAGGCGGCGACCGACGGAGGCGATCGAGACGACCTGTGCCGCGTCGAGGACCCCACCTGCGACGCCTGTCAGTAACGGATCACCGACGAACACACACACATCCATGCCACTAGTCAACGCCGACGATCAACACGACCCGAACAAAATCTTGCCCATCGACTACGACTGGGCACGCGAGTACTACGAGGCCGGCGTCGCGAACAACTGGGTGCCGGCCGAGATTCCGATGCAGGACGACGTGCAACAGTGGAACGGCGACGCGCTCACCGACGGGGAACGCCAACTCGTCGAGTGGAACCTCGGCTTCTTCTCCACCGCCGAGTCGCTGACCGCCAACAACGTCGTCCTCGCGCTCTACGAGTACGTGACTGCACCCGAGTGCCGCCAGTATCTCCTCCGACAGGCGTACGAGGAGGCGATCCACACGGACACCTTCATCTACTGCTGTGACTCCCTGGGGTTCGACCCCGAGTACCTGTACGGGATGTACGATCGGATTCCGTCCATCGCGGAGAAGGACGCGTTCGTCGTCGATCTGACCCGCACCGTCGACCGGGACGGGTTCACCATCGAGACGGACGCGGACATGCGCGAGTTCCTCCGGGATCTCGTGGGGTTCTACGTCATCATGGAGGGTATCTTCTTCTACGCCGGCTTCGCCATGATGCTCGGGCTGAAACGGCGGAACAAGATGGTCGGCATCGGCCAACAGTTCGAGTACATCATGCGCGACGAGTCGCTCCACGTCGGGTTCGGCGTCGACCTGATCGATCAGATCCGCGCCGAGAACCCCGGCGTCTGGACCGAGGCGTTCGAGGCGGAGGTGATCGATCTGGTGACCGACGCCGTCGAACTCGAACAGCTCTACGCCCACGAGGCGTGCCCGGACGACGTGCTGGGAATGAGCGCCGACCAGTTCGCGGAGTACGTCGAACACGTCGCGGACCGGCGGCTCGGACAGTTGGACCTCCCCACCCAGTACGAAACGGAGAATCCCTTCCCGTGGATGTCCGAACAGGTCGACCTGAACAAGGAGAAAAACTTCTTCGAGACGCAGGTGACGGAGTACCAGAGCGGCGGCTCGCTGGACTGGTGACGGTGCGGCGATAGCCGTCCCGGCCGACGTGTCGCTTAACTACCGTGCGATCCGAGTCCCGTCGATGCCGACCCTCGCCTTCCGCGTCGCCTACGACGGCCGCCCCTACTCGGGCTTCCAGCGCCAGCCCGACGTGCCGACCGTCGAGGACGCGCTGCTCGACGCCCTGCGTGCCCTCGGGGTGTTGGACGGCGACGACGTACCACCCGGCTACGCCGCCGCCGGCCGCACCGACGCGGCCGTCTCGGCGCTGGCCCAGACCGTCGCCTTCGAGGCGCCGGACTGGCTCACGCCCGCGGCGTTCAACGCCGAGCTGCCGGGGACGGTCCGAGCGTGGGCGTCCGCCGACGCCCCCGACGACTTCCACGCGACCCACGACGCGACGCGGCGGACCTACCGCTATCATCTGTACGGGCCGACCCTCGACGACGCCCGGGTGCGTGCGGCGCTCGACCGACTGGCCGGCGAGGGTGATTTCCACAACCTCACGACCGACGACGAGGGGACGGTCCGGACCCTCGAAACCGACTGCGCCCGCGACGGCGACTTCCTCGTCCTGACCGTCGCGGCGGACGGCTTCGCCCGGCACATGGTCCGCCGCATCGTCGGACTGGTGCGGGCCGTGGGAAGCGGTGAGAGCAGCCTCGAACGGGTGGAGCGCGTCCTCGCCCCGGAGCCGCTGGACGGGCCGGCGGGCGTCCCGACGGCCCCGGCGACGCCGCTCGTCCTCGCGGACGTGACCTACCCCAGACTCGCGTTCGACCCCGACCCCGCGGCCGTCGAGAGCGCGCGCGACGTCTTCGGGGAGCGGCGTGTCGAGGCGCTGACCGCCGCCCGCGTTACCGACGATCTGTGTAACGGGATCGAGTGACTTTGGGGCGGTGCGGAACGGTCCAGCACGAGCGACCGCGACGAGCGGCGAGCGAGTCGCGGCGGTTTTTGGTCCAGCTTTTTGCGAGGAGCGGTCGCGCGAAGCGCGACCCGACGAAGTAAAAAGGTGGGCGTCACCCGACGAAGTAAAAAGGTGGATGCTGTAGCTGGGGTCATGTCCGAGCGTACTGCCGTCGTGCTCGCCGGCGGCCGGTCGACGCGGTTCGGCGACGAGGACAAGGCAGTGGCCGACCTCGCGGGGGCACCGATGATCCGGCGGGTGGTCGACCGCGTGGCGCCGGCCGTCGACGCCGTCGTGATCAACTGCCGCGCCGCCCAGCGCGCGGCGATAGCCGAGGCCCTCGACGGCGCCGCCGTTCCCGTCTCCTTCGCGGAGGACGACTACCCCGACGAGGGGCCGATGGCGGGGATGGCGACGGGGCTCCGCGCCGTCGAGAGCGAGTACGCCTTCGTCGTCGCCTGCGACATGCCGTTCGTCGATCCGGGCTTCGTCGACTACCTGTTCGAGCGCGCGGCGGGTCACGACGCCGCGGTCCCCCGGCCGGAGCAGTGGTTCGAGACTACCCACGCCGTCTACCGCGCCGCGGCGATGGCCGACGCCTGCGAGGCGGCGCTGGCGGAGGGTGAAGAACGTATCGTCGCGCCGCTGTTCGAGCTCGATTTCGTCGTCGTCGACGCCGACGAAGTGCGCGACCACGGCGTCCCCCACACCTTCGAGAACTGCAACACACGGGCGGACTTCGAGGACGCGGCGCGGCGGTTGGAGGAGCGTTCGTAGCCCATCGAAGGACCGCTCGCCCGCCAACGGGCGAGTGGTCCGAAACCGGCTCCGAACGCGACGGGTGGAGGAGCGTTCGTAAGCCACTGCCGGACCGATCGCACACCCACGTGCGATCGGGCCGCGAACGGTTCCGAACGCGACGGGTAGAGGAGCGTTCGTAAGCCACTGCCGGGCCGCTCGCACACCCACGTGCGATCGGGCCGCGAACGGTTCCGAACGCGACGGGTAGAGGAGCGTTCGTAAGCCACTGCCGGACCGATCGCACACCCACGTGCGATCGGGCCGCGAACGGTTCCGAACGCGACGGGTGGAGGAGCGTTCGTGAGGGCGACGGACGCCGGCTACTCGATCACGTCCACCACCTCGGCGTCGAGCATCCGCGCGAGCACCACGCGCGGCACGTCGGCGCGGTCGTGGACGGCCGCGGCGATCTCCCGGCCCGTCTCGGCCAACTCGTCGTCGTCGACCATGTTGATCAGCGGGACGACCGTCGCGCTCGGCGGGACGCGCTTGCGCCCGCCCAGCCGATGTGCGAGGACGGTGCCCACGTCCTCGGGGCCGATTGGGTCGCCGAGGTCGAGGCCGGTCAGGTCGGCGACGCGCTCCGGGCGGTGGACGTGGGCGTCCGAGAGCGGTTTGCCGACGACCTGGGCGCTGGCGACGGGGATGACGGTGTCGGCCGTCGCGGGGATCTGCGGTTCGCGCTCGTCGGGGGCCTTCAGGAGGCGAGTGCGGGCGCCGTCGGCTTTCACCAGCACCGGCCCGTGACCGGGCGTCGCGCGGATGGCCGTGACCGTCTCGCGGTCGTAGCCGAGATAGCGGTCGTCGCGCTCCCGTTCGGGGACGAGACCGAGCGGCCACGCGTCGGCGGCCGCGTCGCGGAGCGCCCCCACGGGGTCGCGGGTGACACGCACCGCGGCGACCTGCTCGTCGAAGATGGGGATGCGAACCGTCGCGGTGACGACGGCGCGGTCCAACTGGTTCGCGAGCGTGTACAGCGTCGTCTTCTTGCCGCCGGCGCCGACGACACAGACGAGGTCGGTGTCGGCCGACAGCGCCTCGATGAGGTCCATAGCGCGGCTTTCGCGCGCAGTCACTTCGGCGTATCGACGGCACGGCGAGAACGGGACCGTCCCGGGGTGGTCGTTATCGCCGACGGATGTCGAAGCTGTTGTCGGGGGTGAGCTCCTTTAGCAGCTTGCGCATCTGGTCCTCGTCGATGCGGTCCTGAATACGGCCGCTGCGGGCGAGCGCGACGATCTGCTGTTCGACCTGCTCGGCCACCTCGGGTTTCGACATCTGGACGGCGTTGAGTCGCTGGCGGGCGCCGTCGGTGAGGTTCTGTTTCAGGAGCGCCTGCTTCTGGGCCTCGGCCTGCTGTTGGGCGGCCTGCTGGGCCTCCGCACGCTCGCCGCCACCTTCCTGGGCCTGTTCTTTCAGTTCCTGCATCTTCTGTTGTCGAAGCTCCTCGATTCGTTCGTCGTCGGGGTTCCCACTCATGGGTATGAATTTCGTCGAAACGGTGAAAACGATTTCGGAGGTGCCACCGGTCGGTCACGACCGGGGTGCGACGGGCGGAGCTACGCGTACTTCTCGAGTTCGGGGCGGTCGAGGTCCTCGAGCACCTCGGCGGCCACCTCGTCGAGGAGGCTCTGACCGGCGGGCGTGGCGACGCGGCCCTCGCCCTGTGCGGTGGAGACGAGGCCCTCGTCTTCGAGTTGCTGGAGCGCGGTCCGGATGATCTTCTTGCTGCCGGCGTCGGCGTGCGCGGCGGCGACGCGGTAGCGCGTCGAGCCCTGGTTGTGATCGCCGTAGGCCGTCGAGAGGCGGTCGACGCCGACGGGGCCGTCGACGGCGACTTTCCGCAGGAGGCTGGCCGCACGGGTCGCCCAGAAGTCGTCCTGCTGGGGCGGGAGCTCCTTGCTGACGCCGGTCTTGGCGTAGTTGATCCAGTCGGGGGCCTCGATGCGGTCCTCGAGTCGGTCGGCGAGCGCATCGATGAGCGCGTCCGCCGGCACGTCGTAGAGGGTTACCATTGGCGCAGGATTCCCGCGGACGGCGTTTAAACCCATCGTATTAGGTGCGCGACCCCCGCGACCGGAGCCCGACGATGCCGGTCACGAGGCCGCCGAGCACCGTCGGCGTCCAGTAGACGGCGCCGCGGAAGACGACGACGGCGGCGAGGGCGACGGCTTCGGTGACGCCGGGGAGCGGCGCGGCGACGAGGAGGACGACGAGGACGCTCTCGATGCCACCCGCCCCGCCGGGCAGAGGCGTCACGCCCGCGATGGCGCCGATGGGGACGACGAAGAGCGCGACGGAGAGCGGGATGGGGTTGCCGATGGCCTGAAAGGCGAGCCAGAGCCCGAGCATCTGGCAGAACCAGCCGACTGCGGAGAGCGCGAGCGCGAGCGCGAGGCCACGGGGGTTGGTCGCGACCCGCTCGATGGCGCGGAAGAAGCCGTTGATCCGGCGCTCGATGCCGCCGACGGTCGGGACGGGCACGCGGGGGAGCCGACGCGCGACCCGCCGGATGATCGGCGTGAGGACGCCGACGACCCGCGATTCGAGCTGGTATCGGCGTTGCCAGCCGAGGTAGACGAGCGCGGGGACGCCGACGGCGAGGACCCCCACCGCGGCCAAGGCGAGTTCGAGGCGGCGGTTCGTGCCGAGCGCGACTTCGGTGACGAAGTAGCCCACACCGACGAGGGCGATGGTGATGGAGGGGACGAAGTTCAGCGTGTCGACGCTGGCGATGGCGGCCAATCCCTTCTCGTACTCCGTGTCGGCCACGCGCGAGATGAGCAGGGCGGTGATCGGCTCGCCGCCCGCCTGCCCGAACGGCGTGACGTTGTTCGCGAACATCGCGCCGGTGAACACGAGGAAGGCCTGCGGGACGGACAGCGAGACGCCGAGAACGTCGAGGACGACCCGGAGGGAGAACCCCCACGCCGCCAGCCAACCGAGCGTGGCGAGGAGGACGAGCGCCACCAGTCGTCGGTCGGCGCCCGCGAGCGTCGAGAGCAAGTCGTCGACGCCGGCGACCGAAAACAGGACGGCGAAGACGGCGAGTGCGCCGGCGAACCCGAGTATCGTCGCTCGAATTCGTCCGCCGGCCATGCGTTCGAGGTGGGGGAGGCGACGCATTAACCCACCGGATCGGCGTGTCTTTTTACCCTCGGCCGCGAACGCCGGCTATGGACGAACGGAGCGCGTTGGGACTGCTCGCCGGGCGGATCGACGCGGCCGGCGACGACGCCGCGGTGATCGACGGACTGGTGATCACGACCGACATGCTCCACGAGCGGACGGACTTCCCCGAGGGCACGACCCGCTACACGGCGGGGTGGCGAACGGTCGGCGCGTCGCTGTCGGACGTGGCGGCGATGGGCGGGGCGGCGACGGCCGCCGTCGCCGCCTACGGCGCGCCGGCGTTCGATCCCGCGGAGATCGAGGCGTTCGTCGACGGCGCGAGCGACGTCTGCGAACTGGTCGACGCCGCGTACGTGGGCGGCGACCTCGACAGCCACGACGAGTTCACGGTCGCCGGGGCGGTCGTCGGCCGGACCGACGACCCGGTCTTCCGCCACGGCGCGGAGCCCGGCGACGCCGTCTACGTGACGGGGACGCTCGGGCGGACGGGCGCGGCGATCCGCGAGTTCGAGCGGGGGAACGTCGACCGGGGCAACGAACTCTTCCGGTTCGAGCCACGGGTCGCGGCCGGGCGGCAACTGGCCGGCGTCGCCAGCGCGATGATGGACTCCTCGGACGGCCTCGCGCGCTCGCTCCACCAGCTCGCCGCGGCGAGCGACTGCGGGTTCGACGTCGAGTGGGACCGACTCCCGGTCGACCGGGCCGTCGACGCCGTCGCCGACGGGGAGGCCGAACGCCGCGAGCTCTCGACGTTTTTCGGTGAGGACTTCGAACTCGTCTTCACGGGGCCGCGGGCTGTCGTCGAGGCGAACCGTGAGTGGCTCGACACCCCGATCACTCGGATCGGACGGGTGACGAAAGGTGGCGTCCTCGCCGACGGCGACCCGCTCCCGGACCGTGGCTACAGCCACTAGCCGAGCAGTTGGATGGGGACGAGCAGGAAACAGAGCGCGCCGAGCGCGAAGGTGAGGAGGCCAACGAGCTGACGCTTCCAGCCGAGCGGCGTCTCGTCCGCCGGGTGGGCGGGACCGTTGTAGGCGATGACGGTGGCGAACAGGCCCCAGAAGGCCCAGAGACCGACCGACTCGTTGAACGAGAGGTTGCGGACGAAGTAGAGGTAGGCCGCGAGGCCGAAGAGCGCGAGGGGGACGAGCGACGCGACCGTCTCCTGGCGTCGGCCGAGCATCGCCCGGACCATGTGCCCGCCGTCGAGTTGGCCGACCGGGAGCAGGTTGAGGACGGTGAAGAACATCCCCACCCAGCCGCCGATGATGACGGGGTGGACGGTCTTCGTCGGGTCGGCGTAGCTGGTCGGCTGGCCGAGCGCCGTCGCGATCAGGTCGAGAAGCGGCGGGTTGTTGAAGACGATGACCTGCGCCGAGGAGTCGAGGACGTCCGGCGGGATCGTCATCGGATCGAGCGAGAGGCCGATGGCGGTCACCACGACGGTGGCCACGAGGCCGGAAAGCGGCCCGGCGACGCCGATGTCGAACAGGGTCTTGCGGTCGGGCATCCGGCCGCGCATGCGGATGATCGCCCCGAGCGTCCCGAAGGGGACGACGAAGGGGATGAGGTAGGGGAGGGAGACGTCCACCCGGTGGTAGCGGCCGGCGAGGTAGTGGCCGAGTTCGTGGGCCGTGAGCACCCCGAGGACGGCGGCGGTGAACGGCCACGCCCGCAGGGCGAGTAGGGGGTTGGCGGCGATGTCGCCCGGCGGGATGTAGTACCACGCGACGGCCCCGACGAGCAGCGTCGAGAGGACTGTCGCGACGAACAGGGCGAGGTTGGTCCACGGAACGCCGTCGATGCGGCCGTCCGCGGGCGTCGCGACGACGACCGTCTCGTACGGTTCGCGTCCGGCTTCGAGGTCGACGCGGTAGCCGGCGCGACGGAACGGCTCGCTAAGTTCGTCGGCCAGCGAGCTACGGGGGACGAGCGGTTCGCCGTAGTAGCGAATCCGGTCCCCGTCGGTGTCGGTGTCGCGGACGTAGAACACGGGTTCCAGGGCGTCAGACGGCGGCCCATCGACTGCGTCCATCGATGCTGGATACGTCGCTCGGTCGTATAAAACCCGTGAAGTAAGGGGGGAGTGTCGTGTGACACGCCACGTGAGGCCCAGGTGCGCTGCGGGGACCGAGGCGGGGCCTACGCGGGTTCGATTCGCCACGTGGTCGCACTCGTGTACGACCACTTCTCGACGGACAGTTCCGTCGCGGAGTCGCGGAGCTTGACCATCAGGGCGCCGATCTCTTTGGGCGAGAGACCGACTTCGTCCGCGATGAACTTGCTCTTGAAGTAGAGTTCACCGTCCTGCGCCTTCGAGAGCAGGTACTCCTTCAGACGGTCCTCTTTGGACGCGCTGTCGTCGGTCTCGGTGGAGGGATCTGCGGTTGCGCTCATTTGTTGTCGCCTCGATCCATCGTATACCCCGGAGGATGTTATAAAGGAAGGAACGTTCGGAGCAGTTCGGTCAGTTTTATCGATTTATCGGGTTTCGTGAATTCTTCAGGACCTTTCACGAAGCCGTGAGACATTTTATGATGTCTTTTGAGAATTTGTTTCAGAATAAATATCTCGAAATAGAGTCGATTCGAAAAGCCGGTTTTCCGGCGTCAGGCCCGCTCGTGAATCCAGAATTCCTCCTCTTCGGTCGACTCCTTCTTGAAGATGGGCACCTCGTCTTTGAGGCGGTTGATGCCGTCCTCGACGGTTCGGAACGCCTCCTCGCGGTGGCCGGCGAGGACGACGACGAACACGATGTCCTCTCCCTCGCGGAGGACGCCGGTGCGGTGGTGCATCAGCACCTCGAAGACGCCGTCGCGGGCTTCGAGTTCCTCGCGGATGGTCCGCATCCGGTCGGCGGCGACGCCCTCGTACTTCTCGAACTCCAACTGCGTGGTTCGGGTGTCGTCGTCGGAGTCTTTCACGCGAACGCGGCCGGTGAACGTCGCGATGGCGCCCGAGCGTTCCGCGAGCGGCGACGCTTTCGCCCGCTCGACGAGCGATTCGAGGGTGACGCGGGGGTCGACGTGGGCGGCGGCATCGAGGACGGGGTCGAGGTCCGCCTCGGCGTCGGGGAGCGTCACGAGTGGGTCGTCCTCGGCGTCGCCGATGGCGACCGTCGGGAGGCGGGCGTCGTCGAAGCCGACCGTGAGCGCGTAGTCGAAGTCGGGGACGAGCGAGTCGAGCAGGTCCGGAAGCGTCTCGCCGTCGCCCGCGCCGATCCACGAGCCGTCAGTGGAGAGGCCGTAGGCGGCACCGGCGTCGGTGTCTCGGGCGGCCGTCTCGGGGAGCCGTTCGACGGTTGCGACCCGACCGTCGAGTCGGGGGACGAGTCGGTCGGCCAGGTCCACGGCACCGGGGCCGACGAGGTTGAGCGTCTTCATAGGCGAGAAAGCGGACGCGGACCCTTAACTGTGTCTCGACGTGGGACGGGGCACGCGGACACACCGCACGATACCCGCTTGACAACCCTTAAGCCGGCATCGCGGCAACGCGTGGCCAATGCGAGTGGTCATCTCCATCGGCGGGAGCGTCCTCGCCCCGGACCTCGACGCCGACCGCGTCGCGGGCCACGCGGCGGCGGTCGAGCGTCTCGTCGAGGCGGACTGCGAGGTCGGCGCGGTGGTCGGCGGCGGCGGCGTCGCCCGCGACTACATCGGGGCGGCGCGCCGCCTCGGCGCCAACGAGGTACAGCTGGACCAGATCGGCATCGACGTGACGCGGATCAACGCGCGCCTGCTGATCGCGGCGCTCGGCGACCGCGCCGCGCCGGCACCCGCCCACGAGTACGAAGGTGCGGGCGAGGCCCTCCGCCGCGGCGACGTGGCCGTCATGGGCGGCGTCATGCCCGGGCAGACGACCGACGCCGTCGCCGCGGCGCTCGCGGAGTACGTCGACGCCGACCTGCTGGTCTACGCCACGAGCGTCGACGGGGTGTTCAGCGCCGACCCCGACGCGGACCCCGACGCCGAACAGCACGCCCGACTCACCGGGACGGAACTCGTCGACCTCGTCGCCCCGATGAGCCGCGGCGCCGGCGCGTCGGCGCCGGTCGACCTCCTGGCGGCGAAACTCATCGAGCGCTCGAAGATGCGGACGGTCGTCCTCGATGGCACCGACCCCGAACGGATTCCATCGGCCGTCCTCCACGGCGACCACTCCGGAACCGACGTGGTTCCGGAGGGGAGCCGCGACCCGGAGCGGTGGGCATGAGCGACGGTCACAACGCGTTCTGGGCCGACGACATCGCGGACGAGATCGAGGCCCGGAACCCCGACGATCCCATCGTGATCAAGGGCGGGGTCTCCCCCTCCGGCGTCCCCCACCTCGGCCACTTCAACGAGATCATGCGCGGCTACTTCGTCGCGAGCGTCCTTCGCGAACGCGGCCACGAGGTCCGGCAGGTGTTCACGAGCGACGACCGCGACGCCCTCCGGAGCGTCCCCCGGACCCTCGCCGACGCGGACTGGACCCTCGTCGGCCTCGGCGACGTGGACGCCGGTGCCCTCGGGCGCAACCTCGGCGTTCCCTACACCGACATCCCCGACCCCTTCGGCGACCACGACTCCTACGGCGCCCACTTCACCGACCTACTGGCCCGGAGCGCCGAGGCCGTCGGCGTCGAAGTCGACCTCGTCTCGAACACCGACTACTACGAGTCCGGGGCGTTCGAGGCCGTCACGCGCGAAGTGCTGGAAAAACGTGACCTCGCCCGCGAGGTGCTCGCGGAGTATCAGGACGGCGTCGACGAGGACTACGTCCCCTTCATGCCCCAGTGTTCGGCGTGTGGAAAGCTGACACAGGACGTGCGGGGCGTGAATCTGGAGGCGGGAACGGTCGCGTACCGATGCTCCGGCCTCGACGCCGGCGGCGACCATATCGACGGCTGCGGCCACGAGGGAACCGCCACCTTCCGGGAGGGGAAACTCCCGTGGCGCTTCGAGTGGCCGGCCCAGTGGAAGGTCCTCGGCGTCGACTTCGAACCCTTCGGAAAGGACCACGCGGAGGGCTCGTGGCCGAGCGGCGAGGACATCGCCCGTCGGGTGCTGGACATCGAGCCACCCGTCCCGATGACCTACGAGTGGTTCACGCTCAACGGCGAACCGCTCTCGTCCTCGTCGGGCAACGTCGTCACCGTCGACGAGGTGCTCGCCCTGCTGGAACCCGAGGTGTTGCGCTACTTCTTCGTCCGCAACCCCAAGCGAGCGAAGGACTTCGACGTGGAGCGCATCGACCTGCTGGTCGACGAGTTCGACCGCTTCGAGCGCGTCTACTTCGGCGAGGAGGCGGACGCGGACCTCGGCCCAATCGCCGACCGGGCGTACCCCTTCCTCGTCGACGAGGTGCGCGAGGAGCGGGTCCGTCTCCCGTACACCTTCGCCGCGGTCCTCGGCATGACCGACGACCGTTCCCTCCGGGTGCGGATGGCGCGCAACCAGGGCTTTTTCAACGACGACACGCCGGAGTGGGCTGTCGAGGCCGCCCTCGAACGCGTCGAACGCGCACGCACGTGGGCCGAGCGCACGAACAACGCGTACGACTACCGCCTGCAGGCCGACCTCCCCGACACCGACTTCGACGACGACACCCTCGCGGCACTCGAAGCACTAGCGGACTTCGTGGCCGAGGGCCACGACGGCGAGGAGATTCAGGGACAGATGTACGAGATTCCGCGCGATCACGGCGTCGAGGTGGGCGACTTCTTCGCCGCGGGCTACCGGCTCTTCTTCGACGACACGGAAGGGCCGCGGCTTGGGGAGTTCCTCGGCGAACTCGACGAGTCGTTCGTGGTGAAACGACTCCGCCGCGAGGGGTAGCTACTCCTGCCAGTCGGGATCCGTCCGCGGCGGACTGAAGATGTCGACGCCCTCGAACGGTTCGTCGCCGCGGTTCTCGACCCGGTGGGGGTCGCCGCCGGGGATGACGTAGGAGTCACCGGCGGAGACGACGTGTTCCTCGCCGTCGACGATGAAGACGGCTTCACCGCGCCAGGCGTACCCCGCCTGTTCGTGGGGGTGGCTGTGTTCGGGCACCTCGGCGCCGGGGTCGATGACGTAGCCCTGGACGCTCGTCTTCTCGCCCGCGGCCAGTTGGGAGAGGAACACGTCCGGTACCGCTTCGGTCATCTCGGTCTCGTCGTACGAACGGATGTCCATACCGTCATCGGGACGCGGGAGGCTATAAATCTCCGTACCCGGTCATCCGTCTTCGACTCGGACGGTGTCCCCCGCACGAACGCCGTCGGCGGCGCCGGCGGGGAGTTCGATCACGACGTCGGCGGCGGCGCGTCCGAGCCCCGTCCACGCGGACAGACGGGCGACGCGTTCGACCCGCCCGCCGCGGAGCCAGACGGCGTCGATGTCGAAGGGCACACAGACCATGTGGAGGGTTCGGGGGGCGGCGCCGTCGAAGGGAAAGACGAGCGCCGAGCCGTCGGGGAAGGAGCGGCGGAACATGAGCCCGCGGGCCCTGGCGAGAAACGAGTCGGCGACGGTCACGTCCGTGGCGAGGACGCGGGCATCGGCGTCGTCGCCACCGCCGCCGTCGTGAACGATTCGTGGCATCCGGAAGTCGGGGGAGGTCAGAGCTGTCGGGAGGTGGTCGGGGACACCCGGTCGGTCCGGGAAGAGCCGCCGTTCGATCCGTCCATCGAGCCGGCGAGGGCGACGAACGCGGCGACGCCGGCCGCACAGGCGACGGCCGTGACGAGGACGCCGAGCGCGAGTTCGACGAGCGGCGGCAGGAGGGCGGTGAGGGTGGCGATAACCGCGAGCGAGAGGGGGACGGCGACGACGGCGAGGCCGACGGCGGCGACGCGGCCGCGGGAACCGCGGGCGCGCGTCCAGGTCCGTTCGACGGCCCGGCCGATGGGTTCCCCGTCGGCCGCGACGGCGACGAATACCAGCGGCAGGTGGACGAGGACGAGCAGTCCGGGGACGACGAGAAGCGCGAGGCCGACGGCCGCGGCGACGACGCCGCCGACGGCGACGACGACGGCGCGGGCGTAGGCGAGCGCCGTCCGGCCGACCGTCTCACTCGTCCCGAGCGCGTCGGACTCGGGCGCGAACGTCCGCGCCAGCGCCGCGAGCGTCACGACGACGGCGACGGTGGCCGCGGTGAGCCCCCCGACCGCGCCGAGCGCCGTGAGGGGCAACGTCGTGTCGTAGGCAACCTGCATGGCCGACGCCAGCCCCGACCGGGCGAGGAGTGTGTTGAGCGTAGCGTTCCACGCGGCGATAGCGACGAACAGCGTGACCACGAGCACGGCCGCTCGTGAGCGGGCAGCGCCGGACGTACCGAGGAGGGTCATCGTTTTCCTCCGTGTGTCGGTGACGACCTATAGATTTTTATCGGAATCTGATACGTGTCTGACGCGCGTCGCACAGCGTGGCTCGAACACCGAATTTCGGCCGCGTAGCGTCTAACGTGCGTCTGACAGTATCGATACGCTTTACCGGATCCGCGCGTAGGCGTCGCGTATGGATCGACGCGCGTTCCTCGTCGCCCTGACCCCGTTCGTGGCCGGCTGCTTCGGCGGCCAGCGAAGTCAGCCGACGGCAACCTCCACCGAGACGCCGGAACCGACCCCCACCGAGACGCCGGAACCGACACCCACCGAAACGCCGGAGCCGACGGCGACGCCCGAACCCGAGGCGTCGCCGGAGGCGGCCCAGCACATCGACAACGCCCAGGACCGTCTCACGGAGTCCGTCTACGTCTACACCGGCGGCGTCACCGACGACCTCCTGTCGGTGACGGCCGAGACGGAGGAGTTCCGGGCGCGGGACGTCCTCCTCCGTCTCGACCGGGTGCAGCGAGCCATCGCCGCCGCGGAGGCCGACGCGACGACCGACGAACAGCGGGCGACCATCGCGTCGCTCGATTCGATGCAGCGCTTCCTCACGCTGGCGACCGACGCCCAGTCGTGGCTCATCGACGGCCACGACGCGCTCACGGAGGCGTACACCCACCTCGACGAGCGCGATCTCTCCGACGCCGAGGCGGACATCGAGTCGGTCGAGACGGCCGCCGAGGAGGTGAGCGAACCGATGACGACCATCGAGGAGGAGATGGCCCCCGAGAACGCGTCCGTCACCGACGCCGTCGACGCCGACGAGTACGAGACGAAGGTGACACAGCTGAGCGACGAGACGGAGATTCTCGAAGCCCTCGGCGACGACGCCGCCGACATCCGCGAGGGCCTCACGCTGATCGACGAGGCGCGCGACGACGCCGACGACGACCGGGAGGAGGAGGCGGCCGACACGGCCGACCGGGCGTACGAACTCCTGAGCGACGTGGAGGACCGCCTCGACGAGCGGGTGTCGGACCTGCCCGGTCGCGCCGACGCCTTCGAAGACGTGGCCGACGACCTGCTGGATCTGGCGTCGAGCGCCGCCACCACGGCCGAAGTCGTCTACGACAACAATTCCTGACGGCCGACCGTGTGAGTGACTCTCACAAACTGGCGTTTGACCCACCGCCAGTATTTGCATCGTCGACGACGACCCGTACCCATGGACACCGACGACCGCGGCTGCCCGAAGTGTGGTCACACCGAGACCGACGTAGGGACGATTTCGACCACCGGTGGCGGCCTCAGCAAGATGTTCGACATCCAGACGAACGCCTTCGAGGTCGTGTCGTGTACGAACTGCGGCTACTCGGAACTGTACCGCGACACGGGCGGACGGGGAAGCGACATCGTCGACGTGTTTCTCGGATAGATGGCCGACGGGGGTGCACTCGTCCTCGTCGTCCTCCTCTTCGCCGTGGTCGGGCCCCTCCTGCTCTACGCGCTCGTCCGCGCCGAACACGACGACCGCGAGGTGATGGATCGCTCGGCCGCCGAACGCGCCGCCCGTCGCGACGTGGACGACGACTCGGAGCGGAAGCGACGCTGACCGCGGACGGATACTTATAATACCCGAACGGATTCGGGGTTTCGTCACGGCGTTGCCAGCTACGGAGAACCGTCGAGTGAGGCTTGTATACCCCGAATCAACGACCTCCTGTAATGACGAACCAAGTTGGCGCTCCCGGGACGAATCTCTCGCGTCGGCAGTTCATGAAGGCGACCGGTACGGCGGGGGTGTTCGGACTCGCGGGCTGTGCGGCCCCGACGAACACGAACCCCTCGAAGGCGGCGGCGGAGACGGCGGCCCAGGGGTCGTCCGCGTCCGCGTCGCTCCCGAAGGCGGCCAAACCGGAAGTCGTCGACGTGACCGAACAGGGCAATCAGGTGACGCTGCGGGCGGTCACGTCGTCGCTTCCGGTCCACCCCGGCAGTTCGATGGGCGGTCCCGTCGAGTTGCCGCGGGTCTGGGCGTGGCAGGCCGACGACCGCGCGCCGAGCGTTCCCGGTCCCATCATCCGGACGACGGAGGGCGAGGACGTCGAGGTGACCCTCGACAACACCGAGGCCGACATGCCCCACACCGTCCACTTCCACGGCGTCCGCAAGACGTGGGAGAACGACGGCGTCCCGACGACGACGGGCATCACGGTGATGCCCGGCGAGAAACACACCTACGAGATTCCGGCGAACGTGCCCGGCACCCACCTCTATCACTGTCACTACCAGACCCACCGCCACATCGACATGGGGATGTACGGCGTCTTCCGCGTCGATCCGGAGGGGTACGAGCCGGCCGATCAGGAACTGTTCATGACCGTCAAGGACTGGGACTCCCGGCTCAACCGGCAGATGGCGGGCGAGGACGTGAGCTACAGCCCCCGTGACCGCCGCCCCGACGTGTTCACCATCAACGGTCGGGCGGCGCCGCGAACCCTCCACCCGGAGGACGGTTCACCGGTCCTCGTCTCGCAGGGCGACACCGTCCGCATCCACTTCGCCAACAACGGCTACATGAACCACCCGATCCACACCCACAACCACCGGTTCCGGGTGGTCGAGAAGGACGGCTCGAAGATTCCGGACGTGGCCCAGTACGAGGAGGACATCCTCGACCTGGCGCCCGCGGAGCGCAAGACGGTCGAGTTCGAGGCGGACGCCGACCCCGGCATCTACCTCATGCACTGTCACAAGGTGAGCCACGCGATGAACGGGGACTCCTACCCCGGCGGGATGGTCGGCGGCATCGTCTACGAGTCCGCGATGGATTCGGACGTGTTCGCGCAGTTGATGGAGTACGCGGGGTACGAGCCGTAAACAGGTTCATAGGGTGGGAGCGCCCACCGACGGCCATGGAGCGGACGCCCACGGGCACGCCCGTCGGCGTAGACGACCCCTACGCCCACGCGGGCCGCTGTGACCACCTCACCGGCGACGGTCGGTGCCGGTTCGCCCTCGAACGCGCCGGCGACAGCGGGGGACGACGTCCCCCGAGCAGCGAGGGACACAGTCCCTCGGGCAGTCGGCCGGAGGCCGACGACAGCCGGCCGGCGGCCGGCGACGACCCCGCGTTCGTGGCCGCCCGCCGCGCCGACGACTACGACTGCGTCGTCGCCGGCGACGCCGACTGGTCGGACTGCCCCCACTACCGCTCGACGACCGACGGCCACGAGTGTCGGCGCTGCGGACTCGACGAGGTACGGATAGCCCACGAGAACGCCCGTCCCCTGCTGGAGGAACACCACCTGTCGTACGGCGGCGGGGAGAGAGACGGCGACGATCCGGCCCACGAGATCACCGTCGCCCTCTGTCGCTGGTGTCACGCGAAGGTCCACGCGGGGTGGGCGCGGATCGACGACGACGTGAATCCGGACGCGGAAGCCATCGCCACCCGCGAGGAGCGCCGGAGCAAGGAGCAGGCGGAACTCGGTTTCCGGACCGCGGCGGAGCGCGACGGCCGCGACGAGCGCTGACGCACTTCCGATTCCCTTTTACGCGCTACTGGATTACGACGGCGTAATGACTCGAATCGTCGTCGTCGACAACCACGGTCAGTTCACGCACCTGGAGCACCGGGCGCTCCGCGACGCGGGCGTGGACACCGACATCGTCGACAACACGACGCCGCCCGAGGACCTCGACGTGGACGGCCTCGTCCTCTCGGGCGGCCCCGACATGGACCGGATCGGCCGCTGTGCGGAGTACCTCGAGATGGACGTGCCCGTCCTCGGCATCTGCCTCGGCATGCAGATCATGGCCACCCAACTCGACGGCGCCGTCGACGCCGGCGACTACGGCGGCTACGCCGACGTGACGGTGCGCATCGTCGACGCGGACGACCCGGTCGTCGGGTCGCTCGCCCCCGAGACGCGGGTGTGGGCGAGCCACGCCGACGAGGTAGTCGAACTCCCCACCGGCTTCACTCACACCGCGACGAGCGACGTCTGCGACATCGAGGCGATGAGCGACGCGGACCGGGACCTCTACGGCGTCCAGTGGCACCCCGAAGTGGCCCACACCGAGGAGGGCGAGGAACTGTTCGCGAACTTCATCGAGCGCTGTCGCTGATACGGGCTATTGTACGTCTTCACCGGACCGTCTCGGCGAACCACCGGCAAACAGTTACAATAAGCCGGACGAGCCCGGGATCGCCGGACGGGCGGACGACGCCCGGCCGACCGATCACGGTGAAGGGAGGGATTTACCACGCCCCGCCTCGTCGGAGCGACTGAATGACGGCGACCCAGTCCGACCTCGCGGGCCTGTCGCGGTACATCTTCACCGCGCCGAGCTGGTACGCCAGTCTGGGGTTCGCCCTCGCCATCGCGGCGATGGCCGGCATCGCCGCCTTCGACTCCGGCGTCAGCGATCCGACGTGGCGGAACCTGCTCATCCTCGGCCGGGACGCCTGGCAGGGCATCTTCTTCATCGGGCTTCCGACGGTCATCGCGTCGGTCGGGACGACCGGCGTCGACCGCTTCGTCGGCGGGAAGCTCACCCCGAACCGGTCGTCGCTGCTCGCCCTGCTCTGTGAGCTCATCCTCGTCGCCATCGTCATCGGCGCCGGCATCGTCTCCCTGGTCACGCCGCTCGGCCAGACGTTCGTCTACGACGCCCTGGTCATCGCGCTCGCCTCCATCTTCGCGTTCCGCCTGCTGGTCGTCATGGCCGTCTCGCAGTCGTCGCTCCTCATCGCCGCGGTGCCAGCCAGCCTCCAGACCCTCGTCTCGGCCGTCTTCCTGTTCGTCTACAGCGGCACCGTCCGGTTTCTGGAACTCGGCGGCCCCCTCGTCGACGCCTACCTGATGCCCTACCTCTCGCGGGCCTCGGAGGCCCCGCCGGAACTCTGGGTCATCGACGCCCACCACTTCCAACTGCTCGCGATCACGTGCGTGCTCTACGCCGGCGCCGTCTACGTCTTCATCCGGGTGATCGACCGCCCCTGGCAGCGCAGCCTCGGCGTCTCCGTCCTCGATTTCATCCGTGGCTTCGTCGGCCACGTCGCCGAGGGGTCGCGGGAACTGGAGGACTTCTTCGAGAAACTCGGCGAGGAGGCCATCGTCCCCGTCACCGTCCTCGCCTTCCGGCGGCTGGACGGCACGCAGAAGGCGCGGTTCGTCCTGCCGATGATCCACCCCGGCCCCATGGGAGAAATCGGCGGCGGGAACTTCCCCGTCCGCGTCGCGGAACACACCGACGGCCTCGTCTTCCCGCCCCACGCCACCGCCGGCCACGACTTCAACCTCGTCACCGAGCGCGAGGTGGATGCGATTCTCGACGCCATCGACGCCGCGCAGGCGAACCTCACCTACACATCGGAGGCGACCCGGAGCGTCCGCACGGGGGCCGGCGAGGCGTCGATGCTCGGACAGGCCTTCGGCGACGACGCCCTCCTCGTCGCCACGTACGCCCCCGGATTCGCCGACGACGTGGAGTACGGCGTCGGCCTCTCGGCGGCGGCCGAGGCCCGAACCGCCGGCCTCGACGACGTGCTCCTCGTCGACGCCCACAACTCCAACAACGGCCTGCAGGGCGATGACCTGGGTCACGTCACCCCCGGCAGCCAGCGCGCGTTCGACATGATCACCGCCGCGAAACAGGCTGGCGGCCGGTTGCGCGAGGCGCCGACCGGGCGGGTCCACCTCGGCGTCGCGTGGGAGCGCACCGACTGGGACGCCATCGACGGCATCGGTCCCCTCGGAATCCGGGTTGCCGTCGTCGAAGTCGGCGGGCAGCACACGGCGTACGTCCTCGTCGACGGCAACAACATGGTACCCGGCCTGCGGAATCGAGTCGTCGACGCGGTGACCGCCCGTGGTCCCATCGACGCCGCCGAGGTGATGACGACCGACACGCACATCGTCAACACCGTCGAGGCGGACAACCAGATCGGCGCCGCCATCGACCACGGCGCGTTCGTGGCGACCATCGAACGACTGGTCGACGCCGCGGTCGACGACCTCGAACCGGTCGAGGCGGGGCTGGCGACCGAGCGCGCGACGGTGACGGTGTTCGGCAACGACCGCACGGAGACGCTCGCCAGCCACGCCAACGCCGTCGTCTCGATGGGTGGGGCGCTCGCCGCCGTCATCATCCTCGTCGCCATGGCGGTCAGCATCCTGATCTTCTTCCTGACGTAGGGGCCACAGGCCCGAAAACAGAAATACGCGGACGGCATATCGTCGACCGTGCTCCTGGTGCTCTGTGTCGACCTCGACGACGACCTCGGCCGCAAGACCGGCATCGAGACGCCG
This sequence comes from Haloplanus rubicundus, assembly GCF_003342675.1. NCBI lineage: Archaea > Methanobacteriati > Methanobacteriota > Halobacteria > Halobacteriales > Haloferacaceae > Haloplanus > Haloplanus rubicundus. Next base: position 820,041 of record NZ_CP031148.1, on the reverse strand, counting down.
GTCGTCGGCCGTGACGCCGTTCGAGACGCCGCCGTCGCCCTCGCCACCGCGGACCCCGAGGACTCCGACGTGAACGTCATGTTCCAGGGGTTGCACGTCCTCGACGACCTGCGCGCGAGCGAGTCCGAGGAGGTCGAAGTCGCCGCCGTCACCGGCCTGCAGGGCAGCGAGGTGCGAGCGACCCGGAAAGTCGGCAACGAGGTCGATACGGTGCTCGCCGGACTCTCGACCGGCGAACCCGTCCGCGCCATCGTCATCACCGACGGTGCCCAAGACGAGTCGGTGCTCCCCGTGATCCGGTCGCGGGTGCCCATCGACAGCGTCCGCCGGGTGGTCGTCCGGCAGGCCCAGAATCTGGAGTCGATGTACTACACGATGAAGCAGGTGCTCGCCGACCCCGAAACGCGGGGCACCCTCCTGGTGCCGCTCGGCATCCTGTTGCTCATCTACCCCTTCGTCACCATCGCCACCTTCTTCGACGTGCCCGGCGCGGCCGTCCTCGGGCTCATCTCCGCGCTGCTCGGCCTCTACACGCTGTTCCGGGGCCTTGGCCTCGAATCGACGGTCGACGAGGCCGCCGACCGCGTGCGGAACTTCCTCTACGCCGGCCGGGTGACGATCATCACGTACGTCGTCGCCGCGGCGCTGTTGATCGTCGGTGGCGCCGAGGGCGTCCAGACCCTCCGGACCGTCGAGGCCGGCCTCGGCGAGTCGCCCTCGGCCGTGACGGTGCTCGCGGCGCTCGTCCACGGTGCCATCCGGTGGTTCGCCGCCGCCGGCATCACGAGTAGCTTGGGACAGGTCACCGACGAGTGTCTGGCCGACCGGTTCAAGTGGCGCTACCTGAACGCTCCCTTCTACGTCGTCGCCATCGCCATCGTCCTCTACGCCGTCTCGGGCTTCCTCCTCCCGGCCGTGTCCGGGGTGACGACGCTCACCCTCACCGACCTCGCGGTGGCGCTCACCGTCGGGACGCTACTCGGCGTCCTGAGCACGCTCACCTTCGCACTCGCCGAGGCCCGGTACCCGACGGGCGTCGACCCTGCGGAAGTCTAGCGCTCCCGGACCACGACGAACTCCGCGAGGTCCTGGAGATACTCGACGGCGTCGACCTCCTCCGTCTCGGCCGTCGACAGCGCCGCGAGCGCGCGGTCCGACTCGCGCTGGGCGCGCTCGTTCGCCGCCTCCGGCGAGAGGTTCGTCACCTGCACCAGCGAGGGGCGGTCCATCTCGGCGTCCTGTCCGGTCGGCTTGCCGAGCGCCGCCGCGTCCGCGGTGGCGTCCAATACGTCGTCGCGGATCTGGAAGGCGACGCCGACGCGTTCGGCGTAGTCGCCGAGCGACTCGACGGTGAAGGCGTCGGCGCCCCCGGCCACCGCGCCGAGTTCCGCCGCCGCCCGGAAGAGGACGCCCGTCTTCCGCCGGGCGAGTTCCATGTACTCCGCCTCGTTCTCGGGACGGGCGACCAGTTCCGTCGCCTCGCCCTCGCCGAGTTCCACCATCGCCTCTGCGACGATGCGCATGGCGCGTTCGTTCTCCGAAAAGAGGGCGAAGGCTTCGCCGAGCAGGCCGTCGCTGGCGATGATCGCCGGACCGTAGCCGAACTCCGCCCACGCGCTCGGGGTCCCGCGCCGCACCTCGGAGCGATCGATGATATCGTCGATCACCAGCGACGCGTTGTGGACGAGTTCGATCCCCACGGCGAAGTCGACGGCGTCCCCCGGCGTACCGCCGACGGCCTCGCAGGTGAGCACCGTCACCGCCGGCCGGACCCGCTTGCCGCCCGAGAGCGCGACGTGGTCGAGCTCCGCCGCGAGTTCCGGCGGTTCGACCGCCTCGATGAGCGACTCCAACCGGTCGTTCACCAGCCCGACACGGCGATCCAGATACTCCATCGTCCGCTCAAGGGACGGGCGCGGCAAGTACGTGACGCTATCGGAGCATTCGACCCGATCCCGTGACCGGGTGTGCGGCGACGTCCGACCGCGCCTAGTCGAACCGCTCGATCAGTTCGGGCACCACGTCGAACAGGTCGTCGACGATGCCGTAGTCCGCGATGTCGAAGATCGGCGCGTCCGGGTCGGTGTTGATCGCGATGATCGTGTCGGCGCCTTTCATCCCCGCAACGTGCTGGACCGCCCCCGAGATGCCGATGGCGAGATACACTTTCGGCGTGACGACCTTCCCCGACTGGCCGACCTGCCGGTTCTTCGGCAGCCAGCCGTTGTCGACGATGGGACGCGACGCCGCCAGCGTCGCGTCCAGCGCCTCGGCTAGCTCCTCGATCAGGTCGAGGTTCTCCTCCTCCTCGATGCCGCGGCCGACGGAGACGACGAACTCCGCCTCGCTGATGTCCACGTCGCCGGCGCCGACCTCTTCGAACCCCCGCACCGTCGAGCGGATCGACGACTCGTCGACGTCGACGTCGAACGGCTCGACGGCGGCGTCGCCGACCCCCTCGGCGGCCGGCCACTCACCGCCGCGGATCGTCAGCGCGACTGGCTCGCTCGTCACGTCGATCACCGTCTCCACCTTCGACCCGTACATCTCGCGGGTGACCGTCAGGCCGTCCTCGTAGTCGAGGGCGACGGCGTCGGTGACCAGCGGGAGCGACAGGCGCGTCGCGACGGCGGGGGCGTAGTCCAGCCCGTTGACGCTGTTCGGCATCACGACGGCCGCAGGGTCGAACGCGTCGGCGAGCGCCGTCACCGCGGCGGCCGTCACGTCGTGGTTGAACTCCTCGCCCCCGGCGACGGTGTGGACGGCGTCGACGCCCTCGCAGTCGAGTTTCTCGGCGAACCGCTCCACGTCGCCGCCGACGACGGCGGCACGGAGGTCACCACCCATCGCGTCGGCCAGTTCGCGACCCACGGTCAGGAGTTCGTAGCTCACCGGCCGGAGTTCGCCCCGGCGGTGGTCGGCGACGACGAGGACGTCGCTCATTCCGCGCCCACCCCCGCGTCCCGCAGGACCGTCTCGAGTTCGGCCGCCGTCTCCTCGGCCGATCCCTCGAAGACCGTGGCATCGGACTCGCTCTCGGGTTTCGACATCCCCGCGAGTGTCAGGTCGTCGTCGACGAGCCCCGGGTCGAGGTCGAGGTCGGCGAGCGTGTGGACGGCGAGTTCCTTGCGCTGGGCCCGTCGAATCCCGCGGAGGCTGGCGTAGCGCGGCTCGTTGATCCCGGTCTGGATCGTCAGCACGGCGGGCAGATCGACCGTGGTCAGTTCCTCGACGCCGCCTTCGAGTTCGCGGCGAACCGAGGCCTCGCCGTCCGTCAACTCCAGGTCGTTCACCACGGCGGCCCACCCCATATCGAGCAGGTCCGCGAGGGCGACGCCGGTGGCGCCGAAGCCGGTGTCCGCGGCCTGGACGCCCGAGAGCACGAGGTCGGGGTCCTCCGCCTCGGCGACGGCGGCGAGAACCCGGGCGGTCGTCGTCGGGTCGAGGACGTCAGCCTCGGCGAGCGCGTCGTCCCAGACGCGGACCGCGCGGTCGACGCCTTTCGCCAGGGCCATGCGGACCGTCTCCTCGCTTCGCTCCGGGCCGATCGTGACGGCGACGACCTCCACGTCCTCGTCGCGGTCCTCCGCGATGCGGACCGCGGCCTCGACGGCGTAGTCGTCCCACTCGTTGAGGTCGTACTCGAGGTACGTCTCCGGGATCGAGAGCCCCTCAATTTCGAAGTCGTCGGCGACTTCGGCGACCTCCTTGACGGTCACGAGAATCTTCATGCGCGAGTTCTTCCCGTGCGGGGAGTAAACGTTTTCCGAAGCGACGGGAGCGGGGCGACGGTCGTCAGGGACCCTCGTCACGGACCGCCCGGTAGCCGTAGAACGCCCCGAGGAACCACGCCAAGCTGGCGAGGATCAGTCCACCGAAGAACACGCGTCGCCGTACGGGAGCGCTGTCGTCGCCCACAGGCGGGTGGTGACGGGCACCGCGATGCCGGCGGCGAACGATCCGATGGCGATCCGGGAGGGAGTCATCCACGTCCGGTGGGCGGCCTACGGCTCCTCGTCCGGCAGGGAAATGAGGTTCTCCCGGCCGAGACGGAGCTTTTCGATCCGTCCCTCGTCGGCCATCGTCGAGAGCAGTTGTGACACCTTGGCGTCGGACCAGCCGGTCTCCCGGACGATGCGGGCCTGCTTCATCCGCCCGCCGTTCTGGTCGAGGAGGTGTTCGACGCGCTCTTCGTCCGAGAGGAGGGCGGGGTCGACGACGTCTCCGGCTTCGTCGTCGTCTTCAGCCGCGTCGTCGACAGCCCCCCCGGTCTCGCCGCCCGCATCGATCGCGTCCGGCGGCGCCTCCACCGCTCCGGCGTCGGTCGGTTCGTCCGGGGCGTCCGACGGCGCCTCGTCCGCCGAGTCGCGGCGGCGGGAGTACACGATGGCGGCGACGAGAGCCAGACCGACGACCAAGGCGCCGCCGATCAGCGACCACGGCGGGCCGGCGTTCGGTTCTGGCTCGGGTTCGACTGCAGTCTCCTGATACGAGATGGAGAGCGGCTCCCTGAAGGTGTGCGGGCCGTCGATGACGACCGATCCGTTGTCGAGGCCGAACCGCGTGTCCGTCACCTGGTAGCCCTCGGGCGTCTCCACGACCAGCCGCTGGGACGGGCCGATGGATGCGAGCCAGGTGCGGTTGTCGGGCATCAACACCGCGTCCCGGATCACGAAGCCGGCGTCGGTGTCGGTCACGAAGTTCGTCCAGGTGAAGGAGAGGCTGAGGGTGCCGGTGCCGTTCCGAACGGTCGCCGTTCGACTCACGTTCCGAACCGCCATCTCGCGACCGGTCTCGCGGCCGGCGGCCGCCGCGAGCGTCCGAAAGAACTCGGCGTCGAGGCCGACGTCGGTCTCCGCGGCCTCGAACTCGCGGCCGTAGTCGGCGAAGGCGGCGCGATCCGACGACGTCGAGAGGTTGTACCGGACGGAGACGGTCCAGCGCGCGTTGCCGTCGGGATCTGGGGCGATGTAGAGTTCGGTGACCTCGGGGTCGTCGATGCGGGCGAGGGACGGACCCACGAGTACCGGCCGGTCGGCGCCGATCGACGGACCGTCGGCGACGGAAGCGGGGGCCGTCCCGCCGTCTTCGAGTGCCACCGCGGGGACCGTCCCGGCACAGAGGACGAGGAGGGCGAGGAGGGGCACGGCAATCCGCATTAGTTCGTGCGTCTCGATGTGACGGGAAAACGCTTTCCATCGGGGGAGAGGCGCTGTCGTGGGGGTAGCGGGCGTCAGACACGTACCGGAAGGCGGGGTTTTAGTAGCCAGCGAGTGTACCGTCGCCCGATGAGAGCCCTCCCTGTCATCGCGGTTGCCCTCCTCCTCCTCTGCTCCGCCGTGGTGGGAGCGACCGGCGGCCTCGCCGGATCGCCGACGAACGGGGCCGCCGGTACCGCACCGCTCGGCGGTACCGGCACGGCGCCGGCGCTCGAACCCTCCACTCACGTCGCGCAAACCGGCGACGCGTCCCTCCAGCAGATCAACGTCCTCGACGTCCCGCCCAGGTCGGTCGAGCGCTGGGGCATCGAACAGCAGTACGTCGACCTCGGGCCGGCGCTGGGCCTGTCGGCGAACGCGACGACCGATCACCTCCAGACACGCGCGATGGTCGAGCGCGTCGAGTCCGCGAACACGACCGCCGAGCGTCGGGAGCGCCTCGAAACGGCGCTGCAGGACCTCGAAGCGCGCGTCGACGACCTCGACGAGCGACAGACGACCGCCGTGGCGGCGTACGGCCGCGGCGAGGCGAGCGCCCGCGAACTGCTCGTCACCCTCGTCCGCGTGAGCATCGCCGCGGAGGAACTCAACGACCGACGGAACCGCATCGAGGAGCTAGCCGCCGACACCCGCGGCTTCGACGTCGACCGCGGTCGGCTGGCCTCCATCGGCAACCAGCTCTCGGCGTTCAGGGGGCCGGTGCGAGCGCACGCCGCGGCCGTCCTCCGTGGCGAGGCCGACCCCCACCGGTTCTACCTGGCGACCGGCCCACGGAGCGTCACCGTCTCGACCGTCCTCGACGACACGTATCTCCGGGAGGCGTACCGCGGCGACCTCCGGAACGGCGCCGGCGACGCTATCGAACTCGAAGTGGCACTCGACATCGTCGCGGCGAGCTACCCCGTCATCTGGAACACGACGCGCGAGCAGACGCAGGTGTTCGGCGGCGGCGAGACCTACCCGGTCCGCATCGGACACAGCCGCGGCGACCTGACGGCGTTCGTCGACAGCGACGCACGGGTCGTCTACGCCGAACACCAGCGCCGCCCGCTCGCGTCGATGGTCGCGGACCAGCGGGCCGAGGGGACCGGCGACGGGGTGCGCCTCGTGGTGAACCAGACGTATCCCGGCGGGCCGGCACAGGTCCGCGTCGTCGACTCGGTGACCGGCGATCCGATCGACGCGACCGTCTCGCTGGCCATCGAGACGGGCGACGCGACGCGGCTCGGCACCACCGGCGACGACGGCGTCCTGTGGACGCTCTCGCCGTACCGCCGCTACACCGTCACCGTCGAGGCGCAGGGCGAATCCGCCGAGGCCGTCGTCGAACCCGGCGCCCCACCGCGGGTGGACAGGGAACCGCGGGCCGACGACAACGCGACGCCGACGCCGACGCCGCCGCTCGTCGCCGACTCGGCCGACGCGGACGTTTATCACCGATAGGGAAGCCACCGACCCCATGGCTGGCCGTGCCGCCGCTACCGGCGTCGTCTGTGCCATCGTCGTCGGGACGGCCGTCGCGGCCGTCGGCCTCGGGGTACTTCCCACGGCGCCGACCGTCGCCGGCGCGACCCTCGCGGTCGACGGGGATCGGCTCGTCCTGACCCACCGGGCGGGTGAGTCGGTCGACGTGCGCCGCCTCGACGTGGTCGTCCGCGTCGACGGCGACCCCCTGCGCCACCAGCCGCCGGTTCCGTTCTTCTCGGCGCGAGGGTTTCGGCCGGGACCGACCGGACCGTTCAACGCCGCCGCCGATCCGACGTGGGAGGTTGGGGAACGCGCGTCGGTTCGGCTGGCATCGACGAACCAGCCGCAGGTCGTGGCCGGCGCTCGCGTAACGGTCACGCTTCGCTACGACGGGCGGCAACTGGTGACGCTGACGGCGACGGTCTAGCAGTGAGTGAAAGTCATTGCACAGTTTCACTCGCTACGATCGTTCTCGGGAACCCGCGCCAGCGTCGTGATGGCGATGTCCGGGTTGTACGCCGGTCCCATCGTGACGTGGTTCACGTCGTCGAAGCCGGCCTCGGCGAACATGCGGTCGGCCTCCGCTTCGTCGTAAAAGAGCATGATTGCGTCCGCGAGCCGCTGGAACACGGAGCTGCTGGGGTAGTTGGGGCCGACGACGAGAACCGGGCCGCCGGGCTCGACGATCCGGCGAAACTCCGCCAGCGCGTCGACCGGGTTGGGCCAGTATTCGATGGAGCCGGAGGACCAGACGGCGTCGAAGCTGTCGTCCTTGAACGGGAGGCGTTCGGCGTCGCCGCGGTAGAAGTTCACCTCGTCGGTCCGGCCGAACTTCGTGAACGCCTTCTCCATCTGGTGGATGCTCTGGTCGAGACCGTGGACGTCGTCGGTGTACTGGAGGAGGCCCTCGGTGCCGAAGCCGGTGCCACAGCCCACGTCGAGCACCCGGTCGTCGGGGGCGAGATCGAGGAGTTCCAGCGCCTCCGCGCGCATCTCCTCGTTCCAGATGAACGGGTTGACCTGGTCGTACACCTTCGAAAGGTACTTGTAGAACAGCCGCGCCCGAGATTTGTCTTCGAGGATGCCCATTTAAATCCGGGTTAGGATCGGATCGTCATAACGGTGGGGATTCGCGGGCGGGGCGCGGGTGTCAGCCCCCGCTCACACGCCTGCGCGCTGAAGCGCGTCCTCGATGTCGGGACGCTGAGTGACCCCGACGAACCGGTCGACGATGCCGTCGTCGTTCTCGACGACCACCGTCGGGAGGGACTGGACCTGGTATTCGTTGGCGGTGTCCTGGTCCTGGTCCACGTCGATTTTCGTCAGCTCGACGCCCTCGTAGTCCGCGAGCAGTTCCTCCAGGATCGGTTCCTGAGCGTCACACGGGCCGCACCAGTCGGCGTAGAAATCGAGCAGTCGAACGGTCATGGTCCGTCGAACGGATTCCGGAGCGGCGCGCATAAGCGTTTGCCATTCGAGGCGGATCGCGGACCGACGGGCTAGCGTCGAGCGCCGACCGGCGCGGAGCGAAACGTTTAGGCGAGCGAGGAACCCACTATCGGCCATGAGTGGGAGTCAGAGCGGCGGCCTGATGTCGAGTGCGGGGCTCGTTCGCTACTTCGACGCCGAGGACCGCAACGCCATCCGGATCGATCCGAAGACCGTCGTGGCGTTCGGCGTCCTCTTCGGCGTCCTCGTCCAGATTCTGAACGTCGTCTCGCTGTAACGATGGTCGTCAGTCAGCCCTGGCGGGTCGCGGAACCATCACGGCGACCCGCCGGGACGCAGTTACGACGCTCGGTATGAGCAGGCGGATCGGCGTCGTCGCCGTGCAGGGCAACGTGAGCGAACACGTCGACGCAATCGAACGCGCAGCGGCCGCCACGGACCACGCCGTCGAAGTGGTCGAGATCCGCGAGTCGGGCGTCGTCCCCGACTGCGACGCCCTCGCGCTCCCCGGGGGCGAGTCGACCACCATCTCCCGGCTCCTCCGTCTGGAGGGCATCGACGACGAAATTCGGGACCACGCCGCCGCCGGCAAGCCGATTTTGGCGACCTGTGCCGGGCTGATCGTCGCCGCCCGCGACGCCCGCGACGACCGGGTCGACACGCTCGGTCTGCTCGACGTGAGCGTCGACCGCAACGCCTTCGGCCGGCAGGTCGACAGCTTCGAAGCCGGTCTCGACGTCGAGGGGCTGGACGACCCCTTCCACGCGGTGTTCATCCGTGCCCCCGTCGTCGACGAGGTGGGACCGGACGTGGACGTGCTGGCGACGTGGGAGGACCGCCCCGTCGCCGTGGCTCAGGGATCGGTCGTCGCCACCTCTTTCCACCCGGAACTCACCGCCGACGACCGCCTCCACCGCCTCGCGCTGTTCGACCCGTTGCTCGCCGACGCCGACGTGGGGGCCGAGGCGTGACCGACGACTCGGAGACCGACGCCGTCCTCGACGCCCTCTTTGCCACCATCGAGGACCGCCGGGACGAACTCCCCGAGGGCTCGTACACCGCCTCGCTGTTCACCCACGAGAAAGGCGAGAACGCGGTGCTGGAGAAGATCGGCGAGGAGGCGACCGAAGTGATCCTCGCGGCCAAGGACGACGACGGCGAGGAACTGCTGGCCGAGTCGGCCGACCTGGTCTATCACCTGCTCGTCCTGCTGGCGATGCAGGACGCGACGGTCGACGACCTGCGGGCGGAACTCGAAGACCGGTTCTGATGGCCCCGTCGAACGGGACGAACGCCGTCGCGGTCAGAGTTCTTCGTCGAGTTGGAACTCGAAGACTCGGGCGCCGCAGGCCTCACAGGTCATGACGGCGACTTCGATGGCGAGACAGCAGGACCTGGCTCGGTCCTGGTCGATCGTCACCGGAGCGTCACAGTTCGGACACTGTTCGAGGAACAGCCGCAACGAACTGAGGACCTCGCTCCGGTTGACGACGTGGAGGTCCGCCCAGCCGTCGTCCCACTGTGCGAGAATCTCGTCGGCCGCGAGGTCGGCCACGAGTGCCGCGTCCGACTCCCACTGACCGACGTGCTGGCCGTCGACCCGCACGACGCGGGCACCGTCCCCGTACTCTTCGATCTCGTGCTCGTCGTCGAGACCGAGCAGGTCGAGGAGGTCCCCGCGCAGGGAATCCTTCGCCCGGAGGGACTCGATTTCGTCGCGCCAGGCCCGCTGGAACGCCGGTTCGAGGCAGAGGTCGTCGATGTCCTCACACTCGGTGACGACGCCCATCTCGTACAGCAGCGTTTCGACGTCGATATCCTCGACGTCCTCCGGCCGTTCCACGTCCCGGAAGGTGGGGTCCTTGTCGAACCAGCGCAGGACCCGATCCGGGAAGTACCGCTTCGTGAGCGTGGGGGTGTACGGGACCAGATACCCACGCAGGTAAATCGCCGCCAGCGCGGCGACGAGCACCCCCACGCCGAGGGGAGGCGCGACGAGCGCCGCCGTCCCAGCGAGGACGAGAGCGATCAGGACGTTCACGACCGTACACGGAATACACCGGTTCTCGCCGACGTACTCGGGTTGCCGGAGGCGGTCCACCAGACCCAGCCGAGGAACCATCGGTCCACTCATGACACTGTAACGGGGTATGCGTGGACGTCGCTAATGGGTTTATCGCCGACGCGAGCGAAATCGGGCTCGCACGCCGTGTGGGTCAATCTCGCCACGGACGGGGGCACGCGGTCGCGCTACTCGAACCGAACGCCCAGGTCGTGGAGGCCGTCGTTGTGCATGGCGACGTTGATCAGGAGCGGCGTCAGCGACTCGACTTCGGCAGCGTTGTTGAGGCCACCGGCGTCCAGCGGCCGGAGGCCGTCGATGTCGTCGGCGAGGAGGGAGACGATGTCCTTGGCGTCGGGGTCGTCGGCGACGAGGAGCGTATCGATGCCGAGGTCGGTGTCCAGATCGGCGAGGCGGCCGGCCGCGAGGTTGTGGAACGCGCCGACGACGGGCACCGTCTCCGGCGCGGCGTTCGCGACGAGTTGGGTGACGCTGCCCGCGCCGGGGCGGTTGTAGTGGAAGCCGTCGTCGTCGCGTTTCATCCCCGTCGCGGGCGTGACGAGGATCGTCTCGTCGTCGAGGGAGTCGACGATGGACTCGACGGTGTCGGTCGCGTGGTACGCGGGGACGGCGAGGACGACCACCCGCGCCCGGTCGGCCGCCATCGCGTTCTCGAAGCCGTTGATCTTGCGGTCGACGCCGCGACTCGACAGTTCGGTCTCGTACTCCTCGGCTTTCGCGCGGGCCTTCTCGGGGTCGCGCGAGCCGATCACCACCTCGTGGTCGGTGTGGTAGGCCCACCGGAGGGCGAGTCCCTCGCCGATGTCGCCGGTGCCGCCCAGCAGTGCGATTCGCATGGTCCGACTGTGGGCCCGTCCGAAGTAAGCGTGTTGGGACTGGCCCTATTCGCCGCCGATGGCGACGAGGTAGGCGACGACGAGGGCGACGAGGACACCCGGGATGATGCCCCGAAGCTGCGTGTACGGGTCGGGCGGCGAGGTGACGGCGACGACGACCACCACGACGAGGACGAGGACGGCCGCGACGGCGCCGAAGCGGGACCAGTCGGGCGTCACGGGTCGAGCAGGTCGGGGAGGTCGTTCACCGTCTCGACCACCGCCGCGGCGCCCGCGTCCTCGAACGCCCGGCGGCCCGCCTCGCCGGTCAGGCCGCCGGTGAGGACGCCGATTCCGTGGTAGGTCCGATCCGGGTCGGCCGCGGCGGCGTTGACCGCCGTCCGCACGTCGTCGAGCGTGTCGCCCGCGAAGGCCACTCGCGTCGCGTCCAGTCGGTCGGCGAGCGTCAGCAGGGCGCGGGGGTGGGGTTTCCCCTCCGCCCAGTCGTCCATCGTGAACCGGTGGGCGTCGGGGACGGAGAGGCCGACCCGCGAGAGGGCGATGGTCGCCTCCGCGGCCGGCCGCCCGGTCAACACGCCGACGGCGAACCGCTCGGTCAGGGCGGTGATCGTCGACTCGTCGACGAGAACGGGTTCGTCGTTGATGTAGCCCCGCGTCTCGAAGGGCGGGTCGCTGCCCTCCAGATCGCGGTACAGGTCGGCGCCGAGGTAGAGCGCCTGGAAGGTCTCGCGGAGGCGTTCGGGGTCCCAGCGGTCGAAGGCGGCCGGATAGCCCGCGTCGCGGACGACGGCCTCCGCGGCGTCGAGGCCACCCCCTGTCTCGGCGATGGCGTCGGTGAAGGCCGTCACGTCGGCGTCGTACCCCGCGTCGCGGGCGAGGACGAACAGCGCCGCGGCGTAGGTGAGTTCCCAGTCGTTGTTGAAGCCGCCGGCGTCCTTGAACGCCTGAATCGCCGCGTCGTCGACGGTCCGCCCGTACACCCGGTCGACGGACTCGACGATGGCGCGGCGGTAGGAGTTCGCCACGTCGACGAGCACCCCGTCGATGTCGAGAACGACCGCGTCTACGTCCATATCCGGTGGCGGGCGCGTCGGGGCAAGTGCCTTTCCATGCTACTCGACGCGCGTGCTAATCTCCTCGGCGATCCGACCGCCGGGGTGGCGGAGCGTCCCGCTTTCGACCTCGTAGACGTAGCCGTGGACGGTCGCGTCGACGAGCGGGTGTTCGTCGAGATAGCGCGCCTGCGCGGCACAGGCCTCGTCGATGTCGTCAGAACGCGACCGCGTTCTGACTGCTAACCAGAAATTTTCGATTTCTGGTGATGTCGTCGGTCATCCGAACCCAGTCGGCGACCGAGGCGTCGCCGATGATCAGTTCGGGGAGCGAGGGATCGAGGTCCACGTCGTCCAGACTGCCGCCCGCCGCGGCTTCAAGGCCCTCGACGGCCTCGTCGACGTGTTCGTGGTGGTGCCCGGGTTCGTGGTCGTGATCGTGCGACGGACTGACACGAATGGCCGCGAGCGGCTTTCGCGTTCGCTCGTCGGTAACCCTGCCCGCTATCTACGACGCTCGGCGACGTACAGCGTCTCGGTGTCAACCGTCTCGCGGGCGACCGGAATCACGGGCTCCTCGAAGCCGAGGGTGGTAAAGAGGAAGTCGGCGCCGGCGGCGCGGGCCACGTCGCGGGCGGGGGACTGGAGTTCGGCGGGGAGGTTCAGGCCGTAGACGGCGTCGACGCGGTAGTGATCGGGGAGGGGGTCGCCGGGGTGACCGTCCGTTGCCTTGGCCCGCTCGACCACGTCGTCGCGGACCAACCGGACACCCTCGGGAACGGGGGCGTCGAACACGTCCGTCGCCGTCACGTCGCAGCCGGCGTCGACGAGGGCGGCCGCCACCTCCGGCCGGCGGCCGATCCCCACCTCGACGAGGCGGTCGTAGGTCGCGAGGCGGGCGGCGAGTTCGGTGCGCGGGGCGGACACGTCGGGATATTTATAGCGGGGCCGCGCTTAACGCCTTTCATGCTCGTCGACATCGTGCCGATCGGGGACGTTCCGGCACAGGTGAAACGCGAGGCTTCTGCCGGTCTCCGCTCCGTGTACGACTGCGAGGTGACGGTTCACGACGCCCAGTCCATCCCCGACGGCGCGTTCGACCGGAGCCGAAACCAGTACCGGGCCGAGGAGTTCATCGAACTCGCGAGCCGCATCGGCTCCGGCGAGAAGAACATCGGCATCACCGGCGAGGACCTCTACTACCGCCGCCGGAACTACGTCTTCGGCCTCGCCTACCTCAACGGCAACGGCTCCGTCGTCTCGACGTACCGCCTCCAGACCTCCTCCGACGGCGGCATCACCTCCAAGCCACAGTCCGAAGTCTTCGCCGACCGCGTGCGCAAGGAGATCGTCCACGAGATCGGCCACACCGTCGGCCTCGAACACTGCGACAACGAGCGCTGTGTCATGAGTTTCTCGCCGACGGTCCGCGAAGTCGACAAGAAAGAGGAGACGCTGTGTGGCTCCTGTAACCGGACGCTGTTCTGACGCTCAGGGCGCGTACGTCCCTTCGTAGAGCGCTTCGTCGACGACGTGGCCCTCCATCGCCCGCTCCAGTTCGTCGAGCGACGCGCCCGCCGACAGGCCGAGTTCGTCGTCGAGCGCGAACAGCCGGAAGCGGTAGGTGTGTTCGCGGTCCGGTGGGTTGGGACCGCCGTAGCCCACCTCGCCGTAGTCGTTCTCACCCTCGACGGCGGCGGCGGTGTCGGTCGACCAGTCCTCCGGAATCCGCTTGCGCGTCGGGTTGACGTTCCATACCAGCCAGTGAATCCAGATTTTCCCGGCGGGTTCGACCGCGTCGGGGTCGTCGACGACGATGACGAGCGACTCGGCGTCTGACGGGGCGTCCGAAATCTCCAGCGGCGGGTTGACGTTGCGCTCCGTGTAGCCGTACTCCTCGGGGATGGGATCGCCGTCTCGGAAGGCGGGACTTGATAGCTCCATACCGTGCACTCGTCGGCCGGTGAGTTTACCTTTTGGGCGCCCGGACCGGCAGTCGACAGTTAGGGGTTATCGGAAGTCATCGGAGATTCTCGCCGGACCGTCCCGGCGAGAATCTACGGACAGTTACGATAATCCCTAAGTATTAGGCGCCGGCCGCTCGACGGGTCGGGCATGACCGACGACCCGGATGCGGACGCGGACGCCCTCGTTCGGCGCGTCCGCGACGGCGACCTCCGACTCCACGAACTCGAGGACCATGCCGACGCCGACGCGGCGGCGACGGCGCGGCGGCGGATCGTCGAATCGGACACCGGCGTCGACCTCGACGCCGTGGGCGCGTACGGCTTCCCGGCCGACCGCGCCGACGCCAACATCGAGAACATGATCGGCGCGGCGCAGGTGCCGATGGGCGTCGCCGGCCCCGTCACGATTCACGGCGGCGCCGTCGACGGCGAGCGCTACCTCCCGATGGCGACGACGGAGGGTGCCCTGCTGGCGAGCGTCAACCGCGGCTGTTCGGTCGTCGACGCCGCGGGCGGCGCCACCGCCCGCGTCACCAAGTCGGGGATGACGCGCGCGCCCGTCTTCCGCGTCGGCGACGTGGCCGAGGCCGAGGCGCTCGTCGAGTGGGTCCGCGAGAACGAGGACCGACTGCGCGAGGCCGCCGAAGCGACGACGAGCCACGGCGAACTGACGGACGTGACCCCCTACGTCGTCGGCGACTCCGTCTTCCTCCGCTTTCGCTACGACACCAAGGACGCGATGGGGATGAACATGGCCACCATCGCCACGCGCGCGGCCGCCGAGGCGGTCGAGGAGTCGACGACCGCCTCGCTGGTCGCCCTCTCGGGCAACCTGTGTACGGACAAGAAGCCGGCGGCGATCAACGCCGTCGAGGGGCGGGGGCGGAGCGTCACCGCCGACGTGGTGATCCCCCGCGACGTGGTGGAGGAGCGCCTGCACACGACGCCCGAGGCCATCGCGGAGGTGAACACGCGCAAGAACCACGTCGGGAGCGCGAAGGCGGGGAGCCTCGGCTTCAACGCCCACGTCGCCAACGTCGTCGCGGCCATGTTCCTCGCGACCGGGCAGGACGCGGCGCAGGTGGTCGAGGGGTCGAACGCCATCACGACCGCCGAGGCCCGCGAGGAGGGGCTGTACGTCTCCGTCTCGCTGGCGAGTCTCGAAGTCGGTACCGTCGGCGGCGGGACGAAACTTCCGACGCAGGGCGAGGGGCTGGACCTCCTCGGCGTCGCGGGCGGGGGCGACCCGCCGGGGGCGAACGCCGACGCGCTGGCGGAGTGCATCGCCGTCGGCGCGCTGGCGGGCGAACTCTCTCTGCTCGCCGCGCTCGGCTCCCGACATCTCTCCTCGGCCCACGAGTCGCTGGGGCGGTAGCCGGCTACAGCAGTCGGTACGTCCCGCCGCTCGCCGTCGCTTCACCCCGTCGAACCAGCCGGTCGAGCAGGTCGGCCGCGGCGTCCGCGGGGACGCCGTGGTCCGTCGCGTAGGCCACCACGTCGGACTCGTCGGGGGCGTCCAGTTCGCGGAGCGCGTCGCGGACGATTTCGGGGCGGCTCCGCGACCCGGCCCGTCCGCCCGTCGCGGACTCACCCGCCGCGGCGACGTCGTCCGGATCGATGCCGGCGGCGTCGAGATACTCCGCGTCGTCGACGACGGCGTCGTCGGTCGTGACTTCCATCTCGGCGACGGATGGCGTCGACTCGAAGGCGTCGGTCGCGTCGGCGGCGTCGGCGAGCATCGCGGCCCGGGCCTCGCGCGCCGTCTCGCGGTCCTCGGCGGTGACGAAGCGCTTCAGGCCGGCCGTTCGGTGGCGCCGTCCACAGCGCGGGCAGGTCGCCGTCTCGGCCGCGTCGGGGTCCGCGAGCAACCACAGGGCGTGACAGTCGGTGCAGCCGACCACCGCGTACATGCCGTGGCGTTGCGCCCTCCGCGTAATGAACGCACGGGTCGACGACGGGGAGTCGCCGCGCTCACTCGGGCAGCGGCTCCGCGGCGTCGAGACAGTCCTCGAACTGCCGTTCGACCCACGAGACGAGTTCGGGCGCGTCGCCCACCAGCAGGGCGCCCGGCATGCCGTCGTCGTCGGCCACGCCGAGGAAGGCGGTGCCGTCGGCGACGCCGAACGCGATGTTCGTCGGACCGTCGGGGTCGACGTACACCTCGGCGTGGGGCGCCGCGACCAGCGCCTCGAATCGCTCGTCGTACGCCGGCGTCGACCGGGGTGGCGTGTCGGTGCGGACGACGACGATCACGTCGCCGTCGGACTGACCGTTTCCCTCGGAGAACTGTTCGAGGCTGTCGAGCATGAGGAAGGGCGTGTACTCGCGGACCCGCGTCGCCCCCGCCCGGAGTTCGACGAGGCGGTCGACGAAGGCCGTCGGGTCGTCGTCGGGCGTGCAGACGGTGGCGTCGGCCAGCGCGCCGATGCCGGGGTCGAACTCCGACGCGGGGACGCGTTCGAGAAACGGCCGGAGGCGCCGTGCGATACGGCTTCGCTCCCGGAACTCTTCGTGGGCCGCGAGCACCGTCGCTCCGAGCGCCGTGAGTTCGTACGCGCCGTTTGTCGGTCGGATCCAGCCCCGCGACTCCATCGCACGCAGCGTGCGCTTGACCGTGCGGCGCGAGGCGGAAACTCGGTCGGCCACCTCCCGGAGTGGGAGGGGGCCCTCCGCCCGAAGGACGGCTAGCACCGCCGACCGGAGTTCCGAGCCGGCCAGGTACTCGAACGTGGAGTCCGCCATTCGTTCGTTATCCGTGGACAGTCGGTCGGTTAAAACCCACGCGTGATTCACCATGCCGTCCCGGCGGTGTCCGGTGATCGGTCGACGGCTCGACACGCTCGATCCGTCGGCGACGACCGTCGGTGATACCCTTGCCCCTCGGTCGACGGCTCGACACGCCCGACCCGTCGGCGACGGCCGAGGGTATATGTACGTCGACATCCCCGATTCTGTACGGTGACTGACGACACGGAGAGCCTGCGTCCCGACGACGCGTTCACCCTGCTGGCAGACGGGACGCGAATCAAGATCATCAGGGCGCTCGGGGACGCCTCCACGCCCGGCGTCCCGGAGACGCTCCCCTTCGCCGAGTTGCGACGCCGAGCCGACATCTCGGGGAGCGGCCGGTTCAACTACCACCTCGGCAAACTGGAGGGCCAGTTCGTCGAGGAGACGGAGGATGGCTACCGCCTGAGCTACCCCGGCGTCCGGGTGTATCAGGCGATCAAGGCGGGGACGTTCACCGACCGCGTGCGGATCGACGCCTTCGAACTCGACGCCGACTGTCACGTCTGCGGCGCGTCACAGGAGGCCGCCTACGACGACAGCATGTTCCGCGTGCGCTGTGGCGGCGACTGTGGCGCGGTGTTCTACAAGTACTTCTGCCCGCCGAGCAGCCTGACCGAGCGGGAACGCGAGGGCGTCCTCCGGGCGGCCAACGAGCGCATCCAGCGCGAAATCGCGTCGATGTCGAAAGGCGTCTGCCCGTGGTGCTGTGGCCGCATGACCTCGCGGGTCCTCCCACCGGACGCCGAGATGCCCCACCGCGACAACCCCGCCATCGAACACCGCGTCCTGCACACCTGTGACACCTGCGACGGCGCCATCTACACGCGTCTCGGCGGGCTGCTCGTCACCCATCCCGCCGTCGTCTCCTTTTTCTACGACCACGGTATCGACGTGACGCGCCGGCACGTCTGGTCGCTCCCCTTCGCCGCCTCCGACGAGCGGACGTCGATCACCGGCACCGATCCGTGGCGGGCGACGGTACGGGTCGAGTGCGAGGGCGATACGCTTCGGGTTCGCCTCGACGACGGACCGTCGGTGATCGAAGCGGAGCGCTGACTACCGCCGGATCCACAGCCACCCGCCGACGAGGAGGGCAAGCGCGACCAGCGATCCGGCGACGAGGACGACGATATCGGTCGGTCCCGCCTCGTCGGCGACGACCACCGGCACGTCGTAGGTGTCGAGATGAATCGTCTCGCCGTCCGGCCGGTCGGCCGTCACGTTCAGTCGGACCGACGACCGCGTCGGGACGGCGTCCTCGGAGACGGTGAGTTCGAACGCGAGCGTCGCGGACGCGTTCGGACGAAGGTCGTCCACGTACGCGACACGCGACTCCGTCTCGAAGGGGGCGTCCACGGAGAGGCGGGCGACCACGTTCCGGAGGGGGACGCCCTCGACGTTTCGGATCCGGATCGTCAGGCGGTTCTCGGAGTCGACAGTGAACGTGTTCGACTCGGGCGTCACCGCCAGCCAGGTCCGTTCGGGGGCGACGACGACCGACGGCTCCAGCGGATCGCTCGTCCCCCGGTTCCCCTCGCCGTCGCGGTACCGAACCGAGAGGTTCGCGGGCAGGGTCGTCGCGGACGCGCGCTCGGAGACGGTCATTTCGTAGGCGAAGTCGTGTCGCTCGCCGGGGGCGAGGCGCCCGAGGGCAACCTCCCGGTCGACGGGCTGGAGGTTCGGAGTCGACGACGTGTAGACGAGGGTCGCGTCGGTGACCGTCCGCGGACCGGTGTTGACGACGGTCCCCCGAATCGTCCCGGGTTCGCCGACGTACAGGTCGGTCGAGAGGTTCGAGACGGCGAAGGTCTGTTCGGGCAGGGGGGTGAAGCCGGTCGTCAGTTCGCGGGAGGTGCGCCCGATGCCGTCGCGGTCGCGGTACGCCACCCGCGCGACGAGGGGGTACTCCCGGATCACGGCGTCGTCGGTGGTGCGGGCCGCGAACGCGAACGTCCGGCGTTCGCCGGGGTTCCAGGTGCCGGTGAAGGCCCGCGAACTCGTCGAGCGCGTGCCGAGAAACACCTCGTCCGACGGCGAGTCGAGTCGGAGCGTCGCGTCGCGGGCGGGGTCGGTGCCGACGTTCTCGACGGTGACGGAGACGTTGCCACGGCCGCCGACACCGACGCTCGACGACGTGTTCACCACCTCGAACCGCGGCACGTCGCGGACGACGACGGTCAGATACTGCCGCCGATCCCGGGTGCTGTCGACGAAATCCGGAGGCGAGGTGCTGTAATCGACCATGAGCGTGTAGGCGTAGCGCACGCGGACGGGGAGCCGATAGGTGCCCGGCGGGGCGTCCTCGGCGACGGTGATCGAGACGGGGAACGGGCCGGCGGTTCCCTCCGGGACGCTTCCGACCGGATACCGACCGGTGTTGACGTCGATGGGGGCGTCCCCGTCGGAGACGGTGAACGTCAGGCCACGCGCCGTGGTGACGCGGTCGACGTACTCGGCCGGCCCGGACTGGCGCAGTTGCCCGGTGTTCGAGAGGTAGACCGGGAGCGTCGTCTCCTCGCCGGGGTGCACCTCGTTGTCGGGACTGAAGACGTCGACGTCGGGGGAGCCGATGACCTGTTCGACGCCGACGACGGGGGCGACGGCCGCCAACAGGAGGAGGAGTCCGACGACGACGACCCGGGAGCGTGACGCAGTCATCGACGCCGACCCTCCGCCGGTCGAGACGGACGGGGGCGGTCGGAGGGCGACGGGGACCGGACCACGGACATACGACCCTTACGTCGGCACGGCCGCATAAATGTGTGAGGGAGGTTAGAGGTCACGAGTCTGGAAGTAGCGGAGGCTGAGGAACACGAGGACGATAGCGACGAGCAACAGGAGCAGGGGGTCGACGAGGTCGACCGTCTCGTGGAGGAGGACCTCGGTCGGGTCGAGATACCGCGTGGGGCTGACCGCGCCGAGCCACTCCACGTCCGTCCCGAGCGTCACCGAGTCGAGGAGAAAGCAGAGAAAGAGGAGGGCGAGGGCGCTCCGCTGGGCGGCGTCGCCCCGATCGAGGACCGTCGAGAGCGCCATTCCGATTCCGCTACAGACGAGGAGATAGGGGATCGAGAGGACGTGGACGATCAGCAGGTAGTAGGGGTCGAGCGGGTAGTCGATGGCGACGGTCCCGGCGAAGACGACCAGCGGCATCGTCACGTTGAGGACGACGATGGGGAGACCGAGCGAGAGGAACTTCTCGAAGGCGACCCGCTTCCGCGATACGGGCGTCGCGAGCACCAGATAGAGGCGCCCGGACTCGACGTCGCCCGCGAGGAGGCCACCGCCGGCGTAGGCCATGTAGAGGCCGAGCAACAGCACCCAGACGGTCTGGTACAGTTCGGCGGCGACGAATCCCTCGATGGTCGTGTACGTCTCGGCGCCGAACCCCTCCCGGAACGACTCGGGGAGCGACTCGATGAGGGCGTCGATGTCGGCGCTCGACTCGGCGATTGTCGGAAAGAGGTAGATGATAAGCAGGGCGAAGGCGGCGAGGAGGATGGCAAAGGCGAGGGTGCCGCGGACGCGCCGTCGCGCGTCGTAGCGGGTCGTCGGGAGCATCATCGCTCACCTTCGTCGCCGTAGAAGTGCATGAAAACCTCCTCTATCGGCGGTTCGTCGATATCGATATCGACGACTCGGTGGTCGGCGAGCGCCGCGAACAGGGCGTTGTAGTCGCCGGTGAACGTAAAGCGCACCTCGCGGCCCTCGGACTCGAAGCCGACGACGCCATCGAGGTCGAAATCCGCCTCGGTCAGCGGCGTTTCGGTGTGGAGGTGGACCTGCTTGCCCCCCCGGGACAGCAGTTCCGCGACGTTCTCGACGGTGACGAGGCGGCCGTCACGGATGATCCCCACCCGATCACAGACCCGCCGAACCTCGCCGAGGATGTGAGAGGAGAAGAAGACGGTCGTTCCCCGGGCCCGCTCCGCGCGGAGGAAGTCGTGAAACGCCTCCTGTTTGAGCGGGTCGAGCCCCGAGGTCGGTTCGTCCATGATCAGGAGGTCGGGGTCGTGCATGAACGCCTGCACGATGGCGAGCATCTGCTTGTTGCCCGTCGAATACTCCCGAACCGGGCGGGAAAGCGGCGGCGTGAACAGGTCGAGGAGTTCGTCGCGGCGGGTGTCGCCCTTGAGTTCGGCCTGGTAGTCGAGAAACTCCGCGCCGGTGACGGACGGGGCGAAGGCGGGTTCGCCGGGGAGAAAGCCGATTCGCGCTTTCGCCTGCCGGAGTTCCCGGTCGTCGCGCACGTCGTGGCCGAAGATCGTCGCGGTGCCCTCGGTCGGCGCCTGAAACCCCATGAGCTGTCGGATCGTCGTCGACTTGCCGGCGCCGTTCGGGCCGAGGTAGCCGAAGATTTCGCCCGATTCGATGGAGAAGTCGAGACGGTCGTTGGCCACGGTGTCGCCGTAGGCCTTGGTCAACCCCTGCACCTCGATGACGGCCATGGTCACGTCAACGTGACGATGGGAAATATACCTGCGGCCGCCCGAGTCATCCCATGACCGTCGTTGCACTCCTGTCGGTTGCCCCGGTGAAAGAGGGAAGCATGGCCGAGGACGTGGCGGATGCGGTGGCTGCACTGGACGAGTTCGACGTGAGCTACGAGACGAATCCGATGGGAACGGTGATCGAAGCCGACGACGTGGGTGTCCTGTTCGCCGCCTGTGAGGCGGCCCATCGCGCAGTGGAGGCGGATCGGGTGAGTACGGTCCTGAAAATCGACGACAAGCGAACGAGTACGGCCTCGGCGGCGTCGAAGGTCGAGGGGGTCGAGGCGGCGCTTGGACGGGAGGCGAAGCGCGACCGGCAGTGACCGACAACCCCTATAAGTGAAAGCGCCCAACCGGCCCGTATGGAGAGTCTCAACCGGATGGCCGTCGAACTCGTCGACGAGGCGATCGACTTCGCGGGCGAACTCAACGTCGACGTGTTCGAACTCGACTCGGGGGCGACGGTCCTCGATTTCGGCGTCGAGGCAGCGGGTGGCCTCGAAGCCGGGCTGTTGCTCGCGGAGATACAGACCGCCGGGCTGGCGACGATTCAGACCCGCATGGACGAGGTGGCCGGGACGCCCTTCCCGCACGTCGAACTCACGACCGACAAGCCGGCGCTCGCGCTCCTCTGCTCGCAGAAAGCGGGCTGGGAACTCGCCGCGGAGGGGGTCGACGGCCTCGGTTCCGGCCCGGCGCGCGCCCTCGTCGGGGAGGAGTACGAGTTCGAAGTCGTCGGCTACTACGACGAGTTCGATCTGACCGTTCTGGCCGTCGAGGCGGATAGTCTGCCGGGCGACGCCGCGGCCGAGCAGGTGGCCGACCGCGCCGGCGTCGCGCCGAGCGGTGTCTTCCTGCCGACGTACGCCACGGGGTCGATGGCCGGGAGCGTCAGCGCCGCCGCTCGCGCGCCCGAACTCGCGCTCTTTCGGCTGTTCGAACTCGGCTACGACCCGACTGACGTGGTGTCGGCGGCCGGGAGCGCGCCCGTCGCCCCCGTGAGCCACGACGAAGGGGTGGCGATGGGCCGCACCAACGACGCCCTCGCCTACGGCGGGCAGGTGTACGTGCAGGTGCGCGAGGACTTCGACCGGTTCGACGAGGTGCCCTCCACCGCCGCCGCGGAGTACGACACGCCCTTCGAGCAGGTGTTCGAGGACGCCGACTGGGACTTCTACGAGGTGCCCGAGTCGGTGTTCGCGCCCGCGCAGGTGACCGTCGACGTCGTCGACGGCCCGACGTACGCGCTGGGCGAGACGAATCACGACCTGCTGGCCGAGTCGTTCGGGCTGTGAGGTTCAAACCCGTCCCGCCCGCGCCCGAGGCGTTCGAATACGTCACCCGCGTCCAGCGGGCGGTGCCGCTCGTCCCCGGCACCGAGGACGACTGCTGTGCCCGCCTCGTCGGCCGACTCGACCTGCCGGACCGTGACGCCGCGCGGACGTGGCTCACCTTCCTCCGGGCGCTCGAACTGGCCGAGGAGACGCCGTCGGGCTACCGACGGACCGACGCCGAACCGACGGTCGAGGGCTGTCGGGCGGCCCTCCTCGACCGGGTGTTCGCCGCCGACGCCGTCCGCGACGCGCTGGCGTCCGAGGGATCGCTGGCCGTCGACGCCGCCTTCGAGGCCGTCCGCGAGCGCGTGCCGAGGTGGGAGCGCCACCGCGACACGGAGTGGACGGCCGTGTGGCGCGAGCGGGTGGGGCGCCTGCTCGACTGGCTGGTGCTGCTGGAGGCCGCGGAGCGGGTCGACGGCGACGAGGTTCGCTACCGGCCCGCGTGATCGAAATTCGCGGCCGTTAACTCGCCGCGACGACTACCACCGACGATGGCAGAGGACTACCGCGGCGTCGTCGGCGCCTTTCCTTACGCCTTCGGGGCGAGCGACTCCCGCCTGTTCCGGTCGTACGTCGTCCTCGGTGGCCTGTTGACCGTCGCGGTGAGCCTGCTCTTCGTCGCCGCCGTGATCGGTGCCATCGCGAGCACGACCGGCGGCCGCGGCGGGAGCCTGACGCTCTCGAGGTCGTTTTTCGCCGTCGTCGGCCTGTTCGTCGTGGTGCCGCTGGTGGCACCCGTGCTGTTCGTGGCGCGCCGGCATCGACGGGCGCGAGAACGTGACGACCCCGCGGACGGCCGGTACGACGCCGCCCTCGCCGCCGCGGGCTACCTGTTCGTCGTCGCGCTCTACGTCGGCCTCGTGATTTCGGTGCCGCCGGGCCAGCAGACGACGCCGACGGGGGTGCTCGCGCCCCTGATCGCCGCGCTGTACGCCCTG
The DNA here is from genome assembly GCF_003342675.1 of Haloplanus rubicundus. Lineage (NCBI taxonomy): Archaea > Methanobacteriati > Methanobacteriota > Halobacteria > Halobacteriales > Haloferacaceae > Haloplanus > Haloplanus rubicundus. Next base: position 796,410 of record NZ_CP031148.1, on the reverse strand, counting down.
CCGCAGTTGGCCGGCCTGATGCCGCCACTCGTCGCCGCCGCGGGCATCCTGCTGGCACACCGGCTGCTCCGCTGACGGCGCGGGCGTGACGAAACCCCGAAACCCCCCGCCCGCCTACCACGAACCATGACCGACGACAAGACGGGCACCTTCCTCGTCACCGCGGCCGACGACGACTCGGCCGTCCTCAGCGACGTCGACGACGGGCAGGTACACACCCTCGCCGGGAACCCCGGCGTCGAGGCCGGCGAGGCCATCGAGGGCACCGTCGCGCCGGAGCCGCCGATGGAGGTGGCGTGGAAACTCGTGGACGTGGCCGACCGCTGGACGATCAGCGTCGAGGAGAGTTCGGAGTCGCCGACGACGCTCGAACGCGAGCTAGCCGAGGAACAGGCGGTCGGCGAACTCACGAAACGGGAACGTGCGGGGGTCGGCGAGATTCACGTCCTCACCGTGGCCGAGGGCGAGACGGACGCGGCCGTCGCGGACGTGTTAGACGACGCGGCGGGCCTCCGCGAGCGCGCGGCGCGACTCGGCGTCGAACGCGTCGTGGTGCGGTCGGCGCCGGGCGTGGTGAGCGTTCGCTACCTGCCGTAGGCTATCGAGCCGGCGTCGGCGTCAGATCCGCGAGGAACTCGCGAACCGCCTCGGCGGTGCGTTCGGGTGCCTCCGTCGGGCCGCTGTGACCCACGCCCTCGAACTCGACGAGGCGGCTCTCGGGGAGGGCGTCGTGGACGGCGCGGACGCTCTCCCGGAGGTGGGCGGGCCCCTCGCTCCCGGTCAACAGGAGGACGGGGGCGTCGACGTCGAACGCGTCGGGCAGCGGGTGGGCTTCGAGCGCCCGATTCATCCGGAGCGTGTTCTCGACGTGGTCGACGGGTGCGGGCCAGACCGGCCACTCGTCGAGCCACGCGTCGAAGTCCTCGATGTCGTCGCGGAGCACCTCGCGGAGGTGGAGTTTCGTCGCCTCGCGGCGCTCGCCGGCGTCGAGGCGAGCCTGCATCCGCGCCGCCAGGTCGGCCGTCTCGCGGTAGTCGTCGACGAGGTAGGCCGGTTCGTAGGCGACGACGCCCGCGACGGGGGCGACGCGGGCCGCCTCGATGGCCTGTAGGCCGCCGAAGGAGTGACCGAACAGGACGGGCGTTCCCTCGACTGCCTCGACGACGGCGCGGGCGTCCGCGACTTCGCGCTCGATGCCGTAGTGCTCGCCATCACCGCTCTCGCCGCGGCCGCGCCGGTCCGGGACGACTACCGTGTGGTCGTCGGCGAACCGCGGGACGAGCGGGTCCCAGTAGCGTCGGGTCAGCCCGCCGTGGAGGAGTACGAGCGGCGGCCCGTCGCCGTGTCGTTCGTACGCGATACGTGTGCCGTCGGGGGACGTTACGGTCGGCATCGACGACTCGGCGTTCGCCGCCCGACGGGCTAAGGCTCACTCTCAGTCGTGCGGCCGTTTATCCGTCGTCGGGTAGCGGCGGCCACGTCGAAGCGACTGTCGTCTCGATCAGATGCGTCTGCGCGCGGCGCAGGCGTTCGGAGAGCGACGAGGCGGAGACCCCGAGTTCGGCGGCCACGTCGTCGAGCGACGCACCCCGCGGGATGCCGAAATAGCCCATCTCGTAGGCGGTGCGGAGCGCCTCCTGCTGGCGGTCGGTCAGGCCGTCGCCCGGGGGCTCCGGGTCGCCGTCGTGGGTGAGTCGCCGCAGCGAGAAACAGTCGTTACGCACCCAGAAGGACCGGAACGCGTCGAACGCCGCCCGGTCGGCGAACCAGGTGGTCTGCACCCAGCCGGACGGCGTGACCCGAATCCGCTCGACGATGGCGTCGGCCGTCGCCAGCGCCCGGAGGTCACCTAAGTCGTCGAGGTGGTCACCGAGCAGGGTCTCCATCGAGACGGCCGGCCGAACCCGGTAACGGCGCGTCTCGCCGGCGCGCCCGACCAGCACGGACCGGTCGACGAACGTCGAGTCGTCGAACGCGCGTTCGACGGCCGCGTGGTCGTCGTGGGTCGCGTAGACGTGAAACGGGGGGCGGTCGCCGTGGTTGAACTGGAGTTCGACGGTCAGCGTCGCGTCGGGGACGGCGGTGGCGACGTCGACGAGCGGCAGGTGTTCGCACGGAATCCCGTATTCGGCGACGAGTCCCATGTGGCCCCGGTGAACCGTGGCGCTAATGGGCGTGTCGGTGGTTCGGTCGCGGCCGTCGGTTCGGGGCGACATAAGAAGGCTTAGTAGGCGTCGGGCTGGAGCGGCGGGCATGGTAGCGTTCGAAGTACCGGAGATCGATTACACCCGGTACACGAATCGCCAGCTCGCGGCGGTGCCGCTCGCGGTGCTCGCGGTGGCTCTCCTGATCATCGCGGGGTGGTACGTCGCGACCGGCGTGCCGGTCAACCCCGGCCTCGAGTTCACCGGCGGCGCGGAGATCAGAGTCGCCGTCGACGCACCGGGCGACCAGGCAGCACGGGAACAGATTCAGGCGGCGTTCGACCCCGCTCCCGAGACGATTCGGGGCGTCCCCTCCGACAACACCTACATCCTGACCTTCCAGACCGAGGAGGTGGGCGTGTCGACGCTCGAAGAGCAGGCGCGCGCGGCCGGGTTCGAGGTGCAGTCGAGCTACACCGTCTCGCCCTCCTTCGGGTCGCGGACGCAACTGCTCGCCCTCGGCGGCGTCGCCTTCGCCTTCCTGGGCATGAGCGCGCTCGTCTTCCTCATGTTCCGGACGTTCGTCCCCTCCATCGCCGTCGTCATCTCGGCGTTCTCCGACATCGTCATCCCGGTGGCGCTGATGAACGTCCTCGGCATCGAACTCACGCTGGGGACCGTCGCCGCGCTCCTGATGATCATCGGGTACAGCGTCGACTCCGACATCCTGCTCAACAACCACATCCTCAGGCGGTCGGGCGAGTTCTACGAGTCGACCCACCGCGCGATGCGCACCGGCGTCACGATGACGCTCACGTCGCTCGCGGCGATGGTCGTCATGACCATCGTGGCGACGCTGTTCGGGATTCAGCTGCTCGCCGCCATCGGGACCGTCCTCGTGTTCGGTCTCTCGGCCGACCTCATGAACACCTACATGCTCAACCTCAGCCTCCTCCGCTGGTACAAGTACGAGGGGGTGGCTAACTGATGGGCGTCGTTCGAGAGAACTGGCGAATCTTCCTCCTGATCGTCGTGTTGCTGGGCAGCGTCTTCGCGCTGTTCTCGCCGACGGTGGGCGAGGGCGGCGCCGAGGCGCCCGGCGTCGCGAGCAGCGGCGCGACGAACCTCCAGTACGGCCTCCAGCTCTCGGGCGGGACGCGAATCCGCGCGCCGCTGGTCGGCGTCACCGCCACCGAAGTCGAGTTCGGCGGGGCGGAGACGCCACAGATCGAACGGGACGTGGCCGGCCAACTCGGGGACGTGAGCGTCGCCGACGTCATCGTCCGGCCGACGTCGGAGACGAGCGGCACCGTCGAGGTGACCACCGACGGAGTGACGCCCGAGCAGCTCGGGACGGCGCTCGACGAAGCTGGCTACAGCTACGACGAGACGCGGGACGGCGTCACCGAGCAGACGCGCGCCCAGACCGTCGACATCCTCTCGGACAAGATCAACGAGGCCGGGCTCTCCGGCGGGACCGTCCAGCAGATTCAGACCCCGACGGGTGAGAACTTCATCCTCATCGAGGTGCCCGACGCGAACCGCCAGCGCGTCGTCGACCTGGTGAACCAGCGCGGGAACGTCCGCGTCGACGCCTACTACCCGAGCGGCGACGGCTACGAGCAGACGACGGTGCTCGAACGCGACGACTTCCAGAGCATCGGCAACGCCCAGCAGGGCGGCGAGGGACAGCTCCCGAACGTGCCGGTCGTGGTGCGCGAGGACGTCGCCCCCCGATTCCAGGAGCAGATGGTCCAGAGCGGCGTCGCGGGGCAGGGTGGCTCCCGGTGTAGCTACTCGGCGTCGCCCAACAGCACCGACGCCTGCCTGCTCCTGATCGTCGACGGGCAGGTCGTCAACTCCTTCGGGATGAGCCCGGGACTCGCCGCGAACATGCAGTCCGGCGACTGGGCACAGGACCCCCGCTTCATCCTGCAGACGCAGAACTTCAGCGAGGCCCGGCAGGTGGCGATCAACCTGCGCGCCGGCGCGCTCCCCGCCCAACTCGACATCGGCCCGGACGGCGAGGGGACCTCCTCCTTCATCGCACCGAGTCAGGGCCAGCAGTTCCGCACCGACTCGCTGCTGACGGGGATCATCGCCGTCTTCGCCGTCGCGGGCGTGGTCTTCCTGCGCTACGGTGAAATCGAGGTGGCCCTGCCGATGATCGTCACCGCGCTCTCGGAGGTGGTGATACTGCTCGGCTTCGCGGCCGGCATCGGCTACCCGCTCGACCTCTCGGTGATCGCCGGCTTCATCGCCGTCATCGGGACGGGAGTGGACGACCTCATCATCATCGCCGACGAGGTGATGGCCGAGGGCGACGTGAACAGTCGCCGCGTCTTCCAGTCCCGGTTCAAGAAGGCGTTCTGGGTCATCGGCGCCGCCGCCGCGACGACCATCATCGCGATGAGTCCGCTCGCGGTCCTCTCGCTCGGCGACCTGCAGGGCTTCGCCATCTTCACCATCCTCGGCGTCGTCGTGGGCGTCCTGCTCACGCGCCCGGCGTACGGGGACATCCTCCGGGCGCTGCTCACCCGGGACGACTAGAAGTCGGCGAGCGACGACTGCTCGGCGGCCGCGAGCACGTCGTCGCAGGTCGACCACGACGCCCGCGCACACGCGGGCAGTTCGCCGTTCTCACGGACGTATTCGGCCAGAAAGGCCCGGGTCCGGTCGTCGCTCGGATAGCCGCTGCCCACCTCGCCGTAGTCGTCCGAGAGCGCCTCGATACGCACGTCCCGCTCCACCTTGGCGACGATACTCGCCGCCGCGACGTGGGGGTAGCGTTCGTCGGCACGGTGTTCGGATCGCACCGACACCGCGGCGTCGACGCCCGCGCCGACCTTCCGCCCGAACCGGTCGGCATCCACGTCGCCCGCGTCGACGACGACCGAATCGTCGGCGGCGGCCACCGCCGCGATGGCCTCGACCTGTGCCGCGACGGTCAACGAGTTCATGTCCGTCTCGGGGTCGTCGATGCGCGCGGGCGACACGACGGCGACGCCCACGCCGACGGCCGCGTCGCTCCGCAGGCGATCGGCGAGTTCGGTCCGCCGAGCGGGCGCGAGGCGCTTCGAGTCGTCGACGCTCTCGGGGATGGCGTCGGCCGGCGCCCGCACCGCCGCGGCGACCATCGGTCCCAGCACCGGCCCCTTCCCCGCCTCGTCGGCACCGATCCACATATGCGGGGGTTCGGGGAGAGGGTGAAAACCGTTCGGGTCGGGGCGAGACGAGGCGCGCGGACGGGTGAGCGAGTCACCGTCGCCGACGGGGCGACCGGTGAGTAGTGCCCCGCACGGAAACTGTTAAGACCGGATTGGGCTAAAAAGGAGGCAACTCATGTCGCTCGATACGATGACTTCTACCGACGCGACTCGGACGGGAAGCGCACGCCTCGGTCTGGGGGGTGCGTGAGATGGGCTTCGAGGAGATGCGGGACGCCGGCGACGTCGACACCATCTGGCTCGACGGCGAGTTCGTCGACTGGGACGACGCCCAGATTCACGTCCTCACCCACGGACTCCACTACGGGACGGGCATCTTCGAGGGCGTCCGCTGTTACGACACCGAGGAGGGACCGGCCATCTTCCGCTGGGAGGAGCATCTCGACCGGTTCTACGCGTCCGGGAAGCCCTACAATCTGGACATCCCCTTCGACCGCGAGGAGCTGACGGCGGCGACGAAGGAACTGATCCGCCGGCAGGGACTAGAGTCGTGTTACATTCGACCCATCGCCTACTACGGCTACGACATGCTCGGGCTGAGCCCCGAGAGCTGTCCGGAACAGGTCGCCATCGCCGTCTGGCCGTGGGGTGCGTATCTCGGCGAGGACGCACTGGAGGAGGGGGTCGAGGTCACCGTCTCCTCGTGGCAGAAGTACGCCTCCTCGCAGATTCCGACCAACGCCAAGACGACGGGACCGTACGTCAACAGCGTGCTGGCGAGTCTGGAGGCGAAACGGGAGGGCTACGTCGAGGCGCTGCTGCTCAATCAAGAGGGCAACGTCGCCGAGGGGCCGGGCGAGAACCTGTTTCTCGTCCGCGACGGGGAAATCTACACCCCCGGCCTCGCCGAGGGCATCCTCGACGGCATCACCCGCAACACCGTGATCACGCTCGCCCGCGAGTTGGGCTACACCGTCCACGACGACGCGACGATCAGCCGAGGGGAACTCAACACGGCGGACGAACTGTTCTTCTCGGGCACCGCGGCCGAGGTGACGCCGATCCGTAAGGTCGACAACGTCGTCGTCGGGGAAGGGACGCGCGGACCGGTCACGACCGACATCCAGCAGACCTTCTTCGATCTAGTCGAGCGCCGGACCGACGACCACCCCGAGTGGTTCGAGCACGTCGAGGCGTGAGTTAGTCGGCCGATCCGTCGCCGTCGGTCGACTCCGCGAGGTCCTCCACCGCGATGTCGATGCCGGACTCATCCTCTGCGAAGCCGGCGCTGAGGATGCGCGTCAGCGCCTCCTCGACGCTCTCGCCGGTCTCCTCGATCCGGTCGGGGTCGACTTCGATGACGAATCCGGTCGTGATGTTCGGGGCGGTGGGCATGAACAGCACCTCCTGCCCGTCGGCGGTGGTCTGTCCGGTCTTGAACGCCGTCATACGGATGCCCGGCCACGTCTCCAGTCGCACCGGTTTCTGGAGGTCGTCGGTGCCGGTGAGCGCCGTCTCGACCGCGAGTTTCGAGGCGTTGTAGAGGACCCGAATGAGCGGGACGCGGTTCATCGCGCTGTCGAGGCCCGTCTCGAACAGCCGCCCGACCGTCGTCCGCATCAGGTAGCCGACCGACAGCACCAGCATGGCGAACACCACGAGCGCCACGGGGACGCCGTAGTAGGGCGGGAGCGTTTCGACGATGGGGAGTTCGGCGACCTTCGTGTAGAGCCAGTTGACGACGAACAGGATGACGAGAACCGGCACGACGACCACCAGCCCGCTGGCCACGTCGCGTCTCCACGAGGACATTACCGGATGGTGGGGGGCGGGGGCCTTCAGCGTGTTCCAACGGGCGGGCTGGACCACCCCCGTTTAACACCTGCCGGCGGCCTACTCGATCCATGATCGTCTCGCTCGTCGCGGGCGCGCTCTGGGCGATGCTGCCGGCGTACGTTCCGAACAACGCCGCCGTCCTCGCGGGGGGCGGACGCCCCATCGACGGCGGACGGACTCTCGGCGGCCGCCGACTGCTCGGCGACGGGAAGACGTGGCGCGGGACGGCCGTCGGAACGCTCGTCGGCGTCGCCCTCGCCGTCGCGCTCAACGCGCTCCACCCGACCGTCGTCGCTGCGCTGGGGGCCGACCTCCCCACCTTCCCGCTCCGGGCCGCCGTCGGCCTCGCACTCGGGGCGATGCTCGGCGACATCGGCGCCTCCTTCCTGAAACGCCGCCTCGGCCGCCAGCGCGGCGCGGCGGTCCCCGGGCTCGACCAGCTCGATTTCGTCGTCGGCGCGCTCGCGCTCGCGGCCCTCCTCGCGCCCGCGTGGACCGTCGCGACGTTCTCGCTCCCCCGACTCGCCGTCGTCGTCGTCGCCACGCCGCTCCTGCATCTGACGACCAACGCGGGGGCGTACCTGCTGGGGCTGAAGGCGGAGCCGTGGTAGGCGACCGGCGAGTCGCGCCACGGAATCGCCCCCGTTCCGACGGTTCACTGTCGTGAACCGCCCCGTTTATGTCGATTCGCGGCCCCGAACACGCCAATGACGAACCAGGAACTCATCGGCGCGCTCCGCGACGCGGACGCCGTGAAGTTCGGCGAGTTCGAACTCTCCCACGGCGGCACGAGCGACTACTACGTCGACAAGTACCTCTTCGAGACCGATCCGACCTGCCTCTCCCTGATCGCGTCGGCTTTCGCGGACCGACTCGACGACGACGAGACGCTCGCGGGCGTCGCGCTCGGCGCCGTCCCGCTGGTCGCCGTCACGAGCGCCGAAACCGGCCGCCCGTACGTCATCGCGCGCAAGCAGGCCAAGGAGTACGGCACGGGCAACCGGATCGAAGGGCGACTATCGGAGGGCGAGCGCGTGGTCGTCCTCGAGGACATCGCCACGACAGGGAAGAGCGCGCTCGACGCCGTCGAGGCGCTGCGCGAGGCCGGTGCCGTCGTCGACCGCGTCCTCGTCGTCGTCGACCGACAGGAAGGCGCGAGCGAACTGCTGGCCGAGCACGGGATCGAACTCGAATCGCTGCTGACCGCGGACGACCTGCTGGCCGACGAGTAGCGGAATCGCGAGTCGGCCATCACGGCGACGGCGACGACCGCACGGTTCAGAAGAGCGCGAGGTACGCGATGCCGCCGAACCCGACGGCGATCAGAACGGCGCCGGGAATCTGGTAGACCCATCCGGGGAACATCTCAACGTACTCGTCGGTGTCGGTAGTCTGGGTTGCCATGTCAGACTATGGAGGTGCAGCTACATATAGTAGTATCAATTTTTTATGATATATACGCGTATGTTTTTCGCAGACCTCGGTCGGAGGCGCCGGGGGTCCCGTTCCGTACCCTGCCACGCCGCGCCCGGCCGCGAGTTCGGCCGTCCCCTCACATCGACGGCCCGGCACGCGAGATGGCGAAGGCGGTGAGGCCGTGGCGCTCGGCGCACGTCCGCTCCCCGCCGACGACGCGTCCCACGAGCGCCGAGAGGTCGTCGACGCCCGCCGTCCGGGCGTCCACGTCGATGTCGCCGGAGAGCGCCGCGGACGTCTCCGCGTCGCCAGTCACCTTGCAGACGGGGACGACCGGGTGGCCGGTCGGGATGCCGTCCCCCGTCGCGTGGAGGACGATATCGGCGCCAGCGGCGGCGAGGGCCGTCGACGCCGCCGCGAACTCCGTCGGCGCGTTCACGAGCGCGACGCCCGACTCGTGGGGCGCCGGGGCGCCGTAGGGGAGGACGGCGCCGATCGGTCGCTCGCCCCAGAGGCGCGCGAGGTCGGCGAACGAGCGCTCCCCGGCCCGGCGGACGAGGCCCGCCGTCCGCGTCGGCGACGACTCGACGGTTTCGGTGTAGCTCTCGGCGGCGTCCGCGGACATCGCCTCCCGGACGGCGTCGCCGTGCGGGCGCAGGCGCTCCGTCCCGGCGACGACGGCCCGGCCGCCGGCGTCGACGACGCGGTCGACGAACGCGCCGATCAGCGGGTCGGCGCGGTCGACCGTCGAGTCTCCCAGATCGCTGCTCACGACGCCGACGGTGAGGTCGCCGAGGTCGGCCGTCGCCGTCCGGGACGCGTCCGCGGCGAGTTCGCGGGCGGCGTCGACGCCGCCTGCGACCGCCTCGTCGGAGCCGCCGACGCCCTGAATCGAGAGTTCGCGGACCGGGACGCCGCGGTCGGCGAGCGTCCCGGCGAGGCGGTCGCTCTGGACGCCCTCGCAGCCGAGGCCGACGACCACCGCGCCGGCGACGTTGGGGTTGGCCGCGACGCCCTCCAGGGTGCGCTCGGTCTGGGCCTCGTCGGCGCCGAGTTGGGCGCAGCCGTGGTCGTGACCGGCGCTCACCGCCCCCGGCACCGCCTCGGCGATTCGGTCGGCGACGAGCCGCGAGCAGATGACGGAGGGGAGGACGAGCAGTCGGTTCCGGGCGCCGATCCCGTCCGGTCGCGCGTAGGCCGCGGCGGGCCACGCGTCGGTCGTCGCGGGCGCGTCGTCGGGACTGTCAGCCTCCGCGTCGGCCGTCGGCGGCGTCACGCGTCCGCACCCCCCTCGGCCGCCAGGTCGCCCCGCCCGCGCGTGCTCTCGCAGTTGTGCGTATGCACCCACTCGCCGGGGTCGATGGCGACGGTGGCCCGGCCGATCACCTCGCCGTACTTCTGCACCTCGTCGCCGGCGTCGATCCGACGGACGGCGACCTTGTGTCCGAAGGGAACGTCCTCGCGGAGCGTCAGGGGTGCGTCGACCGGCGTCCCGTCGGTGGGGGGCAACTCGTCACCGGCCGACAGGTCGTCGAGCGCCGTCGCCACGGCGTCCTCGGGGGCCATCACCAGCGCGGCGTCGCCGACGACGGTGCCTTTCACGGCGACTCACCCCCCATCGCGGGCTGGACCTCGTTGATGGCGAACTCCGTCAGGCCGCGGCGCTCGGCCTCGGTCCGACGGCCGTCGGCCACGTCGAGGAGGGTGCGATAGATTCGGTCGCCGACGGCGGACGGCGACTCGCCGCCGATCACCGTGCTCGCGTTCACGTCGATGTTGTTCGCCATCCGATCCCAGGTCTTCGGGTTACCGGTGACCTTGATCACGGGCGCGACGGGATTGCCCGTCGTGCTCCCGCGGCCGGTGGTGAACGCGACGACTTGGGCGCCGCCGGCCACCTTGCCGACGACGCTCTCCACGTCGTAGCCGGGAGTGTCCATGAGGACGAGGCCGCCCCCCGTCGGGAGCGGTTCGGCGTAGTCGACCATGCCGCGGACCGGCGTGGTGCCGCCCTTCGAGATGGCGCCGAGGCTCTTCTCCTCGATGGTGGTCAGGCCGCCCTCCTGGTTCCCGGGGGTGGGCTGGGCGCCGCGGAGGTCGACACCCATCCGCCGCGCCATGTCCTCGCGTTCCTCGACGCGAGCGAGGAGGCGTTCGCGGGTCGCGTCGTCGACACAGCGGTCGGCGAGGACGTGTTCGGCGCCGATGAACTCCGGCGTCTCGCTGAAGCAGGCGGTGCCCCCGGCCGCGACGAGGCGGTCGCAGGCGGCGCCGACGGCGGGGTTGGCCGCGATGCCGCTGGTGGCGTCGCTGCCGCCACACTCGACGCCGAAGACCAGTTCCGACGCGTCGGCGGACTCCCGGCGGGCGTCGTCCGCGGCCGCCCGGAGCGAGGTAGCGAGGTCGGTTCCGCGCTCGATTGCGGCCGCCGTCCCGCCGGCCTCGCGGATGCGGAGCGTCTCGACCGGGCGCCCGGCGTCGGCGACGGCGTCGGCCACGTCGTCGACGTCGATGGCCTCCGTCCCCAGCGCGACGACGAGCGCCGCGCCGACGTTCGGGTTGCGGCCGACGCCCCGGAGGACGCGGCGGGTCTGTGCGCGGGCCGGCGCCGGCTGGTTCGAGCCCATGCCGTGTGGCGTCGCGACGACGCCGTCGCCCGCGTCGGTAGCGATTCGCTCGGCGAGACTGCTCGCCGTCACCGAGACGGGGACGACTGCGACGTGGTTCCTGACGCCGACCGATCCGTCCGGGCGGCGATACCCCTCGAACTCGTTCATGGACGGCCCACGCGTGGCGGGCGGAAAGAAGTTGCCCCCGCCCGATGGCTCGGACTACGCCACTGATACGGATTATTGTAACTGTTCACCGGTGGATCGCCAGCCCGTCTCGGCGATCCACCGGTAATGACTTACAATAAACCGTATGACGCGGACGACGGCGTCGCGGAGTGGGGACTATCCGTGACGCTCCCGGGCGCCGCGGCCGGGGGCACGACCCGCACGTTAGAGCAGGTCCTCGTCACACTGCGCACAGACGGCCATGTCGTTGACCGACTGGGTGGCGGGGTTCTCGCCGCAGAGTTCGCACGCTTCCACCGTCGGGGCCGGTCCTGCGGCCGGACCGGGACGCTGACCGTCGCGTTCGCCCTCGCCCGTCCCCTCCGCCATCGCCTCGTGGGGGAGCGACGGACCCCGGATCCTCGTGAAGTAGAGGACGATACCGAGCAGTGCGAGCGACCCGACCAGGAAGCCGAGTTCGAAGGCCATCGGTCACACTACGTGCTCGACGTTCGTTAGGGTTTCCCACGATCCCTACTCGGGCAGTCCCCACGCCACGCGGTCCCAGAACCGCTCGTAGGCGTAGTACGTCCCCGTCTTGACCAGGTTGGCGACGAGACCGATGCTCGCCGCCTGGGCGAGGTCACCGACGACGGCCCACGCGACGACGACGGTGACGACCACCATCAGCAGGCGGTAGCCGAGCGTCTTGACGAGCGCGCGGGAGCGCGACTGGCGCGGCGACCGGGCCGTGACACTCGGGCACATACCGAAAGATTGGACCGCGGGGTATCTAAGTGTAACCTTAAACAGTATCGTTTGGAGAGGATAGTAATTGGATTCGGTTATTTCGTGCTCGAAACAGCGATGGGCGGACGACCTATTCGAGGTCGGGTCGCGAGAGCTTCGTGTACTTCTGGGTCATGAACTCGAGGACGGTCGGCGTGCCGTTCTCGACTTTCTCGATCCCGCGCTCGATCGCGGGGCCGACCTCTTCGGGGTCCTCGATCCGTTCGCCGTAGCCGCCGAGCGCCTCGGCCACCTCGGCGTAGTTGCCGAAGAAGGGCGTGTCGTAGGAGGCCATCTCGCGGTTGTTCAGGTAGATGGTGAGGATCGGGATGTCCTCGCGGGTCGCCGTCTCGAAGTCCATGCCCGTCATCCCGACGGCGCCGTCGCCCCAGACGTGGAGACAGAGCTTCTCGGGGTGGGCGAGCTTCGCCCCCATCGCGAGGCCGAGACCGTAGCCCAGTTGCGTGGTCTTCCCCCAGCCCATGTACGACAGGGGCTCGGTCACCTCGAAGAACGGCGCCATGAAGTCCCGCGGGTTGCCGGCGTCCGCGGTGGCGATGCACTCCTCTTTGTCCACGATATTGTCGAGTTCGTTGACGACCCGGTAGGGGTTGATGGGCGTCGAATCGTCGGTGAGGTCGTCCTCCCAGTCGGCGAGCCACTCCTCGCGGACGGATGCGATTTCGTCGACGACGTCGTCGTACCGGCCGCGGTCGTCGTCGACTCGGTCCTCGATTTCGTCGACGAGGGCCGCGAGCGTGAGCTTCGCGTCGCCGATCACCGCGAGCTGGGATTTGACGTCCTTGTCGACGTCGCCCGGATCGTTCGTCGAGTGGATGATCGTGTTGTCCTCCTCGGGCGGCGTGATGCCGTAGGCGGTCTTGGTGAAGCTACAGCCGATGCCGAAGAGTACGTCGGCCTCGTGGAGGAAGTGGTTGAGCTGTCGGGGTTCGCTTTTCGAACCGGCACCGAGCGAGAGCGGGTGGTCCTCGGGGAAGGCGCTCTTGCCGTTGAGGCTGGTCGCCACGGGGGCTTCGAGGAGTTCCGCGAGTTCCTGCAGTTCGTCCCAGCCCTTCGCGTAGTGAACGCCTTGCCCGGCGTAGATGACGGGCACGTCGGCGTCGACGAGGTGGTCCGCGGCCTCGGCGACCGCGTCCGGGTCCGGGGCCGTCCGCGTCGACGACGTGGGCTCGTAGTCGAGCTCACCGACCTCTTCGGGGAACACGTCGACCGGAATCTCGACGAGGCTCGGGCGCTGTCGCCCGTTGCGTGCCGCCTGGAACGCCCGCCGAATCGTCTCCTCGACCGCATCGGGATCGGTCAACTGCTCGGTCGTCTTCGTGACGTGCTGGTAGTTGACGAGCGAACTGAACTTGGGATCGGTGTTCGTCTTGGCGCGGGAGTAGCCCGCCGGGAGGGCGACGAAGGGGGCGGACTCGGCGTAAGACTGTGCGACCCCGCCGATAGAGTTCTCCGTCCCGGGACCGTGCTGGCAGGCGAATGCCTCCACCTGATCGCCCGACGTGACCCGTGCGATGCCGTCGAGCATGTGCGCCGCGGTCCGCTCCTGCCGCGTGACGATCGATCGGATCCCGGCCTCCTCGGCAGCGTTGTCGTCGAAGAGGGGGTTACTGGGGAACCCAATCAGATGCTCGACACCTTCCTCAGCCAGTATCTCCGCGATAGTTTCTGTTACGTTCATCCTATGATCATGCAATTACCCCCGGGGTTGTAAAGTTAATTTTTATTAAAGATAAGGACAGATACCTAAGTGTCACTCGTCATCTGTCGAAAACTTGAATAGCCCGACTCGGGACGTTGGACGTATGCCCGACAGGCCCCAACTCGAGCGGCTCTGTATTCACGAGACGGTCGACGAGAAGATTCCGATTCAGGCGTTCGCCGACGCGTTCGCCGACCTGGACGTGCCGGTCGAAATCGTCGGCGACGACGAGGAGTTCGACCGGACCGACGCCGTCGCGTCGTTCCGCCCCCGCGAGGCGTTCCTCGACGCCGGCTGGACCCACTGCATCCGCGCGGGCTACGACGAGTTCGACACCGAGGCCCACGAGGCGGCCGGGGTTCCCCTCACCAACAGCACGGGGATTCACGACACGACCGTCGGCGAACTCGCCATCGGCTACATGGTGTCGCTGGCGCGGATGCTCCACATCTACCGCGACCACCAGAACGACAACGACTGGCTCGCCGAGCCGCCGTACGAGCGGCCCTTCACCGTCGAGAACGAGCAGGTGTGTGTCGTCGGCCTCGGCACCCTCGGCCAGGGCGTCGCCGAACGCGCCGACGCCCTCGGGATGGACGTGGTGGGCGTTCGACGCTCCGACGAACCCGTCCCCGGCGTCTCCGAGCTCTACCATCCCGACGACCTCCACGAGGCCATCTCGGACGCGCGCTTCGTCGTCATCGCCGTCCCCCATACCCCCGAGACGGAGGGGATGTTCTCGACCGCCGAGTTCGAGACCATGCGCGACGACGCATACCTCATCAACATCGCCCGCGGCCCCATCGCCGACGAGGACGCCCTGATCGACGCCCTCGACGACGGGACGATTGCGGGCGCCGGCCTCGACGTGTTCGAGACCGAACCCCTCCCCGAGGACAACCCGCTCTGGGACTTCGAGGAGGTCATCATCTCGCCGCACCGCGGCTCCGCGACGAACCGCTACCACCTCGACATCGCCGACCTGGTGATGGAAATCTTCCACCAGTACCAGGCCGGCGAGGAACTGCGCAACCGGGTCGCCTAGAGACCGATCAGGTCGTCGAGTTCGACCTCCTTCACCCGCCCGCCACAGACCGCACACTCGTCGACGTGATCCGGTCCGGCACCGCCTTCCATGTGCACGAGACCACAGTCGCCACACACTTCGAGGTCTGCCTGGAGCATGCACGGCGCAGTTCTGTCGGCGCGTAGGTAGGTCTTGGGGCCGACTCGACCGCACCCGCAACCTCCAATACCCACCCACCGTTACGACGGTCGATGGGTGGCCGACCGCTCGACACCGTCGCCGGCCTGCTGGACCGCGCCGGCGTCATCGACCCCCGGCGCTTCCGCGAGACGTTCGACCTCTCGTGGCCCCGGATCGTCACCGGGCTGGCGATCATGTCGAAGTCGACCGTCGATCTCGCGATGGTCGGATGGGACGTGGGCACGGCGGCCGTCGCCGGTCTCGCCTTCGCCAACGCCTACTGGCAGGTGGGGAAGTTCCTCGGCATCGGCCTCGCGGGCGGGACGGTCACGCTCGTCTCGCAGGCCTACGGCGGCGAGAACACGGAGCGGGCGAGCGCCGCCGTCGCCGTCTCGCTCGTCCTCACGCTCCTGATCGCCGCGCCAATCGCCCTACTCTACGCCACTACGGCCCCCGAACTCGTGGCCGTCCTCGGCTCCGAACCCGAACCACTCGGCCACGCCGCCACCTACCTCGCCCTCGTCGCTCCCGCGCTCCTGTTCGAGTTCCCGAACCTGATCGCCAGCCGCACCTACGCTGGCGTCGGCGACACCGTGACCCCGATGGTCGTCCGCGCCGGCGGTGCCCTCGCCAACATCGGCTTCTCCGCCGCCCTCATCTTCGGCGCCGGCCTCGGCGTCGCGGGCGCCGCCATCGGCACGTCGCTCGCGACGGGCGTCGTCGCCCTCGTCTTCGCGTGGGGGCTCGCCGGACGCACGTACTTCCGCCGCGGCGCCTGCCCCGTCGCCGTCACGCGTGAGACCCTCCGCTACGGCGAGTTCGCGCCGCTCTCCCGCCGGCTGCTTCGGGTGTCGGCGCCGCTGATGGCCCGCCGTACCGCGGAGATGCTCGTCGCCTTCCCCCTCGTCGCCATCGCGGCCACCTTCGGCCCGGCCGTCGTCGCCGCCTACGAGGTGGCCCGCCGGATCCGCACCCTGACCGACAGCTTCTCGTGGGGATTCTCCATCGCCGCGAGCACGCTCGTCGGGCAGCGCCTCGGCGCGGGGGACGAGGCCGACGCCGAGGCGTACGCGCGGGCCATCGTCCGCCTCTCCGCGACGGTGTACGTCCTCGCGGCGACGCTCCTGATCGCGCTGTCGCCGTGGCTCGCGGGCGCGTTCGTCTCCGACCCCGCGGTGGTCGCGACGGCCGCACCCTTCGTCGCCGCCGCGGGCGTCAGCGTCGTCTTCCTCGGCGTCGACGGCTCCGCGACCGGGACGCTCCGCGGCGCCGGCGACACGCAGTACCCATTCGTCACCTCCCTGCTCGGCCGCTACGGCTGTGCGCTCCCCGTCGCCGCCCTCGGCCTCGTCACGCCGCTCGGCGCGACGGCGCTGCTCGGCGCGATGGTCGTCGAGACGTTCGTCCCCGCCACCTTGAACGTGCGGCGCGTCCGCTCGAACCGCTGGAAGGCCATCGGACGGGCGCACGTCGCCGCCGGAGACTAGTCACGGCTGGTGTGTCCACCCACCTCCGATCGGCGCCGACGGACCCCGTCCGGAGCGCTGGGAAGTGTTATTAGTTCACGTCGTCTTACGTCTGTGAGATCGTGTGATGGACGTGACAACGGATTTCGTTCGCCTCCTCCACGTCGACGACAACCCCGCCATCACCGAGTTGACGGCGACCTACCTCGAACGCGAGGACGAGCGGATCAGCGTCACGACGGCGACCGGTGCCGAGGCGGCACTCGACATCCTCGCGACCGACGAAATCGACTGTGTCGTCTCGGATTACAACATGCCGGGCCTGAACGGAATCGAGTTCCTCGAAGCCGTCCGGCGGGAGTATCCGGACCTCCCCTTTATCCTCTTTACCGGCCGAGGGAGCGAGGAGATCGCGAGCGAGGCCATCTCCGCCGGAGTCAGTGACTACCTGCAGAAAGGCGGCGGCACCGACAAGTACGCTCTGCTGGCGAATCGGGTCGGCAACGCGGTCCAGAAACGCCGGAACGAGCGGGCTCGGGAACGCGACCAAGCGATCATCACGGAGGCGACGGACGCCATCCTCGTCGTCGGTGCGGACGCGACCGTCCAGTACGCGACGCCGTCGACCGAGGCGGTGATAGGGCGGGCCGCCACCGACCTTCGGGGGACGGACGCGTCCGAACTCATCGTTCCGGCGGATCGGCCCCGCGTGATGGCGGAGTTCGCCGCTCTGGTCGCCGACCCCGGCGGCCACCGGACGGTCGAGTTCCGCCACGACCGACCGGACGGCACCCGCATCTGGATCGAAACCCGCGGCCGCAACCTCCTCGACCGGGAACCCGTCGACGGCATCGTCATCTACGGCCGCGACGTGACCGACCGGAAGGAACGGGAGACCGAACTCCGGCGTCAGTCGCGGATCATCGAGCAGGCACCGATCGGCATCACCTGCAGCGACCCGTCACGCGAGGACAACCCGCTCGTCTACGCGAACGCGGCGTTCGAGGCGCTGACGGGGTACGAGTTCGAGGAGATAGTCGGCCGCAACTGTCGGTTCCTGCAGGGCGAGCGTACCGACCCCGCGTCGGTCGCGGCGATGCGGGACGCCATCGATGCGCGGGAGCCGATCACGGTCGACGTGTGGAACTACCGGAAGGACGGCACCGAGTTCTGGAACCGGGTGACGATCAGTCCGATCGAGGACGACGACGGCGAGATCACGCAGTTCGTGGGGTTCCAGCAGTCCCTCCCCGCGGAGACTGGCGACGATCAAAAGTCGACCCGTCGAGACGACGACGTCGACTGACCGGGCCGGCCCGTGATCAGCGGTCGTCCCCGTACGGCGCCTCGAAAAAGGCTCGCTCCAGTTCGACCGTCCGCCCGAACAGGGCGTCGAGCCGTCGCTGCCGCCGCGTCGAGACGGCCGCTCCCTCCCGATCCAGTTCCGCGCGGAGCCACGCCACGAAGTCGACGAAAGCCGGGTTCGCGTGGAGTTCGATCCACTCGTCGAGGTAGAATGCCGCCGGGCGCGAGTCGATGCCCGTCGCCCACGTCTCGTACACCCACTCCGCGGGGACGAGGACCGCGAGCGTCTCGGCGTAGCCACCCTGCCGGGCCGCGCGTTCGAGCAGGTCGATAAAGGCCCGCGTCGTGGCGTCCGGGTGGGCGTCGGGGTCGCCGGAAAGCGCCTCGAAGGACCGCTCGAAGTAGTCGTTCTCCTCGCTCGTGAGCGTGCCGAGGAAGTCCGCGAGGCGACCCTTCGCGGCCATCGACGGCGCGTCGCCGAGCGCGTGGCCGAAGGTGCCGGTCAGGGTCTCCACGAAGGCGTAATCCTGTTGCAGATACCGGCGGAAGACGGCGTCCGAAATCGTGCCGTCGCCGAGTTCGCGGACGAACCGGCCGTCGACCGCGGCGCTCCAGTCCGGTTCGGAGCGCTCGCGGAGCCAGTCGGTGAACCGGGCGGCGTCGTGGTCGGCGGCGTACGCCTCGAACGTGTCGGGAGCGTCGCTCATATTCCCGGCTCGGCGAGCCACGATCAAATGGATTCCCCCGTGGCGTTTTACCCGTCGAGCCGTAGGGAGGGTATGACCGAAATCGGAGTCGTCGGCGCCGGCGCCGCGGCCGCCGCAGCCGCCTACGTCGTCGACGGCGCGGTACCGGACGCCTCGATTACCGTGCTGGAGAAGTCAGGGGGCCTCTGTGGCCGGGCGGCGACGCGCCGCCGCGACGGCGTGACCTACGACTACGGCGCGAACTACATCAAAGACGACGACGACCGGGTGCTGGACCTCCTCGACCGCTTCGACGACGGCCTCGTCGAAGTCGAGGGTGGCATCGACGTCTTCGACCGGACCGGCGAGGTGAGCGACGGCCGGGACGACCAGGAACGGAAGTTCACCTACGAGACGGGGCTGACCCGACTCGCCAAACACCTCTTCGGCGCGACGGACGCCACGGTCCACCGCCGCACGCGGGTCGAGGGAATCGCCCGCACCGACGACGCGTGGGTCCTGACCGACGCCGACGGGGAGCGGTGGGGGCCGTTCGACGTACTCGTCCTCAACCCACCGGCACCACAGACGGCGGCGTTGCTGGAGACGGCCGACTGGGAGCACGAAGCCCGCGAGAACCTGCTCGACGCCGTCCGCGACGTGGAGTACCGGACCATCTGGACCGCGGTTTTGGGCTACCCCTTCGAACTCGACACCCCCTACTACGCGCTCGTGAACACGGACAAGGAACACGAAGTGGGGTGGATCTCCCGCGAGGAGTGCAAGCCGGGACACGTCCCCGACGGCGAGTCCGTCCTGATCGTGCAGGCGAACCACGAGTGGTCGGTCGAGCGCTACGACGCCGACCCCGAGGGGAACGTCGCCGACCTCGCCGCGCACGCGGCCGACATCGTGGGCGACGACCGCCTGACCGACCCGGCGTGGACGGACCACCAGGGGTGGCGCTACGCGCTTCCGGAGGGCGGACTGCGCCGCGGGGTCCGCGACGCCGCGGAGGACGCCGGACTCTACTGTCTCGGCGACTGGGTCGCCGGCGAGGCACGCGTCCACGCCGCCCTCCGGAACGGGCTGGAGACGGGCGAACGGCTGGTCTACAACCTGTAGTCCACGCTACGTCTCGCCGACCCGTTCCCGACCGACCCCGAGACGGAGAAACGCCGGGAGCGTCGCCGCCGCCAGGACGAGTTCGAGGCCGCCGACGAGCAGGAACGCCGTCCGGTAGCCGTAGGCGTCGGCCGCGAACCCGCCGGCGAGGATGCCGGCGAGGAAGCCGAGGCTCCCGGCGATGTTGAACCCGGCCATGGCGACGCCCCGCTCCGTCGACGCGGCGAGGTCGGTCACGAGCGCCAGCGTCGCCGGCGCCATGAGCGCGCCGAGGACGCCCACGAGCACCATCGACGCCTGCGCGGCACGGAGGTCGGCCACGGAGCCGACGAGCATCACCGCGCCGCCGTAGAGCGCCGATCCGACGACGATGGGGACGGTCCGGCCGATCCGATCCGAGACGACGCCGAAGGGGTACTGCAGGAGGGCGAAAGGCGCGAAAAACAGCGCGAGCGTCAGCCCCGTCGCCCCCGGGCTCAGGTCGAAGACGGTCCGGAAGTAGAGCGTCCCGACCAGAGAGAAGAAGCCGGCGGTCAGGCGGTCGACGAAGCCGAAGGCGTAGGGGAGCGCGAGCGTCGGCGTCCGCCGGAGGCCCGCCAGCGGGGACGGTCGCTCCCCGCCCGCCGGCGCCCGGTCGACGACGAAGGGCACGGTGACGGCGATGGCGAGGAGAATCCCGCTCGCGGCGTACAGCGGGACGAACGGCCCGAACTCGTACAGCAGGCCGCCGAGGGGGGCACCCGTCGCCGTCCCGAGGCCGATGGCGATGCCCGTCGCGCCCATGTTGCGGCCGTGCGAGCCCTCGAGGTCCATGAGCATCGTCATCGACAGGGAGAAGGCGCCGACGGTGGCGGCGCCCTGGAACGCGCGGATGACGAGCGCGACGCCGAACGACCCCGTCACGGACGGGACGACGGCGAGGAGGGCGTAGCCGACGGCGCCGAGGACGGCACCCGCGGCGACGAAGGGGACGCGACGGCCGGCGGCGTCGCTCGCCAGCCCCCAGGGGACGGCGAAGCAGACGAACGCGCCGAACTCGACGGCCAGAAACCACATGCTCGCGTCGAGGGCCGTCTCGGCGCCCAGCGCCGAGACGAGCGTGTCGATGCCGGGGTAGAGCAACACCTGTGCCAACAACACGGCGTAGACGACGGCGGCCAGCGCGACGCGGCTCCGGGTCCGAGACACCGTGTGCCCGTACAGCCGGCGACGCCTACTGTCTTTCGAGTCGGATCGGCGACGAATTCTAGACGGAGTTCGGTCGGACCTTGCAAAACGGCTTACCTGTCGGAGGGCTACTTAACTATCATGGATAGACGCGCCCTCCGCAGTCGACTCGAACGGGCGACCGTCGCCCTCGCCGGCGGCGTCGCGGCCGTCGCCGGCTCCTACCTCGTCGTGGGAGAGTCGCCGGCGTTCGTGGCCGCCCTCATCGCCAACACGACGGTCACGCTCGCGCCCAGCTTCCTCGTCACGTTCGCCATCACCGTCCTCGGCGACCTGGGGAGCCAGCTGGCGTACTGGAGCGGGCTCGCGGCCACCGCCGCGACGCTGGGCATCGTCGTCGCAGTCGCACGGATCGCCGTGCGGCGGCTGGACCGCCCCCTCGCCGCACCGCTCGCCGTCGCCGTCGCCGTCGCCGTCGTCGGCATCGCGCTCTCTGGGTCGGCCGCCTCCGCCGTCGGCGCGGCCGTCGGCGCGGCGCTGGTGTCGACCGTCGTCGACCTCCGGACTCCCGGCGATCGGAAGTCCGCGGACCGGACCGACGACTCGCGGCGAGCGGTGCTCTCCGGCGCCGTCGCCGTCGCCTTTGGTTTCCTCGCACTCGGCGGGCGGCGGGTCCTCGCGACCGACCGGGGAACGGACGAGGAACAGGTGCCCATCCCCGACGACGTGGCGGCCATGCTCGAGGACGCCCGGGCGAAGTCCTTCGACGTCGAGTTCCTCGAACCGCTGGTGAGCGACCACTTCTACACGGTCGACATCGCGAACGTCGATCCCGCCCCGGCGCGCGAGGGCTGGTCGGTGCGGATTCACGGCGCCGTCGGCGAGGAGACGACGTACACGTTCGACGACGTCGACGCGATGGATCACGACCACCGGTTCGAGACGCTCCGCTGTGTCGGCGAGTCGCTCAACGGGCGGAAGATGGACACCGCCGTCTGGACGGGCGTCCCCCTGATGGACCTGCTCGAACCCGCCGACCTGCAGGGCGACTACGTCATGCTCCGCGCCGCCGACGGCTTCTACGAGGAGTTCCCGGTCGACGCCCTCGAAACCGGATTTTTGGCCGTCGGGATGAACGGCCGGCCGCTCCCCCGCGAACACGGCGCGCCGGCGCGGGCGCTCATCCCCGGCCACTGGGGCGAGATCAACGTCAAGTGGCTAACCGAAATCGAGATTCTGGACGAACCGGCGACGGGCTACTGGGAGGAGCGGGGGTGGCACGGCACCGGGCCGGTCAACACGGTGGCGAAGCTCTGGGCGGAGAACCGCCTCAGCGACGGCCGCGTCGAAGTCGCCGGGCTGGCCTACGCCGGGACCCGCGGGATCGAACGCGTCGAGGTGTCGGTAGACGGTGGGGCGACGTGGACCGACGCCGACCTCTCGGACCCCCTGCCCGGCGACGACGTGTGGCGCCAGTGGGTGTATCGCTACGACCCGCCCGACGGCGCCCACGAGGTGGTCGTCCGGGCGACGGACGGGCTCGGCACCCTCCAGCCCGAGGATCAACGGCGGGCGTACCCCAACGGACCGAGTGGGTGGGTGTCGAAGACCATCGAGCCCGGATCGCTGTGAGACGGATTATCGTAACTGGTTACCGGTGGGTCGCCGAGACGCTCCGACGACCCACCGGTGGTGACTTACGATAACCCGTATGAGACGGGCGAAGCGTTTTGTCCCCACCAACCGCTCACTGGACCACACCATCAGATGGAGA
This sequence comes from Haloplanus rubicundus, assembly GCF_003342675.1. NCBI lineage: Archaea > Methanobacteriati > Methanobacteriota > Halobacteria > Halobacteriales > Haloferacaceae > Haloplanus > Haloplanus rubicundus. The sequence continues at coordinate 773,828 of NZ_CP031148.1, read as the reverse complement.
AGGCACTCTGGTATCTGCTCGCCGGCACGCGTGGCGGACGGAACCGCGCACGGATCATCCGTCTGCTCGACGAGCGTCCGCGAAACGCCAACCAACTCCACGAGGAACTCGGCATCGACTACAACTCCGTCCGCCACCACCTCGACATGCTGGAGGATCACGACGTGATCGAGAGCGGCGATCAGGAGTACGGTCGACTCTACTTCCTCACCGACCGGTTCGACCGCCACCGCGAGCAGTTCGAGGAGATCACGGAGCACGTCTGACATGGCACCAATGACCCCCACCCTCACGATAGCGAGCGCCCTTGCGGGCCTGAACATCGCATTGCTGGCCGCCTTGCTGGTCGTCTGGTGGCGCAACTACCGCGCGTTCGGCACGCCGCTCACGCTCGGCCTCGTCGCCTTCGCGCTCGTCCTCGCCGTCGAGAACGTCGTCGCCATCGGCTTCTTCCTCAGTTCGGGGATGCTGTACGCCGCCGACGCGAGCGCACAGACCGCCGTCCTCGCCATGCGTGCCCTCCAGTTCGTCGCGCTCGCCTTTCTCACCTACGTGACGATGCGATAGCCGGGGAGTTTTTTCGCCCGATGCCGATACACGGCCCATGCCCTCCGACGCGCGCCTCACGAGCGAGACGAAGGTGATCGTCGCCTGCATGTTCCTCGGCCTCACCGGCTGGTATCTGATACAGGGCGTGACCGACAGCGCCGCCGTCGAGTTCGCCGTCCTGATCGGCGTCGGCGTCGTCCTGCCGACGCTGCTCAACGAGTGGCGACGGAACTAAGCCACCGTCGCCAGGTCCTCGTGCGCCTCGGCGTCCTCGGCGGGCACGACGAACCGCGGCCGGCATCCGCCCGTCGACCCGCTCGACGGCGAGGACACCGCCGAGGGCGTCCACGAGCGACACGCAGGCGACGTGGCCGCCACCGCCGTGGGCCCTGAGGCGGGACCATACGTGCGACGTAGACACACGGCCGAAAAACCGACTGCGCGGAGTTTCAGCGATTGGCAGGCGCCACGAATCGATTCGCGGGGGCGCTAATATAGAGCGGCTAGCGGGTCGGTTCGACCGTCAGGTCGCTCGCGATCCAGCCGTCGGTGTTGCCGGACTCGATGAAGACCGTCCGACCGGGACAGCTCTCACACACCGACACCGTGGGGGTCTCCGGCGGGGAGGGCTCCCCCTCGTCGTCCGTTCCCGACTGCGTACCAGTTGGCATCGATCGTGTTTAGGGAGACCTAAAATAAAAAGGGTGCGGTTCTCACGTGCCACCGGAGTGACACGCGTCGGCCAACTCCTCTAGGTCGACGTTGGCCCCGCTGTCGACGGAGACGAAGACGCCGGAGAACTCGCCCTCGGCGTAGTGGACGCACGTCGCCCGGTCGAACCGGTGCATCGTGCAGTGCCACCGCCCGACGCTGAACAGTCCCTCCAAGTACTCCCGCCCGAGTTCCTGGAGGACGAGTTCCTCGTGGATGCGGTCGATGTCCGTCTCCTTCTGGCTCACGTCGTCGCGTTCGTAGCGGAGTTCGAGGCCATCCCGGTCGTAGGCGGCGACAGCGCGGAGGGCCTCACCGGCGACGTCCCGGAGGGTCGGCACGGGATCGAAGGACATCTCGGCTCGGACGTGTGTTTTGATCTTCATCAAACCACCGGCGGAATCCCCACCGACTATGTGTTCGGCCCCGGTTGCGGCGTCCATGGATCGGACTCTACTCGGTTGGCTCGGCACCCTCGTCGGCGTCTCGATTCTCACACCGATCGTTCTGTATCTGTTCACCGGCGCCGTCGTCGGCTTTCTCGTCGCCTGTGGCGGCGGGCCGGAGGGGACGTTCGTCGTCGGGACGTCGGGCACCGATACCCTGTCGCTCTCGTGTGCGGCCGTTCGAACGCTGGTGAAAACCGTCGTCACCGTGGGCGGGAGCGCCGCGACGACGGTGAGCGTCGCCCTCGTCGCCGTCGCCGACATCGTGCGCGAGTCGTCGGGTATCGGGCGATAGGTCGGCGGGACGTTTTTGCGTCAGGAAGCCGTCACGTACGCGCGGGGTGATGGCAGATGCCCCTCGTACCACACCTGCCAGACGACGAACCGGCACGTGACCGAACGCCACCCGACCTCGACGACATCGTCGAACGGATCGTCTACGGCGACGCGTCGTCGGCACGGGGCTGACGGCTCGTGTCGACGACCTCGTTTTGACGGCGTGACTACTTTCCGACCCGTGCGTTCGGCGTCGGCCCGCCGCTACGCTCGCGACGGTGCCGACACCGGATGCACTTCCCAGCAATCGGGACACTCCGCGTGCGGCCGCACGTCGGTGCGGTCGACGATCCGTTCGTCGGGAATCGCCGTCCCGCAGTTCGGACAGCGGATCATAGGGGGGTGGGGAGCGTGTGACACGATCCCCAGCGGAGACGAGTCACGCCGACCGCTTAGTTAATCCGCGGTTAAGCGCCTACAACAGGACGCCGCCGAGCGCGAGGAGGGCCACGGCCGCGACCGTCGCGGCGGTAAAGAAGGGCGTCGCCGACTGCGCTGGCGACCGGACCTTCCGTTCGTCGAGGCCGTCGACGAGGCGGCCCGATCCCACTTCGACCAGACCGGTCAGGACGAACCACAGCACGACCATCGCGAGCACGAGATACCCGCGGGTCGACCCGAGGAGCGTCTCGGCGGTGTAGCGCGTCCCGGCGAGGTGGCCGCCGGTGAGAAACAGCGCCAGCGACGAGACGCGCGACCACGTCCGGAACCGGCCGACGAAGCCCCGGAGTGGCGTCGCATCGAGGTCGCCGTCGCGGGCCGCGGGCACCACGGCACGCGCGACGAAGAGTACGCTTCCGGCCCACAGTCCCGCGAACACCAGGTGGATCGCGTTTATCGCCGTATCGACGGTCGCCATGGTCGTCGCTGGACCGCCGCCGACTTGAATCCGCGGATCGACGGCCGGCGTCGAACCGAAACCGATTAAACGCCCGCTCTCCCAACTTCTGGTGAGCCGAGGTAGCCTAGCCCGGCCAAGGCGGTTGCTTCGAGAGCAACTGTCCGTCAGGACTCGTGAGTTCAAATCTCACCCTCGGCGCTTCTCTTCGCCACTACTCGAAAGTCCACTCGGTAGCGACGTCCGGCGACTCGACGAGCGTCCGATACACCACGCAGAACCGCTCGGTCGCGTCCCGGATCGACGCCGCCGTCTCCGGGTCCAGATCCCCGGAAAGCGTCACGTCGAGGCGAATGTCCTGGAAGCCGACGGGCACGTCCGCGACGCCCATCGTCCCCCGGAGATCCAGATCACCCTCCACCCGCACTGCGGCGTCGGCGTCGACACCGAAGTTCTCGATGACCGCCTGCGCGGTCAGCTGTGAGCAGGCCGCCAGCGCGCCGAGCAGGAGGTCACCGGAGCAGGCGGCAGTGCCCGACCCGCCCGCACCCTCGTGTAACTCCGCCTCGTACACCGCCTCCCCCACCTCGACGCTACACGACGTCGCGTCCACGGTGTCGCCCGTCGCGGTGAGCGTCACCCGTGCCGCCTCGGGGTCGGCTTCGTACGCCTCTTTCAGGGGCCGTTGCGCCTCGCGGAGGTCGCTGTCTGTCATACCTTCTCATGGACGGACGGACTCAAAAAGGGTTCCCCACGACCTCGTATCGACGACCCTGAACCCGAGTTAACGGTCGATTCGGTCGGTGTATGGTGTGATTAACGAAGTAGTCGCTTCCCGAGTGGATCGACGATGGACGGCGGCGGAATCGCGCTGACGCGACGGCGGGCGCTGAGCGCCCTCGCCGCGACGGGTGCCGTCTCCGCGGGCGTCGGCGTCGGCACCGACGCCTTCTTCAGCGACGCCGAATCGTTCGACGGGAACCGCCTCACTGCCGGCGAACTCGACCTCGAAGTCGCGTGGCACAAGGTCGTCGAGACGGCGACGACGCGCGTGACGACGAGCGATGGGTGGCCGACGCCGCGGGGCGACGCGGCGGCGCCGCTCTGTGACCTCACGGACCTGAAACCCGGCGACACCGGCCGGCTCACGCTCGCCCTCCGGATCGACGGCCTGCCCGGCTATCTGTCCCTCGTCGGCCGCGAACGGGCCGACGAGGAACGCGGCCAGTCCGAGGCCGAAGCCGGCGACGACGACGCGGAGGGCGAACTCGACGAACTGACGACGGCGGCGGTGTCGTATCTCGACCCGACTGATCCGGCGTCGCCCGAGGCGGGCGGGGCGACCACGGGCGCCTACACCGGATCGCTGTCGTCGCTCCTCGGCCTCGGGGGGCTCGGCCGGGGCCTCCCCCTCGACGGCACCGGGGCGGCGAGCGTCTACGACTGCCTCGTCGACGATGCTCCCCTCGGGACGTTCGCCGGCGGACGCACCCACCACCTCCGCGTCGAGTGGACGGTGCCGACGTGGGTCGACTCCAGCATCGCGAGCGACGCCTTCGCGTTCGACCTCGGGATCTACGGCGTGCAGGGGGATGGCGGATGAACGACGACGCCCGCCGTCGCCTGCAGGCGGCCTTCCTCCGCCGGGAACGGGCGGCGCGACAGCAACTCCTCCAGTCGACGTACCGCGTCGACGAGGGCGACGCCGGCGGCGATCCGATCACCGACTACGGGAAGGCCCTCGTGCATCGGGACGACGGCGTGCCGACCGCGTCGGCGTACGCGAGCCTCGTCGACGCCCTCGACGCGGGCACCGTCGAGGCGTACAACGCCGTCGAACTCGACGAGCAACCGGAAGGGCGAACGCTCGCCGACCCGCACGCCGCCTACGGCTTCGAAGGGATGGGCGCCGACCCGTGGGCGATCCACATGGCGCCGCCACCCTCGTTCGCCTCGCCCGAGATGGGTTCGGAACTGGTCGAACTCTACTGCCGTGCGCTCTGTCGGGACGTCCCGTTCGGGGCGTACGGCGACGACGGCGCTATCGCCGACGCCGTCGCCGACCTCGAGGCCGCGGCGGGCTACGCCGGCCCCGGCGGGGCGACGGACCCGCAGAGCGGGTCGCTCGACGCCGCGGGGGTCTTCCGGGGCCTCCTCCCCGGCACCCGGACCGGCCCGCACGTCTCGCAGTTGCTCTGGAAGGACGTGCCCCGGGGGGCGATTCCACAGAGTCAGCGGATTCGCGTCCTCGCCGCCGAGGCGGCCGCCGGCACCGGCGACGCCGACGTGGTCGGGGTCGGCCCGGACTACCTCACCGACTGGGGGACGTGGCTCCGCGTCCAGCGTGGCGTCCCCGTCGCCCGGACGAACCCGCCGCCGACGCTGGTCGACGCGGGCGCCGACCCCGACGCGACGGTGACACGGCACATCGTCACCGGCCGCGACCTGGCGAACAAGGTCCGCCGGCAGGTGCCCTATCTCGCCAGCCGCGACGCCGCCGAGGTGTTGCTGGGGATGGGCGTCCCCCTCGACCGACGGATTCCGTACCGGCAGGGCGGGTCGGGGAGCGAAACGGCCGGGACGACCGGCATCCGGACCGCCGCGCCGGTCATCAACTTCGGCGTCCACGACGTCCTCGAATCGGTCGTGAGCGTCTTCGACCTCGCCCAGACCGCCGCCTGGTACCGGAAGTGGCTCGTCCACCGTCGCCTCCGGCCGGAGGAGTACGCCGGGCGAGTGGAGGCCGAACGCCGGGGCGCGGGGGGGCCGTTCGACCTGCCCGCCACCCTCCGCGAGTCGGCGGCGCCCGACCGGGTCGTCGACGCCCACGGCACCGCGCTCCTCCCGCAGGCCTACACCGAGGGGTCGCCCACCCACCCCTCCTACCCCGCGGGCCACAGCGTCGTCGCGGGGGCGACCGTGACGGTCCTGAAGGCGATGTTCGACGGGCGACACCCGATCCCGACCGACGAACTGGTCGTCCCCGTCGGCGACGGCACCGTCGAGGGGACGATGGCCGGCGGCGGGACGACGACGGTCCAGTCGACGCGGCTGGCGTCCGTGACCGAGGTGTCGACGGCACTGGGCGCGACGGCCGAGTCCATCGCCGAGGCGCGGTCGGCGACGATCACCGTCGACGACGAACTCAACAAACTCGCGACGAACGTCGCCCTCGGGCGCAACTGGGCCGGCATCCACTACCGATCCGACGGGGTCGAGGGACTCCTGCTCGGCGAACAGGTGGCCGTCCGCTACCTGCAGGACCACCTCCGGGCGACCGACCTGCCGTTCGACGGCTACCGCCTCGAACCCTTCTTCGACGCCTACCCGGGCACCGCCGAGGGGGCGGCGCCGAACCACGCCCAGGACGGCATCCTGATCACGCCCGACCGGATCACGACCCCCGACAACGAGTCGAGTTCGGTCGACGTGGACGACCCGGCGCGGTAGTGGGTCGTCGACCGCCTCGTCCGAGCCCGTGTCAGGCCTCGTGGATCGCCTCGCCCCGATTGAGCCGTTCGGCGATCCGGAAGGTCTGTTCGCCCTCGCGGCGCGTCGGGGTGTGGGCCGCGAGGTAGCGCGCGGTGGCGACGGGGTGGACGCGGCCGCGTCCCGCGTCGTACCGCGCGAACGCCGCCTCGACGTTCTGTCGCGGGTGGAAGCCGGCGTCCTCGCGCAGGAGCACCTCGCCGAGCGCCCGCTTCAGGCGGGCGGGGTCGCCGCCGCTCGCGAGATATTCGGCCGTATGCCGACCGGCGCGACCGACCGTCTCGTCGGCCTCCACCTCGAACGTCTCCAGCAGGTCGTCGAGGGCGGCGTCGGGGTCGGCGTCGCCGTCGGGGTCGGGGAGCGGGATGGGTGGCGTGTTGAGAAAACGGTCGAGGTAGACGCTCACGGCGCCGTCGAGGACGGCGCGGTAGAGTGCGGGGTCGTCCGTCCGCCCCGCCAGCCCACAGACCGCGTTGGCGTAGGTGTAGGTGTGATGCACCGTGTTCCAGTCGCGAAACTCGTTGGCGGTGCCGAACCCCGCGACCCGGCGAGCGGCGGCGTCCGCGACGGCGCTCGCCAGATCCTCGCCAGTCGCGCCGGCCGCGACGGCGTCGGTTAGCGCGTCGACGATGGCGTGCGGGTCGTCGCCGAGGAGTCGGTCGACGAAGCCCTCGGGTTCGGTCCACGTCTCCCCCGCACCGCGCGCGAGGAGGTCGGGGAGGTCGGCGGCCGCGTCCTCGACCAGCGCGGCCACGTCGACCGGCTGGCGCCACGACGAGCGCTCCTCCGCCCGACTCGCGTCGGCGAGGCCGGGGACGAGGCTGGGGAGGACGGCGTCGGCGTGCTCCCACCCGATCCGGTCCAGCAGTTCGAACGCCTTGTTCACGAAGTCCAGCTGATGGCCGGAGTCGAGGTAGCGGTGGTCGGTGGCGGCGGCGACGAACATCGTGGCGAGCGCCGACTCGTCGAGGCCGGCTTCGCCGGTTGCACCGTCACCGGTCGTCGACCGGTTGCCCGAGGGACGGCGTCCCTCGCTGGCTTCGTGAGGCGTCGAAGCCGCCTCGACCGCCGCGCGCACCACCCGCTCGGCCCCGTCGGCGTCGCGCACCTCGATCGTGTCGCGGAACCACTCCGTGAGGCGCTCGGCCGAAACACGGTCGGTCGAGAGCGGGTCCTGCACGAAGAAGGGAGGTTCGCCCGCGCAGTCGTCGGCGACGGCGCCGAGGCCGACGGCGAGCGCCCGGCGCCGGTCCACGGGCCGTAAGTCGGGGAGGAGATTCGCCATCGCGGCGAGGGTCGTCAGGCCGCTCCCCCACCCGTCCTGCCGGTACTCGGTCCCGAACGCCGTGCCGATCCGGAGCGACACGGCAGGATCGACGCCGGCGTCGTCCAGGCCGATCACCGCCTTGTCGATCACGAGGGGGAGCGACTCCCGCAGGCCGTGTTCGAGACGCTCCTGCCAGTGGGTCGCCGGATCGACCTCCCGTTCGGGATCGGGGTCGACGTACACCTCACCCTCGCGCACCTCGACGGGGAAGGTCGTCACGTCGTCGGCGAACGGGTCGAGCGTGTCGCCACAGGAGAGTTCGAACCGGGCGTGGTGCCACGGGCAGGTGAGGATCCCATCCTCGACGGAGCCGTCGCTGAGCGGGAAACCCATGTGCGGACAGCGGTTGTCGACGGCGTAGAACGATCCCTCGTGATAGAACAGGCCGATCGTCCGGCCGCCGCCGGTGACGACCTGCGGACTCGCCTCGCGGGCCTCGGCGGCGGCCGCCACGCGTTCGAAGCTGGGCATGAGAATTAATAGCACGCCGAGGGGAATAAGCGTGTCTCGGGGTCGTTCAGGGCTTCACCAGCACCTTGATCGCCTCGCGGTCGTCCATCAGCCGGTAGCCCTCGGGGACGCCGTCCAGGTCGACGGTGTGGGTGAAGATCGGCGAGGGGTCGAGGGTGCCGCCGAGCACGTCGGCCATCAGGTCCTCGGCGTACGCGCGGACGGGGGCGACGCCGCCCCGCAGGGCCACGTTGTCGCCGAACATCCCGTAGAGGTCTAGGTCGTCGACGCCGTGGGGGACGCCGACGTAGCCGACGGTGCCGCCGGGGCGGGCCATCGCGACGGCGGCGTTCATCGACGACGACGCACCCACGCACTCGACGACGTGGTTCGCGCCGCCGTACGTCAACTCCCGCACCCGCTCGATGGCGTCGTCGCCGCGGGCGGCGACCGTCTCCGTCGCACCGAACTCCTCGGCGACGGCGAGGCGGTCCTCGTGGTGGCCGACGGCGACAATCCGTTCGGCGCCCAGTCGCCGGGCGGCGAGGACGGCACACAGGCCGACCGCGCCGTCGCCGACGACGACGCAGGTCGATCCGGCCTCGACGCCCGCGCTGACGGCCGCGTGGTGCCCCGTCCCCATCACGTCCGTCAGCGGCAGGAGCGCGCGCAGGGTGCCCTCGTCGTCGGCGTGGCGCTCCGGCACCCGGACGAGCGTGCCGTCGGCGTGAGGCGCGCGGACGTACTCGCCCTGCCCGCCGCCGTTGTCCCCGCCCCATCCGTCGCCGTTCACACAGGAGGTGTGCAGGCCCTTCCGACAGAACTCGCAGGACCCACAGCTGATGCGGAAGGGGGCGAGCACCCGGTCGCCGGGCTCGACCGAGCGCACGTCGTCGCCGACGTCCTCGACGACGCCCATGGGTTCGTGGCCGACGGGACTGCCGACCTCTCGGTCGCTCTCGCCGCGGTAGAACCAGAGGTCGGAGCCACAGACGGCGGTGTGGGTGACGCGGACGACGGCGTCGGTCGGCGCCTCGATCTCCGGGCGCGGTCGGTCCTCGATGCGGATGTCGCCGGGGCCGTGGAAGGTGGCGGCGCGCATAGGGGGTCACGGGCGCCGAGGGACAAAGGGTTATGCCGCCGCCGGGTGCACTGACCGACATGTCACGTGGAGTCGTGTTACCACGCCGTGGGGTCGAAGCCACCCGACGGTTCGCCGTCCGGTGTGAAGACCTCGGGTACGACGCCTGCTGGACCGGCGAACTCTGGGGACGGGACGCGTTCGTCACGCTCACCGCCGTCGCCGACGCCGTCGACCGGATCGACCTCGGCACGGCCATCGTCAATATCTTCTCCCGCTCCGCGGCGACGCTCGCGGCCGCGGCGGCGACGCTCACGGAGGTCGCTCCGGGCGGCGTCCGTCTCGGTATCGGCCCGAGTACGCCCAAAGCCATCGAGGACCTCCACGGGTGCGACTACGACCGCCCCGTCCGGCGCCTCCACGAGACGGCGGAGCTGATCGCCGCCTTCACCGCGGGCGAGGGGCGCGTCGACTACGACGGCGAGACTGTCTCGGTCGCCGACTTCCCCACGCTGGACGCCGACGTGCCCGTCTACACCGCGGCGCTCGGCCCCGCCGCCCGGCGCGCGACGGGGCGGGTCGCCGACGGGTGGCTCCCCCACAACGTTCCCTTCCCGGAACTGGCGGACGCCTTCGAGACGGTGGCGAAGACGGCCCGCGAGGCCGGGCGCGATCCGGACGCGATCACCGTCGCACCCTACGTTCCCGCGGCCGTCGCGGACGACCCGAGCGAGGCGCGGGCGGCGATCCGCGGCCACCTCGCCTACTACGTCGGGAGCGGCGAGGGGTATCGCCGCGCCGTCGCGTCGGCGTTTCCCGACGAAGCGGAGCGCATCGCCGAGGCGTGGGGAGAGGGGGAGCGCGACGCGGCGCGCGAGGCGGTCACCGGCGAGATGGTCGACGCCCTCGGCGTCGCGGGGACGCCAGAGACGGCGCTGGAGCGGTTCGAGCGGGTGGCGTCGCTGGAGACGGTGGATCACCCCATCGTGGTCGTGCCGGACGGCGTGGACGCCGAGACGGTCGACCGAACCGTCGAGGCGCTGGCGCCAGGACGGCGTGAGACGCCGCCCTGAGCGTCTCACGCGGGGTTCTTCCGCGACAGATCGCTCCCGCAGATGGGACAGCGGTCGCGGTGGTCGTCGAACTCACGGCCACAACCCTGACACTGGAAGCGCCAGTCGCGCTGTTCGGTGATGCCGTCGCGCGCGATGGCCTCGACGACGACGCCCAGGTGCTCCGCGACGTTCTGCATCGCGTAGTCGTCGGTGACGAGCGTCCCGTCGAGTTCGAACGCGGCGGCGACCAGGCGCACGTCGGTGTCGGAGAGTTCCTCGCCGTCACCCGTCTCGACGGCCGCGCGCTCGATGGTCTCGACCGTGTTGTCGGCGGGGATGTGGATGTGCATACCGGCCCCCTCCATCGCGTCGAAGCGGAAGGCGCTCTCGCCTTCGAGTTCCTCCTCCACGGCGGGGACGGAGGCCATCTCGTCGGACGTGTGGTACTCGTGAATGAACGCAGAAGAGTCGAGGACGTGCATCTACCGGTCGATAACGATGTAGTCTTTCACGGCCTGCACGTGGGAGACGGGGACGTGGAGCCGACCCTGGTCGTCCATGTCGAACCCGGAGTCGGCCGCCGGGAACTCCTCGTTGGGGGAGACGAGCAGGTCGTTCAGCGACCCGGTCTTCAGGTTCATCGTGATGTTGTACAGCATGCCGAGTTCGGTCCCGTCCGATCCCATGACGGCCTTTCCGGAGAGGTTTTCGGCGAGTACGTCGGACATGGACGTGACATTCGCGGGGATGACCTTAAACGCCACGGGGTCGCGGCCGGTCGGCCGCCGCATGTTGAAAGACTTAACTTCGGTCCACGGCTCATCTCCCACAAGGAACCTTCTGCCGGGGGACACTATGTCAGATTCGGACACACGCGACCGACCGGATACGCTTCGCACCCCCATCGTCGCCGTGTTGGGGCACGTCGACCACGGGAAGACCAGCTTGCTCGATAAGGTCCGCGGGTCGGCGGTCAGCGAGGGCGAGGCCGGCGCCATCACCCAACACATCGGCGCGACCGCCGTCCCCCTCGACACCATCTCGAGCATCGCCGGCAGCCTCGTCGACCCCGACGACTTCGACCTGCCGGGGCTGCTCTTTATCGATACGCCCGGCCACCACTCGTTCTCGACGCTCCGCTCCCGTGGCGGCGCTCTCGCCGACATTGCCGTCCTCGTCGTCGACGTGAACGACGGCTTCCAGCCCCAGACCGAGGAAGCCATCGACATCCTCAAACGAACGGGGACGCCCTTCATCGTCGCCGCCAACAAGATCGACACCACGCCCGGCTGGAATCCCCAAGAAGGGGAGCCCATTCAGGTCACCTACGAGGCCCAGAGCGACCGCGCGCGCTCCCGCCTCGACGAGAACCTCTACGAGATCATCGGCCAGCTCTCTGACGCCGGATTCTCCGCCGACCTCTACTGGCGCGTCCAGGACTTCCAGGCCAACGTCGGCGTCGTCCCCGTCTCCGCGATGACGGGTGAGGGGGTCCCCGACCTCCTGACCGTCCTCATGGGCCTCTCCCAGCGGTACATGAAAGACCAGATGGCCATCGACGTCGAGGGACCGGGCGCCGGGACGGTGCTGGAGGTCAAAGAGGAGAAGGGCTTCGGCACCACCCTCGACGTGGTCGTCTACGACGGGACGATCCGCGAGGGCGACGAAATCGTCGTCGGCGGGATGCACGAACCCATCGTGACGGAGGTGCGCGCGCTCCTCCAGCCCAAGCCGCTGGCGGAGATCAGAACGGAAAAACGGTTCGACCGCGTCGACGCCGTCGCCGCCGCAGCCGGGGTAAAAATCGCCGCCCCCGACCTCGAAGACGCCATGGCCGGCGCGCCGGTCCGGGTGATCCGCGGCCGCAACCGAGACGCCGTCGTCGCCGACGTGGAGTCCGAACTCGCCGAAATCGAGGTCGATACCGAGGAGGAAGGCGTCGTCGTCAAGGCCGACACGCTCGGCAGTCTGGAGGCGATGGCCAACGCACTCGTGGAGGCCGAAGTGCCGATCCTCCGCGCCGAAGTCGGCGACGTGGCCCCGCGGGACGTGGCCGTCGCCAGCACCGCTGGCGAGGCCGACCATCAGGTGATCCTCGGATTCAACGTCGACGTGCTGAAAAACGCCCAGCGGGAGCTAGAGGAGAGCGACGTGCGCCTGTTCCGCGACGACGTGATCTACCAACTCGTCGAGGACTACGAGGAGTTCGTCGCGGAACGACAGCGCGCCCAGCAGGAGACGGTGCTCGACAAGATCGTCCGTCCCGCGCGCTTCCAGATTCTCCCCGATCACGTCTTCCGGCAGAACAACCCCGCCGTCGTCGGCGTCGAGGTGCTCTCGGGCACCCTGAAGAACAACGCCTACGTCGGCCGGTTCGACGGCAACGAGTTCGAACGCGTCGGCCAACTCAGCGGCATCCAGAAGCAGGGCGACGACGTCTCCGAGGCCCGCGCCGGCGAACGCGTCAGCGTCGCCATCGACGGTCCCACCGTCGGCCGACAGATCGACGAGGGCGACGAGCTCTGGGTGGACTTGCCCGAAAAGCACGCCAAGATTCTGGAACAGGAACTCACCGACGAGATCCCCGCCGACGAACTGGAGGCGCTGCAGGGCTTTCTCGACAACCACCGGCGGCGGGACCCGTTCTGGGGGAAATAAGCCACACTCCTACCTTGGGGACCCACCTCACGACCTTCTGTAACCGTCTCATATTATTCACGGCGGTCCCTTCGACGATCGTGAGACGTTCCCGAGACGAGTTTGGTACGCTCGAAGAAACTTTTTAGTCCGAAAATGAACGAGTAAGGAACGAGGTGAGTGTCCGATCGACCCGTAGCGACGGTATCGGCCTGCCGACGATGTCCCGCTACGATCTGCTGTTGGCGCTGCTGCCGATTCCCTTGCTTCTCGGCGGGGTGGTGTCCCGGCTCACGCCCGTTCCGGATCCCATCGGCATCGGCGCCGGGAGCCTCCCCTCGGCGCTGCTGTTCGTCTACGCGATCACCGCGGCGGCGCCGACCGTCACCGAGCGGTCGGCGTGATCCCGTCGCCGACGGCGTCCATCACTTGGAGGGCGGCGCTCGCGGCCAAGCCCCGCGCCACCTCGTCCCGTTCGTCGTCCCCGATCCCCGCTTCGAGGTCGTCGAGATTGGGGGTGAACCCCGCACTGACCGGGTGGCCGGCCGGCGGTCGGACCGCGACGGTCGCCGTCGGCCCGTTCGATCCGTAGGAGAGTTCCGACCCGACGGTGTAGCTGTCGGGGAGGTACGAGCGCGTCTGCGAGACGATCCCCGCGACGGCTCGCTGGAGCGACTGCCGTTGGTTCTGGGTGAGTTCGACGTCGGTCGACACTTTTCCGGCGTCGACTACTCCGGGTGCGCCTCCGTACGGCGTGTTTCCGTTCATCCGAGTCGCTATCGGTACGCGGAGCGTGGGTAAAAAGCCGTCGGACGTCCTAATATTGGTAGTCGGTGAATGCCATCACCGGACCGGAGTCCTCAGTGTCCTCGATTTTCGCCTTGGCGTCTCGGAAGTCCGCCATCCGGACCTCGGTGCGGTCGTCGCGGATGGCGAACATCCCCGCCTCCGTCGCCAGCGAGGCGAGGTCGGCGCCGCTGTAGTCGTCGAGGTCCGCCGCCAGTGCCACGTAGTCCACGTCGTCGTCGACGTTCATGTCGCGGGTGTGGATGCGGAGGATCTGTGCCCGGCCCTCGTCGTCGGGCTTGGGCACCTCGATGAGGCGGTCGAACCGGCCGGGGCGAAGGATCGCCTCGTCCAGCATGTCGAAGCGGTTGGTCGCGGCCATGATGCGGATCTCGCCCCGGTCGTCGAACCCGTCCATCTCCGAGAGGAGTTGCATCATCGTCCGCTGGACCTCGGCGTCGCCGGACGTCTTCGAGTCCGTCCGCTTGGCGGCGACGGCGTCGATTTCGTCGATGAAGATGACCGCCGGCTGGCGTTCCGCGGCGAGTTCGAACAGGTCGCGCACCAGCCGCGACCCCTCGCCGATGAACTTTCGCACCAACTCCGAGCCGGCCATCTTGATGAAGGTGGCGTCCGTCTCGTTGGCGACCGCTTTGGCGAGCATCGTCTTCCCCGTCCCCGGCGGGCCGTGGAGGAGGACGCCCGCGGGCGGGTCGACGCCGACCTCCTCGAACAGTTCCGGCGTCAGGAGCGGGTCCTCGACGGCCTCGCGCACCTCGCGCACCTGCTCGTCGATGCCGCCGATGTCGTCGTAGGTGACCGACGGCGACTCCTCGACCTCCATGGCCTGTGCCCGGGAGTCGGTCTCGTCGTCGAGCACCGTCTGGACGCCGAAGGAGTCGTTGACGGCGACGCGGTCGCCCGCCGCGAGCTCCTTGCGGATGCGGGGCGACGGCTCGGTCAACACTTCCTGGTTGTTGCCGTGTTGTTTGATGATCGTCCCCTCGTCGGTGACTTCCTCGACGGTGGCGATGTAGAGCGAGGACGTTTTCAAGACCTCGTTACGCCGTTTGAGGTGGTCGACTTCCTCCATGAGTTCCTCCCGGCGCTCGTCGGTCTCGTCGAGCCGTTCCGCGAGTTCTTCGTTGACGCGGACCATGCGCTCGTAATGCTGGCGGATGGCGTCGAGACGCTCCGCCTCCGACATCTCGGGGTCGAGATCGAGGCGCGGACGGTCCGGAAGCGACGGACTCCGTGACATTCTGTCCGTGCTAAGATGCGGGCGTAAATGTGCCTTTGGGTCGCCGACCGCCGCGTCGACGGGGTCGAGACGTTCGGTGGGCGGGCGACCGTCCGTACGCCGCGTGCCGATTCGACGCACGTCGACGCGTCGTGACGGCCGTCGTCACAGGACGATGGAGACGATAGCCAAGACGAGAAAGAGCAAGACGAAGATGCGGGCAATCTCCATGCTGATCCCGGCGACGCCGCGAGCCCCGACGAGCGTCGCGAGGAGTGCGAGCACGAAAAAGACGATGGCGTACTCCAGAAACTCCCCGGAGAACAACTGGAGCGGGGTGACGACGGGATCGATCATGGCCGCGACGACGACCCCCAGCGGCGTAGTTATGCGGCCGTTACTCCGGGGCGACCGGACGACCGCGGCCTCAGATCAGCGCCGCCATCTCGTCCAGATACGTTCCGTACACGGCGAGGGCGTCCTCGATGGGGTCGGCCGTCCGCATGTCGACGCCCGCCGTCCGCAGTACGTCGAGGGGATACTCGCTTCCACCCATTCTGAGTGCCTCGCGGTAGTCCACAGCCGCCGACTCGCCCTCCTCACGGATGCGTTCGACGATGGCCGTCGCTGCGCTGATGCCAGTGCTGTACTGGTAGACGTAGTAGCCGTAGTAGAAGTGGGGGATCCGCATCCACTCGCGGGCGATCCGGTCGTCGACGACGGCGGGCTCGTAGTATCGCGCTTTCAGGTCACCGTAGAGTTCGTCGAAGCGGTCCGGCGTGAGCGCGCCGCCGTCCTCGACGACGTCGTGAATCCGCTGCTCGAAATCCGCGAACATCGTCTGTCGGAACAGCGTCGAGCGGAAGCGCTCCAGATACTCGTCGAGGACGTGCCGGCGGAACGCCTCGTCCTCCACCGTCTCGAGCAGATGATGAGTCAGCAGCGTCTCGTTGACCGTGCTCGCCACCTCCGCGACGAAGATGTCGTAGCTGCTGTACTGCCACGGCTGGGCCTCGTTGGTCAGCTCCGAGTGCATCGAATGCCCGAGTTCGTGGGCCAGCGTGAACATCGACGCCACGTCGTCCTGGTAGTTCATCAGGATGAACGGCTGGGTGTCGTAGGTGCCCGCCGAGAACGCGCCGGAGCGCTTGCCGCGGTTCTCGTAGACGTCGACCCACCGGGAGTCCAGCCCCTCGGCCATCCGCTCCTGATACGCCTCGCCGAGCGGTTCGACCGCCTCGACGACGTGCTCGACCGCCTGCTCGTAGCCGATCTCCGGCTGTTCGCCCGTCGCCATCGAGGCGTAGAGGTCCCACATCCGCAGGTCGTCGACGCCGAGCGCCTGCGCTTTCAGGTCGGCGTGGCGGTGGAGGTAGTCGAGGTTGTCCTCCACCGTCTCGACCAGCGTGTCGTACACCTCGACGGGGACGTTCGGGCCGTCGAGCGCCGCCTCGCGGGCCGTCTCGTAGTTGCGGGCGCGGGCGAGTTTCACGTCCGCTGTCACGCTCTTTTTCAGCGACGTGCCCACGCTGTTTCGCACGTCCGCCCAGCGGTCGTAGAAGGCCTCGTGGACCTCGCGCCGGAACTCGCGGTTCGGGTGTTTCTGGAGTTTCGTGAAGTTCCCCAGCGAGATTTCGACCGCCTCGCCATCGGGATCTTCGACCGTCGGGAACTCCATGTCCGCGTTCGAGAGCATGTTGTACACCTCGCTCGCGGCGTCGGTCACGTCCGAGAGGTCCGCGAGGAGTTCCTCTACCTCCTTCGATCGGGTGTGGGGTTTCCCCCTGAGCACGTCGTCGAAGTAGTGTTCGTACTCGGCGAGGGCGGGTTCGGCGTCGACGAACGCCGTCAGCTCCGACTCGTCGAGTTCCTGCAGTTCGGGTTCGACGTAGCTCGCGGCGCTCCGGGCGTCGGCCGCCATCGACTCCGCCCGCGCCGACATGGCCTGATACGCCTGCTCGCGTGTGTCCTCGCTGCTCCGCAGGTTGGCGTACGTCGACACGACCGACACGTCCCGCATGAGCTCCTCGCGCAGTTCGAGGAGTTCGAGCAGGGTCTCCGGACTCTCCGTCACCCGCCCCTCGTAGGCGTCGAGGTCGTCGATCCGGTCGCGGACGTCCTCGAACGCGTCCTCCCAGTCCTCGTCGCTCGCGAAGATGCTCTCGAGTGCCCACTTGTCCTCGGCGTCGATGTCGCTCCGTTCGGGAACCGAACTCATCGACGGGCGTTGGGGTGGGGTGGCCGTAAGGGTTCGTACTCTCGGCGAGAGACTGTTCGGAGTAGCGCGAGTGGAGTAGAGACACCTCGAACGCCCCCGTCGGCGGCGAACCCGTTCGCGTGTTCGAGCTGGTCCCAGGTTCACAGGCGCATCTGAACACCGGAACAGGGTCGAATCGCTTTTGCCGGCGGCCGCCGCGTCACCCACTATGACCAGCGTCAAGGAGTTCCGCGTCGAGCGCGAACCCACGGCGACGGCGACCGGAACGGGGCGCTTCGCCTTCACCGACGACTACTCCGTCTTCGACTGGGGACCGATGCCCGACGAGATTCCGGAGAAGGGCCGCAGTCTCTGTACGATGGGCGCGTTCAACTTCGAACTGCTCGAACGCGAGGGCGTCCCCACCCACTACCGCGGGGTCGGCCCGGACGCCGTCCCCTTAGGCGAGACGAGCGAGGCGCCGCGCGAACTCGCCATCGACCTCGTGCAGGTGCCGGACCTGCCCTACGAGGACGGGTACGACTACGACGCCTACCACGGCGTGGCGGGGTCGAACTACCTGATCCCGCTCGAAATCGTCTTCCGGAACACGGTGCCGGTGGGGTCGAGCCTCCGGACGCGGGGCGAACCGCGCGACTACGGTCTCGACCACGATTCGTGGCCGGACGACCCGATCGACCTGCCGGACCCGGTCGTCGAGTTCTCGACGAAGTACGAGGAGCAGGACCGCTATCTCGACCGGGACGAGGCCGATCGGATCGCTGGCGCCGCCGCCCTCGACGAACTCGCGGACGTGGCCCGCGAAGTGAACCGCGTGGTCACGGAACGAGCGGAGGAGACGGGCTTCGTCCACGAGGACGGCAAGATCGAGTGTTGCTACGTCGACGGCGAGGTTCGCGTGGCGGACGTGGTGGGGACGTTCGACGAGAACCGCTTCGCCTACGGTGGGCAGGAGGTGTCCAAGGAGGTGGTGCGGCAGTTCTACAAGCGCGCCCACCCCGAGTGGGTCGAGGCGGTGAGCGAGGCGAAAGCCGAGGCCGACCGGCGGGGCGTGGCCGACTGGCGGCCGCTCTGTACCGTCGACCCGAACCCCCTCCCGGCGGCCGTCATCGACGCCGTCGCCGACATGTACGCCGCGGGGGCGAACGCCTACACGGGCGAGGCGTGGTTCGACGCGCCGAGCATCGGCGCGGCCGTCGACGCCGTCCGCGACCTGTAGGGCGACTCCAAAACGGCTTTTGCTCGCGGCCGCGCAGAGTCGACCGATGACGGCATACACCGCGACGGTCACGGTGCGACTCAAGCGGGGCGTCCTCGATCCGGAGGCGGAGACGACCCAGCGCGCGCTCGAACGACTCGGGTTCGAACTCGAGGATCTCCGGTCGGCCGACCGGTTCGAACTCGACCTCGACGCCGAGTCGGCGGCGGCGGCCGAGGAGCGCGTCGACGAGATGGCGGAGCGACTGCTCGCGAACCCGACCATCCACGACTACGAGGTCGAGGTCACGGAGCGATGACGGTTGCGGTGATCCAGTTCGGCGGGAGTAACTGCGACCGCGATTCGGTGCGTGCGCTCTCCCACCTCGGCATCGACGCCGAACGCGTCTGGTACGAGGACGGCCTGCCCGCCGACGCCACGGGCGTGATGCTCCCCGGCGGCTTCTCCTACGGCGACTACCTCCGTGCGGGCGTGATGGCGGCGCGCACCCCGATCATCGAGGCGGTGCGCGAGGCCGCCGCCGACGGCGTGCCCGTCCTCGGCGTCTGCAACGGCGCCCAGATCGGCTGTGAAGCGGGGCTGACCCCGGGCGCCTTCACGATCAACGAGAGCGCGCGCTTCCAGTGTGAGCGCGTCCACGTCCGGGTCGAGAACGCCGACACGCCGTGGACCCGCGCGTACGACGAGGGCGACGTGCTCGCCCTCCCCATCGCCCACGGCGAGGGGCGCTTCGAGGCGAACGACGAGACGTACGACCGCCTCGTGAGTGAGGACCGCGTCCTCCTGCGCTACTGCGACGCGCAGGGACAGGTGACGGACGACGCGAACCCCAACGGCTCCCGCGGCAACGTGGCGGGCGTCCTCGGCGACCGGGAGACGGTCGCCGTGATGATGCCCCATCCCGAGCGGGCGACGCTCCCGGACCTCGACGGGACGGACGGCGCCGGCCTGCTCCGCGGGTTCGAGGCGGCGCTGGCCGAAGCCGAGGCCTGATCGGCGCCGACCGCGCCGCTACAACAGCACCGGCACCGGTGACCCGGTGCGTATCCAGCCGTCGGCGTTACCGTTCTCCCGGATTTCGTACCAGCCGTCCCGGTGGACGACGGCCGTGCAGTTCAGGTCGGCTGTCCCGTGAACGTCGATGTGTGTCATCCGCATCTCGATGAGAGGCCCGCCACTATCGAGTGTATATGTGCCATACCCGCGGGTAACGAGTGCGTAGGCGGCGGCAGGGGGAGCCTGCCTACAGTTTCTCCGAGGCGATGGCCTGGTTGGTGCGGCGCTGTGCCTGTCGGAACCGGCGGTCGGCCGACGCTGCCGCCCGCTCCGGGAGCGTGTCACGGAGGCCGTCGAACCGCTCGACTGCGCGCTGGAGGTTGGCGGCGAGCGCTTCGAGCGCCCGGTCGGTGCCCTGTCGGTCGCCTCGATCGGCTCGTTCGGCCGCGCGCTCCGCGGCGCCGCTGACCGCCTCCATCGCCCGGAGCAGGCCGCCGAGGACGTTGGTCTTGCCCGTGGCGCCGGGCCGGGCGTCCGTGGGGGCGGACGCGTTCCCGTCGTCGTCCTCCTCGTCCCCGTCGCTTCCGATGGCGGCGAGCTGATCCGCCGTCTCGTTCGTGATCGAGGCGACGAAGGAGGCGAGCGACGCCTTGCCCGTGCGCGGGCGGTCGATACGGACCGGAGCGGTGTCCGACGGATTGACCCGGAAGGCGCCGATGGCGTCGTCGACGTCCCGCACCTCGGCCGTGTACGCGCCGTCGCGATGGACGTAGACGGCGTCGGGACCGTCGAGCGGCGCCCAGTACACGCGGCCGCCGAAGTCGTCGTCGACGGCGACTTCGGTCAGTTCCGCCTCGGCCCCGTCGGCGTCGACTTCGAGTTTGGTGGCGGCCTCGTTGGCGACGAGGGGGATGTCACCGTCGACACCGGCGAGGGTCGTCGTTCGGGAGGCGGACCCGTCGGTCGGCGTCGCGGTGGCGGTGGCGGTGGCGGTGGCGGTGGCGGTGGCGTCGGTCCCCGAGCCACCGTTACCCACCTCGACCGGTTCGTCGTGCGGGGCGAGCCCGGGGGCGTTGACCGTCAGGCGGTGCGAACCGGATTCGACGCCGCGGAACATCGACACGCCGCGGAACGTCGGTGCGGCGACGGGGTCGCTCCGAAGGAGGGCGATGGCCTCGACGGCCGTCTCCGCCGTCGTGACCCCCTCGCCGTCAGGTGCGTCCGGCGACTGGGTCACCTGACTGACCGTGGCGATCACGTCGTTGATCGGGCCGGGTGGGTCGATGGCGTCGTACTGGTCGGCGAGCGCCGCGCGGTGGGCCGGCTCGGTGATGTCGGCGGCGGGGTCGGCGTACCGTTCCTGATCCCACGGCGTGCCCGCCGTGGTGATGTGGCTCGCGATGGCGTTCTCCGCGAACTCGGGGACTGCGAACTCGAAATTCAACTGCGGACCGGTGAACTCGGCGATGTTCTCGACTTCGCTCGTCGGGACGAGGTCGTAGGTCACGTCGGCGTCGACGGCCGACCGGCCGTCGTGACCGAAGACGACCCCCGTCTCCCGGGCCGGGAGGTCCGAAGGCGGTTCGGAGAGGTCGTCGAACGACCGGACCGTCAGCGCCTCGGGGACGAGCGACTCGCGGGTGACGGCCGAGAGATCGTCGTGTTCGTAGATGGGTGCGCCGTCGAGTTCGGGGACGACGTAGGGGAGGCGCAGTCCCTCGTCCCGGGGAAGGCCGTAGGCCGCCGGGAGTTCGGCGAGCGCCTCGATGACGCCCACTGCACGGTTCGTGATGTCGGCGGGCAGGTCCTCCAGCGGGAGGCGCTGGAAGCTGTTGAGGCGGTCGTTCAGCGACAGGGCGCTGGAGTGCGACCCGAGTTCGGAGAGGATACGGGGCACCCGGTCGGGGTCCGGGTCGAGGAACTCGTTGTTCGGCACGCGCGGCGAGTGGGAACTCGCGACGAGGAGTTGGGGGTCGCCGGAGTCGGTATCGACGAAGACGTGTAACACCTCCCAGTCGTGCCAGTGGAAGTTGGTGGTGAACTGATCGAACGCCGAGTAGTACCAGAACTGGACGACCGCCAGCGGCGACTCGGCGTACTCGACGACGTTGTAGAACACCGTCGGCGCGGGCGGCTCGCCCGACTCCTCGAACGTGGCGGTGTAGCCGTCGAAGGCGGCGAAGCCGTCGACGACCGTCTCGCCGTCGCGTTCGGACGTGTACTGGCGCGGGTCCGTCGGGAACCACCGTTCCGCGGCGTCGTAGGTGAGCGCCGGGGCGAAGCGCTCGGCCAGTTCCCGAGCGCGGTCGGCGTCGGGCGTCTCGGTGGGTGGGGCGTCCGTCCCGGGGTCGTCGTCGCCGGTCGACGTGGGCGTGGCGTCGCCGCCACCGGCGGGACAACCGGCGAGTGCCGCGGTGCCCGTCCCGGCGAGGGCGCCGAGGAGCGACCGACGGCGGAGGCGGGCGTCGTCAGGTTCGGACATCGAACTCACCCGGACGGATCGACGACGATGCGACTCGTGACATACACGCTACTGCGGGTGACGAACGAAATGTCTTGGGGCGGCGGCCGCTATCGCGCCAGCGGCATCGCATACCCCGCTTCCTCGGCGACCACCGTCTCCCACGTCGCCTCGCAGTCACACGACACCTGCTCGAACACCGACGGGTCGCCGCGGAGGCTGAAATCCTTGATCGCCCGCTCCACCTGCTCGTCGCACTCGCCGCAGTTGTGGGGACCGCGGTCGCTCCCGCCGCCCACGGGGTCGGAGACGACGATGGCGTCGGCGTCGGCGGTACGTTCGAGGACGTCGGCGACCGACCAGAGCCACGGCGGGCGATAGCCGCCCTCGAAGTGGAGGTCGTCGACCATCGTGTACCGCTGGACGTTACAGGGGTTCATCGAGACGGTGTGACAGTACTCCGCACACCTGCGAATCGAAGACACCATGTCCTCGACCGCCTCGGCCTCCGTGAGGAAGGGGGGCTTCATCAGGAGGTAGGCCTTCACGCCCGCGCCGGCGGCGTCGGCCTCCTCGGTCGCGGCGACGAAGTCCGCGAAGTCGAAGTACTTGTTCACGCAGTCGTGACGGACACGGTCCGTCGCCGTCTCCAGGCCGATGGCCACGTCGGTCGCGAGACCGCGGTCGGTGAAGTCCGCGAGTTTCCCGCGGTCGACGAAGTCGGGGAGGGATTCGACGACGATGCGCTCGCGGTCGGCGAAGGCGTCGGCGATGGCGGCGCGGGTCTCCGCGCCGACTTCGCGTTCGTCGAGGAAGGAGCCGGAGGTGTAGATCTTGATCAGGCCCGACGGCTCGTCGGCGTTCTCGCGTTCGTGGGCGAGACAGGCGTCGATCTGATCCATCAGGGCGTCGTGCGGGACCGACCCGCCCTCGACGGATTCGGCCACGTACCCACACATGGTACAGCCACCGGCCCGCGCCCAGCGACAGCCACCGGTGTTGAGGATGATCGTCAACGACTGGTAGACGCCGTCAGGCGTCCGATCCTCGTCTATCCACACCCGTGTCGGTTCGTGCGGGTCGTACCGCTTCTCCTTGCGGGATCGAATCTCCCGCATCACCTGATTGTGGGCGTCCATGCCCTTCCCCCGTTCGTACACCTCGGGGCTCGGCTCGCTCATTGCGGAGGGGTAGCCGACCGACGCGTAAAGCGGCTTCGGGGTCGGTGCGAAGCGGGCGGGTTTGTGTCCAATTATCACGGAGGTCGTGGGGAATTTTCCGCACACCGCGCCTCCTTCCGACAGTCACGTAACCACGATACGTTACACCCGCGAAGCAACGACTAACACATTGGAGACGTAATAAACTAACGTACGTTACCATGACAGACTTAGGCGGATTCAACGATCACGTAGCGCGCGTGGACCTCAGTTCCGGCGACGTTGCATACGAGAGCGTCGACGACGAGGACGCGAAGAAATACATCGGCGGACGCGGCCTCGGCGTGAAGTACGTCTTCGACGCCGGGCCGGAAGTCGACCCGCTGGGTCCCGACAACCGACTCGTGTTCATGAACGGCCCACTCACCGGGTCGCAGGCCGTGATGAGCGGCCGGATCGCGATCTGTACGAAGTCCCCGCTCACGGGGACCGTCACCGACTCCCACCACGGCGGCTGGTCGGGCGCCCGGCTCAAGTGGTCCGGCTTCGACGGACTGGTGTTCGACGGGCAGTCCGAGGACCCGGTCTACGCCGTCGTCGAGGACGGCGAGGTCGAACTCCGTGACGCCTCCCATCTGTGGGGCAAGGGCGTCCACGAGACGCGCGAGACCCTCGAAGAGGAGGTCGAAGGCTCCTACGGGAAGAACCTCTCCTGTATGGCCATCGGACAGGCCGGCGAGAACGAAGCCCGCTACGCCTGCATCGTGAACGAGGACGACCGCTCCTCGGGCCGCGGTGGCACCGGCTGTGTGATGGGCAACAAGGGCCTCAAGGCCGTCGTCGTCAAATCCGGCACGAAGATGCCGAAACCCGCCGACTCCGACACGTTCGGCGAGGGCGCCCGGCAGGCCATGCAGGTCATCCAGGAGTCCGACGTCACCGCGCCCAACGAGGGCGCGCTCTCGATGTACGGCACGAACGTGCTCATGAACATCACGGAGGAGATGGACGGCCACCCGACGAAGAACGGCCAGTACACGTCCTCCTTCGCGATGAACGAGGTCGAAGGCACGGACGTCGAGGCCGAGAAGATCAGCGGCGAGAACGTTCGCGAGAACATCCTCGTCGACGAGCCGACCTGTCACTCCTGCCCCGTCGCCTGTAAGAAGGAAGTCGAGGTCAACTACAAGCACAAGGGCCAGGACATGAACGTCCGGATGGAGTCCTACGAGTACGAGAGCGCGTGGGCCCTCGGCACCAACTCGGGCAACGACGACCGCGACGCCATCGCGATCATGATCGATCGCTGTAACGACGTGGGTCTCGACACCATCGACATGGGGAACATGCTGGCCATGGCGATGGAGATGACCGACAAGGGCTACCTCGACGGCCTCGACGACGACGTCGACTGGGGCGACGAGGAGCACATGATCGACCTCATCGAGGAGACCGGACACCGCTCCAGCGACCTGGGCGACCTGCTCGCCATGGGCGCGGAGCGTGCCGCCGAGGAGATGGACGCCCACGACTGCCGGCTGGACGTCAAGGGCCAGACCATCGCCGCCTACGACCCGCGCTGCATGAAGGGTATGGGCATCGGCTACGCCACCTCGAACCGTGGCGCCTGCCACCTGCGCGGCTACACGCCGGCCGCCGAGATTCTCGGCATCCCGGAGAAGGTCGATCCCTACGAGTGGGAGGGCAAGGGCGAACTCTGTGCCACCTTCCAGGACCTCCACGCCATCTCGGACTCGTTCGACATCTGCAAGTTCAACGCGTTCGCGGAGGGCATCGAGGAGTACATCAAGCAGTACAACGGCATGACCGGCCGCGACCTCTCGGAGAACGAGCTCATGACGGCCGGTGAGCGCGTGTACAACCTCGAACGCTACTTCAACAACCTCGCCGGCTTCGACGGCGCCGACGACTCGCTCCCGGGTCGCTTCGTCGAGGGCGACGAGGAAGCCATCCCGGGCCAGCGCGGCTCCGAGGGTGAGCTCTGCGAACTCGCCGAGATGAAAGAGGAGTACTACAGCCACCGTGGCTGGGTCGACGGCGTCGTCACCGACGAGACGCTCGAAGACCTCGACATCACCGCGGGTCCGGGCACGGGCGTCTCCGGCTCCGGCGGTCAGGCTCCGGCCGACGACTAACGCAGCAGCCCACGACTTTTCGTTTTTTTACGGACCGCAGCTACGGCTCCGGATCGACACCGTGGCGGAGTTCGTACTGTGTTAGCGCGAGCATCGCCCGCCCGTCCCGCAGGCCACCGTCATCGGACTGCGTCCGATTGCTCGCGGAGCGTGGCTCCGCGCTGTCCAGTGCGGCCGCGAGAATCGCGTCGTAGTCGACCGTCTCGACGCGGATGCTCTCGTTGAAATCGAGGTCGGTTTCGGCGGTGGGGGTACACCCCTGCGCGACGAAGTGGTGGTGGACGGAGTTGGCGATGCCGTTCGTCGGTTCGGCCGAGAACAGGTGGGAGACGGTGTCGGCTTCGTAGCCCGTCTCCTCACGGAGTTCGCGCCGCGCGGCGGCGGCGAAATCGGCGTCGTCGGCTTCGACGGAGCCGGCGGGCAGCCCGCGATTCACCCGCCCGACCGCCTGACGCCACTCCTCGATGACGACCACATCGCCGTCGGGGGTAAACGGGAGGACGACGACGGCGTGCGGTTCGTCGACGTAGTGATAGTCGGTTTCGGTGCCGTCGGGCAGGGTCACCTCGTCGCGGCGCACGTCGAAGCCGGGACAGGTGTAGTCGACGGCCGAGTCGGTCGTCTCCCAGCGCAGTTCGTCGTCCGTGTCCATACCGACCGTGGGCGACGGGTGCCGAAAAAGCCTAGGCGTCCTCGCGCCGCCGCACGACGGCACCGGCCCCGACGAGTCCGAGCGAGACGAGCGTCGCGAGGAGGTGAATCTCCCCGACCCACAGCGGGAGGCGGACGCCGGCGCTGATCAAGCGGAGCAGCGGCGTGAGCACCGGCACCTGCTCGCCCGTCGCCACGCCGTCGCCCGGGGTGTCGCCGTAGGTAGGCGCGCCGGCCGGTTCGCCGACGGGCAGGCGGTCGGCCTCGTACGGCAGGGTGCGGTAGTCGAACTGGTGTTCCCGGACGACGGTTCCCGTGGAGTTGATCTCGACGAGGCGGGCGTTCCGCGTGTCGGTGATCAGCGTGTTGCCGTTGGGGAGGCGGTCGGCGTCGCGCGGCCAGTCGAACTTCTGGCCGGCGGCGCCGTGAAGCACCCAGACCGGCTCCCAGACCCCCTCGTCGTTCCGGTGGAGTTCGACGACGCGGTGGTTCTCGCTGTCGGCGACGAGGACGGCACCGTCGCCGAGCCACTGCGGGTTGTGCTGGTGGTAGAGGACCGACGGGTCGCCGACGAGGCCGTCGTCGTCGGAGTCGTCGTCGCGGTCGGCGTTGATCACCTCGACGACGCCCTCGCCGCGTTCGAGGACGACGAGCTGGTTGGCGTTGCGCACGGAGACGAGGAAGCGGCCCTGACCGATCCGGTCTACGTCGTTGATGTGGAGCCAGTCCTGGGTCGTCGGGTCGTCGGGCGCCTCGTACCGGCTGCTCGCCTCCCACTCCCACGTGATCTCGCCGCCCTCGACGACGAACACGCGTTCGTGTTCCATGTCGGCGACGACGAACCCGCCGCCCGGAAGCGGCTCCACGTCGTGGACTTCGCTCGCGACCCGGTTGCGCACCGGGAACGACCACTCGTACGTCACTGCGGGTCCGGCGTCGGCTCCGGGGTCGATGATCCGGAACCCGGTTCGGTGACAGGGTGGGGCGTAGGGCCGACAGTCCTCGTAGCCGTCGGCCATGAAGCCCGCGAGCACCGAGCCGTTGTCGAGCATGGTCACGTCGAAGTAGACGGGTGCGGAGGATTCGCGCCACGCCTCTTCGCCGCCGTCGAGGAGGCGGACGGAGCCGCCGTCGTGGTAGCTGCCGACCCCTTGGACGCCGACGAGGGTACGGGGCGTGTCGTCGGCGGGGGTCGAGGCGCCGGTGGAGCTGGTGGGTGCCAGCGCCGCCCCCACGCCTACCGTGAGGACGAGACACAGACAGCCGAGGACGACGAGGGCGTCGCCGGTGCCGAGCCGGGAGGGCATCTAGTCGTCGGGTGTCGAGTGGCGAGCATAAGCCTTCGGATACACGCTACTCCGAACGGTATCCTCGCTCTCACGACCGTCGGGTCGCCACACCGCGACGCACGGCAATACCGCCGTCAGACCCGCGTCAGACGGGGCGCCAACAGTCTTGTGGGATGAGCCTGTAGAGGCACGCATGACGGACGGCACCCCCGACAACGTCCTCTTCGAGTGGTACGAGCGGTACATCGGCGATCCCGAGACGGAGACGGACGTGTATCTCGGGTTCGCACTCTTTTTCGGCGGTATCGCCCTCGGGGCCGTCGGTATCGTCGTCTTCCTGCTGTCGGCGGCGGTGAGCGGCGGCGGCACACCGGCGTGGGCGATTCGCGAGGTGGCGATGGTCGCCGCCGCCGTCGGGTTCCCCGTCATCCTCCTCGGGATGGTCGTCCTCCTCCCCGGTGATCGACGGATGACGTACGTTTCGGTCGGGGGCTTTGCCGTCTGCCTCGTCGCCGTGGGCCTCTTCGTCGCCACCTACCCCATGAACTGGAACGTGGCGCGGACGCCGGACTACAGCGCCCAGGGCGTCGCCATCTACGCCGTCGGACTGGTGGCCGTCGTCGGTGCGACGGGGGCGGCGCTGGTCGGCCACCAGCTCGAACGCGCGGCGCCCGGCGAACGGGCGGCCGCGGTGAGCGCCGGGGCGGGAGACGCGGGAGGATCTGGCAGTGCGAACGGTGCGGGCGGCGCGGGCGGCGCGGGCGAAACGGTGTCGGACGAACAGGTGCGCCGGGACATCGACGAGGCGATGGAAGACGCCGACCTGTCGTGGGGCGGCGTCAACCGAAAGAACACCAAGCGCCTCGAACTCAACACGCCGAGCGACGTCGAGGTGGACCGCGAGGCGTTCGAGAACGCCGAGGCGACGACGGTCCGATCCTCGGGACAGAACGTGGACGACGCGCTGTCGAACCTGCGGAAGTTACAGGGCCGCGAACAGGCGACCGACTCCTCGACGGGCGTCGACGATCAGACGGCGGCCCTGACCGAACTCCGGAAACAGCAGGAGGCAGAGGAGGTCGCGACCGAGGACGAGGAGGGCCTCGTCGACCGTGCACGGAAGCTGTTTTCGTCGTAAGGGCGCCGCGTCACCCGATTCCGTATTTGCCGAATTCGACCGTCTGACGCCTGTCAGACCCAGGTAAGCGATCAAACACTTGGGCGAACGTTTATGATGGCGACGGGGCATGACACGCGTATGGCTAAAGGCCTAGACGTCGGCACCATGAACCTCATCTCGGCACAGCAGGAGGGCGCGGAGACGGTTTTCGTCCAGCAGCGCAACTCCTTCGTCGAAATCGAGTACTCCGACATGGCAGAGCAGATGCTCTCGCGGAGCGACGTCCTCCACATCCGGAAGGACGACAAGGTGTACGTCGTCGGCGACGACGCCCTCAACTTCGCGAACATCTTCAACGAGGAGACGCGCCGCCCGATGCAACACGGCATCCTCTCCTCCGAGGAGTCCTCGGCGATTCCGATGATCAAGCTCATCACCGAACAGGTAGTGGGCCAACCCAACCACCCCGGCGAGCGCCTCTACTTCTCCTCGCCCGCCGACCCCATCGACTCCAACCTCTCTACCCTCTATCACGAGAAGACCCTCGAATCCATGCTCGGCGACATGGGCTACGAGACGGAACCGATCAACGAGGGGATGGCAGTCATCTACTCCGAACTCGCCAACCACAACTTCACGGGTCTCGGCGTCTCCTTCGGCGCCGGCATGACCAACGTCTGCCTGTCGTACTACGCCGTTCCGGTCATGAAGTTCTCCATCGCTCGCGGGGGCGACTGGATCGACGAGCAGGCCGCGCAGGCGACGGGGACGCCCGTCGACAAGGTCACCTCGATCAAGGAGGACGACTTCGAACTCGACTTCCGCACCGACGTGGGCGGCGTCGAGGGCGCACTCGCCATCTACTACGAGAACCTGCTCGACTACGTCATCGAGAACATCGCCCGCGAAGTCGACGAGGAGGACGTCGAGGAGGACCTAGACGTGCCCGTCGTCGTCACCGGCGGCACCTCCAGCCCCCGCGGCTTCGAGAAACTGTTCGAGGACCACCTGCGTGACGCCTCGATTCCGTTCTCGATCAGCGAGGTCCAGAGCGTCGACGAACCGCTCTACAGCGTCGCCCGCGGCGCCCTGGTCGCCGCGCGCTCCGACGAGGAACAGGAAGAGCAGGAGAGCGGCGGGCGGCAGGCGCAGGAGTCGCCCGCGGAAGACTGAGCGGCCTCGCCCTCACTGCCCACCGCCGGCGTCGGCCTCGACGCCGGTATCCTCCGAGTGAGCCGTGTCGTCGTCGGCGTCGTCCCTCGCTTCTTCTTCGGCGTCCTCGTCCGCGGCGTCCTCGCCCGTCCGCGCGTAAAAGCGCCTGAGCGCGTCGTCCCACGACTCGCTCGACGCCCCGGAAGACGGCCGGGAGAGCGGTGGCTGGAGTTCCACGCCCGGTTCAGCGTCGGTGTCGTGGGCGTGATAGAAGCGCCGGAGCGCGTCGTCCCACGACTCGACCGTCCGAGCCTCGCCCCGGTGTTCGGCCGCGATACCGACGTAGCCGCAGTCCTCACAGACGGACGCCTCCCGCCCGCTCAGGGCGTACGTCGCGAGCGGGCCGCCACACTGCGGACAGTCCATACCCCCGGATTTCCGCCCCACGTATTTAGCCTTCCCCCCGCCGTCGCCGCTGCGGGGTGTACGTTTATGTGACCTCCCGGTTTATTCAGTGAAGTGACACGAAATACGAGACGCGCCGCGGCCGCCGCGCTGGTCGTCCTCGCGGCCGGTGCCGTTGCCCTCCCCGTCGTCGCCGTGAGTGAACCGCGCGACGCGCCCGAGGATACGCGACCGCCGGTGCGTGTCTACGTCAGCGAGACGCTCGACATCTCGTCGGTCCAGCTGTCGGGCGACGGGACGGTCGGTACCGAGGAGACGACGTTCACTGCCGTCGGCGGCGGGGAGTCGTTCACCGTCGATCCGACGAACGCGAGCTTCGACGGCGTCCCGGTGGGGTCCTACTACGCCACCGACGATAGCGACGTGCGCGCCGACCTGACGGTGGTTCGGCCACAGGTGTACAGCATCGTCCTTCGGGACGAGCGCCAAGAGGACGTGACCGGCCGCTCGACCGACGCGGCGAATTTGGATCGGCTGACGATTCGGGCCAGATACAGCTTCGCCGACGTGGACCGACTCGACGTCTCCGTCGTCGATCCCTCCGGCGCCGAAGTAGCGACCGCTCGGATCACGGAGAACGACCAGCAGATCACCGTCGACATCCCCGATCCCACGCCGGGTATCTACAGGATCACCGCGTCCGGGAGCAACATCGAGGCCGGGAACCGCACCGTGACGGTCCGCGTCCGTGGACAGGTGGCGACGGCGTCGGCGACGGCGACGGCCACGGTCACGGCGGCGCCGACGACAACGCCCACGGCGACGCCCGAACCGACGCCCACGGCGACACCCACGGCGACGCCCGAACCGACACCCACGGCGACGCCCGAACCGACACCCACGGCGACGCCCACCGCCGGCACGACGGCCGACGAGGGTCCCGGCTTCGGCGTCGTGGCCGCCCTCCTGGCGCTGCTGGCGGTCGCGCTACTCGGCAGACGGCGCCGCTAGTCGACCGACTGGGTTCGCTCGAACCGATACGCCGGCAGTCGGAGTTCGTCGAGTTCCGGCATGTGTTTGACGTTGTAGACGACCTGCATCTCGGCCGTCGCCGGCGCCCCGATACAGGAGAGGTGGATGCCACGCTCGGTCATCTCTCTCGACAGGACGTGATCGATAGGGACCGTCATCTCGCCCTCGACGACGGCGACGGCGCAGTTCGCGCACGCGCCGCCGCGGCAGGCGTAGGGCCAGGCGAAGCCGCGATTTTCGGCGGCTTCGAGCAGCGTCTCGCCGGGTTCGACCCGGAACTCGCCGTAGTCCTCGGCGTCGAGTCCGGCGTCGGCCGCGGCCGCGAAGAGTCCGTCGTCGTCGATGGACCACCCACGGTCCGCGATCACCTCGTAGTTGAGATACTCGACGCGGGCGCCGGCGTCGTGGTGCCCGTCGTCGTCTTCCTCGTCGTCGACGGCTTCGGGGGCGTCCTCGCCGGTCCGCATCGCCGTGATCGCCTCGTAGGCTTCCTTCACCCGCTGGAAGGCACGCGCCGACCCACCCTGATCCGGATGGGTCTCCATGACTCGGCGGCGGTACGCCTGGTCGATCGCCGCGTCGTCCGCCTCCGAATCCACCTCCAGAATCTCGAACGGGTCGGCCACAGGTGACGGTAGGGCGTGAGAACGATAAAAGAACGGATCGAACGCGACGTCGTCCGACGGTGCAATCCCTCACCGGTAGGTCTCGACAGCGACGCCGGGCACACTCCCGAAGTGACTGTCTCCGGCGAGGACCGGTTCGTCTCGCTCCAACGCGGTCGCAGCGACCGCTGCGTCGCCTTTCCCGATTCCGGGCCCATCACCCTCGTCGGCATCGGCCAGACGTTCCCCGAGGAGCCGTCCCGCGCGACGGGCGATGCTCGGAGTCATATCTACCAGCGGGTAGGAATCGAGTACCGCTTCTACCATCTGTCGCTCTTGACGGGTGTTCGCCACCATCCCGACGCCGATGTAGAGTTCCAGCACGGTCATCGACGGGATCACCAACGGGACGCTCTCGGCTTCGAGTTCCCGTTCCTTCGTGACGCGCTCTCGACACCGTCGACGACGTCCAGAACGAAGCTCGTATCGACGATCATTCGAAGCGCTCCGCGACCTCGTGGACCTCGTCGCGATCCTCCCGCTCAGCAGCCTCGACGGCGTTCCGCATCTCGCTCACCCGCTCTTCGTCGAAGACCCCGCGGAGGTCGCGGAGCGACCGCCCCCCGACGAGTCGCTCCAGCGTCTCGCTGAGCGTCTCTCCCTCGCGGTTCTCGCTCTGAATCCGAGCGTAGAGCCGTTCGCTCACCCGAATCTGCTTCGTTCCCATGGTCGGTCGTTGACGACGTTGACAGCAAAAGGTATCGTCGAGAGCAGCCGGGAGTCCCCGAACCGTTCGACAGTCGGCCGCCACGGAGAGCTACTGCTCGTCGGCTGAAAGTGGGGAACATGGGCCGGCACGAATTTGAATCACGCCGAGTTCGCTCGCGATGCTCGCTCCTCGTCTCATTCAAATTCGACCGGAGAGTCGTCCCACCGTTTCCCGAGGGTGAACGGTGGGAAAAGTGGGCCGGCACGAATTTGAATCGCACGAGACCTGCGGTCTCGCTGGCCCTCGCTCGCTTCGCTCGCGAGGACGTGGTTACGGCCACTCGACGGCCGTCGCTCGTCGGCTGAAAGTGGGGAAAATGGGCCGGCACGAATTTGAATCGTGGTTACGGCCACCCGAAGGCCGAAGGATACCAAGCTACCCCACCGGCCCGCGGTCGAACGAACGCCAGCGGCGAGTTTAACAGTTGTGATTCGTCGGCTTCGACGGGATCAGTACGACCGAAAGCCCGCGGTGTCGAGGTAGTTGTGCGCGACGGTGATGGCGTGGTCGGCGTGGAGCGCCTTCGGTCCGAGGCGCACCCGAGCGTCGGCACGGTCGGTCAGCAGGTCGCGTTCGTCGGCCGCGAAGTCGTGGTGGTCCGAGAGGACGAAGACGGGGTCGGTCGGTGGCTCGCAGTCGACGACCGGCGTTCCGTCCTCGTGGAGTTGAATCAGGGTGCCGTCCAGCGCGTCCAGCGTCGCCTCGAACCCCCGGCGCCGGATCGAGACGCCCGGACTCGACTCGACGGGCTGGTGGCCGATGGCGTCGTCGCGGCGGTCCAGCGCGCCCCGGATCAGCGCGGCCGTGCTCCGCTCGTCGGGGTTCAGCCGGCGGAGATTGCTCCCCTCGAAGGTGACGGTGAACGTATCCGCGAGCACGAGGTGGGCACGCACGTCCTCGCGGATGGCGTGCGAGAGGAAAAAGGCGGAGTTGACACACCGACAGAGCACGTCGAGGCGCCCGGCGGCGCCCGCGAGGTCGTCGAGCGAGAAGTCGGGGGTCGTCGGCGCGTCGTGACCGACGACGACGAACTGGCGCATGGTGCCCCTGCGCGGCCGCCGACCTTGGGCTATTCGATCCGGACCGTCGTCGACGCGGCGAGCCGTCCCGTCGGGTCGTCGACGAGGAGGCGCGCACGGAGAGTGTGGTCGCCGGCGTCGACGGCGACCCACTCGTCGGGCGCGACGCGGACGCGCTGGTACCACGTCGCCGCGAACGTCTTGGTCTCGCGGCGGGCGAAGCGAATGGTTCCAGTATCGTCGGGGAGGGCTTCGACTTCCGAGGCGCGGTCGACCCCGTCGACCGACCACGTCCACGGGACCGGCGCTCGCGTGCGCAGGCGAAGCGGGAGGGGGAGACGGTTGCGGACGGTGACGCGCAGACGGATCGATTCGTCCGGCGCGTAGCGCGCGCGGTCGGTCGCCACGTCGACGACGAGGGCGCGGCGGCGGAGCGACCGGGGGAGGAGCGCGTGACTCGCCTTCGCGGCGTCGATGGAACGGGTCGTCGCCGTGCGCGGCGCCGGGGTGTTCGGGTGGTCGTCGCGCGTCAGGGCGTCGGTGCGCTCCGCGCGGCGGGGGGGTCGCGTCACCGTTCGACCTCCAGGTCCGCGTCCAGTCGGTCGGAGTAGGGACAGGCGATGGCGTGATCCCCGGCGACCGGTTCCAGATCGGGGTGAGCGTCCCACTCGCCGCAGTCGTCCTGTGCGATGGGGCAGCGAGTGTGGAACTTACAGCCATCGGGCGGTTCGGTCGCGGAGGGGACGGCGCCGTCGAGGACGACCCGGTCGCCCGCCCACCGCGGGTCGGGTTCGGGGACGGCCGAGAGCAGCGAGTAGGTGTAGGGGTGGTAGGGGGGCGAGAACACCTCCTCGACGGTCCCGATTTCGACGAGTTCGCCGAGATACATCACGGCCACCCGGTCGGCGATGTGCTGGACGACCGAGAGGTCGTGGGCGACGAAGAGGTAGGTGAGGCCGAACTCGTCTTGCAGGTCCGCGAGCAGGTTGAGCACCCCGGCCTGGACGGACACGTCGAGTGCGCTGACGGGTTCGTCACAGACGACGAACTCGGGGTCGACGGCGAGTGCTCGGGCGATGCCGACGCGCTGGCGCTGACCGCCGGAGAGTTCGCGGGGATAGCGCCCGGCGTGGCTGGGGCGGAGACCGACCGTCTCCAGCAGTTCGGCGACCCGCCGGTCGCGCTCGCCGACCGGGCCGACCTCGTGAGCGTCGAGCGCCTCGCGGAGCGTGTCGCCGACGGTGAGACGCGGGTCGAGGCTCGCGCTCGGGTTCTGGAAGACGTACTGGAGGTCACGTCGGCGCTCGCGCAGTTCGCCGGCAGAGAGGGCGCCGAGGTCGTCGCCCCGGTGACGGACGGTCCCAGCGGTCGGCTCTTCGAGGTGGACGAGCGCCCGGCCGAGCGTGCTCTTGCCACATCCCGACTCGCCGACGAGGGCTAGCGTCTCGCCGGGGTAGATGTCGAGGTCGACGCCGTCGACGGCCCGCACCCACCGGCGTCGGCCGAGCAGGCGCGCGAGGAAACTCTCCTCGGTCGGGTAGTGTTTGACCAGTCCCTCGGCGCTGAGCAAGGGATCGGTCACGGGTCGGCCTCCCCGTCGACCTCGACGTAGAAATCGAGGTCGCCGTCGAAGTCGGCGTCGTCGACGTGGGCGAGGCAGGCAGCGCGGTGGTCGTCGCCATCGACCGCGACGAGCGGCGGGTCGCGTTTCGTACACGCGTCCTCGGCGTAGGGACAGCGGGGGTGGAAGCGACAGCCCGGCGGCGGGGCGGCGAGGTCGGGCGTGGACCCCGGAATCGTCCGGAGTCGGTCGCGGTCGTCGCCGATCCGAGGGACGGCGCTCAGGAGGCCGGCGGTGTAGGGGTGCTGTGGGCGGTAGAACAGGTCGTCGACGGACGCGGATTCGACGGCCTGCCCTGCGTACATCACGAGTGCGCGGTCACAGAACTCGGCGACGACGCCGAGGTCGTGCGAGATCAGTTGCACGGCGAGGTCGTCGGCCGCGAGTTCGTCGAGCAGGTCGAGCAGTTGGGCCTGGATCGTCACGTCGAGTGCCGTGGTGGGTTCGTCCGCGATCAGGAGGTCGGGGTCGCCCGCGAGCGCGATGGCGACGACCGCCCGCTGGGCCATGCCGCCCGAGAACTCGTGGGGGTACTGGGTCGCGCGGGTCGCGGGGTCGGGAATTCCCACCCGATCCAGCAGAGAAACGGCGCGGTCGTCCGCGGCCGCCCCGTCGAGGTCGGTGTGGACCCGCACCGCCTCGGCGACCTGTTCGCCGACGGTGTAGACGGGATCGAGCGCCGTCTCGGGGTCCTGAAACACCATGCCGACCTCGCCGCCGCGGAGGCGGCGGAGGCGTTCGGGGTCGGCGCCGAGTACCTCCTCGCCGTCGACGCGGATCGACCCGCCTTCGATCCGGCCGGGGTCGTCGAGCAAGTCGAGAATCGCGAGGGCGGCGACGGTCTTGCCCGCGCCGCTCTCGCCGACGACGCCGAGGCGCTCGCCGCGGTCGAGGGTGTACGAGAGGCCGTCCACGGCGTGGACGACCCCGCCTTCGGTGTAGAAGCGGACGTCGAGGTCCTCGACTTCCAGCAGCGCCACTACCGACCCTCCCGGGTGCGGTACCGGTCGGCACCGGCGTCGGGGTCGAGGGCGTCGCGCACGCCGTCGCCGACGAGGTTGATCGAGAGGACGAACAGAAAGATGGCGAGGCCGGGGAAGACGGTGACCCACCACTCGCCGCCGACGAGGGTGTCGCGGCCGGCCGAGAGCATCGATCCCCACTCGGCGGTGCCGGGCTGGAGTCCGAGACCGAGGAAGCCGAGCGCCGCCGCCGAGAGGACGACGGTGCCGACGTTGAGCGTCGCCTGCACGACGACGGGCGCGACGGCGTTGGGGACGACGTGACGGGCGAGGATTCGACGGTCGCGCACGCCGACCGCCCGCGCCGCGAGCACGTAGTCGCGTTCGACGACGCTCAACACCTCGCCGCGGATGAGGCGGGCGTAGCCGATCCAGCCGACGGCGACCAGGGCGCCGACGAGTTTCCAGAAGCCCTGTCCGAACACCGCCACGAGCGCGATGGCGAGGACGAGGAAAGGGAAGGCGTAGAGCACGTCGACCAGCCGCATGATGGTCTCGTCGACCCAGCCGCCGACGTAGCCGGCGATGGCGCCGAGGGGCACGCCGACGACGAGGGCGAGGGAGACGGCGATGACGCCGATGGAGAGGCTGAACCGGCCGCCGTAGACGACGCGGGAGAACACGTCGCGGCCGGCCCAGTCGGTGCCGAAGGGGTGGGCGAGGGAGGGCGGACGGTAGGTGGGGGCGACGCCGGACGCCGCGGGGTCGTAGGGGGCGATGGCGAACGGCTGGACGACGACGCTCCCCACCTCGATGGGCCGGGCGAAGACGGCTAGCAAGGCCATGACGGCGATGACGACGAGGCCGGCGACGGCGGCGCGGTCACGGCGAAAGCGGGTCCAGGCGCGCGTCCGGCGGTCGGTCGCTGGCGTCGGCGCCGCGGTGTCCGTCTCGTCGACGGCGCCGCCATCGGCGTCGGCGTCGAACCCGCGCACGCGGAGTCGGCCGCGGCCGTCGAGGGGATTTCGGGACACGGTCAGTCGGAGGGTGTTGCGTTCATACTCAGTAGGTGATGCGCGGGTCGAGCCAGGCGTACAGCACGTCCGCGAGGAGGTTGGCGACGACGACGGCGGTCGCCGTGTCGTCGCCGTCGGCCGGTCGTACACGGTCGTGAGCGGGGAGTGGCGTGTTCATACTCAGTAGGTGATGCGCGGGTCGAGCCAGGCGTACAGCACGTCCGCGAGGAGGTTGGCGACGACGACGGCGGTGGCGACGAGCAACACGATCGCCTGCACGACGGGGAAGTCGCGCTGGAGGATGGCGCGGACGAGGAGGCGCCCGAGGCCGGGCCAGGAGAACACCCGCTCGACGACGACGGCGCCGTCTAGGAGGAACGCCACCTGAACGGCGGCGACGGTGACGACCGAGATGAGGGAGTTGCGCAGGACGTGTTTGCGGATCACGGTACGCTCGTCGAGTCCTCGCGCACGGGCGGCGCGGACGTACTCCTGGCGGAGCTGTTCGGTGACGGCCGAGCGCGTGAGGCGGGTGAACAGGGCGGCCGAGGCGGTGCCGAGGGTCACGGCGGGCAGGACGAGGAAGACGAGCGATTCGGGCGCGAAGACGGGCGCCACGGGCGGGATGACGGGGACGAGGTTCAGGTGGACGCCGAACAGGAGGATGAGCAGGAGACCGAGCCAGAAGTTGGGGGTGGCGATGCCGAGGAGGGCGACGACGCGGCTCCCCTCGTCGAGGAGGCTCCCTCGCCGGACGGCGGCGACGACGCCGGCCGGGACGCCGACGAACAGGGCGATCAGGAAGGAGATGCCGCCGAGGACGAGCGTCTCGGGCAGTCGCTCGGCGATGGCGGCGCTCACGCTCCGGTCGGAGGCGATGCGTTCCCCGAAGTCGAGATGGAGTACGTCGTTCAACCAGAGCAGGTACTGTTTCCAGACGGGTTCGTCGAGGTGGTACTGGGCGCGGAGCGACGCCCGCAGCTCCGGCGTCGCCTCCTGAAACTGGAGGACGTAGTCGACGGGCGTTCCGGGCAGGAGCTTCACGAGGGCGAAGGTGAGTGCGGAGACGCCGACGAGGATGGGCAGGGTGAGAAGCGTCCGCCGGAGGACGTAACGGCGGAGCGACACCGGTCACCCGCCCCCGGTCGTGGTGTACGCCCCCATCGTCGGGGCGTAGATGGACGTGAATTCGCCGGAGTCGAGGGGGTAGGTGCGAAAGCCCTCGACGGCGTCGGTGCGGTACGCCTCGATGCGCGTGCCGAAGCGGACGAAGCCGACGGGCGCCTCCTCGACGACCCGTCGCTGGGCTTGCTCGTATCGGTCACGGCGTTCGGCGGTGTCGTAGGTAGTCAGCGCCTCGTCGAGCAGGCGGTCGACCTCGTCGCTGGCGTAGTGAGCGGCGTTACAGCACGAGGGCGTCGCCTGCTCGCTGTAGAAGAGGGGGCGAAGGTAGGTGTCGGGGTCCCACCCGCCGGACCAGCCGAGCGCCATCATGGCGTCCGAGCGGTGGGAGTCGCCCGAGAGGACTCGACCGACGTAGGTGCTCCACTCGAACTGCTCGATGGACACGTCGAAGAAGTCGGTCGCGTTCAGCTCGTCGCGGACGAGCTGCGCCCAGCGCACCCGGTCGCCCGTCTCGTTGGTGACGATGGTCGTCTCGTAGGGAGGGGAGATGTCGAGGGCGGCGAACCCGGCGTCGAGCAACTCGGCGGCTCGCTCGGGGTCGTAGCGCATGTATTCGTCGCCCATCTCCGCCAGGAACGACTCGGAGGTGTAGTCGTCGAGCAGCGGGGAGATGGGGGCGTAGGCGGGCCGGCCGATGCCGCCGTACACCGAGTCGATGATCGCCTCGCGAGGGATGAGCCGGGAGACGCCCTCGCGCACGTCGCGGTTCGAGAACGGGCGGCTGGCGAGCGGGAAGACGAGCATCTCGAAGCCGCCGGCGAGATGTTCGGAGACGGTGATCGCGTCGTCGTCGCGGAGGTCGGCCACCGCGTCCGCCGGCGGGTTGTTGGCGAGGTCGATGTCGCCGCCCTGTAGCGCCGCCACCTGTGAGGCCTGTTCGACGATGATGCGGAAGGTGATCGTCTCGATGGGGGGTTCGGCGGGGACGTCGTCGGCGTCCGACCCGTTGCCCGAACCGCCCGCGAACCAGTGGTCGTCCGCGCGGACGAGCCGGTAGAGCCGGTCGGGTTCGTGGGTGTCGAAGGCGTAGGGACCGGTGCCCACGGGGCCGGTAGAGAGATCGAGGGCGTCCGTGGCGGCCGCCTCGGGGACGATGGGGACGCCGCCGAGGGTCAGTTGGAACGGAGCGTACGGCCGCGAGAGCGTCACGTCGAGCGTGTGGTCGTCGCGGATCGTCGCGTCGTCGTACCAGAGGAACACGTCGGACTCGCGGGGGGTGCCCGCGTAGCGCTCGAAGGAGGCTTTCACGTCGGCCGCGGTGCAGTCGCTCCCGTCGTGGAAAGTGACGCCCTCGCGGAGGGAGACACGCCAGGTGCGGTCGTCGCGCTGGTCGAGGTCGGTAGCGAGGACCGGATGGACGGAACCCTCGAAGTCGACGGCGACGAGAGGTTCGTAGACGAGGTCGAACGCCTTCCGGGACGTGGTGTCGTTCGCCTGCGTCGGATCGTACGTGCTCACGTCGGCGCCGAGCGTCGCGACGAGTTCCGAGCCGTCGTCGCCGCCGGCGCAGCCGGCGAGGCCGACGGCGCCCGTAGCGCCCACCCATCGCAGCAGTTGGCGGCGCGATGTGGTGACCGGTGGCATACTACCAGTCCGGCGGTCGACGCCGAAATAGGCTACGGTTGGGGTGAGTGTGCCCGGCGTCGTCAGGCGGGTGCCGGTGTCGGCCGCGGAGGCGGCGTCGGCGCGCCGCCGTTCCCGCCGGTCGGCGGGCGCTGTGGTTCGTCGGCCCCCGGTTCGGCCGGCGCGCCCGACCGCTTCTCGCCGTCGACGAGGAAGTCGGCGAGGTTGCCGATCAGCACCTCGTTGTCGGCGTCGAAGGCGTTCTCGCGGGTGACGAAGTCCGTGTCACCGACCGCGGTGACGTTGCCGCTGCGGGCGACCACGGCGTACGTCCCGGGGTCGCGGGTCGTCGACAGGTGCGTCCCGTCGACGCCGACGAGCGCACGCGTCGCGTCGGCCGTCCGGATCGGGACGGCCTCGCGCATCACGACGCGGTCGACGCCCGTGGTGAGGTCGGTGGTCGCCGCCGGCTCGGCGAAGACGCTCTTGTAGTTGTTGTCGTTCGTCTCCATATTGTAGAGATAGCCCGAACCGTACGCGATGCCGTAGTCCGAGCCGAGCGAGGCGGTCTGGGGGCCGGTCTCCTGAAGACCGCCGAGGCCGAAGAGGATGCCGCCGGACACCTGCACCGACGGCGGCTCGCCCATCACGAGCATCCGGCCGCCGGCGTCGGTGAACGCCTCGACGCCGGCGAGTTCGTCGCTCGTGAACTTCTCGCGCGGGCTGACGACGAGGAAAGCGTCGGCCGAGCGGAGCGACTCGTTGAGGCTCCGCCGCTGACCCCGGTAGAACCGGATCCGGTGGCCGTTCTCGGCGAGCGTCGACAGCAGGGGTTCGAGTTCGGTCTCGGAGACACCGTTCTGGTGCCCCACGTCGACGAGGATCGTCTTGCCGGTGGCGTCGCTGTCCATGGTGATCTCACCCTCCTCGGGCGTCTCGTCGGGGAGGATCGTCCCGGGCTGGAACTGCTGGTTCTCGACGTCGACGGGGTCGGAACCCGCGTCGGCCTCGGAGCCGAGTGCGTAGGGGGCGACGGCTGCACCGCCGACGATTACCGCGACGATGACGACGAAGACGGCCGCGAGTCTGGAGTTAGGCGCTGACATTGCCGATCACCTCCGATTCGGTCTGCACGTCGCCGTACACCATCAGGAACGTGGGGGTGTCGACGGCGTCGTAGCCGGCGGGACTCTGCTCGACCACGACGGTGCCGCCGTCCTCGGTACTGAGGAGGAACAGCCCGCCGAGGCGGGGCGGTTCCTTGCGGACGACGTCGTAGTCCTCGAGACCGGCCGCCGAGGCGGCCCGTTCGATGGCTTCGGGCGTCGACCCGATCCGGTCGGCCATGCCGTTGTCGACGGCGCGGGCGCCGGTGTAGACCTTCGCGTGTGCGACCTCGGTCCGCGAGAGTTCGAGTTCGTCGCTCCGGTGTTTCATGACGCTCCCGACGAACGCGCGCTGGAGCGTCTCGATCTGTGCGCGGCGCTGGTCGGCCGTCGCGCTGGCCTTGTCGGGGCCGCTCTTGATCTCGCCGGGGAGCGAGGGACCGGGCGTTCCGCCGCGAACACCGACGCTCCCGACGATGGAGGCCGGGGTGACGTAGATGTCACGCGCGGGGAGCATGGCGTAGTACGCTCCCGACGCGCCGGTGGACTTGACGCTCGCGACAACCGGCATCTCCTGGGCGGTCCGTTGGACCGAGAGGTAGAGCTGTTCGCTCGCGGCCGCCGACCCGCCGGGGCTGTCGACGTTCAGGACGACCGCGTCGATCGATTCGTTCTCGCGAGCCTCGCGGAGGTCCTCCTGGACGGACGACACCGAGTTCGAGGAGATGAACCCCTCGACGGAGACGACGGCGACCGTGCCGTCGGGGGCCGTCGCCCGGTCGTAGGCGACCGGGGCGAGGATCGCGCTCAACAGGACGGCTGCGGCGACGACGAGGGCGTACGACTGGACCCGCGTCAGTCCCGAGCCATCGGGGCTGTTCGACATGCGTCCCGCCCTCGTCGGGCTATCCCGTAATAAGCTGGCTTGGCGAAAACGCCGATTGTACCTTGGCAGTCGTTCACTCGGTCAGGCCGTACCCCCGCCGGAACAGGGCGATATCGAGGGCGACGACGGCCGCGGCGAGGACGGCGAGGACGAGCAGCGAGACGTTCGGATCGACCTCGCTGGCGCCGAGGAAGCCGTAGCGCACCCCGTTGACCATGTAGACCATGGGGTTGAGATAGGAGAGCGTCGTCAACAGCGGCGGGAGTTCGGCGATGGAGTAGAAGACGCCGCCGAAGAAAACGAGGGGTCGGAGGATGAACTGGTTCATCATGGTGAGGTCGTCCCAGTCGTCGGCCCAGAGACCGCCGACGACGCCGATGCCGGCGAAGAGGACGGTGATGACGACGGCGAAGCCGACGAGATAGAGCGGGCGGGTCACCCCCACCGAGGTGAACGCGGCGCCGACGATGGCGATGAGGACGCCGACGATGGCGCCGCGGGCCGCGCCCGCGAGGACGTACGCCGTCGCCATCTCGGTGTAGGAGAGCGGCGAGGTGAGCGGTTCGTGGATGTACTCGTTCCACCGGCCGTGGAAGATGGAGAACGCGGCGTTCTCGAAGGCGTTGGAGATGGCGCCGAGGACGACGAGACCGGGGAGGATAAAGAGGATGTACGGAATCCCCTGGATCGTGTCGATACGCTGGCCGAGGATGACGCCGAACACCGAGAAGTAGAGGACGTTCGTGATCAGCGGCGGCGCGAAGGTGTTCTTGGGGCGGCGGAGAAAGCGGAGGATCTCCCGGCGCGTCAGCGTCTTGAGGCCGACGACGCTCATACCTGTCCCCCGTCCGCCACCGCCGAGTCCGTGCGGGTCATCTCGACGAACACTTCCTCCAGCGAGGTGCGCGAGACGTCGAGGTCGACGATTTCGTACCCCGCGGAGTCGAGTTCGCGAACGAGGTCCGGGGCGACGAGGCCACCACGGGACGCGGCGACGACGAGGCGGCCGTCCTCCACCTCGACGGCCTCGACGTGCCCGTTGCCGGCGGCAATTTCGGGCGCCGAGCGGATCGGTTCGCGGAACGTGACCGTGATGCGGTCGGTGCCGCGGTCCATGAGTTCGTCGGGGGTACTCACCGTCACCACCTGGCCGCTGTCGAGGATGGCAACCTCGTCACAGAGACGTTCGGCCTCCTCGATGTAGTGGGTGGTGAGCAGGATGGTCGTCCCGGACTCGTTGAGGTCGGTGATGAGGTCCCAGAGGTCGTGCCGGAGCTGGACGTCGACGCCGGCCGTCGGCTCGTCGAGGATCAGGAGGTCGGGGCGGGTGACGAGGGCGCGCGCGATGAGGAAGCGACGCTTCATCCCGCCGGAGAGCCAGTCGAAGCGCGTGTCCCGCTTCTCGTAGATGCCGACCTGCTTCAGGGCCTCGTCGGCGCGCTCGCGCGCCTCGCTCGCCGGAATCCCGTGGTACCCCGCTTTGTGTTCCAGCACCTCCCGGATGGGGAAGAAGCGGTCGACGTTGAACTCCTGGGGCGCGAGGCCGATGCAGTTCCGGGCCTCGCGGTAGTCGGTCTCCACGTCGTGGCCGAACACCCGTGCCGTCCCGCCGCTCTTGCGGACGAGGCCGACGAGGACGTTGATGAAGGTCGTCTTGCCGGCCCCGTTCGGACCGAGCAGGCCGAAGAAGCTCCCCTCGGGCACGGTCAGCGAGACGCCGTCGAGCGCCGTCACGTCGCCGTACTCCTTCCTGAGATCGTCGATCTCTATGGCGGCAACCATCTACCCGACGGTCGGCGCCGGACGGAATTAAGCCCCGTGAAGTGCGTTTGTGGAATGGTACCACGACCCGATTAAGGTACATTAACGAATATTATCATTATCAATCATTATGTTTATGTGCCCCCCAGTCGTTCGACCGGATGCAATGCACGTACGCGACTCCCGTTCCGACACGAGTTGTCCCGGCAGACGACCGACAGCAACCCCACTACCAACACCATGGAACCCACGACCCGACGCGACGACGAACTAGCACAGCAAGCCCCCCTCGTTCCCGACATCGGCCGCGGCGACACCCGGACCGACGGCGGTCGTGAACGGACCCGCCCGACGCCGCGGACGCGGACGACTGATTCTACGACCCAGCGCACCGACGACGACGAGCTGGCACAGGAAGCGCCGCTCGTCCCCGACCTGGGTCGACCCGACACCCGAACGACGGACGCGACCGAACCCTCCCAATGACGCCCGAAGAACTCGACACCGACACGGTCACCAGAGACATCGACAACCCGGCGGCCGAGCAGTTCCGCGAGCAGCTCGCGGATCAGCAGTTCGTGTTCGCGCCCGGCCTCTATCACGCCCTCGACGCGCGGCTGGCGGAGATGACGGGTCACGACGCCGTCTACATGAGCGGCTACTCGACCGTCCTCGGCCAGTTCGGCTTCCCGGACCTCGAGATGGTGACGATGACCGAGATGGTCGAGAACGCAAAGCGCATCGCGGAAGCCACCACGCTCCCGGTGATCGCCGACTGCGACACCGGCTACGGCGGCATCCACAACGTCCGCCGCGCGGTGCGGGAGTACGAGAAGGCCGGCGTCGCGGCGGTCCACATCGAGGACCAGACGACGCCCAAGCGCTGTGGCCACATCGCGGGCAAACAGATCGTCTCCCGCGAGGACGCGGAGGCGCGTTTCAGCGCCGCCGTCGACGCCAAGCAGTGCGAGGACACCGTCATCATCGCCCGCACGGACGCCTACGGCTCCGCCAACGGCGACTGGGAGGAACACCTCGAACGCGGGCGCATCTACGCCGACGCCGGCGTCGACCTCGTCTGGCCCGAGATGCCCGACCCGTCCCGCGAGGATGCGGTCGAGTACGCAGAGACCATCCACGAGACCCACCCCGACCTCGATCTGGCCTTCAACTACTCCTCCTCCTTCGCGTGGTCCGAGGAGGAGGACCCGCTGACGTTCGCGGAACTCGGTGACCTCGGCTACAAGTACATCTTCATCACCCTGTTCGGCCTCCACTCCGGCGCCCACGCGGTTTACGAGGACTTCGAGCGCCTCGCGGAGGCCGACGAGGAGGCGCAGTTCGACCTCGAGAACCGCTATCTGGGACACCCGACGGAGAGCCACCACGAACTCTCCTTCGTCAGCAAGTACCAGGACATCGAGGCGCAGTTCGACCCCGAGGCGAAGCGCCGGATGGAGTCCTCGGAAGGCTTCAGCGAGGACGAGAGCGACCCCATCTCCACCGCGGAGGAACCCGAGACGCCGACGCCGAACGACGACGACTGATCCCCTCGGCCGACTCGTTTTTTTACAGCACTGCCCCGACCGCCCACAGCGCGAGCAGTCCGACGGCGATGGTCGCGAACATGTTTTCGGTGTACCACGCCACGACGGCCGCGACGGCGCCGGC
Source organism: Haloplanus rubicundus (assembly GCF_003342675.1). Classification (NCBI taxonomy): domain Archaea; kingdom Methanobacteriati; phylum Methanobacteriota; class Halobacteria; order Halobacteriales; family Haloferacaceae; genus Haloplanus; species Haloplanus rubicundus. The sequence goes on along the minus strand of NZ_CP031148.1, from coordinate 728,860 downwards.
GAGCAGGCGGTCGTCGAGGACCGTCGCCGCCACCGTCGGCCCCGGATCGACGACGGCCGGCGCGACGAGCGCCGCCAGCACCGCCGCCGGGACGAACCGGAGCGCCTCCTCCACCCGCGGCGGCACCCCCTCGATCCGACCGAACAGGTAGACGAAGGAGTAGCGGATGGCGAAGGTGGCGACGCCGACGACGAGGACGACCGCCCAGATGGCGAGCGGGCCGTACGTCGTCGTCACGCGTCGCTCCCCCTCCAATCGACGACGACGCCGGCGACGACGCCGGCGAGCGCCCCACCGAGGAGGCCGAGATTCAGCGGCCACGTCGCCCCGACGACGGCGACGCTCCCCCCGACGAGCGCGGCGACCAGTCGGGGGCGATCCGACACGTCGCCGACGAGGAGCGTGAGAAAGACCAGCGGAACGGCGAAGCCCACCCCCCAGCTCTCGGGGATGCCCGCCCCGAGGAGGACGCCGGCGACGGTCGTGAGTTGCCAGACGGCCCAGATGGCGCCGGCGACGCCGAGGTAGTACCACCGCCGATCGGTCCCCGACTCGTCGGTGAACTCGGCGATAGACAGGGCGTAGGACACGTCGGTCAGGAGGTACGAACAGCCCACCGCCCACCGACGGCGGAAGGATTCGAAGTACGGTGCGATGGAAGCGGAGTACATCGCCATCCGGAGGTTGATGACGACGGCCGTGACGACGACGACGGCGAGTGAGGCGTCCCGTGCGAGCAGGTCGATGGCGGCGAGCTGTGCGGCGCCGGCGAAGACGACGGCCGACAGCCCGATGGCCTGAAACGGCGAGAGGCCGGCGTTCACCGCGGCGATGCCCGCGACGAGGCCGAACGGGACCAGTCCGAGGAGGGAGGGCAGCGCCGCGCGGACGCCGGCGCGGAAGTCGTCGGGGAGCATGGCTATCCGTGTGCGGGCACCCGGCAACGACCTTTCGGTTTACCGCCCGATGACGACCGCCTCGCGGATCTCCAGCGCCGTCTCGAACTCCTCGTCCCGGTCGCTCCGGGACCCGATCCGCCGGAGCTGTTCGGCGTGGGTTCGCGCGACCGCCTTCCGCTCGCGCTCCCCGAACCCCAGCCGGTCGCCGACCGTCTCCCAGTGCCCCGTCGGGACGAGAAACACCTCGCGGTCGTCGCTCCGGGCGACGCGCTCGAACTCGCGCCGGTACCGCTCGCGCTCTCCGGCGAGGTGGGTCTGGACGCGCCCCAGTAGCTCGGAGAGCCGTCCGGGGTCGACGCTGGCTTTCGCCGAGGCGAGCATGAACACCTGCCCGTCTATCGGCGAGTTCGGCGCCCCGGACACGATCAGCCTCCGGCGCGCATCGCCTTCTGTGCGAATCGCTCGATGAGCGGGTCGAGGGTTTCGGGGTCGCCCTCGAAGACGAGGTCGACCTGCGTCAGCGACACCGACGGCCCGATGCCGACGGTCTGCGAGGAGAGTTCGGCCGCCCAGTCCTCGGCCTCGACCCGGTCGTCGTCGACCTGTTCGGCGCCCAGATTCTCCAGATATTTGATCGCCAGCCGCTGTGAGATGCCCCGGAACGAGCGCTCCCGGCGGACCCACTCGTCGGCGGTCATGCCCCTCCCGCCACCGGCGGGAAGATAGACAGCGTGTCGCCGTCCTCCATCGGCGTCTGCGGCCCCTTCATGTGCAGCACCTCCCGCCCGTTCTTCAGGATGTTGAGGTTCGGCTGCAGTTCGCCCTGATCGTCCAGCAGTTGCCCCTCGAGCCCGTTGTATTCGGATTCGAGGGCGAGAAGCACCTCTCCGACGGTCGAGCCGTCCTCGAACTCGCGTTCGAGGGTCTTCTGGCCGACCGCTTCGCGAAACGTTGCGAAAAACCGCAGTTGCAGGTCCATGCCAACCGTTCGGAGCGCCAGCGTAAAAAGGAACGCGACAGCGTGTGGCGGTGCTACCCTACCGATCGCTCAGACGAATGCCGTCCTCGACGGTCCGGTAGTTGCGCTCCTGATCGATGCGCTCGGCGACCCAGCCGACCTCCTGAATCTGCATGATGAGGTCCGCCTGCAGATTGCGCCACGCGATGGCGTAGATGGGCGACTGCCCCCACGCCCGGAGTTCGGGGACGAACTCGTCGTACTGTTCGAGCTGGTCCTCGAGGCGTTCGAGCGCGCCGACGACCGTCTGGGCCGCCTCGCGTTCGTCGTCCGCGGCCGAGACGCCCTCGTTCAGTCGGGCTTCGAGGCCGGCGACCGCCCGCTGCATGTCCTGTCGTGCCGCCTCGTCCTCGTCGGGGAGCGATTCCAGAATCTGTGTGGGAACGCCGAGGTCGAACTCGTCCATACGAACCGGTGGCCCGCGAGCGGTAAAAGGGTCCCGCACCTATTCGAGAAACGCGCGTAGCTCCGCCGCACAGGAGCGACAGAGCATGACCCGAAGGTCGCCGTCGGCGTCGAGCAAGTCGAGTGCGCCGTAGACGTGGCCGGGTTCGATGGTCGCACCGCACCGGTAGCAGTCGTGGGGCCGCGACGGGTTCGACCCCGTCACGGGCTGTAGTCGCGGCCGGGGTCGTGCTCGACGGGCGTGACGGCCGGCGCCGATCCGAGCGGCGTCTCGTCGTCGACGACCGGACCGAGCCCAAGTCGGTCGACCGTCTCGGCGGTCGGCAGCCCCTCGACCGACCAGCCACGCGCCGCGTAGTAGGCGTCGAGCATCGCCTCGAACGCCTCGCGGTCGACGGTGCGGCCGGCCGCCGGCCCGTCGGGAAGCGGGTCCTCGAACAGTTCGGGCAGGGTGTCGTCCGCCCGGTCGAACCCCTCGCGGACGTTGAACAGGCGGACGAGCGTCCAGACGCGTTCGCCGAGCGTCGCCAGCGACGCCCGGTCGTGGTCCAGCCCGACCGCCCGCAGCCACTCCGCGCCGAGGTCCTCCCACATGGTCTCGCCGGCGAAGTCGTCGACGACGAGGCTCCAGAGCGTCGAGCGGACGTTCTGGGCGCCGACGACGGTGGCGACGCGGTCGGCGTCGCTCCACTCGTCGCGGGCGAACGCCTCGCGCTCGACCGGCCGGGCGCGGCGGTGACACCCCCCGCGGTCGCTGGTGGCGTAGGCCAGCGCCATCCCCGCGGCGCCGCGGGGGTCGTAGGCCGGCAGTTCCATCGACTTCACCGTCGGCACCGTCGCGGCGCCGTGCCGCTCGCGGGCGGCCTCGACCCCGTCGGCGAGCGTGTCACCGAGGTCGGTCGAACGGGTGGCGATGGCCTCCAGCAACGCCGCCGCGGCGTCGGCGTCGCCGAACGCGAGGTCGACATCCGTCTCGAAGTCGACGGCGGCCGCGTCCACCGCGCGCATCACCCACGCGACGGCGTTGCCGGCGCTGATGGCGTCCATACCGAGCAGGTCACAGACCGAGCCGAGACGGGCCACGTCGTCGAAGTCGTCGATCCCGAGGCCGGCGCCGAGCGACATCAGGGCGCCGCCCCGCGGCACCGACTCGTCGTCTCCGGCCTCGACGCGAAAGCCCCCCGGGACGGCGTCCTCTTCGTTTTCCCGCCCCGTCGCTGCCTCGCGCACCGCCTCGACGCCGATGTCGCCGGCGTCGTCGAACGTCCCGCCCTGCCAGCCGCGGGTGGAGAGGACGCCCACCTCGTTGGCGAAGTCGACGCTCTCGACCGTCTCGCCGGCGGCCTGCCAGCGACCGGTGTCGTCGTCGCGGTAGGCGTCGTCGTAGCGCTCCCGGAGCGCCGCGAGTTCCGGCGTCGGCTCCGGCGAGTCGCCGTGGACGGCGACGGCCTTCAGCCGTTTCGCGCCCATCACGGCTCCGGCGCCGCCGCGGCCGGCGTGGTGGTCGCCGCCGTCGGAGGCGACCGTCGCGTACGCCACCTCGTTCTCGCCGGCCGGGCCGATACAGGCGACCGATCCCGCGAGCGCGTCGTCCACCTCCGCGGCGTCGGCGCCCCAGAGGTCGGCCGCCGACTCGACGGTCACGTCGCCGTCGGCGACGGTCAGTTGCACCGGCTCGTCGGCGGCGCCCTGGACGATCAGCCCGAAGGCCTCGGGGAGCGCCCCCGCGAGGGCGTCCGCGAACGACCCGCCGCTGTAGGAGTCGAGGAAGGCGCCGGTCAGCGGCGACTTGGTGACGGCGGCGTAGCGCGATTCAGCCGGCAGGTAACCCGAGAGCGGGCCGAGGAAGAAGGCGAGGCGGTTGTCGGGGCCGAGCGGGTCGGTCCCCGCGTCGAGTTCCGCGTAGAGGTAGCGGGCGCCGAGACCCTTGCCGCCCAGGAAGTCGTGTCGCCAGTCGTCGGGGACGCGCTCGCGAACGACGGTGCCCGCGGAGAGATCGACCCGGATCACGTCGCGCCGGACGGGCGATGGCATCGACGCACGTAGTCGGGAAACGATGTTAAGCGTTGTCCTCGCTGGTCGCTCCGGACGGCCGCGGGTGATGCCCGCGGCCGACTCCGCGCTACGTCTCCTCGACGTGGCGCACCTGGACGGCCACGCCCCGCGTACTGTCCCGCATCTCCGGCCCGCTCATCTCGGCGCGGCCGACGCCGAAGGCAACGGGCCCCTCGACGACCACCTCGTCGCCGACGCGAATTCCCTCGCTCGCGTCGACGACGCCGGGAGCGAGGACGCTCCCGTGGGGGACGAAGGAGTCGATTTCGACCCGCTTGGTCGGCGCGTCGCTCTCGGCCCAGTGCCGGGCGCCGTCGAGCGTGAAAGAGAGGACGCCGTACTGGGGCACCTGTGCCGCGAGTTGCGTTCCCTCGTCGTCACGAATCTGCAACTTGGGGTGCCGGCTCGTCGTCCGCAGGTCGGGAAACAGGTCGTCGCCCGCGCCCGCGCCGAACTGGTAGTCCGCGATGGCCCGCACCGTGTTGTGCTGGCGCTCCCGCTTCGAGTACTTGAGTTCGCCCGCGAGGGCGTCCGAGAGGTTCGACAGCGACTCGGAGGTGGTGGGGTGGTCCGCGACGGTGAACTCGAAGGGCACGTCCACGTCGTCGGCCACCCGTTCGCAGATGTCGCGGTAGCCCTCGCCGGGGACGTGCGCGATGACCCGGGGGTAGTCGTTGCGCTCCAGGTAGCGCCGGAGCACCGCCGCGACGAACGTCTTCTCCCCCTCGCTCCAGTCGCCGGTGACGACGGCGTCGTAGTGCTGGGCGGGGTAGGTACACTCCAGTTCCTGGGGCACGACGCCGATGGGCGAGGTCATCGAGGCGAGGTGGCCGCGATAATGTATGGCGCGGTGGAACTGGGCGTGGCTCTGGGAGTCGCTGTAGGGTTTCCGCGCCGAACAGGGGACGAGGACGAGCGGGTTCGAGAACCGGTTGCGATAGCGGGTCGTCACGCGGTCGGCGAAGCGCTGAATCTCGACCCGATCCAGCGTCTCCTCGCTCGCCGCGCTGATCTCCGCTTCGCGAATGACGGGCGTGCGCTCCTCCAGATAGCGGTACTCGTGGTCGAACTCGCGGAACGTGGCGGTCAGCCAGTTCTCGTGGCGGGCCTGCCCCTCCAGGTAGTCCCGCAGGCGCCCCCGGCGAATCCGGGTGCGAACGGTCGCGAGCGCGGAGTCGAGCGCCGCGACGTTGTGGGAAACGCAGTCCTCGCGGGTGAACTCGTCGAGCGGCGGATCGGAGGGGAAGGAACCGGGGAGTTCGCCGCCCTCGGCGGCGAGTTCGTCGAGGTGGTACTCGCCCTCGGTCGTGAGATACACGCCCTGTCTCCCCTTCACGCGGGCGAGTTTGGCGTCGACGAGGTCGACACCGGCGGCGACGAGGCTGGCGACGTTCGCGGGCGTGGCGACGCCGGCGAGATAGAGGGCGGTGTCCGGCGGAATCGCCTCGCGGACGGCGATGGTCTCGTCGCGGAAGGATTCGCCGTGGCCGACGACGCCCGGGGCGTTCGCGAGGACGTAGGCGTCACAGCCGTAGTCGGCGGCCGTCTCGGCGGTGACGACGCCGGCGCTCGGGAAGTCGACGTCGGGGTAGTCGACGGCGAAGGACTCCTGGACGGTCGGGTCGGTGCCCGCGGGGAAGGCGCGGTGGGGAAGCACCGTCACCGCCCCCTCGTTTCCCTCCGGCGGGTCGCGGTCGGCGGCCCACAGACTCCCGGCGTCGACGACGACGTCGTCGGCGAGCGCGGGGGTCGTCACGGGGTCACGCAGGCGGAGTTCGCCGATCCGGGCGGCGCCGTCCCGCGCGTGAACCTCGAAATACTCGGTCATGGAGGGTCGTGGCGGGGGACGCGGAACTAGATTTCGTTCCCGGCCCGTCGCTACACGCTCCGCGACCCGACCTCGTCGCGGACAACGTAGTAGAGCACCCAGACGACCAGACTGCCGAGGAAGGCGCCGACGGCCCAGGCGAGGGCGTGGCGACTGCCCCGCCCCTTCGCATCCCGGTAGATCAGGACGGAAACGACGAGCGGGACGACCAGAGAGAGCACCGTGATGAGCAGGACGATCAGGAGTTCGATGCCGCCGGGGACGCCGAACTGCAGGAGCGGGCGGAGCATGACGGACGGCTCTCGGCCGGGCGACAAAAACGTTGGGCGGTCGACCAGTCCGCGGCTTTTAGCCACCCGCGTCCTAACGCGGGGCATGACCGAGGTTTCGTACACCGGCGAGTGGGACCGCGCGGGGGTCGCGTCCTTTCTCGCCGACGCTCACGTCCCGATCCGTGTGGCCTGCCGGACACCCCCCGGCGGCCTCTGGATGCTCTCGCTGTGGTACGACTTCGACCCCGACGCCGGCGAGTTCGTCTGTGCTACCTCGGCCGACGCGGACGTAGTGCGATATCTCCGGGCGGACGACGGCGTCGCCTTCGAGGTGTCGACCAACGATCCACCCTACCGGGGAGTCCGTGGCTGTGGCTCGGCGACCCTGACCCCCGACGACGACAAGGCCGTGTTGCGCTCCCTCCTCGAACGCTACCTCGGCGGTACCGACTCGTCGCTCGCCCGTCGGCTCCTCGACCCGGCGCGGGACGAAGTCGCCATCCGGATCGACCCCGAGCGATGCTACTCGTGGGACTTCACGGAGCGAATGCAGGACGTCAGTCAGGACTGACGGCCGCCGATCGGCGCACACCGGTCGCTCGGCGGGCGAGTCCGTCAAAAATACGCGTCGACTGTCGCCGCAGAGCGGCGATAGCGTTAGTTGCGGACGACGTTCGTCGCGCGGGGACCCTTGGGGGAGTCCTCGATTTCGAAGTCCACGTCCTGTCCCTCTTCGAGGTCCGGACCGCCAACGTCCTCCATGTGGAAGAACACGTCGTCGTCCGCGTCGTCAGTCTCGATGAAACCGTAGCCGCCTGTGTCGTTGAAGAAATCAACCGTACCGTTTGCCATTACAAACAAACGTACACTCCCCCGACGGATAACGGTTGCGAGGGTCGTGGTACCACGAGGGTGCCGATCAGGGCGCGGCCGGTCGGGGACGGGCGTCGACCTTCCCGTACGGCCCACTACCCCCGTCGTCGCTCCCGCCGTCGTCCTCCGGGGACGAACAGCCGGCGAGGCTGACGGTCACCGCCGCGACGAAGCGTCGTCGGTTCATGCGTGTGTCTTCGTGACACGCCCTCAAAAATCGGTCGTCGCCGAGGCGCACGCGGCCGGCACATCGCGCTCGCCACTCAGGCGTAGATGTCGGCGCTCGCCTCGCGAGTCACCGGCAACACGTCCTCGTACAGGAGTTGGAGCAGGTCGTACTGGGCGCGCGTCGCGTCGGCTTCGTCCGCGGCAGTCCGGAGTTCCGTGACGAGCGTCCCGATGGCCATCCGCCGGTCCGCGAGTCGCACGTCCTCGGCCGCCGTCGTCCGCGCGGCCACCGCGGCGCGTCTGGCGTGGTGACGGGCGGGACCGATCGGGAGCGATCCGGCACACCCGTCGATCCGGTCGGCGACGTCGCGGAGGGCCGCTGCGACGTCCGGGGAAAGCGGTTCGTCACCCGCCTCGGGGTCGTGCTCCGTCGTGTCGGCTGCGCGAGTTCGGTTGGACATCTGTCGGTTCCACCAACGGAGTGCTGACATTTCAATGAAACGTGACTGTGTGTCACACGCGAACAGCTGTCAGTCGTCGTCCCGATCCCGCCGCGCCCCCAGTCGCTCGACGGTGACCGAGTCGGGCAGCAGCGCGAGCGCCGAGGCCGGCCAGTCGTCGTGGGCGACGGTCACGTCGGTCGCGGGGTTGGCGTCGACGAGGGCGGCGACCCCCCGGGCGGCGGCCTGGCAGGCCGCCGCGTCGGTGCGGTCGGGGAGTTCGGCGGTGAACGGGTACGTCTCCGAGAGCGCGCGGGGGACGGGACCGAAGGGGGGCAAGAGGCGCCACGCGGCGTCGAAGTAGTCGTCGGAGGGCGCCGATCCTGCCGTCACCAGCAGTCGGGCGGGCGCGTCGAGGCGGCCGATCCGGTCGTGGTGGCGGACTACCTCGGGTCGGCGCGCGCTCTCGGCCGAGCAGTAGAAGAAGGCGCCCTTGGAGGCGGGGTCGTGGCGTTCGATCTCCGCGGTGTGATCCAGGAGAGCGCGGTAGCCGTCGAGCATCGTGGGGTGACCGCGGGCGCGGGTCTCGACGAGTTCGAGCAGGCTCCCCTCCCTGATCGCGTTCTTGATCCGGCGGAGTTCGCCGTAGGAGACGTGGAGGTTGTGTTCCGCGAGGAGGCGTTCGCGCTCGTCGTCGTCGGCCGCGCGGACGTCGGTGGGATCGTTGGCGGCACAGACGGGACACTCGCAGGGGAAGTAGTCGACGTCGTCGAGGTGTTTCGTCCCGCGGACGGTGAGATAGCGGTCGTCGCGCGCGTAGATGGCGTAGGCGGCGGAGTCGAAGACGTCACAGCCCATCGCGACGGCGAGCGCGAACATCATGGGGTGACCGGCGCCGAAGAGGTGGACGGGGGCGTCGGCGCCCAGCCCCCGCTTGGCCGCGGCCACCACGTCCACCACGTCGGCGTAGCGGTAGTCGTTCATCAACGGGACGACGGCGCCGACGGGGAACACGTCCAGATCGGTGGCGTCGGCGTGGCGAGCCGCCTCCTCCCGGAGGTCGAGGTGGGTCGAGCCCTGGATCGGCGCGTTGACCAGCATCTCGCCGGTGTCGACGGCCTCGGCGTCCGCGAGCGCCTGCCGGGTCGTCTCCAGGTCCACCTCGGCCGCCTCGCGGGCGGCGTCGGGCGGCGTCGGCACGTCCACCGGCGTCGCCACGTCGGAGCCGATGGCGTGCTGGAACTCCAGAATCTCGCGGGTCGTCACGTCTATCTCGCCGTACTCGGCGAGCTGGAAGGAGCCGGAGTCGGTGAAGATGGCGCCCGAGAACTCGAGCATGTCGTGGAGCCCCTCCGCTATGGCTCGCTCGCGGAGGTCGGCGGTCTTGCGAATGATGTAGGCGTTGGTGATCAAGGCCTCGGCGCCGAACTCGGCTTCGAGTCGCGCCGGCGACACCGTCCGGATGTTGGGGTTGATCACGGGGAGCAGCGCCGGCGTCTCGACGGTCCGGCCGGCCCGCGGCACGGTCAACGCCCCGATGCGGCCGAGGGCGTCGCCGCGCCGCAGTTCGAAGTGCTCGCGCATGGCCCCGGCTTTCGCGGGCGCGGCGGTAAGGGTTCCGTTCGCCGACGGGTGCGATCAGACGGGAAGCAGCGAGAGCATCTCGGTGCCGGCTCCCGGCTCCGGGAGCCCCCCCGACTCCGAGAGCCGGATGGCGAGGTAAGCGAAGGCAAACAGCGTCGCGTTGTACGCACCGTGGACAAGCGCGGGGACGACGAGGTTGTCGGTGAGTTCGTAGACGGTGCCGAAGACGAGGGCGGGGAAAAAGAGAACCGTGATGGTGACGAGGCGTCCGCCGGTGCCGCCGGTCAGGGCGGCGAAGTGGACGGCGGCGAAGAGCGCGCTCGCGAGGACGACGCCGGGGACGCGGTCGAACGTCTCGCGGAGCCGTCCCTGGACGATGCCCCGAAAGAGCAGTTCCTCGCCCGGCCCGATGAGGAGGAAGGAGGCGGGGATCAGCCACAGCAGGACGGAGGGGTCGGTGCTCGCGAACTCGGCGACCTGGTTCTCGCCCGCCGGGGCGCCCGTGACGCTGATGACGATGGCCCCGGTGATGGCGGCGATGAAGGCCGTCGCGTAGCCCGCGACGACGATCAGGAGGTCGCGCACCGAGGGGAGTCGGAGGCCGACGCTCGTGACGGGGCGACCGCGAAAGCGGAGATAGAGAAGGGCGACGCCGCCGAACGCGACGCCCTGAATCGAGACGAGCGATATCACGAGGAGGGTGAGCGGCGAGGGGTTCAGACCGAGACCGACTAGGAGCAACGAGAGGCCGACGACGAGGGCGACGCCCGCGCCGAGACCGAGTCCGGAGACTACGAGCGCGGCGACGACGGCCTGGAGAGCGGACACCGTCGAATCGTCGAACGGGAGCGAGGACGAGACCATACCCGACCGTGGGACGGGACGGTCAAAAGCTTCCCTCCGTTCACGGGGGGCCGTTACGACCGACCCCGCGACGTATCGCGGCGGCGCCGCCTCGACGGGGCAGTCACCCGTCCGTCTCCTCCCTCGGTTCGGCGGCGTCGGCACGGCCCCGGAACGCCGCCGCGGGGTGGCGGTCCCTGGACGGCGATCCGAACAGCCGCTCGCGGATCGACCGCTCGGACGGGCGTTCGGCCAGCAACACCGAACAGTCCACGTCGTTGACGACGTCCAGATGGAGCGAGTTGTGGACCAGCCGGGAGAGCAGCCCCTGTTCGGTCGCCCCGAGCATGAGCATCGTGCTGTCGGTGGCCGCGCGGGCGATGGCCGGCTCGACGTCGCCGGAGTCGACGGTGATGGCCGCGTCGTCCAGCCCGTGGTCGGCGGCCCAGTCGCGGAGGAACGCCTCGCCGGCGCGTTCGTCGGCCGCGTCGTCGACGACGTGGAGGAGTTCGACCTCCGCGTTCGCGACCTCCCGGAGCACCCGGGCGACCTCCGCGTTCAGATCGGAGTCGGGGCCGCCGGCGGTCGGCAACAGGATTCGCGACGGGTCGAGCCCGCGGTCGTTGGCGACGAGGAAGTCACAGGGCAGTCGGTTGGTCAACTCGACCAGCGGCCGCTCGGCGCGGGCGGAGCTCCACAGCCCCTCGCGGTCCCAGTCCATCACCACCAGATCGGGGCTCGTCCGCCGGGCGAGGGTGAATATCTCCTCGAAGGAGCGTGGGGTGACGACCGTCGACGTCTCCAGCGCGACGTCGTGGTTGGCGCCGATCCGGCGGGCGTCCTCCAGAAGCCGCTCGGATTCGCCGCTGATCCGGTCCCGCTGGACGCGCTCGGCGTCGGGGGACCACCGCCGCGGCGCCTGCACGACGTGGACGACGTGAACCTTCCCTTTCTCGCGGCTGCTGGCGAGCTGGCAGGCCAGCCGAACCACGCCGGCTTCGGTGCGGGGGTTGGCGATAGGCACCAGAATTCGGTACGCCTCCGGGTCGCGGACGATCTCCTCGACGGTGTCGATCACCGGGACGTACGACCGGCCGGCCAGCGAGCCGGCCAGCCACTCCCGGAGCGAGAGCCGGCGGACGTTCCGAAACCGCTCGATCTCCAGGCGCCGGTCGGAGGTCTGGTAGTAGTTGACGACGGTCACCAACACCACCCCACCGATCGTGTTACCCAGCAGGACTGGCAGGACGAACCCGACCAGCGCGGGCACCGGATTGGTGCCGGTGACGAGCGCCAGATAGACCACCTCGGTGAACGAGACCACCACGTGAAACAGGTTGCCCATGGGAATGGCGAGGAAGGCCAGGTAGACGACCAGCAGTCGGGAGACGGTGTCGCGGGCGGCGAAGTTGATCCAGACCACGCCGGCGACGATCAGCCCGGCGAAGGCGGCCTTGACGAACAGGGCGCTCGCGGGGGTGGCGATGCCTTTCTCCGCGAACCCGAGCGCGACTGCCGCGGTGGCGTCGTCGAACACCCCGCCGTAGGCCAGCGCCAGTGCCCCCAGCCCGCCGCCGAGGAAGTTGCCCGCGAGCACGATCAGCCAGTGGCGAAAGAGCGTGGGAATCGAGGCCAGCCGTTCCAGGGTCAGCGCCACCGGCGGGAGGGTGTTCTCGGTGTAGAGCTGGTAGCCGCCGATGATGATGTAGATGAACCCCAGCGGGTACAGCAGGACGCCCACGATTTTGGTCTCGGCCGTCGCCGTCACCGAGGCGTACAGCAGGAAGGTGACGGTGATCGCGAACCCGGCGGCGAGCGCGCTGAAAAACAGCTCGCGCGTCCCGGACGTGATCTCGTGGTCGGCGTCGGCGACGACCCGCTGGTACACCTCGTCGGTGGACAGCTGGTCGGCGAGCACGTCGTCCTCGTGGTCGTGGGCGGAGTCGTCGTCGGACACCGCGTCGGAGTTCGGGCCGGCCATCTCCGTACCCACGGCCTTCAGGGGGCACGGTAAGTAGCTTTGTGGTCGTCGCCGGGGGTCGTGTTGAGATACGCGAACGAAGCGAGTCCGTCCGCGAACCCGGGCGTTCACGAGAGCAGCGCTCTCGTGAGCACACCAGAAACCGGAGGAGTCTGGGGTGTCGTCAACGAAGTCGCGCGACTCCGAATAGTATCCGCTGCCCCGACCCCGGACGCTTTCACCACGGCGCCCGTCGGCATCGTCGTGAACACGTCGCGCGACTCCGCCGACGGCGCCGACGCGGACGCCCCCATCGTCACCGTCGACGCGGACCTCGATCCGGCCACGGCTGCCGACCTCCGGCGCCTCCGCGACCTGAGCCACCTGCTCGACGACTCGATTCGAGTCCCCGGCACGGAGTTCCGCGTCGGGATCGAACCTCTGATCGGGCTCCTGCCCGTCGTCGGCGACGGGTTCGGTCTCGCCGTCTCGGCGTACGTCTTCGCCGTCGCCACCCGGACGGGCGTCCCGCGGGCGACGCTGGCCCGGATCGCGTTCGTCCTCTGGCTCGACGCCGTCGTCGGGTCCGTCCCCGTCCTCGGCGACCTCTTCGACGCCTACTGGAAGGCGAACCTGCGGTCGACCCGCCTCCTCGAAGCGCGCCTCGCCGACCCCGCGAGCGCCGCCGCCGACCGCCGGTATCTGCGCCGGCTGGCCGCCGTCGTCGTCGTCCTCACGCTCGTCGTCGCCGCCGTCCTCGTCACCCTCGCGTGGTGGCTCGTGCGCACCCTCGGTGTGTCCGGATAGCAAGACAGTTACGGCCGCCGCCCCCTCACCCGCTATGAGCCTCCTCGACGACGCGCGCCGGCTCGCCGCGACCGGGCCGGTGTGTGACGCGTGTCTGGGGCGCGTCTTCGCCGACCGGAGCTTCGGGTTGACCAACGCCGAGCGCGGCCGGTCGCTCCGCGTCGCCGCCGCCCTCGACGACGACGAACCCTTCGACCCCGTCGACATCGCAGACTGCTGGGTCTGTGAAGGCCGCTGTGCCACGTTCGACGACTGGGCCGAGCGCGCCGCGGAGTCGGTCGAGACCATCGAGTTCGAGACGTATCAGGTCGGCACCCGCACGCCGCCACTGATCGAGGAGAACGAGCGCTTGCTCCGCGAGGAGGTCGGCGCCGACCCCGACGCGGGCGAGCCGTTCAAGATGGAGTTCAACCGCGAGGTGGGCAAACGAGTCGGCCGCCTGACCGACACCGAGGTGGACTTCGAGCGGCCGGACGTGCAGTTCGTCCTCGACGTCGACGCCGACCGGGTGGAGACGACGATCAACTCCGCGTTCGTCTACGGCCGCTACCGGAAACTCGAACGCGACATCCCCCAGACGGAGTGGCCCTGTCGGGAGTGCGACGGGAGCGGACGGCAGGGCAGCGAGCCCTGCGACCACTGCGACGGGTCGGGCTACCTCTACGACCGGAGCGTCGAGGGACTGATCGCCCCGCTCGTCGAGGACGTGATGGACGGCGTCGACGCCGTCTTCCACGGCGCCGGCCGCGAGGACGTGGACGCCCGAATGCTCGGCACCGGCCGCCCGTTCGTCGTCGAGGTGAAGGAGCCGCGCCGGCGCGATATCGACGTCGAGCGCCTCGAATCGGACGTGAACGCCTTCGCCGAGGGCGCCGTCGAGGTGGAGGGGCTTCGGCTGGCCACCTACGAGATGGTCGAACGCGTCAAGCGCCTCGACGCGAGCAAGACCTACCGCGCCGCCGTCGCGTTCGACGACCCGGTCGACGCGGACGCTCTCGCCGACGCCCTCGACGAACTCGACGGCGCGACGGTCGAGCAGTACACCCCCCAGCGGGTCGACCACCGGCGGGCGAATCTGACCCGCACCCGCGAGGTGTACGCCATGTCGGGCGAACTCGACGATTCCACCCACGCGACCGTCGAGATTCACGGCGCCGGCGGCCTCTACGTGAAGGAACTCGTCTCGGGCGACGACGGACGGACGGAGCCGAGCCTCGCCGGTCTGCTCGGCGTCGGCGCCCGCGTCACCGACCTCGACGTCCTCGCCGTCGAGGGCGAGGACGAACCGTTCGAGGACGACGCCTACTTCATATAGCTCGGCTGGGGTGTCCCCGGCACGGAGTACATACGGATCGGGTGCGCATCCACCCCTATGACCGACGACCACGCACTCGCGACGCTCGCAGGTGGTCGTTTCTGGTGTCTCGAAGCCCCGTTCGAGGAACTCGCGGGCGTCCACGCAGTAACCTCCGGCTACGCCGGCGGCGACGTGCCCGACCCGACCTACGAGGCAGTGTGTTCGGGATCGATTGGCCACGCGGAAGTCGTCCAGATCGAGTACGACCCCGACCGCATCGCCTACGCCGATCTGCTGGAAATCTTTTTCGCGCTTCACAACCCGACGACGAAGGACCGGCAGGGCCCGGACGTGGGATCGCAGTATCGCTCGGCCATCTTCACCCACAGCGACGCGCAACGCGAGACGACCGAGGCCGTCATCGATCGTCTCGCCGACGAGTACGACGATCCGATCGTCACTGAAGTCGAGCCGCTGGAGACGGTCTACCCCGACGACGACTACCACGCCAACACCCCCGAACGAGCGTACTGTCAGGTGCAGATCCGACCGAAGATGCAGAAGGTGCGCGAGCGGTTCACGGAGCGAGTGACCGACGACTGATACGGTTTACTGTAAGTCAGCACCGGTGGTTCACCAAGGGGTCGGTCAACGACTGGTGACCACTCTACTGTCGGCTGTAAGTCGATCGAGATATTCGCCGCCCCGGTATGGCGAATATCGTGACACAGTTACAGCCAACGGTATCACACCGGCCCGTCTGATCGCGCCTCCACCCTCGTGGTGGTATCCACGACGGGCGCTACACTCCTGCGGCGAACGTTTTTCAGGGTAGCCGACGACTGGAACACGGAGTGGTATGATAATGAGTACCGAACGAGGGACACACGCGAAGGTGGGGGTGCGATGACCGATGGAGTTCGACGGGACGTTCACCATCGAGGACGTATCGGCCGAGGAGGTCTGGCTCTCCCTCTCCGATCCGTACATGATAAAGCGGTCACTGCCCGGCTGTCAGTTCCTGACCCAGGTCGAGGAACCAGACGAGGTGGATTTCGAGGCGTTGCGCGAGGAAGACGCGGACGAAGATCCGACGCTCTTGCCCGACGCGGACCCCGACGTGGTGAAAGCGCGGGGCTTCGAAACGGGGCAGCATTACGCGGCGCTGGTGGAGATTAGCGTCGGCTCGGTCAGCCCGAGCTTCCGGACGGCCGTTACCATCGACGAGTGGGACTTTCCCGCGGGCAGTGCCTCGGGCGAGGGCGAAGCCAGCGGCAGTTCCTTCGAGATGAACTCCCGAATGTCCATCACGGAACACGACGACGGGGTCGACATCGAGTGGGGCGCGGAGGCGGACGTCTTCGGTCGAATCGCCAAGATGGGCCAGCGGGTCATCAATCCGGTCGCGAACCGCGTCGTCAACCGCTTTTTCGGCAACATGGAGGAACAGCTCACGGCGGTTGCGGAGGAGGACTCGGACGGGCTCCGTGACCGTATCCGGGGGATGTTCTGAACGATCCCATTCCCGACTGATACGGTTTATCGTAAGTCAGTGCCGGTGGTTCGCCGAAACGATCCGGCGAACCACCGGTGAACAGTTACAATAATCCGTATGAGCGGCCGCAGACGGCGGTACCTCGGTCTCGATACTCCCGTTCGGCGCCGAATCGTGGTGGTCTGTACCATGAATTTATCCCGACTGCACGCCTGCATCCTCCTGTGAGCGAGAACCCCTTCGCCGACACGAGAGAGCCGGAGCTCCGGGCGGCGTTCGACGCAACGGACTACGTCGCTGGGGACGACATCGTGACCACGGTACTCTTGGCGCTTCGCCTCGGCCGACCGCTCCTGATCGAGGGCGAGCCCGGTGCGGGCAAGACGGAACTGGCGAAGGCACTGGCCGATGGCTTCGACACCGAGCTCGTTCGTCTCCAGTGTTACGAGGGACTGACCGCCGAGAACGCACTCTACGAGTGGAACTACACGAAGCAGTTGCTCGCCGTCCAGGCCGACGACCACGGTGTTTCGGGGGACGACTCCGTGTTTACCGAGGAGTACCTCCTCGAGCGACCACTGGTACGAGCGCTGTCGGGCGATCACGACCGACCGCCGGTGTTGCTTATCGACGAAATCGACCGAGCCGACGAGGAGTTCGAGGCGCTCTTGCTCGAGGTGCTGTCGGACTTTCAGGTGTCGATTCCCGAACTCGGAACCGTCAGCACCGACCGACCCCCGGCCGTGGTCATCACGTCCAACCGAACCCGCGGACTGAGCGACGCCCTGAAACGTCGGTGTCTGTATCTGCACGTCGAGCCGCCGTCGTTCGAGAAGGAACGAAATATCGTCGAGCGGAAAGTCCCCGAACTGGACGGGGCTGTCGCCGCGGAACTCTGCGGGGTGACCCAACGGCTCCGCGAGGAGCCCTTCCGGAAGCATCCGGGCGTCGCGGAGACGCTCGACTGGGCGCGTGCGGTGGCCGAACTCCGGGCCGCGGACGACGACGACTCGCTGACGCCAGCGGAAATCGAACACACCCTCGGCTGCCTGCTCAAGGAAGTCGAGGACATCGAACGGGTCGACGACACACTGCTTGAGGCTCTCGTCGACTCCGCTCGCTCGGCCCGTATCGAAGCGGGGACGGGGTGAGAAGAATGCCTGACCGAGACGGTACCCGTGTCCCGGATGTCGCCGGCGTTCGCGACGACGTGCGCTCGGAGCTGATCACCTTCGTCAGATCGCTTCGACACGCCGGTGTGGACGTACCAGCGAACGCGGCGATCGTCGCGACTCGGGCACTCGTGGAAGTTGGGTTCGGGGACGAGACGCGCGCACGGGCGGCGCTCAGAGCGGCACTCGTGGGACGGCCGGAGGATGTCGGCCGATTCGACCGAGCGTTCGGAGAGTTCTGGAATCGGCTGACTGCACACCTGTCGCTGGTCGGGGCCGGCGAGTCGGAACACGGAGCGGACGACGGCGACCCGCCGGGCGGCCACATCGCGTCCGTCGGCGACCAAGCGCTTCCCGAACTGGACGGCGATGATCCGGAGCGAGACGACGCCACGCTCGACTCGACACACGACCGGGCAGGGGGTCTCGGCATCGCCGGCGACGCCGAGACCACCGAGAACGGAACGGTGGCGACGGCGACGTACAGTCCCTCCGGACAGCCGAAGCGGGTGTCCGTCACCCTCTCGCCATCCGCCGGAGACGAGGAGTTGTTGCGCGCGGTCGACCGACTCTCGCGGGCCGTCGCGACCGAACGGGGGCGCCGGTGGCGACCCACCCCCGCGGGAGAGCGAGCGGACGTGAGGCGCTCGCTGCGACGGAGCATCTCGACTGGCGGTGCCATCCTCTCCGTCCCCAAACAGCGCCGGACGCGAACGGCGAGCAGAGTGCTCGTCCTCGCGGACGTGAGCCGGTCGGTGCTCGATGTCGTCGACCGGTCCTTCCTCCTGCGGTGGCTCCGGGCACTTCGGGCACGGGCACGCAACTGTCGCGTGTTCCTCTTCGACACCGACATCAAGGAGGTGACGGCCGCGCTCGATTCGGGGTCGACGCGTGCCGCCGTCGACGCACTCCGGGACGCCGAGACGGCGTGGGGCGGCGGCACCCGAATCGGTCACGCCGTCACGACGATTCGGGACGAGTACGCCGACGCCGTCGACAGGCGGACGACGGTTCTTATTATGAGCGACGGCCTAGAGATGGGGGACGTGTCGGAACTCGAATCCGGAATGGCCTGGCTTTCGCGTCGGGCCGCGACGGTGCTGTGGCTGAATCCGCTCGCCGCCGCCCCGAACTACGAACCGTCCGCCGCCGGCATCGCCGCCGCGCTGCCATCCGTCGACGGCCTGTTCGCATTCACCGGACCGGACGACCTCACGGAGATGACCCGTCAGCTCACCCGATACGGCCGTGGAGGCGCGATCGGCTACGAACACGATCCCCGACGCGGGAGTCGAACACAATCATGACACATCACACACCGAGGGGGCGACCCGCATGACTGCAGGCGACTGGAGCGTACCGGAGACGGAAGTACTGGACGCCGTCGGCGGCGCCATCGACGACCAGCACGCGGTGTTGGCAACGGTCGTCGACGTCGTCGGCAACGCCTACCGGCGCCCGGGGGCGAAGATGGTCGTCGCCGACGAGGGAGACGGCATCGGCTCCATCACCGCCGGCTGCCTCGAAGACGAGGTGCTCGCGATCGCCGAGGACGTCGTCGCGGAGGGACGCCCACGCGTCGAACGGTTCGACCTCACCGGCGACGACGACGTGTGGGGACTCGGCGTCGGCTGTAACGGCGTCATCGACATCTTGCTCGAACCCCTCGACGACAGCTACCGCCCCGTCGTCGATGCCTACGAGCGTGGCGAGGACATCGTCGTCCTGACCGTGGTCGAATCCGACACCTCGACCGCTCGGCGCGGCGACCGGGCGTACGCCACGCGGGCGAACGGCACGCTGTCGTTCGACGCGTCGGGCTGGCCGGACTGGCTGCTCGATGCGCTCGACGATCCGGCCACGAAACTGCTCGCGACCGAGACATCCGACACCCTCGAATTCGAGCACGACGGCGAGCGAGTCGAGGTGTTCGTCGATGCCGTGACGGCGCCGCCGGAGCTGGTGATTTTCGGCTCCGGTCACGATGTCGCACCCGTCGCGAATCTCGGCTCGCGCGTCGACTTTCGCGTGACGGTGGCGAGTTTCCGTGGCGCAGCCGCCACCAGCGACCGCTTCCCGGACGCCGACAGGGTCGTCTCGACCTCACCGGCCACCATCCGGGAGACGATCGACTTCGACGAGAACACGTACGCAGTCGTGATGACACACAACTTCGTCGACGACCACATCGCTCTCGAGGAGCTACTCGACACCCCCGTCCCGTATATCGGGCTACTCGGCCCTCGCGAGCGATTCGAGGAGATCCGCGACGAGTTCAGGGACGGCGGGGTGGAACTGAGCGAGGCGGACCTGGAGCGTATCTTCACGCCCGCAGGGCTCGATCTCGGCGGCGGGACGCCGTTTCACATCGCTCAGTCAGTCGTCGCCGAGGTCACGGCGATCCGATTCGGCCGCGAACCGGCTCATCTCACGGAGCGCGAGGGCCATATCCACGAGCGACCGTCGCTGGAGTGAGGACGACGGCGACTGCGCGCGGCGCCCTATCGGCGACACAGTCGCCGGAGTCGGTCGCCCCCGAACCTACGGCGCGGTTCCGCTGCGATCGGCGACTCCGGTGATGGCCTGTTTCGTGTACACTTCGAGGAGCGTCGAGCGATACTCCGCCGACGCCTGATTGTCGTCCATCAGTTCGAACGTCTCGATTTCGTCGGTCGCGTGTGTCGCCGCGGCCGAGATATCGTCCTCGTCGAGGGTCGTCCCCACGAGTTCCTCCTCGACGACGGGGAGTCTCATAGCGTGATCGACCGCGCCGGTCGCGGCGATCCGCGCGGATTCGACGACGCCGTCCTCGAACTCCACGACTGCAGACACCCCGACCATCGCGTAGCCCGAGGACGGGCTGGGCTTTTTGACGTACGTGCCAACGTCGTGTGTCGGCACCTCGACGGTCGTGAGGAGCTCGCCGTCGTCGAGGGCGGTTCCGTACAGGCCGGTGAAAAAGTCGTCCGCGGCGATGGTTCGGTGGCCGTCCCGGCCCTCCGCGTGCAGGGTCGCATCCGCGGCGAGTGCCGCCGCCGGCAGGTCGGACGCCGGATCGGCGTGGGCGAGATTGCCGCCCACGGTTCCGCGATTGCGCACCTGCACGTCACCGATGACCTCGGCGGCCTGCGTGACGGCTGGAATCGCGTCGTGGAGCGTCTCGTCGTCGGCGACCGTGTTGTAGCTGGTGAGTGCCCCGATTTCCACGACTCCGTCGCCACGGCTCACGCCGTGCAGGTCGTCGATCCCCCCGATGTCGATCACGACATCCGGGCTCGCCAGGCCGGATTTCATCGTCGGCAGGAGACTGTGCCCCCCCGCCAGTATCTCGACCTGGCCCTCCTGTTCCGCGAGGAGGGTGATCGCCTCGTCGACGCTCTCTGCTCGCTCGTAACCGAATTCGGACGGGAACATCAGTCCGCCCCTCCGGGCTCCGCCGTCGCATGCTGGATCGCCTGCCACACCGTCTCGTCGGTCAGCGGCATGTCGATGTGGTCGATCCCGAACGGTTGGAGCGCGTCGGTGACCGCGTTCACGACGGCCGGTGGGGCCGCAATCGTCCCTGCCTCGCCGATCCCCTTCGCCCCGAGGGGGTTGTGTGGACTCGGCGTCACCGTGTGATCGGTCTCGTACTCCGGCACCTGAAACGCCTTGGGGAGCGTGTAGTCCTGCATGGAGCCGGTGAGGAGCGTGCCGTTCTCGTCGTACTCGACGCCCTCGAAGAGCCCCTGTCCGAGGCCCTGTGCGATGGCGCCGTGCACCTGCCCCTCGACGATTTTGGGGTTGATCTGGTTGCCGCAGTCGTCGACCGCGACGTATCGCTCGATGTCGACCTCGCCGGTGTCCGGATCGACTTCGACGACGACGATGTGGGTTCCGAAGGGGAACACCAGATTCTCCGGGTCGTAGAAGTTCGTGGCCTCCAGCCCGGGCGACGTGCCGTCGGGGAGGTCGTGTGCCAGATACGCCTCGCGGGCGACCTCCTGAATGGTCATCGACCGCGCCGGTGCGCCGGTGATTTGGAACTCGCCGTCCTCGAACTCCAGGTCTTCTTCGCTCACCTCTAGGTGGTGTGCCGCAATCGTCCCCGCCTTCTCGACGACCTCTCGGGACGCCTCGACGATTGCACTGCCGCCGACGGAGACACTCCGGGAGCCGTAGGTGCCCATCCCCATGGGAACTTCGTCGGTGTCGCCTTCGATCACCTCGATATCGTCGTAGTCGACGCCGAGTTCGTCCGCGACGATCTGGGCGTAGGTCGTCTCGTGGCCCTGTCCATGACCGGACGTGCCACAGTAGACCGTCACCGACCCGGACGGGTGGAATCTGACGACGCCGTTTTCGTAGAGCCCCAGCTGGCCGCCGATCTGACCGATGATCTCCGAGGGGCCGTAGCCACAGGACTCGTTATAACACGAGATCCCGATACCGAGATAGCGCCCCTCCTCGCGGAGGTCGGCCTGCTTCTCGCGAAGTGCCTCGAGATCGGCCATCTCGATCGCCCGATCCAGCGTCTTGTCGTAATCGCCGGAGTCGTAGAGGAGGCCTGTCGCCGTCTCGTGCGGGAAGTCGTCGCGGGAAATGAAGTTCTTCCGTCGGAACTCCACCGGGTCCATGTCCAACTCCCTGGCGGCGAGCGTCGCCAGCCGTTCGATAACGTACGACGCTTCGGGTCGGCCGGCACCACGGTACGGTTCGGTCGGCGTCGCGTTCGTGAACACCTCCGTCACCTCACAGTAGACGTTCTCGACGTCGTACTGGCCGGGGAGCATCAGCGCGTATCCGTGAGCCGGCATCAGCGGTCCCCACGTGGAGAGGTATCCTCCGAGGTCACCGTACGTCTCGACTCGGAGTGCCTGGATCGAGCCGTCCTCGTCGACGGCTATCTCGGCAGTGGTCTCCTGGCCACGTCCGTGGCCGGTCGACGCGTACGCTTCGGTTCGCGTCGCCTGCCACTTCACGGGGCGCTCCAACTGTAGCGAACACCAGGCAGTGAGCGCCTCGTCCGGGTGGGCCGAGTCCTTACTCCCGAAGCCACCGCCGACCTCCGGCGCGATGACGCGCATCTTCTGCTCCGGGAAGTCGAGCATGTCGGCCATGAACCGACGGTGGAGGTGGGGACACTGCGTCCCCATGTGAACCACGAGTTCGTCGGCGCTGGGGCGGTAGTTCGCCAGCGTAACCCGGGGTTCCATCGCCGTCGGGAGGAGGCGCTGGTTGACCAGATCCACCGACACCGTCCGGTCGGCGTTCTCGAACGCCTCGTCGGTCGCCTCCTCGTCTCCCACGTCCCACTCGGCGGCGACGTTTTCCGGCGCTTCCTCGTGGATCGTCGGCGCATCCTCGTCGGTCGCCTCCCGCGCCCCGGTCACCGCCTCCAGGCGGTCGTACGTTACGTCGATAGCGTCGACGGCGTCGCTCGCTCGGTAGCGGTCGTCGGCGACGGCGACGGCGACCGGTTGCCCCTGATACCGGGCCTTGTCCCGGGCCAGCATCGGATAGGGTGGGCGTTTCAGGTCGGGCAGCAGCCAGATCGGTTCGATCTGTCCCGGTGCCTCGCTCGCCGCAACGTCGTCGGCGGTGTAGACGGCGAGCACCCCGTCGAGTTCCTCCGCTGCACTCGTGTCGATCGATTCGATCCGTGCGTGGCCGTACTGGCTCCGGAGCACCGCCATGTGGACGGTGCCGCGTGGCTCCATATCGTCGGTGAACGTCGCTTCGCCCGTGAGCAGTTCCGGGTCTTCCCGGCGCTCGACCGGCGATCCCTGAAGTTTCTCGGCCTGCCCCGCTTCGATCGAGTCGGGCATCTCAGTCCGCCCCCGAGACGCCGCCCATGTCGTCGGCAGCCGATTTGACAGCGTTGATAATGTTCTGATAGCCCGTACACCGACAGATGTTCCCTTCGAGGGCTTCCCGAATCTCCGCATCGTCCGGATCGGGATTGTCCTCGAGGACGTCGAGGGCGGTCATCATCATGCCTGGCGTGCAGTAGCCACACTGCAACCCGTGCTCCTTCTGGAAGCTCTTCTGGAGGGGGTGGAACTCGCCGTCGTCCGACAGCCCCTCGACTGTCTTGACCTCCGCCCCGTCCGCCTGCACCGCCAGCACCGTACAGGACTTGACGGCGTCGCCGTCGAGGAGCACCGTACAAGCCCCACACATCGTCGTCTCGCACCCGACGTTCGTTCCCGTATAGCCCAATTCGTCCCGGAGGGCGTGTGCGAGGAGGGTTCGTGGTTCGACGCTCAGTTCGTGCTCGGTCCCGTTGACGCTCAGTTCGATGTCGTGGTGTGTCATAGTCCGTGTACTGTGCCCGCGCTGGAACGGCGAACACCCAGCATCCCCGAATAGTGATGTGTGTTATCTCTACCCATATCATATACATGGCGGCTAGCTGATTACTTATAGCTTTGCGTGGCGAGTGAACTGCTATACTGCATCTTACCGCAGTACAGCTATCTTCGCCCTGTGACATATCAATTCTATACCATACATTTATAACAACCAATCGTGAACGTTTCGGCTGGTGGAGACAGTGACAGCACACACTCGCAACGCCGAGACGCCGCGGCTTCGGGGGACAGACCACGCTCGATATCTGCCGGGGAGGGGGACGCATGGTTAACGCTACGGCGTTCGGGATGTCCGGCCTCGTCCTCCCGCTGTTCGTCTGGTTCGTCGCCATTTACCAGGATTACGAGCTAAACGAGGCGGAACTCAAGGGGATCGCAGCCGTCGAATTCACCGGCTTCCTGACGCTGTTCGTCATGGGGCTCTGGCATACGATCGATAACACCTTCGGCGGCGCCGTCAGCCTCCTCTTCACGGCGATTCCGCTCCTGTACGGCCTGCTCTGGCTGATCGCCGCAATTATTCACTGGTACGGTGCGGACATGAAGCCACTCGGCGTGGTCGCCCTCGTCCAGATTCCGGTACAACTCCTCCTGATTGTGGGGCTTTTCGCCGTCGGTGCCCCCATCTCGTGGGGTATCGTCGTCGATCTGCTCATCTACGCGCCGTTCACCCTCGCTGGGTTCTACCTCTTCACTCACGGGTACATGATGCCCGCCGCGAAGCGATACACCGGCTGGATCTCACTGCTCGCAACCATCGCGACCCTCCACGTGATGTTCGTCGGTTCGGGCATCATCGGGCCGATCCTCCCCGGGATTTAATCCCTCGGGGAGCATCTCCCCGGCTACCAGTCGGCTATGGTTCACCAAATCGACATCAACTGCGACATGGGCGAGAGCTTCGGCAAGTACACCAAAGGGCGGGACGCCGAAGTGATGCCCTACATCACGACGGCGAACATCGCCGGGGGGTATCACGCGGGAGATCCACACGTCATGCGGCGAACGGTCGCCCTCGCCGACGACCACGATGTCGATGTCGGCGTCCATCCGGGCCTCCCCGACAAACTCGGCTTCGGGCGTCGAACGATGGATGCCTCACCCGAGGAGGTGCGAGACTACGTTGTCTACCAACTCGGCGCGCTGCGAGCGTTCGCCGACCAACTCGGCGTCCCGTTCCAGCATGTCAAACCGCACGGCGCGATGTACACGATGCTCTCCGAAAGCGAGGAGCATGCCCGGGCGGTGATCGAGGGCATCTTGGAGGTCGACGAGGATCTGATCTATCTCGCGACGGATATGAACATCTACGAGATCGCTCAGGAGTACCCCATTCGAGCCGCGTTCGAGGGCTACGTCGACCTCGATTACCGGCCGGATCGGAGCGTCGTGATCCCGAAAGAGAAGACGGCCCGCGATCCGGAACTCGTCGCCGACCGCTTCATCAGCATCGCAACCGAGGGCGTCGTCGAGACGCCATCCGGCGAGCAGATCGATATCCCGGCGGAAAGCATCTGCGTACACGGAGACACCCCGAACGTCGTCGAGATTCTGGAGGAGATCCACGACCGCCTCGACGACACCGACATCGAACTGACGGGCGTCGCCGATATCGTCTGATACGCACTGTCGACCGTCAGTTTCGGCGGTCGCCGTGGTCGACGACCGCCCGGACACGTCACAACAATCCGTAGAACGGGACCCCCGCCCGGCCTCGCGGAGTCGTTCGAGCGAGTGGATGGGTACTGCACTCCCCACAGAGGAGTCCTCTTCCTTCATCCCTGCCACGTCGCACCGTGATATCGGCTGTCACAACAGTTGTGTTCTTGGACCCGTTGCAGCCGTAGGGGATCTTGCCATGTGTCATCCCCACAAACCAATCGACCGCATCGCGGAGCGGTACGCCGACGCCGTGCGTGCGGAAGACGAAGCGGACGAGGCCGACACCGAGCCCGAAGCGCCGACGCTCACCCCGCCCGCCGACGACTGAGACGGAGTGGTGCAACTGTGTACCGGTGGTTCGTCGACCCGTCTCGGTGAGCCACCGGTACTGACGTACGACCGTCCGTTCGACTGCGTGTCGCAGCCGTCGCTCACGGGCGACGATGGGCGGACGGAGCCCAGCCTCGCCGGACTGCTCGGCGTCGGCGCCCGCGTCACCGCCCTCGCCGTCGAGGGCACGGACGAACCGTTCGAGGACGACGCCTACTTCGCGTAGGCGCGGGGTACATGGTCGTCCGGCGTCTACGATCCCCCATGACCGACGACCACGACCACGAACTCGCGACGCTCGCGGGCGGCTGTTTCTGGTGTCTCGAAGCGCCGTTTCAAGAACTCGCCGGCGTCCACGCCGTCACCTCCGGCTACGCCGGCGGCCACGTCGACGACCCGACCTACGAGGAGGTGTGTTCGGGGTCGACCGGCCACGCCGAAGTCGTCCAGATCGAGTACGACCCCGACCGCCTCTCCTACACCGACCTCCTGACGGTCTTTTTCGCGCTCCACGACCCGACGACGAAGGACCGACAGGGACCGGACGTGGGCTCGCAGTACCGCTCGGCCATCTTCACCCACGACGACGAACAGCGCGAACTCGCCGCGGCGACCATCGAGCGACTGGCCGCCGACTACGACGACCCCATCGTCACCGAGGTGGAGCCACTCGACACCTTCTACCCCGCCGAGGACTACCACCAGGACTACTACGCCAACAACCCCCAGCGGGCGTACTGTCAGATGCAGATTCGACCGAAGATGGAGAAGGTGCGCGAACTGTTCGCGGGGCGGGTAGCGGACGACTGAGACGGTTTATTGTAAGTCAGTACCGGTGAGTCGCCGAGACAGCCCGGCGAACCACGGTGAACAGTCCCAATAATCGTATGAGAAACCGCCGGTCGAGTCGCTCGAGTGACCGGACAGAACCAAGTAGCCACGGCGTTAACGACTACGTATACGATGGCCGCCGACAACCACATCCGCGTGTCGGACCGCGTGAAGTCGCTCATCGACGACCGGCGTCGCGAGGGAGAGAGCTACAGCGACGCGCTCGAACGCATCCTCGGCGACGAACGCGACCTCACCGACGGGATGGGGTTCTGGTCCGACACCGACGCCGCCGTCGAGGCCCGCGAAACACACGAGCGGGGGAAGCGGAAGACGCTCGAACGGACCGACGGATGAGGGTCGTCGACACCACGTTTCTCGTCGACTACCTCGACGGCCACGACGCCGTCCGCGACTATCTCGGCGCCCATCCGGACGTGTACGTCACCCCTGCGCCCGCGTTCACCGAGGTGCTTCAGGGCGAGGTGTACAAGTCGGATCGATCGACCGTCGACGTTCCCGGGGCACGTGACGCACTCGAGTTCGTCGACGTCGTCGGCGTCGACGAGCGACTCGCCGTCGCCGCCGCTGAGTTCGCGGGCGAGGTGTTTCCCCCCGGGCCGAAGATGGGGGCCGTCGACGCCCTCGTCGGGGCGCTCGCCCGGCGAGAGGGGGCGACGGTCGTCACGAACGACGCCGACCTGACGCATTCGGAGACGCAGGCGGTCGTGGCCGTCGACGCGTATCGGGAGTAAACTACCCCACCCTACTCGCTCACGGATTCGCCGTTCGCTTCGTTGAGGGTGTCGTCAGAAGCGGAGCTTCTGACTGCTAACCAGAACCGAAGGTTCTGGTGATGGGGCTTTCGCGTGGACTCCCGTTCTGGCCTTCACAGGCAGGCGAATACTCGCCGTTCACGTTCAGCGTCCCGCGATTCAAGCGCACGTTTACGGGTGCGCATCCGCCCGACGACTTTTGCGCCGAGCGGAGATGCTTTAGACCGATGTTCTTCGCCGCGTTGTAGTCGGCGTTCACTTCATAGCCGCACTTCTGGCAACAGAATCGCTCTTGTGTCTGGCGGTTTTCGCGGAGCGTCGTCCCACACTTGGAACACCGCTGGCTCGTGTACGCAGGACTCACCTGGTCGACCGAGATACCGAACATCTCGGCTTTGTACTCGACGTACTCGAACAAGCGTCGGAACGCCCACGCGTGGAACTTCTTGGCGTTCGGCATCCGCTCACGAATCCCCGTCAGGTTCTCGAATGCGATCACGTCACAGCCGTTCTCGACGGCTTCCGCGACGAGTTCCTTCGAGACGGTATGTAAGAAGTGGTCGTAGCGACCCGTCTCGGTGCGTCCGACCGACTGGATGGTTTCGTGAGCGGCCCGCGTTCCACGCTGTTGAAGCGACCCCCGTCGTTTCTCGAACTCGCGGTGCCAGTGGTTCAACTCCGACCCGTTCCAGAATCCACCTGTCGAAGTGACGGCGACGTTTTCGATGCCGAGGTCAACGCCAAGGACTGTGCTGTGCTCGTCGTTGCCGTCGTCGGCAGTCTCGGACTCCACGTCCGCCTTTGTTCGGACGTGAAGGTAGAACTCACCGTCGCGGTAGTGGAGTTCTCCGCCCGTCACTTCGTAGTCATTATTGAACAGGTACTCCGAGTGGGGCGTCTCACGGTTCTCGTCGGGGAGGACGTACTCGGCGGTGATGCGTCCGTCGACGGTCGAGAGCGTCGCGTGGTCGTCGTTGAACGTCGCACATCGCTTGTCGTAGACGAGCGTCGGGGCAGTGAAGTGCGGCTTCCCTGCATCGTCACCTTGCTTCCACCGAGCGACGACGCTCTGTACGGCGTCGGCGGCCTTGTTACGGGCGTTCTGGACGAGGTTCGCTTGGAGTCTCGTTTCGGCCCGCACGTCGTCGTATGTTTCCCGTTGGAGTTCGGCTTTGCTTGTGGTCTTGTACTCGCCTCTCCACGCGTGGTCGACGACGTAGTTGGCGGCCCACAGGAACTCGGAGATTGTATCGTGGAGGAGTTCGGCGTCGCTGTCGGCCACGTCGAGCTTGATGGGGACGGTGCGACGTACCTCCATCCGTGGTTCAGATGTAGGCCGGCGTTTTTATATTAGTAACGACTCGGTGGGGAGTCGGCCTTCCATCGAGCGTGGTTGGTGTAGTACCGTGTCGGTTTCCTCTCCGACCTACTCGCTCGCTACGCTCGCTCCTTGAGGTCGGAGGCTCCACCTTGCATTACGCTGAAGATGCGGCTCCACGGTACTGTGGGCGGCCCGCGGTGGGGACCAATTCGCTCGTAACCCGGTGACTGCGCCGGAATCGGTATCGTCGCGACGAACGCGAGTCCCGACCTCACTCCAGCGCCCGAATCAGGTCTGCTCCCTCGACGAACGGCAGGTCGTACCGGCGGGCGTACGCCTCGGCGTCGGCCGTCGAGAGCGCACCCCCCGTCTCGTCGTCGAGCATCTCACACCCGGCGACGGCGGGGGCGACGCCGGCCGCCTCGGCCAGCGCCAGGCCGAGTTCGGTGTGGCCACGGCGTTCGTCGAGGAGGCCGGGCGCCCCCCGGAGGAGGTGGACGTGACCCGGCGTCCGGAACTCGTCGGCGAAGGCGTCGACGCCGTAGTCCGCGTCGGCGCTCACCTCGCCCAGCCGGCGGATGGTGAGCGCCCGGTCGTCGTCCGTGACACCGGTAAAGCCGTCGCGGTGGTTCACCGTCAGCGAGAACGAGGGGTGGGCGTCGTAGCCGAGGTCGGTATGGTCGTTCGCCGGGTGGTCGACCGCCTCGTGGAGGAAGGGGAGGTCGAACCGATCGGCGACGGTAGCGGGGAGCGCGGCGAAAATGAGGCCGCCGCCGTCGTTGCGGAGGCGCGCGACGGTGGCGGGCGTCACCGCGCTCGCTGGGTAGAGGAGGTCGGTCTCGCCCTCGCGGTCGTCGGCGTCGTGGACGAGCACCGGCTCGCCGGCCCGGAACGCCGCGACCGCTCGCTCCAGCGCTCCCGTCGATTCGCCGCGCATCACGGCTCCCCCACGTGGACGGTCAGGTCGTCGCCGTCCGAGAGGGCGAGTTCGTCACGCAGTTTCACCGGCGCGATGAGTTCGAGTTGCGTGGCGTCGTGGTGGGTGCGCTCGGGGACGATGACGTGGGCGCCGTCGTAGCTCCCGGCGTCGCTCTCGACGCGGGCCGCGTAACACGTCGCGGGGCCGAACGTCCGGTCGCCGTCCTCCCAGCCGTCGATTCGGGTCGCGTCGTCCGTCTGTGCCTCCAGTTCGCCGCGCGCTCGGACGCTCGCGGCCGTGAGTTCGACGTTGAGCGTGCCCGCGAACGGCTCGTAGCCGAGTCGGTCGCGGAACTGCGCCATGTAGCCCGACAGCGAGATGTAATGTTTCCCCTCGCCCATCCCGCTGGTCACCGTGCCGTCGAGCGACAGGGTCGCGTCGGCCTCGAACAACTGGCGGTAGTCGGCGTACTCGCGTCGGAGCCGAGCCACGCCCGCGTCGGTGACGACGACGCGCTGGCCGTCGGCCAGCACCTCCCGGTCGACGAGTCCCGCGTCGTCGAGACGCTGGAGTCGTCGCGAGGCCGTCTGGGCCGACGCGTCGAGCTGTTCGGCCAACCCCGAACAGGATAGCTTCGCTCGGTCGTCGAGGCCGCCGGCCAGCGCGACTCGCTTCAGGGCGGCGAGTTCGTCCGGGCCGACCGTCGACGCCGCTGCGGTCTCTGCCATATCCGGGGTTGCGGCTCGTCGCGTATAAGTATACCGAATACGATATGCATCACAAAATCGTGATGGAATTCGCGGAGTGTACCGGCCCTAGCGACGGGAGTGGTCTATATGCGTCGGTCCGCTACACTGGGAGGACGGCGCCGGCGATCAGCGAGCCGCCGACCGTCGACACCGCGAGCGCCCCGAGTCCGAGTGCGAGCACCAGAAACACCAGTATCCACCACAGCGGAACCGCGTTCGACTCTGCCATGACTGCCCGTCGTCGTGGAGGCCCCAAAGAACTTCCCGTTCACCGCAGCAGCCAGCGCAGGAATCCCGTCCG
Organism: Haloplanus rubicundus; assembly: GCF_003342675.1. Taxonomy (NCBI): domain Archaea; kingdom Methanobacteriati; phylum Methanobacteriota; class Halobacteria; order Halobacteriales; family Haloferacaceae; genus Haloplanus; species Haloplanus rubicundus. The sequence continues at coordinate 698,502 of NZ_CP031148.1, read as the reverse complement.
CTCGTCGCCGGCCTCGTCGGTCGGGGGAGCCTCGTCGCCGCCGTCCCCGTCGGCCGGGGCCGACGGGTCGTCGGTATCGGCGCCGTCGTCCTCGTCCGCCGGCTCCGTCGGCGCCAGCGACCCGTCGCCCGTCAGATCGACCGCGAGCCGTCGGTAGGCGTCGGTCGCCGGGGCGTCGGGCGCGGCGACGACGAGCGGGTCGCCCCCCTCGGCCGCGGCCGACACCGCCGGATCGTCCGGGATCGACCCCCGGATCGGGACGCCGAGACGGTCGGCGACGGCGTCCAGATCGGTGTCCGACGCGATCCGTGTCACCACCGCCCCCGCCATCGGCGTCCCGAAGCGTCCGGCCACGTCCCGGGTCTTCGCCGTGTCGCCGAGCGCCCCGCGTTCCGGCGTCGAGACGAGCAACACCTCGTCGGCGATCCGGAGGGGTTCGACGCTGTCGTGGCTCAGGCCCGCCGAGGTGTCGACGAGGACCACCTCGGCGCCCGCCTCGTCGAGACCGTCGAGCAACGCCGTCAGGTTCGACGGGTTGGCCGCTCCGAAGTCGTCGAGTGAGTCCGACGCCGGGAGGACGCCGAGGCCGACCGGCCCCTCCCGGCGGGCCTCGGCGGCCGTCGCCCGCCCCGCGAGTACGTCGTGGACGGTCGGTCCCTCGTCGGCGTCGACGCCGAGGGCGCCCGCGAGGTTCCCCATCCCGAGGTCGGCGTCGACGACGACCGTCTCGTGGCCGCCCGCGGCGAGGACGGCACCGAGGTTCGCCACCGTCGTCGTCTTGCCGACGCCGCCCTTGCCGCTGGCGACCGCGTACACGCGCATGAGTCGTCAGCAACCACCGGCGGGGAGCATATAACTCTGCTCCCCGCCAGCGGGGCGGGGTGTGGCGTCGTGAGCCGGTATCGACGGGACGCCGACGGAGCCGGTGAATCCACGGTACGCGGTCACGAGACCCCCATCAAAGGTTACTTCAGCGCGGCCGGCGCTAGACACACCAATGAGTACCGACACGCAGGACGCCGACGACGACCGTCGGAAATACGAGTTCCGGAAGGTCATCGAGGACCTGAAGGAGTACGAGGGCTCCGGCACCCAACTCGTCACCATCTACATCCCGCCGGACAAGCAGATCTCCTCGGTCGTCGCCCACGTCACGCAGGAACACTCCGAGGCGAGCAACATCAAGTCCAAGCAGACCCGGACGAACGTCCAGGACGCCCTCACGAGCATCAAGGACCGCCTCCGCTACTACGACACCTACCCCCCGGACAACGGCATCGTGGTCTTCAGCGGCGCCGTCGACAGCGGCGGCGGCCAGACCGACATGGTCACCAAGGTACTGGAGAGCCCGCCCGACCCCATCCAGTCCTTTCGCTACCACTGCGACTCCGATTTCCTCACCGAACCGCTAGAGGAGATGCTGACCGACAAGGGCCTGTTCGGCCTGATCGTCCTCGACCGCCGCGAGGCCAACGTCGGCTGGCTCAAGGGCAAGCGCGTCGAACCCGTCAAGTCCGCCTCGTCGCTCGTCCCCGGCAAGCAGCGGAAAGGTGGCCAGTCCGCCCAGCGGTTCGCCCGCCTCCGCCTCGAAGCCATCGACAACTTCTACCAGGAGGTGGCGGAGATGGCCAACGACCTGTTCGTCGCCGAGCGCCACGACCTGGACGGCATCCTCGTCGGCGGCCCGTCGCCCACGAAAGACGAATTCCTCGACGGCGACTACCTCCACCACGAACTCCAGGACAAGGTGGTCGGCAAGTTCGACGTCTCCTACACCGACGAATCCGGGCTCTACGACCTGGTCGACGCCGCACAGGACGTGCTCGCCGACCAGGAGATAATGAAAGACAAGGTGGAGATGGAGGAGTTCTTCGAGAACCTCCACACCGGTGACCTCGCCACCTACGGCTTCGAGCAGACCCGCCGGAACCTCGTCATGGGCTCCGTCGACCGCCTGCTCATCAGCGAGGACCTCCGCAAGGACGTGGTCGTCTACGACTGCGGCGGGGGCGAGGAGTTCGAAGTGGTCGACCGCCGACACGCCACGCCCGACCACCAGTGCGACGACGGGAGCGAGGCCGAAGTGAAAGAGCGCGAGGACGTGATCGAGCACCTCATGGCCATCGCGGAACAGCGCGGCACCGAGACGAAGTTCATCAGCACCGACTTCGAGAAGGGCGAACAGCTCTACGACGCCTTCGGCGGCGTCGCCGGCATCCTGCGGTACTCGACCGGCATCTAAGCCGAGACGGAGTTTTTTTCGCCCGCGCCGTTCCATCCTCCCTGCATGTCCCTCCTCCGTCGACTCCTCGCGCTCCGCGGCGAGCGCCCCGGTTTCGTCGCCGTCGCCTGTCTCGCGCTCGCCGCCCTCGCAGCCTATCCCGCCGTCGACTGGTATCTCCGCGCCATCGACGTCGCCCCCCGCTTCGGCTTCTGGGACTTCGGCGCGTACTCCGCTGCCGTCGAACGCTGGGAGGCCGGCGAGTCCCTGTACGTCCAGAACGACGACGGCGGCTACCACGGCAGCTACCTCTACCCGCCCGTCGCCGTCCTCGCTTTCGCCCCCGTCCTCCTCGCGCTCCCCTTCCGGCCCGCCGTCCTCCTGTGGACCGCCGTCACCGTCGCGCTCCTGTGGGTCGCCCTCCAGCGCCTCGCGGCCGCGCTCGGCGCCGACTTCCACCCCCTCGAACGCCTCGGCGCCCTCGCGCTCGTCGTCGGCTTCCACCCCGTCCTCCTCTCGATGAAGCTCGGACAGACGGCGGCCGCGCTCGGTGCCCTCCTCACGTTCGCCGCGTCGGCGTCGCTCCGCGGCCGAGGCTACCTGAGCGGCGCGCTCACCGCCTGCTGTGGCGTGATCAAACTCCCCTACGCCCCCGCCGGGGCGCACCTGCTCGAGGATCGGACGCGCTTCGTCGGCGCCGTCGCCGGCGGCCTCGCGCTCCTCCTCGTCTCGCTTCTCGCCTTCGGCGTCGACGCCCACCGCACCTTCCTCGAGGTGCTCGCGTGGGGCATCGGCGAGGGGACGGCCGCCCGCTCGCCGCGGATCTGGCTCCCGCCGTACTACCGCCCGTTCTACGACGTGCCCTACTCGCTTGCCATCCGCGTCGCCGCCAGCCTCGCCATCGTCGTCGGCGTCCTCCGGGCCGAGGGCGCCACCCGCGAGGTGACCGCCCTCGGCTTCGCCGCCGTCCCCCTCCTCGCGCCGCTCACCTACGCCTACTACTTCGTCGCCGCGCTGCCGGCGGCCGTCCTCCTCGTCGCCGCCGAACTCGACCGCCCGGACGGGCACCCGGCCCTGCCGGTCGTCGGCCTCCTCCTGATCCAGTTCCACTCGTACGGGCTCCGGTGGGCCGGAACCGCCGCCCCCGAGTGGCTCCCCGCCGTCCTCCTCCAACCCGGCCTCTACGGGAACCTCCTGCTCGTCGGCCTCGCGGCGGCCCGGGTCGCCGCCGCCGGCGAGGGGAATCTTACGCGCCGCTCGCTCGCCAGGGTCCGCGGCCAGCGTGGCGACTAGCGGAGCAGCTCGGCCAACTGGTGCCGGCGGCGCTCGATATCGAAATGCGGGTCCAGCCCATCCGCGGTCGCGAGCCGGTCGAGCGTCAACAGCACGTCGGCGCCCGCCCGCTCCGCGTACGAACAGCAGTCGTCGATGGCGTCCCGACGGAGGGCGAGCGAGTCGAGGAGGCCGAGCGCGAGCGCGAGCGCCGCGCCGGCCTCGCCGTCCGGAAACGACTCGTGGACGGCCGCGAACGTCGGGTCGGCCGGGGCGTCGCCGGCCGCGTGCGTCCGAAGACAGGTAGAACAGAGCGCGGCGTACGCGCCCGAGTCGGGGGCGTACGCGCCCGAGTCGGGGGCGTACGCGCGTAAGTCGGCCGGGACGGCGAAGGCGATGGCGTCGCCGCCGCAGGCCGGGCAGGGTATCACGTCGCTCCTCGCGAGGGTGCCGGGTGGCTCACGGCGACGGCTAGTCGTCGGCCGTGACGACTTCCGCTTCCCGTTCGGCCTCGGCCTCCGCCTTCTCCTCTTCTTCCTTTTTCGCCTTGATTTTCTTCAGGCGGAAGATTTCCTCGCGTTCCTGCTCCTCCAACTTCTGCTCGATGTACTCCTTGTTCTCGTGGAGGTCGGGCAGGAGTTTGAACTCCAGGGCGTTGACGCGGCGCTTGGTCGTCTCGATTTCGGTCAGCATCTTCTTCATCGCCGTCTCCACCTCGGCGGCGAGGATGATCGATTCGAGGAGCTCCTCGTAGGCGTCGGCGGCCTCGTCGATGCGGCCCGACGATCCGAGCAGGCCGTAGCCACGCTGATCGAGGCTCTTCCTGACGCGGGAGGACTCGATCTGTGGGACGACCACGCCCATGATGTTTTTCGACTGGGTGGTGATCTCGGGGTGCTCTTTGAGCGCGGCGGCGGCGCCGCGGACGGCCACGTCGCCTTCCATCGCCCGCGCCATGTTGATCTTACGCTGTGCCGTCTGGTAGTTCTCGTCTAAGTCCGCGCGGATATCCTGGGCTTGGTCCAGAATGTCCATGAACTCCATGATGAGGCCGTCGCGTTTCTGTTCCAGCGTGTCGTGACCCCGCTCGGAGAGTTCGATCCGATCCTCGATCGCCATGAGGTTCTTGCGGGTGGGTTTGACGTCCTCGGCCATTGACGGAGAGTTGTGGACCGAGCCTGTTAACCTTTTACTGTTTCCGACCCAGCCCGGCGCCCTCGACCCGATCCATCCACGTCACGACCGCGACGTGTGGGAGGGTCAACACGGCGATGAAGACCAGATACAACGCAGCCAGGAGGCGGGGATCGGTGTCGACGCCGGCGACGACCCCCACCCCGACCAGGAGAACGACCGAGACGGCGGTCAGCGGTGCCGCGTCCCGTCCCGTCCGGGCCAGCGCCGCGAGCACCCCCCGCGTCCGGAACGCCGCGCGGGCGCCGTCGTCGACGCCCATCAGTCGGCCGACGTGTCGGAGCGAGTGCCACACGCAGAAGTAGACGCCGATGGCGACGAGCGGCGGGACGACGAGGAAGTACGCCCACAGGAGCAGCGTCTCGGCGGCGTCGAGTCGCCACCCCGCGGTGTCGCGATAGCCCGCCGCGAGCGTCGCGAGGGTCACCCCCGCGAAGGCCAGCCCGAGCGCCACGCGCGTGTCGGGGGCGACGAGCCACGCCGCTCCGAGGTCCCGGCCGAACAGCGCCACCCACGCGTCGACGACGTCCCGGTACCGCTCCGGGTAGCGCAGAAGAGGGACGAGCATGGGGAGGCCGCCGCGGACGACCACCGTTCCCGCGCGCACGCCCGCGCTTTCGAGATGTGAACTCCCCAGCGCGTCCAGCGCGTACAGGTCGCCCTGTCCCCAGTGGAGCCAGGTCAAGGCGACGAACAGCGCCGCCGACGCGACGGGCGCCACGACCCACAGCGCGGCGTAGGCGCCGCCGAGCAGGAGGTACGCGAGGCCGACGGCCGCCATCGACCGGGGCGTCGTCGGCCGGCCGGCGGCGCGGGTCGGCGCGAGGTGGTCGACGGCGCCGTGTGGCAGGCCGAAAAGGAGCAGGCTCGCCGCCAGGGGGAGATAGCGCAGCCACGCCGGGACGGGGATGGGACCGACCGCGGCGGCGACGAGCGACCCCAGCCCCACGAGGCCGACGGTGACCCACGCGGGACGACAGCCCACCGCGCGCACGAGCGCCGCCAGTTCGGCGTCGCCGCCGGGCGCCGCCGTCCCGCGCACGGTCCGGGTCATCTACGTCGAGTCCGTCTCGGGGTCGATGCCGGCCGGGACGCGGGGCTCCGACACGTCCCGGTCGTCCGCGGCCCACCAGTCCAGCACCCACCGGTAGAGGATCAGCCCCTGCACGACGAAGAGGTTCGTCACGAGGAAGAACGTGGCCTCCTCGACGGGAAGTCCGGCGACGGTGAGGCCGGTCGTGTACCGCTCCGAGAGGACCCAGATGCCGTACTCGATGGCGATGCGGTCGGCGACGCAGAGATACGTCGTGGGAACGAGCGTGCCGAGCGCGACGAGCCGTCGCCGCGCCCAGAGCTGTGGCGCCCCGACCGCCCACTGGAGCGCCAGCACCGGTGCGGCCCAGGCGGTGATCGCCCCGAGGTAGAACGTGGCGTCGCTGCCGAGCAGCGTCCAGCCGACGACGAAGAGGACGCCGGCGAGAGCGGTCGCGACGACCCGCGTTCGGATCGGCCGCGTGACCGACGGCCACTCGGTCGGCAGCGAGAGATGCGAGAGCCAGAGTGCCGTCAGCCACGGCTGTACGAGGATGAAGAGGTACTCCTCGAGCGGCGCGTGCCAGAGCGTGACGAGCGTGCTCCCGTCGCCGTACCACCAGACGCCGGTCGCGATGAGGTAGTTGTCCCACGGCGTCGTGTACACCAAGGCGATGACGGTGATGATGGCGACGCCCGTCCAGTACGTGCGCCCGACGCCGAGCGGGCGGACGGCAGCACTCATCTGCGCCCGACTCACGAACGCCGTCGCGACCATGAGCATCGCGGCCGGGAGCAGGAACGCCAGGTGAAACTGCAGGTACGTTGGTCCAGTCATGGGTATCTTCGTCGTGCCGCCGCCGTGTGATCGTACAGCCGTTCGCCGTTGTCCCCTAAAGATTCTCGGATCGCGCTATCACGGACGGGAATTTCGGCCTCCCGTCCGGCGTCGGTGCGCCGTTCGGACGCCCCGTCTCGCAGGGAGTATCGGAAGTCGCCGGGGACCCTCGCCGGATCGACCCGGCGAGCGTCGCCGGACGGCAACGAGACCCCCTACCTCAGTCGTCGGCCGGTTCGGCCGCCGGCGACGTCGATCCCGCGGCGTCGAGCACTTCGCGGCTCGACAGCAGGATGATACCGAAGCCGACCTTCGCGACCAGGTCGAGCACCATGAAGCCGGCCGTCTCGATGTACAGCGAGATGACCCCGAGCCCCTCGGTGCCGACGATCCACCACACGGGGTAGACGAGCCAGACGACCACGATCAGCGTCCGCAGGGTGCTGAACGTCGACGCCGCGTCACCCGAGAGCCGACTGGCCTTCTCGTCGAGCGAGCCGTACAGCATGTACAGCAGGACGAGCAGGAAGCCCGTCGAGACGCCCCACCAGACCAGCCGCCGCGCGCCCTCGGTGAGCACGCCGGGACCGGCCGAGAGCGTCGCCACGACGCCCGTCCCGATCATCAGCATGTCCAGGCTGACGAGCGACGATAGCTCGTTCCGGCTCGCCCCGGCCAGCAGGCCGAGGTCGATCAACAGCAGCGGTGTGGTGAAAAACCAGTCCGTGTACCGCGCCCAGTAGATCGGTAGCTCCTCGCCACCGACCGTCACCATCGTCAACCCGAAGCCGAGCGCCATCGCGAGATAGTTCACGAACGCGATGGCGGTGATGAATATGGTGACGATGTAGAACTCCTGTCGCCGTTCGTTCGTTTCGCCCCAGCCCCTGGCGATGAAGTACAACATCCCCAGGAACATGCCGAGCGTGCCGATCCAGAGCCAAATCCCCTCGCTACCAGGTTGTGGCATGATGCAGGCAATATTTGACGGTCGATTGGCCTAAGCAGCGTCCCCAACTAGTTGGGCTACCGGTCCAGAATCGCCCCGATGAGCTTCCGCTGGGCCGCGCGCAGGTGCTCGTGGAACGTCGACCGACAGACGCCCATCGCCTCGGCGAGGTCGTCGCCCGTCGCCTCGTGGGGCCACTCGAAGAAACCGCCGGTGTACGCCCGCATCAGGGCCGCGTACTGCCGGTCGGTCAGTTCGTCGCGAAGGCGGGCGACGAACTCCTGGCGCGTCTCTTCGCGTCGCTCGGTGTGTCGGTAGCTGGCCAGATCACCACCCTCGTATCGCTCCAGCACGGCGTCCGCCAGCGACCGCGCCAGCGACTCCCGGGCCACCTCGACGGTGAACCGTGCGACGCTGCTGTCGACGCGTATGTCTCGCAGTTCGGCACCGTGGTCCGCGAGCAGCCCACGGAGGCTGTCGTCCACGATCGACAGTTCGACGAGACAGCCCGTCTCGCCCTCGAAGAGGACGGCGTGGACCGTGACGGCCGTGCCGTCGGCCGCCGCCCGGACCGCCTCGGCCGTCGCGTCCGACAGTTCGAAGAGGCTCGTCGACCGGTCGCGGTCGGCGACGTTCCCCCGGTACGCCAGCCGACAGTCGAGGGCGCCGGCCACGTCGACCAGCGGATGCTGCATGACGGTGAACTGCAGTTCGATGGTCTCCTCGCTTCGGAGCGTCCGCTGGCTCTCCAGCGTGTTGATGCCCGTGGCGACGGTTCGCCCCAGAGACCGAAGGACCGCACGCTCGTGGTCGTCGAACTCGCTGTTGTTCTCGGCGAACACCACGGCGACACCGTACATCGCGTCGCCGTAGTGGAGGGGCACCGCGGCGACGGCCGTCGCCGGCGTCGTCGGGTCGGTACACGCCTGAATCCACACCTGTCGGTCGGTGACCGCCCGCGTGACGGCCACACCGACCGGATCGGTACGGGACTCGTCGACGGCGACGGCGTCCTCGCCCGCTACCTCGTCGTCACCGGTCCAGCCCGCGGCGGCGCCGCGGACGACTGCCTCCTCGGCGGGTTGGTAGGTCCCGATCCACGCACCGGCGTACGTCGCCGCCAACCCTTCGACGACGCGCCGTTCCAGGGCCGACCGCGACCGGGCCTCCGCCACCCCGCTCGTCACCTCGGCGACGACGCCGTTGAGGCGGTCGAGCAGGAGCTCCTGGGCCGCGCGTTCCCGCTCGATTCGGGCCGCCCGGCGGGCCGCCGCCTGCTCCGCTTTCTTGCGTCGGGTCACCTCCTGCTGGAAGCCGACGTAGTAGGTCACCGCGCCGTCGTCGTCGCGGAGCGGTGCGATGGTTACCTCGTTCCAGAACAGTTCGCCGTCGCGGCGGTAGTTCCGGAGTTCGACCGTCGTCGAGGTGTCGTTCTCGATGGCCGCACGCATCTTCGCGACCGGTTCGTCGCGGGTCCCCTCGCCCTGCAGGAACCGACAGTTGCGCCCGACGGCGTACTCCGGGGGGTAGCCCGTGATGCGCTCGAAGGCGGCGTTGGCGTACACCAGCGGCATGTCCGGCTCCGTCGCGTCCGCGATGGTGATGCCGATCGGCGCCTCGTCCATCGTCCGCGTCTTCAACGCCTCGTCGACGGCGTCGGTGCTGGCGGCAGTCGTCGTCTCGCCGCTGGATTCCCCGGGAACGACGGGCGCGCCCACAGCCGTTGAACTCGGCCCCTCAGACATGTCCTGCCGTAGGAACGGGAGATAAAATGACTGTCGACCGCCGAACGATTGCTGTCCGATCGTCAACAAATGGCGGGGGTTTCCGCCGAGATGAAAGAAGTCGCCGTGATCAGTCCGCGGTCGCCTCTTCCTCGACCGCGTCTTCGCGGTAGTGCTCCGCGATGAGCTCCTCGTCGATCCGGTTGAGCTCCTCTTTCGGGAGGTTCGAGAGGAGGTCCCAGCCGATGTCGAGGGTCTCGTCGATGTCGCGGTTGGTGTCGAAGCCCTGGTCGACGAACTCGCGTTCGAACTCGTCGGCGAAGTCGAGATACTTGTTGTCCCGGTCGCTCAGCGCCTCGCGACCGACGATGTTCACCAGGTCGCGCAGGTCCTCACCCTCCGCGTACGCGGCGTACATCTGGTCGGAGACGTCGGCGTGGTCCGCACGGGTGAGCCCTTCACCGATCCCGTCGTCCATCAGGCGCGACAGGGAGGGAAGCACGTTGACCGGGGGCTGGACGCCCTGACTGTTGAGGTCGCGGTCGACGTAGATCTGCCCCTCCGTGATGTAGCCCGTCAGGTCCGGGATCGGGTGCGTGTCGTCGTCGCCGGGCATCGTCAGAATCGGAATCTGGGTCACCGATCCGTCGCGGCCCTGAATCCGACCGGCGCGCTCGTAGAGCTGGGCCAGGTCGGTGTACATGTAGCCGGGGTAGCCACGGCGACCCGGCACCTCCTCGCGGGCGGCACCGATCTCACGGAGCGCCTCGCAGTAGTTGGTCATGTCCGTCAGGATCACCAGCACGTGGTAATCCTTCTCGAAGGCGAGATACTCGGCGGTCGTCAGGGCCATCCGCGGCGTGACCGTCCGCTCGACGGCGGGGTCGTCCGCGAGGTTCATGAAGACGACCGAGCGTTCCAGCGCGCCGGTGCGCTCGAAGTCGTCCATGAACTCGTTGGCCTCCTCGGCCGTGATGCCCATCGCACCGAAGATGACGGCGAACTCGGAGCCTTCGCCACCTTCCTCCTCCTCGGGGACGCTCGCCTGTCGTGCGATCTGGAGCGCGAGCTCGTTGTGCGGCAGGCCGGAGCCGGAGAAGATGGGGAGCTTCTGCCCGCGAACGAGGGTGTTCATACCGTCGATGGCGGAGACGCCGGTCTGGATGAACTCCTCGGGGTACTCGCGGGAGTAGGGGTTGATCGCCGCGCCGACGATGTCCTCGCGCTTCTCGGGTTCGATTGCGGGCCCGTCGTCGATGGGTTCGCCCGACCCGGAGAGAACGCGACCGAGGAGGTCCTCGGTCAGCTTCATCTTCAGCGTCTCGCCCTGGAAGCGGACGAACGCGTTCTTGTCGATGCCCGAAGTGCCTTCGAACACCTGGATGGCGACGAGGCCGTCCTCGGACTCGAGCACCTGCCCCCGGCGGATCTCGCCGTCGGCGGTCTCGATTTCCACCATCTCGTCGTAGCCGATGGGTTTGTCGACCTCGGCGAACACCAGCGGGCCGCTGATCTCGGTGATCGTCTTGTACTCTTTCATCTCAGTACAGCTCCCGGATCTGCTCGGTAATCGAGTCTTTCAGTTCGTCCATGTACGCCTCGTACTCCTCCTGAACGCCGATGCGGTTGATGCGAGGCAGGGCCTCGACGGCCGTGATCTCCTCGACGGGGACGCCGGCTTCGAGGGCGTCGAACGCCTCGTCGTTGAACGTCTTGATCGTCGTGAGGATGAGGTACGTCTTGTCGGGTTCGCAGTAGGTGTCGACGTCGTGGAACGCGTTCTGCTGGAGCCACGCCTCGCGGATGTACCGCGCGATCTCGAGGGTGAGCTGCTGGTCCTCCGGCAGCGCGTCCTTGCCGACGAGCTGGACGATCTCTTGGAGTTCGCCCTCCTCGTCGAGCGTGTCGATCGCCCACTGGCGGACCTCGGCGTAGTCGTCCGCGACGTTCTCTTCGAACCACGGGTCGAGCTGGTCCCGGTAGAGGGAGTAGGACTCGTTCCAGTTGATCGAAGGGAAGTGCCGGCGCTCGGCCAGGTCGGCGTCGAGCGCCCAGAAACACTTCACGATGCGGAGCGTGTTCTGCGTGACCGGCTCGGAGAAGTCGCCACCGGGCGGCGAGACGGCGCCGACCACGGAGATGGAGCCTTCCGTGCCGTTGATGTTCTGGAAGTAGCCCGCGCGCTCGTAGAACTGGGAGAGCCGCGCGGCGAGGTAGGCCGGATACCCCTCCTCGCCGGGCATCTCCTCCAGGCGCGAACTGATCTCGCGCATGGCCTCCGCCCACCGCGAGGTGGAGTCGGCCATCAGCGCCACGTCGTACCCCATGTCGCGGTAGTACTCCGCGATGGTGATGCCCGTGTACACGCAGGACTCCCGTGCGGCGACGGGCATGTTCGACGTGTTGGCGATGAGCGTCGTCCGGGCCATCAGCGGGTTCCCCGTCTGCGGGTCGGGCAGTTCCGGGAAGTCCTCGATGACCTCGGTCATCTCGTTGCCGCGCTCGCCACAGCCGATGTAGACGACGATGTCCGCGTCGGACCACTTCGCCAACTGCTGCTGGGTGACGGTCTTTCCGGAACCGAACGGCCCCGGAATCGCCGCCGTCCCGCCCTTGGCGATGGGGAACAGGCCGTCCTGCACCCGCTGGCCGGTCAGGAGCGGCTCCGTCGGCGTCTGCTTGTCGCCGGCGGGGCGTGCCTCACGCACCGGCCACTCCTGGCGCATCCGGATCTCTTCGCCGTTGTCGAGTTCGGCCACCGTCTCGTCGACGTTGAACTCGCCGTCCTCGATGGCGACGATCTCCGCCGTCTCGCCTTCCTCGAGGGCGCCCGGCGGCACGAGCACCTTGTGCTCGATGGTCACCGTCTCGGGGACGGTGCCGATGACGTCGCCGCGGCCGACCTCGTCGCCCGCCTCGACCGTGGGAGTGAACTCCCACTCCTTCTCCAAGTCGATGCCGGGGGCGTCGACCCCACGGTCGAGATACGGGCTGTTCATCTTGCTCTCGAGCACGTCGAGGGGGCGCTGGACGCCGTCGTAGATGGTGTCCAGCAGGCCCGGCCCGAGGTCGACGGTCAGCGGGTCGCCCGTGTTCTCGACGGGTTCGCCGGGACCGACGCCCGAGGTCTCTTCGTACACCTGAATGGTCGTGATATCGCCTTCGATCTCGATGACTTCGCCCATCAGCCCTTCGTCGCCCACGTAGACGACGTCGTTCATTCGGGCGTCGAGATCGACGGCGGTCACGACCGGACCACTCACGCTGTCGATGATGCCGTCCTCTCGGACGGTCGTGTCTGCCTGACTCATGTTAGTCTTCCTCCATCAGGTCGATACCGATGGCTCGCTTGATCTGCTGGCGCAGGCCGCCGCTGCCGGCGCCGCCGCCGAGGGTGACCAGCACCGGTTCGATGCTGCCCTCGACGGCCTCCCGAGCGGTCCGGGAGAGATGCGCCATGTCCTCGTCGTGCATCACGACGATGCCGACGTCGTCGTCGTCGAGCGTCCGCATGACGGCGTCGTCGAGCTCTTCTTCCTTCTGTTCGTCCGGTACGTTCTCGAACTTCCGCACGCCCGCGAGTCGAAAGCCCGTCGTGAAGTCAGGGCTGCCGATGACGGCGATTTCCTGGCTCATAGGATCACCAGTTCCTCCTCGATCTCCTCCTCGGACAGGCCGGCCTCGCGGCCGCGGGCGATGGCGCGGATGTTGTCCACCTCGCGCTCCTTCGCGAGGATGTAGGAGATGACCGGCGCCACCGACAGCGGGTGGACGAAGCCGAGCCGGTCCGAGTATTCGAGCAGTGCCGCGTCGAGCGCGCGCTCGAGCGAGATGAGGCTGTTCGCCGCCTCGAACTCGTCGAGCGCATCGTCGAGGTCGTCGCCGTACGTGCTCTCGCGGATCGTCGCGACGAGTTCGTCGACGTTCGACGCCAGCGCGTTCAACTGCCCCGCGGTGAAGAGCCGACCGCCCTCGATGAAGTACTCCGAGGGGTCGACGTCGGCGCCGCTCCGGGCCAGCCGGAGCGCGTTCCGGGCGTTCCGGAAGTCGATCTCCGCCTGCAGGAACTCGCGGTACGTCTCGGTCGCCTCGCTGACGACCAGCCCCGACAGGAGCTGTTCGTAGAACACGCGGTCGATTGCGTTCTCCAGCGGGACGAGCACGCCGCTGTCCTCGTAGTCGTCGAACGCCGCACGGAGTGGGTCCGCGAACATCGTCCGGTCGAGCAGGTCGATGGCCTCCTCGATGGAGCCCGCGTCGAGCAGTCGGTCGAGCAGCCGGTCGTCCAGTTCGCCCGCGCGGATGAGGTCCGTCTCCACGCTCTCGCGGTCCGCGCCGGAGTAGATCCCGCGCAGGACCGTCTTGACGTTCCACGCGTCGAACTTCCGGAGATACCGGGCGATCAGGTCGTAGAGGCGGCCGTCCGCCCACGCCAACAGGTCGTTGAAGTGTTTCGCCAGGTTCCGGTTGAGCGCGTACTCGATGAGGTCGACCCCCGAGTGACGCGCGCCGAGCGCGTTGATCTCGCGCTCGTACTCCGACTCCTCCATGAAGCGAGCGATTTCGGCCGGTCCCATGCGGACGAGCTTCCGGTAGTCGTCGTCGCTGAAGAGCGCCGAACGGCGCGACCGGACGCGGGCAGTGACGTACTCGGGGTTCGAACTGCCGGGGCTCGCGCTCATCGCTCGAACAGTCGGTTACTCAGTTCCTTCAAGTTGTCCTCCCAGACCGTCTCGAGGATGGAGTCGAAGGTGTTGTTCACGCGAACCCGCGACTCCTCGCTCTCGACGACGACGCCGCCGAGGCAGTCGTGCTCGCCGGCGACGCTGAAGCCCTCGTACCCATCGAGCAGGTCTTCGAGCAGTTCCTGATCGTCCGCGCGACCGTAGACGGAGACCGACTCCGTCTCCTCGAACTCCTCGGCGGCCGCCTCGAGGAGCGTCTCGGTCAGTGACCGGCGGCGCTCGCCGTCGATGTCGACGATGGCGGCCTCGACCTCCTCGCGGACCTCTTCCAGCGCATCGCGGCGGGCCTCCAGCCGAGCCTGCTTGGCCTCGAGTTTCGCGCTGGAGATCGCCTGTTCGCGCCGCTGTTCGATCTCGCGTTCGACCGCGGCCTCGCGCTCCTCGCGGATCTCCTCCGCGTCGGCCTCGGCGTCGGCGATGATCTCTTCGGCGCGCTCTTCGCCCTCTTCGCGGATGTCCTCCGCACGCGCGCGGGCCTCGTCTCGAATGTCCTCGGCAACTGTTTCTAAACTCATGATAAGCGAGAGGGTGTGTTCAGACCAGGAACACGACGACCAGCGCGAGGATCACGAGGGTCTCCGGCAGGACTGTGAAAATCAGCCCCTGAACGAAGAGATCCTGGTCCTCGGCGACGGCGCCGACGGCGGCCGCGCCGATACCGCGCTCGGCGTACCCCGCGCCGAATGCGGCCAGCCCGACGGCCAGTGCCGCGGCGGCGGTGGGCGGAATGGCCGGTGCCGCTGCCCCTTCTGCCTGCAGTACGACGGATGCCAGCTGCGTTGCGAGTTCGTACATTGTGTATAGTGGTGTGGAGTCCGTTTAGTCGTCTCCGAACATCCCGTAGTTGCCTCTACGACCGTCATAAAGCTTCCCAAACCGATCCGCGAAAATTGCCGAATACGGGAGCGAAACCGGCGTCTACTGGGTCGTCGTCCGGTACGGCGTGACACGGGGGAGCGGATCACGGGGGGAGGCCCCCGCGGCGCTCAGTCTTCGGTCGTATACCGCCGCTCGTAGCCGAACGGCTCGTACTCCCGACCGCCGCCGCCGTAGAACTTCCCGAAGAACTCCACGTACTCGAGACGCACCGCCTGCAGGCCAGCGCTCGTCACGCCGAGCGCGAGGACGAGCGCGTGGCCGAGGACGAGCACGAGGAGGCCGACGATCAGCATCGCCGGGCCGGAGTGAACCAGCCCGCCGAACATGATCTCGGTCACTTCGTGGCCGTGGTACATCGACCCGACTTCGGGCATGTGGCCGAGCCCGAAGTGGAACGCCGCTTCGGGTCCCTCGCCGGTGACGTACACGCCGAAGAACAGCAGGTTGACCGTGAAGGCCATCCCCGCCTTCGCCAGCAACACCGCGGCGATCCGGGTGTACGACAGCGCGTTCACCAGCACGTTCAGGAACTCGATGGCCTCGACGGGTTCGCCCACGACGAGCAGGATCAACCCCAGGAAGAAGGCCCCGAGGGCGAGCAAGCCGACGATCTGTGGGAACCCGTTGAACCCGAGCGCGTAGGTGGCGTGAATCGCCTCGGCGCCCTCCGGCGCGGCGCCCGTGCCGTCGAAGATGGTGAACACGAAGTCGGGCGTGGCGCCGACGAGGTCGGGCGAGAGGATGGCGATCCAGAGCCCGTTCAACATCAGGATCCACGACCCGCTCTCGAAGAGCGCGTGTTTCGCGTCGTGGAGTTCGAGGTTCTCGACGAAGTCGAAGACGTAGCCCACGTTGAGGTGGAGGATGCCCACCAGGATGCTCACGACGAGCCACGTCAGGGCGTAGGACTGCCCTGCGGGCGAGAGGCCCTTCTCCATCGGCGGGTGCGAGAGGCCGAGCGCACCCTCCCAGAAGTACGTCGCGATCAAGTGCAGGCCGAAGAATTCGCCGTAGAGGATGCCAAAGAGCATCGTAAACAGCCCGGCGAAGATCGTGACACCGCCCATGCTCTTGAACGCGTCACCCTCGAAGTTGGAGTAGAGGTAGTACCCGATCAGGGTGTAGAGCGCGCCGTAGCCCAAGTCGCCGATCATGAACCCGAAGAAGGCCGGGAACGTCAGGAAGAGCACGACCGTGGGGTCGAACTCGTCGTACTTCGGCCGGCTGACGGCCTGGGTCAGGATCTCGAACGGCTTGACGACGCCGGGGTTGTTCGGGATGACCGGCGGCGAGTCGTCGCGCATGACGACGTTGCCGCCGCCGTCGGCGCGGATCTCGTCCCCGCCGTCGGTGGCCGCGGTGCCCTCGGCGCTCCCGGCCGAGACGTCCTCGTGGACCTCGCTGCCGTCGGACTTGAACGCCGCGCGCTCCAGCTCCTCGACCTCGGCGTGATCGCCGACGGCGTCGGTGATGGCCGCCGCGAAGTCGGTGTACTCCTCGGTCGGGATCCACCCCTCCGCGACGAACGCGTTGTCGGTCGTCGCGAAAGAGAGCGGCGCCTCCCGTTTCTGGACGTCTATCGAGAGTTTCTCCTCGGCGGCCAGCAGGAAGCCGGCCGCGTCGAGTTTCACTTCCTCCAGTTCGTTCTCGACGGTACGGCGTTTGTTTTCGAGCTGCTGTTGTCGGTGTTCGAGCTCGGTGACGTACTCCTCCGGGGCGCCCTCGGCGTCGGGCACCTCCAGCGCGGTGAAGTCGACGCCGACCAGCGCGTCGGTGAGCACGTCGTCGTCCGCCGTCTCCGCCGGGCGGGCGAACACCGCGACGATGTCGTCCTCGGAGAATATCCCGACGGCGTCGATGCCGTCGGCGTCGACGACGGCGCGCTCGACGGCCTCGCGTTTGCCCTCGCCGACGATCACGTCGAGCGTGTCGTAGCCCGAGAGCAGATCCAGGTCGATGCCGAGCGTGGCGAACGGCTCGACGGCCGCTATCTGCTCCTCGACGTCGCCGAGTTCCGTGCGGATCTCGTCGCGGCGATCCTCGAGTTCGTTGACGCGTTCCCGGATCTCGCCGAGTTCCTCCTCCAACGCCTCGTCGGTGACGATGCGCGTCGGGCCGGCGTCCTCGGCGTCGACGTCGAGGATGCTCTCGATGGAGCGGACCGTCACCAACTTCTCGGAGGCCGTCTCGGCGCCGTCGATCGGGTTGCCCGGTTGGAAGCCGTCCCAGGACCCGTCGTACTCGGTGACGTGGAGCAGGTTGCAGTCGTGGACCGTCTCGACGACGTCGTCCATGACTCCCTTCGATCCCGTCACCGAGACCTTGCTCATTTGCTCAGGTCTGAGCATGCACCGCCTCCTCGAACTGTGTGATGGCGTACTCGACGGCCTCGTCCATCTGTGCCTCGGCCTGGGCGATGAGTTCCTCGCGGGCCGCCTGCCCCTCCTCGCGAAGCTCCGTCGCCTCGGCTTCGGTCTCCGATTCGGCTTCCTCGAGGCGGCGTTCGGCCATCTCCTCGGCCTCCTCCTCGGCCTCGGCGCGAATCTCGTCGGCGCGCTCACGCGCCTCCGCGATCCGATCGTCGCGGTCCCGTTCCGCCTCCGCGACGATCTCCTCGGCCTCCTCCTCGGCCGCCTTGATTCGTTCGAGAACCTCTGGTCTCGGCATACTACTGATCGTTGGAAACTTGCGCAATCGGCATATAAGGTGTTTGCGGAACGGTGCTGCCGGATCGGCGCCGACCTCACTCCGTCAGCGGGAGGGCAACCCCGAACACGAGCGGCGAGAGCAAGAAGAGGGCGACGCCGAGGACTTCGGCGTCGAACAGCAACGTCGCCTCCCACGCCGGGAGTTGCAGACCCATGGCGTGGGCGCCGAGTTCGCCCGCGGCGCCCACCGCGAACAGACAGAGGCCGAGGAGCGTCCCGCGTTTCGCCAGCGTCGGGTAGTCCAAGTCGCCGTAGCGTCCGGTCATATCGGCTTCGGATCGGCCGACTCGACGCAAGAGCCTTTCGCTTCGGCGAACCGAAAGAGCCACAACCGCTGCCGACCTGCGAACCCCATGACCACCACACTCCTCGAACTGCTCCCCCAACTGCTCGAACTCCTGGCGTTCGGCGTCGGGAGCGTCGGGCTCTCCGTGTTCGGTCTCTACGTCGAACGCTTCGCGCTCGCCACCGCCGAGAGCGGGCAGGTCAAACTCGGCGCGTGGATGGCGTTCGTGGGCGCGATGGCCTTCTACTTCGCCTACCTCATGAGCACCGACAAGTTCCAGCCGAAACTGGCGGCGGTGCGGAAGCAACTGGCGGACTGAGCGGCCGGGGATCGGAGTCTACCGGTGCCGCGCTACTCGCTACTCCCACCTTTTACTCGCTCGCTTCCCTCGCTCGCAAAAGCTGGACCAAAACCTACGCCAGCGGCGTCCGTTCCACCACAGTGCCGTCGACCGTCGGATACTGCTCGACGATTTCGCCCTCGCCCACGTCGCCCTCGTCGACCATCTCCTCTAGGAGCCACCACGCGAGTTCGACGTGGTCGGATTTGACGGTGTAGAACTCCTCGGGCACGCCGAGTTCGCGCAGGCGCTCCTCGGTGACCCACGTCTTGCCGTAGACGAGGGTGCCGTCGTCGGTCACCTCGTCGAACTCCCGACGAATCTTCCGGGCCATCCGCTTCAGGCGACGGCGGTGCTGGGCGGCGTCTTTGAACACCGAGGTACAGAAGTAGACCCGGTCGTGGTCGCCCATCACGTCGAGAATCTCCTCTTTGGGCGACTCGACGGCGCTCATGTGGCCCTCGCGGAGGTCGTAGCCCTCCGCCTGCATCCGGCGGTAGTTGCCGTCGGACATCTCGAACTCGTTGATGTTACAGAAGTCGGCGGCGCCCTCGTCGAGGAACTCCAGAAATTCGGGTTCGGCACGGATGCCGGGAATCTCGAACGCCGGCGTCAGTCCTTCCTCGCGGGCGATGTGGAGGATGTCCTCCCACTCGGTGCCGTGGAGGTCCCCCCACAGGTCGAGCGGCGGGTGGAAGCGAATCTCGTCCAGACCCGCTTCGGAGAGGCGGCGCATGTTCTCTCGACCGCCCGTGATGCCGGTGTAGAGGTGGGTGTGGTGGTCCTCGCCGAACTCGTCTTTCAGGAGGGAGAGGTAGTGACAGGTCCGGTCGAGGGCCTCCTGGGGTTCGCCGCCCGTGATGGACGTACCGAGGGCGTCCATCCGATGGGCCTCGGTCAACACGTCCTCGTCGCTCTCGACTTGCCGTTCGTTGGCGTAGACGGTGTCGACGTTCTTGCGGTTCTCCCCGAGCGGGCAGTAGAAACAGTCACGCTGGTCGCAGTAGCCGTAGACGAACAGCACCATCTTCCCGCCCTTGGCGCACTGTTCACAGCCCTTCGAGATCATTCGTTGTCGGGAAATCGTCCCCGAGGTGGGAAAAGCCGTCGGTACGGATCGAACCAACCGTTTAGGGTCGTCGCTCGCATACCGGGAGCCATGCCGTACGATCCCGATTCCACGGCGGTCGTCGTCGTCGACATGCAGAACGGGTTCTGTCACCCCGACGGGAGCCTCTACGCCCCCGCGAGCGAGGCGGCCATCGACGACGTGGCAGCGCTCGTCGATCGCGCTCACGACGCGGGCGCCCGCGTCGTCTACACCCGCGACGTGCATCCCCCCGAACAGTTCGACGACGCCCACTACTACGACGAGTTCGAGCGCTGGGGCGACCACGTCCTCGAAGGCTCGTGGGAAGCCCGACTCGTCGACGAACTCGACGTACGTCCCGGCGACCACGTCGTCGAGAAACACACCTACGACGCCTTCCACGAGACGGAACTCGACGGCTGGCTCTCGGCGAGGGGTATCGACGACCTGCTCATCTGTGGCACCCTCGCCAACGTCTGTGTCCTCCACACGGCCGGCAGCGCCGGTCTCCGGGACTATCGGCCCGTCCTCGTCGCGGACGCCATCGGCTATCTCGAAGAGGACGACCACGAGTACGCCCTCGCCCACGCCGACTGGCTGTTCGGCGAGACGACGACCCGCGACGCCGTCGACTTCCTGCCGACCTGCTGAGCGTTTTAGTAATTGTTAATATTCGAGCGGTGTTGAGTTAATACATGACCGTCGTCAGTATCTCGATGCCCGAGGAGTTGGTCGAGCGAATCGATGCGTTCGCGGACGAACACGGCTACACCGGCCGGAGCGAAGTCGTCCGCGAGGCGTCGCGGAACCTGCTCGGCGAGTTCGAGGACAAACGACTGGAGGACCGCGACCTCATGGCCGTCGTCACCGTCATCTTCGACTACGAGACGACGAGCGTCGAGGAGCGGATGATGGGCCTCCGACACGACTACGAGGGGCTCGTCGTCGCCAACTTCCACAGCCACGTCGGCTCCCACTACTGCATGGAGCTGTTCGTCCTCGAAGGGCAGTTGGAGACAATCTCGACGTTCGTCGGCAAGATTCGGGCGACGAAAGACACCCTCAGCGTCGACTACTCGGTGATGCCGGTCGACGAGTTCGGGCCGTTCGCGTCGCCCGAGTAGGGGTGTCTCGGCCGTCTACTCAACCACGAGGGCACCCTTCGCGCCGAGCGAGTGGTGGGGCGCACAGGCGTAGCGGTAGACCCCCGGCTCCTCGAACGTGTGTTCGAACCGCACGCCGGGGTCCGTCTCCACCGCGCTCCCGATGTCGGCGTCCTCGAACGAAATCTGGTGGGGGCCGCCGGTCCACACCCAGCGGACCGTCGTCCCCGCCGACACCCGGGCCGCGGGCGGCGAGAAGGTGAACTCGCTCTCGCCCTCGGCGGAGCCGACGGTGACGACGGGCGAGGGGTAGTCCCGCCAGTCGACGACGGTGCCGTCGTAGATGTTCACGTCCGCCAGCCAGTCGTCGACGGCCGGGTAGTCGCTCGACGGCGGGTCCGCGACGACGACGGCGCCGTACATGCCGTCGTCCCGCGACGGCTCCGAGACGTACCGGTACGTCCCGCGGTCCTCGAACGTGTGCGAGAACGTCGTTCCGTGGGCGGAGACGGGGCCACCGCTGTCGAACGCGCCGTCGACGGCGACGACGTTCGCCGGGTCGTCGTGGTCGCTCCACTCCCACCGGACGGTCGTTCCCGGCGGGACGCGGATGCCTGCCGGATCGAACGCCGCGCCCTCGTGGTGGGTGCCGCGATACTCGCCGACCGTCACCGTGGGCGTGTCGTCGGGACCGTAGCGCTCGATCACCCCCTCGTAGCCGTTCGCGTCCGCCAGCCAGTCGTCGAGACAGGCCGCGTCCGCGTGCTCGTTCGTCGCGGAGGGTTCTTCACCTCGTGCCAGACAGCCGGCGAGGGCGCCGGTGCCGACGAGGGCGGTGGTCACGAACTCGCGCCGGGACCAATCGGACGGATCGTGCATCGGGTTCACACCTCCCCTCGAACTGTCCGCCGAAGGAGGATCGACCCCGTCCCGTGTTCCCGGACGCCGGGAATCGCCGAAACCACCCCCGGACGGTTTTTGTGTCCCGCTCGCCATCCACCCGCATGACCGAACTCCGCTATCTCCCCGACGACGACGACGTGACCGAGTTCGAAGCGACGGTCGTCGAGACGGCCGACGACTACGTGATCCTCGACGGGACCCACTTCTACCCCGGCGGCGGCGGACAGCCGGCCGACCGCGGGACACTCTCGTGGCCCGGCGGCGAGGCGGCCGTCGTCGACGCCCGGAAGAACCACGGCGACGTGCGACACTACGTCGAGGACGTGACGGGGGGACTCCCCGAAACCGGGACGACCGTCACCGGCCGGATCGACGCCGAGCGCCGCGACCGCCTCACCCGCCTCCACACCGCCCAGCACGTCGTCTCGCGGGTCGTCCTCGACGAGTACGGGGCGGCGACGGTCGGCAACGGCCTGAGCGTCGACGGCGGGTGGGTCGAGTTCGAGGGCGACGACGTCGGCGACGTGGCCGAGATCGAACACCTGACGAACGCCGCTATCGACCACGACCTCGCAGTGCAGAAAGCCGAACGCCCCCGCGCGGCCGTCGAGGACGCGGTGCCGGAGGGGCGGGCACAGCTCGATCTGATCCCCGATCACGTCGATCCGATGCGCGTCGTCGAAATCGAGGGCTTCGACGTCTGTCCCTGCGGCGGCACGCACGTCGACGCCCTCGGCGAGATCGGAACCGTCCGGATCACGGGGTCGTCGACCGCGGACGGTGCCGTGCGGATCGAATTCGACGTGGTAGCCTAACGCCCGCGGACGGTTCGGCACGGACCGCGCCCAGGCCCCCCGATCGCTTGTGCGTCGGGCGCGTACCCACGGTAGACGCCGGATCATACGTCGCCGGTGGCGACGGCGCCGGCGACGACTACCATGGAAGCGGACAGCGACGGAGGGTACGAAGCGGTGTATCGCGCGGCGATGCCGTCGGTGACGTCGATTTACGTCTCGTACCCCGACACGAACCACGGCGGCGGCGCCGGGTCGGGGTTCGTCTACGACGCCGACGGTCACCTCGTCACGAATCAACACGTCGTCGGGGGAGCGAGCGAGGTTGACCTCCGGTTCGCCGAGGGCGACTGGCGGGTCGGCCGCGTCGTCGGAGCCGACGCCTACACCGACCTCGCGGTGATCCGCGTCGACGACCTGCCGGCGTACGCGACGCCGCTCCCCGTCGCCGAACGGGCGCCGCCACCGGGCCGGCCGGTCGCCGCCCTCGGCAACCCCCTCGGCCTCGACGGGACGATTTCGGCCGGCATCGTCAGCGGGACGAACCGCTCGATGCCGACGGGCCGGGGCTTTGCCATCCCCGACACCGTCCAGACCGACGCGCCGATCAACCCCGGCAACAGTGGGGGACCGCTCGTCACCCTCGACGGCGTCGTCGTCGGCGTCAACCGCGCGACTGCGGGCGAGAACATCGGCTTCGCGGTGTCGCCGCTCCTGCTCCGACGGGTCGTCCCCCGGCTGATCGCGGACGGCCACGTCAGCCACCCCTACATGCGGGTCCGGACCGTCGACGTCTCGCCCACGGTGGCCGAGGCGAACGGCCTCGACGAGCCACGGGGCGTCCTCGTCGTCGACGCGTGGTACGGGCCGGCCGGCACCGTCCTCGCGCCCAGCGACCGGACGACGCGGGTCCGGGGTCGGGAGGTGCCCGTCGGCGGCGACGTCATAGTGGGGATCGAGGGGACGCGGATCGACTCCCACGAGGCGCTGGTCCGCTATCTCATCACCGAGACGGAGCCGGGCGAGACGGTCGAACTGCGGGTCGTCCGCGGCGGCCGTGAGACGAGCGAGCGCGTCCGACTGGAGGCGCGACCGGACCCCGACGACGGCGCGGACGGCCGCCGGCGACGGCTCCGGGGACGCTGATCGAAAGCGACGCATCCAAACGCCCCGCCGCGCTACGGGTCTCCAATGGACGTTCGGTTTCTCGGCGGCGCCCGCGAGGTCGGCCGGAGCGCCATCCTCGTCAACGACCGCCTCCTCCTCGATTACGGCACGCTGACCGGGAACCCGCCGCAGTTCCCGGTGGCGGCACCAGACCCCGAGGCGGTCGTCGTCAGCCACGGGCACCTCGATCACGTCGGCTCCATTCCGTCCTTGCTCTCCGGCGACCGCCGCCCGCCGATCCACTGGACGCCGCCGACCCGCGAACTGGCGCTGACGCTCGCCCGCGACACGCTCAAACTCCACGGGGGCACGTACGACTGCCCGTTCACCGAGGAGGAGGTGCGCCGCGTCACGCAGGTGTCGGAGACCCACGGCTACCGCGAGACGTTCACGGCCGCGGGTCACGAAATCACCTTCTACAACGCCGGCCACATTCCCGGGAGCGCGCACGTCCTCGTCGACGACGGCGAGACGCGCCTGCTGTATACGGGCGATTTCCACCTCGACGACGCGTCCGCGGCCGACCACCCCGGCGGTCAGCGACTCGTCGCGGGAACGACCGCCCGCCCCGACGCCGACGTCGTCGTCTGCGAGAGCACCTACTCGGACGTGGAACACGGGGACCGGGCGGAACTGGAGGAGCGCTTCGCCGAGAGCGTGCGGACGACCCTCTGGGAGGGCGGCACCGTCGTCGTCCCCGCCTTCGCCATCGGCCGCACGCAGGAGCTGCTTCTCGTCTGCGAGGCGTACGACATCCCGTGTTACGTCGACGGCATGGGCAAGCGGGTGACCGAGATGCTCCGCCGGCATCCGGAGTTCGTCCGCGACGCCGACGCGCTCGGCCGCGCGAAGTCACACGCCCGCTTCGTCACCGGACGGGACGGCCAGCGCCGACGGATCGCGGACCAGAACGTCGCCATCGTCACGACCAGCGGGATGCTCTCGGGTGGTCCCGCGATGACGTACATCCCCGAGGTGCGGGACCACCCCGTGAACAAGATCACCCTCACCGGCTACCAGGTGGAAGGGACGCCCGGGCGCGACCTGCTGGACACCGGCAGCGCCGAACTCGACGGTCGGGTGATGCCCGTCGCCGCACGGGTCGAATCCTACGACTTCTCCGCGCACGCCGACGCCGACGGACTCCGAACCTTCCTCGATTCCTACCGCGACGCGACGGTGCTCGTCAACCACGGCGACCGGTGTGTGGCCTTCGCCGACGACCTGACCGCCGACGGCTACCGGGCCGTCGCGCCGGCGGTCGGCGAGACGGTGTCGGTCGGCCCCGCGACGCTGGAGCGGCAGGCCTGAGCGCGCCCGTCACTCCGCAGTGTCGACGACTTCGTAGCTGATCGTCCCCTCGCGGAGACGGTCCAGATGCGTCGAGAGTTCGTCCGCGACGGCGAGGAGGAGGACGTCGAGTCCCCGGACCGCCGCCTCGTTCACCGCCTGCGGCGTGCCGAAGCGCACGTCGGGGTCGAGGCCGGCCGCCCGCGCGGCCACTAGCGCCTCGGTTCCCGCCGTCGCCACCAGGTCGCAGTCGTCGGCGTGAGCGAGGAGCGTCTCGCTCGCCACGGCGACGCTGCCGCCGTCCTGCACCCGCGGAATCGAGACGGCGGTCACCCGGCCCAGATCGTAGTCGAGGACGCCCTCGAAGTCGGTGACGCCCACGTCGCGCCCCGCCTCGGCGGCCGTGACCGCAACCGCAGTTGTGCTCCCCGCGGTGCCGGGGGTCGCCCGGAGGACGCCGTCGCGCATCGACAGCGAGACGGCGTCGCCCTCGGCGACGTCGGCGGTGGCGATAGCCGTCTCGATCTCCACCTGCCCGATCACGTCCTCCGAGACGTGGGTCACGAACTCGTGGAGTTCGTCCGTCCGGCCGATGAGCCAGTCCACCCCCTCTTTGGTCACCTCGTAGCGCCCACGGCCGGGACTCCGGACGTACCCCTCCTCGATCAGCCCCTGCAGGTAGTCGCTCACTGCCTGTGCCGTGATGCCGATGTCGTCGGCGATCTCCCGCTGACTGACTGCCGGTTGGCGCTCCGCGATCCCCACCAGAATCTGATACCGGGTCGCCGAGCGCTTGCTCCGGAGGACGCCCTCGTCGGCGTTCTCTGCCATCACGTTCGCTCCGTGGTCGGTCCACAAGTAATTTTGCCATAATGCGGGTTCGATTGTCTTTTTTCGGCAGATTGAACAAATGGATATTACTAAGGCAAATTCCACGTGAATTGTGCCCCACGTGAGTTGCACAATCGGACCGCCGGACGGTCGTGACGCGGCGTCGCAACCCCTAACTGACCCACGGCCGTCCGCCACCGCATGTCACTGATCGACACGACGCTTCGGGAGCGACTCGACCGCCGCATCGAGGGCCTTCGGGACGCCCGCGAGATCAAGCCGGGGCACCCGAGCGTCGAGACGGAGACACTCAGCAACTACCACGCTCGGGCGCACGCGGACGGGTTCACTTTCGACGCCGACGAACCCGTCTCGAAGGTGGGCGGCACCGGGACCGCCCCACGCCCGCTTCGGTACTTCCTCGCCGGCTTCGCCTTCTGTCTGCAGGCTCAGTACGTCCGCAACGCCATCCGGATGGGGATCGAACTCGACGAACTCGCCGTCGACGTGGAGAGCGAAATCGACCGGCGGGGTGGCCTCGGCTTCCGCGACGAGCCGGCCGACTTCGAGTCCATCGCGTACACGACGACCCTGCGGACCGACGCCCCCGACTCCGACGTGCGCGAGTTGGTCGAGACGGCCGAGTCCTGCTGTTACGTCCACGGTACGCTCTCGCAGGCGGTCGATCTGGACGGAACGACGGTGGTGAACGGCACCCCGCTCGACCGCTAACCTACGCGCCGCTCGGGACGCGTTCCCACAGCGACGGCAGGTCGTCGATGCGTGCCCACCCGGCCGCCTCGTCGACGTTCTCCTCGACGACGGTCACGGAGTCGAAGTATTCCTCGAGGACCGCACGCTCCATCGCCAGCGGCGGCGAACAGTAGTCCTCCTCGACCCACACGGCCTCGCCGGTCTTCGGGTCGAACTTGGCGTCGGTCAGCGACCGCGTCATCGCCCGACCGAACGGCTCCATCTCGGCGATGTCGCCGTCGTCGAGTCGCTCGCGTAACTCGGGCATCCGGTCGACCCTCGGCCGCGCCCGTACGAATCGGTACGCCATACGTTCGCTACGCGCCGCGAACGGATAAATCGCGCCTCACTCCTCGTAGCGCCGCACCCCGAACTGGGCGTACGCGTCGCCGTGAGCCACCGCGAGCGCCCCGACCCACCAGTTCCAGCGCTCCGAGACCGACGACCCCTCGGGCGCGTCGTCGAGTTCCCGCACGACCGTCTCGACGGTGAGTGCCGCCCCGCGGTCGGCGGCGAGGCGACCGCTGTCGGCCAGGTCCCCCGCCGCCCGGACCACGGCACGGCGCTCCCCCTCGCCGCCGTCGAAGGCGCGTTCGAGCGCGCGGTCGAGACGTTCGCGGTCGATCCCACTCACGCTACGCCCACCACGCGCTCCGTCGGTCGCGCCCGCTCGCGTCGCGGAACGGCGGCGGCTTTTCTTCGTCCTCCTCGGCTCCAAAGGCGTGGGCCAGCCAGTACCCGACGTGCCAGCCCACCGCCTCGGTGTCGAGACCGACGAGCGTGATTTCGACCCGTGTGTACGTCTCGATGGCGCCGTCGCCGTCCGGATCGGTGCCGTACGTGCCGATGCAGGACCCGCTCGACGCCCGGCAGTCCGCCGTCGGCCCGAACCGGATCAGTACCTCCGCGTCCGCGTCAGTACGCTCGAAGGTCAGGTTCGTCGGCATCCCCGGCGGGTCGTCCTCGTAGTACGTCAGCGCGTGGTCGACCTGTGACCGCGCTCCCGCGGGGTCGGACGCGTTCGCCGCGTCGACGCGTACCGTGAAGTCCGCGTCGGCCCACGGGAACGCCCGCTCCGTCGCGTTCGGCTGTGGTTCGGTGTAGAGCACCGACCGCGCCCGCATCACGTCCCGCGGCGGGTCGTCGTGGGTCAACCCCAGCGTGTGCCCGAGTTCGTGTTCGGTCACGAGCACCGTCGACTCGTCGGAGAGGTCGGTCTTTACCCACGCCGTCTCCGGGCGGTCGACCTGCCGCGAGTCCGTGAGCAGGGGCGCACACCCCACCGCGTCGCTCACGTCGCCGCAGTCCGGTATCTCGTCGGTGAACGCGACGATCAGGTCGGGGTCCTCGGCGTCCGGGCGCACCTCGTACTCGACGTCGAAGCCGAGATACCGTGATCCCTCCTCCCAGAAGGCCGTCGCCTCACGGACGAGGGCGGCGAAGTCGCGGTCACGCGACCCCTCGTTCCGGACGGCGACGACGATAGGCTCGTCCCCCCACGGGTTCGCGCTCGGCGTCGCGGTCGGGGGACGGTCGGTCGGCGTCGAGGCCGTCGGCGTCGTCCCGGCCGTCGACACTGGGCCGTCGGCCGGCACCGCCGTCGGCGTCCCCGCCGTCGGATCGAGCGGCGTCGTACAGCCCGCGAGAACCAGGAGGCAGGCGAGGGCGAGCGTGCGGGTCGCCATACTCGCCTTCGGTGGCGGGCACTCAAAAGCCGTTTCCCTCCGTCCGAAACGGCCGGTTTCCCGAGACGACCGGCGTTACCGCCGTCGCGCCGTCGCCGCTGCCGCCGCAGTCAGGAGTGCGACGACTGCGATCACCGGTCCGAACCCGGCGCCGTCGCTGGCGGTCGGTTCGGGCGTCGCCGTCGACTCGGCCCCGTCAGTCGGCGCGGCCGTCGCGGTGGGCGTGGCCGTCGAAGCGGGCGTCGCAGTGGGTGTCGGTGAGGCGGCCGGCGTCGCCGTCGGTGCCGCCCCGGTCGTCCGCGCCGCCGGCTGGTTCGGCGCGATCACCGCGAACGTAGAGAAGCCGGGCGTCCCCGCCGCGACGACGACCGTCTCGTCGTCGGCCGCGAGGACGTCGGCGTCGAGGCGGTGGAGTTCGTCCCCGCCGTCGAACCGGACGGCGCGCAGCGCCGACGGCTCGACGCCCGCGCTCTCGACGGCGGACCGCGGGACCGTGACCTCGACGGTCGCCGATCGGTCGACGGCGTCGTCAGGCACCGACACGTCGACGGCCGCGACGGTCCGCCCGTTCGGCTCGGGGGCCGCGGCCGGAAGCCCGCCCACCGCCTCGACGGCGACGGTGCCGGTCGTCGCCCGGTCGAACGCGACGGTCGCTCGCCGTGCGGTCCCGTCGTACAGCCGCTGGGTCACGGAGCGCTCGGCGGTGAGGATCGACGCCCCGATGCCGGCGTCGCCCCCGCTGCCGCCGGCGGTCGCCGTGACCGGATCACCGACCACGAAGACGGAGAACCCGGGCGTCTCGAAGGTCAGGCGAACGCGACTTTCGGTCACGCTCTGGACCTGCGTCGCGAGCGGCTGGTAGCCGTTCCCGCCGCCCACGTACCGCCACACCTGCGTGTCGTCCGGATCGTCGATCCGACTCCGGTCGACGACGAGTTCGACCGTCGCGTTCGCGCCGTCCGTCGGCTCCGGCGCCGTGATCTCGACGTACGACGCCACGCGGTTCACGTCCACGCCGCCGCTCGTCGTCGCGTTCGGCACGCTCGACGGCTTCGACGACAGGTCGCTGACCGTCGCCGTGCCGCTCTGCCCCGCCGTGTAGTCGATGCTCGCGTCGACGACCTCCGTGCCGTTGACGTCGAGCGTCCCCGTCGAGGTGCCGTCGACGACGGTCCCCCCTTCGCCGCTCTCGGGGTCGCCGAGGACGACGACCTGTCCGAAGCTGGTGAGGTTAGCCGTGACGGTGTTGGCCGCCGAATCGGGCGTGCTCGTGGCCGTCGCGTACGACCCGGACGCCGAGTCGTATCGGGCGATTTCGAAGCTCGATTCGTTCAGTCCCAGCGCGTCCGTGTCCGCGTACTCGACCGTCACGTCGGCGAACGCACCGGCGTCCAGCCGACTGAGGTTCCCGACGGTCCGGACGGTTTCCGATTCGCCCGCCGGCGATGGCGGCGACGTGAGGTTCCCTTCCACGGAAGTGTTTTTCAGTTCGACCGTCTCGAACGTCGTCGCCCCGACGGTGACGTTCGTACCGTTCAGCGTTCCCACCGGCGGCGCGAGGCCCGACGTGCTCGACCGCGCGAGCAGTTCCGCGTTCGTATTGTTCTCGGTCACGGTGTCGACGACGCGGGTGCCGGACCGGGGCGCGAGGCTGATCCCGACATCCCGGTTGTTCCGCACCGTCACGCCGGTGAGCGTGAGGTTCTCTCCGGCTCTCGGCTCGGTGAACACCCCCTTGCTGTTGTTCGCCGCCGTCACGTTCCGGAGTGTCGCGTTCGTCGAGTCGGTGGTGATCCAGACACCCCACCTAGTGTTGTTCGTGACCGTCGTGTTGCGCACCACGACGTTCTTCGAGCCGTCTATCTCGATGCCATCGTCGTTTTCCGCGACCGTGACGTTTCGGACGGTGGCGTTCTTTCCTTCCACGGAGATGCCCGGTCCATTGTAGCCGATGCCGTATTCCTGCGTGTTATTCCGGACGACGCTGTCGACCAGCGTCCCCCCTTCGCCGAGTCTGATTCCAGCACTACCGTGCCGGGTGATCGTCACGTCGTCGAACGTGTTGTTCACGACACCGATCGCGCTCACTCCGTAGTCGCGGTTGTTCGTCACGACCGCGTCCCGAACGGTTGCGTTGGCGACGCTGACTTCGATCCCGTCGTCGTTGCGCTTGGCGGTCACGTCGGTGATCGTCGCGCCGTCGGCGTCGGCCGTGACCTTGATCCCGTCCCCGTCGTTGTCGGTCGCGGTGAGATCCCGGACCGTCTCCGGGATTTCCAGCCGGACGCCGTGTTCCCCGTTGTCGACGGCGGTGACGTTCGACAGCAGGACGCCGTCGCCCTCGTTGGCGATGATCCCGTCCGCCGCGTTGTCCTCGACGGTCACGTTCCGTAGCGTCGCGTTCGTGCTGACGGACTCCGACACCCCGATTTCGAACCCTTCGGTGCTGCTGTTGGTGACCGTGACGTTCTCGTAGGTGTTGTTCACGCCGGATTCGAGGATTCCACTACCGCTGGTGGTGTTGTTCACCGTCACGTCCCGGATCGTGTGGTTCGCGCTGTCGATCTCGAGGCCGGTGGACGAAGCCTGTCGGATCGTCACCCCCGCGATGGTCGAGCCGTTCGATATCCCTTGGTAGAGGCCGACGCTTCCTCCCTCGACCGTCGTGTTCCGGATGGTCCCGTTGGCGAAGTCGATGCCGTGGTTGTTGCTGTCGATGACTTCGACGTTCCGGAGCGTCACGTCGGCGGCGCTCAGGCTGCCGATTCCGTCGCCTCCGGAGTCGACGACGGTGAGGTTCCGCACCGTCGCCCCGTCGACAGTCACGTTGACGGCGGGATATCCGAGTGAAACACCGCCACCGTCGAGTCGGCTGTACCCGCCGTCGAGCACGATTCCAGCCGTCGAATCGACGTCGACGCTCCCGTCGAACGTCCCGCCGCCGACGACGACGGTGTCGTACGTCGCCGTCGCGTTGTCCAGCGCGAACTGGATGGCCGTCGCGCTGTCGGTGTAGGAGACGTTCACGTCCGGCTTGTCGCCGGCGTAGGAGGCGTTGATCGTCCCCGAGGTGGTGTTGACCCGATACGTCGCGTTGACGGTGCCGTCGCCGTCGGTCAGCGAGACGGCGAGGTCCCCGGGATCGGCGGTCGGGGACGGATTGCCACCGGAACTGGCGGCGACGGTCCCGCCGAACGCCCCGAGACCGCTCGTGACGAGCAGGATGGCCATCGCTACCGCCGTGAGGCGTGTCCCTGTCCCACCGGTCATCGAGCTGTAATCCCAGCCGACGATACTATTAGAAAAATGTCACTACTGATCGGGCCGCTGTCACTCGATGGGCTCCCCCACATATCCACTGGCCACCAGTTCGAGTCTGAAAAAAGTGGTGCCGAAAACGGCGGACGGGGTGCCGGTATCCGGCTTCGCGCCGCTCACTCACTCCTCCGGTTCGACGTTCGCCAGCCGCATCGCGTTGCCCGTCACCGCGAGGCTCATCCCCATGTCGCCGATGACGACGGCGTGGACGACGCTCACCAGCCCGAGCGGCGCGCCGGCCGCGAGGACGGCCTTCACGCCCAGCGACGACCAGACGTTCGTCTCGATGACGCGGTTGGCGCGACGGGCGAGGGTGACGAGGTAGGGGAGGCGGGTGAGGTCGTCGCCCATCAGTGCCACGTCGGCCGTCTCGATGGCGGTGTCGGTGCCCGCGGCGCCCATGGCGACGCCCACCGTCGCCGCCGCGAGCGCGGGGGCGTCGTTGACGCCGTCGCCCACCATCGCCACGCCGCCGGCGGTACGGTTCCACGGGAGGCGGGCGTCTTCCTTCGCCGCCGAGTCGGCGGCTAGCTCCCGCACCACGTCGACTTTCTCCGCGGGCAGGAGGTCGGCGTACACGTCCGCCTCGTCGATACCGACCTGCGCCGCGATAGCGCGGGCCGTCCGCTCGTTGTCGCCGGTCAGCATGACGACGCGGTCGATGCCCGCCTCGCGCAGGTGGGCGATGGACCGCTCCGCCTCGGGGCGCACCGTATCGGCCACGGCGATCACGCCCTCGAGTTCGTCCTCGGTACCGACGAGGACCGCCGTCTTGCCTGCGGCCTGCAGGCGCGGCAACACGTCGTTGACGAGGTCGAGGTAGGTACCGTGATCGCAGGTCGCGGGGGCGAGGTCGCCGACGGCCGCGCCGCCGTCCGTCTCGACGTGCGTGTGTTCGAGGTCGAAGCCGAGGTCCGCGAACAGCCCCGGCTTGCCCGCGTAGTGGGTGACGCCGTCGAGGTCGGCGCGAACGCCCTCACCCGTGATCGACTGGAAGTCGGTCACGTCGCGGCCGCCGACGCCACGGTCCGATGCGTACTCCACGATGGCGCCCGCGATTGGGTGTTCGCTCCGGCGCTCCAGCGCCGCCGCACACCGCAGCACGTCGTCCTCGCTCGTCCCGTTCAGCGCCACCACGTCGGTGACGCCGAGTTCGCCCGTCGTGATCGTCCCCGTCTTGTCGAGGGCGACGGCGTCCACCTCGCCCATCGCCTCCAGGCGGTCGCCGCCCTTGATCAGGACGCCGTTGCGTGCCGCGCTCGTGATGCCCGAGACGACGCTGACGGGGGTGCTGATGACGAACGCGCAGGGACAGGCGATCACCAGGAGCGTCAGCCCGCGCGTGAACCACGTTTCGAGGGGCGCGCCGAACAGCGGCGGCCCGACGGCGGTCACGACCGCCAGCGCCACCACCGCTGGCGTGTAGTAGTCCGCGAAGCGGTCGATGAACCGCTCGCGCTCGGACTTGTCGCGTTCCGCCTCCTCGACGAGGTCGATAACCTTCGACAGCGTCGACTCGCCCGCCGGCGCCGTCGTCTCCACCTCCAGATACCCCTCCTCGACGATGCTACCCGCGTACACCTCGTCGCCCTCGGTGACGTCGACGGGGACGCTCTCGCCCGTGATCGGGGACTCGTCCACCGCGCTCGTTCCCTCGCGGACGACGCCGTCGACCGGAATGCGCTCGCCCGGTCGGACCACGACCACGTCGCCGACGGCCACGTCCTCGACGGCGACGGTCTCCTCGGTGTCGGCGGTTGCGCCGCCGTCCCCGGGCGTCTCCGACGCTCCGCGCACCACCGTCGCCGTGTCGGGCGAGAGGTCCATCAGCTCCGACATCGACGTGCGGGCACGGTCCATCGAGTAGCGCTCGAGGAGTTCGGAAATCGAAAAGAGGACCGCGAGCGTCGCCGCCTCGAAGGGGAGGTCGACCGCGACGGCGCCCAGCACCCCGGCGCTCATCAGGAAGTCGATGTCGAGGCTCCGGTTTCGCGCCGAGTACCACCCGTTGCGCAGGATGGCCTGTCCCGCAACCGCCGCGGCGAGGACGTACAGCGCCCAGTCGAGGGTGATCGTTCGGCCCAGCACGCTCGTCAGGGTGGGGTTCGGGACGCCCAGATACTCGACGACGATTCCCGCGAGGAGGAGGGCGGCGCCGGCGCCCGTCTTCACCGCGCGCCGACTCCGCCAGATCGAATCCGTCTCCCGGTCGCCCTCGATCACCTCGTAGCCGGCGTTCTCGATGCCGGCCACCACGTCGCCGCGGGTCGCCCGCGCGGGGTCGTACGTCACCGCGACCCGGCCCGAGGCGGGCCGGGCGTCGTAGTCGACGACGCCCTCGATCCGCGACAGCGCCGACTCGACCGTGCCGGCACACGACGAGCAGTCCATCGACGGCACCGCGAACGTCTCCGTCTCCGCCTCGGCCACGTCGTAGCCCGCCGCCTCGACCCGCTCGCGGATCGCCGCGTCGCTCGTCGCGTCGGGATCGTAGCCGACGACGAGCGTCCCGGTCGCGGGGCGCGGATCGACCGCCGTGACCCCGGGGAGCGAGTCGACGCTCCGCTCGACCTTGCTCGCACACGACGCACAGTCCATCGACGGCACCGAAGCGCGAAACGACGCGCCGTCCGGCGCAGTCGCCCCGTCGGCGTCGCCCGACGACTCGTGATCGTGGTCGTGGCCAGCGTCCTCGTCACACCCGTTCCCACCGTTCATCGGTCGGGCCTAGTCGGCGGAAGAGTATTAATCCCACTACCATCGATCCCGGTTTTGAACCCCAATTATTCATAACTGAATCCGTCTGAGTTAATAATATCCGCCACGGTCGCCCCGATTCGGCCGAGCGGGGCGTCCGCCGAGACGACGCTCGGTTTCGACGTGCTTTTTATCGGCGACCGTCTGAATCCGGGCATGGCAGACTTCAAGGTCGTCGTTTCGGACCCCGAGACGGGGCGGACGGTACAGGTCGAGGTCGACGGACAGGACGCGAACCGATTCCTCGGACGCGAACTCGGCGACGAGGTCGACGGCGGCGCCGTCGGCCTCGACGGGACCACGCTCGAACTGACGGGTGGCTCCGACAACGCCGGGCGCCCCCTGCGGTCGGACGTGGCCGGCCCCGCGCTGAAGGAACTCCTCCTCGAGGGCGGCGTCGGCTTCGAGCCCTCGCGCGACGGCGAGCGAAAGCGCGTGACCGTCCGCGGGCGAGAGGTTAGCGACGAAGTCGCCCAGATCAACGCGACGGTGGTCGACGGCGACGCCGACTTCGACGCCCTGACCGACGACGAGTAACCGTGTCCGACCGCGTCGCCAGCGACGGGGATGCGGTGACCACGTATCGCGCTCGACTCGCCCGGAGCGGCGGCACTCGCCGGCCCTGTCTTCGCCTCCCCGACGAGGCCGCCGTGGAATCGGGCGACCTGATCCGTCTCGTCCTCGACGGCACCGAGTATCACGCCAAGGTGGAGGGCGACGCGGAGGGTGCCCTGATTCGCGGCGCCGCCGACAACCGCCGCCTCGCACGGGCCGACGGCGAGGGTGCGAACCGCCTCGTCGAGTGGGTCCGCGGCACCGACCGCGAGACGGGACAGAGCGTCGACCTCGACGAGGTGACGCCGGGCTATCTCTACGGCGTTCGCGTCCCCGGTCGGCGGGCGGTGTACACCGTCACCCGCCAGCCCGACTCCTCGCTCTCCTCGATTGCGGAGGGGCTGGACGGCGACCGCTAGAGCTGGAGCACGACCCCAGCGAGCAACAGCGCGCTCCCGAACCACAGTAAGGCCAGCACCCACGTCGGCTGGGCGCCGATGTCGACGCTCACGCCGAACGGGGCCGCGTCCGGTCGCACGAGTCCGGCGGCCGCCGCGACGACGACCAGGAGGCTCATCACGACCGCCACGACGGGGAGAATATCGATCGAGGACCGCAGGGAGAGGGCGTTGCTCGACAGCAGCGCGAGGCCGAACAGGAGGTACGTCAGCCGGGTGAAACGCGTTCGATCCACGGTCCCGACCACGGGGACCAGGGGCAAAACCCCGTCGCCGTCGCGTCCGAAACGACCGTTCTTTACCGCTCGACCCTCATCGCTCGGTATGACCGACTCCGACCTCGACGCGTTCCTCGCGGGCGACCGTCTCGATCACGTCGTCCTCTATCTCACCGACGACTTCCTCGACGACGAGGGGACCATCGCCGACTACGGCACGGAAGTCGACGGCGGCGTCGTCCTCGTCGTCCCCGGCGAGAAGGGCCGCCGGCTCTTCTCGGCCGGCACCGGCATGGACGCCATGGAGTTCGCGAAACAGGCGATGGGGAGCGAGGGCGACATCGACCGCGACCTGCAGGGGGGCACCTGTCCCGACTGCGGCGAGGGCGCGGCCTACATCCTCGCGTTCGCCGAAGCACAGAACGAGGAGGTCGGCGGCATCTACGCCGAGGGCGACGTGATCCACGCCTACGCCGCCTGTCCCGACGGCACCGCGTTCTCGGATCGGTGGATCGTGGACGAGGCGTAATACTGTCGGCCGTTCCTGTTTCACGATAGGTGCCGCCGAGGGTGGCGACTATCCGCATCGACGTACAGCCGACAGTATCGTTACTCGTCGGTCTCGCCGTCGTCCGCATCCTCGGCTCCGCGGGTCGTGCCTCCCCGCTCCGCTTCGAGGCCTCGTTTCACTCGGCCTCGCTTGCCACCCGCTCGAACGCCGCCAGAATCACCTGTTTCGTCGTCGCCCCCTCCGTCGTCCAGTGGTAGGCGTAGTCCAGCATGTCGTCGTAGATGTCGGGCTTACAGCCCGCGGCGCGGGGGTGCCCGCCGCCGTTCACCAGCCCCGCCACCTCGTGGGCACGCTCGAACCCCTCGCTCCCGCGGATGCTCGCGCTCCCGGCGGGCTTGACGATCACCGCGGCGTCGGCGCCCTGCTCCCGAAGGGCCTCGGCCACCTCGTTTTGCGAACACCGGCCGTAGGTGACGCCGACGGTCCACGGTCCCACGGATTCCATCTCGGCGCGGTCGACGGCCGCCTCGATCAGTCGCTCCTTCTCGACGCGACGGTGATCGAGGTAATCGACCACCGGCTCCGGCAGGGCGGGACCGTAGCGTCCGACGACGGTCACGTACTCCTCGGCGCTCGCCCAGTGGCTGTAGTCGGCCAGGTCGTCGCTCCGGGGGTCCTCCTTGATCCAGAGGTCGTGGTCCCGCGTGACCGCCGCGAGGTCGGCGAGGTGGTCGGGGAAGTCGTAGTCGAGGGAGCGAAGCGCCACGTCGGCAGTACACTCCTCGTCGCTCTCCCCGACGACGAGGTCGACGCCGGCCCCGCGGACCGCCGCGGCGACGTCGTCGTCCCACTGGTGGTGGTCGAACCACCGCACCGTCTCGGCACGGGCGACGACCGCCTCCACCACCTCGATCACCGACTCGTCGTCGGGACAGAGGTCACAGACGAAGACGTCGACGTCGGGGTCGGCGTACTCCGCGACGCGTTCGAGGGCGTCGTCGAGGGAGTGGGGGCTGGCGGTGACGAGACCGACCGGGGAGTCCTCGCGGTCGTCATCGTCCTCGTCGTCCTCGTCGTCCGTCAGGCTCGAGTCGGCGCGGGCCGCCAGCGACGCCTCGAACGGCGCCACGTCGAGGGCGGCGTCGTAGACTTCGCGGAGGAGGGCGACACAGCCGAGACCGTCGGCGTCGCCGTCGGCCACGACCACCGCCTCGGCGCCCTCGATGGCCTCGCGGGCGCGACGGTCGGCGTACTCCTCGTCGAGCGAGTCGGGGTAGAAGAAGCCGGCACCGGGGAGCCGCGACTTCCGCGAGAGCGAGAGCGCGTCCGAATCGATAAGGTCGTCGTCCATACCGTCCGGATGGGAGGCGGGGGGAAGTATTCCGCGGTCCGTGGGCGTTTCAGGCCGCGGCGCTACCGTCCCCGCCGCGCTCGCTCTCGTCGAGCTGTCGCACCGTCAGCACGGGAACGGGACAGGTGCGGACGACCCGCTCGGCGACGCTCCCGATGAGAAAGCGGTTCTCGCCGTGGCGCCCGCGGGTCCCCATCGCCACCACGTCGGCGTCGTGTTCGACCGCGTACTCGCGAATCACGGTCGCCGGGCGCCCCTCGCGGACGGCGGTCGTCACCGGGCGGTCGGTCGCGGCGGCCACCTCCGCCAACGCTTCCTCCCCCGAATCGTCGAGGGCGGCGCGCATCTCCTCGCGCACTCGTTCGGGCGAGGATTCGACCTCGCCCTCGTCGACGACGTAGAGCGCGTGGACCGTCGCGTCGAACCGGTCGGCGAAATCGAGGGCGACGTGGACGGCCCGGCGGACGCTCTCGGAGCCGTCGGTGGCGATGACGATCCGGTCGAATGCGGGTAGCATACCTGAGCGTTCGGCCGGTCGGTGCATAAAACGTCCCGATGGGGGAGCGTTTTTGCCCGTGGCCCGCGCACGCCCCGGCATGACCGTTCCGCTCTCGCCCTCGCTCGTGCTCGTCCCCGTCGACGGGAGCGAGGAGTCGCTCTCGGCCGTCGAGTACGCCACCGCCATCGCCGCCGAGTACGACGCTGCAGTCCACGCGCTCTACGTCGTCAGCGAGGACCTCGCGCGCGCCATCGACACCGGCGCCGTCGACGACGCGTCGCTCGCGGCCGACACCGAGGCCTTCCTCGAAGCCGTCGTCGACGTCGTCGACGGCGCGGGCGTGCCGCTCTCGACGTCGATGGCCTACGGCTTCTCGACCCGCCAACTCTCGCGGCATCCGGGCAGCGTCGTCCTCGACACCGCGGAGGAACTCGGTGCCGACTTCGTGGTCGTCCCGCGGGAACCCGTCTCCGGCGACCCCGACGAGGTGCTCGCGAAGGCCGCGGAGTACGTCCTCCTCTACGCGAGCCAGCCGGTCCTCTCAGTGTAATAGGGTGTATCGGAAGTCATCGTAGATTCCCGCCGGCCCGTGACGGCGGGAATCGACGAACAGTTACGAGACCCTCTATAGACGGATCGCCATCTCGTGTTCGAAGCTCTCGGTGTCGCTGGCGACGAACCCCACCTTCTCGTACAGCGAGATGGCCGGGTCGTTCCAGCGCTCGACCGAGAGCCAGACGCGTTCGACCCCCGCCTCGCGCCCGGCGCCGAGGAGCGTCTCGATCAGGGTAGTGCCGATGCCCGCACCCTGGTAGTCCTGCAGGACGAAGATGGCGAGTTCGGCGGTCGCCTCGGGTTCGTCGGGGACGAGCGTCGCGTGCCCGACGACGGCGTCGCCGTGGTTCGCGACGACGTTCACCGTCTCCGGGCCGGTGATCGCGTCCAGCCAGTCGGCGATGCGCTCCTCGCCAGTCGGCGGGATGCCCTGTGCCCGGTCCGCGGGGTCGAACGCCTCGTACATCGCCTCCAGGGCGTCTCGATCCAGCGCCTCGTCGTACCGACGCACCGTGATCGGCCGCCCCTCGCGGTCGTCGAACGTCGTCGGCGGCTCGGGGAAGGGACCGGCCGGCTCGTCGGGGAAGGCGTCGTCACCGCTCATCGGACGAGCGTCACCGAGACGTGAGAGTTCAACAGGACGAACTCGGCGATACCGCCCAGTTTGATCTTGCCCATCGGACTGGTCTCGCCGCCACCGAGGACGATCCGGTCGAAGTCCTCGCGCTCGGCCAGGTCGACCAGTCGGCTCCCGGGGTCACCCTCTAGCTGTCGGATCGGGGCCGACACGCCCGCGTCGTCGAGGACCGCCCGCACCCGCTCCTCGATGGCCGCGGGATCGACCTCGGTCGCCGGGTTTCGGAGGATCGCGACCGTCAGGTCGTCGCCCGTTTCGGCGACGCGGTCGACCGCGCGCTCCAGCGCGCGGATCGAGTCGTCGCTTCCGCCGATGCCCAGCAGTAGCTTCATGCCCGAGGCGTCGGGGGCGCGAGTGAAAAAGGTACGCGACGTGCGGCCCGATGTGGACCGACGTCCGTCGGTTCCAGCCATCGCCACCGCCACGGCCGGCGGCGACCCGGAAGCGGGGACGTCGACCCGTCTGACGGCCGGCAGACGCCTTCGTGTTTAGTTTGGAGCATTGTGCCAGCGAGCGAAACTCTGCAACCAGTTTTCAGCTGTTGCTGGTTCGACGTGGCTAAAACAGTTTGAAAACGAAGAGGTTCGTCGTTTTACTTCTCTAAAGATACGTTCAATGGCATTCCGATTTCCGTGGCGTTCTGTCTGAAATCGGAGCCCCGATCGGTCGAGTGCAGTTTGGAGATGTTTGGCGCCATCGACGAGAAACAGGGCGGATTCGACATCGTGTTTCTCCCGCAGTTCGTTGAGAAAGAGTTCGGTGAGACCGATTGTAGTGGTCGAAAACAGCCGTAGATGGAGTAATTCGTTCGTCTGTGGATCCGCGGCGGCGTACAGCCAGAACTGCTGATCGTTGATTCGAATCACGGTTTCGTCAACCGCAACCTGATTCGGAGCCTTTCCGCTGACCGGCTGTAGATCGGCCTTCTGTACCCAATCGTGAACCGCTTTTCGAGAACGTTCGACACCCAAACTATCAAGAGCAGAGACGGTATTCGAAAGTGATAGTCCAGCCAGATGCATCTGAATACCGAGCTTCATCGCCGGCTCGGGTGTCCGCTCTCGCTCCACAAAATCCAAATCAATCCAGTCGTTATTCCCGCTGAGGCGTGTGATTTCTGCCATAGACCAGCAAGAAATTCACTCGCCTCACTCTTCATCGTTAACTAAACACGAAGGCAGACGCCGACGGAACCCTTTTCCACCGGCGCTCGAAATCCGGGCGCATGAGCGACGACGCGCAGGCCGACGGGTCCGTAGACGACGACTCCGGAGCCGGGGCCGCTCCGTCGGCGTCGGATGCCGGGCCGTCGACCGACGCCGACGTGCCGCCCGACGTGCGCAAGTACGAGCGCTTCAAGAAGATGGACGGCGCCCAGTACGAGCGCGTCAACGACTTCCTCCGCGACCGGACGTACGTCACCGCCCGCGAGTGGGCCATCGCCCGCCTCTGTGTCGACTTCCGCACCGAGACGGGCGTGGAGATGACGAAAATCGGCGAGAACCTGCCCGAACTCGTCCCCTTCATGACCGACACCTACTCGCCGCAGGCGGTCAACCAAGCCCGGGCGTCCTTCGAGGAGAAAGTCCAGAAGGCCGGCGCGACCTTCCTCTACGGCGCCATGTCCGGCTTCTTCACCGCCGAGGAGTTGGACGAGATGATGTACGAGGTGACCGAGGTGGCGAAGTTCCTGTTGGAGGTGGAGGGCGTCGACCTCTCGGTCGCCGAGGAACTCGACGCCGAGGACCGCGTCTCGGAGGTCATGCGCGAGGTGCGCGAGTCGAGCGAAACGCTCCGAGACGACCTCGATTAGCGCCTGACGTTAGCGCCGTCGGTCGATCCGAAGGTGTCCATCGCGCCGTCGTAGACGCGTTCGCCGCGCACCAGCGTCCACTCGGGGAAGACGCCCGGTCGCCCCTCGAACGGCGTCCACCCACATTTCGAGTGGAGCCGACTCCCCCGGACCGTCCGCGGGCTATCGAGATCGTACAGCGCCAGGTCGGCGTCCATCCCCGCCTCGACGCGCCCTTTCCGGTCGAGACCGAACGTCTCCGCCGGCGTCGCCGCCGTCAGGTCCCGGACGCGCTCGGCCGTCAGCGGGCCGTCGAGCGTCTCCGCGAGGAGCAAGGGCACCATCGTCTCGACACCGGGCACGCCGCTCGGCGCGTCGAGTAGTGTCGTCTCCTTCTCGGCGCGCGCGTGCGGAGCGTGGTCCGTGGCGATCAGGTCGACCCGCCCGCGGACGACGCGGTCGTAGAGGGCCACACGGCGCTTCTCGCTCCGGAGCGGCGGGTTCATCCGCCCGAACGTGCCCAGATCACGCAGGTCGTCACGGGAGAGCAGGCAGTGGTGCGGCGTCACTTCGCAGGTCACGGTGTCGG
Source organism: Haloplanus rubicundus (assembly GCF_003342675.1). Taxonomy (NCBI): domain Archaea; kingdom Methanobacteriati; phylum Methanobacteriota; class Halobacteria; order Halobacteriales; family Haloferacaceae; genus Haloplanus; species Haloplanus rubicundus. The sequence goes on along the minus strand of NZ_CP031148.1, from coordinate 657,458 downwards.
GGGCATCGGCGACGATATTGACGGCCTCGGGCGTGCTGGTGTGGGCGATGTGGAGTCGTGCGCCCGCGTCGACGCCGATTTCGACGGCACGTTCGACGGCGGCGATTTCCGCCTCGGCGGCGCGGTAGGCGCTCCACGCGTCGGCGTTTGCTCCCCGACCCGTCCCCTCGCCCGCCCGGTCCCGCGCGCTCTCGTCGAACAGCGTCGCGTCCTCGGCGTGGACGGTGACGGGGACGCCCGCCTCGCTCGCGCGATGGACCGCGTCCTCGAACAGGTCGCCGTCGATGCCCATCTCGCCCGTCGAGTCGGCGAGGAAGACTTCCCCGAGCGCGAAGACGGGGCGGTCGAACAGCGTCTCGGGGTCCCAGTCGGGCGTGACGCCGCCGTTGATGCCGTAGTCGACCAGCGAGTCGTCGGCACAGAGTTCCTTCTGGTCGTACGCCGCGCCCGTCGTCGTCGGCGGGTCGGTGTTGGGCTGGTCGACGACGGTCGTGACCCCGCCCGCGGCGGCGCTCCGGGAGCCGGTTCGCCACGTCTCCTTGTGCGGGGCGCCGGGCTCCCGGAAGTGGACGTGAGCGTCGACGGCGCCGGGAAGCAGGAGTCGCTCGGCGGCGTCGACGACTTCGCCCGCCCCCGTCAGATCACGGCCAACGGCGTCGATGCGCTCCCCCTCGATCCGAACGTCGCGAACGCGGCCGTCGGCCAGCGTCGCGTTCCGTACGAGCATACCGATCCCTGTTCCCGCGGTGCCCTAAGTGTGCCCGTTCCCGATCCGGCTGACGGTCGTCGCCGCGTCGCCCACGAGTTGCCGTTCGACCGCGTCGATCACCGGGTCGGGGTCGCTCGGCCCGCCCGCGGCCGCGACGCTCCCGACGCTCGCCGGGTCGAAGGGCTGTTCGAGGGCGCCGTACACCGCGTCGACCACGTCCGCGAACGCCCCGCGGTCGGCGACGACGACACAGCCGGCGACGAGGGTGGCGTCGGTGCGGACCCGCTGAGCGATACCCACGACCTTCCCCTCACACTGGAGCGAGTGACTGCCCGGACAGAACGCGTCGGGCGGTTCGCCGGGGACGGCGTCGACGCCGAGGCTCGCGAGCGCGCGCCGGAGGCTCCCGACCGCCGCGTCGTAGCGGTCGTCGAGGCCGACCCGCGGGTCCGCGACGGGCACGGCGTGGGCGAACGCGACGGTCGACCCCGTGTAGGCGACGGCCCGACCGCCGACCGACCGCTCGACCGGGTCGAAGCCGCGTTCGCGGGCGGCCGCGACGGCGCGGTCGTACCCCGGCTCGGCCGCCTCGCGCCGCCCGAACGCCACCTGGCGGTGTGGCGCCCACACCCGGACCGCCGGCTCACCCGTCTCGCCCGTCCGGGCGAGCATCGTCCGGGTTCGCTCCCGGTCGGCCGCGATGGTCGCCGCCCGGCCGCGGAGGACACGCATGGGTCGCCGCAGGCGCCGGACGGTGAAAACCGTGTGGCTAGCGGACCGGGGGTTTAGCTGTCGGGTGCCGTTCCCAGCGGGTGGTAACGTGAGCTATAACACCGGCGCGGCGCGCAGTTCGGCCCATGACCGCCCACGACATGCGTCGCGACGAAATCGACGCGTTCCTCCGTGACATCGGTACCGGCGTGTTGTCGCTGACCGACGGCGCCGAGACGTACGCCATCCCCGAGTCGTTCGGCTACGACGACGGGACGCTCTACTTCCAGTTCGGCTACGGCGACGACAGCAACAAACTCTCGTATCTCTCGACGACCGACGTGGCGACGTTCACCGCCTACACCGTCGACCCCGCGCGTAGCGTCGTCGCCCGTGGTCCGGTCGAGCCAGTCTCCGACCCGGCCGACGACCGGGCCGCGGCGGCGCTCGCCGGGAACGCGACGATTCCGAACGTGAACGTCAGCCCCGACGGCGACGTGCAGTTCGCCTTCTACCGCCTCGACCCCGACGAACTCTCGGGCCGGGCGTTCGGCGCGACTCCGGACGGCCTCGTCGGATAGGCGAGCGTATAAGCCGCCCCGCCCCAACCCCCGCTATGGTCACGGTTCCGGCGTCGACGCTCGCGAACTACCGGCGCTTTTCGCTCTACAACTCGCCGTACGCCGCCCACGACCACGGCTGTGCCATCGACCTGTATCCCGAGGACGACCGCGGGCGCTCGCCCGTCGCGGGCGAGGTAGTCGACACCCAGACGGTTCGGGTTCCCGACCGACCGTACGCCGTCACCGAAGATCACCTGATCCTGATCGACACCGGCGCGTACGTCGCCCGCGTCCTCCACGTCGACCCCGCGGTGTCGCCCGGTGATCGGGTCGCAGTCGGCGACTCGCTCGGCGAGATGGTTCGCTCCGGCTTCTTCGGCCAGTGGGTCGACAACCACGTCCACCTCGGCTTCCGCGACCCGGACGCGAACCCCTATCGCGCCGCGGGATCGCTCCCCGTCGAGGTGGACGTGGACGTACACCCCCTCGGCTGGGACGGAACGGGCGTCGTCCGCGACGTCGGCGAGACGTCCGTCGTCCTCGACGAACCGAAGCATCCGGACCCGGGGACGTGGGCGGGGCTGGCCGCCGGTCCGGGGGTCGTCCTCGACGGCGGCTGTCCCCACTACGACGGCGGCGGCGTCCTGCCGGGCGCCGACGGTCCCGTCTCGCTCGTGGGGGCACGCGTCGGCGCCGCCGACGGGCGCGACGTGACGTGGGACGACGTGACGCTTTCGGCGAACGGGGAACCGATCAGGGGGGTGTCGCTCTTTATCGCCCGCGACGCCGCCTTCGGCGCGAAGCTCGTCTGCCCGGGCCACGACTTCGCCGTCGGCGAGCGGATCACCGTGTCCGTCGGCCGGAAGTGACCGAGACGGACGACGGACCGCCGGCGGGACGACCAGTTCGGTGGGAACCGTACACGCCCACCGGTAGCTTTTGAATCCCCTGCACCAACGATGGGGCGATGAGCGACGACCCGGACGCACCGGAGCGCCCAGCCGACCGCGAGTCGCCGGTCGGCCAGCCCGTCGTCCGCGCCGACCCCGCGGTGACGGGCGAGCGGGCGACCGACGCCGTCGGCTTCGACCCCGACGACCCCGAGAGCGTCCAGCTCGCCGCCGACACGGTGCGTTCGTTCGCGGAGAACACCGTCGGCTCGGAGGACCACGTCTACATGCTCCGGGGGGCGGCAGCGTGTGCGGCACTGGTGCGGGGCGTCGGCTCCTACAAGGCGGCCGCGGAGCGTGCCGGCGGCGACGTGTCGGTCGCCTTCATTCGCAAGTGGGCGCGGGTCCACGACCTGCCGCAGGCGATCCGCCGGCACGTCGCCCGCGGCACCATCGCCCCCACCGCCGCCAAACACCTCGCGCGCGTCTCGGGCGACGACCGCTACGCGCTGGCGTGGGCGACGCTCGAACACGACCTCACCGTCCGCGAGATTCGCCGCCTCGCCAGCGAGGTGGGCAACGGCGCGTCCGTCGAGGACGCTCTCTCGGACCGCGACCTCACCTTCGGTCGCATGGGCGTGATCCTGCCGCCGGATCAGTACATCGAACTCCGGCGCCGGGCGTCGGTCGAGAACCGCGACCCGGACGGGCTGGTGGCGGAGGCGCTGGACGAGTTTCTGGAGCTTTCAGCGGACGGCGGTAGCTGAAAACGTTTATACCGTAGCGTCGGATACGACTCGGTGAGGGCCGGTAGCTCAGTCAGGCAGAGCGTCTGGCTTTTAACGTGGTCGCCCGGTCGAACGGGCGGGTGCGGAAGTGACCAGACGGTCGGGGGTTCAACTCCCTCCCGGCCCGTGCAACGAGACGGTGAGCGGAGCGAACCGTCGAGTGAACCGGCAGGAAGGAGTTGAACCACGCGAGACGAACGTAGTGAGTCTCGCAATCGGGGTCAACTCCCTCCCGGCCCGTTTCGTGCACCGCCACTACCCCATCACCACCAGCCGCGCCTCCGTCTCACGCACCCCGTCCACCACCACGTCGACGGCGTGGTTCCCGCCGGACGGGTTCCGGGCCACGGCGTACTCGACGAACAGCGCACCGTTGGTCCGGGGCTCGGCGAGCGTCACGTGGAACCGGCCGTCGTCGGTGACGTGCGCCTCGGCGACGGCGACGGTATCGGCGTCGTCGGTCCGGACCCGGACGCCACGCTCCGGCAGCACCGCCGTATCGAGGTCCCGGTAGTCGACGACGACGGAGCGCGTCGGCACGTCGACTTCGAGGACGAGCGTGTGCGCGACCGGCGTGTCGGCCGCGCCGGGGAGCGACGGGTCCGCGAGGAGCGTCGTCCGCAGGTCGGACGGCGCGACCGGGCCGTCGCCGACGGGCGTCCAGCAGGCCACGTCGACGGTGTCCGACCGTGGCGACGGGGGGCCGAGGCCGTCCGCCGGTGCGGTCGTGGGTCCGTCGCCGTCGAACGTACGGTCCCGAACCCGTGGCGGCGGCCGCGTCACGAGCCGTTCGAGCGTCGTCCGGGGCGGTTGCCGTCGCCAGTTTCGAGGGGGCACGGTCGACGAATGCCCCTCCGTGGTCGTCAGTAATCGGTTCGTGTGTGGCCCTAATCGACGATTAACCGTCCAATCGCTCGCCCTGATAGCTCCCGTCGTAGGTGCCGTCGTGGTTCGCCTCGGCGAAGACCAACTGCGCGATCCGAGCGTCGGGTTCGATTTCCACGGGCCGGTGGACGGCCAGCAGTCCCTCGCCGCGGCCCTCGTAGCCGGCGTCCCAGACGGCCGTATGGAGCATGCAGGCGTTGCGCATGAGCGACGAGCGCGGGTAGACGAAGCCGACGTGGCCCTCGGGAATCCGGATCGTCTCGCCGTAGCGGGCGACGTAGCCGCCGGGGGAGAGGACGTACGCGTCGGCGTCGGGGTCGATCGGCTCGCGGGCCGCGACGTGTTTGCCGTCGCGGCCGATCCGGCCGCGCTCGGTCGGTTCGAGGACCGCCTCTACGGTCAGGTCGACGCCGTTCGGCTGGACCTGTTCGGGCGCGACGGGCGTGACGTGGTCGGCGACGAACGAACCGGCACGGAACATACCGGGGGGTCGCCGAGTGAGGACAAAACCGTGGCGGTCGGGTCGATAGACGATCCGCCGAGCGGGCGCAAACGCGGCGAAAATTCGTGATAGAGCCGCCCGTGGAGAGTGTTAGAGAGCGTCAACGCGGGTTTTATATCCATCGGCGGTCGATGGCCGGACGTTATGGGACAGACGCTCACGGAAAAAATTCTCGACGACCACCTCGTCGAGGGAGATCTGGAACCCGGCGAGGAGATCGGGATCGAGATCGATCAGGTGCTGACACAGGACACGACCGGCACGATGGTCTGGCTGCAGTTCGAGGCGCTCGAACTCGACGAAGTGCAGACGGAACTCGCCGCGCAGTACTGTGACCACCAGACGTACCAGTTCGACTTCAAGAACACCGACGACCACCGCTTCCTCCGCTCCGCCGCGGGCACGTACGGCGCGTACTTCTCCCGCCCGGGCAACGGCATCTGCCACAACGTCCACAAGGAGAACTTCGCGGCGCCCGGGAAGACGATGCTCGGCTCCGACTCCCACACGCCGACGCCCGGCGGCCTGGGCGAACTCGCCATCGGCGCGGGCGGCCTCGACGTGGCCGTCGCCATGGGCGGCGGCCCCTACTTCGTCGAGATGCCCGAAGTCGTGAACGTCCGACTGGAGGGCGAACTCCCCGACTGGGCGACCGCGAAGGACCTCATCCTCGAGATGCTGCGGCGCCTCTCGGTCAAGGGCGGCGTCGGCAAGGTGTTCGAGTACTCCGGCCCCGGCGTCGAGAGCCTCTCGGTGCCCGAACGGACCACCGTCACGAACATGGGGACGGAACTCGGTGCGACCACCTCCATCTTCCCGACCGACGAGCGCACCAAAAACTACCTCGACCGGCAGGGTCGTGGCGACGAGTACGTCGAACTCTCACCCGACGAAGACGCGGAGTACGCCGACGAAATCGTCGTCGACCTCTCGGAGCTGGAGCCGCTCGTCTCCACGCCGTCGATGCCGGACAACGTCGTGCCCGTCCGCGAGGTCGCCGGCACCGACGTCGAACAGGTCATCGTCGGCTCCTGTACCAACGGCGGCTACGCGGACATCCTGCCCGCCGCGAAGATGCTCGAGGGCCGCGAGATCCAGAAGGACCTCGAGATGATCGTCGCCCCCGGCTCGAAGCAGGCCGGCGAACTCCTCGCCCGTCAGGGCTGGACCGCGGAGATGATGGCGGCCGGCGTCAACGTCTCCGAATCGACGTGTGGCCCCTGCATCGGCATCGGCCACGTCCCAGCCTCCGACTCCGTCTCCATGCGGACCTTCAACCGCAACTTCGAGGGGCGGTCCGGCATCGAGAACGACTCGGTGTTCCTCTGCTCGCCGCAGGTGGCCGCCGCGGCCGCGCTCAAAGGCGAAATCGTCGACCCGCGCGACCTGGCCGAGGAACTCGGCGACCTGGAGTCGCCGGGCGTCGAACTCCCCGAGAAGTACGACGGCTCGAAAGCCGACATCATCGAGCCCGACGAGGCCGTCGACGACGACCTGATCAAGGGGCCGAACATCGGCGACGTGCCGCTGAAGGACCCGCTCGGGGCCGACATCGGCGGTGAGACCCTCCTCAAGATGGAGGACAACATCACTACCGACCACATCATCCCCGCCACCTCGGACATCCTCAAGTTCCGTTCGAACATCGAGCGGCTGTCCGAGTTCACGCTCTCCCGCGTCGACGAGACGTTCGCGGAGCGCGCGAAGGCGTCGGATCACGGCGTCCTCGTCGCCGGCGAGAACTACGGCCAGGGCTCCTCCCGCGAGCACGCGGCGATGTGTCCGATGTATCTCGGCGTCGAGGCCGTTCTCGCGCAGTCGTTCGCCCGCATCCACAAGGCGAACCTGTTCAACTTCGGCCTCCTGCCGCTGACCATCGACGCGGAGACGTACGACCGCATCGACCAGGGCGACCACGTCGAAGTCGTCGACGACGTGGCTGCCGCGGTGGAGTCCGGCGCGGAGGAGTTCACCATCCGCGTCAACGACGACTGGGAGGCGACCGCGCAGTTCGACGCCTCCGAGCGCGAGCGCGAAATCCTCGCGGCCGGCGGCAAGCTCACCCTCACGAAACAGCAGTACCAAGAGGACGCCGACGGCGCGACGCCCGCCGACGACTGAATCCATCGGCTCCACCGCACCCGGCGGATTCGCGGCTCCGAATGGCGAGCGATGGACTGCATCCGGAGGGTGCCACCCTCAGTCCGCGGTCGTCCGATCGTTCGCTTCCGTCCCGACGTAGCCCGCGACCGTCGGGTAGAGCAGGACGAGCGGAACCGCCCCGAGCACGACGCCGTGTGTGACCGTGTTGCCGCCGACGCTGACGGCGGCCGCCACCACGCCGGCGTCGGCGTCGATCGCCAGGAACGCTAGCCCCTCGGCGAAGGCTTGGGCGAACGCGCCGAGGACGGCGGCCACCACCTGTGCGCGCCTGTCGGACGGGTCCCCGGCGACCCGGTGGAGGTACCAGCCGAACACGGTGAAGCCGACAACGTAGCCGATGAATCCGATCGGATCGTCCAGTTCGTACCCCTCGAAGACGTCGAGGATGCCCTCGCCGACCGCCGCACCGAGCCCGGCCGAGAGCGTGGGGAATCCGAACCGACAGACTGCGACGAGGAGATAGACCAAGAAGAACGGCTTCAGATCCACGTCCGTGGCGATCTCTCCCGGCGCCTCCGTGACCAGCAGTCCGGCGGCAAACAACAGGCAACTCAGGACGCCGATACCGATCATTCGGAGCGGGTTTCCCCCCCGACTGGGGGCATCGATTCCATCCGCCTCGGTCGGCGAGTCCCCGAGCATCGATCGATTCTTGTCGAACTAACGTAAAATACTCCGGTGCCGATTATCAGCCGAGAGACCACCACAAGAGCACTATATAGCACTCATACGAGTGTTCATTGTCGTGTGTCGTATGGGTCTCGTCACGATGAGCATCGCCGCCAAGTGGCTCCGGCGCGATCCCGGACGCGTCGGCATGTGGGTGCTGTGGACGGCGTTCACGAGCGCCTACATCGTCTTCTTCTACCTGTACAACGACGCCCGGGAGATCGCGGACGCGGAGCTCGACGGCTACCTCGAGGTGATCCTGCTCGGGATACCGCTGATGGTCACGTTCGCCGCGACCGTCTGGATGTCCGAGTCGGACGTGGATCGATCGCTTCACTACCGGGTCGTAGTGTGGACCGTCGGCGTCTCGGTGTTGTTTCTGGTGGCGGTGACGACGGCGCTGTTCGTCCTCGACCCGCAGTACGACCGCGGCGAACATCTGCTCATGCTGTTGATGTCGGCGGGATTCGGGGCGTCGATGGGCGCGGTGACTGGCATCGTCGAGGCGCGGTCGGTTCACTACGGGCGGGCCCAGGAGCGCGCCCGGGTCGAGGCTCGTCGCCGTCGGCGCGAACAGCGGCGACTCGAGTATCTGAACCAGTATCTGCGCCACGAGGTGTTGAACGAGGTGAACAAGATCAACGGTTACGCGGATCTGGTGGCGGCCCGTCTGGACGACGACGACGCCCGCGAGTGGGTCGAGGTAATCGAACAGTCGAGCGCCGAGGTTGGCACGTTCATCGCGTCGATCCGGTCGATCATGACCGACGACACCGAGAACCTCCACATCCGCCCAACCGACGTAACCGCCGTCGCCGAGACGACGGCCGATCGGGTGCGGACGACCGGCGACGGCACGGACGTCGTCGTCGACGCGCCCGGTCCGGTGTACGCCGCGGCCGGCGACCTGCTCGACCGGGTGTTCGTCAACCTCGTCGAGAACGCCGTCGAGCACTGCGCCGATCCGAGCGTCCGGATCACCGTCCGCTCCCAGGGCGACAGCGTCACAGTCAGCGTCCGCGACGACGGCCCGGGCATCCCCGACGACGCGCGCGAGACGCTGTTCGACCCGCCGGAAGCCGGTGACCACGGCTACGGCCTCTTTTTGAGTCAGCACCTCGTCGAACTGTACGGTGGCCGTCTCGAACTCGACGAGACCGGACCCGACGGCACGGCGTTCTCGATGCGACTCGACGCGGCGGAGGCGCCCGACTGCCCGAATCCGGAGACTGCAGAGGGTCGGAAGACCGCGGCGACGTGATGCCCGAGGGCTTTTGCTCCCGTCGTCCGTACCCGAGCGTGTGGCCACTCCCCCCGAATCCGCCGACGTGACCATCCGCGACGCCGAGCGGTCGGACCTGGAGTCGGTCGTGGCCATCGAACGCGCTGCCTTCGATCAGCCGTGGCCCTACACCGCCTTCGAGCGCTTTCTCGGCGAGTCCGGCTTCCTGGTGGCCGTAAAAGACCGCGAGGTGGGACATCGACCACGCACCGACACCGTGGTCGGCTACGTCGTCGGCGACGTGACGCCCAACTTCGGCCGCGACATCGGGCACGTGAAGGACCTCGCCGTCGCCGACGCGGCCCGCCGGTGCGGCATCGGTCGCTCGCTGCTCGTCCAGTCGCTCGCCGCCCTCGCCGTCGACGGCGCCGAGGTGGTGAAACTGGAGGTGCGCGAGAGCAACGACCCCGCCCGGACGCTGTATCGCGACGTCGGCTTCGACGTCGCCAGACGCGTCTCGCGATACTACCGGGACGGCGAGGACGCCCTCGTGATGGTGCTCGACGTGGCGGCGTGGCGGGGGTCGGACGCCGGGGAAGCCGAACCCTAATGCCCCTCAGGCCCCGTTTTCCGGGCATGGGACACGCCTGCCCGGTCTGTGCGACGCCCCAGCGCGACGCCGAGCATCTCGCGAACCACCTCGCCTTTACCGCCATGCTCCACGGCGACGCCCACGAGGCGTGGCTGGACGAACACGCCCCGGGGTGGGAGTCGGAGGGCGTCGCCGAACTCGCGCCGGTCGTCGTCGAGTACGCCGAGACGGTCGAGTACGACGAGGTGTTCGAGGATACGGTGCCCGAGGGCGACGGGCACGACCACGACCACGGGCACCCCCCGACCGGCGCCGCGTTCGACGCCGGCGACGCCGACGCCGACGCCGACACCCAGCGCGTCCTCGCGGAGGCCCGCGAGCTGACGCGGGCGATGCTGGACGACGAGGACGGCGACGCCGCGGACGACGATAACAAGTCGTAAGCCGTCGCCGGCGGACGGGGACGTATGGAGACCGAAGGTGTGTTCGCCCCCGAGACGCTCGAAGACGCCCGCGAGGCCTACGAGTCGGTCGGCCCGGCGGCACAGACGGTCGTCCGCGAGACGGCGACGGCGATGGACTTCGACAGCGAGGAGTACCGGGAGCGTGTGACGAGCGACGTGGTGGAGACGGCGCGGGACGCGCTCTTTGCCTCGTTGCTGGTCGTCCACGTCGGGGACTTCGAGTCGTTCGCGGACTGGCGTGCCGACGCCGCGGTCGAGGTGACGCTGCTCGGCAGCGAGGACGTGGACAACGTCGTCTGGCACGTCGCGCCCTTCGCGGATGCGGCGGTGGCAGCCACCTACCAGAACGAACGCGACGCGGCGGCCGCGACGTGTCGGCGGTCGGCGTTCGGGCGGCTCTACCGCGACGCGCTGTAGGCGCCGAAAGGCGTTTGCCCGCCGCGCGCCAACGGCCGCCGTGCGACCGATCACCCGCCGTGCGATCATCGGCTTCGCCCTCGTCTGTCTCGCCCTCCTCGCCCTCGGCGCCCTCCCCTCCTTCCTGGGCGCCGGCGAGCCGTACTACCTGACGGCGACGCCCACCGACGCCGACGGGGAGGCGGTGAACGTCACCGGCCTCTCGGAGCGTCGCTACCCCTACCTCACGAGCGCCATCGAGTCGGCGTCGGGGCGCTCCGACCCCTATCGCCGCGGCCCGTTCGGCCTGAAGGAGTCGTTCGCCCACTCGCCGTTCGACGAGCGGGACGGACTGGTGGCCCGGAATCCCGACGCCCGACGCGACGGGGGCGTCCTCGTCGAGGACGGCGACGACCGGTATCTGGTGGCGGTGAGTCGCGGATGACCGATCACGACTGGCCGGTAATCGAGTCGGTGACGGAGTACGAAACCGGCTGGTACACCGGGGGGTACGATCTGGTCGAACAGCCCGACGGGTCGACGAAGCGCTACTACTGGGCGGAGCTCCCGCCGGCGGCGGTGGTGGTCGCCGTCGTCGACGACCGACTCCTCTTCGTCGAGCAGTTCCGGCCGACCATCAGGGAGACGCAACTCGAACTCCCGGCGGGCATCGTCGAGGACGGCGAATCGTTCACGACGGCCGCGGCGCGAGAACTGCAGGAGGAGACGGGCTTCGCTCCGGACTCGACGGCGCTGCTCGACGACTTCTGGACCTGCACCGGCGTCCTGCGGCACCGCCGCGGCATCGTCTTCGCCGAGGGCCTGACCCCCGCCGCCCGCGACCTCGACGGCAACGAGTTTCTCACCGTTCGAACCGTCCCCGTCGCCGACGCCCTCGACGTGGCCCGCGCCCCGCCGACCAACGACGCCACCATCGAGGGCGTGTTGCTCGCACGCGAGGAAGGCCTGTTGTAGGCAAGAACGACGCTCGACTGACAATTTTTGTGACCCCGGCGCTCAAGGGAGGGTATGTCCGGCCCGGACCCCCGCGACCGATCACGCCGGCTGGCCTCCACCGCCCGCGAGACGGGTGGGTCGATCTACGACCGCACCCAACAGACGTTGCTGACGGGCATCGCCATCACGATTCCGGTGATCGTGACGCTGTACATTCTCACCGTCGTCCTCGATTTCATCTCCGGCGCGCTCGACCCCTTCATCGCCCTGTTGCGGTGGTTCGGGATCATCGAACAGTTCGAGCGCGTCCGCTTCGTCAGCCTCCTGATCGAGGTGGGAGTCTACCCGTACGTCGTCGACTTCTTCACCGAATTCGTCGCGCTGATCGTCCTCTTCTTGCTCGTCACGACCATCGGGACGGTCGGGCGCAACCGCTACGGCGAGCGCCTCATCGACGTCTTCGATTTCGCCATCACGTCGATTCCGGGCGTCGGGACGGTGTACAAGAGCTTCCGACGGATGGGCGACGTGATGCTCGACGAGGGCGGCGAGAACTTTCAGGACATCAAACTCGTCCAGTGTTTCGAGGAGGACGTCTACGTCCTGGGATTCGTGACGAGCGAGTCGCCGGAGACCATCGAAACGTCGACCGGCCACGACGACATGGTGTCGATGTTTCTCCCGCTGGCGCCGAACCCGGTCACCGGTGGCCTCCTCACCTACGTCCCCGAGAAGGACGTCTACGACATCGACATGACCGTCGAGGAGGGGGTCCGGAGCATCCTCACGAGCGGCGTCGCCACCGGACGAGGGGTCGAAGAGTCGACACAACTCACGATGGACGACCTCAAGCGCGTCACCGACCTCGACTGGCGGGAGTCGATCCGAACCGACGACGGGGACGGGGAGTCGGCGACGGACGACGAGTGACCGTTCGCGTGACCAAAATCGAGATTGTTCCAATCCGATAACGTAAGTTCGGCTGGAGTCGATGGATCGGTAATGGATCCCGCGTTCGCGCCTCGCAGCAACAGAACCGTCCCCGTCGTCCGGCACCCCGTCCGTCCGCGGTGGTCTCGGCATGTCTGATCGGGCGCTCGTCGTCCTCGCCGTCGCCGTCGTCCTGGCGACGAGTGCGGTGCCGCTCGGCGCCGGCGTCGCGTCGGCGGAGAGTCAGGTCGTCGTCCAGTCGGTCGCCGTCGACCCGTCGACGCCCCGCGTCGGCGAGGACGTGACCGTCACCGCGACGATACGGAACTTCGAGAGCAGCAGCGACGCGGCACGGATCAACCAGGTGTCGCTCCGCGCCGGGAGTCGAACCCTCGCGACCGCCAGGGATCTCGGGACGCTCGGTTCCGGCGGCACGGTCGAACTCCCGCTCACCACGGACTTCGAGACGCCGGGGCGGAAGGATCTCACCCTCCACGTCTACGGGCAGGGCATCGGCGGCGGCATCTTCAACGTCCAGTATCCCGTGTCAGTGTCGGTCAACGAACGCGACAGCGACGTCCAGCTCTCCCTGGAGACGCCGAACGACCCCTCGACCGAGGGGCAGGTGAACGTCACCGTCGCCAACGGCGCCCCATCCAACGTCTCCAACCTCCGACTCACGCTGTCGGGACCGAACGCCACCGTCGACGACGCCAGCCGCGTGAACGCGTCGCTGGGAAGCGGCCGCGAGCGCCGCGTCGAGTTCGACGTGACCTTCGACGGTCCCGGCGCCCAGCCGCTCACCGCGTCGCTGTCGTACCGCGACGCCGACGGCGACCGGCGGACGGTCGTCGAATCGCGCACGTTCGACGTCGACCCGCCCGACGTGGACGCCGAACTCGACGCGGAGGTGGTCCGGGAAAACGGCACCGCCCGCATCGACGCCGAACTCACCAACTTCGGGAACGTCCCCCTGGAAGGGGTGCGCCTCCGCGCCGACGCGGACGGCGAGACGGTCGCGCGAAAACTCGTCGCGGACGTGGGGACGGAGTCGACCCGCGAACTGTCCATCGGCGAGTCGAGTCTGCCGGCCGGCGACGTGACCCTGATCGCGAGCTACGAGGCCGCCGGCGAGCGCTACGAGACGACGACGACCGTCGACTTCGCGCCGACGACCGACGGCAACATCTCGCTGACGGGGATCGAAGTGATTCCGGCCGGCGGGGCGATCAGACTCGCCGGCAGCGCCTCGAACACCGGCGAGACGGCCGTGACCGGTGCCGTCGTGAGCGTCGTCGGCACCGAGCGCGTGACGCCGGTGTCGCCGGCGAAAAACTACTTCGTCGGCAACGTGCCGGCGGGCGAGTTCACGTCGTTCGAGTTGACGGCGCGACTGGCGGGCAACCGGACCGACACGGTGCCCATCCGGATCAGCTACATCGCCGACGGCGAGGGGTACACCCGGGTCGTCGACGTGACGATAACCGACGGTGCCGTCGGGGCGTCGCAGGGCGGCCCGGAGCCGGACGGTCCCCCCGGTGGGGGCGGCTTCCTCGGTCTCGGCCGCATCGACGTGGTCGGCCTCCTCCTCCGCCTCGCCCTCGTCGTTGCCGTGGGCGGCGGCGCGTTCTACTGGTGGCAACGCCGCGGTACCGACGAATGATGACGGGACGCGATTCCGGCGCCGCGGCCGACGCCGACCCGGCGACCACCCGTCACCCCGTCGCCGAACTCGACGACGTGACCAAGGAGTACCGGAGCGGCGGCGAGACCATCGCCGCCCTCGCCGACGTCGACTTCGCGGTCGAACCCGGCGAGATGGTCGCCGTCATCGGCCCCAGCGGCTCCGGCAAGAGCACGCTGTTGAACGTGCTGGGTCTCCTCGACGTGCCCACCTCGGGGACGGTGCGTCTCGACGGCGACGACGTGACCGACTACGACGACGAGGCGCGGACGATGGCCCGCCGTCGGACCATCGGCTTCGTCTTCCAGTCGTTCCACCTCGTCCCCATGCTGACCGCCGTCGAGAACGTCCTCGTGCCCACGATGTTCGTGCAGGGGGATCAGACGCCACGGGCGCGGGCGCTGCTGGAACGGATGGGCCTCGACGACCGACTCGACCACCGGCCGGACCAGCTCTCGGGCGGCCAGCGTCAGCGCGTCGCCATCGCCCGCGCGCTGGTGAACGAGCCGCGGCTCCTGCTCGCGGACGAACCGACCGGGAACCTGGACCGGGACACTGGACGCAACATTTTGGAGGAGTTCGAGCGCATCAGCACGGAGGCGGAGGTGGGCGTGGTGGCGGTCACCCACGACGAACTGGTGACCGAGTTCACCGACCGGACGGTCGAACTCGTCGACGGGGTGATCCAGTGAGGGGACCGCTCGACGCGCCGGCGCTTCGGATGGCGTGGCTCAACCTCCAGCGCAACCGGCTCCGAACCGGGCTGGCGACCCTCGGCATCGTCATCGGCGTCGTCGCTATCGCGGCCATCGGCATCACGGGAACGGCGCTCCAGTACGGCGCCACCCAGGAACTCGGCGGGCTGTCGAACACGGTGACGGTGTTTCCCGGCGAGGAGAACGAGGCGGGCGTCGTCACCGACGCGCAGGTCGACTCGATAGAGCGGGTGGCGACCGGTGCCGTGGTCGTCCCGCGGCGCACGGAGACGCTGACGGTGGCCTCCCGGTCCGAACGCCGGCAGGTGAACGTGCAGGCGATGTCCCGGCCCGCGGCGCTCTACGACGCCGCGGAGGGCACCATCCCGTCGCCGATGCGGAGCGGCGCCTTGCTCAACGCCGAACTCGCCGCCGAGCTCGGGGTGGAACTCGGGCAGACCGTCTCCATCGGCGGCCGCTCGTATCGCATCATCGCCATCCTCGACGAACCCGGCGGCTTCGGGCAGGGCGTCTCGGTCGTCGTCCCCCTCGACGACGTCGACGGGGACGGCTACGACCAGGTGACCGTCGTCGCGGCGGACGGCGAGGACGCCCAGCGCCTGGCCGCGGAGATACCGGCGGAACTGAACCAGCGCGAGGAGGTGGTGGGGACGTTCACCCCCGCCGACATCCAGGAGACCGTCAGCGGCTTCTTCGCCACGCTGAACGCCGCGCTCCTCGGCGTCGGCTCCATCTCGCTGGTCGTCGCCGGCGTCAGCATCCTGAACGTCATGCTGATGAGCGTGGTCGAGCGCCGCGCCGAAATCGGAGTCTTCCGGGCCGTGGGCATCCGACGACGGGAGGTGATGCGGATGATCGTCGCGGAAGCTGCGCTCCTCGGCGTCGTCGGCGGCGCCGTCGGCGTCGTCCTCTCGATACTGATCGGCTACACCGTCAACGGACAGCTCAACGGCCAGCCGGGGCTTGTCTTCCAGCCGCGCAACCTGGAGTTCCTCGCGCTCGGCTTCGGGTTCGCGGTGATCGCGAGCACGGTCAGCGGCCTCTACCCCGCGTGGAAGGCGTCGACGGCGAACCCGGTCGAGGTGCTGCGGGGCTGATACTGCCGGCTGTAAGTCGATCGAGATATTTGCCATCCCGAGATGGCGAATATCTTGAAACGGTTACAGCCGACAGTACGAATTCGGCGCTCGACGGCGTGGGAAACCGTTATGTGAACCACCGCGCAAGCCCCGGTAGTTATGGGACAGACACTCACGGAGAAGATTCTGGAGGATCACCTCGTCGACGGCGAGATAGCGACGGGCGAGGAGGTCGGCATCGCGGTCGATCAGACCATCGCCCACGACCTGACGGGAACGATGGCGTGGCTCCAGTTCGAGGCGCTCGGCCTCGACGAGGTACAGGTCGAGGTGGCCGGCCAGCACTGCGACCACCAGACCTACCAGCCGGACTTCAAGGTGTCCGACGACCACCGCTTCCTCCGGTCGGCCGCGGGCACCTACGGCGCCTACTTCGCGCGGCCGGGCACCGGCATCCTCCACCAGGTCCACAAGGAGAACTTCACGGCGCCGGGCAAGACCCTCATCGGTGCGGATTCGCACACCCCGACGGCGGGTGGCCTCGGCTGTCTCGGCATCGGCACCGGCGGCCTCGACGTGGCCACCGCGATGGGCGGCGCGCCCTACTACCTCGACGTGCCCGAAATCGTCAACGTCCGCCTCGAAGGGGCACTCCCCGAGTGGTCCACCGCGAAAGACGTCATCCTCGAACTCCTCCGGCGGTTCTCGGTCAAGGAGGGCGTCGGCAAGGTGTTCGAGTACACCGGCCCCGGCGTCGAGACGCTCTCGGCCCACGAGCGCACCGTCATCACGAACATGGGGACGGAACTCGGCGCCACCACCTCCATCTTCCCGACCGACGAGCGCACGAAGGAGTTCTTCGAGCGCCTCGGCCGGCCGGAGGACTTCGTCGAACTCTCGCCCGACCCCGACGCGGAGTACGACGACGAAATCGTCGTCGACCTCTCCGACATCGAACCCCTGATCGCGTGTCCGTCGATGCCGGACAACGTGGTGCCGGTCCGGGAAGTGGCGGGCACCGAGACCGATCAGGTGCTCGTCGGCTCCTGTACCAACGGCGCCTACGAGGACATCCTCCCCGTGGCGAAGATGCTCCGCGACCGCGAGGTGGCGAAGCGAACCGAGATGATCGTCGCACCGGGATCGAAACAGGCCGCCGAGATGGCGGCGCGGAACGGTCTCACCGCGGAACTGATGGCCGCCGGCGTCAACATCTCCGAGGCGACGTGTGGCGCCTGCATCGGCGCCGGCCACGTCCCCGCCTCCGACTCCGTGAGCGTCCGCACCTTCAACCGCAACTTCGAGGGACGCTCCGGGATGGAAGACGACGCGGTCTATCTCTGCTCGCCCGAAGTCGCCGCGGCGACGGCGCTGACCGGCGAGATCACCGATCCGCGTGACCTGGCCGACGAACTCGACGACCTGGAGGCGCCCGGCTTCGAGTACCCCGAACGCTACATCGGCGCCAGCGAGTCGGACATCATCATGCCGGACCAGGCCGTCGACGACGGCCTCGTCAAGGGACCGAACATCGACGAAGTGCCCCTGAAAGAACCGCTCGGCAGTGAGCTGACGGGACCGGCGCTCCTGAAGATGCCCGACAACATCACGACCGACCACATCATCCCGGCGACCCAGGAGGTGTCGGTCTACCGCTCGAACGTGCCCAAGCTCTCCGAGTTCACGCTCAAGCGGGTCGACGAGACGTTCGCGGGGCGGGCCGCCGAGGCCGACGGCGGCTTCCTCGTCGCCGGCGAGAACTACGGCCAGGGCTCCTCACGGGAACACGCCGCGCTCTGTCCGATGTACCTCGGCATCCACGGCGTCCTCGCGCAGTCGTTCGCCCGCATCCACAAGTCCAACCTGATCAACTTCGGCCTCCTGCCGCTGAGCATCGACGCGGAGACGTACGACCGCATCGAGCAGGGCGACGACGTCGAACTCGTCGACGACGCGGTCGAAGCGGTCGAGAGCGGGCA
This sequence comes from Haloplanus rubicundus, assembly GCF_003342675.1. Taxonomy (NCBI): domain Archaea; kingdom Methanobacteriati; phylum Methanobacteriota; class Halobacteria; order Halobacteriales; family Haloferacaceae; genus Haloplanus; species Haloplanus rubicundus. The sequence continues at coordinate 639,559 of NZ_CP031148.1, read as the reverse complement.
GGAGACGCTCACTATCCGCGTGAACGACGACTGGGAGGCGACGGCTCACCTCGACGCCAACGAGCGCGAACGTGAACTGCTCGCGGCGGGCGGAAAACTTCCGCACACGCGCCGGGAGTTCGCGGACGGCGTCGACGAGGAGGCGTAGGCGGGGCCACCGAAAGATCCCGCCTCGAATCGGAACGTCGAGATGCGGCCGCCGAATCGCATGCCAACCGTTAAGTGCCGGATTGCTGATATGCAGCGTATATGGCGTTGAGTGACTCGCTGGCGAACTACTTCGGCTTCGAGGAGCACGGGACGACGCTCCGGACGGAGGTGCTCGCGGGACTCACGACGTTCCTGACGATGTCGTACATCGTCGTCGTGAACCCGAGCATTCTCGTCGGGATTCCGGGCGAGAAACCAGGCATCGTCGTGGCGGGATACGGTCCCGGCGAGGTACAGTCGATGCTCGCCGTCGTCACCATCGTCGCGGCGGCGACGGCGACGCTGATCATGGCGCTGTACGCCAACCGCCCGTTCGGACAGGCGCCCGGCCTCGGCCTGAACGCCTTCTTCGCCTTCACCGTCGTCGGGGCGCTCGGCATCCCCTGGCAGACGGCGCTCGCCGCCGTCGTCGTCGAGGGCATCGTCTTCATCGTCCTCACCGCCATCGGCGCCCGCGAGTACATCATCCGAGCGTTTCCGGAGCCCGTCAAGTTCGCCGTCGGTACCGGGATCGGACTCTTTCTCGCCATCATCGGCTTACAGGCCATGGGCATCGTCGTCGACGACCCGGCGACGCTGATCACGCTCGGCGCCGTCGCGTCCGATCCGGTCGCCATCGTCTCCGTCGTCGGCCTCCTCTTTACGTTCGCGCTCTACGCCCGCGGGATTCGCGGATCGATCATCCTCGGCATCGTCGGGACGACGGCGCTCGGCTGGATCGTCGCCAACGCGGGCCTCGTGGGCGGCGACGCGGCCGGTCGCCTCGTCGCCGGCGCCCCCGGCGCCACCTACGACATCACGCCCCTCGCAGGGGCGTTCGTCGTCGGCCTCGCCGACATCGAGGCGTTCACCTTCGCGCTGGTCGTGTTCACCTTCTTTTTCGTCGACTTCTTCGACACCGCGGGGACGCTCACCGGCGTCGCCCAGATTGCGGGCTTTCTCGACGAGAAGGGGAACCTCCCGGACATCGACAAGCCGCTGATGGCCGACGCCGTCGGGACGACGGTCGGCGGGATGCTCGGCACCTCCACCGTCACGACCTACATCGAGTCGGCCTCCGGCGTCGAGGAGGGCGGCCGGACGGGGATGACCGCCCTCGTCGTCGCCCTGCTCTTTCTCGCGTCGCTGGCCGTCGTCCCCCTCGCCGCCGCCATCCCCCTCTACGCCTCCCACATCGCCCTCGTCGTCATCGGCGTCGTGATGCTCGGCAACGTCGTCGACATCGCGTGGGACGACCTCTCTTATGCGATTCCGGCGGGCATGACCATCCTCGTGATGCCGCTGACCTACTCCATCGCGACGGGCATCGCGGCGGGCATCGTCACCTACCCCATCGTGAAGGCGGCGCGCGGCGAGTGGGGCGACGTGCGCCCCGGCCACTGGGTGCTCGCGGGCGCGTTCGTCATGTACTACGTGGTGCGGACGAACACGCTGGCGTAGGCCCTGGGCGTCCACCGGCCTCGCGCCCGCAGCGCACACGTCCGTCGGCCTCAAGTTCGCGGAGCCTGTACGCCCACTCGATGCCGAACCTGGAACTCTACGAACTCCCCGGCTGTCCCTACTGCGCGAAGGTAAAGACCAAACTCGACGAACTCGGGCTGGAGTACGTCTCCCACGAGGTGCCGCGCTCGCACCCCGAGCGAACGGAAGTGGAGGAAGTGAGCGGGCAGACGGGCGTCCCCGTCCTCGTCGATCCGGACCACGACGTCGAGGGGATGTCCGAGAGCGACGACATCGTCGCGTATCTGGAGCAGACGTACGGCGCTTAAGACTCCTCGACGACGTACGATCCGAAGTTCTCGACGGTGCCGACCGGCGGCGCGCCGAACGCCAGCCAGACGTGGGTCTCGTCGGTGTGATTACAGAGGTTCCGAACCGTCTCCGGGGCGACGCGGACGACGCCGCCGGCGGGCACGTCGTGTACCTCGCCGGCGAGCGATATCTGTCCGCCGTCCATCGAGACGAACACCTCCTCCTGTCCCTCGTGGGTGTGGGGCGTCGTCACCTCCCCCGGCTCGACGACGACCTGATTCACCCGGAGTTCGGTCGCCCCGAGCGGCGCCGTCAGCTTCCGGACCGTCGTCTCACACGTGTTGAACTGTTCGGCCGGTACGTCGGCGGGGTGGACGATGCTGTAGCCGTCCGTCATGGACGGGGTGTCGGCGCGGGCGCGCAAAATCTTTCGTCTTCGGTTAGCTCTCGGCGGGCGCCCGTGCGCGTTCGAGGATCAGGTCGCGCAGGTCGTCGGCGTCCCGGAGCGCCGCGAGTTCCTCCTGGCTCACGAGCGCCGTCCCCTCGATGGCGTCCCGCTTCTCGCGTTCTTCGGTGACATAGACCGACCGCGTGCGGGTGACTTCGCCGAGCGAGGACATGATCCGGGCGCGTTTCTCCGCGCTCCGGGTGAAGGCCGAGTGGCCGGTGAGCAGGTTCTCGATCTCGTGGTCGCCGTCCTCGCTGACGGCGGTGAAGGGCGCGCGGTTCGTCGGGTGGACGGTGAAGCCGACGCGGGCGAGGACGGCGAGGACGTGATCCTCCTCGGGGTCGAGGGCGGGGTCCTGGGGCGTCGGCTCCGCGTCCCGCACCGCATCGGCGCCCTCCAGCACGTTCACGGGGTCGCTGAAGGGCTGGTCGAACAGCTCCTCGAGCTTGATCGCCACCTCGATGCTGGCGTTCATGCCGTCCTCGTACTTCGAGACGGTGCGCCGGGAGACGCCGAGTTCGGTCGCCAGCCGACCGAGGCTCCAGCCGCGCTCCTCGCGTTCGTCCGCGAGCAAGTCGCCGTCGATGTTGACGTAGAGGCCGCCGGGCGCCGCGTAGATGAGCGGCGGGACGTTCTCGACGAACAGGTCGAAGGCGGTGTCGGGGTTGATCGCGGGCACGCCGTGGCGGAAGTAGACCACCTCTGGTTTCAGGTCCTCGTCGCGGGTGCGCAGGCCGATGACCAGCGGCGTCGCCGAGAGGTAGGAGCCGAGGCGGCGCATCTCGGTCCCGGTTTCGGCGTCGAGGCTATCGACGTTGGCGAGAATCTTCACCAACAGCAGGTCGTCGCCGCGCCGGGCCGCCAGGTCGAAGCTCTTGGGGCGGATCGAACACCGGTCGCTCACCACGAAGCCCGCGTCCTGCAGCATCGCAGTGACGTTTCCGACCAGTGCTGACCGTGACATAGCGGGAGGTAAGCGCTCCGTCACATATATAAGTTGTGTCGGGCATCCGTATCACGTCCGTCGATTGGCGGAGACGACCCACGCCGGCGCGACCCCACCGCGAGACGGGGGCGACGACAGCGCTTATCACCGGCCGTCCGCCTACACCCCCTGTGACCCTCGTCGGCCTCGACGACACCGACTCCCGCGAGCACGGGATGTGTACGACGTACGTGGCGGCCCGCGTGGCCGACGCCATCGAGGCGGCCGGCGGGACCGTCGAGCGCCGCCTCCTGATCCGTCTCAACCCCGCCGTCGAGTACAAGACGCGGGGCAACGCCGCCCTCTGCATCGAGACGGACCTCGACCCGGACCGGGCGTTCGCCCTCGCCGTCGCGGCCGTCGACCGGCTGGCCGAAACCGACGACCCGCGGACGGACCCGGGTGTCGTCGTCGCGGACGCGTCGGTGCCGGACGCCGTCGCCGACTTCGCCCGCCGGGCGCTCCACGAGAAACTCGGGGTCGACGAGACGCGCGCCCTCCTGGATCGGCTGGGTTACCGCCACCACGGCGGCCGGGGCCGGATCGGCGCCCTCGCGGCCGTCGGCGCCGACCGCGCCTTCGACGACTGGACCTACGAACGGATCGCCTACCGGGACCTAGAACGGTGCGGGACGCCCCGCGACGTGGACCGCGAGAGTGCGTTCGCGGCGGCCGAGGCGGCCTACCCCGACGCCTGGGACACGGTGGACCGGGTCGAGGACGAACTCGTCTGCGTGCCGGCGGCACCGGGACCGATCCTCTACGGGATCCGCGGCGACGACCCCGCGACGGTCCGCGCGGTAGCGGCGAATATCGAGAGCGAACCCGTCGCACGGGCGGTCACGTACCGCACCAACCAGGGAACGGACGCCCACCTCCGCCCGGGGACCGCAGCGTCCGTCGAGGACGGCCGCGCGTACCGGGTCGACGGCGTCGTCGACGACGCGCCGGAGACGCGGGCGGGCGGGCACGTCCACCTGTCGATCCGCGACGGCGACGCGACCCTCCCGTGTGTGGCGTTCGAGCCGACCAAACGGTTCCGGGACCGGGTGCGGCGTCTCCGCCCCGGCGACCGCGTGACGGTCTGTGGCGAGGTTGGCAACGGGACGCTCAAGCTGGAGAAGTTCGTCCTCAGAGAACTGGTGCGGACCGAACGGGTCGTTCCGACCTGCCCCGACTGCGGCCGGTCGATGGAGAGCGCTGGCCGCGAGCAAGGCTACCGGTGTCGCGACTGCGGGACGACGGCCCCCGGCCGCGTGGAGCGACCGCTCGACCGGACGCTCGATCCGGGGTGGTACGAGGTGCCGCCGTGTGCCCGCCGACACGTCGCCCAACCGCTCGTTCGCGGCGGTTTCGACGCACCGACCCACCCCGAACGGTGACGGTAGGCCACGACTGAACCCGTTCAACGGGTCGTTAACCCGTAGTAATCAGTGAATAGCCAAGCCGGATGCGCGCCTCGCGTCGACTGTGATGTGTGATCGACCCGCACGGACCGGGAGGGCAGTGCCGTGAGTTCGGCCGACGAGGGGGAGCCACCCGTCGCGGCGGACACCTCCGCGCTCGACCGCTGGCCGACGTACACGCTCGACCACACCATCGAAGCCGTCGGTAGCGACGGCGAACAGTGTACGATCTTTCCCTCCGTAGTCGACGACGGAGAGCGGCTCACGGCGTGGATCACGGCGAGCGACGACGCCTTCGTCGCCATCGACGAGATCAGATGACTACTTCCCGCGGCCGGTGAGCGGAACGACGACATCGGTCCCGCCTTCGAGGACGCCCCGGTCGCGATACTCCCGGAGCCCCGCGACGGCCGCCGCGGCGGTCGGTTCCACGTCGAAACCGCGCGCCAGAAGCGCGTCGCGTGCCCGGGCAACGGCGTCGCTCGACACCGCGACGGCGTCGCCGTCGGTCGCGTCGATGGCGTCCACGACGGCCTCACGGCGCACCGGCTCGCGTACCTGAATCCCGTCCGCGAGGTCGTTGGTCTCCGGCCCCAGGTGACCCGCGACCGGCGCGTACCCCGCCGCCTGCACCGCCAGCAGTCGGGGCATCCGGTCGGTCCAGCCGGCCTCGACGAGCGCTCGGAACCCCCGATAGGCTCCGAGAAGCAACGTACCGTGACCGAGGGGGACGACGACGGCGTCCGGGACCGACCAGTCGCGCTGGGCGGCGAGTTCGATGCCGAACGTCGCCGTCCCCGCGAAGAAGGCGGGGTTCCAGGCGTGGCTAGCGTACCAGGCGAGCGAGGAACGCCGTTCCTCGCTCGCCTCGACGACGTTCCGACAGGCCGCGGCCACCGTCTCGCGGTCCCCTGCCACCTCGACGACGCGTGCCCCGACGGCCTCGATGGCCCGCCGCTTCGCGGCCGTGACGGACACCGGGACGTAGATGTCGGCATCGAGGCCCGCGCGAGCGGCGTAGGCAGCGATGGCCGCGCCCGCGTTGCCGGAGGAGTCCTCGACGACTCGGTCGGCGCCGCGTTCGACCGCCCGCGAGACGACGGTCGCCGCACCGCGGTCCTTGAAACTCCCCGTGGGCGAGACGTACTCCAGTTTGAACGTCGCGTCCCACTCGGGGGCGTCGACCAGCGGGGTGAACCCCTCCCCCAGCGTGACGTGCCGGGCGACTGGGAGGAACTCGGAGAACGCCCACAGGCCGCGCCGGGAGTCGAACGCCGAGAAGTCGGGCGCCGGCCCGTCGGGACGCGGTTCGGACGCGAACTCCAGTGGCGCGCCACAGCTGCAGCGCCAGCGGTCGGCGTAGGTGCGGTCACAGACGGAGCAGACGAGGTCGGCGGACACGGCTAGTACGTGTCGACGGTCTTGCCCACCGAGCAGACGTACTCGCCGGTGGCGACCTGCGGGAGGCGACGACTCCGCCAGAAGATGCCGTCGTTGTCGGCGGTGATCCGGGCTTTCAGCTCGCCGAACACGTCGGTCACCTCGAACAGCGTCTCGTCGGCGCTCACGCGGTCGCCGAGGTCGTGGTGGAACCGGACGAGGCCGCCGACCGGCGAGCCGTACTGGTCGAACGCCTTCGCGCGCGTCTGGGGTTCGAGCCCCGCATCTCCGGGGAGGAAATCGTAGCCGCGGAGGACGTTGAACACGCCCTCGACGCCCTTGGCGATGCTCTCCTCGTCCCAGCCGACGGCACCGCCGAGTTCGGGGTCGACCGCCGGCACGCCGTCGGAGGGGGCGACGCGGGCGAGTTGGCCGTCCGGCCCCTTCTGGTCGAGGACGTAGCCACAGCCGAACGTCTTCGCGAGGTCGAGACACTTGGAGTGGAGGCGATGGCGGCGGCCACACCGGACACGCACCTCGTCGATCATCCGGCTGGTCGATCCCTGATGGAGGTCGAGCACGAGGTCCGCGTCCCGCGCCACGTCGTAGGTGGCAGCGGCGATACGCTCGCTCGACGTGCCGTTCTCGTCGCCGGGGTAGGCCCGGTTCATCTTCGTGTCGTCGATGGGGTTCCGGTGTTCGGCCACCTGGAACGCGTGGTAGTTGACGACGCCGACGACGATCACCGTCCCCGCGAGTTCGTCGGGGTCGATCCGCGGGACGACGCGCTGAACGACGCCGACGCCGTTGAGTTCGTCGCCGTCGCTGGCCGCCTGGATGTAGAGCGTCTTGCCGTCGCGGGCCCCCTCCACGACGGCGACGGGGAGGCCGAACGTACTGCCGTCGCGGGTCTCGCCGACCTCGAGACGGCCCGTATCGACCGTCCCCGGCGACGCGTCCGCGGTTCCCACCGAAGTCATTGTTCGACCCACGAACTCGTCCCCTTTGAGCGGTTCGGTCGCGAGTGGCGCGTACTCGCCCGACGCCGGACGGATGCCCGGCGACACAACGACGCGCCTTTGATCGTGGCCCCCGAAGGGGTGGTCGTGAGCGACGAGACACCTGCGCGCCCTCCGTCGGCGGGGCTCCTCGACGCCCTGGAGGTGCGCCGAAACGCACTCGTCGGCGTCGTCGCCGGTGTCGCCCTCGCCGTTTCCGTCTACCTCGTCCGCGTCTTCGAGTTGGTCGGCCCGGTGGGCGGGACACAGCGGTATCCCGGAATCGGCCCCGAGGGCTGGTTTCTGCTCCTCGGGTTCGTTCTCGCGTCGGCGACGGCGCTGCTCGTGGCCGCGGCCCTGACGCTCGTGACGGCGTATCGGGTCACGCGGGAACTGTAATCAGGCGTCGATCGGATCGTCTGCGCCCGCGAGGTCGGCGAGCCGGCCCGCACCCGCACGTGTCCCCTTCGCGATGAGCACGTCGCCGTCGCGGACCGCCGTCTCCGGGCCGGGCGAGACGACCCAGTCCCCGTCGCCGCGGCGCACGGCGATCACGCGCATCCCCGTCGCCGTCTTGACTTCGAGTTCGCCGAGCGACGCGTCGGCCAACTGGCTCCCGGCGGCGACGGTGAGGCGGACGATCACCTCGTCGGACTCCTCCACCGCGGCGGCGACGACGGGGTGGGTATCGAGTCCCCGGAGGACGCCCTCGCTGATCTCTAAGGCGGCGTCGCTGATCACCTCCGTCGCGCTCGCGAGATGCACCAGCCCCCGGAGGGTGATGGGGTCCTCGACCCGCGGCGCGGCGCGCAACACCCACGCCTCGAACCGCGATTTCAGGGCGTCCACCTCGGCTTCGAGTTCGACCACCTCCTCGGCGACGCCCTCGCTGTCGAAGAGGACGGCGCCGTAGGCCAGATCCACCGCGAGTTCGCTCATGTTCTTCATCAGGACGATGGAGTCGACGGCACGGTCCAGGTCGTCGATGGAGGAGTCGACCGGTTCGGGCGGGTCGTACGCGTCGCCGGTGACGGCCTCGTACACCGTCGACAGCGCCGTCTCCGTCCCGCGGAGCAGGGCCACGTCGTCGGCCTCGAACGTCGTCGTCCGGTCGGGGTTGACGATCCACTCACCCGCCCGCCGGATGGCGATGACGCGGACGCCCGTCTCCGTTTCGAGGTTGCAGTCGCCGAGCGACACGTCGCGGTAGTCGGAGTCGGAGGCGACCTGTGCCCGGACCACCGTCTCGACGGCCTCCGGAATCGCCGTCCGCATCGCCTCGGGGATGCCGATGTCCTCCAGCACTATCTTGGCGATGTCGCCGGCGGCGTCGCTGATCTTCTCGGCGGCGCCGACGACGCCGAGGACGGGCGCCAACGCTTCCGCGTCCTCCGGGCTCCGGGCGGCCATCAGGAGGCTCATCCGTGCCTGCATCTGCAACACGTCCATCCGCTCTTCGAGTTCCAGCACCTCCGCCGCTACCTCGTCGCTCCCGTGGAGTACCGCCGAGTACGAGAGGTCGATGAGGAGTTCGGCCGTGTCCTTCATCTCCGCGAGGACGGCCTTCACGCTTATCGGCTCGTACTCCACGTCCCCAGGGTCCATACGTGGGACTCCCGCGCCGTGGCGATAAAAACGTCCGGGGCGAGGTCGCCCCATCGATGGGTTATTGCCGCCATCGGGGCAACGTCGCCGGAGGGATGTCGGTATGGACGAATCCGCGACGGCGCCGCTGGATCGGCTGGGTCGTCCTCGCCACGGGATTCGCGCTGTTCAGCTTCCACCGGGTGTCGACGTCGGTCATCGCCGACGACCTGATGCGGGCGTTCGACACCACCGGGACCGAACTCGGCGTACTTCACTCCTCGCTGTTCTACATCTACGCGCTGTTGCAGGTGCCCGCGGGAGTGTTTGCCGACCGCTTCGGGACCCGCCGGGTCGCGGCGGTGGGGACCCTGCTCATGAGCGCGGGCGTCGTCGCGTTCGCCGCCAGCGACGGCTACGTCCTCGCCTTTGCCTCGCGGTCGATCATCGGTCTCGGCGGGAGCGTCATCTACATCTCGACGCTCCGGTACTGCGCGAACTGGTACCGGACCGACGAGTTCGCGACGATCACCGGCGTCACCTCGGCGATGGCGGGGATCGGCGGCATCCTGGCCACCACACCGCTCGCAGTCGGGGTCGCCGAATTCGGGTGGCGGACGACGCTCGCGGCCGTGGGCGTCGTCGGCCTCGGCTCGGCCGTGGCCGTCTTCGCCGGGGTACGCGACACCCCGGCGGACGCCGGCCTCCCACCCATCGAGGGAGCCTCGCCGCCATCGGAAACCTCGTTTCGGGAGGCGGCCGACCACGCCAAGACGGTGCTCGCCGACCCGCTGACGTGGGTGCTCGGCGCCGTCTTCCTCTCCTTTGTCGGCACGACGTTCACCGTCCTCGGCATCTGGGGCGTCCCCTTTCTCGTCGACCGGTACGGTCTCTCGGTCCGGCAGGCGTCGACGTACGTCCTCGTCGGCAACCTCGGGTTCCTCTTCGGCCCGCCCGCGATGGGGCGGCTGTCGGACCGCCTCGGCGTCCGGGCTCCCATCGTCGCCGCCGCGGGCGCCTGTTTCGCCGCGGGCTACGGGTTGCTCGCCGTCGTCGGACGCCCCCCGCTGCCCGTCACTGGGGCGGTGTTTTTCGGCGCGACGTTCGTCGGCGGGGCGGGCTTCGTCACGCTCACGCTGGTCAAGGACCGCCACCCGGCCGAAGCCAGCGGGTCGGCGACCGGCGCGGTCAACAGCCTCGGGTTCGTCGGCGTGGCGGCGTTGCCGGTGGTGATGGGGTGGCTCCTCGACGCCTTCTGGACGGGCGCCGTCGTCGACGGCGCGCGGGTGTACACCGCGCTCGGCTACCGGGCCGCCTTCGCCGTCGCCGCGGCGATGGGGCTGGTCGCGCTCGGCTGCTCGGTCTGGTACTGGTGGGCCACGACCCGGCGCTCCGACCGAGCGCAAGCGCAAGAACGAAGCGAGTAGCGGGGGACGACCCCATCGATGAAACGGTGGGACCTGCTCGGCGTGACGACCGGCGCCTTCTTCGTGACGATGGTCGCCCGACTGGCGCCGAGTCCCCTGGTGCCCGACGTCATCGACGCGTTCGGCGTCTCGACGGGGACCGTCGGCCTCGCGCTCTCGGGGATGTGGGCCGCCTACGCCCTGTTTCAGTTCCCGGGCGGCGTCGTCGCCGACCGGATCGGCCAGCGACGGGTCGTCCTGTTCGCGATGGCCGGCATCGCGGCGACGAGCCTCCTGCTCGCGAGCGCGACGGGGATCCTGATCTTCGCCGTCGGCGCCGTCGCCCTCGGTGCGAGCGCCGGCCTCTACTTCACCGCCGGCACCTCCTTTCTCGCCGACCGGTTCGAGAACACCGGTCGCGCGCTCGGCGTCCACGAAATCGGCGCGTCGGGTGCCGGCCTGGTTGCCCCCGTCGCGAGCGCCGCCGTCGCCACGCGGTTCGGCTGGCGGGCCGGCCTGCTCGTGCCCGCCGTCGTCGCCCCCGTCGCGCTCGTCCTGTTCGCGTGGCGGGTGCCGGAGACGCCGCCCACGAAGCCCGACCGGACGGGACTGGGCGTCGATCCGTCCGAACTGCTGGCGATGCTCGCCCGCCCCAGCATCGCCTTCACCACTCTGCTGGCCATGATCGCCTTCTTCACCTGGCAGTCCTTCGCCTCCTTCTTCCCGACCTTCCTCGTCGAACACGTCGGGCTGGGGACCGGCCGGGCGAGTTTCCTCTTCGGCGTGGTCTTCGCCATCACGCTCGTCGCGGCGCCGTCGCTGGGGTGGGTCTCCGATGCGCTCGGCCGGGACCGGACTCTCGGCGCCGCCTTCCTCGCCGGCGTCGCCGGCTACGCCTGCTTCCTGTTCGGGGACGGCGGTCTCGCGGTCGTCGTCGCCGGGACGGGGCTTCTGGGGCTCGGCCTCTCGTGGCCGGGCGTACTCAACTCCCGGTTCATGGACTATCTCGGCGCCGACGAGCGCGGCACCGGGTTCGGGCTGGTGCGGACGGTCGTGTTGCTCGTGAGTTCGCTCGGGAGCGGCGTGACGGGGACGCTCGCCGGTCGACTGGGGTGGGTCGCGGCCTACGGTCTCGTCGCGAGTCTGCTCGCCGTCCTGGTCGGCGCGCTGGCGGCCAATCGGGCGCTGGGGATCGAGGCCTGACGGCCGGGAGGCCACGCGTCAGCCACGCGGACGACAATATAAGCGTTGCCCCGGATCGCGCGCGAAGGTTTAATTTCCGGGCGCCCGTACGCCTCGGCGTTCCGTGGCCATCGATCCCCGAAACTACGACCTCGACGAACTCCGGGCGGCCAGCGTCGGCCAGCCGTCGCTCGGCGGGCGTGACGACTGGCCCGAGGCGTGGGTCGACGCGGCGGCCGACGACGACGAGGAAACGACCGACGACGACGGCGACACGGACCGGCCGGCCGCCGCCGTCGCCTTCGAGACGGCCATCACGCGTGACCTCGCGGCGCTGGACGGCGCGGACGTGGAGCGACCGTATCTCCCCGCCCTCCCCGCGTCGCTGTCCGCCGAGGCGCTGATCTTCGAGTGGCTGGAGTTTCTCGTCCTGCAGGGGGGCCACGAATCGGCCGCCGACGCCCTCGAGTTCTACGAGCGGGTGGGGTGGCTCGGGAGCGACACCACCGGGATGCTCGACCGGTATCTCGCCGGCATCGGCGACCCGCAGGCCGACGCCGCGAACGGCCTCGGGGCCGACGATCACCGGGTGAGCCTCCACTACATCGCTCGGCTGGCGTCCTGTTCGCAACGCTGAGAATCGCGGGCGTGATTATTTACCATCCCCCCGAGTAGCCGCGGCCGTATGAGCGAAGCCGACGCGGAGATGGACGACGACCCGGAGCACGAGGAGGCCGACACTGGCGGTGGCGGCGACGACCCGATTCCCATCGGCGTCAAACTCGGAAGCACGCGGACGGTCATCACGGTTCCCGAAGACGACGGCTTCCGGACGGTCAAGACGCTGACCTGTCTCGCCACCTACGAGGACGTGATCACGGGCGAGGAGAAGGTACTCTACGGCGAGGAGGCGGCGACGGAGTATCCCGACCGGGTGCAGTACACGCTTCGCTCGGGCCTGCCGGAAGACGAGTCGCGGGCGGAGCTCACGTCGACGTTCTTCGAGGAAGTGATCGACGCCAACGACGTTCCCGAGAACAGCGCCGTCGTCTACGCCATTCCGACCATCGACAACGAACGTGGACTGGCGAACCTGGAGTCGGTCATCGAGGGGAGTTCCATCGGCGAGGCACTCATCCGAAGCTATCCGGAATCGCTCTGTGGCTCGGTGCCGGCGATGGGCGACGGGCTGGAAGCCGTCGACGACATCTTCGTCACCGTGAACCTGGGGTCGACGAACCTCGAAGCCTCCGCGTACCGGCGGGGCGAGCAGCTCATCCCCTTCACCACCGGCGCCGTCACCGGCAACGAGGTGGATCGGATGATCGCCAACTACGTCGAGGAGGAGACGCAGGGACGGGTGAACATCGACACCACCACGGCCCGCGAGTACAAAGAAGCGCACGCCGACTTCGTGGACTTCGAGCCGTTCACGGACGTGATCCAACAGCCCGGCGGCGGCTCCCACGAGTTCACCATCGAGCGCAGCGTCATGGACGCCGTCGACGAGTACGTCGACGACGCCGTCGAGGAGATCGCCAACGCCTTCCTGCCCGAACTCGCCAACGACTACATCAAGGTGTACCAGCTGGCGCTCGACCGCCCCATCGTCCTCACGGGCGGGATGGCCTGTATCCCCGGCATCGTCGAGGAGTTCGAGGAGCGCCTGAGCGAGGAACTCCAGCGGGACGTGGAGGCGGTGGCACCCGACGAACCGGCCGAGTCCGCGGCCGTCGGCGCCCAGCGCATCGCCGAGCGACTCGTCGCCGCCGACGCGTACTAGGGAAACGGCTTTTTTCGCCCGGACGGGATACCGGCCGTGGCTTCGCCGGCCCTCCAACGGACCGTCCGTCGCGGCGTCGCGCTCGTGCTCCTCCAGTTCGGCACCATCTCGGCCCAGCTCTACGAAATCGACTCCGGCGGGAGCGAGGACTCCGTCGCGACGTTCGTCACGATTCCGCTGTTCGTGGGGTCCCTGTGCTACCTGCTCGGGAGTCTCGGCTACGGAGCGTTGCGACCCCGTCCCTCGGAGGAAGGCGCCACCTGACCGCACCGGACCGACGACGCTTTGGCCCGCCCGCGTCAGCGGTGGGGTATGAAACAGGCCATCGTCGCGCGGACCGACCTCGGCATGGGGCAGGGAAAGCTCGCTGCACAGGTCGCCCACGCGTCGCTCTCGGCGTACGAGGACGCCGACGAGCGCACCCGCCGCGCGTGGAAAGGGGAGGGACAGAAGAAAGTCGTCCTGAAGGGGAGCGGCGAGGCCGAACTGTTCGAGCTGGCCGACGCTGCCGAACGGGCCGGCCTGCCGAACGCCATCATCCGCGACGCCGGCCACACCCAGTTGGATCCGGGGACGGTGACGGCGCTCGCCGTCGGCCCCGGCGACGACGAGGACGTGGACCGCGTGACCGGCGAGCTGTCGCTGTACTGAGCGCCGGCCGCGGGACCGTCAGCCGTCCATCGACGTGTCGTTCGTTCCGTCGTCCATCGTGCCATTCTCCGTCCCGTCCATCGTGCTGTTTTCGCCGCCGGCCATCGACGTGCCGTTCGTTCCGTCCTCCATCGTCCCGTTTTCGTCTCCGGCCATCGACGTCTCGGTCATTCCGCCGTCCATCGTGCTGTTTTCACCTCCGTCCATCGTGCTGTCTTCGCTCCCGTCCATCGACGACTCGTCCATCCCGTCCCCGTCGCCGCCGGACCCGGAGTCCGTACAGCCGGCCAGCGCCGTCACGGTCAGTGCGCCAGCCGTTCCGAGGGACCGCCGTCGTGTCGTGTGATGTGACATCGCGTCCGATCCGAGAACGTCGGCGGTAAAGGCGATTTTTCAAGTTTCGGACAGGCTTCGTCGGAACTCCATCTAGAGTTCGTCCGGACTGTGAGCCGGGCACGGTCGGGGGCAGACGGCGCCGCGCCGGAGGCGGTCCGGAGCGATCCAACGAACCACGCGAATTAAGCCCGGGGGCGACGAGCCGCGAACGTGTCACTCGTCGCCGCCGCCGTCGCCGGGGGTGCCCTCGGCGCGCGCCACGCACTCGAAACGGACCACCTCGCCGCCATCGTGACGCTCGTCGACGACGACCCATCCCGGCCCGGCCTCGTCGGCGCCTCGTGGGGCGTCGGCCACACCCTCCCCATCGCCGCGCTCGGGGTGACGTTCCTCCTCCTCGGCGTCAGGCTTCCGACTTCGGTCACCGCGCTGTTCGAGGGCGTCGTCGGCGTCGTCCTCGTCTACCTCGGGGCGCGGATGCTGGCCGGCGTCCTCGGCTACCGCGAACACGACCACGGGACGCATCCGCTCCACGGTCACCTGCAGGTCGGGGACCTATCGCTGGGCGGCGGGCACGTCCACCTGCACGGCGACTCGGTTCTCGTCGGCGCCCTCCACGGCGTCGCGGGGAGCGGCGCGCTGGTGGTCGCGCTGGTCGCCGCCGCACCGGATCTGCCGACCGGCGTCGCCTTCCTCGCTGCCTTCGGCGTCGGATCGGTGCTGACGATGGCGGCCGCGTCGGCGGTGTGGGGGCGGAGCCTCGACGCCGGCGCCCGGCGCACCCTCCGGGGACTCGCCGGCGTCGTCGGCGTCGCCGTCGGCTGTCTGTTGCTGGCCGAGGTGGCCGGCCTCGTCTGAGCACCGACCGTCGAACCGACAGCGTATCCCGTCGGGGGCGCGAATCGCCGGTGACGACCCCGATGCGCGAGGCACACCCACTGGAACGGCAGGTCGGCATCGACTACTACGTGAGCGACGGCCCCGGCGTCGGGGGACACCTCCGTGACGCCCCGGCCGACTTCCGGGTGCGCGAACTCGAGGGCGTAGAGCCGGAGCCGCTCGACGCCGACCCCGGCGCCTACCCCCACCTCCTCGTCCGCGCGACGCTCACCGACTGGGACACCAACGACTTCGCGGGAGCGCTCTCCTCGGCGCTCGAGGTTAGCCGCGAGCGCGTGTCGTGGGCGGGGACGAAGGACAAGCGCGCGGTCACGACGCAGCTATTCTCGGTCCAAGGCGTCGACGCCGGCGACCTGCCCGACCTCTCGGGCGCCGACATCGAGGCGCTGGGCCGGATCGGCCGCAATCTGGAGTTCGGTGACCTCGCGGGCAACGCCTTCGAGATTCGGATCGCCGACCCGGAGCGGCCCGACGAGGTGGACGCGGTCACCGACGCCCTCCGCGAGTTCGGCGGCGGACGCGTCGCCGTCCCCAACGTCTTCGGCCACCAGCGCTTCGGCAGTCGGCGGCCCGTCACCCACGAGGTGGGACTCCACGTCGTCCGCGAGGAGTGGCGCGAGGCGGTGCTCGCGTACGTCGGCAACCCCGCGGAGTCGGAGCCCGACCGAACACAGGAGGCGCGGGCGACGGTCGATACGGTGGCGGACAGCGCCGATCCGGACTGGCAGGTCGCCCTCGACGCGACGCCGGGTCACCTCGGCTACGAGCGGTCGATGCTCCACGCGCTGGTCGAGAACGGCGGCGCGGAGCCGGCGGACTTCCGGGCCGCGCTCGAAACCGTGCCGTGGAACCTCCAGCGGCTCTTCGTCAACGCGGCGCAGTCCTACGCGTTCAACCGTATGCTCTCGAAGCGCCTGCGCCGCGGCCTCCCCTTCGACCGCCCGGTCGCCGGTGACGTGGTGGCCTTCGCCGACGCCGACGCGCCCGAGGGCTTGCCGGTCCCCGACACCGACCGCCTGCAACGAGTGAGCGAAGGTCGGGTCGACGTGGTGACCCGGCACTGCGAGCGCGGCCGCGCGTTCGTCACCGCGCCGCTCGTCGGGACCGAGACCGGTCTGGGCGACGGCGAACCCGGCGAGATAGCGCGCGAGGTGCTGGCCGATCTGGACCTCGCACCCGCCGATTTCGACCTCCCCGGCAACTTCGAGTCGACGGGGACCCGGCGGGCAATTCTGGTCGGGACCGACCTCGACGTCGCCCGCGACCCGCTCACCCTCTCCTTTTCGCTCCCGCGGGGGTCGTACGCGACGGCCGTCCTGCGGGAGTTCCTGAAAGTCGACCCGCGGGACCTCTAGTCGTCCGCGGTCCCGCCGTCGGCGGTGGGGGGCGTGCCCGTTCGGGGCAGGCTGTGGCCGAGCAGGAACAACGGAATACCGACGATAGCGGCGCCGATAGCGCCGATGACGGCGACGGCGACGCCGAGGAAGTAGAGCGTCCCACCCTGCGAGAGGATCGGAAAGGTGGTGACGAGGACGAGGGCGAACGCGCCGGCGGCGGCCGCCAGCGCCGCGCGGAGGCGGCCGTGAGCCGCCGCGTACCCGACGAGCGTGACGGCGTACACCGGGAGGACGACGAGCATCCGGCGGACGACCTGCTCGGTGACGTGGAGGTCCGTCAGCGCCCGGAGGAGGACGCCGACGGCGACGGCGACGACGAACGCGAGGCCGACGAGGCCGGCGAGACGGGCGACCGAGAGGCGGGCACGCACGGCGGGAACGGCGAGGGCGCCGCCGAGCACGACGGCGCCGGCCGCGCCGGCGACGAGTGGCGGTTCGACGCCGCCGAGGGCGAACAGCCCCGGGGCGAGCGGGTGGGCGAGGGCGAGGAGAGCGAGGGCGACGACGACGAGTGCGCGGCGGTCGGAGGTGGCGGCCGCCGGATCGAGACCCGCGGCCGAGACGGCCCACGCGACGGCCCGGAGGCCGCCGACGAAGACGAGCGTCGGAATCGCGACGAGGAAGGCGAGGTTCCGGCCGACGACGGGGACGAGCGGGAGGGTGACGGCGACGAGGCTCCACAGCGGGGCGAGCGGATCGCCCTCGGGGACGAGGGTGACGAAGGGACCGTCGCCGCCGCCGTCGAACGACGTGACCGTCATCTCGCGGCCCGACACGTCGGCGCCGGGGAGGGCGTGGCCGACGGCCATCCCTTCGGGGGCGACGAGCGTGAGGCGGTCGGCACCGAGGCCGGATCGGACCATGGCACCGGGGTCGTCGCGGAAGTATTCGACCCGGAGGACGCCGCCGGATGCCTCGGTCGCGGCGTCGGACGTGCGGTAGCGCATCCGCACCGTATCGCCCGAGACGCTCGTCGACAACAGGCGGGCGTCGTGGACCAAGATGGCCTCCTCGGCGACGGCCTGCCGGAGCGACGCGTTCTCGAAGGCGGCCGTGTCGTTCAGCCGGTTCTCGACGGTCCACGTCGCGGAGCCGTTGCGGTGGACGCGCATGGTGGCGGTACTGCGTTCTATCTCCACGTCCACGTCGTGGCTCTGGGCCGCGTAGGTGAACCCGCGTTCACAGGGCGAACACACCTGAATGGGACGGGGGCTGGCCGCCGCGGGGACCGCGAACGCGGCACCGAGGAGCGCCCCGACGAGGGCGAGGGCGACGAGGGTCCGGGGGAGGGAGAGAGGGGGGACCATGCGTGAGCCGTGCGAACGGAATACAATGGGTCTTGTGTCGGGGTCGAAGGACGCACTTATCCGCGCGGGCCGACTGCCACGACCATGGAGTGTGGGCGGTGTGGGTCCCCGTTAGACCGGCCGGGCGACTACTGTCTGGTCTGTCACACCGCCAACTGCGACGCCGTCGTCCTCGACATCGCGGAGGACCGCGCTCGCCTGACGATGCTCGACGAGGAGGACGTGTTGGGCGAAACGACGATCACCACGCGCCCGGAGGAGGAGGGGGAAGCGCGGGTCATCGAACGGCGGAACTTCGCGGGGTTGATCGCCGACGAACTGCGCCGGAAGCGCCCGGAGACGGTGTTCGCGGCCGGCGACCGGGAGACCATCCGCGCGGTGCGGGCGGAGACCCACTACGAGTTCTACCGCGTCGCCGGCGAGGACCCGGTGGCGGCGGTGCTGGAGCGGCGCGGCGACCGGGCGCTGGAGGTGGTGGAGACGCCGCCGAAGGAGAAACTCGGCGGCCGGCACACGACGCTGATCGGCGGGCGGACGGGGCGGCGCGCCATCTCGACGGTGGCCGAACACCCGCACGTCAAAAAGATCGTTCCCGGTCCGATCGACGCCGGCGGGACGGGATCGCAGTCCGGACTCCGGGCGAAGGTGACCCGGGCGGACGGCAACGGCAACGTGCGCCTCCTCCTGCGCGACGGGTCGAGCGTCCAGGAGAACCGGATCGTGACGACGGCGATGGACCGGGAGACGGGCGAACGCGTCCGCGACGACCTGAACGAGGCGTTGGCGGCCGCCGACCTGCAGGACTGATAGGGATTATCGGAAGTCAGCAGAGATTCTCGCTGGGACGGTCCGACGAGAATCTAAGGACAGTTACGATAACCCCTACGAACGCCCGGCCCGAGCGTTCGTGGAGGGACCACTGGACGGACGGGAACGCGGTCGATCCCCGGGTCGAAGGTTCGCTCGAATCGCCCGGATTAATCAGGGTCCGGCCACGAACACCGGGCGAATGGCCGGGACTCTGATTCAGGCGCTGTCGTACACGATGTTGGCCGTCGTGGCCGCGCTGGTCGGCGGCGTGATCGCCGTCTACCGACCGCCGGGGGCGCAGATGGAGAGCAACGTGCAACATTTCGCGGCCGGCGTGGTCATCGCCGCCGTCGCCGCCGAACTGCTGCCGGACGTCCACGACCGGGCGCCGACGGTGGTCGTCGTCGGGTTCGCCGTCGGTGTCGTGACGATGCTCGGCATCCACCGGCTGAGCACGGTCATCGAGAAGCGAGGGGTTGGCGGGAGTTACGCGGGCGCCGCCGGACTGCTCATCACCGTCGGTATCGACATGCTCATCGACGGGGTGCTCATCGGCGTCACCTTCCTCACGGAGGCCGCGACCGGCGTCCTCATCGCCGTGGCGCTTTCCATCGAGGTGCTCTTTCTGGGTGTCGCCGGCGTCGTCGCGCTGCCCTCGGGGATCGGGACCCTCCGCAAACTCGCGGTGCCGGCGGCGTTCGGGGCGTTGCTGACGGCCGGCGTGACCGTCGGCGTCCTCGCTCTCGACGGGGTGACCGGGGCACCAATCGCGATCATCCTCGCCTTCGGCTCCGCGGCACTGCTGTATCTCGTCACCGAGGAGTTGCTGGTGAAAGCACAGAAAGTCCCCGAGACGCCGGTGTCGACGACGCTGTTTTTCGTCGGGTTCCTCTCGATTTTCCTGCTGGATATGGTGCACTGATCCGACGGGGGCAACTCGCAGGGTTTATCCGTTCCCTCCCGGTATTCAGCGGTACTATGGCCGAGAACAAGGCACGCAGCACCGGGAGCGCGGGCCGATTCGGCGCGCGATACGGGCGTGTCGCCCGCCGGCGCGTCAAGGAGATCGAAGCAGGGATGCAGAACGCCACCGTCGACGGGGACAGCGTCACCCGAGTCGGAACCGGCGTCTGGAAGAACGAGGAGACGGGCGAGACCTTCACCGGCGGGGCGTACCGGCCCGAGACGCCCGGCGGCCGCACCGTTCGGCGGTCGATCCGCGCGGCGCTGGCCACCGACGACGACGAATAACATGAGCTACAAGTGTTCCCGGTGTAAGCGCGACGTGGAACTCGACGAGTACGGCGGCGTCCGCTGCCCGTACTGCGGGCACCGGGTGCTCCTGAAGGAGCGCGCGCCGACGGTCAAGGAAGTCGACGTCCAGTAGCGTACTGCCGTGTTCGTCGACGACGCGCCACACACCCTCTCTCTGCGGTTCGCGTACGACACCGAGCGGCGCGCCCGGATCGTCGAGCGCAGCGTCCGCGTCGAGGTGGGGGAGATAGACGACGACCGCTCGACGGCCCGGGTCGAACGCGAGGGCCGGACGGTTCGGGTGCAGGTCGGCGCGGCCGACCTCGTCGCCCTGCGTGCCGGGGCGAACACGTGGCTCCGCCTGCTGGACGTGGCGGAGGCGGTGTCGGTCGATGCCGAGGACTCGGCGGGAGCCTGAACCCCTCGCGGGCCGTCGATCACGCCGGCGCGAACGGGAATACGGGGCTTTTTCACTCCGGGACCCAACGATCCGCCCATGCAAGGCAATCTGCCGCCGGAGGCCCAGGAGAAAATCGAGGAACTGCAGGACCTGCAGGAGACGGCCCAGCAGGTTGCGGCCCAGAAACAGCAGGCCGAAACCACGCTCAACGAGTCCCAGACGGCGCTCGACGCGCTCGAGGACATCGACGAGGACACCGAGATGTACCGCGAGGTCGGCGAGCTCCTCGTCTCGACGGAGTACGACGACGCCTACGACAACCTGGAGGAGAAAGTCGAGAGCCTCGAGGTTCGCGTCGAGCAGCTGGGTAAACAGGAAGAGCGCGTCCGCGAGCAGTTCGAGTCGCTCCAGCAGGAACTCCAGCAGATGCTGCAGGGCGGCGCTGGTGGCGGCCCGATGGGACCGGGCGGCGCCGGCGGCGCGTAAGGCCGTGGGCGAGCCCGACGACGAAACCGTCGTTCGGACGGCCGCCGAAGCGGCCGAGGGAGTCGTCTTCGCACACTACCGCCAGTCCGACGTGCGCGATCTCGACGTGACCGTGACGTTCGAGGAGGGCGTCCTCGAGGTCGACGTCTATCTGAACGCACCGGACGACGAGGCGGACCCTGAAGCGGTCGCCGACGAGGCGGCGCTCGCGGCGCGGGACGCCGTCGACGACTTGTTCGACGCCGACGACGACGGCGCGGCGTAGCCGTCGACCGCTAAACCGAATTAAACTGGCGTTAAACGCCGCCAAAATCGCGTTAACGGCTTCCCCTTTTTACCACACCTCCGTCCCCAGAGCCGGGTGGAGTGATCGAACGATGCGAGACACGACACGTCGCACGTTCCTTCGGAGCACTGCAGCGGTCGCCGGGCTGGCGGCCGTGCCGACCATCGGCGCCGCGGACCGCGTGTGGCTGAGCGCCGAGACGCCCGTGGACGTGACCCTCCACGACGTGGAGACGACGGCCGCCGGCGAGTACGCCGTCGGCGGGAGCGGCTACGTCATCGAGCGCGGCGAGGACAGCTGGCTCATCGCCGCGAGCGGCGGGCCGACCGGGAACGGCAACAACCTCTACGGCTCGGACGTGACCGACGACGGCGAGCGCCTCTGGTTCGTCGGCTCCAGCGGCGCCATCGGGGAGTACGACGTGAGCATCCGGGACCTGACCGACCACTCGGCGCCCAACGACGTGACGAACAACTTCAACGACGTGGCGGTGACCGGCGAGGCCGGCGACGCCAACGTCTACGTCGCGGGCGACTCGGGCAAGATCTACTACAGCTTCGAGAACGGCGAGACCGGAACCTGGGATTCGGTCACGCCGGGGAGCGGGTCGAACGTGAACGCCATCGACTTCCACGGGCCGCGGTCGGGACACGCCGTCGACGGCAACAAGACCGTCTTCGTCACCGACGACGGCTCGACGTGGGAGGAGGTGGGCATCGCCGACGCCAACTACAACTTCTACGGCGTCGACTCCGACGCCCCCGACGACCTGACCGTCGTCGGCGGGGGCGGGACGGTGTATCACTGGAACGGCTCGCAGTGGGTCCGCGAGGACACCGGCGACGCCTCGCTCCGCGACGTGGAACTGGCCGGCGAGGCGGGGCTGACCGTCGGGGGCGGCGGCGCCGTCTACCGCCGCGACGCCGAGGGGTGGACCCGGGAGATGACGCCAAGCGGGTCGAACCTGAACGCCGTCGTCGACGCGGACGGGATCGAAGTCGTCGGCGGCGCCGGCGGGACCGTCCTCGAACGCTAAGCCGGCCCGTTCCGCGGCGGGCAAGGTACTTCCGTAGCGCATCCCAACGGGGGGGTATGCGAAAGCGGGCATCCGCGGTTCTCGCGGTACTGATGATGGTGGCGGCGGTCGCGCCGGTGACGGCGGCCGCACCGGCGGCGGTCGAACGCGGCGGGGCGACGGCCGTCGACGGCGCGGACGTCGTCGAGCAGCGCGCCGACCCCGACGAGGACGTCGTCGGGTGGGAAGGTGGCTACTGGCACAATGAGTCGATCGACGTCGACCAGTCCGACGGCCTCAGCGACGAGGAGCTGGACGCGTACGTGTCGCGGGCGATGGCCCGCGTCGAGTACCTCAGGGAGTCGGAGTTCGACAGCGACGTGCCGGTCCAGGTGCTCTCTCGGGAGGAGTTCCAGCGCCAGCGGGGCGAGAACGCCACGAGCAACGCCTCGTTCGACGCCTGGAACGATCAGGTGTGGGAGGCGCTGTTCGTCATCGGCGAGGACCGGGAGGCGAACGAGGCGCTGCAGTCGGCGACCGGGGAGACCACGGCCGGCTTCTACGCCCCCAGCGACGACCGCATCCGGATCATCACCGACTCGCCGGATAGCCCGACCATCGACAACGCGACGCTCGTCCACGAACTCGTCCACGCCCTGCAGGATCAGGACGGTGACCTCGGCGAGCGAATCACCGCGACCGAGACGCAGGACGCGGGCCTGGCGACCGACGGTGTCGTCGAGGGGGAGGCCAACTACATCGAGCAGCGCTACACGAACCGCTGTGGCGCCGAGTGGGACTGCGTCGCAACGCCCGGTTCGGACGGGGGCGCAGGGGAGCCCCCGAACCTCGGCATCCTGCTGACGCTCCTGCAGCCCTACTCCGACGGTCCGGTCTACATCGACTGGCTCATCGAACGGGGCGGCTGGGAGGCGGTCGAGGAGGCGTTCGACGACCCGCCGCAGTCGACGGAGCAGGTCATCCACCTGACCGACGAGGAGCCGATACCCATCGAGTACACGGACCGCGCCCGGAACGGCTGGGAGACCTTCCCGAACCAGGGTGAGGGCGGATCGGACACCGTCGGTGAGGCGTCGATGTACGTGATGTTCTGGTATCAGGCGCGGACGGCGCGCGCCCGGACGATATCGCCACAGTCCGTCGTCCAGACCACCAGCCAGTACGACATCTACAACTACGACGCGGAGCCCTCCGCAGGCTGGGGCAACGACCGCGTGTTCCCGTACGCGAAGGGGAGCGGCGAGGACGCACAGTACGGCTACGTCTGGGTGACCGAGTGGGACACCGAGCAGGACGCCGCGCAGTTCCACAACGCCTACCGCGCCATCCTCGACGCCCACGACGCGCAGTCGCAGGGGGACAACACGTACGTCGTCCCGAGCGGCGAGTTCGCCGACGCCTTCCGCATCGACCGGCAGGGGACGACGGTCACTATCGTCAACGCGCCGACGACCGAGCAACTGAGCGAGATTCGGCCGGCGCCGGAGAGCGGGGGCGGTGACGGCGCGAGCGGCGACGGCGACGGCGGGACCGCCGCGACGAGCGACGGGGGCGACGCGAGTACCACGGCCACGGCGGACGACGACGAGTCCGGCTCGACCGGCCTCGAAGCGCCCGGTTTCGGCCCGCTGACGGCCGTGCTCGCTCTGCTCGCCGCCGTGGCGCTGGTCGCGGTTGCTCGCCGGCTGAACTGACCGCGACGGCACCCTTTTCACCGACCGCCGCCGACGACCGGGGAGATGCGTCTCCCCGTCCTGCTGGCGGTCCTCGTCGTTCTCGCGGGCTGTGGGGGAGCGGTCGGGCCGGATGGGGCCCCGACGACGACGGCGACGCCGGAACGAACGGGTACGTCGACGCCGACGGCGGCGACGACGACGGCCACGCCATCGCCAACGCCGACGCCCGCCCACCCCGACTTCACCGACCCGGACGCGGACCGCCTCGGCTGGGAGGCCGGCTACTGGTACGACGAGTCGCTCGCGGTGAACGCGTCGGACGGCCTGAACGCGAGCGAGCGCGAGGCGGTCGTCGCGCGGACGATGGCCCGCGTCGAGCGGCTTCGGGGGCTGGAGTTCGAATCCACGGTACCGGTCGAAGTGGTCGACCGCGAGACGTATCTCGCGGACGAGAACGTGACCGCGACGGCGTTCGAGGAGGTGGTGTGGGAGGCCCTGCTCCTCGTCGGCGAGGACCGGTCGGTCGCGGCGACGTTCGAGGCGTTCTACGGCGCGTCGGTACAGGGGGCGTACGTCCCGAGCGAGGATCGGATCGTCGTGGTGAGCGACTCGGCGCGGCCGACGCTCGACCGCCGGACGCTCGCGCACGAACTCACTCACGCCCTGCAGGACCAGCACTTCGGGGCGGCGTTCGAGGGACGGCGGAACCTGACCCGCGACGAGCGGCTTGGGTGGCAGGGGTTGATCGAGGGCGACGCGGGCTACGTCGAGGACCTGTACGAGCAACGGTGTGGGGGAGAGTGGTCGTGTCTGGCGCGGCCGACGAGCGGCCCGGGGGCGAGCCTCGACGGTGAGATGGGCGTCTACGTCGCCGTCTACCAGCCCTACAGCGACGGCCCGGCGTTCGTCCACCGGCTCCGGGAGCGTGGCGGGTGGGCGGCGGTGAACGCCGCCTACGCCGACCCGCCGACGAGTTCGGCGGCGGTGATCCACCCCACACGATATCCGGACTGGGAACCGACGGCGGTCCGGGTGCCGGACCGCTCCGCCGACGACTGGCGTCGCTTCGGCCGGT
The DNA here is from genome assembly GCF_003342675.1 of Haloplanus rubicundus. Taxonomy (NCBI): domain Archaea; kingdom Methanobacteriati; phylum Methanobacteriota; class Halobacteria; order Halobacteriales; family Haloferacaceae; genus Haloplanus; species Haloplanus rubicundus. Next base: position 614,811 of record NZ_CP031148.1, on the reverse strand, counting down.
CGCCGCCGGGGACGACGGTCGGCGAGGCGTCGCTCTTCGCGACCCTGTGGGCCAACGGCGGGACCGAGACGTTCCACCTGCAACGCCCCTCGCGCCCGCACCGCACGTACAACTACACCCACCCGGTCACGGCGGGGTGGGTCGGCGACCGACTCGTCCCCTACCGCAACGAGACGGCGACGGGCTACGTCCTGCGGACCGAGTGGGCGACGACGGGCGACGCCGCGGCCTTCGCCATCGCGTACCGTGACCTGTTGCGGACGCGTCGGGGTGCCGAGCGCCGCGCCGGCGACGTGCTCGTGGTGCCTGCGGGCCCCTACACCGACGCGTACCGGGTGACGCGAAACGGGACGACGGTGACGGTCACCAACGCGCCGACGGTCGAGGCGCTGGACGCGGTCCACCGCCCGCCGGCCGACTGAGTAGGCGTATGAAGAGGAATCCTCTTCGACCGCGGCGACCGAACGACGGGATTTTTCACCGGCGGGAGCGAAGCCGGCGGCAATGCCACCGTTCGACATCGTCGGTCCCGAGGCCATCCGCGACGGGACGGCGACCGACGCGTACTTCCTGCGGACGGAGACGACGCTGCGACACGCCGGCCGGAACCCGACGGTCGTCGCGGAGGTGACGGCCGATCAGTTCCCCGACGGCGACTTCGAACTGCTCGCGGGGGTGAAAGACGCGGCTGCCCTGCTGGAGGGGCGGGGCGTCGACGTCGACGCAATGGGCGAGGGGCGACTGTTCGACGGCGGGCCAGTCATGCGGATCGAAGGGCCGTATCTCGAATTCGCGCGGTTCGAAACCTCGCTGCTCGGTCTGCTCTCACACGCCAGCGGGATGGCGACGGGGGCGTTAGAGGCGCGGCGGGCCGCCCCGGAGTCGACGGTGCTCTCCTTCGGGGCGCGCCACGTCCACCCGTCCATCGCGGCGGTCGTCGAACGGAGCGCGTTGCTCGCGGGACTGGACGGGTTCTCCCACGTCGCCGCCGGCGAGGTGCTGGATCGGGAGGCCGGGGGGACGATGCCCCACGCCCTGCTGATCTGTTTCGGTCGCGGGGAACAGGCGGCGGCGTGGCGGGCGTTCGACGACGCGGTGGCGCCGGACGTTCCTCGTGTGGCGCTCTGTGACACCTACAGCGACGAGGTGGACGAGGTCCTGCGGGCGGTCGAAACCCTCGGCGACGACCTGGACAGCGTCCGACTCGACACCACGGGGTCGCGCCGCGGGGACTTCCGGCACATCCTCCGCGAGGTGCGCTGGGAACTCGACGCCCGCGGGTACGACGACGTGGACGTGTTCGCGAGTGGGGGCCTCGGACCGGCGGAACTGCGTGACCTCCGGGACGTGGCCGACGGCTTCGGCGTCGGCAGTCACATCTCGAACGCCGACCCCGTTGATTTCGCCCTCGACATCGTCGAAGTCGACGGCGAACCGGCGGCCAAACGGGGGAAGCTCTCGGGGACCAAGCAGGCCTACCGGACGCCGGACGGCGGTCACCACGTCGGGCTCGCGGACCACGAGGGACCGGCCGACGGCGAACCGCTCCTCGAACCACTGATTCGGGACGGCGAGGTGGTCAGGGAGTTCGACGTGGACGCGGCGGCGGAGCGGGCGCTGGCGGACGCCGAGGCCGTGGGATTCGGGGCGGACCGCTAGCTCGTTTCGTCGGAGTCCAGCGGTTGGCGGTCGAGTCCGACCGAATCGTAGGCCCGGTCGCTCGATAACACCGTCTCGTCGTTCGTGGCGGCAACGCCAGCGTGGAGCGCGTCGAACGGGGTCAGACCGTGTTCGTCGATGAACACCGTCGCGGCGAGGACGGCGTCCTCGTGGGGCGCTGGCTCGATCGGAACGAGTTCGAGCAGATTGGCGACCGCTCGTGGGGCGTCGATTTCGTACGCGGACGCCTCGCGGTCGTAGAAGAGCACCAACACCTCGGCGTACGACAGAATCGAGGTGTGGATGTCGTCGTGTTCGTCGAGGGAACGGAGCGCCGCGTCACGAAGCCAGTCCTCCTCTTTCAGCAATGCCACCAGAAAGTCCGTCTCGACGTACATTACTCGGTGTCATCCCGTGCCTCACGCGCGATGGCTCGCCTCGCCTCGGTCTTGAGTCGGTCCACGTCCGCATCCTCGAACGCGTCGCCGACTGCGGCGCGAAGTCCCGAAATCGGGTCGTCGTCGACGGGGACGAGGGCGACGTGACCGGGGAGTTCGACGATGCGGTACCGGTCCCCAAACCGGTCACGAACGCCCTTCGGCAGGTAGAGCCGGCCGCGCTCGTCCGTCGACTTGGACATACCCGTCGGTAGAACGTGCTCGCGCTAAAACCTTCCCGTGATTCCGGTCCCTTTCCCACATTCCAGTCGGAGGGCCACCCGGCGACGAACGGCGACCTACAGCTGCTCGACGGAGCCGCCTTCGGGGCGCTCGCGGAACACCTGTCCCTCGAAGAGGGTGATCATGGTGTCGTCGTCCTGCCAGGCGAGCGGCGAGAGGCCGGCTTTCCGGCAGGCGTGGGTGAGGAACTGCTCTTCGCTCCAGCCGTTCTCGACCGGAAGCGTGGGGTACATCCAGGCGTGTTGGCCGTCGGCGTCGAGCGCGACGCCGTGGGTGCCGAGTTCCAGGTCGGCCAGCGGGTCGTTGGTGAGGACGTGATTGCAGACGACACAGATGGAGATGTTGAGATGTTGGAGCTCCGGGGGTTCGATTTCGGAGCCACAGGAGTCGTCGGAGGCGGCGGTGATGGCCGCGTCGACGATGGCGTGGCCGAGTTGGTCGGAGCCACGATAGGCGCCGGCACAGCCGCGAAGCCGTCCACGGCCGCGGGTCGACGTGATGCGGACGAACGCGCCCGTGCGGGCGTAGAACGCGTCACGCATACTTCCCGGCTGTTCTCGCTGGCCCTGGAGCACGTACGCCTCGACGGCTTCACGAGCCAGTTCGACCGCTCGGGCTCCGTCGTCGTAAGAAAGGTGTACCGTCTGCGCCTCGGACATACGACAACGTTGCTCCGAACCGACTTGAACTCTTCCTTTCCGACGGGCAAAACCGTGAGGAATTCCCGGTCGACCGGGCGGGCGAACGGAGGACGCTGCCGGCCGTACGTCGACGCCGATGATCGCACCCCAGGTGGCGGACACCAAACGGCGCCAGCCGACAGTGTTATTCGGGCGACCGATCTATCTTCGGACGGCAGAGAGAGCCCGGCCCCCGTGCCCACACGGGCATGAGGAAAGTCCCCCCACCGTCCGGACGGGTGACCGGGCGCAAGCCCGGAGTCGGAGACGGCTGGCTCTGGAACAGAAACGAGACCACTCGACCCGACCGATGAGGTGTGCGAACCCGAGCGCAAGCGAGGGGAGTTGACCCACCGAGGGACGGGAGACGCTACGCGTCTCCGAACGCGAGCGGCGAAGCCGCGAGCAGGGAGACGCGACGCGCCTCGCTGACGGTCGAGAACGGATGGAACGGCGAATCCTCACCGGTGCAAGTCCGCCTCGTCAAGGTAGTCCGGACGCGGAGGTGGACGCTCAGCCGAATGCCGGGCCGAACAGAAGGGGGCTTACTCCTCTCAGCCGCTCACACGGCTAGTCACGACTCCCCGTCCCCTTGCCGATCCACCGCGTCAACCCCGGATAGTCGGCGATCAGGCCGTCGGCGCCGGCCTCGACCGCCGCGCGCGCTTCGACCCACGTCCGTACCGTCCAGACGTTGACGGTGCGGTCGGCGGGCACCGACTCGGCGGCCCGCACCGCCGCCAACGACGGGTGGATCGCTCCGGCGTCGTACCGGGTGGCGAGTGCCCGGCCCGTGTCGAGGTCGGTACAGAGCGGCGCGAGCACCGCCGACGCGTCCCGTTCGCGGACCGCGGCGAGGGCGCCCTCGAAGAACGAGGAGTAGCGAGCGTCGCGACCGTCGATCAGGTCGAGCACCCGGTCGACGAAGGGGAGCCAGCGCTCGCGGGCGGCGTCGCGGTCGGCGGGCGGGAGCGACCCGCGTGGCCCCGTCCCCGCGCCGGGGCGCTTGAGTTCCACGTCGAGCGGCACGTCCGTCTCGGCGAGGAGGCGGTCGAGGGTCGGCACCCGCTGGCCGCTTTCGAGCACCTCGGCGGCGGTCACGGCCGCGGACGGCAGGTCGGCGACGGCACCCGATCCGTCGGTGACGCCGCGGCTGTCCGCCTCGGCGTCCAGCCGCGCGTCGTGGAAGACGACGGGCGTCCCGTCCGCGCAGGCGACGACGTCGACTTCGACCCGGTCGGTCCGGTCCGCCGCGGCCCGGACCGCTCCGACCGTGTTCTCGGGGTTGAGGCCCGCGAACCCCCGATGGGCGATGATCGTCGTCACCCTTCGAACCCGTCCTCCCACCGGAACAGGCCGTCCCGCTGGATCACGTCGCCGTCGACGACGAGGCGGGAGCCCTCGCCCATCCGGGTGATGAGGTCGGTGTGGATCGCACTCCCGTTACCGGACTCGCCCGCGGGGAGGCAGGCGTCGTACGAGCGCCCGAGCGCGAGGTGGACGGTCCCGGCCATCTTCTCGTCGAAGAGCACGTTGTCCGTGGGGCGGGTGATACCGCGGTTCATGCCGACGCCGAGTTCCCCCAACCGTTTCGCGCCGTCGTCGGTGGCGAGCAGGTCCGCGAGGGCGTCCTCGCCCGCCGCGGCCGAGAAATCGACCACCGCGCCGTCCTCGAAGACGAGGTGGGCGTCGCGGAGGCGACGACCCTGCACCGTGATGGGTACGTCGAAGGTGACTTCGCCCTCGGCCGTCGCCGGCGCGGTGAACACCTCGCCGCTGGGGAGATTGTGGGAGTCGTAGGCGACGCTCGCGGCGCTGTTGACGGCGGTGCGACCCTCGATGGAGAGCGTGAGGTCCGTCCCCTCACCGACGATTCGGACCTCGCGGCCGTCGTCGAGGATCTCCTTCAGCCCCGCCATCTCCTCGGCCAGCGACGCCCAGTCGCGAAGGACGGCGTCGTAGACGAAGTCCACGTACGCCTCGTAGGACATGCCGGCGGCCTGTGCGAGCGAGCGGGTGGGGTGGACGGTCGACACCCAGTCGGTCGCCATGCGGGCCTCGCGGGCGTCGGTACGGGCACGGGCGTGGGCGCTCCGTACGTCGCCGGGCACGTCGGCCGTGGCGGTGGTGTTGCGACCGCCGCCGAGCGAGAGGTAGACGTCGGCGCGGTCGTAGAGGGCGCGTTCGGCCTCGGCGGGAGCGAAGTCGCCGTCGTGGGCGCGGAGGTAGGCGCGTTGCACCTCGTCGGAGCCGTAGGTGGCGACGAGGGTCGCGCCGCGGGTGCCGAGTTCGGCGGCGACGGCGACGGCGAGGTCGTGGGCACCCTCCGCGACGCGCATCACCACCTCGTCGCCGGGGTCGACGCGGGCGCTCCAGTCGACGAGCGTCCGGGCGTGCTCGCGGATGCGGTCGTCCATGTGGTGGCGTGGCGGGGGGCGGGGAAAAGGGCGCCGCCCGCAGTCGCGACCGCAACCACTACCTCCCGGCGCGCAGGAGTCGGAGACATGCAACTCGGAGTCGTCGGACTCGGGCGGATGGGACGGATCGTCGTCGACCGCGTACTCGACGCGGGCCACGACGTCGTGGCGTTCGACATCGACGAGGAGTCGGTGGCCGCGGCCGCGGACGCCGGGGCCGAACCCGCGGATTCGATCCCCGACCTCGCGAAGCGACTGGGTGACGACAAGCGGATCTGGCTGATGGTGCCCGCGGGCGACGCGGTTGACGCCGCGCTGGAGGAACTGGAGCCACACCTCGGCAGCGACGATATCGTCGTCGACGGCGGCAACTCCCACTTCGAGGACTCGGTCCGGCGGGCGGAGTCGACCGACGCGGCCTACCTCGACTGCGGGACGAGCGGCGGCCCCGCGGGCGCCGACCTCGGCTTCTCGCTGATGGTCGGCGGCCCGGAGGCCGCCTACGAGGAACTGACGCCGGTGTTCGACGCGGTGGCGACGGGACCGGGCGGCCACGACCGGATGGGGGTGGCGGGGTCGGGCCACTACGTGAAGATGGTGCACAACGGCGTCGAGTACGCGCTCATGCAGGCCTACGGCGAGGGGTTCGAACTCCTCCACGAGGGGCAGTACGACCTCGACCTCGAAGCAGTGGCGCGGACGTGGAACAACGGCGCCGTGATCCGGTCGTGGCTGCTCGAACTCTGCGAGGAGGCGTTCCGCGAGGAGGGGTCGGATCTGGGCGACGTGGCCGACCACGTCGCCGGCGGGTCGACGGGGACGTGGACGGTCCAGGAGGCGCTGGCACAGGAGGTGCCGGTGCCGCTGATCCACCAGGCGCTCGCCGAGCGGTTCGGCTCGCGTCGGGAGCGGTTCTCGCGACGGCTCGCAAACCGCCTGCGCTACGGGTTCGGTCGCCACGAGGTCGCTCGGCGGGAGTAGAGCGAAGTCAGTTACTCTCCCCGCCGAACCCGGACGGTGGCCACGGCGCCCGTCGAACGCGAGCGACCGTTTCAGCCACTGGGGTCGGACGGCGGTATCAGTAGCCGGCCCCTCCCTCGAAGCATCGACCGCATTTGTCGGCGTCGTGTTCGGCGACCGCCCGCTTGACCGGAATCGTTCGCAGTCGATCCGGTTCGAGGTGGTACGTGGCACCACAGACCGTGTGGAGGTCCGGTGCGCCGGTTTCGTGCTTGTGAACCGTTTTGGTGTGTTCGTTCAAGACCCCATACGTGTCGGTGTATGCACTACACCCGTAACAAAATGTCACGTGACCCGGGAAATCACAAATGACGGCGAGGGGTGTGGACGGGGAGACGACGTGACTCGAACGGGATCGGCGGACAGCTGCCGCATTCGTCACGGCGCGACAATCACAATCCCCTTAACCCCCGCATCCAAACCGTGGATCATGGTCGAGGTTAATCTGGTGGGACTGAGCATCGGGGCACTCCTGACGCTCACCGCCGTCGCGCTCCATCTATCGAAGGGGACGGGATGGACGCCCACCACCGACATCAGCCAAGAAGTACTCGAACGCCGGGCCGAGTCGGTGCCCGAGACGGACTTCCCGGAGCCGATGAACCGCGCCATCGGCGCCGGCGGTGGTGGCGCCGTCGCGGCCGGCGCCGTCGCCGGCGACGAGGAGGGCGCCGAACTCGAAGGGGGTGCCGAGGCGGCCGAGGAGGCCGGCCCCTGGGACGTGTCCGACGACGAGGCCGAAGTCTTCGAAATCGAGTACGCCAAGGAGGGCGCGAGCATCGAGGTCAAGGAGAACGAGACGGTGCTCGAAGCCGGCGAGGACGAGGGGTGGGACCTGCCCTACGCCTGCCGGCAGGGCCAGTGTGTCTCCTGTGCCGGCCAGATCACCTCCGGGGGCAACTCCGAGGACTACGTCGTCCACGACGACCAGCAGATGCTCGACGACAACGAACTCGACGACGGCTACACGCTGACCTGCGTCGCCTACCCGAAGGCCGACTTCACCATCGAGACGGGCGAGGCGCCCTAATCTCGAAACTCGAAGCGCGCGCCGCCGCCGTCGGCCTCGACGGCGTCGACCGACCACCCGTGTTCTCTCGCGATTCGCTCGACGATGGCGAGCCCCAGCCCCGTCCCCTCGGACCCCGTCGTGTAGCCCGCCTCGAACACGTCGCCGTCGTCGGGAAGCCCCGGGCCGTCGTCCTCGACGTAGAAGCCGTCGGGGAGTGAGCCGACGGTGACGGTGACGTCGTCGTCGGCCTCGGGCGGAGGCGGAGTATCAGTGGAGCCGTGCTCCACACTATCACCGGCGCTTTCGCGCCGGTTGTTCGTGGAACCGTGTTCCACGCAATTCCGAAACAGGTTCTCGAGCAGTCGGCGGAGACGGGCTTCGTCAGCCCGGACGGTGGGGTCGCTCTCGACGACGAGCGCCGCGCCGTCCGTGTCGGCGGTCCGCCAACACGCCTCGGCGACCGCCGAGACGTCGACCGGCCGTCGGTCGGCGGCGTCCGCCGTCCGGGCCAGGGCCAACAGCTCCTCGATCAGGTCGAAAGCGCGGTCGAGCGACCGGGCGGCGCGGTCGAGGTCCTCGTCGTCGTAGCGCTCGCGGGCGAGTTCGAGCGAACCCTCGACGACCGTCAGGGGCGTGCGGAGGTCGTGGGAGACGACGCTCGCGAACTCCTCCAGCCGTTCGTTCTGGCGCTCCAGATCACGGGTGCGGTCGAGCAGCGTCAGCGCCGTCGCGGCGTTGGCCGCGAACACCTCCGCGAGGTGGCGATCCAGCCGGTCGAAGGTGCCGACCTCGGTGTCGCCGACGCTCAGGACGCCGTGGTCGCCGATGGGGACGAACATCGACGCGCGGGCGTTCGTGCGGTCGTAGCCGTCCTCGACCGCACGAACGTCGTCGTAGACCAGCGTTTCCCCCTCGTCGAAGGCGCGTCCGGCGGTGCCCTCGCCGACCCGGTAGACGGGGCGCTCGCCGAGTCGCCGCTCGGCCTCGTCGGTGATGGCGACCGGGTGGAGTTCGTCCCCGTCGACGAGTCTGACGAGGTTCATCGGGTAGCCGAGCACGTCCCGTACCGCGTCAGTGACGATGTCCGCCACCTGCGTGTGGGTTCCAGCCCGGAGCAGGTTGCGCGTGGCGTCGTGGAGCCGTTCGAGCGTCCGCTCGCGGCGCTTCTGGGCCGTGATGTCGACGTACAGCCCGATGGTGCCGATCACGTCGCCGGCCGCGTCGAGGCGGGGGCTCGCGCGAAAGAGGGTGTCGACGCGCTCCCCGTCGACGGCGACGAGCGTCCGCTCCTGCTGGCCGAACGTGCCCCGGCGCCCGCTGTCGAAGCCGTCGACGGCGCGGTCCATGGACTCGTCGGCGTAGATGTCCCAGACCGACCGGTCGAGCAGGTCGTCGCGTTCGTAGCCGAGCCGATCGAGAAAGCGATCGTTGCAGTCCTCGATGACCGGTTCGTCGTCGACGCTCCGGAAGACGACGTACATGACGGGCGCGTCCGCGAAGAGCTGGCGGTACTGGGCGCGTTCGGCGCGGAGGCGAGATTCGGTGCGATGGCGCTCGACGGTGGCGCGGACCCGGTGAGCGAGGAGGTCGGGTCCCGTCGCGCCGGCGACCCGGACGCAGTCGGTGACGCCCGCGTCGAGGGCGTCGCCGACGAGCGCGTCGGGGTCCGGACCGACCACGAGCACGAACGGGATGTCCTCGTAGAGGTCCCGAACCGCCTCGAAAAAGGCGAGGGCGCCCATCTCGGGGAGCGACGCCTCGCTCACGACGCAGTCGACCGACGTATCGGCGTCGAGGGTGGCGAGCGCGTCGCCCGCCGTCGTGGCCCGACGGACCGACAGCCGGTCGTCGGCGCGTGATAGCCCGTCGGCGTCGGTGCCGACGTACAGCGCGTCGACGGACGGATCGGAGGTCGGCTGGCACATGGAGTTCTCGAAAGGGCGGTCAGTCGGCCGTCGGCGTCGAGTCGCCGTCGTCGACCCTAACGGCACCGGTCTCGGCCCGGTCGGCGTCGGCGATGGCGTCCATCCCGTCGACCGCCAGGGCGACGAAGGCCGCCTTGCTGATCAGGTCGAGATAGGCGATCACGAGCATCGCCATGTCGCGGGTGAGGAGCCCGAGCCCGGACGGCGCCAGCACCCAGACGACGGGGTAGAGCGTCCACAGCGCGATGGTGAGGTTCCGGAGCGTAACGAAGAGGATGCGCGTCCGCTCGTTCGAGAACGTCGCCAGCCGTGGAATCCGGACGTAGAGATCGTAGACCAGCACGCCGAAGCAGACGACGCCGCCGGCGAAGACCGCCCAGCGGATCGGGCCGGTGAGGACGACGGCGATGCCGCCGAGCAGGAGGAGGACGACGTCGGCGACGACGAGTCGGAGGACCGACCCGCGGCCGGTTCGGCCGAGCATCGCGAGAAAGAGCAGGATGAGCGGCGTCGTGATCAGCCAGTCGACGTACCGCGGGATCGAGACGACGCGTCCCGAGGCGGTGATCGTCCCGACGTCGAACGCCATGAGGGCGTAGGCGACGGTGGCGACGCCGGTCACGCCCGCGAGCGCGAGGTAGTGGGTTCGGCGGGCGGGGTCGTTGCGCAGCCCCCAGAGCGGGGGAATCGTTCCGAGCGCCATGCCGATGGCACCGACCGCTGCCCACGTCGTTGCCGTGCTGATCATCTGTATCCCTCCGTATCGCGGCCGCCGTCACCCAGCGCGTCGGCCCGCTGACGGGCGGCCGGGGTCGGCGAGTCGGTCGCGCCGACGTCGAAGTCGGCGAGCTGTTCGCGGAGACGGGCGGCCCGGCGGGTGAGTTCGTCCGCCGCGTCGTCCACCTCGGCGATGGTCCGCTCCTGTCGGTCCGCCGTCTCGGTCACGTCGGTGGCTTGCTCGGCGGTCTGCTTGCTGATCGCCGCCACCTCGTCTAAGCTCTCGACCACGCGCTCGGTGGAGTCGGCCTGGCCGTCGGTGGCGTCGGCGATGCCTTGGATGCTGGAGTCGATCTCCTCGACGTAGTCGGCGATCTGTTCGAGCGCGTCGATGGCTCCCTCGACGGTCTCGACGCCCTCGGCGACGCGCTGTCCGGTCTCCTGAGTTCCCTCGACGACCTGTTCGGTCCGCTCACGGACCGACTCGATCCGGGCTTCGATCTCGCTCGCGGACTCTTTGGTCTCCTCGGCGAGGTTCTTCACCTCGTCGGCGACGACGGCGAAGCCGTCGGCGTCGCCCGCGTCGCCGTTGGCGTGGGCAGCCTCGATGGAGGCGTTGAGGGCGAGCAGATTGGTCTGCTCGGCGATGTCGGAGATGACGTCGACGATTTCGCCGATTTCGGCCATCTCGTCTTTGAGTGCCTCGACTTCCTCCTGGGTGTGTTCGGTCGTCTCCTCGATGCCGTCGAGTTCCTCGACCGCCGCCTCGGCGGCGGCGCGGCCGTCGGCGCCGGCGTCGGCGGCGCGTTCGGAGGTGTCGGCGACGGTGTCGACGGTCGCCGCAATCTCCTCGGCGCTAGCCGAGAGGTCGTTCACCTCGCCGGTCATGTCCTGGAGGCTCTCGGTCTGCGTGCGGGCACCGTCGGCGATCTCCGCGACGGATTCGTTCATCTCCTCGCCCGCGGTCATCACGTCGGTGGCGTTGCGGTCGACCGCCTCGGCCGCGTTCGCCACCTCCGACCCGAAGGCCTTCACGTCCTCGATGGTCGACTCGATGGCCGACACCATGTCGTTGAACGCGACGCCGACGGTCGCCATCGCACCACCCGCGTCGTCCACGTCGATCCGCCGGGTGAGGTCGCCGTCGGCCACGTCCTGCATCACCTCGCCGTACGCCTCGGCGGTGGCTTCGAGGCGCTCGTTGGTCCGCGTGGCCTCGGCGCGGGCCGCCTCGGCTTCGGCGCGGGCCTCCTCCGCCTCGGCACGGGCGGATTCGGCCTCCGAGAGCGCCTCCTCGGCCTCGGTGATGCGTTCACGGAGGGAATCCCGCATCGCGTCGAACGCCCGGTAGAGGCCCCCGATTTCGTCGGTACGGCCGGTCGTCAGATCCACGTCGAGGTCGCCGTCGGCCATCGCCTCGGCCTTCCCGGAGAGGCGGCGCAGGGAGAGCGTCGTCCGGCTTCCGATCGTGACGCCGATCAGCGCGAGGCTGACGACGGAGACGAGTATGAGGCCGACGATGCCGGAGACGACCGCACGCTGGACGGCGAAGGCCGCCGACGCGGGCTGTGAGACCACGACCGCCCAGTCGGTCGTCTCCATCGGCGCCGCCGCGACGGCCTCACCGTCGGTCTGCTGGAAGGTCGCCCCCTCGAACGCCGAGGCAGGGACGACCGTCTCGGTCCCGTCGACCGTCGAGCCGATCAGGTCCGCGTTCGGATGGGCGATGAGCGTGCCGTCGGCGCCGACGACGACCGTCTCGCTCTCGCCCTCGGTCCCGGCGAAGGCGCCGACCTGTCGTTCGAAGTTGACCATGTAGACGAGCAGTCGGTCGCTCCGGCCGTCGACCGGCGTCGCGACGGCGACGGTCGTGAAGTCGACGACCGACGGACGGAAGGGATCGGTGACGAGGACGTCGCTCGCCCCCGAGAAGGAGACGCGCTCCTGGGCGAAGGGAGCGCCCTGTGCGCGGGCGTCGACGCCCACGAGGTCCGGGTCGGAACTCGTGACGATTTCGCCGGTGTCGGCGTCGACGTAGTGGGTGGCGACGACGCCGGGCGGCGCCCGGTCGTCGCTCGCCAGTTCGTCGAGATACGCCGTGACCGCCGCCCGGTCGTCGCTGCGGAGCGCCGGATGGTCCGACGCGACGCGGGCTTGCGTCGTCACACCCGTCAACCAAGTGTCGAGACGGTCGGCCCGCTGATCCGCCGTCCCGATCATGTGACTCTCGACGTCGTCGCGTAGCTGTGTGGACGCGTCGGCGCTCACGACGGTCCCGACCCCGACGGTCAACAGCAGGACCGCGGTAAACGCCACCGCGAGTTTGAGTCCGTACCGCTCCCGGATGCGGTTCAGAAAGGGAATACCCATGCCTGGTGCCGATTTTTGTCCACCATTTAATAATCGCATCCCCCCAAGTATAGTGACTGATAATCAGGAACGGCGGTCGGGGCGGCAGCCGTGGCCGGTCGTTCAGTCGGCGGTGGTCGTCACCTCGGCGTCGGCGTCGGTCGGGGTCCGACCGATGCGTGCGCGCAACGCGGGAACGACGGTCCGGTCGAGGGCGAGCGGTCCGCTGCCGGTGATCAGGAGGGCGGAGGTGAGGCCGAAGAGAGTGACGTGGGCGAGCACCGGATCGTCGGGGAGGCCAAAGAGGGTGGTGGTGAGAATGAGGAAGCCGGCGCCCGCGGCGCTCCGGGTGAACAGGCCGGTCAGGATGAGCAAGCCGACGGCGAGTTCGCCCAGCCCCGCGCCGAACACCCACATCTCGGGAGCGACGGGGGCGACCGCAGTGAGGTCGTACTTCTCGACGACCTGGAGTGCCCGGCCGGGGTCGAGCCACTTCTCGGTCACGCCGAGGTAGGCGAAGTTGAGGCCGAGGAAGACCCGGATGAGGAGGGGGGCGACGGATTTCTCGATGCCGAGTCCGGAGAGGAGGTCCGAGACGGTCGTCATACCCCGGAAGCGGCTCATGATCGTTCCGTCGGTGAGCACCAGTCGCCGGAACAGGAGGTCGGCGCTCGGCTGTCCTGGGCCGACGACGAGGATGCCGAGGAACCCGGCGACGTACTCCGAACTGAGCAGGAGCGTCGGGAAATGCGTCGCCAGCCCGACGGCGTAGGTGAGCAGGCCGGCGAGCGCCGCCAGCCGCGTCGCCAGGCCGAACAGGAGGAGGAAGGCGAGGGTGATCTGGACGAGACGCGCCTCGACGCTCACGACGGGCGAGAAGAAGTAGCCGCCGAAGCCGGCGCCCATCAGGGGCAACCCGGTCGCGAGGCGCAACAGCCAGCCCAGATACGGCTGATAGGAGCGCAGCGTCCGCCGGGTCACCGTCACGTCCGCGAGGTGGTCGCCGTAGCGGAGCCACCCGAGCGTCGCGACGGTCACGCCCGTCCCGCCAGCGGCGAGGAGGGCGAGGTTGAGAGGGTCCGAGAGCACGGTGACGAGGAAGTCGACGACGCCGGGGCCGGAACCGTCGCCTTCGGTCACGTAGTCGACGTGGGCCACGACGGGCGTCGACACGACGACGACCCCGACGAGCGCCCCCACCGTGGCACCATACAACCGTTCAAGGTTCATTATTTCGAATGAGGTAATCGCCGATATTAAAAACTCGCCAGAGGTATCCCGAGCAAAATGTTTAATAATCTATAATGTCAATGGTGATGTCATTACGTCACATGTCACCTCGTGTCGTACCCGTGCGGGTGCTTCTCCAGCCCTCGCTCGTTCCGCGAGGGGCACGCTCGGAGATTTTTCGGGAGATTTACGTCGTCTTTCTGATTCTCGGGACGCTCGTCGGCGTCGTCGTCATCGCGTACATGCTGCACAAGGCGTACCGGTATCGGGCGGCGGCGGAGCGGGCCGACGACCGTGACCGACCACAGGTCGGCGAGCTACCGACCGGCGGCGGCGGCGGCCGGAAGCTGTTCGTCTCCCTCGCGCTCAGCGCCGTCATCGTCGTCTCGCTGATCACGTGGACCTACTTCACGCTCCTCTACGTGGAGGACCCGGAACCGGTGGCAGAGGAGGAGCCGCTGGAGATTCGGGTCGTCGGCCACCAGTTCTATTGGGAGTTCATATATCCCGACGGTCGGTCGGTGCAGGGGACGCTCCGCGTCCCGGAGGACCGGCGCGTGCGGTTGCAGGTGACCTCCGCGGACGTATTCCACAACTTCGGGGTGCCGGAGCTTCGCGCGAAGGCCGACGCTATCCCCGGCCAGCGGACCGAGACGTGGTTCGTCGCCGAGGAGACGGGGACGTATCAGGCACACTGTTACGAACTCTGTGGCGCCGCCCACTCCTACATGGACGCCACGGTGCGGGTGATGGAGCCAGACGCCTACCGGCAGTGGTACGCGAACGGGAGCGATGACACGACCGGTGCGAACGCGACGGTCGAGGGGAACGCGAGTGCAGTGGCGAGCGGTCGAATCAACCCGTGACACCCATGTCAGAATCCGACACCGACACGACTGCGAACGCGCGATCCGACGGGGGCGTGGTCCACGACGAGGTGAGCGAGGATCACTCTTTCCCGCCGAAAGAGTCGCTCAAGCGCTGGTTCGTCACGACGAATCACAAGGACGTCGGCATCCTCTATCTCGTCACGTCGCTGCTCTTTCTCGTGATGGGTGGCGTCCTCGCACTGCTAATGCGGGCGCAGTTGTGGGTGCCACGTGCGCCGGGAACCGGCCCACTCTCCGCGCTCGCGTACAATCAGGCCGTCTCCGTCCACGGACTGGTGATGGTGTTCTGGTTCCTCTCGCCTTTCGCCTTCGGCTTCGCGAACTACGTCGTCCCGCTCCAGATCGGGGCGAAGGACCTGGCCTTCCCGCGGCTGAACGCGCTGAGTTACTGGCTCTACCTCGCCTCCGGCATCCTCCTCGGCGTCTCCTTCTTCCAGGGCGGGTCGTTCGCCGGCGGGTGGACGATGTACGCGCCGCTGAACCTGCCGACGTTCACCCCCAGCGTCGGCGGCAGTGCGGCCATCCTCGCACTCACGCTCTTCGTCGTCTCGGTGACCGTCGGGTCGGTGAACTTCCTGACGACGATTCACCGCATGCGAGCCGAGGGGCTGACGCTCCGGCGCCTCCCGCTCTTTACCTGGACCATCCTGCTGACGGTCTGGATGATGCTGTTCGCCTTCGCCGCGCTCCTGGCCGCCCTCCTGATCCTCTCGTCGGATCGACTCCTCGGGACGACGTACTTCGCGACGGAGGCGGCGAACGGGTCGCTCCTGTGGACGCATCTGTTCTGGTTTTTCGGCCACCCGGAGGTCTACATCGTGTTCTTCCCGGCGGTGGGCGTGATGGCCGAGACGTTCCAGACGTTCACGGGGCGACGGCTCGTCGGTCGCAAGTGGTTCATCGCTGCCATGGTACTCGTCGCCCTCCAGAGCTTCATCGTCTGGATGCATCACATGTTCCTGACGAGCATCAACCTCCAGATCAAGACGCTCTTTATGGCGACCACCATCGGCATCTCGCTGCCCTTCGACCTGATGGTGTTCGCGCTCATCTACACCATGGTCAAGGGGCGCATCCGGTTCGAGACGCCCTTCCTCTTTTCCTTCGGCGGCCTGCTTCTCTTCATCGTCGGCGGCATCACCGGCGTCTTCCTCGGCGCCGTCGTCCTCGACTACGAGTTCCGGGGCACCTACTGGGTGGTCGCGCACTTCCACTACGTGATGGTCGGCGGGGTGACAGCCCTGATCGGCGGCCTCTACTACTGGTATCCGAAGATCACCGGCCGGATGTACGACGAGTTCCTCGGTAAGCTCCACTTCGCGGTGTATTTCGTCGGTTTCAACCTCCTCTACTTCCCGATGTTCGTCGCCTGGGAGACGCCACGGCGGGTGTTCGAGTACGAGACCGGGATGACGCCGTGGCACCAGCTCGCCACCGTCGGCGCCGTCGTCTTCGGCGCCTCCTTCCTGATCATGTTCTACAACCTGATCGTCTCGGCGTACGCGGGCGAGCGGGCGAGCGACAACCCGTGGGACTACTCGTCGACGGCGGAGTGGGCGGTGCCGTCGCCGCCGCCGCTGGAGAACTACCCGGGGCTGCCGAGCTACGGCGACGGAAGCCTGCGATTCCGGAGCGAGGGCGCCGGCGGCGGGGTGACCGACGGCGGCACCGCCCGCGCGACGGCCCACGGTCACGACGACGGCCCGAGCCACGCGAGCATCTGGCCGTTCGGGGTCGGCGTCGCGGCGCTGCTCCTCTTTTTCGGCCTCTCGGGGATTCAGGGTGGCGAGGTGCCGGCAGGGACGGCCGGCTACGTCTACGCGGCCGCGACGGGCGTCGGCCTCGCCGCCACGCTCGCGACGCTCGTCGGGATGGCCCGCGAGCGGTTCCACGGACCGAGCGGCCCGTTCGGCGAGAGCTGGCCGTTCGGCGGCGTCGACAACGTCAAGACGGGGATCTGGATATTCCTCGCGTCGGACGTGGTGCTCTTTGGCGCCTTCATCGGCGCCTACGTCTTCCTCCGGTTCTCGATGGGGTGGACGGGGTGGGAGCCGATTCCGGAGAACGTCACGCCCGGACTGATCAACACGTATCTCCTGTTGACGAGCAGTTTCGCCGTCGTGCTCGCGCTGGAGGCCGCCGAACGCGGGAGTCGCCACGGCGTCGTCGCCAGCCTGGTGACGACGCTCGTCCTCGGCGTCGGGTTCCTCGGGAACAAGGCCATCGAGTGGAGTCACCTGTTCCACGAGGGGATCGGTCTCGCGTCGAACGTCCGCGCGTCGACGTTCTTCCTGACCACCGGGCTGCACGCCGCACACGTCATCACCGGCCTCGTGATCGTGGCCTACATGATCCCGCGGGCGTGGCGGGGGGCGTACCTCGACGACGACGCGCCGATCGAGGGGTTCGGGTTGTACTGGCACTTCGTCGACATCGTGTGGCTGTTCCTGTTCCCCCTGTTTTACATCCTATGACCCGACTCAAACTCTACACCGCGATTTACGTCGTCCTGTTCGTCTCGGCGACCGTACAGGTGCTCGTCGAGGGCGCAGACCTGTCCTACGGGCGGGCGCTGGGGATCATCATGGTCCTATCGTTCGTGAAGGCGGTCATCGTCGCGGGCTACTACCAGCACCTCCGGTGGGAGCCACGGTCGCTCACGTATCTCGTCGGGATGGGACTGCTCGCGGCGCTCGCGTTGACCGTCGCCGCGACGTACTCGGTCACCTGACCCCGTGCTCTCCCCACTCGCCGTCGTCGCGCTGGTCGGCATCCCCCTCGCACAGCTCCCGCTGGTGGCGTATCTCTCGCGCCACGTCGAACTCGACGGCGACGAACCGCGCCCGTCGCCGGGACGGGGGTACGTGACCTACGGCACCGCCGGCGTGCGGCCCACGGCGCGCGAGCGCGAACCGGTCTGTCCCCACTGTGGAACCCCCGTCGACGACGCGTACGACTACTGCGGGCGCTGTGCCGGGCGGCTCCCGCCACGGCGGGTGCGCCGATGACGAGCATCCGGGAGCGTGCGGGGTGGGCGGTGTTGTTCGGCCTGCCGATGGGCGTCGGAATCGGGGTGGCGACGGCCCGCACCGCGGGGACGGGGCTCGCCGATCCGCTCGTCGTCGTCGCCGGCGGAGTGGCCGGCGTCGGCGTGGCCGCCTTCGTGTTCGGGGCGAGCCTGACCGGCTCGCGACGTCCGGAGTAGCGTGGGCACCGTTCCTTTATTCCGCTCGGCCGCGTACTGTGCTAGCATGGTACAGTCAGCGGCCGCGTACGCGGGCGTGCTCGTCCTGCTGACCGTCGGCGTCGCCGCGTTGCTCGCGGGCGAGTTCTTCGACGGCGTCGGGTATCTGATCCCCGCGGGCGGCGTCCTCGCCCTCCTCGCCGTGGGGGGACTCACGGCCGCCATCGCGCGGGCGGGGACGCCGGCGACGGCCGAGGAGGGGTGAGGCCACCGCGTTACAGGACCCCGCCGCCCAGCGCGACCATGTACAGGAGGACGGTGACCGCGTAGAGGACGCCGAGCGCCGCCACGACCCGCAGATGAAAGTAAAAGAGGGTCTCGCGCTCGTCGTCGCGGGCGGCCTCGTAGGCGTCGCACTCGGCGGCCGAGCACGCGTCGGCGTGTCGGTCGCCGACGTGCAGGTCGCGGGCCTCGCGGGTGGCGAAGGGACGCCCGCAGTGCGGGCAGGCGGCGGCCACCGTCTCGTCGGCGCGGACGCGGGTCTCGGGGGGTGGCCACTCGCCCGCGTCCCGATGATCGGCGCCCGGGAGCATCCGTTCGTGATACGTCATCGTGTCACAAGAATGCCGGGGTAACGGTCGGCTGGCCGACGACCCACGCGCCCGTCATGGTGTAGCCGACCATGACGACGACGAACGGATACTGGCTCCGGATGGGGCGGAGCACGCCCGGGAAGAGGTCCATCGCGAGCGCGTGGGCCACCCACACGGCGAGGAGGTGGCCGACGACGACGAAGCCGAGTTGGAGCGTACCGAACCACGGCGGCAAGACGGCGACCCGAGCGGCGCCGGCGCCGAACGGATCGACGAGGGCCGCCACCAGCGCCGGCGACAGCGTGAGGGCGTAGCCGAGGAAGTGAGCGACGTGGTAGCCGGCGGCGATGGGGAGCAGCGACGGGGCGAGTCGCCGTTCGATGGCGGCGGGGGTCAGCAAGCTGTCGACCGTCGCCCGGGAGCGGTCGGCGGCGAGCCGATAGGCGACGAGGAAGGTGCCGAAGCCGACGAGGAGGGCGGCGAGGTAGAACGCCGCCACGACGACCTGTCCGGCGGGGCCGACGGGGACGACCGGCGAGAGGAGCGGGCGGGCGAACGCGTTCCACGCCGGCGTCGCCACGAGGCCGTCGAACGTCGTCACCCAGAGGAGCGCGACGACGAACGCCGTCGACCCGGGGGGCGCCGGCCGCGGCTCGGTGAGCGCGGCGCCGGGGAGCCGAAGCCGGAGGCCGCCGTCCGCCGACGCGGGCCGAATCGGGGCGACCCGACCGTAGAGCCGAAACACGCGCGAAATCGGATCGACGCGGTCGAACCACGGGTCGACGCCGTACCGGGCCGCGCCCGCGAGCGTGACCGCCGTGTAGGCGAGGACGAACGCGACGAGCGCCCGCGGGTTCGACGCGAGGGGGGTGACGACCTCTATCCACACCAGGGCGAGCAGGAAGCCGACGCTCGGCCACGCGCCGTAGCGTCGCGGGGGGCGGCGGCCGGCCGAGCCCGCACGGAGTCGGGCGAGCGTCCGCCAGGGATTCACCGCGGGCCAGGAGTTCGCGACGAGATACGTCGACATCGCGTAGCCCGCCCACCAGCCGACCCAGACCACGAGCACTCCGAGGTTCGCCGTCGGCGTCGGAGGACCGAGGGTGCCGGCGACGAGGACGACGACGAGGACGAGGAGCCCGGCCGCCGAGAGCGACGCCGCGACGGGACGGCGGAGGATAGCGGGCACGGGGAGGGAGACGCCGAAGGCGTTGACGGTACGGATGGCCTCGTGATCGGTCAGCAGGCTGACGAACAGGAAGGAGGCGCCGACGAGGACGCCGCCGGTGAGGACGGTGAGCCACGACGGCACGGGCGTCGCGGCGACGGCGTCGCTCAGCCCGCCGACGTGGAGGACGACCGGTTCGTGGGGGGCGATCATCGTGTGCGCGACGGCTCACGCGAGCAGGAGTCGGACCGCGACGACGCCGATCAGGACGGCGCCGAACAGCCACACGCTCAGTCCGACGGCGTGGGCCGTGGCGAGGCCACGAACGCGAGCCAGCGCGTAGATGCCCCACGAGAAGAAGCCGACCACCACGAGCGCGAACAGGAGAAAGAGCAATGTGAGGGGGTCGACGACGGTGGCGGCGCCGAGAGCGAGGAGCAAAACGACGACGATGGCGAGGCCGACGGCGTCGGTTCGGTCGTCGGTGCCAGCTACCTCCGCGTCGAGCGCCGGCACGCCGCGACCGGAGGGACGAGGGATCGCCTCACGCCGTCGGAGTCGAGCGACGCCCACGGCGGCGACGACGACGAGCAGTCCCGTCACGACGGAGACGAGCAGGAAGTCTTGGGCCACCATCGGTGTTCACCATGTGGTATTTATTATGAATTGACAAGAAAGTTCGGGTGGGGATCGCCTCAAACGTCGTGTTCCGGAATCCCGGTGAGTCGCTGCATGACGAGGCCGAGAACGGCGCCGTAAATCCAGTGTGATACCAGCGTGACGACGAGGAACGTCGCGTCGACGACCACGCCCGCGCCGGGCCAGAAGATGTAGACGAACGCGATCCAAAAGAGGGAGCTGATGGTGGCTCCGCGCAGGTAGCGTGGTTCACGGGGTGGGAGGAACGTCGCCGTGACGAGGAAAAAGAGCGGCAGGACGACGACGCCACCGGCGACGAAAAAGAGCAGTCCCAGCACCGCGTCCGCCTGCGAGATGACGAAGTCGGCGAAGCGCGCGAGCGAGTCGAGTCGGAAGACACCGAGGAGAATCGGAACGCCCGCGATCAGCGGCGACATCACGACGATGCCCGCGAGCCCGCCCACGAACGCGCTCGCGACGCTCCGCAGCGTCAGCGGTTCTCCGGACTCCCCGAGTGCCGGTTCTTCGACGGCCGCCGGCTGTCGCGATCCTTCACCCATAAATTCATAATTATCTTCCGTTCGGGAAAAATGTTGGTATTTTAACGTTTCGGCCGTCGAGAGGGCCGGAGACGCGCGCTTCGGCCGGCAGGGACGGTCGTGGCCGATTATGTTCGGGGGCGACTACAGGCCGACGTTGGCCGCCAGCGGCCACGCCTCGCTCGCGAGCACGAGGAACCCGAGGGCGGCGCCGAGGAGGGCGACGTTCTTCAGGAAGTTGTTGAACTCGCCCTGCCGCTGCTCCTCGGGCGCGTTCCAGAAGTCGTGCATCGTCGGCGTGGCCGCGACGAGGAAGACGGCGACGGCACCCGCCGCGATGGTGGGGTAGACGCCGAGAGCGATGCCCAGCCCACCGGCGATCAGCATACCACCGGACACGGGGACGCCGAGCGACGCCATCGGGATGCCCTTCGCCTGCGCGTAGCCGATCATCCCCTCCGCGTCGAGGAAGTGATTCAGCCCCGTGAAGGCGAAGACGGCGCCGAAGAGGACGCGCGCGAGCAGAAAGGCGAGGCCCGCGCCGGCGGTGTCGAAGGCCATCAGACCCCCTCCTCGGCGGCGTGGGTCGGAAGCGATACGTCGGCGGTGATCGGTTCGATCATCGTATTCTCGTAGCCCTCCACCACACATATACGTTATCTGACATTGGTGTTACCGGGTGGCGTCGATGTCACCGGGGCGGACCCTACCACGGTAACATTTCGATACCTGATTCGGAACGGAACCTCTAACCGTTCCGGCGTCGTGGGGAGGATATGGCGATACGGACGGAAAACGAGGACGACGAGACCTGTTACGTCATCGACTCGCTCGAACAGATCGGCTCCCAGTGGCGGCTGGCCGTCCTGCACGACCTGCAAGAGGGTGAAAAGCGGTTCAACGAGCTCAAGCGCTCGACGGGGGCGAGTTCGCGGACGCTCTCTCGGGTCGTCGACGACCTGGGGGAGATGGGCTTCGTCGACCGACGCCTCGAGGAGGACGCCCCGGTGGCGACGTACTACTCCCTGACGGAGAAAGGGGAGTCGCTCTGTCCGGTGTTCGACGCCATCGGCGACTGGGCGAAAGAGTGGATTGCCGAGGAATCGACGGCCTAATCGCCGCGATTGACCCACAGGAGCATCGGTCCGGCCAGAACGAGCAGCAGGCCGAGGAGGGCGACGAGGGTCCAGACGCCACCCATCGACCCGCCGGCGCTGGCCGTGGCCTCCCCCGTCGTCCGTGCGGTCGACGGATCGCTCAACAGGAGCAGCGCCTTGTCCTGTGGCATCACTCCCGGATACGTCCGATCCGGCGAGACGGAGAAGAAGCGAATCAGATGTGGCTTCGTGGTCGCCGGCACCGACATCGACCGCCCGTACCACCCGACGATGACGGCGATGATCCCGAGGAGCGTCAGATCGAGCGGGGAGGTACTGTCACTATTTATGAGGCGGGTTTTCATACGCGCGGTACGGTCCGGAGTAACATATACTCCCGGCCGAGCGAACGCGATGCGACATACTTAGCCGGCCGCGGTCCGTTCACCCCCCATGACCCACCTCCTCGTCCGCGCGGCCCGTGGCGAACGGACCGAGCGGCCGCCGGTCTGGCTGATGCGACAGGCCGGGCGCCACATCCCCGAGTACCGCGAGATTCGCGCCGACTACACGTTCCGCGAGGCCATCGAGACGCCCGAAGTGGCCGAGCGCATCACCCTCCTCCCGTGGGACCTGTACGAACCGGACGGCCTCGTCATGTTCTCGGACATCCTCACGGTGCTCGAACCCCTCGGCTTCGACTACCACATCGAGAGCGGCGTCGGTCCCGTCGTCGAGAACCCCGTCGACGGCCCCGCGGACGCCGACCGACCCCGCGGCGACGTGGCGACCGACCTCGATTTCGTCGGCGCCCTCCTCGACCGACTCGTCGAGCGCGTCGGCTCGGAGACGGCCATCATCGGCTTCGCCGGCGGCCCGTTCACCCTCGCCTCCTACGCCGTCGCCGGTGGGTCCTCCCGCAACCACGGCCCCGTCCGTCGCTTCCGTGCCCGTCACCCCGAGGCGTTCCGCACCCTCCTCTCGGCCTTCGCCGACGTGGTACGCGAGTATCTGGAGTATCAGGCCGCCCACGGCGCCGACGTGGTGCAACTGTTCGACACCTACGCCGGCGTGCTCTCGCCCGCCGACTACCGCGAGTTCGTCCTCCCGCTCCACCGCGAAATCCTCGCCGACCTCTCGGTGCCGTCCATCGTCTTCGTGCGCAACATGGGCGGCCGCCTCGACAGCCTGCAGGCGACGGGCGCGGACGTGGTGAGCCTCGACTGGACCGTCGACATGGCCGCGGCGCGGGCCGAACTCGGCGACCAGCCCGTGCAGGGCAACCTCGACCCGCAGTATCTCTTCGGGTCGCCCGAGTTCGTCCGGGAAGAGACGAAACAGGTCGTCGACGCTGCCGGACCCCGGGGCCACATTCTCAACCTCGGCCACGGCGTCAACCGCGACACGCCGGTCGAGTCGGTGAAGGCGTTCGTGGAGACGGCGAAGTCGATCAGCCGGTAGCCTCGGCGCGGCCGGCGTCGGCGTCCACGCCGTCGTCTGCGAAGCGCTCGGCCAGCCGTTTCGCCTCCCGCACCCGCGCCGGGACGCCCATCCGCCCGGCGTAGTTCGAGGCGAGCGTGACCCCGTCGGGGAGGTCCACGTCCTCCATCGCCGTCCACGACCCGTCGTAGGCGGGGATGCCCCGCGGGTGGCGCGTGACGCTCAGTACGTCGGCCTCGGCACCCATCACTGCCTCGAACTCCTCGCGGGCGATGCGGCCGAGTTCCCGCTCCGGCCGGTCGACCAGCCCCGGATTCTCCATGCCGCCGAGGAAGCAGGTGTAGACGCCGTCGCGGTCGAACAGGCTCGCGTTCCACGTCACGCCGAGCGTCCGGAGCGGTTCGTCGTGGCGCACCTGGTAGCCGTAGCCGTCGGGGTCGGCCGCGGAGTAGAGGTGGACGTACGCGAGCGGGTTGTAGTAGAGCCGACGGAGCGCGCGGGCGCTCCCTCTGTCGACGTCGGCCAGCAAGCCGGCCGCCACGTCGGCGCGCGCGGTGACGACGACGTGGTCGACGCGGTGGCTCCCGTCCCCGGTCTCCAGTCGGTACCCCGTCCCCTCGGGGACGATCCGGTCCACCGCCGTCTCCAGTGCCACCCGGTCGGCGTTGTGCTCGTAGAGCGCGCGCGGGAGTTGGGCCATGCCGTCGTCGAAGGAGACGGGAGGCTGGCGCTCCTTCCCTTCCAGTCGGCGGTTGACCGCCGCCCGGAGCAGGCTGCCCGAGCGTTCCATCTTCTTCACCGTCCGCAGGGCGTACTTCCCCGGCATCTCCGCGGGGTCCGAGCCGTAGATGCCGCCGAACAGCGGTTCGACGAGGTTCTGATACGCCTCGGGACCGAACTTCCGAACAAAGTAGTCGGCGGCCGTCTCGTCGTCGCGGGCACCCTCGGTCAGCGGCTCCACGAGCATCCGCACCTTCCCCCGGACGGAGAGCAGGTCGGTCGACAGGAACTCGCGGGGTGAGAACGGGACCCGACGGAGCCGGCCGTCGACGTAGACGTACAGCGGGAGGTCGGTGTCGGCGGTCCGGAGGTCGCTCCGGAGCCCGCAGTCGTCGACCAGCGCCTCGATTTCGGGAGTCAGCCGCGTGCGCTGGGGACCGTGTTCGAGGACGCGCCCGTCGACGCGCGCCGATTCGATGACGCCGCCGGGATCGGACGCCGCCTCGAAGGCCACCGAGTCGACGCCGCGCTCCCCGAGGTAGTGGGCGAGCGCGAGGCCGGTGATGCCGGCGCCGACGATGCCGACCGTCATTCGTCGTGGTGGGCGGCGTTCAGACACATCGTCCCCGGCACGTCCCGACATTTGCACTGCTGGAGGCCGGCGTAGGAGGGGTCGTAGCCCGCGACGAACGGCTCCACGAGGTCCGCGAGCGCGCCGACGAACCGCTCGTCGTCGTACGGGATGGGGACACGGTAGAAGTCCAGCCCCTCCGCCTCGGCCTCCTCCCGGAGCTCCACGTCGAGTTCCGAGAGCGTCTCGCTCTGTTCGTGCATGAAGCTGACCGGTTCGACGACGACCCGGTCGGCCTCGACGTTCTCGATGACCTCCTCCACGTCGGGTTCGGTCCACTCCACGTCCCGGTTCTCGTGGTTCTGGTAGCCGAGCGCGTAGTCCGGCGCGTCGAGTGCCGTCGCGACGACGCCACAGAACTCCTCGACGTACTCCTCGTACCGGCTCCCCTCGTCGAGGTAGTACTGGGGCGTCCCGTGGGCGGAGAAGACGAGTTGCGTCCCGTCCCCGAGCGAGAGGTCGTTCTCGTCGAGGAACGCGCGGATGTTGTCGATGCGACACCGGGTGTAGCCGGGGTGTTTGTGCCAGCCGGTCAGGCCGTCGACGGGCACGTCCCACCCCACCTCGTCGAGCGCCGCGTCGAGTTCGTCCAGCGACTGGACGTTGGTCGACGGGCCACAGAGCGGGTAGATGGGGAGGCCGACCAGGTGGTCGACGCCGTCCGCGCGGGCCTGCTCCACGGCGTCGGTGATGAACGGCTCGGTGTACTGCATCCCGTAGTAGGTGTTCACGTCGTAGCCGCGGCGGTCGAGTTCGGCCGCGAGCATCGACGCCTGCG
Organism: Haloplanus rubicundus; assembly: GCF_003342675.1. Lineage (NCBI taxonomy): Archaea > Methanobacteriati > Methanobacteriota > Halobacteria > Halobacteriales > Haloferacaceae > Haloplanus > Haloplanus rubicundus. Next base: position 589,443 of record NZ_CP031148.1, on the reverse strand, counting down.
TGGTGGCGTGGTCGTAGAGCGGCGACCCGCCGATGTCCTCGTACTCCTCCATCAGGCCGGGGGCGCGACGCTGGGCCAGTTTGCTCGCGCGTGCCCGTGCCTCCTTCTCCGTCGTCTCCTTCCCCTCGATGTCCATGTTGGCGAAGAAGATGCGTTCCAGGTAGTCGACGACGACGTCACGGTCCGGTTCCGACGGCTCGCCGAAGTTGAGTAACACGATGCCGGTGGTCATACGACTGGCCTAGGGACAGGTCGGTACAAAACCTGTCGGTCGGTGCGGGACGCCGGGCATCGGCTCAAGGATTTACATTACTCGACGAGTCGGTGGAGCGCGCCGGTCGACCCCTCTACGCCCCCGCGCCGGGTCGTCAGAACGTAGAGGCGGCCCTCCGGGTCGCGCCCGAACGCGCGGACGAAGGGGACGGCCGACTCGCCGCGGATCGGCACGGTCGACATCGGCCACAGCCCCTCGTCGGTCGGCTCGGCCACGAACAGCCGACCGTCAGCCCGCCAGTCCGCGAAGACGTACCGCCCGTCGAACTCCGCGAGGGGTCCGTCGTAGCGGTAGCCGCCGACGACGGCGATGCCCGTCGCCGTCGGGTCGTCTTCGACCCCGGGATGCGGATACTCGATCACCGGGTCGCGGAGCTGCTGGCCCGCGAGCGTGTGGCTCGGACAGCCCGCCGGCTCCTCGCTCGGCGCCGCGGGGTCGAAACAGCTCGTCCCCTCGTGGACGTTCCACCCGTAGTTCTCGCCCGCCTCGACGCGGCTCACCTCCTCGTAGCGCGCCTGTCCCACGTCGGCGACGAGGAGGGCGACGCCGTCGTCGGCAGCCGACCGACTGCCCGAGGAACGTCGTTCCTCGCTGTCGACCGAGAAGCGCCACGGGTTGCGAAACCCCCACGCCCACTGCTCGTCCAGTCCGTCCGCCCCCACGAGGGGGTTGTCGTCGGGGACGGCGTAGCCCTCGGCCGGTGAGACGTCGAGCCGAAGGATGCTCCCCAGCAGGTTCTCGGTGAGGTCCTGCCCGTTGCCGCCGCGGATGCGTTCGTACCAGTCCTCGGCGTGCCCGCGCCCCACGTCGCCGGCGCCGCCGCCGTCGCCGACGCCGACGAACAGGTGGCCGTCGGGGCCGAACGCGAGCGAGCCGGCGTTGTGGTTGGGCTGGGGCTGCGGGATTTCGAGGACGATCCGTTCGTCCGCCGACGCGCGCTCGGCGGTCGGGTCGACGGTGAACTCGCTGAGGACGAACGTATGCGAGTACCCCGACGGCGTCGACGAGCGGGTGGGCGCGCTGTAGCGGACGAACAGCCGGCCGTTTGACGCGAAGTCGGGGTGGGGGGCGAGGCCGAGCAGCCCCCGTTCGTCGGGGCCGGATCGAAGGTCGACGACGCGGTCGGTGAGGTCGAGAAACGGTTCGTCCGGACGGTCGGTCGCGTAGACGGAGCCGGGCTGGTCGGCGACGAATCCGCGGTCGACCCTCGGCGGGAACGCCACGTCGGTCGGGGCGGTGAAACCGTCGGCGACGGCGACGGTGCCGATCCCAGGTCTGTCGGGGGTGGCCGTCGGCGTCCCCGTATCCGTCCCCGTCGGGGCAGGCACCTCGCCGTCGCCGTCCGCCCCCCCACAGCCCGCGAGGCCCGCGAGGAGGGCGCCACCCGCCCACCGGAGGAACCCCCGGCGTCCGTCGGTGCCGCTCGTCCGCGGCCGGCGCGTCGCGTGTCGTTCGCCCGTGCGTGTCACGATCTGGTGTACGGGAAGCGACGGGTAGAGCGTTTGGGTCGAACGCACGGGCGAACGACCGCGGTAAGCACTCCTTTCTCGGGGTTTTAGTCCCCCAAAGACCGGTATTTTGACAGTTTCGGGAGCGCAGTCACGGCGGGTTCAAACGAGGCTGGAGGGGCAGTATGGTCCCGATACCTATGGGTGATGACGGCGAACGGGAAGCTATGCGCTCCGGACCGCGATCCGATCGAGGGGGGAACCGAGGGGTCGACACCGACGCGAGTCCGACGATTGCCTCGACGAGCGAGGCCATCGAGCGCCAGTTGACGGCGGCGCTCGACGCCGCGGAGTCGTCACAGACGCAGTTTCACCTCCGACAGGCTCTCCAACTCGTCAAGGCGCTCGACGAGTGAGGGTCGCTACGCGGGCGAGCGATCGGCGACGCCCCCGAGTCGGGTCGAACGCGAGTTAGTAATCGTTATACGCCGGGTGGACTAGATCCGACGTATGCAACGACGCGCTGCGGCCATCTACGTCGCGTTCTTCATCGTGCTCGGCGCGGCGTCGTACTCGGTCATCGCCACGGCCACCGCGCCGACGGTCGAGTTCGACAACCCCGATCACAGGCTCTCCCAAGGCGATCAGTTCTCGGTCGACGACCGACAGTACACCGTCTCGACGATTTCGGCCGAAACCTCCGGCGGCGGCGGCGGCCACGGCGGTGGCGGCGCGAGCGTCACCCGCTCGGGCGAACTCAGTTGGACCAACGACACGGCTCGCTACACGCAGACGTGGGAACACAACGCCACGGTCACGTATCAAAACGAGACCTACCGCGTCCTCGTCGAGGACGCCGACGACCCGGCGTCGTTCCGGCTGATCGAGGAGATAAACCGCACGGCCATCCTGCAGGAGGATGCGGCCGTCGAGGACGAGACGGTCACGGTGAACGGCACGGAGTACGTCGTCCGGCAGGACGGTGACGGCCGGACGCTGACGCCCGCGAGCGAGTACTTCCCGACGCCGGCCTCGACGAACTACGCCGAGGGCGACAGCCTCCAGTTCCAGGGCAACACGACCACCGTCGCCGACGTGACGGGCGAGGGCGCGACGCTCGCGTGGACCGCCCCGCAGACCAACACCGTCAGCGTGGGTAACGAAGCGAACGTCACGGTGAACGGCCAGCAGTACTTCGCGTACTTCCCCGACAACAGCACGCTCGTCCTCGAGAGCGACTACGGGGTCTATCAGCAACAGACGAACGAAATCGACACGTACCACGATCACGTCAACGGCCTCTGGGGCGTCTCCATCGTCAGCTTCTCGGCAGCCATCATGCTGCTCGGCATGGCGTACATGCCGTCGCGGTACTGAGAACTCGCCACGCGGTCCGGCGAGTCCACGACGGCACCGAGCCGTCCACGGCTTCTCCGGGCACCCCACACCTCCGGAACGGTTTTTCCGTCACCCTACGTATCCCCAGAGATGAGAGTCTGGGTCGATCCGAAGGAGACGGCTGCGGGTGCGTGGGGGGCCACCGACAACGACGACGACGACCCCCCAGCCACGTCGCCCGCCGTGCCGGTCTTCGAGCGGGCGCTCTCGACCCGGTATCCCGTCCAGTACACGGACGGCGCGTACCTGACGCCAATGGCGACCGATCCGAACGAACGGACCGGCGGCGACGGCTACGCCCGCATCCAGTTCAACTGCGCCGTCGACCGCGCGGGGACGATCAAACTGACCGCCCGGGGCTACCGGTGGGGTGGCGACGAGCCGGATATGCGGTTCAAATCGCTGTTCTCGCGGGAGGCCGAGCCGACCGAGACGGTGCCGTTCGAGACGTACGAGCGGTGGCTCCGCTTCCAGCACGGTACAGTGACGGGTTTCGAGGACGGCGACGCCTACATCCACTTCGAGCCGACGGACGGGGCCGTCGAGGACGGTCGCGAGCGACGCGAGTGGACGGCGCTTCGCTGGGCCGTCCGGCTCAGGCTCGCCGAACTCGAACTGATCAGAAACGCACCGTTCGCCCGCTATCGGCTCCGGGAGCGCGACGAGTGGGACGCGGTTTGTGGCACCCTCCGCTGGAAGCCCACGGCGTTCGGCGACGCGGCGGGAGATTAGCCGCCGCGGACGGGGATCTTCGCCAGGTCGACGCGGCGCTCGACCGTCTCGACCGAGCCGTCGGCGTAGACGAGAGCGACGACGTCGACGGCGCGTGGCGTCGACCCGGCGGGAATCGACCACTCGCCGGTGATGGTTCGGGTCTCGCCGGGGGCGAGGCGGTCGGTGCTCGTCCGCCCGCTCACGGTCCGCCCGTCGTCGAGGTGGACCGAGAGGAGTTGGAACTCGTAGTCGGTGTCGCCGGCGTTGTGCACCTCGACGGTGAGCGAGAGGGGCCAGCGGTCGCCGCCGGTCTCGCGGAGGACGGCCGAAGCGAGCGTCTCGGAGCGCTCCGTCTCCGGGAGGAGGTCGTCGCCGACGCCGACGGCCGAGGTGGGAGTTTCGGTGGCGGTCGACCCGGAACCGGCGTCGTCGCCACCTCCGCCGCCGAACTGCTGATCGAGCAAGCCGAGGAAGGTGATCGCCTCGATGAGGATGGGGATGCCGATGCCGAACCCGACCAGGAGGCGAATCAGCGTCCGTTTCGAGATGCCGCCGGGGGTGTCGCCGTCGCTGTCGGCGGGCGTATCGGCCGTGTTCGTGGGGTCGTTGGGTGCGTCAGTCACGAATAGGAGGAGAGCGGTTAGACGGGGATCGGCGGGCTACCCGGAGCGAACAGGCCGTCGGCGACCATCGCCGACAGCGGCAGACCGTAGGCGAGGACGATCAGCACGATGGCGACCGCCGTCCAGAGCTTCAGGTTGTCGAGGATCTTCGGGCTGTGTTCGGGGCCGGAGAGCGGCGCCGGAATCCGGCCGTTGACCCGCAGGGAGTCGTTCCCGCTGCCGCCGAACCACGTCCCGAAGATGACGATCAGGAAGAGCACGAGCCCCAGGAAGAGGATCGTACCGCCGATGGCGATCTGGAGGCGCATCTCGCTCACGCCACCGACGACGCCCTGGAACGTCACGGCGTCGTACTGTGGTTCGGCGGTTCGGCGCGGGATGCCCGCGAGGCCGGCGCGGTGCATCGCGTTCGACATCAGCGTCATGCCGATGAACCAGACGTAAGGCTGGACCGTCGCGAGCGACCGGAAGCGCAGGCGGTTGCCGGTGATCTGCGGAAACAGCCAGTAGCCGGCGGCCATGAAGGTAAGCGTCGACGCGGTGCCGACGGTGAGGTGGAAGTGACCCGGCACCCACAGCGTGTTGTGGATGAGGTAGTTGATGTTCATGCCCGCGTTGATCATGCCGGAGAAGCCGCCGGCGGCGAACATGAGGCCGGCGAGTGCACAGCCGGCGAAGGCCGGTTCGTCCCACGGGAGTTTCCGAAGCCAGCCGAGTCGTCCCTCACCGCCCCGCTGTCTGGCGCCGTGTTCCATACTGGCGACGACGGTGAAGGCGGTGAGCAGACTGGGCAGGAGGAGGAACATCGTGTTCGTCATCGCGATGAACTTGAAGCCCTCGGGGATGCCAGGGTCGACGTACTGGTGGTGGAAGCCGACCGGCGTCGAGAGCAGGAGGAAGAGGACGAACACGACGCGGGCGAGTGGGTCGCTGAACAGCCGGCCGCCGGAGAACTTCGGCAGGACGGTGTACCAGATGAAGTAGGCCGGCATGAGCCAGAAGTAGACGACCGGGTGACCGAAGTACCAGAACAGCGTTCGGGTGAGCAGCGGGTCGACGCTCTCGATCAGGCCGAGCGACCACGGCAGGAGGAAAAAGAGCACCTCCACCGCGACGCCGGCCGACGAGATGTACCACATCAGCATCGTCACCAGTACCATGAACGTCTGGAGCGGGATGCGTTCGCCGGGGTTGTCGCCGCGCCACTGCCAGTACGCGCGGAACCAGTCGAGACCGGCGAGCCACGTCCCGACGATGAACAGCGCGAGGCCGGCGTAGAAGGCCGGGTGCGCCTGCATGGGCGCGTAGAACGTGTAGAGCACGTCGGCGTTGAACGGGATGGAGGGGACCAGCCCGCCGAGAATCGTGACGGCGGCCGCGAGGGCGCCCACGAGCATCAGGGCGAACCACGTCAGCGTGAAGCGTGGGTTCGGGAGCGGCCGGTCGAGGCTCCGAGTGACGCCCCAGGTGAAGAGTCCACACAGCGCGAAGATGGTGAACACCAGCGCGAGCAGGACGCCGTGGCCCGTAAGTACCGTGTAGTAGTCGGCCGAACTCACGAAGCCACGGAAGACGCCGGTGCGGTGGAGCGCCTGGATCATCCCGAAGAGGCCGCCGATGCCGAGCGCGAGGAAGGCGACCCCCATGTTCCAGCGAACGATGCGTGCGTCGGTCGGAAAGTCGTCGACGTATGCCATCTTAGCTACCTCCTTCGTACTCGTCCTCGGGGACGACCACGAGCTGTCCAGCCATGGTGTGATGGCCGGCGCCGCAGTACTCGTGACAGACGATACCGTACTGTGCCGGCTCGTCGAACCGGACGGTCACCTCCGTGACCTGTCCGGGGATTACCATGGTGTTGACGTTGGTGCCCGCGAGCTCGAACCCGTGAACCACGTCAGGGCTGGTGACGTAGAACGTCACCTCGGAGTTGGCCGGCACGCGGATTGGCTCGGCGGTGCCGGGCTGGAAGAGGAACTGTCGGGCGACCACGTGCACCTCGTACTGATCCTCGCCCACCTGCGTCACGCCGGGGTCGCCGAACTCGGTGTCGCCGAGCGATCCGGCGTCGATAGTGCCGCCGGAGTCGTCGACCATCTTCACGCCCGGGCCGAGCGCACCGTAGGTCACCGTCGCGATGAGTCCGACGATCAACAGCAGTGCAGCGGCCGTCCAAAGCTTCTCGTATCGGTGAATTTCCATGCGTGATACCTCCTATCCGATCACCGTCGGTCCGCCGCCGAGGAACTCGACGAAGTACATGAACACCCACAGCAGGCTGATGAGACCGACGTAGATGACGATGAGCGTCGCGGTGCCGTACGGATCGAAGTCGTCGTGGCCGAGTTCGCGGACGACCCCCGACTCGAAGACCGACTGCGAGGAGGTCCGGTCGGCCACGGAGCGGACGGCCTCCGCCGTCCCGCCGCCGGTCGTGAAGTCGTCGTAGTTGAGGAACACCCACGCGGTGACCCCGAGGACGACGGCGAGCGCCACCGCGACGGCGCCGCCGACCAGCTGGAAGGCGAGGGTGAGCGCGGGCGAACTGCCGGCGCCGGCACCCTCACCGCCACCGTCGCCGCCGGCAGCCCCGTCGCCGCCACCGCCGCTATCACCGCCGCCACCGCCACCGCCGCTGCCGCCGACGACGACGGCGCCTTTCATCCCGAGCGCGAGGTGTGGCTGGCAGTAGTACTTGTAAATCCCTTCGGTCTCGAAGGTGTGTTCGTGGCTGAAACCGGTGTTCTCGATGGCTTCGACACCGCCCCACCCCGCGCCGGACGGCTGTTCCTCGATCAGGATGTTGTGGGTGTCGGACACCCACTCGAAGGTGATCGTCGTCCCGGGGTCGACGCGCACGGCGGCCGGCCCGAAGGCGTACGGCCCACCGTTGCCCTCGGAGCCGACTTCGACCGTCACCGAGTCCTGACCGGTCCGGTCGACGGTGCCGTCGAAGTTCCCCGTCTCGCCGCCGGTGCCGCTCCCGAACCAGCCGCCGTAGTCGACGCCGCCCTGTGCGGCGGCGGTGCCGGCCACACTCGCCCCGGCGATACCGGCGGCGACGGTCCCCGCGGCCGTCCGGAGCGCCGCCCGGCGGGTGAGCGTTCGCGGCCCACCGTCGGGGTTCCGTTTCATCGTCGTCGCCTCCCGACGTGGCGTCCGTACCACGTCCCGACGAACCGTTCACTACCGTCGTCTACCACCATACGTGCCACCTCACAACCTCGTCCGTATAATACGGGCCGGCGATTTTCGGTTTGCTGGAATGGCGGCGCCAGTTATTAGGACGACTCCCCGAGAGTATCGATATGGTTTCAGTCCAGCAGGTACCGATCGTCGCGTTGCTCGCACTGCTTCCGGTCGCAGCGTACGCGTTCTCGATCAGTACCCTCGTCGCCGTCGCGCTGGTCAACGTCGTCCTCATCGCGGCGAGCGTCTACGTCATGTTCCTGCCGAGCGAGGCGACGGTCAGGGCCACGTCCGCGTAGGCCATGCTGCCACTCGCCGGCGCGTCGAGCGTGTTGCCCGCCGTGCAGGGGGACGTTGGACTGCTCGTCTTCCTCGCCATCGGCGTCCTCGGCGGCGCGCACTGTCTGGGTATGTGTGGGCCGCTGGTGACGCTGTACGCCGACCGGATGGGGAGCGACGCGAAGCGCGTCCGCCCCGTCGACGTCCGCCAGCACCTCCTGTTCAACGCCGGTCGGACGGCCAGTTACGCCCTCATCGGCGGGGTGATGGGAGCACTCGGGGCCGTCCTCTTCGACGCCGCCGCCGTCGCCGCCGTCGCGACCGACGTGCGCGCCGTCACCGGCATTCTGGTCGGCGGGTTCATCGTGTTCACTGGCGTCGGCTACGTCGCCAGGGGATCGGTCGGTCACGGCGCCTCGATACCGGTCGTCGGTGACGCGTTCGCCCGGGTCTACGGCACTGTCACGAGCCGCGTCGACCGCTGGGTCGGTGGCCCGCGGATCGTCGCGCTCGGCGCGCTCCACGGGGTCCTGCCCTGTCCCCTGCTCTACCCCGCCTTCCTCTACGCCTTCGCCGTCGGCTCGCCGGCCCGCGGGGCGCTGTCGCTCGCCGTCCTCGGCCTCGGCACCGTGCCGACGCTTCTGGCCTACGGTACCGTCTTCCAGTCGCTCGGTGCGGGAACGCGCGTGGGGCTCCACCGGATTCTCGGCGTCGCCTTCGTCGCCCTCGGTTACTTGCCGCTGGCGCACGGGCTGATGCTCCTCGGGATCCACCTTCCCCACCCGCCGATTCCCGTCTACCAACCCCTCGGCTGATGCCCTGTACGCTCTGTGACCTGCCGACACCCGACCCGCCCGTGAGCGACGCGGACGTGGATGGGAGCTTCTGCTGTCGGGGCTGTCTGGAAGTGGCGCGGGCACTCGACGGGATGGACGCCGACGCCGCCGACGTGGACGGGCCGGCGGGCGTGCGGGCGGCGCTGGACGGGGACGATGCCGCCGCCGATGCACCCGACCCGGACGGGACCGAAACCGCCTTCGTCGCCGTCGACGGGATGCACTGTGCGACCTGCGAGGCGTTTCTGGAGACGCGCGCGACGGACGCCGCGGGCGTCGTCGGCGCCGAGGCGTCGTACCCGTCCAACCTGGTCCGCCTCGTCTACGATCCGGGCCGCCTCGACGAGGACGACCTGCCGGCGATTCTGGACGGCGCGGGCTACCGCGCCCGCCCGGTCGACGCCGAGGGCGAGGACGACACCACCGAGACGGTCGGCCGCCTCGTCATCGGCGGCTTCTTCGCCATGATGACGATGGCGTGGTACGTCCTCTTTCTCTACCCCACCTACCTCGGCCTCGACGTGAGCCTGCTGGACGTGGACGGGCTCGCGGGGCAGTATCTCCTCTGGAACGCCTGGCTGATGACGAGCGTCGTCTTCGGCTACACCGGCTACCCCATCCTCCGCGGGGCGTACGTCAGCCTCCGAGCGGGCCAGCCGAACATGGACCTGCTGGTCGCGCTGGCGGCCGGCACCGCCTACGTCTACTCGACGGCGACGCTACTGCTCGGCGGCACGGAGGTGTACTTCGACATCACGACGGTGGTCGTCCTCGTCGTGACCCTCGGGGGCTACTACGAGACGCGCCTGAAGGAGCGCGCGGCTGGACGACTGACCGAACTCACCGAGAGCCGGGTGGCGGAGGCCCGCCGGCGGACGAGCGGGGGCGAGGAGACGGTGGCCGTCGAGGACGTGACGGCGGGCGACGAACTCGTCGTCGGCGCGGGAGAGCGACTGCCCGTCGACGGCACGGTGATCGAGGGGACCGCCGCCGTCGACGAGTCGCTCGTCACCGGCGAGTCCGTGCCCGTCCGCCGGGACGTCGGCGACGAGGTGATCGGCGGCGGCCTCGTCACGGAGGGCGGGGTGGTGATCGAAGCCGACGAGGCGGCGACGAGCACGCTCGACCGCCTCGTCACCCACCTCTGGAACGTCCGGAGTTCGCGCTCGGGCGTCCAGCGCCTCGCCGACCGCATCGCGGCGGTGTTCGTCCCCGTCGTCGTCCTGCTGGCGCTCGCGGCGTTCGTGACCCACCTCGCACTCGGCGCGGCACCGACGGCCGCCTTCCTGACCGGGCTGACCGTCCTCGTCGTCTCCTGTCCGTGCGCGCTGGGGCTGGCGACGCCGCTCGCCGTCGCCGCGGGCGTCCGCGAGGCGCTCGATTCGGGCGTCGTCGTCACCGACGGCGACGTGTTCGAGCGCGCGACGGCGGCCGACATCGTCGCCTTCGACAAGACGGGGACGCTCACCACGGGCGAGATGCGCCTCGTCGACGCCGTGGGCGAGGGCACCGACGAGACCGGCGGACACGACGCCATCGCCCGCGCCGCCGCCGTCGAACGGTTCGCCGATCACCCGATGGGGCGGGCGGTGACCGAGGCGGTCGACGCGGGCGAGGCGTCTCCGACGCCTCGGGATGCCGGTGGAGCCGGCATCACCGTCGACGACTTCGAACGCCACCCCGGCCGGGGCGTCAGTGGCGTGGTGTCGGAGACACCACGGGAAGCCGGCGATGCCGGCGATGGCGACCGAGTGACCGTCGGCCGCGCCGACCTGTTCGACGGCTGTGCGATCCCGGACCGCTACCGCGAGCGCTACGACCGCGCCGTCGACGCCGGCCGCGTCGCCGCCTACGTCGGGTGGAGCGGCCGCGTCCGGGGCGTCCTCGTCGCGGGCGACGAACCCCGGCCGGAGTGGGAGTCGGTCGTCTCGGCCGTCGCGGAGGACGTGGGGCGCGTAGTGGTCATCACCGGCGATGGGGAGTCGGCGGCCGCCCGCTTCCGCGAGCATCCCGACGTGGACGACGTGTTCGCGGGCGTCCCCCCCGAGGCGAAGGCCGAGGTGATCGACCGCCTCCGGACGGAGGGGACGACGGTGATGGTGGGCGACGGGAGCAACGACGCGCCGGCGCTCGCGACCGCCGATCTGGGTATCTCGCTGGAGAGCGGCACCCGCCTCGCCGCCGACGCCGCCGACGCCGTGATCACGACCGACGACCTGACGACCGTGCCCGCGGTGTTCGATCTGACCGCGGCGACGAAACGGCGCCTCCGGGGGAACCTCGCGTGGGCGTTCCTGTACAACGCCCTCGCGGTGCCGGCGGCCGCGCTGGGCGTCCTCAACCCCCTCGTCGCCGCCGTCGCGATGGCGGCGAGTAGCCTGCTGGTGGTCGGGAACTCGGCGCGGGGGCTGGGGACCGATAGCGAGGCAGAGCGGCGAACCGGGGGTGTCGACACCGGTGCCGACCCCGTTCCGTCGCCGGCGGACTAATCCGCCCCGGCGTGACTCAAACGCGCGCTTGCGCCATCGAACCGCCTTTTGAGGAGGGGACCGACGACGTTGATATGGTCCCCTCCGTCTCCACCCACCACGCCCGGTCCGCCGCCGCCCGCACCGGGTCCGCCGTCCGTGCGGCCGCTTTCTGGACCGCCGTTGCCCTCCCGTTCGTCGCCGTCGTCCTCCTCGCCCTCGGCGTTCCCCTCACCTGGATCGGCCTCCTGCTCCTCGGTAACGCCGCGGCGTTCGTCGTCGGGCACGACTACCGCACGCGGCCGAACCACGAGGGGTGATACTGCCGGCTGTGATACGGTTTACTGTAAGTCATTACCGGTGGTTCGCCAGACCGTCTCGACGAACCACCGGTGAACAGTTACAGTAAACCGTATGAGTCGATCGAAATAGTCACAGCCGACAGTATAAGGCACCCGGCCGGCAACCTCTCGTCGAATGCGGGTGACGCTACTCGGGACGGGCGATACGACGGGGACGCCGACGGTCGGCTGTGACTGTGACACCTGCGAACGCGCACGCGAACTCGGCGTCGAGCGCTCGCGGTTCGCCGTCCACGTCGAGAACGAGCGGACCGGCGAGTCGCTGTTGATCGATCTGAGCCCCGACTTCCGGCACCAGTTTCTCACACAGGACGTGGCGCTCCCGGACGCCGCCGTGGTGACACACATCCACTTCGACCACCTCGACGGCCTCGGCAACGCCTACCGCGTGTTCGACGACCTGCCCGTCCACGCGACGGGCGAGGTGGACCCCGTGACCGGAGAGAGCGTCGCCGACACGATTCGCCGGAAGTACGACTACCTCGACCGGGTGACCGTCCACGACCACGATCCGATGGCGCCGTTCCGGACCTGCGGGCTCGACGTGCGCTTCGTCCCCGTCGATCACCCTCCCTTGCTCTGTTACGGCGTCGTCGTCGAGGACCCCGAGACGGGCGCGAAATGTTCGCTCACCGGCGATACGAGCTACGGGATTCCCGACGAGTCCCGGGCGGCACTCGCCGACCCCGACCTCCTGCTCGCGGACGCCATCGTCCCCGCGTCCTCGGCCCGACACCACCCGCTCGGCGGCAAACACCACGACGCCGACGGCGTCCCGCGGACGTTCGGGACGAAACACATGACCCGCGAGGGGGCGCTCGACCTCGCGGACGAACTCGGCGCCGACCGGACACGGCTGGTCCACGTCGCTCACTTCTATCCGGCCGACGAGGCGTTCGCGGAGCCGCTGGCCGTCGACGGCGAGCAGTACGATCTGTAGATTAATGGCCCTCGCTCGCCCACACCCACTATGACCGTCGTCTCGACGCTCGGCCGCGGCGCCGCCAGCGGCCTCGCGGGTGTGCTCGTCTGGATCGCCGCCTCGCTGCTCCTCGTCGGCACGCCCGACCCACGGCGGGCGGCCGTCGCGGGGGTCGCCCTCGCCGTCGCCGTCGTCGCCGTCACCGCCGCCGCCCGCCTCATCTGAACCGATCCAGCCCCGCCTGTCGGCGCGTCACGCCCGCGGGGTCCGCGACCCACGGCGTCCGGGCGTCGCGCAGGGCCTCGCGGTCGACCGCCGGGGGGTCGGCGGCCTCGAACGCCGGACACGACGCGCCGCAGTCGTGTCCCGGATCGACCACCCGGTCGAACGCGGTGCAGTAGGGGCGGCCGTCGTCGGTCGGGCACATCGACACACAGCCCGGATACTCGTGGGGGCGCCACCCCTTGCCGTAGGCGCGTTCGGCGATGGCGCGGCGCTTGCGCGCCTTCGCCTCGGGGTCGACGACGGCCACGTCCGTCCGGAGCGAACCCTCAGTGAGGGGTTCGACGCCCGGTTCCGTCGGGTCGAGCGGCGTCGGTTCGCGGACGACGGTGAGACCGCCACCGACGGCTTCGCCGTCACCGGCCTGTGGCCGGTTGCCCGAGGAACGCAGTTCCTCGCCGTCTCCACGAGGCGTCTCCGACGCCTCGCTGAACCGCCACACGCCCACGTCGTCGGGGATGCGGTTCAGGTGCGCGCCGGTGACGTAGCTCTCGGTGGCGAGGACGACGGCGTCGAAGAGCCCGAGCGAGGTGTCGCGGCGCAACTGCCGCTGGAGGTCACCCGGCCGCCCGAGGTCCGGCTTGTTCTCGATACCGACCAGCCCGCCGATCCAGTCGGGATACCGGGTCGTCGCGCGGACGTGGCGGCGGCTCCCTTGGCGTTCGGCCTCGAAAAAGCCCACCTCGACGGCGCGGTCGGCGAGGCGCCGGGCGCGGGCGGGTGCACAGTCGAAGGCCGAGACGGGGTCGACGGCTCGGCCCGGTCCCACGCACTCGACGGCGCGGGGCGGGATGGTCTCGCTCGTGATCGCGGCCCGGCGGTCGAACTCGGGGCCGGGAACGACGGCACAGACGTCGACGACGCGGGCGCCGGGGTCGGCCACCGAGGCGCCGAGCTGTCGGCCCAACACCCACTCGCGGGTCCGTTCGAGATGCGCACACAGCGCGAGTTCGAAGGCGTACTCCGGCCGGTCGGCGGTCATGCGGGCGCCCCGCGTCGAGAACTCACCGGTCGGACGCGATCAGTCGTCGACGACGACTTCGACGGGGTCGTCGGCGTCGTCGTCCTCGTCGAGGCCGTCGGCCCCGCCGCGCTCCTGCCAGAGCAGGACGCCGGCGACGAGGACGACGAGCCACGACCGCCAGTTCGCCAGGTTCAGCGTGTAGCCGATGCCGAAGGGCTTCTCGACGACCATGCCCTCGCCGGGCTTCCAGTGGGCGGAGATCAGGCGCCCCAGACTCGGGCGTTCGAAGTTGTACGGGATACCGAGAATCGATCCGGACTGCGGCTTGTCTGCCATAGGGGAGGCGTACGGTTTCCCGGGATAAATCGTTTCGGCTCGACGGCGAGTGGGATCGAGAACGGCGGCCCGAACAGCCACACGCACGATACGCCGAGTTTAAACCCCTCACCCGTCTATCGCGTCCATGTTCGAGGACCGCCCGGACCGCGACGAGGTCGTCCTCGTCGGCCGGTCGAACGTGGGCAAGTCGACGCTGATGCGGGAGTTGACCGGCCACTCGGTGTCGACGGGTCGAAAGCCGGGCGTGACCCGCCAGCCCAACCACTTCGACTGGGCCTCCGAGTCGTTCATGTTCACCGACCTCCCCGGCTTCGGCTTCATGTCCGGCGTCCCCGAGGAGCAACGCGAGCAGATCAAGACCGACGTGGTGCAGTACGTCGAGCGCAACGCCGACGATATCCTCGCGGGCGTCCTCGTCGTCGACGGCAAGAGCGTCGTCGACATCATCGACCGCCACAGCGGCGAGGGCGAGGTGCCCCACGACGTGGAGCTGTTTCACTTCCTGCAGGAGCTAGATATCCCGACGGTCGTCGCGGTCAACAAGATGGACAAGGTCGACGACCGGGACGAGCGACTGGACGACCTCTGTGATCGGCTGGGCATCCTCCCGCCGTGGCAGCAGTGGCAGGACACCATCGCACCAATCACCGCCAAACGTGGCGACATCGACGCGCTCACCGACGCGCTGAGGACGCATTTCCACGAGCAGAAGCGGGACGACCTGCTGAAGTTTCTCTAAACGACTCTGTTGGTCAGCGACTCGCCCGCGTCGAACCGGCGCAGGTTCTCGCGGACGATGGTCGCCACGCGCTCGTAGTACTCGTCGTTGAAGCCGGCGGCGTGGGGCGTGACGATCACCTCCTCGCAGTCCCAGAGCGTCGAGTCGTCGGGGAGAGGTTCGGTTTCGAACACGTCGAGACCGGCGCCCGCGAGTTCGCCGGCGTCGAGGGCGTCGACGAGGGCGGCCTGATCGACGACCGGGCCGCGCGCGACGTTGATCAGGTAGGCGTCGTCGCGCATGGCCGCGAACTCCGCGGTGCTCATCATGCCCTCGGTGTCGTCGGTCAGCGGCACCGCGAGCGCGACGAACCGGGCGTTTCCGATCGCTTCGTGGAGCCGTTCGGGCGGGTACACCCGGTCGACGCCGTCGACGGGGAGCGGGGTTCGCTTGACGCCGGTCACGTCCATCCCGAGGGCGGCGGCACGGGTGGCGATGCCCTGCCCCAGCGTCCCGAGGCCGACGACGCAGGCCGACTCCCGGCGGAGGGGGAAGGCGTCGTCCCAGTCGGGTTGCCGCCACTCGCCGCGTTCCTGGTGCGATCGGTGGACGTGCAGGCGGCGGGCGAAGGCGAGCATCAGCCCCACGCCCGTCTCGCCCACCACGTCGCCGTGGATACCCGTGCTGTTGGTGAGGGCGATACCGCGCTCCTGCAGGGCGTCGAAGGGGAAGCGATCCACGCCGGCCTGGATCGAGTGAATCCAGTCGAGGCCAGCCTCCAGAAATCGGTCCTCGTAGGTGAAGGTGACGAGCGCGTCACACGGCGACAGGTCGTCGCCGTCGCCCACGACCCGGACGTCGGGCGCGGCATCGGCGAGAGCGTCTCGAAAGACCGACGCGGGAAACACGGCGGTCACCGAGTCGTGGACCCCGATGGTCGCAATGTCGGACATGGCGTCGGCTTCAGAGGCGGGGAGCAAAAGCCTACCTGCGAACGCGGGCGTGCGGGCTCGACGACGTGGCACAGACGAACGGTGGCTCGGGAAAGGCCCTCGTCACAAGGGGCTCGGAGGGGGTAACCTTCGTCACGGCCACCGGCGGCGGTTGGTCGGCCGGCCTCAAGAACCCCGCGTCTCGGCGGCGCGGCGGTCAGTCCCCCGCCGTGGGCGTCGCCTCCGCGTCCGCCACGTCCCGCGGATACGATTCGACGCCCGCGTACCGGACGAGTTCAGCGCCCAGCCGTTCGACCCGCTCCCGGAGGTCCGGGTCGGTCAACTCGCCGTCCGCGAACTGGGCGTGTGAATCGGGGACCGCGGCCTGGTGTGGGAGCACCCACGCGTCGAGCGCCCGGGCGACGATCCGCAGGTGATCCAGCGCGGCCGTCGGGAACGCGCCCCCCGAGACGGCCAACAAGCCGACGGTCGTTCCCTCGAACTCGTCGAAGCCGCAGTAGTCGAGCGCCGTCTTCAGCGGCGACGCGACGGAGCCGTGGTACATCGGCGTCGCGAGGAGGACGGCGTCGGCCGCCCGCACCCGCCGCCGGAGGGCCTCGGCGTCGCCCGCGTCGGGGCGGTCGGGGTCGAACAGCGGCAGGTCGAGCGTCGAGAGGTCGACGTGATCCGTCTCCGCGCCCGCGCGGCGCGCCCGCTCCAGTGCGACGTCGACGGCCGTCGCCGTGTGACTGCCGTCGCGTTGACTTCCGGTGATCGCCACGATAGTCGGTTCGGTTATCATTTGCTATCTACTCGAAACACAGGTGCGAAAGCCAGTTAAGCGATTCGTGGATTCGATTCCAGTAAGAAATTCGAGAAGTTTATCCGTCGGCGAGTGTCACCGAGAGGTCCGCGTCGACGAGCGCGACGACCGGGTCGCCGTCCGGCAGCTCGGCGGTGACCGCCACCGTCGGTGGGTCCACCTCGCGGACGACGACGGGGTCGGCGTCGACGACGAATCCCAGTTCCCACAGCGGCGTCTCGCGGGTGTCGAGGCCGCGTTCGTGGAGCCGACCCGTCACTCGCGGTCGTTGCAGGAGAACGACGCCGACGGGGACGAAACTGTAGAAGCTACAGCGCCGGCAGTCGAGCGAGACGACGGCCGGATGGTCGCGCGCGAAGTACTCGTCGTAACGGTCGAGGTCCTCCAGGACGCCGATACAGAGGCCGGTCGACCCGGCGCCCTCGGCGATTTCGCGGTCGACCCGGCCGGCACAGAACGGACAGACGCCGTCGAGCGCGCAGCCCCAGATCAGCCGCGTCCGGCGGTCGAACGCCGCCGCCACCTCGCGGGGCGTCCGGTCGGCGACGCCGCCGGGGTCGAACGGCCACTCCAGCACCCGCTCGTCGCAGTCCGGGCAGCCGACGCGGCCGATGTAGTCCGCGTCGTAGGTGAAGGTGAGCGCGGCGCCGCAGTCGGGGCAGGGCGCCTCGAGTTCGACCGGGCCGACTGTCCCTCTCTGGTGGAAGACGCCGCTCTGAATCGCGTCGAGCACCCGGTGGCCCGGATACTGGAGTTCGTAGCCGTCGGCCGTCTCGCCGACGAAGTGGCCGACGAGTTCGTCGAGGTGGTAGGTGAACGTCCCCGAGTCGCGCTCGCCGACCGCCTTGCGTAGCTCCGCGAATGAGAGCGAAAAGTCCGGCGCGTCCCACAGCGCCAGCAGGATTTCGAGTCGAAGGTCGTTGCTCAGCGTCATGAACGCGTCCTCGGGGTCGGTCGGGGAGTCGACGCCGCCTTCGGCCATACGCGTCGACTCGGCGTCGAGGCTGATAAACGTCGGTACGGGACGGTGCGCGTGGCGGCCGTCGCCCGCGACGGTGCCGGGGAAGCGGGGTTCAGCCCCCTTGACCCCAGTTAAGCGCCGTTAAATCCGGGTTAAATCCGGTTCAAACCGATGAAATCCGGGTTGACCGGGATCGGGGTTCAAGACCCCCGAGCGACACGCACCGAGCGCAACGATGACCCGAACGAAACTCGTCGCGGTCGTGTTCGCGGCGCTCGTGGTGACCGTCGGTACGGTCGCCGCGGCGCCCGGGAACGCGCCCGTGGACGTCGGTGCGGACGACCAGTACGACGACCACGCCGAGCAGGCCGAGGAGAACGCCGACGAACACGCCGACGACGCGCACGACGCGACCGAGGGTCAGCCCGCGGACGCGCCCGCTGACGACGCGGACGAGAACGCGGACGACGCCGAGGACAACGCGGACGACGGCGCTAACGACGCGGCTGCCGGCGACGAGGGGGCGGCGAACGCCGACGCCTCGAACGCCGACCGCCGCGGCCCGCCCGCGGACCTGCCCGCGCAGGTGCCCGATCACGTCAGTCAGATCCACGACCTGATCGGGTCGTTCCTGAGCGGTGACCTCGACGGCTCGCTCGGCGACGCAGTGAGCGACGCGACGCCGGACGACGCGAACGAGAACGCGGACGGGAACGCCGCGTAACGCAACCCCCGATCACGGCGCCGACCCTCGTCCCTTCGGTGTCGGCGCTGGGCGTGCCCGGCGCCTGATCCCCTGCTGACGAATCAGCTCTCCTCCTCGTCCCAGCGTGCGTGTGTTTCGTGTTCGGCCGCCACGTCCCCGACCGCCGCGGCGTCGAGAACCCCTCGTTCCGTGATCACGCCGGTCACGAGGTCGGCGGGCGTCCGGTCGAAGATGGGGTTCGCGACGATCACCGGTGCCGATCCGTCGTAGAGGTCGGCGTCGTCACCCGTTTCGCCCTCGAACCGCTCGTCCGATCGCACCTTGTCCGTGGCGGCGACGGCGTACACCGGCACGTCCTCGCGGGCGGCCGCGAGGGCGAGCCCGCGGGTGCCGACCTTGTTGACGACGCTCCCGTCCGCGAGCACCGCGTCGGCGCCGACGAGGACGGCATCCGGGTCGCGCCCCGCGAGTTCGCTCGAAAGCGCCGCGTCCGTCGTCAGCGTCACGTCCAGACCGTCGTCGGCCAGAGCCGCGGCCACGTCGACCCCCTCGCGGGCGGGGCGCGACTCGCCGATCAGGACCGACGGGGTCGCCTCGCGGATCGCCGCGCGGACGGTACCGGAACGCGAGAGGGTGGCGACCGACGCGCCACAGCGCTCGGCCGCCCGCGCTGCCGCCGCGTCGTCGGCGTCGAGTGCCGCCTCGGCCGCTGCCTGTGCCCGGTCCCGGATCGCCGCGGGCGTCCGGTCGGTCTCGGCCATCACCCGATTCACGCGGTTGGCGACGGCGGCCATGCTCGGGCGGGCGGCCCGGAGTTCGCGCGCGACGGCGACGACGGCGTCGGCCGTCTCCGCCACCGCTGCCCGGTCCCGCAGGACGTCGAGCGCGCGCACGGAGAGCCACGCCGAGCCGTGGATGTCGTCGGTCGCCACCGTCTCGACCGTCGGGGCGACGGCGGCGTAGGCGTCCCAGAGGCCGGGGACGGTCTCCCGCTCGCGGATCACCGGCGGTGACACCCACTCGTGGGCGCCGATCTCCTCGTTGGGATCGATATCGCGGGACGCGACCTCGAACAGGAACGGGTGGACCGTCCACGTCCGGTCGCCGTCCCGCACGTCGAGGGGGTCGCCGGCGCGGACGAGCGTCGCCGATTCGACGCCGGTCTCCTCGCGAAGCTCGCGGCGAGCGTCGGCCTCGGCGTCCGCGGGGTCGCCCTCGACGTAGCCGGAGATTCCGGCCCAGCGGCCGGCGTAGGTGCCGACGGCGTCGCTCCGGCGGGCGAGCAGGACGTGCGTGCGGTGACGGGGGAAGCAGGTGACGACGTGGGGCATGGCGGCCCTTCGGGAGCCAGCGACACGGCTCTTGCGTTGGGACAAGGATTTCACGCCGCGCGACTACGGGCGTGTATGGAGCTGGCGATCATCAGCGACACGCACGTTCCCGGACGGGCGAGCGGCATCCCCGACTGGGTTCGTGAGCGGGTCGAGGCGGCCGATCACGTCATCCACGCCGGCGACTTCGAGACGCCGGCCGTCGTCGACGAAGTGCGCTCCCTCGCGGGCGGCTCGTTCACCGGCGTCCGGGGCAACGTCGACGCGGCGGGCGTCGACCTGCCCAAGGTGGCGACGGTCGAGTGCGGCGGTGTCGAGTTCGTCGTCACCCACGGCACGGGTGACCGCATCGGCTACGAGGACCGCGTCGTCGCCGCGGTGCGGGAACACGGGGGGGCGGACGCCGTCGGCGTCGCCGGACACACGCACGACCCCCTCGACGAGGTGCACGACGGCGTGCGGGTCCTGAACCCGGGATCGGCGACGGGGGCGAGTCCGGCGGGCGCGACGACGATGCTGACGGCCACCGTCGCCGACGGCGACCTGACCGTGACGCTCCACCGCGAGGACCGCTGGTGACGCGGCGCGTCGCCGGGAGCGGCCGATGAAGGTGTTCGCCGTCCCCGACCTCCCCGAGTTCGAGCCGGACGACTCGATTTCCGACCTCGTCGCCGAGCGGATCGACCTCCGCCCGGACGACGTGGTCTGTGTGGCGAGTACGGTCGTCTCGAAGGTCGAGGACCGCGTCGCGGACCTCTCGGCGTTCCCGGCCGGGCCGCGCGCTCGCGAGGTGGCTGCCCGCCTCGAACGCGCCACGGGCGAGGAGAAGGACCCGCGGTTCGCGCAGGCGGTGCTGGAGGAGAGCACCGACCTCCTGATGGAGGCGCCGTTCCTCCTCACCGAGACGCGGTTCGGGCACGTGACGGTCAACGCGGGCATCGACCGCTCGAACGTCCCCGGGGGCGACCTGTTGCTCCTGCCGCGGCGGCCGGACGAGAGCGCGGCCCGGATCGAAGCGGGTCTCGACGCCGACCGGGTGATCGTCACCGACACCTGTGGGCGCCCGTTCCGCCACGGGCAGCGGGGCGTCGCCATCGGCTGGGCGGGCACCCCCGCGGCCCGGGACTGGCGGGGGGAGCACGACCGCGACGGGCGCGAACTCGGCGTGACGGTGCAGGCCATCGTCGACGAACTCGCCGCCGCCGCGAACCTCGTCGCCGGCGAGGGAGCGGGCGGGACGCCCGTCGTCGTCGTCCGCGATTTCGACTTCGGCGACCACGCGGGCAGCGACGCCCTCTTCCGGGACGTGGAGGGGGACTTCGTTCGGCAGGCGCTCCGGGGCTGGTCGTTCGACGTGGACTGAGTCCGCCGCCGCCCGGCACTCTTTTGTCATCGCCATGCCTGCGGCTGGCATGGAGTATACGACGCTCGGGTCCACTGGGACGAAAGTCAGCCGCCTCTGTCTCGGCTGTATGAGCTTCGGATCGAGCGACTGGCGCGACTGGGTCCTCGACGAGGAGGAGAGTCGGGAGATCATCGAGCGGGCCATCGAGTTGGGGATCAACTTCTTCGACACGGCAAATATGTACTCGCTCGGCGAGTCCGAGCGCGTCCTCGGGGACGTCCTCGCGGAGTACGACCGCGACTGGTCGGTCGTCGCGACGAAGGTGTACAACTCCATGGACGACGACAACCCGAACGCACAGGGGCTGTCGCGGAAGGCCATCGAGCAGGAACTCGCCAACTCGCTGGACCGGCTGGGGATGGATACGGTCGACCTCTACCAGATCCACCGCTGGGACTACGAGACGCCCATCGAGGAGACGCTTCGCGCCCTCGACGACGCGGTGCGCCGGGGGCAGGTCCGCCACCTCGGTGCCTCCTCGATGTGGGCCTACCAGTTCGCGGACGCCCTCCATACGAGCGATCGGCTGGGACTGGATCGCTTCGCCACTATGCAGAACCACTACAACCTCGCCTACCGCGAGGAGGAACGCGAGATGCTCCCCCTGTGTGCACAGGAGGGCGTCGGCGTCCTCACGTGGTCGCCGCTCGCCCGCGGCTTCCTCGCGCGTCCGCACGAGTCCTTCCTGGAGACGACACGCGGCGAGTTCATGGACGAACACGAGCGGATGTCCGAACGCGTCGCTACCTACTACGCCAACGGCGGCGACGAGATCAACGAACGCGCCGCCGAACTCGCCGAGGAGAAGGGCGTGACGATGGCACAGGTCGCTCTCGCGTGGCTCCTCCACCAGGACGAGGTGGACGCGCCCATCGTCGGCACGACGAGCGTCGAGCATCTGGAGTCGGCGGTCGAGGCGCTGGAGGTCGACCTCTCCGACAGCGACCTGGACTATCTGGAGGAGCCGTACGGGCCGGTGCCGGTCAACGGACACGAGTAAGGCTCGACGCTGTCGACGGCTTTGCCGTCTCTTCGTGGCACGTCGCGCCGCGCCCGTCTCCGACACCGGCAGGTACCGCGTACGACGAACGGTTTTTGACCGTCGACACTAACCGACGCACGGATGACCCAGCCCGCGTACCCCCGGAGGAGGCACCGCCGCTGATGTTCGGAATCGAACTCACGCCCGAGCATCCGCTCGATCGAGTGGTCGACCTCGGCACGGCCGCGGAGGCCGCGGGCTACGACACCATCTTCGTCTCCAGTCACTACAACAACCGCTCGCCCTTCGCCGCCCTCTCGTGGCTCGCGGCGGCGACCGACGAGATTCGGCTGGGACCGGGCGTCGTCAACCCCCTCGAACGCCACCCGGTGACGCTCGCGGGCGAGGTGGCCACCGTCGCCGAGGCCAGCGACGGCCGCGCCGTCTTCGGCATCGGGCCGGGTGACCCCTCGACGCTCGGCAACCTCGGCCTCGCGGACGACCGGGGGCTCCGCCCCGTGCTGGAGGCGTTCAAAGTCGCCCAGCGGCTCTGGGAGGGAGAGCGCGTCAGCCACGACGGCACGTTCCAGGCGACCGACGCCGGCCTCAACTTCGACGTGCCGACGCCCATCCCGACCTACGTCGGCGGCGAGGGACCGCACATGTGCAAGATGGCGGCCAAACACGCCGACGGCCTGCTGTACAACGGCTCCCACCCCGCCGACCTGCGTTGGGCGCGCGAGCAGGTGGACGAGGGGCTCGACGACCGCCTCGACGGCCTCGGCGAGTTCGACCTCGCGGCCTACGCGAGCGTCAGCGTCGCCGACGACGGCGAGGCGGCCCGCGAGGCCGCGCGGCCCCCCGTCGCGTTCATCGCCGCCGGCTCGCCCCCGCCGGTCCTGCAGCGTCACGGCATCGACGCCGACCGCGCCGACGAGGTCGGCGACGCCATCTCGGCCGGCGACTTCTCGGACGCCTTCGACCTCGTGACCCCCGCCATGATCGACGCCTTCTGTGCCGCGGGGACGGTCGACGAGGTGGCCGAGCGCCTCGCAGACGTACTGGAGTACGCCGACAGCGTCGTCGTCGGGTCACCGCTCGGACCGGATCTCGACGCCGCGATCGACCTCGCGGCCGAAGCGCACGACCGGGCGCAGGACTAGGCGACGGCGTCGCGCACCCACCCGAACAGGGCGCCGACCGTGAGGACGCCGAAGAGCCCGGCGGCGAACGTCGTGAGCGCCGCGCCGACGAGAAAGACCAGCAGCCCGATCGGGTCCTGTGGCGCCACCTCCGTCGCGAAGATGATCACGAGGTCGACGACGCTCTCGACCAGCTGGACCACGAAATCCGTTAGGGTAGCCATAGCGCCGGTAGGCGTGGGCCGCACTTGGCCGTTCCGGGCTGCCCAGCCGTCGTCACCGCTAAGCCCCTCGGCGCCCAGACGACACGCGTGTCCGACCGCTCACTCGACGAGTTCGTCGCCGCGTCGGCGGGGAGCGACGGGACCGACGACGGCGACGACGCCCACGCCGACCCCAGCGTCCCGACGATGCGGTGGTCGGCCGACGGCGCGGCCTGCGGCGTCTGCGGGGTCGTCGTCTCGCGGCGGTGGCGGGACGGGGAGGCGCCACGCGCCTCCGGAAGTCGGCCGTCGGCCGACGCCACCTTCGTCTGTGCCGACTGCAAGGAGTGGTAGTTCGCCGTCGACCCGCAGTTCGACGCCGAACCGTGCGCAGTGTGTGCCCGCCATCTCATCCCGTCCGAAGGACGATCGTTACCGTACTCCCCCCAGCATCGTTCTCGTCGACTAGCAACCGACCGTCCGACTGTCGGACGATCGTATTGACGAGCCACAGACCGAGACCGCTCCCGTGGTACAACGGACCGATCTCTACCTCGCGAGTCAAGACCCTCCACTCCAGATCGGGGATTCCGGGTCCGTTGTCGCTCACTTCGATTTCGGCGACGTCGTCCCCACGTCGAACGGTGAGATCGACCGCAGGAAAGACCGTCTCCGAATGCGTTACCGCGTTGTCGATCAACTCTCGAACCGCTCGTCCGACTTCGCGAGTCGCCGTCACCGGACAGCTCTCGGGAAGCGTCGTACTCACCGTCGCCTCCGGATGCTGCTCCCGAACCGCCGAGACCGCGGACGCCACTGCCGGCACGACGTCGTACCGTTCCCGTTCCGACGACTCCGTTAGCAGCGTCGTGATCTTCTGCTGTTTGGCTGCCAGCTCGACGAACTCCTCACTGGTTTCGAGAATTTCTCCAGCCTGCGACCGAATCTCGCTCGACCCTTCGGCTCGAATGAACTCGGCACGGCCCATGATCACGTTCATCTCGTTCCGTATGTTATGACGGAGAACGCGGTCCATGACCCGCAGTTGCTGACGGTTCTCTTCCCGCTCGGAAACGTCCCGGATGTGATCGACGAAGCCGATCACGCTGTCCTCGTAATCCTGCAAGTAGGACACGCTCGACTCCCCGGGGAACACCTGCCCCGACTTCTTTTCGTAGTCTACCGTCCAGGAACGGGGAAGGGTGTCCTGACTCGCACACTCCGCAGACAGGAGGGTGTCCAGCTCTCCGTCGTCGGCGAGGAGCGTGGCGAGTGAGTCGCCCTCGATCGCGTCCAACTCGTAGCCGAACAGCCGGCTGAACCCCGGATTGCAGTTCGTAATCCGCCCCTCGGTATCCGTCACGACGATCGGATCCCGGATGCTGTTGAACAACGACTCGAACCGGCGTTTCTGCTCGACGATCTCGCGTTCGCGTCCTATCTGTTCCGTCACGTCTCTGAAAACCCTGTAGCTGACGGGCCCCGTGGGGAGTTGGAACGTGCTGACCGTGATCTCTACCGGAACCGTCTCGCCCGTCGACGTGACTGCACGGATTCGTGAGCCATCTCGATACTCCCGCCACACCTCCTCTTTCCCCACTGCGTCCTCGAACAGTTCTCGGACCTTCTCCCGCTCTTCGGGGGGGTGGAGCTGTGACTGGTGTAGACCGATGATCTCGTCCCGATCCTGATCGCGCAGCGTCTCCGCGGCCTCGTTCGCTTCGATCAACTCACCGGTGTTCGCCTCGACGACGAAGACGGGGTTCGGCGCGCTCTGGAGGAGCGTCTTGTACCGCTGTCTGCTCGCGTCGATCTGCTTTTCACGCGTTTTCTGTGGGGTGATGTCTTGGACCACGCCGATCCCTTTGACCGGGTCTCCGGCTTCGTCGAACGTGATCTCCGCCGTCTCCAGCACCCACTTGACCTCGTCGTCCACGACGATCCTGTGTTCGATTTCGTAGGGTTCTCCGTCCAGCGCGGCGCTCCAGGCCTCCTCGACGTCCTCGCGATCACGAGGATGTACCAACGATAGAAACCGCTCGTACGTCATCGGCTGACCGGGCTGAATGCCGAAGATTCGGTAGCATTCGTCCGACCAGTACAGCTCCTCCGCTTCGAGATCCAGATGCCAGCTCCCTACGTTACTGATCTCCTGTGCCTGCTCTAGGTGTGTCCGAATAGTCTCCTCTTGCTCCTTGCGAGTCGTGACGTCCCTCGAAACGATCGCGACGCCACGCTCGCCATCGTAGAGGTCGACGGGGACGAATCGCTGCTCGACCACGACGCGGCCGACCGACTCGAAGGAAAGCTCGAACTCGAGGCTCAACGTTTCCGTCCCATCGCGTTCTCGAATCCACTCCCCGACGTCCGGTTCCTCGTCCGTCAGGATCGAATCGACGGCGTTCAGGAACCGTTGTTCGTCCTCGTCCGGCGCCGCTACCCCCTCGACGAACGATTCGATCGGCAGCCCCGTGATCGCCTCCAGCGAGACGTCTGCAAAGTCCAGCACCGCCTGATTGGCAAACTGGATCCGCTTCCGGCCGTCGACGAGAAACGCCACCTCGTTCATCGCCTGTACGACGAGTTCGTGGGTCTGGAGGCGTCTTTCCCGCTCTTTCCGTTCGGTAATGTCGTCGTAGATGGCGACGAAGTTGGTCACGGTCCCCGAGTCGTTCGTCACCGGCGCGATGGTGATGTTGGCGATAAACTGCGTTCCGTCCTTGCGCTCGTTCACGATCTCCCCGTTCCAGGTGCTGCCGTCCAGAATGGTCTCCCACAGGTCGGCAAAAAACGCATCTCCGTGCTCTCCGGACGTGAGCAGGTGAGGCGTCTCGCCGAGTGCCTCGGCGGACGTGTATCCGGTCATCCGTTCGAACGACGGATTCACGTACTGGATCTCGCCGTCCACGTTCGTGAAGAAGACGGCGTGCCCGGTGTGTTGAACCATCCGTTCGAACTTGCGTAACTGGCTCCGTCGTGCCCTCCGCTCGGTCGCGTCCCGCGAGTGTACCGAGAGTCCGCTCTCGTCCGCAAAGACCCGGACCTCGGCCCAGTAGTCGAGTGGCTCGGGAATGTACTGGTCGAATTCGGCGGGCTCGCCGGTCTCCATCACGGTCCGGTACCGCTCTTCCAGCTCGGGGGGAATCACGTCGCCGAACGCGTCCCAGAGGTTTTCGCCAACGACTTCGTCGGGATCGGTCCCAGTTCGTTGCGCCATCTGGCTGTCCCAGAACGTTATCGTCCACTCGGTGTCGACCGTGTATACGGCGTCGGCCGTCCGTTCGAGATACTGGAACTGCTTTGCCGGGGTGTCCCCGGCGGGCATCGGTTCGTCGGCGTTCCCTTCTATCGTCATTGATTGCTTACGATGTGCTGATTCGCTGGAGCGGTGTACGAGTTCGCATTCTCCGGAGATTAGTCCGCCCCGCCCTCGGGCGTCGAGTACCCGCTCCCGTCCGCGTGAACCGACGACCGGGTTGCAGAACCAGCCACGTCCGCAATCTCTCCGGCGCCGCTACCCCGAATCTCGAACGTCGAGACCTGATCGTGGAGCGTCTCGGAGAGCTGTGAGAGATCCTGGACGTTCTCGGCGACTTCCGAGAGCGACGCGGTCTGCTCTTCGGTGGCGGCGGAGACGTTGCTCGCCTCCGCCGCAGTCTGTTGGCTCACGCTCGACACCTCGTCTACCATCGCGACGACTTCCTCCGACGAGGCTGCCTGATCGTCGGTCGCCTCACTGATCTCCCGAACGCCCGTCTCCGCCTCTCGGACCGCGTCGGCGATCTCGTCGAACGTCTCGATCGCGTCGTCGATGGTCTCCGCTCCCCGTTCGACGCGCTCGCTCATCGTCTCCATCCCGTCGACGGTCTCGGCCGTCGTCGACTGAATGGCGGTGATGCGCCGTTCGATGTCGGTCGTCGCATCGGCGACCTCCTCCGCGAGACTCTTGATCTCGCTCGCGACGACGGCGAACCCTTCACCGGCCTCACCCGCACGCGCCGCCTCGATCGAGGCGTTCAACGCGAGCATGTTCGTCTGGTCGGCGATGTCGGTGATCATCTCGACGATCTCGCCGATCTCGTCCATCTTCTCGTCGAGCGTTTCCACCTGTGCTGTGGCTTCGTCGGCCTGCACTTCGATCGCCTCGATCTCCTCGGTCGCTTCGGCGGCGTACGCTTGGCCCGTTTCACTCCGCTCGACGGCCGTCGTGGCGGTCGAGGCGACTTCCTCCGACGAAGACGCGATCTCCTCGACGGTCGCCGACATCTCGTTCATCTCGCTCGCGACCTGTCGCAAGTTCTCACTCTGTTCGTCCGCCCCTTGCGAGATCTCTTCGACCGAGGTCGCGACTTCCTCACTGGCCTGTTCGATCTCCTCCGTGCTGTTCGCGACGTCTTCGCTGGCGGTGGCGACCTCGTCGGCGATCTCCTGTACGGCCGCGACGCTCTCGCTCATCTGCTGGAGCCCCTCTTCGAGACTCGTGAGGACGTCGCCGTACTGCCCGGGGTAGTCGGTCCGGAGACGCTCGTCGAGGTCGCCGGCTTCGAGTCCCTCGCTGGCGGTCGCGATCTGCTCGAAGCTTTCGGATAGTTTGGTCGTTCCCTCGTCGATGTTTTCGAGTACGATGCCGTACTGGCCCGGCTGCTCCGTCTCGATGTGCTGGTCGAGTCGACCGGTTTTCAGGCCCTCGCTCGCGGCCGTTATCTGGGCAAAGCTCTCCGAAAGGCGGGTGGCGCCGGCGTCGAGACTGTCGAGCACAGCCCCGTACCGACCCGGTCGATCCGTCGCGATCGACTGATCGAGTTGACCGTGACCGAGGGACTCACTCGCCTGCTGTATCTCGTCGAAACTGGCGGTGAGTTGATCGGTGCCCGAATCGAGGCGCTCCATGAGGTCCCCGTAGGTGCCGGGGTAGTCGGTTTCGATATCCCGCTCCAGCTCCCCGGTTTCGAGGTTCCGGCTGACGGCGCCGAGTTCGTCGAAGACGCCCCGCAGATTCGTCTGCATCTCGGTGAACGCGTCGACCATCCGACCGAGTTCGTCGTCTTCGGCGTGCTCGTCGAGATCCGTATCCAGATCGCCGTTACTGGCGGCGATAGCCGCTTCGGATAGCTGCGTGACGGGGGACGTGATGCGACGGGCGACGAACAGCCCGACGACGACTGCGAGGGCGAACGCGCCGATCGTCAACCCGACGATCTCCAGCTGTGCCGTCCGTGTCGTGCTATCGGCGACCGCTACCTGTGCTTCCATATCCGCCCGTGACGACTGCTCGATGGCGTGTGCGTTCTCCTCCATCTGTGACACTAACGCCGCCATTTCGTCGGCTTTCCGTGCAGCGAGTGCATCGTCACCCGCCGCTCTCGCTTCGAAAAACTCGCTCGCGAGAGCGTCGTACTCCTCGTGTTGTGATTCGAGCGTCGCGAACTGTTCTTCCTGCTGTGGCGTCAGCTCCGTCGCTTCGAGCTGGCGTGCCTGTTCGTCGAACAGCTGGGTCGCCTGCTCGAACTCCTGCTGTGTGCTTTCCTCGCCGAGTTGGGCGGCCTGTACCGCGCCCTGCTGTTGTTCGATGGCGACGATCAGTTGCGCGGCTGCGTCCATCTTTTCGCCGTCGTCCGCGATGCGGTGGGCTTCGTCGTCGACGGTAGCGACCGACGTGTATCCGATCGCGCCCGTGACGGCAACCAGCGTGGCCACCAGTACGAACGCGAGGATCAGTTTGGCCCGCAGATCGAAACTGTCGAGTTTCACTCTGTCTATCATCGTAGTATTCCGAGAAACTGACTTCTTCAAGGATTAGTCGGCTGTTTGGACTGAACGTTTCGTCTCTCCTGTGATAGTATACTGCTCGTCGTCGAAAGGCAACTAGTACTGAACGGTCGGTGACTGTTGCTTGGTTCGACCATTATCGCTAGAGGAAAGGTTTTGTTACTTAAGCGCGCCCCTTCGATTCTCAAATATAAAAATTCGATTTGCGGATCGAGAACTATCGTGCGACGACGGCTACCGACACTCGCTACCCACGCCGCGGATGTCGCTCGAACCCGCGCGCGAGATGTCCCTCGTCGATGGCGAGGACCGTCGGCCGTCCGTGCGGGCAGGCGAAGGGTTGCTCGCACGCCCCGAGACGCTCGACGAGCGCCGCAGCGTCGTCGTCGGTGAGTTCGTCGCCCGCCTTCAGCGACGGGTGACAGGCCAGGTCCGCGAGGAGTTCGTCGCGCCGGTTCGGGTCTTCGCCCTCCCGAAGGGCGGTCAGCGTCGACTCCAGCGTGTCTGGAGCCGCCACTCGGCCCAGCGGCGCCGGCACCGCCCGCACGCGCACGGTGCCGCCACCGAAGGGCTCACAGTCGAAGCCGAGGCGTTCGAGCTCGTCGGCGTGGGATTCGACGGCGGCGACTTGGCCGGGCGAGAGCGAGAGCGTCGCCGGCGGGTCGAGGGGGACCGACTCGACGCCCTCGGACTCGACGGCCGCCCGCAGACGCTCGTAGTTGATCCGCTCGTGGGCGGCGTGTTGATCGATCACCAGCAGGTCGTCGTCGGCCTCACAGAGTAAGTACAGGTCGCGGAAGCGACCGAGAACCGTCGCGTCGTCGAGCGCCGACGCCGCGGTGTCGACCGGATCGAGGGCCGCGTCGAGATCCATCGCCACGTCCGCCGACCGCCGGAGGTCCGCCGTCGAGAGCGCGTCGGAAACGGCGTCTTCCACCACCCCCGCCACGGCGTCCGCCGCCCGGAGCGCCACCGTCTGCTTCGTCGGGTGGACGTTCGGATCGACCGCCCACGGCGGGAGCGAGACGG
Organism: Haloplanus rubicundus; assembly: GCF_003342675.1. Lineage (NCBI taxonomy): Archaea > Methanobacteriati > Methanobacteriota > Halobacteria > Halobacteriales > Haloferacaceae > Haloplanus > Haloplanus rubicundus. The sequence goes on along the minus strand of NZ_CP031148.1, from coordinate 559,344 downwards.
CGAGGGCGACGACCGGGTGGCGGTCGCCGGCGAGGAGCGAGCCGTACCCGCGTTCGACCGCGCGACGGAGCGCGGGCACCGAGACGGGGCGGCCGTTGACCGCGATCCGGACGTGGTCGGCCGACGCCCGGGTGATCGAGGGGTAGGCGAGCAGACCACGGAGTTCGACCGTCGCCTTCTCGTCGCCGACCGTCGCCGTCGCCGTCGCGTCGACCGTCGTGCTCTCGCGAGCCACCTCCCGGCCGTAGACCGACAGCGCCGCGTCCGCGGCATCGCCCGATCCCGGCGTAGCGAACACCCGCCGGCCGTCGTGTTCGAGCGAGAGGGCAACGTCGGGACGCAGAAGGGCGTAGGCCGCCACGCGGTCGCTGATCCGTTCGAACTCCGTCGCCGGCGCGGCCAGCGACTCCACTCGCGCCGGGCGGTTGTGGAACAGGTCGCGCACCTCGACGGTCGTCCCGCGACCGCGCCCCGCGGAGTCGACGGTCACGTCGTCGCCGGCCGCAGGCCGGCTCCCCGCGGAACGTGGTCCCGCCCCGTCGACGTGTACCGACGTTCCCCGCGGGCCGCCGTCGTTCGTCGTCAGGGTCATCCGGGCCACGTCCGCGATGCTGGCGAGCGCCTCGCCCCGGAAGCCGAGCGTCTCGACCGCCGTCAGGTCGCAGTCGGGCAGCTTGCTCGTGGTGTGGCGCTCGACGGCCAGTTCCGCCTCGTCGGCGCTCATCCCCCGGCCGTCGTCGGCGACGCGGATCCGCTCGGTGCCGTCGCCGTCGACCTCGATCTCGATTCGCTCCGCGCCGGCGTCGAGGGCGTTCTCGACGAGTTCTTCGACGACGCGGGCCGGTCGGGTCACGACTTCCCCGGCGGCGATGCGGTCGACCGTCTCGCGATCTAGACGCCTCATGGGTGCCGTCGTCGGTCGGGACGCGCCCAGTCGCGGGGTCGCGTGCGGTCGGTTTTCGTCATTCGTCGACCCGATCTTGCAGGTCCGCCAGCAGGTTCAACGCCTCGATGGGCGTCGTCCGCGCGAGGTCGACTTCGCGGAGGGTGGCGACGAGGTCGGCGTCCACTTCGTCGTCGGCGTCCGCGTCGCCGTCCGCCGCCCTGTCGACCCCGTCCGGGCCGACGCCGGAAAGCGTCACCTGCACCCCCTCGTCGTGCCCGTTCGTCTCGGGACCGGCGCCGTCGACGAGCGCCCGCGACCGCTCGACGACGGGAGCCGGCACCCCGGCCATCCGCGCCACCTCGACGCCGTAGGACGACGAGGCCGGTCCCTCCGCGACCCGGTGGAGGAAGGTCACGTCGTCCCCGTCGGCCGCCGGCCGACTCCCCGCGGCGCGTGGCTCCGCACGTTCGGCCGCGAAATGCAGGTTCCGCACCCGGGCGTACTCCTCGGCCAGTCCCGTCAGGTCGTGGTAGTGGGTGGCAAAGAGCGTCGTCGCGCCCACCTCGTCGTGGAGGAACTCGGCGGTGGCACGGGCGATGGCGCGGCCGTCCGCGGTACTGGTGCCGCGTCCCACCTCGTCCAGGAGAACGAGGGAATCCGGCGTCGCCTCGTGGAGGATCGAGGTGAGTTCGCTCATCTCGCGCATGAACGTGGACTGGCCGCCCGCGATGTCGTCGCTGGCGCCGACGCGGGTGAACACCCGGTCGACCACGGGGAGGCGGGCGGCGTCGGCGGGGACGAAACTCCCGACCTGCGCGAGGACGGCGATCAGCGCCACCTGCCGCATATACGTCGACTTCCCGCTCATGTTCGGGCCGGTGACGAGGCTGACGCTCCCGGGCGGCAACTCCGCGTCGTTGGGGACGAAGCGGTCCTGTGTCACCTCGACGACGGGGTGCCGACCCGCCTCGACGTCGATCCCCCCGTCGTGGAACGTCGGCCGCGCGTAGTTCTGGTCGACGGCGACGGCCGCGAGCGCCGCGAGGGCATCGAGTTCGGCGAGGGCGTCCGCCACCGCCTGTATCCGGTCCGTCTCCGCCGCGACCGACGCCCGGACCTCGCGGAAGCGCTCGTACTCTAGGGTGTCGGCCCGCTCGGCCGCTCCCAGAATCTCGTCCTCGCGGCGCTTCAGCTCCGGCGTGTAGAACCGTTCGGCGTTCTTCAACGTCTGCCGGCGCGTGTAGTCGTCGGGCACCCGGTCGAGGTTGGGATCGGTCACCTCGATGTAGTAGCCGTGGACCTGATTGTGACCGACCGAGAGGGAGTCGATACCGGTTCGCTCCCGCTCGCGGGCTTCGAGTTCGGCCACCCACGCCCGGCCCTCGCGTTCGGTCTCTCGGAGTCGGTCGAGTTCGTCGTCGAAGCCCTCGCGGATCACGCCGCCCTCGGTCACCTCGACCGGCGGGTCGGGGCGGATCGCCCGCTCGATCAGGTCGCGGGCGTCGTCGACGGGATCGATCCGTTCGCGCAACTCGTCGAGGCGAGCCGACTCGGCGTCCACGTCGGCCAGCCCGTCCAGCACCGCGGGCACGGCGTCGAGCGTCGCCTGCAGGGAACGCAGGTCGCGGGCGTCCGCCCGGCCGCGGGACACCCGGCCGGCGAGGCGTTCGAGGTCGTACACCGCCCGGAGCGCGTCGCGGATCGCCTCGCGGGCGAGGGCGTCGTCTGTGAGGGCCGCCACGGCGTCGAGTCGCGCCTCGATAGCGTCGCGGTCGACGAGCGGTCGGCGGAGCCAGCCGTCGAGTTTCCGGCGGCCGAGCGCGCAGGCCGTGTCGTCGAGTACGTCGAAGAGCGTCTCGCTCGCTCCGGCGCCCCGGTTCTCGAACAGTTCGAGGCTCCGGATGGCCGCCGAATCGAGGCCTAGCGACTCGCGCGGGTCGTGACGGCGGATGCGCGTGACGTATTCGAGAGGACCGTCGTCGCCCTGCGTCCACTCGGCGTAGGCGAGGGCGGCGCCGCAGGCCCGGCGCTCGGCGTCGCCTGCGACCACCGCGTCGGGCCGGGCGACGTACGACGAGAGCGTCTCCGTCGCGGCGTCGGCGTCCATCGCCGCCGCCTCGTGGTCGGTCACCATCGGCGCGGCGGCGAGCGCCGCGGCGTCGACGGCCGCGTCGGAGCCGACGAGCAGTTCCGCGGGCGCGAGGCGGTCGAGTTCGGCGTACAGCCCGGCCTCGTCGCCGACGCTCGTCACCAGACACTCGCCGGTGGCGGCGTCGACGGCCGCGACGCCGCGGGTCTCGCCCTCGCGGGTCACCGCCGCGACGTAGTTTGTCGTCCCCGTCCCCAGCAACTCGTCGTCGACGACGGTACCCGGCGTGATCACCTGCGTGACCGCGCGGTCGACGAGGCCCGACGCCGCCTCGGGTCGTTCGACCTGTTCCGCGACGGCGACGCGGTAGCCCGCGTCCAGCAAGCGTTCGACGTACGTGGCGGCGTTGTCGACGGGGATGCCCGCCATCGGGTAGGTGCCGGTGCTGTCCTCGCGCTGGGTAAGCGTGAGTTCGCACACCCGCGCCACCTCCTCGGCGGCGTCGCAGTAGGTCTGGTAGAAGTCGCCGTTCTGGAAGAGGAGGAGGGCGTCCTCGTACTCCGCACAGCGCTCGAAGTACTGACTCAACATCGGCGTCAGGTCGTCGCGGGCGTCGACCATGCCGTCGGGTGGGCCGGTGACGGCGCTCGCGTTCCCGTCGGCGTCGGCGTCCGTGTCGGCGTCCGCGTTCATACCCGCTACCGGGCGGTCGAGAGATAAAAACCGTCAGGGTCGGGGCGACTCCCCGCCGCCGCGAGTAATAAGTGCATGTACGTCTACGTGTAGACGTATGGGGACGAAGAGCCTCACCATCACCGACGAGGCGTACGAGCGGCTGAAGGAACACAAGCGGGACGGCGAGAGCTTCACCGACACCATTCTCCGCCTCACGGGGAGCGAGCGCGACCTGCTGAAGGGGTTCGGATCGATGGCGGGCACACCGGGATTCCGCGAGGCTGTCGAGGGGACGCGAGCGGAGTTGGACGACGACCTTCGGAACCGAGCCGAGCGATGATCGCCCTCGACACCAGTTTCCTACTGGACTACCTCGACGGTGTCCCTGCCGCCGCGGCGTATTTGCGCGAGAACGCCGACAAACCCTTCTTCGCGCCGTCGCTGGCGCTGTTCGAGGTGTATCGGGGCGCCGCACGCACCGACGGTCGAGAGGGAATCGACCGCGCTGCCTCCGGCCTCGACTGGATCGAACCGCTCCCGTTGACGGAGCCGGCGGCCCGTGAAGCGGCGCTCGTCGAGGCCGAACTCCTCGATGCGGGCGACCGAGTCAATCTCGGTGACACGCTCATCGCGGGCGTCTGTCGTCACAACGGCGCCAGCATCGTCACGCGCGACGATCACTTCGACCGCGTCGCCGACCTCGAAACGGTCGAGTACTGAGCTACCCGAACAGCCGTTCGAGCAGCCCCCGATCCCGTTTCCGCTCGGCCAGCAGGACCGAACAGTCCACGTCGTTCACCACGTCGAGGACGAGCGCCCCCCGGACCAGCCGGGAGAGCAGGCCGCGTTCGGTCGCGCCGATGATGAGCATCGTCGCGTCTTCGGCCTCCGCCTCGATGGCGGCCTCCACGTCGCCGGAGCGGACGACGAGTTCGGCGCCTTCGAGGTCGTTTGCGGCCGCCCACTCCTCGAGGAACGCCTCGCCCTCGGCCACGTCGTCGGCGACGTGGAGGACCCGCACCTCGGCGTCGTTGGTCAGACGGAGGAGCGCGGCCACCTCCGCGGCGAGTTCGGAGTCGGGACCGCCCGCGGTGGGAACGACGATCCGCGAGGGGTCGAACCCGCGGTCGTTCAACACCAGCATGTCGCAGGGCAGGGAGCGGACGAGTTCGTCCATCGTCCCCTCGACGCGGCCGGGGGCGCCGTGGGCGCCGGGACTCCAGCCCATCACCACGAGGTCGGCGTCGTGGGTGTGTGCCGCGTCGAAGATGGCCTCGTAGGAGCGGTGCGAGAGGATGGTGTGGGTCTCCACCTCGACGCCGAACGTCTCGGCGTCCTCGCGCGCCCGGTCGAGCAGGTGTTTCGAGGTTTCGTCGATTTCGTCGGAGCGGCCCTTCGCCCGCTCCAGCGCCGTCTGGTCCGGCACCGTGATGATGTGAGTGGCGACGACCTTGCCGCCGCGTTCCTTGGCGACGGTGCTCGCGAGCTCGATCAGGTCCCGCTCGTGTTCGGGGTTGGCGAGTGGCACCATCACCCGATACTCGCCGCCGTCGGGCTGAACGCTCGTCGCGGCGTCGACGGCGGCGGCGGGCATCCGCTCCGCGCGGTCGAGGATGTACTCGGAGAGCACGCCCTGCTTGGTGGCGCGGGAGCGAGCGTAGCCGAAGTACCAGACGACCGCGCCGGCGACGAGGACGGCGCTCAGTGCGATCACCAGCGGCGCGATGAAGACGATCAGCCCCAGCGCCGTGAGCGCCCCGAGGATCGGGACGACCGGGTAGAGCGGAATCGTGTAGTCCGGATCGTAGTCCGAGGGGTCGGCTTCGCGCATCACGATCAGGGCGACGTTGAGGAGGGCGTAGATGACCAGGTGGAGGACGCTACCCATCGCGGCCAGCGTCTCGACGGTCCCCGCGGCGATGAAGAGAACGATCAGGGCGCCGGTGATGGCGATGGCGCGGTAGGGCGTGACGAACCGGGGGTGGATCTCGTTGAGCGACTCGCTGACGATGCCGTCCCGCCCCATCGCGAAGTTGATGCGCGAGGAGGCGAGGATCGAGGCGTTGGCGCTGGAGGCTGTGGCCAGCAGGCCGCCGAGCAGCATGGCGATGGCGCCGGCGGGACCGAGGAGGAGCCGCGCAACCTCGACGACGGCGATCTGTTCGGTCGGGAGCGCGTTGATGAACCCCTGTTCCACCGCGGCGGCCATCGTCACCAGCACGAGCGCGTAGATGACCGTCACGAGGAGGACGCTCCCGATGACCGCTCGCGGGAGGTTCCGACCGGGGTCTTTGATCTCCTCGGCGACGCTCGTAATCTGGACGAAGCCGAGATAGGAGACGAAGATGATGCCGGTCACGGCCATCGTGTCCGTGAACGTCGCCGCCGGCGGTAGGTTCGCCGGATCGGCTCGGAGCGCGCCGTACGCGGTGAAGACGGCGAGGATGCCCACGAGGACGATGACGATGACGTTCTGGAGGCGGCCCGTCTCCTTCGCGCCGACGTAGTTGATGGCGATGAACAGCACGGCGCCGACGAGGGCGATGATCTTCACCGGATCGAGCGCGATCGGACCGATCCCCACCGTCCCTGTGAGACCGAATATCTGCTGGATGTACTGCCCGAAACCGACCATGTAGAACGCGGAGGCGAAGGCGAGACCGAGCCAGTTGGCCCACCCCGCGACGGAGCCAAAGAGCGGCCCGAGTGCGTGGTTGACGTAGTAGTACGCGCCGCCGGATTTGGGCATCGCCGTCCCGAGTTCGCTGGCCGAGAAGGCGGTCAACAGCGCGATGGCGCCGCCGAGGACGAACGCGACCACCGCGAAGGAGCCGGCCTGACTGATCGCCGTCCGGGGCAACACGAAGATGCCCGCGCCGATCATCGTCCCGACGCCGATGGTGAGGGCGGCGAGCGGGCCGAGGTCCTTGGCGAGTTCCTCGTCGCTCACTGGTCGTCCTCCGCGCCCGCGCCGTCGTCCGTCTCGTCCGGCAACACGACCACCGGCCGGTCGCTCTCCGCGATCAGCCTGTCGCGCACGTCGCCAGTCAGGAGGTCGAGCAGCCACGACACACCGCGAGGGTGGAAGACGATGGCGCTCGCGTCGGCGTCGGCTGCCGCCGCGACGATGGCGTCGACCACGTCCGTCCCGTATCGAACCTCCGTCTCGACGTCGAGGCCGTAGTCGGCCGCGCAGTCGCGGACGGCGGCGAACGCCTCCTCGGCCGCCGCTTTCCGCTGTTCGACCGACGCCTTGTCCGGGGCACCACCCGCCTTCTCGATGACGTGGACGACCACCGGCCGGCCGCCCGCGGCGGCGATCCGTGGGAAGGCGGTCCGACAGGTTTCGACGGCGTCGTCCTCGCTCGCCACCGGCACGAGCGGCCGCGACAGGATACCGGGCGGGTCTGTCGAGTCAGTCACGGGCCAGCCTCCCGATCGTTCGACGGAGCCGCGTCCAGTGCACGTTCATTATACGGCCTGTAACGGCGGACGACCATCACCCTTCCCCCTGACGCCCACGTTACACCTGTGTTACCCATGCTCGGTAGTCGTCGTCGAGACCGAACGTGACCTGCAGGGCACGGTCCGCGAACTGCCCCAGTCGGTTCGCGTCCGACCGGGCGGTGATCCGGACGTTCGCCCCCTCCGCCTCCTCGGGCCGTTCGATCCGCTCGATGCGACACTCGGGGAAGTCGTCGAGGAGGCCCTTGAGGCGGTCGAGCTCCGCGTCGGTGCAGTCGAGGTTGAACGTCTTCTCGGCGAACTGAATCCAGGGAACCGGCGCGGGCTCCTCGTCGTCGGCGTTCACCCCCGGTGCGTCCGCGGGGTCGACCTCGATGGTGCAGAACTGACTCCCGCGATTTCGGTGGGCGAGCACCGCCTCCGCGAACAGCTTGCGGCGCTCCGCGGTGTCGGCCGCGTCGAAGCGTGTCATGTGTCGGGCTTGGCGTCCAGCGGGAAAAAGCCGCGCGGCTTCGCGACGACGCCCATCGCGGGCCCTTTAGTCCTCACGGCCCAAGCCCCGCCGCATGCCATCCACACTGTTCGTCGTCAGCGAGGAAGGATACTGGGGAGAGGAGTGTATCGAGCCGCTGACCACGCTCGATTCGGCGGGCGTCGACGTGACCGTCGCGACGCCGACGGGCGAGCCGCCGGTCGTCGACGAGCGGTCGGTCGACCCCGCCAACGTCGGCGAGGAGATGGCCGAGCGCGTCCGCGAGGTCCACGAGTCCGACGAGCGGCTGAACGATCCGACCCAGATCACGGAAGTCGACGCCGCCGACTTCGACGCCGTCGTCTTCCCCGGCGGCCACGGCACCGAGTGGGACGTGAATCAGGACCGCCACGCCCGCGACCTGCTCCGCGAGGCCGTGGAGGGATCGGGGAAAGCGCTCGTCGTCTGTCACGCCGTCGGCATCCTCGCCTTTACCCGCGATTCGGCCGGCGATTTCCTCGTCGCCGGCCGGAACGTGACCGGCTTCCCGAACGCGTGGGAGGAGGGCATCGTCGACGAGCGGGATCTGATGCCCGACGGTCGGAAACTGCCGTACTGGGTCGAAGACGAGGTGAAAGCGGCCGGCGCGAACTGGGACGCCGAACTCGACGCCGACACCTCGGTCACGGTGGACGGTGACCTCGTAACCGCCCGCGGCCCCGGCTCCTCGGCCGCGGCGGCGCGGACGCTGCTTTCCGAACTCGGTGTCGAGCACCCCGAGGCGTAGACGGTATCCGAACGCCTTTTGCCGTCGCGGCCTTCGCTCGGGTAGATGAACACGCTGCTGTGGGTGCTCGTCGGCGTCCTCGTCTACTCCCTCGTGGCGAAGGCCCTCCAGATTCGCGGCTACCTCCCCGACGCCGTGCGACTACAGGGGCCGATTGCGACGATTCACACCCGTCGTGGGCGCGCCCTCCTCACCCGTCTCGCGCGGCCCAGACGCTTCTGGCGCGCGTACAGCAACGTCGGCGTCGGCGTCGCCCTGGTCATCATGGGCGGGATGTTCCTCCTGCTACTCGTGCAGGCGCTGAGCATTCTGCAGAATCCGCCGGCGCCGTCGGCGGTCAACCAGCCACAGAACTTCCTCGTCGTCCCCGGCGTCAACGACTTCCTCCCGCTGGCCGTCGCCCCCGAAATCGTCTTCGGCCTGCTCGTCGGCCTCGTCGTCCACGAGGGCGGCCACGGCCTCCTCTGTCGCGTCGAGGACATCGACATCGAATCGATGGGCCTCGTCTTTCTGGCCTTCATCCCCATCGGAGCGTTCGTCGAACCCGACGAGGAGAGTCAGCGGAACGCCAACCGCGGCGGTCGCACCCGGATGTTCGCGGCGGGCGTGACCAACAACTTCGTGCTCACGGCCGTCGCCTTCGCGCTCCTGTTCGGGCCGGTCATCGCCGCCGTCGGCGTCGCCCCCGGCGTCGCCGTCGACGGGGCGTACGCGGGGTCGCCCGCCTCGGCCGCCGGCGTCGACCACGGCGACCGCATCACGGCCGTCGCGGGCGCCAACGTCACGACCGAACGCGACCTAGACGACGCCCTCCTCGCTACGGAGGAGCGGACCGTCGCCGTCGAAATCGACGGGGAACGGACGGTTCGAGTCGAGCGCTCGCTCACGGTGGTCGGGAGCGTCGGCGGCAACCCCGCGAACCTGACCGTCGAGGACGACCCCATCGAGGTGACGGCGGTCAACGGCACGCCGGTCCACACCCGCGGCGAGTTCCGGGACGCGGTCGCCGGCGACGAGTTCGCCCGCATCGAGACGACGGCCGGCGAGCGCACGATTCCGGTGGGGGCGTACATCACCGGAGTCGCCCCCGACGGACCGCTCGCCAACGCCAGCGCGCCGACGAACGCCACGATGATCGTCACGGGCATCGACGGCGAGCGGGTCACGTCGTCGACGGACTTGGCGCGAGTACTCGACGGCTACCGAGAGGGTGACCGCGTCCCCGTCCGCGCCTACGTCGACGGCGAGTTCGAGACGTATCAGGTGACCCTCGGCGAGAACCCGCGGGACGGCAACGGCTTCATCGGCGTCGACATCTTCCCCGGCACCAGTGGGCTCCTGATCACCGACTTCGGCGTTCGATCCTACCCCGCCGGCACCTACCTCGAACTGCTCGGCGGGTCGGGCGGCGAGGGTGGCGCGGCCTTCGGCGGCCTGACCGACTCGGCGTTCGCGCTGGTCTACGTCGCGCTCGTCCTCCCGCTCGCCTCCATCGTCCTCGGGATTCCGAACTTCCCCGGATTCACGCCCGCCGTGACGAACTTCTACGTCGTGCAGGGACCGCTCGCTCCGCTCGGCGACGGCGTCTTCATCCTCGCGAACACGCTCTTCTGGGCGGCGTGGGTCAACCTCCAGCTCGGCCTGTTCAACTGCATCCCCGGCTATCCCCTCGACGGCGGGCGCATCCTGCGGATGGGCGCCGAGGCGGTGGTGTCCCGACTTCCCGTCTCCGACTCTCCCCGCGTGGTGCGGACCATCACCACCAGCATCGGGCTGACGATGCTCGTCTCGCTCATCCTGATGATCTTCGGGCCGCAGCTCCTGTAAACCGACCTTTTACTGCGGTCGCTCGCTCCGCTCGCTCCCTGGTAAAAGCTCGATCAAAAGCCGACGGGCCTCCCTGCGGTCGGCCCTCGGCCCGCTCGCCGTCCCCACACTCATCCCTCCGCACCGTCCTCCAGCGGTTCCTCGCAGTACTCGCACGTACTGTCGACGGGCGTCCGCGCTCCACACGACGGACAGTTGACGCGCTCGGCGGTCGACTCGCCGCCGTACAGCGCCCGTACCTTGGCGAACTGGAGGGCGATGGCCGCGAGGGCGAGGAGACAGACTGCGAGGAGGAGCGCGGCTTGGGTGACGGGGGTGAGGCCGACGCTCGGCAGTGACACGAAATCACGTGGGCCGTGATACCGCATAAAACGGCCGTGTGCATCGGCGACACGCAACTCCCATACCCCACCAGTCCCAACGAAGGGCCATGCGCGAACCACCCCAGACGGACGAAGGCTGGTACGCACTGCACGACTTCCGGCGGATCGACTGGGCGGCGTGGCGTGACGCCCCCGAACGGGAGCGCGACCGGGCCGTCGAGGAGGGGGTCGAGTATCTCGACACCCACGAGGCGGTTGCCGACGTCGAGGACGGCGCCTCCGCCGTCTTCGCCATGGTCGGGCACAAGGCGGACCTGCTGATCGTCCACCTGCGACCCACCCTCGACGCACTGTCGACGGCGGAACGGCGGTTCGACCGCACGGCCCTCGGCGCCTTCACCGAGCAGTCCACCTCCTACGTCTCGGTGACGGAGGTGAGCGGCTACGTCTCCGACGCCTACTTCGCCGAGGACGAGGAGGAGGTCGACACCGGTCTCAAACGGTACATCGAGGGGAAACTCGAACCATCGATTCCCGAGGACCAGTACGTCAGCTTCTACCCGATGAGCCGGAAGCGGGGCGAGCAGGACAACTGGTACGACCTCCCCTTCGAGCGCCGCCGGGAGATGATGGAGGAACACGGCGAACACGGCCGCGAGTTCGGCGGGCGAGTGAAACAGATCGTCGCCTCCTCTGTCGGCCTCGACGACTGGGAGTGGGGCGTGACGCTCTTCTCCGAGGACCCGACGGACCTGAAAGACATCGTCTACGAGATGCGCTACGACGAGGCGAGCGCCCGCTACAGCGAGTTCGGGCCGTTCTACGTCGGCCGCCGGTTCCCGCCGAGCGACCTGCCCGCCTTCCTCGCGGGCGAGTCGGTGCCGACCGACGAGGAAGGTGAGCATCCCCACGGCGAGGGTGGTGCACAGCACGGTGGCGACGCGCACGGCGGCGACGGTGACGCACATCACGGCGGCGAGGCGCACGGCGACGACGCGGACGACGACGCGGACGCCGACGCGGACGACGACATCCGCGGCGAACTCGCCGACCTGAACATCTACGCCGGAAAACCCCACGGCGAGGACGTGTACGCGACGGTGCTCTACTCCGAGGCCGACGCGGACGACCTGTTCGACGAGGTGGACGGCCTGCGGTCGAACTTCGATCACTACGACACGCACGTCAAGACGGCGGTGTACGACGCCCTGGAGCGGGACCGGCGGGCGGTCGTGAGCATCTGGGACACCGCGAGCGCGGCGGACACCGCCGCCGGCTTCCTCGCCGAACTCCCCGGCATCGTCAGCCGAGCGGGCGAAGAGTCCGGCTTCGGCACCATGGGCATGTTCTACACGGTCAAGCCGGAACACCGCGAGGACTTCGTCGAGAAGTTCGAGACGGTCGGCGGCCTGCTGGGCGAGATGGAGGGCCACGGCGAGACGGATCTGATGATCAACCGCGAGGACGAGAACGACATGTTCATCGCCAGCCAGTGGCGCTCGAAGGAGGACGCGATGAACTTCTTCCGCTCGGACGAGTTCTCGGAGACCGTCTCGTGGGGGCGTGACGTGCTCGCCGACCGGCCGCGGCACGTCTTCCTCGCGTAACTCTCGCGCGCGGACGACGCACACCCGAACCCATTTTGGTGCCCGTTGCCTAGCGGGGCTGCATGACGAAGCGACACGTCTCGCTCCCCGCGGAGGCCGAGGACGGCGTCGGGGAGTTCATCGACTACGTCGACGAGCGACTCTCCTCCGACGAGGATACGTGTAGGGTGGTACAGGACGTGCTGGTCGACCTGTTCGGGGACCGCGAGGCGTACGAGCGCTGGCAGGACGGCGGCGACGTGTCCCCTGCCGAACGCGTTCGCCTGCAGGGGTACGACCCCTGTAACGCGACGTTAGAGAGCGAGTACTACGCCGAAAAGGACGAAGAACGGTTCGAGGAGTCGAAGTACCTCCAGTGGCTCTGGCGGCAGTTCGACGCCACGCCCATGGCCGACAACGTCGAGTTCGCGCTCCGGTTCCGGCGGATGCTCGCCGACCACCTCTTCGCCGACTGCGGCGACGGCTGTCGCTTCTTCAAGGGGATCACCTTCACCTACGGCCACAACATCGCCGTCGGCGACAACGTCGTCGTCCACGACGACGTCCACCTCGACGACCGGGGGCAGTTGACCGTCGGCGACCGCGTCTCCATCTCCGACGGCGTCCACGTCTACAGCCACGACCACGACATCGTCGACCAGACCGAGGTGCGTAACTACCACACGATCATCGAGGACGACGCCCGCGTCACGTACGATTCGATGGTCAGCGCGGGGACGCGTGTCGGCACGAACGCCGTCGTCGGCGCCCGCGCCGTCGTTCAGGGCGACGTGCCGGACCACCACATCGCGGTCGGGATGCCGGCAAAGAGCGTCCGCGTCAAGCCCGGCTGGGACGCAGTGGCCGAACCGCTCGACGCCGGCGGCGAGAACCGGAAAGAATCCCGCCGACTCGACTACGACCTCCCCGAGGACCTCGACGTCTTCGACGAGTTCGGGCGGGACCGCTCCCCCCCGAAGTAGGCTTTTCACGCTCCAGTCCTACCCCCCAGTATGGACCGACGACGCTACCTCGCGGCCCTCGGGGCCGCGGCGGCGCTCGGCGGATGTGCCGGGCGGTCGGGGGGCGGCGACGGGGACGGGACCGCCGGTGCCGGCGAGGACGGAGACGGCGCTACCAGCACCGACGCCGCCGACGGCGGCGTCGCCGTCGAGACGCTCGCCACCGGGCTGGAGGTGCCGTGGGGCGCAGCCTTTCGCGACGGGATGCTCTATCTCACCGAGCGACCGGGACGGATCGTCCGCCTCGCCGACGGATCGGTCGAGACGGTCGTCGAATCCGTCGAGGGCGTCGAGGGCGTCGGCGAGGGCGGGTTGCTCGGCCTCGCCTTCCACCCCGCCGAACCCTACGCTTACACTCACCAGACCTACGAGACGAGCGACGGCCTCGCGAACCGCCTCGTCCGCCACGACCTGACGGACGGCTGGGCGGGCGAGCCACTCCTCACCGGGATTCCGGGGGCGCACATCCACGACGGCGGGCGCTTGCTCGTCCACGACGACGCGCTCTACGTGACCTGTGGGGACGCCGCGGAGGCGGCGAACGGGCAGGGACGGGACGTTCTCGCGGGGTCGGTACTGCGACTCACGCTCGACGGCGACGTCCACCCCGACAACCCGTTCGACTCGCCGGTCTACAGCTACGGCCACCGCAACCCGCAGGGCCTCGCCGTCCGCGACGGGCGCCTCTACAGCACCGAACACGGCCCGCACGTCGCCGACGAGATCAACGTCCTGCGGGCGGGCGAGAACTACGGCTGGCCCGAGGCAAAGGGACCGAGCGACGACGACCGGTTCACCGACCCGCTCGCCCACTACTCCCCCACCATCGCCCCCGGGAGCGCGGCGTTCTACGACGGTCCCATCGAGGCGTGGCAGGGCGACTTCTTCTTCGGGACGCTCAAGGCCGAACACCTCCACCGGGTACGGTTCGACGGCGAGAGCGTCGCCGACGAGGAACGCCTCTTCGAGGGGGCGTACGGCCGCCTCCGGACGGTGTTCACCGGGCCGAATGGTCACCTCCACGCGGTGACGAGCAACCGCGACGGCCGGGGGTCGCCCGTCGGCGCGGACGACCGGGTGTTCCGGTTTACGCCGGAATGAGCCGGGCCATCGCCATCAACGTCGGCGCCAACACCACGCTCCCCGGCTTCCGCGGCCCCGTCACCCCCGACGGTCGGTTCGCGTACGTCCCCATCCCCGAACGGGAGCCGACGGCCGAGTCGGTACCCACCTACGGCGACCTCTCGGTGCCGCTCGGCGTGGACGTGAGCGACGTGGCCGACCGGCGGGTCCACCTCGACCCGGAGTTCGCCGGCGTCTACGGGTCGACGACCTACACCTACGGCGACGAACACGGCGTGAAGGCGGGGCCGCTCTCGACGCTCGACCCCGGCGACTCGCTCTTTTTCTACGCGACGCTCTCGCTACGGGGCGACCCCGCCGAGGCGCCTGCCTTCCCGCCCGAGTGGGGCGCCTACCTGATCGGAGAGTTTCGGGTCGAACGCGCCATCACGGGCGAGACGTACCGCGAACTCGACGCCAGCGAGCGGGCACGGTTCGCGAGCAACGCCCACGTCAAACGCGCGGACTTCGACGCGAAGGTGCTGGTCGCCGGGGGTGAGGGCTCGCGACTGCTGGACCGGGCGGTGCCGCTGAGCGCACCCGAAGCCGGGGCGACGGCCGGGCCCCTCGTCACCGACCTGTCGAGCGACTCGGGGAAGGGACCGTGGTGGCGGCGGGTGCTCCGGTACGACGCGGACGCGACGGCGCGGCTACGGGCCGTCGTCGACGAGGGGCAACCGGATAGTAGCGATCGAAAGTCGGTACACAGCTGATCGCAGTGCGGCGTACGGTCGGCCGTGCAAACAGTTTCAATCGCCACGATAGCGCAGGCGGTCGATCCGGTCGCCGAGCGCGACGGTCGTCGAGAGCGGGTTCGGGACGCGACGCCGGGTCGGCTCCAGCGCGTGCACCTCGGCGTAGCGGTCGAGGGCGTCCGCGAGTGTGTCGGCGCCAACCCGGTCGGCGGCCCAGTCGTCGGCCGCCCGCACGCCGCGACGGGTGAGCCAGAAGCCGACGAGCAGCGTTCCGAACGCCGCCCCGAGGAGGAGCCATCGCCGTCCCGTACCGCTCACCGCGGCGACCAGCGGGACCGCCGTGGCGACGACGGTCACCACCCGGAGGGCGTCGACGCGCGCCCGAACGGTGCCGGCCTCGGCCGCAAGCAGGGCCGTCGCCGCCTCGTCGTCGAAGCGGTCGAGGAACGTCGTCGTGACGAACAGCCGGCGGTAGCCCGGCGGACCGCGGACGTAGACGGCCGCCGTCTCCTCGTCGTCAGTGTCGAACACCAACTCGTCGCGCACGTCGAGGCCCGCCCGGTCACGTCGGCGCTCGATGCGCTCCCGGGTCGACGCGTCGGGCGTCACCGTCGAGCGAAGCGCGGCGACGAGCCACGGCGCACCGACGAAGCCGGCGACGAGGAGGGCGGCGAAGACGCCCACCAGGCCGAGCGGCGTCACCCCCGGGCCGAGGCGGAGCGGCGCGAGGACGGCGGTGACGACGGCGCTCACGCCGACGACGTAGCGCGCCATCCGAGCGAGCGCCCGGCCGGTCGACAGGTCGACGCCGCGGACGGCCCGCACGCCGCGTATCGTCGGCGCGTAGGCCGCCAGCCCGACGACGCTCGCCCCGAGGAGGGCGGCGAAGTCGGTGAGGAGGGTCGCGGCCGGCCCGCTGGTGCGCCCGAGGACCGCGGCGGCGACGGCGCCCCCGAATCCGAGGAGCGCGAGGACGGCGAACGCGAGGAGGGCGAACGGGAAGAGGACGGCCGTATAGAGGAGCCGGTACTTGCCGACGGGGTTCGACAGGCGACGGGCGACGGCGCTCCCGACGGCACCGAGGGCGAAAGCGAAGACGACGAACGCACCGAGGGCGAAAAGCGCCGGGGCGAGGTCGGGCGGGGCTGACTGGAGGGCGGCGGCGAACACGTCCGGCGGTCGGTCGCGGCGGTACTAAAATCGTGGCGTCGGACGTCCGAGTGCGCTGTCCGGGAGTCCCGTGAGCGAAGCGAACGGGACGTCGGACGGCAAACGACCGCAGGGGGTGCGCTGTCCGGGAGTCCCGTGAGCGAACGGAGTGAGCGAGGGGGACTACGGACGGCAAACGACCGCAGGGAGTGCGCCGTCCGGGAATTGAACCACGGTCGTTCCGCTCGCGTTCGCTCGCTTCACTCCCTGATTCAATTCCCGGGGCGATGATGTCTCTCACTACGTTCGAGACAATCATGCGCCGTCCGGGAATTGAACCCGGGCTAGTGGCTTGGGAAGCCACTGTCCTACCACTGGACCAACGGCGCGCGTGGCGTTCGGACAAAGGCCCATGAATCGTATAAATACATCGGATACGAGGTGCCGACGGCCGCCCGCCACCGCTATCTTCGTCGACATGGTATCGTCTCACATGAAGCTGCGGCGCTGGACGCCGCTCACCTTCCTCGTTCCCGACCGGTACGTCGACCGGGACGAGTGGTGGCGGACGTTCGACTTCGAGGGGTGGTCGCGGTCGACGTACGAGTGGACCGCGGACCCGTGGAACGGGTTCCGCGACTTCGCCCGGCACCCCCGGGACTGCGTCGAATCGGGACGCGGTGACTGCGAGGATTACGCGCTCGTCGCCCTCGCCTGGGCGGTCGCCCGGGACCGCGACGGCGTCGGCATCGCCTTCTGCTGGGAGTTTCCGTACCCCTGGCCGACACACGTCATCGCGTTCGACGACGCGTGCGTCTACTCCTCGGGCGACATCGTCGAGACGAGCGTCGACGAGTGGGTGCGCGACTCGAAATACGACGGCGCCCTCCGGCGACGACTGCGGTCGTCACCCTGATACGGATTATTGTAACTGTGTACCGGTGGGTTGCCGGACCATCTCGGCGGCCCACCGGGACGGACTGACAGTAAACCGTACGAGCCGCCGTCGCCGAAGAATTATACTGCGCCCCGTCGTAGCTCGGAGTTGACATGAGCACCAACCAGTCATACGCGCTGTACCTGACCGACGAGGTGAGCGCCGACGTCGGCGGCGACCCACTCCGCGCCGACGCCGTCGACTTCTACGACTCGGGCGTCTGGGTGACCCACGCCGACGGCCGGGACTTCTTCCCCTACGAGCGCGTCCTCCGAATCCGGGAGGGCAGCGAGGACCCGGCCGGGGCGGCGACGGAGTCCCCCGAACACGAGCGGACGGGCGAGCGACGCGACGCGGCCAGCGGGACGACGGGCACCGTCGACGAGACGACACTCGACGTGGAGTGACGAACTGTCGGTTCGCGCGGTTTAGCCCTTCCTGCGCGAACGCGCGTTCACCGTACCCCGCGAACGGGAGGGTATTTCAAACTGGCAGCCGTACACGAGGTCGATGAGCGACGAATCCGTCATTCTGGAAGAGTCGGCCCCGCTCGACCTCCGCCTCTCGGAGGCGGAACTGGCTGCGACGCGGGAGCACGTTACGGCGTTCGTCGAGTCGGTCGTCGAGGACGCCGGCGCCGACGGGGCGGTGCTCGGCCTCTCGGGCGGCATCGACAGCACGCTGACGGCCCACCTCGCGGTCGAGGCGCTGGGGACCGAGCGCGTCCACGGCCTCGTGATGCCGAGCGACGTGAACACGGCCGACAACATGAGCGACGCCGAACGCGTCGCCCGTGACCTCGGCATCGACTACGACGTGATCGACATCGGCCCCATCTTCGACGCCCTCGTCGAGGCGTTCCCAGAGGAGGACGCCGGCGAGCGGATCGACACCGACCCGCTCCGAACCGCGGCGGGGAACGTCCGGGTCCGGATTCGGGGCGTCCTCAACTACTTCGTCGCCAACGCGGAGAACCGCATCGTCCTCGGGACGGGCAACCGGAGCGAGGCGCTCACCGGCTACTTCACGAAGTACGGCGATCAGGCGGTCGACTGCAACCCCATCGGCAACCTCTACAAACAGCAGGTGCGGCAGCTGGCGGCCCACGTCGGCGTCGACGACGACCTGGTGACCAAGACGCCGTCGGCGGAGATGTGGATCGGACAGACCGACGAGGCGGAGATGGGGCTGGGTTACGACACGCTCGACGCCATCCTCGCGCTCCACGTCGACGGCCCGCTCTCGAAGTCGGCGACGGTGCGACAGCTCGACGTGACGCCCGAACAGGTCGACCGCGTCGTCGACCTGTACGAACGGAGCGCCCACAAGCGCGCGATGCCGCCAGCGCCCGATCCACTGTATCGATAACCGACGGCGCGACGTCCGATCCGCCGCGCTGGGTGCCGTTTCCAAAGGCCTTTGCCCTTCCCACCGCTACCGATGAATAATGGACAACGCCGTACGGGCTCGGCGTGCCGCCCGCGACGCGCTCGCCGACATCGAACCCGAACGGCTCCGCGAGGTGCTTCGCGACCGGCTCGCGGACGCCTCGATGACGCCCAGCGTCCTGACGTTGGTGAGCGCCACGGCGCTCGATGCCGCCGTCGACGCCGACCCGCTCGCCGAGCGCGCCGCCGGTGTCCAGCTCATCTACGAGGGGCTCCGCCTCACGCGAACCCTCGCCCACGACGAACCCTGGGCCGAGGGCGAAGGCGAGGCCGCCCGAGGGGCCGACCTAGACATCCTCGCCGCCGACGTGCTCGTCTCCCGTGGCTTCTACCTCCTCGCGCGCACGGAGACGGCCGACCGCGCCGTCGAGGTGGTCCGGGCGTTCGGCCGGAATCAGACCCGGCGCCGCGAGGCCGACGCCGACCGGACAGCGCTCGACCGCGCCCTCGAAGCGGACGTGTTCGCCCTCGCCGTCGCCGCCGGTACCACCGCCGTCGACGTCGACCCGGGCGAGGATCTCCTCGACTACGCGGCCGACCTCGCCCGCGAGTTCGAGGGCGACCTCCCGCCACCCGACACCGCGCTTCCCGAAACGGCGGCCGACCGCATCCTCGCGCTCGCCGGCGGCGACGCGCCCTCCGCCGCCGACCCGTAAATCGAAACGCCTAAAGACGATTCCGGCCAAGCGGTGTACGCGTGCCTGGGTAGCTTAGCGGTAAAGCGCGTCCTTGGTAAGGACGAGACCCCGGGTTCAAATCCCGGCCTAGGCTTGCGCCTGCGGCGCAGACTGTCCTCGTTTCTACTGCTCGTCGTCAAGTAACTCTTTCACGCTCTCGACCGGCGCGTAGTATCCTCGATGTTTTCGCCATCCATCGAGCCAGTCGTCAGCCGTTTCGCTAGCAATCGTCCCGCGTTCGACACCCAGCACGAGCAGTCCGACCGAACCCGTGACGGGGACCTCCCTACTCTCGGCGACTCGACGGGCCGCCAGGTCATCCGTCGCTACCGTTCCGCCGTGTTCGAGCGCACCCAGTATCGACTCCGCTTCACCCGCGTCGAGTCGGTCGCGGATGTCCGAATGGTCGGCTTCGGACGGTACCTCTCGAACAGGTAGCGACTCGGCGAGCGCATCGACTACCGCATCGAGATACTCGTATCCGGCACGCTCCCCGCGTTCGATCTCCTCGCGAACGGCAGGCACGACGACCGGCGAGTCGAGCACCG
Source organism: Haloplanus rubicundus (assembly GCF_003342675.1). NCBI lineage: Archaea > Methanobacteriati > Methanobacteriota > Halobacteria > Halobacteriales > Haloferacaceae > Haloplanus > Haloplanus rubicundus. The sequence continues at coordinate 539,636 of NZ_CP031148.1, read as the reverse complement.
TCGTGAGCAATCCGATTCCGTCCGTGCTGGCGAAGTTGCTGACGACGGTCGTGTCGAGAAACACCGGTTGCGGATGCCGTTCCGCCATTTACTCGCCGAGGTCCTGGGCGGTGTCGAGTTCCGCTTCCAGCTGGTCGTCCGTTCGCGGCCCGTACAGTGCCTCGAAACCGGCATCCCGAAGCACTTCCTCGAACTCCCAGCGGGACATCCCTGCCGCCTCGGCGGCCTTCCCGAGGGAGATCTCACCGAGGACGTACTGGCCGACGGCGGTCGCCAACTCGTCGGTGGGTTCGGAACTGGTGGACGACGCCATTACATCCCTATCTCCGGCCTCCCTACGTAAGAATGTACCCGCCCGGGCGTTGAACCGGGAATCGGCGTGAACAGCTCCCTTCTCAGTCGGTACAGCCCGCTAAACCACGACGTGTGACCGCCAGAGGCGGCGACGAGAGCCCCGGTGTTCCAAATCCCGCCTAGGCTTTCTGTGAACTCAACCACCGAGTAGCGATGGGTGCCGGGTGAACGAAAGACCCGTGGAGTCGAACCAGACGAAGGGGCTTGGTCGCGGGCACGCTCAGAGAACGTCGTCTTCGACCGTCTCCGGGACGACCTTCGCGTCAGCGAGCGGTCGAATGTTGATCTCGACGCCGTGTTTTCGGTTCGGTTGGTAGCCGGCGGTCGTGATCTCCGAGAGCGCTCGGTCCGCCCACTCGGCGGAGATGTCGCTCGCGACGGCGTCGCACGCCGCGGCGATGCCATCCGCGAGGTCCTCGTACTCGTCGAGTCCAGTCGCCAACTCGGAGAGTAAGCGTTCACGTTCCGAAACACCGCCGTCGCCGAGCCGATCCCGCCCGGTGTCCTCGAACGTTCCGAAGTAGTACGTCGTGAACAGAATCCCGTTGCTCGCGTAGTGTGTCGAACCGACGAGGTCGTCGTAGTACTCGAAGAGGTCGTAGCGGTGTGCCTCGACCGGCACGGACCCGTCGGCCGCGTAGGCCTCGAAGGCAGATTGGAGATCGTCGAGCGCGTCGAGCCACTCCTCTCGGTTCTCCTGCACCGTCTCGTAGAAGGACGGGCTGAACAGGGCGTCCATCTCGACGTCGTCGCGGTCGGCCAGTTCTTCCAGCGTCTCCAGACGTGCCGCCGTGTCCTCTCTGAACTCGGCCACCGACTGCACGGCGTCCGCCGCGATCCGCCGCTTCTCCTCGGGCCACTCGCGCGGCGACGGGCGAGCTAGCTCGGCCAGTCGCTCCTCGAAGACGGCAATCTGTTCGAGCCCGCTCTCACAGCGGGTGTACTCGTCTGCCGCGGCTTTCTCGCACGCCGAGAGCGAGTCGTCGCCACGCCGCCGGTTCGCGGCGCGCCGTCGCTCCCGAAGGAGCGCCTTGCGCGGTTCGAGGTATCGGTTCTGCAGGCGGTCGAAGACGCCCGAATCTAGCTGGTGGTAGTCGACGAGACAGGCGAATCCCTCACCCTCCGGGTCGGAGACGAGTCGCTCGGTCGTGAGTCGCCACAGGATCGGCGTGCGGTCGAACGTGGAGACGTGGGCGTCGAAGAGATCGTCTTCGAGCCACGCGCGGAGGTTCGGATACGCCGCTTCGTCCGCGGTTCGGCTGCCGAGGACTCGGTCGACCTCCGCGAGGCGAGTGGGGGCGTGGGGCCCCCAGATGCGCTCGAACTCGCGTTCGAGCCGAGCGAGGAGGTCCGGCTCCCCACCGACGTCCGAAATCGGGACGATGCCGTCGTCGGCCTCGTGGACGATTCGGTGCGTGAGATGGAGCAGGAGATGGGTGACCATCTCCGGAAGGTCCCCTCCGGGGTCGGTGATGGATTCCGGATCGGCCGTGTCCCGTTCACAAGGGGTCTCGTTCGTTCGAAGCGCGACTTCCGTGCGTATCTCGTCGACTGCCGCGTCACCGAGATCCAGCGCTCGCCGGATCGTTCGCTCGATGTCGTCGAACGAGGCCTCCATTCGGCCCCGGAGTCGGGCTTCGCGTCGTCTGTGTGCGGCCCCCAACTCCCTGATCGGCGTCTCGACCGAGACGCGTTCGACCCGGTCCGGGACGGCTATCTCTCGCGTGAGTCGACGATGGGGATGGGTCGTGTAGACGTCCGGGACCCAGCCGTCCCCGAGTCCGTCGAGAAGCGGGGGACCCTCGTAGTGCGGTGACGCCGGATCGTACTGCCGCGTCGCGAGCATCGCGCCCGCGATGTGTTCGACGGAGTCCACGATGCCGTCGGCCTCCGCGAGGCTACTGGGCCACGGGAGCTTCGAGACGTTCCCCACCTCCCAATGTCGCTCCGGCGTCTGGCAGAGCATGAGATACGTCACCAGATGACTGTTCGCGTACGCGAGCGCCTTCCAGGTCTCCCGGTTCGGGACGAACACGTTCCCCGCGTGGCCGAAAATCGAGGACGGATGCAGATAGCCGAACCGGCGCCCGCTCGATTTCATGTACGTGTAGGTGAGAGCTTCGCCGAAGTAGTACTGCGTATTCTGGGGTCTGGACCCACAGTATCGTTTGATTTCGGTGCCGTCATCACCCCACAGAACGCTCAGGTCGATCGACGGCAGCGTCCACGCGTCTTCACCACCCTTTGCGAACGGTCGCCACGAGTCGTCGTGAGTCTCCCAGAAGTGTCGGGTGAACCGCGCGTCGTCCGCCGTGGCGAGGCCCTGTTTGACGACCCCGAGACTGTCCCGGTCGACGTTCCCGTTTTCCGCGTCGAACACCGTCTCGGCCTCGTACAGTGACCGGAGTTCGGTGGAGGCCCAGTAGGAGAGCGGGCTGCCGGGGATGCGCTCGAACTCGCGTAGCTTGCGTCGGTACTGCCGCTGGATCTCCCCCGTCGTACTGGTGAACGCGGATCGAAGGAAGGCGTCCTGTTTCTCCCCGGGATCCGGATCGTGAAGGCGGTAAAACAATCCTTCCACATCCTCGGCGACGTTACGCCCCGTTCTGATGACGGTCCCGGCGGTTCGAACGGTCGCCTTGTCGAGGACACCGATCCCGTACTCCGCGAGGAAGTCGAACGCGCCGAGTTGGCCGATGAAGTCCTCGCGGAACTCCCGAAAACTGCGCTTGTACATGAACGACCGCTGTACGATCATCCCGAGACGACCGTTCCGCTTCGAGAGCCGATCACAGGCTTCGACGAAATTGACGTAGTATTCCGGACCGTATCTGTAGTGCTCCTCGACGTAGTCGGTGACGTCGCTCGGCATCCGGCCCCGCGCCCCGTAGGGCGGATTCATCAACGCGACGTCGTAGTCCTGCGTCAACACCACCAGCAGATGCAGGAAGCTCCGGAGGTGCTGCTCGTCGAAGGAATCGGCCGTCCGCTCGTCGACGGCGTCCCGGAGCTGTCGCAGGACCCCGTTCAACGGCTTCTGCGCGTCGCCGCCCCACTCCACGGCGTCCGTCCCCTGTGCGACGAACGCCTCCGAGAGGGTCCCCTGTACGTCCAGCAGACTCCCGAGCGCCGGCGTCGTCCGGAACGCCTCGACGATCTCGTCGAGTGCCTCGCGCACCGCCGTTCCGTCGCCCGCGATCCGGTCGAGGACGTCGATGGCCGCCTCGACGTCGGCGACCCGAGCGTCGGCACAGACGATGCCGACGTTCGGCATCTCGAACGCCCCGCCCTCTTTCTCGGCCCGGGTTCGCGCCTTCAGATAGAGGTTGAACGCCGAGAGCTTGCAGGACCGCAGGTCGATGTCGACCCCGTAGAGGTTGTGTTCGAGGATCTTCGCCGGAATCTCGCGTCGGTCGAGGTCGGTTTCGGCCCACCAGATCCGCTCCAGAATGTCGAAGGCGTAGAGCAGGAAATGCCCGCTCCCACAGGCGGGGTCGAGGACGCGAAGCTCGGAGGGGTGGTCGAACGACGGGGCGTCCCCGCCGTCCCCGTCGGGGATGAGATAAGTGCAGAGTTCGGCGACGGTCGGTGCGTCGTCGGGCGTGACGAGGCGTTCCTTTCGTGCCTCGGGCGAGAGGGCGTCGGGCTCCGGAACGGCGTCTTCCCGCCCGGTCGCCTCGAGATAGAGCTTCCCGAGGCTGTTGTCGGCGAGCATCCGAACGACCCAGTGAGGCGTGTAGAACTGGTTTGCCGGGCCGACATCGTCCGGTTCGAGGGTGTTCCTCGCGTCGATTGCTTCGACGACGGGACGGTTGTAATACTCGTAGACCCACCCGAGTACGTCGTCCGCGCGCCAGACTGCGTCCGGAACCTCGTCGAGCAGCCCACACAGTTCCTCGAACGTGTCGGCGTCGGGATCGACCAGGCTGTACGCCGACTCGCGGTCGAAGAGAATCCCGATCTCGTCGGCCAGATCGTCACAGGCGTCGTGGTACGCTTCGAGAGTCGCCTCGTCTGCCGGCAGGAACGCCTCGTGGACGAGCCGTTCGGCGGCGGGCGTCAGCCCGTTCGCTTTGAACACGGTCACCGCCTCGTCGACGAACTCGCGAACGTCCAGACAGCGCAACGCGGCCAGCCGGTTGACGACGGTGTACCCGACCCCCGTGACGTACTGCTCGAACGCCTCGGTCCACGTGTCGCCGTCGGCCCGCTCTAGCTCGATGGCCTCGACGAGCGGCGCCAGATCCGCGTCCAGCGATGCCGAATTCACCGGCTCGTCGTCCAGACCCTGCCGCGTCAGTTGATATCGGACGTTGTCCTCGGCCCGTTCGCGGAGCTTCTCGACGACTGCGTCGAGATGTTCACGTTCGGCCTTGTCCAGTTGTGCCGTCCGTCGGGAGCGTGAATCGCCTGCCATGGACCGTGATCCAGTATGCAAACATCGACCGACAGGAGCGTCTTTAATCTTGGCGAACGGCCGGCCTAGCTCTTGATCGGGACGGCTCGGTCGATGTCTTCGGTGAGCGTCGAGATGCCGGGATTCGACCGCGTCGACACCCCAGCCCGGTACCCGGCCCCGAGAGCGTGTCGCCGGACCGCCGGCTAACGCGTCGCCGAAGACGGCGCCGTGGGGGAACGGCGCCGAGCACCGAGGTGCCAGTGGGGTGTGCCGGGCGCGCGGGTGGGGAGGATGGGAACTGAAGCCGGTGGTGCGCGCCCAGGCGTATCCTGACCATGCCCGATTATAAAGGTGCGTCAGACAGGGGTATGCCGTCACGCGATATGCCTCGGGCAAGGCTCTTTGCTCGGCCCCGCGGACACCCCTCGTGACCTGGGCCGACCTCTTCGCGCGCGCCGAGCGCTACGACCGAACCGAGGCGGACGTGATCGACGCGCTCCGCCGGCACCGTGACGATGCCGACGACTGAGCCCTCGCCCGCACGGGTCACCGCCGACGCCGACGTCCTCGCCGCGGACCTCCTCGTCGGCGGCCCCGCCCGGACGGCGCTGGATCACGTCCGCGAACACTCGTGGGTGACCCTCGTCGCCAGCGACCCCCTCCTCGACGACGCCGCGGCCGTGATCCGGTCGCTCGGCGACGCCGACCTGGCGCGGGACTGGCGCGCCCGGGTCGTCGAGGAGTGTGAACTCGTCACCCACCCCGACGACGACCACCCGGCGCTCGCCGCCGCCTACCGCGGCGGCGCGATGCATCTCCTGACGCTCGACGACGCGCTCCTGTCGGCGTCGGCGGGCGCCGCGCTCCGGGGACGCGTCGAGACCAGCGCCCGGCATCCCCGGGCGTTCGCGTCGCTGTTCGACGCCGAGAGCCTCTATCGCGAGGTGGTGGACGGGGACTATCCGGGGCCGGACCGGGACCCGCGAAGCTAGCGCTGGGCGTACCACTCCGCGAACTTCCCGAGCGCCCGGCCGCGATGGGAGACGGCGTTTTTCTTCGCCGGCCCCATCTCCGCGAACGTCGTCCCCTCGTGTTCGAACACGGGATCGTAGCCGAACCCGGCGTCACCGCGCGGTTCGACGAGGCGCCCCCTGACGACGCCCTCGAAGAGTTTGACGGGGAGGTCGGCGTCCGAGTCCTCCTCGTCGACGGCCGCCGCCGCGCTCCGGTCGCCGCGGTCGATGGGGTCGGGACTGGCGTCGAACGGATCGCCGTCGCAGTACGCGAGAACGCACTGGAAGGCAGCGCGTGCCGGTTCGGGGTCGGCGACGTCGCGGGCGAGCGCACTCACCCGCTCGATGCCCAGTGTCTCCTCGGCGTACGCGGTGTACGGGCCGGGGAAGCCGTCGAGGCCGTCGACGAACAGGCCGGCGTCGTCGACGAGGACGGGTTCGCCGGCGTGGCGGTAGGCCTCGCGGGCGCCGCGGGCGGCGATGGGTTCGAGCGTCGGCGCCTGAATCTCGGTGTAGTCGAAATCGAGTTGCGAGACCGAGCCGTCGGAGAGGTACTCTTCGGCTTCGCGCACCTTCCCGGCGTTCGTCGTGACGTACCGGAGCATGGCGGGCGTGGGGTCGGTCGGGGCAAAGAGGCGTCGGTCCGGTCGTGACTCCGCGGACACTCCCACGGGCGTCCGGGCGGTCCCGACGCTCGAACGCGAGTATATGCGTCGGCAAACAGCAACTTTATCACCGGCAGGGAGCGAAATTCCTCCAAGATTACTCTCAATGGCGACGGAAACACACCAGCAACCGGAGGTGAACATCGGCCTCGTCGGCCACGTCGATCACGGCAAGACGACGCTGGTCCAAGCCCTCAGTGGGTCCTGGACCGACCAGCACTCCGAGGAGATGAAGCGCGGCATCTCAATCCGACTCGGGTACGCGGACGCGACGTTCCGGAAGTGCCCCGGCGTGGAGGAACCGGAGGCGTTCACCGTCGACGAGACCTGTCCGGACGGTTCGGAGAGCGACGTGCTCCGGACGGTCTCCTTCGTCGACGCACCGGGTCACGAGACACTGATGGCGACGATGCTCTCGGGCGCGGCGCTCATGGACGGGGCGGTGCTGGTCGTGAGCGCGACCGAGGACGTCCCGCAGGCCCAGACGGAAGAGCACCTGATGGCGCTCGACATCATCGGCGTCGAGAACATCGTCATCGCCCAGAACAAGATCGACCTCGTCGACCGCGATCAGGCGGTCCACAACTACGGGCAGATCGAGGAGTTCGTCGAGGGCACCGTCGCCGAGGACGCACCGATCGTCCCGATCAGCGCCCAGCAGGAGGTGAACATGGACCTCCTCATCGGCGCCATCGAGGAAGAGATTCCGACGCCCGACCGCGACGAGAGCAACGCCGCGCGCATGTTCGCCGCCCGGAGTTTCGACATCAATCGCCCGGGGACGACGTGGGAGGACCTCAACGGCGGCGTCGTCGGCGGGAGCCTCGTCGACGGGACCCTCGAGGTCGGCGACGAACTCGAACTGCGGCCCGGCCGCGAAGTCGAGGAGGAGGGCCAGACCGAGTGGCGCCCGATCACGACCGAGGTGCGGTCGCTGCAGGCCGGCGGCCGGTCGGTCGAAGTGGCCCGACCCGGCGGACTGCTCGGCGTCGGCACGGGGCTCGATCCCTCGCTGACGAAGGGTGACGCGCTCGCGGGGCAGGTCGCCGGCGACCCCGGCACCCTCCCGCCGACCTACGAGTCCTTCGAGATGGACGTCGAACTCCTCGACCGCGTCGTCGGCGAGGAGGGCGAGGAGATCGAGGAGATTTCGACGGGCGAGCCGCTGATGCTCACCGTCGGCACCGCGACGACGGTCGGCGCGGTGACGAGCGCTCGCTCCGGCGAGTGTGAGGTGTCGCTCAAACGTCCCGTCTGCGCGGAGACGGGGGATCAGATCGCCATCAACCGCCGTGTCGGCGCGCGCTGGCGACTCATCGGTATCGGCACCCTCAAGTGACAGGACCACCCGTCGCCATGGACACCAGCGCGCTCATGATGCCGGTCGAATGCGACGTGCGCGTGTTCGACGAGCTCGACCGCCTGCTCGGTGACGTCGAGTTCGTGACGCCCGCCGCGGTGATCGCGGAACTCGACCGGCTGGCGACGGGAGCGGGCGAGGAGGCCACCGCCGCGAGCGTGGGCCGGGACCTCGCCGACCGATGTCGTGTGGTGGAGACCGACACGTCGTACGCCGACGACGCGCTCGTCGAACTCGCCGACCGGGGCGAGTGTGCGTACGTCGTGACGAACGACCGCCCCCTGCGTGACCGCCTGCTCGAACGCGGCGTTCGGGTAATCGGTTTAAGGGGTCGGAACACACTGACCATAACACAACCTTAACATGTACAAACGGGTTCGACTCAAGGATACGGTCGAAGTGCCGCCGAGGCACCTCGCCGACGTGACGCCCGAGCGGGTGAAGCGCCTGCTCCAGGACAAGCTCGAAGGACGGATGGACGAAGAGGTGGGAAGCGTCGTGAGCGTCATCAACGTCCACGACATCGGCGACGGCGCCGTGTTGCCCAACCGCCCCGGCGTCTACTACGAGGCCGAGTTCGACGCCATCACCTTCGATCCACAGATGCAGGAAGTCGTCGACGGGACGGTCGTCGAAGTCGTGGAGTTCGGGGCGTTCATCGGCATCGGTCCCGTCGACGGCCTGCTCCACGTCTCACAGATCTCCGACGAGTATCTCGCCTACGACGGCGAGAACCAGCAACTCGCCTCGACGGAGACGAACCGAACCCTCGGCGTCGGCGACGAAATTCGGGTGCGCATCGTCACCAAGAGCGTCGACGAGCGCAACCCGCGTGACAGCAAGATCGGGTTGACGGCGAAACAGCCCGGCCTCGGCAAGCACGGCTGGCTCGAAGAGGAGCGCCAGAAACGCGAGGCACAGATGGAGGGTAACTGATGGCCGAGGACCGCCTCGCCTGCCGTGAGTGTCACTTCATCAACGATCCCGACACGCAGACGTGTGCGAACTGCGGATCGTCGAGCCTCACGGAGGACTGGGCGGGCTACGTCATCATCACTCATCCCGAACGCTCGGAGGTCGCCGAGGAGATGAACGTCTCCGCACCCGGCGGCTACGCGCTCAAGGTCCGCTGACCGTGCTCGAACTCCCCGACGACCTGCGGGGAGCGTTCAAGGACCCACTGGGACCGGTCTTCACCGATCCAGACTCGTTGCTCGCGGCCGACGACGCCGGGCGACCCCTGATCGCCGTCGGCGACGTGGTCACCGCTCACCTCCGCGACGCCGGTCACCCGCCGGACGTGGCGGTTATCGACGGCAAGACCGAGCGCCACGCCGTCGACGAATCGATCAGCCGCTCGCTCCCCGCCCCCGACATCGAGGTGACGAACCCGGCCGCCACCCTCTCGCGTGCCCTCCTCGATGCGCTCGTCGAGGCGCTCGGCCGCGACGGCCCGACGACGGTCGGCGTCGACGGCGAGGAGGACCTCGCGGCGCTCCCGGCCATCCTCGCCGCGCCACTCGGCGGCTGCGTCGTCTACGGCCAGCCCGGCGAGGGGATGGTGCTCGTGCCCGTGACCGACGAGACGCGCTCGCTCGCCCGCGATCTCCTCGGTCGGATGGACGGCGACACCGACGCCGCGTTCGCGCTGCTCGGCGGCCGCTGATCCCGCGTTCCGCGCTTCGTAATCCTTTTGTCCAGTTCGAGACCACGTATGGGTAACTGAACGATGGATATCGATATCATCGCGGAAGACGAGAACCCCATGTTGCACCGGACGGACGTTCGATTCGAGATCACGCACGACGAGGCGACGCCCTCGCGGCTCTCCGTGCGCGACAGTCTCGCGGCCAAACTGAACAAGGACTCCGCCGAAGTCGTCGTCCACGAACTCGACACGAAGTTCGGGATGCGAAAGACCGTCGGCTACGCCAAGGTGTACGAGAGTCCGGACCACGCCCGCGACGTGGAACAGGAGCACATGCTCGACCGGAACAAGATCAGCGCCGACGGCGAGGACGCGGACGAAGCCGACGCGGAAGCCGAAGAAGCGTAACGCCGGATGCGAGTTCTCGGCATCGAGGGCACCGCGTGGGCGGCCAGCGCCGCGGTCTTCGAGTACGACCCCGACGACCCCGCGCCCCTCGACGCCAACCCACCAGTCATCGAAACCGACGCCTACCAGCCCGAGAGCGGCGGCATTCACCCGCGCGAGGCCGCCGAACACATGGGCGAGGCCATCCCCGCGGTGATCGAGTCGGTCCTCGACGCCACCGACGGCCCGGTCGACGCCGTCGCCTTCTCCCGCGGGCCGGGGCTCGGTCCCTGTCTCCGCATCGTCGGTACCGCCGCCCGCGCCCTCGCGGGCACCCTCGACGTGCCCCTCGTCGGCGTCAACCACATGGTCGCCCACCTCGAAATCGGCCGGTACGGCGCCGGCTTCGACTCGCCGGTCTGTCTCAACGCCAGCGGCGCCAACGCCCACCTCCTGGGCTATCACGACGGCCGGTATCGCGTCCTCGGCGAGACGATGGACACGGGCGTCGGCAACGCCATCGACAAGTTCACCCGCCACGTCGGCTGGTCACACCCCGGCGGGCCGAAAGTCGAGGACGCGGCGAAAGAGGGGGAGTACGTCGACCTCCCCTACGTCGTCAAGGGGATGGACTTCTCGTTCTCCGGCCTCATGAGCGCCGCCAAGGACGCCTACGACGCGGGGACACCCGTCGAGGACGTCTGTTTCGCCCTGCAGGAGACGATATTCGCCATGCTGACCGAGGTGAGCGAACGCGCCCTCTCCCTGACGGGGGCGGACGAACTCGTCCTCGGCGGTGGCGTCGGGCAGAACGCGCGCCTGCGGGAGATGCTGGCGACGATGTGTGCCGACCGCGGCGCGCAGTTTTACGCGCCCGACCCGCGCTACCTCCGCGACAACGCGGGCATGATCGCCGTCCTCGGCGCGAAGATGCTCGCCGCGGGCGAGACGCTCGCCATCGACGAGTCGGCGGTCGACCCCAACTTCCGCCCGGACGAGGTGGCCGTGACGTGGCGGGCGGGGGAGGCGTCCGTCTCCTTCGCCCCCGAGGAGACGGCCGAACGGCAGGGCGCGGAGGCGGTGGTCACCGTCGGGAGCGACCGCGTGATCAAGCGGCGGCTACCCAAGGCGTACCGCCATCCGGCCCTCGATGCCCGCCTGCGCCGCGAGCGAACCGTCGCCGAGGCACGCCTCACGAGCGACGCGCGGCGGGCGGGGGTGCCGACGCCCGTCGTCCGTGACGTGGACGTGGCCGAGGCGACGCTCACGTTCGATACGGTGGGGAAGCGTGACCTCGCCGCCGCGCTCACACCCGAGCGCGCCCGGACCGTCGGCGAACACCTCGCACGCCTCCACCGTGCGGGCATCGTCCACGGCGACCCCACGGTCCGGAACGTCCGGGTCGGCGACCGGGTCTCCCTCGTCGACTTCGGCCTCGGCTACCACAGCGGTCACGTCGAGGACCACGCGATGGACTGTCACGTCTTCGGCGGGAGCGTCCGCGGGACGGTGGCCGAGGCGGACGCCGACGCGACGCTCTCGGCGTTCGAAGCCGGCTACGCCGCCGTCGGCGACGACGACGTGCTCGGGCGGTTGCGGGAGATAGAGGGACGGGGACGGTACGCTTAACAGTCGGCGCGCGATCCGTCGTCGAGCAGCGTCGTCCACGCCGACCAGTAGCGGTGCCAAGCGTCGACGTAACGCTGGACCGGCGGCGAGGGGCAGTCGTCGGGCACGCGTCGCTCGTCGACGACGCTCCGGCAGTCGGGACAGCGGAGGCGTCGGCGGTCGCCGACGGTGCGGACGGTCCAGTCGCCGTCGGCGGGGCTGGCGTGGCCACAGGCCTGACAGAACAGGGTGGCCTTGCGCTCGCTCGCGTCGTCGGTCGACGGGGACGAAACGGGGGCGGAACTCATGGGTTCTCTCTACGTGGCCGAACGGGATAATTCTGGCGTTAGACAGTCTGAACCGGACGATAATGAACGATACGAGTCAGCACACGTCGGGGAGTCCCACCGAAGACCTATGTGCGAACGCGCCCTGTCCGACGCCGTGAGCGAACCGATGGACGTCGAGGCGGCGGCGGGGGTCTGTAGCGACATCGTCGACCGGGTGAGCGAAGCCGTCGTCGCCGACCGGACCTTTCTGGAGACGGTACTGGCCGGGATGCTGGCCCGCGGGCACGTCCTCGTCGAGGACGTTCCCGGCACCGGCAAGACCCTGACCGCCATCGCCTTCGCGGACGCCCTCGGCCTGGAGTTCAACCGCATCCAGTTCACCCCCGACCTCCTCCCCAGCGACATCACGGGCACCCACGTCTACGACGAACACGAGGGGACCTTTCGGTTCCAGCGCGGCCCCGTCTTCGCCAACGTCGTCCTCGCGGACGAAATAAACCGCGCGCCGCCGAAGACCCAGTCCGCCCTGCTGGAGGCGATGGACGAGGGGCAGGTGAGCGCCGACGGCGAGACGTTCCCCCTCCCCGACCCCTTCTTCGTCATCGCGACGCAGAACCCCGTCGAACAGGAGGGGACGTTCCGCCTGCCGGAGGCCCAGCGCGACCGCTTCGTCGTCGAAGTGTCGATGGGCTACCCCGACCGCGCGGGCGAACTCGAACTCCTCGAACGCCGGAGCAACCGGACGACGACGAAACCACAGGTCGACGCCGTCGTCGACGCCGCGACGGTGAGCGACCTCCGGGCAGTGCCGGAGACGGTGACCGTCGAGCCCGCGGTGCGGGAGTATCTCGTCGACCTGGCGCGGGCGACCCGCGAGGACGACCGGGTGGCGGTCGGCGTCTCGCCCCGCGGCATCCAGCGGTTCTACGAGGCGGCCCGCGCCCGCGCCGTCGTCGCCGGGCGGTCGTACGTCGCGCCCGACGACGTGAAGGCCGTCGCGCCGGTGGTACTGACCCACCGCCTCGTGTTGACCGACGAGGCGTCCATCCGCGGGATCGACCCCGCGGCCGTCGTCTCGGCCGTCCTCGACACGGTCGAGGTGCCGGCGGCGACGGCCGACTAGGCCCGCACCACCCCGAGCAGGATCACCGCCGCCGCGACGGCCGTCACCGCCCCCACGAGTACCCCGTCGGAGAGCGCCACCGCGCCGACGAGGCCGAGCGACGCCCACGCTACCCCGACGCCGACCGTCGCCGTGGCGACGCTCCCGACGGCGTGGACGGCTTCGAGACGCCCCGCCGAGCCCGAACCGAGATCCGCCCGCACCGCCGCCCCCTGATCGCTCACGTCCCACGCTACGACCCCGAGACCGACGAGGACGAACGTCGCGAGCGACGACGCCGATCCGACGCCCAGAACGACCGCGCACGTCGACAGCCCCGCGCCGGCCAGCGCGCCACCTCGCTCGCGAGCCGGGACGAGGTCGATCCGGAGGGCGACGAAAAGCGCCGTCAGCGCGACCAGCAGCGCCACGAGGGCGGCGACCGCGGCACCGAGGGCGACTCCGGTCGGCGACAGGGCGTCGAGCAGCTCGACCGCGACGGGACGAACCGTCGGCGGAAGCCCCGCGACGGCGGTCCGGATCTGGCCGCTCGCACCGACGGCGACGAGGACGACGAGGACCCCCCCGGCCGTCGCGGGGAGCAGGCGGCCGAGCGTCGACGCGGTCGTCCCCGCCATGGCCCGGAGGAGGCGGGCGGCGAGCGCGAGCGCCGCGGCGACGGCCGCGACGGAGAGCAGGAGGAGTCGCGGGCCGGTCGGGGTGAGAAGCGCCGCGACGCCGACGACCGGCAGCGCCTCGCGGACGGCCGGAATCGCCGTCGGGAGGCTCGCACTCGCGGCGATCACGCCGTATTTCATCGCCACACGGCAGTCGGCGTCGAGGCGGTCGACCGCCCGCTCGGCCGCCTCGCGCCGCGCCCGCGGGAGCAGTTCCGTGATCGGAAGGGTCGACAGCGCCCACCGACAGGCGAGCGCCGCGGCGACGACGAGGCCGAAGAAGGTCACCAGCGCCACCGTCGGCCCGCCGGGCGACAGCACCGGATCGAGGAGCGCACCCGGCGACAGCGTGGGGACGGAGACGGCGTCGAACCGCGCGGCGAGAAGCGCCACGAACGCCAGTCCGACGACCGTCAGCGTCGCGGCCGCGGACCGGAACACCCGCCGGACCGCCCGCTCGTCGATCCCCTCGCCGAGCGTGCCGGTCGCCCCGACGGCCGCCACGCCGGCACCGACCGCGAGGGCGACGGCGGGGAGGGCCGCCACGAGTCCGCCGCCGAGGACGCCGCGCTCGGCGGCGACGAGGACGACGCCCGCGACACCGCCGAGGGCGACGAGTGGCGCCAGCGCCGCGCCCGTGGCCGCCGCGGCGGGACCGTCTCGCGACCGGACGAGCGCCGCGGCACCGAGGGCGATGCCCGCCGCCGCCGTCAGCGCGATGCCCGCCGCGGTCCCACCCGTCACGCCCGCGACGATCAGGCCGACGCCGACGGCGAGGGCAACGGTCAGGCTCGCCGGGCGAGCGAGACGGTCGGCGAGCGACGCGCCCGTCATCACCGCCGCCCTCCCCGAAGCACCCGCGACAGCGCCACCGGCAACTCCTCCTCCCGATCCCAGTCCACGACGGCCGCGCCGACCGACGCGCCCGTCGATCCCGTCATCGGTAGCTCCCTCCCCGAAGCACCCGCCCCAGCGCCACCGGCAACTCCTCCTCCCGGTCCCAGTCCACGACGGCCGCGCCGACCCCCCGCATCCGGTCGAGTCGAACCGCCCGCTCCAGCGCGAGCACCCGACCGCCGACGGAGTTCGGCGGCACCGACGGCGAGAGGACCGTCGTCTCGTGGCCGTGGGCGCGGATCGACTCGACCATCGACGCCGCGGCGTCGTCGAGGGCGGGCGTGCAGTGGATCACCTGTGCCGTCGCGGGGAGGCCGGCGAGCAGGCGGCGGCAGTCGGCACCGCCGCCGTCGGCGCGGGCGTCCTCAGCGGCCGTCGCCGTCACCGACTCGCCGGAGCCAGTCGCGGCGGCGTTGCAGACGGCGGCCGCGTGGGTCGCGAAGGCGTCGGCGTCCGGCGGCACCCACGCCGGCCGCCGGTCGGTGAGCGGGTCGGCCACCCCGAAGGCACCGACGCCGACGTGGTGCCCGTCGTCGCGGAGGACGCGGGTCGCGAGCGTGGCGGCGTACGCACACAGCGTCGCACCGGTCGGGAGCGACGCCGCGCCGGCGACGTGGCTCGGCTCCCGGGCGTCGATCAGCACCGCCACCCGCGCGGCGCGCTGTTCGCGGTACTCGACCGTCGAGAGTTCGCCGGTCTTGGCGTAGCGCCGCCAGTTGATCCGGTTGACCGGGTCGCCCGCGCGGTAGTCGCGGGTGGCGTGGAACTCGACGCCGACGCCGCCGGTGTCGGTCGCCAGCGACCCCGAAAACGCCGTGGTCCGTCGCCGGAGCGGCACGTCCGCGGCGTCGATGCGGCACTCGAACCCGTCGGCGCCGTCGGCTTCGCGGGTCGTCTCGGCGACGACCGTTCCGCTCACGGTCGACGCGCGGAGCCGAACCGGACGGAAGGCGTAGCGCCCCCGGTTCGCAGTGAGCGTGTACGTCGCCGTCGCCGACTCGCCAGGGCGGAGCGCGGTGCCGACGCTCGACGCTCCGTCCCGGACCGACAGCTCCTCGGGCACGCCGTCGCGCATTCGGAGGTCCGGGAGCACCGAGGCGCCGACGTTCGTGGCCGTCAGCGTCACCTCGACGGACTGGCCCGGCAGCGGCGCCTCCGGCCGCAGCTCGCGTTCGACCCGTACCCGGTCGTCGAGGGGGGCGAGCGTCGACAGCGCCCCGTGGACGACGAAGGCGAGCGGGACGACGCCCGCGAGCAGGAGCGCCGGCGTCCCCGACGCGACGCCGACGGCGACGAGCAGGACGGCCGCCGCCGCGAGCCCACCGTACCGCCGGACGCGACGGGTCACGACGATCCCTCCAGCGCCGCGCGGAGGGCGTGGAGGCGCCCTCGGGGCGACGACGACGGCGGCGGCTCGTACCCCGACAGCCGGTCGGCGCACGTCCGCTCGACGGCGGCGAGCGTCCGGTGCACCCGGCGCTCGTAGGCGCGGCCGGGGTAGAGCCACGCGTACAGCCGATGGTACCACGGATAGTCCACGTCGGCGGTGGTCGATAGGAAGGCCGCCGCGTACCGGTCGTCGGTCCACGCCCCCCGGTCGACGTAGTCCGCGGGGTCGTCGGCTGCGACGCTCTCGACGACGACGGCACGAAGCCGTCGCCGGATCGGATCGGCGGCCACGTCGTCGGGACCGCCGCTCTCGACCGACCGCTCGTACCGCGCGGAGAGGTCGGTGCCGGCAATCGGCGGGCGCCCCCCCGACTCCCCGGCCGACCGCTCCGACAGCGGCGCCGCGGTGTCGGGCTGTGTGAGCCACGAGTAGAGCAGGCCGATCACTCCGGCGACGGCACCGGCGAACGCCAGCGCGAGACCCGAGTCGGTATCGAGAGCGTCGAGGGCATCCCGAATCGGAGCCGGGAACGTCGCCGGCGCGTAACCGTACCAGACCGCGAACCCGACGCCAGCGAGTGCGAGGCCGACCGCCGCCCGGCGCCAAGTGAGACGGCTCACTCCGTCCCTCCCCCCATCGCCTCGCGGACCGTCCGAAGCGCCTCGCGGGCGCGAGCGAGGCGGTCCGCGTCGGGGGCGAGCCGTCCGTACTCGGCGTCGCGATACGCCTCGGTCAGCGCGTGAATCGGGGGCGCCGGCAGCCCGCGCTCGATGGCGTAGCGGGCGATCTCCCCCGGCGTCCGGGTCGTCACCCGTGGTGGCGCGACGACGGCGACGAACTCGCGCCAGAGGTCGCGGATCGTCGCCGTCGACGCCTCGTCGTCGTCGGCGGTACCGGTCGCGCTCGGTGGATTGACCCCGGTCGAGTCCGCGGTTGCCGTCGCCGCCGACTCGGCACGCGCAAGCAGGCCGGCGAGCCACCGCCGGAGCCACCCGACGAGCGCACGGGGATCGAGCGCCGCGAGGGCGGCGAGTCCGCTGGTCGCCAGCCGCCCGGGGAGGCCAGCGAGGTGTCGAAGCCCGCGTCGGAGCGCCCGACCGGCGGCGACGAGGCGGTCGGCGGCGCGGACGCAGGCGGCCGCCGTCCACGCGACGAGTCGGGACAGCCACGTCGCCGCCGCCCGCCCCGCGCTCCGGGGCGTGAGGCCGCGCCGTCGCGCCGCACGGCCGAGGAGGGCGAGGCCACCCAACGCGACGGCGCCGACGACGCCGGCGTTGCGCGCGAGCGGGAGGGTCGTCCGCGCGCTCGCCCCGTCCGGGGCACGGGCGACGACGGCGGCCGACCCCGCGACCGGCAGCGACACGCCGAGCGTGCCGTTCTCGGCCGTTTGACCCGACTCGGCGCCGCCGACGGTCACCCGCGCGTCCGCGACGGGCGTCCCGTTTCGCGTCGTCGTCACCGTCGCCGACCCGCCGGGCAGCGGGAGCAGCGGCGCCGACACCGAGAGGTTCACCGGCGGCGGCGCGGCGGGCGTCGGGGTGGTGCCCGCGGCGTAGACGCGAATCGTCGTCGTCGCATTGACGGCCTCGCGACGCGCCGCGAGTCGGTAGGTGCCGGGAGAGACGTCGGCGAGCGAGACGCCGAGGCGGCCGTCCGGTCCCGTCCGGCCGACGCGCTCGCCGTCGAGGGTCACCGTCGCCCCGCGAACGGGCACGTCACGGATCGTCGCCCGGACGGTCGTCCCGCCGCCCGCGACGGGCGTCCCCTCGACGGCGAGCGTGACGTTCGTGTCGCTCCGGTAGGTCCGCGAGGAGCCGTTGGGTGCCGGGGCGGCGCGCTGTGGGAGGGCCGGCGACGCGGCGCGGTCGGCGTGGCCCGCCGTCTCGCCACGAGCCGGGAGCATCGGACCGCCGGCCCACCGGTCGGCAGTCGTCTCGTTCGCCCCGCCGTCGTACTTCGTCGCCGCGTCCGGGGGTCGCGCAGTGACCGTGAACTCGGCGGCGTATGGGAGTCGCGTCGTCACGGTGCCCTCGGCGCCCGTCCAGCCGACGCGCTCGCCGTTGATCTCGACCGGCGCGCCGACGACCGGCGATCCGTTCTTGGCGACGCTGATGGAGACGGGCGCCCCCGCCACCGCCGAGCGGTTGAGCGAGATGTCGTACGGCGGCTGTGGGTTCTGCACCGGGAGCCGCCCCGAGCCGGTCGGATCGAAGCGCACCCAGCCGGTCCCGGGGAAGAACACCTCGACCCACGCGTGTCCCCGGTCGGCGGTGACGAGATACTCCTCCTCGCCCACCCGCTCGCCCGGCGCGTAGCCGACGACGTAGCGGGCCGGAATCCCCTGCGTCCGCAGCATGGCGACCATCGAGGTGGCGTAGTACTGGCAGTAGCCCGACTCCATCTCGAAGATGAACTGGTCGGCGACCGGCTCGCCCGCCTCGTGGCTGGCGTTCAGGGAATACGGCTTCTTTTTGAGCCAGTCGCGAACCGTGACCGCCTCGTCGTACGGCGTCTCGTCGCCCGCGGTCAGGTCGTCGGTGAACGCGCCCACCCGATCCGGCGTCGCCTCGGGCAGTTGCGTGTACCGCTCCGCGATGCGGTCGGGGTAGTCGGTGCCGGCGGCCCGGAGCGTCGACGGGTCCGAGGGCGGCGCCGCGCTCCGGGCGAGGTAGTCCGTCCCCGCGGGGAGTCGGGTCGTCGCGCGGACGCCGCCGACCGTCGACGCCTCGACGCCCGCGCTCGCGTTCGGCAGTTCGACGCCGCTCGGTTGCCAGGCGGTCGGGAGCGACGACGACGGCACCAGGAGAGTGACGCGGTAGTCCATCGCCCGCCCGTCGACCGTCCGGGCGTCGTTGGGGACGCCCTCGGCGATGGACCGCCACCGCGGCGAACTCGCCCACGACGACCCGGTGTACGTGGCGTACGCCGTCTGTCGCCAGTAGGTGTTCTCCGGGCCCTCGACGACGAACTGCGGGGTCTGGGCGAGTTCACCTTCGAACCCCTGCGTGGAGCCGATTCGCGTCCGTTCGGGGGGCTGTGAGAGCGGGACGCCGCTCGGCGAGCCGCCGGGTAGCTGGCCGCCGGCGGAGGCACCCCCCGGACGCTCGCCGCCGCCCTCGGGCGTCGCCATCGCTCCGGGCGTTCCGGTCGCCGCTGGCGTCCCCCGCTCGCCGTCGTCCATCCCGCCGCCGCCGAGGCCGGCGCCGGGGAGGAGCGCCGCGGCGACGACGAGCGCCGCGACGGCCGCGAGCGCGAGCGCCACCTCGCCGTACTCGGCGCCGCCGGAGCCGTCGGACTCACTCATTGCGGATAATGTGAATCGGCCGTCAGCAACAATAACGCTGTTCCCGCGAGCGATACCTCGGAGTCGAAACCCACCTGCCGGCGGCGTCCGTACGGGTCGTATGGACAAGGCGACGCTCCGGGAGCGCATCTGGGACGACCTGGAGGCGAGCGGCGAAGCGCGGTTCCCGTTTCCACCGCACGACCGCATCCCCAACTTCGCGGGTGCGAGCGAGGCGGCCGACCGCCTCGCCGAAACCGACGAGTGGAAGCGTGCAGAGACGATCAAGGCGAACCCCGACGCCCCGCAGTTGCCGGTGCGGCGGGCCGCGCTCCGGGCGGGCAAGGCGCTGTACGTGGCCGTCCCGCGCCTGCGCGACGAGCGGTGTTTCCGGCGGCTCGACCCCGACGAGGTGGATGATGTCGACGCTTCGACGACGGTCGGCGGCATCGACGAGTACGGGACGCCGGTCGGTCCCGACGAGATGGAACGGATCGACCTGATCGTCAGTGGGAGCGTCGCTGTGAGTGAAGGTGGCAGCCGAGTCGGGAAAGGCGAGGGGTACAGCGACCTGGAGTTCGCCGTCCTCCGGGAGTTCGGCCTCGTGGACGACGGCACGACGACGGCGACGACGGTCCACGAGCGACAGGTCGTCGACGACGCCCCGCCGCCGGACGACCACGACGTGCCGATGGCTCTGGTCGTGACGCCCGAACGGGGCGTGCGGACGGGGGCGGCGGGGAAACCGTCGGGGATCGACTGGGCGAAACTGGGCGAACGGGTCGCGGAGATGCCGGTGCTGGAGCGACTGCGGTCGGAGTGATCGACGCAGGCTATTTGCCGGCGCGGGTGGATGTGCGTCCGTGCGACTCGTACAGGTCATGGTCCCCGCGGGCAAGCGCGAGTCGATCCTGCGGGCGCTCGACGACGAGGGCATCGACTACGTCGTCACCGACGAGACCAGCAGCCGCGAGTACACCGCGACGGTGACCTTCCCCCTGCCGTCGGCGGCGGTCGAACCGGTGTTGGAGCGGCTCCGGGAAGCCGGTCTCGACCGGGACGCGTACACCGTCGTCCTCGACGCCGAGACGGTGATCTCGCGGCGGTTCGACGACCTCGTCGAGCGCTACGAGGAAGGGGAGGAGAACGGTGACCGGATCGCCCGCGAGGAACTCGCGGCGCGGGCACGTTCGCTCGCGCCGACGTGGCGGACGTTCGTCGTCATGACGGCGGTGAGCGCCATCGTCGCCACCGCGGGCCTCCTGCTCGACTCCGCCGCAGTGGTGGTGGGCTCGATGGTCATCGCGCCGTTGATCGGCCCCGCGATGGCGACGAGCACCGGGTCGGTCGTCGACGACCGCGAACTCCTGCTCCGCGGGGTGAAACTCCAGGTCGCCGGCGGGGTGTTGGCCGTCGTCGCCGCCGCGGGCTTCGCCGCGCTCCTGCGGACCGCCCACATCGTCCCCCTCGAAGCGGCCGACGTGTTCGCCATCGACGAGGTGCGCGAACGCCTCGTCCCCGACGTGCTCTCCCTGGTCATCGCGCTCGGCGCGGGCGCCGCGGGGGCGCTCTCCCTCTCGACCGGCGTCTCGACGGCGCTCGTCGGCGTCATGATCGCCGCGGCGCTCGTTCCGCCGACGGCCGTCGTCGGCATCGGCCTCGCGTGGGGGTCGCCCCGCACCGTCTCCGGGGCCTTCGTGCTCGTGCTCGTCAACTTCCTCTCGATCAACTTCGCGGCGCTGGCCGTGCTGTGGCTCACGGGCTACCGACCCGAGAGCTGGTTCCGGCGCGAGGAGGCGCGGACGGCGACGCTCAAGCGCATCGCCACCCTCGGCGTCGCCCTGCTCGTCCTCTCGACCCTACTCGCGGGCGTCACCTACGGCACCTACCGGACCGCGACGTTCGAGGAGGACACCCGACTGGCCGTCGACGACGCCCTCGCCGACTACGAGGACCTGGAGCGCCTCTCGCTCACCGTCGTCTACGAGGAGACGTTTCCCTTCTCCCGCCCGGAACGCGTGACGGTCACCGTCGGCCACCCACCCGGCCGGGAGACACCCGAACTCGCCGGCCGCCTCGCCGAACGGATCGAAGCCATCGACGACTCGCTGCTCCGCGACGACGGCCCCATCACCGTCGAAGTCCGGTACGTCGCCGTCGACGTGGGAACGAGCGCCGACCGCACGGCGGCCGCAGCGAGCGTCGGCCCCAGTTCACCATCCACGGCATCGGGTCGCGTTACCACTCGACATACGGCGTAATTCATATCCTCGGCCGTCCTCTCTCTTCCCCTATGAAACGTGTGATTTCTCTGACACTCGTTGCCGTCGTCCTCCTCGCCGGCTGTACCACCCCGCTCCAGACCGCCGCGAGCGACGGCGGGGCGACCGGTCCGACCATCTCGGTGTCCGCGACCGGATCGGCCAGCGCCGAGCCCGATCTGGCGGTCGTCCACGTCGGCGTCGAGTCGACGGCCGACACCGCGAACGCGGCCCGCGGGCAGGTCGCCCGGGGCGTCGAGCGCGTGCGGACGGCCCTCTCGGACGCCGACGTTCCCGACGCGGCCGTGACGACGACGACGTTCGGCATCGCGCCCGTCTACAACTACAGCCGCAGCGAGCGCGAACTCGTCGGCTACCGCGCGGTCCACGCACTCGCCGTCGAGACGGGTCCCGACCGCGCCGGCGAGGTGATCGACCTCGCCGTCGGCGCCGGTGCGACGAGCGTCGACGGCGTCCGCTTCACGCTGAGCGACGAGCGCAGGGCCGAACTGCGGGCGACGGCGCTCGACCGGGCGATGGACGCCGCGCGCGCCGACGCGGACGGCATCGCCGACGCGGCGGACCTCTCGGTGACCGGCGTCCGGCAGGCCTCGACCGGCGCGGCGTTCGCTCCCTTCCCGACCGCCCGGTTCGAGGATACCGCGGGCGGCGGCGAGACGGTCATCCAGCCCGCACCCGTGACGGTCACCGCCACCGTCGACGTGACGTATTCGGGCCGTTAACGCGACGGCAGGTCGGGCTCCCAGTCGACCGTCTCGACCGCCAGGTCGAGTACCGCGTCGACGTTCTCCCCCTCGCTGACGCTCATGTAGGCGTCGGCGTCCACGTCGCGGGAGCGGTCGCTCTTGTTACACACCGTCAGCACGGGGGCGTCGAAGCGCTCGGCGACGGCGTTCCGCAGGTCGAGTTGGGCGTCGAGCGGGTAGCCACACGCCTCGCTCGCGTCGACGACGAAGAGGACGGCGTCGGCGAGGTGGGCGAGCGCGCTCGCTGCCTGGCTCTCGATGTCGTTGCGCTCCGCTTCCGGCCGGTCCAGCAGTCCGGGCGTGTCGATGATCTGATAGCGGATGTGGTCCCGTTCGAAGTGACCGATCTGGATGCCGCGGGTGGTGAACGGATACCGGGCGATTTCGTTGTCGGCGCGGGTGACCGCGTTCACGAACGACGACTTGCCGACGTTGGGGTAGCCCGCGACGACGATGGTCGGTTCGTCCGGGCGAATGTCGGGCAGGTCACGGAGGGCGTCGCGGGCCTCGCCCACCCGCAACAGATCGGCCTCGATTTCCTCCACCACGTCCGCCATCCGGGCGAACGCCTGCTTGCGGTGCTTTCTGGCCGTCTCGGCGTCCGTCTTCCGGAGTTTCGCGTTGTACTCGCGCTGAATCTCCTCGACCTGACGGCTCGCCCACGTCACCTCCGAGAGGCTGGCCCGCAGGGCGTCGACCCCCGTCTGTTCGGTGCCGTCGTCGGCGGTTCTGGTCCCCATCTCCCGGCGCAACACCGCGTCGGCGAGTTCGCGATAGAACGGGTCGACGACGCCGAAATCCGGCCACTCGGTCACCACGTTCTCCAGGTTGTCCGAGAGGATGTTGCCCGCCGTCTGCAGCATGGACTGCTGGGCCTCCACCCCGGACTTCGCGCGCCCGGTCCGGGCGGCCCGCGAGAACGCCTTGTCGATAAGTTCCTCCGACCGGGGCGTGGTCGGCAGGGCTTCGAAAATCATTGTCGGCGTTTCGACACGGGCGAATAAAAGGTCGTCCGTTCGCGACGGCACCGAACTACCGCTTCGACGGCGATGCGGCGGCTGACGCGCCGTCGTCGGTCCCAGCGGGGCGCACGCCCCACCCGACGACGCCGGCAGCGACGAGAAGCGCCCCGCCGGCGACGAGCAGGAACGGTTCGGCGCCGAGGACGAACCGCACCGATGCCCCGCCGAAGGCCGTGACCGGCGCGTAGAGCCCCGGGTCCTGCGCGTAGTGCAGAACGGCCCGGAAGGCGTAGGACAGGACGACGACGCCCGTCGCGGCGGGCACGACGGCGAGGCGTCGCCACCGGAACGCGGCGCCGGCGCCGACGACGCCGACGAGTCCCAGACGGGCGAGCAACACTTCCTCGTGACTGAGTGCCCCGTCCCAGCCCGTCGTGATCGTGCCCTCGTAGCCGGGGGCGACGTGGACGAGACCCTGGTGGACGCCGACGGCGATGGTCACGAACCCGGCGAGGGCGAGCACGGCGGGAATCGCTCGTTTCGGACGCATGCGTCCGGCTTCGCGAACATCGCCAATCAAAACTGGGGCCCAGTTATCGGTCCAGATACTCCCCTTGCACCGCCACCACGTCCGCCGAGTCGTCGCAGGCGGCGTACCGCCGCAGGGGTTCGTCGTTGAGTTCGAGGAACGTCTCGCCCCACGTGAACTTCGACAGCACCCGCTCGGCCGCGGGCCGGTCACCGAGGATGACCAGCCCCGCCGCCAGTGCCTCCACCGTCGTCAGCCGGAACGGCTTGCCGAAGTTGACCGGGTTGGCGGCGACGAGGTAGGGGAGCGCGCGATGCTCGCCGGGAAGCGAGAAGCGGGCCTCGCCGGCCGACTCCCACGAACAGTCGAGGGCCACGAGGGTATCCGTTTCGTCGGCGGGCGAGAGCGCCCGCTCCGCGTGGGGGTTGAGCACGACCCCGTACGGCGTCGCCCGGTCCGACCGGTGGAGTTCGACGAGGTCGAACCGCGCGAGTTTGCGGGCGGTGCATTTGTCGGGGTCGTCGTCGCCCGCGTAGCGCACGTGCAGGTCCACAGCGAGAGCAGGCGGGCGGCCGATAAAGGGGTTCGGACCTCACGCCGGCCCGAGCAGGTGGTAGGCGTCGCGGTCGGCGAGGAAGTCGTCGGCCTGTCGCTCGCCCAGCGCCAGCAAGTCCTCGATGAAGCCCGCGCGCCGGTCGAGTTTCGACGCCGTGCGGAGGGGCCGCTCGCCGTCGAGGCGGCTCTCGTCGAGTGCGAGTTCGCGGACGGTGACGGGTTTGTACCGCTCCCGCGGCAGGACGCCGTCGTCGATCCAGTCGTTCACCCGATCGACGAAGTGGAGTTCCTGTGCGAGTGAGAGACTGCCAGCGAGTTCGTTGCGCCGGTCGGCGATTGCCGCGAGCGTGGAGAAGTCGCCGCGCTGGGTCCGTGGGTTGATGCGCACAAGCCAGATTTCGTCCGGCTTCGCCCCCGCCCGATCCGGACCGTCGAGCAGGTTCCGGATCGGCGGGTTCTGGGAGAAGAGGCCGTCCCAGTACTCGTGGACCGGGCCACCGGGTTCGTCGGGCATCCGGACGCCCTCGAACACCGTCGGCACCGACGCCGAGGCGAGGACGGCGTCGACGGAGAGGGGTTTGGGGTGCTCGTCGAGCCACGCGGTGGATCGATCGACGTCGCCGTCGTCCACCTCGACCGGCCGATCCGTGAATATCTCGAAGGTCCCGTCCGTCGCGTCGACGGCGCTCACGAGGAGTTTCGGCGCCGACGGGTCGGCCTCGGCCACGAGGTCCGCGAGGACCGCGGGGTCGACCTGCGCCTCGACGGCGTCCCGGAGGCGACGCTTCGCCATCCGGGCGCCGGCGTTGTACGCTGGGCTGATCTGCGCGACCGGAAACCCGCCGTCGAGGAGGCGCGCGAGACCCACGACGCCGAAGTTGACGAGCGAGTCGACGGGACCGCGCGTCTCGATGTCGGCCCAGAACTCCGCGAGGTCGCGCCGCGCCGTCGCCGCGTCGGCGGTCCGCAGCCCGTACCACGCCACGAGCGCACAGAGCGCGCCGCCCGACGTGCCGGTGAAGGCCGTCAGGTCGTAGTCGGCGTCCGGTTCGGCGAGCAGCCGCCGCAGGACGCCCGCGGTGAAGGCCGTATGACTCCCCCCGCCCTGACAGGCGACCGCCACGCTCGTCTGGTCGTCGCTCATACGAACCCTCACGCGCCGTTCGTGCTAAACAGTTGTCATTAGAGATCGAACGGTTCATCCACCCGGGGACGGGAGGATCGGTATGGACCGCCGCGACGCCGTGCGGTACTACTACGACGCCATCGACGCCGGCGACTACGACCGCCTGCGCGACCTTCTCGCACCCGGATTCGTCCAGCGCCGACCGGATCGGACGTTCGACGGCCGGGATCGGTTCGTCCAGTTCATGCGGGAGGATCGACCGCGAACCGACACCGAACACGTCGTCGAGGCGGTTGGTGTCGACGACGGCGACGGGGTGTCGACCGTCTTCGTGGAAGGCCGCCTCCGAACCGCCGACGGCGACGACCTGTTCGGGTTCGTCGACGTCCACCGCGTCGGCGACGCGGGCATCGAGTCGCTGCGGACGTACACGGCCTAGCCGAGCGACGGCGGCGAGTCGCTCCCGTCCGCGGCGGACAGTTCGAGTTCGATTTCGAGTTCCGCGTCGTCGCCGCCGACGTGTTCCACCTCCAGTTCGACGGGGTCGCGGTACGCGAACTCCAAGTCCCAGTCGTCGCCGGAGAGGCTCACGTCCTCGCCCGCCTGCAGGCACTCGCCGACGGCGATCAGGAACTCGCCGGCCTCGGCCGCGCTGACGTGATACTCCTGCTGGAAGTAGTCGCCGGTGCGGGTCGTCGAGTCGTCGTCAGGGGTGGGCGTCTCGGTCATCCCGTCTATTTTGACGGGGCAACACCGTAAGTAAGGGGTCGCTACGCGGGGAGGCCCCGACACACCACCGACCGCCGCTCACTCCCGCTCGCCCGCGCCGACGGCCACCGCCGTCGCCGCGGGGAGGCCCCGACACACCACCGACCGCCGCTCACTCCCGCTCGCCCGCGCCGACGGCCACCGCCGTCGCCGCGGGGAGGCCCCGACACACCACCGACCGCCACTCACTCCCGCTCGCCCGCGCCGACGGCGCTCTCCCCCACCTTCTCGTGACCCTCGATGACCTCCGTGCCGCTCATGTAGGGTCGGAGCGCCTCGGGGACGGTGACAGTACCGTCCTCGTTCTGGTAGTATTCGAGGATGGCGACCATCACGCGCCCGACGGCGGTGCCCGACGCGTTGAGCGTGTGGAGGTACTCCGCCGACTCGTGTCGCTCGGGGCGGTAGCGCAGGCCCGCCCGCCGCGACTGAAAGTCCTCGAAGTTCGAGGCGCTGGAGACTTCGAGCCACCGGCCGCCCCGTTCGGGGCCGTCCTCGGCCTCCGTGCCCGGCGCCCACACCTCGATGTCGTAGGTCTTCGCGGACGCGAAGGTCAGGTCGCCGGTACAGAGCGTGAGGATGCGGTAGGGGAGACCGAGTCGCCGCAGGACCTCCTCGGCCTCGTCGACCAGCGATTCGAGGCGGTCGTAACTGTCCTCCGGTTCGACGAAGTTGACGAGTTCCACCTTGTTGAACTGGTGGACGCGGACGATGCCGCGGGTTTCCGTGCCGTGTTCGCCCGCCTCGCGCCGAAAGTTGGGGGTGTACGCCTGGTGTTTCAGCGGCAGGTCCTCCCGGAGGAGGATGTCGTCGGCGTACATGTTGGTGACGGGTACCTCGGCGGTGGGACAGAGCCACAGGTCGTCGTCGTCGTAGTCCTCGGTCTCCGCGCCGCCGATGCGGTAGGCGTCCTCCGCGAACTTCGGGAGCTGGCCGGTCCCCTCCATCGACGTGGACTTGACCGGAATCGGGGGGAAGAGGTCGACGTAACCCTGCTCGCGGTGGACGTCCATCATGAACTGGATGAGCGCGTGTTCGAGGCGGGCGCCGTCGCCTTTCAGGAAGTAAAAGCCCGCGCCGGTCGTCTTCGCGCCCCGGGCCTCGTCGATGACGTCGAGGTCCTCGCCGAGGTCGTAGTGCGGGGTGACCGTCTCGGGCAGGTCGCGCAGGTCGTCGAAGCCGTGGCGACGCTCCTCGACGTTGTCGCTCTCGTCGTCGCCGACGGGCACGTCGTCGTCGGGGACGTTCGGAATCTCCATCAGCTTGGCCTCCAGTTCGGCCTCCAGTTCGTCGGCGCGGTCCTCCACCTCCTCCAGTCGCTCTTTGAGCTCCTGCGAGCGCTCGATGGCTTCCTCGGCCTCCTCGTCTTTGCCCTCGGCTTTGAGGCGGCCGATCCGGTCGCTCACTTCGTTGCGCTCGTGGCGCAGGTCGTCGCCCTCGCTTTTGAGCGACCGCCACTCGTCGTCGATCTCCAGCAGTCGGTCGAGATCGACGTCGTCTGCCATCCCCCGGTCCTCCAGGTTCCGGCGAACCGCGTCGGGGTTCTCACGGAGATACTGCCTGCTGAGCATTTGGCCGGTTTTCTCGCGGCCGCGACAAAACCGTGTCGGGACGGGGTGGGAAGGCTTTTCACCGACGCCGACGGGCTTGGACCATGGCTATCGGCGATCTCACTGCGGTCGACGGCACCGATCTCTACTACGTCGACGTGGGCGCCTACGACGTACAGGGCTACGGGTCGGTCTACATCCTCGACGCGGACCGGCCGGCGGTCGTCGACACCGGCCTCGGCACGAACGTCGACCGCCTGCTCGACGCCATCGGCGAGGTGGGGATCGACTCGCTGGACGCCGTCCTGACGACGCACATCCACCTCGATCACGCGGGCGGCGCGGGATTCCTGGCCGAGGAGTTTCCCGACGCGACGGTGTACGTCCACGACATCGGCGTCCGCCACCTGGTCGACCCCTCCAGACTCGTCGCGGGGACGAAGGCAGCCGTCGGCGACCAGTGGCAGTACTACGTCGACCCGAAACCGGTGCCCGAAGAGCGCATCGAGTCGGTCGACGGCGGCGACGAGATCGACCTCGGTGACCGGAGCGTCGACGTGATCCACGCCCCGGGCCACGCTCCCCATCAGGTCGTCTTCCACGACCGGGGCGACGACGTCCTCTTCTCCGGCGACGCCGGCGGCATCCGCCCCGAGGGCGCCGACGACCTCTTCCCCACCTCGCCGCCGGTCAACTTCGATCTGGAGGCCTGTCTCGCGGACGCCGAAACCATCGCCGAGCGGAACCCCGCGTACATCTGTTTCGGCCACTTCGGCCACGCCGCCTTCAGCCCCGATCTGATGGCCGAGTACGAGGACGTACTCACCGGGTGGGTCGACCGAGTGCGCGAGAAACGGACAGAACTCGACGACGACGAGGCCGTGATCGAGTACTTCGCCGAGACGGCCGAGACGGTCGAGCCGTGGGGCGAGCGCAAGAGCCGAGCGGAGAACCGCCTCAACGTCAAGGGCGTCCTCGGCTACCTCGACGAACAGGACTGAACGGCCGTCGGCGCCGTGGCCGAGCGAGCGATTTTTCGGCGGACGCCGGGGGGGCGAAAAGGCTGCTTTTATCGGTGTCGCCCTCCTCGTCGCGCACACATGGAGGTGGATTGAGTGGCCGCCGGCGGCGGGAATCTCATCACGCTGGTCGCAGCCCTGATCGGAGTGGGCGTCGTCGCCCAGATCCTCTCCGACCGATTCCAGATCCCGAGCGTCGTCTTCCTGCTCGCCTCTGGCGTCATCCTCGGTCCGGAAGTGCTCGGCGTCGTCGGTCCCGACTCCTTCGGGAACGCGCTCTCGGCCATCGTCGGCCTCTCGGTAGCGATCATCGTCTTCGAGGGGGCCTTCCACCTGCGGATCGACCGGCTCCGCCAAGCGCCGACGGCGACGGTCAAACTCGTGACCGTCGGGGCGGCCATCGCCTTCGTCGGAACGACCGCCGTCGTCCACTACGCCCTCGGGACGGGATGGGCCGTCGCCGCGCTGATCGGTGCGTTGTTGGTCGCCACCGGTCCGACCGTGATCACGCCGATTCTCGAAGTCGTCCCGGTCCGGAACCGGGTCGGTGCCGCCCTCGAAACCGAGGGCATCGTCAACGACGTGACGGCGGCCATCCTCGCGGTCGTCATCTTCGAGGCGATCATCCAGGACGTGCGCGCGCCGGGCGAACTGTTCGCGCTCTTCACCGAGCGACTCGGGACGGGCATCGTCGTCGGTCTCGCCGTCGCGGCCGTCGTCTTCTACGCGCTCCGCTACGTCGACCTCTCGCCGGGGAACGCCCCGCAGAACGCCAGACTGCTCGTCCTCGGCGGGGCGCTCGTCGCCTACGGAGCCGCCGACGCGGTGGCCACGGAAGCCGGCATCGCCGCCGTCGCCACCGCGGGCATCCTGCTCGGCAACGCGGACGTCCCCTACGAGGACGAGATCACGGATTTCAAAGGCGACGTGACGCTGATCGTCCTCTCCTTCGTCTTCATCGCGCTCGCGGCCCTGCTCCAGTTCGAGTATCTGCTCGGCCTGGGCCTGGGCGGCCTGATCGTCGCCGCCGTCGTCGCGCTCGTACTGCGACCGTTGCTCGTGTTCGTCAGCACCCGGGGTGACCGCTTCACCCAGGAGGAGCGACTGTTCATGAGTTTCGTCGGCCCGCGCGGGATCATCCCCGCCTCGGTCGCGACGCTTTTCGCCGTCGAGTTCCGGGCCGAAGGGATGCCCGAGGCCGCGAGCATCCTCGTCGGAACCGTCTTTCTCGTCATCTTCCTGACGGTCGCGCTCGAAGCCGGACTCGCCAGACAGATCGCCGAATTCCTCGACGTGATACCCATGCGTGTGATCATCATCGGCGCCGGGAACGTGGGCCGAACCCTCGCCCGTCGCCTCGAAGGCCGCGGAGAGAACGTCGTCCTGATCGAACGGGACGTGAACAACGTGGAGCAGGCCCGCAACGCGGGGCTGACCGTCCATCACGGTGACGGGACCGACACCGAAGTGCTCAGATCGGCGGGCGCGGAGAACGCCAAGATCGTCGCCACGACGACCGGCGACGACGACGTGAACCTGCTCGTGGCACAGCTGGCCGAGTCGAAGTTCGCCCCCGAGATGATCCTCGCCCGCGTGAACAACCCCGACAACGTGGACGCGTTCGAGGACCTCGGGGTCCGGGCCATCTCCTCGGTGGACGCGACGGCGATGGCCTTCGACGACTACATCGAGCGGCCGTCGCTCGTCAACTGGATGAGCGAGATGGGCCACGAGGGCGAAGTCCAGGAAATCGAGGTCACCTCCGACGAACTCGTCGGCAAGAGCATCTCGGAAATCGGCCCGAAGCTGCCACCGCGGTGTCTCATCGCGCTGGTCTCCCGCAACGGCCAGACCATCGTCCCCGACGGGAGCTGTACGCTCGAACACGGCGACCGAATCACGTTCATCGGCGACAACGAGTCGGTCGCCGAGGCGCTCGACTTCGCGCACCCCGAGAAAAACTGATCGGGGGACGGCAACGGTGGGGAATCCGACGGTCTTAAACGGATGCCACGAGAATACGGGAGGGATGAGTGACCCGGCTCTCGAAGTCGTCGAGTTTCTGCTGACGGCCCACGTCTACACGGACGATCGGAGCCTCGACGAGAACGATCTCCCGCCGCGCTACCGACGCGTGTTCTGGGGCGACACGGACGACGGTGAGGACGACGGCGACGGCGACGTCACGGGCGGGATCGAACGCCCGCTCGTCGTGACCGAGCGGACCGCACGCCAGGCGACGGGGGTCGAACACCCGTGGGAGGCGGTCTCCGAACTGCTGTTTACCGAGAAGGAGAACTTCTCCGGTCGCATCTCGCTCACGCAGTCGGACATGGCGGTCGACTGGCTCGTCGAACGGGCCGACCGCGACCGGATCGCGACCAACCCCACGCTCGCCTCGGTCGTCGCCGACCGCGACGACGTGGACGTGACCCTCGCCGAAGCGCGGGAACAGACTCGCCCGATCCACGCCGACCGCGTGTGGATCGACAGCCTGCTCGACGCCTACTTCGACGAGGACGACGACGCCGAAATGCTCGATCTGGTGCAGGTGCGGGCGCCCGAAGAGATCGAGATGACGCTCGACGATCTCGTCCTCACCGCGGATCAGGAAGGCGAGATTCAGAAGATCGTCAAAGCGATCGAACACCGCGAGTATCTCGCGGAGATCGGCCTGCGCGAGATCGGCAAACTCCTCTTCGTCGGCCCGCCGGGGACCGGCAAGACGACCGCCTCGCGGGCGCTCGCCCACGAACTCGGCCAACCGTTCGTCGAGGTGAAACTGTCGATGATCACCAGTCAGTATCTCGGCGAGACGGCCAAAAACGTCGAGAAGACCTTCGAGGTCGCCAAGCGGCTCTCGCCCTGTATCCTCTTTATCGACGAGTTCGACTCCGTGGCCAAGACCCGCCGCTCCGACGAACACGCGGCGCTCAAGCGGGCGGTCAACACCCTGCTCAAGAGCATCGACGACATCAGCCTCATCCGGGACGAGGTGCTCCTGATCGGCGCGACGAACCACCCCGACCAACTCGACGCCGCGGCGTGGCGTCGCTTCGACGAGATCGTCAACTTCCCCAAACCGGACGTGCAGATGCGGGCGGAGATCCTCGAGGTGATCACCCGGCGCATGGACATCGCCGAGTTCGATCCGCAGTCGGTGGCCGAACGCACCGAGGGACTCACCGGGAGCGACCTCCGGATGGTGCTCCGGGAAGCCGTCCTCGAAGCGCTCACCGAGGAGCGCACGGCGCTCACCCAGGAGGACATCCTCGACGCCGTCGAGGACTTCGAGGAGCGGGACAACCTGAAGAACATGGACATGATCGACGGCGACTCGGACGCACTGGTCGCGGGCGACGGCGGGCACGCGGACCACGACCACGATCACTGAGCGAACCGGGATTTTTGTCGACCGCGGCCGACGACTGCGGTATGTGCGAACACGACCTCGTGACGCGCGTCGACGGCCTCCTCCACGAGGAGACGCAGGTCCACGACCACGGCGTCGACCTCACCGTCGACGAGGTGTTCGTCGTCGACGGGGCGGGGCGCGTCGACTTCGGGGGTGGCGAGTTGGAACCGGCGCGGACGCGACCCCACGAGACCGAAAAACGGCGCCCGGACGACGACTACGAGTGGTGGCACCTCGACGGCGGCACCTACCTGATCGCGTACAACGAGTCCCTCTCGACCGACCGACCACTGCTCCTCCAGACCCGCGAGGCGGTCCTCGAACGCGGCGCCGCGCACCCGACGCGGGTCGTCACGTCGCTGCCGCGGCTCCCCCTCTCGGTGAGCGACGGCGGCCTCTACCTGAAGGAGAACGCGCGGGTGTCGACGCTCCGTCCTCACTCCGCCCAGTCCGGGCGGTAGGAGGGTTCGGGCGTCTCCGCGTCCGGTCGAACGAGCGCCGAGACGGCGGCTGCGACGGCGATGAAGGGGAGCACCGGCAGGACGATCAGGAAACACAGCGCGCCGACGGCGTGACCGATCCGTACCATCACCAGTTCCGAAAACGACATACCGAGTGTCGCTCTGCGGTCCATAGGCAGTCGTTCGTGACGGCGCGCGGACGATAAATTCGTTTCGGCTCAGACCGAGTCGCCGCGCAGTTGGCCGACGCTACGTTCTATTTCCGCCACCTTCTCGGTCTGGCGCTCGGCCGCGCGGGCGACCTCGCGAACCTCGTCGGCGACCTGGTTGGCGCGGTCACGGGCGTCGTCGACCATGGCCGCGATCTCCTCGGCGCTCGCGGCCTGTTCGTCCGTCGCCGTCGACACCTCCTGAATGCCGGCGACCGCCTCGCCCACGGCGTCGACGATGTCGTCGAGTTTCTCCATGCCCGCCTCGACCTCCCGCACCCCGTCGTCGATCCGCTCCTCGGTGGTCTCCAGGCTGTCGACCGTGCCCGCCGTACGTTCCTGTACGTCGACGATCATGGACTCGATTTCGCCCGCCTGCTCCTGGGCCTGCTGGGCGAGCGACTTGACCTCGTTGGCGACGACGGCGAAGCCCTCGCTGTCCCGGTCGGCGCGGGCCGCCTCGATGTTGGCGTTCAGCGCGAGCAGGTTCGTCTGGTCGGCGATGTCGTTGATCACCTCGATCACCGCGTCGATGTCGTCGACGGTGTCGCTGAGTTCGTCCACGTCCACGCGGACCTCGCGACTCGATTCGCGGACCGACGACATGGTGTCGCGGGCCTCCTGGCTGAGTTCGCGGCCGCCTTCGGCGTGGTCCCGCGCCTGCCGGCTGGTGTCGGCCACCGAGTCGGCCGTCGAGGCAACCTCCTCGACCGTCGCGCTGAGGCTCGATACCTCGCCCGCGACCTCCTCGGTGCGGTCGGCCTGTTCGTCCGCCAGCTCCTCCATCCGGACGGCGCTGTCCGCGACTTCCTGGGTGATCTCGCGGAGTTCGCGGGTCTGCTCGTCCACGTCCGCGACGAGGCCGTCGAGCGTCGCCCCCATCTCGTTCAGGGAGTCGACGACGGTGAGCAACTCCTCGTCGACGTACTCGTCGGCTTCGAACTCCGCGCGGGCACCGAGGTCACCGTCCTGGATGGCGTGCATCGCGTCCGTGACCTCCTCGACGAGGCTCTCGACGCGCTTCCGGCGACGGACGTCCTCGGTCCGATCCTTGACGAGTTCCACGACGCCGACGAGTTCGCCGTCGTCGTACAGCGGCGACGCGCTGAACGTGATGTGGCGGGTGTCGCCGCGGGTGTCGGTGAACGTGCTCCGGTCCCGGTACTCGGGGTGGTCGCCGTCGTCGATGCGCTCGACGTCGAACTGACGGTGGGCGTCTTGGGGGGCGTCGAGCACCTTGTCCGCGAGCGTCTTCGCCCGGCGACCGTCCTGGTACCAGGCCTCGCCGACGGACTCGGCCGCCCGAGCGTCGGCCTCGCTGCTGCCGGTCAACGCCTCCATACCCCCGTTCCACAGGACCACCTCGTGGTCCGCGTCGAGAATGAAGATGGGCGCGCCGATGCGGCCGACGATCCGGTCGAACGACAGAGGGAACTCGGCCGCCGGGCGTCCGGACTCTTGAGAGACGGTCATGGTTGTCGTGACTACCGCCGAAAATCGAGTTCTCGAATATATATCTGGTGGACAAATTATCTCGGTTGATACCGTATGGCGGGGGAACGAGCGCCGTACGGCGGGTCGAAGTCGTTTCGCGCTCCGGGAGACGACCACATCGGTCGGAAAGCCGATAATTTTCGACCGCTACGTGAGATCGAGCACGGCCCGGAAGCGTGTCTCGTTTTCGACCATCCGGTCGTAGGCCGCGTCCACCTCGTCGAGGGGGAACGTCTCGACGACGGGCGTAATATCGCGGAGGTCGCTGAACTCGAGGGTGTCCTGGGAGTCGCGGGCGTGACCGGAGCCCCACCCGGAGACGGCGCCGCGCGTGCCCACGAGATGCTGGGCGTCGACCGGAACCGGTTTTCCGGGGATGCCGACGACGACGACTTCGCCGTCCGCGCCGAGACCACCTACGACGGACTCGGCGGCGTCGGCCGACGGCGCCGTCGAGAGGACGACCCGTGCGCCACCGAGAGCCTGTAACGCCTCTGCGGGGTCGGTCTCGCTCGCGTCGACGAAGTGATCGGCGCCGAGGTCGAGAGCGAGGTCACGCTTGTCGGGGCTCCGCGAGACGGCGACGGTCTCGAAGCCCGCCGCGTGGGCGTACTGGACGCCGAGGTGGCCGAGGCCGCCGACGCCGACGACGGCGACCACGTCGCCGGGTCGGGCATCGCTGTTGCGCAGGGCGTTGTAGGTCGTCACGCCCGCACAGAGGAGGGGCGCGGCGTCGACGGCGTCCAGATCGTCGGGGACCGCCGCCAGCGCCTCGCTCGGGACGGTCGCGTACTCGGCGTAGCCGCCGTCGAAGGTGAGTCCCGTGATCTCGGCGTTCTCACACAGGAGGAAGTCGCCGCGGCGACACGGCTCGCAGGTGAAACAGTGGCCGCCGTGCCACCCGGCGCCGACGCGGTCGCCCTCGCTCCAGGCCGTCACGTCCGCTCCGACGGCGTCGATCCGGCCGACCACCTCGTGACCCGGCGTCCGGGGGTAGGAGACGCCGGGGAAGGTGCCCTCTTTGACGAAGACGTCGCTGTGACAGATGCCGCAGGCGTCGACCGCGATCCGAACCTCGGTGGGGTCGGGGTCCGGAATCGGTCGGTCGACGAGTTCGAAGTCGGCACCCGCCTCGGGGACTACCGCCGCACGCATCGTGTCGGTCATACGTACCGAACCAACGGGTCACGGGCCAAAAGCCCGGGCATTCACCGGGGTCGACACCACCTCCCACGGCGCGGACGCGAGCGAACAGGTCTATTACGGAGGGCATCCAGAGGAAGGTCGTGACGACACCAGTATGCCCACGGGGCTGACCGACGCGGTACTGGATACGCTCCCGGCCCGCATCGCGGTGATCGACGAGTCGGGGCGGATCGTGGAGACCAACGCCGCGTGGCGCGCGTTCACGGCCGAGCACGACCACCCGCTCGTCCCCGACGACGAGGGACCGTATCTCGACACACTCCGGCGGTCGGGGAACGACCAGGCCGTGGCCGTCGCCGGCCGACTGCAGGGCCTGACCGACGGCGAGGGCGAGGCGAGCGGGGAGTACCCCTACCACGCCAACGCCGACGGCGAGGCGCTGATCGTGCGGTACGCCGCCGTCGACCACGACGGCGACCGCTACGTGGTCGTGACCCACGTCGGGCGGGCCGCTCGGAGCGAGACGGCCGCGGACCTCCGGCTCAAGGAACGGGCGATGGACGAGGCGCCGGTTGGCATCACCGTCTCCGACCCGTCGCTCCCGGACAACCCGGTCATCTACGCCAACGCCGCCTTCGAGCGGATCACGGGCTACCCGGTCGCGGAAGTCGTCGGCCGGAACTGCCGGTTCCTGCAGGGCGAGGACACCGATCCCGAGACGGTCGCACGGATGCGGCGGGCGGTCGACAACTGGGAACCGGTGACGGTGGAGGTGCGCAACTACCGCCGCAACGGCGAGGAGTTCTGGAACCAGGTGACCATCGCACCCATCTACGACGCGGACGGCGAACCGTCCCACTACGTCGGCTTCCAACAGGACGTGACCGACCGCAAGCGCGCCGAGGAGACCCTCGAAACCGAACGGGACCGACTCGCCCTCCTCAACCAGATCGTCCGCCACGACATCCGCAACGACATGGCCGTCGCCCTCGGCTGGGGCGGCGAACTCGCGGATCGCCTCGGCGACGACGACGCGGACGCCTTCGAGCGGATCATGACCGCCGCGACACACACCAAGGAACTCACCGAGGCGGTGGGTGATCTCGCCAAGATCCTGGGGACGACCGACCCGGAACTCGAACCGGTCGCACTCGACGACGTGCTCCGGACGGAAATCGAGCGCGTGCGCTCGAACTTCGACTACCGTTCCGAGGGGATCGACATCCGCGGCGACGACGACCTGCCCGCCGTGACCGTCACGGCGACCTCCATCCTGTCGTCGGTGTTCGGCAACATCCTCGATAACGCCGTCTTCCACAACGACGAGGCCGACGTGCGGATCGACGTGGACGTGACGGTGACCGACGAGACGGTCGTCGTCCGCATCGCCGACAACGGACCGGGGGTCCCCGACTCGCGCAAGCGCGAGGTATTCGGCCGCGGGGAGAAAGGGCTGGAGAGCCCCGGGAGCGGCCTCGGTCTCTACCTCGTCGACAACCTCGTCGAGACGTACGGGGGGCGGGTCTGGATCGAGGACAACGAGCCGAAAGGCGCCGTCTTCTGTGTCGAACTGCGACGGGGCGACGCCGAGTAGCGAGACGTAAGGTACGTTACGCGCTGCCGACTAGTACCGTCGAATGCCGGACGACGACGGCGGCTTCGAGGACGTCCGCGAGACGCTCGACGGCCACCCGATGGTGAGCCTGCTTTCCTACGCCCGACCGTACTGGCCGCGACTCACGCTCGGCGTCGTCGCCGCGTTCTGTACGCGCTTTGCCCGACTCCTCCCGCCGATTCTCGTCGCGACGGCTATCGACCGGGTCATCCTCGGGCCGTCCGACCCCGGCCTGCTCGCACGGGTCGGCCTCCTGCCGAGCGAGGTCATCGTCGGCACCGCGGCGCGGACGGCGCTGCTCGAACGCCTCGTCGCCATCGCGGCGCTCGCGTACGTCGTCCGGTCGCTCACCCGCTTCGGCTCGCGATACCTCCTCCAGTCGGCCGCCCAGAAGATCCAGCGTGACCTCCGCAACGACACCTACGACCACCTCCAGCACCTGTCGATGGACTTCTTCGTCGACCACCAGACCGGCGGCATGATGTCCATCCTGAACAGCGACGTCAACAGATTGGAGCAGTTCCTCAACACCGAGTTCCGACAGCTCATACGGGTGGTCGCCACCGTCGGCGGCATCGCCGTCGTCCTCTGGACGTACTCGCCGAAGCTCGCCGCCATCGCGCTCGCGCCCGTCCCCGTCATCGGCGTCGCGAGCGGATACTTCCTGACGTGGATCGAGCCCCGGTACAAGTCGATTCGCGAGTCCGTCTCCCGGCTCAACACCCGACTGGAGAACAACCTCGGCGGCGCGGCGGTGATCAAGACGTTCAACCGCTACGCCTTCGAGCGCGACCGCGTCGCCGAGCGAAGTCAGGACTACCACGACGAGAAGGTGGCCGCGTTGCGCATCCGGCGGGCCTTCTTCGCCGCGCTCCGCCTGCTCACCGGCGTCGTGTTCGTCCTCGTCCTCTACGTCGGCGGCATGGACAACATCACCGGCGCCGAGGGGGCGCTCACCGCGGGCAGTTTCGCACTCTTCTTTCTCTACCTGCGCCGTCTCTACTCCCCGATGCGCCGGGTCGGGAAGTCCGCGAACAAGTATCAGCTGGCGAAATCGAGCGCCGAGCGCGTCTTCGGCCTGCTGGGCCGGGAGCCGACGATCACGTCCCCCGACGACCCCCATCGACCCGAGACCGTCGACGGCGCGGTGACGTTCGACGACGTGACCTTCAGCTACGGTGACCGGGAGCCGGTGCTCCGGAACGTCTCCCTCGACGTGCCCGCGGGGACGACCGTCGGCCTCGCCGGCCCGACCGGCGCCGGCAAGTCGACGCTCGTGAAACTCGTCGCACGGTTCCACGATACGGATGCGGGCGCGGTCCGCGTCGACGGCGTCGACGTCCGCGAGTACGACCTCGACGCCCTCCGGGAGGAGATCGCCGTCGTCGAACAGAACCCCTACCTCTTCTCGGGGACCGTCGCCGAGAACATCGCGTACGGGGATCGGACGGCGTTGGCGGCCGAACGGAGCGAGGACGGAGCGGCGCGTGACCGCGTGATCGAGGCCGCGAAAGCGGCCGAGGCCCACGCGTTCGTCAGCGACCTGCCCGCCGGCTACGACACCTTCGTCGGCGAGCGTGGCGTCAAACTCTCCGGCGGCCAGCGCCAACGTCTCGCCATCGCCCGCGCGCTCCTCAACGACCCCGCGATCATCGTCTTCGACGAGGCGACCAGTGACGTGGACACCGAGACGGAGGAACTGATCCAAGAGAGCCTCGACCGCCTCATCGAGGACCGCACCGCGTTCGTCATCGCCCACCGACTCTCGACGATTCGGGACGCCGACCGCATCGTCGTCCTCGACGACGGCGAAATCGTCGAGACGGGGAGCCACGCCGACCTGCTGGCCGCCGACGGCGACTACGCCGCCCTCTGGGACGCACAGGCCGACGTGCAGACGGTCGCCGACGACTGACCGCTCCGCCCGTCGCGACTCACCGCTCCGTCGTCGCGACTCACCCGACGAACAACCTTATTTCGATCACCGACGGAGTAGCGGTCATGAGCCGAGCAGTTCCAGACGGCTGGCTGAAAACCGGGCGCCGCGAGTACGAGAACCTGAGCGTCGAGGTCGAGGTGAAGTTCCAGCCCACGCCGGACCGGGACGGCAACTTCGAGGTGTGGATCGTAAACGAGGACCGCGAGGCGTCGACCCGCGTCGAGAACGTCCAGCCGGACGAAACCGAGAGCCGCGAACTCGCCAAAGAGGTGATGGACGCCTTCACGGCGGCGTTCGAGGCGGCCGTCGACGACGGCGCCGACGAGGACGACGCCGTCGCCGACGCCATCGAGCAGGCCGCAGCCGAAAACCGCGCCTGAACGGTCGGCCGGGCCGTCGAAACGGACAGTTAACTATCCTCCCTCCTCACTCGGCATCCATGTCCGACGACCAGGCACGGCCGTTTCGGGTCGACGTCGCTCCCGGAGAGAAACGCCAGTTTCGGGTCGAGGTGAGCGAGACGTATCTCGGCGACCCCGTCGAGATTCCCGTGACCATCATCAACGGCGAACAGGACGGGCCGCGGGTCTGCCTGACCGCGGCGCTCCACGGCGACGAACTCAACGGCGTCAAAGTGCTCCAGGAAGTCGCCGCACGCTACCGGCCGGCCGATGTCCACGGCACCCTCGTCTGTCTCCACGTCGTGAACGTCCCGGGTATCAGGCCCAACAGCGGTATCTCCCCATCTACGATCAGGACCTCAACCGCTCGTTCCCGGGCAAAGAGCGGTCGAACACGGCCGAGCGGATGGCCCACGCGGTGTATCAGCGGTTCGTGAGTCAGTGCGATCTCGGCCTCGATTTCCACACGTCGACCCGAAACCGGACGACGATGTATCACGCCCGCGCCGACATCGGCAATCCCGAAACCGAACGCCTCGCCGAGACGTTCGGGACGAACGTCATCCTCTCCGGCGAGGGCGACGCCGGATCGCTCCGCACCGTCGCCTCCCGAAATGGCGTCCCGACCATCACCGTCGAGATGGGGAAGGCCCACCGGTTCCAGCCCGGACTGATCGAGAAGGCACTGGTCGGCGTCGAGAGCGTCCTCGCCGAGTACGGCGTCTACCCCGAGGGGACGGTCACCGAGCCGTCGTGGCGGACGGTGATGGGACCGAACGAGGAGAAACGCTGGCTCCGCGCCGACACCGGTGGCCTCGTCGAGATGCAGTGGGGGCCCAATCCGCTCGTCCACGAGGGGGAAGCGATCTGTACGATCACGGACCACTTCAAAGACGAGGCACACACCGTCGACGCACCGTTCACCGGTCTCATCGTCGGCGTCCTCGAGAACCCCGTTGCCCTCCCCGGACATCCGATCTGTCATCTCGTCAGGATCAGCAGCGAGACGCGCGAAGAGATCGAGCGGGAGATCTCTCGGGGCGAGTTCGACGGCTATCGCTCCTACGGGCAGCGGTGGATGGCGGACGAGGAGGACGCGGAGTGAAGTCGCGAGCGTGGTCCGGGCAGTCGTCGCATTTCGGGACGAAGATGGAGATATCTCTCGGCTCGAATCGTCTTGACGAAACGATGGCCGGATTTGAACGACGGTCGCTTCGCTCCCTAGTTCAAATCACGGCCGTCCGGCTCTTCGTCCTCGCTTCGCTCGGACAGAAGAGCCAAGGGCCGGATTTGAACCGGCGATGGGCGGCTCTGCAGGCCGCTGCGTTAGGCCGGACTCTGCCACCTTGGCGCACCGAATAGTATCGGCGTCCCGCGCTTAAGCCTAGCGGTCGGCGCTGACGCCGCCGCTCGCGGCGATAAAATCCCGACGAGCGGGGATGGCCGTCGCTCGCGGGTGTGAATGAAGTATGAATGGTGAGGCGGCGAATCGGGTCTCCCAGAGGCTCGCGCACTCCAGTACTGGCCGATACGCAGGCGGGCTTAACGTCCGTGTTCGGGATGGGTACGGGTGTGTCCCCGCCGCTCTGGCCGCCTTCATGCCGACCGATGGAATCGAACCATCGTAACGCCAGCGTCGGTGGGTCGATACCGTATGTACGTGCGATCCAGTTTGCGCCTGGACCCGACAGTCGATCGGGTCACAGTGCGAATCAATGAATGTGGCTTGGACTGTTAGTGCTCGCGGGCTGAACGTCTCGTTGCCTCGACGCGTACACCCCGAGTCTATCGAACTCGTCTTCTACGAGTGTCCTCGGTGGTACTTCTTTTCCAGGTGGGTTTCGAGCTTAGATGCGTTCAGCTCTTACCCCGTGGTGCGTGGCTGCCCAGCAACTGCCTTCTCAGACAACTGGTACACCAGTGGCACCCAAGCGGAGTTCCTCTCGTACTATACGCTTGTTCCCGTCAAGTACCGTAACACCCCCAATAGATAGCAGCCGACCTGTCTCACGACGGTCTAAACCCAGCTCACGACCTCCTTTAATAGGCGAACAACCTCACCCTTGCCCGCTTCTGCACGGGCAGGATGGAGGGAACCGACATCGAGGTAGCAAGCCACTCGGTCGATATGTGCTCTTGCGAGTGACGACTCTGTTATCCCTAAGGTAGCTTTTCTGTCATTTACGGCCCGCAACAAGCAGGCTCGTAAGTTCGCTAGACCACGCTTTCGCGTCAGCGATCCTCGTTGGGAAGATCACTGTCAGGCTTCCTTGTGCTCTTGCGCTCTCTTCCGGGTTCCCGACCCGGATGAGGAAACCATCGGGCGCGCTCGATATCTTTTCGAGCGCGTACCGCCCCAGTCAAACTGCCCGGCTACCGGTGTCCTCCGCCAGGAGTGAGAGTCGCAGTCACTACCGGGTAGTATTTCAATGATGCCTCGGTGGCCCGCTAGCGCGGGTACCTGTGTAATGGCTCCTACCTATGCTGCACAGTAGCGACCACGTCTCAGCGACAGCCTGCAGTAAAGCTCTATAGGGTCTTCGCTTCCCCTTGGGGGTCTCCAGACTCCGCACTGGAACGTACAGTTCACCGGGCCCAGCGTTGGGACAGTGGCGCTCTCGTTGATCCATTCATGCAAGCCGCTACTGAAGCGGCAAGGTACTACGCTACCTTAAGAGGGTCATAGTTACCCCCGCCGTTGACAGGTCCTTCGTCCTCTTGTACGAGGTGTTCAGATACCTGCACTGGGCAGGATTCAGTGACCGTACGAGTCCTTGCGGATTTGCGGTCACCTATGTTGTTACTAGACAGTCGGAGCGCCCGAGTCACTGCGACCTGCTCCTCTCCGGAGCAGGCATCCCTTATTGCGAACGTACGGGACTAACTTGCCGAATTCCCTAACGCCGGTTGCTCCCGACGGGCCTTGCCTTTCGCCGGCAGAGCACCTGTGTCGGATCTCGGTACGATCACTACTCTCGTCTTTTCACGGGCTCTAGGTACGACCGACTTGCGCTATCTCGGAATTTGACCGCTTCCTGCCATTACGGCTTCCACGGTGGTATCCGATTCGACCGGGCGAGGGCCCGGTTCGGTTGTCCCCAAAGCGTCGACTTTCAGTGAGTAGTGGTGCTGGAATATTAACCAGCTTCCCTGTTGTCTCGGTCGAATTACGGCGAGACTTAGGATCGACTAACCCTCGGCTGATTGACAGTGCCGAGGAACCCTTGCTCGTAAGGCCGTCGGGGGTCACACCCGACTCTCGCTGCTACTATGACCAGGATTTTCGTTACTACTCGGTCCACGCGAACTCTCGCCCGCGCTTCCGTCCGAGCAGAATGCCAGCCTACGCGATTGTCCTGTGACGGACACGGGTAGGTCTCGGTGGTGGATTTGAGCCCCGATCATTTTGGGCGCCCCGAACCTCGGCCGGTAAGCTGTTACGCTTTTCTTAGAGGGTAGCTGCTTCTAAGCTCACCTCCCGGCTGTCTAGGGCTCGGGACCACCTTCGATCGCACTTAATCCACACTTGGGGACCTTAACCTACCGCTGGGTTGTCTCCCTTACGGTGCACAGGCTTACCCCGCACACCGGACTCCCTGCGTCTGTGGCG
This sequence comes from Haloplanus rubicundus, assembly GCF_003342675.1. NCBI lineage: Archaea > Methanobacteriati > Methanobacteriota > Halobacteria > Halobacteriales > Haloferacaceae > Haloplanus > Haloplanus rubicundus. The sequence continues at coordinate 496,736 of NZ_CP031148.1, read as the reverse complement.
TCCGCAAGTTCGGAGTTCGACAGGATGGCCGACTCCTCTCGGAGGCGGGTCATCCAATCGGTCGCTCTACCTCGCGGACTACCTCAGCAGAGGTCATGCTTCGACATGTTTCGGCTGGAACCAGCTGTTGCCAGGTTCGATGGGCCTTTCACCCCTACGCATAGGTCACGGGAGGGTATTGTAGGACACCACCCCTAACGGGCCTCCACGTGCCTTTCGGCACGCTTCACCCTGCCCACGCGTAGATCACCTGGTTTCGGGTCGCACCCGCTTGACTCCCCGCGCTTGAACACGGTGGCCCTGGTCGTAAGACTGCGGCCGTATCGGTTTCCCTGTGCCTTCCCCGATTGTCGGGTTAGACTCGCCAAGCAAGTGCACTCCCTGGTTCGTTTTTCAAAACGCACGACGGAACATCGGCTTCCCTCGAGTCCTACTAGTAGATCGCTCTACGGTCGTTCGTCGAAGGACCTTGTATGCCCCGTCGCTCGATCGCCAACTGAGTTCAGGCTCTATTTCAGTTCCCTTCTCGGGATACTTTTCAGCGTTCGCTCACGCTACTTGTTCGCTATCGGTCTCGAGGAGTGTTTAGCCTTCCCGGTTGATGCCCGGGACGTTCACGAGGAATATCCAATCCCCGCTACTCGTGGACTGACTCACGTCGTACTGCATCCCGATACGGGGCTGTCACCCTGTATCGCGCTCCGTTTCAGGAGACTTCTCGGGACGGGTCGGACGCTGATGGTCAGCCGACACCACATGTCCTTGCGGATTCGGTTTGGGCTGACCCGCGTTCACTCGCGGTTACTAACGGGATCGCGGTTTGCGTTCTCTTCCTGCTCCTACTGAGATGTTTCAATTCGGAGCGTTCCCCATTGCGCGAGGCAATTGCGAGGGGATTCCCATTCGGAGATCCTCAGTTCTTTCCTTCCATGCAGGTCCCTGAGGCTTATCGCAGCTTGGCACGTCCGTCTTCGGCTCTCGAGCCGAGCCATTCACCAGCTGGCACAGTAGCCAGTTTGATGGATGTCACACTAGTGACCCGGATAACTGTCGGGTCCAGTGGACGCCTGGATCGCACGTACATACGGTGTCATTACGCTCTCGTGGATGCGACAGCGTTCGACCCTTCCCATCCGCGCTTACGCGGGATGGTGCATCGGTCTTGCGTAACCCAACCGAGCGCCGTCTTGCACTTAAGGCGTGCGGTTCGGCGTCGGTGGGCTGGCATGGACCCGCTGGGATTCGAACCCAGGGCATCCTCCTTGCAAAGGAGGTGCTCTACCGCTGAGCTACGGGCCCGGTCCCTTGGTGGGACGTGGGGCGAGTGTGTGTGAGTGTGAGCCTCGGTGGATCGTAGGTGCCCGGTCGCGCGGGCGGTTGAACCGATACCTTGGAGTCGTGGTCGCTACGTGGTGGGCCTCCCGTGTGGGAGGTCCCGGTCAGTAGGAGGTGATCCAGCCGCAGATTCCCCTACGGCTACCTTGTTACGACTTAAGCCCCCTTGCGGAGCCCAGATTCGACTTGGGAACCAAGCCTCATCCGGACCCCACTCGGGTGCTTTGACGGGCGGTGTGTGCAAGGAGCAGGGACGTATTCACCGCGCGCTGCTGACACGCGATTACTACCGAATCCAGCTTCATGAGGGCGGGTTTCAGCCCTCAATCCGAACTACGACCAAGTTTAGGAGATTACCGCCCTCTCTCGAGGTGGGAACCCATTGTCTTGGCCATTGTAGCCCGCGTGTAGCCCAGCACATTCGGGGCATACTGACCTACCGTTGCCCGTTCCTTCCTCCGTGTTAGCCACGGCAGTCCTCCTAATGTACCCACCCGGCCGAAGCCGGTGCTGGCAATTAGGAGTGCGGGTCTCGCTCGTTGCCTGACTTAACAGGACGCCTCACGGTACGAGCTGACGGCGGCCATGCACCTCCTCTCAACAGCTCTGACAAGGTCATCAACCTGATCGTCATTGCTGTTGTCGATGCTGGTGAGATGTCCGGCGTTGAGTCCAATTAAACCGCAGGCTCCTCCGGTTGTAGTGCTCCCCCGCCAATTCCTTTAAGTTTCATCCTTGCGGACGTACTTCCCAGGCGGTCTGCTTAGCGGCTTCCCTACGGCACAGCACCCACTCGTAGTGGGAGCCACACCTAGCAGACATCGTTTACGGCCAGGACTACCCGGGTATCTAATCCGGTTCGAGACCCTGGCTTTCGTCCCTCACCGTCGGATTCGTCTTCCCAACGTGCTTTCGCTATCGGTGGTCCGTCCAGGATTACAGGATTTCACTCCTACCCAAGACGTACCCGTTGGGTCTTCCGATCCCAAGCCACACAGTTTCCACCGGACGCCCGCCAGTTAGGCTGGCGGATTTCCCGATGGACTTGTGTGGCCGGCTACGGACGCTTTAGGCCCAATAAGATCGGCCATCACTCGAGCTGCCGGTATTACCGCGGCGGCTGGCACCGGTCTTGCCCAGCTCTTATTCCACCACCACCTTACGGTGGTGAAAAGCGAGGACTGTATGCCCTCGCACTCGGGGTCCCCTTATCGCACTTGCGTGCAGTGTAAAGGTTTCGCGCCTGCTGCGCCCCGTAGGGCCCGGAATCTTGTCTCAGATTCCGTCTCCGGGTTCTTGCTCTCACAACCCGTACCGATTATCGGCACGGTGGGCCGTTACCCCACCGTCTACCTAATCGGCCGCAGCCACGTCCTACAGCGTCGGAACGTTTGCACGTCCCTGTATTCCAACATGGGACGGGTATGAACTATTAGCCTCAGTTTCCCGAGGTTATCGTTCTCTGTAGGGTAGTTTGGCCACGTGTTACGGAGCTATTTGCTACGAGTGTGAACTCGTACAACTAGCATGGCTAAATCGGACCCCGATAGCAATGGCCTCCGGCAGGATCAACCGGAATGGGCTCACTCCATGTGGAGTGAGGGGTGGCGGGAAACGTAATGTTTCCGCGTCGTAAAGACCACTGAGGTCCAAGGTGGTGGTTCGGGCCGCCCGATCGACCGGGTGTCACCGAACCACCGAGGCTCACATCAGATTCCGTCTTACGGCGGACCGCAGGGGGGGAATCCTCATCTCTCGTCCGGACCTGAACCGACGCGGGCGACCCATATAAGCCCGTTGATCGGGCGTGGGTCGCGCCGGGTCGGCGTTCCAGTCCGGGGGTCGAGGGCATCGTCGCCCTCGCCGCCTTCGCATTACCACCGAACGCCCTTAATTACTTAAGGGCGTCGGAAGCGTCCCGCCGCCGGCCGTCGATTATGTGACCACCGAAACAGGTCCGGCGGACGAATCGACGCCGACGACGCGTGTACTACGACAGAGACCGGTGTCATAAATAAGGCCGTCGAAGTAGCCGTCCCCACGTCAATAGATTCCATGGGAGAGAGGGACCAACACGCCGTTGAGCGTCTACACACGGGTGTGCACACTGCGAGTACGGAGAGAACGGTATCGCGCGGCTGGAGGCCGGTCGGTCATCCCTCGCTCGTACGGTCGGTCCCGCCGGGGAGCGGCCACGCGGACGGACGTGGTAGACGGACGGACAAAGCCCTGTCGGCACTCGCGGTCGCGGGGTCGACCGCGGATGCGCGGTCACCCGGGCTCGCGGACGAGCGCACCGTCGCTATCCGCGCCGCGACCCGACGCGCGTGAGGCTCACTCCTCGATGTGTTCGATACCTTTCTTCGAGACGTTCCCTTTCGTGATTCGGTCGCCCATCCAGTCCGGTTTGTCGTCCGGGGCGTTCTCCTCCCACGCCCACGCGTCGAAGATGTGAACCTTGTCGGTCCCCTTCTCCCGGAGGCGGATTTCCGTCGGGTTGGCCTCGGCGTCGCTCTCCGAACTCGCCGGATCCAGCCGGCGGGCCGCCTTGAGCGCAGCCTGACGGGGCATGTTCCCCGAGAACACGCTGTCCTCCTGTCCGTCCTCGCGCATCACGAAGTTCCGCTTACCGTCCTCGCGTACCATGATTTTGCACCTCTATGAGGGTCGAACACATGGCACAACATAAATATATCGGCAAAGTGAGGCCTCCGGCGGCCGGTCGTATATAAACGCGGGGCGGCACCGGGACCGAGCGCCGTCCTCGACGGGGCGTGCGACAGTAGACAGCCTTATGTGTATCCTCGGGCGAAACAGGGCTAGACACCCCCGATGGTCCGGAAAAAGAAGCTCAGTCCAAGCGGCGCGAAGGACGAAAACGGCGAGTACCACAACGTCCACGTCAACCTGCACGAGGACGAACTCGCCGTGGCTGGTATGGAGATTGGCGACGAGGTGTTCGTCCGGGTACGCGACGGCAAGATCATCATCCAGAAGGCCGACCCGGACGACGTGGAACACGACTTCTGAGTTCGATGACCACCCGCGATTCCGACGGGAGCGACCGGGCGCGTCATCGGCCGCGGTGGAGCGACCGATGAAGGCCTACGACCTGGTGAAACCGGCGCTGTTCGCGCTCCCCGCCGAGACGGCCCATCGGGCCACCCATCGACTCCTCCGGAGCGTCCAGCACACCCCCATCGAGGACGTACTGCGCGCTCGCTACACCGTCGACGACGACCGACTCCGAACCGAGGCGTTCGGCCTCGAGTTCGACAGCCCCGTCGGCGTCGCCGCCGGCTTCGACAAGAACGCCGAACTGCCGAGCGTCCTCACCGCCCTCGGCTTCTCGCACGTCGAAGTCGGCGGCGTCACCGCCGAACGACAGCCCGGCAATCCCCGTCCCCGGCTCTTTCGCCTCCCCGAGGACGGCGCGCTCATCAACCGGATGGGATTCAACAACGAGGGCGCCGACCGGATCGGCGCCCGTCTCGACGACGCCGACCTGCCCGACGCCCCCGTCGGCATCAACATCGGCAAGTCGAAGTCGACGCCACTCGACGAGGCCGTCGACGACTACCGCTACACCTACGACAGGGTCGCCGACGCCGGCGACTACTTCGTCGTCAACGTCTCCAGCCCGAACACGCCCGGCCTGCGCGAACTCCAGAACCGCGAATCGCTCGAACGCATCCTCGGCGGCCTCGTCGACGCCGGTGCCGACCCCCTCCTGGTCAAGCTCTCGCCCGACCTCGCGGCCCCGGCCATCGAGGAGGCACTCGCGGTCGTCGACGAGCTGGATCTCGCGGGCGTCGTCGCGACCAACACGACGATCGAGCGACCGCCCGGCCTGCGGAACCCGAACAAGGCCGAGCGGGGTGGTCTCTCCGGGAAGCCCATCGAGGAGCGCGCCACGGGCACGATCGAGTTCATCGCCGAGCGCACCGACGTCCCCGTCGTCGGCGTCGGGGGCATCACGGACGCGGCAGGCGCCTACCGCAAGATTCGGGCGGGCGCGAGCGTCGTCCAGTTGTACACGGGGCTGGTGTACGAGGGACCGAGCCTCGCGCGCGACATCAACCGCGGCCTCCGCGACCTGTTGGAACGGGACGGCTTCGACTCGGTCGAAGAGGCGGTCGGTGCCGACCTGTAGTCAGACGACGACGACCGGAACCGGCGCGGTGTTGGCGATCCGAGTCACGTCGTCGGCGACGACGTAGGAACTGAACGCGTCGCGGTCGGCAGTGCCGACGATGACGGTAGTGATCGAGTGCTGAGTGCAGTACTGCCGGATAACGTCGGTCAGCTTCCCGAACGCGGCGACGGTCTCCAGCGTAACCCCGTACTTGTCAGCGACCGCCTGGGCGTCGTCGAAGTGACGGCGGGCCTCCTCGCGGTGACCGTCGATCCAATCCGTCGCCGGCGTCGCGGAGTCGTCCCAGCGAATCGACCGAGGCCCATCGTCCGCCGTGTCGACGTAGAGCCCGACGATGGTGTCGTCGGGGAACGTCTCGCAGGTGTAGTCGAGCGCGCTGTGCAGGTTGTGGCCGTCGTTGACGACGACGAGATGTGTGCGTGGCATGATTATTTGACGAGGGCGACGGGGAGGTCGGAGGAGCGAATGACGCGGTCGGAGAACTCGCCGGCGAGATACGCGGAGAGTCGCGAACGGGGATGAAAACCCATCACGACCAGGTCCACATCGTGGTCGGCGGCGTAGTCGACGATGGCGTCGCGGACACGTCCGATGGCGACGACGGTGTCGAGTGTGACGCCGTGCTCGTCGGCGATGGCCTCCGCGTGGTGGAGAAGTTCGTCCGCGAACTCGCGACGGGACGCGACCCATCGCTCGTACTGGTCGGTCGTGTTCCCCCACCCGGCTGCCGCCGTCTCGTCGGAACGAGCGTCGATGACGTACATGACCGTGATGCGGTCCTCGGGAAAGGCCGAACAGGCGAACGTCAGCGCTCGGTCGGAGAGCTCGGAGTCGTCGAACGAAACGAGGAGGTGTCGTGTCACGAGACACCTACGCTCGCTGAAATGATAACCCTATCTCCGCTCAGTTCCGCACGATCACGACCGTATCGCCGGCTTCTACCATCTCACCCGCACCCGCGTACTGCCGTTCCTCCTCGATGTCGAACATCTCGGCGTCGAGTTCGACGCCCGCGACGTGGAGGCGGCCGTCCGTGACCTCGTAGTCACCCTGCGCGATGGCGGACTCGATGTCCGACACCTGATTGCCGAACTCGGGACCGACGAGGGAGTAATCGAGGTCGATGCCCGTCACGACGGATTCGACCGGCGGTTCCTCGTCGACCGACTCCAGTTCGGCGACGTGCATCACGCGCCGGATGTCGTCGGCGAAGGCGGAGACGTCGCCGTACACCCGCACGGCGTCGACATCGGCGTTCATCGACAGCTGGTTGTCGGTCTTGTACTTCCGGAGCGCGGCGACGACGGCCATCGCCCGCTCCCCGGCGGGCAGGTCCGCCTCGACGCCCAGCGGTTCGGGCCAGTCGGCCGTGTGGACGCTCCCGTCGCCGTACATGTCCCGCCAGAGCTCCTCGGTGACGTGGGCGAGAATCGGGGCGAACAGCGTACAGAACCGCCGGTGGGCGGTCTGGAGCGTGTACGCCGCAGACGGGTCCTCGCCGTCGCGGAGGCGCTGTTTCGCGATTTCGAGGTAGTCGTCACAGAACGTATGCCAGAAGAAGGATCGAAGCTCGTCGCGGGCCTTCGAGAACTCGCGGCGCTCGAAGTGGTCGGTGACGGTTTCGATCCGGTCGTCGAGTTCGGCGAGCAGCCAGCGGTCGATTTCGCGGAGGTCGGGGCGCGAGAGCCGCTCCGCGGGCGTGAGGTCGTCGACGAGTTTCGACGCGTTCCAGAGCTTCCGCATCAGGCGCTCGCCCGCCCGGAGCCCCTTCTCCTTGTACGGCAGGTCGTCGCCGACGGCGCTGCCGGCGGCCCAGTAGCGCGCGGCGTCGACGGGGTACTGCTCCAGCACCTCGTCCGGCGAGACGATGTTGCCGAGCGACTTCGACATCTTCACCCGGTTCTCGTCGAGGACCATCCCGTTGATCATCACGCTGTCGAAGGGCACCTCGCCCGTGTGCTCGTAGCACTTGACGACGGTGTGGAACAGCCAGAAGGAGATGATGTCGTGGCCCTGCGGGCGCATGTTCATCGGGTAGAGTTCGGGGCGCTCGATCACCATCTCCGCACGCTCGTCGTCCCAGTCCCAGCCGGCGTTGATCAGCGGCGTCAACGAGGAGGTGGCCCAGGTGTCGAAGACGTCGTCCTCGGGGACGAACTCGTCGTGGCCGCAGGCCGGGCAGGCGTCGACCGGCGGGGCGTCCGAGAGCGGGTCGACGGGCAGCTGGTCGCGCTCGGCGACGACTTCCGCGTCGCACTCCGCGCAGTACCAGACCGGGAAGGGGATGCCCGAGGATCGCTGACGGGAGATGGCCCAGTCCCACTGGAGCCCCTCGATCCAGTTTTTGTACCGCGTGAACATCTTCTCCGGGTACCAGTCCATCTGGCGGCCCGCTTCGAGGTACTCCTCGGTCTTGTCGAGGAGTTTGACGTACCACTGCTCGGTGACGAGGAACTCGATGCTCGTCCCACAGCGCTCGTGGACGTTGACGGTGTGGGTGATGGCCCGCCGGTCGAGGAGGGCGCCGGCGTCGTCGAGGTCGGCGACGATGGCCTCGCTGGCCTCGTCGCGGTCGAGTCCCGCGTACTCGCCCGCAACGTCGGTCAGCGTCCCCGACTCGTCGATGGCGATGCGCAAGTCGAGGTCGTGGGCCTGGTACCACTCGATGTCCGTCTGGTCGCCGAAGGTACAGCACATCACGACGCCCGACCCCGTCTCCATGTCGACGCGTTCGTCCTCGATGATGGGCACCTCCTGGCCGAACAGGGGGATCCGCGCGTGGTTGCCGACGAGGTCCTCGTTGGCCTCGTCGTCGGGGTGGACGAACACCGAGACGCAGGCGGGGAGCAGTTCGGGCCGGGTCGTCGAGATGGTGAACGTCTCCGGAAGGTCCTCGTCCTCTTCGACCACCTCGAAGGAGATGTCGTGGAAGTGGCTGTCCTGTTCGTCGTCCTCGGTTTCGACCTGCGAGATGGCCGTCTCACACTCCGGACACCAGATGGCGGGCGCGCGCTGGCGGTACTCCCGGCCCTGTTCGTAGAGGTCGACGAAGGAGAGCTGGGAGGTCCGCTGCACCTCGGGCGAGATGGTCTGGTACGTCTCCGACCAGTCGATGGAGATGCCGAGGTTCTGCATCTTCTCGGTGAACTCCGCCTCGTACTGGGCACAGACCTCGCGACATTTCTCCTGGAACTCCCGGCGGCCGAAGTCCTGATGCCGGATCCCGAGTTCGTCCTCGGTGAGCCGTTCGGAGGCGATGCCGTTGTCGTCGTAACCGAACGGGAAGAACACGTCCTTGCCCTGCATCCGGTTGTAGCGGGCGACGAAGTCCTGCAGGGTGAAGCCGTAGACGTGGCCCCAGTGGAGGCTCCCCGAGACGGTCGGCGGCGGCGAGTCGATGGAGAAGACGGTGTCGGGGTTTACCGCGCCGTCACCGTAGACGTACAGATCCTCCTCGACCCACCGCTCCTGCCACTGTCGTTCGACCGTCTCCGGGTCGTATTCTCCGCTCGGCATTGCTCGCGTGACGCTACCGGAGGATTGGTGTTAAACGACTCGGTTAGGCGGCCTCCGCGGGAGCGACTCCCCGGCGTCGGCGAACACGCCGGCGCTCCGGCGAAAGCGTTTTTCACCGCTGCATACAACCGTATGCACATGTCGAAGAGCATCCGCCTCTCCGAGGAGGCCTACGAACGCCTCGCCGCGCACAAACGCGACGACGAGACGTTCTCCGACGTGGTCCTCCGACTCGCCGGCGAGCGTTCCCTGCTCGACATCGCGGGCATCCTCGACGACGACGAAGCGGAGGCGCTCCGGGACGCGGTCGAGGAGCGACGGGAACGACGGGGAGGGGAGTTGGAGACGGTCGCAGACGACATGCGAGGCGCGTAGTGCTCCTCGACACGTCGTTTCTGATCGACCTGATGAACGGTGAGGAGGGTGCCGTGGCGACGGCACGCGAGTTGGAAGCGAACCTCGTACAACAGCGCCTCTCGGCGATGACGCTCTTCGAACTACAGTACGGCGTCGCGCGCTCGACCCAGTCGGCGGCCGAGCGCGACCGGGTGGAGAACGTTCTCGCGTCGAAACCCATCCATCCGGCCGATACGGCGGTCATGCGGAAGGCGGGACGCCTCGCCGGACAGCTGGCGAACGAGGGCAACGCCGTCGCCGACGGCGACGTGATCATCGGCGCGACCGCCGAAATCGTCGACGAACCGGTGCTCACGCGAAACGTCACGGATTTCGAGCGGCTCGGCGTCGATATCGAAACGTACTGACCGGGCGCTTACGCCAGCGCGTCCAGCCGGAACTCGAACGCCGCCACCGGCAGTTCGAGGTCGTGTTCCACCAGCACCTGCGGGTGGACCTCGCCGATGACGCCGACGGTGTCGCCGTCGATCACCACCTCGGCCGCCCGGCCGTCGATGAAGGTCGGATGCTCGGTCGCCGGGGTTTCGAGGTCGACGTCGAAGTCGCCACACAGCGACGCCAGCCGCGACTTGGCGTCCTCGTAGGTGGCGTCGTGGCGGGCGAGAACGGCCGCGACGGTGCGGTGTTCCGCGACGCCCGTGTTCTCGTCGTCGTCCGCGCCCGCGGCCAACCCGATTTCGGCGAGGTCCTGGGGATACGCCCGGTGGGTGTTGTTCTCCAGCACCATCAGCAGGGAGGGCAGCGCCCACGTCCGGAGCATGGTGTAGTCCTCGCTGTAGGGTTCGGTGATCGTCACCGGGTCCGCGCCGCCGACGACGGGCGTGCCGGGGGCGACGCCCATCCGCTCGTAGTTCTCTCTCTCGGAGATCATGTGGAAGTTGAGCAGGTCCTCGAAGCCGAGGCCGACGAGCGACGTGCGCGCGGCGGCCTCCAGTTTCGAGCGGTCGTGTCGCCCGCCGACGGTCGCCACGTCCGGGTACCGCGGGTCGAGTTCGTTGAAGCCGTACGCCCGCCCCACGTCGTCGATCAGGTCGAGAGGGTGGAGGACGTCGGTCCGATAGGGGGGGATCGACACCTCGTAGGCGGTCGGACCGTCGCCGTCCTCGATGTCGGCGTCCAGTCCCGACCGCTCGAACAGGTCGACCGTCTCCTCGACCTCCAGGTCGACGCCGAGCATCCCCTCGATGCGCTCGTGGGCGACGGTTTTCGTCTCCACCTCGAAGTCGGGACGCGGAAGCGTCCCGTCGGGGTAGGCCACCTCGACCGCCTCTATCGTCGCGCCGCGGGCGTCGAGGGCGTAGCAGATGACGTTGCACATCCGGTCGATGGTCCACTGGTCGGTCCCCGTCAACTCGACGAACAGGTCGCGCGAGTCGGTCGACACCTCGGTCCGGCGGCCGTTGATGACCGGCGGGAACGAGAACAGACCGATCTCGTCGTAGATGGCCGGGTAGCGCTCGTACTCCTCGACGATGGGGGCGTACGTCTCGCCGGTCGGGTGGTCCGTGAGCACCTGTGCGGGCGTCATCTCCGCGTCCGAGTCGAGAGGGACGAACCGGTCGCCCTCGGGGTCGACGCCGCGGTAGGTGATGGTGTGACCGTCCCGCCCGTCGTCGCTCAGCACTTCCCCTTTCAGCATCGTGAGGTCGTGGATGCCGATGGCGCCTTTCGCCCGCTTGCGCCCCATCGTCGCGTGGAGTTTCTCCTGCAGTTGGATCAGGGAGTCGAGGGCGGCGTCGTCCAGGTCGACCCCGCGGATCACCGCGCCGGTGACGTACGGCCGCTCGTCGGGCACCGACTCGTCGACCTCGATGGTCCAGTCGGGATCGTTCGTGTTGGGGACGTAGACGCCGCGGTCGTCGCCGTACTGGTAGCGAAGGGAGCGGGCGACGCCCTCGACCGAGAGGCGGTCCAGCCGGTCGGGGCCGAACTCCAGTTGGAGTTCGCCCTCCTCGGTCTCGCCCTCGTACTCCAGGCCGAGCGCGAACAGGTCGTCGATCAACTCGTCGTCGCTCTTCTCCTCGTGGCCCGTCAGCCGCCGTAGTTCGTCGGCGTCGACGTCGACGACGGGCATCAGTGAAGCACCTCCGTTTCCCGCAGGAGGTCCAGATCACAGAGCGTCCCGTGCACGTCGCGGATGTCGTCGAAGCCGTACATGAGCATCAGAAGTCGTTCGAGCGCCAGCCCCCACGCCATCACGTCACACTCGACGCCGAGGGGGCGGAGGACTTCCTCGCGAAACATACCGCTGTTGCCGATTTCGATCAACTCGCCCGTCTCGGGATGGGTGCCGAACAGCTCGAAGCTCGGTTCGGTGTAGGGGTTGTAGTGGGGCTTGAACTGCAGGTCGGTGATGCCGAACTGCTCGTAGAACTCCTCGAAGGTGCCCATCAGGTCACGCACCGAGAGGTCCTCGGCCATCACCCAGCCCTCGATCTGGAAGAATTCGAGGAGATGCGTCGGGTCGAGCGTGTCGTTTCGGTACACCTTCTCGACGCTGAAGAAGCGTTCCGGGGGTTCGAGGTCGCCGATTTCGTGCCCCGAGAGGTAGCGCATCGAGAGCGAGGTGGTGTGGCCCCGGAGGTCGATTTCGCGGGCAACCTCCTCGGTCCACGGGGAGTGGTAGCCGTCGCCGTCATCGCCGACCCCGTCCAGATGGGCCGAGCGGACGCGTTCCAGCAGATCCTCGGGGATGTCCGCCATCGGCGCCACGTCGAGGGCGAACTGGTCCCAGTGGGTGCGCGCCGGGTGGTCTTGGGGCATGAACAGGCAGTCGTTGATCCAGAACTCCGAGTCGGCGTGGGGGCCGTCCATCTCCCGGAAGCCCATGCCGACGAGCGTGTCTTTCACGCGCTCGGCGGTCTGTCGGAGGATGTGGACCTTGCCGCCCTGCCGCTCCGGGGCGTCCGCCTCGACGTTGTACGGCGTGAACTCCACGTCCCGCCACTCGCCGGAGGTCAGCATCTCGGGAGTGAGGCGGTCGACCGTCTCCGCCGCCTCGACGCCCTCCATCAGCGCCGTCACGCCCTCGTCGGTGAGGGTGACCGAGCGGACGGTCCGCTCGTTCCGGTCGGCGAGACCACGGCGAACGAGCTGATCGAGTGCGTCGTCGTCGGCAACGGCCTCGTCGGCCACGAGCGCGGCGAGCGCCGCCACCTCGCTATCGGCCTCGGGGTCGGCTTCGGGGTCGGCCCGAATCTCCCCCGACGCCACCTCGCCGTACCCCTTGCGGGCGTAGTTGGCGAGGGCGATGTCCACCTTGGGACCGTCGAGAGCCGCCGCGCCGATGACCTCACCCATCGGGACGGGGTCGGCGTCGGCGCCGGCGTCGACGGCGGCCCGATAGAGGCGCACCTCGGGCAACCCCGCGTCGGCGTACGTCTCGCCTTCGGCCGTGAGGGCGTGAGACACCGCCTCCGCGGTGGCGACCGTCACCAGCCCCGCGTCTTCGAGGTCGAAGGCGGCGCCGGTCACCGTCTCCGGTTTCAGCCCCGTCGCCTCGCTCAACTGTTCGATGGTCCGTTCGTCCGTCGCGCTCGCGGCTTCCAACACCGCGACCTGTGATTCCGGGAGTCGCATGTTCTCTTGTCCACGTTCACCCAAGCCGGTCAGTTAGCAGTTCCGAAGGCCACACGGCCGCCGCGTGGCCGGCCGAACGGGTCGATTTCGTCCGCCCACCGCGGGCGGAGTCCGCCGACCGCGATCAGACCGCGAAAAAGAACCCGAACCCGACGGCGGTCGCTTCGCGAGCGAACGACTCGGTCGTGGCGGGATCGGGCGCCATACTTCGACGATGCGGAGCGCGAGGCAAAAGCGTTCCCCACCCTAATGTCCGTCGCCGGGGACGCCCCGCCGATCCGAATCCAGATCGATGTCCAGATCGTCGAGGACGGCCTCCATCTCCGCGCGCTTCTCCTGGTGGTCTTCCAGAAAGTCGCGCATGAGTTCGGCCGCCTGTTCCTTACAGCCGCCACAGAGCCGTTCGCCGCCGACACACTCCTCGTACACCTCGGTCGCGAACTCGTCGTCGTCGCCGGCGAGGAGGTAGGCGTAGAGTTCGTAGACTGGACACTCGTCGGCCTTTCCCCCCAACTCCCGCTGTTTCTCGGCCGTCTCGCGCCCGCCCGTCGTCGCCGACTTCACCTTGTCGTAGCCGTCCTCGGGGTCGTCGAGCAGGGAGATGTGAGAGGCCGGAATCGACGACGACATCTTCCCGCCCGTCAGCCCGGTCATGAACCGGTGGTAGATGGAAGAGGGCGGGAGGAAGCCGTAGCCGCCGTGGTCGACTTCTACCTCGCGGGCCAACTCCTCCGCAGCCTCGCGGTCCATCTCGAAGGCGTCGATGTGCTCGTCGTAGCGACGCTTCTCGCCCGGCACGGCGTCGATCAGGGCGTCGAAGGCCTCGTCGGTGGCGTTGCGGTCGAGGAACCGAACGCGGGGGCGGAGCGGCTCCTTCCCCGCGGCGCGGAGCTTCTCGATGGCGGCGTCGCGGACGGCGTCGGGCGCCATCTCGGCGTCGAGCCAGTCGGCGGCGTCCTCGCAACGCACGGTGTCCGAATCGTCCTCCAGCGCCGCGTAGGCGGCCGCGAGGTGGTCGCGCTCCGCGGCGTCGGCCTCGAAGCTCGCGTACGCCTCGGTGACCTTGAAGTAGCGCATCCGTGCGGCCACGTCGCGCGCGAGACGCATGTGCGGGTCCTGATCCGGCCCGACGGGGATGACCGTCGGCTTCGGTTCCTCCAGCTGGGGGTAGAGGATGTCCGCCATCTGGGTGACGACGGACTGCATGTGGGAGACGGAGGTTTCGCCGTCGAAGCCGTAGATGCCCTCGAACTCCGCGAAGCGAGCGTTCGATCCCAGCTCGAACGCGAGGTCCTGTACCTCGCGGTTGGTCGACTGCCGGTAGAGTTCGCCCTCCTCGGGGTCGAATCCCAGCGCGAGCAGGGAGAGCAGGTAGTCGCGGGCGTGTTCGTCGATTTCGTCCCACGAGAGGCCGCGGGCGCTGTGGGCCTCCAGATCGGCGATCAACCCGTAGGCGTCGGCGCCCTCCTGCTGGTGCCAGATGATCTCGTCGAAGACGAGTTTGTGGCCGATGTGGGGGTCGCCGGTGGGCATGAATCCGGAGAGGACGGCGGCGTCCTCGCCCTCGCGGAGCGCCCGGGCCACGGGACGGTAGTCGCGGTGGCCGAAGATGACGCCCCGGCGCATCAGGTAGTGTGGGTTCGGCACTTCGTCGAGCGCCTCGTCGAAGGCCTCGATGCCGAACTCGTCGAACAGCTTGCGGTAGTCGGAGACGGTCGAGGAGCCCCACGGATCGAGCGCCACGTCGTCGGCGCCGGCGGCGGTGTCGGCGTCGCTTCCGCCGTCGGCGACGGGGTGGTCGTCCTGCGTGTCCTCGGCGTCCTCGGGAGTGTCTCGTGTCATGTTAGGGCGTGAGTCGGGCGACCGAGAGCCAGTCTATCCCCTCGTTCACGTCGGTCAGCGCAAAAACCATTCGTTTCCGGACCCCGCCCGCCAGCCGCACGTCGAGCGAGAGGTCGCGGGGGAGGAACGTATGCGCGGGCGAGACGACGCGGATCAGGCGGGTGGAGTGGTCCATCTCCGAGACCGTCGTGAAGCCGTCGTAGGTGCGGAAGTCGGCGCCGAATTTGAACCCGCTCTTGGGGACGCTCCCCGCCGCCCGGAGCGCCGCGTAGGCGCGCAGCCGGCGGTCGAAGCGCTCCCCCTCCACCTGCCGGCCGCGCTCGACCACGCGGGGTTCGGGCAGGCCGAGCGCGCCGCGGCGAGCGAGATACGCCGCCTCCACGAGCGAGAGCTGGAGCGGCCCGGACTCGGCGTTTCGGCCGTGGAGGCGCTGACCGTAGAACCCGCGGTCGTGGAGGTCGGCCGGGGGGTCCCACACGACCGCCCGGTCGGCGAGGAGAGCGGCGTCGAGGTCGGTGGGGGGATCGTACCGGTCGATCTCGGCGTCGGCGTCGCCCGCCGCCCCGATCCGTTCCGTCTCGAAGTACGTGAGTTCCCCCTCCTCGTCGACGACGGCGAGGACCACGTCCCCGAGGTCGGCGGCGGGAATCTCCTCGCGTTCGCCGGCGACGCGGACCCGATGGGCCACCTCGTCGTCGGCCGGCCCCTTCCCGCGGGGGTAGACCACGAGGTCCGCGCCCGCGGGGTCGTCGACCCATCCCTCGCGGGTGGGCGAGAGGTAGAAGCCCCGGTCGCGGAGGTCCTTGTAGACGACGAAGGTGAGGACGGCGTCGGCGGCGGTGAGGAAGGCCCGGAAGGCCATCGTCTCGCCGTCGGGACCGACGACGCCGTCGAGGTCACCCCGAAAGAGGAGGTGGGCGGCCTCGACGGGCGCGAGTTCGATCCGGTTGCCGTCGAGTGGCCGGCCGTACCCCCGCGCGTCGTAGAAGCGCTGGCGGGCGTCGCCGCCGACCCGAACGGTGCCGCCCTCGAACGTCCCTTGCATACCCGAGTGGGGGCGGGGCGGCGGTAAAGGGTCTGCGGTGGCTTCGTCGAAACCCGCAAGTAGTGATAGGTTTCGACGGTGCTACCGAACTGTGCCACGACGGGATGGCCCGTCCCCACGTCCACGATGAATTCGTCGGGAGACGGTCCGTGTGCGTGACTCTCGTCCGCCGATCAGAGGACGTTCGAGTGAGACGAGCGCTCGTACGAGAGCGGCCGTTTCGTACGGTCGTGCGTGGTCTTTTACCGGCGATCTCGCCTCCGGTGGCCTCGTGACACCCGGTGCTTCGAACCCGGCCGCTTGGCGTTCGGCAGTCTGGCCTGCACTCCCCCGTGATTATATGTGAATTGAATGATAATAGCTAGCGAAGAATAAGAAGATGACTTTCGAGATCACCCCCGATGTGGAAGTACGGCGGGATCAGGAGGGAATCGCGCGTAGTCTGCGGCACTTACAGCAACCGTACACCGAGACCGACGCGGGATTGACGGCACCGACACCCCGATCGCTCGCCGGGCAGTACGTTCGAGACGTTGCCGAGATCTACGACATCGACCCCGGCTGGCTGGTCGACCTCGATCAGCCACTCCCGCGGAATTCATCGACGGAGCCCACCGACGAGGGAACGCGCCTCAGGTTCGCCGAAGAGCGAGGCGTCATGGAGACGACCACCGTCACGTACCAACAGACCCACCTAGGGCTCCCGGTGTGGGAGGCGGAGCTCAGCGTCCGGATGCACGACGACGACCTCCGGACCACCAGTTCCCAGAGCACGGTACACTACGACATCCGAGTCGTCACACCTGACGAGGAGAAACCGGAGGTCATCGGCGCGTTCGAGCGGGCGGACTACACCGCCGACGCAATTGACGCGGACGACCTCGAGGACCTCCTTGGCCCGTCCGAGGAGGGAGCATTCAAGACCAAGCGCGGGCCCGAAATCACCCGCAGGCGCTCGCTCGTCTACCGGTACGACTCCGAACTTCGGTTCGACCCGGAGAGCGAGCGCGGACAGCGCGAGGGCAACTCCGACCACGAGGGACCGCCCACCCTCCCGCTCCCGCCGGTTCCCGACGAAATCGAGGACGGAACCCACTACGTCGTCACCGAGGTGCTGTTCACGCTCGCCCGCCCCGATCTCGGACCGATCAACTGGCGGGCGTTCGTCGAACCGGTCACCGGCGCGGTGCTCTACCTGCGTGCGTTCGTCGAGACTGCACACGGGAACGTCTTTCCCGCCGACTTCCTGACCGACACGCCCCAGCCAGACATCGACTGCTGTGATCCGGCCGGCACGCTCGACCCCCTCACGGAGGACGTGACGCTCGCCGGCCTCACGGCCCCCGACCCAGGCGACGACCAATCGCTCTCGGGGGAGTATATCGACCTCCAGGACACGAACTCGCCGACGGTTGCGCCGCCGACGGCGCCGCTTCCGGAGGGCGACTTCTCGTCCTCGGCGCCGACCGACGACTTCGCGGCCGTGAGCGCGTACTACTATCTGGACTCGCTCTACCGGATGATCGACGACCTGGGGTTCGACGTGTCGGGGTTCTTCAGCGGCACCTCCTTCCCGATTCCTACCGACCACCGGGGTGTCGGGGGTGGCGTGAACGCGTTCCACTTCGGCAGTTCGTCGGGGACGACGAAGTTCACGTTCGGGCTCTGTCGGAGCGGCTGTGACGTGGGCATCGCTGCGGACGTTCGAATCGTCGTCCACGAGTTCGCCCACTCGGTCCTCCGGAACAGCATCGGTTCGGGGACGTTCGGATTCGCACACGGCATCGGTGACAGTCTCGCAGTCGTGCTCAACGACCCGGGCACGCCCGTGGCCGACCGCTTCCGGACGTTCCCCTGGAGCACGCTGATCACGCGCCGACACGACCGAGACGTCACTGCGGGCTGGGCGTGGGGCGGAACGAACGACAGCGGGGGCTACCCGAGCACGCAGATACTCGCCACGACCCTGTTTCGAGTCTACCGCTCGACCGGGGGCGACGACGACCGGCTGAACGTCCAGCGGTTCGCCGCGCGTTACCTCGCGTACCTTCTCGTCCGGGCCGTCGGGTCGATGACGTCGAACACGAGCGATCCGGCGGTGTTCGCGACGGCGGTCATGGACGCCGACCAGGGGACGACCGACTTCGAGGGCCACCCCGGCGGCGCGTTCCACAAGGTCGTCCGCTGGGGGTTCGAACAGCAGGGGCTGTACCAGCCGCCGGGCGCGCCGACCCCCGTGAGTACCGAGGGAGCGCCGCCGGAGACGGACGTCTACGTCGACGACGGGCGCGACGGCGAGTACGAGTACCAGCGGAACTTCTGGAACACGACCGACATGTGGAACCGGACGAGTCCGGACGGGGGGACGGACCACCAGACCCCCGTCGTCGGCACGTCTAACTACATGTACGTCCGCGTGAAAAACCGGGGAACCGGGACGGCCGAGAACACGGCCGTCAGTGCGTACCACTGCAAGCCGGCGACCGGACTCGTCTGGCCGGACGACTGGCAGACGATGACGACGGCCGAACTCTCCGCTGGCTCTCTTTCGTCGGGGGGCGAAACGGTCGTCGGCCCGTTCGAGTGGACGCCGGAGACGGTGGGACACGAGTGTCTCCTCGTGAGCGTCTCCGCCGACGGCGACCCGAGCAACGCCGACACGGTAAACGGCTCTATCCCCCACTGGCGGCTCGTCCCGTTCGACAACAATATCGCCCAGCGGAACGTCGCGCCGGTGGCCGGCGGTGGCGGCGCCACGAACCTCGCATCGTCGTTCGCCGACCGACGGTTCTGGGTCAACAACCCCTTCGACCGGTCCGTCGACGTCGAACTCGAACGGGAACTACCGGCGTTCCTCCGACAGCGTGGGTGGCACCTACGGTTCCGGAACCCGGGTGGAGCGTCGTTCTCGCTCGGTCCCCGGGGCAGCCGCGAGGTCGTTCTCGAACTCGAAGAGGGGAACGACTTCACGCCGGAGGACGTCCGGAAGGCGGGAGAGGAGACGGCGATCGACGTCCTCACGTTCGTGGACGACCTGCCGGTCGGGGGGATGAGATACGACGTGGACCCGACGCTCAAGACCCCGCCGAGGGAGCACCCGAAACCCGACGATGACGAGTGTAACGACACCACCGAGCGCTTACTCGACTGTCTCGACATCCCGGCTGAGAACGTGAAGTCGACCAAGGTCAAGCGGATCACTCTCGATATCGAACTCGACGACGACTGCGACTGCTGACCAGCTCTCCGTCTCGCCTTCCGCCTCCGGCGACCCACTTGCCCCCGAGTCCCCGCCGGGAGCCGCCGTTGCGATATTCTCTCGAACCGTACTGAGCAGGTTAAAAGAGAACGAGTGTCCGTGTAGGTATTCAGCACGACAGTATCGGCAGATACCGAGAGTTTCGGCGGAACCGCTGCGGTGGCTACCGGTCACAGGTCCCGTCCAGACACCGCCGCCCCGTCGCCGTCTCGAAGACCGGCAGTCCACATGGACAGTCGTCGACGACGACGCCAGCGGGGACGGTGAAGGCCGTCTCGCAGTCGGGGTAGGCGTCACACCCCGCGAGCAGGCGACCGTTTCGGCGGATGATCCGCAGATCGCTCCCGCAGTCGGGACAGGTCCACGCGCGGTCGAACCGCTCCCGCACCACATCGTCGAGGGGGTCGCAGGCGCGGTCGATGCACACCTCGAACGTCGCGCCGCGGTCGACGCGCATGGTCGGGAGTCCGCAGTCCGGACAGCGGGCGTCGAGCACCGTCGCGCCGGCGACGAGCGGGTAGCGCGTCCCGGCATCGAGGTCGACCACGGCGCCGCCGGTCCGGACCAGCGGCCCGCCCGTCTCGGGGTGGGTGCCGACCGGCACGCCCGCCTCGGTGACCGGGTAGACGGATCGGCGGATGCGGTCGCCGGTCACCCGGAGCCGACGGTCGTCGAGGTGAGCCGTGAGGCCGAACCCGTCGTCCGTCTCGACGGTCACGCTGTCGGCACGGGTGAGCCACGCGACTGGCTGGTAGCCGTCGGCGTCGTGGACGAGGACGGTCCGGTCGGGTTTGACGAGGACGAGCACCCGGCCGCGGTGGGTGCGGTCGTCGGTCTCGACGGTGCAGTCGCCGGCGAAGGCGCGGATGGCGTCTGCCATGGCACGGGGTGGTCCCGTCCCCGGGTGAAAAGCCTCGGACGAAGGTCTTTCGGCGATGGCTCGCGGTCGGCCCGTATGGACGCGGTCCTCTTCGACATGGACGGGGTGATCGTCGACACCGAGGAGTTCTGGCGTGCCCGCGAGCGAGACGTGATCCTGCCCGCGGCGGTGGCCGGAGAGCCGCCCGCACAGGACGAGATTCGCGGCATCAACTACCGCGAGACCTACGACTACCTCGCCGACAACTACGAGACAGCGCTGGGTCGGGACGAATTTCTGGATCTGTACGAGTCCGCCGCCGCAGACCTCTACGACAGCGCCGACCTGCTGCCGGGGTTCGATGATCTGCTCGCCGATCTGCGGGAACAGGGAGTTCGGATCGCCATCGTCTCCTCCAGCCCGCACGCGTGGATCGACCGCGTCGTCGAGCGGTTCGACCTCGACGTGGACGCCGTCGTGAGCACCGAAGACGTCGACGGCCCGGGCAAGCCGGCGCCGGACGTGTACGCCGTCGCCGCCGAGCGCGTGGGGGCCGACCCAGCGGACTGTGTCGCCGTCGAGGACTCGCCGAACGGCGTCCGGGCGGCGACGCGGGCCGGAATTCTCACGATAGCGTACGGCGGCGACCCCGAGGCAACCGAGCTGGCCGACCACGCCGCGACCGATCCGGAGGCGTTGCGGGCCGTCTTGGCGGAACTGGGGGCTCCGATGTAGGGACGGGAACGCGACGCGGGGACCGATGGAGCAGAAATGTGCGTCGATGACAACCCCGTGTTATATTCGGCCGAATCTCGTAGCCTACACCGATGACAGAGGAGGGGGAATCCGAACGGTACCGCGAGTTCGTCGAGGAGTCGGCCGATATCGTCGCCGTCGTCGATGCCGACGGGACGGTGACGTACGTGAACCGGGCGGTGGAACGGGTACTCGGATACGATCCAGGGGTGGTGATCGGAGACGACTGGACCGAATACACGCATCCGGACGACCGGGAAACAGTTACGGACGTGCTGGAGGCGGTGCGAACCGATCCCGACGAACCACGGACGGTCGAACTCCGCCTCCGGCGGGCCGACGGGTCGTGGTGTTGGATCGAAGCGACCGCGCAGACTCGGCTCGACGACGGCTCGATCGGGAGCATTCTCGTGAACAGCCGCGACATCAGCGAGCACAAGGAGCGCGAAGCGGAACTGGTCACGACGAAACAGCGGATGAAACTGGCGCTGGAGGGGGCGAACCTCGGCATCTGGGACTGGGATATGCGGACTGGCGAAGTCTCACGTGACAAGCTGCTGACCGAGATGCTCGGCTACACGCAAGCCGAGATGGGCGACCGGATGCGTGGCTGGGAGCACGTGGTCCATCCGGAGGACAGGGACCGACACGACGAGGCGTTGGCCGAACACGTCGCGGGGCGGACGCCCTACTACCGGTGCGATCATCGACTGAAAACGAAGTCCGGTGAGTGGAAGTGGGTGCGAACGATGGGGATGGTCGTCGAGCGCGACGAGGACGGGGAGCCGGTGCGGGCGGTGGGCATCCACCAGGACATCGACGACCGGAAGCGCGCCGAACTGGCGCTGAAGGAGGAGCGGGACATGTTCAAGCAGGGGCCGGCGGTCGTCTTCAAGTGGGAAGACACCGACGGCTGGCCGATCGACTACGTCTCGGAGAACGTCGAGGAGGTGCTCGGATACAGATCCGACGAACTCCGGTCGGGAGCGATAGAGTACGCCGACCTCATCCACGAGGAAGACCGGGAACGGGTCGGCGAGGAAGCGAGCGAACTCGACGCCGAAGGGGTCGAAAGCATCACCTTGGACCCGTATCGAGTGAAGACGGCGTCGGGCGACGTTCGGTGGGTGAAAGAGTACACCAGAGTGATCGAAAGCGGGGGCGAGACAGACCATCTCCTCGGCTATCTCGTCGATATCACGGAACGCAAGCGCCGGGAAACCGAGTTACAACAGTTCAAGGCGGCCGTCGAGCGGAGTGCCCACGCCATCTACATCACCGACGCCGAGGGAACGATCGAATACGTCAATCCGGCCTTCGAGGAGATCACCGGGTACAGCGAGGGGGTGGCGGTCGGAAAGACGCCGCGCATCCTCCAGTCGGGGGAGTACGACGACGAGTTCTATGCGGAGTTCTGGGGGACGATCCGTTCCGGAGCGCAGTGGGAAGCGGAGATGATCGATGAACGGGCGGACGGCCAGCAGATCGTACTGAGTCAGACGGTCGCGCCGGTTATCGACGAGGACGGCGACGTCGGAAAGTTCGTCGCCGTCGCTCGGGACATCACCGATCGCAAGGAGCGTGAGCAGAAGCTCAGGGAACGGGAGCAGAAATACCGGAGCCTCTTCGAGGGCACGCGCGACGCGCTCATGGTGTTCGACCGCGACGGCTACCTCGACTGTAACGAACGGGCGCTCGAACTGTTCGGAATCGACACCGTCGAAGAGTTCCGGGAGCGCACGCCCTGGGATCTCTCTCCCCCACGACAACCGAACGGGACGGACTCGAAGGTGGCGGCGCTGGAGCGCATCGAGACGGCCTTCGAGGAGGGGGGAGCGTTCTTCGAGTGGACACACCAGCGCAACGACGGGGAGGAGTTCCCGTCAGAAGTGAAGCTCAGCCGATTCGAATACGACGGTCAGCCGGCGATACACGCGCTCGTCCGCGATATTTCTGAGCGGAAGAAACGAAAGCGCGAACTCGAGGAACGCGAGGAGAAATACCGTAGCCTGTTCGAGAACACCCGCGACGCGCTCATGCTCCTCGACCGTGACGGCTTCGTCGACTGCAACGAGCGAACGCTCGAGTTGTTCGGCATCGATTCCGGGGACGACTTCGTCGGTCGTGCACCGTGGGAACTCTCTCCCCCACAGCAGCCGGACGGAGCGGACTCGAAGGCGGCGGCCATGGCACACGTCGAAACGGCCTTCGAGGAAGGGGAAGCGTTCTTCGAGTGGACACATCGGCGCACCGACGGGACGACGTTCCCCGCCGAGGTGAAGCTCAGCCGGTTCGAGTACGAGGGCAAGCCGGTCCTGCACGCGCTGGTTCGGGACGTGACCGCCCGGAAGGAGTACGAGCGTCGGTTAGAGGAGCAACGCGATAACCTCGGCATCCTCAACCGGGTCCTCCGTCACGACATTCGCAACGACCTCCAGGTGATAACCGGCTACGTGGAGCGACTCGCCGACGAGTGTGACGACGCGTCGACGGGCGACCACTTCGAGACGGTGCGCGAAACCGTCGATCACGCGGTCGGACTCACGAAGGTAGCCCGGGAGATGGCCGACGTGATGCTCTCGACCGACGAGGCGTCACGACCCGTCGACCTTCGACCCGTTCTCCAGAGCGAGCTCGACGAGGTGCGGTCGACGTACTCGCGGGCGGTCGTCAGCACCGAGACGAGCATTCCACGGACCACGGTCGAGGCGAACGACATGCTGAGCTCCGTCTTCAGGAACCTCCTGAAGAACGCGATCCAGCACAACGACGCGGCGACGCCGCAGGTGAACCTCTCGGTGACGGAAGACGACGACACCGTCGTCGTTCGGGTCGCGGACAACGGACCGGGCGTCCCCGAGGCCCAGCGGGAGACGATCTTCGGCAAGGGGGAGAAGGGTCTCGACAGCCAAGGAACCGGGATCGGCCTGTATCTGGTGGACACGCTCGTCGAGAGCTACGGAGGCGAGGTCGGCGTCGAGGACAGCGACGCCGGCGGCGCGGCGTTCGTCGTCGAGCTGCCGAAAGCCGAATGACCCCGTAGGCCACCCGTACCGTCCGCTCGTCCACGGACGACCGACCCGGCAACGCCGGAAGCGTCACCTCCAACCCGGGGAAATCGAGTTCCTCGGCGGCCCAGCGTCGGTGGAGAACCGGTCGGCACGACTACCCCGTACCGTCACACGAGGCCGAACAGATCGCCGATCCGAACGCCGAGTTTCAGCACCTCGACGAGAATCGTGTCGATCGGACCGACCCCACGGATTGCGATGTCGCCGTCGTCGTACGCCGTGCCGACGGCGTCGCGCTTGTTTTCGGCATCGGCTATCGTCCGGACCGTGGCGCAGTCGGTTTCGACTTCGACGGTGGCGTTGTCCGGGGAACCGGCGCGGAACGCGGACACCGATCGATCGGAATCGGTGATAATCGTGTAATCGCGCTGACCGGCGTCGGTCACGATGCCGTGGATCGTCGTCTCGGTGACGGTACCAGCCAGGAACCCCGGAACGGCGTCCGCGTTGTCGTCGTACGCATCGACCAGTGAGCCGGCGTTCCGGTTGCAGATGCTGGTGACGCCGGTCGCGGGACGCAACGACAAGGTCCCGACGTCAGTCTCCCTGCCGCCCGTCGCGACGGAGAGCGGATACGGATTCGCGGCGATGCGGCGGTCGGGGTCGGTGAACTGAGTACCGTGTGTCACGGTAACGTTCGAGGCGGTGTCGGCGCCGGTCGCGGTGAACACCGTCCCCGGCTGGCGGGCGTTGGCCGTATCGACCCGGATGGCGACCGAACCGTCGCCGTCGGCGTCCCTGACGGTCAGGGCGACCCGCCAGTTGAGCGCCGCCGAGCCGACCGTCAGCCGTGCGGTGTCCGTGCCCTGGAAGCGGAGGGTCACCGTCGCGACGTCGCCGACCTCGGTCTGGACGATTCGCGGCACGAGTGTGATCTGACCGGGGCCAGAGTCGTCGACGGAGACGGTGATGTGCTCGCTCGCGTCGGCGTCGGCGACGGCGAAGACGAAGCGGTACCTTCCCGGCTCGACGCCGGTGAGGTTCATCGACAGGGACTGTCGGGCGCCACCCGACAGCAGGAGCGTGTCACCGTCGGAAGCGACGGTTCCGGCGCCGCCGAAAAACGTTCGGAGCGTCGATCCATCGAAGTCCGGTGATCGGACGGCATGGGTGTAGTTCCCCCGGTTCGACCGCACCGCGATGTCGAGGGTCGCGTCGGCGGTGGAAACGGTACTGCGGTTCGGATCGACCGAGTACGTCTGGCGAACGAGGTCGAACGAGATGGTCGGTCCCGACGGGCTGGTGAGTTCGTACCCACCGGAGGAGAATCGCCCCGTATCGAGCGTCACCGTCCCGTCGTCGGCGACGCGAACGGCCGTCACGAGGCTCCCATTGGTGCGTTCGAGGTCGACGCTATCGCCCGAATCGTACCGATCCGTGGACAGGGTCTGCCCGACGAAGTAGGTGCCACCGTCGCTGACGGTCGCGGCACCGCTCTCGCCACGAACGACCGTGACGCCGGCCCCGCTCACCTGCCCGATCACGAGGACGAACAGGGCGACGTAGACGACGAATCGCGAGCCATCGCCTCTCATGGAGTCCCCGAAGCGTGGAGTACGGAGGGGAGGGGAGCCAGTGTGTTAATTGTTTGCACGGTCCGCTCTCGCTCCACAAAATCCAAATCAATCCAGTCCCTATTCCCGCTGAGGCGTGTGATTTCTGGCATAGAGCACCAAGAAATTCACTCGCCTCACTCTTCATCGTTAACTAAACACGAAGGCCTAGTCTCGTGACCGACGACACAGGCACGGACGACCGGACGCGTCGCCGGCCGACCACTCACACCACCCGGACCGTCCGCTCCGCCACGAACGGCCGAATCGGCAGTTCCACGAAGGCCACCTCGACCCGGAAGTCGAGTTCATCGGCGTCCGCCCCGAACACCCCGACCGGCACCGTCGTCACGTCCGAGAGGTAGGTCTCCTTCGCGTGCATCTCGACGCCGTTGACGGTGACGCGGACGCCGACGCGGGCGCCGCCGCCGGCGTTCCGCACCCGGACCTCGCACATCTCGCTGTCGCCGGCGGCCACCGAGTCGGGCACGTCACCCCAGTCGACCGAGATGGCGGGGAAGTCGGCGGCCGCGTTCACGACGCGTTCGGCGACGCCCGCGGCGAGACCGGCGCGTTCGAGTTCGTCGGCGCCTGCGTCGACGATGTCGGCGGGACGCGAGAGGCCGCCGGCGGCGAGGTTGCGGGCGCGGCCGGCGCCGACCCCGTCGACGGCGGTCAGGGAGACGGCGTCGCGGCTGACGCCGTGTTCGACCCGGGCCTCCAGCCGCCTGGCGAGGTTGGCGGCCCGGGGGCCGGCAAAGCGGGCGAGGAACTCCCGAAGCGCGGCGAGGAGGCGGAGGGCGTTCCGGCGGATGATCCACGCGTCGCTCCGCAGGTCGGCGGGCACGGAGTCGCTGGTCGAGGCGCGGAGGATGGCGAGGACTTTGCGGCCGCCGTCGTCGAGATGGTCAGCCTCGCTACCTAACACGGCGTCGACGGCGTCCGCCTCCGACTGCCGCGCGGAGACGGAGTCGAACTCCGCCGCCGCGGCGACGGTTTCGAGGATGGCGTCGGCGTCGATGCGGTCACGGTCCGCGAGGGCGTGAAACGCCTCGGCGGTCGAGAGCCGGAGGTAGTACTTCGAGGCGAGGCGGCCGAGCGCCGTCGACTCGATGGCGAGGTCCGACCCCATCTCGACGAAGCCCCGCGAGACCAGCGAGTCGAGCGTGTCGCGCACCCGGTCGCGGAGGCCGTCGAAGTCGTAGGCCGCGGGTTCGGAGGCCGCGCGGACGTAGTAGTAGGTCGTCTCGAGCCACGAGAGCACGTCGTCGAGGTCGTCGATGGTCCCCATCGCGATTTCGGCGTTGAGGTGGGCGTCCAGATCGGCCGCGAGGTGGGACTCTATCTCCGTGCCCTCACGCAGGAGGCGACGGTAGCGGTCGGCGTCGGAGCGGTCACAGACGACCCAGCCGTAGCCCACGTCGTCGTACCCCGGCCGCCCGGCGCGGCCGAGCATCTGCAGGAGGTCGAGGGGGCTGATGTCCACTTCACCTTCCAACGGGTCGTGGTACTTTGTGTCGCGGACGATCACACAGCGGGCGGGGAGGTTGACCCCCCACGCGAGCGTCGACGTCGAGAAGAGGATGGATATCTTCCCCTCCTTGAACCACTGCTCGATCCGGTCGCGGTCCGCTTTCGAGAGACCGGCGTGGTGGAAGGCGACGCCGTCGAGGACGGCCTTGTGGAGGCGGTCGTCGCTCAGCTCCTTCGCGTCGGTGTGGAAGTCGTAGTCGCCGCGGGCGCCGACGGGTACGTCGCGTTCGGCGAGTTCGTCCCGGGTCTTGGCAGCGGCGCTGACGGCGTCCTGCCGGGAGGCGACGAAGACGAGCGCCTGCCCGTCCTCGCGGACGTGGGGTTCGGCGAGGTCGAGCGCGCGGTAGAGCCGGCGGTACTTGTCGGCGAAGGAGTTCTCGCCGTGAGTGTAGGTCTTGACGCCCGTCTGGAGGTCGACCGGGCGGTACTCGTCGTCGAAGGCGAAGGTGGCCTCGGGCGGGGCGTCGAGCCACGCCGCCACGTCCTCGACGTTCGGCATGGTCGCCGAGAGCGCGACGAATCGGGGGTCACAGAGGCGGCGGAGGCGGGAGACGGTGACTTCGAGGACGCCGCCGCGGCGCTCGGAGTCGAGGAGGTGGACCTCGTCGATCACCACGCAGTCCACGTCGGTCACGAAGTCGTAGCGCCGGGAGTCGTGTTTGCGGGTGGCCGAGTCCACCTTCTCGGGCGTCATGACGAGTACGTCGGCGTGGCGGGCGCGCCGCGGGTTCAGGTCGCGCTCGCCGGTGACGACGTAGACGGAGTAGCCGAGGTCCTCGAAGCGCTCCCACTCGCTCTCCTTCTCGTTGGTGAGGGCGCGCATGGGCGCGATAAAGAGCGCGGTCCCCCCGTCGCGAAGCGTCTTGCAGATGGCGAGTTCGGCGAGGGCGGTCTTGCCGCTCGCCGTCGGCGCCGACGCGACGACGTTGTGATCCGTCTCGACGAGGACCGGGAGGGCTTCCCGTTGCATCGCGTTGAACTCGTCGAAGTCGAAGGCGTCGGCGAACTCCGGGACGGCGTCGGCGACCTTCACGCGGTCAGCACCTCCGAAGGTGGGGAGCGCGCACGAACGCGACCGTGGGCGCCGGACAGAAGCATAGGTGAGTCCGGGGACCGGGGCGTCAAAGGCGTTTCCGTCGGGAGCGACACGGCCGTCAGTCGGTGGGTTCGGCGGCCGCCTCGCTCTCGTCCGCCGCCGTCGCCACGTCCGCCGCCGCGTCGACGAACAGGCCACCACGAACCGCGTACGCGTAGTACGCCCCCACGCCGACCGCGGCGACGACGTTCGACCCCGTGACCGCCCAGAAGACGGCGGGCATCCCCAGGTCGAGGCCCGGGGCGACGGTCACGCCGAGCAGGGACACCGACGCCGTCGCGGGGAGCGCGAGGGCGGCGACGGGGAGGCGCACCGTCCAGTATTTCAGCAGGTCGGCGACGAAGCTCGTCCGGGTGCGGCTCGCGCCGTTGAAGCCCGCGAGCAGGGCGTCGACGACGCCGATGGCGGGGTAGCCGTAGGCGAGGATGGTGAGGTACTGGACGGTGAGCGCGAGGCCGTCGCCGGCGAGGGAGGGGACGAAGACGCGGGCGACGGGGACGGGCACGAGCCACTGGACGGCGCCGAGGACGGCGAGGGCGCCGGCGGCGACGGCGACGCCGACGCGGGTGGTCCGCCGGGCGCGATCCGGCCGGTCGGCGCCGACGTTCTGTCCGACCATGCTCTGGGCCGCCTGCCCGAGGCCGCGCGAGGGGAGGACGGCGACGCTGGCGACGCGGGCGCCGATGGTGTAGGCGGCGAGGCCGGCCGCGCCGCCGGCGAGGGCGACGACGCCGACGAGGAGGACGCGGACGCTCTGACTGACGACCTGTCGGCCCGTGATCGGGGCGCCGACCGAGAGCAGGTCGCGGAAGTCGGCGGCGGTGAGCGTGAGATGCCGGCGCGCGAGGTTCATACGCGGGCCGAGCGCGAGCGCGAGCGCGAGGCAGAGCCCGGCGGCGTAGCCGCCGACCGTCGCGAGCGCCGCGCCGCGGACGCCCAGCCGGGGGAAGACCCACCAGCCGAAGATGAGGAAGGGGTCGAGGACGACGTTGACGGCGACGGTGGCGACGTTGATCCAGAGGGAGGCCCGGGAGTCGCCGCGGCCGACGAAGCCGGCTTCGACGGCATCGCTCGCGCCGGCGAGCGGGAGGCCGAGGGCGACGACGGCGAGATAGAGGGCGGCGAGCGGGGCCACGTCGGGGCCGGCACCGACGAGGCGGACGACGGGGCCGGCGCCGAGGAAGACGGCGCCGCCGACGAGGGCGCCGACGAGGAGGGCGAGGACGAAGCCGTGGACGACCATCCGGTGGGCGCCGGCGTCGTCGTCGGCGCCGACGCGCTGGGAGACGAGAATCTGCGTGCCCACGAAGGGCGTGACGAGGAGGGCGAAACAGACGCCGAGGACGGGGATGGTGAGGCCGACGGCGGCGACGGCCGTCTCGCCGAGGCGGCCGAGCCAGAAGGTGTCGATCACCTGCTGGGCGACGCGGACGACGTTCTGGGCGACGAGCGGGAGGGCGAGACCCACGAGCGTCCGCGGAATCGATCCCTCGACGATGGCCTCTCGCCGGTCGCTCATCCGTTCGGCGCGTTCACCAACCACTGGCATAGACGTGTCGGTCGCGGAGACTGCTCGGGGAGTTCACAGGCAGGGCCGGCGGCGCGACCCGACGGGCATCGGCGGCGGAGTGGAGTGTGACCGCCGACGCCGACACGGAAGGCGTAAATCGGCCGGGCGTCTACAGCCGACGTGGCACGACCGCTCCGTTTTCGACACGCCCCCGGGCGCTGGACCGAGGGCCGCGTCCGCGCCGAGGTGTTCGACCCGCTCGACGCCAACCTCGGCGCGACGTGGAATCGCCCGTGGTTCAAACCGCCCGAGGGGTACGACGCCCGGCGGTTCGACGTCGACAACGGCGACACCGCGCTCTTCTGCTGGACCGACGACGAAGCGTACTGGCTGGGCAACACCGAGACGCCGTCGAGCCTCTGGCGCACCGACAAGTACGGCTTCGAGGAGGTGCCCACTCCCGTCGCGGAGTGGGCCGAGCGCGAACTCCGCGCCGAACTCCACGAGCAGTCGCCGTGGTTGGCGGACTATCCGTACCTGTCGTGGTTCTTCCTCCCCGTCTTCCTCTCGAAGGACGGCCGGTGGACGACCCGCGACTTCTTCGACGACCACGCGGGCGGGTTCCCGGACGCGAGCCGCGACGACGCGCTCGAATTCTACGAGTCCTTCCTCTCGACGGGTGTCCTCGACGACTACCGGGAGACGATGGCGGGGAAACTCGGCACCTCGGAACAGCTTGATCTGACGCGGATGGCGGCGACGATGGGCGAGTTCCACACCGCGAAGCTCCTCGTCGACGCCGGCTACGACGTGGAACCCGAAATCGAGGTGACGACGGGCCACTCCATCGACTTCCAGGCGCAGGCGCCGGACGGCCAACAGCCGTTGGTGGAGGTGACGCGTCCGCTGCCGCCGAATCGCCGGTCGGCGGGAACCCCCGTCGCCGCCGTGCGCGACACGGCGAAGACGAAGACGGACGGCCAGCTCGCCGCCCACGCGGGCGGGGTCGTGCTGTTCGTCGACTGTTCGTCGTTCCCGGACGACGACTGGTACGCGGTCAGGGACGCCCGCCCGGAGGTGGGCCACCGGCCGGCGGTCGTCTACCGGATGCGGCCGGACGGCCGCGTCGCTGGCTACACGAAGGGTTCGGTGCCGCTAGAACTAGATTCGGTGCTGGATTAGAGCGACAGGGGCGTCGGGCCGCTCTCGCCGAGGGCCGTCGGGTCGCGGTCGCTGTAGAAGCGCCGGCCGATGGCCTTGTGACCGACCGCGGAGCGAACGGAGAGCCGCACGTCCTCGGGACCTTCGAACTCCTCGGTGCCGAGGCGTTCGAGGACCTCGCCGACTCGCTCGGTCCCACGCTGCAGTTCGAGTTCGTGCTCGCCGTGGTCGGCGATGATCTCGTCGGTGGTGATCGGGAATTCCAGGGCGTCGATCATCTCGCCAGTGCCGTTGAACTTCATCAACAGGTCCAACACGGTCGATAACTATAATGGTTTTCCATGTACAACCTAAAACAGCAGGTAGTCTTTAATTATCCTTAATTGAGGATCGTTCACACGGGCACAAGGCATATCGGCGGGGGTGGCGACGGTGGCGTATGGACGTGGTCGCCGACCTGCACGTACACACGACGGCTTCCGACGGTCGGCTGACCGTTCCCGAACTCCCGGCGGCGGCGCGACGCGCCGGGGTCGACGTCGTCGCCGTGACCGATCACGACCGCCTCCATCCCGACCTCGACGCGCCGGTGACGACACGCGACGACGTGACGGTGATCCACGGGATCGAGCTACAGGTGGAGACGGCGACGGGGCGGATCGATCTGTTGGGCTACGGCGTCAGGGAGACGCCGGCGCTCCGGGCGGAGCTGGATCGCCTCCAGACCGACCGGATCGAGCGCGCCCGGCGCATGGCCGAGCGGGTCGAGGACCGACTCGACGTGTCGCTCGACGTGACGTTCGAAGCCGGCGTCGGGCGGCCCCACGTCGCCCGCGCCGTCGACGCCAGCGACGCCGACTGCGACTACGCGGGCGCGTTCGAGCGGTTCATCGGCGACGACGGCCCCTGTTACGTCTCGCGGTCGGTGCCGAGCGTCGAACGAGGCCTCGACCTCCTCGCCGACGCGGCGGCGGTCGTCTCGCTCGCGCACCCGTTCCGGTACGCCGACTCCGAGGCGGCGCTCGACCTCGCACCCCATCTCGACGGGATCGAACGGTACTACCCGTACGGGCGCCCGGTCGACGAGGCGCAACTCGACGCGGTGATCGAGCGTCACGACCTGCTGGCGACCGGGGGGAGCGACGCCCACGACGGCCGGCTCGGGCTCGCCGGTCTCGACGCGGACGAATACGCGCGTATGGCGTCACGCCTGCCGGATGCGCAGGGTTAAACCGGAGGGAGCACCAAGAGGTCGTATGAAGTGTCACTACTGTGATCGCGAGGCCGCCTACGCCGCGGAGAAGGAAGGCATTCGCGTCGGCCTCTGCGAGAGCCACTTCCGCGAGCGGCTGGAGGAGCTCGCGGAATCCGACGATCTCGCCGCCCTGCGCGAGAAGATCGATATCGACCGCACCGAGTAGTTCTCTTTCGGTCCCCGCTCACCCCGTCCACGTCCCCGGATCGTAGCCTATTCCTGCGGATCACAGCACGGTTCCGAACCAGAGAAACAGCGCCGCGAGAATCGACTCGAACGAGAGCGTGCCGAGCGCCGACAGGAGCACGAACCGGCGGTCGTCCATCCCCGCGAGGCCGGCGGGCACCGTCACCATCCCGCGGGTGAACAGGAGCGTGTTGCTCACGGGGACGACGACCGGTCCCCAGCGGTCGAACCAGCCCTCGAACCGGTCGAGGGCGTCGTCGCTGATCCGGAACCACCGCGACCGGAGCAGCCGCTCCCGGCCGGCGCGTTTGGCGACCGTGAACAGCGCGAACTGGCCGACCGTCGCGCCGGCGACGGCGACGGCGACGACGAGGATGGCCGTCTCGACGGACCCCCCGAGGAGGGCCAGCGCGCCCGGCACCACGAGTTCGCTCGGGACGACGTACAGCAACATCGCCCCTTCGAGGACGAACACGCCGAACAGGACGAGGAGGCCGTAGTCCGCGGCCAGCAGGTCTCGGAGGGTGTCGGGCAACTGCGAGACCTGGAGCGGGGAGAGCACGGTTCGCGGTGGGCCACGGAGGATTATAGCGGTTACTCATCGGCCGGAACGACGGGGTTTTGGGCGTCCCCGACGAGGCGTGCGGTATGAACACCGACCGCCCGCGCCGGCTCCGCCGCGACGGCGTGCGTTCGCTGGTCAGCGAAACCGAACTCCGGGCGACGGATCTGATCGCCCCCGTCTTCGTCGACGCGACGACCGACGAACGGGTGCCCATCGAATCGATGCCCGGGCACGAACGCGTCCCCGTCGCCGAGGCGGTCGCCCGCGTCGAGGAGGTGCTGGCGACGGGCGTCGAGGCCGTCATGCTCTTCGGAATCCCGGAGTCGAAAGACGCCGAGGGGTCGCGGGCGTGGGCCGAGGACGGCGTCGTCCAGCGGGCGACCCGCGCGGTCACCGCCGAGACGGACGCGACGGTCATCACCGACGTCTGTCTCTGTGAGTACACCGACCACGGCCACTGCGGCGCCCTGGAACCGAACGCCCGCGAGGATCCGACGCTGACCGTCGACAACGACGCGACCCTCGACCTCCTCGCGCAGACCGCGGTCTCGCAGGCCGAGGCGGGCGCAGACATGGTCGCCCCCTCGAGCATGACCGACGGGATGGTCGGACGGATTCGGACGGCCCTCGACGACGCCGGCTTCGCGGACGTGGCGATCATGTCCTACGCCGCCAAGTACGAGAGCGCGTTTTACGGCCCGTTCCGTGACGCCGCCGACGGCGCGCCCGCTTTCGGCGACCGACGCCACTACCAGATGGACCCCGCGAACGGCCGGGAGGCGCTTCGGGAGGTTCGCCTCGACGTCGAGCAGGGCGCGGACGTGCTGATGATCAAACCCGGCCTCCCCTACCTCGACGTGGTGAGCGCCGTCCGCCGGGAGTTCGACCGTCCCGTCGCGGCCTACAACGTCAGCGGCGAGTACGCGATGCTCCACGCCGCGGCGGAGAAGGGGTGGCTCGACCTGGACGCGGTGGCGCGGGAGTCCTTGCTCGCGCTCAAACGCGCCGGGGCCGACGTGATCGTGACGTACTTCGCGGAACGGATCGCGCCCGACCGCTGATCCCCGCGGGATGGCGCGGCACACCGAGAGAAATATAATTTTTCTATCACTACATTCGACCAATTCTTCGGCAAAGAAGTCCGAGAGACTGGCTAACTTACGACCTTATACAACTCTTATCTACTATTAAATCGGACGAACATCCACGGTAGCGGCGTTATTCAGACATTTGTAAACGCTAATCCTTATACTATGTCGTAACAGTACGTTCTATCGCAACACGGAGAACGAACATGCAGCAAGCGATACAAAACACAAACGTCTGTCCAAGCACCAACCCCGAATCGTCCCGTCCAGAGGTGAGCGTATGCTGACGCCGCTCCAGATCGATCCGGCGGCGCTCGCCTCCGGTGTGAACAACGTCTGGGTGCTCACGGTCACCTTCCTGATCTTCTTCATGCACGCCGGCTTCGCCATGCTGGAGGCGGGGCAGGTACGCTCGAAGAACGTGGCGAACCAGTTGACCAAGAACATGCTGACCTGGAGCGTCGGCGTCATCATCTACTTCCTGGTGGGCGCGGGCGTCTCGAGCATCGTCGGCGGGGGCGCGAACCCGTTCGGCTACATCGCCGGCGGCTCCGACGCGTGGATCGGCTGGCTCTTCGGCGCGGTGTTCGCCATGACGGCGGCGACCATCGTCAGCGGGGCCGTGGCCGGTCGCGCGAAACTCCGCGCGTACGTCACGTACACCATCCTGCTGGCCGCGGTCATCTACCCGGTCGTCACCGGTCTCACCTGGGCCGGCGGCTTCCTGAACGACATCGGCCCCGGCTTCCAGGACTTCGCGGGCGGCATGATCGTCCACGGCATGGGCGGCATCGCCGGCCTCACGGCCGCGTGGGTCCTCGGTCCCCGGATGGACCGCTACAACGAGGACGGCTCGGTCAACATCATCCCCGGCCACTCGCTCACCTTCGCGGTGCTGGGGACGCTCATCCTCTGTTTCGGCTGGTACGGCTTCAACGTCGGCACGGCGGCCTCGGTGTTCGTCGTCGAGGAGGGCTCGGTCGCCCTCGGCGCCTTCGGCGACACGGTCGGTCGCGTCGCGCTGACGACCACCCTCGGCATGGCGGCGGGCGCCATCGGCGCCGCGACGGCCGCCCTCGCCAAGACCGGCAAGGTCGACACGCTGTACGTCGCGAACGGGATGCTCGCCGGTCTCGTCGGCATCACGAGCAACACCAACGCAATCACGTGGGTCGGTGCCCTCGTGATCGGCGGTCTCGCCGGCGCGCAGCTGCCCGTCGTCTTCGAATTCATCGAGAAGCGGCTCAAGATCGACGACGTCTGTGCGGTGTTCCCGGTTCACGGCTCCGCGGGCGTCCTCGGTGCCTTGCTCTTCCCGCTGTTCGCGATTCCCGGCTACTCGGTGAGCTTCGTCGGCCAGATTGCCGGCGTCGCGGTCATCGGCGGCTGGACCATCGTCGCGACGGCGCTGGTGTTCGGCGCCCTCAAGCTGATCGGGCAGGCCCGCGTCTCCCCCGAACACGAACGTGAAGGCCTCGACGTGGCCGAACACGGCGTCAACACCTACCCCGAGTTCGGCGACCCCGGCGCCGACGTGATGGCGGACGGCGGCAACGAGATCATCCGGACCGACGGCGGTGACCGCGAGATCAAGATGGTCGTCGCGATGCTCCGCCCGGAGAAACTGGGCGACGTGAAACAGGCCATCGCCGAAGTGGGTGCCCCCTCGATCACTGTGACGAACGTCTCCGGTCGCGGGTCCCAGCCCGCGAAGAAGGGCCAGTGGCGTGGCGAGGAGTACACCGTCGATCTGCACCAGA
Organism: Haloplanus rubicundus; assembly: GCF_003342675.1. NCBI lineage: Archaea > Methanobacteriati > Methanobacteriota > Halobacteria > Halobacteriales > Haloferacaceae > Haloplanus > Haloplanus rubicundus. The sequence continues at coordinate 461,194 of NZ_CP031148.1, read as the reverse complement.
AAGTGAAAATCGAGTGCGTCGTCGCGGACGTTCCCGCCATGGACGTGGCCGAGGCGATTCGCGACAGCGCCAACACGGGCGAACCCGGCGACGGCAAAATCTTCATCATGCCCGTCGACGAGGCGGTGCAGGTCCGCACCGGCAAGACGGGTCCCGACGCGGTCTGAGCGGATCGGTTCGGCACGCGAGCACCACGCGGCACGGTCTTTTCGACGAAACCCCGTACATTCTTTCCCCAGCGGTCCCCAGCGGTAGGTATGAACCACGACGAATCGCGGGACCTGTACGACCGGGCGCTGTCGGTGCTTCCCGGCGGCGTCAACTCCTCGGTGCGGGCGTCGATGCCTTACCCCTTCTTCGTCGAGCGCGGCGACGGCGCGCACGTGATCGACGCCGACGGCAACCGGTATCTCGACTACGTGATGGGCTACGGTCCCCTGCTGTACGGCCACGACCTGCCCGACCCCGTCCAGGCGGCGATCCAGTCCCACGTCAGTTCCGGCCCGATGTACGGCGCGCCGACGGAGGTAGAGGTCGATCTCGCGGAGTTCGTCGCCCGCCACGTCCCCTCCATCGAGATGATCCGCTTCGTCAACTCGGGGACCGAAGCCACCGTCTCGGCGGTCCGCCTCGCGCGGGCGTACACCGGGCGCGACAAGATCGTCGTCATGCAGGGCGGCTACCACGGCGCCCAGGAGTCGACGCTCGTCGAGGGCGGGCCGGAGGGTGCCCACCCCTCCTCGCCAGGCATTCCCGACTCCTTCGCCGAGCACACCATCCCCGTCCCGTTCAACGACTCCGACACCGTCACCGACGTGTTCGAGGCCCACGGCGACGACATCGCGGCCGTCCTCACCGAACCGATCCTCGGTAACATGGGCGTCGTGATGCCCGTCGACGGCTTCCACGAGACGCTGCGCGAACTCTGTGACGAACACGGCTCCCTCCTGATCTTCGACGAGGTGATCACCGGCTTCCGCGTCGGCGGCCTCGGCTGTGCCCAGAGCGAGTTCGGCGTCACGCCCGATCTGACGACCCTAGGAAAGATCGTCGGCGGTGGCTTCCCCGTCGGGGCCGTCGGCGGCCGGGCCGAAATCGTCGAACACCTCACCCCCGGCGGCGACGTGTTCCAGTCGGGCACCTTCTCCGGCCACCCGGTGACGATGGCCGCCGGGCTCGAAACCCTGCGCTACGCCGCCGAGAACGACGTGTACGACCACGTGAACGCGCTGGGCGAGCAACTGCGTGCGGGCATCACCGACATCGTAGAGGAGCGCGCCCCGGAGTACACCGTCGTCGGCACGGGCAGCATCTTCAAGACGATCTTCACCCGGGACGGCGCGGGCGGCGCCGACCGCTGTGCGGCCGGCTGTCGCCAGCGCACGGACTGCCCGAACTACGACGCCTGTCCCAAGACGGGGGCGGACGTGGCGGCCGCCGAGACCAACCGCTGGGAGCGGGTGTTCTGGCAGGAGATGAAGGATCGGCGGGTGTTCCTCACCGCCAACCAGTTCGAGGCGCAGTTCGTCAGCTACGCCCACACCGAAGAGGACATCCAGCGGACCATCGACGCGTATCAGGAAGCGCTATAGCGGGGCTTTTCACCTTCGGGGGCGTCGCCCCGGTATGAACACGCGCGGGACCATACGGCTAGCGACGCGCGGGTCCGACCTCGCCAAGCGCCAGACGGCGAGCGTGGCCGACCGCCTCTCGGCCCGACGCCTCGCCGTCGAGACGGTCGAGGTGTCGACCCGCGGCGACGAGATTCGGGACGAACTCATCCATCGCCTGGGGAAGACGGGCGCGTTCGTCCGCGCGCTCGACGAGCGGGTCCTCGACGGCGACGTCGACGCCGCGGTCCACTCGATGAAGGACATGCCGACCGAGTCGCCGCCCGAGCTAGTCGTCGCCGGGGTGCCCGAACGCGCCCCCGCGGGCGACGTACTCGTGACCCCCGACGGCGCGACCCTGGAGGACCTGCCGGAGGGCGCCGTCGTCGGCACCTCCTCGCTCCGGCGCGGTGCGCAGTTGCGCCGCGAGCGCCCGGACCTGCAGGTCGAATCGCTCCGGGGCAACGTCGACACCCGGCTGGAGAAGTTGCTGGCGCCCGGTCTCCAGCGCGAACACCAGCGGCGACTGGACGCCGAGGACGAGGACGAGGGCGAACATCCCGACAACTTCGACCGGTCGGTCGAGGAGTGGTTCGACGGGCTCGCCGAACTGGAGCGGCGGGCGATGGAGCGGGCGGTGGAGACGGAGTACGACGCCGTCGTCCTCGCGGAGGCAGGGCTAGAGCGAAGCGGCCTGCTCGACGCCGTGGCGACGACCCGCCTCCCCCGGGAGTCGTTCGTCCCCGCACCGGGGCAGGGCGCCATCGCGGTGACGGCCCGGAGCGACGCGGACGCGACGGAGACGATCCGTAACCTCGTCGACGACCCGGTGACGCGCGTCGAGACGACCGTCGAGCGGACGGTGCTCGCCGAACTCGGCGGGGGCTGTATCGCGCCCATCGGCGTCTACGCCGTCGTTCAGGGCCAGTACGTCCACGTCACGGTTCAGGTACTCTCCCTCGACGGGACGGAGGCGGTCGAGCGCACCGCCGACCTCCCGATCACGGACCACGCCGACGCGGCGGTCGACCTCGCGGCCGAACTGCGGGAGGCGGGGGCGGCCGAGTTGATCGACCGGGCGCGCGAGGAGGCCGACGTGTGAGCGACACCGACCGCCCCCGCGTCGCCGTCTTCCGCCCCGACGACGAGCGACTCGACGCGGCCCGGACGCTCCTCGCCGACCTCGGGGTCGAGCCGGTGGCCGACCCCATGCTCGCCGTCGAGCCGACGGGCGCGACGCCACAGGACGGGGAGTACGTCGTCTTCACGAGCAAGACGGGCGCGGAACTCGTCGCGTCGGCGGGGTGGGACTCCGGCGACGCGACGGTGGTGGCTATCGGTCCGAAGACGACCGAGGCACTGGAGGCGGCGGGCTACGCGGTCGATCTGGTCCCCGACGACTACTCCTCGACCGGGCTCGTCGACCTGCTGGCCGACCGAACCGACGGAGCCGGCGTCGAGGTGGCCCGGAGCGACCACGGCAGCCCCGTCCTGCTGGAAGGGCTCCGCGACGCCGGCGCGGCCGTCCACGAGACGGTGCTCTACCGCCTCGTCCGCCCCGATGGGGCGGGCGAATCGGCCGAACTCGCCGCGGCGGGTGACCTCGACGCCGCCTGCTTCACCTCCTCGCTGACCGTCGAACACTTCCTCGACGCCGCGGACGCGCGGGGCCTCCGCGCCGCCGCCATCGTGGGGCTGAACGCGGCCGTCGTCGGCGTCATCGGCGACCCGACGCGGGAGACGGCCGAATCGCTCGGGATCGACGTGGACGTGGTGCCCGCGGAGGCGACGTTCGAGGCGCTGGCCCGGGAGACGGTCGCGGCGTTGCGGGAGCGGTAGTTTATCAGTGATGGCGACCGACGCCGAACCCATGGACGGGCCGGTTCCCGAACTCGCCGACCGGGCGGCGGCGTGTGCCGACCGCCTCCGGGCGGCCGACTCGGTGCTCCTCGCCTCCCACATCGACGCCGACGGCCTGACGAGCGCCGCCGTGGCCGCGACGGCGCTCGAACGCGCCGGAATCCCCTTCGATACGGTCTTCGAGAAACAGCTCGACGAGGCGGCCATCCGCTCCATCGCCGCGACGGAGCACGGGACGGTCCTCTTTACGGACTTCGGGAGCGGGCAACTCGACGTCGTCGTCGAGTACGCCGACGCCTTCACGCCCGTGGTCGCGGACCACCACCAGCCGGCGGACGCGGACGTCGAGTTCCACTGTAACCCCCTGCTGGAGGGGCTGAACGGCGCGAGCGAACTGTCCGGCGCGGGGGCGGCCTACTGCGTGGCGCGGGCGCTCGGCGGGGAGGCCAACCGTGACCTCGCGGCCCTCGCCGTCGTCGGCGCCGTCGGCGACATGCAGGCCGGCGTCGACGGCCTCACTGGCGCCAACGAGGCCATCGTCGCCGAGGGCGTCGAGGCGGGCGTCCTACGCGAGGGAACCGATCTGTCGATGTACGGCCGGCAGACCCGGCCGCTCCCCAAGCTACTGGAGTACGCCAGCGACGTGCGGATTCCGGGGATCAGCGGCGACGAGTCCGGCGCCGTGCGCTTTCTCGCCGATCTCGATCTCGACCTCCGGGCCGATGGGGAGTGGAAACGGTGGGTCGATCTGACCGACGACGAGCGGCGGACGGTGGCGAGCGCCCTGCTCAAGCGGGCGGTGGCGAGCGGCGTGCCGGCGGATCGGGTGAACGACCTGATCGGGACGACCTACACCCTCACCGCGGAGGCCGAAGGGACGGAACTCCGCGACGTGAGCGAGTTCTCGACGCTCCTGAACGCGACGGCGCGCTACGAGCGCGCGGACGTGGGGCTGGCAGTGTGTCTGGGGGACCGAGGCGAGGCACTCGACCGCGCCCGGACGCTCCTGCGCAACCACCGCAAGAACCTCTCGGAGGGGCTGGAACTCGTGAAATCGGAGGGGGTGACCGTCGAAGACCACGTCCAGTGGTTCGACGCGGGGACGCGAATCCGGGAGACCATCGTCGGCATCGTCGCCGGGATGGCGCTGGGGGCGGACGGCGTCCGACGGGACCGGCCCATCGTCGCGTTCGCGAGCGTGGACGCCGGCGAGTCGGATGGCGGCGACGACGAGGTGAAAGTCTCCGCGCGGGGGTCTCACACCCTCGTTCGGCAGGGACTGGATCTCTCGACGGTCATGCGGGAGGCAGCGCGGTCGGTCGGCGGCGACGGCGGCGGCCACGACGTGGCTGCGGGGGCGACGATTCCCGCCGGCACTCAAGCGGCGTTCGTCGCGGCGGCCGACGATCTGATCGCCGACCAGTTGGGGTAGTCGAACCCGTTCGGGACGGGGCTTACCCGTCGCTTCGGAGTAACGCGACCGATGAGCGAGACGGCCCACCGGAACGTCGTGGAATCGGTCGAGGGGCTGATCGGCGACACCCCGCTCCTTCGGCTGGACGGGGTCGCCGAGAACCTCCTCGGGAAGGTGGAGGCGGTGAACGCCTACTCGGTCAAGGATCGCATCGCCCGCGAGATGATCGACGCGGCCGAGGGGTCCGGTGACCTGCCGCCGGGCGGGACGGTCGTCGAGGCCACGAGCGGCAACACCGGCATCGGTCTGGCGACGGTGGCGGTGGCCCGCGGTTACGACTGCGCGTTGACGATGCCCGAGTCGATGTCCGAAGAGCGCCGGACGATGCTCGCCGCCCTCGGCGCCGACCTGGAGTTGACGCCGGCCGAGGAGGGGATGGGTGGGGCGAACCGCCGCGCGGAGGAACTGGCCGCGGCCGACGACGCGGTCCTCGTCGGGCAGTTCGAGAACGAGGCGAACCCGCGCGCCCACCGGACGACGACCGGGCCGGAGATACGGCGGGCGACGGGCGGCGACGTGGACGCCGTCGTCGCCGGCGTCGGCACCGGCGGGACGATCACGGGGCTCGGGGAGTACTTCGTCGAACGCGGCGACGACGTGACGACCGTCGCCGTCGAACCCGCGTCGTCGCCGACGATCACCGAGGCGTGCAGCGATGGCCACGACATCCAGGGCATCGGCCCGGGCTTTCTCCCCGACGTGGTGCGGACGGACCTGATCGACGAGGTGCGTGGGGTGACGGCCGACGAAGCGCGCACGGCCGCGCGCCGACTGGGCCGCGAGGCCGGCCTCCTCGTCGGCATCTCCTCGGGCGCAGCGCTGGCGGCGGCGACGGCGTACGCGACCGAGCATCCGACGGAGACGACGGTCGTGATCCTGCCGGATACGGGCGAGCGCTACCTCTCGACGGATCTGTTCGACGCCTAACCGTCCGACTTTTGCCCGGCGGGGAGCAAAGACCGCCATGGCCGACTTCGACCCGGAGAAGTTCGAGGACAAGTACGCCAACTACTTCACCGAGCTCCAGCGGGCGTACAAGAACGCCTTCGAGACGATGAACGACCGTTTCGACTCCGAACTCGTCCACGCCATCGACCAGCAGGTGCTCAACGAGTCGGAGCCGTTCTACGAGGACGGTGCGTTCCGGATCGAACTCCCCGAGAACCCGACCGAGCGGGTGACGGCGGTGGTCGTCGACGAGGAGAAGTTGGAGACGACGCTCGACCGGTACGTCGAGGAAATCGAGGCGGAACTGCGGACCGTCTTCGGCCTCGACGAACGTGATGAACCAAAGGCCTAAGCCCGTCGGTATCCTTGTCTCGTCCATGAGTACCGACGCTCAGGACGCCGACGGCGAGGACGAACTCCGCGAGCGCGTCACGAACTTCCTGCGGCGCAACTTCCCGCAGATTCAGATGCACGGCGGGAGCGCAGCCATCCAGCACATCGACACCGAGACGGGCGAGGTGAGCATCCAGCTCGGCGGCGCCTGTTCCGGCTGTGGCATCTCCCCCATGACGATTCAGGCGATCAAGAGCCGGATGGTCAAAGAGATTCCCGAGATCACGAAGGTCCACGCCGACACCGGCATGGAAGGCATGGGCGGCGAGGGCGGCGAGGGCGGCCACGGCGGCGGCATGGAACCCTCCTTCCCCGGCGAGACGAGCGACGACGACGAGGGCCGCGACGAAGGCCCGCAGGCCCCGTTCTAACCGGTTCGCCCCCGTCCGACCGCGGTGTTTTCCGACCCACCCAGCGACTGCCACGCCGTCGGCCGGCGACGGCCGCGCTGAGGAAGGTTTAATCCGAGGCCGTCCGTGTCGCGTCTATGGACGCTCGTGAACTCGCCGTGAGCGCGGAGTACCGCGTCGCCGTCGAGGAGGGCGACGACTGGCGGGAGGCCATCGAGCACGCCGCCGACGCCGAGGGGGTCACGTCGGGGTGGTTCACCGGGACGGGGACGGTCGCGGACGCCGACGTGTGGCACTACGATCCGAGGGCCGGGGAGCACCGCGCCGTCGGGTTCGACGAACCGCTGACGGTCGCCGTCTGCGTCGGTGGGGTCGGGGCGGACGCGGACGGGGCGTTCGCCCGCCCCCACGCCGTCCTCACTCGCCCGAGCGGGCAGGCCGTCGGCGGCTACCTCAACGCCGCGACGGCCGTCGAGGGGACGGTGCACCTCCGGGCCTTCGAGGAACAGGTCGTCGACCGCGCCGACGCCCCATGACGCCCGACGACGAACGCTACTTCGAGCGGATGGAAGCGCGGTTGGACGAGGCGTTCGACCGCGCGGAGCGGGCGCGGAGCCGCGGTGCCGACCCGACCACCGAGGTGGAGATTCCGGTCGCCCGCGACATGGCCGACCGGGTGGAGAACATCCTCGGCATCGACGGCGTGGCCGAACGCGTGCGCGAACTCGACGGGCAGATGAGCCGCGAGGAGGCGGCGCTGGCGCTCGTCACCGACTTCGTCGAGGGGACCGTCGGCGACTACGACACGAACGCCGGGAAGATCGAGGGGGCGGTCCGGACCGCCGTGGCCCTCCTGACCGAGGGGGTCGTCGCCGCGCCCATCGAGGGCATCGACCGCGTCGAGGTGCTTGCAAACGACGACGGCACCGAGTTCGTCAACGTCTACTACGCCGGTCCCATCCGCTCGGCGGGCGGGACGGCACAGGCGCTCTCGGTGCTCGTCGCCGACTACGCCCGCTCCCTGCTCGGCATCGACGAGTTCAAACCACGCGACGACGAGGTGGAGCGCTACGCCGAGGAGGTGGGGCTCTACGACTCGGAGACGGGGCTCCAGTACACGCCGAAGGACAAGGAGACGAAGTTCATCGCCGAACACATGCCGATCATGCTGGACGGCGAGGCGACGGGCGACGAGGAGGTGTCGGGGTTCCGTGACCTCGAACGCGTCGACACCAACTCGGCCCGCGGCGGGATGTGTCTCGTCCTCGCCGAGGGCATCGCGCTGAAGGCGCCGAAGATCCAGCGCTACACCCGCGACTTAGCGGAGGTGGAGTGGCCGTGGCTCCAGGACCTCATCGACGGCACCATCGGGAAAGACGACGGGGAGGAGACGGACGAGACGGCCGCGGACGAGGGGGACGACGCGGACGACGACGCGGCCGCGGACGACGACGCCGAGCCGTCCGGACCACCCCGCGTCGACCCCTCGACGAAGTTCCTGCGCGACCTGATCGCCGGGCGGCCGGTGTTCGGCCATCCCTCCGAGGCCGGGGGCTTTCGCCTCCGTTACGGCCGCGCCCGCAACCACGGTTTCGCCACCGCGGGCGTCCACCCCGCGACGATGCATCTCGTCGACGACTTCCTCGCGACGGGCACGCAGATCAAGACCGAACGCCCCGGGAAGGCCGCGGGCGTCGTCCCCGTCGACACCATCGAGGGGCCGACGGTCCGACTGGCCAACGGCGAGGTCCGCCGCATCGACGATCCGGCGGAGGCGCTGGCGGTCCGCAACGGCGTCGAGGAGATTCTGGACCTCGGCGAGTACCTCGTCAACTACGGCGAGTTCGTCGAGAACAACCACCCCCTCGCGCCCGCCTCCTACACGGTCGAGTGGTGGGTGAAGGAGTTCGAGGAGAGCGACGCGGACGTGCAGGCGCTCCGCGACGACCCGCGGGTCGACCTCGAGGACCCGAGCGCCGACGAGGCGCTCCGCTGGGCGACCGAGTTCGACTGCCCGCTCCACCCGGCGTACACCTACCTCTGGCACGACGTGAGCGTCGCGGCGATGGACGAACTCGCGGCCGCCGTCGCGGGCGGGGAGACGGTCGCCGTCGAGGGTGATGGCGGGGTCGGACGGGTCGCGTCCGATGGCGACGAGTCGACGGCCGATACGCTCCTCGTCGAGGCGACGCCGGCGGTGCGGCGGACGCTCGAAACGCTCCTCGTCGAACACGTCGCCACCGACGGGGTGGTGAGAATCGCCGACTGGCGACCGTTCGCCCGGTCGCTCGGCGTGACGGCCGATCTGGACCGCGAGTGGACGCTCGACGACCTCTCGACGGCCGCCCGCGAGTACGACGACGGCGACAACGCCGTCCGCGCGGTCGACGAGGTGGCGCCGTTCACGGTTCGGGAACGCGCCCCGACCCGCATCGGCAACCGGATGGGGCGACCGGAGAAGTCGGAGGGGCGCGACCTCTCGCCCGCGGTCCACACCCTCTATCCCATCGGCGAGGCGGGTGGCAGTCAACGCGACGTGGGTGGCGCGGCCCGCGCCCGCACCGACGATGGCCGGGGCGTCGTGAACGTGCAGGTAGGCCGGCGGGCGTGTCCCGACTGCGGCGCGACCACGCACCGCACGCAGTGCCGGAACTGCGGCGCCCACACGGAGCCGGTGTACGAGTGCGAGTCCTGCGAGCAGGTGATCGAACCCGACGAATCCGGGCGCGTCCACTGTGACCGCTGTGATCGGGACGTGACCAGCGTCGAGTGGCGCCGACTCGACCTCGGCGAGCGGTATCAGGAAGCCCTCGATACCGTGGGCGAGCGCGAGGCGGCGTTCGAGATTCTGAAGGGCGTGAAAGGGCTCACGTCGGCGAACAAGACGCCGGAGCCGATGGAGAAAGGCGTCCTCCGCGCGAAACACGGCGTCAGCTCGTTCAAGGACGGCACCGTCCGCTACGACATGACGGACCTGCCGGTGACGGCGGTCCGCCCCGAAGAGCTGGACGTGACCGCCGAGGACTTCCGCGAACTCGGCTACGAGACCGACGTCGACGGCGACCCGCTCCGCTTCGACGATCAACTGGTCGAGTTGAAAGTACAGGACATCGTGCTCTCGGACGGGGCGGCGGAACACCTCCTCAAAACGGCCGACTTCGTCGACGACCTGCTGACCGAGTTCTACGACCTGCCGCCGTTCTACGAGGTGGCGGAGCGCCAGGACCTAGTGGGCGAACTCGTCTTCGGGATGGCGCCGCACACCTCGGCGGCCGTGGTCGGTCGGGTGGTCGGGTTCACGTCGGCGGCGGTCGGGTACGCGCATCCGTACTTCCACGCGGCGAAGCGGCGGAACTGCTTCCACCCGGAGACCAAGGTGTGGTATCGGGACGAGGACGGCGCGTGGCACCACGAGCGGATCGAGCGGCTGGTGGAAGAGCGGCTCGAGGACCCCGAAACGGACGACTTCGGCACGCTCGTGCAGGAACTCGACGGCGACGTGCACGTGCCGAGCATCGACGACGACGGCGAGCAGGTGCTGAAGCCGGTCGAAGCGGTGTCGAAACACCGGGCGCCGGATCATCTGGTCGAAATCGAGACGCGGAGTGGGCGGGCGGTTACAGTGACGCCGGATCACGAGGTGCAGGTGTTCGATGGGGGAGAGGTCGAATCGAAACGAGCGTCAAAGGTAGCGGACGACGACCAGCTAATCAAACCCTCACATCTCGATACGGTGTCACCAGCAGACGAGCCACAGCGTATCGATTTGCTCGCGGAGTTGCTACGGAGAGATATTATCAATGGCGACCGCCTGACTATCAGAGGAATAGCGAAGAGCGAACTCTACGATCTATTTACCGAATCGCTGCGTCATAGATGGGAGGGGACGTTCTATCCACTGAAAAGCACCGCCGAGTACCTCGGACTATCGAAAAAAGCCCTAAGTAACTACGTCTATCGAGAGAGCATTCCTGTCCAACTGCTGGACCGACTGTTCGAGTCTACCGACGCGCTCTTATCGGCCGTCCCGGACGACGTGAAACTCGGTGTCAAACGAGACCGAGCTCAGATGGATCGATTCGTCGAACTGAACGGACGAGTTGCGACGCTCCTAGGATACTACGCTGCGGAAGGATTCGCTCGCGCACAGGAGACACCCAAAGGAACGATCCACCAGACGACGGTTTGTGGAACCGAATCCGAGGCCCGAGAGTTCTTCATGGAGACGTTTCGATCCGAATTCGGTGTCGAGCCGTACCGTGAAAACGAGGCGAAGGTTACTGTTTCGGGACGACTACCCCGTGCGTTCTTCGATACAATCCTGAATGCGGGTGTGTATGCGGAAAGCAAGCGTGTCCCTCAACACATATTCGATTCGTCGAACCGAATTGCTGCAGCGTATCTACGCGGATACTTTAGCGGCGACGGGTCGGTTGACTCAACGGGAACAACCGTTTCGGCGTCGACGGTCAGCAACGAACTCAAAGAAGATATCGTCGCACTCCTGACCAGATTCGGTATCGAAGCACGGATCAGGCATGTCGAGCCGGTATTACTCCAAGACCAGTTTCCGGAGCACTACAGGGATAACGACATGTCCATGTCGAAACCGGCGTACGTCGTTCACCTTGCTGGAGAACGTAGCGTCCGATTCTCGGAGCAGATCGGATTCCACCTCTCACGGAAAGACGAAGTGCTTCGTCAAAATGTCGCCGAGCGTAGTAGTAAGGAGAAATACGCGCGCTGTTTCGACGGTGGAAACGACGAATATTTGATCGATACTGTCGAATCAACGAGTATCAGTACGTCTAACGTCGATTCAGTATACTGTCTTACCGTTGCAGATACCCATACACTGATTACGAACGATCTGTCAAATTGTCAATGTGACGGTGACGAAGATTGCGTCATGCTCCTCATGGACGGTCTGCTCAACTTCAGCCAGGAGTTCCTCCCGGATCAAAGGGGGGGCAGAATGGACGCCCCCCTCGTCATGTCCTCCCGGATCGACCCCACCGAAATCGACGACGAGGCCCACAACATGGACGTGGTGCGGGAGTACCCCCTCGAGTTCTACGAGGCGACCCGCGAGATGGCCGACCCCGAAGCGGTAGACGTCGAAATCGCGGAGGACTCGCTCGATACGGAGGCGGAGTACCACGGCTTCGACCACACCCACGACACCTCGAACATCGCCCTGGGGCCGGACCTCTCGGCGTACAAGACGCTGGGGTCGATGATGGACAAGATGGACGCCCAGTTGAACCTGGCCCGCAAACTCCGGGCGGTCGACGAGACGGACGTGGCCGAGCGGGTCATCGAGTACCACTTCCTCCCGGACCTGATCGGCAACCTGCGGGCGTTCTCGCGCCAGGAGACGCGGTGTCTGGACTGCGGCGAGTCCTACCGGCGGATGCCGCTCTCGGGCGATTGCCGGGAGTGTGGCGGGCGCGTGAACCTGACCGTCCACGAGGGATCGGTGAACAAGTACATGGACACCGCCATCCAGGTGGCCGAGGAGTTCGGCTGCCGGCCGTACACGAAACAGCGCCTCGAAGTGCTCGAAAAGAGCTTGGAGAGCGTCTTCCAGAACGACCACAACAAGCCGTCGCGACTGGACGACTTCATGTAGCGCGGCGAGCGAAGGGCACATACCGGCGGCAACTGTTACGTCGAACGATGCCCTCCAGACGAGCGGTTCTCGCCGCACTGACGGCGCTAGCTGGCTGTACCGACGGGTCGCAGTCACCCGAATCGACGGGGTCGTCGACACGGACGCCCACTGGAACGGATGCCAGCGACGCGACCGAGGCGCCGACCCGGACGCCGACGAGCGACTCGGTGCCCGTCCGCTGGCGACACGAGACGCCACACAGCGCCCTCGACGTCGTGTCGCTCGCGCCCGGCGCCGACGGGCCGGCGGTGTACGTCGGGAGCGACGGCGGCGGCGAGGGGGCGGACGGCCACGCGCTCCACGCCGTCGGGCTGACCGACGGCACCGAACAGTGGCGCGTGTCGCTCCCGACCCCGGTCGTGACCGAACCGCTGTACGCCGAGGGGGAGTCGGGGCCGCGCGTCTACGTCGCCACCCGTCGGTCGAGCGACGCGGCCGAACTGTACGCGCTCGACCCCTCGCGGGGGACGCGTGTCTGGGGGTTCGACGCGCCCGAGCGACGGCGGGTCTACCCGCTGGGCGCGACGGGCGAGACGGTGTTCGTCGGGACGCGGGACGACGACGTGGCGCGGAACGGCGAGACGGTCCACGCGCTGGCCGCCGGGGACGGGCACGAGCGGTGGCGAGTCGAGAGCGGCGACGCGTTGCCGACGGGTCACGCGGTCCGGCGCGACACGCTCCTCGTGCGGACGCCGGCCCGCGTCCGGGCGCTGGACGTCGAGACGGGCGCGGAGCGCTGGCGGGTCGACAGTCCGACCGTGATGTACGGTCCGGCCCTCGACTCCCGGGGTGAGCGGCTGTTCGTCGGCTACGACGGCGTGGTGCGAGCGCTGGACCTCGCGGACGGGAGCGAACGCTGGCGACGCGAGGTCGACTTCTCGATATCGGCGGTGACCACCCCGCGTGCGGCCGCGAGCACGACGGTGTTCGTGGCCGACCGCGCGGGCCGACTGCTGGCCCTGAGCCCGCTGGACGGCGGGACGCGCTGGACACTCTCGGTCGGGGGCGACGACTTTCGCCCGCACGTCGTCCGGACGAGCGAGCACCTGTTCGTCGGCGGGCCGGGCGTCTACGCCCTCGATCCGGTCTCCGGCGAGCGGGCGTGGTCGTTCACGCCCCAGTCGGTCGACGTGCGCGTCCACGCCTCGACGACCGCGTTCGCCGCCGTCGACCGCGACCGGCTCCACGCCTTCGACCCGGCGGACGGGACGGAGCGGTGGCGGTTCGCACCCGACTCGATGCTCGCCGGGGTGGCGACCGCCGGCGACCTCGCGTTCGTCGGCGCCGGGGGGACGGTGTACGCGCTCGACGGAAGTGCCGTGAGCGAAGCAAACGGCACGTCGGCGAGGGAACGAGACGAACGAAGTGACCCGTCCTGACTCCTCACTTACACTTAACCGCCGCGAACGCGAAGGGGGAGCATGGCCGAGACGCATCTGACCGTCGGGCAGACGGTGTACGACGACGAGGGGAGGAAACTGGGGACCATCCGCGGCTTCGACGAGGACGGCTTCTTCGTCACGACCCGAGAGGGCATCGAGGCGCTATCGATCGAACACGAGCGCGCGGGCCACGAGTTCGGCGGGGCGGAACTGGTGTGGCGGTGTTCGCAGTGTGGGGCGGTCGGTGAGCTGGGCGACCTGCCCGCGGAGTGTCCGGACTGTGCGGCGCCACGCGAGGATCTCTACTACTGGACCGAGGATTGAGCCGTCCGTTCGAAGCGTCCACGAACCCCGCCCCGTAGCTCGATGACGCCGACACGCCGGCGACGGCGACTCGCCGTCCTGTCTATCACGGCGGTCCTCGCGGCCGTGCTCGCTCCGACGGCCACGGGGCTGGTGACGCTCGACGTGACCGTCGACGGCACCCCGATCCGGGACGGCGGGTCGATCACCGTCACCGAGGACCCGGAGCTCGGCGTCGACGTCGGGGGCGACGAGTCCATCGAATCGGTGACGATTCGCGTCGACGGCGAGACGCGCGCGTCGTTCGAGCCGAACACGACGGCGCTCTCGGAACGGCTCACGCTCGACCTCACCGACGGGAACCACACGGTGTCCGTCGCGGTAGCGCCGGGGAACCGCACCCTGACGGCGACGGTCCGGAAGGATTCGACCGGGCCGATAGTGACGGTCACATCGCCGTTCGAGTCGGCGGTGGCGGCACCGACCGGGCAGGTCGCCATCGACCACGGGGCGGCGACGCTCGCGGCCGACCTCGACGACCCGAGCGGCGTCCGCGAGGTGCGGATCGAACGGGTCTACGAGTGGCGGTTCGGGGGGCAGTCGCGGCGGAGCGTCGAGACCTACCGCATCGAGAACCCCGGCGACAACGTCTCGCAACCCATCCTGTTCGGCCACCATCGAAACGAACTCCGGATCGAGGCCGTCGACGTCCACGGCCAGCGGCGCACGTACGACGTGGTGGTCTGGGTGATCGACGAGGATCGCCCGCGGATCGCGCTGGATCGGGTCGAGCGGAGCGGCGGCCGCCTCCGCGTCGCGGGCACCGTCAGCGACGGCACGAAGGTGGACAGCCTGTCGTATCGGGTCGGGCGGTCGGCACAGCGGACGTACGTGTTGAACCCCACGTCGCCCGAGCCCACCCGGTCGCGGGTCGACGCCGACTTCGAGTTCACGGCCCGCGTCGGCGACGACGCGGCGGCGGTCACGGTCGTGGCGACGGACGTGGTCGGCAACACGCTGCTCTGGGCGGTGCCACTCGACTACCGGGGATCGGCTGCGCCGACGATGACGGTCGACGAGTCGGCGACGCGCGCCCGCGAGGGGGGAGTCGAGGTGGTCGGCTCCGTCGTCGGCGGGTGGGTGACGACGGTGGTGGTCGAATCCGTCGACGCCGAGGGGGCGGTGGTCGACGCGGTCACCGTCTACGACGGGGCGGCCACCGACGACGTGCAGGTCAGGGACCGCGTCGGGGCCGCGAGGGGGGCAACGACCGTCGTGATCCGCGCCGTCGACGTCTCCGGGGAGTCACACCGGGCGTCGGTGACGCTCGGGGCGTCGACGCCGACGGAGACGCCGGTCGCCTCCTCGCCCACCGGGACGCCGACCCGCACGCCGACCGTGGAGGCGACGCCGGTCACGACGATGCCCGACGACGGGGGACCGACGACGCGCGGACGCGGGTCGCTGCCGACGGCGCTCGCGGCGGTCGGCATACTCGGCGGCCTCCTGCTGGGCGGCCTGACGCGTCGGCGGTGACCGATCACTCGCGGCCGTGGCAGGTGTTCCGCCCGAGGAGGGCGTTGATCGGGCACCGCCGTATCCCGACCGTGACGAACATGACGGCGGCGAAGACGAGGGTCGCGCCCGCGACGACCGTCTGGAGGTCGCCGGTCAGCCCGCCGCCGTAGACGACGACGGCCATCGACGAGAGAAGGGCGAGGACGCCGAGAACCACCCGGACGGTGCGGTCGGTGCCGCCGACGTTCGGTTCCATGCGATCTGATACGCACCCAACACGAAAAAGCCGTGCGCCGGCTCAGACGGGGTACTGTGAGTCAGTGCCGGTGGGTCGCCGAGACGGGCCGGCGACCCACGGGTAACCAGTCACGATCACTCCAGATAGCCGAGGTCACGGAGGCGCTCCTGTGCCTCGTCGTCCATGTCGGCGACGGCGTCGTCGGTCACGTCGGCGTCGGCGGCGCCGGTCCACGCGCCGCCGACGCGGGACTCGAAGTCGGCGAGGACGCGTTCGACGTCGTTGACGGCGCCGTCGTCGCCGCCGGCGAGGTCGGTCGTCTCCCCGGGGTCCCGGTCGAGGCGGTAGGCCTCGTCGTCGACCCGGTCGATCCGGACGTACTTCGCGTCGGGGCGGCGCGCGGCGCGCATCCGCGAGTAGAACCGGGAGTCCTCGGGGAGGTCGATGCCCGCGGCCGACGCCTTCTCCTCCAACTGCTTGAGTTCGACTACGGGCCGGGAGTACTCGACGAAGCCGTAGTCGCCGCCCGGGGCGGCAACCTGCCCGGCGTCGGGATCGGTCGCGGCGTCGAAGGCACGGTAGTCGGCCGAGAGAAGGGAGCGGGTGGGGTCGCGGGCGACCGCGGTGTCGCCCGGCGTGGCGGGGTCGCCGCCCGGCACGTCGAGGGCGTCGAGGACGGTGTGGTACAGGTCGACGAGTTCGACGGTGTCGGTCCGGCGCTCGGCGTCGAGTTCGGGGTGTTTGACCACGAGCGGCACGTTCACCAGCGGGTCGTAGAGGCAGAACTCGTGGCCGTACAGGTCGTGTTCGCCGTGAAGTTCGCCGTGGTCCGCACAGACGATCACCGTGGTGTCGTCCCACTCGCCCTCGTCTTTGAGCCAGTCGAACAGGCGGGTGAGCTGGGCGTCGATGTGGGCGATTTCGGCGTCGTAGAGGTTCCGGATATCGGCCCATTCCCCCTCGCTGATGTCGCGGGCGCCCGAGTTGTACTCCTTGGAGTTCTGGCAGACGGCCGTCGAGTCGACGCCGGGGGCGAACTCCTCGGCGAACTCCGCGGGCGGGTGGTAGGGGAGGTGGGCGTCCATCAGGTTGATGAAGGCGAACCAGTCATCGGCGTCGTCGACGAACTCCTGTGTGCGGTCGACGACGGCGGGCGTCTTGGAGTCGGCGCCCTCGCCGCCGGCGAGATACTCGTGGGCGACGTTGCCGAGGGAGACGAGTTTGTCCGCGAGGGTTCGAAGCCGGTCGTTGTCGTTCATCGTCTTCCACGCGCGGGCGAGGGGGCCGGAGAGCAGGTCACCGGGCATCACCTCGAAGAAGTTGTCCTGGTGGTCGAAGCCGTCGGTGAGGTGGGTGTAGGGTGTGATCCAGGCGTTCGAGGAGTAACACGCGGTGTCGTAACCGGCGGCCGAGAGCGTCTCGGCGAGGGTGGTGGCGCCCTCGAGATAGGGGTTCTCCTGATCGGCACCGTGTTGGCTGGGGTAGAGGCCGGTAAAGAGGGAGGCGTGGACGGGGAGGGTCCACGGGGCGGGGGCGACGGCCTCCTCGAAGACGGTCGCTTCGGCGGCGAAGTCGGCGAGACCGGGAGTGGTCGGCCGGTCGTAGCCGTAGGGAGAGAGGTGGTCCGCCCGAACCGTGTCCATGACGACGAAGAGGACCTTCCCGGGGGCGTCGCTCGACATACGGGTCAGTGCGGGGGTGACGCGAATAAAGCCCGCGGATCGTCCGTGGGGAAGTCGACGGCCGGCGCCGCTGGGGAGCCACGCCGAGCGGCGACTGGGTCGTGACCGGCGTCAGCGCCAGTCGTCCAGGCCGGGAGCGTCCCGAAGCTGGATCGAGACCCAGGCGTCGTCACGGGATACGTCCGCGATGACGAACTCGGTCGTTCCGGTCCCCTCGTCGACGGAAGCCATGACATCGGAACTCTGCCCCCCCACAGTCGTCACGTCGGACGCCATGTATGTTAGATAGTAACAACCTCATATAAATACGTCGATACGAGAACACGAGCACGTCGGACCGCCCGCCCTTCGCAGAGTATTAGAGGGTGGGCGGCGGAACGGGGAGCATGCACGTAGCCGACGCGATGACGCCCCGCGCGGACGTCGTCACCGTCGATCTCCCGGGAACCCGGGACGACGCTCTCGAATATTTACAGGAGCGGGGCTTCTCGTCGATCCCCGTCGTCAAGCCGACGGAGAACGGCGAGGCGTACCGCGGCCTCGTCTCGCGGGACGACCTCATCGAGAACCCGGACGAGGACCAGCTCGCGCTCCTGATGCGGGAGGTGCCGACGACGACGGCCGACACCGACATCGTCGACGTGGCGGCGATGATGCTCGAAGAGCACGCCCGCCGGGTGCCGGTCGTCGACGACGAACTGGTCGGGATCATCACCGTGACCGACGTGGTACGGGCCATCGCCCGGGGCGACGTGGACGGCGAGACGCCGGTCGCGTCGCTGGCGACGAACGCGGTGAACACCACCTACCACGAGACGCCGCTGACGGTCGCCGAGCGCGAGATTCACTACGCGAACGTCCCGTACGCCGTCGTCCTCGACGACGAGGGCGAGATGGCGGGAATGTTGACCGAGGTGGACATCATCGAGGTGGCCCGCGTCGTCGAGGGTGAGGACGACACTGGCGAGAGCATCGCCAATCAGGACGACGAGTGGATGTGGGAGGGAATCAAGGCGGTCGGCAACCGCTACTTCCCGACCCGGAACGTCGAGATTCCGCGCGAACCCGTCTCGACGTTCATGAGCGACGACATGGTGACGGTGTCCGGCCGGAAGACGGCGAAGGAAGTCGCCAAGCTCCTCCTCTCGAACGACATCGAACAGGTGCCGTTGATCGACGGCGGCGCGCTCGCGGGCATCGTCCGCGACGTGGACCTCCTGAAGGGTATATGAGCGACGGCACCGCCATCACCGAACTCGCGAAGCGCCGGGGCTTCTTCTTCGGCGCGAACGAGGCCTACGGCGGCGTCGCCGGCTTCTACACCTTCGGTCCCGAGGGCGCGGCCCTGAAGCGGAACGTCGAGGCGGCGTGGCGCGACCGCTTCACCGTCCGCGAGGGCAACGACGAAATCGAGGCGCCGACCATCGCGCCCGAATCCGTCTTCGAGGCGTCCGGCCACCTCGACGGCTTCGACGACATGCTCGTCGAGTGCGGCGAGTGCGGCGAGAGCCACCGCGCCGACCACCTGATCGAGGACGCGAGCGATATCGAGGAGGCCGAGAGCCTACCGCTCCCCGAGGTAGAGGAGTTGATCGCCGAGTACGAAGTGGCCTGCCCGTCCTGTGGCGCCCCCCTCGCCGGCCGGTCGGTCGAGGAGTTCAACCTCATGTTCGAGACGGCCATCGGTCCCGGCTCCGGCCAGCCCGGCTACCTCCGGCCCGAGACGGCACAGGGCATCTTCGTCGAGTTCCCGCGGCTGAAGGAGTACGCCCGGAACAAACTCCCGTTCGGGATCACACAGATCGGTCGGGCCTACCGCAACGAGATCAGTCCGCGCAAGGGTATCGTCCGCACCCGGGAGTTCACGCAGGCCGAGTTGGAGCAGTTCGTCGACCCCGACACCGACGAACCGCCCCTCTCCCGCGTCGCCGACGTGTCGGTGAAACTCTACCCCGCCGACGAGCAGGAGGACCCCGACGGCGGCTACGTCGAGACCACAGTCGGCGAGGCGGTCGAGGAGGGCATCGTCGCCAGCGACTGGGTGGGCTACTACCTCGGCGTCGCCCGCGAGTGGTACGACCGGATCGGCGTCGACGGCGACCGGTTCCGGTTCCGCCAGCACCTCCCCGGCGAGCGTGCCCACTACGCCGCGGACTGTTGGGACGCCGAGAGCGAAGTCGGCGGCGTGGTCGACGACCCCGACGATCCGACCGACGGCGACTGGATCGAAATCGCGGGCTTCGCCTACCGCGGCGACTACGACCTTTCCAAGCACGCCGACCACGGCGACGACGACTTCACCGTTTTCGAGCAGTACGACGAACCCCGGACGGTCGAGCGGGCGGTCGTCGACCCCGACATGAGCGTCCTCGGCCCCGAGTTCGGCGGGCGGGCGGGCGACGTGGCCGACGCTCTGCACGCCCTCGCGGAACGGAACCCCGACGCCTTCGACGGCGACGAGGTGACCGTCGAGGTGGGCGGCGAGGACGTGGCCGTCGACGCCGACGTGGCGAACTTCCGGATCGAGGAGCAGACGGAGGCGGGCGAACACGTCACGCCCCACGTCGTCGAACCCTCCTTCGGCGTCGACCGGACGGTGTACACGCTGATCGCGCACGCGTACGATCAGGACCTGATCGACGGCGAGGAGCGCACGTATCTCTCGCTGGCGCCGGAGGTGGCGCCGACGGACGTGGCGGTGTTCCCGCTGGTGGGCGACGACGCGCTCGAAACGCTCGCCGACGAGGTGGTGAACGACCTCCGCGGCGCCGGTCTGTCGGTCGCCCACGACGACTCGGGCAACATCGGGCGCCGGTACCGCCGGCAGGACGAGGTCGGCACGCCGCTGTCGGTGACGGTCGATCACGAGAGCGTCGAGCGCGACGAGGCGACGGTGACGGTTCGGGACCGCGACACGACGGCACAGGTTCGGGTGCCGGTCGCGGACCTCGCCGAGCAACTGGAGGCGGTTCTCGCCGCCGGCGGCACCTTCGAGAGCCTGCTCGAAGCGTACGACGCGGTCGAGACGGACGTGACGCGCTCCTGAGGATGGCGGGCGCGCGAACGGGGCGGCGACCATGACCACGGGCGCCGAACTCAAGCGGCGCGCCGTCCACGCCAGCGGGGTCGGGTTCCCGGCACTGTACCTGTTCGACGTCGTCGACTGGCCGACGCTCGGCTGGCTTCTCCTCGTCGGCGCCGGCGTCGCTGCCGGCCTCGAAACGATTCGGCTCGGTGTCGGCCTCGACTGGGCCATCTACGAGACGCTCACCCGGGAGTACGAACGCGACAACGTCGCCGGCTACGCGCTCTACATGTTCAGCATGACGGGCGTGGCGCTCGTGTTCGAGCCACCGGTCGCGGTGCCGGGGATGTTGATGCTCGCCATCGGCGACCCGGTCAGCGGCCTCCTCGGCTCGAACGAGGCCGGGCGGGCGAAACGCGTCGGCGTCCTCGGCGTCATGTTCGCCGTCTGTTTCGGGCTCGCGGCGGTAGTGCTGGTGGGAGCGGTGCCCCTCGTGCCGGCCCTCGGCGCCGCCGCCGTCGGCGCCGCGGGAGCGACGGTCGCCGACGGGTTCACACCCGTAATCCGGGGATACGTCCTCGACGACAACCTCACCATCCCGCCCGTAGCGTGTCTGGGCATCTGGGTCGTGTTGCGCGTGGCTGGCTAGGCCGGCACGGGCGAACCGAGGCGGACGGCGACGACGAACGCGCCAACATGCCCCGGAAGTTCAACATCGGCGTCACGGGGTGTCGGGAGGGCTGTGCGCAGGACGCGATCGACGGCATCGGGCTCGAACCGGCGGAAAAAGAAGTGAACGGAGCGGTCGTCACCGGCTTCAACGTCCGGATCGGTGGCGGCCTCGGCGGGCGCGAACCCCGACGGGCGCGTGACCTCGACGTGTTCGTCACGCGCGAGAACGCCTACGAGGTGGTTCGCGGGTTCGGCGAACTCTACCACGAACACGGGCGGCGGGACAACCGCCAGGGGAACCGGAGTCGCTTTTTCATCGACGAGGAGGGGACCGAGGCGATCCGCGACCGCCTGCAGGCGGAGTACGTCGACATCGACCTCCACCGCGCCGGGCAGAACGTCCGCGAGGCGTACACGTACAACGCCGGCAAGCCGCCGGCCGCGGGCAAGGCGGACCACGTCGGCCGGCGGCGTTCGGGACGATCCGGCGGTGCCCACCGAGTAACCGCGCCGAACCTGTCGAGAAACCTATATTCCGTCCGGTGGCGTACGGTGAGGGATGGAAGACGTGGACGACGAAATCGAGGGGCTGGAGGCGAGTCTCACGGAGGCACGGCGCTTTCTCGACGAACAGCTGTCGAGCATCGACAACGTGGATGGGAAGGCGATTCAGCTGTTTCAGGTGGTGACCGTCCTCGTCGGGATACTGCTGAGCCTCCTGTCGTTCGTCTACGAGGGACGTGAAGCGGCGGCGATTGGCTTGCTCAACCCGTTCACGCTCGCCGGAATCACCTTCCTCGTGGGCGCGATGGCCGCCGCGGCGATCACTTACTCGACGGGGGAGTACCACGCCGGCGTCGGCGTCGAGGACCTTCGATGGATCGTCGACGAAGGGTACGCGGACGGCGAATTCCGGCGTGGACTGTACGAGGACCTCCTCGTCGGCTACGCCGACTGGATCGAGGCGAACGAGCGGGCGAACCAGCGCCAGGGCGTGTTCATCACGACGACGATCCTCGCGATCATCTACGGCGTGGCTTTCCTCACCGTCGGCGTCGTGAACGTCCTCCTCCCGGCCCAGTGGCTGCCGTTCGCAGCGGTGCTGGGGCTCCTTCTCGTGGCTATCACCCGGCTACTCGAACCGCTCACACAGCTCCACCAACTGTTGGAACGACGATAGGAAGATAGAGTTATGCTCTCAGCCGTCGTCCGTAGATGCATGGGCAACGAGCGCAACCGCCGTCGTTTCGCGGGCGGGACCGTCCACCGACGGTTCGAACGGGAAGACGAGGAAGAAGAGGAAGAGTAACGCATCGAGCGGGCACGGAGCGTCCGTTCGCAAGATATTTGTAGCGAGCCACGATTTCTAGCGACAATGGACCGGACATCGGCGCTCACAGCCGTCCGCCACGTCCGCCGACCGCGACGACGGGCCCGTTAGGCCCACCTCTCTCTCACTCCCTTCGTTCGACGCTGCAGCCACCCCCCCCACGAGCGTCCCGTTTCTCATTTTATTTCAATTACAAAAACGTAGAATTTAAGTCCGTAAAGGGTCGAGAAGTCGGTAATGACACGTGTGGCACTCGCGTTCTCCGGCGGTCTCGATACGACAGTATGCGTCCCGCTCCTCGAAGAGGAGTGGGGGTACGACGAGGTCGTCGGCGTCACGGTCGACGTCGGACAGCCAGCCGAGGAGTTCGCCGAGGCCGAGGAGACGGCCGAGGCGCTGGATCTGGAACACCACGTCGTGGACGCGACCGAGGAGTTCGCGGCCATGTGTATGGAATCGGTGCGGGCCAACGCCACGTATCAGGGCTACCCGCTCGGGACGGCGCTGGCGCGGCCGGTCATCGCCGAGGCCATCCTCGACGTGGCCGAAGCACACGACTGCGACGCCGTCGCCCACGGCTGTACGGGGAAGGGCAACGATCAACTGCGCTTCGAGGCCGTCTGGCGCGCCTCGGATCTGGAGGTCATCGCGCCGGTGCGCGAACTCGGCCTGACCCGGGAGTGGGAGATCGAGTACGCCGCGGAGAAGGAGTTGCCCGTCGAGGGCGGCAACGAGGGGGTCTGGAGCATCGACACGAACCTCTGGAGTCGCTCCATCGAGGGCGGCGACCTCGAACAGCCCGGCCACGTCCCCGGCGAGGAGATTTACGACTGGACGCGGGCGCCAGCCGGCGACACCGAGGAGATCGAACTCACGTTCGAGAACGGCTACCCCGTCGCCGTCGGCGGCGAGGAGATGGCCCCCGTCGCCCTGATCGAGCACCTCAACGAGGTGGCCGGCAAGTACGGCGTCGGGCGCACGGACATGATGGAGGATCGGATGCTCGGCCTGAAGGTGCGCGAGAACTACGAACACCCGGCGGCGACGACGCTGCTCAACGCCCACGAGACGCTGGAGTCGCTCGTGCTCACGAAAGAGGAGCGCGACTTCAAGCGCCTCGTCGACGACGAGTGGTCCCAGAAAGGGTACGAGGGGCTCGTCGACGCGCCGCTGATGGAGGCGCTGGAGGGCTTCATCGACGCCACGCAGACCCGCGTGACGGGGACGGTCACCATCCGATTCGAGGGCGGACAGGCCCGCCCGGTCGGCCGCGACAGCGAGTACGCCGTCTACGACGAGTCCTTCGCCTCGTTCAACACGGAGGACGTGGGGTCGATTACGCAGGCCGACGCGACGGGCGTCGCCAAGTACCACGGCTTCCAGGAGCGCCTCGCCGCGAAGGTGCTCGCGAAGGCCAAAGAGGAGGAGTAGCCGTGCACGTCGGCCTCCTCTACTCGCGGATCAGGCGGGACGAGAAGCTCCTGCTCTCGGAACTGCGGGAGCGCGACCACGAGGTGACGAAAATCGACGTGCGGAAAGAGCGGTTCAACATCGGCGAGGCGCCCGAAGCGTTCGACGACGTCGACATCGCCATCGACCGCTGTCTCGCCACCAGCCGCAGTCGGTACGTCACGCGCTTTCTCGACGCCTACGGGGTTCCCGTGATCAACGCCGCCGACACCGCCGAACTCTGTGCGGACAAGGTGAAAAACAGCCTCGTGCTGGAGGCGGCGGGCGTCCCCACGCCCAACACCGACGTGGCCTTCACCACCGACAGCGCCCTCGAATCCATCGAGGAATTCGGCTACCCCTGCGTGTTGAAGCCCGTCATCGGGTCGTGGGGACGCCTGATGGCCAAAGTCGACTCCCGGAGCGCCGCCGAAGCGATTCTGGAGCACAAGGCCACCCTCGGCCACTACGAGCACAAGGTGTTCTACATCCAGGAGTTCGTCGAGAAGCCCGGCCGCGACATCCGCGTCGTCGCCACCGACGGCGAACCGGTCGCGGCCATGACCCGGAGCTCCGACCACTGGCTCACCAACGCCGCGAAGGGCGGCGAAGTCAACGAGTTCGAGGTGACCGACGAGGTGGCGGAACTCGTCGAGCGCGCCTCCGACGCCGTCGGCGGCGGCTTGCTGGGTGTCGATCTGATGGAGACCGGCGACTCCTACACCGTCCACGAGGTGAACCACACGGTCGAGTTCAAGGCGCTCGACTCCTGTGTCGACTTCGACGTGCCCGCCGCCATCGTCGACTGGCTGGAGGAGAAGGCGGCCCAGGAGGCGCCGGCATGACGGAGACGTACACCGCGAGCGTCGTCGGCGCGAGCGGCTTCGCTGGCGGCGAACTCCTCCGCCTCCTGAACGGCCACCCCCACTTCGAGGTGGCACAGGCGACGAGTCGGAGCTACGAGCGCAAGACGGTGGGGCACCAGCATCCCAATTTGCGGGGCATGGACCTCCGCTTTACCTCGCCGACGGAACTCGACTCCGTCGACGTGCTCTTCGCGGCGACGCCCCACGGCGTCTCGATGGATCGCATCGACGCGTTTCGGGACGCCGCGGACACCGTGGTCGACTTAAGCGCCGACTTCCGCCTCGGGAGCGAGAAGCAGTACGACGAGTGGTACGACGGGCACACGCGCCCGGAACTGCTCGCGGAGTCGGAGTACGCCCTCCCCGAACTCAACCGCGACAACCTCGCCGGCGCGGATCTGATCGCCTCCGGCGGCTGTAACGCGACGGCGACGATTCTGGGACTCAAGCCCCTCTTCGACGCCGGCATCCTCGCGGGCGACGAACAGGTCGTCGTCGACGTGAAGGTGGGGTCCTCGGAGGGCGGCGCCGGCGGCGGCGCGGCCTCCTCGCACCCCGAACGCTCGGGCATCGTCCGCCCCTACGCCCCGACGGGCCACCGCCACGAGGCCGAAATCGAGGAGTTCCTCGGCCTCTCCGTCTCCTTTACCGTCCACGCGGTGGACATGATCCGCGGCGCGGCCGCGACCTGTCACGTCTTCCCGGACGGCCCGGTCAAGAAAAAAGAGCTGTGGAGCGCCTACCGGGACTCGTACGGCGACGAACCGTTCATGCGCACCGTCGCCGGGGGCGGTGGCGTCTACCGCTACCCCGAACCGAAGGCGGTGGCGGGCACCAACTACGGCGAAGTCGGCTTCGAAATCGATCCCTCGAACAAACGGTTAGTAGTGTTCTCGGCCATCGACAACATGATGAAAGGCTCGGCGGGACAGGCGGTCCACGCCGCGAACGTCGCCCTCGGCATCGAGGAGACGGCGGGCCTGGAGTTCGAGGGGCTACATCCGGTGGGGGCGCCGTAGGATGTCGGTGGTAGTCAAGATCGGCGGCGCGAAGGCGGTCGATCCGGCGGGCGCCGTCGCCGACATCGCCGGCCTCGTCGACGACGGCGAACCCGTCGCCGTCGTCCACGGCGGCTCCACCGCCGTCGACGACCTGCTGGATCGGCTGGGGATCGACCCCACGTACGTCGAGACGCCGGGCGGCGTCGTCGGGCGCTTTACCGACGAGGCGACGATGGAGGCGTTCACGATGGCGATGGGCCGCGTGAACAGCGACCTCGTGGCGACGTTCCGCGAGGCGGGCGTCGACGCCGTCGGTCTATCGGGCGTCGACGGCGGCCTCATCACCGGCCCCCGGAAGTCCGCGGTCCGCGTGATCGAGGACGGCAAGAAGAAGATCAAGCGCGGCGATCACTCGGGGAAGATCGAATCGGTGAACGCCGACCTGCTGGAGACGTTGCTCGGGGAGGGCTACACGCCCGTCGCGGGCCCGCCGATGCTCGCCGACGACGGCGTCCCGGTCAACACGGACGCCGACCGCGCGGCCGCGGCGGTGGCGGGCGCCCTCGGCGCGACGCTCGTCGTCCTCACCGACGTGGCGGGGGTGTACGCCGACCCCGACGACTCCAGTACCCTGATCGAGTCGGTGACCACGCCCGCGGAGTACGACGCGCTCACCGACGCCGCGGAGGGGTTCATGACCAAGAAGGTGATGGCCGCTACCGAAGCACTGGAGTCGGGAGCGAGCGAAGTGATCGTCGCCGACGCCAACGCCGACGCCCCCGTTACGGCAGCACTGGGCGGAAGCGGTACACACATTCATCGGAGTGCTCTAGAGGACCCATGAGCGGTTTCGTCTTTTCCGAGAAACCAATCGGGATCGAACGCGGCGAGGGGGCCTTCCTCTACGCCGACGACGGCACCGAGTATCTCGACTTCGGTGCGAGCTACGCCGTCACGCCCGTCGGCCACTGTCACCCGCGGGTCGTCGACGCCGTGAAGGCACAGGTCGAGGACCTCATGTACGTCCAGGCGTCCTATCCCGTCGAGGCGCGGACGGAACTGTACGGGAAACTGGCGACGGTGTCGCCGCCGGGACTGGACAACGTCTGGCTCTGCAACTCGGGCACCGAGGCCAACGAGGCGGCGATCAAGTTCGCGCGCAACGCCACGGGCCGGGGGAAGATCGTCGCCACGCGCCGCGGCTTCCACGGCCGCACCCTCGGCGCCCTCTCGATGACGTGGAAGGACAAGTACAAGAAGCCGTTCGAACCCCTGATCGACGGCGTCGAGTTCGTCTCCTACGGCGATAGCGAGGAACTCGCGGAGGCGGTCGACGAGGAGACGGCCGCCGTCTTCCTCGAACCCATCCAGGGCGAGGGCGGCATCCACCCCGCGGACGCGACGTATCTGCGTCGCGCCCGAGAAGTGACCGAGGAGGCGGGCGCCGCCCTCGTCTTCGACGAGATTCAGACCGGCGTCGGCCGCACGGGGACGCTCTGGGCCTGCGAACGCTCCGAAGTGGAACCGGACATCCTCACGACGGCCAAGGGCATCGCCAGCGGCCTCCCCCTCGGCGCGACGGTGTGTGCGGACTGGATCGCCGACGCCGACCCCGAACACGGCTCGACGTTCAGCGGCGGGCCGGTGGTCTGTGCCGCCGCCAACGCCACTCTCGACGTGGTCGTCGAGGAGGACTTGCCCACCCGCGCCGCGGACGTCGGCAGTTACCTGATGGAGTCCGTCGAGGACGCCGACCTGCCGATCCGCGAGGTGCGGGGGCAGGGGCTGATGATCGGCCTCGAAGTGAAGCGGGGGTCGAACCGCCTGCTCCGTGACCTCGCGCTGAACGAGCAGGTGCTCGCGCTCCCGGCCGGCCGGACCGTCCTCCGCTTGCTCCCGCCGCTGATCATCGACGAGGAGCACGCCGACCGGTTCGTCGAGTCGCTGGAGGCGGTGTTATGACCGCGAGCGAGGAGGTACTGCCCGACGTGGGCGACGTGGAGTTGACCGAGGCCCAGCGCTTGCTAGTCGACCTCGTCTCCATCCCCTCGCCGTCGGGCGAGGAGGCCGCAGCGGCCGAACGCCTCGTCGACTTCTTCGAGGCCCACGACCGTGAGGTGTGGGTCGACGAGGTGGGGAACGTCCACGCCCCGGCCGACGACGCCGTCCTCCTGACCTCCCACATCGACACCGTGCCGGGCGACATCCCGGTCGAGATTCGGGACGGCGAGGAGGGGAAGGAACTCTGGGGCCGGGGGAGCGTCGACGCCACCGGCCCGCTTTCGGCGATGGCCGTCGCCGCGGTGGAGACGGGCGTGAGTTTCCTCGGCGTCGTCGGCGAGGAAGTCGACTCCCGTGGCTCCCGGCACGTCGTCGAGAGCGGCCGCGCGGAGCCCGGCGCCGTCGTCAACGGCGAGCCGAGCGGGTGGACGGGCATCACGCTCGGCTACCGTGGGCTGCTGGCGGGGACGTACGTCGCCACCAGCGAGTCGGGGCACACCTCCCGCCCGGAAAACAACGCGATTCAGGACGCGATGGACTGGTGGACGCGGGTGGAAGACGAGTTCGACCCCGACGAGTACCTCCCCGTCTTCGAGCGGGTGACCTGCAAGCCGACGGCGTTCGAGGGCGGCCCCAGCGCGGACGGCCTCTCCGTCGAGGCGACGATGGAGGTGCAGTTCCGCGTGCCGCCGAAGTACACCGTCGACGACGTACGGGAGATGGCTGACGGCCAGCTCGACATCGGGACCGTCCACTGGTACGATCACGTCCCGCCGGTGATGCAGAGCCCCCGCACCGACGCCGCGCGGGCGTTCCGCGCCGCCATCCGGGAGGCGGGCGGCGAACCGCGCCTCCTCCGAAAGACGGGGACCGCCGACATGAACGTCTTCGCGTCCGCCTGGGACTGCCCGATGGTCACGTACGGACCCGGCGACTCGGATCTGGATCACGCGCCGAACGAACACCTCCTCCTCGACGAGTACGATCGCTCCATCGAGGTGCTGATCGACGCCTGCCAACGACTACAATGATCGAAGCGACCGACGTCCTCGACGTGGACGACCTCACGGCCGAGGACCTGACGACGGTGTTGGATCGTGCGGCGGCCATCAAGGCCGGCGAAGACGACACGGACCTCGACCGGCAAACGCTCGCGATGGTGTTCGAGAAGCCGAGCACGCGTACCCGCGCGTCGTTCGAGACGGCGATGACCCGGCTCGGCGGCCACGCCATCTTCCTCGGCCCGGACGACATCCACCTCGGGAGCGGCGAACCGGTCAAGGACACCGCCCGCGCGCTCGCGGGCTACGCCGACGCCATCATGGCGCGGCTGTTCGACCACGCCGACGCCGAGGAACTCGCCGCCTACGCCGACGTACCGGTGATCAACGGCCTGACCGACGACGCCCACCCCTGTCAGACGCTCGCGGACCTGCTGACGATCCGCGAGCGGTTCGGCGGGTTCGACGACGCGACTGTCGCGTGGGTGGGCGACGGCAACAACGTCGCGCAGTCGTTCGTCCTCGGTGCGGCGCTCGCGGACCTCGATTTCACGGTGACGACGCCGCCCGAGTACGGCATCGACGACGACGTGCTGGATCGGGCGGCGGCGCTCGGTCGGACGCCCCGATTCGTCGACGACCCCGCCGACGCCGTCGCCGACGCCGACGTGGTCTACACCGACGTGTGGGTGTCGATGGGTGAGGAAGACGTTCGCGAGGAGAAACTGCAGGCGTTCGAGGGCTTCCAGTTGAACGCCGACCTCCTCGCCGGCAGCGACGCGCTGGTGATGCACTGCCTGCCCGCCCATCGGGGCGAGGAGATCACCGACGAGGTGGTCGAGAGCGACCGGTCTATCGTCTGGCAGCAGGCCGAGAACCGCTTGCACGCGCAGGCGGGGTTGCTGGTCGAACTGCTGGCGGAGTAGACCGTCAGACCGGCGTCTCGAGCAGTTCCCGGATGTTGTCGTCGATGGCCTGTTTGTCCTCCTCGAAGATGCCGAACATGGCGAAGTGGCCCCAGAGGCTGGGGATCGGCCGGAGTTCGCTGTCCGGGATCATCGACTCCTCGTGAGCGCAGTCGCTGACGGGGAAGAACATGTCCTCCTCGAAGGGCATGACGAACGTCTTGGCCTCGATGCGGCCGAGCGCGGCTTCGAGGTCACCGTCGGTGTTCCGGCTCACGTCCCCGTTCTGCCACTTTTTGGCCATCGCCAAGAGGTCGTTCGGGTCCATCCGCAGGAACCAGTCCTCCCAGAAGTTAGCCATCAAGTCTTCGACGGACGTGAAGCCGGCCCGCTCCCACGCGCGTTCCTCGTAGTGGTAGAACTGCGTACACAGCCCCATCACCGACCAGATCTGGGCGTGACGCTTGAGACCGGTGATGACCGCGTGCGGGTCGTCGTAGAAGCCGTCGTTCCACGCCGGATCGGACCGGATGGCCTCCATGTGCGCGTCGATGAACAACCGGTCGTGGGGCGTCACCTTCGCCGTCCCCGCGATGGGCGCGGCGCGTTTGACCATCTCCGGGTACCGCACTGCCCACTCGTAGGTCTGCTGGGCGCCCATCGACCACCCGAGGACGAGCTCCAGTTCGTCGATGCCGAACTCCTCGGTGACCAGCTTGTGCTGGGCGCGGATGTCGTCCTCGATGTTCACGTCCGGGAAGTTACCCATGCCGCCGTCCTGTGGCGGCGTGTTGTGCGGCGACGTGGAGAGCCCGTTGCCCAGTTGGTTGGGCATGATCACGAAGTACTCCTTCGGGTCGATGGCCATGTCCTCGCCCACGTACATCTCCATGTCTCGATGGGTGCCCGAGTACATGTGCGGGAAGACGATGGCGTTGTCCTTCCCCTGGTTCAGTTTGCCGTGGGTCTGATAGGCCAGTTTGCAGTCCGGAATCCGCCGGCCCGACGCCAGTTCGAAGTCGCCGAGGTCGAACAGGTCGTAGTCGCCGTGTTCGGCCTGCGTGTAGTACTCGTTCTCCAGATGACGGTCTTCGAGCGTCATAACGTGTTGTTCGCATGAACATTATTAATAATTAACTAGTGTGTCGCGGCCGCGTGGGGGCCGCGCCGGTCGTGTGACTCGTTCGCACAGCACCGAAACGGGCTTATCGAGGCTCGAACATCGTATATGACCCTTTTGACGCCGTGCGCCGCCAGTGCCCGACTCCCGAACGGAAATGTCGTTGTGAGAACTCTTCCCGATCATGTCGACGACGACAGAAACGGTCGGCGAAACCGGCGAACTGGGCGGCAACTGGCAGGCCGGCGTCCTCGGCGGCATCCTCGGGGCGCTGGCGATGGGGGTGCTCGTCCTCGCGATGAGTCCGCCGGTACTGGCGGTGGCGATTCCGTCGCTGTACGGGCTGGCGCCGCCACCGAATCCCGGTCTCGGAATGATCGTCCACGTCTCCCACGGGGCGGTGTTGGGCGTGGTCTTCGCGGGTCTCGTCGGGGCACTGGGAATCGAGGGCACGACCCGGCGCGTCGGTCTCGGCGCCGCGTGGGGCGTCGTGACGTGGGTCGGGCTAGCGGCGCTCGTGATGCCCGTCTGGTTGAGCGTCGTCGGCTCCCCCGCGTCGCCGCCGTTCCCCAACTTCGCCCTGCCGTCGCTCCTGTGGCACGTCGTCTACGGGGCGGTGCTGGGTGGAGTGTACGCGGTGACTGCGGATCGGGTGTGACCCCGATACTTTAATCCCGTCACGCGTAACCCCTCCTGTGGCAGAAACGGCGGGGTACGAGCGGTTCTTCCCCTACGACGACCCGTATCCGAACCAGCGGGAGGCGATGGACCGCATCGCCAACGCCCTCGAACGCGGCCAGGACGTGCTGATGGAGGGCGCACCGGGGACGGGCAAGACGCTCTCGGCGCTCGTGCCGGCGCTCGCGCACGCCCGCGAGCACGACCGGACCGTCGTCATCACGACGAACGTCCACCAGCAGATGCGCCAGTTCGTCGAGGACGCCCGCGCCATCAGGGAGGAGGAGCCGATTCGGGCGGTCGTCTTCAAGGGCAAAGGCTCGATGTGTCACCTCGACGTCGGCTACGAGGAGTGCCGGAGCCTGAAGGAGACGACGCGGTCGCTGGTCGAGGCCGAAACGGACCGGCGCGAACTCGCCGAGCGCAGCGAGGCGCTCCTCGACGACGTGCGCGCAGGGAGCGAGGAGGCGGGCGAGGCCCGCGCCGCCGTGATGGACGAACTCGAAGCGCTGGAAGAGGAGATCGAGGAACTCGAAGCCGCGAACGTCTGTGACCACTACCGCGCGAACCTCACCCGCGACACCGACGCCTTCCACGACTGGCTGTTCGAGGACGTGCGGACGCCGGAGGAGATCTACGCCTACGCCGACGAGCGTGGCCTCTGTGGCTACGAACTCCTCAAGGAGGGGATGGAGGGAATCGACCTCGCCGTCTGCAACTACCACCACCTGCTCGATCCGACGATCCGCGAACACTTCTTCCGGTGGCTGGATCGTGACCCGTCGGAGGTGATCACCGTCTTCGACGAGGCCCACAACGTCGAGTCGACGGCCCGGGAGCACGCGACCCGGACGTGCTCTGCACGGACGCTGGAGGGTGCGCTGGCCGAACTCGACGAGGCCGACGATTCGCGCGCCGGGCGGGCGAGAAACGTGATCGAGGCCTTCCGGCACGGCCTGGAGACGGCCGTCGACGACGCCCTCGGGTTCGGCGAGCGCGAACAGGTTGGCGACGACTGGCACGACCTCGCCATCGCCAACGACGACCGGCGGGACGATCTGACGCTCGCCTTCCTCGACGCCTACGAGGGCGAGGGGATCGATACGGAGGTCGATCTCGCGCTGCAGGTCGGGGAACTGCTGGACGAGGCGTACGAGGAGGCCTACCGCCGTGGCGAGACGACGACCCGGACGGAATCGGCCACCCTGCAGGCCGCGGGCTTCATCGCCGACTGGATGGGTCACGGGACGGACCTCGGACGACATCCGATGGCCGCGGTGCGACGCGACGCCGGGACGGGGGAGGTGTACGGCCGGGCGGAACTCTACACCTGCATCCCGCGGGAGGTGACCGAGGGGCTGTTCGACGAGGTGGCCGCGAGCGTCCTGATGAGCGCGACGCTCCGCCCGTTCGACGTGGTCGGGGACGTACTCGGCCTGAGCGATCCGGTGACGATGGCCTACGGGCTGGCGTATCCCGAGGAGCGCCGGCGGACGTTCGCCGTCGAGGGCCCGGCGCTCTTTGCCAGCGAGCGCGACGACCCCGAGACGCAGGCGACGGTGGCCGAGACGCTCGCCGACGCCGTCCGGATGACACCCGGCAACACGCTCGTCTTCTGTCCCTCCTACGCGGAGGCCGAGCGGTACCACGACCGGCTGGACCTCGCGAACAGCTACCTCGACGAGGCCGGAACGCCGACCGAGGACCTCCGCCAGCGGTTCGTCGCGGGCGGGACGTCTTCGACATCCCGGAACGGTGGCGAGGCGTCGGCGACGCCTCGAACCGCCGGCGAGGAGCGACGCTCCTCGGGCAGCGAGGGACGCGGTCCCTCGGGCAGTCGGCCGGAGGCCGACGACAGCCGGACGCAGTCCGGTAACGGCGAAGCCGGCGGATCGACCCTCTTTACTTCGCTGTGGGGGACGCTCGGCGAGGGCGTGAGCTTCGACGGCGACGACGCCCGGACCGTCGTCGTCGTCGGCGTCCCCTACCCCAACCTCTCGGAGCGCCTCGAAGCGGTACAGGACGCCTACGATCGGGTCTACGACGACCGACGGGAGGCGGGGTGGCGCTACGCCGTCGAGATTCCGACGATCCGCAAGACGCGGCAGGCCCTCGGCCGGGTGATCCGCTCGCCCGACGACTTCGGCGTCCGGATTCTGCTGGACAAACGCTACACGCGCGCCGCCCGCGACATGGGGAAATACGGCGTCCGCGACTCGTTCCCGCCGGAGGAGCGGGACGAACTCATCGACGTCGCGCCGGAGAAACTCAAGTTCGCGATCCTGAATTTCTACGCGGACCTCGACGCGTACGACGGCGACCCGCCGGCGCCGTGACCGGCAGAAAGCATTTCACGCAGGACCGACGGCACCGAAATATGCGGCACGGTGCCCTCCCGCTGATCCTCGCCGTACTGCTCGCGGGCTGTGCGGCCCCGATAGCCGGGCCTCCGGACACCGCCGAACCGACCGACTCAGCGACGGCGACGGCGACGGCGACGCCGACGGCCACGACCACGACCACCCCCCAGCCCGTCGGCGTCGAGTACGCCGTCCGCGCCGGCACGATTCCCGACGAGTTCGAGTCGGTGACCGTCACCCTCCGGGTGGTCTTCGTCGAGCGAACCGAGGACATGGGACCGTGCTGGCGCGAGACGTTCTCCGGGCCGTACGAGCCGACGATAACGCCCATCGCCCCACCGACTGGCGAGTGTCATCGCTCGGAATCGGTCACGGTCGACCTCACCGAACTCGACGGTGAACGCTCGTTCGTGCGGCTCACCGCCCCCGGACGCTTCGCCGCGGGCCACGCGCTGATCGCCACGAACACGACGGCGACGTACCGGAACGGGACGACGGTGACCGGAATGCGGGGGTCGAGCGACAAACTCGTCACCACCGTCGAAGGGCGGCCGGCCGGCCAGCATCGCGTGACGCTCTCGGTCGCGGCCTACGACGACCGGCCGTACGACTACTGGCTGGTGGCCGAGGACGACGGCGCGGGCTGACCGGCCACGCGCTTATATCGCTCCCAGCCCAACGCCGGGCGATGCCCCCGCAGTCACGGTCGCGGTCACGGCCCCCCGGCCCCCGCGGCGAACCCGTCTTCGGCAACAGCAGACAGTACGCGCGCGACCCGTTCGGCTTCCTGACGGCGTGTGAAGCGGTGTACGGTGACGTAGTGAGCGTCGACTTCGGGCCGCTGTCCGCGTACGTCCTCACCAACCCCGCGGACATCGAACGGGTGCTCGTCGGCGACCACGCGCGCTACCGGAAACCGGAGTTTCAGGCGGACGAACTCGGCCGCCTCCTCGGGAACGGCCTCCTCCTGAGCGAGGGTGAGACGTGGCGCCGGCAGCGTAGGCTCGCGGCGCCCGCGTTCGACATGTCGCGGGTCGCGGGCATCGCCGACACGATGACCGCCCACGCCGAGGCGACGGTCGAGAGGTGGTCGACGGGCGACGACCTGGACCTCGAAGCCGAGATGGCGCGGCTGACGGTGCGGATCATCGCCGACGCCATGCTCGGCGTCGACCTCTCGGCCGAGCGGGTGCGGGCGATCCAAGAGACCCTCGATCCACTCGGGAAGCGCTTCGAACCCGACCCCGTCCGCTTCGTCACGCCGGACTGGCTCCCGACCCGCGGAAACCGGGCGTTCGAGGACGCGGTCGAGCGGCTGGAGGGCGTCGTCGACGACATCGTCGAGGAGCGGCGCGGCACCGAGGGCGACGCCGACGCCGACAACCCGCCGATGGACCTGCTGTCGATCCTCCTCCGGGCACGGAATCGGGGCGAGGTGAGCGACCAGCAACTCCGCGACGAGGTGCTGACGATGCTGCTCGCGGGCCACGACACGACGGCGCTGACGCTCACCTACGCCGGCTACCTGCTCGCCGAGCATCCGGCGGCCGAGGGGCGACTCCACGCCGAACTCGATTCGGTCCTCGACGGGGCGCCGACGTTCGCCGACGTGCGGGAGCTGACGTATCTGGATCGGGTCTTACAGGAGACGATGCGGCTGTATCCCCCGGTGTACGCCATGTTCCGCGAGCCGCTCGTCGACGTGAAACTCGGCGGGTACCGCATCCCCGAAGGGGCGGCGGTGATGTGCCCGCAGTGGGCCGTCCACCGCTCGCCGCGATGGTGGGACGACCCCGAACGCTTCGATCCGGACCGGTGGACGCGGGAGCGGGCCGCCGACCGGCCCCGATTCGCACACTTCCCGTTCGGCGGCGGGCCGCGCCACTGCATCGGCAAGCAGTTCTCGTTGCTGGAGGCGACGCTCATCCTGGCCGTGATCGGACGCGAGTACCGCCTCGACTACTGCGGGGACGGCCCGCTCGACCTCCAGGGGTCGCTGACGATGCATCCGGAGGGCGGGATGCCGATGCGGGTCGAGCGGCGCTAGCGCGGCAGCGACACCGTCCACACGGCCTCGCGACGGGCGCGGCTCCAGAGGTGGAGTTCGGAGACGGTCCACGTGATGGGGTCGATGTCGACGGCTCGGAGGCGGTCGAGTGCCGACGCATCGCCGGGGGCCAGCGGCGTCGCCGACGCCTCGCCACCTCCTCGCGCCAGCGTGACGTGCGGGACGTACGCCTCGCCCTCCAGGTCGTCGTGGACCGCGCCGAACGCCGCGACGAGTCGCCGGTGCAGGTCGTGGAGGCCGGGACTCTCGACGGCGAGGTAGACCACCGGGCCGGGACCGTGCGTGGGCGTCTCGAAGGCGTCGATACCCGTAACCTGCGCCTCAAAGGCAGGGGTAGGCGAGAGCGCGACCCGGAGGCGCTCGCGCAGGTGGTCGTACTCGGCCTCGTCGGCCTCGAAGCGCTTGCAGACGAGCGTGTGGCGGTCGCGAATCCGGTCGAAGGCGACGAGTTGCGGGTGGAGGTCGGCCGCGAGGCGCTCGGCCGCGGGGGGGACGGGAACGTTCAGACTGTACACGAGTCGGGATACGCGGGGGCAGAAAAGAACGTACCGGAGCGTCAGATCCGGTCGAGCAACCAGAGGACGATCAGCACGACGATGAGCACTCCGATCACCGTCGGGAAGAGGTTGAGCAGGCCGACGAAGAGGTCGAACACCTCACCGACGATTTCGAGGGCGAGCCAGACGACGACGAGGACGAGGACGACTTTCAGGAGGTCCTCGACTTCGACGGCGGCGCGTGACATGACTGTCGGTGGGCGTGGCGCGCGCAAAAGTGTGGTGGCGGGATTACCGTCGTCGGGCGAGGACGCCGAATCCCGCCAGCGCCAGGAGGGCCGCGAGGGGACCGAAGCCGGGGGCCGAGCCGTCGGTACCGGGCATCGGCGTCGCCGTGGGCGTGGGCGTGGGCGTCGACGGACGAACGGTCGGTTCGGGCGTCGGGGTGGCCGTCGCCGTCGCCGTCGTCGTGGGCGTGGACGTCGTCGCCGCGGCGGTAGGCGCGACGGCGAACTCGGAGAGGTCCGGCGAGACGGCGCGGTAAGTCACGTGCGTCCGATTCTGTGCCCGCACGCGCGTCTGGAGGGCCTGCCAGGTCCGATTCTCCGTCCGGTAGCGATAGAGGCCGACGTTCTCGGCGGCGACGGTTCGCTCGCGCAAGCGCGTCCGATTCAAAGTGAACGTGAACGTGGCGTTGGTGACGTTCGCGTTCGGCACCGTGTGGGTCACGTTGAGGTAGCCGAAGGGTGAGGCGCCGGGGAAGCGCTCGGCACCCGCGCTCGCCCGCGCCCTCGTGTGGACGGCCACCCGATACTCGGGGTCACCGGCGGTGACGGTCATCTCGCGGAGGCGCAGCCCCGTCTCCGGGCTCTCGACCGTACGCCGGAAGCGGACCTGTACGGTGCGGTTCGTCCCGGCGTTGCGAACGGTGATCGAGGCGTTGCCGGGACCCCGGTGGTCCACCGACACGTTCGGCCCGGGACCGGACCCGTCACCGCCACCCGGTGTCCGCTGGCCGTCGCCGCCGTCGCCCCCACCGGGTCCTCCACCACCCTGCTGTGCGACCGGGGAATCGAGCACGATACCCGCACTCCCACCGACGACGACGAGGAGAACGACCACGCCGACCGTGAGTCCGGAGGGCATGATGTTAGATATTTCACATTACATCATAAGCGCTTCGGCGACGGGGCGCGTGGTGTGAACCCCCACGCTGCCGTCGAACCTCAAGGCTTTTTAGACGGAGTACGCTACGGGCACGCTGACAATGAGTCGTGACGCGGTCGACGGCGTGTTGCCCATTCGTTCGAACACTCCCCACTTCGTCCCAGCGTCGTCGCACCAGCCGGTGACGACGGAGCGCATCGACGCCTGATCACGACGGACCAATGAGTGCCTCGTCATCCGACCGCGTCCAGAAGTGGTTCCTGAAGTATCAACACGTCTTCGTGTTCTCGGCGCCGGTGCTGTTCATCGTCGGCGTCGTGTTCGCGGCGCCGACGACGCCGAACGACCCAGGACTGGACTACTGGCTGGAGTTCTGGTGGCTGTTCGTCCCCTTCCTGCTGGGTGCGACCATCGTGAACACCGTGGGGATCAGCGGGTCGGCCATCTTCGTCCCCTTCCTCATCTTCATCTTCCCGCTGTTCGCCAACCCCCTCGAACCCGAGACGCTGGTGAAGGTGGGGCTCATCAGCGAGGCGTTCGGCCTCTCGAGTTCCTCCGTCGCCTTCATCCAGTACGGCCTCGTCGACCGCCGACTGGCGCTCACGCTCGTCGGCGGGGCGATTCCCTTCGTCGTCGGCGGCGCGCTCCTCTCCTTCGTGATTCCGGAACCCGTCTTCCACGCGTTGCTCGGGCTCGCACTGCTCGCGGCCGCCTACCTCCTCTTCAAGACGAATCTGGATCACGGCGGGAGCGAGGACGACGCCGACGCGGCGGCCGACGGCGGGACGGCGGCGGCCGAATCGGCGGCGGCCGATCTCCCCGACGACGCCGACAAGCTCGGCCCTGCGGGCGTCGAGACGGCCGCCGACGGGACGGTCACGCGCGTCGACCGCGACGGCGACGACTACTCCTACACCCGTGGGGGCTACCTGCGCCGGGCGGCGAACTACAGCATCGGCGGCACCTTCCAGGGGCTCGCGGGCTTCGGCATCGGCGAACTCGGCATCATCTCCATGCTCGGGACCAAGGTGCCGGTCCGGGTCGCCATCGGCACGAACCACATCGTCGTCGCGCTGACGGCGATTCTCGCCTCGCTCGTCCACGTCTTCGGCGGCGGCCTCGTCGGCGGCCACTCGCTCTCGATCGCGTCCACCCCGTGGAACATGGTCGTGTTCACCGTGCCGGCGACGGTGACGGGCGGACAGATCGCCCCCTACGTCTCCAACGCGCTCAGCACGCGGACGATCAAACGCTTCGTCGCCGGGCTGTTCGGCGTCATCGCGACGGCACTCTTCCTGATGGCGGCGGGGCTGGGATAGGCGGCGAAAAGGCGTCAGCGCTTCGGATCGAGGGCGTCGACCCGCATGTCTACGTATTTCCGCGGCCACTCCGCGAGATGGGCGGCGAGGCGGCCGAGGAGACTGTGCGAGGTCGGACCGTCCGGGGTCGGTCGTTCGTCTCCCGGAAGGCGAGAGGGATCAGTTTCGTGGCTCATCCGTGTCACCTAGTAGCATATTACCGCCGCGCTATAAACGTTGGTGATAGTTGCCACGACTCCGGCACGCACAGGGAGTGGCGGAAGTCGTCGAACTCCTCAAGCCGTGCTAAGTGTCGGCAACCGACTGAACAGGAAACGCGTGTGGACCGTCTCACCCGTCGCCGCGATTCTCGCGGGCAGTCAGTGCGGCCCACACCGGCATCGCACGCGGGTTCGTAAATGACTGGCGCGGGGGGCGTACGCATCCGGTCTCGAATGTTCCTCGATAGCTACTCTCGGTCCCCCGATGTCCGAGACCCCGAGTCGGTCATCTCGTCTCTGGCGTGAATCTTGGCCTGTTCGCGAGCGCTGGGATTGACTGACTCCTTGAACGGCACCTTCGCTACCGTCGCATAGACGGGGTCGCCGGCCTCCTCCGCGTACTCGTCCGGGAGGTGAACTTCGAACTCCATGTCGACGTCCGCGTCGTATATCGAGTCGTCGAGCGGCACGTCGGTCGCGGCCTGCAGTTTCGCCGCCGGCACGAATGCGAGGGCGAGATTGGCTTCGAGACCCGGATTCCACCACGCCGACGTCACGTAGCCACACTCCTCGCCGGTCTCCGGATCCGAGACGATCCAGAAGTCGGGGGCGTAGTCCCGGATCGGTTCGCCGGCCATCTTCAGGCCGACCAGTTTGTGCGTAAACGGGAACGCACCGTTCTCGATGGCCTCCTGCTGGCGTTCCAGTTCGGTCTTGCCGACGTAGTCCGCGTCCTTGTCGTCGGGAACCTGAAAGCCGAGGTTGACCTGGAACGGCGACGTCTCGTCGTCCATGTCCTGTCCCAGCGACATGATTCCGGCAGCGATACGTCGTTGATGGGATATCCCCGTCACGGCACCGCCGTGGGCTTCGACCGTCTCGAGGACCGGGTTCCACACCCCTTCGGCGTTCTCCGTCGCCTCACGGACGTATATCTCGAACCCCGCCTCTCCGGAGAAGCCGGTCTGACTCACCAGCACCGGGATGTCGTTGACCGTGGCTTCCATCAGTCCGTAGTACGGGATGTCTTCGACCACGTCTCCGACGAGTGCCTCCATCACGGCAGGCGATTTCGGGCCTTGCACTTGCATCGGCGAGACGTCGATCTCGTCGATGTCGACCTCGAAATCGGAGTTGACCGTGACCCCTTGCAGCCACTGTTTCAGGTCGGCATCTGCGATCGAGAACCAGAACTCGTCGTCGGCGAGTCGTAACAGGACGAAGTCGTTGAGGATACCGCCGTCCTGGTTGCAGCAGATGGCGTATTTCCCACGCATCGGCTCGATCTCGGTCGCGTCTCGCGTGATGACGTAGTTGACGAACGCCTCGGCATCGGGCCCTTCGACACGGATCTGACGCTCGACGGCGACGTCCATCAGCGTCACCTCCTCGACCAACAGATCGTACTCGGCGTCCAACCCGCCCTCGTCGGGGTCGATGTACGCCCGCGGGTGGTACATGTGATTGTACACCGTCGCCTGTCGACACCCCGCCTCGACGGAGAGGTGCCAGAACGGCGACTGCCGAACTCGGGTCGATATCAGGAGGTCGACGTCTGCGTCGCCCGTCTGACGGAGATTTCTGGGGATGGTACGATCCGATTGGTCGACGTCGGGGTGGTTCGGATGGTGGTGATTACTCGTCATCGTTGCTCTATAGTGGTGGTCCAGCGTAATAGCCGACTAGCGTCGTCCAGATACGCCGGAACCGACTGGCGTCGAATGCCGTTGAGGCCTTCTCGGGGAGGGAGAATCGTGATGCAGTAGCTCTGGCTCGGTCGCCGCCACTGTGTCTACGTGCCATACCACTGAACGACACATCGTGACCGTATCCCTCTGTAGCTTATTCGTATAACCCGTTTATACGGGGGCGGAAGATGCAGTGTGCCTCTGACTCCGTCCGTCTACTCCGAATCGGTGGCGCTGGCTTCGACGGGCCGCGCTCTTATGTCGGCCCCAACGACCGCCGTCTCACCCACCAGCAGAGACGCTCGCCGGGACGGTCCGGCGAGACTCGCCGGACAGCCGCCCTCTCAGAACTCCGCGTCGAACTCCGGGGCGATGCCGTCGTCGGCGTCGTCGAACGCCCAGTCCTCGCGGAGTTCGCGGATCCGGTCACGGATGTCCGCCGCGAGTTCGAACTCCAGGTTGTCGGCGGCGGCCGCCATCCGCTCTTCGAGCGCCTCGATGCGGGCGCGGGCCTCCTCCTCGCTCTCGGGTGCGTCGCCGGTGACGCCCGAGGTGTCCGTCTCGCTCCCCGGCAGGTTCGTCTCACCCACCTCCTTCTGGATGGTCGTCGGTTCGTGCCCGTGTTCCGCGTTGAACTCCTGCTGGATGCGGCGACGGCGCTGGGTCTCGTCGATGGCCGACCGCATCGAATCCGTCACCTCGTCGGCGTAGAGCACCACCTCGCCGTTGACGTTGCGGGCGGCCCGGCCCATCGTCTGGACGAGCGTCGTCTCCGAGCGGAGAAAGCCCTCCTGGTCGGCGTCGAGGATGGCGACCAGCGACACCTCGGGGATGTCCAGTCCCTCCCGGAGGAGGTTGATGCCGACGAGCACGTCGAAGTCGCCGAGGCGCAGGCCCCTGATCAGTTCGTGGCGCTCCAGCGTGTCCGTCTCGTCGTGCATGTACTCCACCGCGACGCCCGCCTCCGAGAGGTACTCCGTCAGGTCCTCGGCCATGCGCTTGGTGAGCGTCGTGACGAGGACGCGCTCGTCCCGCTCGATCCGGTCGTCGATCCGATCCATCAGGTCCTCGACCTGCCCCGTCGCCGATGCCACCTCGACGGCGGGGTCGACCAGATACGTGGGGCGAACGATCTGTTCGACCACCTGCTCGGAGTGTTCCTGCTCGTAGTCCCCCGGCGTCGCCGAGACGTAGAGCGCCCGATCCGTCTTCTCCTCGAACTCCGCGAAGGTGAGCGGGCGATTGTCGTAGGCGGTCGGGAGCCGGAAGCCGTTCTCGACCAGCGAGTCCTTGCGCGACTTGTCGCCCTCGTACTGGCCCTTGATCTGCGGGAGGGTCTGGTGGGACTCGTCGACGACCGTGAGGAAGGTATCGGGGAAGTAATCCAGCAGGGTGTAGGGCGACTCGCCGGACGCCCGGTCCGAGAGGTGGACGGAGTAGTTCTCGATGCCCGAGCAGTAGCCCGTCTCGCGCAGCATCTCGATGTCGAAGGTGGTGCGCTCCTCGATGCGCTGGGCGGCGACCAGATTCCCTTGCCGCTCGAAGTAGGCCACCCGATCCTGCATCAGCTCCTCGATTTCGTCGATGGCGTTTTCGAGCCGTTCCTCCGGAATGGAGTAGTGTTCGGCCGGGTGGATCAGGGCCGCCGGCTCCTGACTCTTCACCTCGCCTTCCAGCGGATCGAGCTTCGTCAGGCGGTCGATTTCGTCGCCCCAAAACTCCACGCGGACGGCGTAGCGGCCGTACATCGGGAACACCTCGACGGTGTCGCCGCGCACCCGGAAGGTGCCCTGCGTGAAGTCCACGTCGTTGCGGTCGTAGTTCAGGTCGACGAGCCGGGCCAGCAGGTCGTCGCGGTCGATCTCCTGACCCGTCTCGAGGCGCATGGCCATGTCGACGTAGTTCGCGGGGTCGCCCAGCCCGTAGATGGCCGACACGCTCGCGACGACGATGACGTCGTTGCGAGTGAGTAGCGACCGGGTCGCGGAGTGGCGCAGGCGGTCGATTTCGTCGTTGATCGAGGCGTCCTTGTCGATGAACGTGTCCGTCTGCTCGACGTACGCCTCGGGCTGGTAGTAGTCGTAGTAGGAGACGAAGTATTCGACGGCGTTGTCCGGGAACAGATTTCGGAACTCCTCGTACAGCTGGGCGGCCAGCGTCTTGTTGTGGGCGATGACGAGCGTCGGCTGCTGGAGCTCCTCGATCACCCACGAGACGGTGTTGGTCTTGCCCGACCCCGTCACGCCGAGGAGGGTCTGCTCGTCCATCCCGGCCTCGTAGCCGGCGACGAGTTCCTCGATGGCGTCGGGCTGGTCGCCCGCGGGATCGAAGGGCGCGTCGACCCGGAAGGGCCGGTCGGCGTCGGGCCGGTCCGGCTGGAGCGGCCCGGAGTTCGTGTCGCTCACGGTGGAGTGTGGTCGCTCGACGAACTTGACCGATTCGCTCCAACGGAGGAGTGCGCGAAAACGGACATGTCGAGCCGTGAGAGCGAGAGTTAATACCGACTCGCGCGTAGTTACCTCCGGAGAAAATGTAAAATTTCTATCAAGACTCAGACGGCCGAACCGATGTCGGCCGCCACGACGAACGAGTGGCTCGCCGGCGCCGGCGGCGGCTTCGTCGGCAGCGTGCTGTTCGGCCTGATCATGATGTACGTGGTTCCGGCGCCGATGCTGTCGGTCGTCATCCCGGCGATGTACGGCATCGAGGGACCGGCCCTGCTGGCGGGGTGGGCCATCCACCAGTTCCACGGGGTCGCCCTCGGCCTCGCGTACGTCGCGCTCGTCCGGGCGCTGCCGGGACGGGTACGGAGCGCGGCCCGCGACCGCACCGCCGCACTCGGCCTCGGCGTCGCGTACGGTGTCCTGACGACGGCCGTCCTCGCGGTCCTCGTGATGCCGGTGTGGCTCGGCGTCGTCGGCTTCGCGGGCGCGCCGCCGTTCCCGAACGTCTCCTACCCCGGAACGCTCGTCTCGCTGGTCGGGCACGTCGTCTACGCGATTCCGGTCGCCGTCGCCTACGCGCTGACGCCGTCGGAGTGACGGCCGTGTGCGCCCGCCGAGCGCTCGCGCCGCTACGGGGCACACCCGGCGTACTACTTTACGCCCCGGCGCCGGCGTACTACTTTAGGCCTCGGCGTCGTCGTACCGCCCATGTCCGCCGACGACTTCGACCTCAGTCAACCCGAACTGACGACCGAGGACTTCCTCGTCCTCGACGACCCACGCTTCGGCCCGGAGACGGTCGCCATCGTGACGGGCGCGGCGTCGGGCATCGGCCGGGCAACGGCGATTGCCCTCGCGGCCAACGGCCTCACCGTCGTCGCCGCCGACATCGACGAGGCGGGACTGGACGAAACGATGGCAAAAGCCGCCGACC
This sequence comes from Haloplanus rubicundus, assembly GCF_003342675.1. Classification (NCBI taxonomy): domain Archaea; kingdom Methanobacteriati; phylum Methanobacteriota; class Halobacteria; order Halobacteriales; family Haloferacaceae; genus Haloplanus; species Haloplanus rubicundus. The sequence continues at coordinate 417,037 of NZ_CP031148.1, read as the reverse complement.
TCGACGCGCCGGGGACGATCCACGCGGTGCCGACCGACCTCACCGACGACGACGACGTGGCGGCGATGGTCGACGCCGCGGCCGAGGCGGGCGACCTCCGCTACGTCGCCAACGTCGCGGGGATGCAACACATCGCCTCCATCCCCGACTTCCCGATGGAGAAGTACGACCTCCTGCTCGACATCATGCTCCGAGCGCCCTTCCTCGTCGCCAAACTCGCCATGCCGCACATCCGGGCGACGGACGACAGCGAGGCGTCTGACGACGCCTCGGGCAACCGGACGCAGTCCGGTGACGGGGTCGGTGCAATCGGCAACATGTCCTCCGTCCACGGCCGCTACGCCACACAGGACAAGGCGGCGTACATCACCGCCAAACACGGGCTGAACGGCCTGACGCGCTCCATCGCCGCCGAGGGCGAGGGTCGGCTCCGGGGGTTCTCAGTCAGCGTCGGCTACGTGCTGACGCCGCTGATGGTGAACCAGATCGAGGACACGGCCGAAGAGCGGGGCATCTCCGAGCGGGAGGTGGTCGAGGACGTGATGCTCGGACAGGCGCGGACGAAAGAGATGATGACGCCCGCGGAGGTGGCCAACCTGTTCGTCTTCGGCTTCTCCAAGCACGGCAAACACCTCAACGGCGGCGACATGCTCCACGACGGCGGGTACAGCACGACGTATGAGTGAGGGCGGGAGCGAGGGACGGGACAGCGACGACGGCGCCGGCGGCGATACCGACGACCCGCTCCCGGTCGCCATCGCCTGTCAGGGCGGCGGGAGTCATACGGCGTTCACCGCGGGCGTGCTGAAGGGGCTGTTCCGCGAGTGGGACGACGACTACCGCCTCGTCGGCATCAGCGGCACCTCCGGCGGCGCGTTCAACGCGCTCGCGGCGTGGTACGGTCTCGTCACCGCGGACGCCGAGCGATCGATCGAACTCCTCGACGCCGTGTGGACCGACCTCGCCGCGGACACGGTGAGCGACCGGCTGACGAACGACTGGGTGGTCGGCCTGAACCGAATCGAGAGCAGCGGCCTGCCCTTCCCCCGCGTCAGCCCGTACCGGAACCCGTGGTCCCGGCTGGGCAAGCGACGCATCGAGCGGACCCTCAACCGCCACATCGACTTCGACGCGGTGCCCGACCTCTGTACCCGCGAGGCGCCCGAACTCGTCGTCGGGACGGTCGACATCAACGGCGGCGTCTTCGAGACGTTCACGAACGAGGACGTGACGCCCGAGGCGTGCTGGCCTCGGCGGCCGTCCCCGACCTGTTCGAGGCGGTGGAAATCGACGGCCACTACCACTGGGACGGCCTCTTCTCGCAGAACCCGCCCATCGACGACCTGCTGACCGTCGACGCCCACCACAAGCCAGCGGAGCTGTGGGTGATCCAGATCAACCCCCAGGAACGCGCCGGCGAGCCCACGTCGCTGGAGGAGATCACCGACCGCCGAAACGAGCTCTCCGGCAACATCTCGCTGAATCAGGAACTGCGGTTCGTCGAGCGCGTCAACGCGTGGATCGACGAGGGCCACCTCCCCGAGAGCGACTTCACGCGAACGGAGATTCGCCGCATCGAACTGGGTCGGACGTACCACTGCTCGACGAAGGTGGATCGGAGCCCCGACTTTCTCGACGAGTTACTGCAACTGGGCGAGGAGCGGGCCGCGGCGTTTCTCGCGGAGCGCTAGCCCCGCCCGCCGGCCAACTTCGCCGCGTCGGGGAGGCGACCGAGCCACTGCATCGAGAGCGTCCCGAGGAGCGGGCCGACGACGAGCGGGGCGAAGGCCCACCGCCAGCCGACGGCGTCGACGACGACGGGGATCAGCTGGATCGAAATCGTCGTGAGGAGGAAGCCGATGGCGGTCTGGAGGGTGAGCGCCGTCCCGACGTAGGACGGCTCGGCCAGCTCCGAGACGGCGGCGGAGAACTGCGCGGAGTCGGCGACGATGGCGACCCCCCAGATCAGGACGAAGGGGACGAGCAGGAGAAGGGAGCGGCCGAAGACGACGCCGGCGGCGAGGCAGGCGAGGCCGCTGACGGCCATGCTCGCGCTGGTGACGCGGGTGCGCCCGAATCGGTCGGCGGCGGACCCGGCGGCGACGGCGCCGACGCCGCCGACGGCGATGGTCGCGAAGGCGAGGAGGGAGGCGAGCCCGGCCGACTCGTCGCCGCCGCTCGCGGCGATGCTGGCGACGAGGTAGGCGGGGATCCACGTCCAGACGGCGTACAGCTCCCACATGTGGCCGAAGTAGCCGCCGTTGGCGAGCATCGTCCCCCGGTCGCGGAGGATGCGCCCGATGGCGCCGGGGTCGAACGGCGCCGCGGGCGCCTGATACGGGCCGGGTTCGATCAGCAGCGCGAGGAGACCGCCGACGGCGGCGAGGACGGCGGAGCCGTACAGCACCACCCGCGGCTGGCCGACGCCGCCGACGGCGCGGATGAGGTGGGGGAGCGCGGAGCCGACCGTGAGCGAGCCGACGAGGACGCCGATAGCGAAGCCCCGGCCCTCGCGGAACCAGCCGGCGAGGAGCTTCATGCCCGGCGGGTAGACGCCCGCGAGGGCGACGCCGGTCAGGAAGCGGAGGCCGATGGCCGGGAGCGCCGAGGAGACGGCGGCGGCGATGGTCGCGGTGAGGACCGCGCCGGCGACGGCCGATCCGGCGACGAGATACCGGGGGCGGATCACGTCGGAGAGCGTGAGCGCCGAGGAGAGGAGGGCGCCGACGACGAAGCCGAGCTGGACGGCCGTCGTCAGCCACGCGGTTTCGGCGTCGGTGAGCCCCCACTCGGCGGCGAGTTCGGGTGCGGCGGCCGTCGCGCTGAACCACAGCGACATCGCCAGCAGTTCGGCGACGGCGACGACGAGCAGGACGCGACGCTTCCGTGACGGCATGCGTGACGGGAGCCGAGCGTCGTGATGACAAAAGGGCACCGAGGACGTGCGAGGGCGACGCGAACGTTACTGAAGTCCCCAGAAGGTGGCGAGCCCGAGCGTCGTCACGACGGTCACGAGGAGTTGGAGGGGAGCGCCGACGCGGAGGTAGTCGGTGAACCGGTAGCCGCCGGGACCGTACACCATCAGGTTCGTCTGGTAGCCGATGGGCGTCATGAAAGCCGTCGAGGCGGCGAACATCACGCCGAGCAGGAAGGTGAGCCGGTTCGCCCCGATCCGGGCGGCGGTGTCGACGGCGACGGGGATCATCAGGACGACGGTGGCGACGGGCGTGATGACGTTCGCCAGGAGGGAAGAGAGGAGATACACCAGCGCGAGCACGCCCAGCAGGGGGAGGACGGCGGCGCTCCCGGCGAGCAGGGAAGAGAGGAGCGCGTCGCCGCCGGTGCGTTGCATCGCCAGGCCGAGCGGGAGGACGCCGGCGAGCAGGAAGACGACGTTCCAGCTCACCGCGTCGTAGGCGTCGGCCGGCTTCAGACACCCGGTGACGATCATCGCTACGACGCCGCCGAGGGCGGCGATGACGATGGGCAACAGACCGAGGGCCGCGACGGCGATGACGGCGACGAGGATGCCCGCGGCGACTGGCGTGTGGGGGTCGAGCGGGGTGGGCGCCGATTCGGCCCGGGCCGCCGCGTCGAGGTCACCCGGATCCTCGGCCTCGTGAGTGACGAACACCTCGTCGCGGTCCGCGAGGTAGGCGACGGTGCCGGCGGTGGTCTGGAGGAGGAGCGTGTCGCCACGGCGGAGTTCCACGTCGTCGAGGTCACGGTTCGTGACCGTGTCGCCGCGGCGGACGGCGAGCACCGTCGTATCGAAGCGCTCGTCGAGGGCGGAGTCGCCGATGCGCTTGCCGACGAACCGCGACTCGCCGGGGATCACCACCTCGACGAGCGTGCCCTCGTGGGGCGTCTCGGACAGGTCGTCCTCGGTCACTTCGTCGCGGTGGCGGTGCCGGAGGCCGTAGTCGGTCGCGACGCGGTTGGCGACCTGCAGGGTCGTGCGGACGGTGAGCAGGTCGCCCGCCTCCAGCTGCCGGTCGGTCGAGGTGGCGAGATACGACTCGCCGTCGCGTTCGATCTGCAACACGTCGAGATCGGCGGCGTCGGCGTCCATCTCCGCGACGGCCTCGTCGACGGTCAGGCCGACGAGCGGGGAGGCCTCGCGGACGACGAGGCGGACGAGGTGGTTCTCCAGCGCGAACGAGCGCGTGAGGTCTGCGTCGGGGTCGATGCGGGCCGGCGTGAGCCACCGGCCGACGGTGAGCAGGTACGCGGCGCCGGCGAGGAAGACGAGGACGCCGAGTTTCGTGAACTCGAACATCGAGAGGGGATGGCCCAGCAGCTGTCGGGAGAGGTCGCTCGCGAGGATGTTCGTCGCCGTGCCGACGAGGGTCAGGGTGCCCCCGAGCATGGCGGCGTAGGAGAGCGGGAGGAGGAGCTTCGAGGGCGAGAGACCGTGTCGTCCCGCGAGGTCGGTGATCATCGGGATGAAGACGGCGACGATGGGGGTGTTGTTCACCACGCCGGCCGCGAGACCCGTCGTCCCGATCGTCGCCCCGAGGAGGCGCCGTTCGCTCCCCCGCGTGGCGCGGCCCAGCAGGTCGCCCAGGCGGTCGACGAGCCCCGTCCGCTGGACTCCCTCGCTCAACATGTACATCGCGACGATGGTGAGCGTCGCGGGGCTGGCGAAGCCCGAGATGGCCTCGGTCGCGGAGACACGAGTCCACGGCTCGAAGACGACGAGGGCGACGACGACGGCGAGGGCGGTGGTGTCGCTGGGAATCCGCTCGGTGACGAACAGGAGGAGGGCACCGGCGATGAGCGCGAACACGAGCACCATGCCGGGCGGAGCGGGCGACGCCATCGGTCGTCGTTGGACGGGTGGAGGGATATAGGTGGAGGGCGACGGAGGAACAGACCCTTGACCCCCACGGGCGTAGCGGCGGACATGGTACACGAGGAACTCCAGCGAGCGAGCGAGGAACTGCAGGCCGCGGCCGAGGCGGCCGACGGCGAGGAACGCGAGCGTCTGGAAGGGCAGGCCGAGGCGTTCGCGAAACTGGCGAAAAGCGGGACGGACCACGGCCGCCTCGCCCGCCACGAGAACGCGCTGCGGGAGATCAAGGCGGCGACGGGTGAGACGGTGGGCGAACACGTCGACGCGGCGATGGCGTCGATCACCGCCTACCGCGAGACGCTGGACGGTGTGTGAGCGCGTCCCGAACCCCTTCGCTTCGGGTGGAAGTAGCCTCCTCAGCAGACGTTTTTCGGCTTGACGCCCATCGACTCTAGCCGTTCGACGTAGTCGTCGTAAGCCGCCTCGACGACGGCCGTCGCGGCGTCGGCGGCACGGTCCCAGTCGTCGTCGGCACACGCCGAATCGAGGGCGTCGACGACGCGGCTCCGGTCGGCGTCGACGCCGTCCCGGAGGTCACGGAACTGGTTGGCCGTCGAGGGGTCGGCGTCGCCGACGAAAAAGCCCACCATCTGCCCGACCGTCCGGTCGAGGACGAGGAGGTAGCCGAGGGCGCCGCCGAGGCGGGAGACGGCCCCGTCGAGGCCGGCGAGGGTGGCGTCGACGCGTCGGTCGGCGGGCGAAACGTCGGCGTCGACGGCGTCTCGGCGGTCGGCCGCCGACGTGGCGAGGGCGTCGAACGTCTCGGCGGCACCGTCCGCGTCGGCCCACGCCCCGAACGTCGCGGCGGCCGCGGCGGCGTCGGCGGCCGCGGCGGCACGGACCGCCTCGCCGGTCATGTCGCCGTCGGTCAGGGCGTACAGCCACTTCGAGGAGCCGAGTCGGGAGAGTTGGGTTTCCAGGTCGTCGGTCACCGTGTCGACGAGCGTCGTACCGTCCATACGCGGCGATACGACGGCCCCTCGTTTGTATGCATCGCCAGCGGCTGGAGGGAGCGAGTTCGACTCGAAAGAACGGGTGGTCGGAAGGGTCGCGGGCGAACGGGCGTCGTCAGTTGCCCTTCTCGATGGGGGCGCCGACGAGGTTGCCCCACTCTGTCCAGGAGCCGTCGTAGTTGATGGTGTCCTCGTAGCCGAGGAGTTCGTGGAGCGCGAACCACGCGACGGAGGAGCGCTCGCCGATCCGGCAGTAGGCGACGGTGGTGCCCTCGCCGTCGATGCCTTCCTCGGCGTAGAGGTCCGCAATCTCCTCGCGGGTCTTGAACGTGCCGTCGTCGTTCGTGACGGCAGCCCACGAGATGTTCTTCGCGCCGGGGATGTGGCCGCCGCGCTGGGCGGTCTCCTGCAGTCCCGGGGGGGCGAGAATCTCGCCGGAGAACTCCTCGGGGCTTCGGACGTCGACCAGCGGCAGGCCGCGCTCGACGGCGTTCTCCACGTCCTCGCGGTACGCGCGGATGCTCTCGCGGGGACCGGACGCCTCGTAGTCGACGGCCGAGAACTCGGGGACTTCCTCCGTGAGCGGATAGTCGTTCTCCAGCCAGTAGTCGCGGCCGCCGTCCATCAGGCGCACGTCGTCGTGGCCGTAGTACTTGAACTGCCAGTAGGTGTAGGCCGCGAACCAGTTGGAGTTGTCGCCGTAGAGTACGACGGTGGAGTCCTCGGAGATGCCGTGGCTGCCGAGCAGGTCCTCGAAGTCGTCCTTCGAGAGGATGTCGCGCGTGGTCTGGTCCTGCAGCTGGGTCTCCCAGTTGAAGCCGATGGCGCCGGGGGCGTGGCCCTCGTCGTACGCCTCCGTGTCCACGTCGACTTCGACGAGTCGGTGAGCCGGGTCGTCGCTCTGGAAGTCCTCGAGGTGGTTTTCCACCCAGTCCGCCGAAACGAGGACGTCCTTCGCGTACGCTGAGTCTGACATAGCACTCACCGGTACGGTACCCTCCCCTATAATCCTCACACAACGGGCAGACACGGCCATTCCTCGGGTTAACCGGAGAATATTGCCACCGTTCGGTCGGACGAACGGTCGTGGGCGACGACTGAAGCGGGAGGACCGCGGACAGCGGAACAAAAAGAAGCAAATATTGTCGGTAAATGGGACGGGATCCGAAACGCCCACAGTATAAACCCGACGGGGCTGTACGACCGGCCATGACCGAGGACATCGTCGTGTCGGTCGACTGGCTCGCGGACCACCTGGACGAGGTGCGCGTCGTCGACGTGCGCGACGCGTGGGAGTTCGACGGCATCGGGCACGTCCCCGGCGCCGTCAACGTGCCGTTCGACCGCTTCCGGAGGGGCGAGGGCGACGAGGGGATGTTGCCCGGCGCGGAGCGGTGGACGGCGCTGATGGAGGAGGCAGGTATCGAGACGGACGACACCGTCGTCGCGTACGACGACGAACACGGCGTCTTCGCCGCGCGCTTTCTCGTCACCGCCCTCCTGTACGGCCACGAGAACCTCCACCTCCTGAACGGCGACTTCAGCGCGTGGAGCCGGGAACACGAGACGGCGACCGAGGCGCCGTCCGTCGAACCCTCGACCTACGCGGTGCGGGAGCCGGCAGCGTCGCCGCTGGTCGATTTCGGGACCGTGCGGGCGGCGCTCGACTCCGACGCCGTAATCGTCGACACCCGTGAGGAGTGGGAGTACGAGGAGGGGCATCTGCCCGGCGCCGTCCAACTCGACTGGCGCGAACTCGTCGACGCCGAGACGCGGGGGCTGAAACCCGACGCCGAACTCGAATCGATCCTCGGCGAGCGGGGGATCACGCCCGACCGCCGGATCGTCCTCTACTGCAACACCGCCCGGCGGATCAGCCACACGTACGTCGCGCTCCGGCATCTGGGCTACGACGATGTGGACTTCTACGAGGGGAGCCTGACGGAGTGGAGGGAGCGGGGGGGGCCGCTGGCCGGCAGCGAAGTGGAGTGAGCGCAGAGGGCGACGGGATTGGGCGAGGAAATCGGGTAGCTCAATCCTCAGAGACGGCCACCTCGTTGAGTTCCTCGGAGAGGTGGTCCCCCATCTCGACGACGAGCGCGACGGCGAGGGGGCCGGCGATGATGCCGACGGGGCCGAGCGTCAGGAGGCCGCCGACGAAGCCGACGAAGTAGAGGCTTCCGGGGAGATCGGCCGTCTCCCGGGCGAGTCGGGGGCGAATCAACACGTCGGGAAGCCACGCCACGAGGACACTGCCGAGGACGAACACGAGCGCCGCCCGAGCCGGATCGCCGACGGCGAGATGGGCAACGGCGAGCAGAGCGATCAGGATCGACGGACCGACCACGGGGAGGAACTGGAGGACCGCCGAGAGAACGGCCAGCGTGAGGAAGTACGGATAGCCGAGCAGGAAAAAGAGAACGAGCGCGACCACGAACGTGCCCGCCGCCGTCGCCGCCTGGAGGACGTAGATGCCGAAGAGGGTGGCGCGGGTTCGGTCGCTCAGCGCTTGGACCACGTTCCGGTAGGTGTGCGGAACGAGGGCGATGATCGCGCGGTGGGTCTCGGCGGTGCGCGAGAGGAGAGCGAAGACGACCATCACGAACACCGTCAGCTTGAGCGCGAGGACGGGAATCGCGAGCGCGAACGACCGGGCGATCTGGCGGCCGAAGGCGACGACTGCCGCCCGAGTCTCGGCGAGGGTGATGGTCGCCGAGACTCCGTAGAGTTCGACCGTGAACGTCGGAGGAAGTGCGGAGAGGAAGGCGATGATGGCGTCGATACGAACGACGACGACGAGGATCAGGGGGAGAGCGAGGACGCCGACGGCGATGACGGCCGCCGCCGTCGAGACGAAACTTGCGCCCCACGGCGAGAGCCGACGCCGGGCCAGTTCCTTGCGGAGGGGAAAGAGCAGGTACGCGACCGTCACGGCGAAAAAGACCGTCCCGAGAACGTCCGCGAGCATGACCGCGGCTCCGACGGCTATGAGACCGAAGAGCGCGCCGAGCACGTACCGCCGGTCGAGCGTCACGGCGTCACGTGCAACAGGGAAGGGGAAAACGGTTTCCCGGTCCCCTCACGGCGGCCAAACGCCACGACTTTAGCCGCGGCGAACCCGGATAGAGTCGAACATGGTTGGCCGACGGCGACGATTCAGGCTAGCGGACACCGCACAGCAGGTCGTGGGCGGGTTCCTGCTCGCCGGACCGTTCGTCGTCACGGAGGAGGTGTGGGTTCTGGCTGCGAATATGACGTGGCTCCAGACGCTGTTGACCGTCGCCATCGTCTTCGGCATCGGCTACGGCGCGCTGTACAAGGCCGACGACCGGGACCCCGAGAGCGAGACGGAGGTGGGTGGCGTGCCGCTCCGGTTCGTCTCGCTCGTCCTCGTGTCGTACTGTTCGGTGTTCGTCCTCGCCGTCGCGTTCGGCGCGCCCGGAACCTTCCTCGCCGACACCGCTGGGGGACGGACGGTCGGGGTGGGCCCACTTCAGGTCGCCGTCCTGACGCTCGAAGTGACGATCAGAGCGGTCAGCGTCGGCGCCGTGTTCAGCGTCGTCGGCGCCGCGACGGCCGACTCGCTGTTTTGAGACCCGCCGAACCGGACCACCCGCAGTCTTAAGTCCATCCGGTCGGAGAAATCGATATGGATTACACGCTCGCCATCGACGGCGCGCCGGAGACCATCCCCGGCGGGACTGGGGTGCTCCTCCTCCACCCGAGCATCGGCGAGACCGACCGGATCGACACCGACTTTCTGAAGACCGACACCGACAACTTCCTCGTCATCTCGACCCGAACCACCGCCCGCGAGGTCGAACAGAAACTCGAACACTACGACGTCGACGAGTCGCGAGCGGACATCCTCGACACCCTCTCCGTCGAGCGGGGCTACTCCCGACGCCCCTCGGATCGGGTTCACTACGTCGCCTCGCCCGACGACCTAGACGGCATCGTCGCCAAAACCGAGGCGTTCCTCGACTCCCACGGCGGGAAGCGCCGGGTGAGCGTCGACTCGCTCACCGAGATGGCGTACTACGCCGACGAGGAGCGGGTGTACGAGGCGACGAAACAGATCCTCGAACTCCTGGCGGAGTACGACGCCGTCGGTCTCTTCCACCTCTCGAAAGAGGTCCACGACGAGGAGACGCTGGAACGCTTCCGCGACCTGTTCGACGGCGTCCTCGATCTCGGCGTCGACGGCGGCGTGGCCGTCGACTTCGTCGACGACTGATCGAGTACCGGTAGCGTCCTCACTCGTCGCCGAGCGTCTCGAACGTCTTGCTCGCCCACCGAACCGCGTAGTCGGCGCCGTAGTCGACGTACGCCGTCGTATCGAGCGCCGCGAAGGGCGCCGGCAAGTCGAGGCCGTGCTTGATCGCGGCGCAGGCGAGTTCGGTCGCGTCCGGGAACTCGGTCTCGCCGCGAGCGACCGCACCGGGCAGGTCGGCGACGCGGTCCCGGAGTCGGTCGCCGGCGTCGACCCACGCGTCGTGGAGCCCGGGGTGGTCGTCGGCCCACGACCGGAAGACAGGCCGGGTCTGGAGTCCCAGCCACCCGTCGTACAGCGCGGCGCCGATCTGATAGACCGACGCGGAGTCGAGCGGCACCGCCGCGTCGAGGTCCGGGTAGCGGTCACCGAAGAAGGGGAGAAACGACTCGGGAACGTCGAGACCCACCTGGACGAGCGCCTCGGCGATCAGAAAGTCGAGGAAGGCGTCTGGCGTGCCCGCCGCACGCGCCTTGCAGAGGACGATAGGGGGATCGGTCTGACGCGTCCACGTGACCGTTCCGTCGCCCGGGAGGCCGATGGTGAAGTCCGATCCGGCGTACCGATGGAGCGGACGGGGGGCGTCGTCCGGCACCCACGCGGCGGGATGCGTGACCGGGTCGAGGGCGTCGACCAGGAGGCCGAGGTCCTCGGCGGCCGCGGGCGGCAGCGTCTCGAAGTCGCTGTCGACGTCGAGAACGATCACGTCGGGGGCGTGGTCGGCGCGAACGGCCGCCAACTCCCCGGAGAGCGACCGGCGCTCGAACATCAGCCGAGGAGGATGCCGACCACGAGCGCGGCCGCGAGGACCGCCGAAATTCCAACCGTTCCGAGCACGACTTTGGTCGCCTGACTCATGCCCGAACAGTCGGCACGGCGTCTTATAACCGTTTCAGTCCCGACGCCAAGGGCGGGTGGACGGGAAACGTCGACGGTGATCCGAGCGAGTCGACCCCTCGACGCAACCGGCACAGCGTCGTTTCTATTCCAGCGGTAATTGGGGATAGAACGACTCAAAGTCGTCAAAAATGGGTATTTGCAGCAGAAACGAAGGGGTTTGTGTCGGAAGCGAGCGGCTGGCCGATAGAAGCGTGGAGCGCGATGAGGGGACGATACGGGCCGGCCCGGGACTGCACGACACGGGGCGGAAGACGTCCGGAGACGAAACGACTGGCGACGCGATAAAAAGGATTACGGCTCGCCGTCGGGCTACGGCTCGCCGTCCCGCCACGTGTCCACGACTTCGATGACGTAGTGGCCGTCCTCCTGGAGCGAGATGATGCACTCCTGGCGGTCGTACAACTCCATCAGATTGAGTTCGTACTGCCCGGGTTCGAGGATTTTGATGCTCTCGAACTGGTCGTTGAGCTCCGCCCGCAGGTCCTCGATGCCGGGACCGTCGGTTTCGTCGTCCGAGTCGGGTGGAATCGTCCGTGCGGCGTCGTCGGCCGAGGGCGGTGGAGTCGTCGCGTCGTCGAGTTCGTCGCGGGTGACCACGTCACGGCGGGCGTCGGCCTGTGCCGTGTCCTCCTCCAGAACGCTCGGGTCCGACTCGGCCTCGATGTAGTCGGCGTCGGCGTCGGGGGTCGGTTCCGGGGCCGACGGCGCGCGACCCGTCGGGGCGTCGGACGGGGTGCCATCCGGGGACGGATTGGAGGCGGCGGTGCCGTCCGGTGACGGGTCGGACGCCGTGCCGTCGGACGGTGACCGGGCGTCGGCGTCGTCGCCGGGTCGAACCGACCGGGTGGGCGTTGGTTCGCCGGACACCTCGGCATCGTCGGTGCCGTCGTCTCCCAGCGTCGGCGTCGGCGTCGACGAATCCGGCTTGAACTGGAACTTGTTGCCGCCGCAGTCGGGGCAGCCGGAAAGCATCTCCTTGGAGCCGTCGGGGAAGACCCGCTCACAGTTCGTGCACTGGTGGGGCATGGCTACTTGCGCGAGACGAGCGCGCTGATGAGGTTTTCGTCCTTGTGGAGCGTCTGGATCTGGTTGGCCGGGCCGATGACGGTGAGTTTCTTCGTCGACTCGCGGCCCATCAACCGGTCGAGGAAGCTCCGGTCGGCCGTCTCGGATCGGGGGTAGGTCTCGATTTCGATACCGTTGAACTCGTCGGGACTGATCTCCGTCATCGTCACCTCGATGAGCTTCGACTCCTCGTCCGGAGAGAGGCCTTCCTCGAGGATGACGATATTGCCGTCGCGGACGCCGTCGAGGATGAGGCGAATCTTCTCCATGCTCGCCATCCCCTCCATCCGGGCGCCGCTGATGAGGTCGATCTGGACGCCGTCCTCGGCGTCGGTCGGAGTGGCTTCAGGCATCTCCATCACCCGAAGTACTCCGCGATCTTGTCGTACACTTCGTCCATGTTGTCCCCCTCGAGCGCCGACAGCGGAATCGTCCGATGCTGGGGGAAGGCGTCCTCGATGCGCTTGACGTTCGAGTCGTCGAGGTCCGTCTTGTTCGCGAGGATGAGCACCGGGAGGTCCTGGCTCTCGATGATGCCGATGAGCATGGTGTTGACCTGCGTGAACGGGTCCTCGGTGCTGTCGAGAACGTAGATGACGCCGTCGACGTCCTCGCGGAGCCAGTGCATCGCCTCGGCGACGCCCTCCGTCGCCTCGCGGGAGCGACGGACCGCGTCCTCCTCGTCGATGTCGTGTTCGAGGAATTCCTTGTAGTCGACTTTCGTCGTCACGCCCGGCGTGTCGACGATGTCGATGGTGACGGTGCGACCGTTGCGTTCGATTTCGACGTTCTCCTTCCGCCGCGCCCGCCGAGTCTCGTGCGGGACGTGACTCTCCGGGCCGATGGCGTCGCCGGTCCAGTCGCGCGCGATGCGATTTGCGAGCGTCGTCTTCCCGGCGTTCGGCGGGCCGTAGATCCCGATGCGTTTGGGATCGCTGGCCGAGAACAGTCGTTCTGTAACTCGTGTAATGCTGTCTCTGAGTCCTGTGAGCAGTCCCATCCTATCCTCCCGCACCTCCCGTCTATCGCCGCGAGAGGGGCGTATGCGGGATGAACGTCACGCCGTTCACTTAAGTGTGCGTCAGACAACCATAAAGGACCTGTCAGTAGTTTCAGGGCGACCGACTGCTCGGCGGCGGACTGGGAGTGGACGACTGACGACTCTCCGGTCGAGAGGGGTGGACGGGAGACAGTAGGCGGGAGGTAACGGACGACACCTCGATCGGGCCGAGGTTGGACGGCACCCGAACGCGAAGCCCCCCACCCCTTCGTTTCGGGTGGAACACCGAACCGCCGGGTGGTCGGACGGCCGGATCCCGGCGTCGACGACCTAGCTTCCCCTTTCCACCCCTACAAAATAACTCTTCTATAAGGAGTACGGATACTGTTTTAGACGGAATGTCTTATACTTTTCCCAGTCTAGGAGCCCGTCAGTGCGCCCTCCCCCCACCCCCTCTCTTATCGCGTTCCACCCGAAACGAAGGGGTGGGGGGGTTGGTCGGGGCGGACTGGGAGGGCAGCGTCGGTGGCCGTCCCGGTCAGCCGCTGGTTCGGCCGTGATCGTGACGGTCGTGTCGACCTCCGATACGTCGGCTCCCGATCCGCCGCCCGAGACGACGACTCCCGCCCCACCGTTTCGTGTCGGTCCGCCGCCGCTCGCTCCCCGAGGGGAAACTTTTTCTACCACCCCCACCACTGTTTCCTCTGGATCATCTCGACGCGTGGTACCGGTGCTGGGGATGGGGGCGTCCGGGTTTCCCAGATACGCTGGCGTCTTCCACTCGAAACGATGGGGTCTCAACGGATGGATTCAAACGATACACCGCCCGACGAACGCCCTGATGCCGAGCGGTCCGACGACACGGATCTCCGTGACGCCCCCGCACGCGACCGGACCGCCGACATCTCCCGCGACGTCGACATCGACGACGTCCTCGACGACGAGGAAGACGACAGCCAGGGGCTGTTCGACGACCTGCTCTCCGGCGAACCGATCTTCGAGAACAAGGAGGTTCTCCGTCCCTCCTACACACCGCACGAACTCCCGCATCGAAACGAGCAGATCAACCAGATGGCGACCATCCTCGTCTCGGCGCTCCGCGGCGACACCCCGTCGAACATCCTCATCTACGGGAAGACGGGGACGGGCAAGACGGCGAGTGCGAAGTTCGTCAGCAAGGAACTCGAATCCACCTCCCAGAAGTACGACGTTCCCTGCGAGGTGGAGTACATCAACTGCGAAGTGACCGACACCCAGTATCGGGTGCTCGCCCAGCTCGCGAACAAGTTCATCGAGAAGAACCGGGCCGTCGTCGAGGATCGGCTCGACGAACTGGCCGACCTCCGCTCGGCGGTTACGGACGGCGGCGAGACGCTCATCGACACCCAGTTCGACTCCCTCGACGCCGTCGAGGACCGGGTCGAGACGCTCGAATCGGATCTGGAGGGGATGGAGCCCGTCCCCATGACGGGGTGGCCGACCGACCGCGTCTACAGTTCCTTCTTCGAGGCCGTCGACTACCACGAGCGCGTGGTCGTCATCATGCTCGACGAAATCGACAAGCTCGTCGAGAAATCCGGCGACGACACGCTCTACAATCTCTCCCGGATGAACTCCGAACTCGACAACTCCCGCATCTCGATCATGGGCATCTCGAACGACCTGAAGTTCACCGACTTCCTCGACCCACGGGTCAAATCGAGCCTCGGGGAGGAGGAAATCGTCTTCCCGCCCTACGACGCCAACCAGTTGCGGGACATCCTCCAGCACCGCGCCGACGTGGCGTTCAAGGGGAACGCCCTCACCGAGGACGTCATCCCCCTCTGTGCGGCCTTCGCGGCGCAGGAACACGGCGACGCCCGCCGGGCACTCGACCTCCTGCGCACCGCCGGCGAACTCGCCGAACGCGGTCAGGCCGACACCGTCGAGGAGGAACACGTCCGGCAGGCCCAGGACAAGATCGAACTCGACCGGGTGGTCGAGGTAGTACGCACCCTCCCCACGCAGTCGAAGATCGTCCTCTTCGCGATCATCCTCCTGGAGAAGAACGGCGTCCACAACATCAACACCGGCGAGGTGTACAACATCTACAAGCGCCTCTGCGAGGAGATCGACGCCGACGTGCTCACGCAGCGACGCGTCACCGACCTCATCTCCGAACTCGACATGCTCGGCATCGTCAACGCCGTCGTCGTCTCGAAGGGCCGGTACGGCCGCACGAAAGAGATCAGCCTCTCGGTTCCCGTCGAGGAGACCGAAGCCGTCCTCCTCTCGGACTCCCGCCTCGGCAACATCGAAGACGCGCAGCCGTTCGTACAGGCGCGATTCGACAACTGAGCGCCCGCCACTCGTTTTCTCACCCCCGTCGTCGACGGACCGGAACGCCGCCCCCGGCGTCACGCCACCCTACGACCCGGCCAGCGCGGCCGTTCGATCCGGAATCGGCGTCGGCTCCGTCGCCGTCGCCCCTGCTCCCGCCGACGCCCCCGTCGACTCCACCGGCGTCACTGCTTCGGCCACCGTCGGCGTCGTCCCCTTCTCGATCATCCCGGGCGTCGAATCGAGGACGACCCCGGAGACGCCGAGGCGGACCCAGCCCAGATACGGGATTCTGACCCGTGCGGTTCCGACGATCCAGCCGGGTTTGACCGGTTCGCTGATTCCGTTCACCTGATCGTACCCCCCGTTGGCGTCGCCTTTCGTCACGAACCCGGCGTGGGGCGCGGGACAGTTCCGCATCTCCCCGCAGTCCGCCGCGCTCACGTAGTCGGGGTCGGCCCGGTCGTACCAGTTCTCCCCCTCATCGACCCAGAAGTGGGCGCGGTGGATCACGGGTGGGCCGGCGTCGCCCGGGTCGTCGTAGACGATCACCGACCCGTAGCCCCCGAACTTCCAGTAGTCGGTGTCGCGGGCCACGTCCCGGGGGACGATGCCGGTGTCACCGTGGGCGGCGTCGGGCGCGAACCGGCCGGTGTCGGTGATGAAGACCAGGTCGCCCTTGTGCATGTGTGGCTCCATGCTCCCGCTCTCGACGGCGACCATCGGCGGCCAGACGCCGCTGATGGCAAAGAGGAGGAGGCCGATGACGACCACGGCGCTGACCGAGAGGGCCGTCTCGCGAACAACTAGGAGGGGACCGTCCGTCGCCGTCAGCACCCGTCGGAGCGGGCCGGTCGCCCCACCGTCGCCACCCTCGGGGCCGTGACCGTCCGGAGGGCGGGGACCGTCGTCGGCGCTCATCGGTTTCCGTTTACCCCCGCCCGAGTTGAAGGTTCTGGACTTCCGGCACGCTTTTGCCCGAACCCACCCACCCCTCGGTGTGCCTCTGGAGACGCCCGCGCGCATCGTTCGCGAACTCGCTCGCCGCGGCTACAACGCCGAACGCGAGGCCGTGACCCTCCTCGCCGGTGCCCCGGACCCGGCGGCCGCCCTCGACGCCGCCGTCGAGGCGGCGCCCGACGACGCCCTCCGACTCACGGTGGCGCACGTCCGCACGACCCTCGACGCGGACGATGTGGCCGACGCCGCGGACGATGTGACTGCCGCCGGATCGACGCCCGCCGGCCCACCCTCGTCCGAGACGACATCTGACTCCTCCTCACCTGACTCCTCCTCACCTGACTCCACGCCCGACGCCTCCACCGAACACCCCTCCGTTTCGACTCCAGCGTCTCCCACGCAGTCGGGGACTCAGGCCCCCGATGTTCCAGTTGAAACGAAGGGGTCTGCGACGGATGGAACGGAAGAGTCCCCGTCGTCCACGGACCCGGACCCGGACCCGGACGCTGGCGGCGTCGACGCCCTCGACCGAACCGTCGACGTCGCCGGCGACGTGACCGGCCGCAGCACCGGCACCGGCGAGTACGGCGACTTCGTCTCCGTCTTCCGCGACCGGTACGAGAAGCTTTCCGGCAAGCTCCGTGGTCGGGTAAACCACCGTCCGGCGTCGGCCATCGCGGACATGCCCGGCGGGAGCGACGCCGCGATGATCGGTCTCGTCAACGACGTGCGTTCCTCGGCCAACGGCCACTGGATCGTCGAACTCGAGGACACGACCGGCACCTTCCCCTGTCTGATCACGAAGGACCGCGACATCGCGCCCCTCGTCGACGAACTCCTCCTCGACGAGTGTGTCGCCGTCGAGGGGACCCTCTCTGACGACGCGGGCATCGTCTTCGTCGACGCCCTCCACTTCCCCGACGTGCCCCGGACGTACAAGCCCTCGACGGCGGATCGCCACGTACAGGCCGCCCTGATCTCGGACGTCCACGTCGGTAGCCAGGAGTTCATGGCCGACGCGTGGGGTCGGTTCGCCGACTGGCTCCACACCGAGGAGGCCGCGGCCGTCGAGTACCTCCTCATCGCCGGCGACATGGTGGAGGGCGTCGGCGTCTACCCCGATCAAGACGAGGAACTCGACATCGTCGACATCTACGACCAGTACGACCGGTTCTCGGAACACCTGAAGGACGTCCCCGGCGACCTGGAGATCGTGATGATCCCCGGCAACCACGACGCGGTCCGCCTCGCGGAGCCACAACCGGGCTTCGACGAGGAGCTTCGGGAGATCATGTCGGCCCACGACCCACGGATCGTCGGCAACCCCGCCACCGTCACGGTCGAGGGCGTCTCCATCCTGATGTACCACGGCGTCTCGCTCGACGAGGTGATCGCCGAACTCCCCGAGGAGAAGGCGAGCTACGACCACCCCCACCGGGCGATGTACCACCTCCTGAAGAAACGGCACGTCGCCCCGAAGTACGGCGGCCACATGCGCCTCGCGCCCGAGGAACGGGACTACCTCGTCATCGAGGACGTGCCCGACATCTTCCATACGGGTCACGTCCACAAACTCGGCTACGGGAAGTACCACAACGTCCTCGCGGTCAACAGCGGCTGCTGGCAGGCCCAGACGGCCTTCCAGAAGAGCGTCAACATCGATCCCGACGCCGGCTTCGCGCCCATCGTCGACCTCGACACGCTCGATCTGACCGTCCGGAAGTTCGCCTAGGCGGGGTCGAGACGATACCGCACCGTCGACTGCCCGTCGAATCGCGGTCCCGAGCCGCGTCGACTGAATCCAGCCGCCTCGGCCGCCTCCCGGATCGACTCGTCGTCCGCGATAGCCAGCAGTTCGACGGTCATCCCCTCCGTCGTGGCGAACCGGACGGGTTCGGCGAGCAGTCGTTCACAGGCTGTCGTCGTCCCCGCCAACTGGGTCACGTGAACGGTACCGTCGCGCACGTCGAAGCTGACGAACCCGGCCACGTCCCGCCCGTCGTCGTCGGCCGTGTCGGCGTTCGGTCCCGCCGTCGTCGCCTCGCGCCGGGCGACCCGGACCGTCCGGTCGTGGATCAGGTTCCGAATTACGTCCGCCGGCACGTCCGCGATGGCGGAGAGCGCGTCGGCGTCGGCCTCCACCGCGTCGCGCACTTCCATACCCGTCTTACTCGCGGGAGCCGTTTAAACGCTCGCTCCGGTGCGGTGGGCACGGCCGGGTCGCCGGTCAGTCGTCGGCCGCCGTCGCCGAGTCCCCACCGCTGGCCTCGATGGCGACGGCCGCGGCCTTGTACTCCGGAATCTTCGCCCGCTCGTCGAGCACGTCGTTCGTGAGTCGGTTCGCCGACGACGCTGCGAAGTGGGGCGTCGTCCACACCGTCCCCTCCTTGATGTCCTCGGTCACCTGCGCACGCACCTCGATTTCCCCGCGTCGCGACCGAAGCGTCACCGTGTCGCCGTCCGCGACGCCGTACCGCTCGGCGTCCGCGGGATGCACGTCGACGAAGTTCTCGGGGTGCTGGCGGTTGAGCGTCGGCGACCGTCGGCTCATCGTCCCGGTGTTGTAGTGTTCGATCAACCGTGCCGTCGTGAGGATCAGGGGATACTCGTCGTCGGGCACCTCCTTCGGCGGCTGGTGGCGCACGCCCTCGATGTGTCCCAACCCGTTCGGCGTCGTGAACGCGTCCTCGTAGAGGTAGGGGTCGCCTTCGTCGCCGGGTTCGAGGCAGGGCCAGTGGATCCCCTCAGTCCCGAGCAGGTCGTAGGTCATGCCGTAGTAGATCGGACACACCTGTCGGAGTTCCTCGAACACGGCCTCGGGACCGTCGAAGTCGAAGCCACCGTCGGCGCCGAACAGCCGGGTTCCGACCTCGGCGAGGATGTCGAGGTCGTCTTTCGTGTTCTCGTACACGGTATCGATCCCGCGCATCAACTGGACGCGACGGTCCGTGTTGGCGACGGTACCACCGCGTTCGGCCCACGAGGTGGCCGGCAACACCACGTCAGCGTAGGCGACGGTGTCGGTCGGGAAGATGTCTTGGACGACCAGAAACTCCAACTCGGCCAGCCGCTTCTCGACCTCGTTGGCGTCCGGTTCGCTCATGATCGGGTTCTCACCCATGACGTAGAGTCCCTTGATCGACCGCCCCGCCTCGTGTGAGATTTCGACGTTCGTCAGTCCCGCTTTCGACGGCACCTCGAAGCCCCAGACGTCCTCGACCGCCGCCCGCAACTCGTCGTCCTCGACGTTCTGGTAGCCGGGCAGGGTGTTCGGCATCGCGCCCACGTCACAGGTGCCCTGGACGTTGTTCTGCCCGCGCAGGGGGTTGACGCCCGTCCCCGGCCGACCGACGTTGCCCGTGATCAAGGCGAGGTTGATCTCGTTTTGCACGTTGTCGACGCCGCAGGTGTGTTGGCTCATCCCCATCCCGGTGAAGATGGCCGCGTTCTCCGCCGTGGCGTACACCTCCGCGGCGCGTTCGATGTCCTCGAGGGGGACGCCACAGATGTCGGCGGCGGCCGCCGCGTCGAAGTCCCCCAGCGTCTCCACGAGATGGTCGAACCCCTCCGTCCGCGCCTCGACGAACTCCTCGTCGACCCAGTCGTTCTCCAGAATCGTCTTGAGGACGACGTTCAGGAGGGGAATGTCCGTCCCCGGTTCCACCTGGAGATGCTGGTGTCGCTCGGTCCCCTCGATGTCGAACGACCGCGTCGTCTTGTTGGCGTGGGGGTCGATCTGGATGACCGTCGCCCCCTCCAGCACCGCCTGCCGGAAGTAGACGCTGTTGGCGATGGGGTGTTGCTCGGCCGGGTTGGCGCCCTGAATCCAGAGCACGTCGGCCGACTCCATCAGGTCCCGCATGCTGTTGGTCATCGCGCCCGCGCCCAGACTCCGGCGGAGGGCGTACACCGTCGAGGCGTGGCACATCCGCGTGCAGTTGTCGACGTTGTTCGTGCCGTAGCGCCGCGCGAGTTTCTGGAGGAGGTAGTTCTCCTCGTTCGTCGCCTTCGAACAGCCGAAAAAGCCCATCGCGTCCGGACCGTGTTCGTCGCGAATGCGCTCCATCTCGTCGACGATCAGGCCGTAGGCTTCGTCCCACGTGGCCTCGTGGAGTTCGCCGTCGTCGCCCCGTATCTGGGGGACTTTCAGTCGGTCCTCGTGTTCGACCACCTCCATCGCCGCACCCCCCTTGATGCAGATGCGTCCCTCGTTGACCGGTGCGTCGCCCCACGGCGCGAACCGCATATCCTCGGTGATCGCGATGCCACACCCGACGCCGCAGTACGGACAGATCGTGTTGGTTTGCTCGGTCATCTGAATCTCCCAAGTGTTATTCTATTGACTCCAACGAACAAAAGACCTCCTGCGGGCGGCGGCCGCCGCGGCCGCCGCGGCCGGCGCGTGGCAAGTGAACACAGTTATTACCGTCCATCTCGCTACCACCGGCCATGCCTGCATATCCGTCTGCCATCGTGGAGGCTCCACGATGCGCGTAGTCGCGAAGTTCGGCGGGACGTCGCTCGGGAGCGGCGACCGGATCGAGCGTGCGGCCGACACCGTCGCGAAGGCGGTCGAAGAGGGTCACGAAGTCGCCATCGTCGCCAGCGCGATGGGATCGACGACCGACGAACTCCTCGAAGAGATTACGTTCGAGGCCGACGACGCCGACCGCGCCGAAATCGTCAGCATGGGCGAGCGGACGAGCGTCCGGATGCTGAAGGCGGCGCTGCGCTCCCGCGGCGTCGAGGCCACCTTCCTCGAACCCGGCAGCGAGGACTGGCCCATCATCACCGACGAGTACGGCGAGGTCGACGCCGAGGAGACGCTGAAGCGCGCCCAGTCGCTCGCCGCGGAACTCGATCACGTCGTCCCCGTCATCACCGGCTTCCTCGCCCAGACCATCGACGGCAAGGTGACGACGCTCGGCCGCGGCGGCAGCGACACCACCGCCGTCATGCTCGGGAAGTTCATGGACGCCGACGAAGTCGTCATCGTCACCGACGTCGAGGGCGTGATGACCGGCGACCCGCGGGTCGTCGAAGGCGCCCGCAACGTCGGCCACATCACCGTCGACGAACTCCGTAACCTCTCCTTTCGCGGCGCCGAAGTCGTCGCCCCCAGCGCCCTCTCGTATAAGGACGAGGACCTCTCGGTCCGCGTCGTCCACTACCAGCACGGCGACCTGTTGACCGGCGGCACGAAAATCGAGGGCCAGTTCCAGAACCTCATCGACATGCAGGACGAACCCCTCGCCTGCATCACCGTCGCGGGGCGCGCGCTGCGGAACCGGCCGGGCATCCTCGCGGACCTCGCGCAGGCGCTCCGGAGCGAGGACATCAACATCGACGCCGTCGCCAGCGGCATGGACTCGGTCACCTTCTACGTCAACGAGGACCTCGCCGAGGACGCCGAGTACATCCTCCACGAACAGGTGGTCGACGACGAGACGCTCTCGTCGGTCACGGTGGAGAGCAACTACGCCGTCATTCGCGTGACCGGCGGCGAACTCCCCAACCGCCCCGGCATCATCCTCGACATCGTCCAGCCCGTCTCGGAGGCCGGCATCAACATCCACGACCTCATCACCTCCGCCACCTCCGTCGCCATCTTCGTCGGTTGGGACGACCGCGAGGAGACGCTCGAAATCGTCCAAGAACAGACGATATAGCTCAGCGCCCTTCCAGCAGCCGCGTCCCGATCCGGCTCGGCAACCCCGCTTCCGTCACCGCCTCGACGACCGTGTCGACGTCGTACGCCACCCGTCGCTCCTCGACCGTCACCGCGTCGCCGCCCGATCCCTCGCCCAGCTCGACGACCGCGTAGGCCGCGTCCGGGTCGCCGTCGCGCGGCTGACCGACGCTCCCCGGATTCATCACCACGCCCTCCTCGAAGACGCGGTGGCCTTGGACGTGGGTGTGACCCGTCACCAGCAGGTCCTCGCCCCGGAGCATCCGCGGAGAGAACTCCTCGGGGTAGGTGTAGCGGTCCGGATCGTCCGGGTGGCCGTGGACGAGTTTCACCCGCCCGTCCGCGACGGTTCGCTCGGGCGGCAGGTCCGCCAGCCACGCGAGGGCGTCGTCGGCCAACTGTTCGCGGGCGTAGTCGACGCCCGCCGCCGCCATCGAGTTGAAACGGAAGGGCGTCTCGCCCGCGACGGCCCGGTCGTGGTTGCCCATCACCGTGGGGATCGACCGCTCGCGGACCGCCGCGACACAGTCGGTCGGCCACGGGTTGTAGCCCACCACGTCGCCGGCACAGACCAGCCGGTCCACCTTCGGCATGTCGTCGAGGACGGCTTCGAGGGCGACCCGGTTGCCGTGTACGTCGGAGATGACGCCGAGGCGCATGGGGGCGCTTGCGGCCGGCGGCGGTTAGGCCTTGTCGTGCCCCCAATCCCGACGCGTACCGGGGTCGCCCCGGCTCTCCCTGCGCGACGCCGTGCGCCGCCGCGACCTCCCCGACTAGTCGTTCACGATAGCCGTCGTCACGCCGTCGTCGACGGCGACGCCCGCCGCACAGACCGCGTGTTCGAAGTCGCAGTCGTACGCCTCGCGGGCCGCCCCCGCCGCGTCCGTCGCCGCGAAGTCGAACGCCCGCGGCTCGTCTTCCTCGTAGGTGGCGACGAGCGTCGGTTCCGTGACTTCCTCGACCAGCAGGGCGTCCCGGCGGACGATACCGACCGTCGCCGCGTCGTCCGCGACCACACCTGCGATCCGGGGCGTGTCGTAGTCGTCCTTCTCGTAGTCGAGCGAGAGCAGCGCCGTCGCCAGCGCGTCGCGGGCGGGGTAGCCCATGTCCAGTTTTTCCGTCACCGGGTCGACGTGGGAGCCGTTGCCGAGGACGGCCCGCCCCTCGCTCTCGCGGACGCAGTTGTACGCGATGTAGGGGTTGTCCGTCTCCGGGGCGTCCGGCGTCGGGGTGACGGTGAGGGTGCCCTCGCGCTCGACGATCTGTCGGTTCGGAAACGACCGGGACGAGACGCGGTAGGCGCCGACGCCCGGGCCGACGACGATGAAGCGGCCGACGTACATGCTCCATGCTCGCATCGACCGCCGAATGTAGGTGTCGGTTCCTCCGCGCCGCAAGCGCCTTGACCCCGCCCTCGTTTCACCACACATGGTCGCCGCCGCGACGGTTCCCGGCTGGCCCGCCGTCGGCTCCCTCGCCGCCGGCGTCGGCTCCCTCGCGCTCGCGCGCTTCGTCGTCCGCTATCGCGACCAGCCGGGCGCCACGTGGTTTCTCGGCGTCCTCGCCGCGCAGGCGCTGTGGTGTTTCGCCTACGGCGTCGGCCTCCTCGTTTTCGACCCGACGCTCCGCGTCGCCTTCGAGGCCACCGTCTGGGTCGGCATCGTCTGGACCGGCCTCACCTTCCTCGCGTTCGCGCTCTCGTACACCGGCCGCGGCGACGTGGTGTCCAGCCCCGCGTTCGGTGCGGTCGTCGCCGTCGGCGTCGGCGTCTCCCTCCTCGCCGTCACGAACCCGCTCCACGGCGCCCTGTGGACGGACTTCCGGCTCGCCCCGGTCTTCGGCGTCGCCACCGTCACCTACCGCCTTCAGCCGCTCGCGTATCTCACCCTCGGCGTGGCGACGCTCGCCGTCGTCGCGAGCGTCGTCCTCCTCGTCGACACCTTCCTCAACTACGGGCCGCTGTATCGCCGCGAGACGGCCGCCGTCGCCGTCAGCGCCCTCCCGCCGGGGCTCGCCCTCCTCGCGTGGGCCGGCGGCGTCGGTCCGGTGCCACAGCTCAACCTCGCGCCGATCATGTTCGTCCCGCACGTCGCGCTCGACGCCTACGCGTTCGGCCGCGCCGAACTGTTCGAGCGCAACCCGACGACGGTCCGGGCCGCGGAGCGCACCGCCATCGACGACCTCGCCGACCCCATCGTCGTCGCCGACCGCGAGGGGCGGGTCGTCAGCCTCAACGACGCGGCGCGGGCGGCGTTCGCCGGCGACGCCGCCGACCCGCTCGACCGCCCCGTGTCCGCCCTCCTCGGTCTCGACCTCACCTTCGACGGCGACAACGACCCCTTCGAGACTCGGGTCGACGGCGAGCGCCGAACGTACGCGGTGTCGGTCTCCCGGCTCGCCGATCCGGGGGGCACCCACGTCGGCTGGACCGTCGTCCTGACCGACGTGACCGAACGGGAACGCCGTCGCCAGCAACTCGAAGTCCTCAATCGTGTTCTCAGACACAACCTCCGCAACGACGCGGGCGTCGTCCACGGCTACGCCGACTTCCTCGTCGACCGACTGGACGACGCCGAACTGGTTCGGATGGCCGACGCCATCGAGCGCCGTTCGGCCGCGCTCGAAGCCCTCGGGGAGAAGGCGCGGACGGTCGAGACGCTCGTCGACGGCGAACCCCGGTCGCCGGTAGCGGCCGGCTCGCTCGTCGAACGGATCGTCGCCGACGCCCGCGAGGCGACGCCCGACGCCGAGGTCCACGTCGACGTTCGCACGGACGCCACCGTCTCGGTCGCGGAGCGAGCGCTCGCCGCGGCGGTCGAGAACCTGCTCGAGAACGCCGTCCGCCACCACGACGGCGAGGGGATCGAGCGCCCCGACGGCGGGCCGTGGGCGACGGTCACCGTCGACCGCGTGGACGGCGCGCTCGTCGTCCGCGTCGCAGACGACGGGCCCGGCATCCCCGACGCCGAACTCGACGCCATCGAGGCGGGCGAGGAGACCGACCTCCAGCACGGCTCCGGGCTCGGCCTCTGGGTCGTCCACTGGGCCGTCGCGACCCTCGGCGGCGACGTGACGTACGCCGACCGGGAGCCCCGCGGCACCGTCGCGACCCTCCGGATGCCGGTCAGATGAGATCGAGCAGTCGCTGGTAGGTGGCGCCGAACGCGTCGTCCGAGCGCTCGCGGGGGCGCTCGATCCCCACGTCGACGACTTCCCGCACCCGCCCCGGTTCCTTCGCCATGACGACGACGCGGTCGGCGAGTTTGACCGCCTCCTCCACGTCGTGGGTGACGAAGAGGATCGTCTTCCCCGTCTCCCGCCAGATGTCGAGGAGTTCGTCCTGCAGCATCTTCTTCGTCTGGGCGTCGACGGCGCCGAACGGCTCGTCCATCAGGAGGAGACCGGGATCGACCGCGAGCGCCCGCGCCAGCGCCACCCGCTGTTTCATGCCGCCCGAGAGGTCGCGCGGGTAGGTGTCCACGAAGCCGTCGAGACCGACCAGTTCGAGCAGTTCGTCCACGCGTCGCTCCCGTTCGGCCGTCGCCACCCCCTCCTGTTCGAGGCCGAAGCCGACGTTGCCGGCGACGGTCCGCCAGGGGAACAGGTGATACTCCTGGAAGACGAGGCCGAGGTCGGTGCTGGGGCCGTCGACTCGGTCGCCGTCGAGGACGACCCGGCCCGTGGTGGCGGGTTCGAGGCCGGCGATGATCCGAAAGAGGGTCGTCTTCCCACAGCCGGAGGGACCGACGATACAGACGAACTCGCCGTCGGCCACGTCGAAGGAGACGCCGTCCAGCGCCTGGACCGGGCCGTTGCTCCCCTCGTATCGCTTGCCGACGCCGTCGACGCGAACCCGCGGGGCTACCGCCACGACAGCGCCCTCCGTTGGAGCGCCCGGAACGCCACGTCGACGACGAGGTAGGTGAGGCTCAGGACGAGGATGTAAGTGATGACCACGTCGACCTGGAGGTTGTTCGACGCCCGGAGGATGCGCCGGCCGATGCCGGCGACGCCGAAGATTTCGGCGGCGACGACCAGCATCCAGCACCGACCGATGCCGGTCCGGATCCCGGTCGTGATCTCCGGGAGCGACGCCGGGACGACGACGGTCCGGATGAGGGCCAGATCACCCTCGACGCCGAGGCTTCGGGCCACGTCGAGGAGGTCCTCCGAGACGCCCTCGACGCCGCCGTAGGTGGCGTAGAAGTTGATCCAGAACGCGCCGACGGCGATGACGAAGGCCGCCCCGGCGTGGTTGATGCCGAACCACGCGATGGCGAAGCCGATCAGCGCCAGCGGCGGCACCGGGCGGAGGACGCGCACGACGGGCGAGGTGACGTCGTCGAGATACGGGCTCCAGGCGAGCGCGATGCCCGCGGCGACGCCCAATCCCGTCCCGAAGACGGCGCCCGGAATCCAGTGGAGGACGCTGTTGCCCAGCGCGACGAACATCTCGCCGCTCGCCGCCTGTGCGACGAACGTCTCCGCGACGACGAGCGGGGAGGGAAGGACGTAGGCCGGCTGGGTGAGCGATGCCCCGGTCCAGACGAGGAGGAAGGCGAGGAGGCCGACGAGACCACGGACGATCCGCCGTGCGTCGACGTCCGCGACGCTCCCGCCGAGCGCGCCGGTCGCGTGGTCGACGTCCTCGGATACGTCGATGGCCATGTTACAGGTTCTCGTAGACGCTGTAGTCGAAGATCTGCTCCAGCGACAGCTCCTCGTCGATCTGCCCGTTCTCGGCGGCGAACTCCGAGAAGATCGCCGTCCCGTTCTCGATCGCTTCGGGGTCGGTCACGAAGTTCGAGAGCGGGCCCTGGAGCGCCGAGAGTGCCTGCTCGGCGTCCATGCCGATGCCTGCCTCGACGATGTCGGCCGTCGCTTCCGGGTTCTCCTGGATGAACTCCGTCGCCCGGACGTGCTGTTCGAGGAACTGCGTCGCCGCGGGCGTCCCGCGCACGTCGTCGCTCATGAGCGTCACCGCCGCCGGCTGGCCGGGCATGATCTCCGCGGCGGTTCGGAACGTCCGGACGGCGACGCCCTCCCGTGCCGCCCGCGTCGGTACCGGCTCCATGATCGACGCGCCGTCGACTTCGCCGTTGGCGATGGCCTGCCACACCGCGTTCGCGCCGTTGATCTCGACGATCTCGACCGCCGACGCCTCGACCCCCTCCTGTTGGAGCCAGTACCGCAGGAGTACGTCCGGCACCGACCCCTGCGGGAAGGTGCCGAAGCGGAACTTTTGGCCCGTCTCTTCCTGCCAGACGGAGAACGCGTCGGCGCCGTGGTCGTCCCACATCGCCTGCAGGTCCTCGTGGGCCATGATCGCCATCGGCTCTTTGATGTTCGCGGCGGTCACCTTCGCCGGGATGCCCCGGTCGATGACGATCATCGACGGGACGATGCCGAACATCGCCACGTCGAGTTCGCCGCCGCCGTACGCCTGTACGATGGCCGGGCCGTCGGTGAACTCGCTGCCTTCGACCGTCGCGTCGACGTTCTCGAAGTAGCCCTCCGACTCCATCACGTAGTACTGGAGGTCGGGAAAGATCGGCATGTGCGCCACCGCGAGCGAGTCGCCGCCGCCACCGCCCATGCAGCCGGCAACCCCGGCCGTCGCGGCGGCGCCCGCCCCCGCGAGATAGGTTCGGCGTGAAATCTGCGTCATGTCCGCGGTAGTCGACAGATCGGTATAACCCGCCGGGAACTGGCAAGGCTGTTCCGTACTCCGGATCGACCCAAACGGCCGGAATAGCTGGTTTCGCCCCGTCTATCCGTCGAATCTCGATTCTATTCGTTCCCCCGCCTCCAAGATAGCAGTAATATTCCCCGCTACTGTCGTCCGGTGCGGAGGCGTCCGCGCCCAAAGAGCCTTGAGCGTTCCCGCCGATCTAGCCCCGTGTTCGACCCGGCCGACTACGACCCGAACGAACTCCGCTCGCTCGCCGGCGTCGACGACGCCGACGCGGGGACGGGCGTCAGCCTCCCGCCCGTGGAGGGATCGGGCTACCGGCCGGCGGCGCCGGACGAACCCTCCCGCGAGCAGTGCGAGCGGCTGGTCGCCATCGGCGGCGTCGACCCCGCGGCCCTCGGCGAACGGCCCTACCTCCCGACGTTCCCGGACGTGCCCGCCGGCCGCCGCGTCGGGCGCGACTGGATCGCCTATCTCGTCCGAACCGCGGGTGAGGCGGCGACGCGGGACGCCATCGGCCGCTACCGCGCCCTCGGCTGGCTCGGCGAGGACGCCGCGGCGACGCTCGACGCCCGCGTCGGCGACGCGGTGGCGGTACTGGATTCGGGTGACGACGACCTCGACCGGGCCGATCACCTGCTGAGTTTCGCGCACGTGATCCGGTTGCTGGGGATCGAGGTGGAGTGACGTGGTTCGGGCGGCGCCGGAACTCGGTCAGTCGACTCGCACCCAGCGTTCGAGCGTGAAGTCGTCGTAGTCGGTCCGTTCGCGTCGCATCCACGCGTCGCGGTCCCAGTCGGGAAAGTACGCATCGCCCGCGTACGTCCCCGGAATCCGACTGAGAACCATCTCCGTCACGACGGGCTGGAACAGTTCGTAGATCGTGGCGCCACCGAGGACGTACGTCCGCTCCGCCGGAAGCGTCGCCGCGGCGGCGACCGCCTCGTCGACGCCCGTAACGTACTGCACCGTATCGAGCGACGCTTCACGTGCGCTCCGACTCAGGGCGATCTGTGCGCTCCCGGGCGGGTCCGCCCGCATTGAGTCGAAGGTCCGGCGACCGAGAATCACGGGGTGGCCGGCGACGCGGGCGCGATACTGCCGTCTGTCCGCCGGGATGGCGGGCCACGGCAATCCGTCGTCCGTGCCGATCACGCCGTTGTCAGCGACGGCGGCGACAGAGACGAGATCCATGCCTCTTCCTCGGCCGTGAGGGAATAATCGTTGTCGCTCACCGTGGGTTCGATGACGCTCCGACCGATCCGGACCGCACCGACGCCTCGTCCCGACTACCGCCCCGACCCGTGCATCTCGATGTACGGCCGCGCTCATGATCGCGTGTGCGTCCTCTCGATCGTCGAGCGGTCAGTAGCGGCTATCTACGACTGTGTGGATCGGTTCATAACTGGCCGTTCTCCCCGCAAGTTACGGAAAATTCGAGGCGAAAGCCTCGCCCTTTCAGGGGCATGGCGAGAGCGAAGCTCTCGCTGCAACCGAAAAGCTCCGCTTTTCGAGGACGGGGATGAAGCCGACCAACAGTATTCAACCGACGACGACAGCATAGACGGGGGTCCAACGCAATCCTTAAGCCGACCGACTGTGATAGTATGCATAGATGGTAAAGAGTACCCGTCACGCGAAATATGAACTCTATTACCACATAGTATTCGTGCCGAAGTATCGGCGTTCGAACCTGACGGGGAAGACGAAGGAACGTCTCGAAGCCATCTTCGCGGAAATCTGTGAGGACAAGGGCCTCGAACTGGCCGAGTGCGAGGTCATGCCCGACCACGTACACCTGTTCATCGGGAGTCCACCCAAGAACGCCCCGTCACTCATCGTCAACTGGGTCAAGGGCATCTCCGCGCGGAAGTACAACCAGCGACACGAAGATCGCGTGAAGTGGACTCGTTCCTACTACGTCGGTACGGCGGGAAGCGCCTCGAAGGGCGCTGTCGAACAGTACATCGCTGAACAAGAAGGTGGAGACGCATGAAGCGCGTCAACACCTTCGAGGTCGTCCCACAGACCGAGAACGACAAAGAGTGCCTCCTCCGACTACTTGACGCCTCCGCATCCCTGTGGAACGAACTCACCTACGAACGCCGTCAGAACTACTTCGGTGACGGCGACGTGTGGGACACCTCCGAGTACCGAGGACGCTACAACGGCGTCGTCGGCAGTGCGACCGTCCAACAGGTCACGCGCAAGAACAGCGAAGCGTGGCGGTCGTTCTTCGCCCTCAAGGAGAACGGCAAGGACGCCAACCCGCCGTCGTACTGGGGCAACGAGGAAGACGGACGCGAACTCCGCACCTACATCCGGAACAACCAGTACACGATTCAGTGGGGCAAGCGTAGCCGTCTCGAAATCCCTGTCGGGCAAGAACTGAAAGACGAATACGGACTCGGCTACCACGAACGACTCCGCCTCGAACTCCGAGGCAACCCGAAGTGGGACGGCAAACAGGGTCGTCTGGAACTCGAATACGACGAGGTTAACGACACGTTCAGGGCTTTTCAACCAGTCACCGTCCCTTATTCTCGACTGGATTCACCACTGGCTTCCGAAGAAGCCGCCCTCGACGTTGGCGCAAACAATCTCGTCGCCTGTTCCACGACCACTGGGAACCAGTACCTCTACGACGGGCGGGAGTTGTTCGGACGGTTCCGCGAGACGACCGACGAAATCGCCCGCCTTCAGTCGAAACTCCGAGAGGGACGCTACAGTTCCAAACGGATTCGACGGCTGTACCGACAGCGGACGAAACGCCGTGACCACGCACAGAACGCGCTGGTGCGCGACCTCGTTGAACGACTGTACGACGAGGGCGTGGCGACGGTGTACGTAGGCGACTTGACCGACGTGCTGGAAACGCACTGGTCGGTCAGGGTGAACGAGAAAACGCACAACTTCTGGGCGTTCAAGAAGGTCACCCACCGTCTCGCGTGCGTCTGTGAGGAATACGGCATCAGTCTCGAAGTCGAGTCGGAAGCGTGGACGAGCCAAACGTGTCCCGAGTGTGGCGACCACGAGGAGACGGTTCGCCACGAGGAGACGCTGACGTGTTCGTGTGGCTTCGAGGGACACGCCGACCTCACGGCGTCAGAGACGTTCCTTCGAGAAAACAGCGATACGGAAGTCAGGCCGATGGCACGGCCCGTGCGATTCGAGTGGGACGACCACGAGTGGTCGGGGAAACCACACCCTCACGACAGTCCCAAAGAAGTGCGCACAAACCCGCAAGTTGCCTCCGTGGGTCGGTAGTCGAACCCCCAACGGAGGAATCCTCGCGCTTTAGCGCGGGGAGGATGTCAAGAGATGCCGGACGCCGTGACGCCGCCCGAGGCGGACGGTGAGACGTCGCTCGGACTGGAGTAACTGCCCGCCGACGCACCGACTTCGCAACACTCATATGCGATTCGCGGCTACTGGTTAATGCAGATTCCGACGAAGCGTACGGAATCAAACATGTCAAGTCCCATGGGGTAGCGGCCAATCCTGAAGCCTTCTGGGGGCTTCGACCCAGGTTCGAATCCTGGTGGGACTATTCTACTAACTCACTTTGAGGCTTCTTACGCCACTTCAACGGATAATTCGTGAATAGCCGCTGTTGCGACTATAGCCGAATTCCGCTCTGTCCGAATGACAGAATTTTTATGTTCTCGGCTGGGTCGCCGCTTGTCGCACTCTCCTCCTTGCGCTTGCGGGACTGTCCGTTCGGGATGGCCTCACCACGATTTTGAGAGCGCGTTCCGGGACTGAGGGGTCACCACGTCGGCGACCGGATCGCGTCGGTGTCTCTGCCAGTTTCGGACAGCCGGTGCTGTCGCTCAACTTGGTGCTGGTCCGCTATCGAACTCGGCCCATGTGGCGCAACATGTATGTTGGAGACGCCGGTACGATCACGTATGACAACCGACGAGGCACCGGAAGAGACGACGGTTAGCGACCGGGGTATGGTCACGATTCCGGCGTCGCTCCGCCGTCGTCTCGACATCGAGCCAGGGGATAAGTTCCGCTGGCAGATCGATGAAGAAGGCAATCTCTCCGTCGAAGTGGTCAAACAGCGCTACCGGGCCTTCGAGGACGACGACATGAAGGCTCCAATGGGAGGTGACAGCCTCGACACACACGACTTCGCCGGGAACGAAACGGACCCCGCGTTCACGGAGGATGCCTGAATGGCGGTTTCGGTAGTCGATTCTAACATCCTCATCGACTACAAAGACACGAGTTCGGACACTCGCCACGACCGGGCGGAACGTATCGTCTCCGCTATCGACGGTGGCTCCCTCCCGACCGCCCGAATCACGAACTACGTGCTGCTGGAATCGCTGAACTGGATTCACGAGCGACAGCGCCACGATATCGCCGTTGACCTGCGGACCCGCCTCGTCAAGTCCGCAGGCTTCGAGTTGGTCCACTGTGCACAGAAGGATTTCACCAGAGCCGTTGACCTCTTCGAGACACACGAGCGTCTCGCCTTCGGCGACGCGACGACCGTCGCGTACATGGAGCGCGAGGGGATCGAATATCTGTATAGTTTCGACGACGATTTCGACGTGATCGAAGGGATCACGCGACTATCGACGGCGGACGATCCGTTCGGCTGAGAACAGGGTCGTGGGATTCGCCAGCCTCTGACTGTCGTCGTCACTCTCTCATTTTCTCCGTCCTGCGACTCTAGTAGGTCGTCGGCGTCGTTGACCGCGTCGGGTTGCAGCAGGGAGAACCCCCACGACGGCAGTGAAACGCGCCGTCCCACCAGTCTCGTGGCGTCGAGATGTCGGAAGGCACAGCGAGGAGAGTCCTTCCG
The DNA here is from genome assembly GCF_003342675.1 of Haloplanus rubicundus. Taxonomy (NCBI): domain Archaea; kingdom Methanobacteriati; phylum Methanobacteriota; class Halobacteria; order Halobacteriales; family Haloferacaceae; genus Haloplanus; species Haloplanus rubicundus. The sequence continues at coordinate 384,512 of NZ_CP031148.1, read as the reverse complement.
ACGGAAGTGAATTCCGAGGCCGACCGAGCGCGGCGGCGAGAGTGGCGGCGCTTGCGCGCAGCGGACTAGTCATCCACCAGATCCAAGTGTGTCAATACCTAACACGAATGTGGGCCAATGCACGTGCCCAGCGTCCACACGGACCGATCGGCGTTTGACCGCATCCGCGACGCCATCCTCAACCGCGAGGACCCGGACGACGAGAAACCGACGGGACCCGGCGCGCCGACGCCGGGCTGAGCGCCGGGTCCCGCGTCGGTCCTTCGCCCGTCTCACGCCGCCGCCACGCTCGCCGTTTCCTACCGCCCGTACCGGAGATACGAGTAGCCGAGGAACCCCAGGACCGTCCCGCCGACGATGCCGAGCACGAACCCGGGCGGCCCGGCGACCGACCGGAGGGCGAGGCCGACGAGGACGCCGACGACGGCGCTCCCCACCACGACGAAGAAGCCGGTCTGCCAGTCCTCTATCAGGTCGACGACGGTGCGGTCGGCCATGGACTCACCTCAGTTCGACCCGCTCCCCGTCGGCAGTTTCGGGATGAGCCACGAGAGAAAGGCGTCGGGACTTCGGGTCTGGGTCCAGACGGTGCCCTCGCCGCTGAACTCACAGACCAGCCCCTCGCCGCTGAACAGCGTCGACTTGAGGCCGCCGACGCGTTTCACCTCGAAATCGAGCGTCTCCTCGAACGCGACGACGTGGCCGGTGTCGACGATACGCGTCTCGCCGGGGTCGACGTGGTGTTCGTCGATGGCGCCGTAACTGGAGATGAACGCCGGTCCCGTTCCCGACAGTTTGAGCAAGAAGAGTCCCTCGCCGCCGAAGAAGGTCTTGCCGCCCCCGAACTTCGTGTCGACTTCGATGCTCGGGTCCGAGGCGACGAACGAGGTGGACTGGACGAACAGCGTCTCGTCCTCCAGTCGGTGGTGTTGCACGTCGCCCGAGAGCGCCGGCGCCAGGTCGAGGTGGCTCTCGCCGTTCGCGGTGAACGTGTTCATGAAGAAGGATTCGCCGCCGAACACCGACCGCGAGAGCGACTTCAGGAGTCCGCCCTCGGCCCCCGTCTCGATGTCCAGGTCGCCGGCGTAGCTCACCATCGCGCCGGCCTCGGCGCGCACCGACTCGCCGGGGGCGAGCGAGAGCGTGAGCTGGGCGTACGACGGACGGTGGGTGATTTCGTGATCCATACGGGGCGTTCGACGAGCTGACACATAGGTGTGGTGCCGGACGACGATTCCTGCGCCCGTACCACTATATTCCTCCGGCGTGACCCCTCGCCAGCATGCGGACACCCTCCCGTCGCGCCGTCCTCGGCGCCATCGGCCTCGCCGCGACCGGCGGCGTGGCCGGCTGTCTCGACGTCCCCCGATCGACCCCCGGCCGCATCGACGACGACGGCCTCCCCGCGTCGGCCGTCGCCACGACGACGTTTCGGGGTGGTCTCCGCCGCCGCGGCGTCTCCCCCGACGCGACGGTGCCCGACGAGCCACGGGTCGCGTGGACCATCCGCGACGTGAACACGGGGGATCACACGGCGGCGAAGGCGAGCCCCGTGGCGACACCCGACGGCGACGTCGTGGTCCCCGGCGACACCGGCGAGGTGTGGCGGGTGACGCCGGGCGGCGACGTCGTCTGGACGGCCGCCGTCGAGGAGGCGGCGCGGGGCATCCACGGGACGCCGACCGTCGTCAACGGGACGGTCTACGTCGGCGCCTACGACGGCGCGCTCTACGCGTTCGACCTCGACACGGGAGAGCGGTTCTGGCGGCGAAAGCTCGGCGACGCCATCGGGTCGAGCCCCGGCTATCACGACGGCGTCGTCTACATCGCCGTCGAATACTACGCGCCGAGCGGCGCGATGTTCGGCGTCGACGCCGTCACCGGCGAGGTGGTCTGGGAGGACCGGCGACCGACGGATCACCCGCACTCGACGTGTGCGATCGACCGCGACGCCGGACGGCTCGTGGTCGGATCGAACGACGGCCGGCTGTACGCGTGGACGTATCCCGATCTGACGTTCGCGTGGGCGTTCGAGACCGGTGACGCGATCAAGGGGCCGGTCGCCACCCACGACGGCAGCGCCGTCTTCGGCTCGTGGGACGACCACGTCTACCGGGTCGCCCTCGACGACGGGGTCGAGGAGTGGGCCGTCGAGACGGGTGGGATGGTGATGTCCGGCCCGGCGGTCGAGGCGGCGACCGACACCGTCTACGTCGGGGGCCACGACTCCCGGCTCCGTGCGCTCGACGCCGCGACCGGCGACGCCCGGTGGACGTTCGACACCGACGGGTGGATCACCGGCTGTCCGACCGTCGCCGGCGACGCCGTCCTCGTCGGCTCCTACGACCGGCGGTGTTACGCGCTGGAGAAGCGGACGGGCGAGGAGCGCTGGGCGGTCGAGGGCGTCGGCGACGTGACCAGCGCGCCGACGGTCCTCGACGGCGCCGTCTACTTCACCGACCGGGCGTCCGCGGCGCATCTCGACGGCGGCGACGGGCCGACGGGCGGGCTGTACAAGCTCGTAGAGGCCCAAGACGGGTGAGCGTGCCGTCGGGTCGGCGCGGACGGAGGGCCTAAGAGTCCGACGGGCCTACCGGCCCCAATGAGCGAGGCACTGCTGATCGTCGCGCACGGGTCACATCTGAACCCGAAATCGAGCACGCCGGCGCAGGACCACGCCGACGCCATCCGGGTCGCGGGCGCGGTCGACGAGGTGCGCGAGGCGTACTGGAAGGAGGAGCCGTCGCTGCGGAACGCCCTCCGGACCGTGACCGCCGACGAGGTGTACGTCGTCCCCCTCTTCATCAGCGAGGGCTACTTCACCGAGGAGGTGCTCCCCCGGGAACTCCGCCTCGACTTCGACGCCGACGACTGGGACTCGGACGGCACGAGCGCCGACTTCGTGACCTGCACGCCCGCGGACGTGGCCAAGGCGGTCCACTACTGCGGGCCGGTGGGCACCCACGACGCGATGACCGACGTGATCGTCCGCCGCGCCGAGACGGTGACCGGCGACCCCGAGGTGGGCGCGGGCGTCGGCCTCGCCGTCGTCGGCCACGGCACCAAACGCAACGAGAACTCCGCGAAGGCGGTGGAGTACCACGCCGACCGGGTGCGCGACCGGGGGCGATTCGACGAGGTTCGTGCGCTGTTCATGGACGAGGACCCCGAAATCGACGACGTGACCGACCACTTCGAGAGCGACGACGTGGTCGTCGTCCCCCTCTTCGTCGCCGACGGCTACCACACGCAGGAGGACATCCCAGCCGACATGGGCATCGCCGACGGTGTCGGAGGGTACGCGGTCCCGACGCGCCTCGACGGCCACGACATCTGGTACGCCGGCGCCATCGGCACCGAGGCGCTGATGGCCGACGTGATCCTCGAACGGGCGGCGGACGCGGGGGCCGACGTCGACCGCGGCACCGGGAACCGCACGCCGACGGCGGCCACGGACGGTGACTGAGATGGTCGATACCGCCGCGGCCCTGCGCGAGGCCGCTCGCGACGGCGTCGACTTCGACGGCCTCCGGGCTGCCCGGACGCCCGACGGCTTCCGCTTTGCCGTCCCCGGGACGAGCGCCGACGGACTCTCGGCGGCGGCGTTCGACGAACTCGCCCGCGACCACCGCGCGTACGTCGACAACTGGCTGTTCTGGCACGCGGACGCGCCACAGGCCGAGGCCGAGTGGGCGTTCCTCCGGTGGCTCGAACGGGCCGACGACCGGTCCGTCCCGGAGCGATACGACCGACTCGCCGACGGCTGCACCCGCGAGTGGGGGCAGGTCGCCGTCACCGTTCGCCGAGACGACGGCCGGCGCCGCTACGCGCTCCGACACGTCGACGAGGCGGACGCCGACCCCCCGTCGACGTACACCGACCCCTACGAGGCCCGCCGCCTGCGGAAAGTCGACGACGGCGGCGACTACCGCCCGCTGTCGACGGCGCCGACGCTCCCGCACGGCTGGGCGTTCGTCGACCTCGACGCGACGGCCGTCGTCCGGGCAATCGACGGCTTCTATCCGGCGACGATAGCGAACTGGCACCGCGAGCGCGAGGGGGACCTCGACGTGACCCACTGGCACGACGCCGTCAGCCGGCAGACCGGCATCTACGGCGTCGTCCGGACGTGGGATCGCGGCGAGGGCCACGACCACGTGAACTGGGTCGCCGAGGCGTGCTGTGCCGACTCGCAGTGTCTGAAGCGCCGCGAGTGGGGGTACGACGCGGAGACGCCGCTGGACGTAGCGGGCGGCGACGGCGTCTTCCCCTGCCGCGAGCCGTGTTCGCTGGTGATCGCCGCGGCGCGCACGTGGACGCGCCTCGAATCCGAGCAGTCCCGCACCTACACCTTCGACCTCACGCCGAGCGAGAAGGAGCAACTGGAGGGAATCGTCGACGCCGTCGCCGACGGCCGGGTCGACGAGATTCGCGACGGCGACACGAGCGACGGTGCCAACCGGTTCCGGGCGCGATTCCTCCGGGCGAAACTGTTCGACGACGACGGCAACCTGTGTGGGGTGCCGACGGGCGCGGACGCGGAGTGAGTTCCGGCGAACCCTCCGCTGACGACAGTGTGAGCCGCTGACACGAGTTCTCGAATCGGATAGATCACTTGGCGTGGCGCGAAGACTTCCCCCGAAGTAGACAATCTTAACACGCGATAGCGACAACTTCGTAGTGATGACTGGGTCAACCGACTGGTGGCCGAATCAACTCGATTTGGACATCCTCAAGCAGAACGCGCAGCAGCCCGACCCGCTCGGCGAGGACTTCGACTACGCCGAGGAGTTCCAGCAGCTCGATCTCGATGCGGTGAAGGCGGACATCGAGGAGGTCATGACGGACTCTCAGGACTGGTGGCCGGCCGACTACGGCCACTACGGGCCGCTGTTCATCAGGATGGCGTGGCACAGCGCCGGCACGTACCGAACCAGCGACGGGCGCGGCGGCGCCGCCGGCGGACACCAGCGGCTCCCGCCGATCAACAGCTGGCCGGACAACGTCAACCTCGACAAGGCACGTCGCCTGCTCTGGCCGGTCAAGCAGAAGTACGGCAAGCAGCTCTCGTGGGCCGACCTGATCGTCCTGGCCGGGAACGTCGCCCTGGAGTCGATGGGCTTCGAGACGTTCGGCTTCGCCGGCGGCCGCGAGGACGACTTCGAGGGCGACGACGCCGTCGACTGGGGGCCGGAGACCGAGTGGGAGGCCACCTCCGAGGAGCGCTTCGACGAGGAGGGACGCCTCGACGACATGCTCGGCAACACCGTGATGGGCCTCATCTACGTGAACCCGGAGGGCCCGAACGGCGAGCCGGACCTCGAAGGCTCCGCGGCGAACATCCGCGATACGTTCGGCAACATGGCGATGAACGACAAGGAGACGGTCGCGCTCATCGCCGGTGGCCACACCTTCGGCAAGGTCCACGGCGCCGACTCCGGCGACAACCTCGGTCCCGAACCCGAAGCCGCCCCCATCGAACAGCAGGGGCTCGGCTGGGAGAACGAGTACGGCGAGGGCAAGGGTGCCGACACCATCACCAGCGGCATCGAGGGGCCGTGGACGAGCGCGCCGACCCAGTGGGACATGGGCTACGTCGACAACCTGCTCGACTACGAGTGGGAGGCCCACCTCGGTCCCGGCGGCGCGTGGCAGTGGCGCCCCGCCGGCGACGGACCGGGGGCCGACATCCCCGACTCCGTGCCGGACGCCCACATCCCGGACGAGTTCGTCGACCCGATGATGCTCACGACCGACATCGCGCTGAAGAAAGATCCCGACTACCGGGAAGTGCTGGAGGAGTTCCAGGAGGACCCGGCGGAGTTCCAGGCAGCCTTCGCGAAAGCGTGGTACAAGCTCATCCACCGCGACATGGGCCCGCCGGAGCGGTTCCTCGGTCCCGAGGTGCCCGAGGAGACGATGATCTGGCAGGACCCGCTCCCCGACGTCGACTACGACCCCATCGACGACGAGCAAGCCGCCGAGCTCAAAGCGGAGATCCTCGACTCCGATCTGACCGTCGCGCAGCTAGCCAAGACCGCGTGGGCGTCGGCCTCGACGTTCCGCAAGAGCGACAAGCGCGGCGGCGCGAACGGCGCCCGCATCCGGCTCGAACCCCAGACGAGCTGGGAGGTCAACGAGCCCGAGGAGCTGACGACCGTGCTGCGGACGCTGGAACACATCCAGGAGGAGTTCAACGCCTCGCAGTCCGACGACACGCGCGTCTCGCTCGCCGACCTCATCGTGCTGGGCGGCAACGCGGCCGTCGAGCGGGCGGCGGCCGACGCCGGCTACACCGTCGAGGTCCCCTTCGAGCCGGGGCGGGTCGACGCCGCCCCCGAACAGACCGACGTCGAGTCCTTCGAGGTGCTCGAACCGGACGCCGACGGCTTCCGTAACTACCTCGGCGACGGCGACGAGGGCCAGCCGGAGGAGCTGATGGTGGACAAGGCGGAACTGCTGAACTTGACCGTCGACGAGATGACGGCCCTGGTCGGCGGCATGCGCGCGCTCGGTGCGACCTACGGCGACTCCGACCGCGGCATCCTCACCGACCGCCCGGGCACGCTGACCAACGACTTCTTCGTGAACCTGCTCGGCATGAACACCGAGTGGGAAGCCGTCGACGACGACGAACGGCTCTTCGAGATTCGCGACCGCGAGACGGGCGAGGTGGAGTGGGAGGCGACCCGCGTCGACCTCGTCTTCGGCTCGAACTCCCGCCTCCGCGCCATCGCGGAAGTCTACGGCGCCGACGACGGCGAAGAGCAGTTCGTCCACGACTTCGTCGACGCGTGGCACAAGGTGATGACCAACGACCGGTTCGACCTCGACTGAGCCACACCGTTCGCCTCGACGACGGGCCGGAACGGGCCCCTGACTTCGCCGGCTTCCGTCCGCACCGCCCGACCGGAGCGTATTCCCGTCCCGCCCTCCTACCGCGGCACCGATGGTCTCTCAACGTGCCGCCGACGTGACCCCGTTCATCGCCATGGACGTGCTCGAACGGGCGAACGAACTCGACGACGTGATCCATCTGGAGGTGGGCGAACCGGACTTTGCCCCGCCCGACCGCGTGATCGAGACGGCCGTCGACTCGCTGCGGGCGGGCCACACGACCTACACCGCCGCGCGGGGCAAGCCCGAACTCCGCCGCGCCATCGCGGCCCACTACGACCGCGAGTACGGCGTCGATATCGACCCCGACCGGGTGGTCGTCACCCCCGGCACCTCGCCCGGCCTCTTTCTCGCGATGGCCGCACTGGTCGATCCCGGCGACGAGGTGGTGCTCACCGACCCCCACTACGCCTGCTACCCCAACTTCGTGCGGGTCGTCGACGGCGAGGTTCGGACCGTCACCCTCCGCGCGAGCGAGGGGTTTCGGCCCCGCGTCGACGACTTCGCGGCGGCGGTCGGCCCCGACACGAGCGCCCTCCTCTGCAACTCGCCCGCCAATCCGACGGGGGCGGTGATGGACGGCGAGACGCTCGCGGGCCTCGCCGAGGTGGCGGCCGACGCCGACGCGACACCCGTCGTCGACGAGGTGTATCACGGCCTCTCGTACGACGCCGCGGAGCACACGATGCTCGAGTACACCGACGACGCGTTCGTCCTCAACGGCTTCTCCAAACGATTCGCGATGACCGGGTGGCGGCTGGGGTGGGTGATCGTCCCCCCCGACTACGTCGACGCGGTGAACCGCCTCGCCCAGAACGTGCTGATCTGTGCGCCGAACTTCGTCCAGGACGCGGGCGTCGCCGCCCTGGAGACGCCGGCCGACCGACTGGACGAGATTCGGGAGACGTACCGCGAGCGCCGTGACCTGCTGGTCGACGCCGTCGAGGGCTGGGGACTCGACCTCGGCTACACGCCACAGGGGGCGTACTACCTGCTGGCGGACGTGAGCGACCTGCCGGGCGACGCCCTCGACGTGGCCGACCTGTTTCTGGAGGCGGGTGTCGCCGTCACCCCCGGCGTCGACTTCGGCGACGCCGCTTCGGACTACCTCCGGTTCTCCTACGCGACCGACGCCGACGCCATCGAGACGGCTATCGAACGGATCGACGCGCTGTTGGCGACGGTCGAGCGGTAGTCACGTGTCGGCATCCCCGTCGACGTCGCCGTAGTCGCCGTGACGGTCCAGCCGTGCGCCCTCGACGTCCGTCGTCTCACGCCCCGCCAGCTATTTGCTCGCGGTCCGTCTCTTGGCCCCATGGGCGGCTACGCCACCCTTCCCCGGTTGCTCGACGCCCGTCGCCTCCGAGCCGCCGGCCTCGCCCTCCGGGCCGATCCGGCCGCGACCGCTCCGCCCCACGACCCCGACCCGTCGCTTCTCGCGGCGGTCGAGGAGCCGTTCGACACCGTCGACGGCGTTCTCGACCGGCTGCGTGCCCTCGAACGTCGCCTCCGGGCCGCCGGCGACCGCCGCGCCGTCTTCCTCACGATATACACCCGCATGACCGCGGCGGTCCGCGACGCCATCGCTGCCGGCCAGTTCCACGATCCCGACTGGATGCGCCGCTACACCGTCGCCTTCGCGGACTACTACCGCCGGGCCTTCCGCGACTTCGAGCGCGGCGCCCTCGACGCCGTCCCCGATCCGTGGATCGTCGCCTTCGCCACCGCCGTCGAGGGGTCGGCCCTCGTCGCACAGGACGCCTTCCTCGGCATCAACGCCCACATCAACTACGACCTCGCCCTGACCCTGCGGGACGTGGGGATCGACCCCGCTCGCCGGCGGAAACGCGCCGACCACCGCGCGATCAACGGCGTGTTGGCCGGCCTGATCGACGCCCAGCAGGTCGCCCTCGCGGAGCTGTACGCCCCGGGAATCGACGACATCGACGCGACGCTCGGTCGGTTCGACGAGGCGCTCTCGCTGTTCTCGATGACCGAAGGGCGGGCGTGGGCGTGGCGGGTCGCGACCGCCCTGACGGACGTCCAGTGGAGTCCCGTGCGCCGGGCCGTCCGCTGGCTCCTCCGGACGACGGCGACCGGCGGCGCGACCTTCGTCCGCTCGCCGCCGGTCGATCCGGGGGTGCTGGGGGCGCTCCGACGGATCGAGGCGGGCCGGTCGCTCGACGACACCCTCGCCGCCCTCGGCGCCCGCCTCGACGGGGCTATCGGCGGCTGAACTCCGCCCACAGCGGGTAGTGATCCGAGATTCGCCACGAGAGCGACGCGCGCGTCAGGTCCCGTCGCGGGAGCGCGACGTCCACGAAGTCGAACGATCCGCCGCGGACGTAGTCGAGGGAGAGGGCGGGTTGGCCGGCGTCGCCGGTGAACCACGCGATCTGATCGTAGAAATGTTCGCCGGGGTCGCCCGGGTCGGCGAAGATGGTCCGCGGCACCGCGTGGAGGTCCGCGGGCACCTCGAGTCCCGTCGAGACGAAGGCGTCGTAGCGCTCGTCGCCCCGGCGGTCGATGTTGAAGTCGCCGAGGGCGATCAGGTTGTGATCCCACGCGTTCACGTCCCGCGCCCACTCGTCCAGCCACTCGGCGATGGCGCGGAGTTCGGGCGTGCGTTCGTCCGGTCGATCCCCCCAGAGGACGTGGAGGGTCACGAGCACGAACGTCTCGCCGCCGGACTCGAAGGCGACGGCGTAGGGCGTCCGCGCGAACTGCCGGTCGAGGGCGTCGGGGTCGATGCGGTCGAACTCGTCGGCCGGAACGACCAGTTCGCCGGCCAGCCCGCTGATCCGGGTCGTCCGCCGGTCGAAAATAAAGCCCAGGCGCTCGTCGTTCCCGGGGTCGCCGCGGGTCACGTCCGTGAGGACGAACCCCCAGTCCGGCCCGAGTGCCTTCATCGTGTGTCGGAGCGCCTTCAGGTCGCCCCGTATCTCCTGGACCGCCACCACGTCGAACCGGCGGATGATCTCCGCGATGACCCGGATCGAATGCAGGTCGCGTTTCGGGCTGTCGTCGTCGCCCGCCCGCCACTGCTCGGTGAGGCCGCCGAAGTGCCGGACGTTCCAGGTGCCGATCAGCAGGTTGCGGTCGATGGTCCGTGCCGGCAGGCACTCGTCGAGCGCGTCCCGGAGGCCGCGCAGGTCGCGCGCGACCGCCTCCGGCGGTGCGTCGGTAACGTGGGGCACGCTCACGCCTCCGGCGAGACGGGATGACACCGATTCATACCGTCGAATGATCGCGCAGCGACATATACGTGTGCCTCGTTGGCACGGGACGTTCTCTAGCGACACTCTAGACCGATCTGGTTCGAATTATGTTGATAGTTTGAAAAATATTCATGCCCTCGCCCGCCGCCGATACCGGTGGAGGCGAGACGCCTCCCGATCGCTATGACAGGACATCGACCGACGCGACGACGGCTGCTTCGCTACGGCGCCGCCCTCGGTGTGGGCGGCGTCGCCCTCACCACCTCGGCGGCGGCGAACCCGGGGAAGGGCGACGAGCGCGGGAACGGCAAGACGTTCGGGCGCGTCTACGCGAACGACGTGCTCTGGCGGACACACGTCGTGAAAATCCTCGACGACCGGCCCGATCCGGAGGACAAAATCTACTTCCTCCACGACGGCAGCGGGCCAATCGTCGACAATCCGGACGCGAGCGACGACCAGGCGTCGCCCTTCGTCTCCGAATCGGCGCCCGGGGACCGCGACTGGAACGGCGGCAAGTGGACGCACTTCTCGGCGGAAGTGACTGACCTCGACGCGTTCAACGAGGACGCCCCGCTGACGAACGTCGACGACGTGCTCGACGCGGACTACGTCGAGGTGACGCTGGGGCGGCCCGGCTTCGGCCCGCCGGACTTCTTCATCTGCCCGCTCAACGGGCGCGCGTAACGGCCTCGATCAGTCGTCGGCCACCGCCGCGTCCGCGTCGTCCGACACGGCCGGGTCGACACCGCGCCGGCGGCCGTCGAGCGCCGAGAGGCCGTACACTAGCCCGACGAGTGCGACGACGCCGACCGACAACAGGAGCCACGGCGTGATGCGGGTGTATCCCCACACGACGAGCAGGGCGGCGGCGACGACTCCGACGGTGACGGCGTAGTACAGTTGGGTGCGGACGTGATCGACCAGGTCCGCACCGGTAAAGGTCGCGGAGAGGACGGTCGTATCGGAGATGGGCGAGGCGTGATCCCCGAAGATGGCGCCGGAGAAGACGCTGCCGACCAGCGCCGCGACCATGGTGTGATCACCGGTCAGCTCCCAGGCGACCGGGACGGCGATGGGGGTCACGATCGCCATCGTCCCCCACGAACTCCCGGTCGAGAACGCGACGAACGCGGCGGTACCGAGCACGACGACGGGCAACAGCGCCGGATCGAGCACCTGTCCGGCGACGCCGCCGACGTACTCGCCGGTCCCGAGCGCCTCGACGACGTTGCCGATGGACCACGCGAGGACGAGAATCGTCACCGCGGTCAGCATGATCCCGAACCCGTCGATGGTCGTGTCGACGCTCTCGCCGAGGGTCAGCCGGCCGGTGGTGTAGCCGAGGACGTACGTCGAGACCACCATCGCGAAGGAGCCGAAGATGAGCGCCACCGCGTAGTCGGCGTCGATCACCGTGTCGTACAGCGAGGCGCCCGGCGCGTACCCCGTCCAGAGCGCCGTCCCGAGCGTCGCGACGACCAGCACGCCGATGGGGAGGAAGAAAGCGAGCAGCCGCGGGTTCTCGACGCTCGGTTCGCCGAGTTCGGCCGCCACGTCCTGCATCGGCCGGGCGTCCTCGCGGGTGACCCGCCCCGTCTCGGCGGCCCGATGTTCGGCGGCGAGCATCTCGCCGTAGTCCCGGCCGCTCAGGACGACGATACCCACCATCGCGATGGCGAGGATGGCGTAGGCGTTGTACGGGATCGATTCGAGAAACACCGCGAAGGCGTTCGGCACCTCGCTGGCGGCGATGTCGGCCGCCTCGTAGCCCGACTCGATCATCGACAGCTGAAAGGCGACCCACGAGGAGACGGCGAGCGTCGCCACCGGGGCGGCCGTCGAGTCGACGAGATACGCCAGCTTCTCCCGCGAGATCCGCAGGTGATCGGAGACGTCGCGCATCGTGCTCCCGACGACGGCCGTGTTGGCGTAGTCGTCGAAAAAGAGGAGGAGGCCGAGCAGCCACGTCGCGACGCCGACCTTGCGCCGCGTGTCGAGGCGCTCGATGGCCCAGTCCCGCACCGCGTGGGAGCCGCCGAGGCGCCAGATCATCGCGACCGCCGACCCGAGCAACAGCGTGAAGATGATGATCTGGGCGTGGAACGTGCTGTCGCCGATGGCGGCGGCGATCCACTCGAACGTCTGCCCCAGCCCGAACCCGCCCGTGAAGATGACTCCCCCCGCCCACACGCCGAGGAAGAGCGACAACACCGCCTTTCGCGTCACGATAGCTAACCCGATGGCGAGCAACGGGGGAACGAGCGAGAGTGAGCCGAACTCGGCCATGCGCCCCCCTACTCCCCATCGGTAGTAAAAGCTCGTGCCACCCGTTCGTGACGGGTTTTATTTTGTCCGCGGCCCTTCCATCCCGTATGGTATCCACCGGCGACACCGCCCCGATCTTTACCGCGACGCGTGGCACGGCCGAACACGAATCGTTCGACCTCGACGACCACCTCGGCGACGGTCCCGTCGTCCTCGCCTTCTTCCCCGGCGCCTTCACCCCGCCCTGTCGGAACGAGATGCTCGGGCTGCAGGATCACCTCGACGACTTCCACGACGCCGGAGCGACGGTGTTGGGTATCAGCGCCGACTCGCCGTTCTCACAGGGCGCGTTCCGCGAGGAACACGGCCTGGAGTTCGACCTCGTGAGCGACATGGACGGCGACACCATCGAGGCCTACGGGCTGACGATGGACATCCCCGACCTCGGCCTCTACGGGATCGCCAACCGCGCCGTCTTCGTCCTCGACGACGAGGGCACCGTCACGTACACCTGGGTGGCCGACGACCCGACGAACGAACCCGACTACGAGGCCGTCCTCGACGCCGCCCGGTCGGCATAGGCATACTGTCGGCTGGAACTGTTTCAAAACGTTCGCCACCCCGGGTGGCGAACGTCTCGATTGACTTACAGCCGACAGTATCACTCGCGCCCGTCGTCCATCTCGACGCCCCGCACGTCGATCCGGGCGCCGCCCGCGCCGCTCTCGCTCACGGCGACGGTCCAGCCGTGGGCGGCGGCCATCTTCTCGACGATAGATAGTCCGAGCCCGGTTCCGGTCGCCGTCGTCGAGTAGCCGCGCTCGAACACCCGAGCACGCTCGTCCTCGGGGATCCCGACCCCGTCGTCTTCGACGTAGAACCCGTCGTCGAGGACGCCGATGCGCACCGTCAGTCCGTCGTCGTCGGTCGAGCCGTGCTCGACCGAATCACCGGCGTCTCCGCGCCGGTTGTCCGTGGAGCCATGCTCGACCGAATTCCGAAACAGATTCTCCAGTAGCTGTCGCAGCCGCGCCTCGTCAGCCAGAATCGGGGCGTCGCCGTCGAGACGGAGTTCGGCCGTCCCAGTTTCCACCGTCTCCCAGCACGCCCGCGCCGCCCACCCCAGCGCCACCGGTTCGGCGTCCGTGACGACCGCCCCCTCCCGCGTGAGCGTCGTGAGGTCGTCGACGAGCGACCCCATCCGGTCCAGCGCGCGTCGGCAGCGGTCGAACTGTTCGGTCTCCCCAGTCGCCTCGGCGAGTTCGAGCGCGCCACCGAGCACGGTGAGCGGATTGCGCAGGTCGTGAGAGACGATGCTCGTGAATTCCCGGACCCGTTCGTTCTGCGTGCGGAGGCGGGCGTTGGTCTCGTGGCGGTCGAGTGCGACGCCCACCCACCGCGAGAGCAGGTCGACGAGCGTCAGCTCCCACTCCGAGAACGCCCCGTCGTGGGGGTCCGTATCGTAGAAACAGAACGTCCCGTCCGTCTCGCCGTCGATCACGACGGGGGCGCCGACGTAACACGCGAGGTCGGACTCGGCGGCGGGCGTCCGGGCGTCGCAGTCCGGGTCGTCGCTCACGTCCGCGACGGCGACCGTCTCCCCGCTCCGGACGACGCGCTCGCAGTTCGTCGCGGTCAGCGCGACGGTGTCGCCCTCGGCCGGCCCGCCGTCCCCGACCGCTTTGCCGTCCTCGTCGGGCGCGTGGACCACCTCGAAGGCGTACTCGTCCCCGTCGACGCGGGAGAGGATGCCGTACCGAACGTCGAGGACGTCGGCGCCGATCGCCAGGAGCCGCCGAACCCCCTCCTCGACCGACAGCGACGGGTCGGCGATCACCTCGTACGTCTCGCGGAGGACGCGCTCCCGCCGTCTCAGTTCCCGCTGGCGCCGCACCCGGTCGGTCACGTCCTGTGTCATCGCGATGCCGCCGTCGACGGCGCCCGTCTCGTCCCGCACGGGCGCGACGTGGGCCTCGAAGGTGCGGTCCGCGTACTCGAACTCGAAGGTTCGCTCCGCGCCGTCGAGGACTGCCCGGTAATGCTGGAGGTAGGCCTCGCAAAACGCCGTCGAGTGGACGGCCGTCAGCGCCTCTCCCTCCATGTCCTCGGGCGAGAGGTCCAGGTCATCGAAGACGGCGCCCCCGACGACGGTGTATCGGAGGTCGGTGTCGAAGAGGGCGATTGCGCCGTTGGGGAGGGCGTCAACGAGCGTCCGGTAGTGGCCTTCCTTCCGGGTCCGTTCGGCCGCTCGCCGCGATTCGAGTCGGCGTCTGGTCTCGGCCGCTTCGAGCGCCCGACCGATCGTCTCGCCGAGTTCCTCGAGGACGCTCAGCTCCACCTCGTCGAAGGCGTGTGGGCTGTCGGCGTAGATGGCCAGGATGCCCGTCCGGCCGCCACCGTACGACAGCGGCACGACCGTTACCGACTCGTAGCCGTACCGTTCGGCCACGTCGTGCCACGGTGCGAACGAGGGGTCGTCCGGAATGTTCTGGGCGACCTGGAGTTCGTCCGTCCGGATGGCGCGGCCGCCCGGCCCCTGCCCGCGCGGCCGGTCGTCGTGGTAGATCGTCACCTCGTCGAGGTAGTCGTCGGCGTCGCCCGCCGAGGTCCGGGGGACGATTTCGCCGTTCGCTTCGGGTTCGCCGATCCACGCGAACCGGAAGGGGGTGGCGTTGGTGAGCGTCCGACAGACGGCGCCCTCGATGTCTTCGACGGTGTCGGCGGCGACCAGCCGGCGGTTGCTCTCCCTGATCAGCGTGTTGATCCGCTCCTGTCTGGTCGCTCGGGCACGGATTCGCGCCGCCTCGACGGCGTTGACGATCCGGTTGAGCAGAATCTCGTACTGTTCGCTCCCCGGAGCCTTCTGGAGGTAGTCGGTCACGCCGGCCGAGATGGCCTCGCTCGCCACCTCCTCGCTACCCTTCCCGGTGAAGAGGACGAACGGACGGCCATCCCCCGACGCGCGGACGCGTTCGAGGAAGTCGATACCGTTCAGTCCGGGCATGTCGTAATCGGAGACGATGCAGTCGACGTCGGCATCGTCGAGGCGTTCCAGCCCCTCGTCCGCGCTCGTGGCCGTGGCCACCTCGATCCGGTCGTCCTTGCGTTCGAGTAACGTCGCCGCCACGTCGAGGAAGGCGGGGTCGTCGTCGACGTGAAGTACGCGGATCGGGTCGGTTCCGGGTCCCATCTCCACCTACGCCCTCGCGGAGTGAACGGATAAGTAATCCCCCACGGTCATCGGCGGCCGAGCACCGCTCGGAGCGACGCGAGCAGCGTCTGGTCGGTCGATTCGAACCGGCGGAGCTGTGCCGCGTCGGTGAACGCCGCGCGGCCCAGCAGGAGGCTGGCCGTCATGCTCGTCAGCCCGCCGGCCGCGAAGATCATCCCCATGATGACGAACTGGTACTCGGCGGCGTAGATGGGGTTTGCGCCGCCGAGGATCATCCCCGCCATCATGCCGGGAATGTAGACCAGCCCGAGCGTCCGCATGGCGTCGACGACGGGGATGAGCGACGCCCGGACGGACTCGGTGACGAACGCCGAGATGGCGCGTTCGGGGGGGACGCCGAGCGCGAGGACGGCTTCGATCTCGTCCCGGTTCGACTCGATCTCCCCCTGGAACCGGTCGAGGGTGAGCGAGTTCGTCTTCATCGCGTTCGCGATGATCATCCCACCGACGGGGACGAGGTTGCGGACGGTCCGCTCGATGGCGCCCGCGGCGACCATGGTGACGATGACGACGGCCGAGCCGACGGCCAGCGAGACGACGGAGATGCGGAAGGCCCGGGGGACGCCGTCGCCCCGCTTGCGCGACTCCCACGCCGCGTAGACGACCATCGCCGCGAGCAGGAGGCCGGAGAAGGAAAGCGGGATGGTAAAGAGGACGCCGATCAGGGCGCCCATCGCCAGCACCTGGACGAACCCGCGGACGAACGACCCGCCGAGTTCCCGCTCCAGTCCCAGATCGCGGATCGACGAGATGCCGATGACGACGGCCGCGATGGCCGCCGCCGCCGCGACCTGAAACAGCCCCTCGATCACGACGGGATCGGTCAGCCCCTCGGGGAGGGCGCTCACGCTCACGTGATCACCTCCCGCGGCGTCCCCACGGCGACGATCCGCCCGTCGGCCATCCGTGCCACCCGGTCGGCCAGCCGCTCGGCCTGTCGCTCGTCGTGGGTGACGAGGACGACGGTCCGCTCGCCGGACGCGAGGAGGTCGGCCAGCAGGCGTTCGACCTCCGCCTCCGCCGCGCTGTCGAGGCTCGCCGTCGGTTCGTCGAGCAGGAGTACCTCCGGATCGTTGATCACCGTCCGGGCGATGGCGACTCGCTGGGCCTCACCACCCGAGAGGTCGCCCGCGTCCCGGTCGGCGTAGCCCGCGAGCCCCACGGCGTCGAGGACCGCGGCGAGTCGTTCTTCGCTCACCGACTCCCCCCGCAGCCGCGGGCCGATGGTGACGTTGTCGCGGACGGTACCGTCACGGAGCGCGGGGTTCTGGGGCACCAGCCCGACCCGCTTGCGGAGCCGTTCGGGCGGGAGCGTCCGGTAGTCGGTGCCGTCGAGGTAGACCGTCCCCTCGGTCGGCTCGTCGAGGCGGTTGCACAGTCGGAGCAGCGACGACTTGCCGGCACCCGACGGTCCGACGATGGCGACGGTCTCCCCGCTCGCCACGTCGAGGCTCACCCCGTCGAGGATGCGCTCGCCGTCGACTTCGTAACTCAGTCCGTCGGCACGCAGATGCGTCATGAGTCCCCGGGCGTGCGGTCGATTCGCGCCCGTATCGAGCCCTTGCACCCCGGCGCGCATGAACGTTCGGCCCCGAAAGACCGAAGGTCCATTCTTGTGAATAGTTGTCATATGACAGTCGACACCGGCGAGGCACCGATCACCGGAGCGGTCGTCGAGCGCGTGGCCCAGGGGGTCGACCCCACGCCGTCGGCCATCGCCGACGCGCTCCTCGCGCTCAACGCGGAGTTGATCGGGCGTCACGGCGAACTCGAACGGCGGGCGGAGCACGTCACCGTCGACGGCACGCGTGCGTATCGGGTCGGCCGCGACGAGTGGGCGGCCCTGCTCGACGACTTCGACTTCGACGAGTCGACGGCCGCGGCCCTCCGTCTCGCCCACACCGAACAGGCGCGGCTCCTCTTCGCGACGGCCGTCGGCGCCGACGACCGCTTCACCTCCGACGAGGCGGGTGTCGTCGTCGGCATCGACACCGCGGAGCAGTTCTGATACCCTTCCGAGCGGGAAGCGCTCCGCTGTCGGACTGTCCGCACACCGGATCGCACGACGGTGTCCGATGACTCACGAACGCTACTCTAACAAGCCGCGGGTCCCACGTCGACACCGTGTCGGACCTCGACGGCGGGTTGGCGGTCGTCCCCTGGCGCTCCTCGACGCTCTACGTCATCCTCTCGTGTTCGCTGATGGGCGTGATGGGCGTCTCGCTGGTCAGCCCCGTCCTCCCCGACCTGCGGCCCGTCTTCGGCGTCACCGACGCACAGGTGGGGCTGGTGATCACCGCCTACACCCTCCCCGGCGTCGTCGTCACGCCCTTCGTGGGCCTCGTCGCCGACCGGTTCGGGCGTCGGCGGGTCGTCGTCCCCCTCCTCGTCCTCTTTGCCGTCGCCGGCGCGGGCGTCGCCTTCGCCCGCACGTTCGCCGAGGTGATCGCCCTCCGCTTTCTCCAGGGCGTCGGCGCGAGCGCGCTCATCACGCTCGCGGTGACGCTCATCGGCGACGTCTACGAGGGGCCGCGACGCGACGCGGTGATGGGGGTCAACGGGAGCACCATCGGCACCGGCGCGGCGTTCTACCCGCTTCTGGGCGGCGCACTCGCCGGGATTCGCTGGTCGGCGCCGTTTCTCTTCTTCGGCGTCGGTGCCGTCGTCGCCGTCGTCGCCGTCGTCGCCCTCGAGGAACCCGACGCCGAGCGCTCGACCGACGTGCGGACGTATCTCGGCCGCCTCCGGGCCGTGGCTACCCTGCCGCAGGCGCTCGGGGTCTTCGTCGCGCTCTTTGCCGCCTTCCTCATCTTCTACGGCGCCGTCCTCACCGCCCTCCCCTTGCTCCTGCGTGACGCCTACGCCCTCGGCACCGGTCGGATCGGGGCGACGCTCTCGGCCGTCGCCGTCGCGAGCGCCGTCGTCTCCTCGCAGTACGGCCGTCTCTCCGACCGGCTGGCGGCGCCACGCCTCGTCGCCGTCGGCTTCGTCGCCTACGGTCTCGGGCTGTTCGGCGTCCGACTCGCTGGCTCGCCCCGCGCCGTCGCCGCCGCGCTTCTCGTGTTCGGCGTCGGCTTCGGCGTCGTGATGCCCGCCATCGATACGACCGTCGTCACGCTCGTCGACGACGACCTCCGGGCGGGCGTGATGGGGCTTCGGACCAGCGTCCTCCGCCTCGGCCAGACGGTCGGCCCGGTCGCCTTCACCGCCACCGCCGATATCGCGTTCGAAAGCACCGTCGCCGGCTACCGGACGCTCCTCGTCGTCGCCGGCGTCGTGGCCGTCGTCGCCGGCGGCGGCTACCTCCTCCGGACGCGGTAGCGTACTACGCTTCCGCCTTCCGCTTCTGTTCGACCGTCACCACGGGCACGTCCGCGTTGGCGAGAATGAGCTTCGAGACGCTCCCGAGCAGGATCTTGCCCAGCCCCGTCCGCTTGCGCGAGCCGATGACGATGTAGTCCGGGTCGATATCCTCGGCCACCTGCAGGATGTGATTCGCCGTCCGACCGGTGGGCAGGTCACGGCGCGTCTGCTCCGGCATGATCCGGAGGTCCACGCCCTCGAGGGTTCCGATCACCGACGTGACGATGTCCTCGACCTGTTCCCGTGCCTTCTCCTCGTTCCCGTCTTCGGGCACGACGTGGAGGATCACCAGCTCCATGTCCATGCTCGTCGCGAGTTCGTACGCCGTCTCGACGACCCCTTTACAGCCGGGGTCCCTGTCAATGGCTGTCAGTATCACCATGCGAACAGTAATTCCTAACGATAATTAAAGCACTTTCGACCGCGTCATTCGTTACTATCCGCAGTCGGTCTCGCCCGCCCCACGTAGACGGGATATCGTACTGCAGTCGGGCGATTCGCCGCGTCGGGATCGTATTAAATGACCTTAAGGAATATGGACTTCATGATAAATCATGCAAAAAGTGCACCTTTCCGCATTTATACCACGTTCACTATCTTTCGTCGGGTTGGACATGCGGCAGAGACCATCACGACTCATCTCCACGCCGAGCTCTCTCGGCACCCCCGGACGTATCGCTCAGCTGCAGCCAGGTTTCACACGGACGGGTGGTGACCCGACGTGAGCACCGGCACGGCCGACGCGACGGAGCATCGGATCTCCGAGCCGCCGTCGTCGATCAAGGAGTTCCTCAGTTACATGGGGCCGGCGTGGGTGTTCACCGCCTCCCAGATCGGCGGCGGTGAGGTGCTGAGCGTCCCGCTCGGCGGCGCGTACCTCGGCATGGAGGGCATCTGGCTCATCCCGCTGATCACGTTCACGAAGATCTTCGGCCAGTACTACCTCGTTCGCTACGGCGTCATGACCGGCGATACGTTCCTCGACGCGCTCTACGAACGCAGTTGGGCGCTGAAGTGGATCTTCTACTACGTGTTCCTCGGCGGCCTCATCTACGCCATCGGCCTCTCGGGCCACCTCGGCGAGACTGCCGGCGCGTTCAACTCACTGCTTCCGGCCATCGGCACGACCGGCTGGATGCTCATCACCGTCGCCGCCGGCCTCCTCGTCGTCGGCGTCCGCTCGTACGGCCTGATCGAGAAGCTCGCCACGTCGCTGCTGTGGATCTTCCTCATCCTGATCGCGTTCGTCTCGCTCCAGACCGCCGGCGTCTGGGCGCCGAACCTCGCGTCCGGCCTCGTCCCGTCCATGCCCGGCCGCGTCGACGGCCTCGGCGTCGGTGGCATGGCCTTCATCCTGACCATGTTCGGCTGGATCGGTGCCGGCTTCGGTCCGACCGTCTCCTACGTCTGGTTCGCGAAGGACAAGGTCATGGGGATGTTCGAACCGCTCGACGACGGCGTCGAAATCGACAAGTACGACCTCACGGACGAGGAGGTGTCCCGCCTCAAGGGCTGGGGCGACATCGTCCTCTGGCAGAACCTCCTCTCCTCTGTCATCCTGGCCGTCTTCTCCTTTTTCATGTGGACGGCCGCCGCCGCGACCCTGCACGTGCAGGGCATCCAGCCGAGCGGCTTCACCGTCATCCCCGAGATGGCCGCCATCTTCACGACGCAGTTCGGCGAGTGGTCCGCCATCCTGTTCCTGCTGACTACCGTCGCCGCGCTGTTCTCGACGCTGATCGGCCCGCTGTACGGGATGTCCCGCCTCTGGGAGGACGCCTTCGCGCTCCACGGCGTCTTCGACAACTACAACATCACCCGGGACACGACGTTCCGGGCGACCATCGTCCTGTTCGCGGCGATTCCGCTCTCGCTCAACCTCTTCATCGAGGCGCCGCTGATCCTCTTTGCGCTCTCCGGCGCGCTCTTTGCCCCCGCGATCGGACTCATGTACCTCTCGGTGATGTACATGTCCTTCGACATCGACATCGACTCGCTCTCGCCGGTCCGCAAGTGGGCCGTCGCCCTCGCCGTCTTCGCGGGCGTCGTCATGATCGTGTCCGGTCTCTGGGAGGCACGTGGCTCGATCGAGACGATCGTGGGGCTGCTGTAATCGGCCACCATCCGACGGGATCGCCCCGTCCGCGTTCCTTCTTCGATCGCACTACCTCGCCAGTGGCGACGCCGCTCGCCGTTGGAACGCCGGATATTTGCTCGTCGCCCCCGTAGCTGCCGAGCGCATCCGATGCCCTCCACACGCTCCGACGGACGCTCGCGACGACACGCCCTCGCGGGACTTGGAACGGCGATCATCGGGAGTCTCGGCGGCTGTAGCGGCCGCCTCGGTCCCGAACGCCTCGACGCCGAAGCGACGGTCGAGGACGGCGAACTGCGCTGGCAGTATCCCCCCCGCGACGGCGACCGTGACGGCCTCGGCGACGCCGGGGTCGCGGTCGACGGTCGTCGCCGTCGGGCGTCGCTCCCGCCAGCCCTGCGGCTCACGCTCGACTCGACTGTCGGCGGTATCGCCGCGAGCGAGCCGTACCGCGACTATCGGCTCGACCGGGTCCGGTTCCGACTGTGGCCGCCGACGACGTACGAGGCGACGCTCCACCACAGCGTCCGGGTCGCCCCACCCGGGCAGTGGGAGGCGTTCTCGACGTACTACGACCTCCGCGGGGACGTTCGCCGGACTACCGTCGAACTCCGGAACGTCGAGACAGGGGGGACCGTCGAGATACCGGCCGTCTTCGACCCGGGGACGGCCCCACTTCCGGAGCGGCTGCACTGTTCGTTCACGCTACAGGCATCCGGTCCCGGACTCCTCGAAAAGACGGTTCGCGTCACCGGGCGGGCGACCCTCCCGCTGGCGGGGTAGTCGGCCGCGGGCCGCGCTCACCCGAGTCGCGGTCCGGGGTCGTCGACGTGCTTCCGCGCCTCGTCGAGCTGGAGCTTCCGCTCGGCGCGGGCGACGACGCGGCGCACCTCGTCGACGGCGTCGATGTTCGACGAGAGGGAGGTGATCCCCTTCTCGACGAGGAACTTCGCCATGTCCGGGTGGGACCCCGACTGGCCGGTGATCGTCGTGTCCACGTCGTGCTCGTTACACGCCTCGATGACCTCCGCCATCGCCTCCAGAATCGTGGGGTGGAAGTCGTCGAAGCGGTCGGCGACCTGCGCGTTGTTGCGGTCGACCGCGAGCATGAACTGTACGATGTCGTTGGTGCCGAGGGCGACGAAGTCGATGCCCTCGTCGATGATTTCGTCGATGGCGCGGATGCTGGCCG
This sequence comes from Haloplanus rubicundus, assembly GCF_003342675.1. NCBI lineage: Archaea > Methanobacteriati > Methanobacteriota > Halobacteria > Halobacteriales > Haloferacaceae > Haloplanus > Haloplanus rubicundus. The sequence continues at coordinate 362,247 of NZ_CP031148.1, read as the reverse complement.
GCGTCTCGACCATCGCGCCCCAGTCGTGTTTCTCCCGGTCGATGCCCACCTCGTCCATCAGCTCCCGCGCCCGCCGCACGTCCGACGCGTCGTTCGGCAGCGGGAACATGACCTCGACGTTGTCGTAGCCCATGTCGTGCAGGCGCTTGAACGCCCGCAGTTCGAGTTTGACCATCTCCGGCTCCTTCAGCGACCGCCGGATGCCGCGGTAGCCGAGCATCGGATTGTGTTCGTGGGGTTCGCTCTCGCCGCCCTCCAGCTCCGCGAGTTCGTCCGTCGGCGCGTCGAGGGTCCGGGCACGGACCGGCCGTGGGTAGAACGCGTCCGCCACCTTCCGAATCTCCTCGGAAATCTCCTTGACGAACGCCTCCTCGCCGTGGTCGGCGACGTACTTTTCCGGCGTCTTGCTCGTCGAGAGCAGGATGTGTTCCAGCCGCAGGAGCCCCACGCCGTCGGCGCCGGTGTCGGCCGCCCGCTGGGCCGCGTCGGGGATGGAGACGTTCACCTTCACCTCGGTGGCCGTGGTCGGCGGGCCGCCGCTGCCACCTTCCACGTCTCGACTCCCCTCCGGTTCGGCGTCCTCGACTTCTTCTTCCGCGACGACGACCGTTCCCTTCTGCCCGTCGAGTGTGACCCGCTGGCCGTCGGTGAGCACGTCGGTCGCGTCGCCACAGCCGACGATGGCGGGGACGCCGAGTTCGCGCGAGACGATGGCCGCGTGGGAGGTCATCCCGCCCTCGTCGGTGAGGATGCCCGCGGACCGCTTCATCGCCGGCACCATGTCGGGCGCGGTCATCTCGGTGACGATGACGTCGCCCTCGTCGATGCGGTCGGCCTCCTCGATGTCCTCGATGATCTTCACGGGGCCGGTCGCGACGCCGGGACTCGATCCGTAGCCCGTCGTGAGTTCCGTTCCCGGTTCCAACTCCTCGTCGACTGCCTCGGTCTGGTTTGCCATTTAAATGTCGCCGATGCCCATCACGTCGTTCGTCAGTTCGATGCTCTCCTCGGCGTCGGCCTCGCCCATCATCGCGCGGATGGCGTCCACGTTCTCCGGCACCACGTCGCTCTCGCGGTGGATGGACTGGAAGAGGTGGAGCTGCGGCCCGTCCATGCTGATGGAGTCCTCGAAGATCTGGTTCTCGTAGAGGTTCATCCGGTCGCGGCCCCGGTCGAGGGCGAACTCCTGCAGCTCCCACCCCGAGTCGATGCCCAGGTCGCCGTCGACGACGTGGATGCGCGACTGCGAGGCGAGCAGGTCACGGACCTCCGCGGCGCTCGGCTCCGCGCCGAGTTCGACGTTGATGCCGTGGAAGTGGTGCCGAACCGTCGGCACCTTCATACCCATCGTCATCACCGGCCCCATGTCGGGGATCACTTCGAGCGCGTCCGGGCCGTGGTGGGAGGGGAGACCGACCGGATCGGCCGAGATGACCGCGTGCTCGCCCCGACAGCGCACGAGCGTGATGGACGCGCGCTCGACGCCGTACTCCTCGTGGAGCGGCGCGAACATCCGGTTCAGCCCCGTCGTGTTACAGGAGACGATCCGGACGTACTCTTTGTCCGTCGCTTCCGAGTAGTTGGCGCGGGCGGTGAAGCTCGCCTCGGCCACGTCCGCGCCCTCGCCGCCCTGGAACAGGGCGGGGGTGTCGTGGTCCTCGTAGATGGGGCGGTACTCCGCGCCCATCCCGGCCGGCGTCGCGTCGGCGACGATGTCGCTCGCGTCGATGAGATCCTCGATGTCACCCGCGACGGCCATCCCCACGTCGTCCCAGCGGTCCTCGCGCCCGTCGGGGACGTAGATGTCGTAGCCCCGCTCCGCGGCCGCGTCGGCCGTGTGGTTCGGACTGGCCTTGCCGATGCCGACGAGTTCCATGTCGGGCATCGAGTTCACTGCGTCGGCAACGCGTTTGCCGATGGTACCGTACCCGTTGACGCCTACGCGAATCATACCGGTCGTTGACCGCTACCTCATATAGTGTCGGCGCCAGTCGCATATTTTGCATGAACTTTCGTCTTTAATGATCGGGGACCCCCAGCACAGCCAGCGTCAGATGTCTATGGTCAATCCGAAACAACAGGTCTCGAGTCGTGGTATCCGTCTCCTCGGTGTCTTCGTCGCCGTCTACCTCCTGATCGGGTCGTACATGTACTTCTACCTCGAACTCCCCGACCTCGCGTACGTCGCCTACGGCATCCTCAGCTGGCTCGGCGGGATGCTCCTGTTTTACTACCTCCACGTCTCCTACATGGCGAGTTTCGACCCCTGATCGCCCGGCTCCTCGTTCGACGCCACCCGGCGAGCCGCATCTGTCAGTAATGATCATTTACGTTATCGGCAGAATCCTTCAGTATCGTTCATTTTAATCACGGTCGATAATTACCTCGTTAAATATATTTGGATCCCTCCATAATTTGCAAGGAGAACGATGGCCGCCGTCGACGACCTGAACCAGTGGAAGACCGGGGTAGGGAGCGGCGTAGACAGCGCGCGGGTCGCCCTCGGCGCAGTGATGCTGGCGACAGCCGCCGTCGTCGCCCTCGCTGCACACGTTTTCGGGCCGGCGACCGCCGCCGCGGCCGCGGTCGCGATGCTTCCGATTCTGTTCGTCTCCACGCTCCGGGCGCCGCTTGACGGCTGCTCCGTCTACGGCTCCCTCGCCCGTCGCCGGTAACCGACCCTCCGACCCCGCGTCACGCCCCTCGACACTCCCCCCAGAGCCGCCGCCCGACTTCGTTTCGAACCCGCTGGATCGGCTGGGTGAGTCCCGCCGCCCGCGCTCGCCGATAGAGCCGCCGCGTCCACGTCGCGTCCATCACCTCGGCGTATCGCTCCGGATACTCGCGTTTCAGGCGCCGCTCCAGCGCCGGATCGAACGCCGTCCGTGGCACCTCCGGGTGACACATCCGAAACGACGGCTCGAAGCGACAGCGCCCGTCGGCTTCGGCCTCCATCCGCCACCCGAACTCCACGTCCTCGCGCCACTCGGAGAACGCCGACCGGAACCCCCCCACGTCGAGGGCGGCCGCCCGCCGGGCCGCGAGGTTACAGCCGACGTAGTGACGCGGGCCGAAGCTCCGACAGCCGCCGTACACCGGCCCCTCCAGACAGACCAGGTCGGGGTTGGCGTCGAAGGCCGCGTACGCCGTCGCCAGCCAGTCGTCCGGTGGCCGCGTATCGTCGTCGGTCATCGCCACCACCTCGGCCGACGCCGCCTCGAGCCCCCGGTTCCGGGCCGTCGACCGGTCGGCGCTCCCGTCGTCGACGAGCACGATTTCGTAGGGCACGGCCACCTCCTGGGCCGCCAGCCGGGCCATCGTCGGTTCGTGGTCGTACGCGGGTACCGACGGCACGACGACGGATATCGCCGGCTCCCGCGCCCGCTTGACGTACTCGACTCCCATGCCCGGTCCGTGGGGCGCGTGGCCGATAAGCGTGCGCCACGACCCCATCCGTTTTATCGATCGGCGTGGTACCGTTCCTCATGGCATCCGCGTTCGAGACCGAGTCGCTCACGCGCCTCCACTGGGTCGGCATCGTCCTGGCGTCGATCACCGGGGTCGTCCACCTCTACTTCGGCGCCCTCGCCCTCGACACCGTCCAGGGGGCCAGCTTCGTCCTCGCCGGCATCGCCTTCTTCGTCGCCATCGTTCTCCTCCTCCTCGACGTTCGCCGCCGGCTGCTCTATCTCGTCGGGATTCCCTTCACCGGACTCCAGGTCGTCCTCTATTTCTACCTGAACTGGCCGAACGTGCTCAACCCCGGCGGCATCGGCGACAAGGTGGTGCAGGTCGGCCTGATCGCGATTCTGGTCGTGCTCTACCGTCGGGAGTCGCAGTCGGCTTCAGCCGTCCGGTGACTCCGCCCCGCCCGTCCCGTCGCTCGCCACGAGCATGACCGCGGTGACGACGCCGCCACCCAGCGTCGGCATCCAGAAGGCCGCGGCGCGGTAGACGAGCGTCGCCGCGACGGCGACGGGTGCCGGCACGCCGCCGACGGCCACGAGCAACCCAGTGAGCAGCGCCTCCGCGCTCGCGGTCCCGCCCGGCGTCGGCGAGGCGCCCGCGAGCCGCGCGACCGGGACCACGACGGCGACCCGGACGGGCGAGACGGCGGCGTCGAGCGCCGCGAGCGACAGCCACAGCGTCGTCGCCACCGCCAGGTGCCCACCGACGCCGAGCAGGAGGACGGCACCGAGTCGCCGCCGCGACCCCCCGACCCGTTCGAGCGCCGCGACGAACCCTGCCGCTCGGTCGACGACGACCCCTCGATCCGGCGGCTCGACCCCCGGTATCGCCCGCCCGACGCCGACGAGCGCCCGCCCGAGTCCCCGGCCGACGCCGACGGCGAGTCGCTCCCGTCGCCGCCACGTGAGCACCGCCGCGACGCCCACGCCCGCCACCAGCGCCAGCGCGACGCCGAGGGCGGCGCGGACGGCGGCGTCCCCGGCGGCCGTCGCGAGGAGGACGCTCCCCCCGACGACGCCGAGGCCGACCACCGCGACGGCGTTGGCCGCGCCCACGCTCACGACGCCCGCCAGCCCCCGTTCGAAGGGGACCCCGCCGACCCGCGCCACCAGCGCCCCGCCGAGCGGATCACCGCCCGCCTGTCCGAACGGCGTCACGTTGTTCAGAAAGCCCGCCGCCGCGAACAGTCCGACGGACCCCGGGAGCGTCGTCGGCACGTCGAGGCCCCGGAGCACGAGGTGGAGCGAGCCCCCCCAGAGGAGGACGGGCACCCACCCGACGGTGACGAGTACCGCGGCGTCGACGGGGGCGACCCGACCGAGCGCCGCCGCGATGGCGCCGACGCCGACGGCCCGCACGTAGAGTGCGAGCCCCAAGAGCGCGACGAGCGTCCACGCCGCCGTCCGCCGTCGCCGGGCGCGCATCGCTACCCGGGAACGCGATAGAGCACGTCGTAGCCGTGAGCGACGTAGCTCAGTTCGCCGGCGTCGAGTTGGCGGCGACGGGTCCGCAGCCAGTCGGTCGCGCCGTCGACCCGCCCTTCGATTGCCGCGGCGACGAAGTCGAGAATCGTCGCGAGGAACCCCCGCTCGTCGGCCGGATAGGGCGGATAGACCACCCAGTCCGACGCGCCGACCGCGAGCAGGTCGCCGTCCCGCGCCCGACACCGGTCGAGCAGGTGGCGGCCGGCGCGGCTGTCCCGCCCCGGTTCGGCGTCGATGGCATCGTGATACGCCGCCACGACGGCGTCGTCGGCCGGGTGGTCGGGCTGGAAGGCCGTCTCGCCGTCGAAGGTGATCGGCGCGTACACCAGCCCCCCCGGACGCAGGGCGTCGACGAAGGCGTCCAGCGCGTCGTCGACGGGCACCAGATCGAGAAACGCCTGCGCGACGAGACAGTCGGCGCCGTCGCCCGCGAACGCCGTCAGCGCGTTCCCCTGCTCGAACCGGACGGTCAGGTCGTCGACCCGAAACCCATCCGTTATCGCCTCGCCGCCACACTCGCTCGCTCGCCGCTCCCGGGCCAGCGCGACCACGTCGGCGTCGCGGTCGACGCCCACGTAGTCGCCGGCGGTGACGCCCCAGTCCAGCAGCCGCGGCACCGTGACGCCCGTCCCGGCGGCCGCCTCACGGATTCGGGGCGCCGCGGGGAGTTCGTCGAGAAACCGGTCGCGGACGCGCCGGTCGAGCGCCCGGTCGTCCACCGTCCGTTTCGCTTCGAGATACTGCCCGTCGGCGTGGTTCATCGGAGGGTGCGCTCGTGGCTCGCCCACGCGTCCTCGTCTTCCCACATCCGGACGGTCAGTTCCGTGGGCACCTCGGTGGGTACCCGGTCGACGAACCGGTCGCCGAACAGGCGGGCGAATCGCTCGACGCTCGGATTTCGCCCCTCGAACTCCGGTAGGTCGTTCAGGAGCGCGTCGCGATACCGGTCCTCGAGGGCGTCGAGCGCGTCGTTCACGGCGTCGATGTCGACGAGGTAGCCGTACTCGTTCAGTTCGGGACCGGCGAGACGGACGGCCACCTCGAAGTGGTGGCTGTGGACCTCCCCCTCCGGGCCGGGGTTCGGGACGGTGAGGAAATGCTGGGCGACGAAGTCCCGTGAGACCGAGAGCCGGTACATATTCGTTCGTGGCCCGGGAGCGACTTATACTGTCGGCCGCGTGTCGCCTACTCGTGGGTCAACAGCACCTGCAGCGCGTTCTCCGGCCCCTCGTCGAGCAGGCGGTAGGCCTCCGCGGCGTCCGCGAAGGGGACGCGGTGGGTCACGAGGCGGTCGGTGGGCACGTCGCGCAGGCGCTCCCACGCGGTCCCCATCCGGCGCTCTTTCGTCCACCGTCCCCGCAGGTCTGGCGCGAGCGTGCTCACCTGACTCGACGAGACGTCGATCCGGTTGCGGTGGAAGAAGCCGCCGAGATCCGTCTCGGCGCGCTTGCGCCCGTACCACGATCCGACGACGACCCGCCCGTCGTAGCCGACGGCGTCGATGGCGTCGTCCAGCGTCGCAGGCTGGCCGGAGAGTTCGTACGCCAGGTCGGCCCCGGGCGGGTCGCCCCGCGTCCCGACCTGCGCCGCGTCGGCGGGCGTGAGCGTCTCGTCGGCGCCGAGGGTCGCCGCCATCTCCCGCCGGTGGGAAACGGGTTCGACCACCGTCAGTCGCTCCAGCGGGAACTCGGCGAGGATGCTCGTCGTGACCAGCCCGACCATCCCGGCGCCGAAGACGACGACCCGTTCGCCGACCCGCGGGCGGCCGTCCATCACGAGCGTCGTCGCCGTCTCCGCGGTGGGGAGGAGGGCGGCCGTCGCCGGCGACACGTCCGCCGGCACGGGCACGAGGTCGGCCGGCTTCGCCGTGAAGTGGCTCTCGTGGGGATTGAACGCGAAGACCGTCCGGCCGCGCCAGCCGTCGTCGACGTTCCCCCCCGTCGCGGCCACGTCGCCGACCGTCGCGTAGCCGTATTTGAGCGGGTACGTGAGGTCACCCGCGAGGGCGTCGATGGTTTCGTCGGCCGGCAGGTCTTGGGGCATCTCCCCCCGGTAGATCAGGAGTTCGGTGCCCGAACTCACTGCCGAGACGCGCGCCTCGACGATCACCTCGTCCGGGCCGGGGTCGGGCACCGTCTCGGATTCGATCCGTACCGTTCGGGGGCCGGCGAAGTAGAGTGATCGGCCGCTCGTTGGCGGGTCGACACCGGATCGCCCGCCCTCGACGCTCCCTGTCACGCCCACCCTAGCGTCGCGGCTCACTTCATACTGCCGCCCTCGTCGGTCGGCTCCGACGCGACCGACGGTACCGATCCCAGCCGCCCCGTGACGGCCAGATAGTCCCGCGCGAACACCGCGAGCGACGGCGCAACGACGACGAGGGCGAGCGGGTGGAGCACCGACGCCGGCAGGACGGGTGCCAGCGCGACGGCGATGAAGCCCATCTGGAGCGCGGCCAGTGGGCGGCGAATCCGGCTCGGGGGCAGGTCACCGACCGACCGTCCCCGGTACTCTCGCCACCCGATCCCCGCCCGGTAGACGTACCGCGCGGCCGACAACGAGAGGTACGCGACGGGGAGGCGACCCCACGCGACGGCCACCAGCGGCGCGACGAGGAAGCCGAGGGTGTCGAACGCGAGGTCGAGTTTCGCCCCGAGGTCCGTGGTGCGCCCGGTCCGCCGGGCGAGGCTCCCGTCGACGTAATCGAGGACGACGCCCGCCCCGTAACACGCCGCGGGCACCCACCGTATCGTCGGGTCTGGCGCTACGAAGACGAACCCCGCCGTCGCGGCGTACAGCCCGCCGCGGACCAGCGTAACCAGGTTCGGCGGGGCGAACGCCGAGCCGACGCCGTCGGCGTCGAGATGGTACGCGAGGTAGGCGACTTCGTACGCCAGCACCGCCCCGGCGACCAACACCCACCGGTTCGCCGCGTCGTGCGAGGCGGCGTCGGCGACGAGCGTCCACCCCCCGACGGCGACGGCGGCCGCCGCCGCCCCGACCGTCGCCGTCGCCGCCGCCCGCCGTCGCTCGTGGACGGTCTCCCCGCTCATCGGCCGAACTCCGGATCTTCGAGGGTCGCCAGGCGCTCCCGGTCCGCGTCGGTGAGGCGATAGCCCGCGGCGGCGAGGTTCTCGACGACGTGGTCGGAGTCGGTGCTCGACGGGATGGGGACGACGCCCCGGTCGACGTTCCAGGCGACGACGGCCGCCGCGGGCGAGACGCCCATCTCCGCCGCCGTCTCCCGGACCGCGGCGTCGTCGAGGAGCCCCGGCGCCGACAGCGGCGAGTGGGCGACCACCCGAATCCCCCGCTCGTGACACCACGACACCAGGTCGCGCTGTGGGCGGTATGGGTGGTGTTCGACCTGCACGACCGCCGGTGGCACCCGTGCGAACTCGACGACCCGCGATAGCGTCGCACGGTCGACGTTACAGACCCCGAGCGACGCCGCGAGGCCGCGGTCGTGGAGGGTCTCCAGCCCTCGCCACGCCTCCTCCAGACTCACGTCGGCCGTCGCCCGCTCCCCGTCGTCGTCCTCCGGGAAGGTGCGTGCCTCCTGCTTCGCGACCGGCAACTCGGCGAGGCGGCGCAGGGGACCGGTGTATTCCCACGCGTCCGGCCAGTGGAGCAGGTAACAGTCGAGGGCGTCGACGCCGAGTTCGTCGAGCGTCGTCTCGCAGGCCTCCGCGACGTGGCCGTGGTTCGTGTTCCAGACCTTGCTTGCGAGAAAGAGCGCGTCGCGGTCCGGGGTTCCCGGCGCCGCCAGTAGCTCGCCGATCCGCGCCTCGTTGCCGTACAGCTCCGCGGAGTCGAGCAAGCGGTAGCCGGCGTCGAGTGCCGTCGCGATGGAGTCCCGGCGGTCGACGTACTCGTCGCCGCGGTAGCGCGAACAGCCGAAGCCGACAGGCGGGAGGCGGAGCGCGGCGTCGGGCGGGTGGGGGGCCTCCTCCGCGCCGCACCACGCCACCCGCTGCCGGTCGGGTCGGTCGACGCCGGCGTCCGTGACGGCGACGCTCGTCCCCGCCTCGTCGGCCCGCTCGACGGCGTTACAGACGGCGACGACGTGGCTCGCGCGCCGCGCCGACGCCCGGTCGGGCCGCCCCCGCCGGACGCTCGCGGCCAGTCGCTCCGGTCCGGCGAGGTAGGGGGTCCGCCGCGACGGCTTCTGGATGGGCATCGGCGCGTAGCCCCGCCCCTCGCGCCCGAAGGCGACGCGGTGGCCCGCCTCGCCGCCGAGGTCACCGGCGTCGTCGAGGTAGAGCGAGCCGTCGTCGCCGTGCAGTTCGAGGCTCGTGAACTCCCGGCTCCGGTGGGGGGCGTAGAAACTCGCCGTCAGGCGGACCAGCGGGCCATCGGCGAACGCGAGCGTCGCCTCGACGTGACTCGGTCGCGCCGGCCGCTTCGCCTCGCGGTCCGGCCACGGGTCGGTGGCGTCGGCGACTCGAACCCGCTCGACGGGACCGAACCACGCCACGAGGAGGGTGAGGGGGTAGACCGCACCGTCGTACAGCGGCCCGACCCGGAGGAAGGCGTCGGGGTCGTCGTGCCACGCGGTCACCCGGCCGACGTGGGCGTGGGCGTAGGCCAGGCGCACCGTCCCGAGGCGGCCGTCCGCGAGCGCCCTCCCCGCGTGTCGCTGGGCCTCGCAGTCGGCGTTGATCGGCGCACAGCCGAGCGCCAGCCCCCGGCGCTCGGCGAGCGCGACCAGTTTCCGCGCCCGGTCGGCGTCGACGGCGAGCGGTTTCTCGCTCCAGACGTGGCGCCCCGCCCGCAGGGCGCGCTCGGTCACCGCGGCGTGGGCGTCGTGGCCCGTGAGGTTCAGCACCAGAGGGACCGCCTCGGCGTCGAGCATCGCGTCGAGGTCGGTGTACGCCGCGGCGTCGTGGTCGGCCGCGAAGGCAGCGGCGCGGTCGGCATCGAGGTCACAGACCGCCGTCACCGAGAGCGCCGAGGCGTCGACCGTGGCGGCGTACTTCCGGGCAACCGCCCCACACCCCACGAACGCACACTCCATACCTCCTGGCAGGGTGCTGTCGTGAAAAGTCCCGCGCCGGATGGGAGTTGATACTGCCGGCTGTAAGTCAACCAAGACCCCCGTCACCCCGGAGTGACGGGGATCTTGAAACAGTTACAGCCGGCAGTATAAGACGGTCGCCCCCCGACGGGCAGACATGGCACGGGTGGCGGTCCTCCACAACACGCTCGACGGCCGCGGCGGCGCCGACACCGTCTGTCTCCACGTCTGCGAGGCGCTTCAGGCCGTCCACGACGTGACGCTGGTCACCCTCTCCCGCTCGTCGCTCGCGGAACTCAACGCACTCTTCGACACCGACGCCGATGTGCGGGTCCGCCGACCGCCCGGGACCGAACTCGTCTGCCGGGGGTTCGATGCCCTCCCCGACCGCTACGGCCCGCAACTGGCGGCGCGGAGCGTCCTGCTCCGCCGCCTCTTCGCCCCGCACGCCGCCGACTTCGACGCCGCCGTCAGCACCGCCAACGAGTTCGCCCTCCCGCTCCCCTCGCTCCAGTACGTCCACTTCCCGCAGTTCAATCGCCGGCACGCCCCGGCCGGCGGGACGCCCCGTCTCGACCCGCTGTGGAGTCGGTTGGCCGGCGTCGGCGACCGACGGCTCCCGGACGACGCCCGTCTCCTCGCCAACTCCGCGTGGACGGCCGACGCCGTCGAAGCCATCTACGGACGGCGCCCCGACGTGCTCCACCCGCCGGTCGATCCCGTCCCGAACCCGCGGCCGTGGGCCGAGCGGGAGACCGGCGTCGTCGTCCTCGGCCGTCTCGCGCCGGACAAGCGCCCGCTCCGGGCCATCGACGTCGTCGACGGCGTCCGCGCTCGGGGGTACGACCTGCATCTCCACCTCGTCGGGTCGTCGTCGACCATCTACGCCGACTACGGCCGACGGGTGGCGGCCGCGGCCGCCGACCGGCCGTACGTCCACCTCGACCGCGACGCACCCCCCGAGCGGGTGACGGAGCTACTCGCCACCCACCGCTACGGCCTGAACTGCAAGCCCGAGGAACACTTCGGGATGGCGGTCGCCGAGTACGTCGCCGCGGGGATGGTGGCGTTCGCGCCCGACGCCGGCGGCCAGCGGGAGGTGCTCGCCGGCCGTTCGGACCGGCTGTTCGATTCGACGCCCGACGCCGTGGCGACGATTGCCGCGGCGATTGTGGACGACGCCCGGCCCACGCTCCCGCGGGACCGCTACGCGAGCGACCGGTTCCACGCGGCGGTTCGTGAGGGAGTCGCGGCGCTCCTGCGGGCGGAGAGCGAGCGCGGAGGATAGCGCCCTGCGGACGGGATCAGTTCCCCTCGGCGTCGTCGCGCGTCTCGCTCAGGTGTTCCCAGATTTCGGTACAGCCAGCCCCGGGTTCGACATCAGAGAGATGGTTCCGTGCGTCCGCAGCCTCGTCGTCGTCGGTTTCCTCCGACGGCGTCGTCACAACCTCGCTGTTCTCGGTCATCGAACACCGGTAAACGGTACGTCTGCATAAGGCCGCGTTCGGGCATAATTGCTACCCGTTCTCCCGTATTGGGGCGGTCCTTTCCGGTATCCGTGACGGGCGGTTTCGGGACGAATCCCGACCTCGTCCGTCGATCACGCCCGAATCACCCCCCAATTTCCCGTCCGAGGACCGGCAAGCGTCGCAGCCGCCGACGGGCTTACCGCCGTCGGGGCGGTATCGGAGGTCATGACCACCTCGGTTCACCAGCTTGACGACGGGGCGTGGGTCAGCGTCAACGACTCCCGCGAGGTGAACGTCAGCGATCTCTGGCGGCTCGCTCGCCACGATTTCTGCCCGTGCCGGCTCGCCGACTTCCTCGCCGAGGGGTTCGTCGAAGTGGCCCCCGACGGCGCCGACGTGGAGGCGCGGGTCGCCGGCCAGTGCATCCAATGTGGCACGAGCGGCGTCACCGACTGGCTCACCCTCGGCCGCGTCGACCCCGACACCGGCGCGTTCCGCCCCGTCGTCCCCGAGAGCGTCCACGTTCCTGGTCGCCGGTCCCGACGCGCGACGCCGCTTCGACGATAGCGGCAACATTTGTCGTGTCCCCGGAGAGCCGGGGAAGGTTGACGACGTGCCCGACCGTATATGTTCGCGTCTATTCTAGCTCCCCATGCCAACCAAGGTCGAACGCTGGAAAGACGAGACCTACGGGATGGAGATACGCGACCATCTCTTGCGGTTCGCCGAGGAGGGATGGGACGCCATTCCGGAAGACGAGCACGACGCCTGGTTCGAGCGGTTCAAATGGTGGGGCCTGTACCACCAGCGGAAAGGACAGGAGAGCTACTTCATGATGCGCATCGGGACGCCGATGGGCCGGATGACGCCGGAACAGCTTCGGACCGTCGGCGAGGTGGCCAAGGAGTACGCCACCGGCCCCGTCGAGAACCCCGAGTTCGGCGACGCCTACGCCGACTTCACCACCCGCCAGTCGATCCAGCTCCACTGGATCAAGGTGGAGGACATCGCGGACATCTGGGACGAACTGGAGTCGGTCGGTCTCTCGACGATTCAGGCGTGTGGCGACTCGTGGCGCAACATCGTGGGCTCCCCGGTTGCCGGCCGCGACGCCGACGAACTCATCGACGTCTGGCCGGTCGTCCAGGAACTCCACGAGACGTTCAAGGGCAACGACCTCTACGCCAACCTGCCCCGGAAGTGGAAGGTGGCGATGACCGGCGACCGCCGCGGCTCCGGGCAGGGCGACATCAACGACCTCGCCTTCGAACCCGCGACCAAGGAACTGGACGGCGAGGAGGTGGCCGGCTTCAACGTCAACGTCGGCGGCGGCCTCGCCCGCAAGGAACCCCGGTTCGCCCGCGACATCGACGTCTTCTGCCGCCCCGAGAACGCCACGGACGTAGCCGCGGGGCTCTCGGCGCTCTTCCGTGACTACGGCGACCGCGAGGACCGCTTCAACGCCCGCATCAAGTTCCTCGTCGACGAGTGGGGACCGGAGAAAGTGCGCTCGGTCCTGCAGGACGAGTACGTCGACTACGAACTCCCGACCGCCGGCGAGGGCCTTCGCGACGAGTACGACTACAACGCCGGCCGCGCCGACGCCCCCGGCGACTACATCGGCGTCCACGACCAGCACGACGGCCAGAACTTTCTCGGTCTCTACGTCCTCGTCGGCCGCATGGCCGCCGACGACGTGATCCAACTCGCCGACCTCGCCGAGGCGTACGGCTCCGAGATGATCGGCCTGACCCAGCGTCAGAACGTCATCGTCGGTGACATCGCCGACGAGGACCTGGACGACTTCCTCGCCGAGGACCTCCTCGACGACTACTCGCCGGACCCACACCCGTTCCTGCGCGGCTCCATCGCGTGTACGGGCACCGAATACTGCTCGCTATCCATCGTCGAGACGAAGAACCGAATGGTCCGGTACGGGCGCTGGCTGCGGGACAACGTTCCCGTTCCCGAGGGCGTCGAGGACTTCCACATCCACCTCTCGGGCTGTACCGCCTCGTGTGCCCAGCCACAGATCGCCGACGTCAGCCTGCGCGGCATGAAGACGCGCAAGGACGGCGACGCCGTCGAGGCGTTCGACGTGGGGCTGGGCGGCGGCCTCGGCGAGAACCCGCAGTTCGCCGACTGGGTGAAGATGCGCGTCCCCGCCGACGAGGTGCCCGGCTACATCGCCAATCTCCTCGAAACGTACGAGGAGGAGCGCGCCGGGCCGGAGGAGTCCTTCCGTGACTTCGTCGCCGACCGCGACGAGGACGAACTCGCCGCCCTCGCCGAGTCCGAGGAGACGAGCTACGAGGACCCGTACCTCGGCAACACGAAGATGACGTGGTATCCCTACGCCGAGGACACGTCGATGGACGCCTCGCCCGCGCCGACGGACGGGCAGGGCGAACCGCTCCCCTCCGACGACTGACCATGGCCGACCGCGTGCTGAAGGTCAACGCCTTCACGACGTTCGACCTGCTCGACGCGAGCGTCGAGGGCCACGGCTTCGAGGAGGGAGCGTTCGCCACGCTCAACGTGCGGACGGCCCGCGAGAACCCCGAGGAGATCACGCTCGAACTCGAACTCGACAACACCGAGTTGGAGTCGGTGCCGCCCCACGCCGACCGGGTGACGCTCTCGGCCGCCGAGGCGCGGACCCTCGCGGACGAACTGGGGAGCGCCGCCGACCGCGTGGCGGCCGCGGAGGGGGAGTGACGTGAGCACCATGACGACCGGCACGGTGTATCTCGTCGGCGCCGGTCCGGGCGACCCCGAACTCGTGACGGTGAAGGCCCGGCGCCTCCTCGATTCGGCCGACGTGGTCCTCCACGACTCGCTCGTGGGCGACGGCGTCGTCGACACCATCCCCGACGACGTGCGCGTCGAGAACGTCGGGAAACGCGCCAACGGCGACCGGACGCCGCAAGCCGAGATCAACGACCGGCTGATCCGGGAGGCCAAGGCCGGCCGCGAGGTGGTCCGCCTGAAGGGCGGCGACCCCACCATCTTCGCCCGCGGCGGCGAGGAAGCCGAACACCTCGCGCGCCACAACGTCCCCTTCGAGGTCGTCCCCGGCATTACGAGCGCCGTCGCCGCGCCCGGCGTCGCCGGCATCCCGGCGACCCACCGCGACCACGCCTCGGCGCTCGCCGTCGTCACCGGCCACGAGGACCCGACGAAGGCGGACAGCGCCCTCGACTGGGGCGCCCTCTCGGATCTCGTCTCCGCCGGCGGGACGCTGGTGATCCTGATGGGCGTCGGCCGCCTCCCCGACAACGCGGCCGCGCTCCGCGCCGCGGGCGTCGATCCCACGACGCCCGTCGCGATGGTCGAACGCGCCACCCTTCCCGACGAACGGGTCGTCACGGGGACGCTCGACACCATCGTCGACGTGGCGGACGCGGCGGCGGTCGAACCTCCCGCCGTCACCGTCGTCGGCGACGTGGTCGGCGTCCGCGAGACGGTCGCGCGCTGTCTCGGCGGCAGCGACGCGATGGCCGAAGCGCCGCTCACGGCCGCCAACGGCGTCGTCGGGGTGACCGACAGTGACTGACGCCGCCGACGGCGACTGGCCGCTCAAGCGCCTCATGACCGAGGTGGTGGGCTCGGGGACGAAATCCGCGGAGGACATGACCCGCGAACAGGCCGCCGAGGCCATGCGCCGCATCTTCGACGGCGACCCCTACCCGACCACGCTCGGCGCCTTCTGGCTCGCCAACCGCTGGAAACACAACACGCCCGAAGAACTCGCGGCCTTCACCGACGAGATGTGTGAGCGCGCCGAGTACGCCACCCCCGACGCCGACCCCGTCGACTGCGGCGCCAACTACGACGGCAAGGGCCGGACCGCCATCCTCGGCGTCGCCGCGGGCGTCGTCGCCGCCGGCGCCGGCACGCCCGTCGTCGCCCACTCCGGCGACCGGACACCCACCCAGAAACAGGACGTGTACAAACACGTCCTCGACGAACTCGGCGTCGCGACGGAGTTGACCCCCCGCGACTCCGCCGCCATGGTCGACGAGACGGGCGTTGGCTTCTACTACCAGCCCGCGTTCAACCCCGCCGTCGCCGACCTGTTCGACGCCCGGGACCGGATGGGCGTGCGCACGTTCGTCAACACCGTCGAGACGCTCGCCAACCCCGCCGGCGCGAGCGTCCACCTCGGCTCCTTCTACCACCTCGCGTTCGCGAAGAAGGTGGTCGAGACGTTCGCGGAGAGCGCGTTCCACGACCTGGATCGAGTTGTCATGTTCCAGGGGATGGAGGGCTACGACGACATCCGCCCCGGCTACACCAAGGTGGCCGACTGGTCGGCGACCGGCGGCTTCGACGACTACGAAATCGAGACGGCCGCGTACGGCATGGACTTCGCGGAAGAAGACCTACAGGTCGACGACGTGGCCGAAGACAGCGCCCGCCTCACCCGCGAGGTGGTCGCCGGCGACCGGACCGACCACTGGTACGACGCCGTCGCCCTCAACGCCGCCGTCCGGATCTACGCCCGCGACGACGCCGACTCCCTCGATTCGGCCCTCGACGCCGCCCGTGCGGCCGTCGACGACGGGTCGGCCGCCGCCGTCCTCGACGACCTGCGGGCGTTCTAGCTTTATCCCCCCGCCGCCACTACCGCACCCATGACCGACACCGACGACGTACTCCGCCCGAGCGACGTTGGCGACGCCGACGCGCCGCCCGTCGACGAGAAGCCGTACAAGATCATCTTCGAGGCGAACAAGTGCATCGGCACCGGGAAATGTGCCGAAGTCTCGTCGAACTGGGCCCTCGACCTCGACACCGGCCTCGCCCGCCCGAAGACGTACTACGTCGGCGAGGACGATCTGGATCACAACGTCCGCGCCGCCGAGGTCTGTCCCGCGAAGAAGGGCCGGGGGGTCATCCACGTGATCGACCGCCGCACCGACGAGGAGATCGCGCCCGACCCCGCGGGCGACGGCAGCCTGAGCGTCGACTGGTAGTTGGACTGCCGGCTGTCCGTCGACCGTATCAGGCGTCGTCGCCGTCGTCGCCGAGCGCGTCCGCCAGCACCCGCTCGGCGGCCCCGCGTACCGCTTCGCCGTCACCCTCGCGGGCCGCCGTCCACACCGCCTCGGACTCGGCGACGGCGCGGATCGCCGCCCGCCGTCGATCCGGCTCGACGCCCCGGTCCTTCAACGCCGCCCGAAGCTTCCCCACCACCCTCGCCACGGCCCCCGCGCCGTCGACGACTGACTCCAGTTCCCGGCGCAGGTACCGGCTCACCGCTGGACTCGTGCCCCCCGTCGTCACGGCCACGCCGACCGGACCGTCGTCGACGGTGGCGGGGACGACGACGCTCCCGCGGCCCCGCCCGCCGCTCCGGTCCGCGCGGTTGACGAGGACGCCTCGGCCCCTCGCTGCCGCCTCGACGGCGGCGTTGAGCGCCGCATCGTCGGTGGCGGCGACGACGAGCGCCGGGTCGGCGGCGTCGAGCCACGAAGGGACGTCGTCGGGGCCGGGCGCGGCGCGGACGAACTCGCTCTCCCCGAAGTCGGCGTCCGCGAACGTCGGGCTGACGACGACGACCCGCGCCTCGCGGGCGAAGCGACGCGCCTTCCGGGCGCCGACGGTCCCGCCGCCGAAGACGAGGACGGTCTCGCCGTCGAAGTCGTGGACGAGTGGGATCACGGTCGATCCTCGCCGCGGGCGGTGAAAAGTTCCCCCGAACTGTTTTGTCGTCGACGCCGTATCTCGGCCCATGCTCGGGCGGGTGCTCGCGTGGCTCGGCATCGGGGACGACGACACCGACACCGACCTCGACTGGACCGACCCCGACGCCGCGTACGGCGGCGACGGCCCGCCCCGGCGCTACACGTGCCCGGAGTGTTCGGCGACCGTCGAGGGCGTCGGCCCCGACGAACAGGTGACCTGTCCCGAGTGTCACACGACGTTCAAGGGGGTCCTCGTCCCCGACTGTGCGATCTGCCCGGACTGTGAATCGCGGATCGACGACTTCGCGTTCTACCCGGCGACGCGGCGCGACACCGAGTACGCGTCGTGTTCGTGTGGCTACCGGTGGGAGAGCGATCCGCGCTAGCCCCCGCCCTCGATCAGCGTCGTCTCTTCGCCCTCGGCGTGGTGGAGGGTCACGTCGTGGCGGGTGTGACGGGCGTGGGTCCGCGCCCAGCGCCGGGCGGCCGTCTCGGAGAGGCGTTCGACGCCGTCCGGACACCGCCGACACACCGCCCGCCACGTCGACACGCCGTCCGGATAGTGCCCCGTGTGGCGTTCGTGGTCGAGCGCGAACTGTTCGATAGCGCGATTGCCGGCCATCAGTTCGTCGAGTTCGTACGAGAGCTCCCACTCGCGACCGCACCGTTCGCAGGTGACGGTCGGGACGTTGTCTGACACGGGGAGGAGTACGGCCGCGACGCTATTGAACGTGTAGCCGTCTCGATCGGCTCGCCGACGTTCGAAAGGGGGGAGAAACCGTGGCAGGGGGGGACGCCACGGTTCGCGATCGGCGATCAGCTGTCCACCGGCACGACGATAATCGACGTGTGGGGTGCCTCCACTGACCGGCGGACGGCATAATACTCGGATCGGACTGTGGTAATCTTTTCCATTCCATTCTATCCCCCCTGACAGACCAAGCCGGCTGGGGTCGACCCCCAGACTGCCGCGTTAGAAGAGACCGCTGACGTTGCCGTCCGCGTCCACGTCCATCCCCTCCGCCGCGGGTTCGGCGGGGAGGCCGGGCATGGTGAGCACGTCGCCCGTCAGGACGACGACGAAGCCGGCGCCGGCGTCGGGGTAACACTCACGCACCGTGAGCGTCCAGTCGTCTTTCGGCGCGCCCTTCCGCGTCGGATCGTCGGTCGTCGAGTGCTGGGTCTTCGACAGGCAGACCGGCATGTCGCCGTAGCCCTGTTCCTCCAGTCGTTCCAGGTCGTCCTGAGCGTCCTCGGTGAAGTGGGCGCCCTCGGCACCGTACACGTCCGTGGCGACGGTTCGGATCTTCTCCTCCAGGCTCGCGTCGAGGTCGTAGAGGGGTTCGAAGTCGCCCTCGTCGCTGTCGGCGAGATCCTTCGCCGTCTCGGCGAGTTCCGCGGCGCCCTCCCCGCCGTCGGCGAAGGCGTTCGAGACGACGACCGGGTAGCCCTGTTCCTCGCAGTGGTCGACGATGGCCTGAATCTCCGCGTCCGTGTCCGTCGGGAAGCGGTTGATGGCGACGACGAAGGGCACGTCGAACCGCTCGACGATGCCGGCGTGGTGGTCGAGGTTCACCATGCCGTCGCTCACGGCCTCGGGGTTCGGTTCCTTCAGTTCGTCGTAGTCGACCGGCCACATCTCCAGGCCGTGGTACTTCATCGACCGGACGGCGGTCGTGAGCACCACCGCGTCGGGCGCGACGCCGTGGCGGGAGACGATGTTGCCGAACTTCTCGAAGCCGAGGTCGGCGGCGAAGCCCGCCTCGGTGACGAGGTAGTCGCCCAGCGCGAGGCCGAGTTTGTCCGCCACCAGCGAGTTGGTGCCGTGGGCGATGTTGGCGAAGGGACCGCCGTGGACGAACGCGGGCGAGCCCTCGATGGTCTGGACCAGGTTGGGCCGCAGGGCGTCCTTCAGGAGCATCGCCATCGCGCCCTCGATGCCGAGGTCCGAGACAGTGACGGGGTCGCCCGTCGAGTCGTAGGCGACGATGGTCCGCGAGAGTCGTTCCTTGAGGTCCGCGAGCGAGTCCGCGAGACAGAGCACCGCCATCACCTCCGAGGCGGCCGTGATCTGGAAGCCGTCCTCCCGGGGCGGGCCGTTGGTCGAGCCGCCGAGACCGACCACGACCTCCCGGAGCGCCCGGTCGTTCATGTCGAGCGCGCGCTTCCAGCTCACCTCGTCGACGTCGACGTCGAGTTCGTTGCCGTAGTGGATCTTGGTGTCGAGGGTGGCCGAGACGAGGTTGTGCGCCGTCGTCAGCGCGTGGAGGTCGCCCGTGAAGTGGAGGTTGATGTCCTCCATCGGGAGCACCTGCGAGTAGCCACCGCCCGCGGCGCCACCCTTGATGCCGAAGACGGGACCGAGCGACGGCTCGCGGACCGCGACCACGCCGCGCTCGCCGAGGTGGTTCAGCCCCTGGCCGAGGCCGACGGTCGTCACCGTCTTCCCTGCGCCCTTCGGCGTCGCCGTCGTCCCCGTGACGAGGATGAGGTTCCCCTCCTCGGCGTCGGTGAGCGTCCGCTGGATCGCGTCCTGTTCGATCTTGGCGATGCCGTTGCCCTGCGGGTCTAGGTCCTCGGGACCGAGCCCGAGATCACCCGCTACGTCCTCGATGGGGCGCGTCTCCGCCGCGCGCGCGATCTCCATGTCCGTCGGTGCGTCCTCGCCGTCAGTGTCATCCGAAGCCATTCTGGGAAGATACAGGATGGGTGCCTATGTAAGCGCCGGGGGCGTTTTTGACACGGGTTTTTACCGGAACCCCCGCCGCTCTTTAGGGACGTCCCCGCCTGACCGGTCCGCGACGACCCGTCGCCTCCCTCACTTCTCCACGTCGAGCAGCGCGACCCGTTCGGCGACGAGGTCGGTCAGGTCGCCGTCCGTCGCGTCGAGTTCCGCCGCGGTCACGTCGAAGAAGGCCCGCACCCGGTCGGCGTCGTAGTCGTCGAGCGTCGCCGCCGGATCGAGCAGGGCCGCGACGTCGTCCGCCGCGGCCGCCTCCCTCGACCCGTCGCCCGCGGCGTCGCTGACGACGACGGCCGCCGGCGTCCGCCCCTCCTGTACTCCCATCGCCAGCGCGTCGTCGATCTGTCGGCGGCCGGCCGCGTACAGCAGGATCTCCACGCCCCGCTCCCGCGCCACGTTCTCCTCCCGGGCGATGGCCCGGTCCGCCAGTTCGACCGCGCGTTCGAGGTGGCCCCGGCCGACGACGTAGCGCGCGTCGAACGCCTGTACCGTGACGCCGTGGTCAGCCGCAATCCCGTCCAGTCGGGCGAGGAAGGCGTCGAGGTCGGCTATCTCCGCGACGCCTTCGACGACTCTCATCCGAAATCACCCAGGCTGGCCTGGCCGTCGGCGTCTCGGGCGTCCGAGGTGTCGCCCCCGTCCTCCACGTCGACGCTCACCGTCTCCATCGACGGGTCGCGCCGCCCCGCGTTCTCCAGGATGCGCTCGGCGGTCCGCTCGCGCCCCCGGAGCGCGCCGAGGACGACGGCCTTGTCGGCCTCGCGCAGGTCGGCGCGGGACTCGACCCCCGCCTCGTAGAGCCGGCGGGCGCGCTTGCGCCCCACGTTGCGCACCCCTGCCAGATCGAGCAGTTCCTCGCGGACGCCGTACTGGACGCGCTTTTTCGCCTCCCGGACCGCGACGACGCAGTCGAGGTCGAGGTCGGTCGCGAGTCGCTCGGCCGCGCCCAGCAACCACTCCGCGGTGTCGACTTTCCCCCGCACGTCGCCGGGACCGACGCCGTAGCGCTCGGTGATTCGGTCCTCGTCCACCTCGCTTGCCCAGTCTTCCAACAACTTCGCCGTCTTCAGCGCCGACAGCCACTCCTCGAAGCGCACGTCCTCGAACTCCGAGGGGACGCGTCCGAGGAACTCTTCCTCCCGTTCGTAGCAGAGTTCGGTGTAGGTCTCCCGATCCCCCGACTTCAGGTAGAGTTCGTACATGTCCGGCGTCCGGCAGACGAGGTGATAGCATCCGAGCGGGGTGGGGTCGTCGGCGTCGCGGAGGCCGCCCACGATTTCGGCCGCACTCATCGGGTCGAGGTAGAGCCGAGAGACGGTGTGGCCGAGGCTCGTGGCGGTCACCTCGTCGCCCTCGTGGTCCACGAAATCGTTGGCGGCGAGGTAGTCGAGCGTCGAGTCGACGACCGACGCCAGCCGGTCCCCCTCGTCGGTCTGGGCGGCGTACAGCGTCCCCTCGAGGAAGTCGAGCAGGCCATCGCGCGTGCGGGCGAATCCGGACGCCACCGTCGCCAGCAGGTGGGTGCGCATCGCCGGCTCCCGGGCGAGTTTCGACCGCACTGGCTCCGGATCGGCCCACACGTACCGCTCGAACAGTTCGTCCATGGTGTCGTGGTCCTTTGCCAGCAACACCGCCTCGCCGTAGGGGTCGAGTCCGGGCCGGCCCGCGCGGCCGAACATCTGGTGGACCTCCAGCGTCTCGAGGGGTTTCATGCCGCCGAACTCGCCGTCGTAGCGCCGCCAGTCGCGGACGATCACCCGCCGGCTGGGCGTGTTGACGCCGGCCGCGAGCGTCGGGGTGGCACAGATGGCCTTCAACTTCCTGTCGCGGAAGGCGTCCTCGACGAGCGACCGGTGGTCGGCCGAGAGGCCGGCGTGGTGGAAGGCGGCGCCCTTCCGCACCACCGCGGCGAGGTCCTCGCTCGTCTCGGTGTCGGAGGCGGCGGCCACCTCGTCGGCCACGTCGGCCAGTGCCGCCCGCTCGTCGGGCGTCAGGGCGCTCTCGGTCACGTCGGCCAGCCGCCGCGCCGCCGCCTCCGCGTTCCGACGGGAGTTGACGAAGACGAGCGACGAGCCGTCCTCCTCGAGGGTGTCGGCGACGAGGGCGGCCGTGGGGCGTTCCCCCCGGCCGACGGGCACCTCGCGTTGCTCGCCGTCGTCGAAGGTGATGGCGTCGCCGTAGTGGACGCCGGTCCGGAGGTCGATCGGCCGCCAGTCCGACTTGACGAGTTCGGCGTCGAGCCAGTCGGCCACCTCGTCGGCGTTGTCGACGGTCGCCGAGAGCGCGACGACCTGTAGCCCCGAGTTGATCCGCCGGAGTTTCGCGAGCGTCACCTCCAGTGTCGGGCCGCGATTCGGGTCGTCGACGAGGTGGACCTCGTCGGCGACGACGCAGGTGAGGTCGTCGATCCACGGCGCGCCGTTGCGCACCAGCGAGTCCACCTTCTCGCTCGTCGCGACGACGATGTCGCGGCTGGAGAGCCACTCCTCGCTCGACTCGTAGTTGCCCGTCGAGACGCCCACGTCGACGTCGAAGTCGGCCCAGCGCTCGAACTCCGCCTTCTTCTCGCTGGCGAGGGCGCGGAGGGGGACGACGTAGAGCGCCGTGCCGCCGCGCTCGACGCTCGACAGCATGGCGAGTTCCGCGATCAGGGTCTTGCCGCTGGCCGTGGGGACGCTGGCGACGAGGCTCTCGCCGTCGGTCACGCCGGCGTCGACGGCGGCGGCCTGTGGCGGGTAGAGTTCCTCGATCCCCGACTCGACGAGATGTTCGGGGACGCCCGGCGGGAGGCCGGGCACGTCCGTCGGGTGCATCTACCCGGCTTTGGCGCGTCCCCGCGTTTAACTTGTCGGGTCCGGACTCGCGCCACGATTAAGTCGCGTCCGTCCGACCATCCGTCGATGGCGACCCAGACCATCGAGGCGGGCGAGTGGACCGCGGCGGAGATTCTCGACGCCCTCGATTCGGGCCAGCGCCTCGTCGTGCGCGTCGAGATGCTCGGCGGCACCCACGAGGTGACGCTCCGTCACGACGGCACCACGTACTACTGTGATACGCCGACGACGCTTCACAAACATCGGTCGGTCGAGGAGATGCGGACGTGCATCGAGAACATGGGGTACAGCCGGGACGCGTAGCCGGGATGGGAGAGAGCCACGCGGCCGTGCCGCAGTTTTAACGTCACCCGGGGCCAACGACGGGTATGTCAGACACCGACACCGACGCGCCCGACATCGAGGAGCTCGTCGGCGTCGAGGAACCGGGATTCCAGCACGTTCTCTCCTGTGTCTTCGGGATTCAGGACCACGAGAGCCGAACGTACCTCGTCCTCCTCGACAACCCCGGAAGCACGGTCGCCGAACTCGCGGAGGACCTCGACCGCGACCGGAGCAACGTCAACCGGTCGCTCACGACGCTGCTGGAGAAGGGGTTGGCCGACCGGGAACGCCGGCTGCTCGACCCCGGCGGCTACGTCTACCAGTACACCGCGACGCCGCTCCCCGAGGCCAAGGAGCTGATGCATCGCACCCTCGACGCGTGGGTCGAGCAGGTTCACGAGGCCATCGAGGGCTTCGGTGCGGAGTGAGAACCCGTCCCGTTTTTCCCTTCGCGGCCCAACCCTCCGCCAATGAGTACCAGCCTCGACCTGGCCGCCCCGGCTCCCTCGGCGCCGGCAGTGGCCGACGACGGCGTCTGGCTCGCCTGTATCGCCTGTGGGGAGACTTTTGCCCCCTTCGACGCGATCCGATACACCTGCGATCACTGCGACGGCCTGCTGGAAGTCCGCTACGCCGACCCGCCGACCTTCGACGACTTCGAGGGCCGCGGCGTCTGGCGCTACGCCGACGCCCTCCCCTTCGAGGAGGGCGTCTCGCTCCCCGAGGGCGACACGCCGCTCCATCACGTCCCCCGGCTGGAGGCGGAGGTGGGCGTCGAACGCCTCCGGATCAAACACGAGGGGATGAACCCGACCGGGGCGTTCAAGGACCGCGGCATGACCGTCGGCGTCCGCGTCGCCCAGGAACTCGGCGTCGGCCGCCTCGCCTGCGCCTCGACGGGTAACACGAGTGCCGCCCTCGCGGCGTACGGCGCCCGCGGCGGGATGGAGACGCTCGTGCTCCTGCCCGCGGGGAAGGTGGCGTCGGGCAAGATCGCCCAGGCCGCCCTCCACGACGCCCGCATCCTCGAAGTCGACGGCAACTTCGACGACTGTCTCGACATCGTCCAGGAACTCGCCATGGCCGGCGAGGCGTACCTGCTCAACTCGCTGAACCCCTTCCGGTTGGAGGGCCAGAAGACCATCGGCCTGGAGATTCTGGAGGAGTTCATGGCCGACCACGGGACGTATCCGGACCGCATCGTCCTCCCCGTCGGCAACGCGGGCAACACCGCGGCGCTCTACAAATGCTTCCGGGAACTCGTCCAGAGCGGGGCGCTCGACCCCGCGGACGTGCCGAAACTCACCGGCGTGCAGGCCGAGGGTGCGGCACCGATGGTCGAGGCGGTCGAGGAGGGCAACGACGAGATTCGTCGGTGGCCCGAAGTCGAAACCATCGCCACCGCTATCCGCATCGGCAACCCGGTGAACGCGCCGAAGGCCCTGCCGGGCATCCGGAACACGGGCGGCACCGCCATCGCCGTCTCCGACGAGGAAATCACCGACGCCCAGCGTGCGCTCGCGAGCGAGGGCGTCGGCGTCGAACCCGCCTCCGCCACCTCGGTCGCCGGCCTCCGGAAACTCCGCGACCGGGGCGTCGTCGACGCCGACGAACAGGTGGTCTGTCTCACGACGGGCCACCTCCTGAAAGACCCCGACGCCGCCTTCGAGGCGGGCAACGACCCCGAACCCGTCCCGAACGACGCCGAGGCGGTGCTGGACCACATCGCGGAGTAAGTGTCGGCGCCGGGCGATTGAATTCCCTCCGGAGCCAACCGTCACGCATGGTTCTCCCGCTCGCGATGGGGTGGCGACACCTGCTGTTCGAGAACTGGCCGGTCGATCCGGCCGTGATGGACGCACACCTCCCCGACGCGCTGAGCCCCGACACGTACGACGGGACGGCGTGGCTCTCCATCGTCCCGTTCACCAACGTCGCCGTCCGTCCGAAGGGACTGCCCGCGTCCGTCGGCGTTCGGCTACCCGAACTCAACGTCCGGACGTACGTCACCCGCGACGGCGTCCCGAGTGTCTACTTCTTCAGCCTCGACGCGCAGGGCGTCGCGAGCGTCCTCGGCGCCCGCCTCTTCCATCACCTGCCGTACTACTACGCGCGCATCTCGCTCGACGCCGCGGACGGACGGGTTCGGTTCAGCAGTCGCCGCCGCCATCCGGGGGCACGGCCGGCCCACTACGAGGGGACGTACTGGCTGACCGGCGAGCCGTTCGCGGCTCCCGACGATCCCTTCGCCGCTTTCCTGGTCGAGCGGTACAGATTCTACACCGAGGCACAGGACGGCTCGCTCCGGTACACGGACGTGAGCCACGATCCGTGGACGCTGTCTCCGGCGGCGGCCGATATCGAGACGGACACGCTCCTCCGGTCACACGGCTTCGCCCGGCCGGACGCCGATCCGGTCTACTACTACAGCCGGGGTCTCGACGTGGTCGCGTCGCGGAGCGAGCGTGCGCCGCCCTGAGGCACTCTCAGGCGCCGACCCTCGGATCGGCCGCCAGGTCGTCGAACCCGGCGAGTCGGTACGGCCGCGAGTCGGTGCAGTCCGCGTCCGCGGCCGCCAGGTCGCCGATGGCGCGGTCGAACCGGTGGCCGAAGGCGTCGTAGTCGTCGACGTCGGCGACGGCCTCGACCAACGCCTCGACGGTCAGGTCTTCGTCGACGTCCTCGCGGAACGCCGCCGCCTTCGCCGCGGCGGCGGCCGCCTCGTCGGCGTCGGCGTCGAATCGGTCGGCGAACGCTTCGCTCACGGCGTCCTCGAAGTCCTCGCTCATGGTCGGTTCGTCGGGCCGTCCGTGCCTATACGTTTCGTCCGACGGCCGTCTGACGGGGCTTTTTGCGCGTGTGGCTGTGACTACCACCCATGCCTCCGAGTGGTCTCCCGACTGGAACCGTGAGTAGCGGTCGCGACGGGCCGTCGGCCACTCGCGACCACGGCCGGCGCCCCCGTGACCGCGACGCCGACCCCGAGACGCGCATCGCCGAACTGGAACGCGAGAACGAAGCGCTTCGCGCCGCGGTGGAAAAACAGCGCCGCGAGAACGAACGGATCGTCGAGCGGTACGAGCGGTTGCTGGACCGCGACCGGTCGTGCGACGGACCGGACGACGAAACGGCCGACGACCGGCCGGAGCGGACGCCCCCCGAATCGACCGGTGCCGTCGCCCGCGTGGCCCGCTTTCTCGGCCTCTAGTCTTCGTCGTCGCCGTTGCCGAGCGTGATCCCTTTCACGTCGATGATGCGCTCGTCGGCGCGAATCTCCTCGACCACGGCGTCGGGCACCGGTTCGTCGAGGTTGTAGACGGTCATCGCCTCGCCGCCGAGGGTCTCGCGGCCGTTGAACATCCCCGCGATGTTGATGTCGTTGTCGCCGAGGACTGTCCCGATCAGGCCGAGGACGCCGGGCCGGTCGTAGTTGCGCACGACGAGCATCTGCCCGTGGGGGACGGCGTCGACCCGATAGCCGTCGAGGCGGACGATCCGGGGGTCGTCGCCGGCGAAGAGGGTGCCACAGGCACCGATTTCGTCCTCGCCGTCGCCGACGGTGACGGTGACGAGGCTCTGGAAGTCCTCGCTCTGTCGGGTCTTCTCCTCGGTCACCTCGATCCCGCGTTCGTCCGCGATTTTCGGCGCGTTGACGGCGTTGACCTGCCACTCCAGGGGTTCGAAGACGCCCTTGAGCGCGCTCGCGGTGACGAACTCCACGTCCTCGTCCGCGATGTCGCCCTCGTAGCGAACGCGCACCTCGGAGATGCGGCCGTCGAACATCTGGGCCGCGATCTTCCCCGCGGTCTCCGCGAGGTCGATGTACGGCTGGACGCGGGGGAACGCGCTCTCGTCGATGGAGGGGGCGTTGAGGGCGTTCGCGACGGGTTCGTCGTTGAACGCGGCGACGATCTGATCGGCGATGCTCGTGGCGACGTGTTCCTGTGCGGCCTCGGTCGAGGCGCCGAGGTGGGGCGTGACCACGATGTCCTCGACGGCCAGCAGGGGGTTGTCCGGCGAGACGGGTTCGTCCGCGAACACGTCGACCGCGGCGCCCGCGAGCGTGCCGTCTTCCACCGCCGCCGCGAGCGCCGTCTCGTCGACGACGCCGCCGCGCGCGCAGTTGACGAGGTAGCCACCCGCCAGCAGATCGAGCTCGTCTTCGGCGATCATCCCCTCCGTCTCGGGCGTGAGAGGGGTGTGGACCGTCAGGAAGTCCGCGCGTTCGAGACACGTCTCGAAGCCGACGAGTTCGGCGCCCAACTGCTCGGCCCGCTCCTCGCTGATGTAGGGGTCGAACGCGACGAGGTCCATCCCGAGCGAGCCGAGTCGCTTGGCGACCTCCTGCCCGACGCGGCCGAGGCCGACGACGCCGAGCGTCTTGCCGTTGACTTCGGTGCCGAGGTAGTCGCCTTTCGCCCACTCGCCGGCCCGGAGGCGGACGTGCGCCTGTGGGATGGAGCGGGCGGTGGCGAAGGCCATGGCGACGGTGTGTTCCGCGGCGGCCCGGACGTTCCCCTCCGGGGCGTTGGCGACGATGACGCCGTGGTCCGTCGCGGCGTCGATGTCGATGTTGTCGACGCCGATGCCGGCGCGTCCGACGATCACGAGGTCGGGCGCCGCCTCGAACACCGCTTCAGTCACGTCCGTCCCCGAACGCACCACGAGCGCGTTGGCGTCGGAGACGGCCTCGAGGAGCGCGTCGCCCTCCACGTCGTAGGCCGTCTCCACCTCGTACCCCGCCTCGCGAAGGCGGTCGAGTCCCGCGTCTGCGACCGGGTCCGTGACGAGTACCTTCATACTCGAACCTACCGAGTACGGCTGTTAAGGGTTTCCAAACGCGTCTCGCTCGGCCACTGGGCGCTCGGGTCGGGACATTCAACTTCCCCGCCGGCGAGGGGCCGGTATGCGACTCGTCGCGTTCGACTTCGACGGCACGCTTTCGGACTCCGAGATGACGGTCCTGCTCGGCGAGCAGTGCGGCGTCGCCGACCGGATGGCCGAGGTGACCGAGCGGGCGATGAACGACGAGATCAGCTACGCCGACAGCCTGCGCGAGCGCGCCGCGTTGCTCGACGGCCTCCCCCTCGACGACGCCGAGGACGCCTTCGCGCAGGTCCGCCTCCGCGAGGGGGCCGCCGACCTGCTCGCCCGTCTGAACGACGCCGGCCACCACACGGCGATCCTGACCGGCGGCTTCGAGCGCGGCGTTGCCCGCGCCCTCGACCGCGAGGGCGTGACCGTCGACACCGTCGTCGCCAACCGCCTCCCCGCGAGCGGCGGTCACCTCACCGGCGGCGTCGAGGGCCCGCTGATCGAGGGGACGAAAGACGAGGCCCTGGAGTCGCTGGCCGCCGACGTCTCCGTCCCGCTCTCCCGGACCGTCGCCGTCGGCGACGGCGCCAACGACCTCCCGATGCTCGAAGTCGCCGGGCTCTCGGTCGGCTTCCTCCCCAAGCCCGCGGTGCGTCCCGCCTGCGACGTGGTGGTGGCGTCGATGGATCGGCTGGGACGCGTCTTCGAGGAACGGGGACTGGTCGACGCCCGATGACCGTCGTCGTCGTCTCGACCGGCGGCACCATCGCATCGACCGAAGACGACGGCGGCGACGCCACCCCCGACCTCGGCGGTGCGGACCTCGTCGCCGCCGTCCCCGGCCTCGACGACGTGGCCCTCCGCGTCGAGGAGTTCTCGACGATTCCCAGTCCCCACTTCACCGTCGAAGGGATGCTCGACCTCGCGACGCTCGTCCGTGACCTCGACGCCGACCCCGCGGTCGAGGGCGTCGTCGTCACGCAGGGGACGGACGTGTTGGAGGAGACGGCCTACTTCCTCGACCTGTGTTACGAGGGCGAGACGCCCGTCGCCGTCACGGGCGCGATGCGGAACCCGTCGCTCGCGAGCCCCGACGGCCCCGCGAACCTGCTCGCGGCGGTCCGGACGGCGCTCGACCCCGACGCCCGCGGCCGGGGCGTCCTCGTCGCCTTCGCCGGGCGCGTCCTGCCCGCCCGCGAGGCGACCAAGGTCCACTCCCAGATGGTCGACACCTTCCGATGCCCGGAGTTCGGCCCCGTCGGCGTCGCCGAGGAGGGGTCGGTCACCTGGCGGCGGCGCGCCGAGCATCCGGACCCGACGTTCGATCCCGATCCCGACCGCCTCACGAACGACGTGGCCGCGGTGTACGTCACCGCCGACGCGCCCGCCTCCCACCTGTCGGCCCACGCCGACGCGGCGGCGGTCTGTCTCGCCGCCACGGGTGCGGGGCACGTCCCCGAAACCATCGTCGACGCCCTCGAAGACCTCCGGACGGCCGAAATACCGGTGATCGTCACCACCCGGTGTCCGGAGGGCCGCCTCGCCCGCGAAACGTACGGCTTCCGGGGGAGCGAGCGGACGCTCCAGCGTCTCGGCTGTCGGTTCTCCGATCTGAACCTCCAGAAAACGCGGATTCGAGCCATCGTCGCCCGTGCCGCCGGTCGGCTGGACGACGCGTTCGACGAGGCGTAGGCCCCCTCAGGTCGCCGCGTCGATGGCCCCTTCGAGGTCGGCGACGATGTCCTCGACGTCCTCCAGGCCCACGGAGAGTCGGACCATGTCGGGCGTGACGCCCGCCGCCTCCTGTTCCGCCTCGGTCAACTGCTGGTGGGTCGTCGAGGCGGGGTGGATCACCAGCGTCTTCGCGTCGCCGACGTTGGCGAGCAGGGAGGCGAGTTCGACCTCGTTCACCGTCCCCTTCGCGGCCTCGTAGCCCGCCGAGAGGCCGAACGTGATCATGCCGCCGTACCCACCGTCGAGATACTCGCTCGCTTCCGCGTGGGTCTCGTGGCTCTCCAGACCGGGGTAGTTCACCCACGCGACTTCGGGGTGATCCTCTAGGAACTCGGCGACGGCCATCGCGTTCTCGCAGTGGCGCTCCATCCGCATCGGGAACGACTCCAGTTTCTGGAGCGTGACCCACGCGTCGAACGGCGACTGGGTGTTGCCCAGATCACGGAGGCCGCGGGCGATGGCGGCGTAGGTGAAGCCCGCGGGGGCGAACGTCTCGTGGAAGTTGACGCCGTGGTAGGCGGGGTTCTCCTGCCCGATTTCGGGGTAGTCCTCCGCGTGGGCGCCCCAGTCGAAGGTGCCGCCGTCGATCAGGGCCCCGCCGACGGTCGACCCCGACCCGTGGAGCCACTTGGTCGTCGAGTCCCACACCAGATCGGCACCGTGTTCGAGGGGGCGACAGAGGTAGGGGGTGGCGAACGTGTTGTCGACAAAGAGTGGCACCCCGTGGTCGTGGGCGATGTCCGCGATGCGTTCGATGTCGGGCGTGATCAGCGCCGGGTTGCCGATGGTTTCGAGGTGGACGTACGCGGTGTCGTCGTCGATGGCCTCCGCGTAGGCGTCGTAGTCGAGCGTGTCGACGAACTTCGTCGTGATGCCCCGGCGCTCGACGGAGTGAGTGAAGTAGGTGTACGTGCCGCCGTACAGCGCCGACGCGGTGACGATGTTGTCGCCCGCCTCGGCGAGGAGGAAGGTGGCGAGGTCGAGCGACGCCATCCCCGACGCCGTGGCCGCGGCGCCGACGCCGCCTTCGAGGGCGGCGAGGCGTTCCTGCAGAGTACCCACCGTGGGGTTCATCAGCCGCGAGTAGATGTGGCCCTCCTTCTCTAAGGCGAACTGCCCGGCGGCGTCGTCGGCGTCGTCGAAGACGTACGACGTGGTCTGGTAGATGGGCGGTGCGCGCGCGCCCGTCGATGGGTCGGGCGACTGGCCGGCGTGCAGGCTTCGCGTGTAGAATCCGGGTCCGTCTTCGTCGTCTGGCATAGCCGGGTGTTCGGCCGCGTGGTGGTAAAACCGGCGGACAGAAGCAGGGACTGCCGGTGTCTGCGACGGCGTCCTCACGAAACGCGGCTCCGTCCGCGGGAGTCGAGGTGTCGCGCGAGCGTCGCCGCTCGGCTCAGTCGGTGCCGAGGTAGAGTTCGGCCACCTCCTCGCTGTCGAGCAACTCCTCGCCGGTCCCCTGGAACCGGTTCTCGCCCATATCGAGGACGATGCCGCGGTCCGATCGCTTGAGCGCCGCTCGGGCGTTCTGCTCGACCATCAGGATCGGCGTGCCGGCGTCGTTGATGTCGACGATCTTCTCGAACATCTCCTCGACGAGCTGGGGAGCTAGCCCCGCCGACGGCTCGTCGAGGACGAGTAGGTCGGGATCGAGGATCATCGCGGTCCCCATCGCGACCATCTGCTGTTGCCCGCCACTGAGCGACCCCGCACGCTGGTCGGCACGTTCCTCGAGGACGGGGAACTGCTCGTACACTTCTTCGAGTCGCTCGTCGAAGTCGAACCAATCCTCGCCTTCGGCGGGCCACGCCCCCATCTTCAGGTTCTCCATGACCGAGAGGTTCGGGAAGATGTTGTCGTTCTGGCGGACGTAACAGACGCCGTGTTTGACGATATCCTCCGGCGGTTTGCCGGCCAGGTCGGTGCCCTCGAAGACGACCGACCCCTCCCGGGGCTCGACCACGCCGACGATGGTCTTCAGGAGGGTCGACTTCCCCGCACCGTTCGGGCCGATGATCGTGACCATCTCTCCGTCGGACATCTCCATGTCGACGCCGTGGACGATGATCGCGTCACCGTAGCCACTGACGACGTTCTCCAGTTCGAGTAGCATCAGACTTCGCCTCCCAGGTACGCTTCGAGCATCCGCTCGTCGGACTGCACTTCCTCCGGGGTCCCCTTCGAGAGTACCCCCCCGTCGTGCATGCCGATGACGGTGTCGGAGATCCGCATGATCGCCTCGATGTCGTGTTCCACGACGAGGAACGTCATGTCTCGCTCGTCGCGCAGGTCCATGATACGCTGGAGGAGGCGATCGGTCAGGTCGGGGTTGACGCCGGCCATCGGCTCGTCGAGCAACAGGAGGTCCGGGTCCGCCATCAGCGCCCGACCGAGCTCCAGTAGCTTCCGCTGCCCGCCCGAGAGGTTGCCGGCGTACTCCTCGCGCAGGTCCCAGAGCTCGAGGAACTTCAGTAGTTCCTCGGCACGGTCGCGGGCATCACCCTCGTAGTCGCGGACGCTCCCGGTGTTGGCGGCCGCCGCGAGCACTTTCTCGCCGGGGTGGTTCTGTGCCGCGAGCAGCATGTTGTCCATCACTCGCATCCCGGTGAGTTCCTGTGCGATCTGGAAGGTCCGCACGAGGCCACGCTGGGTCCGCTCGTTGGGTGCGAGCTCCGTCACATCCTCGCCGTCGAACACCACGGTCCCCTCGTCGGGTTGGTGGAAGCCGGCGAGCAGTTTGAACATGGTGGATTTGCCGGCCCCGTTCGGACCGATGACGCCGACGATCTCCGTGCGATCTACCTCGAAGGAGACCTCGTCGACGGCGACGATGCCACCGAACGTCTTCCGGAGGCCGTTGGCTTCGAGCAGCGTCATCGCGTCGCCTCCCCGAACAGGCCGTCCGGACGTGTGAGCAGCCCGACGATCAGCGCCACGAGTCCGACGCCGAACTTGTACTCGGATGGAATCACGGCTACGCTCACTTCCTGTGCGACGCCGATGGTGTAGCCACCGGCGACGGCACCCTTGGGGTCACCGATGCCGCCGAGGATGACCGCCGCGAAGATCGGAATCAGGGCGGTGAAGCCCATGTTCGGTCGAAGCTGTGCGTCGAGACCGAGCATGATGCCGCCCAGACCGGCGATGGCGCCGCCGATCAGCCAGACGTAGAGGACGAGCTTCTCGGTGTCGACGCCGCGGATACGCGAGAGCATCCGGTCGTCGGACGCCGCCCGCATCGCGATGCCGATTCGGGTCCGCCGGAGCAGAGCGTACACGCCCAGCAACAGGAGGAGACTCACGACCATGATGGCCACCTGCTCGACGCTGAATCGGACGCCCAGGAACGACGGGTTGGCCTCCATCGGCAGGTCGTAGAAGTGGCCGCTCGGTCCCCAGATGGCACGGATGAAGTTCCGAATGATGAAGGCCAGTCCGATGGAGACGATGAGCAGCGTGATCGGGCTCCGGGTGCGGAAATGCTGGAACACGAGTTTGTCGAGGACGACCGCACCCACCGACATGGTGAGGATGCCGGCGACGATGGCGACCCCGAGCGGGAGGCCGACCTGTGCGTTGACCGCCCAGGCGACGTACGCGCCGGCGGCCATGTAGTCGCCGTACGCGATGTTGATGAAGTTGAGAATGCCGAAGATGAGCGTCAGTCCCAGCGCCGAGACGGCGATGATGCTTCCGACGACCAGTCCGTTCCAGACGAGTTGTGGGTCAAGTACCATCGATGATCACTCCGAAGTACCGGCTTGCAGTCGTTCGGCGTCGCCGAGGAGTCCCTCCGGCCGGTAGTAGAGGACGAGGATCAACACCGCGCCCACGACCATCAGACGGATGTACGCGAGCTGGTCGCCGAAGGGCACGTCTCCGGGGATGAATCGCGTGA
The DNA here is from genome assembly GCF_003342675.1 of Haloplanus rubicundus. Classification (NCBI taxonomy): domain Archaea; kingdom Methanobacteriati; phylum Methanobacteriota; class Halobacteria; order Halobacteriales; family Haloferacaceae; genus Haloplanus; species Haloplanus rubicundus. The sequence goes on along the minus strand of NZ_CP031148.1, from coordinate 328,774 downwards.
TCTGCCGGAGGAAGACGATGACGCTGGCGCCCACGATCGCGCCGGCGTAGCTCCCGGCACCGCCGATGATGACCGCCGCCCAGATCAGGAAGGTGATGCTGGGCAGGAACATGATCGACGAGATGGCGTAGACGTAGTGGGCCCACAGCCCACCGGCGAGGCCGGCGATGGCGGCGCCGATGCCGAACGATTTCAGTTTGAACGTGGTGATGTTCTTCCCGAGTGCGAGCGGGACGTCGTCGTTCTCGCGGATGGCGTGGAGCACTCGGCCGAACGGGCTGTGCGAGAGCCGCGTGAACAGCAGATAGCAGACGCCGACGATGGCCCACACGAGGACGAAATAGAAGACGTCGTAACTGACCGGAATCGTCCCGCCGGGCGACACCATCCCGCTGAGCGGGCGGGGAATGTTCTTCAGCGTCTGGGCGCCCGTCGTCAGCCACGCCTCGTTGTGTATCATCAGCCGGATGAGTTCCGCCGAACTCAGCGTCACCATCGCCAGGTAGTCGCCTTCGAGACGGACGCTGGTGATGGCTATCAACACGCCGACAAGTCCGGCGAGGGCGGTCCCCGCGAGCAGCCCGACGAGGATGGGGAAGTCGAACCCGACGACCCGCGTCGCCAGATCGCCCGTCGCCGGCGGCGTCGTGAGTATCGCGGACGTGTACGCACCGACCGCGAAGAAGGCCGCGTGCGCGAAGTTCAACAGACCGGTGTCGCCCCAGTGCATGTTCATGCCGATCGCCAGCAGCGAGTAGACGCCGGCGATGATGCCGACGACCAGCAGGAGGTCTACGAGTGCCATAGTTCGGTGTGGTGCATATGTTGAATATTGGAGTTGATGTGTCGTCTGCGAGCGTCGCAGACGGTCGTCAGGCGGTCAGCTCTTCGGCCGAGAACGTCGTCAGCTCGGTCCACTCGCCGCCGGTGACTTCGAGGACGGAGAACGGCCCGACTGGGTCGCCGTCGTCGTCGAAGTCCTGCGGGTTCGAGGCGCCCTGGTAGTTGATTTCGTTACCGGCTTCGAGTTCTTCTTTCCCCTCCGAGAACGTCGACACCTTGGTGCCTTCGGGACGGGCCACCGAGTTGACGTTGTCCGTGATGGCCTGACGGGTTGCCTCGCCGGCGCGCTGGGCCGCTAGCGCGATGAGGTTCATCGCGTCGTAGCCGGCCGCCGAGAAGGTGCCGGGTGCCTCGCCGTGCATGTCCTGATGGGCCTGCTGGAACTGGTCGTAGGCCGGACCGGGGGCGGGAGCCTGCCCGAAGATCGGTGCCTCGGCCATCGCGTCGGCGCCGATCCGTTCGATGAAGCTCTGGGTGATGACGTCGTTCCCGATGAAGATGGGGATGTCGAGACCGGCCTCCAGGTAGTTGCGCATGAACAGCGCGGACACCTCGGTCCCGGCGGTCATGGAGATGACGTCGGCACCGGAGTCGGCGATTTCCTGGATCTCACTGCGGTAAGAGTCGGAATTGATACCGAGGGCCACGTCAGCAACCTGCTCACCGCCCTGGCCAGTGAAGTAGTCGGCCACCGACGCCGAGAAGCTCTGGGAGCCCTTGTCGTCCTTGTACGTGACCGCCATCTTGGTGTAGTCGTTGTCGAGGGCGTACTGTCCCTGAGCGCGTCCGGCGATGGAGTCGCTCGGCACCGTCCGCCACAGGTATTCGCCGGGGCCGCCGACGTCGTCCATCTGGGTCGTCCCCGCGGAGACGGAGAGCGTCGGGAGGCTCGCGTCCTTGATCGGCTGGAACAGGTTCGGCATCACGGTACTCGACGGGCCGAGCATGGCTACGACGCCGGCCTCGTCCAGCGTGGTGAACCCGGAAACGGCCGCCTGCGGGGTCGTCTCCGTGTCCTGTTCGTTGATCTCGACCTCGCTACCGACGACGCCGGCGTCGTTGATGTCGGCGAGGGCGACGTCGCGGCCACGGGCGGCGTTCCCGCCAACCCAGCCGAGGCCCTGGCTGAACGGGGCGAGGGTGCCGACGAGAATGGAATCGCCGCCACCGCCACCGCCCCCGTCGCCACCGCCACCGCCCCCGTCGCCACCGCCACCGCCTCCGTCGCCACCGCCGCCCCCACCGGAACAACCGGCGAGACCAACGATACCTGCGGTACCTGCTGCCTTGACGAACCGCCGTCGCCGTACGCTACGGTCGGACATTCCAGTCCAAACTGGGTCGATTCACCCGCATTAATTATTGTGGTATTGGACTGTGAGAACAGGGCTCATATCGCGTTAATCTTACATCTGTTTTACATTAATTTCCATCGAAGAATATCCGATCCGATCGGAGACCGCCAAGCGCCGCTGTTCGGTGATAATCCGTTTTTCGACCCACTGTGACGGCCGAACAGGTGCGCTACCCGCCGAACAGCGAGTTGTGGACGGGCGCGAAGTCCGCCTCCTCGTCTCCCTCGTCCTCCTCGGCGGTGTCGTGGACGGCCCGTCCCGCCAGCCCGTCCGCGAGGAAGTCCCGGAGCGGCGGTCCCACCTTCTCCGGTTCGACGAGGAAGGCGTCGTGGCCGTGGTCGGACTCGACGACGTGGTGGGCGACGGGGACGCTCGCCGCCCGACACGCCTCCGCCAGCGACTCCGACTGCGCGACCGTGAAGTGCCAGTCGCCGGTGAAGGACATGAGCAGCGCCTCGCCCTCGTAGGCCGCGAGCGCGTCCGCGTCCCCCTCGTACCCCTCGCTCAGGTCGTAGTCGTCCATCGCGCGGGTGAGATAGAGGTAGGTGTTGGGGTCGAACCGGTCGACGAACTTCTCCGCCTGGTAGTCGAGATACGACTCCACCTCCCGATAGGGGAAATAGCCCGCGGCGCGGTCGGCGGGGAAGGAGCGTACGGCGTCGCGGCCGGCCGCCCGGCGGCCGAACCGCTCGCCCATCGACGTCTTCGAGAGGTACATGACGTGCCCGATCTGTCGGGCGAGTGCGAGGCCGTCCGTGGGTCTGGCGCCGCCGTAGTAGTCGCCGCCCTGCCAGTCGTCGTCGCTCGTGATGGCGCGGCGGGCGATGGCGTCGAGGGCGAGACACTGGGCGTCGAGGCGGGCCGCGGCTGCGACGGGGACGATGCGGGCCACGTCGTCCGGATACTGCACCGCCCAGTCGAGGACGTTCATGCCGCCGGCGCTCCCGCCGACGACGGCGTGCAGGCGCCCGACGCCGAGTTCGTCGAGCAGGCGGCGCTGGGCACGGGTCCAGTCGCCGATGGTGACGGGCGGAAAGTCGGTGCCCCACGGCTCGCCCGTCTCCGGGTTCTCCGCCGGCGGACCCGACGACCCGTAACAGGAGCCGGGGACGTTGGCACAGACGACGTAGTACTGCGTGGTGTCGATGGCCTTCCCCGGACCGACGATGTCGTTCCACCACGCGCGGGCCTGCCCGGAGGTGCCGGGGACGCCCTCACTGGCGACGTTCTGACTCCCGGTGAGCGCGTGACAGACGAGGACGGCGTTGCTCCCCTCGCCCTGCGGTTCGAAGTCGCCGTAGGCCTCGTAGGCCACCTCCAGGTCGTCGATGGACTCCCCGCACTCGAAGGTGAACTCGCCCAGGCTCCGGGTGCCGCTCTCGACGGAGGTCATGGCAGCCCCCGTTCCAGGTCCGCGACGATATCCTCGACGTCCTCCAGCCCCACCGAGAGCCGCACCATGTCGGGCGTGACGCCCGCGGCGCGCTGTTCGGCCTCGCTCAACTGGGAGTGGGTGGTCGAGGCGGGGTGGATCACCAGCGTCTTCGCGTCGCCGATGTTGGCGAGGAAGGAGGCGAGTTCGACCGTCTCACACAGGTCCTTGGCCGCCTCGTAGCCGTCCGCGAGGCCGAACGTGACCATGCCGCCGTAGCCGTCGAGATACGTCTCGGCGTTTCCGTGGGTCTCGTGACTCTCTAGGCCGGGATAGGTCACCCACCCGACCGCCGGATGGTCGTCGAGGAACTCCGCGACGGCCGTCGCGTTCTCGCAGTGGCGCTCCATCCGGAGCGGCAGGGTCTCCAGCCCCTGCAGGGTGACCCACGCGTCGAACGGCGACTGGGCGCTCCCGAGGCTCCGGAGCGAGCGGTAGCGGACGGCGGCGGCGAACGCTCGCTCGCCGAAGCGCTCGGTGAAGTCGAAGCCGTAGGCGGGGTTCTCGCCCGCGAGTTCGGGGTAGTCGGCGTCGGGGTGGTCCCACGGGAAGGTGCCGCCGTCGACGAGGATTCCGCCGAGCGTGGTCCCCGAGCCGTGGATCCACTTGGTCGTCGACTCCCACACCGCGTCCGCGCCGTGTTCGAGGGGGCGACAGAGGTAGGGGGTGGCGAACGTGTTGTCGACGACGAGCGGCGCCCCGGCGTCGTGGGCCACCCCGGCCAGCCGCTCGAAGTCGGGGGTCACCAGCGACGGGTTGGCGAGCGTCTCGACGTGGACGAACGCGGTGTCGTCGTCGACGGCGTCGGCGTAGGCGTCGTACTCGAGGGTGTCGACGGTTCGGACGTCGACGCCGCGGCGCGACGCCATCTTCGTGAAGTAGGTGCTCGTCCCGCCGTACATGTCCGCCGAGGCGACGACGTTGTCGCCGGCTTCGGCGAGGATGCTCGTGCCCGCGTCGAGGGCGGCCATCCCCGACGCCGTAGCCACGGCGTCGGTGCCCGCCGACAGCGATGCCAGTCGACGTTCGAGGATACGGGTCGTCGGGTTCGAGAACCGCGAGTAGATGTCGTCTTCCACGTCGAGGCGGAACCGCTCGGCGGCGTCGTCGGCGTCGTCGAAGACGTACGAGGTGGTCTGGTAGATGGGTGGCGCGCGCGCACCCGTCGCCGGGTCCGGCTCCTGCCCGGCGTGGAGGCTACGGGTGTGAAAGCCGTCGGTCATGTTTAGAGTGCATAATCCTCTAAGAACTTATAACCAGTAGTTACGGAATCGGCGTGACGGGCCACGTCGCTACGCCCGTCCTGACAGTTCGCGCCTTCTAGGGAGTCGCGATCAGGCTGCCGATCCCTCGTGAAATCATACGAAATATTATGGTTATCTCCACCGTACGCAGCGTATGGTCTCACTCACCAGCCGTGCGGTGCCAGCGGCGCTGCTCGTGACCGCGCTCGTCCTCGCCGGGGCCGTCGGCCCCGGGACGGCACAGACGGACTGCGGGACGGCATGTCTCGACCCCGGTGGTGACCGGCCCGACGTCGACGCCGGCCCGCCGGGATTCACGACGCCGGTGGTCGAACTGTTCCTGAAGGCGAAGAAGGCCTTCACCGACGAGTTTCAGGCGTTTCTGAAGGCGAAGAAGGCGTTCTGAGTCGCTGTCGGGACGGCATCAAAAGGTCCATGCCGCCTCGCGCCCCGCTAGCCGGTACCCAGCCCCTATGACGAGGAAACGCGAATACACGGACGACTACCCCGACAAGACGCTCTACATCCCCGGTCCGACCGAGGTGCGCGAGGACGTGATCGAGGCGATGGCCCAGCCGATGTTCGGCCACCGGATGGACCGGATGACCGACCTGTATACGACCATCGTCGAGGACACGAAGGACTTCCTCGGCACCGACAACGACGTGATCGTTCTGACCGCCTCCGGGACGGAGTTCTGGGAGGCGTCGACGCTCAACCTCGTCGACGACCGGATGCTCGTGCCGACCTGCGGGAGTTTCAGCGAGCGCCACGCCAACGTCGCGGAGCGCCTCGGCAAGACCGTCGACCGACTGGAGTACGAGTGGGGCGAGGCGGTCAAACCCGAGGACGTGCGGGCGGCGCTCGAAGAACCCGGCGCCGACTACGACGTGGTCACCTGCGTCATGAACGAGAGTTCGACCGGCGTCCGCAACCCCATCGAGGAAATCGGCGACGTGGTCGCGGAGTATCCGGACACCTACTTCGTCGTCGACGCGGTGTCGGCGCTGGGCGGCGACTACGTCGACATCGACGCCCACGACATCGACGTCATCTTCGCGTCGACCCAGAAGGCCTTCGCCATGCCCCCCGGCCTCGCCGTCTGCGTCGTCAGCGAGGACGCCTACGACCGCGAACTCGACACGGACTCGGCGTCGTGGTACGGCGGCTTCCAGCGCTGTCTCGACTACTACGACCGCAAGGGGCAGACCCACTCCACGCCCGCCATCCCCATCATGCTCGCCTACCGGACACAGATGAAGCGGATGCTGGAGGAGGGACACGCGGCCCGCGACGAGCGCCACCGCGAGATGGCCGAATACACCCGCGAGTGGGCGCGCGAGCACTTCGACACCTTCCCCGAGGCGGGGTACGAATCGCAGACGGTGAGCTGTATCGAGAACACGCAAGGCATCGACGTGGCCGCGACCATCGACGCGGTGTCCGAGAAATACGACATGGTGTTTTCGAACGGCTACGGCTCCACCCTCGGCGAGAAGACGTTCCGCATCGGCCACATGGGCGAACACGACCGCGAGAGCATCGAGGCGCTCACCGACGCCATCGAGGACGTGGCCGACCTATAGGTCCGCTTCCTGGAACCACAGCAGGCCCAGCAGGGGCGGCACGAGGATCCACACCAGCAACATCAGGGTGGCCGACACCTGCATGTTCACGCTCCCCTCCGTGTAGAGCGCGCCCTGCAGGAAGGCGTTCGAGACGATTTTGAACGAGCCGGTCGGGTTGATCAGGCGGAGCATCCGCAGCACCTGCTGGCCCGTCAGTGGGAGCCACGACGGGCCGCCTCCCATCCCCAGATACAGCTGGAGCGGGAACCGGACCGCCCCCCACAGCGGGACAAAGAGGAAGTAGGTGCCGACGGCGCCGGCTATCGCCCGCCGACTCGACGACGCGGCCGTCGAGAATCCGACGGCGATGCTGACGAAGACGACGCCCAGAATCGCCGTCAACAGCGTGTAGCCGACGTAGGAGAGCACGTCGAAGTTCACCGCGGGGACGACGAGCAGGATTACGGCGGGCAGGAGAAAGCCCACGCCGATGGGGGCGGCGATGGCGCCCGACCGCCCGAGCACCTTCCCGAACACCACGTCGGCCCGCGAGTGTGGGAGCGAGAGCAGGAGCTTCAGCGACCCGGACTCCCGTTCACCGACGACGGCGTTGTACGCCACGATCAACGCGATCAGGGGGACGAGCGTCGTCACGAGGGCGTCACGAACCACCAGCGAGTTGAGGACCTGATTCGAACTGATCGTCTGCCCCGGCGCCGGTCGGACCAGATACGCCGCCGCCGAGACGAGGAGGACGAACAGCGCGGAGAGGCCGGCCACCCACCGCGACCGGATGGCGTCCTCGAAGTCCTTGCGCGCCACCGCCGTCCACGTCATACCGACACCTCCTTCCCTTCTGTGTAGGCGAGAAACAGGTCCTCGAGCGACGTCTCTTCGGTCTGGAAGTCCTTGACCGTCACTCCCACATCCTCCAGCGCGCCGATGACGGCCGTCTTCGCGTCGGCGTCGCAGGTGACGGTCACCGTCCCGCCGTCGGTGACGGCGTTGCTCACGCCGTCGAGCGCCCGCACGGCGTCTAGGTCGTCCTCGCTCGCGGCGTCGACGGTGATGACGAGCGTCTCGCCGCCCTCGACGGCCTCCCTGAGCCCGTCGATGCTGTCCTCCGCGACGAGTTCCCCCTCGCGCATGATGCCGACGCGGTCACACACCGCCTCGACCTGCCCCAGGACGTGACTGGAGAAGAAGATGGTCGCGCCACGGTCAGCCTCCTTGCGCACGATGTCGCGCATCTCGCGGGCGCCGCCCGGGTCGAGGCCGGAGGAGGGTTCGTCGAGGATCAACAGGTCGGGCTCGCCAACCAGCGCCATGCCGAGGACGAGGCGCTGGCGCATCCCCTTGGAGTAACCGCCAGCCTTGCGGTCGGCGGCGTCGGCGATACCGACCCGTTCCAACACGGCGTCGGGGTCACCGTCGACCTCTTTCGAGCGCATCGCGAACTCGACGTGTTTCCGCCCCGTGAGGCGGTGGTACACGTCGTAGCCTTCGGGGAGGACGCCGGTTCGGCGGCGCACCGCGACGCTCTCGCGCCCCGCGTCCAGTCCGAGCACCCGTACCTCGCCATCCGTCGGGCGGACGAAATCGAGCAACATGTTGATCGTCGTCGACTTCCCCGCGCCGTTCGGGCCGAGGAAGCCGAACACCTCGCCCTCGGGGACCGTGAGGTCGAGGTCCGAGACGGCTGTGACGTCACCGAAGCGCTTCGTCACGCCGTCGAGTTCGATTGCGGCCATGGGAACCCGTTGGGCCAGTCTCCGTTAAAGGGTTTAGGTGTCTGATTCGAAACGCCGACGCCGATCACACCGTCTCCTCGGGGTCGTGGCGCTCCACCATTCGCGCCGCCTCGGCCGCGTACCGTTCCTGCAGGTCGTCGTCGTCGACCGGTTCGAGCGCCTCCGGATCGGCGTCGACCGCCGCGGTGACGCCGCCCGACCGCTCGACGGCGATGGGTGCCCGTTCGATCCGCCGCACGGCGTCCCCGTCGGTCGTCGCGTACACGAGCGAGATGAGTCCCTTGTCGTCGTAGGTGCGTTCGACCAGCCACAGTCGCGTCTCCATGGACGGCCATCGCCGCCGGCGGTGTTTAACCCTTTACCGCCGGCCGTCCGCCTTGAGTTCCGCGACGCTGCGCTGGAGTTCGTCGACTGCCCCGTCGGCCTCGTCGGCCGCGGCGACGATCCGATCCGCCGCGTCGGCGGTCTCTTCCGCCCGATCACGGAGGTTTTCGATCGTCGCAGTCAGTTCCTCGGCGGTCGCCGCCTGGTCGTCGGCCGTCCGCGACACCTCGGCGACGCCGTCCGCCACCCGGTCGATGGTGTCGGCGATGTCCTCGAACGTCGCCAACACCGCGTCGATCCGGTCGCTCGCCTCCTCGATCCGGTCCAGCGAGTGCGTCGCCGCGTCGACCGTCTCGCCCGTCTGTTCCTGGAGCGCCTGGATGTCGTCGGTGATCGCCTCGGTGTGATCGTGGGTCTGCTCGGCCAGCGACTTCACCTCCTCCGCGACGACGGCGAAGCCGTCGCCGTCCTCGCCCGCCCGCGCCGCCTCGATGTTGGCGTTCAGGGCGAGTAAGTTCGTCCGATCGGCCACCTCCGAGATGACCTCCACCACCTCCTCGATGTCGTCCATCCGGTCGCCCAGCACGGTCACGTCCTCGACGAGGTCCTCGCCCACGTCGACGACGCTCTCGGTCGCCGTGCGGGCCTCCTCGCTGGCGTCCTGCCCCGCCGCCGCCGCGTCCCGTGCCTCCTCGGCCGCCGACTCCACCTCGTCGGTCGTGGCCGCGACTTCCTCGATACTCGCACTGAACGACTGCATCTCGTCGGCCCCCTCCGAGAGCAGGTCGTTCTGGTCCTCGACGTTCTCGGCGATGGCGTCCGCCGCCGACGCCGTGCGGTCGATGGCGTCAGCCAGCGATCGCGTCTCGCCGTCCACCTCGTCGGCGAGGCTCTCGAACTCCTCGGCCGTTCGGTTCAACTCCTGGACGACCAGCGCGAGTCGGTCGTCGACCTCCCGTTCGTCGGCGTCGAACGTCGCCCGCGCGTCGAGATGTCCCTCCGCGAGGTCGTGGAGCGTTCCCCGAACCTCCTCGACGAGGTCGGCGACCGCCTCCCGCCGCTTCACCGCCGCCGTCCGGTCACGGATCGCCTGGATGACCGCCACGAACTCGCCGTCCTCGTACAGCGGCATCGACGTATGCCGGAGGTGTCTCGTCTCGCCCCGTCGATCCGTGATCGTCTCCTCCGTCGCGTACAGCGACAGCTCCGGGTCCTCGAGTTCGACGGTCGGGTGGTCGTCCGCGGACTCCGGCGCGTCGAGCACCCGCTGGGCGAGCATCTCCGTCTCGCGACCGTCGGGGTAGAACACCGTACTCGGCCGCGTCGCCCCGATTGCGGCGTCGTCACCGTTGCCCGTCAACTGCTCGATGCTGTGGTTCCACGCCGCGATAGCCCCGTCACGGTCGAGGACGAACACCGGCATCCCGACGCCGTCGATCAACACGTCGTCGTCGATGTTCAACTCCACCGCGGCGGTGGCGTCCGGTTCCTCGAACGCGACGGCGTCGGCACCGACCCCACCGTCCGTTTCGAGCGCGTCCGGCGACGCCTCCGCCGGCCGTTTCCCTCCTTGTGACTCGGGACCGTGATCCATACGCCAGCGGTCGATACCCCCGTTCTTAACGGTTTCTGACGATTATCACTGGCGAAAACCCGAGCGGACGCGTCAGGCTCATTGGCCCGCGACGGCTACGACGCTCCTGATGAACGCGACGGCGGTCCGAGAACGCGCGGCCGACCTCCCGTCCGATCCGGGCGTCTACCTCTTCTACGAGGGCGAGCACGTCCGCTACGTCGGCAAGGCGGTCGATCTCCGAGCGCGCGTCCGTTCCTACGCCGATCCACGGAGCGACCGCATCCGGCGCATGGTCGACGCTGCCGACCGGATCGACGTGGCCGTCACCGACACCGAGACGCAGGCACTCTTGCTGGAGGCGAACCTCATCAAGCGCCACCAGCCGCGGTACAACGTCCGACTGAAGGACGACAAATCCTACCCGCTGGTCCAGCTCACCGGCCACGACGCCCCGCGGATCGAGGTGACGCGGGACCCCGACGAGGGCGCGACGGTCTTCGGCCCCTTCACCGACAAGAGCCGCGTCGAGACGGTCGTGAAGGCCATCCGCGAGACGTACGGCCTCCGCGGCTGTTCCGATCACAAGTACCGCGGCCGCGACCGCCCCTGTCTCGACTACGAGATGGGGCTGTGTAGCGCCCCCTGCACCGGCGAAATCGACCCCGACTCCTACGCCGAGGACGTCCGCGCCGCCGTCCGCTTTTTCGAGGGCGAGACCGGCGCCCTGGCCGACCCGCTCCGCCGGGAAATGGAGGCCGCGGCCCAGGCCCAGTCGTTCGAACGCGCCGCGAACCTCCGGGACCGACTGGAGACCGTCGAGTCGTTCCACGGCGCCGGCGGCGACGCCGTTGCCGACCCCGCCGACGAGCGAACCGTCGACGTCCTCGGCGCCGCCGTCGAGGGCGACCGGGCGACCGTCGCCCGCCTGCACAGCGAGTGCGGGCAACTCGTCGACCGCTCGCGCCACCGACTCGACGCACCCGACGGCGAGGACCGGGTCGGCGCCCTCCTCGCCGCCTTCGTCCCCCAGTACTACGCAGACCGCGAGTTGCCGGACGCCGTGCTCTGCTCCGAACGACCGGACGACCCCGAGGTGATCGCGTGGCTGGAGACCGAGGGCGTCTCGGTCCGCGTTCCCGGCGCCGGCCGCGAGGCCAAACTCGTCGATCTCGCGCTGAAAAACGCCCGTCGCCGGTCCGGCGGCGACGACGCGGCGGTGCGTCTCGCCGACGAACTCGGCCTCGACGGCCGGATCGAGCGGATCGAGGGATTCGACGTGAGCCACAGCGGCGGAAAGGCGGTCGTCGGGAGCAACGTCTGCTTCGTCGACGGGAGCGCCGAGACGTCCGCCTACCGCCGGAAGAAACTCACCGAGCGCAACGACGACTACGCGAACATGCGCGAACTGGTTCGCTGGCGGGCGGCCCGCGCCGTCGACGGCACCGACGACCGACCCGATCCGGACCTCCTCCTGATCGACGGCGGCGACGGCCAACTCGCCGCCGCGCGCGACGCCCTCGCGGAGACGGGCTGGGACGTGCCCGCCGTCGCGCTGGCGAAAGCCGACGAACGGATCGTGACGCCCGACGGCGTCCACGACTGGCCCGCCGACGCCTCCCACCTCCATCTTTGCCAGCGGGTGCGCGACGAGGCCCATCGCTTCGCCGTCCAGTACCACGGGACCGTCCGCGACGAGGTGTCGACGGCGCTCGACGACGTGCCGGGCGTCGGCCCCGAGACGCGGCGGCGACTCCTCCGGCGGTTCGGGAGCGTCGAGAACGTCCGCGAGGCGTCTGTCGACGACTTGCGAGACGTCGAGGGCGTCGGCGAGAAGACGGCGGCGGCGCTGGCGAGGCGACTGTAGCGAACAGGTGGCGCCTCTCGTGGCAGCGGCCACGAGTGGCAGCGGCCACGCCCGCGGGACGTGGCGCCACGCTCCCGCGAGCGCCCCGCGGCCGGACTCAGATCACGGGGCGACTGGCCGCGCTACCGAATATAAACGTCAGGCGATCTCGGCGTACTGCTCGCGCAGTTTCTCGGCGGCGTCGTCCATCAACTCGGCCTCGTAGTCGTCGAGGTCCCACTCCACCACTTCTTCGACGCCGTTCGACCCGAGCTTGACCGGGACGCCGAAGGCGGTGTCCTCGTAGCCGTACTCGCCGTCGAGGACGACGCTACCGGGGAGGACGGCGCCGGTGTCGCGGATGACGGCCTCGACCATGTGGGCGACGCCCGTCGCCGGGCCCCACTCCGTCGCGCCCTTGCGCTCGATGACGTCCATCGCGGACTCCTGCAGGTTGCCGAGAATCTCCTCGCGTTCGTCGGCCGTAAACTCGGGGTCGCGGCCGTCGACGCGGACCTTCGAGAAGACGGGCACCTGCGCGTCGCCGTGTTCGCCGAGGATCGTCGCCTCGACGTTCTGGACCGGCGCGTCGAACCGCTCGGAGAGGACGTAGCGGAAGCGCGCGGAGTCCAGACGACCGCCGAACCCGATCACCGAGTGCCGATCCCGGTCGCCCGTCTCGTAGAGGTGGCGGTTGAGGAGGTCCACCGGGTTCGAGGTGGTGATGGAGACGAAGTCATCGTTGTACTCGGCGATGGAGGAGCCGATGTCCTCCATGATCGGCGCGTTGTCGCCCGCGAGGTCGATGCGGGTCTGGCCGGGTTTGCGGGGGATGCCGGCCGTGATGACCACCACGTCCGAGCCCTCGGTCGCCTCGTAGCCGCCCTGCCGGACGACGGTGTTGGAGTCGTAGGCGATGCCGTGGTTCGTGTCGGCGGCCTGTCCCACCGTCTCGGCCTCCATGTCCGGAATGTCGACGAAGACGAGTTCGTCCGCGATGTCGCGGAGCGCGATGTTGTACCCTGCCGCGGCCCCGACGGTCCCTGCCGCGCCGATGACGCTCACTTTCGTCATATCACGTATCGATGGCGGCGGATTCCGATTAAACGCTTCGGAAGCCCCGTATTCAGCCCGCAGTCGGCGTACGACCGCTCGACGACCGTCGAAAATCGCGTCCCGACCCCGTGGGGTTTTTCGACCCCGACCGCCTTGTCCCTCCCATGAGCGGGTTCGACGAGGAGGCCGAGCGCGAGCGTCTCCGGGAGAAGTACGAACAGGACCAGGAGAAGCGCGCGAGCACGCAGCGGATGAGCGAACTGCTCCTCAAGGGGGCGACGATGACCAACAGCCACTGCGACACCTGTGGCGACCCCATCTTCCGCCACGACGGCCAGGAGTTCTGCCCGACGTGTCAGGCGGCAGACGGGAAGGGGGCGGCCGCGCAGGAGGCGACCGCCGACCCCGATCCCGCCCCGACCGCCGCCGGGACGGAGGCGGACGCCGATGCGACGCCGGCGCCCGAAGCCACGACGCCCGACCGCCGCGCCTCACCCGAGTCCGGCGACGACGCGAGTGACGGACAGGGTCGTGCGCCGGCCGCGGAGTCGGACACGACGCTGTCTCCGCCCCCGTCGTCGCGTTCCGCCGCCGCTCCGCTCGACGACGCGCGTGCGTCGCTCTCGCGGACGCTCCTTCGGTACGCGCAGGCGGCCGAGGAGACGGACGACCCGCGGCGGGCACAGGAGTTCCTCGCCGCCGCCCGCGAGGCGGCGGAGACGCTCTCGGCGCTGGAGCGTTAGCGGTACTCGCTGCCCACCACGTCGCGGATACGGTCGGCGGTGACCTCGCCGACCCCGTCGACCGCCAGCAGATCCTCCTCGCGGGCCGTCATCACGGCCTCGACGCTCCCGAAGTGTTCGAGCAGCGACCGCGCCGTCACCGGGCCGATGTCGGCGATGGCGCCGACGACGTACTCCTGCTGTTCGGCTAGAGTCTTCGAACTCTTCTCCCCGTGGACGCTCACGGCGCGGTCGCGGGTCGTCTGCTCCCGGCCGGCGAGCACCGCGAGGAGGTCCGCGGTGTCGCCCTCGTCCTCCGTCCGCAGGACGCTCACGCCGAAATCGACGGTGAGCGACGCCAGTGCGCCCCGGATGGCGTCGGGGTGGACGTTGCGCTCCTCGTAGAGGCCGTCGCCCTCGATCAGGACGACCGGGCGGGCGTAGTGTCGGGAGAGGTCGCCCACCTGTTCGAACAGCGAGCGGTCGCCGCCGGTGAGGGTGTCGAGGAAGTCGGAGACGGTCTTGCGCTCGATTGCGACGCGGTCCGAGACGACGTAGTCGCCCACCGCGAGCGTCTCCAGCCGCGTCGCCATCCCCTCGCGGGTCGAGAGGTCACGCGCGATGGCCGAGTCGAGTTCGCGCTGGTCGACGACGATCTCCACCTCGTCGTCTTCCTCCGTCCCCGCGGTGGCGACGACGGCGTCGTCCGTCTCGGCGTCCCCGTTCTCGTCGGTCGCCTCCGCGTCGCCGTCCTCGGTCGCCGTCCCGAAATCCGCCAGCCCCGGTTGCGCCGCCGCGCCACCGTCCGCTTCGGTCGCCGTGTCGCCGTTCGTCTCGACGTCAGCACTCGCTGCGCCGTCGAACGAGTCTAGTGCCGTCTGGGAGTCGTCGAGTTCCGCCTCCACCTCGTCGGCGACGCCTTTCAGTTCCTTCAGTTCGTCCTCCATCTCCTGTTCGCGCCGCCGGGAGATCCAGAAGAAGGCCTCGTCGCGGGTGTCCTCGGCCATCAGGACGATCACCCGCCCCTCGTCCTGTCGGCCCGTCCGCCCCTTCCGCTGGATCGACCGGATCGCGGTGGGGACGGGTTCGTAGAAGAGGACGAGGTCCACCTCGGGCACGTCCAGGCCCTCCTCCGCGACGGAGGTGGAGACCAGCACCTCGAACTCGCCGTTTCGAAAGGCGTCGAGCGTCTCGCCCTGTTCGGTCTGGGTCATCCCGTCCGAGCCTTCCTTGTCGCCCTGCCCGACGAACCGCCGGGTGTCGAAGCTCTCGCTCAGGAAGTCGGTCAGCGCCTCGGCGGTGTCGCGGGATTCGGTGAAGACGATGACGCGCTCGCCGCCGCCGATTCCGAGGGTCTGAGCGAGGAGGACGCGCGTCTGTCGGAACTTGGGGTGTAGGTCGTCGAACGCCTCGGCCTTCCGCATCGCCTCCCGAACCTTCGGCTCCGAGACGAGCCGTTGGCTCGCCTTCGGCGCCCCGGAGGCGCGCGCGGCGTTGCGCTGGCGTTCGAAGTAACGGCGAAGCGACTCCACCGACTGCGTCTCCGCGAGTTCCACGGCACGACGGAGCTTCATCACCTCCGCGTGGATCGACATCCCCTCGTACCCCTCCGACTGGTCGGCGTCGATGAGGTCCTGTAACTGCCCACGCATCGAATTGAGGTCGCGCTGGGAGAGGTCGGGGCTCGTCTTGTTGGTGACGCCGAGGTCCTTCAACTGCGACAGCCGGTCGGTGATGACCTCGTTGATGGCGTCCCTGATCTCCAGTACCGGTTCGGGCAGGGTTACCCGCTCCCACTCCACCTCGGTGTCGTGGGTGTAGTCGGCCACGTCGGCGTCGTCCTCGGTCATCACCGCCACCTCGCTCAGGCCGAGGTTCTCACAGACGGTGAGGATGGCCTCCTCGTCGCCGCCGGGTGAGGCGCTCATGCCGGTGACGAGCGGCGCCTCGGCGTCGGCGTGGTAGCGCTCCGCGATGTAGACGTAGGCGTAGTCGCCGGTGGCGCGGTGACACTCGTCGAAGGTCAGGTGGGTCACGTCCGACAGGGAGATCCGACCGCCGATCAGGTCGTTCTCGACCACCTGCGGCGTCGCGATGACGATGCGACTCTCCGCCCACAGCGCGGCCCGGTCGTCCGGCCGCACCTCGCCGGTAAAGACCGTAATCTCGTCGTCGGGAATCGAGAGGGCCTCGCGGTAGAAGTCGGCGTGTTGCTGGACGAGCGGTTTCGTCGGCGCGAGAAAGAGCGCCGTGCCGCCCACCTCGTGCAGGCGGTCGGCGGTCACGAGCAGGCTCACAGTCGTCTTGCCCAGGCCGGTGGGCAGACAGACCAGCGTATGCGACTCGCGGGCGTCGGCCGCGAGCTGGAGCTGGTACCGTCGCTGTTCGATGAAGCCCGGTTCGAGCAGCGGATGATCGACGTACGCCTGCCCGTCGTCGGTGGCCGCCATTACGCCCGATTCGTCGTCGTCGTGGTTAAGGGTTGGCGAACCGCGGTGAAAGTGATCTCGCGTCTCGGAGCCTCGGAGAGCGACGGCACGATCCGGCCGGCCCGTTCGCCACGGAGCCGCGGTCGCCGGCCCCGCTAGACGATCTGCTCGCCGTCGTCGTCGTACAGGCGGATGGCGTCGACCGGACAGGTGCGGGCGGCGAACTCGGCGTCGAGTTCCGCCCCGTCGGGCACCTCGCGGACGAAGACGTCGGGTTCGGTCTCCTCACTCTCCGCGAGGTCGGCCTTCCCGTCGTCGCGGTTCTCCTCGAACGCGTCCCACTCGTCGGTACACTGGAACATTCCGATACAGGTGTCGCGGTCGAACTCGACGTGCATGCGGCGTGATAGACGCGGCGGCGAGAAAGGTGTGGCGTCTAGTTCGTCGTCGACTTCGATTCGCCGCCGTTTGGCGGCGGTTCGACGCCCTCGACGACTTCCGCCACCTCGGTTTCCTTCTCGGTGTCGACGTGCCAGCGGTCCACTCGGTCCTCGTAGTCGGCGAGCCGGTCGCTCACGACCGCCTTGACCTCGTCGTCGTTGACGTTCACCTCGAAGATGAACTGGTCTTCGTCGCCGCCGCGGGCCGTCTTCTGGACGTTCGCGCTCACGAGTTCGTTGTCGAAGTAGTAGGGGGCGAGCTGGGTCATCACCTTCCGATACACCGTGTCCTCGACGGCCCGGAGCGCCTTCCGGCCGGCGGAGTCGGCGGCGCGGGCGACGTAGTTGATCGAGTCCTGCCAGCGCTCGACCGCCCCCTCGTTGTCCCCCTTCTCGACGCGTTCGTAGGACTCGGAGAGCTTTTCGCCGGCCGTTCGCAGGTCCTCGTCGGGCTCTTTCCCGGCTTTCTCGCCTTCACCCTCGTCGACGCTCGCCTGTTCGGCGGTCTTTTCGCTCACGTCCTCACCGAGGCGTTCGTGGGATTTGGGTCGCCACTCGTCCCACTCCTCGAACGCCTCGCCGTCGGCTCCGGCCTCGCGGAGCGCGCGCGTTATCCGCTCGCCGTGCTCGACGATATCCGCCCACGTTCCCCGGCATTTGAAGCCGGACACGCTCTCTTCCATCGCTTGTCAGGCCTCCATGGTCCCAGCGTACAAAACGGTTCCGCGCTACCGGCCGTACGTGAGTCGGGTCGCGTACTCGTCGATCCGACGCTTGACCCGCGCGAGCCACGCCGCCGGCGAGACGGCGCGAAGCTGCCGCTCGTCCACCTCGATGCGGGCGCCCGCATACGGGTCCCGTTCGTCGCCCTCGTCGTCCGCCGAGGCCACGCCGACGACCGAGCTCATGGCACATCGGCCGCAGGTTTCGGTTTCTTTGCCACCCATCGTACCTGCGTGTACGGCTACGGGCGGATTAAACCTTGCCGTGCCGGTGACGACGAGCTTTTTGTCCCGCCCGTTCAGTGGACGGATATGGGTTACCACGTCGTCGACACCGACGAAGTCGAGCCGGATCCCGACCGCCCCTGCACGCGCCGGTCGCTATCCGACCTCGCCGGCCTCACCAACATGGCCATCAACCGCTACACGGCCGAACCGGGTGAGGAACTGCCGCTCGCCTACCACTACCACGACGAACAGGAGGAGGCGTTCTACGTCCTCTCGGGCACGCTCCACGTGAAGACGCCGGAGGGCGACTTGGAGGCCGGGCCGGATACGTTACTCACCGTCGAGCCCGACAGCCCCCAGTTCGCGTACAACCCCGAGGACGCCGAGGAACCCGTCGACGTCGTCGCCATCGGGGCGCCGGCAATCGACGGCGACGTCCACGCGTACGATCCGGACTCGTGAGCGACGACGGGGTGCCGAGCGGCGGCGCGGAGACGGGCGTCGACGCGGACGCCGACGGCGACGTGCCCGACGACGTCCCCCACTGGGACGACGAGTACGTCGACCGGGTCAGCGACCGCCTGATGTTCAACTACGACCTCGAGCGCGACTACCGGGTCGACGCCGAGTCGTTCGACCTCTACGGCCGTCTGGAGATCCACACCCAGAAGAAGTTCTTCCATCCCGCCATCACCTACGGCCACCACGAGTCGTACGAACACCTGTTTCTCCGCCGCGCCGACGGCGTTCGCGTTGCGACGCTCGAACGCCTCGTCGCCCTCGCCGCCGACCTCGCCGACCGCTGGATCGAGGCCGACGAGGAACACTACGCCACGGAGTTTACGTTCGTCGTCGTCGTCCCCACCGTTCCCGACGACGTGCGCGAGTTCGTCGCCGGCTTCTCCGACCGGAACATGCTCAAGTACGGCTACAACGGCTACTACGAGACCCACCTCGCGGTCGTCGCGCCGGAGCGGGAGGACGTGGTGACGAGCCAGCGCGCCGACGTGGGCGACGCGCTCACCGTCTGGCGCCCCATCGACGCCGACGCCCCCGGCCCGCTCGAACGGCTCAAGCGCCGGCTGTTGGGGTAGCCCGCCGCCGACGGTCGTCCACTCGCCGCACACGACCGACGCGACACTGAAGGACCGCGCCCGTCGAGATGTGCGCATGTTCCGGCGTGTGCTCCCCGTCCTCGCCCTCGTCGTCCTCGCCGGCTGTGCGGGGGCCGGCGGCGGCGCGACGCCGACCCCCGACCCCCCGCTCCACGCGACTGCGGCGCCGGCGACGCTCGATCCAGCCGTCCTCTCGGCGACGGGCTACGCCGAACGCCGCGCCGACGCGCCGTGGTTGAACGCGACGGTCACGGCCCGCATCGAGGGGGACGTGACGCTCCAAACCACCCGCGACGTGCGGGCGACGACCGCCCGTCGGGTGTACGCCCGGTCGACGCCGGACGGTCCCGTGGTCGTCGGGCTCCACGCGGTCCCGAGCGTGAAACCCTTCGAGAACGCCGACCTGCGGAAGGACCCGGCGGCCGGCCTGTCACCCGCCGACCGACTCGCCCGCGCCCAACCCGTCTACGCCGACGTGCGCGTCCGCTCGACGGCGGGCGAGCGGTCGGTGACGGTGCTCGGGAGCGAGGCGACGCTCACCCGGTATCGGGGGACGGCACGGGTCAACGGCACCGACCGCCCCGTCGCTGCCGCTCTCGTCACGGTCGCCCACGGCGACGACTACGTGACGGTGGCCGCCATCGCCCCGCGCGGTGTCGACGCGTCGCTCCCCCGACTTCTCGGGGCGGTGCGTCACGAAAAAGGGTAGTCGCCGCTCAGTCGTCGTCCGTGGGTTCGCCGCCGTCGGCGACGGCCGCACTCGTGCCACGGACCTGTCGGATGTTGCTGATGCCCATGTAGGCGAGCGACAACGCCAGCCAGACGAGCACCAGTGCGATCACGATCTGGACGCCGGCAGAGGCCATCTCGACGGTCGTCCCGCCGCCGGCCCAGTTGCCCTGGATGAACTTCTGATAGAGGTTCTGGTAGAAGGCGAGATACAGCAAGGCCGTCGTGGTGATGACGAACATGAACGCCATCGGCGCGCCGGTGGAGATGAGCTGTTTCTGGTCGTCCCAGTTGGCGAGCCAGATGGTCGCGACGAGCAAGGCGAGCGCCGCGAGCGTCTGATTCGCGCCGCCGAACAGGGGCCAGAGGTCGGCCCACCGACCGGAGGCGACGAGGACGTACGCCGGCGCCACCTGCAGGAAGGCGTTGACGTAGCGGTTGGCCGCCACCTCCTGCACCTGCGTCTCGGGCGTCCCGACGAGTTCCTCGACCATGTACCGACCCAGCCGGACCGCGGTGTCCGTGCTGGTGAGCAGGAAGCTCACGAGGACGAGCCCCATAAAGGGTGCGGCGATGCTCTCCGGGATGCCGAAGCCGACGTTGAGGATGAGCCCCCCGCCGGACGCGAAGTTGGGCAGGGCGAGGCCGATACCGCCGCCGGTCGGCACCTGCGTGTACACCGCGACGGTGACGATGGCGACGGTGGCGAGCAGGCCCTCCCCGAGCATACCGCCGTACCCGATGGTGCGGGCGTCGGTCTCCTTGTCGAGCTGTTTGGCCGTCGTCCCCGAGGAGACCAGGGAGTGGAAGCCGCTGATCGTCCCGCAGGCGATAGTGACGAAGAGAAGCGGGAAGAGTGGGAGCGTCGTGTCCACCAGCGCGCCGCCCCAGAACCCGGCGAACGCGGGGGCGTCGATGACGAGCTGGGACGCGCCGCCGGTGAACGTCCCGACGATGACCGCAAGCAGCGTCCCGCCGACGCCCGCGTACAGCAGGCTGGACGTGAGGAAGTCACGCGGCTGGAGCAGCACCCAGACCGGCAGGACGCTGGCGATGAAGCCGTAGACGAGGATCACCGGAATCCACGTCGCGATGTTGACGCTGCCGAGCACCGGCGGGAGCGGGCTTCCCGACAGGAGGACGATGGTGCCCGCGGGGTAGTCGCCCGGCACCAGCGCGAGCGGGTACTGGACGCCGACCCAGACGCCGGCGAAGACGGCCGCGACGAACGCGAGCGTCCCCGGCAGGAACGGGAGGTCGAGTTGGTAGAGATACACGCCGAACACGAGCGCCAGCAGGATGTAGACGAGCGACGCCGTCGCGGCCTGTGGGTACGCGTTGAACACCAACGCGATCACGAGGCCGAACACGGCGACCACGAGGACGATCGTCAGGAACGCGAACCAGAGGATCATGTCCTTGCCGCGTTCGCCGACGTACTCCCCGATGATGTAGCCGATCGACTTCCCCTCGTGGCGCATGCTCGCCGTCAGCGCCATGAAGTCGTGGACGGAGCCGAACAGTGGGTTGCCGATGGCGACCCACAGGAACGCCGGCACCCAACCCCAGACCACGGTCGCCGTGATCGGGCCGACGATCGGTGCTCCCCCCGCGATGCTCGAATAGTGATGCCCCAACAACACCGGCTTCTTCGACGGGACGTACTCCTGCCCGTCCCGATACTTGTGTGCTGGCGTCTCACGCTCGTCGTCCAGGTCGACGAACTGTGACAGGTACCGCGAGTACCCGAGATACGCGACCGTGAACGACACGAGCGTGAGTACCACCACTGTAATAGCCTGTACCATGTGTGTGTGACCCAACTCGAAGTCACGAAAAATTATTATTTAAACGTTGGGCATCTGCCCGCGCGGCGCACACGCGCGTTACTCCGGCGACACCGCCACGTCGAGTTCGGCGGCCACCTCGTCGAGTAGCGATCCTTTCACTTCCCGGACCCGAGTCTCCACCTCCGCGATCACCGGCTGTTCGAACGTCTCGTGGAGTTCCCGGAGTCGGTCCCGCTCGGTCGCGACCCGGTCGCGGAGATACCGGGCCCCGCGGCCGTCCTCGTCGTCGTCCGGCGACGGCGTCAGTTTGTTCACCGCCAACCCCTCGACTCGAAGGCCGTGGTCCGCGAGGCCGTCGACCGCCCGTCGCGTCTCCCGGATCGACAGTTCGTCCGGGTTGACGACGAGGAAGAACGCGGCCTCCTCTTGCAGGGTCTCTTTCGCGAACTCGAAGCCCTCCTTGCGCTCCTGCAGGCGGGCGATGATCGGGTCGCCGTCCATCAGCCGTCGCGGTTCCTGGTTACCGATGGCCGCCCGTTCGTACAGCTTGACGCTCTGTTTGCGCTTGTGGAGGAGGCGGTCGACCCACCCCGCCAGGAACTCGGGGAGGCTCAGCAGCCGCAGGGTCCCGCCCGTGGGCGAGGTGTCGAAGACGATCCGGTCGTAGGGGTCGGGATCACGCATCACGTCGATGAAGCGGTCGAACAGCGCCGCCTCGTACGCCCCCGGGGTCTGGTGGGCCATCTCGATCTGGCGGTCGATCTCGTTGACCATCGCCGCGCTCACCTGATCGCCGAGGGCGCGTTTCGTCTCCATCAGGTGTCGTTCGAGTTCCTCGTCGGGGTCGATCTCCATGACGCTCAGTCCCTCGACCCCCTCGACCGATCGGGGATCGTCGGAGAACTCCTGATCGAACACGTCGGCGGTGCTGTGGGCGGGGTCGGTCGAGACGACCAGCGTCTCCAGTCCCGCCCGCGCACACTTCAGGCCGTAGGCGCTCGACATCGTGGTCTTGCCGACGCCGCCCTTGCCGCCGAAGAAGACGAAGCGGTCCATCAGAAGTGGTACTGCTCGCCCTTGCGCTCCAGGAGCGACCCCCGATTCCACATCCGACGCTCCCACGCCTCGAACTCGTCTTCGAGGTAGGGTAGGAGTTCGGCGGTGTAGTACGACACCGGGCTCGGGATGCCGAAGGCGTCGGGGAAGCAGGCGAGCATGAACGTATCCTCCCGATCCTCGGCCTCCTTCTCGATTTTCTCGTAGGCGGGGTGGGAGATCAGCCCGTGATACAGGCCGCGGAGCCACTCCTCGGCCACCCGCCGGAACCGCTCGATCCGTTCCGCGAGGTCCATGCCCCGTTTCCCCGCGGCGTGGGCAAAAGCGTGTCGTCGGTCGCCCGTCGCCGGCGCACGTCCGCGGGGTTAAGGGGCGTCGACGCCCTGTCCTCACCCATGTCTCGCGACCGCGACGCCATCCCCGTCACCATCCTGAGCGGGAGCCTCGGCGCCGGCAAGACGACGCTGCTCAACCACCTCCTCGCCGGGGCGGGCGACCGCGACATCGCCGTCCTCGTCAACGACATGGGCGACATCAACGTCGACGCCGACCTCGTGAGCGGGAACACGGACCTCGCCGTCGACGGCGGCGTGGCCGAACTCTCGAACGGCTGTATCTGCTGTGAACTCCGGGACGACCTCGAAACCGCCGTCGTCCGCCTCGCCCGGGAACGGGGCTTCGACCACCTCGTCGTCGAGGCGTCGGGCATCTCCGAACCCCGGCCCGTCGCTCGCCTCTTCACCACGGGGTCGCAAGCCGCCGCCCGCTACGACGTGGCCTCTGTCGTCTCCGTCGTCGACGCCCGCCAGTTCCACGACGCCTTCGGCGACGAGGGGGTCGCAGCCCGCCGTGGCACCGGCGACGACGACACCCGCCCCCTCTCCGACCTCCTCGTCGAGGGCGTCGAGTTCGCGAACCTCGTCGTCCTCAACAAGACGGACCTCGTGACACCCGACGAACTCGACGCCGTCGAGGAGATGGTGCGGGCGCTCCGCCCCGACGCCGAGGTGGTCCGCACCGAACACAGCCGGGTCGATCCGGGCGTCGTCCTCGAACGACGGTACGACCCCGCCACCGCCGACGAGGCGGGGTGGAAGCGGGCGCTGGAGGGGGACGACCACGACGACGACCACGCGCACGACCACGCCGACCACGCACACGACCACGCCGACCACGCACACGACCACGACGCCCACGCCCACCCCGAGGCCGTCTACGGCGTCACCTCCTTCACCTACCGTCGCCGGCGCCCGTTCCATCCCGCCCGACTCCGCTCCCTGCTCGCCGACCTGCCCCCCGCAGTCGTCCGCTCGAAGGGCACCTGCTGGATCGCCACCGGTGCCGACTGCTCCTACACGATGGGGCAGGCTGGCCCCTCGGTTCGGGTGGAGGTCGCCGGCCCCTGGATCGCCAGCCTCCCCGAGTTCGAACAGGACGCCTACCGGCGCAACCGCTCGAACCTGGAGTGGGACGAGGAGTGGGGTGATCGGCGGACGGAACTCGTCTTCATCGGCCGGGGGATGGACGACGACGCGCTGATCGCGGCGCTCGACGACTGTCTGCTCACCGACGACGAGATGGCGGCCGACTGGGACGGCTTCGGGAACGCGTTTCCGACCGAGGCGGGCGAGGAACTGGTCGTGACCGAGCCCTAACAGGCACACCCGGTCGATCCGGGCGAGCGCTCGAACTCCATCTCGTCGCCACAGGCCGGACACGTCGGCGCGTCGTCGCCCTCGACGTCGGTGTCGAGAATCCGTTCACTACAGTCGTGACACCAGTACGCGCCCTTCGACTCGCCCGCGCCGCTCCCCCGGTTCGAAGACGAGGACGAGGCCTTCAGGGTGTCCGTAATCGTGTTCAACAGTCCCATACCGAACGGTTCACGCGCCGACGGGTAAAGTCTCGGTCGGCTGTCCGCCCGCGGCGCACGGCCGCGACGGTCGTACGGTTTATTGTAAGTCAGTACCAGTAGTTTGCCGGACCGTCTCGGCGAACCACTGGTAAACAGTTACAATAATCGGTATCAGGCGTCCTCGTCCGTCGCTTCGGACTCCACGGCCGACACCCGGTCTTCGAGGGCGGCGATCCGGTCGGAGCGTGCGCCCCACCGGGCGCCGACGGCCGCCCCGACGACGACGCCGGCGGCGATGCCGACCGGGCCGAAGACGCCGCCGACCATCCCGAGGACGCCGGCGAGGGTAATGGTCACGAGGTCACGCCAGTCCATGGTCGTCACTCGGGCGGCGACTACTTCAGGTCGCCGCCTCCGCGAGTGCGTCCAGCAGGCGTTCCAGCTCCCCCCGGCGCTTCCACGTCGCGATCCGATCGGTCAGCGCCGGGACGGGGAGGCCGAGGCTCACCGCCGACCGAGCCGTGACGCGTGATCCCTCGTTTTCGGCCGTGACGATCAGATCGGTCGTCATGGCGTCGAACGGCCCCGCCGACCCCGCCTGGGTGTAGTGGAGGCCGTCCGCCCGCTCCTCGAACCGGAGCGTGAGTTCCAGCCCCCGCGCGCCGGCGGTGACGAGCGTCCCGTCCGCCCCGTCGGTCACGTCGCGGACGGTGAAGCTCCCTTCGCTCTCGACGACCGTCGCTGGTGTCAGGACGCGTTCGACCGCCGTCGGCGTCGCTCGGACGAACCGTGAGACTTCCACCTCGCGCATCGTCGGGTCTTCGCGTCACCGCACCAAAAGCGGGAGGGAGAGGGCAACGAGGACCGCAGCCCCCACGAGCGCGGCGTACAGCAGGCCCTTGATGCGCTGCTCTGGCGACAGCTCGCCTCGCAGTTCCGGGTGGGCGGTGTAGACGAGGCGGTGATACGCCACGGCGACGGCGGCGAGACAGGCGACGGTCGGCAGGCCGAACACCGCCGGTCCCGACAGGCCGATGGCGATGGCGTAGATGGGGCCGAAGGAGAAGCAGACGAGGCCGGCCATCGCCGTCACGACGAGGAAGGGCACCGCGTCGACGGCCGTCCCGTCCCGGTTCCGGAGGCGCATACCCGACCGTACGGCTCGACGGGCAAAACTCGCGCGCCGATCCGAAGGTTCAGGCCCCTCGCCCGACTTCCCCCAGCCATGCCCACGGTCCGCGCCGAGGTGGTCGGCGAGGGTGTCGAGGAGGTCGACCTCGCGTCCGACGCCACCTACGGCGACGTGCTCGCCGCCCTCGGATTCAGCTCCCACGAGGCGACGGTCCTCGTCGACGACGCGCCCGTCCCCGAGGACCGTCCGGTCGACGCGGATCGGGTGCGCGTCCTCCGCCTGGTGAAAGGGGGCGCACCGGATCGACGGTCGATCCGGATTCGCGCTGCCGACGCGGCCGATCACCTCGACGTAATGCGAATTCTGGACGGCGCGATGCTCGCCGTCGACGCGGCGACGGTGCGCGAGCGAATCGACGACGACGAGGTGCTGGTGGCGATAGTGGACGGCCGCCCCGTCGGCGCCCTCGTCCGCGACGGCGACCGGGTGACCGCCGTGGCGACCCGGCGCCGCCACCGCGACCGGGGGGTCGGGAGCGCGCTGATCGCCGCGGCCCTGGAGACGCGCAGCTGCCTCGTCGCCGCGTTCGACCCCGACGTGCGTCCGTTCTACGAGTCGCTGGGGTTCGACATCGAGGCGGTCGGGGACGGCGACGGTCGGCTCCGCGGGACGTTAGGGAAGCCGCCGCGAGACGGCGACGCCCACCTCGTCCGCCCAGTAGAGGAGGGCGACGGTGAGCAGGAAGACGGCAGTCGAGAGGTCCCAGGCGAGGCCGGTTAGCGTCGACCCGAACAGCGCGGTGGCGCCGAGCAGGGGGAGGAGGATGGAGAACGTACAGCCGACACAGGAGACGAGACCGAGGACGCCCGAGAGCACCGCCCGCGTCGCGTCGAGCAGGCGGGCGTAGACGAGGTAGGTCATGGCGACGTAGCCCACCACTTTGAACGGAATGATCGAGAGGCGGATCCGCGGAGTGCCGTAGACGACGATTGGACCCAACCCGGGAATGTTCCAGTGAATCGAGGCAACCGCACCACCGTTGAGCGGTTCGCTGATCCCGAGTTGGAGGGTGCCGGCCGCGACGAACAGGACCAGCAGATAGCCGACGGCTACTGCGGTTGCCACGGCCCACTGCCGACGGTCGACACTCGGCGTCTTCGTCCGAATCATCGCCCACACACCGACGTTGATCCAGAGGAACGGATACACGACGTAGCGAGGTTCGACAACGGTCACAGTCGGGGTGACGGCGAGGTACGCGGTGACGAGGGCGAGTTCGGCGGCGAGGACGAGACTCCACCACCGGATGGCGGCCGTCTCCGCGAGGAGGAGCCGACGGACCCGCGCGAGCGGGTCGTAGGCTTCGCTCACGTCCGCACCTCCCGTCGACCGACGGTCGCGGTCATACGTTGCACTCGGTCGCGGAGGACTATGGAAATGTCGACTTCCGCGCCGGCGTCACTCGCCGCCGTGGACGACGGCGTCGAGACGGCCGACGAGGCGGCCGGCGAGCGTCTCGAAGCGGGCGGTGCTCCCGGCCGCGACGACGACGGCGCCGACGGCGTTGAACACGAGGTCGTTGACGATGTCCGCGGTGCCGTACTGCGCGAGGAGCGCCTCGCCGCCGACGACCGCCGCGAGGCCGCCGCTGGCGAACTCCAGAATCTCCCAGCCGACGCCGACCGCGAGGACGAACAGGACGACGAACGCGGCCCGGAACCGCCGGTCGAAGTCGACGCTCCGGGAGTGACGCTCGACGCCCCGAGCGACGGCGTAGCCCCCGCCGGCGACCAGCGACGCCGACAGCGCGTGGGCGACGCTGTCGTACCACCCGAACGCCGTGTAGAGGCCGGCGACGGCCATCGTCGCGACGACGACGAAGACGGCGGCGAACCGGGGGGTCATCGACAGCGAGGTGAACACGTCGAGGACGACGACGACGAGAAGCGTCAGCGCCGCCGCCGCGAAGAAGGCCGTCACGCCCGGGAGCAGCCCGGCCGCCCTGACCACGAACGGGGCGGCGGACAGCGCCAGGAGTTCGGCGGGGACCGTGACCCCCGGGTCGCCCGCGAGCACCGCGACGCCCGCGACGAGCACCGCGAAGACCGCCCAGTCCGGCTCACCGCGCCGGAGGAGGACGACGGCGGCCACGGGGAGGGTCGCGGTGACGCCCCACGCCGCGCCCGCGTCGACGCGCCGGCGGACGAGCAGCGACCGGAGCGACGTCATCGCCCCGGCGGTACGGGGAGTCGCGTGTAAAGCCTTCGGGCGGGGGCGTCAGACCAACTCGGCGACCAGCGCCCGCCCCTCGTCGAGCAGGTCGTCGACCCGGTCACGGCTCCCGGCCTCGGCGTACACCCGCATCTTCGGCTCGGTGCCGCTGGGGCGGACGAGGAGCCACGAGCCATCGGTCAGGAGGAGTTTGAAGCCGTCGAGCGTGACGACGTCCTCGACCGCCTCGCCGGCCACGCGGTCGGGGATGGCGTCGCCGAGGGCGTCGATCACGCCCGCCTTGCGGTCGTCCGGACAGTCCACGCTCACCTTGTCGGCGACGATGTCGCCGTGTTCGTCGAGCAGGCGGTCGACCCGGTCGTCGAGCGACTCCGTCGCGGCGGCGTCGGCCGCGAGCGCCGCCATCAACACGCCGTCCTTCTCGGGGACGTGCCCGCGGATCGAGAAGCCCCCGGACTCCTCGCCGCCCATCAGGGCGTCCGCGTCGACCATCGCCTCCGCGACCCACTTGAACCCGACCGCCGTCTCGATCACGTCCTCGTCGTGGGCGGCGGCGATCCGATCGATCAGGAAGGTGGTCGAGACGGTGCGCACCGCCGGTCCCGAGTCGTCGTCGAGCAGTTCGTCGTAGACGGCGGCGAAAAACAGGTTCTCGTCGAGGAAGCCCCGGTCCGGCGTGACGAGGGCGAGGCGGTCGGCGTCGCCGTCGTTCGCGATGCCGAGGTCGGCGTCGTGGGCCGCCACGGCGTCGACGAGGCCCGTGAGATGTTCGGCGCTCGGCTCGGGCGGTGTGCCCCCGAAGGACGTGTCCCGGTCGCAGCGCCGCCGGATCACCGTCGCCCCCGCGGATTCGAGGAGGGCGTCGGTGACGCCCCGACCGCTTCCGTGCATGGCGTCGTAGACGACGGTCAGGCCCTCGCAGCCGGGGGCGACGAGCTCGCGGACCTGTTCGGCGTGGGGAGTCACGAAATCGACCCGCTCGACGGAGCCGCGGGGACCGTCCGCGCGCGGCTCGGCGAGTCGCGCCTCGATGTCGTCGGTCACGTCGGGGAGCGCCGGCGCGCCGTCCGACGGGATGAACTTCACGCCGTTGTACTCGGGCGGGTTGTGGGAGGCGGTGACCATCAGCGCCCCCGAGAGGTCGCGGTCGACGACGGCCCACGCGACCAGCGGCGTCGGGCAGTCCCGTTCGGGGAGCAGGGCGTCGAAGCCGTTGGCCGCCAGCACGTCCGCGAGCGACTCCGCGAACCCCTCGGAGGTGGCCCGCGCGTCGTAGCCGACGGCGACCGGGGCGTCGTGGCCCGCGTCGGCGAGGTGGTCCGCGACGGCCTGTCCGACCATCCGCACCCGCTCGTCGGTGAAGATGTCGAGACGGGCGCGCCACCCGTCGGTGCCGAAGGAGATGGCGTCCATATCCTCCCCTCCGTGGCGGACGAGAAAAAGGTGGGCGTCGGGCGGTCCCGGGCGACGCTGTCGTCGCGCTGGACGAACGTCCAGTTTCGAAGCTGCGGCGAAAGAGTGTTACCATGTGACACGGTAGCTCTTAACTGGGGGAGACGTATGTCACTCGTAGACAGCCTGAAACGGGTGTTCACCGCCGACGAACGCATCGTCTATCGGTGCGACGCGTGTGGGGCGACGTTCCGCACCGACCCGGACATCGACGAGCCGACGTGTTCGAAGTGCGACTCGGCCGAGGTGCGCCAGATCAATCGCGTGTAGCGCCGTCGACCAGCCGTTCTTTTTCCTGCCGCGAGAGCGACTTGATGCCGTGTTCGCGGCTCATCGCCGCCGACCGTGTGCCGTACTCCTCGACGTGGACGAGTTCGACCGGCGTCCGACCGCGGGTGTACTTCGCCCCCTCGCCGGCGTCGTGTTCGGCCACGCGTCGCTCCACGTCCGTCGTGTAGCCCGTGTAGTAGGTGCCGTCCGCACACTCGAGGACGTAGACGTAGTGCACTCGTCCGTCGAGACGGAGCCGTCGGTATAATGGTTGTCGTCCGCCGTCGCCGTGGCCCTCCCGCGTCGCCGGGCGTCAGCCGTCGGTGTGCCCGTTCCGCGGCGAGTCGCCGGACTGCGGTGGCGAATCGGGGAGACGGGCGCCCGTTCGGGGGCTGACGACCGAGCGGACACGAACTGTGCGTGGAAGGCGGCTTCGCGTGGTGGTCGAACGTCGCTGCAGTGGTTACGCGTTTGGGGTGCGACGCCTCGATGCCTCCGCGATACCGGCGTTGGCCGAGCAGCTTGGACAGGCGAGGATTCGCCCACTGGCGTCGGCGAACACCCGTGCGAAGCGCTCCGAGACGTGTGACCCGCAGTGATCGCAGCGTGCCATGATTGAACCGGCTACCACCGGTGCCGGCAAGTCCGTGTACGGTACACACACCTAAAGGAGCATCGCGCGCGTGCGTGTACGGTTTACGAACGTCCAAAAACTGTGTCTCAGGGGCTGATTCGGTCGGTTCTCAGCCGCAGCGCGCACCCGCAATCGCCCGGGCGATCAGTCCCGCCTGGGCGCCTGCGGTGAAGCCGTCGTCGATGTTGACCGTCGAGAGAACCGTACACGACTGGAGCATGCTGGCGAGTGCGGACTCGCCCTCGCCGCCGTGGCCGTAGCCGGTCGAGACGGGCAACCCGATCACCGGCGTGTCGACGAGGCCGGCGACCACCGTCGGGAGCGCCCCCTCCCGCCCGGCGGCGACGACGGCCACGTCGGCCGCCCGGAGCGTGTCGAGGTGGTCGACGATGCGGCCGAGGTGGGCGACGCCCACGTCGTCGACGCGTTCGACCGTCGCCCCCACGGCGTGGGCGAGGGCCGCCGCCTCGCCCGCCGCCGCCGCGTCGGAGGTGCCCGCGGTGACGACGGCCACCGTCGCGTCGATGGTCGGCGGGTCGAAGTCGGGCGCGTGGACGACGAGTGTCCGGGCGCGTTCGTCGTGGTCGACCGTCGCGTCGGCCGGCAGGCCGTCGGTGACGGCGGCGACGTGGGCGTCGTCGGCCCGGGTGATCAACGCCCGCCCCGTCGTCTCCAGTGCCGTCTCGGCCATCGACGCCACCTCCGCCGGTGTCTTGCCCTCCGCGAGGACCGCTTCCGGAATCCCTCGCCGACGCTCGCGGGCGGCGTCGAACCGGCCCGCGTCCGTCGTGGCGTACCCGACGAGTCGGGCTTCCGCCTCGGCCGGCGAGAGGTCGCCGCTCGCCACCGCGTCGAGAATATCGCGCATACGCCCCGTCCGGTCGTCATACGGATTATTGTAACTGTTTGCCGGTGGTTCGCCGAGACGGTCCGGCGAACCACCGGTGCGGACTTACAATAAACCGTATCAGACACTCGTAGATGTCGGTTTCCGGCCCCAGTATTTATATATCTGGGGCGAAACGCGCGAGAACGGCCCCTGTGGCGGTACGTGCGGCCGATTTGGGAAATCTTATTAATAAGGGTCAGTATGTGTAGGTCGTATGGCAGACCTTATCGTCAAAGCCGCTGTCAAGGAAGCGCTCCAGGACAAGAACGTCGCTTCGGACTTCTACGATGCCCTCGACGAGGAAGTCGAGGAACTGCTCGCCGACGCCGCCCGTCGCGCCGAGCAGAACGACCGAAAGACCGTCCAGCCGCGCGACCTGTAAGTCGGCTCGACAACTTCTCACGTTTTTTCAGCGGTCGAGCGACCGCTATCGCTATCGGTCGTCGGCGCGCCGTACCGTCACGCCGTCCTCGCGTCCGACGTGTACCTCGTCGGCTAGCCCGACGAACAACCCGTGTTCGACGACGCCCGGAATCGTCGCGAGATCCGTCGCCAGCGCTCTCGGCTCGGCGACGGTGCCGAAGTCGGCGTCGAGGACGAGGTTGCCGTTGTCCGTCACGACGGGTCCGTCCTTGCGCTCGGCCGTTCGGAGCGTCGGCGTCCCGCCCAGGTCGCGGAGCGCTCGCCGGATCGTCGCTCGCGCGTCCGGGAGTATCTCTACCGGGACCGGGCGGTCCAGTTCCGGCGTCTCCTTCGAGGGGTCGACGACGACGACGAACCGGTCCGCCGCCGAATCGACCACCTTCTCCCGGGCGTGGGCCGCGCCGCCGCCCTTGATCAGCGCCAGGCCGTCGTCGACCTGATCCGCCCCGTCGATGGCCACGTCGATCCGTTCGACCGAATCGAGCCCGACCACCGGTATCCCCACCTCGCGGGCGAGGTCACGCGAGGCGTAGGAGGTGGCGACGCCGCGCACGTCGAGACCGTCGTCGACCGCCCGGCCCAGCGCGCGGATGGCGTGGGCGGCGGTGCTGCCAGTCCCCAACCCCACCACGTCGCCGTCGGTCACGACTTCGGCGGCGTGTTCACCCGCGCGACGCTTCGCCGCGTCCGATCCGCCGGGCGTCTTCATGCGCGTAGCCACCACCGGCGGCGACAAAAACGGCCCGGTCGACGGAACTACGTCCCTCACCGGCGTCGGTCCCGGTATGGTCCCCCTCCCGCTCTCCGCCGCCACCCACCTGTTCGTCCGCTGGCTACACGTCCTCGCGATGGCCGTCGCCCTCGGCGGGGCCATCCTCGCGTGGGGCGTGAGCCGCGTCGCCGACAGCGAGACGACCCTCGCCGTCGCGACGACCTACGAGTTCGCGTTCTGGGGGGCACTCGGCGCCCTCGTGATGACGGGCATCGGCAACCTCGGCGCCCTCGCGCCCGCCATCCCTCGCGGCCGGTGGGGCACGGCGTTGCTCGCCAAACTCGGCCTCCTCGTCCTCGTCCTCGTCGGCTCGGCGGTCCGGTCGGCGACGGTCCGGGCCGCTCGCGACGCGCCCGCACCGGCGACGAGGACCATCGAACGCGGCTACGCGCTCACCGCCGTCGCCTTCGCTACCCTCGTCGCCCTCGCGGCGGTGATGGCGCATGGCTGACGGCGATGGGACGTCCGCTCCGGCCGCGGACGGGGCGTCGCCCGCACCCGACCCCCTCCTGCGGTGGGCGCTGGCGTCGTTTCACGCCGCGACCCTCCTGGTCGTTCCGCTCGCCATCCTCTACGCCGTCGACGCCCTCGGCTCGCTCCTGCAGGGCGTCCACACGGCCACCGGCCTCGGCCTCTATCTCGCGCTCTGGGGGCTCACCTGGTGGACGAACGGGCGGTGGCTGGCGGCGACGCGACTCGACGGCCTCCGGGAGACGATCCGTCCGGCCGCGACGTGGGGTGCCGTCACCGGCGTCGGGTTCCTCTTCGTCCTCCTCGTCGCCGTGGCCGTGGCCCTCCCCGACCCCGTCTTCGTGGCGGTGCTCGCCCTCGTCGGGGCACCCGTGTCGGCGCTGGTCGGCGCCGTCGCCGGCGTGGGCTTCGCGGCCCTCGATCTGTTGATCGTCGCGGCGGGCGAGCGACTCGCCGGTGCGGCGTGAGCGGCCGAACCGTTTTGTCCGCGCCGACCATCGCCCCACCCATGACACGAACCGCCGTCGTCGCCGGGGTCGGCCCGGGCCTCGGTGCCGCCGTCGCCCGCCGATTCGCCGCCGAGGGCTGCCGGGTCGCGCTGCTCGCCCGTTCCGAACCGTACCTCGACTCGCTCGCCGCGGAACTGGGCGACGCCGAGGGGGAGGCGCTGGGCGTCCCGACCGATCTCACCGACGCCGAGGCGGTCGAATCGGCGTTCGAAACCGTCCGCGAGACGTTCGGGCCGACGGACGTCCTCGTCTACAACGCGAGCGGGACGCCGTGGAAGGGGTTGGACATCGCCGTCGACGAGTTCGACGACGCGCTGGCGACGGGGCCACGCGGCGCCCTGCTGTGTGCGAAGGAAGCGGTGGCGGACATGCTCGGCAGCGACGGTGACGGCGACGACGAGGCCGGCACCGTCGTCTTCACCGGCGCCACCACCTCGGTCCGGGGGAAGGAGGGGGCGCTCGGCTTCTCCGCCACCAAATTCGCGATCCGGGGGATGGCACAGTCGCTCGCGCGCGAACTCGGCCCCGAGGGCGTCCACGTCGCCCACGTCGTCCTCGACGGCTCGATCCGGCCGCCGGACGTGGTCCCCGGCGACCCGCCGACACACCTCGACCCCGACGCTATCGCAGCGCAGTACTGGGATCTGGTGACGGCCGACCTCGCCACGATGCCCTTCGAGGTTCACCTCACGAACGGGCCGGGCGGCGCCGTCGAGTTCGTCTAGATGCTCGTGAACGCGAACAGGCGACCGTCGGTCGTGATGCTGTAGAGGTAGCCGTTGGCGGCCATCACGTCGACGATGGGGTCGTAAATCTCCTGTTGCCACCGGAGTTGCCCGGACGCCGCGTCGACGGCAGCGAGCAGGATGCGCTGGCTCGTCGGATCGCTCCGGCCCACGGCGTAGAGCACGTCGCCGACGAAGATCACGTCGCCCCGGACGCCGAAGGGGAGCGACCAGCGCTCCTCGCCGCTCGACACGTCGAGGCCGTGGAGCGTCCGCCGCGTCCCGTAGACGGCGACGCCGTCCGACACGGCGAGCGTCGCCGGCCGGACCGACGCGTCGCTGGTGGCGGTCCACAGTTCCTCGCCGCTCCGTGGGGCGAAGCCGGCGACGCCGTCGCCCGTCGTCGCGACGACGACGCCGTCGGCGACGGCGATGCGGCCCACTGGGCCGCTCATCGGAACGTGCCACCGCATCCCCGGGACCGACGGATCGACTGCGTACAGGTGGCCGATTTCGGTCGTCGGCTCGCCGTCGGGGTAGCCCGTGCCGATGTAGGCGACGCCGTCGCCGACGGCCGCGGCACGGATCTTCCGGTCGCGGCGGTCGGAGTCGCGCACCTGATTCGGCGTGAACGACCAGCAGTGCTCGCCGGTTCGGGCATCGACGACGCGGTAGGCGTCCTCGCTCGGCATCACGAGGCTGGTGCCCGCCGTGCCCAGTTCGCCCACGAACCGGCCGGGGAGGTCGTAGGTGTTCCGCAACTCCCCGTTCGTGCGGTCGATGGCGAGGACGCGGGCGTCGTCGCGGGGGCCGAAGGGGACGTACACCAGCCCTGCGGCGGCCACCGGCGGACCGATGGGCATGGCGTCGATCTTGTATCGCCACTGGATCTCGCCGTTGCGTCGCGGGTCGTGACACAGCACGGCCGCCGTCGGCACGCTCGGATCGGAGTCGGGGTCCGCCGCCACCAGATAGACGAAGTTCTCGTCCGCGACCGGGAAGGTGACCTGCGCGTCGACCGCGGACATGGTCCAGCGTTCGTTGAGGGGGAAGCCGGTCGGGCCGTTGGCCGTCGGCGAGGCGTTCGTCCCCGCCGGATCGCGGTGGACCATCGGCCACGTCCCGTCGGGGATCGGGTCCGCCGCCAGCGCACAGGTTCCCGGCCCCTGCTCGAACGATTCGTCGACTGCGGCCATCTCCCCGTCGCCGGCGGTCGCCGCTGCACGAGTCGCCGTCTCCGTCGGCGTCGCCCGCGTGGTCGTCGGGGGCGGCGTGGTCGTCGCCGTCGTGTCTCGCCCCGCGTCGGATCGCCCGCCACAGCCCGCGGTCACTCCCCCGGCGAGTACCGCGAGCCAACCCCTGCGTGTGAACGTTTCACGCGGCATCTTCTATCACCACGCGGGATTCCGTGGCTAAATGTGTTCCGGCGGGTGTGAAACCCGGGAACTCGTCATCCGGGAACGTGGCGATAGAACAGTCTGCCGTCGACGAGTAATCGGGCCGTACGACCGACGCGGACACGCTCGACCGTCGTCTCGCCGGCGCGCGTCGCCGTCTCGACGCCGATGGTGATCGTTCCCTTCGGGTGGCCGATGGTCACGTCCGGTCCGTCGGTCCCGCGGACGAACTCGGCCGGGATCGTCCCGTCGAGTCGGGTCGCCGCGGCGAGGCACATCGCGCCGGTCGTCGCGTAGGAGTGGTGGGGCGTCCCCGTCGTCACGATACGGGACGTGATGTCGATGTCGTCGTCGTCCACCCGTCCGCCCGAGACGGTCCCGAACGACTGCGGGTCGGACACCAGCGCGATCTGTGGGATCGCCGGTCGCTCGTCGACCGCATTGCGTCTATCGTCGACGAGACCGAGTCGCTCGCACGCTGCACCCCGTATCAGTTCGAGTCGGTCCAGCAGGTCCGGGTCGTCCAACTCGTCCGGAAGCTCCGTGCCGTCGAGCCCGAGATCGCGCGCCCTGAGGAACACGTTGGGGTTCGCGACGTCGACGATGGAGACGGGGTAGTCCTCGCCGTCGACCGTGACCGTCTCGCGGCGTTCGCCGGTCGGCAGTAGCTGGCCGGTGACGGAGCCACCCGGGTCCCGGAAGTACGAATCGATCCGCGCACCCGTCCCCGGAATTCCGTCGACGTGGTACTCGCCGTGGACCGCCGGTTCTCCGTCGGTGATCGGAACGACCTGATCGACGTACGTGTCCGTGTTCGTATTGTAGAGGCACAGCTCCGTCTCCGGGCTCTCGGCGCTGGCGAGCCCCGACAACAGCGCGAAGACGCCGACGCCGCTCGTCAGATTCCCGCAGTTGCCCGACCAGTCGACGGTCGCGTTCTCGATCCCGACTTGGCCGAACGTGTACTCGATATCGGCGTCCGGACGGTCGGACTCGTCGACGATCATCACCTTGCTCGTGTGGGAGTTCCCGCCGCCGATGCCGTCGATCTGTAGCGGGTCGGGCGTTCCGAACAGCTCGACGAGAATCTCGTCCCGCCGCTCGCCGGCCGGCGGCAACCGGTCGGGTGTCACGTACAGCCCACGGCTCGTTCCGCCGCGGAGCAGGGTGCCCCGAACGGATCCCTGCACCGATTGATCGACCATGCCGGCGGGTTCGTGTGCCCCCGGCGTAGGTGTTGTGCCGGATCGGGGGGTCCCGCCCCGGCCGCTCGCGAGGTCAGCCGGAGTCCGCCCGGAACCGCCCTTCGAGGTCGTCGACGGCCGGTTTCCCGATCAGGTCCGTGTAGGTGTCCCAGTCGACGACGGCGTCCGGTGCCTCGTACTCCTCGCGCGTCTCGACGGCCGTCGCGAGTTCCTCGAGCCCACGTTTCATTCCTGCGGTCGCCGCAGCGGTGATGAGCCGCGGATAGATGACGACCGCGACCCCCATCTCCTCGAGACGCGCGGCCGGGATCAGCGGCGTCGTCGGGCGGCTTCGAACCCCGAACCCCATGTTGACCGACAGCGGGGCGTCGACGTCGGCCGCGACGCGACGGATGTCATCCGCCGAGCGGAGCGCGTCCGCGAAGACGACGTCGGCGCCGGCGTCGGCGAACGCGTTCAACCGCCTGATCGCCTCGTCGAGTCCGTCCGGCTCGGTCGCGTCGGTCCGCGCTTTCAGGAGCATGTTCGGCGCGTGTTCGTCGCGTGCGTCCGCCGCCGCTTCGATCTTCGTGACGGCCTCGTCGAACGGAACGACTGACTTCCCCGCCATGTGGCCACACCGCTTCGGCCACTCCTGATCCTCGATCATGACGGCCGCTGCGCCCGCGTTCGCCAGCTTTCGGACCGTGCGATGGACGTTCACCGCGTTTCCGTAGCCGGTGTCGGCGTCGACCCAGATCGGGATATCGACCGCGTCCGCGATCTCCCGCGACTGGTCGGCGACGTCCGGCAACGTGAGGAAGCCGACGTCCGGCTGTGCGAGGCGGCTGTTGGAGACGCCGGCGCCGGAGAGGAACCCCGTCTCGAAGCCCTGTTGCTCGACGAGTCGCGCACTGATACCGTCGTAAACCCCCGGAACGACCGTGATTTCCGGTTCGGCGATCATCTCTGCCAACCGCTGACGCCCGTACATACGCGGCAGATGTCGTCCGAACTATAAAGTATCGGCCGACTGGCGGGCCGCGTCAGGACGAATCGAACAGCCAGAGGAGCAGGGAGAGACCGGTCGCGACGAGCAACGCCGCCGTGAGGATCCCGAACGCCGGCCGCAGCCCGGCCGTCTCGGAGAGCACGCCGACGAGGGCGGGGGAGGCCGCCCCGGCGACCATCTGTATCGTCCGTACCGCGCCGAGGCTCCCACCGGCGACGGACGTGGGGATGACCGACATCAGGTACGCGCCGCGAACCGGGCGGTAGCCGTGCGCGCCGAGCCCGAGACAGACGACGGCCCCGCCCAACACGAGGGGGCCGGCGACGTCGGTCAGGAGGAGTATCGACCCCAGTCCCGTCGTCGCCAGCCCGACCGTGAGTGCGACGAGCGGGAGTGTCCCCGTCCGGTCGCTGATCTCGCCGGTGAGTAACTGGACGACGCTCACCGCGAACAGCGCACTGAACAGCAGACTCGCCGTGGTCGAGTCGAGTCCGACCTCCCGCGTGAAGTACAGCGGAAGGAAGGCGAGCGTGGCGTTGTACGAAAAGGAAAAGAGGGTCGTAACGAGGACGAACACGGAGAATCGCCACTCCCGGAACAGCGCCCCGTACTCGCGGATCGGGACGGCCGTTCCGGCGTCCGTCTCGTTCGTCTCGGCGTCCGGAAGCCGCCGGGGAACCCGGGCGACGAAGGCGACGGTGACGACGACGCCGACGATGCCGGCGACGAGGAACGTCGTCCGCCAACTGGCACCCACCACTCCGGGCAGGCTCGTGAACAGGACCACCGTGGCGGGCGCCGCCGCACCGCCGAACGTCCCGATGGTGTCGAACACGCCGAGCGCGCGGCCGGTCCGCTCCGGATACGTTCGCGAGAGCACCCGGATGCCGACGGTCTTGACCGGACCGGTGCCGGCGCCGATAGTCAGCATGGCACCGACGAGGACGACCAGCGGACTGTCGACGGCCAGCGCGAAGGCGCCGACGGCCGCGAGCGACGCTCCCGCCCCGATGACGGCCACGGAACTGAACCGATCCGCGAGCAGGCCCGACGGGAACTGCATGGCCGCGTAGACCAGGAGGAGGCCGCTGAACGCCGTCCCCAGGACCGCCGCCGAGATGTCGTACACGCTCGCGAGCTGTTCGAACAGTGGCGGGAACGCGAAGCGAACGAACTTGGTCAGAAACCACAGGGCGGAGGTGAGGACGATCGCGTCGAAGTGGCCGATCCGCCCGGATAGCGACCGACGGTCCGCCGTCATCACGGGTGCTCTCGGCCTTCGAATCCGGTCGGCGTCGTGGCTCCGCACCGACGCCGTACGACGTGTGGCTCGTTCGACTGGGTGTCCGAGGGCGGACGAGACGACTGGCGTCCCGTCATGTCGGTTGCCAGTGCGATCCGAGGGTTCATAACAGTCAGCATGTTAGGCGGGAGCAGCATGGACCGACGTGAACGCGGGATTCCGTTGCTGGTGAGTGAGACGCCCCGTCTGGGCGTGACCGCCGCTCGCGACCCGGCCAACAGCGTACGGAGATGACGCTTCTCGACGTCGACGACCTCGTGGTGCGGTACGACACGCGGGAGGGACCGCTCCACAGCGTGAACGGCGTCTCGTTCAGCATCGAGGACGGGGTCAACTACGCGCTCTCCGGCGAGTCGGCCTCGGGAAAGTCGACGACGGCGAAGGCGATTCTGGGACTGCTGCCGGACCACGCGGAGATCGAATCGGGCGTGATCGAGTTCGAGGGGCGGGACCTCCGCTCGCTGACGCCGTCGGAGCGACAGGACCTGCTCTGGGAGGAAATCGCGTTCATCCCACAGACGGCCATCGACGCGCTCGATCCGGTCATGACGGTCGGCGCACAGATCGAGCAGGCGATCCAGACACACCGGGAACTCTCCGAGCGCAACGCCAGTCGGCGAGCTCGTGAACTGTTCGGGACGGTCGGGCTCGATCCCGACCGTGTCGACGACTACCCCCACCAGTTCTCGGGGGGGATGCGCCAGCGCGTCGTCATCGCGATGGCGCTCGCGCTCGAGCCGAAACTCATCGTCGCGGACGAGCCGACGACCGGTCTCGACGTGATCGTCCAGGACAAGATCATCGACAACATCCTCCAGATTCAGGAGGAGACCGATAGCTCGCTCCTGCTCATCACCCACGACCTGAGCGTCATCGCCGAGACGTGCGACGAGATGTCGGTGATGTACGGCGGGAAGGTGATGGAGCAAGGGCGCGTCGAGAACCTCCTGCTCAATCCCACGAACCCGTACACGATCGGGCTGAAGAGCGCGTTCGGGGCGCTCGAAGATGGCGACGGTGACCTCGTCTCGATTCCGGGGGAACCGCCGAGCCTCGACTCGGAGCCGACGGCCTGCGTCTTCGAACCCCGGTGCCCGTTCGCGGGCGAGGAGTGTGCAACGACCGAACCGGCGTTGGAGACGCTCCCGTATCGAAACCAGCGGGTCGCGTG
The DNA here is from genome assembly GCF_003342675.1 of Haloplanus rubicundus. NCBI lineage: Archaea > Methanobacteriati > Methanobacteriota > Halobacteria > Halobacteriales > Haloferacaceae > Haloplanus > Haloplanus rubicundus. Next base: position 289,120 of record NZ_CP031148.1, on the reverse strand, counting down.
TCACAACGCGGATCGAGCGGCGCGGATGCGCCGCGACGCCGAGGACGCCTCCACGTGGGGCGGGAGTACGGGCGGGTCCCGGTCCGACGACGGCGAAGTCCTGCTCGAAGTCGACGACCTGTGCAAGTGGTACGAGCGCTCGGGGTCGCTGCTGGGGTGGCTCCCCTTCGGTGGGGTTTCGCCCACCGTGACCGGGTTCTCGAACAGTATTCGCCGGTGGTACGAACAGCGCGGCGAGATCCTCACCGAGATGCTCAACGACGACGGGTCCCACGTCCGCGCCGTCGACGGCGTCTCGCTGTCCGTCGCGCGCGGGGAGATCCACGGCGTCGTCGGCGAGTCGGGGTGCGGAAAGACGACGCTGGGCCAGACGCTCGCACTTCTGGAAGATCCGACCGACGGCGGGTTCCGGCTCGACGGCCGTTCGTACGAGCACTACCGGGAAGGTAACCTCCAATCCTTCCGGCAGAAACTGCAGATCATCTTCCAGAACCCGTACGATTCGCTGAACCCGCGGATGACGGTCGAACAGTTGGTCAAGGAGCCGCTGACGATCCACGGGTACCGGACCGACGAGAAAGCCGCGGCCGTCCGGGAGACGCTCGAACAGGTCGGGATGGCGCCCGCCGAGCACTATCTGGAGAAGTATCCGAACGAGCTCTCGGGGGGCCAGCGACAGCGCGTCGCCATCGCCCGCGCGCTCGTCATCGACCCCGACTTCCTCATCTGTGACGAGCCGGCGTCGATGCTCGATATCTCGCTTCAAGCGGAGGTGCTCAACCTGCTTCGGACGCTGGCGAACACCCGAGGGATCGGCGTCCTGTACATCTCTCACGACATCGCGAGCCTCACGCGAATCGCCGACCGACTATCTATCATGTATCTCGGACGGTTCGTCGAGCGGGGGCGCACCGAGCACATCGTGAACCGCCCGCAACACCCCTACACCGAGGCATTGCTCTCGGCGGTCCCCGAGACGGACCCGCGAGGGAGCCGCGAGCGCGTCACCCTCGACGGGAAGCCGGCCGACGCGGAGGGGGAGTTTCCGGGCTGTCGGTTCGCCCCCCGCTGTCCGAAAGCGGACGCGGCGTGTCTGGAAGACGAACCCGACCTCGACGTGTGGACGGCACGGGACCACTCGGCTGCGTGTTTCCGGCCGGCGGAGCGTCCGGACCCCGACGGGCCAGCACGGGTCGGGGAATCGGCGGACGACGACTAGGGGTCTCTCGGAAGGCGTCACGGCTTCTCACCGGGCCGTTCCGGCGAGCAGTCGTCGACGGGCATCCGTGGGACTGCGAGACCGACCGCCGCTCGTGACCAGCCACCGAACTTTTCCACCGACGGTCCGTGTCGACAGCATGGTTCAGCGCTCGCTACTGTACTCCCCCGGTGACGATCGCCGTATGCTGGAGAAAGCGGTCGAGACGGCCGCCGATACGGTCATCTTCGACCTCGAGGACGCGGTTGCACCCGCCTCGAAGGAGGGGGCACGACGAACCGTGCGGTCGACGCTCGATGCGCTCGACGACCCGGTCCCGAACGTCGCCGTCCGCGTCAACCCGTACGACCTGTCCGGCCGGGCGGACGTCGACGCCGTCGTCGGCGACGTGGCGACGCCGCCGGATAGCGTCCTCCTGCCGAAAGTGAACGACGCCGACCCGGTCGAGGCGCTCCACGACCAACTCGCGGATCTCGGGGCGTCGGACGTCGGTATCGTCCCGTTGATCGAGACGGCGGCGGGCGTCCTCTCGGCCGACGACATCGCGGCCGCACCGGGAGTCACGGCCGTCGCCTACGGCGACCAGGATTTCACCGCCGACATCGGCGCGACCGTGACCGACGACAAGACCGAGTCGCTGTACGCTCGCCAGCGAACGGTCGTCGCCGCGGCCGCGGCCGGCGTCGATGCGTTCGACACCGTCCACACCGACATCGAGGACGTCGCGGGGCTCCGCGAACAGACCGAGTTCGTCGTCGAACTCGGGTTCGACGGCAAACTCGCGATCCACCCGAACCAGATTCCCGTCATCAACGAGGCGTTCACGCCGGCGAGTGACGAACTCGAGTGGGCCGAGAAGGTGCTCGCCGGTCAGGAACGGGCGAGCGAAGCGGACGCCGGGGTGTTCACCGTCGACGACCAGATGATAGACCCACCGCTGGTCGAACGCGCCCGAACGATCGTCCGACGGGCGGAGGCCGCCGGGATTCGGTAGCCGCGTCGGAAGCCACCGTCCGGTGCCTCGGAGCCCATCCCTCGCGGGGCGCCGTTCGACCGTAATAAAGGACGATTACTATGGCGTCGCTTCGGGGGCAGGTACAGGCCCGTCTACGGAGTAGCGGCTCGCATGGAACCCATCGACCCGTCGCTATCGAGCGCCGATCCCGCGATCCCGGAACTCGATCCGCTGTTCGACCCGGACTCGGTCGCCGTCGTCGGCGCCAGTCCAGACTCGTTCTACTCGGGGAACCTCGTGGCCAATCTCCTCGACTACGGCTTCGAGGGGACGCTCTACCCCGTCAATCCCGGCCGGGACGAGGTCTGGGGTCGTGAGTGTTACGACGACATCGACGACCTGCCCGAAACGGTCGACCTGGCCGTCGTGAGCGTCCCGCGAGAGTACGTCGTCGACGTGGTGACCACGGCGGGCGAGCGGGGCGTACCGGTCGCGCTCGTCCTCACGGCCGGCTTCTCGGAGGCCGACGAGGAAGGGCAGCGCCTGGCGTCACGACTCGCCGAGACGGCCGCCGACACGGATATTCGTATCGTCGGGCCGAACTGCATCGGCGTGATGGCCGCCCGTGGCGCGACGCTCACGTCGACCTGTTCGCGCCAGCCCCAGCCCGGCCGGATCGGCCTCGTCAGCCAGTCCGGCGCCTTGGCGTTTACCACCTTCTTCGAGCGGGCGGCGGACCGCGATCTTCACTTCAGTCACATCGTCTCGACCGGCAACGAGGCGGATCTCACGCTGACCGACTACGTCGCCTACCTCGCCGAACGGGAGACCGTCGACGTCATCTGCACCTACGTCGAAGGGATCGAAGACCCCGAACGGTTCATGCGCGTCGCGGAGCGGGCGACCCGCGACGGCACGCCGGTGCTGACGGTCAAGATCGGGCAGTCGGACCTCGCCGAGGCGGCGACGCTGTCCCACACCGGATCCCTCACCGGGAGCGACGACGCCTGGCGGGCGGCCTTCGATCAATCCGGCGTCCAGCGGGTGCCGGACATTCCGGACCTGCTCTCGCGGGCGAACGCCCACACTGCCTACGACACGGTCGACGGCGACCGTCTCTGTATCGCCTCGACCAGCGGCGGCCTCGCGAGCCTCCTCGCCGACATGGCGGCCGAGCGGGACCTCGCGCTCCCCGACATCGACGGGGCGACCGAACGGGCGCTGCTGGACATCGACGAACTGCTGACCTACGGCGGATTCAACAACCCCGCCGACATCCGCGGGTACGGCGCCGAGGTACTGCCGGCGATCGCCGACGCACTCCTGTCCGACGACGCGTTCGACGCGTACGTCTTCGCGATCGGGCTCCCGGGGGTCGACGACCGTGCCGAAACCATCGCCGCCGATCTGGAGCGGATCGTCACGGCCGCCGACGATCCGGTGTACGTGCTCTGGACTGGGCGGAAGGAGCCGGACGACCCGACCGTGACGCCGCCGTACGCGCGCCTCCGGGAGTCCGTGCCGGTGTACGAGGACCCGGGACGCTGTCTGGACGCGGTCGCGTCGACGACCGAGTACGTCGCGGACCGCGACCGCGTGGCCGATCGGCCGTCCAGACGCGAACTCGCGGCTGCCCTCGACGTGCCCGACCTCGACCTCCCCCGAGGACGGGTCCTCGAGTGGCGGGAGACGGAGCCGCTCTTGGACGCCTTCGACATCCCCGTCGTCGAGACGCGCGTCGCGACCGATCCGGAGGCGGCCGTCGCGGCCGCCGAGGCCGTCGGCTATCCGGTCGTCCTGAAGATCGATTCGCCGGCGCTCCCCCATCGGACGGACGTCGGGGCCGTCGCGCTCGGCCTCGACACCCCCCAGGCGGTCCGCGAGGCCTACCGAGACGTGCGGGAGGCGGCGTTGGCACACGTCGACGAGTCGGACGTGGCCGGCGTACTGGTCCAGCCGATGGTCGGCGACGGCGTCGAGGCCATCCTCGGGGTCGCGCCCGGGGACGTGTTCGACTCGGTCGTCACCGTCGGTCCCGGCGGCGTCCTCGTGGAGGCGCTGGACGAGAGCGCGACGCTCGTCCCGCCGTTCGCGCCGGCCGACGCACGGCGCGCCGTCGAGGAGACCGCGCTCGCGGATCTGCTGACCGACCGTCGCGGCGGCGACGCGCTCCCCGTCGAGGACGTCGTCGACCTCCTGGTGAACGTCGGTGACTTGGCTGCGTCGGTGGACGCCGTCGCCGAAATCGATCTCAACCCGGTCGTGATCGCGGCGGACGGGCCGGTGGCGGTCGACGCTCTCGTCCGAACGCGCGACTGACTGCTGTCGTCCCGTTCGAGGGTCGGCCCCATCGCCCCGTCGGCAACCGCGTCCGACCCGTCGGAGCGGATACGAGCGGATGCCGACCGGCGAAGACGCCGCCGGCTACAGGGTCATCTCGTCGCCGAGCGCTCTCGCTCCGTCGTCCTCCTGTTTGGCGGCGTAGCGTTCCAGGAGTTCGGTCTCGACGTCCTCGACCGGGAAGTAGCAGGCCGCTTCGTGGCCGTCGTCGGCGAACGCGGACCGGTCCGGCTCCTCGCCGCGACACTCCTCGGTCGCCTTCGGACAGCGGGGCGCGAAGTTACAGCCGTTCGGCAGGTTGACTGGGTTCGGCGGCTCGCCGGGCAACAGCACCCGCTGACGGTCGATGTCGGGGTCGGTCCTGGGTGACGCGGCCAGGAGCGACGCCGTATACGGGTGTTTGGGCGACTGGACGACGTCCTCGGTGTCCCCGAGTTCGGCGATCCGACCGAGATACATCACCGCGAGGCGGTCGGCGATCTGCGTGAGGCTCGCGAGGTCGTGCGAGATGTAGACGATGCCGATGTCACGCTCGTCGGCCATCTCCCGCAGGATGTTGAGGATGTTGGCCTTCAGCGAAACGTCGAGCATCGACGCCGGCTCGTCACAGATGAGCAGCCGCGGTTCGAGCACCAGCGCCTGCGCGATGGCGACGCGCTGGCGCTCCCCGCCCGAGAGCTGGGCCGGCAGTTTGTCGAGGTACTTGTCGACCGGTTCGAGGCCGACGTCGGCGACGGTCTGTCTGACCCGTCTGTCGATGGTCTCGGCGTCGAACCCCTGGATCTTCAACGGTTCGGACACCGCCGCACGAACCCGCTGCCGTGGGTTGAGCGAGTCGAACGGGTCCTGGAAGATGAACTGTACCTGGGAGCGGAACTTCTTGGCACTCTTCCCGAGCAACTCGTCGACCGACGTGCCGTCGACGAATATGTCGCCGCCAGTCCGGTCCTGGAGCGCGGCGATCACCTCCGCGAGGGTCGACTTCCCGCAGCCCGACTCGCCGGCGACGCCGACGATTTCGCTCTCGTGAACCGTGAGATTCACGTCGTTTACCGCCTTGACGTAGTCGGGATCGTTCCCTCGCAGGTCGTCGAGGATCCCCTGTGGCTGCTTGAACCACTTCTCGAGGCCGCGGGTTTCGAGGATGACGTCGCCGGTTTCGTCCCTCCTCGCGCTCCGGTCCCGCGGCTCTATACCCCACGTCGTGGGGTCGTCGGCGTTTGCCCGCATCTCGTCGGCCCGGTCCGTGTAGTGACAGGCCGATAGCTGGCCGTCGGTCTCGACCAGCGGCGGATGGCTCTGTTCGCACTCCTCGGTCGCGAACGGACACCGGTTCCGGAACACACAGCCGGTCGGCTCGCCGGTGAGGTCCGGAAGCGATCCGGGGATCGAGATGGCCTGCTCGTCGAATTCGTCGACCTCCGGGAAGGCGTTTTTCAGCCCCATCGAGTAGGGGTTCGTCGGCGCCCTGAACACCTGGTCGGTGTCGCCCTGTTCCATCACCTTCCCACCGTACAGGACCGACACCTCGTCGCACGTCTCGGCGACGACCCCCACGTCGTGGGTGATGAGCAGGAGCGAACTGTCCGTCTTCTCCTGAATCTCCAGCAGTTTGTCGATGATCTTGTCCTGGACGATCACGTCGAGACCGGTCGTCGGCTCGTCCGCGATGATGAGGTCGGGGTCCAGTGCGAGCGCCATCGCGATGGTGACGCGCTGGCGCATCCCCCCCGAGAACTGGTGGGGATAGTCGCCCGTTCGTGCGGGATCGAGCCCGACCATCTCGAACACCTCGGCGACGCGCTCGTTCGCGGTCGCTTTCGAGACGTTCCTGTGTTTGCGGATGGCCTGTCGGATCTGTGCGCCGACCGTCATCACCGGGTCGAGTGAGTCCATCGCGCTCTGTGGGATGTACGAGATTTCCTCCCAGCGGACCGACCGCCAATCCCGTTCCGAGAGGTCGATCAACTCCCGGCCGTCGAAGCGAATGCTCCCCGAACGGATCTCGCCGTTGTCGTCGAGCAGTCCGAGGACGGCCTTTGCGAGCGTCGACTTGCCGGAGCCGGATTCGCCGACGAGTCCGTAGTTGTCCCCCTCTTCGATAGAGAAGGAGACGTTGTTGACGGCGTGTATGTCCTTGTCCGGCATCCGATACGTGATTTTCACGTCGTCGACTTCGAGTAGACTCATTCTTGCTCCGTTTGTAGGTCGGGATTGACTATCTCCTCGAACGCCCGGCCGACCAGGAAGACGGACGTCGTGACGGCGCCGATACCGATTGCGGGTGGGAGCACCCACCACCACGCGACGCGGATGGCGCCCGAGCGGAACACCTGCTGGAGCATCCGTCCCCACGAAGTGGTCGTCGGATCGCCGAAGCCGAGAAACGCCAGCGACGCCCCGGCGACGATCGACCAGCCGACGGCGTAGGCGGTGTAGAGGAAGCCGATCCCCAAGACGTTCGGGGCCACGTGCAGGAACATCGTCCGCATGTGACCGGCACCCCTCGCTCGGGCGGACTTGACGAACGTCCGCTCCTTGACGGTCATCACCTCCGACCGGATGACCCGCGCGGGCATCTTCCAGAGGAAGACGACCAAGACGGCGGTGATCAGCCAGACGCTCGGGGTCACGAACGAGAGGATCACGAGCGCCATCGGCAGGAACGGGAGCGCGAACGTCAGGTCGGTCAGCCGCATCAGGAGTTCGTCGACGCGGCCGCCGAAGTAGCCGCTCGTGAGGCCGACGAGGAATCCCAGCACGCCGGTTCCGACGCCGCCGAACAGGCCGACGATGAGCGTCGGCCGCGCACCGGCGAGGAACTGGCTCAGGACGTCCTTCCCGAACGACGTCGTCCCCAACAGGGCCTTCCCGCCGGGGTCCTGGAGCCGCATCATCGACCCGCCCTGTCGGAGCGTGTCCTCGATGGGGTGGTACGGGGCGATGTACGGCCCGAAGAGGCCGAGGAAGACGAACCCGACGAGGGTCACGAAGCCGACCTTCGCCGCGTTGTCCTTGAGGACGTAGCTGAGCGTGCGTTTCGCCCGTCCGAACTCCGAGCGGAGTCGATCTTTCGCGGTGTCGCTATCGAGTGTGGACCCCGCCATCAGACGTCACCTGCCTCGACGGTCGGGTCCAGTTTCGCGTACGCCACGTCGGCCGTGAGGTTCATCACGATGACCGCAAGTGCCATGATGAACACGGCCGCCTGCACCGTCGGGTAGTCCTGGTTGAGGATCGCCTGGACCAGTGCGCGACCGATGCCCGGCCACGCGAAGACGACTTCCAGCGTGATGACTCCCTGGAAGAGCATCCCCGTCCGGAGTGCGAAGTACGTCACCAGCGGCAGCAACGAATTCCGCCCGGCGCGACCGAGTTGCTCCATGTCCGACAGACCCTTGGCACGGTGGAGCATGAGGAACTCCGAGCCTTTCCGCTCGACGACGGAGTTGCGGGCGAGCATCAGGAAGTCGCCGCTGTAGAACAACACCGTCGCCGTGAACGGGAGGATGTAGTGTTTCAGGAAGTCGACGGAGAGATACGTCTCCAGGTAGCCGTCCGGATTCGCCAGCGGACTGCGCATCCCGAACGCCGGCAGCCAGCCCAACCCGTACGAGAAGATGATGAGCAGGAAGATCCCGGTCACGAAGATCGGGACCGCGCGGAAAACCGTGGTCGCGACGATGCTCGACTGCTCGAACCACGACCCGCGGTTCCACCCCGCGTACATGCCGGCGACCGAGCTGACGATTGCCGTCACGACGAGTGCGGGCAACAGCAGCACCATGGTGTTCATCAGCGCCGGAATGATGATCTCCCCGACCGGTCGCTGCTGGGTGAGCGAGATTCCGAACTGGAACGTGAACAGGTTCTGAACGTACTTCAGGTACTGGACGTAGATCGGTTCGTCCAGCCCGTACATCGCGCGAACCCGTTCCACTTGCTCCGCCGTGAGCGATCCGGATGCGACGAGTCCGCTGAACGGGTCCGAGGGTAACAGCCGCAGGGTGACGAAGATGACACTGACCGCTATCAGCGTCAGCAACGCCGCGATCACCGTTCGTTTTAACAGGAAGCGTCGAAAGCTCATTTGGAATCGTGGTGACCGTCTTACGAGAAGTCCGACTGTTCGAGCTCTGAGCGGGTGGCGTGTCCGTTTTCGACGCGCTCGGCGAACGCGTCCCAGGCGTCGCCCTCGGGCCAGACCAGCATGTCGTTGTTGTCGAAGGTGTACCCGCCCTGGCGGAGCAGTTGCCGGGCTCGGTCGACGTTGTACTCGTACGGCTCCGTCTCGCCGTAGAACGGCGTCAGCAGCGGGGTGAGCAGGTTCTGCCCCTGGATCGCCTCACCGCGTCCGCCGAGCGTGTTCTCGACGAACCCTTCCTTGTCGAAGGCGTGACTCAACGCGACGCGGAACGTCTTGTCGCGGAACAGCGGGACGAGGTGGCTGAGGTGGACGTCCGTGGGGACGTAGTTCCGTGCGGTCTGTTTTTCGACGCCGCTCGCATTGGACGCGCGGTTGGCCTGCTGGTTCGAGACGGTCGTCCCGATGGCGTCGATATCGCCGGACTGCATGGCGCCGATGAGCGTCGAGACGTTCCCGACGTTGACGTGGACCATCTCGTCGATGCCGTCGCCGGGGACGAAGTAGTCGCCGAGGAGTTCCTGGCGGATGTCGTCGTCCCACATCCAGTTGTTCTCGTGTTTCTCGAGCCTGAGCTCGGAGCCCTGTTCCCAGTTGACGAAGGAGAACGGCCCGGTACCGACCGGGTTGTCGGGGTTGTGCTGGGCCGGACTGTCGACGTCCTCCCAGCGGTGCTTCGGCATGATGGCACTGCGGACGACCCGCTGCGTGAGGAACGCTGCGTCGGGCTCGGTGAGGTTGAACCTGACGCGGCCGCCGCCGCTCTCGGACAGTATCTCGACGCTGTCGATCGTCCGGACGAACGCCCCCTGCTGGGGCGCGTTGTTCTCCTTGTACATCTCGACGCTGAACTTGACGTCGTCCGGGCCGAACGACTCCCCGTCGTGCCACTCGACGCCCTCACGGAGGTCCATCTCGACGGTCGTGTCGTCGACGACGTCGGCGTTCGTCGCCAGTGCCGGGACGATCTCGAGCTCCGGCGAGGCGTCGAACAGCCCGTCGTAGACGTTGAGGAGGCGCTTCTCCTCCTGACCGCCGCTGGAGAACGGGAGGTTCGTCCCCTGCATCCCCGAGGTGACGCCCTTGACCCAGGTCGTCGAGTCACCCTGCGGCTGGAGGTTCACCTGCGTCCAGATGAACGAGTCCCGGGTCGTCCCGTTGCCCGGCGTCGGGACGTACCCTTCCCAGTTCGCGGTGTTCGCGACCGTGATGACCTCCGGGAAGTTCGCCGCGATGAGGTAGGCGTCCTGACTGAGCTTGCGCTGGATCTCCTGACAGATCTCGGCCCGCGCTTCCACGTCGCCGATCGTCTGGGCCTGTTCGTCGAGGAGTTCCGTGACCTCGTCGTTCTTGTAGTTGTAGTAGTTTCCGCCCGTCTCCGGGTGCGCACGCATGAGGAACGGGTTCGGGTCGAGCCCACGCTGGGGGTCCGGCCCGTGGAGGTTCATCGTCACCGGCACCGGGTGCCCGATGTCGGCTCGCCAGAACTCGCCGTACCGGGTGCTCGGCTGGACGGTGATCAGGTTCACCGGAACGCCGATGTCGTTGAACGACTGCTGGACCTGCAACGCGAACTCGCGCATCCACGGGGTCTCCGCCTGCGCGAAGTGGGTGTCGACTTCGGGGACCGACTGTCCCTCGACGGCGGTGTACTCGAACTGGATCGCCTCGTCGTTGACGTCGACGCCTTTCGTCTCGACCGGCCACTCGTCCCAGAACCGCGTCTCGATGGATTCTCCGCCGCCGTCACCGCCACCGCCATCGCCGCCGTCGCCGCCGTCGCCGCCGTCACCGCCGTCGCCGCCTTCACCACCACATCCCGCCAGCCCAGCGGCGCCCGCCACGCCCGCGATCCGCACGAACCGTCGTCGCGATACGTTCCCGGTCGTTCCCCGCTCCATCTCGTATGGCTTGTCCTGTGACATTCCAGGTGCTCATCTCGACGGTATCAGCCTCAACCTGTCCCCGATGGCCTCCAATGCACATCATCTTTTATTACCCCCCTGCCGCAGAGCGTGGCGTCCGACCGAGCCAGCACCCGTCCACCGGTATCGTCCGCCGCTTCGATACCCGTCCGTGCGAGCGGCGCGAACGTGGTGGCGTTATCCCTCGTCGGCGTCGCCGGCCGGGTCGCTCTCCGATCCCGAGAAAACGAGGTCGAACAGTCGATTCTCCGCGAGTCGGAGCCGTTCGCTGAGCGTCGACTGCGCGATGCCGAGTTCCGTGGCGATATCTTCCGCGGATGCCCGTCGTGGCACGTCGAAGTAGCCGAGTCTGTGAGCGGTTTGCAGCGTCGTAAGCTGTTCCTGCGAGAGCTCGTTCCGTAGGACACGCCCGAGTTGTCCGCTTCCGAACGGTTCGCCGGTGGTTTCGACCTGATTGACCCGCAACAGCTCGAACTGCCCGAACTGTTCTTCGATCCGTTCCGCGAGCGCCCGAAACGTTTCCCACTCCTTGACGGTGACGACCCCGTCGAAGGAGCTGTCGTGAAGCTGGAGTCGGTTGGGTATCGCCGTTCCACGCAGGATGACGCCGAGGAGAAAGGGATACGGCTCCTGAGCGACGACGGTCAGCCGGTAACTCGCGTGGTCCACCGAGCTGTCCGACACCCGTTCGTGGTGAAATAGCTCGACACGCGAGAGCTCCCCGACCACCGACTCCGGATCGAACGGGGAGCGGGCCGTGACGAGGAGCGACTCGATCCAGTTGCCCTCGTCGGCGTAGAACGCGTTCTCGAACTCGATGCGTTCGCCGTCCGGAATCCGTTCCATGAGGTCCCTCACGACCCCGGATGCGACCGTGCGGAACTCGATTCGGAGAATGCTAGATCACCACCGGCCGTAGAGCGGACGTTACCGCGACCCGAATATAACCTTTTATATGGATACCTGTCACGAACGACCCTCCCGCCGTTCCTGCGTACGTCCGTGGACATCACGGCGGATCGTCGTTCGGAACGCGCCGCGTTCATTCGGAGGGTTTTGGTGCCCGAATCAGTGCCTTCGGACTGCCGAACGATCCGACTGCACCGTCCTCGAACCTGACGTCGAAGAAATCGAGTACCGGTTCGGGAGCCTCCGCCAAAGTCCGCCGAACGCGCGCTCCCTCTTCGGCATCGAGTGAGTGTATTCGGTCGATCCACGCCTGGACGTCCAGTCGCTTCACGAGATGCGCCGTCTCCGCTACGGCGAATCCGGTGTTCTCCATCCACCGGTGCCACGTCGACGTCCTGTACGATTCGACGTGCGTCGGATCACGCATCTCCTCGACGCGATTGAGGAACGAACCGAGCGTGTCGTCGTCCGGGACGACGTTGTCCTCGAACGCGAAGACGCCCCCCGGACGAAGCACTCGGCTCACTTCGTCGAGGAACGTTTCGGGGTCCGGGAAGTGATGTGCCGCAATTCGACACGTCACAGCGTCGAACGTCTCCGCTGGGAACGGGAGTCGTTCGGCATCGGCGACGACGCCCGCGACACCGGGAAACGAGTCGACGCTCGTGGCAACCATCGAGTGGGATGCGTCCGCGGCGACGACGTTCGGGACGCCCGTGTCCACGAGCGCTCCTGCAGTGTGGCCGGCGCCCGTTGCGACGTCGAGTGCCCACGACGCCTCGTCACACCAGGAGGCCAGTCGTTCGAGGTCTGCCCCTTCCCGGTGGGTGGTACTACTCAGATACCCGTCGGCGCTCGCGCCGAACGAATCGGCAGTAGCCGTTTTCCGGTTTGCCCCGTCTTCCATACGACTCCCACTCACCGTAGCCCCATGAGTCACACGAACGTCGACCGTCTCGCTCCAGTCGACGACCTCACCCGCGTCACGCTCACGTTCCGTCGACGACGTGGCCTACAGCCGATCCAACACCGCGTCGGCGTCGTAGGAGAGCGTGAGCGACCGCGAGCGCCCCCGCCCCTCCACGTCGGCGTAGTCGGCCTCGATGACGCCCAACTGATCGAGTTTGTTGACGATCTCCGTATAGCGCGTGTAGCCGAGGTCCGTCGACTCGTGGAACGCCTCGTACACCGTTCCGGCCTGTTCGCCGTCGTGTTCGGCGATGGTCTCCACCAGCGCCCGCTCCGACTCCGTGAGTTCGCGCAGACACCGCGAGAGGTGGACGTACTTCGACTTGTCGTACGCCGTCTCCACGTCGTCGACGCTGATCGTCCGACTCGCGCGCATCTCGGCGTTGAGTCCCGCCCGCCGCAACAGGTCGATGCCGACCCGGAGGTCGCCGCTCTCGGCGGTCAGTTCGGCGACGCGGTCGAGTTCCTGTGGCCCGATCACGCCGTCGTGGAACCCGCGGTCCACCCGCTCTCCCAGGATGTCGACGATTTCGTCGGCGTCGTAGACGGGGAAGTACACCTCCTCCGGCCGGAAGACGCTCTGGACCCGGCCGTCGAGTTCCTCCATGATGTCCAGACTCAGGTCAGAGGAGACGACGATGACGCCGATCCGAACCCCCGCCGATCCCTCGTGGGCGCGCAACAGCGAGTAGAGGGTATCGGACGCCTCGTTCTCGTAGAACAGGTAGTTCACGTCGTCGAGCGCGACCACGAGCACTTCGTCGTCGTCGACGAGGCGGTCGGTGATCTGCCCGAACAGCTTCTTGAAGGAGATGCCCGAGGAGGGGGGTTCGTAGTCGAAGACGTTCTCGAAGACGCGGGAGAAGACGGCGTAGCGGGTCGAATCCAGTTGGCAGTTGACCCGAACCGTCCGCACGCCGGGCTGTCCCGTTAGCTCGCCGAACAGCTTCAGGACGGCCGTGGTCTTGCCCGTTCCCGGCGGGCCGCGGACCATCGTGTTGAGCGGGCGGGAGCCACGGACCGCCGGGCGGAGGGCGTATTTCAGGTTCTCCAGTTGCGTCTCCCGGTGGTCGAACGTCTCGGGAACGTAGTCGATTTCGAAGACGTGTTCGTCACGAAAGACCGACTCGTCCCACGACAGCATCCCCTCCTCCGGGTCCTCTGTCATCACTTTCACCTCGCTCACGTGACCACTTAACCCTTGTCGCGCGCCGCACGACGACCGTCTGACGGCGGCCGGTCACGCGCCCCCGTCGTCCGCCTCCGTCTCCACCGCTGCTCCGTCCGCTCGCTGCTTGACCCGGCCGACGGCCTCGCGGGCGCCGCGCCGCGAGGCGTAGCCCTCGCCGCCGTCGGCGACGATTTCGCCGTTTCGGTGGCGGAGCCGCCACCGCCACTCGCCCGCCCGGTCCTCGTACACCTCGAACGCGGCGTCGTCGACGTCGAGTACGTCCGCGTCGGGGGCGGCGGCCCGCACCCGTTCGGCCGCCTCCCGCGCGTTGCGCTTCGAGACGTAGCCCTCGCCGCCGTCGGCGATGATCTCCCCGTTCGCCGCGACGAAGCGCCAGCGCCACTCCCCGGCGGCGTCCTCGAACACCTGAAAGGTCGGTGCCATGTGTCGGCGTTCGGCCACCGGCGTCCTATACCTACGGGTCAGAACTTCTCCAGCAGGCGGCCGTAGAACTCCCCGTCTCCCTCCCCCGCCAGCTTCTCGACGATGAGTTCGGGCGTCGACCGGGCGAGGTGGTCGGTCACCGGCGAGCGGTTCACCCGGAGTTCGCCGTCCACTAGCCCCACGGCCTCGATGCCGTCGACGGCCACGTCGACCCCCGCGGCGTCCCGAATCTCGCCCGCGAGGTGGGAGACGAACACCGCCGTCACCGCCTGCCCGTCGAGCGACTCGAGGATGCCGGCGATGATCTTCGCGCTCGCGCCCGGCTCCGTGATGCTCTCCAGTTCGTCGACGAGGACGAGCCGCGAGTCCGTGCCGCGGGCGAGGTCGGCGAAGTCCCGGAGCGTCGCCTCGAACGCCCCCGCGTCGAGGGTCCCCTGACTCTTGGCGTAGTAGTGGAGTTCGGAGACGCGTTCGACCCGCGCCGACTCCGCGGGGACGGGAAGCCCCATGTGCGCGAGGATCGTCACCAGCGCCAGCAGGTCGAGCGTGGAGGTCTTGCCGCCGCTGTTGACGCCCGAGAGGAGCGTCACGCCCGAGACGGCGTAGTCGACGGGTTCCACGTCCTCGAACGCCACGTCCAGCAGGGGCGAGCGCCCGCCCTCGACGGCGACGCCCGTCACGTCCGCCCCGACGTCGGGGAGCGTGCAGTCGAAGTCGTCGGCGAAGCGCGCGAGCGCGAGTTCCACGTCGCGTTCGAGCGCCGCCCGCACCAGGTCGTCGGCCGGGTCGCGGAGCGCGCCCAGATCGGTCGCCAGATCGGCCTTGAGCCGCGCCGCCCGGCGGTCGCGGGCGGCCTTCAGTTCGGTCCGGAGCCGGGAGACGGCCTCCGCATCGTGCTCGACGGGGAAGGTGGGGTCGTCCCCGAAGGCCCGCTCCGCGAGGTCTGCCTCGTCGCCGAGGTCGAGGCTGCCGACCAGATGGTCGCGGGCCTTCTCGACGGCGCGGTCGAACTCGTCGGCGAGTTCCCGCGAGAGCAGGGCGTCGACGCGGGCGCCCTGTTCGACCAGGGAGAGGAAGTCCGTCCCCTCGATGGTCACGTCCCGCTCCCGGATCACCTCCCGGAGGTGGTCGTTGGCGACGGATTCGGCCGTCCCGACGGCGGCGTCCAGGTCGTCGACCGCGACGGTGAGCCGGTCGAGTTCGTCGTCGCCGACGGGCGTGCCGTCGTCGTCGAGGCGGTCCAGGGCGTCCCGGAGGGCGTCGAGGTCACAGGGCGGGTCCATGTCGGCCGTCTCGTGGACGCGAGCGGCCGCGAGCAGGGACTCGCGGTTGGCGGCGAAGAAGCTGAGGAGGCGTTCGGGCACCACCTCGGCGGGGTGATCGAGGGCGTCGGGGCGCACCCGCACGTCGCCGGCCACGTCGACGCCGGCGAAGGACTCGTCGAGGGCGATCACCGTCGCGTACGACCGCGCGAGCTCCGCCAGCCCGCGGGCGTCGTCGACCACCTCGACCGAGAGCTCCGGTATCGTGTCGGACGCTTCGGCGTACGTCTCCGCGTCGGTCGTCGCGAGACAGCGGTCGCGGACCCGCCTCGTCGGCGGGTCCGCGAGCGGCTTCACGTCGGTCAGCGCGTCGAGCGTTTCGTCGTCCACCTCGCGGCTCCGCGCCCGCTCGACGAGTTCGCGCACCTCCGCGATGCGCGACTCGGCGCCCGTCGGGACGAACGTCTCCACCCGCCGGGCGGCGTAGTCGGTGACCGTCCGCTCCTGCAGGAGCGAGAGGACGGACTCGAAGACGTCGCGGGCGCGGTCGGTCGCGAGGAAGTCGCCCTCGGCGCCGTGTTCGTGGCGGACGGCCGCGCGGGCGATGGCGGCGGCGCGGCCGGCGGAGATCCCTGGCGCCCGCGAGAGCGCCGCCACGTCGCCGTCCCGGAGCGCCCGTTCCGGATCGTCGAGGTCGGCGAGCGCCGCCGCCGTCTTCTCGCCGACGCCCGGGATGGCCGTAAACTCCATTCGGCGCAGTGTATCGCCCCATCCGGCAAAACGTTGCGGGTCGCGGGCCGTCTACCGGCGGCGTCCGACGGCTCACCGACGAACCCGGACGGCGACGGCCACGGCGACGTAGCCGGCGATGGCCACGAGGACGACGGTGCCGCCGGCGGCCACGTCGTACAGATACGAGAGGGTGACGCCGGCGAGGGTCGCGACCTGCCCCGCGGCGACCGCCGCGACGAGCGCGCGCTTGAATCCGGTGACCGCCGTCGCCGTCGCCACCGGGATCACCAGCATGGCGGCGACGAGGATCACGCCCATGATCTGCATGGCGGCGACGACGACGACTGCCGTCAGCACGGCGAGGACGCGGTTGTAGCGCTCGACGTCGAGGCCCGCGGCGCGGGCGCCCACGGCGTCGAACGTGACGTAGAGGAGCGGGCGATACGCCGCGGCGACGACGCCCCCGACGACGACGCTCGACGCCAACAGGATCGCGGCGTTCGCCCGGGACACCGTCGCGAGCGACCCGAAGAGGTAGGCGTCGATGCCGACGGCGATGCCGCCGTCCGTCGCCGTCACGAGCACGCTCCCGACGGCGAACGACCCGGTCAGGACGATGGCGAGCGAGGTGTCGCGATACGTGCCGGCGTAGTCGACGAGCGTCTGGACGAGGAGCGCGGCGACGGCGGCGACGACGAGCGCCGTCAACAGCGGCGGGACCGTCACCGCGAAGGCGGCGTTCACGAACAGGCCGGCGGCGACGCCGGCGAACGCGGAGTGGGCGAGCGTGTCGCCGATCATCGCCATCTCCCGGTGGACGAGGAAACTCCCGACGACCGGCCCGATGAAGGCGATACAGACGGCCGCGAAGTACGCCCGCTGCATGAACGGGGACGCGAGCATCTCGATCCCGGTCAGCGCCGACAGGAGGTCCAGCCCGGCGCCCCAGCCGTCGAGCACCGCCTCGAAGACCCGTCCGACGACGGCGACGAACGGGACCACCGGCTCGGTGGGCGGAATCGGCGTCATCAGTGATCGTGGTGGACGACGCCGTGTGAGCCGCCGTAGGCCTCGGCGAGTGCGTCCGTCTCGACGAACGTGTCGGGGTCGCCGTGGAAAAACAGCGTCCGGTCGAGACAGGCCACCTCGGTGGCGTGGGTCGTCACGACGCCGATGTCGTGTTCGACGAGGACGATCGTGAGGCCGTCGTCGTTCAGGTTGCGGAGGAGGTCGTAGAACGCCTCACGGGACTCGGCGTCGACGCCGACGGTCGGCTCGTCGAGCGCGAGCAGGTCGGCCTCGCTCGCCAGTGCCCGGGCGATGAAGACGCGCTGGCGCTGGCCGCCGGAGAGGCGGCCGACGCGCCGGTCCGCGAGATCCGTGATCCCCACCCGGTCCAACGCCGTCCGGACCGCCCGGCGGTCGTCGCCGTCGAACCGACCGATCCACCGGTGTGGATAGCGTCCCATCCGGACGACCTCCTCGACGGTGATCGGGAGGCCGTCGTTCGCGGTCGTCACGTTCTGGGGGACGTAGCCGATGCGCTCGCCGTCGTCGAAGCGGTGCGCGGGCTCGCCGAACAGCGTGACCGATCCGCTATCGGGGCGCCGGAGGCCGATCAGGAGTTCGAGTAGCGTCGTCTTCCCGGAGCCGTTCGGCCCGACGAGCCCCAGAAACGCGCCCTCGGCGACGTCGAGTGTGACGCCCTCGACGACCGGCCGATCCCCGTACGCGAACGTGACGCCGCGGGCTTCGACGGCCGTCACGCGTCCAGCACCCGCTCCAGCGTCGGGAGGTTCACGCGCTCCATCACGTCGACGTACCCCCAGTCGTTCGCGTCCCACTCGTCGGTCAGTCCGGGCATGGCCGTCAGCGGGAGGACTGCCTCGGCGCCGGTCTCCGCGACCAGTTGCTCGGCGGCCCGCTGGGATTCCAGCGGGTCCGCACAGACGTACCGCAGGTCGCGGTCGTCGACGAGTCGTCGCGCCCGCTCGACGTCGCGTGCCGTCGGCCGGTCGTCGGGCGAGGCGTCGGTCAGCGAGACGACGTCGAGGCCGTAGCGATCGGCAAGATACCGGTGGGCGTTGTGTCCGGCGACGAGAATCGTCTCGGTCGATCCGTCGACCACCGCCGACGCGATCCGGTCGTGGAGGTCGTCGAGTCTGGCTCGGACGGTGTCGGCGTTCTCGGCGTACGCGTCCGCGTTCCCCTCGTCGACGGCGGTCAACCCCCGTCGGACGTTCCCCACCGCGTCCTTCACGCGGAGCGGGTCCATCCAGAAGTGCGGGTCCGCCCCATCGCCGTGGTCGTCGTGTGCTTCCTCGCTCGCGTGGTCGCGAGTCTCCTCGTCGGCGTGCTCGTCGTGAGCCCCTTCGTGCCCGTGGTCGTGTCCCGACCCGGTGGCGAGCAGGTCGATCCCGGCGCTCGCGTCGACTGTGGTCACGTCCGCCCCGTCGGCCGCGAGGTCGCGAGTGATGGCGTCCACCCACGGCTGGAACCCCGGCATCCCGTGGACGAACAGGTCCGCGCCGCGAATCTCCTCCCGAATCCGCGGTCCGGGCTCCCACCCGTGACCGTGCTGACCGACCGGGACGAGCAACTCCGCGGTCGCGGTGTCCCCCGCGACTCGCGCGGTGAGGTCGCCGAAGACGAAAAACGACGACCGCGCGACCGCACCGTCGCTCGACGCCTCGGCCGCCTCCCCGGCGGCGCCACCACCGAGACACCCCGCGAACCCGCCGATGCCGGCCGTTCCTGCCGCCGTCACCAACCGCCGTCTGGTCAGGTGCATCTTGGTTATTAACTCAATAGTATAGTATAATAACTTTACCACTACAGACGAAAGTTGAATATTAATCCCCGGTCGGTGCGCTCGCCCGGCCGCACAGACAACGCGCTTTTGCCCGTCGGCGCAGTAGGCGGGGCCGATGACTGCCCTCGACGCGAAACTCGACGCCGCCCGCGACGACTTGGCCGCCCGCGACGGCGTCGTCGTCGCCTTCTCCGGCGGCGTCGACTCGGCCGTCGTCGCCGCCCTCGCCCACGACGCCCTCGACGACGACGCCGTGGCGTGTACGGCCCGGAGCGAGACGCTCCCCGCCGCGGAACTCGACGACGCCCGCCGTGTCGCCGACGAAATCGGGATTCGACACGAGACGGTCACCTTCTCCGAACTCGACAACCCCGACTTCGTCGCAAACGACGGCGAGCGGTGTTACCACTGTCGGACGATGCGGCTGGGGAAGATGTACGAGGTGGCCCGCGACCGGGGTATCGGGACCGTCTGTGACGGCACGAACGCTTCCGACCCCGGCGAGGGCCACCGTCCCGGACTGCGCGCCGTCGAGGAACTCGAAGTGTTCTCGCCGCTGCTGGCACACGACCTGAGCAAAGCCGAGGTGCGCGAGGCCGCCGACCGCTACGACCTCTCGGTCGCCGACAAACCCTCGATGGCGTGTCTCTCCTCCCGTATCCCGACCGGCCTGGAGGTGACCGAGGAGAAGCTGACGCGCGTCGAGAAAGCCGAACGCCTCCTGCGGACGTGGGGGTTCTCGCAGTTCCGCGTCCGCGACCACGACGGCCTCGCGCGCATCGAGGTGGCGCCCGACGAACTCGACGCCGCCCTCGACCGCGAGTTCGCCCGCGCGGCCCGCGAACACCTCACCGACGCCGGCTTCGACCACGTCACGCTCGACCTGCACGGCTACCGGACGGGGAGCGTGAGTCCCGAGGGCGACGGGGCTGACGCCGGTCCCGATCTGGAGCAGGAGTATCCGGTTCGCGAGGACTGATCGATCCCCGTCGGTTCGGGCCGGGGGTGTGTCCGCGACGACGAGCTACGCCGGCGCTTCGTCGAGGAAGTCCGTCCGGTTCTCCGCGACGACCCGCGACGCGCCGTTTTCGACCTGCAGTTCGTTCAGCGCGCAGTTGTGCTGTTCGCCCTCCACTACCGCGGAGACGATGTCACGGTCGTCGACGGCGCCGAGGAGGAGATAGAGCGGGCCGCCGTGAGCGACGATTGCCACCGTCTCGTCGTCACTGCTCTCGGCGAGGACCCGCTCCCAGCCGGAGAGGACGCGTTCGCGCACGTCGCGGAGGCTCTCGCCGCTCTCCGGCCGGGCGTCGACCGCGTCCCGGCCGGCGCGGGCGAGCGACAGGCGCTCGTGGTCCTCGAACACCGTCTCGTGGGGGAGGCCCTGGTATCGGCCGAAGTCGCGTTCGCGCCACGCCGACTCGAAGGTCGGGTCGCGACCCACGTGGTCGGCGAGGTAGGAGGCCGTCTGTCTGGCGCGTCGGAGGTCCGAGGCGACGACCCGGTCCACGTCGTACTCGGCCGCGACGGCGGCGGCGAGCGCCCGCGCCTGTTCGTGCCCGCGGTCTGTCAGCGGCGTCGGCGCCCAGCCCTGCAGTCGCCCGTCGCGGTTCCACGTCGTCTCGCCGTGTCTGGCGAGGAGGACCGTCGGCATGGAGGGCCGTAGCACCGTCGCCTACAAGAGCGTTGCTCGGAAGGAGAGTGGACGACATCCGACCGCTCCGTTCGCCAACCGTTCTCACCCGAGATCAGTTGCCGGTCCAGCGCAGGAGCGCGAGCGTCCCCTCGAACAGGGTGATCATCGTCGCCGCGACGATGATGGGTGCCATCCCCGTCGGATCGGGGCTGATGAGGAAGGCGACGCCGAGGAAGCCGCCCCAGAACAGGAGGCGACGGTCTTCCAGCCACACCCGCGTGGTGAGGTTCATCATGATCGCCAGCATAATGAAGAGCGGAATTTGAAAGACGAGCGCCATGTAGCCCATGAGGACGAGAATGAGGCTGAACGTTTCCTTGAGGCCGAACGCGACGACGGCCGTCCCCGTGGTGTAGGCGGTGAAGTACGCGAAGATGGCGGGGAGGACGACGAAGTGGGCGAAGGCGACGCCGATCAACGCGAGAATGAGGCTGGTCGGGACGGCGGCGAGGTAGTAGCGGCGTTCGCGGGGAAAGAGACCGGGGCGCATGAACAGATACGTCTCGTAGACGGCGATGGGGAGGCCGACGACGAAGCCGGCCAGCGCCGCCACCTTGAGTTCGGTGACGACGAGTTCGAGCGGGCCGTAGAGCCGCGGCCGCCGGTCCGCGATAGTCGACGCACCGGGGATGTGGGAGTTCCAGAGGAAGTTGATCAGTTGGTCGGCGACCGGAAACACCGCGAGCGCGACGATGCCCCCGACGACGAGCACTACCGCCAGCCGGCGCACCATCTCCTCGATGTGGGCCGCGAGCGGCATCTCCTCGTCCGTGGCCGGTCCCTCCCCCACCAACCCCTCGTCGATGGCGTCGGCCGCGTCGTCGTCGGCCGCCGTGAGGTCGGCCGCCGTCTCCCCGTCGTCGACCGACGGTGCGGTCGTCTCGGCGTCGTCGACGGATGGCGATTCGGCGTCGGTCTCCACGACCGACTGGTCGTCCGTCTCCACGACCGACTGGTCGTCCGCCTCCACGACCGACTGGTCGTCCGCCTCCACGACCGACTCCGAATCGGCGTCGGTGTCGACGACCGACTCGTCGTCTGCCGTGTCCTCCTCGTCGTCCACCCGTCGATGCCGCGGTGCCGTGGAGTCGCGCATCTCCCGACCGGTTCGGGGGGCGTCGTCGGTTGCTCCGTCCTCGTCGTCGTCCGCCGCCACGACGCTCGGGTCGAGTTCGAGGTCCGGGTCCGCTTCGAGTTCGGAGTCGGAAACGGGGGCACCGACGGCGTCCGAGACGCTGCGGCGTTCGTCCTCGTCGAACGGGTCGGCCGTCCCCGTCGCCCCCATCGGCGCCCGTTCGTCCGCCGCGACGACGGACTCGTCGTCGTCGAGATAGTCCTCGATGGAGCCGCCGGGAACGTCGTCGTCGTCCGGCGAGTAGACCGTGTCCGTCTCGGGGTCGAACTGGCTGTCGTCACCGGCGTCGTCCCCGGCCGCGTCGCTCTCCCCCTCCGGGCGACGGTCTTCCGAGTCCGACGGCTCCTCGTCCGTCGGACCCGACGGTGGTCCCGACTCCGATTCCTCAGCCATTCACCCGACATATCCCCCGTGCTGTTATAGGCCTTTTTCCATCGTGTCGCGACGGGCGCGGACGATGGAGAGAAAAGATTGATAGCGGCGAGACGGTTTCGATAAGCCATGTCGAGCGCGCTCGATGAGGACACCCGGCAGACGCTGGACGCGGGCCGTGAGACTGCCGGCGCGATGCTCCGGTCCGCCCAGAAGGATCTGCAGAAGGTGTTCATCGTCTTCCTCGTCGGGTTCATCGGTTCCTTCTACGCCCTCCGACTGTACGTCTGGGGCTTCCTCGAAGGGATCACTCGGTCGCGGCTGGACGAGGTGGCGTCGGGCGAACTCCAGATCATCGCCCAGACGCCCTTCGACGTGATCCTCCTGCAGGCGAAAATCGGCCTCGTCGCGGGCATCATCCTCGGACTCCCCGTGTTCCTCTACTTCTCCCGCGACGCGCTTCAGGAGCGGGGGTTGTGGCCCTCGTCACCGGTGTCGCGGTGGAAACTCGCCCTCGGCGGCCTGCTCGCGGCCGGCCTCTTCCTCGCCGGCCTCGCCTACGGCTATCTCGTCTTCTTCCCCGTGATGTTCGCGTTCCTCGCCAACAACGCCCTCTCGGCGGGCTTCACCCCCACCTACTCCATCGTCCTCTGGGCGCAGTTCATCTTCCTGCTCACCCTCTCCTTTGGCCTCGCGGCCCAACTGCCGCTGGCGATGAGCGCCCTGTCCTACGCCGAAATCGTTCAGTACGAGACGTTCCGCGACCGCTGGCGGTACGCCGTCGTCGCCATGTTCGCCTTCGGCGCCCTCTTTACCCCGCCCGACCCGTTCACGCAGATCATGTGGGCCATCCCCATGCTCGTGCTCTACGGGTTCAGCCTCTATCTCACGAAGGTCGTGATCACGGCCAAGCGGGGGAGCGAGCAAATCAGCGTCGGCGCCGCCGCCGCCGGCCACTGGAACTTCATCCTCGGGTTTGGGCTGATCGGCGGCCTCCTCGTCTACGCCTTCTTCACCCGCGGCGGCCTGCCCCTCGCCAACGACGCCTTGGCGTGGGCGGGGAGCAGTCGGCGCCTCGCCGCCCCCGGATCGACCCTGCCGCTCTCCCGGACCGCCGGCCTCGCGCTGTGGACCGCGGTCGGCACCCTCCTCGCGGGCGTCGTCGCGTTCATGTACTACGTCTACGCCGAACTCGACGCCGCGGTCGACCCCATCGAGGTGGGCGATCCGACCGAAATCGACCTCGCCGAACTCGACGCCGCCGGGATTCGCGCCGCGCCGCCCGAGGCCTTCGCCGACCTGAGCGAGGACGACGCCGTCTCGATGGCCGGCGACGCGATGGACGCGGACGACAAGGAGAAGGCCCGCGCCATCCTCGACCGGTTCGACGAGGCCGAGACGGTCCGGGAAGCGGAAGGCAGCGCCGACGCCCCCCAGTCGACGACCGAGGAGATCGGCGACCGGGCGAGTCGCGCCGGCGGCACCTTCCTCGACGAGTTCACCGACGGCGAGACCGACGAGGACGACATCGGCGGCTACTACACCGACGTCGCCTTCATCCTCGACTCGCTCACCTCGCGCGCGTTCCGCATCGCCGCCGTCTTCGGTATCGTCCTCGCGTCGACGTTCGGGTGGCTCTACACCGGCGGCATCGGCCGCGTCTTCGAGCAGTTCCTCTCCCAACTCCCGAGTCAGGTGACGCCCGAGGACATCAACGTCGTCGCCCTCCACCCGATGGAGGCGCTGATCTTCGAGGTGAAGTTCTCGACGCTCATCGCCGTCTTCGTCACCCTCCCCATCGTCATGTACTACGCCTGGCCGGCGCTCCGGGAACGCGGGTTCGTCCGCGGCAACCGCAACGTCATCTTCGGGTGGGCCGCCGCCCTCGTCGTCGGCCTGTTCGGCGGCTTCGTCCTCGGCTACACCACCGTCGCGCCGACGGTCATCTCCTATCTCGTCGCCGACGGCGTCCGGGCGAACATGATCATCGCCTACCGCATCACCAACTTCTTCTGGCTCATCTTCTTCACCACCGCCGGAATCGGCTTGCTCGCGGACGTGCCCGTCCTCATGCTCCTGCTCAACACCGCGGGCGTCTCCTACCGGACGATGCGGGACCGCTGGCGCGAGGTGACCGTCGGCATCATGGCCTTCGCCGCCGTCGCCACCCCGGCCGACGTGATGACGATGTTCATGGTCACGATTCCGCTGATGGTCGCCTACGGAATCGGACTCGTCGTGCTGTTCGTGGTGACACTCGGCGGGCGGCGTGACCTGTCGCGGAGCCGGAGTGCGAACGCGTAGGATCAGGCGGTCGGCAGCCGTATCGTCACCACGCTCCCCCGCGGCTCGTTCTCGTGGAAGGCGAGCTGTCCGTCCGACTGCTGGACGATCAGCGTGACGAGCCAGAGGCCGACGCCGCTTCCGTGATACAGCGGTTCGATGTCGCGTTCGGTCGTCAGGATATCCCGTTCCATCTCCGGGATGCCCGGGCCGTCGTCGGCGACGCTGATCACGGCCGTCCCGTCGTGGACGGCCACGTCGACGGTCACGGTCGGCGTGTCCCGGTCCGAGTGATCGATGGCGTTCGTCACCAACTCGTCGATGGCGAGTCTGATGTCTCGGGTCGCCCGCACCACCACGTCCGCCGGCTGTTGGACAGTGAGGGTCGCCCCGTGACTATCGACGTTCGAGACGACCGACTCGATCAACGGAGCCAGTTCGACCGGTTCCGGCGACTGCGGGTTCGACAGCCGTTTGGTGATCTCGTGTTCCTTATCGACCGTGTGGAGCAGGCGCTCGCTCCGGTCGACGACGATCTCGGCGCATCTGGCGACCTGTCCGTCGCCGCCCGCCTGAATCATCTCGGCGTAGCCTTTGATGACGTTCATGTCGTTGTGGAAGTTGTGCCGGAGGATGCGGTCGAACACCCGTAGCTGTCTGAGGCTCTCCCGGAGGTCGTTCTCCAGCCGTTTGCGGTCGGTGATGTCCGTCTGGATGGTGACACTGCCCTGTTGCTGCCCGTCGGGACCGAAGATCGGTGCCCTCGTTCGACGGGCGTGGTACCGTTCGCCGTCAGCGCGACGATAGACGCGTTCGTCTTCCCGGTCGTGGCCGGGCGCTCCGGTCTCGCCATCCGTGTCGCTCGCGTCCGCCGCTCGCAACACGTCCGGGCGTTCCCCGAGGACCTCGTCCGCCGCGTAGCCGGTGAGCTCCTCGAACGCGGGGTTCACGTAGTCGATGCGACCCTCGCCGTCGGTGATGTACACCGCATGCCCCGACGCGTCGATGGCACGGTTCATTCGACGCAGGTCGTGTGCCTGTTCCCTGAGCCGTTCGCTCATGCGTCGTTGTTCGCGCAGGAAGCCGAGCAGGAAGTACGACGTGAGACTCGCGAGCAGATTCGCCCCCGTCTCGACGAGTTCGCCGAAGGCGTCGAGCGAGCCCACGTCCCGCGCGTACTGCACGGCTTCGTTCGCCTGATGGGCCGCCATGAGTCCCAGCAGGGCCACCAGCACCAGCGGCCGGTAGTCGTCGAGCCGCCGGATCGAGACGAGGGAGTAGGCGATTCCGAGGCCGAGTGCAATCGCCGGCACGAGGGTGAAACCCACGAAACCGGCCGGCGTCGTCATCGTGCTACGTGAGTGATGGGTGTGAAAATAGCTTGGGGTCCGAACGGCCGGACGGGCGTACGACGTCCACCGTGACGGTGGTCATCTCACTCCTCGACCAGCGTCAGCCGGAGGTCCATCACGTTCGTTCCCGTTGCCCCCGTGAGCACCGCGTCGTCGACGGCCCGGAGCGCCGGCGTCGCGTCGTGGCGGCGCAGGTGGTCGCGGGGGTCGATTCCTCGATGCCGCATCCGCGGGACCGTCGTCCCGTCGACGAGGCCGCCCGCCACGTCGGTGGGCCCGTCGGTGCCGTCGGTGCCGAGGGCGAGCGTCGTCACCGTCCCCTCCCCGTCGAGTTCGAGCGCGCTGGCGAGCGCGAACTCCTGGTTCGGCCCGCCCTTCCCACTCCCCTCGCCGACCCGCACCGTCGTCTCGCCGCCCGAGATCAGGACACAGGGCGGCTCAGCCGGGCGGTCGTACGTCGCCGCTTCCGCCGCGATGGCGGTCAGACAGGTCGCCACCTCACGGCTCTCACCCTCGACGGTCGTCGAGAGGATCAGCGGCTCGTAGCCAAGTTCCGTGACGCGCGTTTCGGCCGCTTCGGCGGCGTCAGCCGGCCCCGCGAGGACGACGACGTGGCCGGCCGTCCCGTGCGGCGTCTCCGACACCTCGCCGTCGCGGCCGCGCCGGAGGTGGTCGACGATCCTCGGGGACACGGCATCGAGCAGGTCGTACCGTGCGAGTACGTCGAGCGCGTCGGCGAACGTCGTCCCGTCGCCGACGGTCGGTCCCCACGGCTCGCCGGCCACCTCGTCGACGACGACGAGCGTGACCGCCGTCGCCGGGGCGATCCGCTCCGCGAGGCGGCCGCCCTTGATCGCCGAGCAGTGCTTGCGCACCGCGTTGATCTCGTCGATCCGGCAGCCGGCGTTCAACAGCGTCTCCGTCGTCGACGCGAGGTCGTCGAGCGTGAGGCCGTCGGCCGGGGCGACGAGCGTCGCCGACGCCCCGCCGGTAATGGGGAGCAAAACGAGGTCGTCCGGTCCGGCGGCGTCGGCGACGGCGAGCGCCCGCCGTCCCGCGTCGAGGCTCCGGTCGTCCGGGATGGGGTGTCCGGCGGCGACGACGTCGATTGCGTCGGGAACGCTGTCGATCTCGCCCGTTTTCTCGGCGACGACGCCTCCCGCGATCCGGTCGTCGAGGATCGCGGCCAGTTCGGCCGCGACCGCTCCCGCCCCCTTGCCGGCGCCGACGACGTACACCTCCCCGACGGCACCGAGGTCGTACGTCCGGTCGCCGACGCGGAGGCGGTCGCCGTCGCGGGCCACGGTTCGGGGAACGGTGGTTCGGGGGTGGACGGCGTCGACGGCCGCCGTCGCGACGTCGAGGAGGGTCTCCCGGGCCGCGCGGTTGCCGTGATCGACGAGTGACTCGCGGTTCCGGATCATCGGAGGGCGTCGCCGGGCGGGCCGAACGTCGCGGCGTCACCCAACTCGGCCTCGATTTCGAGCAGGCGGTTGTACTGCTCCGTCCGCTCGCCGCGCGTGACGCCCGTCTTGATCTGGCCGGCGCCGAGCCCGACCGCGAGGTCCGCGAGCCACGTGTCGGGGGTCTGTCCCGACCGCTCCGACACCTGGACAGCGTAGCCGTTGCGGGTGGCGAGCCGCGCGGCCTCGGTCGCCTCGGTGACGGTGCCGATCTGGTTCACCTTCCACAGCAGGGCGTTCGCGGCGCCGTGGTCGATCCCCTCCTGCAGCCGCTCCGGGTTCGTCGTGAACAGGTCGTCGCCGACGATCTGGACGTCGAGGCGGTCGGTGAGATCGGCGACGCCCGCGAAGTCGTGCTGGTCGAGGGGGTCCTCCAGCGAGACGATCGGGTAGTCGGCCACGAGGTCCTCGTAGAAGCCGAGCAGTTCGTCGCGCGTCATCGACTCGCCGAGCAGCGCGTACGTCCCCGTCTCGGCGTCGTGGAAGTGGGAGGCCGCCACGTCGGCCGCGAGGGCGAACTCGCCGCCGTAGCCACACGCCTCGACCGCCCGGAGTTCGAGGTCGAACGCCTCCCGCGGGTCGTCGACGCCGAGGGGGTTGTACCCGCCCTCGTCGCCGACGTTCAGCGACGCCTCGCCGTACTCGTCCCGGAGGATGTCGCCGAGTTCGTAGTAGACTTCGGCGGTCCAACGGACGGCCTCCGCGACCGAGTCGGCGCCGACGGGCACCACCTGATGCTCCTGAAAGGGCAGGTCGCCGCCGGCGAGTTCGCCGCCCTCGATCAGGTCGAAGAAGGGGAGGGGGAGGACGCCCGCGTCGGCGCCGCCGACGTAGCGATAGAGCGGGAGGCCGGTCGCCGCCGCGCCCGCCCGGAGGGCGGCCAGCGAGACGCCGGTGACGACGTTCCCGCCGAGCCGTTCTTTCTTCCGTGTCCCATCGAGGTCGAGGAGGGCCGCGTCGACGCCGCGCTGATCCGTCGCGTCGTGGCCGACGAGGGCCGGTTCGACGTCCTCCTCGACGGCCGCGACGGCCTCTTTCACCCCCTGACCGCGATACCGGTCGTCGCCGTCGCGGCGGTCGTGGGCCTCGTGGGCGCCCCGGGATCGGCCCCGCGGAACGTCGGCCCGTCCGGTTCCGACGGGGGTCTCGACGGTGACACGCAACGTCGGCTCCAGTCGGTTGTCGAGAATCTCGCGGGCGGCGACGGACTCGATGGGTGAGGCTGTCATCGGTCGCGCCTACTCCCGGTGGCTGTAAGTTCGTACCGGTGTTCGCTACCGCGGGGTCGTGACTACCGTGGACGGGTGACAGCCGCCGGTGGACGACGGCCAGCCGCTACGATACCGCCGGTCGGTCGGGGCGACGGCCTCACCCGTCGCGTCGCCCCTCCAACCGCTCCGCCTCGTCCCGAATCTCGTCGAGTTCGCACTCGACTTCGTCCCCGCCCCCGCCGTGGGCGTAGCGGACCGACGCGCCGAGTGGGGAGGGGACGAACCGGGCGTCGTTCGACTCCGTCCCGTCGTCGCTCCGGAGGCGATGGGCGAGTCGGGCCAGGAGTCCACCGATCATGTCAAATGGTACGGAGTCGCGCCGCATAAGCCTTCATACGGATGGTTGTAACTGTTCACCGGTGGTTCGCCGGACCGTCGTGGCGAACACCGGTACCGACTTCCAACGAACCGAATCAGCCGCCTCCGGACGGGCGCGTCGCCGACCGATCGTGGGGTCGCGACACGCGTCGGCCGAACCCGTCGCGTTTAAACCACCCATCGGTCAATATGCGCTGAAGAACACCATGCGAATATCACGGGGAGTCATCGGCTGCGGAGGTGCGTCGGTGTGAGCAAGATCAGCGTCGAAATTCCGGACGAACTGCTCGCGGATCTGGACGAACACGTCGGCGACGACGCGAAGTACGTGAATCGGAGTGACGCGATTCGTGCCTCGATCCGAAAGAATCTCGACGTCCTCGACGACATCGACGCCCGACACGGGCGGCTGGAGGACGAATGAGCGCCGACGACTGGCCGGTCGGCCGTGTCGCCATCCTGGCGCTGTTCGTCACCGCTCTGGTGACCGCGCAGTTGACGGCGTCGAAGCTACTCGCCATCCCGCTTCCGACCGCCGTACCGCGGATCGGGAACACCATCTTCCTGCCTGGGGCGGCGCTCGCGTACGCGCTCACCTTCTTCGCCTCCGACTGTTACGGCGAACTCTACGGCCGCCGCGACGCGCAGGTGATGGTGAACGTCGGCTTCGTGATGAACTTCGTCCTGCTCGCGCTCGTGTGGTCGACTATCCTCGCGCCCGCCCGCAACCCCGAGTTCGCCGCGCAGTTCGAGGGCGTCCTCGCCCCGGCGACCAACATCGTCGCCGGGAGTCTGCTCGCCTACCTCGTCAGCCAGAACTGGGACGTGATCGTCTTCCACCGCCTCCGCGAGGCGACCGACGGTGACTTCCTCTGGCTCCGGAACATCGTCTCGACGGCGACGAGTCAGGCCATCGATACGGTCATCTTCGTCGGCATCGCGTTCTACCTGCTGCCGCGGTACGTGGGGATCGGGATGGAGACGCCGTGGTCGGTGGTCGTCACGCTGATGCTGGGTCAGTACCTGCTGAAACTACTCATCGCGCTCGTCGACACGCCCTTCGTCTACGCCGTCGTCGGAATCGTCCGGTCGCGGGCCGACGCGGCCGCGAAGGCCGCCGCGGCCGCCTCCGCGGGTGAGACCGAATCGGTCGACGACTTCTAATCGAGCCGCTCGGCGAACGCGAACCGCGGTTTCACGTCCTCGATCCGCACGTCGACTTCCTCGCCCACCGCGGCGTCGGGGACGAACACGGTGAAGCCGTCGACGCGGGCGATGCCGTCGCCCTCGCGTCCCTCGTCGCTGATCTCGACGGTCAGTTCGTCGCCGGCGGCGACGGGTGCCGTCAGATACCCCTTGGCGACGAGGTAGAGTTCCGAGGAGGAGTCCCGGGAGGCGTCCGGGCGGATCGAGCGGACGTACTCGAATGACTCCTCGATGTCGCTCCGGAGGTCGGCGAGGTCCGGGCCGTCGAACACCTTCACCACGAAGTCGCCGCCGGGGGCGAGACAGTCGCGTGCCACGTCGAACGCCTGCCGGGCGAGGTGGACGGAGCGGGCGTGATCGACGGAGTACTCGCCCGTCATGTTCGGCGCCATGTCGGAGACGACGACGTCGACGCCGGCCGGCACGAGGGCCTCGTGGAGGCGGTCGACCGTCGCCTCCTCGGTCATGTCGCCGCGGACGGTCTCGACGTTGTCGGCCTCCAGCGGGCGGATGCGCTGGCGGTCGACCCCGACGACGGTCCCCGACTCGCCGACCGCTTCGGCGGCGACCTGGAGCCAGCCCCCCGGCGCGGCGCCGAGGTCGACAACACTGTCGCCGGCGTCGAACAGGTTCGCCGCCGCGTCGAGTTGCTTGAGCTTGTAGGCCGACCGGGCGCGGTAGCCCTCCTGTTTCGAGCGGTTGTAGTACTCGTCCCGGCCAGTCATACGTCTCCCCCCGGACGGGTCTCGAAGCCTGACGAATCGGTGGTCATACTCGCTCACAGGCGGTCGATCCGGAAAGGTACGTCGGATCGACCCGGCGGATGGGTCGAACGGCCGCCGTACGCCTCCCCCACGCCCCCACCGACCGTATCAGACCTGTTCCAAGAGCCGTTCGACGAGTGGTCCACCGCCGTACTGGACCCCCGACCGGTCGGACGTGTACTCGACGATGCCGGTCGTCTCGAGTTTCGGCAGGTGGACGTGTTGAAGCGAGACGACCAGTCGGTCCGGATCGGGGTCTCCGGGTTCGCGTGCCGCTAGCGTCTCGGCGAGCGCCGGCACGGATATGCTTCCCTCGCGCGTCTGGAGGATGCGGATGGTGCGCCGTCGACGCGCGTCCGATAGCACGCCGAAGACCGCATCCACTCGTTCCTCACTCGTCCGGTGTCGATTTCCCCCCGATCCCTCGCTCGTCGTATCGCCGCTTCGGTTGACGTTTGACGTTGTCATTGACACCCCCCCTGTGGTGTGACAAGTGATTCTCCGGGAGGACCCATGAACTTGTTGAATAGAAATACTGTCACTTCCGGTGTCACTCCCCCTCCTCGAACAACAGAGCGTTGGTGACGAACGTCACGATACCCCGGCGGAGCCGTTCGGTGACGGCCTGATCGGAAATGCCGAGTTCGTCGGCGAGTTCGATGGTCGTACACCGGCGAGGAATGTCGTAGTATCCCCGTTCGACCGCGAGTTCGAGCGTCCGGCGCTGTCGCGGTGTCAGTCCGTACCAGGCGCCGGCGTCGCGTCTCGTCGGGTTGTACACTCGCTCCACCTCGGCACCCAGTTTCGCTTCCACGCAGGCCGACCGGAACGCCGCCAGCGCGTCGTGGGACGGGAACCGCGTCTCGAAGGTCCACGTGTCGGCCGTCCCCGTCCCCCGGCGAACGATGCCGTCGTAGTCGTCGAGGAGCCCGAAGAACGGATCGACGCTCGGCTCCCACGTGATAACGTAGAGTTTCTGCCCGTCGAACTCCTCCAGCACTTCGAGTCGACACTCCTCTACGTCGACGAACGGATCGTCGATGCCGCTGGCCGGCCGCTCCTCGAAGGGTTCCGAGAAGGAGAAAATCGACGTCTCGCCGTCCCCCACCGATTCCACCCGTTCGATCTCCGTGGCGTCGCCGTTACGCACCGGAAACCGCCGACCGAATTCGAACTGGTGGGTCGGTATTCGTACGTCTGCAATGACACCCATAGATAGTCCGTTGGGGGATTGCTGACGGAGGATCATAGCAGGTATGCTTGGTTCACCATGTTTCGTTCGTCGCCCAGGGGACGCTGATAAATGCCGACCCGTGGCGGGCGGCCGACGACGGCGTGTGGTACGCTCGCGGCGAACAGCGGGTATTTTTAACGCCCCGGGCGTACCACTCGGTACATGTTCAAGGCCATCGTGAGCGCGTCGACGCTCCGGGATGCCCTCGACTCCGTGAGCGTGCTGGTCGACGAGTGCAAGGTACGGCTCAACGAGGACGGCCTGTCGATCCGTGCGGTCGATCCGGCGAACGTGGGCATGGTCGATCTCTCGCTCGATTCGGCCGCCTTCGAGTCCTACGAGGCCGACGGCGGTGTCATCGGCGTCAACCTCGCCCGTCTCGAAGACATCGCCGGTATGGGCAACGCGGGGGACCTCGTTCACCTCGAACTCGACGAGGAGACCCGCAAGCTCCACATCCGCATCGACGGGCTGTCCTACACGCTCGCGTTGATCGACCCCGACTCGATCCGGCAGGAGCCGGACATCCCCGACCTCGATCTGCCGGCACGGATCGTCGTCGAGGGCAACCAGCTCGACCGCGGGATCACGGCCGCGGACATGGTCTCCGATCACATCAACCTCCGCGTCGACGAGGACGCCGAAACCTTCCACATCGAGGCCGAGGGCGACACCGACGACGTGGACTTCGAGATGGGTCCCGACGACCTCATCGATCTGGAGGCCGGCCCGGCCGACTCGCTGTTCTCGCTCGACTACCTCAAGGACATGAACAAGGCGATCCCCGGCGACGCCGAGGTCACCATCGAACTCGGCGAGGAGTTCCCGGTGAAGCTGCACTACGAGTTCGCCGAGGGTCTCGGCAACGTGACCTTCATGCTCGCGCCGCGCATCCAGAGCGACTGATACCGCCGACTGTCCTCCGACGGCGAACACTTCGACACGGTACCCGACCCACGCTCACGCTCGCCTTCTCCGTTCACCCGCTCCGGTAGCGACCACGCTCCAATCGCCGGCCAGCACAGCAGTTATATACTTCCGAACATCAGCGGGTCTCAAATTGTCAGAATTATTGCCGATATTCCGACGGATCTATAAGTGTTCGACGCTTTGGGCAAAACCTTTATATGTATAGCAAACTAACACAGGGTTAAGAAGCGTCACGGCGGCTGGTCCCCCGCTCGGCCGGTCGTGGCGTCAACCCCCATCATGACTGAAACACGCGTCTGGACGAGCAGCGACTCGGCGGTCGGCGAGCGAGAGCGACCGGCGAGCGAATCGGAGCAGGAACACGTCTGTCCCGAGTGTGGCGGCACGCTCGTGACCGACGAGGAACACGGCGAGACTGCCTGCAGCGACTGCGGCCTCGTCGTCGAGGAGGACGGCATCGACCACGGTCCCGAGTGGCGCGCGTTCGACTCGCGGGAGCGCGACCGGAAGGCCCGCGTCGGGTCGCCCACGACGAAGATGATGCACGACAAGGGGCTGTCGACCACCATCGACTGGCAGAACAAGGACGCCTACGGCAAGACCCTCTCGGCCGCCCAGCGCCGGAAGATGCAGCGCCTGCGCACCTGGAACCGCCGGTTCCAGACCAGCGATCACCAGGAGCGCAACCTGCGGCAGGCGCTCGGCGAAATCGACCGGATGGCGTCGGCGCTCGGTCTCCCCGAAACCGTCCGCGAGACGGCGTCGGTCATCTACCGCCGCGCGCTGGAAGAGGACCTCCTGCCCGGCCGCTCGATCGAGGGCGTCGCCACCAGTGCGCTCTACGCCGCGGCCCGACAGGCCGGGGTCCCCCGGACCATCGACGAGGTGGCCCGCGTCAGCCGCGTCGACGAGGAGGAGTTCAAGCGCACCTACCGCTACGTGGTGCGCGAACTCAACCTCGAAGTCGCGCCCGCGGATCCCGTGAGCTACGTCACCCGGTTCGCGTCGGAGCTCGACCTCTCGGACGAGGCCGAACGCCTCGCGCGCGAGATGCTCGACGCCGCCAAGGATCGGGGCATCCACAGCGGCAAGAACCCCGTCGGTCTCGCTGCCGCCGCCGTCTACGCCGCGCCCCTCCTCACCAACGAGTCGGTGACGCAGGGCCAGGTGAGCGAGGTGGCCGACATCTCGGAAGTGACCATCCGCAACCGCTACCGCGAACTCCTCGCGGCCTACGAGGACGCGAGCGCCGAGACGGCCTGACACTCCTCGTCGGCGCACTCTCGCTCGCCGACTCGGTGGCATACGTGGCTGCCCGCCCCGCCAGAAACCCGTCGCTGGACTCACAGTAACGGAATTCTTTTACTCGGCACTTCCCTACACGAGTCCAACTATGGGTATGGGCTCGGATATGTACCGACAGCAGATTCTCGACCACTACAAGAACCCCCGCAACCACGGAGAACTCGACGAGCCGACGTTCTCTCACGTCGGCGAGAACCCGTCGTGTGGCGACACCATCAAGATGGACGTGCGCCTCGGCGACGACGGCGAGACCATCGAGTACGTCAGTTTCTCCGGCGACGGCTGTGCGATCAGTCAGGCGAGCGCGAGCATGCTCACCGAACGGCTCCCCGGGACGACCCTCGACGAACTCGACGCGATGGACACCGACGACGTGGTGGAGATGCTCGGCGTCGACATTAGCCCCATGCGGATCAAATGCGCCGTCCTCGCCGAGAAGGTGGTCCAGGACGGCGCGAAGATCCACGCGGGTGAACTGGAGATCGACGAGACGACGACCGAGGAGTAGTCTTACCGCTCCAGTTCCCGCCCGATTCCTCTCGCGAGCGCAACCAGAAACGCGAGTCCACGCTTGACCTCCGGATCCCGGAGCGCCCGCAGGAGGCCGAGTGCACCCACCTCCCGGTAGGTCGTCTCGGGGTCGCCCGCGTCGCCGAGCGCCCGCAGGAGCGTTCGTGCGCCTCGGACCGTCTCCGGGTCCGCCGCCTCGTCGGCCAGTTCTCCCAGTGAACCGGCGGTGCCGGCCACCGACGACACCATCTCGTCGTCGGCCGCCTCGGTCGCGAGCGCCAACACGTCGAGGAGTTCGTTCACGTCGTCGAGCCGACGGACGAACGCTGCCACCGCTTCGGGGTCCTCGGCGAGGGCGGCCGCCAGGTCGTCGTCGGGGGTGCCGCTCGACGTCGCCTCGGCGTCGTCGCTCATCTCAGATCAACCCCCGTGCGGTCAGCCAGTACGACTCGTTGTACGCGCCCTTCGCCCAGTGAACGAGTGTCGACTCCTCGCGCAGGTCGGGCAGGGAGTCGTAGTCGAAGGAGACGAACGTCGCCTCGTCCATGCCGGCCTCGAGGAAACAGAGCACCTTGCCGTCGTACGTCGCAGTCGGGTGGTGACCCCGAACTCGGGCCGCGATCCGGTCGGCGACGACGCCCGCTTGGTAGTGGGCGACGCTCCCCGCCATCGGCCGCTCGATGTCGGTCGTGTCGCCGATGGCGTACACGTCGTCGGCGCGGGCCGCTTCGAGCGTCCGCGGGTCGGTCTCGACCCAGCCGTCGTCGCCGAGGCCGGCCTCGGTCACCAGGTCGACGCCAGCGTGCGGCGGGATGGTCACCAGCAGGTCGTAGTCGAGCGCCCGCCCGTCGGCCGCGTGGAGCGTCCGCTCCTCCGGGTCGACCCGCTCTACTGCGAAGCCGGTGTAACTCTCGACGCCGCGGGCGTCGAACCGCTCGTCCGCCCAGTCCGCGACCGGCGGGAGCTTGTGTGACCGCTCGGTCGGGGCGGTGTAGACCACCTCGCTCGCGTCCCGCAAGCCTCGCTCGTGAAGCCAGTCCTCGACCATCAGCGTGAACTCCACCGGCGCGGCCGGGCACATGTGCGGCATTCCGGCGACCGACAGGACGAGTCGCCCGCCGTCGAACGCGGCGAGGGCCTCCCGGAGCCGTTCGGCGCCGGCCTCGCTGTAGAAGTCGTGTGCCCCTTCGACGAGGCCGGGAATCCGGTCCGGGACGAGCCGTGCCCCCGTCGCGACGACCAAGTGGTCGTAGTCGAGTCCCGACGTTCCGTCGACGGTCAGCCGTTTCGCGTCCGTGTCGATGTCCGTCACCCGGCCCGTCCGGAGCCGTACCTCCCGGTGGAGCAGGTCGTCGAGCGGCCGCCGTCCCTCCGCCGGGTCGGCGTCGCCGAAGGCCACGTAGAGCCAGACGGGTTTGTAGACGTGGACGCCGGTTTCGTCGATCAGCGTCACCTCGGCGTCCCCCCGATCGAGTTCGTCGTCGAGCTTCGACGCGAGTTTGTTCGCCAGGACGGTCCCTCCGGTCCCCCCGCCGAGGACGACGATGCGGGCGGTCATTGCTGAATCACCGTCCGGAAGGACGCCCCGCTGTTATGTAAAATTGTACGATGATCACACGACTGTGAGAACGTCCTACTCGGGAACCAGTCCGGCGTCCTGGACCCGCATCACGGCCTCGCCGTCGGCGAGGTTCGGCGCGTCGACGAGGCGGACGATCCGTTTGTCGCCCTTGGACTTGCGGAGATACATCCGGAACGTCGAGGTGTGACCGAGGATGTTGCCGCCGATGGGTTGGGTCGGGTCGCCGAAGTAGGAGTCGGGGTTCGAGGCGACTTGGTTCGTGACGAGGACGGCGGTGTTGTAGAGGTCGCCGATCCGCATCAGGTCGTGGAGGTGTTTGTTGAGCTTCTGCTGGCGCTCGGCGAGTTCGCCACGGCCGACGTACTCGGCGCGGAAGTGGGCGGTGAGCGAGTCGACCGAGAGCAGTCGGACGGGCCACTCGCTGTCCTCGTGTTCGCTCGCGAGTTCCTTCGCCTTCTCCGCCAGCAGAATCTGGTGGTTGGAGTTGAACGCCTTGGCGACGTGAATCTTGTCGAGGACGTCGGTGACGAGCGCCTCCATCGCCTCCTCGTCGCCGGGCGAGCCCTCGATGTCACGGTCGTCCATCGTGGCCTGGATGACCTCGTCGTCGAGGCCCCGGACCATGTCGTCGATGCGTTCGGGACGGAACGTGTCCTCGCTGTCGACGAAGATGGCGCTGCCGCGGAGGCCGCCGTACTCCTCGGGAAGCTGGACGTTCACGGAGAGCTGGTGGGTAACCTGCGATTTCCCGGCGCCGAACTCGCCGTACACCTCGGTGATCGACTGCGTCTCGACGCCGCCGCCGAGGAGTTCGTCGACTTCGGGGACGTTCCAGGTGAGCTTCCCGATCTGTTCGCGGCGTTCGAGCACGGCCGCCCCGCTCTCGAACCCTCCGATGTCCGCGGCGTCGCGGGCCGCGTTGATGATGTCGCTCGCCGTCGACTCGCCGATGTCGGCGGTGTTGGAGAGTTCCGCCGGACTGGCGACCGCGATGCTCTGGTAGCTTTCGAAGCCCGCTTCGACCAACTTGTCCGCCGTCGCCGGCCCGACGCCCGGAAGGGTCTCGAGGTCGTCTTCTGCCATGGACGCTTGCTTGTGCCGGCCCGTACATAAAGCCTCGTTAACACCAGAGTGAAAGTAAAACCAGCCGACAGCGTGGTGCTCGTTCACAAGCGACGACGACGTTCAAATCCGATGGCGCGGCATCGCCTCGACGGGGCCTACTCCCACGGGTGGCCGTCCGCCCCGTCCGGCCACAGTGGATACCAGTACGACTCGTCCCCGTCGACGTCGAGTTCGCCGTCGAGGACCGACTGCAGTTTGAATTCCAGTCGGTTGTCGCGTTCGTGGCGCCCCGTCGGCGCGAAGGGGTAGTACGCGCCCCGGCGGAAGGAGTAGATCCAGTAGGCGCGGGCGCCGTCCCGCGGGCGCTCGAACCCGAAGACGGCGGCGAGCAGTCGCGAGCCGAACCCCTCCTCGACGAACGTGTCGGCCGCGAAGTGGACGCTCGTCACGAGGTCCTCGGGGTCGCTGTCCTCGAGGACGACCCAGTGGTAGCCGTGGTCGTCCTCGTGGCGGCCGAAGGTGGTTCCGGTGTCCTCCTCACCCACGTGCAGGATGGTCTCCACCTCGTCGACGGCCGCGGCGAAGTCGGTGCTGTCCACGGACGAAAAACAGAGCGCCGCGGCGCCGACGGGGACGAACTCCAGGTCCGCCTCCATGGTCACGTAGGCGGTCGACATCCCGAACAGGTCCTCGGGGTCGGCCTCCCGTGTCGCGTCCGCCTCGGCGCTCAGGCCGAAGACGGAGCGGATGGAGTCGAACAGGCCCATTACCGCTCCATCTCTCCCGCCATCTCGCGGAGCCGTTCGACGCGCTTCTCCGTCGGCGGGTGCGTCGAGAAGATTCGACCGACGAAGTCGCTCTTGATCGGGATGACGAAGAAGGCGTTCATCTCCGACTGCTCACGGAGGTCCTCTTTGGGCACCCGGTCCATCCGCCCCGAAATCGTCAGGAGCGCGGAGGCGAGCGCCGAGGGGTTGCCCGTGATCGCCGCGCCGCCCCGGTCGGCCGAATACTCGCGGTACCGCGAGAGCGTCCGGATCAGGACGAAGGAGACGATCCAGACCACGAGCGAGACGAGGATGGCGACGATCATGCCCCCGCCGCCCTGACGATTGCGCCCGCCGCCGAACAGCCACCCCCAGCGCACGATCAGGAACGCGATGGTCGAGAGGAAGGAGGCGATGGTCATCACCATCACGTCGCGGTTCTTGATGTGGGCGAGTTCGTGGGCCAACACCCCTTCGAGTTCGTCCTCGTCCAGCGTCTGGAGGAGTCCCTGCGTGACACAGACGGTCGAGTTCTTC
Organism: Haloplanus rubicundus; assembly: GCF_003342675.1. Classification (NCBI taxonomy): domain Archaea; kingdom Methanobacteriati; phylum Methanobacteriota; class Halobacteria; order Halobacteriales; family Haloferacaceae; genus Haloplanus; species Haloplanus rubicundus. The sequence goes on along the minus strand of NZ_CP031148.1, from coordinate 250,448 downwards.
GGCGAGCGCCCGGTCGCGAAGGCGTTCGGCACCCGCGTATCCGCGACGGCCACCGTCGGCTTCGGCAGGTCGGCCTGCTGTGAGAGGCGGCCGACCGTCGCGTGTAGCTTCGGGTACTCGTCTTCCTCCACCGCCGACGCGCCCATGCTGTAGAGCGCGAGGCGGTCGCTGAAGAAGAACTGTCCCAGCGAGAACAGCCCCATCACGACGACGACGCCGAACAGCCCCATGTACTGCGACAGGATGCCGATGAAGACGATGTAGAGGGCAAAGAGCAGGAACATGGTCAGGACCATCCGGCCCCGCAGTCCCCAGTCGGGTTTCCACTCCATAGGTGAAAGTAGATGCCCGCGAAGGTAAACAGTATCGCTCGATGTCGCGGGGCTTAACCGCCGCAACCGACTACCGGGGGCAATGAGCGATAGCGAGTCCCGGGAGTTCTGCCCCCGCTGTGGCGATCCGGTCCCGGCGCGAGCGGAGCCGCTCCCCGGCACCCCTCGCGACCGGGACGCCCGCCTCTGTGACGCCTGCTACTTCGACGACTACGAGATGATCGACGCGCCCGAGCGCATCGAGGTGCTCGTCTGTTCGGGCTGTGGCGCCGTCCAGCGCGGCAACCGCTGGGTGGACGTGGGCGCCCGCGACTACACCGACGTGGCGGTCGACGAGGTGAGCGAGGCCCTCGCCGTCCACGTCGACGCCCGGAACGTCACCTGGGCGGTCGACCCCGAACAGGTCGACGAGAACACCATCCGCATGCACTGTCAGTTCACCGGCGTCGTCCGCGAGACGCCCCTGGAGGAGTCGGTCGTCGTCCCCGTCAAAATCTCGCGGGGCACCTGTGATCGCTGTGGCCGCATCGCCGGCGGCTACTACGCCAGCACCGTCCAGATTCGGGCGACAGACCGCACGCCCACCCCCGAGGAGCGTGCCCGCGCCGTCGAAATCGCCGAATCCCACGTCGCCGACAAGGAGGGCGACGGCGACCGCGAGGCGTTCGTCACGGAGGTGAAAGAGACCGACGACGGCCCGGACGTGAAGCTCTCGACCAACGGGCTGGGCGAGGAGGTGTCGAAACGCATCGTCCGCGAACTCGGCGGGAGCGTCGAGAGCTACCCCACCCTCGTCACGGAGGACGGGGACGGCAACGAGGTGTATCGGGTCACCTACGCCGTCCGCCTGCCGAAGTTCACGCCCGGCGACGTGATCGATCCCGACGACGGCGACGGGCCGGTGCTCGTCCAGAGCGTCAGCGGGAACCTGAAGGGCGTCCGACTCGCCTCGGGCGACGCGTACGAGGAGCCGTTCGACGGCGAGACCGACGCCCGGCGTCTCGCCACCCGCGACGACGCCGTCGAGACGACGGTGGTGACCGTGGAGGACGACCACGCCGTGCAGGTGCTCGACCCCGAGACGTACGCGGCCGAGACCGTTCCCCGCCCGGACTTCTTCGATCCCGACGCGGAGACGACGCCCGTCGTCAAGACCCGCGCCGGCCTGCACTTGCTGCCGGACTAATCGCCCCGCGTCGTCCCCACCGCTGCCGCCATCTCCGCGTCGGAACAGCCGGCGTGTCGCGCCGCCTGCGAGAGCGTGAGTGTGCCGCTACGATACAGGACGACCGACGACTCGAACGATTTGTTGCTCATTCGTCTACACTCAGTCCAATATGATGCTACAACCTAAATCTTTCTACGGGAAACAGCAGTATAACAGCAGTAGAAAGAAGAATAACAGACCATACGTTATATTATTGTGTGGGGTGGTATCGCGTCTCACTCCCCCCACACGTCGGAGAGGGGGTGATCCGTGTTCCCCGCGTCGTCGGCGCCATCGTCCGAGCCGTCGGTCCGCCGCCTCGACGACCGAGACCGGTTCCGACCCGAGGGTTCGGAGCCGCCGCCGGTCGCGCCGGGCGTCGCCGCCGTCCCGGCGAGCGCCGCCGCGGGGTCGAATTCCGGGAGCGCCGGCCGGCTCATCCCGTCCACGGCGTCGGCGAACCAGTCGGGCATGTCGCCCCGGGCGCGGTCGAACAGGTCCAGCAGGCTCGAATCCGCGAGGTAGGTCGCGCCGTGGTCGTCGGGGGCGCGGACGACCCGGCCGGCCGCCTGGATCACCGTCCGGAGCGCGACCCGGTAGTACCACGCCCACTGCCCCTCCGCCAGCCGTCGCGCCACCCGCGAGTCGTTCGTGTTGAGATACGGCGCCTTACAGCACACCTGCCAGCGCGCCAGATCCCCCCGGAGGTCCAGCGCCTCCTCCATCTTCACCGAGCAGAACACGTCGGGGTCGTCGGTCGTCTTCCACTCCTCCAGCGCCGCGTCGCGGTTCTCGCGGTCGTGTGACCGGACGCGCGCCCCGACGCCGAAGTCGTCGAGGCGGTCGGTCAGTCGTTCCTGGATCGCGTAGGAGTGACAGTGGACGATTCCCTTCTCCTCGGGGTGGCGCGCCATCAGGCGGACGAGCAGGCGCGCCACGTTCGGCAGCGTCTCGTCCCGGTGCTCGTAGGTCATCTTCCCCTGTGTCACGTCGTAGAGCGGGCGGTGTTCCAGCGGGAACGTGTGGGGCACGTCGACGAGGGCCACGTTCGAGGGGTCGAGACCGACGCCGCGACAGAACGCCGCCTTGTCCAGAATCGTCGCGGAGAGGAGGGCGAACTTGTTCCCCCGGTCCCAGACGGTGTGGTGGAGGTAGCGGCCGGGGTCGAGCGGTTTGATCGTGATCGGCGTCCCCTCGCCGTCGGGTTGGTCAACGACCCACGTCGTCGTGCTCGTCGGGTCGCGGTAGTCCGAGACGAACCAGTCGAGGTCGGAGCGGAGGTCCTGAAGTCGGTCCCGGCGGGCGGCCTCCCCCGGCGTCAACTCGTCGCTGGCGACGAGGTCCTCGGCCACGCGTTCACAGACCCCGGCCAGCGTCTCCGCGAAGCGCGCCGTTCGCTCCAGCGGGTCGTCCGCCTCGGTCACGTCCGGGACGCCCACGTCGTCCCAGACGGGGACGGTTCGGGGGCGCAGGTCGACCGTGGCGTACATCTCCGCCCACTCCGAGAGGCCGTGGGCCTCGTCGATCACCACCACGTCCCGCTTGCCGAACACCTCCGAGCCGGCGGTCTGCATGAAGTAGGCGAGCGTCATCGCCGCGATGGCGCGATTGGAGGCGATGGCGCGGTCGGCGTAGTACGGACAGCGGTGCTGGATCGAGCAGTCGTAGCCCGACTGCCGGGCACAGGGCGCGCGGTCCACCGGCGTCGTCGTCTCGTCCGGCAGGATGCAGGTGTAGTTTCCCTTCCCCCGGATCACGTTCAGATCCGAGAGCAGGTCGTCTTCGGCCACGTCGTCGAGTTGGGACACCTGCGGCGTGGTGTAGTAGGCACCTGTCGCCTCCGCGGGTGCCGCCTCCTCGGGCGTCCGCGCCGCGCCGGCGATGGCGCGCGCGAGGAGGGATTTCCCGCTCCCCGTCGGCGCCCGCACGAGGACGGCGTCGTTGCCCGCGGCGAAGGCGTCGCGGATGGCGCGCAGGGCCTCGCGCTGGTTGCCGCGAAACGACGGAGCCGGGAACGAGGGCGGAATGCGGTCGGGGTCCACGGTGGACCCTGCCTGTGGTCGCAAGTAATTCTGTCGGACGCCCCCGTCCCCACGGTATCGGCGGTCACTCCTCCGGCATCCGGTACTCCCCGAAGTCGTCGACCGTTCCGTGCGGCGGGGCTCCGAACATGAGCCACGTTCGCGCCTCGTCGCCGTCGTTCCGGACGCTCCGCACGGCGTCCGGGCCGACCCGGACGACGCCGCCCGCCGGCACCTCGTGCAGGGTCCCCTCGATGCGAACGTGGCCTCCGTCGAGCGCGACGTACACCTCCTCCTGGCGCTCGTGGGCGTGGGGTGCCGTCGCCTCCCCGGGATCGAGGGTCACCGCGTTCACTCGCATCTCGATACAGCCCAGCGCCTCGGTGAGTTTCCGGTGGCAAATTCCGGACTCCGGAAGCGGCTCCTCGTCCATCGCCTCCAGCCTGACGACGCCGAATTCGTCGGTCATACCGTCCCGGTCGGTCGGGACCCACAAGGTCGCTCGTGTTGAACTATCGGCGTGTTGATATACACCCCCGACTACTCGGACAGCGCCGCCACGTCCGCCGCCGTCACCTCGCGGTCGTCGGGCAGGCGCTCGATGCAGTCGAAACAGAGGAAGTGTTCGCTGCCGTCGGCGAGTTCGAGCGTCATGCCGCCCGTCGCCTCGGCCTCGAACGTCCAGAAGTCGCCGGCGCCGCCCGCGACGGGCACTTCCTCGCCACAGCCGTCACAGGGATCGGAACTCATCGGTCGGACCGAACGGGCCGAGCGGCAAAGACCTACCGTCACGCACACCCGCTCGTGTCCGCGGCGACGCCGAGCGAGAACGACACCCCGTCCGTCTGGACGACGTTCGGGGCGTCCGACGGGAGGTCCCACCGGAACCGGGCCGTGTGCGTCCCCGGTGCCACGCACGTCCCCGTCAGGGCGACCCATCCGTCACGGGCGTCGAGTTCCGCGAGCGTCCCCTCGTAGACCACCCGTTCGCCGCCGCTGACGGCGCCGTCGCCGTCGGCGTCGTACCACAGTTGGACCCGCACGTACTCCTGCAGTTCACCCGTCCCGCCGGCGTCGCCCGCGCTCCGTTCGGCCTCGGTCGTGCCGCCCTCGTCGACGGCCGTCACGACGCCCCGGATCCAGAGCTGCGCCGGCGACCCCGACAGCGTGAGCGAGAGGTCGACTGTGCCGCCGTCGCCGGGTTCGACGTCGGAGACCGACATCGGTGGGGTCGACGTGGCGACCAGTTCGCCGCCCGGCGTCCCCGTCGGTGATCGGGGGTTGTCGTTCGGGTTGTCCGACTCGTCGTCGGGGTCGTCGCGCCGGGGCAGAGTGCCGGACGTCGAGTCGTCCGCGTCGGTCCCCGTCGTGCCGTCCGGCCGTTCCGACGGGTCCGTCGCGCCGTCGGCGCCGCTCTCGCCGCCACCGGGTGTGGGCGTCGGCGTCGGTGTCGGCGTGGGGGTCGGGACCGGTTCGTCAGGCGTCACGTCGTAGTCGACGGAGAGGTCGACACCGTCCTCGTCGTCCCCGTCGTCGCCCCCGAAGAATCCGGTCCCCGCGCCGAGTAGCGCGAGGAGGGCCGCGGCGAGGAGGGCGAGCAGACGGCGACGCGAGGACTCCTCGTCGGACGCACCGCTCACGCGGCGTCACCGGTGGCGTCGAACCACCGTCCGACCGGAGGGAGGGCGACCTGTCGCGGGAACGGAATCGGATACACGCCGACATCTACACCCCCCGGGGTCATAGGTAATCGGATACTAGCCGACCGGCGGAGTCGGCTCAGGTCGTCCCTGAAGCCTGAGCCTCCCCGCGCCCGACCGCGCAGGCCGATCCTGAACGCCGACCGCGAGCGTTAACGTCGCGCCGCCCCCATCGGTCGGTATGCGCGTACTCGTCACCGGCGCCACGGGCTTCGTCGGGCGTCGCCTCGTCCCCGCCCTCGTCGACGCGGGTCACGAGGTGACCGCCCTCGTCCGCGACGCCGGGCGCTACGACCCGCCGCCCGGCGTCCGCGTCGTCGTCGGCGACCTGCTCGATCCGGACTCGTTCGAGGATGCCCTCGACGTCGAGGCGGCGTACTACCTCGTCCACTCGATGACGGCCCGCGACGACTTCGAGGCCCGGGATCGCCGGGCCGCGCGAAACTTCGCCGACGCCGCGAGCGCCGCGGGAGTGGGGCGGGTGATCTATCTCGGTGGCCTCGGCGAGGAGCGGGACCGGCTCTCCTCGCATCTCCAGTCCCGTCGAGAGGTCGAACACGTCCTCGCGACGGGGACGTACGACCTCACGACGCTCCGGGCGGCCATCGTCGTCGGCCCCCGGAGCGCGGGCTTCGAGATGGTCGTCCAGCTCGCCTCCCGCCTGCCGGTGATGGTGACGCCGCGGTGGGTGCGGACGCCCTGTCAACCCATCGCCGTCACCGATCTGCTCGCGTATCTCGTCGGCGTCCTCGACGTTCCCGAGACGGCGGGCGAGACGTACGAAATCGGCGGGCCGGAGGTGTTGACCTACGCCGAGATGCTCCGGCGGACGGGCCGACACCTGGGTCACGAGCCGATCATCCTCGCCGTCCCGGTGCTGACGCCGCGGCTCTCCGCGTACTGGGTCGGGCTGATGACCGACGTGCCCTGGAGCGTCGCCCGCCCCCTGATCGAGGGGCTGAAAAACCCCGTCGTCGTCAACGACGACCGACTCTCCCGGCTCGTGCCGGTCGATCCGACCCCGTTCGACGAGGCGGTTCGGCGGGCGATAACCGAGCGGTCCGCGGAGGCCGCGGCGTGATCGGGACCCGCACCGCCGTCGACGGCGACCCCACCTTCGGCGACACCTGGGTGTACGAGAGCCTCGTGGGCGGGATTCCGGGCCTCGACCTCTCGGCTCGGCAGGCCATCGGCATCCAGTTTCTCCTCTTCGAGACGCTGGTCGTCGGTCTCACCGTCGGCTACGGCCTGCCATCCTCCGCCCTCGTCGCGGGCACCGTCGCCGTCGCCGTCGCCGCCGCGGGGAGCGTCGCCATGCTCTACATCGGCGCCGCGACGCGCGAACTCGCCCTCCCCGACGCCCACCGTCGCCTCCTCTTCGGCACCGGCGTCGAGACGCTATTCGGTGTCCTCGGGTTCGTCGCGGTCGTGACCTATCTCCTCACCGGGGCGGGACCGACGCCGTTCGAGACGCTCGTCGGCGGGCGATCCCCCGCCCCCGTGACGTTCGTCACGCTGTTGATCCTGTGGGACCTCTGTTACCGGATCGGCACCTCGTGGTGGACGGCGCTGGTGTCGCTGTGGCGGTCGCTCCGCTACCGCGTCACCTCCGAGACGGCCCGCCGGTGTCGCCGTATCGACGCCGCCACCGTCGGATTCAGCCTGCTCGAACTGGCCTTACTCCCCTTCGTCCTCGACCGGGCGCTCCTCGTCTGGGCGCTGGTCGGCCACGTCGTCGCCGTGACCGCCGTCTCGACGGCGGCGATACTACTGCTCAGAACGGAGTCGTGAGCTACTTGCCCTGTAGCTGTTTGAACTGGTCCAACAGCGCTTCCGTCGAGTCGCCGGACTCGTACGAGAGGGTCCCTCGGAACTCCGACCGCTCGTCGTCGAACTCCGTGTCGACCTGCCCCGTTTTCTGCGCGCGGCGTTCGTGCTCGTCTTCGTCATAGGCACCCATTGACATGGTACGAGTTGGCTTGGACATCTCCGAATATATATGTAACGGACGATGCACCGCAATCGGCGGGTGGCGAGCCCACACGTTTTTGCTCGGCGGACCGAAGAGACGGACATGGCACGGCAACGCAAACCCGACTGGCTGCGGATGCACCCCCCGTCGGGTGAGCGGTTCACGGAGATCAAGGCGACCCTCCGTGACCGCGACCTCAACACCGTGTGCGAGGAGGCGAACTGCCCCAACCTGGGCGAGTGCTGGAGCGGTCGCAACGGTCCCGGCACGGCCACCTTCATGCTCATGGGCGACCGGTGCTCCCGCGGCTGCAACTTCTGTGACGTGGAGACGGGCGGGATGGAGGCGCTCGATCCCGACGAACCCGCGAGCGTCGCCGACGCCGTCGCGGAGATCGGACTGGATTACGTCGTCCTCACGAGCGTCGACCGCGACGACCTGCCCGATCAGGGCGCGGGCCACTTCGCCCGCACCATCGAGGCGATCAAGGAGCGCGATCCGGGGGTGCTGGTGGAGGTGCTCATCCCCGACTTCCGAGGCGAGGCCGACCTCGTGGACCGTATCGTCGACGCCGGCCCGGACGTGCTCGCACACAACGTCGAGACGGTCGAACGCCTCCAGTGGCCGGTCCGGGACCGCCGCGCCGGCTACGAGCAGTCCCTCTCGGTGCTCGAACGCGCCGCCGACACCGCGGGCGTCTACACCAAGACGAGCCTCATGCTCGGTCTCGGCGAGTACGACCACGAGATCTACCGGGCGCTCTCCGACTGCCGCGAGGCCGGCGTCGACGTGGTGACGCTCGGCCAGTATCTCCAGCCCTCCCGCTCCCACCTCGACGTGTACGAGTACGTCCACCCCGACGCCTTCGAGACCTGGCGCCGCGTCGCCGAGGAGGAACTCGGCTTCCTCTACTGCGCCAGCGGGCCGATGGTCCGGTCGTCGTACCGGGCGGGGGAACTGTTCGTCGACGCCGTCCTCCGCGACGGCCGGAGCGTCGAGGAGGCCCGGCGCGAGGCCCACGCGGCGACGTGAACATGGTCCGAACGCATAAGACGCGGCGGCGCGAGCACCCGGCCATGGCGAGGCCCGAACCGTGAGCGACGTGTTCGACCGCGAGCCGGACGACCCCGTCCGGGTGCTCGACGTGTCGGGCGAACTCGTCGGCGACCGTCCCGACCTCTCCGACGACGAGTTGCTCGCCCTCTATCGCCACATGCGCCTCGCCCGCCACTTCGACGAGCGGGCGGTCAACCTCCAGCGACAGGGACGGATGGGCACCTACCCGCCGCTGGCCGGGCAGGAAGCGGCACAGGTGGCCAGCGCCATGGCGCTGGAGCCGCGAGACTGGATCGCCCCCAGCTACCGCGAACACGCCGCCGTCCACGTCCACGGCCTCTCGCTGTCGGACATCCTGCTCTACTGGATGGGCCACGGCGCGGGCGGGTGGCGCGCCGACGTGAACGTCCTCCCCGCCGCGGTGCCCATCGCGACGCAGGTGCCCCACACGACGGGGTTGGCGCTCGCGTCGAAGCTCCGGGGTGACGATGCGGTGGCCTGTGCCTACTTCGGCGACGGCGCCACCAGCGAGGGCGACTTCCACGAGGGGCTGAACGTGGCCGGCGTCTTCGACGTCCCCGCCGTCTTCGTCTGCAACAACAACGGCTGGGCCATCTCGGTGCCGCGGGAGCGCCAGACCGCGAGTCCGACGCTCGCGGGCAAGGCCGCCGCCTACGGCATCGACGGCGTGCAGGTCGACGGGATGGACCCGCTGGCGACCTACGCGGTGATGCGCGCGGCCGTCGAGAAGGCCCGCGAGCCGGGCGACCGGCCGCGCCCGACGCTGATCGAGGCGGTGCAGTACCGCTTCGGCGCCCACACTACCGCCGACGACCCCACCGTCTACCGCGACGAGGCGGAGGTCGAGGCGTGGCGCGAACGCGACCCGATCCCCCGACTCGAACGCTTCCTGCGCGAGACGGGGCGCCTCGACGACGACCGGATCGACGCCGTCGAGGCGAGCGTCCGCGAGCAGGTGAGCGAGGCCATCGAACGCGCCGAGAACACCGCCCGGCCCGCCCCCGACGCGATGTTCGCGGACGTGTACGCCGACATTCCCCCCGAACTGGGCGAGCAACGCGCCCACCTGCACCGACTGCGCGACCGATACGGCGACGATGCCTTCCTGAGGGACTGATATGAGCACTGACACCGACACGCAGAATCTGACGCTGGTACAGGCGGTCCGGGACGGTCTCCGGACCGAAATGCAACGCGACGACGACGTGATCGTCCTCGGCGAGGACGTGGCCAAGAACGGCGGCGTCTTCCGCGCCACCGAGGGCCTCTACGAGGAGTTCGGCGACGACCGCGTGATCGATACGCCCCTCGCGGAGTCGGGCATCGTCGGCACCTCCATCGGCATGGCCGCCTACGGCCTCCGGCCCGTGCCCGAAATCCAGTTCATGGGCTTCATCTACCCCGCGTTCGACCAGATCGTCAGCCACGCGGCCCGCCTGCGCACCAGAACCCGCGGGCGCTTTACCTGCCCCATGGTCGTGCGCGCCCCCTACGGCGGCGGCATCCGCGCGCCCGAACACCACTCGGAGTCGAAGGAGGCCTTCTTCGTCCACGAACCGGGGCTGAAGGTGGTGATCCCCTCCACCCCAGCCGACACGAAGGGCCTCCTCGCCTCGGCCATCCGCGACCCCGATCCCGTCGTCTTCCTCGAACCCAAACTCATCTACCGCGCCTTCCGCGAGGACGTGCCGACCGGCGACCACACCGTCCCCCTCGGCGAGGCTGCCGTCCGCCGCGAGGGGAGCGACGTGTCCGTCTACACCTGGGGGGCGATGACCCGGCCGACGATGGAGGCCGCGGGGACCCTCGCCGAGGACGGCGTCGACTGCGAGGTGATCGACCTGCGGACGCTCTCGCCGCTCGACCGCGAGACCATCGTCGACTCCTTCGAGAAGACGGGCCGGGCCGCCGTGGTCCACGAGGCGCCGCGGACCGGCGGGCTCGGTGGCGAAATAACGGCGATCCTGCAGGAGGAGGCGCTGCTCTACCAGGAGGCGCCGATCGAGCGGATCACCGGCTTCGACACGCCGGTTCCCCTCTACGCGCTGGAGGACTACTACCTCCCCTCGCCGACCCGAATCGAGGACGGGATTCGGGAGGTCGTCGACTTCTAATGACCGTCGAGACGTTCAAACTCCCGGACGTGGGCGAGGGTGTCGCCGAGGGCGAACTCGTCCGGTGGCTGGTCGAGGTTGGCGAGGACATCGAGGAGGACCAGCCACTCGCCGAGGTGGAGACGGACAAGGCGCTGGTCGACCTCCCCTCCCCCTTCGCCGGCACGGTCACGGAACTCCACGCCGAGGAGGGCGAGATGGTGCCCGTCGGGGCGGGACTCGTCTCCGTCGATGTGGGCGGTGACGAGGACGAGGGGGCGGCGGAGTCGAAATCGGACCCGGAGACCACCGCCACCGACGCCGCGGCGGACGACGGGAGCGAGGCCGCCGCTGGCCGCGTCTTCGCCTCCCCGAGCACCCGCCGACTGGCCCGCGAACTCGGCGTCGACCTCGCCGGCGTCGCGGGATCGGGACCGAGCGGGCGCGTCACCGACGCGGACGTGCGGGCGGCGGTCGAGGGGACGGACCAACCGACGCCGCGGTCGCCCGACGAGTCGGCGACGAGCGTCGTGACGGAGCGCGACGCGACGGCCGACGCGGAGTCCCACCGCGAATCGGCCGACGTCGTGACGACGGCCGCGGAAGCAGCCGGGCGAATGGGGTCCGCGGACCGCGAGCGCACCCTCGCCGCCCCGGCGACCCGACGGCTCGCCGACGAACTCGGCGTCGACCTCGACGCGGTGCCGACCGACGAACGGCGGGACGGCGAGGCGTTCGTCACGCCCGCGATGGTGCGGGAGTTCGCGGAGAGAGGTGGCGAGGCCGAACCGGAGGCGGAGGCGGAAGCGGCGTCCCCACCCGCCGAAGCGGCCCCGCCGACCGACGACGGCCCGCGTCCCGGCGACCGCATCCCCTACCGCGGCGTCCGCCGCGCCATCGGCGAGCAGATGGAGCAGGCGAAGTATACGGCGCCTCACGTCACTCACACCGACGAGGTGGACGTGACGCGGCTGGTGGAGACGAAAGCCGAACTCGAATCCTACGCCGAGGCCGAGGGCGTCTCCCTCACCTACCTCCCCTTCGTCATGCGCGCGGTGACGCGGGCGCTCCGTGAGTTCCCGCAGGTCAACGCCTCGCTCGACGAGGCGGCGGAGGAAATCGTCTGTCACGACGACTACAACCTCGGCGTCGCGACGGCGACGGACGCGGGTCTCATGGTCCCCGTCGTCGAGGACGTCGATCGGAAGGGACTGCTCGACCTCGCAGCCGAGACGGCGGGGAAGGTGGAACGCGCGCGTGACCGGTCGATCAGTCGCGAGGAGATGCAGGGCGGTACCTTCACCATCACGAACGTCGGCGTCATCGGCGGGGAGTACGCCACACCCATCGTCAACCACCCCGAGGTGGCGATCCTGGCGCTCGGCCGGGTCGCGGAGCGCCCCCGCGTCGTCGACGGCGAGGTGGTGCCGCGGCACACCCTCCCGCTCTCCCTGTCGGTCGATCACCGCGTCGTCGACGGCGCGGTGGCCGCCCGCTTCACCAACCGGGTGATGGAACTACTGCGCAGTCCGGCCCGGTTGCTGGTCGACTGATCGCCTACAGCCGCTCGCTATTTAAACACCCGTTTGCACCAAGCACGGCACTTATTCGGCCGGTACGCGCAGGATGCCGTATGACGGAGACTGTCACGCTCGCGGATATCGAAGCCGCCCGGGGCCGGTTCGACGACCCGGCCATCGTCAGGCAGACGCCAATCGAGACGAACCGCTCGCTCTCGGAGATGTCGGGCGCTGACGTCCATCTGAAGATGGAGCATCTCCAGCGGACGGGGTCGTTCAAGACTCGTGGGGCGTACAACAAGCTGAAACAGGAGGCGGCGGCGGGTGGCGACAAACACGTCGTGGCGGCGAGTGCGGGCAACCACGCCCAGGGCGTCGCGCTCGCGGCGACGACGGTGGGGCTGGAGTCGACCATTGTGATGCCGGAGAACGCCCCGCAGGCGAAAATCGACGCCACCCGGAGCTACGGCGCGACGGTCGAACTCCACGGCTCGACGTTCGGCGAGGCGATGGCTTACGCGAAGTCGCTGGCCGAGCAGCCGGGGATGCTGTTCGTCCACGCCTACGACGACCCGGACATCGTCGCCGGCCAGGGCACCCTCGGGCTGGAGATTTACGAGCAGGTGCCGGACGTGGACACGGTGATCGTTCCCATCGGCGGCGGTGGCCTGATCGGCGGGATCAGCACGGCGTTGAAGGCCCTCGACGACTCGGTGCGCGTGATCGGCGTGCAGGCCGAACTGGCGTCGACGGTCCACGAGAGCCTCCGGAAGGGGGCGCCGGTCGACGAGGAGTCACCGAAGACCATCGCGGACGGCATCGCCACGGGCAGTATCTCGGAGCTAACCCTCGGACTCATCGAGGAGAACGTCGACGAGGTGGTGACGGTGAGCGACGACGACATCGCGCGGGCCATCCTCGTCGTTCTCGAACGCGCGAAGCAGTTGGTCGAGGGGGCCGGTGCGGCCTCCGTGGCGGCGATGCTGAGCGACGAGGTGGACGTCGAGGGGGAGATGGTCGTCCCCCTGCTCTGTGGCGGCAACATCGACATGTCGATGCTCCAGACGGTGTTGACCCACGCCCTGACCGACCGGAATCAGCTGCTTCGCCTCCGCATCCGCATCCGCGACCAGCCCGGCGAGATGGGGCGGATTTCGGGCATCATCGGCGAGCAAAGCGCCAACATCCGGACGGTGAGACACGACCGCGCCGTCGGCGACCTGCACGTCGGCGACGCCTACCTCGTCTTCCAAGTGGTGACGAGCGGCGAGAGTCACGCGAAGTCGGTCATGGCCGCCATCGAGGACGCGGGCTACGAGGTCGAGCGCGTGAACTGAGCCGGAGAACCGACCGAGCATCCGGCTGGCCGAGATATAAACGACAAATCACAATCAAATTGTCGCAAAGTAAAACGATCCGTTACCATCGTTGCCTTTTAATTAAAAATAGTGGCGTCCCGGGCCCCAACTTAAACGCCCGCACATAGCCAGCGTAATGGTGATTCGTGACACTGTTGCATAGCCTATCGTGACGCGGTGGGACGCGATGTCTGTCCGGCCGCGAGTCGATCACCCACTATGACCAACGATCACGACCTCACGCGGCGGCGGTACATGAAGGCGGCGACCGCTAGCGCCGCGATGGCCGGTGCGGCCGGCTGTCTCGGCGGGAGCGGTGGCGGCGGGAGCGAGGGGAACAGTTGGCGGACCCAAGAACTCGCGACGGTGCCGGCTGCCTCGGATGGCGCGCTCTACGAACCCACCGAGGCAGACGAGACTGGGGAGACGATCAACCACCTGACGTGGACGGGCTACGACGCCTCGAACGTTCAGGACCCGTTCCGCGAGCAGTTCAGCTGCCAGACGCAACTGGACCTGTTCACGTCGAACCCGAAGGCGTTCAACCGCCTCCAGTCCGGGGAGTGGCAGCAGTTCCACCAGGCCACGTTCGACATGGCGTGGATCCCGCGACTGGCCGAAGCCGGTCTCATCCGGCCGATGAGCTACGAGGACTGGAAGCCGTACACGTTCGATCAGTACATCGACCTGTTCAAAAAGGAGAACGGATACAAGTACGCGTTCGTCAACGAGGACGACTACACGTTCGACATCGACGGCACGATGTACGGCGCCCCCCAGCGGTTCGGGTGGGCCTCCTTCGTCGTCAACACGGACAACGTCCCCGAGGACGCCTACACGAGCTACGACGCGGCGTGGTCCGACGAGTACAACGTCGGTGTCTACGACCTGATGTTCTGGGGCATCCAGATCATCATGCTCCGCGAGGGTATCGACCCGTTCAAGGAGCACACCGAAGCGGAGGTCGAACAGGTCAAACAGGCCACGTTCGAGCTATTCGACAACGCCAAGACGCTGCTTCCGGACTTCGCGTCGATGAACCAGGCGATGAAGTCGGGCGAGATCGACATCGGCTTCATCTCGGGCAACTGGATCAACGGGACGCTCCGCCGCGGCGGCAACCTCGAGTTCCAGGCGGTCGTGCCCGACGAGGGAAGCGTCATCTGGGTCGAGACGACGGCCTTCGTCAAGGGCGACCAGCCCACCGTCTCCGACAACTACCTCGCGTACATGCAGCGCGGGCAGAACGCGCTGAAGCTCTCGTGGCCCACCTCGGGCGGGACGAACGTCGTGCCCCACCAGACGGCGTGGGAGAACTACAACGACCGGCAGCGGGAGGTGCTTCGCGTCGACGAGGTTCGGGACATCATCGACCGGTCGGTGTTCTACACCGGGATTCCGGATCTGGAGAAGTTCGAGCCGATCTGGCGCCAGGCCAAGAGCCGGCTCTGATAGCGACGGTTGTAACGACCCCGGTCGACCGTCTTCGCGGACGGTCCCGCCGGTGGTCACTTACAACCGTGCCCACGCGGCCCTCGTGCCGCGACGATATATCAATGTTACAGGCAACAAATCTACGAAAGGAGTATGGCTCGCTCGTCGCGGTCGACGACGTCGATCTCGAGATCGAGACCGGTGAGTTCGCGACTATCGTCGGGCCGTCCGGGAGCGGGAAGAGCACCCTGTTGCACATGCTCGCCGGACATCTGAAGCCGACCGGCGGCCGAATCACCCTCGACGGCGCGGACATCACCGACACCAAGCCACAGGAACGCCCCACGAGTCTCGTGTTCCAGTCGTGGGCGCTGTTCCCGCATATGACTGTCCGCGAGAACATCGAGTTTCCCATCCGAACCACGGGTCGGGAAGTGAACGGCCAGGTCGAGGAACTCCTCGAACAGGTGGAGCTCGACCCCGAGATTCAGGCCGACAAGAACGTCTCCGAACTGTCCGGCGGCCAGCGCCAGCGGGTCGCCCTCGCACGTTCGCTGGCGTACGACCCGGATATCCTCTTGCTCGACGAACCCCTCGCGTCGCTCGACTACGTGTTGCAGAAACAGCTCCAGCGCGAACTCGCCGACCTCAACGTCGAACTCGACATGACGTTCGTCTACGTCACCCACTCGCTGGAGGCCGCACTGGTCATGAGCGACAAACTGTTCGTCATCGACGAGGGTGAGCTGATCCAGACCGGGCCACCCGAGGAGATCTACCGCGAGCCGAACAACAAGTTCATCGCGGAGTTCATGGGCGACGCCAACGTGTTCGCCGTCGACGCCGGCGAGTCCGACCCGGGGACTGCGACCGTCTCCAGCGACGAGTTCGAGGGGACGGCCACGGTGGCCACCCACGTCGACGGTGACCTCGCCCACCTCGTGGTACGGCACGACGACTGCGTGGTCGAACCGACGCTCACCCGTCCGCTCGGCGCCGAAGTCGCCATCGACAACATCCTCGTCCGGGGGAACACAGTCCTCGTCGAGTGCTCGTCGACGGCGACCGACGACGACTACGTCGCCGAAATCGATTACGACCGATACGAAACCACCGACATCGCCGTCGGCGACACGGCCTACCTCCAGTGGGACGCCGACAAGTCGATTCTGGTCCCAGAATAATGTCCACGATCGATACACTCCGTGGTCGGATCGACGCGGCGACGGAGAGCGACAACCCGCTCATGGCGCTCGTTCGCCCGCCGTACGTGCTCTTGCTGCCGTTGGCGATCCTGCTGCTCGTCATGTTCGTCGGGCCGATGCTCGCCATCGTGATGTTCTCCGTCCAGCCCGCGAACTCCATCTCGCTGAACCCCACGGTGTGGACGTTCGAACACTACGCCGAGATCATCGGTGGCATGGCCAGCGGTCAGGGAGTGTACGGCGACGTACTGGTCAACACCGCCGCCGTCAGCGCCGTCACGACGGTCGCCACGCTCGTGTTCTCGTACCCCGCGGCGTACGCGCTGGCGCGGAAGATCGACCGGTACAAGACCGTCTTCCTGCTTGTCCTCATCATCCCGCTCTTCACGAGCGTGAACATCCGGGTGTTCGGGTGGGCGCTCTTTCTCGTCAAAAACGGCGTCCTCGACAGCGTCGTGAGCCTGTTCGGCGTCTCGAACTACCCGACGATGATGTACCAGCGCTGGACGATCATCCTCGGGACGACCTACGTCTACATGCCGTTCATGCTCTTTCCCATCTACCTCTCCCTGCTCTCGGTCGAGGACGAGACGATCGCGGCCGCCCGCGACCTCGGTGCGACGCGATGGACGCTGTTCCGGAAGATCATCCTCCCGTTGAGCAAGCCCGGCGTCATCATCGGCTCGCTGTTCGTGTTCATCCTCAGCCTCGGTGCCGACGTGGAGGCACAGATCCTCGGCGGCGGCTCCATCTTCACCATGGCCAGCAACATCAACTACTCGTTCGGGTACAGTCAGAACTGGCCGCTCGGCTCGGCACAGGCGGTCGGCCTCCTGATCATCACCCTCGTCTGTGGAGTGATCATCCTCCGGACGATCAACCTGAAGGAGATCGCATCGCGGGGTGACGCATGAGCGTCGAATCCCGCGGGCTGATCGACCGTCTCGGCGCCGGTGCCTGGTACGGCTACGTCGCCCTCGTCGCCCTCTTTTTCCTGACGCCGCTGTTCTCGCTCGTGATCGCGTCGTTCTACGACGGCCGCTTCTTCTCTATCGTCGACTACGAGTTCTCGCTCGGCTGGTACGAAGCGGCGCTCGCCTCGGGGAGCATCCGATCCGCGTTCATGAACACCGTCCGCATCTCGGTGCCGGTGACGATCCTCAGCACGATCATCGGCACCGGCGGCGCCATCGCGTACACGCGCTACGAGTTCCCGTGGCAGGAGCGGTTCAAACTGCTGGCCCTGCTCCCCATCTTCTTCCCGCTCATCCTGCTCGGCCTCGGGATGTCGATGTGGGCGAGTGTCCTCGGCCTCGGCTACGGCATCGTTCCCTCGATCATCGGCGAACTCGTCTGGATCTCGCCCATCGTGATGTTCGTCGTCTCCATCACGGCGCTCGGCATCGACCCGAACGTCGAGGAGGCGGCCCGCGACCTCGGCGCCGACACGATCACGATGTACCGGCGGGTCACGCTCCCGCTGATCAAAGACGGCGTCGTCTCCGGCGCCATCTTCGCGTTCGTGCTCTCGTGGAACAACTACTACATCGTCTCCTACCTCTCCGGCGCGCAGAGCACGATCACCACCTGGATCCACGGCCGCATGACCCAGGGGTTCACGCCGGTCGTCCCCGCCGTGGCGTCGCTGATCTTCTACGTCTCGCTCCTCTTGGTCGTCGCGGCGTTCATCGTCGAGTTCCGCGAGGAGAGCGGCTGACTGTCACTTCTTTTTCCCGCCGTCGATTCCCGGTGCCCGCGACCCGCCGGGCCCGCCGCCCCGCCGAAACATGACGTGCAATCGACGACAAACCGTAAATATGTGGGTAGCCAAGTGTGTCGAAGTACCGTGGGAGCGGGACGATGCTCGAATACACGTTCAGAATCAGACACAAAGGCTGTTGGACTGAGACGGTAAACGAGGCCTTCCCGGGCGTCTCGGCGACGATCATCTACTCGTACCGGCTGACGGGGACGAGCATCACGATGATCGAGGCCACCGGCGTCCACGAGGAACAGGTCGAGCCACTGGTCGAGTGGCTCGCCGACCACGAGGTCATGACCACGGCGCAGCTAGTCAGCTACCACGAGGCACGGGAGACGGCGTTTATCAGCCTCGAAGGGGACTACCGCACCGACACCGAACCCGTCCTCAACGTCCTCCTGCGGAACAACTGCTTTCCCACGATTCCGGCCACCGTCTCGAACGGCCGCGAACACTGGAGCGTCCTCGCGTCGACCCACGACGAGGTGAGCACGACCCACGACGAACTCCGGGATATCGGCTCCGTGGAGGTGGACGCGCTCCGCCAGCCGGAACTCGGCCGCCTGCTCACCGGACTCACGGAGATCAAACAGGCCGTTCAGGCCCTCTCACCCCGACAGACCGAGGTGCTCGCTCGCGCCATCGAACACGGCTACTACGACTCGCCCCGGGCCTGTAACATCGAAGAACTCGCGGCGATGGACTCGGCGAACACGTCGACCGTCGGCGAACACCTCCGGCGCTCGGAAGCGAAGATTCTGGAAGCCGTCGGGACGATGCTGGATCGGGACTAGAACTCGTCGATGTACTCCTCGCGCTCCCACTCGGTCACCGAATCCATGTAGCGGTCGAACTCGTCGCGTTTCAGCTTCAGGAACTCCTCGACGAGCGGTTCGCCGAGCGCCTCGGTCAACACCTCGTCGGCCGCCAGTTCGTCCAGTGCCGCCCACAGCGTCCGCGGGAGGCTGTCGTAGTCCTCCTCGTACGCGTTGGCGAGGGTCGGTTCGCCCGGCTCCGTCTCGTTGCGGATGCCGTCCAGTCCCGCCGCGAGCGTCGCTGCGAGGCCGAGATACGGGTTACACGCCGAGTCGGGGACCCGGTGTTCGATGCGGGCGGCCGGCCCCAGTTCGGGCGGGATCCGGAGGATCGTCGAGCGGTTGTCCGGTCCCCACGCGACGTTGACGGGCGCCCAGATGCCCGGCAGGAGCCGCCGGTAGGAGTTCACGGTCGGGGCACAGATCGCCGTGAGACCCTGCATGTGATCGAGGAGTCCGCCGATGAAGTGGTGGGCAGTCTCCGAGAGCCCCGATTCGCCCGCCGGATGCTTGCCAGCCGGGAACTGCAAGTTGCCCGTCTCGCTGGCGAACAGGTTCTCCTCTGCCGCCTCGTCCCACAGGCTCAGGTGGAAGTGGAGGCCGTTGGCGTCCTCGCCGGAGTACGGTCGGGGCATGAACGAGGCCTTGTACCCCCGGTCGCGCGCGATGGCTTTGGCGGCGTGCCGGAAGAACATGAGCGAGTCCGCCGTCGTCAGCGCGTCGTCGTACTCGATGTTCACCTCGTACTGACCGGGCTGGGACTCCTGGTGGACCCCGAGTACCGACGATCCCGCCGTCTCCATGGCGTCCGACCACGCCCGGACGAGGTCGTCGGCCATGTCGACTGCGCTCATGTCGTAGGAACACCGGGTGTTGTACGGCTCCCAGTCGCCGTCGCCGTCCGGCTGGAGCACGGAGAACTCGGCTTCGATACCGGCGAAGGGGTGAAAGCCCTCGCTTCGCAGGTCCTCGATCACCCGCCGGAGCGCGCCACGGGCACAGAGGTCGAACGGCGAGTGATCGACGTTCGTGAGGTCGGTGAAGACGGCGGCCGTGTCCTCGGCCCACGACACCTCGCGCAGCGAGTCGGGGTCGGCGACGGCCATCATGTCTCCGCCCTCCGCGCCGTAGCGCGGCTCGTCGAGCAGTCCCGGTTCGAGCGTCAACTCCGCCACGCCGTTGGCGAAGCCGACCCCCTCCTCCACCGCGTCCTCGTACTCGCTTCCCGGCAAGGAGATACCGCGCGCGACGCCGTTCAGGTCCGTCCAGAACAGCCGAACCCGTTCGTACTCGGTCATTGTAACAGGGTAACGAGAGACCTACCAACTCATAGCGGTTCACCCGGGGACTTGCGAGTGAATAAATACGGTGGCGGGCCGGGACGGTGGTTCGGGGCGCTCACCAGCGCCGATCTCTTATAAATGCCCACACATTCGGTGGACAACGCTTAGGCCGAGTCGCGGGGGAGTCGCCGCATGGAGAGTCACGAATACGACCTGGTGATCGACGGGGAGCGCCACGATGCCGCGACGACCCTGTCGGTCGAGAATCCGGCGACCGGCGAGACGGTCGGTCGGGTAGCGAGCGGCGACGCCGCCGACGCGCGCGCCGCCATCGACGCCGCGGGCACGGCGGCCGACGACTGGGCGTCGGCGTCGCCCGCCGACCGCGCCGCGCCGCTCAGAACGGTCGCCGACCGCATCGAGAACGACGCCGACGAGCTAGCCGCCCTGCTGGCGGCCGAGGCGGGCAAACCCCGCCCGACCGCCGAGGGCGAAATCGCCGAAACCGTCGCCCAGTTCCGCTTCTATGCGGGCGTGACCGACAAGGTCCGGGGCGACACGGTGCCGACCGCCGAGAACCGGCTCAACTACACCAAGCGGTCGCCGTACGGCGTCACCGCCCACGTCGTCCCGTGGAACTATCCGCTCCTCCTCGGGACGCGCGGGTTCGCGGCTGCGCTGGCGACGGGCAACACGCTCGTCGTCAAGCCACCGAGTCTCGCCCCGCTGTCGACCATGTGGGTCGGGGAGGTGATGGCCGAGGCGTTCCCGGACGGCGTCGTCAACCTCGTCCCCGGGCCGGGGAGCGAGGTGGGTGCCGAACTCGCCGGCAGTGGCGGCGTCGACGCCATCACGTTCACCGGATCGACCGGCGTCGGCCGGGGCGTCCTCGAAGCCGCGGCCGAACACGTCACGCCCGTCGACGTGGAGTTGGGTGGCAAGGCGCCCGCCATCGTCCTCGACGACGCGGACGTGGAGAACGCCGCCCGCGGCGTCGTCGCCGGCATCTTCTCCAACGCCGGCCAGAACTGCGTCGCCACCTCCCGCTGTCTCGTCCACGAGGACGTCCACGACGAACTCGTCGCGGCGGTCGTCGAGAAGACCGAGCGCATCACGCTCGGCGGCGGCGACGATCCGGAGACGGACATGGGACCGGTCATCTCGGCGGACGCGAAAGCCGACGTACTGGGCTACGTCGACTCCGCGGTCGAGGAGGGTGCGACGCTCCTGACCGGCGGCGGAACGCCCGACGACCCCACCCTCGCGGACGGCCACTTCGTCGAGCCGACCGTCTTCGACGACGTGACCCCCGATATGACCGTCGCCTGCGAGGAGATATTCGGTCCCGTCCTCTCCTTCGTCACCGTCTCCTCGACCGAGGAGGCCATCGCGGTGGCGAACGACTCGCCGTTCGGCCTCGCGGCGTCGCTGTGGACCGACTCGCTCGACGCGACGCAGCTGGCCGACCGGTTGGACCACGGCCTCGTCGCCGTCAACACCTTCCCCGTCTCCATGCCCCAGAGCCCGTGGGGCGGCAACAAGGAGAGCGGCATCGGGCGCGAGGGCGGACTGGAGGGCGTCGAGGCGTTCACGACCGTCGACAGCGTCGTGATCGAACACGACGACATGGGGGACCCCTACCTGTGAGCGACACCGTCCTGATCGGACAGATCGAACACGAGACGAACACGTTCTCGGCGCTCCCGACGGATATGTCGGCGTTCGCCGACGCGTCGCTCCACTACGGCGACGACGTGATCGCCGACCTCGAGGGGACGAACACCGCCGTCGGCGGGTTCCTCCGCGTCGCAAGCGAGGAAAACTGGGACGTGGTGCCGACCGTCGCCGCCGACGCCACGCCCGGCGGCGTCGTCACCGCGGAGGCCCGCGAGACGTTGCTGGAGGCGGTCCTGACGGGCATCGAGCGGACCGATCCCGACGGCGTCCTCCTCGCCCTCCACGGCGCGATGGTGAGCGAGGGAGAACGAGACGGCGACGGCTACATCCTCGACCGCGTCCGCGACGCGGTCGGTGACGACGTGCCCGTGATGGCGTCGCTCGACCTCCACGCCAACATCTCGACGCGGATGGCGACCCACGCGGACGGCCTGTTCGGCTACGACACCTACCCGCACGTCGACATCGGCGACACGGGCGAGACGGCGGCGCGGGCGATGGCCGCGACGCTCCGTGGCGAACTGGCCCCCGAAATCGTCGTCGAACGCGCGCCGCTCCTCCCGCCCCTGCCGGAACTCCGGACGGAGACGGAACCGATGGCCTCCCTGCTCGCCGCGGCGGCCGACGACGAAGGGGACGGAATCCCCGACGTGTCGGTCTTCGGTGGCTTCGCGCAGGCCGACGTGGACCACGCCGGATTTTCGGTCGTCGGCGTCGCGGACCGGTCCGTTGCCGACGACGTTCGGGAGCGTTGTCGCGCCCTCGCGGACGAGGCGGTCGACCGCCGCGACGAGTTCGACCGCGACTACACGAGCGTCGCCGACGCCGCCGCGGAGGCGGCGACGTGGGACGGGGACGCCCCCCTGCTCCTCGCGGACATCTCCGACAACCCCGGCGGCGGGAGCGCACAGGACGGCACCGCCCTGTTGGCCGCCCTCCTCGACGCCGGCGTCGAGGACGCGGCGCTGGCGACGATCTACGACCCCGAAGCCGTCGCGGCGGCGGCCGAGGCGGGTGTCGGCGCGGAGCTGTCGCTGTCGCTCGGCGGCCGGAGCGGCGAGAACGGCGACCCGCTGGACGTGACGGGGCGGGTGCGCCTCCTCTCGGACGGCAACTACCGCAACTACGGGCCGATGTCGACGGGACTCGACGTATCGTTCGGCCGGACGGCCCTCCTCGACGTCGACGGCATCGACGTGCTCGTCGGTTCCCACCGCCAGCAGCCGTACGACCCCGAAGCCTTCCGGAGTCAGGGGATCACGCCCGAACGCGAACGCGTCCTCGTCCTCAAGAGTACGGTCCACTACCGGGCGGCGTTCGAACCCCTCGTCGGCGCGGTGCGCGAGGTGGCGACCCCGGGGCTGTGTAGCCCCGACCTCTCGGCGTTCGACTACCAGCACGTTCCCCGGCCGATCTACCCGCTCGACGACGTGGTGTGAGGCCCCGTCCCACGAACTTAACTGCCCGTCGATATGTGACACAACGGACTTGCGCCGAAACGGGAACGTATGGCATACGCGGCGGCCACGTCACGCGAATCCGTTTCGCCGGGCCGGCCGCCCGATCACTGTCCCGGCTACGACAACAGGAACCTAGATACTATGACCTCGACTCATCAGATGTGGAACGTACCGAACCGAATGCTCTTCGGCTGGGGGGCGGCGACCGAACTCGGCTCGTATCTCGACGAGTTCGACGCCGAGCATCCCCTCGTCATCACCGACGAAGGGGTGCGGGCCGCGGGCGTTCTCGATCCGTTGCTCGACGCCATCGAGGCGTCGGGGCGTCGCTACTCCGTCTTCGACGGCGTCCAGCCGGACCCGACGGACGTGGTCGTTCACGAGGCGGCGTCGGCGTACGACGAGGCCGGCGCCGACCTCGTTCTCGGCGTCGGCGGCGGCTCCTCCATCGACACCGCGAAGGCGGCGAGCATCCTCGCGACCAACGACGGCCACATCCTCGACTTCGAGGGGAGCGGTAACGTCCCGAACGACCCACCGCCGACCGTGTTCGTCCCCACGACGGCGGGGACGGGGAGCGAGGTGGGCCACTGGACCATCGTGAAGGATTCCGACACCTCGATCAAAGAGGAGATCGGTGACGTGAGCCTGCTGGCCGATCTGGCTCTCGTCGACCCCGAACTGACCGCGAGCGCGCCGGCGCCGGTCAAGGCCGCGACGGGCATGGACGTACTCACCCACGCCATCGAGGCCTACGTCTCGATCAGGGCCCAGAGCCAGACCTCGGCGCTGGCTATCGACTCCGTCGAGAAGGTCGGCGAGTACCTGCCCCGCGCGGTCGAGTACCGCGGCGGCGACCGCGAGGCGCTGTCGAAGATGGCGAAGGCGAGTTCGCAGGCTGGCATGGCGTTCAACGGCGCCGGCCTCGGCGCCGTCCACGCCGTCTCCCACCAGGTCGGTGGGACGTTCGGCGTGCCCCACGGGCTGGCCAACGCCATCCTCCTCCCCTACGTGATGGAGTACAACCTCCCGCAGGTGCCCGAGAAGATGGTGGACATCGCGGCGGCGCTGGGCGAGGACGTGGACCGGTCGAAGCCGGCGCGGGCGGAGGCCGAGAAGGCGGTGTGGGCGGTGCGACGTCTCGCGGCCGACGTGCGCATCCCGGAGACGCTCGCGGAGACGGCGGCCGAGCGCGACGCCATCCCGCAGTTAGCGGAGCAGGCGATGGACGACGGCTGTCTCACCGGCAACCCCCGGGCGACGGACCCGGACGACTTGGCCGACATCCTAGAACGGGCGTTCGACGGCGAGTTCGAGACGACCCACTAATGTCATGATCGACCACGTACCCCACCTCACAACGCCGACTATATACGTCGAGCGGCCTGAGTCCGATTGACATGCCGTACGCGACTCACTCCGACGCGGAGCGGTCGGCGATGCTCGACGCAGTGGGGGTAAGCGACCCCGACGCGCTGTTCGACATCCCCGAATCGGTCCGGTTCGACGGCGACTACGGGATCGACGCCCACTCGGAGCGGGAGACCCGGGCGGCCGTCGAGGGCATCCTCGACGAGTCGCCCGACCTGACCGAGTTCCTCGGCGGTGGTCACTACGACCACTACGTCCCCTCGGTGGTCGATCACCTCTCCCTGCGCTCGGAGTTTCTGACCAGTTACACGCAGTACCAGCCGGAGATCACGCAGGGGTTCCTGCAGGCGCTGTTCGAGTTCCAGTCGCTCGTCGTCGAACTGACGGGCCTCGGCGTCGCCAACTGCTCGATGTACGACCGCGCGACGGCGCTCGGTGAGGCCGCCCTCCTCGCCGACCGGGTGCGGCAGTCGAGCGGTGAGATAGTCCTCGTGCCCGACGACCTGCCCGACCGGGTGCGCTCGGTTCTCGACAACTACACCGACGGTCCGGGCATCGGCGTCGACACCTACCCCACGAGCGAGGGAACGGTCGACGTGGACGCGCTGGCCGACCGGGTCGACGACGAGGTGTCCCTGATCTACGCCGCGACGCCGAACGCGCGGGGCGTCCTCGAACCGAACCTCGACGCGGTGGGTGACCTCGCGGACGACCACGACGCCCTCTTCTGTGTCGGCTCCGACGCCGTTGCCCTGTCGGTGCTCGAACCCCCCGAGTCGTACGGCGCCGACATCGTGGTCGGCGACGCCGGCGTCCTCGGCCTGCCGACGACCTACGGGATGGGTCTCGGCCTCTTCGCGTGCCGCGAGGACTTCCTCCGGCAGGTGCCCGGTCGCCTCGTCGGCATCAGCGAGGACGACGCCGACAACCGCGCGTACACGCTGACCCTGCAGACCCGCGAACAGCACATCCGCCGGGAGCGCGCCACCTCGAACATCTGCACCAACCAGGCGTGGCTGGCGCTCCGGGCGGCCATCCACGCGGCGTGGCTCGGTCCCGACGGCCTGACCGGGCTGGCCGAGGAGTGCGTGACCGGCATCCGGGAGGCCTGCGAGCGCATCGACGCCCTCGACGGCTTCACCGCCCCCGTCTACGACGGCCACCACTTCCGCGAGGCGCTGATCGACACCGACGAGTCGGCGGCGGCCGTCGTCGAGCGCTGTCGAGAGGCTGGCCTCGCCCTCCGGACCGTCGACGACGGCGGCGAGGAGCGGCTGGCCGTCTGCGTGACCGACACCAACCGCGAGAACGTGGACGCGCTGATCGACGCACTCGCGCCGGAACGGGAGGTGAGCGCGGTATGAGTCAGGAACGGCGCGAACGGCCGGACGGAGCGGACGGGGCATCCGACCCGCCCCACCAACAGACGCGCTGGTACGCCGGTGGGCAGTACGAACCCCTGCTGTCCGAGAAACGCTCCGAGACGGTGGCCGTCGAGTCGTCGCTGCCCGACGACCTGACCCGCGACGAACTCACCCTGCCCGCGCCCGCGGAGCCGGAGGTGGCGCGTCACTACACCCGCCTCTCCCAGATGAACTTCGGCATCGAGTCCGGCTCCATCCCGCTGGGGTCGTGTACGATGAAGTACAACCCCAAATTCACGGAGGACGTGGCGGCCCATCCGGGCAACCGGGTCCACCCACTCCGCGCCGACGCGGACAAACAGGGGATCCTCCACCTGCTGTACGACCTGCAGGAGACGCTCGCCACGATTGGCGGGATGGACGCGGTGACCCTGCAGCCCCCCGCCGGCGCGGCCGGCGAGTTCACGGGCATCCAGGTGGCCAAAGCGTACCACGACGCGAACGGCGACGACCGGAACGAGGTGATCGTCCCCGAGTCGGCCCACGGCACCAACTTCGCCAGCGCGGCGATGGCCGGCTACGACGTGGTCGAACTCCCCTCGAACGAGGCGGGCCGGGTCGAAGTCGACGCGCTGGAAGCGGCCGTGAGCGACGACACCGCGCTCCTGATGCTCACCAACCCCAACACGCTGGGGCTGTTCGAGCGCTCCATCGAGGAGATCGCGGAGATCGTCCACGACGCCGGCGGTCTCCTCTACTACGACGGCGCGAACCTCAACTCCCTGCTCGGGAAGGCTCGCCCCGGCGATATGGGCTTCGACATCATGCATTTCAACCTGCACAAGACGTTCGCGACGCCCCACGGCGGCGGCGGGCCGGGGCAGGGGCCCATCGGCGTCGGGGCGGATCTCGCGCCCTTCCTCCCGACCCCGCAGGTCCGCGAGACGGACGACGGCTACGAGACGTACGCCCCCGAACACAGCATCGGGCGCGTCCACGAATTTATGGGCAACTGGCTGGTGCTCGTGAAGGCCTACGCCTACATCCTGCGTCACGGCGACGAGGGGCTGGAGAACGTGAGCGAAACCGCCGTGCTCAACGCCAACTACCTCGCCTCACAGATCGAGTACGAGGTGCCGTACGGCCCCTTCCACCACGAGTTCGTCGCGAGCGCCAACGCGGACGCGGGCGACGTGGCGAAGTCGATGCTCGACTACGGCGTCCACCCGCCGACGACGAAGTGGCCCGAAATCGTCGACGAGGCGCTGATGACGGAGCCGACGGAGACGGAGTCGAAGGCGAGACTCGACGACCTCGCGGCGGCGTTCAACGCCGTCGCCGAGATGGACGCCGACGACCTGACCGAGACGCCGCGGACGACGACGGCCCGGCGGATCGATCAGGCCTCCGCGGCCCGGAACCCGCGGCTGTCGTGGCACGCGCTGGAGTAGCCGCGACGGTCGAATCGACCGTCGATTCGGACGGTCTCGACGCGCAGATACAGTTATGTCGTCTTGATGTCATCTAGTACGGATGAATACGTTCGCACATCAGATAGACGCGCAGTGGGAGCGTGAGGAGCCGCTCGGGGTCGATTTCGTCCGCGGACTGCTCGGGCAGGTGTGGGACGCGGACCGGGAGGCAATCGACTCGGCCGCGTCGAGAGGGCTCGTCGAGGCTCTGGACGACAACCTGTGGTTGCTCGACCCCGACGGCCTGCCGCCGGCGATCAGCTTCATCTGTGCGTACTGGGCCGACAACCCGACGTATCGGGGGAACCCCTTCACGACCCTATTCGAGTACCGGGACTTCTGGGACGACCCCTTCGATTACGCGTTCGTTGAGGAGTTGCTCGCGCACGTGTGGGACCCGACCCGCCGAGAACTGAATCGGGACGCGGCGACGTTGCTCGCCCGGGCGCTGGAGCCCAACCTGGATCGGTTGGAGCCCGACGCGCGGGCGTTGGCGACCGACTTCTACGCGACCCACTGGACGCCCCCCACGCCCGCGGAACCGCCTGCGCGCTCGATATCCGCCACGCCCGCGGAACCACCTGCGCGCTCGGCGATCGTCGCCGTCTCCACGGGCGAGCGTCAGTGTCCGGCCTGCGCCGGGTCGGGGCAGACGGCCTGTGGCTCCTGTGGTGGCATGGGTGGCCGATACCAGTCCCGCATCGAGTACGACTACGACTCGACCCCGATCTATCGCGACGAGTGGGTCGGCTGTTTCTGCGACGGTGGCTCCGTGGCCTGTGGCGTCTGTAACGGCTCGGGGACTGTGTTCCGGTAACCGGCTATCCGGCGGTGGAGCACCCCGATTCCACGGGAAAGTTTGTGACGAACCACGCTACTTATTCCGCTGTTTTCCGTGGGCCTAGCCGTGACATCGAGCCATTCGCACCTCGAAGAGACCGACCCGGCGGTCGCCGAGGCCATCGCCGGCGAGGAGCGCCGACAGGAAGAGAACCTCGAAATGATCGCCTCGGAGAACCACGTCTCGGAGGCGGTGATGGAGGCCCAGGGAAGCGTCATGACGAACAAGTACGCGGAGGGCTACCCCGGGGAACGGTACTACGGCGGCTGTCAGCACATGGACACCGTCGAGAACCTCGCCATCGACCGCGCGAAGGAACTCTTCGGCGCCG
This sequence comes from Haloplanus rubicundus, assembly GCF_003342675.1. NCBI lineage: Archaea > Methanobacteriati > Methanobacteriota > Halobacteria > Halobacteriales > Haloferacaceae > Haloplanus > Haloplanus rubicundus. Next base: position 222,153 of record NZ_CP031148.1, on the reverse strand, counting down.
AGCACGTCAACGTCCAGCCCCACAGCGGGACGCAGGCGAACATGGGCGTCTACTTCGCCACGCTGGAGCCGGGCGACCGCATCATGTCGCTCGACCTGAACCACGGCGGCCACCTGAGCCACGGCCACCACGTCAACTTCTCCGGCCAGCTCTACGAGGTCGAACAGTACGGCGTCGACCCGGAGACGGGCTACATCGACTACGACGAGGTGGCAGCACAGGCCGCCGAGTTCGACCCCGACATGATCGTCAGCGGCTCCTCCGCGTACCCCCGCGAGTTCGAGTGGGAGCGCCTCGGGTCGATTGCAGACGACGTGGACGCGTACCACCTCTCCGACATCGCCCACATCACCGGCCTCGTCGCCGCGGGCGTCCACTCCTCGCCCGTCGACCACGCCGACTTCGTCACGGGGAGCACGCACAAGACCATCCGCGCCGGTCGCGGCGGGATGATCATGACGACCGAGGAGCACGCCGACGCGGTGGACAAGGCCATCTTCCCCGGCGGGCAGGGCGGCCCCCTGATGCACAACATCGCGGGCAAAGCCGTGGGGTTCGGCGAGGCGCTCGATCCCGAGTTCGTCGACTACGCCGAACGAGTCGTCGCCAACGCGAAGACGCTCGCGGACGTGTTCACCGACGCGGGCATCCAGCCGGTGTCGGGCGGCACGGACAAACACCTTCTCCTCCTCGACCTGCGGGAGTCTCACCCGGACCTCACGGGCGAGGACGCGGAGGACGCCCTCGACGACGTGGGCATCACCGTGAACAAGAACACGGTGCCCGGCGAGACGCGGTCGCCCTTCGTCACCAGCGGGATCCGCATCGGGACGCCCGCGCTCACCACCCGCGGCATGGGCACGGATGCGATGGCGACGGTGGGCGAACTGATCGTCGAACGGCTGAACAACCCCGACGACGCGGACGTGGCCGGCGAGGTGCGCAACGAAGTCGACCGGCTCTGTGCCGAGTTCCCGGTGTACGAATAAGCACCCGCCCATCCCTGCCAGTTTTTATAACCGGTCGTCCCCCGAGTTGGACCACTGATGGTCGTCGGAGACGTCACTACCGGAACCGAGGTACTGGTTATCGGCGCGGGACCGGGCGGCTACGTCGCCGCCATCCGCGCAGCCCAGCGCGACCTGGACGTCACGCTGGTCGAACGCGACGCCTACGGTGGCGTCTGCCTGAACCGGGGCTGTATCCCCTCGAAGGCGTACATCACGGCGACGGGTGTCGCTCACGACGCCGCGACCGCCGAGGAGATGGGCGTCTACGCCGATCCCGCCGTCGATCTCGCCACCATGCGCGAGTGGAAAGAGGGGGTCGTCGACCGCCTCACCGGCGGCGTCGAGAAGCTCTGTAAGGCAAACGGCGTCTCCCTGATGGAGGGCACCGCGAAGTTCGTCGACGACGGGACGGTCCGGGTCGAACACGACGGGGAGGGGCAGGGCGCCGAAACCGTCAGCTTCGAGCACTGCATCGTCGCGACGGGAAGCCGCCCGATCGAACTCCCGGGCTTCGATTTCGCCGACGAGCCGATCCTCGACTCGGCGGCGCTGCTCGACCTCGACTCCGTCCCCGACCGCCTCGTCGTCGTCGGCGCGGGCTACATCGGGATGGAACTTTCCACCGTCTTCGCCGAACTCGGCAGCGACGTGACCGTCGTGGAGATGCTGGACGACGTGCTCCCGGGCTACGAGGACGACGTGGCGCGGGTGGTTCGGAAGCGCGCCGAGTCGAAAGGCGTCGACTTCCACTTCGGCGAGGGGGCGACCGGGTGGCGCGACGCCGCGGACGGGGGTATCGTCGTCACCACCGAAACCGAGGACGGCGAGGAGTCCACCTACGGCGCCGACCGGGTGCTCGTCGCGGTGGGTCGGGAACCGATCACGGACACGCTCGACGCCGAGGAGGCGGGGCTGGAGCCGACCGACGACGGCTTCTTCGAGACGGACGAGCGCTGTGCGACCGACGTGGACGGCATCTACGCCGTCGGCGACGTGGCGGGCGAGCCGATGCTCGCACACACGGCGTCGGCGGAGGGGGTCGTCGCCGCGGAGGCCATCGCGGGCGAACCGGCGGCGTTCGACACGCGGGCCATCCCCGCCGCGGTGTTCACGGATCCCGAAATCGCGACGGTGGGGCTGACCGAGAGCGAGGCGGAAGCGGAGGGATTCGACCCCGTCGTCGGCGAGATGCCCTTTAACGCCAGCGGGCGGGCGCTGACAGTGGGTGAGACGGAGGGGTTCGTCCGGATCGTCGCCAGTGCCGACGGGTTCGTCCTCGGCGCACAGATCGTCGGTCCCGAGGCGTCGGAACTGATCGCCGAACCCACGTTGGCCATCGAGATGGGGGCGACGCTGGAGGACGTGGCGGCGACGATTCACACCCACCCGACGCTGTCGGAGGCGGTGATGGAGGCCGCGGAGAACGCACTCGGGCAGGCGATCCATACCCTCAACCGGTAGTCGTTACGGGAGCGCCGGCGACGGCGGGTCGTCACGTTCGCTAAACTGATTGCGGTTACGTCGTGTCGGTCGACCGCCGCCAGCTCTCGCCGTGCTGTCACATACTACATCTGTCAAGACGGGCGTCGAGGTCGTCGTAATCCCCGAAATCGAATACGTTCGGCGGCCGTGACGGTGGCGAGGCGTTGCCGAACAGCAAAGTCTAATGGGGTGGCCGCTCAACACTCAGCCGATGCCCACGGTAGAATACCTCAATTACGAAGTACTGGACGATCACGGCTGGGAGATGGACGACGACGACCTCTTCGAGAAGGCGGCCGACGCCGGTCTCGAAGACGTGGACTACGGCTCGCTGGAGGTCAACGAGGGCGAGTACGTCCTCGAAGCGGCCGAGGCCCAGGGCTACGACTGGCCCTTCTCGTGCCGTGCCGGCGCCTGTGCGAACTGCGCGGCCATCGTCATGGAGGGCGATCTGGACATGGACATGCAGCAGATCCTCTCCGACGAGGAAGTCGAGGAGAAGGACGTCCGGCTGACCTGCATCGGCAGCCCGGCGGCCGACGAGGTGAAGCTCGTCTACAACGCGAAGCACCTCGACTACCTCCAGAACCGCGTCATCTAACGCCGGATTCCCGGCCGTTCCGATTTTTTCGCGCTCAGTGTCCCGAGCGACTGCCCCGCCGATCCGGAAACCCCAATACCCTGCCGCGTGGGTACCCGACAATGCTCGCGGCGACGACGGATCTGTTGCGGCTGATCGCGGTGCCGGCGCTCGGGTGGGCGGCGTGGCGCGACGTTCGCACCCGTCGGCTCCCGAACCGACTGTGGTACCCTCTCCTCGTCGTCGGCGTGTTCGCCCTCCTCGTCGACGCCGGCGGCCACCTCCCGATGGCGACCGTCGTCGACCGCCTCTTTTTCGTCCGCGTCGGCGTCAGCCTCCTCATCCTCGTCCCCCTCGCGTACGGTCTCTGGTGGTTCGGCGGGTTCGGCGGCGCCGACGCCAAGGCGCTGATGACACTCGCTGTCCTCTTTCCGACCTACCCCGTCTTCTATCTCGCGACCGACGCGTATCCGCTCGTCGCGACCACGCTCGGCGTCTTCTCGCTGACCATCTTGACGAACGCGGTGCTCGTCGGGGTCGCCTATCCGCTGTATCTCGGCGTCCGCAACGCTCTCCGTGGCGATCGCTCGCTCGTCATGTTCGTCGGTCGGCGGACCGACGTGGCGGCGCTCCCCCGCGAACACGGCCGCCTGTTCGAGGACGGCGAGGGCTTTACGCGGCACGGCCTCGATATCGACGCCCTGCGGATGTACCTCCGCTGGCGCGGGACGACGCTCCCGGCGCTCCGGGCCGCCCCCGAGCGACACCGCGACCCCGAGAGCGTCGACGAGACGGGTGATCCGACGGACGGCGCCGTCGACGCCGGCGACGACGGGCGGTCGACCGATCAGACGCCGGCCGACCTCGACGCCGACTTCGATGCCGACTTCGACGACCCCTGGGCCGCCGAGCGCTTCCTCGACGACATCGAGGGGAGCGCCTACGGCACGACGCCCGAGAAACTCCGCGAGGGACTGCGCGTCGTGACGACCCGCGAGACGGTGTGGCTCTCGCCGGGCGTCCCGTTCATCGTCCCCGTCTTCCTCGGCCTCGTGGTCGCCCTCACCTACGGCGACCTGCTCTTTGGCCTGTTGCGGGCGCTCGGCGTGGCGTGACGGCGGCTACGCGTCGAGTTCCAGTCGATCGAGATACGTCGGCAGCCGGTCGGACGGCTCGGCCGCTCGCCCGTCCCGGTCGTACTCGATTGCCCCGAGCGCGTCCAGTTTCGGCAGGTCGATATGGTGGAGGCTGGTCGGGAGCGTCCGCTCGTCGTCGACTACCCCCCGCAGTTCGACCGCGAGTTCCTCGACGGTGAGAGGCCCGTCGCACTCCGCGACGGCCACCAGGACGTGCCGCCGGTACGGCCGGGCGAGGAGTGCGCTGACGACGTCCCAGACGGTGTCGTCGGGGTCCCGCAGCGACGGTGTCGAGAACGGCACCGAGTCGGCGAACAGCGGGTCGTCGAGGCGAATCCCGTCCGGTCGTCGTTCGATCCAGCCGGCGGTCTCCAGCCCCGGGAGACAGCGGTGTCGGAGGTCGATTCGAATCGATTCGAGGGTCGATCCGGCCGTGTCGTCGTCGCGCGCGGCGAGTCGGTGGCAGAGTTCGTCGACGGTCACTGGCTGCGACACCGACGCCAACTCCGAGAGAACCCGTCGCTGCCGTCGGTCAGCGAGTATCGACGACCGTTCGTGCCGGCCCCTCCCCCCCGGGAGCGGTCGCGGTTCCCCGTCCATACGTATCGTCATGCCGTGAAGCCGCATAGTTTCGGCACCCAAAATATGTGATCACAGTTCGGCGAACACCACGTCGAGGAGTTTTTGCTCGGCCTTGCGGACGTGTTGGTGGAACGTCGACGCGCCGACGCCGATCGACTCGGCCACCTCCTCCCCGGAGCGATGTCGTGGCCACTCGAAGAAGCCCCCGAAGTACCCCGCTTCGAGCGCCACCCGCTGGCGCTCGGTCAGGTCCTCTGCGAGTGCGCTCAGGACGTGTCGGGACGACGGGCGCTCCCGTCCCACCTGTCGCTGGCTGACGACCTGGAGGGGCGGATACGCCTCCCGTAGTCCCTCGACGACTCCCCGGACGTCCGTCCCCGGCGGGAACTGGATGCTCGCCTCGTAGTTCCCGTCCTCGATCACCCCGCGTTTGACGCTGCCGCCGAAGTCCGCGACGATGGAGGCGACGGACGGGTCCGCGATGTGCTGTTCGAACCGCACCTCGCCGTCCCGTTCGTCGAACGTCCGCAGTTCCGTCCACCCCGACCGGTCCTCCCCGAGCGCACGCACCGTCTCCATGCCGTCGCCCATCGCCGTGCCGTACACGAGATACTCGTCGCCACCCATCGGCGTCACGCGGTCGATGCTGACCGTGTCGTCGGCCGTGTGTTCGCCGTCCAGCAGTTCGGGAATCCGAATCTCGAGTTCGACGACTTCGTCGCTCATGAGCGCCCGCTTGCGGTCGACCGCGGCGATGGCGTGTCCGATCACGTCGCCCAACTGGCCGAGCATCTCCCGCTCCTTCTCCGCGAACGCGTCGGGCCGCTTCGAACACACTCCGAGTACGTCGTACACCATGCCCTGATGGACGACCGGAATCACCGCCGCCGACCGGTAGCCGACCGCCCGGGCGTCCTCGCTCATTCGGTCGGTGCGGCCGTCCTCCCGGACGTTTCGGACGAGTTGCATCTCGCCCGTCCGGACGGCGTCCCCGATCAATCCCTCCTCGGGCACTCCCCCGTCGTCGGCGAACGGGAGGGCGTCGAGGTAGCCGTCGACGCCTGCCTCCGCCCGTGGCTCCAGCCCCGCCCCCGAATCGACCGTGGCGATCCAGGCCCCGCGGTACGAGTCCGAGTCCGCCAGCCGGTCACACACCACCTGCTCGATCTCCTCGCGGGTGGACTGTTCGACGACGGCCTCGGTGATCCCGCGAACCACGTCGTTGAGTTCGTCGAGCGCCGCCAACTGCTCGCGCTGTCGCTCCAGTTCCCGTTCGTACTGCCGGCGTTCGGAGATGTCGGTGGCCATGAGGATGGCGCCGTCGAACTCGTCGTCGCGGTAGACGGGGACCGCTCGGCCGGTGAAGTAGGCCTCCTTGCCGTAGATGGATTCGAAGGGGAACTCGAACTCGATGGTCTCGCCCTCCTGGAGACGGGAAAAGAGGTCGGCTTGCCCCGTCTCGACGATGGGTGGGAGTTTCCGGATGTCGACGCCGATGGCGTCCGAGGACTCCTCTCCGTGGGGGAGGCCGATGATCTCCTCGGCCCGCGGGTTCTCGTAGGTGATTCGGAGGTCCTCGTCGAGGCGGAACATGCCGAACGGGGCGTTCTCCACCAGTTCCTCGTTGAACTGGTTGGCCTCGCGCAGTTCCCGTTCGTACTGCCGGCGTTCGGAGATGTCGGTGGCCATGAGGATGGCGCCGTCGAACTCGTCGTCGCGGTAGACGGGGACGGCGCGACCGGTGAAGTAGGCTTCCTTGCCGTAGATGGATTCGAAAGGGAACTCGAACTCGATGGTTTCGCCGTCCTGCAGGCTAGCGAAGAGGTCGGCTTGCCCCGTCTCGACGATGGGCGGCAGTTTACTGATGTCGGCGCCGATGGCGTCGGAGGACTCCTCTCCGTCGGGGAGGCCGATGATTTCCTCGGCCCGCGGGTTCTCGTAGGTGATCCGGAGCTCCTCGTCGAGACGGAACGTGCCGAACGGGGCGTTCTCCACCAGTTCCTCGTTGAACCGGCGTGCGTCGTGGAGTCGACGCTCCTGTGCCCTACGCTCCGTAACGTCGCGCACGACACAGATGATGCCGCCGTCGTCGGCGACGGTCAGGGAGAGGTCCTGTGGGAACGTCGTGCCGTCCTTCCGTTGCCCCGTCACTTCACCGCGCCACGCGCCCTCCTCGTACAGGGCCGGGATGATCTCCGCCTCGAACCGGTCGAGTTCGGACTCGGGGTAACACAGCTCCCAGTGTTCGCCGAGAAACGCCTCGTCGTCGTCGTAGCCGTACACGTCGACGTGGCTCTCGTTGACGTAGACGTACTCGCCGTCGTCGTCGGTGATGGCGATGCCGTCGATGGCGGACTCCATCATCCGTGACCGTCGCTCCAGTTCCCGTTCGTGCACCTCGTCCTGCGACGCCTGCCCGGACGATCCGTCGTCGGGTCGGCGCCACCAGACCCGCGCGTTCGACCCCACTTCCTTCGTCTCCACCGCCCCGCGGTCCACGAGTGTCCGCAACCGCTTGTAGACCGTCCGGCGGTTCGCGTCCAGTTCGGCCGCCACTTCGGGCGTCGTGAGCGGTTCGTACCGATCCTCGCGCCGGTCGAAGACAGCCAAGGTCTCCGCGTAGATATCCCGTGACTGACTCGTGTCCATGTGCGTTCCTCGGTACCGCGACACATAGTTCCGTCGACGGAACCTCCCTGCGCCCGCGGCGCCGCCGAACCGAACGACACAAGACCTATCGGTGGAGCCACCCTGTCTCGCCTATGACCGTCGACGTGGACTTCGGTTCGGACGGCCTCGTCCCCGCCGTCGCACAGGACGCCGACTCCGGCGAGGTGTTGATGCTGGCGTACGCCTCACCCGAGGCGCTCGAACGCACCCGCGAAACGGGACGGGCGCACTACTACTCCCGGAGCCGGGACGAACTCTGGGCCAAAGGCGCCACGAGCGGTCACGTCCAGTCCGTCCGGGAGGTTCGGGTGGATTGTGACGGCGACGCCCTCCTCTATCTCGTCGACCAGGAGGGCGGCGCCTGCCACACCGGCTACCGCTCCTGTTTCTACCGGACCGTCGAGGGGGAGACGGTCGGCGAACGCGTCTTCGACCCCGACGACGTGTACGAAGAATGAGCGACGCGGGGAATCACGTCGACCGGCTCCGGTCGGCCCGGGCCGAACTGGCCGACGCTCGGGACGCCGTCGCGGACCACGGCGAGGGCCGACTGGAGACGGTCCGGGACGCCCACCGCGAGGCGACGAGCCTCCTCGACCGCTACGAGGGCAAGGCGACCGGCACCGGCGACTTCCGTGCGTTCGTCCAGTTTCAGGAGTCGTTCGTCGAACTCGTCGAGGGCCTCCCCGAGGACCTGCCGGCCCGCGAGGCGTTCGAGGAGGCGAACGACCTGCTCGACCAGCGCCGCCTCGACGAGGACGACTTCGCACGGGCGCGTGACCTCCTGGAACCGGCGGCCGACCGCGCCGCCCTGCTCGACGCGCGGGCGACCGCCAAGGAGCGCTACGAAACGGCCCGCCGCGACGCCCGGAAACGGCTTCGGGAACTCGACGACCGGGTCGACCGGCTGGAACGCCTCCAGCGGCTCGGCGAGGCCGACCTCGACGCCCCCGTCGAGCGCCTGCGCGATCCGATCGAATCCTACGACGAGTCGGTGCGGGCGGCGTGGACTGACTTCCGGCGCGAGGCGAGCGCCCGCGAGGTCCTCCGCGTCGTCGAGGCGAGCGAGGCGTACCCGCTCGCGGCCTTCCCCCAACCGCCCGACGACCTCCGGGAGTACGTCGAGACGTATCCGGCGGGCGAGGAGTCCATCCCCACGCTCCTGAAGTACGCCGACTACTCGTCCTCGAAGCTCTCGCACTACGTCGACGACCCCGGTGCGCTCCGGACGCGCGTCGCCACCCACCGCACGTATCTCGAACGGCTGGACGCCGACCCACTGACGGTGTCGTGGCCGCCGCCGTCGGCCGACCGGCTCCGGTATCGGGCGGCCGAACTCGTCTCGGTCGTCGCCCGCTTCGCGCCCGAAGAGGTGGTCGCGAAGGCGCGTCGACTCCGCCGTCTCCCCGACGAGGTGGACTACGAACGCCTGCGCGAGACGGCGCTCGCCCGCGACGAACTCGACGACGAGGAGCGCGACCGACTCGAACGCGGGGCGGTCGAGGCGGAACTGACCGCCGCCCGCGACGAACGCGAGCGGATCGAGGCGGCGCTCGCGGACACCGAGGCCGACTAGCGCGCCGATTCGAGGTGGTCACGCAGGTTCCGGGCGAGCGTCCGCGCTCGCTCGGGGTCCCGTGCCTCGGCGTAGATCCGAACCTTGGGCTCGGTGCCGCTAGGACGGACGAGGAGCCACGCGTCGCCGTAGTCGAGGCGGTAGCCGTCGGTCGTATCGAGGTCGGCGTCCGCCGCGACGGCGTACGCCTCGGCCGCGTCGAGGAGTCGGGCGCGTTCGTCGCCGTCGTCGTACGCGAGGTTCTCCCGGACGAAGTGGTAGTCGGTGTAGGGGGCGACCACCTCGCTCGCCGGCCGGTCGGCGTCGGCGAGCAGTTCGAGGAACTTCGCGCCGACGTAGGCGCCGTCGCGGGTCAGGCGGTGCTCGGGGAAGAACACCCCGCCGTTGCCCTCGCCGGCGACGGGCACCCGGTCGCCCGCGCGGCGACGCTCCCGCACCCGCGTGACGATGTACGTCGAGCCGATGGGCGTCAGATCGAGGTCAGCGTCCGCCGCGGCGACGGCGTCGACCAGCCGCTGGGAGACGTTGACCGCGGCCACGACGACGTCGCCGTCGCCGAGTTCGGCGGCCGCGAGCGCCGCGAGGGAGGTGTCGCCGTCGATCATCTCGCCGCGCTCGTCGACGAAGATGGCCCGGTCGGCGTCGCCGTCGTGGGCGATCCCCACGTCGGCGTCCGTCGAGCGGACGAGCCGTCGGAGGGCGGTCAGGTTCTCGGCGACCGGTTCGGGATCGCGACCGGGGAAGTGGCCGTCCGGGTCAGCGTTGACCGTCCGGACCGTACAGCCGAGTTCGCCGAAGAAGGCGGGCGATATCGTACAGCCGGCGCCGTGGCCCGGATCGACCGCCACGGTCAGGTCGGCGGCCGCGACGGCCTCGCGGTCGACGCCCGTTAGCAGGTCCGCGCGGTAGTCGTCGCCGACGCCGTCGATCCGGCGGGTCGTGCCCACGCCGTCCCAGTGGGCGAGTGGGGGATCGGCGTCCACCACCGCCCGTTCCACCCGTTCGTACGCGTCCACGGAGAGTTCGGTCCCGTCGGTTCCGAGGAGTTTGATGCCGTTGTACTCGGGCGGGTTGTGCGAGGCGGTGAGGACGAGGGCGGGGACGTCCTCGGTCGCGCAGTAGTACGCGACGCCGGGGGTGGGAAGGACTCCCAGTCGGTCCACGTCGGCGCCGGCGGCGGCGAGGGTACCCGCGGCGACGTCGGCGAAGGGCGCCCCCGAGAGACGGGTGTCGCGGCCAACGGCGATGCGGTCCGCGTCCCAGACGGCGGCCGCGGCCGCGGCCACCCGCCGGACGCGTTCGGGTGTGAACTCCTCGCCGACGACGCCGCGGGTACCGCTCGAACCGAACAGTTCCATCGAGAGAGGGTCGTCGGGCGGGGCACAAATCCGTTGCGTCTGCGGCGGTCCCGCGAGGGGTCCGTGGGAGCGAGTGGACGAGCGGAGTGAGTCCGGGGTGGTCCCGCGAGGGGCCCGTGAACGGCCATGGAGGTCACGGGGATCGGTCGGTCTTTACGCCACCACGCCCTCTCCCCGGTATGACGCAGTTTCCGGCCTTCGAGGTGATCCCCGCCGTCGACATGCAGGACGGCGAGGTGGTGCAACTGGTGCAAGGGGAGCGCGGCACGGAGAAACGCTACGGCGACCCCGTCGAGGCCGCCGAGCGGTGGGTCGCGGCGGGCGCCCGGACGCTCCACCTCGTCGACCTCGACGGCGCCTTCGAGGGCGAACGCGAAAACGCCGCGGCGGTCGAGGCCATCGTCGACGCGGTGGACGTGCCGGTCCAACTCGGCGGCGGCATCCGGACGGCCGAGGACGCCCTCTCCCTGCTGGACCGGGGCGTCGACCGCGTAATCCTCGGGACGGCGGCCGTCGAAAACCCCGACATCGTTCGCGAGATCAGCGACCGGCGACCGGGGAGCGTCGTCGTCAGCCTCGACGCCAAGGGCGACGAGGTGGTCGTCTCCGGGTGGACCGAGGGGACCGGACTCGACCCCGTCGAGGCCGCGGGGCGGTACGAGGACCTGGGTGCCGGCGGCATCCTGTTTACCGACGTGGACGTGGAGGGACGGCTGGCGGGCGTGCGGGCCGACCGGATCGAACGTCTCGCCGATGCGGTGGGGATTCCGGTGATCGCCAGCGGCGGCGTCGCCACGCTGGCCGACGTGCGGGCGTGCCGGGCGGCCGGCGCCGCGGCCGTCGTCGTCGGCACCGCGCTGTACGAGGGGGCCTTCACCCTCGCCGACGCGATGGACGCCTGATCCCGGCCGACGCCAACGCAGGGGAACGACTTTACTCGCCAGCGACAACAATCAGGTAAATGGACTACGATCACACCGGCGACACCCACCGGGAACTCGTCGACGCCTACCGAGCGGACGAATCGCCGTTCCCAACGGACGACTCGCGGGAGTATCCGCGCCGCGACTTCCTGCGCGACGAACCACTCCACCTCAGACGGCTCCTGTTTCCCCGCTGCTGGAACGGGACGGAACTGCTGGACGACCCCGCCGAGACTCGCGACCGTCTGAACCGGCTCGGAACGTGCATCCTGAAAGGCACCGCGGCCTATTCGGATCGTGACGCGCCCGACATGACCGGTCTCGTCGACGAGACGCTCGACCGCTTGCCTGCGATCCGGGAGACCCTCAAGCGGGACGTCGAGGCCGCGTACAAGGGCGACCCCGCCGCGAAGAGCTACTGCGAGATCATCCGGTCGTACCCCGGATTTCAGGCCATCCTGACCCACCGGGTCGCACACGCCCTCTACGAGGACGGACAGTTCCAGTACGCACGCGAACTCGCCGAGTACGCGAAAAGCGAGACGGGCATCGACATCCACCCCGGGGCGGAGATCGGCGATCACTTCTTCGTCGACCACGGGACCGGGGTCGTCATCGGCGAGACGGCCACCGTCGGCGACTGGGTCCGCATCTACCAGAACGTGACCCTCGGCGCCCTCCACTTCGAGGAGGAGGAGGGCGAGGAACACATGCTTGCGAAGGGGTACAAGCGCCACCCAGACATCGGCGACCACGTCGTCATCGGGGCGGGGAGCAACGTCCTCGGGCCGGTCGACATCGGCGATCACGTGAGCATCGGCGCGAACTCCTGGGTGACCGACGACGTTCCGCCCAACACGAGCGTCTTCATCTCCGACCACCCCGATCAGGAGCGGAAGCCGAACGGATAGCCGGCGACCGAACGCGGCGGCCGTGCCGTGTCGTCACGGCGATGTCGGGACGCCCCGCCCAAAACCGACTTACGCGCGCCCCGCGAGGGTCGCGTATGGACCGCACGGCCGCCCGCACCCGCGAAACCGCGGAGACGACCATCGATCTGACCCTCGACGTCGACGGCGAGGGCGACGCCCGCGTCGACACCGGCGTCGGCTTCTTCGATCACATGCTGGAGTCGTTCGCCAAACACGGCCTCTTCGATCTGACCGTCGACTGCGACGGCGACCTGGAGATCGACGACCACCACACCGTCGAGGACGTGGCCCTCGTCCTCGGCGCGGCGTTCGACGAGGCCCTCGGCGACAAGCGCGGCATCCGCCGCTTCGCCGACCGGCGCGTCCCCCTCGACGAGGCCGTCGCCTCGGTGGTGGTGGACGTGAGCGGCCGCCCGCTCTTCCGCTTCGACGGCACGTTCTCCGAGGAACGCGTCGGGGACTTCACGAGCGTCATGGCACGGCACTTCGCGCGCTCGCTGGCGATGCAGGCGGGGCTGACGCTTCACGTCGAAGTGAGTGGGGACAACGCCCACCACGAGGTGGAGGCGCTGTTCAAGGCACTCGCGCGCACCCTCGACGACGCCACCCGGATCGACGACCGACGCTCGGACACGCCGAGTACGAAGGGCGAACTCTAAAGTTCAACTACTGTCGTACTCCCTTTCGACGCCCGTCGTTACTTATTTGAACGCCGCCGCCGAGGAAGCGAGCATGCAGGCGTTCGACAGGCTCGACAGCGACACCTCGAAGCTCGTGGTGCTGTACCTCCAGCGCGTCGGCGACGCGACGCCGGCCAGCATCGCAGACCGGCTCCGACTGCCGCTGCTGACGACCCTCGCGACCGTCCGCTATCTGGCCGAGGAGGGGCTGGTTCGTCGACTGGACGGCTCGGACCGGGTCGTCTTGGCGGAGGCCGCGCGGGCGCGGCGTGACCGCCAGCCGCGGATCGCCTAGTCCAGTACGGCCTCGTTCACGACGTACGGCGGCACCTCGCCCGCGAGCGCCGCCGCGACGTTCCGGGCCGCCTTCTCTCGGAGTTCGACGACGCTCTCCGCGGAGTTGTAGGCGGCGTGGGGCGTGAGGATCACGTCGTCGAGGCCGAGCAGCGGCGAATCCTCGTCCGGCGGCTCCTCCGCGAGCACGTCGAGGCCGGCGCCTGCGATCTCGCCCACCCGGATCGCGTCGGCGAGCGCGTCCTCGTCGATAATGCCGCCACGGGCGGTGTTGAGCAGGAACGCCGTCTCCTTCATCCGCGCCAGTTCGTCGGCGCCGATCAGCCCCTCGGTCGCGGGCGTGAGGGGCGCGTGGATCGAGACGGCGTCGGATTCGGCGAGCAGCTCCGCGCGGTCGTCGACGAGCGTCACCGAGTCCGGCACGTCGTCCGGGTCGACGTAGGGATCGTTGGCGATCACGTCCATGCCGAGCGCCGCTGCCTTCTCGCCGACCGCGCGTGCGATGTCGCCGTAGGCGATCAGGCCGAGCGTCGACCCGTCGAGGCGACGCATCGTCCGCCCGGCGGTCACGTCCCACTCGCCCGCCCGCACCCGGTCGTTGTAGTCGACGACCTTGCGCGCCAGCGCGAGCAGGAGGGCGATGGTGTGATCCGACACCTCGGGGATGCAGTAGTCGGGCACGTTCGTCACGTAGACGCCGCGTTCGGTGGCTGCGTCGAGGTCGACGGTGTCGAAGCCGATGCCGGTGCGGGAGACGACCCGACAGTTCGGGATCGAGTCGAGGAGGTCCGCGTCCACGTCGGCGTACATCGCGATGATCCCGTCGGGATCGGCGTCGGCGAGGACGGCTTCGAGCGATTCGTCGCTCGCCTCGGCGTCGATCAACTCGGCGTCCACCTCGGCGAGAACCTCGCGCTCGATGTCGAGGTCGCCGAAAGTGTGGTCGGTGAAGACGACGGTGTGGGCCATGGTCGCGGGCACGGGCGAGTGGGTGGTAAAGGGTTCGGACGGTACCGTAGTCCCTGCAGAAACACTTAGTAGCCCCGACCTGTAGGAAAAATAACTGTTGGGGCAGGTATGATCGGGAGCTGGACCACGGACCGGTGGGCTCGCCGTCGGTTCGAAGCCGAGTTGATTTCGTTTCGAGCCGAATTCAAGACGGCCGCGAGTGAGGTCGAGAGCGACACCACCCCGGAGTGGGTTCGACGTGGTCGGAGTCTGCTCGGGAGGGCGAGTATCGCACTCGATGAGGGCGATATCGAACGGGGCTGGGCGTACCTGCATGCGGCCAAGCGACTCAAACTCCAGAGTACTGATACGAACGCTATCGAGGGGGAAGCGAACGAACTCGTCGAGGAAGCGAAGGGCTCCGGGTTGGGCTGGCGAGCGAGGGCGGTGCAGCGCCGACTCACGACTGACGACGGCTCGATACGGAACACAATCGAAATCCCCGATCTGCAGTCGGCCACCGAACTCCTCCACAAGGGGTACGAGGATGTCCATCTGAAGCGACGCCATCTGCAGACACAGATCAACTACCTGGCAATCGGTGGACTCGCCGTCGTCCTCCTCATGATCATTGTGTCGATCTTCAGTATCGGTGTCGCGGGCCTGCCCTCGCCGTTTGCCGATGTGACTGCCGCGGCCGCGGGTGACGCTGTCGACGGCGGGGGCGCTGGGAACGTGACGGCGACCCCCACAGCCACGCCGTCCCCCACGTCGACGCCGCAATCCGGGCCGACTGGCAATGCAACGGCCAATGCGACGCCGTCACCGACACCGACCGGATCGCCACCCGCAACATCGACCCCGTCACAGAACGAGACGGCTTCCGGTCCCCCGGGCGACGACTCCGGTAGCAGTCAGCGGGCTCCCGCCGGCTTCCTGCTGTATATCGTCCTGTTCGGAATGCTGGGTGCCGTGTTGTTCGGGATCCGGTCGATCAAGAATCGGTCGACCTCGACGACTACGCCCCAGTATCTCTCCGGTCGGCAGGCCGCGTTGATCCGGATGATCGTCGGCGCGATCTCCGCGCTCGCCGTCTTCTTTTTCGTGTTGTCCGGGTTCCTGGATATCTCCGTCGGCGTCGACGACAGCAGCGGCCCCCTATACATCACGCTCGCGTTCGTGGCGGGCTATTCGGAGCGGCTCGTCCACGACACCGTCGAGTTCGTTTCGAGCACGGCCGTCCCTGAGACGTCCGAGAACGGCGGGGCATGAGTAGCGGCGTCATCCCCGAGTCGGTCGTTGCCGGGTGTCCGTAGCGTGGTCGCGCACGGTCCAGATGCGGCCGAAAGATCCTCTTCCTTGAGTCGTGGGTGTGACTCGAATGCCTCGTCTGCGGCGACGCGGACGCCGCCGCCAGCCACTGGCGACGGATCCCTTCGGTTCAGTCAGGTGATACGACCTTCGAGTCGCTGGAACTGGTCCATGTCGTGGCCGCAGATAACGTGTGTCGCGTCGTACGTTCGTTCGAGTTCCTTCAGTTCGCGGACGCTCTCGAACCACGCGCGCTTATCGTCGATCAGCGCCCCGCCGATCGGATGTTCGTTCTCGTAGTTGAACTCCAAGTGGGCAGCATCGCCGGCGATGATGACCGTCCCCGGGTCGTCACAGTGGACGATCGTCGCCATCATCCCTGGTGTGTGTCCCGGACACCGCACGAACTCGATGCCCTCGAATGGCATCGTCCGGTCACGATGGATGACCCGCCAGTTGAGATCCCGATGGAAATCCTCGATCACGTACGGGTTGTGATCCTCGCCGGTTGCGCCGTTGTAGTAGGCGTATTTGAGTTCCCGTTCGTGGACGAAGATCGGGGTGTCCGTCCCCTCGAAATAGGTGAGCCCACCAGCGTGGTCGTGGTGGAGATGCGACTGGATCACGAAGTCGATATCTGCCACGTCATAGCCCAACGCCGCGAGGTCGGCGTCGAGTTCGTGGTCCGCGGCGTCGTCCTGTTCGACGAGATTGTACAGCGCGGCCGGCCAGTAGCCGTCGGCGGCGTCCGGATGGGAGCCCGTATCCCACAGAAACGTCCCCGCCGGATGCTCGATGATGGCGTTGTGAATCGAGGCATCCAACCGTTCGAGAGTCGGATTCGGATTCTCCATCGACGCCAACACCGCCCCCTCTTTCATGAAGTGTGGGTCGAGTTGCATGCGCCCCCGACTGAACAGGTCTATGGTAGCTTCTACCATGGGTTGGCGTTGCGACGGGACGAACTAAATGTTTCCTACGGAACCATTTGGCCACACAGTTCGTGTGGTGTGTTACGCATCCACAACCGTTTAGCCATCTGACACAGAAGGCCCACTCGATCCGCGCATGGAGTCGAGTTCATTCACCACGATCGCCATCGTCGGGGCGGGGACGATGGGCTATGGCATCGGGACGGTCTACGCTGCAGATGGACGGACTGTGCGACTGTACGATGCGTCGACGGAGGCACTCGAGCAAGCACGCACGAATATCGACACCGCGCTTGCGACCCTCGCCGACGCGGGGCGCCTGTCGGCCGACGACCGATCGGCCATCACCGAGCGCATTTCGTACCACGAGACGATCGAGGAGGCCGTAAGCGACGCCGATCTCGTGACCGAGGCGGTGACCGAAGACCTGGAGATCAAACACGAGGTGTTCACCCGCTTGAATCGGTACGCGCCCGCGAACGCGATTCTCGCAACGAACACCTCCGGCCTCTCCATCACGGACATCGCCAGTGTTGTCGACGATCCCGGTCGGGTCGTCGGGACCCACTGGTTCAACCCGCCACATATCGTCCCGCTCGTCGAGGTCGTGCGGGGTGATCAGACGAATGACACGACGGTCTCGCGGACGTACGACCTCCTGGAAGCCGTCGGAAAGGAACCCGTCGAGGTGAAAAAGGATATCCCTGGGTTCATCGGGAACCGCATCCAGATGGCGATGGACTTCGAGGCGTGGTCGCTCCTGCAGAAAGGCGTGGCGAGCGCCGAGGATATCGACCGCGCCGTCAGAGCCGGATTCGGATTCCGCGTGCCGGTCCTCGGCGTGTTCAAGAAATCCGATTTCACCGGCTTGGACGTGTACGAAGAGGTCATGTCCTACTTGCTCAAAGAGATCGATCGCGGCACCGAGCCGACGGAGTCACTCCGGTCACTCGTCGAAGACGGCCACTACGGCGTGAAAACCGGGCACGGCGTCTACGATTGGGAGGGCGCGGACTTCGACCAACTCGCCGACGAACGCGATCAACAACTGCTCGCGATGCTTGATGCGTACGAGGAGGCATTTGCCGAGTGAGTCCCGGTGATAGAGCCACGTTCTCGCTCACGAATCTTCACGCCGATGGCAGAACCCGAGCCAAGCCCCGTCGTCCGTCACGCCGCGGCCGTCGACTACGAGACGGTCGACCTTGCTGCTGGACTCCACAAGGGCGTCGTACTGGGCGACGACCAGGGCTCGTTCCTCTGTCTCGTGCCGAACACGGCCGACGAGATCACGGTGACCGAATGAACGGGTCGGCGAGCCCTCAGTAGGTCAGCGTCATCCCGCCGTCCCACCTGAGATCGGCGCCGTTCAGATGCTGCCCGTGGTGGGAGAGCCCGAACGTGAACAGGTTGGCCACCTCGATCGGCTCCATCATCTCCGTCGAGCGTGATTCGGCGAGCATGACGTCGCTCACGACTTCTTCCGGCGTGAGTCCCCGCTGTTCGGCGGTGTCCGGAATCTGGTCGGTGACCAGCGGTGTCTTGACGTACTCCGTGCTCACGGAGAAGGATCTGATCGCCCCGTCGCCTTCCGCCGCGATCGATTGGGTCAAGCCACGAATCCCGAATTTGGAGATGTTGTACGCGACCTTGTCCGCGGTCACATAGTGGCCGTGTGCGGAACACATGTTCCCGATACAGCCTCGCCCATCGGCCGACTCCTGCATCTCGGGGAGACACAATTTTGTGAGATAGAGCGGCGCTCTGAGCATAATCGCGTGGAGTCGATCGTAGGCGTCCATCGGGAACTCCGAAATCGGACTGATGTGCTGTGCGCCCGCGATGTTCAGCAGATATTTGATCGTCCCGAGGTCCGCCGCGTCCGCGACGATCTCCTCGATGTCCGTATCGCTGGTCAGATCACCGGGAATCGTCGTAATCCGTCCGCTGGGCGCCTGTTCCTCGCTCCGGGCTTTCGTCTCCGCCAACCCGTCCTCGTCGATGTCCGTCGCCGCGACCGTCAGGCCATTGGCCGCTAAGGCGATGGCCGTCGCTCGCCCGATCCCGCTCGCTGCACCCGTCACGACCGCGACGTTGTCACTGCAGAATGCCGGCTCATCCAGGATCAAGATGTCCTCGGCGTGAATCTCCGGCGGTTGTATTCGTTCATCTGACATGATGTGTAAACACGTTTCCCACTCTCGCAAATAAGCATACGGGCCGTGTCTGCGGACCGTCGCCGCTGGGACGGGACGTATCGAGTGCTGGCCAGGACTGACCGAGACGACGGTCACCGAATCCCGCTGCCCCGGGAGGCCGCCATCCTGTTCCGTTCGTTGCTTTCCATCGGAGCCGAGACTATATCAACCGTCCCGGTCAACTTCCGACGACGAATGTTCGACGAGATCATGGGGAAATTCGAGGGGAGTCCGAGCCAGCAGGCGGTGATCCGACTCCTGCTCGAACGGGGCTTCTCCGTCAACGACGAGGGACGGGTCGTCTCCGGCGGCATCGAGATTCCCAACACGGGCATCGCCCGCGAAATCGACGTGGACCGCCGCGTCGTCGACTCGACGACCGACGCCATCCTCGACGACCCCGAACTCCGTCGCATCTTTCAGAACATCACCGCCATCCCCAGCCTGATGGACCTCGCGCCCGTCCTCCACCTCTCCGTGCTGACGGTCTGGGTCGACGACGAGACGGAATCGGGCATCGTCGCCGACGTGACGACCGCCATCGCGGACCGGGACATCTCCATCCGGCAGGTGATCAGCGAGGACCCCGAGTTCGTCGACGACCCCAAACTGTACGTCATCACCGACGCTGCCCTCCCCGGCGACCTGCTGGTCGAGATTCGCGACCTGCCGTACGTCCGCCGGGTCGAGTTCTGATGGCCGAGACGTACCGCACCGTCGCCGGCGAGGGGGAGTGTCGGGTCGAGGTGAACGGCTCGACGTTTCTCGGCTTCGCCGGCCCGGCGCGGTCCGTCGCGGACGCGGAGGCGTTCGTCGCGTCCGTGAACGACGCGTATCCCGACGCTCGCCACGTCGTCCCCGCGTACCGCGTCCCCGAGGACGAGGGCGACGCGGACGGCCTGCTGCGGGAGTGGTGCAGCGACGACGGCGAGCCGTCCGGCTCGTCGGGCGATCCGGCGCTGAACGTCCTCGTCCAGCGTGACCTCCGGAACGTCGTCGCCGCCGTCGTGCGCTACAAGAACGGTCCGAACCTCGGCGTCGGCGGGCTGGCGCGGTCGTACTCGCGGGCCGTCGCCGACGCCGTCGACGACGCGGGCGTCGTCGAGGAACGGCCCCACGAGCGGTTCACGGCCACCGTCGACTACGACGACTCCGGTACCGTCCGCGGCATCCTCGAAAGCGTGGGCGTCGAGTTCGACGCCGCCTACGAGGCCCGGGTGACCTTCGAGGTGCGCGTCCCCGTCGCCGACGCGGACGGCCTCCGTGACCGCCTGCGGAGCGCGACCGGTGGCCGGGTCGAGTTGTCATGACTACCGAGCGCTATAGAGCGGTCCCCGGGTCGGTTTCGATGGAGATTTTTCGACGCTCGAACTGGACGTTGTCGGCCGATCTTCGACGCGAAAGGAAGGGGTTACTTCGTCCGGAAGGCGCGGTCACCCGCGTCACCCAGTCCGGGGACGATGAAGCCGTTCTCGTCGAGGTGGTCGTCGATGGCGACGGTCAGCAGGTCGGCCTCGGGGACGGCCTCGCCGACCCGGAGGAGGCCGTCGGGGGCGCTGACCGCCGAGAGGACGAAGAGGTTCTCGGGGTCGGCGTCCGCCAGCACGTAGTCGAGGACGGCACACATCGTCGACCCGGTGGCGAGCATCGGGTCGGCGACGATGACCGTGTCCGTCTCCCGAATCTCGGGGAGTTTCACGTAGTCGACGGTGATGGGGAACTCGCCGTCCTCGTTCATGCCGGCCTCCTCGTCGCGGCCGGCGCTGATGACGCCCTGTTTGGCGCGGGGGAAGGCCTTCAACAGCCCCTCGACGAACGGCGTCGCCGCGCGGAGGACGTTGATGATCACCACGTCGTCTAACCCCTTCACCCGCTCGCCGGTGGTTTCGGCCATCGGCGTCTCGATGGCGACGTACTCCGTGTCCATCGCGCCGTCGATGATCTCGTAGCCACAGATGCGGCCGAGTTTCACCAGCCCCTTCCGGAAGGCCACCTGTTCCGTCTCCACGTCGCGAATCTTCGAGAGCGTGTCCTTGGCGAGCGCGTGCGTGACGAGATACGCCTCCTCTCGATCCTCGATGGTCATACACGCTACTCCGCGAGTCGAGGCTAATAAAACGCGCTATCGTCGCGCTCGGAACGCGGTCGGTGACGCGCCCGCCTCACCGCGTCACCACGTACGTCACCGCCATCAACAGGAGCGCGAGCGAGGCGACGTTCCAGACGGTGAAGCCGACGAGGCCGACGAAGTCGAGCCCCCAGACGATGCCGACCGCGAATATCGAGGAGAGGACGAGGTTCATCACGAAGAGCACGCGCGGATCGCCCTGCGAGGCCATGTCATCCGGTGGTCCGGGCGCGTACTTAACGTTCCCCGTCTCGGGGAGTTTATGTGCGAACCGGCCCCTCCGTACTGGTATGAGCGATGCCGAGGGGGCGACGGGCCGGGAAATCTGGATCGAGAAGTACCGTCCGGAGACCCTCGACGACGTGAAGGGACAGGACGACATCGTCGACCGCCTGCGGAGCTACATCGCACAGGACGACCTTCCGCACCTCCTGTTTTCGGGTCCGGCCGGGGTTGGCAAGTGCGTAACCGGCGAGACGCCGGTCCTGACGAACCGTGGCGTCGAGCGAATCGGTGACGTCGTCGGGGAGGTGGACGGGTTCGAAGAGCCGGACGCGGGGGTGGAAGTGTTGACGTTCCGCGACGACGGGTCGTTCGAATTCACGACGCCGTCGCACGTCTTCGGAAAGACGACGGACGACCTCGTCCGTGTCACGACGCGAGACGGAAACGACCTGACCGTAACGCCGGAACACAGACTCCTGGCCGTGACTCACGACGGACTGGAGTGGGTGCGTGCCGGCAACCTCTCCGCCGGGACCCGCGTCGTCCGTCCCCGCCGAACGCCGCTGCCCGAGGGCGACGGTCACCTCGACTGGATGGACGCGATGGACGGTGACCGAACCGTCGTTCACGTCACGGAGTCGTTCGCCGCCGACCACGACATCCCGGTCGAGGAGAACTACGTCGGCAAAAAGAAGCGCGCGGTCGCCGGCTTCCGACGTGGGGAATCGGACGCCACTATCGCGGCCGCCGCCGGCACTACGACGAAGACTGTCCGATCGTACCGCCGGAATCTCGACACCGCGCTGGACGAACCGAGCACCGTCTGCTCGCTGTCGTACCTCCGCGGCCTCGACGTTTCCCGCGACGAACTACGCACGCACGTCACCGCCGTCCAGTACGTCACCCGGAACAACCAGCGTTCCGAGCCGATCACGCCGCCGTGGGAACTCACGCCTGCGCTGGCGTCTTTCGTCGGACTGGCCGTGAGCGAGGCCCAAATCGACGGCGGTCGGGTGAAGTTCTACAACACGGACGACGACCTGCTCGACCGGTTCGAGACCGTCGCCGAGTCGGTGTTCGGTCTCGAACCACGTGAGGGAGCACAGGACGACGTTCCGTACCGCGAGCTTCACACGCGGACGCTGACGCACTTCCTCGGCGCCTGTTTCGACGTCGGCGGCGGGACGGTCGGCATCGGTTCCACGCTCGTCCGCGCCGACGAGGCGAGTCGGGCGGCGTTCCTCCGTGCCGTCTTCGACGCCGAGGCCCACGTTACCGAACACGGGATTATCGAGTTGACACAGAAGGACGAACACCTCGTCACGCTCCTCTCGTACTTGCTCTCGGGATTCGGCATCCCGAGTCGACGCAAGCGCGAGCGGAAGGCGCCGACGAACGGTTCGGGGACTGCACGCGAGTATCACACGCTGTACGTCTCCAGCGCCCGCCATCTCGAACGGTTCGCGGAACACGTCGGCTTCACGCTCGACGAGAAGGCGGAACGGCTCGCCACCAACGCTGCCCGCGACCCGAATCCGAACGACGATACGGTACCGACACAGGCCGCCGTCGACACGCTCTGTGAGCAGCTCTACCTGACGAAAGGCGACTACGTCCCCGACAGTCTGAACCCCGACACCCCCGGTCGAGAGCAGTATCTCGACTGCGTCGACGAACTCGTCGACGCGGCGACGGCGCGTCTCGACGACGCACAGCGGACGCTCGAACGGATCGACGAACTCGCCGCGGACCTCGATGCAGTCGCTGCGATTCCCGCGACGTGGATCGGCACGCGCGGCGAACTGGAGCCAATCGAGACGCGACGAACCCTCGCCGCGCAGGTCGGCGTCCGATCCGACCGACTACTGGAGTACGCAGACGGTCGCCGAACGCCCAGCACCGACCGAACGGTCGAACTGCTCGATCAGCTTCACGAGGATGGCGTCGACGTCGAGCACGTTCGAGCGACGCTCCGGAACGCCATCGAGACGCTGGACGTTCCCTACGCACACGTCGCGGACGGAACGGACATGCACGGGACGGACGTACAGAGCCTCCTCGACGGTGGCAACGATCTCGGGTCGCTGACGCGGTTCCGAACCATCGCGGATCGCGTTCGGTCGATCGCGTCCGGCCTCCCGTCCGCGGCGGTCCTCGACGCACTCACGACGTTACACACGCTCACCAGCGGCGACCTCTATTTCGACGAGGTCGAATCCGTCGAGTCGGTCGACGAACCCCGGCGCGTCTACGATCTCACCGTCCCCGAGACCCGCAACTACGTCGCCGGTGGCGTGCCGTCGGTGATGCACAACACCACCTGCGCCACGGCCATCGCCCGCGAGGTGTACGGCGACGACTGGCGGGGCAACTTCCTCGAACTCAACGCCTCCGACCAGCGCGGCATCGACGTGGTGCGCGACCGGATCAAGAACTTCGCGCGGTCGAGTTTCGGCGGGTTCGACTATCGGGTGATCTTCCTCGACGAGGCGGACTCGTTGTGCGTGCCGCCCGGGACCGAAGTCGTAACCGGATATCCGTCAAGTCCGGAGGTAAAACCGATAGAGGAGGTGGCTGACGACGGTGAGCCGATCCAGTCAGTCGATTTCGAGACGAACGAGATCCAGTCCGACAAAGGGACACTCGTCGACTCCGGCGTCGCGGATTTCTTCGAAATCGAACTGGAAGATGGCCGGACGATACTGGCGAGTCTGACTCACCCCTTCTTCGTCGTCGGCGAGGACGGCCGCCTCGTCGAGAAGGAGCTTCGGGACCTGTCTCCGGGCGACGAAATCGCCGATTTCAAAGACGACATCGGCGTGTCGCAGTGTGAAATCTGTGACGCATGGACTGCGGGCCGGTTCTGCTCGGTCGACTGCAAGGACGAGGGGCACAGCCGAGACATGCGCGGCGAAAAGAATCCGATGCACGGGACGACGTGGTCGGACGAGCGCCGACGAGAGATCGTCGAGAAACTCTCGGATGGACGACTTGCGGGCGAAAACAACCCGAACTACGGCGGAGAGTTCCACGGGGTCCACGTCTGGGAGATGGACAACGAGACGGTCGAGTGGGTCCGAAAAACGATCAGTGAGATGCGCTCGGGGACTCCGTGGGAGGAGTGGGTTGTCGACGCCGACGCGGAACGGGTAAAGGAGGGCATTGGGAATTCTTCCGCGGAGTGGTGGGCGAGTCTGGACGACGACGAGAGAGCCGCGATCATTCAGAAGAGCGTCGAAAACTGTGATTACCCGGTCTGTGACATCAGCGGCGACAACAACCCGATGCGTGATCCCGAGGTCGCACAGAAGGTCTCGGACGCACTGCAGGGACACGAGCCGACTGGTGGGAACGTCAGACACAGCGACGAACTCGGACACCTCGTCCGGTCCGACTGGGAGTACGAGGTCGGAAAGGCGCTGCAGGACGCGGGCATCGACTACGAGTACGAACCGTCGTTCGAACTGTCCGAATCGGTGTACCATCCCGACTTCTTGGTCGGCGATACGATAATCGAGGTCAAAGGGGTCGCCGAACTGTGGGGACAGACGGAGAAGGTGGAGGAGTTCCTCGACATCTACGGCGACGAATACACGTTCGTCGTCGTCGGCGACGGCGATCTTCCCCATCACGAACACTACGAACGAGCGGAGTTCGAGCCTGCGGTCCTTTCGGACGGCGGGCTACGTGCGGTTCAAACTGCAGAAATCAGCCGCATCGACTACAGTCACCGTGGCGAAGCCTACAACATCAGCATGGAGGGAACGCCGAACTTCATGCTCGCCAACGGGGTTCTGACCCACAACACCTCCGACGCCCAGTCAGCCCTCCGCCGCACGATGGAGCAGTTCGCCGACAACACCCGCTTCATCCTCTCGTGTAACTACTCCAGCCGGATCATCGACCCCATCCAGTCCCGGTGTGCGGTCTTCCGGTTCTCGCCGCTCCCGGACGAGGCCATCGCGGCGCAGGCCCGGGAAATCGCGGAGGCCGAAGGCATCGAGATGACCGAAGACGGTCTCGACGCCCTCGTCTACGCCGCCGGCGGCGACATGCGGCGGGTGATCAACACGCTCCAGGCGGCGGCGACGACGGGCGACGTCGTCGACGACGAAGCGGTGTATCTGGTGACGAGTACCGCCCGGCCCGAGGAGATCGAGTCCATGGTCGAGGCCGCCATCGAGGGTGACTTCCCGCGGGCGCGCTCCACCCTGGAGACCCTCCTCGTCGACTCCGGGATGGCCGGCGGCGACGTGATCGATCAACTGCACCGGTCGGCGTGGGAGTTCGACCTCGACGACCGCCGGACCGTCCAGTTGATGGAACGGCTCGGCGAGGCCGACTACCGCATCACCGAGGGGGCGAACGAGCGGGTGCAGTTGGAGGCGATGCTGGCGGCGCTGGCGCTCGAAGACGAGTGAGCCATCACCGTCACGCCCCGTCGTCCGGGTAGACGATCACCTGCCGGTCGTCGGCGTCCCGACCTGCGGGCAGGACGCCGAACGATCCCCCTCTCGCCGTGAGCGCGAGTACGGCCGCGTCGAGGACGTCGTCGAGGCGTCCGGACTGGATGCGGTGGTGCCACTGCGGGCCGGTGCGCCGGTCCTCGACGAAGGCACGCACCGCGGCGCCGAACGCCTCGTCGACGGCGTCGAGGATCGCCAGCCGCGCGTCCAGTCCCTCGGTCTCTCGCTTCGAGCCGGGGTCGTCGGCGTCCGTCCGGGCGGCGAACGCCGCGTAACACACCTCGGGGTGGCTCTCGTAGACGTGCGCCTCGGCCGCGGGGTGGGCGTCGAGAAAGCAGTCGACCTCGCGGATTCGTGGGACGAGGCCCCAGCTCTGACTCCCGAGACGGCCGCCGTTCTCGGCTCGCGCCGCCTCGTAGCCGCCGGCGTCGACGGCCGCGCGACAGGGCACGTCGAAGACCGAACTGTGTCGCTCGCCGAGCAGGGAGGCGGCCGCCCGGTCGCAGGCGCGGGGGGCCGTCTCCGGCAGGCCGATGGGGATGTCGACGAGGACGGCGTCGGCCCCGCGGCCGTGCTCGCGCCACACGTTGAGCATGGCCGGTTCGGTCGTGATGGTCGCGTCGTCTCCCTCGTGGACGACGACGACCCAGCACCCACTCGCCCAGTCGACGCCGACGGCTGTCATGGGCAGGGGAGGGGCGTGACGGACATATATTCGCCGGGGCCGCCGTCGTCGACGATCGATGAGCGCCTCGTCGCCATCGGTCGATCACGCCCGAGTCAGCGGTCCCGGAACTGTTTTACGCGGAGACGGGCCAATGAGGTGGTAATGAGCGAACTCGAAGACGCCTATCGCCTCGATTACTTCGAGGAGGAGGGGTTCACTCGACAGGAGTGTGCCTCCTGTGGCGCACACTTCTGGTCGCGCGTCGAGCGCGACACCTGCGGCGAGCCGCCCTGTGACGACTACGCGTTCATCGGCAATCCGGGCTTCGACGAGGCGTACACGCTGGAGGAGATGCGCGAGGCGTTCCTCTCGTTTTTCGAGGACAACGGCCACGAGCGCATCGATCCCTACCCCGTCGCGGCGAACCGCTGGCGTGACGACGTCCTCCTGACGCAGGCGTCCATCTACGACTTCCAGCCGCTGGTCACGTCGGGCGAGACGCCGCCGCCCGCGAACCCCCTGACGATCAGTCAGCCCTGCATCCGGATGCAGGACATCGACAACGTGGGCAAGACCGGCCGGCACACGATGGCCTTCGAGATGATGGCCCACCACGCGTTCAACACCCGCGAGGACGCCGCCGACGACTACGCTTACGAGGGCGAGGTGTACTGGAAAGACGAGACGGTCGAGTACTGCGACCGCTTCTTCGAGCACATGGGCGTCGACCCCGCGGACGTCACCTACATCGAGGATCCGTGGGTGGGCGGGGGCAACGCCGGCCCGGCGTTCGAGGTGATCTACCGCGGCCTCGAACTCGCCACGCTCGTTTTCATGTCGATGGAGCAGGACCCCGACGGCGAGTACGAGATGAAAGACGGCAACCGCTACAGCCCGATGGACACCTACATCGTCGACACGGGCTACGGGCTGGAGCGGTGGACGTGGATGAGTCAGGGGACCCCCACCGTCTACGAGGCCATCTACCCCGAGATGATCGACTTCCTCACGGACCACGCGGGGATCGATCACTCCGCGGAGGAGGAGGAACTCATCCGCGAGGCCGCCCGCCTCTCGGGCTATCTCGACATCGACGAAGTCGAGGACCTCGCGTCGGCGCGTTCCCAGGTGGCCGAGGAACTCGGCGTCGACGCCGCGCGTCTCTCGGCCCTGCTCGAACCCCTCGAGGATATCTACGCCATCGCTGATCACTGTCGAACCCTCGCCTATATGCTCGGCGACGGCATCGTCCCCTCGAACGTCGGGACGGGCTATCTGGCGCGGATGGTGCTCCGGCGGACCAAGCGCCTCGTCGACGGGTTGGGTATCGACGCGCCGCTCGACGAACTCGTCGACATGCAGGCCGAACGGCTGGGCTACACCAACCGCGACACCATCCGCGACATGGTGCGGACCGAGGAGGGCAAGTACCGGAAGACGCTCGAACGCGGCTCCCGCAAGGTCGAGAGCATCGCGGAGGAGTACGCCGCCCGCGACGAACCCATCCCCCGCGAGACGCTGATCGAACTCTACGACTCCCACGGCATCCAGCCGGACATGGTCGCCGACATCGCGCGGGACCACGGCGCTAGGGTCGACGTGCCCGACGACTTCTACGGGCTGGTCGCGGCGCGACACGAGGGCGAAGGGGCGTCGGAGGCGGCCGCCGACCGCGACGACCGCCTCGCGGACCTGCCCGAGACCGACCGCCTGTTCTACGACGACCAGGAGCGCACGGAGTTCGAAGCGGTCGTTCTCGACGTGTTCGAGCGCGAGGACGGCTACGACGTCGTGCTCGATCAGACGATGTTCTACCCCGAAGGCGGGGGGCAACCGGCCGACACGGGCACCCTCTCGACCGACGAGACGACGGTCGAGGTGACAGACGTACAGCGCCGCGACGGCGTGGTCCTTCACCGCACGGACGGCAATCCGGGCAAAGGCGAGTTCGCCCGCGGTCGGGTCGACGCCGAGCGCCGCTACAGCCTGATGCGCCACCACACGGCGACCCACGTCATCGGCTACGCCGCGCGGCAGGTCCTCGGCGACCACGTCCGACAGGCCGGCGCCCAGAAGGGGACCGACCAGTCCCGCCTCGACGTGCGACACTTCCGGCGCATCAGCCGCGAGGAGGTGAAAGAAATCGAGCGCGTCGCCAACGAGGTGGTGACGGACAACCGCCCGGTCACCCAGGAGTGGCCGGATCGCCACGAGGCGGAGGCGAAACACGGCTTCGACCTGTATCAGGGGGGTGTCCCCCCCGGCCAGCAGATCCGCCTCATCCACGTCGACGACGACGTGCAGGCGTGTGCCGGCACGCACGTCTCACAGACGGGTGACATCGGCGCCATCAAGATCCTCAAAACGGAGCCGATCCAAGACGGCGTCGAGCGCATCGTCTTCGCGGCGGGCGAGGCGGCCATCGAGGCGACCCAGCGCACGGAGGACGCCCTCTACGAGGCGGCAGAGGTCCTCGACGTGTCGCCCGAGGAGGTGCCCGACACGGCCGAACGCTTCTTCGAGGAGTGGAAAGAGCGGGGCAAGCAGATCGACCGCCTGAAGGAGGAACTCGCGGAGGTGCGCGCGGCCGCGGCCGACGCCGACGAGGTCGACGTCGGCGGCGTGAGCGCCGTGATCCGGCGGATGGACGCCGACGCCGACGAACTCCGGGCCACCGCGAACGCCATCGTCGACGAGGGGGCGGTGGCCGTCCTCGGGAGTGCCCAGGGTGGGAGCGCCCAGTTCGTCGTCGGCGTCCCCGACGACGTGGACATCAACGCCGGCGACGTCGTGGGACGCCTCGCGGCACAGGTCGGCGGCGGCGGCGGCGGCCCCCCCGACTTCGCGCAGGGCGGCGGCCCCGAGGTGGACGCCCTCGACGACGCCCTCGACGACGCTCCCGACGTGCTCCGGGCGATCCGGAACGCGTAATCTCGCCCCCGCCGAGCGTCGATCCGTTCCGCCATCGCGCGACTATCAGCGCTGAATTTTCCGGACGAAGGTTCATATGCGGAACCGCGAACATCACCGGTGTGAAGTCGTCGTCCGCTTCCCGAGTGTCGATCCTGACCGTCGCCGGTCTCCTCGCTCTCGGCGTCGCGGCGCTCACGAGCGTCTCCCTCCCCGGGGGATCGCTGTTCCGCGAGCTGACGCTGCTCGACCTCCTGAGCGGGGCTTCTCCGGTAGATCTGCCGTCGCTGGCCTACGGCGGCGGCCTGCTGCTCATCGGCTTCGGGGCCGTCGTGATCGGACTGGTGCTTCTCGTCGCCCGCGTCTACTGATCCGCCGTCGCACTCCGATACGCCCTACTGTCTCGCCGTCGTACGGTCACCCATGCCCACCGCATCGAACGGGGCCGTGTCGCTGTACTACGAGACCGACGACGACGGCGTGGAACACCGTTCCACGAGCAGTCGGCCACGGGCCGACGACGGCGAGACGGTCGTCTTCCTCGGCGACGTGGGGTACGGCGCCTGGCAGTGGGGGTGGCAACACGCCGGCCTGACCGGGCCGTTCGAGACGCTGGTGACCGACCTCCGGGGCGCCGGCCGCTCCGACGCCCCGCCGGGTCCCTACGCAGTCGACGACTTCGTCGCCGACGTGCAGGCCGTCCTCGACGACCACGGCGCCCGGCGCGTCCACGTCGTCGGCGCGGGACTCGGGGGGATGGTCGCGCTCGAACTCGCCCGACTCTCGACGCGCCCCCGGTCGCTCGCCCTCCTCGGCACCGCGCCCGTCGGCGCCGACCTGACGCTCGACCCCCTGTTCGGGGCACCCGACGACCCCGACGCACTCGAATCGTCGCTCGCGGCCGCGCTCTCGCGGGACTTTCTGGACGCCCATCCCGACGCCATCGAGCAAATCGTCGAGTGGCGGGCCGCCGAGGACGCCCCCCGCGAGGCGTGGGCGGCCCAGGCCGCCGCCGTCGAGGCCTTCGACGTCACCGATCGGCTGTACGAAATCGACACCCCGGCGCTCGTCCTGCACGGCCGCGACGACGCGGTGTGGCCGGTCGAGTACGGCCGCCGCCTCGCCGAGAATCTGCCGCGCGGGGAGTTCGTCGGCCTCGACGGCGGGCACCTGATCGGGGTCGAGCGCTCCCGCGCGGTGAACGACCGACTGTTCGGCTTCTTCGAATCAGCGTAAGAGACTAACCCCTCGCTGGCCTCGATACGCCCAATGACCCTGCGGCTCGCCCTCCTCGACGCCTCGCACGGCTCCGAACACACGCGCCCGAACTTCCGCCGGGAGCTCGACGCCGCCCTCGCCGAGTTCGACGTGACGGCCGGCGAGTTGCCGTCCGACTTCGCGTTCGACGGCGTCGTCGTCACCGGGTCGAGTTCCTCGGTCTACTGGGACGAGCCGTGGATCGACGGCCTCGTGAACTGGGTGGCCGAGGCGGCCGACCGCGGGCTGCCGATCCTCGGCGTCTGTTACGGCCACCAAGTGTTGGCCGAGGCGCTCGGCGGCCGCGTCGAGGCGATGGCCGACATCGAGTTGGGATATCGACTGATCGACCGGGTCGACGACGGCGACCCCCTCCTCGATGGCCTCGACGACCCTTTCACCGCCTTCGAGACCCACTCGGACCGCGTGGTCGAGTTGCCGACCGGCGCGACGCTCCTCGCCGAGAACGACCGCGGGGTGCAGGCGTTCCGCCGCGGCGACTGCTGGGGCGTGCAGTTCCATCCCGAGTACGACGAGGAGAGCGCCGAACGCGTCACGCGAGGGAAGGACCTCCCCGCGGAGCGCATCGAGGCCGTCGTCGACGACATCGACGCCGACAACTACGCGGCGGCCTGCCGGACCAAGCGGCTGTTCGACAACTTCACCGACCACGTTCGGGCACGGCGGGCGACGTCGCCGGAGGCGTAGCCGTCCACTACCGTTTTTGCGTCCCGCCCCCGGAGTGGCCGTATGGACCACGACCTGACCATCGACGAGAAGCGCGTCTACGCCGACCGGACGGGGGCCGACGAGGTGCTGATCGCCGCCGACCAGGGCGTCGTGGCCGTGTCGCTCTCCGACGACCGAGTGGGGGAGTTCGGCCTCGACCACCGGGCGGCCGCCCGCGACGTGGCCGCCGCCGGGGACCGGCGCGCCGTCGCCACCGACGCGGACGTACTGGTCGGCGACTACGACCCGACCGACTTCGGTCCCGCCGTCGCCGTCGGCTTCGACGGCGACGCCCTCCTCGCAGCCGGCCCGGACGGTCGGATCGCCCGCCTCGGCGACGGGTGGACGACGCTCGGCGACGTGGAGGCGCCCCGCGCCGTCGACGGCGGGATGATCGCCGCCGAGAGCGGCGTCCACCAGGTCGTCGGCGACGACCTCCGGAACGTCGGCCTCGACGGCGTCCACGACGTTCACGGGCGGGGGATGCCCCTCGCGGCGACCGACGACGGCCTGTACCGACTGGGCAACGGCTGGATGGTCGAACGCGACGGTGCGTTCGGCGTCGTGAGCGCGGATTCGGCCGACGACCGGGCCCACGCCGCCGGCGAGGGAGGGCTGTTCGTCCGCGAGGCGGTCGGCGAGTGGGTGCCCGTCGACGTGCCCGTCCCCGTCGACGGCCTCGTCGACGTGGGCTACACCGACGCGGCGACGGTAGCGGTGACCGAGACGGGGACGTT
This sequence comes from Haloplanus rubicundus, assembly GCF_003342675.1. Classification (NCBI taxonomy): domain Archaea; kingdom Methanobacteriati; phylum Methanobacteriota; class Halobacteria; order Halobacteriales; family Haloferacaceae; genus Haloplanus; species Haloplanus rubicundus. Next base: position 190,422 of record NZ_CP031148.1, on the reverse strand, counting down.
ACTGGCCGACGCGGGCGACGGCTGGCGGAGCCGCGAACTGGGCGTGACCGGCGTTCGACGGCTGGCGGTCCAGACGTAAGGAAACGGTTTTCGGGGCGGCCGTCGAGCCACTCCACATGATCGTACCCGGGACAGCCTCGCAAGCCCTCGGCGCGGCCCTCGCCGCCGAGACGGGCCACGAACTCGCCGCCGTGGACTACGAACGGTTCCCCGACGGCGAACGCATGGCGTCGGTGACGGTCGGTGACGACACCGACCGGGCGGTGGTCGTCGCGTCGACGACCACCGACGCGGCCCACGTCGAACTCCTGCAGTTGCAGGACGCCGTCCGCGAGGCGGGCGTCGACGAGGTGGTGACCGTCCTGCCGTACATGGGTTACGGCCGACAGGAACGCGCGTTCGAGGCGGGCCAACCCGTCTCGGCGCGGGCCGTCGCACGCGCCGTCTCGACGGGGACGGATCGGGTGATTCTGGTCGACCCACACGAGGCGTCGGTGACGGACTTCTTCGACGTGCCCTGTGACGTGGTCGGCGCCGCGGCGCGGTTGGCCGACCCCCTCCCCGCCGACCTGACCGATCCGCTCTTTCTCTCGCCCGACGCCGGCGCCATCGGCCTCGCCGAATCGGTGCGCGACGCCTACGGTCGGGGCGCCGTCGACTTCTTCGAGAAGGTCCGCCACTCCGGGACGGACGTGGAGATCACGCCCAGCGACGCCGCCGTCGAGGGCCGGGACGTGGTCGTCGTCGACGACATCGTCGCCACCGGGTCGACGATGAGCGAGTCCATCGGCGTCCTCGACGCCCGCGCGGCCGCCGACGTGTACGTCGCCTGCGTCCACCCACTCTTCGCCCGGAACGCGCGCACCAAACTCGAACGCGCGGGCGTGACCGCCATCTACGCCACCGACACCATCGAGCGCGACGTGACCGCCACCTCCGTCGCGCCCGTCGTCGCCGACGCGCTGTAATGGCCCCCGACCCGTCGCCCGTCCCGCCCGAACCCGACGACGCCCTCGTTCTCGACCCGGACTGCCGGCGCTGTCCCGCCCTCGCCGAGGCGCGCGACCGCATCGCGTGGGGCAACGGTCCGCGGGACGCCGCCGTGATGGTCGTGGGCGAGGCGCCCGCCGCCGGCGACCCCGACGACCCCGAGTGGCCCGGCGGCAACCGCTCGGGGCTGGCCTACACGTCCCGACACTCCGGCCGCCGCATCCGATCACTCCTCGCGAGCGTCGGCGTCGTCGGCCGCCGGCCGACTGCTCGCGGAACGTCGTTCCGCGCCGTCGACGACGCGTTCTACACGAACGCCGTGAAATGCTTCCCATCCGACGGCGACGGCTCGAACCGCGAACCGACGCCGACGGAGCGGTCGAACTGCCGGAATCACCTCCGCGCCGAAATCGAGACTATCGACCCCGCCGTCGTGCTCCCGACCGGCAAGCACGCGACGACGAGCCTCCTCGCCGCCGAGGATCGGACGCTCGACGGCTTTCTGGAGTCAGTTCTCGATCCGATCGACTGCCCGTCGCTCGGCGTCACCGCGATACCCCTCCTGCACCCCTCCTACGCCGACGTGTGGCGCGCGCGACTCGGCTACGACCGCGAGTCGTACCGCGAGGCGCTGGCGGCGGCGTTGCGCTCCTGCGGCGTCACGCCGTAGACTTCGCCGTCTCCGGGACGTTTTTGAGACCTGACGCCAACCTCACAGGTATGGCCGACTGCATCTTCTGTTCCATCGTCGACGGCGACATCCCCAGTTACACCGTGTACGAGGACGACGACGTGATGGCCTTCCTCGACGCCAATCCGCTGGCCCGAGGACATACGCTCGTCATCCCGAAGGCGCATCACGAACGCGTCAACGACCTGCCCGCCGACCTGTCGACGGCCGTCTTCGACGCAGTGCACGACCTCACCCCCCACATCGAGGCCGCCGTCGACGCCGAGGCGACGACCATCGCCGTCAACAACGGCGCCGCCGCCGGACAGGAAGTACCGCACGTCCACGTCCACGTCGTCCCCCGATCCGAGGCGGACGGCGGGCGCCCCATCCACGCCCTGATCGAGGACCGACCCGACGTGGCCGACGCCGAACTCGAGGACGTGGCCGCCGCCATCCGCGGCGACTGATAGGAGTATCGGAAGTCCTCTCTGGACCGTTACGATCACCCCGACGAGCGGCGCCGCTCGACCCTGCCGATCAAGTTCTTCGACGAAAACTAGATTCTCTCCGGATATATGGGGACTATCGGACAAAAATATGGTAAAATACCTTTAGGACCATTGCCTCAAAGCATATATACTACCGTCACGTCCAGTTCGATGAACGAGGTGATCGAGGTACGAGCACACCAGACGACGACCGATCAATCGGTCCCCGACCCAACACCGTCGCCACAGCCACAAGCCGGTCAGTCTCCCCGGTACGACATCCGGGACATGCTACCCTATTCATCCATGGCCGACGCCCCCGTCCAATCCCGCGGGGGCGTCAGCTGAGTTTCACGACACGCCAGTTCGGCGAGCTGTGACACGCTCCCCGATCAGGAGTACGAGTGTCGCAGAATCGTCGGCGCGAACGCGCCACGTCCGTCGTCACTTTACGACGCGCTCGGTACGTACGCCGATCCGTCGCGGGCGACGACGCCCCGCTCGGTCAGCGTCCGCAGGACCGGGAAGAGTGAGATTTTGCTGATGTCGAGGGCCGCGTTGAGTTCCTCGACCGTCGCCCCGTCCGAGGCGGCGAGGAACACGTAGACGAGTTTCGACTCGGCGGCGGTCAGCCCTTCCGGCACGTCGATGGCGATGCGGTCCGTCTCGGTCGTGTCGAACGTCGTGGCGCTCATTACGATTGGTATGTCAACCGCCGAACGGATAAATGTTTCTGCGATATGATATGTCGTGATCGATCGGGAACGACTGTCGTTGGGGCGTTCCTACGCGTGTGAAAATACCACTATAAGCGTCTAAGAGTGGCTGACAAGCGATTTTCACGATTCGACATATCGAGTTATTTCGATGATAGTTCATCAACGTTCGACTAGATATACCACAATAGTGATACTAGTTCGAGCGGACGGACGGCACGCCGTCGGCGGTCAGCCGTCCGTCGCCGTCCGAGTCGCCTCGGCCGCCGTCGGGTACCAGTCCGGTCGCTCGACGGTGGTCGTTCCCACGTCTTCGATTCGCACCGTCCGCGTGACGACGCGGTTCCCGGAGCGGTACCGGACGGTCTGATTCGTCCGCATCGTCCGCACGACGCCGCTCGTATCCACGAGAAGCGTCATGGACGCGTTCGTCGTCACGGCGGTGTCGTTCAATCGCGCCTCGATGCGGTACCGGCGGCTCCCGTCCCGCAGCACCGGCGTGACCGTCGCCTCGGTCCGCGTGTTCAGCCGGTACAGCGCCTGCCGCTGGATGGCCGCGCTCAGCTTCACCGACGAGTTGAACAGGTCGACGCGGCGGTACGTGACGTTCTCGCCCCTGTCGACGCGTCGGTAGGTGGTCGTCCCCTCGCGCCACGCCGCCCGCTCGTCCGGCCGGCGCGCGTATCGCTCCGGCGCGTCGCCGACGGTCGCCGAGGTGTCCACGACCGACCCCCGGAGCGTCCCGGTCGGATCGACGCGCCACGTCCGGTTCAGGACGACGCGGTAGTCCGCGTCGGTCGGTCGGCTGGTCGTCGTCACGTGGGCGGTGAACGACCGGGATTCGAGCGCCGTCGTGTGCGCCCGGACGAGCGCGTTCGCGTCCGTCACGGCGTCGTCGTCGAGGCCCGGGGGCGGCGCCGATTGACTCGTCGGCGCCACACAGCCCGCACCGACGAGCAGCAGGGCAACGACGACGGCGATCAGTCGACGGCGCCGCGTCACGGCCACACCTCCGGGAAACCGTAGGCGTAGTAGTAGAGCTCCGCGGCCCCCGAGAGCGCGAGCAGCCCGCCCGCGACCCGATAGATCCGCTCCGCGTGGCCGGCGAGGGCGGAGACGAGCGACGAACTCCCCACCGCCGACACGCCGGTCACGACGACCAGCACCGTGCTCATCCCGGCCGCGTAGGCGGCGGCGATGCCGACGCCGACCAGCGGGCCGGCGGTCAGCCCCCGCGCCACGACGGCGAGAAAGAGCGGCGCCGTACAGCCCGCGGCGGCGCCCGCGTACAGCACGCCGAAGATGAAGAAGCCGACGACCGACCGCCGCCGCTTCGGCAACCGGACGACCGAGCGGGAGACTTTCCACCCCGCGGCCATCGCCGTCCCTGCGACGACGAACAGGCCGCCGACGAGGACTTCGAGTATCGCGATGTCGGCCAGCGCTCGGGCGCCGAGTGCGGCCGTCGTCCCCGCGAGGCCGACGTAGACGAGCGTGATACCGAGACTCGCCACGACGCCGACGAGGCCCGCACGCGCCAGCGGTCCGCGCACGCGGTCGGTGAACGAGCGAGTCGGCGTCTCCGCCGCCGTCGCCGAGACGGTATCCCCCAGAAAGTAGGAGAGATAGCCCGGGAGCAGTGGGAACGCACACGGGGCGAAGAAAGTCGCGGTGCCCGCGGAGAAGGCGAGTGCGAGCAGGGCCGGTGGAGCGAGACCGGCCATCGTCACGCCTCCGCAACCAGCGGTTCGATCAGGGCGTCGAACTCCTCGAAGGTCCGCGCCCGAACCTTCGGGCCGTCGCCCGCTGGCGTCCCGTCCGCGTCGAACAGCAGGTTCGTCGGGTAGCGGTTGGCGTTCCACCGCTCGGTCGCCGTCAGGGCGGGGTCCATGACGACCGGCCACGTCCCCTCGTACTCCGCCCAGAACTCCTCGACGAGCGTCTCCTCTACCTCCGGCGTGATCGACACCATGTGGAGCGCGTCGGCGTCGTACTCGGCCCGGAGCCTCCGAAACTCCGACATCTCGCGCTGACACGGCCGACACCACGTCGTGAAGAAGTTCAACAGGGTGACCGTCCCCGGTGCCACGAGACGGACCCGCCCGTCCGGCAGGTCACCGGTCGTCACCGCCGAGGGGAGGGTGAGCGGGTCGTCCGCCGCCGTCGTCGGCGCGGCATCGTCCGCCGCGCTACCCGTCGACCGGCCCGCACAGCCGCCGATACCGACACTCATCGCTGTACCGATGGCTCTCAGGAAGAGCCGACGCTGTCTGGAGGGCATGCAACTCCGAGGGTTCTTCCCGCCCGCACATAAGTGCCGGTGACTCGTGTTCTCGCGTCGCCCCCGTATTTTAATCAGAGGCCGCCTCCATCCCGGTGTATGGCAGACGCCAGCGACGCCGCCGCGGCCCTCGTCGGTGCGACGGGCGGCGCGGGGACGACGCGGTTGACCGTCGAACTCGGGACGCTCCTCGCGAACGACGGGCGCGACGTCGCCGTCTTCGACGCCGCGTTCGCGACGCAGGGGCTGTCCGACTACCTTCCCGGCCGGATCGACCCCGATCTGACCGCACTGCTCACCGACGCCCGCGACGCGCCGCTCGCGGACGGACTGGTCGAGTTCCCCCTCGGCGACGTGCCGGGGCGGCTGGCGTGTTGTCCCACCGCCGCCCCCTTCGAACGCCTCGCCCGCGCGAAGTCGCCGGACGCCGCGCAGGCGCTGGAATCCCGCATCGCCGCCGCGACGGAGACGTTCGATCACGTCCTCGTCGACACGCCGCCCGTGGCGGCCAACCAGTCGGTCGCCGCGGTGACCGCCACGGCCCGAACCGTCGTCGTCGCCCCCGCGTCGACCCGCGGCCGGGACGCCGTCCAGCGCACGACCGGCCGTCTCGACGACTTAGCCGTCGGCGTCGACGCCGTCGTCACGACCCGGGGGGAACTCTCCGTCGCCGACGTGGCGGTTCCGGAGATGGACGCCGACGTGACGGCACCGACCTGCCTCTCGGACCGGTCGACCGCCACCGCCGTCGCCGCCGTCGCGGACGCCGCCTTCGACGCCGACCCGTCGACCGGCGACGGCGCCGGACTCCTCGACTCCGTCGGCGAGTTCGTCTCCCGCTGACTCCACACCCCGCGGCCGGTCGTTCGCCCACGCCCACGACGCCGTCGTCGATCCGGCGACCCGCGCCTTCCCCGGTGTGTGATTCGGTACCATCACTTGGAAAATAATTAATACGTTCCGCGCGGTCGGGTCGGCTACGATGACCCTCCACAACCACGAGTGAACACGAGCCCAGTCGCGAGGCACGACGTTCGCCCTCCGGCGGGGCTCCCCGATTCGAGACGCACGGTCCCCCGACTGTCCCTCCAACCCCGCCACACATGTCGAGACGACGATCAGATTCGCCGTTTCCCGCCCCCGAGCCGTATCGTCCCCGCCCGGCAACGCGCCGCGACGTGGTCGCCAGCATCCTGCTGACCGCCACCGTCCCGGCCGCAATCTGGGCCCTCAGCTACCCGTTCGTGGCCGCCGTCGCCGTCGCCACGCTCGTCGCCGTCGCCGTCGTGGTCGGCGCCGTCGTCGTCCGCGTCGGCGGCCCGTCGGTGACCCGCCGCGTGGCCGCCGCAGTCGGCCGACTCGGTAGGCCGTAGCCCCCCTACGCGCCGCCGAACTCGTTTCGGGCGTCGTCGAGCACTTCGCGGGCGTGGCCCGCCGGATCGGCGAGCGCCGGGTCGTAGGTAGCGACGACGTCGCCGTCCCCGAGCAGGAAGGTCACGCGACCGGTGTGACCCTCGTCGGTCGGGACGCCGAACGCCGACGCGACCGTTCCGTCCGGGTCGGCCAGTAGGTCGAACAGGACTCCCTCCGCCTCCGCGAAGTCGGCGTGGCTCTCCACGTCGTCCATCGAGACGCCGTAGACGGCGACGCCGAGTTCCTCGAACTCGGGGTAGACGTCCTGAAAGTCGTTGGCCTCGATGGTACAACCCCCGGTGAAGTCCTTCGGATAGAAGTAGACCACCGTCGGGTCCGCGAAGCCGAGGGTGATCGACTCGCCGTCCTGGTTCCGCGCCGTTACCTCCGGGGCCGGATCGCCGGGTTCGAGCATCGGCCGTCGTTGGGACGGGAGCGGGTTAACGGGTTCGGCGCGGCCTCTCGGTGTCGTCGATGCCCCCGTCGCCCGCCGCCGTGTCGCACTCAGACCGCGTCGATAACTTCCGTGGCGAACGTCGTCATCGCCCGCTTCGGCTCCTCGGCCTGCAGACTCACGACGACGTGGTCGAGGCCGTAGTCCTCCAGTCGTCGGAAGTAGTTCCGGAACCACTCGACGCCGGCGCGGTAGCCGAGATGCAGGTGTTCGGGGTCGGCCGTCGGATCGTCCGCGAGCGCGACGCGAACCGCGATCACGAACGGCTTGTCGCCGGCGTGGTCGCGCCACTCCTCGATATAGCTCCGGAGCGTGTCGTCGGGGAGGTGGTAGAACAGCCAGCCGTCGCCGTGGTCGGCGAGCCACTCCATAGACTGGCGCGCGTACCCGGTCGGGAGCAGGGGGAGCGTCTCCGTCGTCGGCTTCGGGAGCACGTCCACCTCGCCGTCGAGGTGGCCCCACGAGCCGTCGAGGGTCGGATACCGCTCCCGCCAGAGCGTCCGGAGCGCGTCGACGCCCTCGCGGACCAGCCGGCCACGCTCGTCCGGGTCCACGCCGAACGCCGGATACTCCGGATCACGGTCGCCCGAGGCGACGCCCAACACGAGGCGACCGCCCGAGAGGCGGTCGACGCTCGCCGCGGCCTTCGCGACGTGGATCGGGTGGCGCAAGGGGAGGACGACACTCGACGTGCCGAGTGCGACGTCCTCCGTCTCCGCGGCCACGTGCGAGAGCAGCGTCCACGGATCGAACGCGCCGCCGGCGTCACCGAACTTCGGCCAGTACGTCGGCACGTCCCGCGCCCAGAGCGCGTCGAAGCCGACTGCCTCCGCGTGGGCCGCGAGTCGAACCTCGGCCGTCGGGTCCGGCGTCGACTCCCGCACGCCCGTGAGCGGGAACCCGGTTCCGAACGAGAGACCGTCGGACTCGAACAGGCGTCGATACCCGGCGTTCGCGTGCGGGGGCTCGGTCATCGTCGTCCCTTGCGGGTCGGGGTACATCTGCCCTCGGATCGGCAGCGGCGCCCCGACGGAGCACGCGGTGGCGCTATCGGCCGGTTTCGCGCGCCACACCTGCTTTCCTGTGCGTTGCCTGACGCATATGTACGTCGACGGGGTCGTCGTCCCCATGGCGACAGCAGACGCGACCGTCACGGTGACGCAGTTCACGGACCCGATGTGTACGTGGTGCTGGGGGTCCGAACCGATCCTTCGACATCTCCGCACGGCGTACGGCGACCGGCTCGACGTTCGGTTCGTCATGGGTGGGCTGATCGAGGACTTCGAGACGTTCTACGACGCCGCCAACGACATCGCCGACCCCGGCGACGTGGCGCCGCACTGGCTGGAGGCGTCCGAACGGCACGGGATGCCGGTCGATACGGCCATCTTCGAGACCGACCCGGCGCAGTCGACGTACCCCGCCAGCGTGGCGTTCGCGGCCGCCCGGCAACAGGACCGCGCCCTCGGCCACCGGTATCTGCGGCGGTTGCGCGAAGCGTACGCGACTGAGGTCCGGAACGTCAACCGGCGGGACGAGCAGATTCGCCTCGCCGAGGCCGTCGGCCTCGACGTGGACGCGTTCACGACGGCCCTCTCCGACGGGAGCGCGCGCGAGGCGTTCGAGGCCGACCTGGCCCGCACCCGACGGGCCGACGTGCGCGCCTTCCCCACCTACCGGATCGCCGGACTGGAGGGCGAGCGACGGCTGGCGGGGTTTCAGCCGTTCGCGGACCTGTCGGACGCCGTCGAGACGGTGGCGCCGTCGCTCTCCCCGTCCTCGCCCCCGCCGATCCGGACGTTCGTCGACCACCACGCTCCGCTGGCGACCCAGGAAGTCGCCGAGGTGTACGGCATGGACCGCGCGGCGGCCCGGCAGGCCCTCGCCACGCTCGCCGACGACGGCGCCGTGCGCCGCGACCCGCGGGGGAACGGCGTCTTCTGGCACGCGACGGGAGGGGCGGACTGATGGGCCTCCTCCACGACGGCGAGTGGGACCCCGACGCGACGCGCGGCCAGTACGACCACGATACCTTCGACGCGGCGGTCGGTCCCGGAACCGACCACCCACCAGCGGCCGGGCGGTACCACCTCTACGTCTCCCGGGCGTGTCCGTGGGCCCACCGGGTGGCGCTCGTCCGCCGCCTGTGCGGGCTCGAAGACGCGGTGAGCGTCGACGTCGTCGATCCCGTGCGCAACGACCGGGGCTGGGAGTTCACCCCCGCCAAGGACGGCTGCACGCCGGAGTCGACCCACGGCTTCGACACGCTGTACGAGGTGTTCCGGTGGGCCGACCCCACCTACACCGGGCGGGTCACCGTCCCGATACTCTACGATACAGCGACCGACGCCGTCGTCCAGGAGGAGTCGGCCGACATCGCCCGCACCCTCGCGACGGCGTTCGACGGGTACGCCACGACCGACCGCGACCTCTACCCCGAGCGGTTGCGCGACGCCATCGACGCCGCCATCGACGACGTGCACACGTCGATCAACACGGCCGTCTACCGCGCCGGCTTCGCCGACTCGCAGGCCGACTACGACGACGCGGTGGCGGAGCTCTTCGACGCGCTGGAACGCTGGGACGACCGACTCGCGGATCGGCGGTACGCCGTCGGCGACCGCCTCACGCTCGCCGACGTCTTCCTGTTCCCGACGCTGTATCGCTTCGACGCCGTGTACCACACCCACTTCATGTGTAACCGCCGCCGCCTCGTCGACTACGACCACCTGTGGCCGTACGCCCGCGACGTGTACGCGACGCCGGGGGTGGCCGCCACCTGCGACATGGACCACGTGACGGCCCACTACTACCGGAGCCACGAGGACCTGCACCCGACCGGCATCGTTCCCGTCGGGCCGGACGCCGACTGGACGGCGTCACAGAATCGGGCGGCGCTTTCGACGGCGGCGCCCGACGCGGCGTAGGTTCGCGTTGGTTCACCGACGGTCCTCCACGACGGCCCGCCTCTCCCCGCCCGGAACGAAAGTGTTTCTCTTCCGATAGCTACTGCCCGTCGAGCGGCGCGTCCACGAACGGACCGTCACGGCCGATACGAACGCCTCGAACTCGGGTTTCTCGACGACTTCCGGTCCCGGTATAGCGCCCGTAACCTGATTTCGTATAACTTGCCTTAGACATTTTACGGATTCCACCGTCGATCCACATGCGATGTTCGATACGAACGCACTCGTGGTTCGCGGTTCGATCCAGCAACGCCTCCTGACCGACCGGCCCGACTGGCAGGGGAGGGCGCCCTGATGTTCGACTCGTCGCTCGCCGCCGTCGGCTTCCTCGCCGGCCGCGCGCTCTTTGCCCTCGTCGTCGGCTACCTCGCGCTCGGCAACCTGCTCGACCTCGAAACGTCCGTCGGCTACGCCGAGCACAAGGGGGTGCCCCTGGCGTCGGTGAGCGTCCCCCTCGGCAGCCTCGGCCTCGTCGCCGGGTCGCTCGCGGTCCTGACCGGTGTCTATCCCGGCGTCGGGGCACTCGCGGTGGCCGTCTTTCTCGTCCCCGTGACCGCCATCATGCACGACTTCTGGACGATGACGGGTGAGGACCGGCAGAACGAGCGGATTCACTTCCTGAAGAACGTCGGCCTCGTCGGCGGGGCGCTGGTCTTCCTCGCGCTCTCGACGGCGGCGTGGCCGCTGGCGGCCGGCGTCGGTCTCTGACGATGCCAGCGACCGAGACGCCGACGGCCGACGGGCGGTCGGGGACCGTTCCCTGGCGGTCGCCGACCCTCGTCGCGGTGCTCGCCGCGACGCTCGTGACGCCGATGGACGTGCCGCTGGTCAGCCCGGCGCTCCCCGCCATCGGGGCCGCCTTCGGCGTCTCCCCGCCCCGCGCCGGTCTCTTCGTCACCGGCTACGCCCTCCCCGGCGTCCTGCTGGCGCCGGTCGTCGGCATGCTCGCCGACCGCGTCGGCCGCCGTCCCGTCCTCGTCGGCTGTCTCGCCCTCTTCGGCGCCGCCGGGACGGCCGTCGCGTTCGCCGAGACGTTCGCGGTGGCGCTGGCGCTCCGCGTCCTCCAGGGCGTCGCCGCCGGGAGCGTCCTCTCGGCGCTCGCGATGACCGTCGTCGGCGACCGGTACGACGGCCGCCGGCACGACGCCGCCATGGGCGTCACCGCCGCGGCGCTCTCGGTGGCGACGGCCGTCTACCCCCTCGTCGGCGGCGCGCTCGCCGCCCGCGCCTGGAACGCCCCCTTCCTCGTCTACGCGCTCGCGCTCCCCGCCGCCGGCCTCGTGTGGGTCGGCCTCGCCGGTGTCGACGGCCACGATGCCCGCGACAGCCGCGACAGCCACGACGGCGACGCCCGCGACCCGGACCGTGGCTACCTCCGTTCGGCCCTTCGCGCCGTCCCGTTCGGTCGCGTCGCCGTGCTCTACGGCGTCATGTTCGTCTCCTTCTCGCTCCTGTTCGGCGGTATCTACACCGCTCTGCCCTTCCACCTCGCTGACGTGTACGCCCTCTCACCCACCACCGTCGGCCTCGTCACCAGCGGCGTCCTCCTGGTGACCGCCGTGGTCTCGACGCAAAACGGCCGGCTCTCCGCTCGTGCGTCGACGACGACGCTGCTCGCTCTCGGCTTCGCGCTCTTCGCGACGGGCTTTCTCGGCGTCGCCCTCGCGGAGACACTTCCCGTCCTCGTCGCTGCCCTCCTGCCGTTCGGCGTCGGCAGCGGCCTCGTCACGCCGACGCTGTTCGCGGGGCTCAGCGCCCTCGCCCCCGACCACGTACGCGCCGGCGTGATGAGCCTCCAGACGACGACCATCGGCGCGGGGCAGGCCGCCGGCCCGGCCTGCTTTACCTTCCTCGGCGGTCTCGTCGGCTACCGCCCGACATTCCTCGGCGCCGCCGGCGTCGCCGCCGTCTGTGTCGCCGCCCTCGCTGTCCTCCCGCTCGATCCCTGACATATACGAATTCTTACTGGAATGCGATCCACCGAGCGCTTAACTGGATTTCGTGCGTGGGTTTCGACAGCGATGAACCTACTCGATACCAGATACGTTCCCGCAACGACGCCGCCCCGCCGCGCCCGCTCGGGGGGTGGTGCCCGATGACGACCGACTCCCGACAGGAGTCCGTCGAGACGCACAACGCCTCGGCCTGTCCCGTCGTCAGCGCCCTCTCACAGGTCGGGACGCCGTGGCGTCTCAACGTCGTCTACGCCCTGCAGGACGGCGAACACCGCTTCAACGAACTCAAGCGCGCCACCGACGCCCGCTCGAAGACGCTCTCGGAGGCGCTCGACGAACTCGTCGACGCCGACGTGGTCGCCCGGCGAATGGAGGAAGACGCCCCGGTCGCCGTCTACTACGGTCTCACCGAGAAGGGCCGGGAGCTCACCCGGGTGCTCGACGAACTCGACGCGTGGGCGCGGCGCTGGGGGGAGGAAGTCCCCGCAGGACCGAACCCGCGGCTGCGCGACGACTGATCGGCGCGACCCGGCGCCCGCCTCACTCCCCGTCGAGCACCGACTCGACCGGCCACCGTGGGGTGTGCTCGGCCGCCTCGTCCGCGTAGCCGAGTCGAAAGAGGTGCTGTGGCGTCGCCCCGTCGAAGTCGAGTTCCGACGCGAGTCGCCTCCGAAGGGCCGGTCGCTCCAGAATCTGACTCATCGGGTGGACGGCCACGCCCGCGGCGCTGGCACGGAGGGCGACGCGCTCGAACGCCCGTCCCGTCTCGACGCGGGCGGCCGGGTCGTCGGACGCCGTCGTCAACACGCCGACGACGGGCGCGCTCTCGACGAGCGCCGAGTTCTTCGCGGCCTCCCGGTCGCCGATATCGAGGTGCGCAACGACGGCCTGCCCGACGCGGGCCAGCAACCACGAGTGGCCGAGCGCACCCAGGCCGATCCAGTGCCCGAGTTCCTCCCGGTACGCCCGATCTTTCATCTGCAGGCGGTCCGCCTCCGCCTGCAACTCGCCGACCGCGCGTTTCGCATCGCCGTTGACGAGATGGAGGGCGACGGGAGCGCCCTCGACGGCCGCCACCAAGCGGTTCCGCGTCGCCGAATCCAGTGGCGTCCCGTCGAATCGCTCGTGACTCGTGTACCGGGCGGTGAGTTCGTCGAACGGCGCCGCGGGTCGGCGCTCCGACGCACCGTCGTCCATCGTCACCGTCGCGATGCGCTCCGTCCCCCCGTCGGGATACGACACTGCCGGATCGAAGCCGAAGTGTTCGGCGGCGACGACGAGGTTCTCCACCGCACAGCCGAGACTCACGAACAGTTCGCGCCGGTCCGGGTCCGCGGCCCGAAGCCACCGCGACTCGTCGGCGGCGACGTGGACCGCGCGCCCCTCGATCCGGAACCGCCACGGCTGCGAGTTGTGGCTCGACGGCGCCAGGATCGCGTACCGCAGGAGGAACCGTAGCCGCTCGCCGAACGGCGCGTCCGCGGGGTAGTCGTCGGCGTTCACGTCCCAGACCGACCGCGTGAGCTCCGCAGCGGACATGTACGTCTCTCGTCACGAACCGACATAACTCCCGCGGGCGTTCGCCGCCTACCGCAGGTCGCCGACCGAACTCATCGTCTCCGCCAGCGCGTCCCGCTTTTCGACCGTCGCGTTCGCGTCCGGTTCGAGGACGCCCGCCACCGCGTCGGCGAGTTCGGGGACGGCGTCGTGGGTCTCGACGTACGTCGCTAGCGCCACGTCCGCCTCGTCGGCGCCGACGAGTTCGACCGCCTCGGTTCGGGAGAGGTCGCCGTCGAGCCAGTCGCGGAGGATGTCCCGGGCCGTTGGGCCGAGCGGCGACAGCCCCGCGACCCCACACCGATGCAGGAGTTTGGCGGCCGTCATCGGCGCGATGCCCGCCTCGCGTGCGCAGTCACCGACGCTCGTTCCGGCGGCGTACGCCTCCAAGACGCTCGTCGCCGCCGCCGGCGTACACGGGAGTGTGTCCTCGTGCGCGTCGAGCCGAGCGATCAGGTCGTCACCCGTCGCGTCCACCGTCGGGACACCCCGATCACGCTGGCGTTCGTGTACCTCGATCCCCGCGGCGATGTCCGACAGTCCCATCGACCGCAAGTCGCGAGCCGATCACTGTAAAAGCTAGCCCGAATCGATGGACGCCGGCACGAACGTACCGGTTACCGGTAGGCTTACGCCGATCCGAGACGCCGATTCGGCCCGGCGCCGCCCGTGTTTAAATACTCCATCGGGACCAAGTTTCGACTGTGATGAGCCAGGCACGGATGGAGTGTCCGGAGTGCAGCGGTCGACTGAACACCGAGGGAACCGAGACGGTCTGTGGCCAATGTGGCCTCGTCGTCGACGAGTACCGGATCGATCACGGTCCCGAGTGGCGGTCCTTCGCGGACGACGACACGAACCCCGAGCGGACGGGCGCGCCGCTCGTCCAGTCGCGTCACGACCGCGGCCTCTCGACCGACATCGGACGGTCGACGCGGGTGAAAGGCCGGAAGCGCCGGCGACTCTCCCGCATGCGGACCCAGCACAATCGGGCACAGATTTCCACGAAGCGCGAGCGTAACCAGGTGTACGCGTTTACCGAAATTCGGCGGCTCGTCGGCGCGCTGTCGCTCCCGACACACGTCCGGGAGTCGGCGTGTTCGCTCTTTCGCTCGGCACAGGAGGCCGACTTACTCCGCGGCCGGTCGCTGGAGGGCTTCGCCTCCGCGACGGTGTACGCCACCTGTCGGGTGTGTTCGGTCTCTCGCACCGTCGAGGAAGTCGTCGACGCCGCCAAGGCCACCGAGGACGAACACCGGGCGGCCTACCGTGCGCTGAACCGCGAACTCGACGTCGCGACCGGCCCGATCCACCCCGTCGAGTACGTCCCGCGGTACGCGAGCGAACTCGACGTGAGCGAATCCGTGCGCCGGCGGGCCGAGGAACACGCCCGTCGACTCCGCGAGTCGGGCGACGCCGCCGGCCGGAATCCGAGCGGCGTCGCCGCCGCCTGCCTCTACACCGCCGCCCGCGAGGCCGGCGCGTCGCTCACCCAACAGGCCGCCGCCGACGTGGCCGACGTGACGCCCGTCACCGTCCGCAACACCTACCGACTGCTGCAGGACTGATTCGTCCCGGTCCGTTCCGTTCGGTCCCGGTTCTCAGTGCCGCGCCCGCCGACACTCACGTATCGACGCCGCGAGCGACCGGATCGCCGCCGCCGCAACCGACTCCGGCGCCGCCCGCTCCACGGGCCGCTCCGCCTCGACCGACCGCCCCACGCGCGGGTCGGCCGGCACCGTCGCAATCGGCGCCCCGAGCACCCGCCGAAACACGTCCGTCGGCGGGTCGTCGGCGTCGGTCGTCCGGTTGAGAGCGACCCCCGCCAGCCCGGCGTCGAGTTCGCGTGCCAGTTCGCGCGTCCGCACCGCGTCCGCGAGCGCGAACCGGCGCGGCGAGACGACGAGGGCGCAGGCGTCGGCGACGGCGAGCGGGACGCCAACGTCCGCACGCAGGCCGGCCGGACAGTCGACCACCACGTCGTCACCCCACTCGCCCTCGACCCGCCGGAGGACCGCGGCGAGTTCGCGCACGTCCGCCGCGCGGGCGCCGGCGAGCGACCGCCCACACGGCAGGAGCGACACGGGACCGCCGCGAATTGCCTCGGCAACGTCGGCCTGCCCCGCGAGCACGTCGTGGAGGTCCGGCCCGCGACCGCGGGGCAGGTCCGCCATCCCCAGGTCGGCGTCGACGACGACGGCGTCGAGCGCCGCGCCGAGGTTGTACGCGACCGTCGTCTTCCCGACCCCGCCTTTCCCGCCCGCGACGGCGACGATCACGGGAGCCTCCGGAGCGCCTCGGCCGGCACGTCCACCACCGACGCCCGTTCCGCGAGCGCCGCCGCCCGCTCCGCCACCGCTTCGAGCGCGGCGGCGTCCGCCGACACCTGCTCCGCCAGTTCGGACGCGTCGTCGATTTCGCCGAGCGCCGCCGTCGCCGACTCGACCGACGCGTCCGTCAACCGCTCCCCGCGGTCGACCCGCGCTTCGACCGCCGTCAGCCACGACTCGACCGCGGGGGGAACCCCCGCTTCGGCGTCCGTCGGGACCGGCGGCTCGTCCCCCGTACCGTCGTCCTCGGCTTCCTCCACGCCCGGTATCGCGTCGCCGGGTGGCCGTGGATCGCCCAGTTCCCGGACCGCGACTGCCGTCGAGTCGGCGGCTTCCGCGTCGGCACGCCCCTCGTCGACGACCGACACCGGCGGTCGTCTCGCCGGCGCCGGGCAGGCGTAGCCGAGCGTTCGCCGCCCCGATGCCGGCACGACGCCGTCGAACCCCTCCTCGTCCCACCCGGATTCGGAGACACCGGCGCGTTTCGGCGGCAGCACGGGACCGTCGAGGCGGTTCGAGACGCGAACGCGGCGGTCGACCGGCGACGGGTTCCGCAGGTCGACCGTCACGAGCGTCACGTCGTGGCCGTCGAGCGGCGTGACCGACCAGTTGGAGTCCATGCCCGGGAGTGGCCGCGTCACCCGATATAAATCACCGGCGCCTCCAGAATCGATGCGGCCGCCTCGGCGCCGTCGATCCGGTCGAGGCCGTCGACGACGACCGGCGCGTCGAGCGGGGCGAGGCGGGCCACCGCGAGTGCGGCCGTCACCCGGTCGCCGTCGTACGTCCCCGGTGCCGCCCCCACCGTCGCCGTCCCCGGGACGGATCGGATCGCCGCCCGGAACCGATCCCACACTGCGGCCGCCAGGTCCCGCCGGATCTCGCGTTCGCGGTTCGCCACGCGGTCCTCGAGTTCGAGGCGCCGCTCGCGGCTGTCGCGTGCGTCCCGGGCCACCGCCTCCGCGCGCTCGAGCGCCTGTTCGGCCGCGATTCGCTCGGTTTCTGCCTCCGCCAACCGGCTCGTCGCCTCGTTCAACTGCGCTTCGACCGCCGTCGTGTCCGCGTCGATTTCCCGGCGGGCCTGCAGTCGCCCCCGTAGTTCGGCGACGCGCTCGCGGAGGCGTTCCTCCTTCTCGCCCGTCTCGGCGACGCGGCGCCGCGCCGCGTCCACATCGACCGACGGCGCCGACAGGTCGGCTAGTTCGGACCGGGCCTCGTCGAGCGCCGACCGCGCCGGCGACGCGTGGCCCAGCGCCCGCGCCGCCGCGGCGAGTGCTGCCCGCCGGTCGAACGTCTCCGGGGGGAGGCGCCGCACGTGTTCGTGGGCGTCTCCCGGTACGGGGCAGTCGACGTGAATCGGCGGGTCCGTAGCGCCGACCGACTCCACGGCGGTCGCCGCCGACACGTCCGTTCCCGTCAGATCGATCACCCGTCCTTCGTAGCTCCGCCCGTCGACGATCACTCGCATCCCCGGTCCCCCTTACAGGTCGGTCCCGCGCATCGAGTCCGGATCGGGGTGATCGGTTCCCGCGGCGAACTTGACGTACGGCGTGCTCGCCGCCTCCCGATCCTCGTACGCCTCGGCGGCGTCCCGCACCGCCTCCCGGACGGCGGCGAACTCGTTGAACGGTTGCGTCCGCTCGATCTGTACGTCGTCGCCGTGTTTCGCCCTGAGACGGAGCGCCAGAAACGCGCCCAACTCCGTCTCCTCGAACAGCGCCGCCCGCCCCAGCTCCCGAACGACCGCCGACTCGTGCGTTCGACGGACGTTCCGGAGCGTCGTTCGGGCGGCCCGCGAGTACGTGACGACGAGTAGCAACGTCTCGGCATGTCTGCAGTGATCACCTAACGCTGTCGGTACCGGCAGCCTACGTCACCTGCTCGATGTCGAACGTCTCCGGCGCGCCCGACGCGTGCTCGGCGATCCGGTCCCGGGCCTCGGCGCGTGACGACGCCACCACGACCACGCCCTCGACGGCCTCGTCGCCGCGGCCGACGTACGCCGCCAGCCCCGTCTCGTCGTCGAACTCGGTCGCGTACGTCCGCAGTGCCGCCAGGACGCGTTCCTCGGTCGCCGCGAGGTCGGCCTCGCCGGCCTCGAACTCCCGAAGCGCCTGCTCGACGTTTCGGATCGCGGAGATGCGGTCCATCACACCACCTTGTACTGATCCGTCTTCGGGCTGTACAGGTCGCCTTTCCGGCGCAACTGCTCGATCTGATCCATCACCTTCGACTCCTCGATGCCCTCCGCCTCGGCGCGTTCGACGATGGCCTCGAGCGGCGCCCCCGCTTCCCTCTCGTACTCGGCGTCGACCGTCTCGATCACGTCCTTGATGCTCTTGATGCGGTCGCGCTGGCTCTTCGAGGTCCCCGTCTCGATCACGTCGGCGTCGAACTCGCCGGTCTCGGGGTCGACGCCGATGTCCTGCAGGCAGGAGCGGACGATGTCGGTCGCGCGGGTGGCGTCCTCGCTCTCCACGGTATCGGAGAGGCGCACCCGGGCGCTCGCCTCGGCCAGTCGGACCAGCGCCTCCAGCTTTCGCGCCGTCACCGGCACCGGCGCGTCCTCGTCGGCCCCCTTCGCGCGCAGGTCGACGTAGAAGTCCCGAATCGCTTCCTTCGCCGCGTCGGTCATCGTCGGGAAGCAGGTGCGCTTGGCGTACGCGATGTACTTCCGCAGGAGGTCGGGGTTGATGGCGGGTTCGACCGTGTCGGTGACCGAGGCCACTTCCTCGGCGCTGTGATTCGAGTTCGCCACCTTCGTCCGCTGGGTTTCGAGTTCGCCGGCGTAGTTGGTCCGCAGGATGTGCTCCGCGAGGGCGGCGTCCTCGTCCGGGTCCGGTTGGTCCGTCACGGTGAAGATCAGGTCGAACCGAGAGATGAGCGCGGGTTCGAGGTCGATCTGTTCGCCGATTGGTTCGTACTGGTCGAACCGGCCGTACTTGGGGTTCGCGGCACCGAGCAGGGAACAGCGGGATTTGAGGGTGGCATTTATTCCAGCTTTACTTATACTAATTTCTTGCTGTTCCAATGCTTGATGCATTGCAGATCGATCTTCGGAATTATGCACCACCATCCCGTTCGCGACGAAGTTGTGGGTGCCGTCGACGGTGAGGTCGTAGACGCGTGGTGGTGCTTCCCGTTCGGTAATTTCCCCGATGATCTCCCGCAAGTCGCGTCGCACGCCCTCGATCCGATCGAGCGCGACGGTTCGTACGTCGTCGAACCGACCCGTCTCGACGACGCCCCGAGTCCAGCGTGAGAGCGTTGATGCATCGACGTCAAGGTCGTCGGCGAGCAAAGTCAACGAGATACCGTACTGCGCCGCGAGTTCTCGAATCTCGCTCCACGTTTCGGGATCGGGATCGGCGGCGAGGAGTCGCCTGGCGTGTTCGACTGCTTCGTCCTTGTCGCAGCCGAGTTCGTCGGCCAGTTCGTGTTCGAGTCGTTCGATCCGATCGTCGTCCTCGTCTCCGACAGTCGTCGCCACGTCGGCGACGCGACGCCATTTCACGTCCCCTTCGAGCAGTTCTCTGAATGGTGTGAGGTCCGTCCGTGCTACGTTCCGCAATACATCTCGAAGCGCGTCGGCGATCCTCGGCCGGAGTGACGTGTCCGTCTGCCAGTTGCTGGAAATTACTTGCTGCGTGACGCCGTCCATCCGCGACGCGAGTTCCGACTGTGAGACGTGGTATCGATCCTGCAACGCTGAGAGGGTTTCCCACTCCGGGTTCGAATCCAATTCAGCCAGATCTTCCGAGGCCATTGCTCGTCGCTGTTCGAACGCGTCGAGTATCTTCCACCCGAGTCGAAGTGAGACGTTCGCGTTGCCGTTCTCAAAGTCACAGTACGTGGGACTCTCGATACCGCATTCGCTTTGATACAGACGGAGCGTGTCGCGTAATTCGGCGAGCAGACCGCCACACGACGGAATCACGTCCAGTATCGTTCGGTTGCCCACCGCGCTCTCTCGAACGGTTTCGAGTGCCGACGCCTTCCGATCGAGGACGAAGCCGATATGACGAGCGAACGCCTCAAGCGAGTCGGCAGCGGTGATGGCAAGGACGTACACGTCGCGGCTGTCGTCGCGCTCACGTGTTTGAATTTGGCTCGACACGCCGAACTCCAACAAGAGTTGTTTCGTTCCGAGGAGCAGTTCATAGCTCGCCGAAAAGATCCGTACGTTCCCCGTCTCTGTGTCGACGTTTCCTTCGCTGTCAGCGAGTGCGCGAACGAAAGTGGCTTTGCTCCGTCTCGAAGCGCCCGAGACCCCGTCGGGGAAGGCTTTCCGGTCGTACGTCTTCAGATTCATGCCTGCATCGAGTACGGCGTCGGCGTACTCCCGTCCGCAGAGTCGAATCGTCTCGACGCCGTCGGCGCGCTGTTCGCTGGGGGCTCGAATCGGGTCCGCGTCGAACGCCTCCCCACACACGCGCTCGAAGTCGGAGAGTAGTTCCTCTTCGGCGTTCGTAAATCGGATCCCGTAACTGCCGTGGTCGCGATCGTAGAAGACGTTCCCGTCGCCGGAAAGATAGCCGAGAATCGCTCCCAACGCGGGGCTGATCGATTCCTCGTGTTCGGCGATCGGATCTTCTCCCGACTCTGGACGACTAGTCAGACTACCGCCGTCCGTCGCCGACTGTGGCACCTCCCGTGGCACGTACACCCAGTCTCCGGACGATAGATCACTGGCCGCCCGTTCCACCCGTTTCCCGTCTTCGAAGACGAAGAACGGATGATCCGCCGTCGAGGTGAGCCGTTCGCCCGTCTCCAGTCGCACTTCGGTCAGTTGCTCCGGTGCCACGTACTCGTGGATGGCTGTCACGGGCCGAGAGACGATCCGGCCGTCGTCGGTCATGGTCCACGCGTCGACGTCGACGTCCCTGATTGTCCGGCCGTTGTCGAGTTCTTCGATCGTTCCCGTGGCGGCGGCGTCGCGTGCTACTTCCTCGATACGCTGGACCGTGCCGTCGGCCAAGTGGACCAGCGTGTCGCCAGTCACACACCGCATCTTGTCGAGTTCGTCGACGGCGGCGATCCCCTGATCGGCCAGCACGAGCGCCCCGGCCTCTAGGCTCCACTGCTGGCCTTCCCCGAAGTCGTCGCGGACGGCGGCGGCCGTGAGGCCAGCCGAGGACGAGCCTTTCCCCGAGGTGTAGACCGAGCGTGGGGCGATGTTGCGGATGTACGAGAGCATCTGCGAGTTGTGCGAGACGATTCCGTTGCCGAGATACGTATGCGTGCCCGCGACTTCGAGGTCGTACACCCAGTCGTAGTCGGGGGCGACCGGTTCGATGGATTCGATGTGGTCCCAGCGGATGTCGTCGTGAATCTCCATCCCGTCGGCGGCAGTTGAACCACCATCTGGGACGGGAGAAGTCGGCGTCGTCGATTCGTTCCCCACGCCGTCGATTACGCCGCTTCGACGCGCTGCGATACGATCGCCGACTTCGAGTTTGTCGGCTCTCGTTGCGTCCATGCGCCCGTCTCCGGGAACGAACAGGGGGTGTGACGGCGTTACTTCCACCTCCCGACCGAATTTGGTGCGAATGCGGTACATCCGATCGGGTGCGTCCCGCTTCCAGACTTTTGTCGCCTGTCCACGGGTAATTTTCCCGCTGGCCGTCACCGTCCGGACGGGGAAGTCGACCGACTGATAGACCCCGTCGTCGACCGGCACAGGATTTTCCAACCGTGATTCGACCAGTTCTCCGAGTTGCCGTTCAGTTCCGTCGCCGAGAACGACGTTTGTATCGAATTTCTGGCACTTCCCAGTCCCCGGATCCCCGATCAACAGCATATGCAGGTCACCCCGAATCCGCGAGCCGTCGGGGAGCGTCTTGGTCACGCCCGCGAACAACTGCAGGATCATCGCGAGTTTCTCCTCGTCGTAGCCGTAGATGGAGGGGGCGACGGAGGCGACCATCTCCCCGTAGATGTCGGGGTGGTTCGACAGTTCGATGATCTCCCGCTTGTCCGCCTCGCTGATCTCCATGTCCTCGAACTGCTCGTCCTCGATTTCGACGCTGACGCCGTCCATGTAGAGGTCGAACAGCTGGGACTTCTCGTTGCCCTCGGTCACCTGGTCGATGTGGAGGACGCCCGTGACGGTGACGTGGTCGCCGGCGGTCACTTTGCCGGTGATGTCGTCCTCGATGTCGATGTCGATGCTCTGGGGCGTCTCGCCGCCGCGGAGTCCCTCCGGCGACTCCTGTACGCGGAGCTTCTGGGAGTCGACGAACTCGCTCTGGTCGAAGTTGACGCGGAAGGGGCCCTGTCGCTCACAGCCCTGACACTCGTGGGGTTCCTGAAAGCCCCCGTCGGACTGGGGGATGTACGTCATGGTGCCACAGCGCTGGCACTCGAAGGCCGCCTCGGTGATCTTCGGCCGCACGTCGGTCGCCTTGCGGACGATGCCCGAGACGGCGATCATCCGCCCGACGTGGTTGTCGTGGACGCGGATCGACCGGATGTCGACGTTGTCGGGGAGGTTCCGCAGGCGGACGTGGGCCTGGCCGAGCGACACGTCGGCGGGGAGATCGTACACCCGGAGGGCTTCCTCCGCGAAGTCGCCGATCTGGTCGGGCTGGGAGAGGTAGTCGTCGGCGAGGTCCTGATCGAACTGATAGAGGTCGTCGTAGTCGACGTGGAGAGAGCGTTGCTCGTTGGGGTACCGCTGGGCGAGCTGGCTGATCGCGTCGCGGTAGTAGTTCCGGTAGAACCGGACGAAGCGGTCGACCAGTTCCTGATTCGGCGACGACTGCGCCATTGAATCTCCCTTGCGCGGGATGCCCTAAGAGTCTTCGCTACCGCGACGTTCGCGGATTCCTTGCCCCGACGACAGGGGCGTATTCGGACGCTAACGGCTTGCTATGGGCCGTTCTCAGCCACCGCCGCCGGCGACCCCGCTTCCGATGGCGGTGCCGCAGTCGTTGCACGCGACGACGTAGAAGCGTTTGGACGACCGGAACAGCCCGGCCATCTTCGAGTCCATGTCGACGAACTCGACGTCCGATTCCTCGGCGATATCTGCGTCACACTCGGGACAGTGTACCATGCACCGACCGTGACGCCGCGTCCGGGTAAGTGCCTTCTCGACGCTCAAATGCGCGTTGCACACACCGTCAGAGCGACACGTTCGTCTCGATGTCCTCGGTCGCCTCCCGCAACCCGTCCTCGCGGGAGTCGCTCGCGAGACGACCGGACAGGTCGTCGTCCGTCAGGAGTTCGACGAAGGCGTCGCGGAAGCGGCCGTTGGCGCGGGTTGCTCGTCCTCGACTCGCCTCGACGGCGGGCGTGTCGCCGTCGCTCTCGCGGACGAGATGGCAGTCGAGTCGGGCCCGGACCACGGCCTTCTGGTCGACACCGAGTGCCTCGGCTAGCGCCGCGTCGTCGTCGCCGTCGTAGAACCCGCGAATCAGGCGGACGTAGGCGTCGGGGTCGAGGTCGGTTTCGAAGTCGTAGCGCTCGCGCATGGTCGCGACCAGTTCGCGCAGTCGGTCGTCGACCACCTCGGGGTCGTCGACGTCGACGAGTGACCCGCGGCGCTCGGCCTGTCGCTCCGTCACCGTTCCCTCGCCGTCCGTCGCGTCGAGGAAGATGTCGCGTAGCTCCGCGGTCTTGTCGTCCATACTACGTGTAGACAGTTCGTTCCCGGTCAAAAACCCATCGGCGGGCAGTTCGTCAACCCTGACAAATTAAGTGGTTTACCGACGAGGCGCCGGTATGGCGACTCCAACGGACTCCGTCGAACTGGTCGGCGACGAGGTGACGGGTAACGTCGCCCGCGCGGTGCTGTTCGCGGCGGCGACCAGCGCCACGGCCCCCGTGGACATGGTTCACCCTCTCGCGCCGAACGTCCCGATCACGCTCCAGACGCTCTGGGTCTACCTCGCCGGCCTCGTCCTCGGTCCCCTGTGGGCGGGCGTCGCGTTCACCCTCTACCTGCTCGCCGGCCTGATCGGCCTGCCGGTCTTCGCCGGCGGTAACGCCGGTCTCGGCGTCATCCTCGGCCCGACCGGCGGCTTTCTGATCGGCTTCCCCCTCGGGGCCATGGCCATCGGCGCGGTTGCCCACGGCACCGACGGGCTGACGGCCCCCGGCGAGATTCCGGTCCCGCGCGTCGTCGCCGCGCTGATCGCGGGATCGGCCGTCGTCTACGCCGGCGGCGCCGTCGGCTACGCCCTCGTCCAGGCCATCGGCCTCGTCGCCTCCGTCTCCGCCGTCGTCGTCCCCTTCCTGCCCGTCGCGGGGCTGAAAGTCGCCGCGACGGTGGCCATCGTCCGGAGCGAGGGTCTGGTCGCGCGATGACGATCACGGCCGCGGACTACACGTACCGCTACGGCGAGGGGGCGCCGGCCGTCGACGGCGTCTCCCTCACCGTCGCCGACGGCGAGTTCCTCGTCCTCGCCGGCCCCAACGGATCGGGGAAGACGACGCTCGTCCGCGGCTTCAACGGCCTCCTGACGCCCGACGCCGGCGACATCAGCGTGAACGGCCGCCCCGTCGCCGACGACCTCGTCGCCGCCCGCACCGCCGTCGGCATGGTGTTTCAGGACCCCCGCGACGGCTTCGTCGCGGCGACGGTCGGCGCCGACGTGGCCTTCGGCCCGGAGAACCTCGGGCTGGATCGGGCGGAGATCGACCGCCGCGTCGACGACGCCCTCGACGCCGTGCGGATGCAGGGGCGGGAGACCGACCGCATCGACGAACTCTCCGGCGGCGAGCGCGAACGCGTCGCCATCGCGGGCGCGCTGGCGATGGCGCCGGACCACCTCGTCCTCGACGAACCGTTCACCGGCCTCGACCTGCGTGCGCGGGAGTCGGTGCTGGATCGGCTGGCGGCCCTCGACGCCGACGGCGTCAGCGTCGTCGTCGTCACCCACGACCTGCGGGACCTCACGTCCCTCGCCGACCGGGTCGTCGTCCTCTCGGACGGCTCGGTCGCCCTCGACGCCGCCGACCCGTCGCCGGCCGCGCTGCGCGAACTCGGCGTCCGCCCCCCATGATCACCTACGCCGCGGGCGACACCCTCGTCCACCGCCTCGACCCCCGGAGCAAGCTGTTCGTGCAGGCCGCCGTCGCCGTCGCGGCCTTCGCGCATACGACGCCCCGCGGGCTGGTCGCCCTGACGGCCTTCGTCCTCTGTGTCTGCTGGCTGGCGGCGACGCCGCTTCTCGCCAGCCTGCGCTCCTACCGCGCCTTCCTCCCCTTCCTCGTCGCCGCGCCCCTCGTCGAGGGCGCGACGCTCGGGGCGCCGTGGTTCGTCCCCGCCGACGCCGTCACGCCCGCGCTGGCGAGCTATCGGGTCCTCCTCCTGCTGCTCGTCTCGACGGCGTACATCCGCACCACACGGGTCCGGGAGTCGCGGGCGGCGATCCAGTGGCTCCTCCCCGGCCGCGCGGGCGTCGTCCTCGGCGCCGGCGTCGGGTTCGTCCTCCGCTTTCTCCCCCTCCTGCGCGACGACCTCGCCTCCATCCGGTCGGCGATGGACGCCCGTCTCGGCTCCGAACGGTCGCTCCGGGAGCGGATTCGGCTGATCGGCGTCACCGGCCTCCGGCGCGTGTTCGCCCGCGCCGACCGCTTCGCGCTCGCCCTGCAGGCTCGCTGTTTCGCGTGGAACCCGACGTTGCCGCCGCTTTCCGCGACGTGGCGGGACGCGCCCGCGGCGCTGGTGGGCGTGGGGCTGGTGGTGTGGGCCGTTCTCTGATGCGGTGTGACAACCTTTAACCCCCACCTGCGCCGCCCACTACGTATGCCCGTCCTCCAGACGACCGTCACGCGGGAGACGTTCTGGACCATCGGTCCCGTCGGCGAGGCCGCGTTCTACTACCTCGCGGCCGTCGCCATCCTCGTCTTCGGCTACGGCGTCTACGCCCGCATCACGGAGTACGCGTCGGCGCCGGCCGACCCGTTCGACCGCCTCGACGACCTGCCCGGCCGTATCGCCCACGCGACTCGCCTCCTCCTCTCCAACGAGGCGCAGTTCGACCGCGACACCTACGCCGGCGTCATGCACACGTTCATCGTGTGGGGCTTTCTCACCCTGCTCATCGGGACGACCATCCTCGCGGTCGACATGGACATCTGGACGAAACTGCTGGGCCAGCCGTCCTTCTTCGTCGGCGACTTCTACCTCTCGTACTCGCTGGTGATGGACGCGCTCGGCCTCCTGTTCGTCGTCGGCGTCGGCATGGCGCTCTGGCGGCGCTACGGCGTCCGCGACCCGCGGCTGTGGGGGAAACACACCGATCTGGAGGACGACGCCTTCGTCCTCACCCTCTTTGCCCTCGGCGTCGGCGGCTACGTCGTCGAGGCGCTCCGCATCCTCGGCACCGGCTTCCCCGACTTCGAGACGGTGAGTTTCGTCGGCTACGCCCTCGCCCTCGCGGGGCGGGCCGCGGGCATCTCGCCCGCCATGGCCGAGGCGGCCTACGCCGCCGTCTGGTGGAGCCACGCCCTCCTCGCGCTCGGCTTCGTCGCCCTCCTCCCCTACGCCAAACCCGTCCACATGCTCACGTCGATGGCGAACATCGTCACCCGCGACGAGAAGGCGGGCAAGCGCCTCCCGGGCGTCCCCGCCGACCTGCCGCCGGACGAAATCGGCACCGGCTCCGTCGACGACTTCACGTGGCGCGAACGCCTCGACCAGGACGCCTGCACCACCTGCGGTCGGTGTTCCTCCGTCTGTCCGGCCAACGAGGTGGGCCGCAACCTCGACCCGCGGAACGTCATCCTCGACCTGAAGGCCTACCGCGAGGGGCGGGCGGCGGGCGACCGGGAGGAGGTGCCCATCGTCGCGGACGGCGGCGAGAGCGTGATCGACGCCGAGTCGATGCACGCCTGCCTCTCCTGTATGGCCTGCATGGACGCCTGTCCCGTCGATATCGAGCACGTCAAGCAGTTCACGGGGATGAATCGCCGGCTCACCGAGTCGGGGGAGATGGACCCCCACGTGCAGGACGCGATGATGAACGCCTTCCAGCAGGGCAACGTCTTCGGCGACCCAGCCCGCAAGCGCCCCGAGTGGACCGAGGACCTCGACTTCGAGGTGCCCGACGCCCGCGAGGAGGCCGTGGACCTGCTCTGGTACGTCGGCGACTATCCCTCCTACGACGAGCGGAACCGGCGCGTCGCGCGGTCGCTCGC
This sequence comes from Haloplanus rubicundus, assembly GCF_003342675.1. Lineage (NCBI taxonomy): Archaea > Methanobacteriati > Methanobacteriota > Halobacteria > Halobacteriales > Haloferacaceae > Haloplanus > Haloplanus rubicundus. The sequence continues at coordinate 163,451 of NZ_CP031148.1, read as the reverse complement.
CCGCATCTTCGAGGCCGCGGGCGTCTCCTACGGCATCCTCTACGAAGACGAGCAACACGACGGCAACGACGTGCGACGCGTCGGCGAGGAGGGCCTCTACGAGATGCTCGTCGAGGACAACGCCGCCGCCTTTTCCGACGCCGAGTTCGAGGAGATCGTCTGTACCGACCCGCACAGCTACAACACGTTCACCCACGAGTACCCCGAGATGAGCGAGGAGTTCGACTACCCCGTCTCCCACTACACGGAGGTGGTCGAACGCCTCGTGCGCGAGGGTCGCCTCGACGTGCCCGCCGCCCTCGACCGGACCGTCACGTACCACGACCCCTGTCACCTCGGGCGCATGAACGACGTGTACGAGGCACCGCGCGAACTGGTGCGCGCGACGGGCGCGACGCTCGCGGAGATGCCGCGCAACCGCGCGGACTCCTTCTGCTGTGGCGGCGGCGGGGGCGGCGTCTGGACCGAAGTCGAAGAGGAGATGAAACCGAGCGAGGAGCGCCTCCGTGAAGCCGTGGCCGACACCGACGGCGACGTGGAGCAGTTCGTCGTCGCCTGCCCGATGTGTACGACGATGTTCGAGGACGGGCGGAAGACGGGTGGGTTCGAGGACGACCTCGAAATCCTGGATCTGACCGAGCTGTTGGTGGAAGCGATGGACGCCGCGGACGACGGCGCGGCGGCGAATGCAGACGGCCAGCCCGGTACGCCGGCGGACTGAGACTGCCGTCGCCGTTCTCACCGCGTGCGGCGTTCATCGGGGGCGTCGCCGACGGCTTCAGTCGCCCAGCGCCGCCGACGGACCTACAAGCGTGGAGGGACACGCCGAGACATGGCCCAGCCGAATCTCGGCGAGGCGATCATCGTCTACGACGACCCCGACGAGGGCACCGTCGAGCGGACGGTCGACAACGAGCGCATCGCCTACTTTCAGGACCACTGGATCGTCAAACTCGACGAGGACGAGGCGGGCAACGACATCGTCCGTCGCATCCCGTACCAGCGGGTCCACTACGTCGACCGCTCCGTCGAGGCGTTCGAAGACGAGATGCAGACGCTCCGACACCAGGTCGAGTCGTTCGCCAAGGACATCCAATCGACGCTTCTGGGTGGAAGCGACGACACCGACCGAGACGGGCCACACCACATCGACGTCGAGCCCGGATCGGACGACGACGGCTAGGACCGCATTCCCGGACGGCGGTCGTCAGTCGTCGACGTTGCCGTGGCGTCGGTCGCCGCCACGGCCATCCTGCGACGGGGTGAACAGCCCGAACGCCCCCGAGCCGAGCGGCCGCCGTCCCCGACCGACGAGCTGTGCGCCGACGAGCGCGACGGCCGCGAGCGTCAACACCCCTGCGAGCAGGCCGAAGCCGACCCCCCACCCCGCGCCGTCGGCGAGGGTGCCCACGACGACGGGGCCGAGCGCCCCGACGAGGATGTAGCCCGTGCGGACGGCGCCGAAGCCGACGCCACGTTCCGCGTCGGCGAGGGCGTCGACCGCCCGCGACTGGACGGGCGGCCCCCACGCCATCGCGATGCCGACGAGCGCCACGGCCGGCACGGCGGCGGCGAGTCCCGATCCGAGCGCGAGCGTCGCGTAGCCGACGGCCCCCGCGGCGAACAGCGCGGCGGTGACGGCGTCGCGGCCGAACCGGTCCGAGAACCACCCGCTCACCGGCTGGAGCGACGCCACGACGACGAAGTACGCCCCGAAGAGCGCCCCGGCCGTCGGCAACGGGAGGCCGTGGTGGTCGACGAGGAAGGTGGGGAGAAAGGAGACGGTCGTCAGCGCGGCGAACTCCCCCACGGCGGCGAGGATCGTCGAAAAGGCGACCGCCGGCCGCGAGAGGACGCCCACCAGCGTGCGTGGCCGCACCGCCGCGCCGCCGTCCGTCCGCGTCGTCGGTCGCGGACGTGAACGCGACCGACCGCCGACGAGGACGGCGCCGAGGACGACGACGGCGACGATGGCGCCGCTCCCGAGGGCGACGCGCCAGCCGAACCGGGCGCCGAGGAGCGCGGCCAGCGCGGGCGCGACCAGTCCCGCGGCCTGACTGCCGACGCGGTGGACGCCGATGACCCGTCCCACGTCCTCGAACCGCGCCGCGAGCAGCGCCGTCGCCGGGGTGTAGTAGAGGCCGGCGCCCATCCCGAGCAGGAGCGCGAAGGCGCCGAACGTGAGCAGCGACGGCGCCGCGGCGAGTGCGAGCGCCGCGACGGCCGTACAGCCGAGCGCGACGAGGACGACCCGCCGGGGACCGTACCGATCACCGGCGGCACCGCTCGGTGCCTGCGAACAGGCGTACACCAGCCACATGCCGGTGAGTATCGCCCCGACGGCTCCCCGAGAGACGCCGAACGCCTCACGGAGCGACGGGACGACGGGGCTGACGAGCAACTGCGCGAGCCGTACCGCGAAGTACGACCCCACGCACACCGACAGCGCGGCGTAGCGCTCGTTCCACCGCCCTCCCGAAAACCGTGACATAACTTGTCATGCATAGCACTCAATAGCAATATATATTTCGGGGCGCCGGACGCCAACCCCTAACCGGCCGGGCGTCCGAACGGGTGCCATGCGCGTCAACGAGGCCGACGTGGACTGGACGACGACGGAGCACGGCGAGACGGCGTTCCGGCGGAAGAAACTCGCGGCCGCGGCGGGCGGCGAGCGCCTCGGCTGTTCGCTGTACGAACTCCCGCCCGGCAAGAAGTCGTGGCCTTTCCACTACCACACCGGCAACGAGGAGGCGCTGTACGTCCTCGCGGGTTCGGGTCAACTCCGCACCCCGGACGGCACCGATTCGCTCGCCTCCGGCGACTACGTCACCTTTCCGGTCGGCGAGGACGGCGGCCACCGCGTGATCAACGACGGCGACGAGTCGCTTCGCTATCTCGCGCTGTCGACGATGGACGACCCGGACGTGACGGTCTACCCCGACTCGGACAAGATCGGCATCTACGCGGGGTCGGCGCCGGGGAGCGACGACGAACGGATCGTGGAGGGTTACTACCGCCGCGGCGACGACGTGGACTACTGGCTCGACGAGGGCTGATGGGGACTATCGGAAGCCAGCGGAGATTCTCGCCGAGACGGTCCGGCCTGGACAGTGACGATACCTCCTACGAGACGGGTCGTCGTCACCGGCGGGACGCACACCCGTCCGTCCGACGCGCCGGGAGGGCGGCCCGAATCGCCTCGACCGACGCCCGGTCGCGGTCGGGGGCGTCGTACGTCGAAAGCGCCTCACGCACGACGTCGCGGTCGGCCGCGTCGAGGGGCGCACACGACTCGATCCGGTCGAGGACCGTCAGGGAACGATCCGGCGATCCGTCGGCCGCGACGACCCGTTCGACGTGCTCCAGCACCGCGGCGTGGAGCACCCACGCCTCCTCGCGGGACAGGTCGACGCCGTCGGGACCGTGACAGGTGGTCGGGGACATGACTGTTCACCTCGATTGGCCGTAGGGGTACGAGACCTTTGTGGCTACGCCCGCTGGGTGCCGGCTGCGCACGACCGCGTCACTTACTCGAACGCCGACAGCCCCGTCAGATCCTCGCCGAGGATCAGCGAGTGGATGTCGTGGGTCCCCTCGTAGGTGTAGACCGTCTCCATGTTGGCGAGGTGGCGCATCGGCGGATAGTCGGCCGTGATGCCGTTGCCGCCGAGGATTTCGCGGGCCACCCGCGACCCCTCACGGGCCATCCGGACGTTGTTGCGCTTGGCCATCGACACCTGCTGGGGGCGCAGCTCACCCCGCTCTTTCAGGTCCGCGAGGCGGTGGGCCAGCAGTTGGCCGGTCGTCACCCGCGTCGCCAGCTCCGCGAGCTTCTCCTGCTGGAGCTGGAAGCCCCCGATGGGCCTGCCGAACTGCTCCCGTTCCGTCGCGTACTCCCGGGCCGTCTCGAAGCAGTCGCGCGCGGCGCCGACGGCCCCCCACGCGATGCCGTAGCGCGCCTGCGTGAGACAGGAGAGCGGCCCCTTCACCCCCGTCACGTCGAGGACGTTCTCCCCGGGCACCCACGCGTCCGAGAGGCTGATCTCGCCCGTGATCGACGCGCGGAGGGAGAGTTTCTCGTCGATTTTCGGCGTCCGCACGCCGTCGCGCTCTGTTTCGACGAGGAAGCCCCGGACCGGGTCGTCGGGGTCGCTCCGGTCCCGCGCCCACACCACCGCCACGTCCGCGATGGGCGCGCTCGTGATCCACGTCTTCGACCCCGTGAGCCGGTAGCCGTCGCCGTCGCGCTCCGCCCGCGTCGCCATCGACGAGGGGTCCGAGCCGTGTTCCGGTTCCGTGAGGCCGAAACAGCCGACGGCCGCACCCGTCGCCAACTCGGGGAGCCACCGCTCTTTCTGCCCCTCGGTGCCGAATCGGTGGATGGGGTACATCACTAACGCCCCCTGCACGCTCGCCATCGACCGCACGCCCGAGTCGCCGGCCTCCAGTTCCTGCATCAGGAGGCCGTACGCCCGCTCGCTCACGTTCGGCAGGCCGTAGCCGTCGAGATTCGATCCGTAGAAGCCCAGTTCGCCCATCTCCGGGATCAGGTCGGTCGGGAAGGTGCCGTCGAGGAAGTGATCGCCGATGTCCGGGCGCACCTGCTCGTCGACGAACCGACGGGCGGTGTCGCGGATCAGCCGCTCCTCCTCGCCGAGGTCGGCTTCGAGGTCGACGTAGTCGAGCATGGCTGGGGTCGGGGCGGGTCGGTGAAAGACCTTCCTCAAATGAACTCCCGCACTTCGGAGTACCACATGTCGTGGTAGTCGACGGCACCGACCCGTTCGGCGATGTCGACGGCGAGGGCGTGCCAGCACCGCTGGGACGGATCGGCCGTATCGAGGTTGTACTCCGCGTCCTTGCAGGTACAGCCGCCGTCCTCGATGATGTACTCGTCGTCGTGGCCGACGACGACGGTGAAATCGCGGTACTCCTTCACCCGCTCCTCGGAGACGGCCTCGATGGCCCGGCTCCCGCGGTCGCCGTGGGTCGCGAGGATGGCGTCGACGATGGGGCCTGATAGCTCTCCGGCCGCCGAGAGCGCCTCGCGCCAGTCCTCGACCTCGCTCACGACGCGAACCGTTGGGCCTCCGCGTCTAAAGCGGTTCGGTCGGTCGGACGGCCGTGCGACGGGCGTCCGCCGTCCGTCACGCCGAACCGCGGCGTTTTTCGGCGCTCACCGTCCACTCGATCCATGCGCGTCACCGAGGGGAGCATCGAGTTCGCAGTCGAGGACGCCCGCGACGGCGCGAGCCAGGGCCGTGGCGAGGGCGTCTTCTACAACCCCACGCAGGAACTGAACCGCGACGTGACGGTCGCTGTCCTTCGCGCCTATCGGGAGCGCGAACCCCGCGCCGAGACGTATCTGGACGCCATGACCGCCAGCGGCGTCCGCGCCTGTCGCGCCGCGAGCGAGGGCTGGGACGTGACCGCTCTCGACACCGACCCCGACGCCGTCTCGCTCGCCCGCGAGAACGCCGACCGCAACGGACTGGCCGTCGACGTGATCGAACGCGACGCCAACGTCCATATGCACGACTCGACGACCGACGTGATCGACCTCGACCCCTTCGGTACCCCCATCCCGTTCGCCGACGCCGCCTTCGCCAACGCCCGCGATCTCGTCTGTGTCACCGCCACCGACACCGCGCCGCTCTGTGGCGCCCACTTCGAGAGCGGCGTCCGCTCTTACGGCGCCGTCGCCCGGAACACCGACTACCACCCCGAGATGGGGCTTCGGGTCCTGCTCTCGGCCCTCGTCCGCACCGCCGCCCGCTACGACACCGCCGCCCGCCCCATCTGCTCGCACGTCTCCCGCCACTACGCCCGCACCTACCTCGAACTCGACGGCCGGGCGACCGAAGCCGACGCGTGTCTCGACGAACTCGGCTACGTCCACCACTGCGAGGACTGTCTCACCCGGGAGGCGGAGTGGGGGCTGATCGCCCACCCACCTGACGACTGTCCTGCCTGCGGAGGAAATCGCGTCGTCACCGCCGGTCCCCTCTGGCTGGGGGCGATCCGCGACCGCGAGTTCGTCGCCGCCGTCCGCGAGGGCGTCGACGACGGGATGGGCGAGGCGGCCCGCGCCCGCCGGATGCTCGACCGACTGGCGACGGAACTCGACGAACCCACTCACTACGACCAGCACCGCCTCTGCAAGGAGTGGACCCGGTCCGCGCCCGCGATGGACGAGTTCCTCGCGGACCTGCGGGCGGCCGGGTTCGAGGCCTCCCGCGCCCACTACCACGGGACGGCGTTCAAGACGGACGCGTCGGTCGAGGAGATTCGGGACGCGACGGCGTGACGGCGGGACCGCGCGCCCGCCGACCACCACGTCGCGAGTATCATCGCTGAGACGCCAGCCCAAATCCACAAATACGCCGGCCGCGTCCGGTACGGTATGGTATCGCTTCTCGCCCGAACCGCGGTCGCCGTTCTCGTCACGCTCTCGTTCGCCGCTGCGGGGGTGCCAGTCGCCGCCCAGTCGTCACAGCCGGCGTGGGCCGACGACCTCTTTGCCGACCTGCAGGACATGCAGCCGCGGTTCAACTCGAACGTCGGCGACGTCGAGATGAACTTCGCCGAGCGGCAGGTGTACAACCAGCTCACGGGCAACGTCGTCAACGTCTACTTCGTCAACACGGACGTCGCCTTCTCCTTTTACATGCGTCCCGATGGAACGATCACCGACCTCCGGCAGTCCCGGCGCGACGACGCGAGCCTGAAGATGCTGATGACCCGCGACACCGCCGAGAACTTGGTCGCCCTCGACAACCCCGTCCCACAGTTCGTCGAGCACGTCCAGAACGGGCGGCGGACCGGGAACACCGTCCGGGGTATCGTGATCAACGGCGAGGACGGCAAACTCGTCAAGCAGGCGACGTGGACGGTCATCAACACGGTCAAGGGGCTGTTCTAACTCCGCGTAACGACCCCCGTGATTTTTGACGACTGACGGGGCAGGAGGACGTGATGGTCGAGCACAGACGCACGCTGGATTTCAAGATCGCCTTCGCGATCGGGCTGGGCACCATGATCGCGGCGGGCATCTTCTCGCTGTCGGGCACCGCCGTCGCCGCCATCGGCAGTAGCGCCGTCGTCGCCTTCGTCCTCGCGGCGGTCGTCGCCGGCCTCACCGCCGCCTCCTACTCCGAGTTCGCCTCCATCTACGCCGAGAACGGCGGCGGCTACCTCTTCTCGACGCGCACCTTCGAACACGAGACGCTCGTCTACGCCGTCGGCGCCATGCTCTTTCTGGGCTACACCGGCACCACCGCCTTCTATCTCGCGACGATGGACGAGTGGTTCGTCCGCTTCATCCTCCCCGACTCCCTGCACTTCCTCCCGCACGGGACGACCGGCGTCGTCGCGGCCGTCCTGTTGGGCACGCTCAACGCCCGGGGCACCGAGGAGAGCGGCACCTTCCAACTGCTCGTCACCGGCGCGAAGGTGGCCGTCCTCGTCGCCTTCGTCGCCGGCGCGTTCACGTTTCGCGGACCGACCGTGGCCGTCGACACCTTCACCACCCGCTTCACCGCCGACGCCGTCGGCATCGTCACCATCGCCGCCCTCGCCTTCATCACCTTCTTCGGCTTCTCCGCCATCGCCGCCAGCGCGGGCGAGATCATCGAACCCCGCAAGACCGTGCCGCGGGCCATCGCCGCCAGCATCGTCACCGTCACCGTCCTCTACGCGTTCGTCATCGTCGCGATGGTCAACTCGCCCGTCCCGGCCGAAGTGATCGCTCAGGAGGGCGAGACGGCGATGGGCCGCGTCGCCGCCGGCTTCCTCGGTCCGCTCGGCCGGTCGCTAATCGTCGCCGGCGCGGTGTTCAGCATGGTCAGCGCCTCCAACGCCAGCGTCCTCGCCGCCAGCGGTATCGGCTCCCTGATGGGCCGGCAGGGACAGGCGCCGCGTCCCTTCGCCCGCATCCACACCCGCTACGGCACTCCCTTCTGGAGCGTGATGGCGACGACGGCCACCATCGTCGCCATGATCGTCGTCTTCATCGGGCTGTTCCCGGCTGAGGGCGGCATCGTGCCGGTCGACCTCACCGTCACCCTGCCTGCCGTCGGCCCACTCACCCTGACCGAACTCGGTCTCACGACGCTCACCGGCTTCGCGACGCTCAACCTCCTGCTTCCCCTCTCGGTCGTCAACGCCGCGCTCGTCTACTCCCGACGGCGCTTCCCCGACCTCGAACGCGGCTTCCGCGTCCCCGGCGTTCCGGCCGTCCCCGTCCTCGGCATCCTCGCCAACGTCGCGCTCATCTACAATCTCCCGGTCAAGGGCGTGATCGTCGGTCTCCTCCTCGTGGTCGGGATGCTCGCCGCGTACCTCGTCTGGGGCGGCGCGCCCGGCGTCGAGGAGCTGTTCGAGCAGGTGGTGGCCCCGTCTAGGCCGACGGCGGCCGGCGAGACGACGGCAGCCGCCGGGGCGGAAGCGGAAGAAACGGCGGGCGAGCGCCACCGCATCCTCGTCGCCGTCGCGCGTCCGGAGCGGGCGCCCCAGTACACCCAGCTTGCCGCGACGCTCGGCCGCCTCCGCAGCGACGACCCGCTCGTGCAGGTGGTCACCGTCACCCACATCCCCGACCAGACGCCGTGGGAAATCGTTGAGGACACCGCCAGACGGCGGACCGAGCGCATCGAGTCGCAACTCGCGGACGCGGATATCGACGTCGACTACACCGTCGAGGGGCACATCTGTCAGGACGTCGCCTTCGACATCGTCCAGACCGCTCGCGACGACGGGGCCGACCTGATTCTCATGGGCTACCCCGAGGAACACACCCGGATCGCGGAGCAGGTGGAGTACTCCGCGCCCTGCGGCGTCCTCTTTGCCAGCGGCGTCTCCGATCCGGACATCGGCGTCGTCAACATCGGCGCCGGCGGCGGCCCGCACCACCTCGATCTCCTCTCGCTGATCGAACGAATGGGACAGGAGGGGACCGAACTCCACGTCATCAACGTCACGCCGGAGGGTGGACAGGGACGCCCGGAGAACGCCGAGACGACCATCTCGCGACTCGCCGATGCGCCGACCGTCGAGGTTCAGAACGTCGCCGCCGCCTCCGTCGCGGAAGGCCTCGTCCGGACTGCAGCGGAGAACGGTGGCATCCTCGTCATCGGCGCCACCCGCACCCGGCGACTCCGGCGGTGGGTGTTCGGGAGCACGCCGGACCGCGTCATCGAACTCGCGAAAGGCGCGGACCTGCCCGTCCTCGTCTACGCGAGTCCGCGCGGCGTCCACGGCCCCATCGAGGACTACGTCTACCCCGTCTACCGCGCCCTGACCGGGCGGCGGCGCGGCCCCGTCGACGAATCCGAATCGTCGTCATCGGCCGAGAACCGGTCGCACTGACCGCGTTATCCGGGGCGTATCGTCGCCACCGGCTTCCGGGTTCGTCGTTGCGTGGCGTCGCCGAGAATCTCCGACCACCCCCGATACGCCCTATCAGTAGCGATTAGTGGGCCCGCTCCCTCCCCATCCACAATGAGCGTGCAAGCCGAGTTCGACCGGTGGGCGAGCGAGGGGAAGGATCGGGGGATGGAGGAGCGACACTGGCACACGGCGAAGGAGGCCCTCGCCCGGATGCCCGCCGAAGCCGGCGAGACGGTGCTCGACCTGGGCACCGGCTCCGGCTACGCCCTGCGGGCGCTCCGCGAGACGCGCGACGTCGGTCGGAGCGTCGGCCTCGACGCCTCCGGCGAGATGGTGCGGAACGCACGGAGCTACACCGACGACGACCTGCTCGATTTCCTCCGCGGCGACTTCGGCCACCTCCCCTTCCGTGATGGGAGCGTCGATCACGTCTGGTCGATGGAGGCCTTTTACTACGCCCAAGACCCCGACGCCGTCCTCCGGGAACTCCGCCGAATCCTGCGCCCCGGCGGCACGTTCTTCTGTGCGGTCAACTTCTTCGCGGAGAGCGTCCACACCCACGAGTGGCAGGAGACGGTGGGCGTCGAGATGCAGCTGTGGGACCGCGAGCGCTATCGCGAGGCCTTCCGCGACGCCGGCTTCCACGTCGCCGAACAGGACACCATTCCGGACCGCGAAATCGACATTCCGCCCGCCGACGCGTTCCCGACCGAGGACTGGGACTCCCGCGAGGAGATGGTGGATCGCTACCGGACGTGGGGGACGCTCCTGACCGTCGGCGTCGCGCCGTAGCCGACTCGGACGGAGCACTGTCCCTGTTTTCCGGACCGCCTCGGCGACCAACCGACACTGACTCACCGTCCCCCGTCTCACCCCGCGAACGCGATGGGGACCGGCGTGAAACACAGCACCCCGAGCACGAGCGTCAGAGCGCCGACAACCCGCCGTTTCGGGCCCACCGGCGTCTCGTCCATGGGCGTCGCGCTCCCGGCGCGGGAAAACAGGAGGGTCAGCACGCCCCAGAACGCCCAGATCTGTGCGCCCCGGCCGCCCTCGACCACCACGAGATAGCCCGCGAGCCCGAACAGCGCGAGTGGGATCACCCGCTGGATCGAGTCGAGGCGCTCCCCCACGAGCGCCCGCGTCACGTGGGCGCCGTCGAGCTGGCCGACCGGAAGCAGGTTGAGGAACGTGACGAACGCGCCGACCCACCCGCCGACGACCACCGGGTTGACCGTCCGTCCGGCCCCGTAGCTCAACGGCTCGCCCAGGAGGGCAGCGATGCCCTGCACCAGGAGCGGGTAGCCCAGTTGAAGGTCGGCAACGAGCGTCGACCCCGACGCGACGGGCGGGAGCGAGACGCCCACTGCGGTGACGACGACGGTCGCGCCCAGCCCGGCGAGGGGGCCGGCGACGCCGATGTCGAACAGGGCGCGACGGCTCGGAATGGTGTCGTTCATGCGGATCACCGCCCCGAGCGTGCCGAGGACGCTCGGAATCGGGATGAAGTAGGGCAGCGACGCCTCCACCTCGTGGTGGCGGCTGAGAACGTAGTGGCCGAGTTCGTGGACCGCGAGGACGCCCAGGACCGACAGGGCGAAGGGCCACGCCCCGACGACGGCGAGCGGATCGGCGCGCAGGTCGATGCCGTACCACTGCGAGCCGGCATAGAGCGTCGTCACGAGCGTCGCCCCGAACAGCGCGACGTGGGTCCACGGCACGCCGTCGACCCCCGTCGACCGCTCCGTCGCGACGAGGACGTACTCCCCCATCTCCCGGGTGAGGGTCACGCGGTAGCCCCGCTCGCGAAACGCCGGGGCGAGCGTCCGCAGGACGGCCTCCCTCGCCTCGGTGAGTTCGCCGTAGTATCGAACCCCCTCCTCGGCCGCCTCCACCTCGTATACGAGAAACGCGTCCGTGAGCGACTCCGGGTCGGGGAGATCGCCCGAAACCGTGGGTTCGTCCATCGTCGTCGGTAGGGCCTACAGCCACTAGTATCCCGTGGCCGACGCCCTCGTGATTGCGGTTCGTGGGCCGTCACGCGGTCGAATCGGGCGGTTCGGCGTGTCGCTTATGCTCCCGCGTCACGAACGACAGCCGTGCCCGGACTCCGGTTTTTCGCCTGTGAACGGTGCGAAACGGTGTACGCCGCCCCCGAAGAGCCGAGCGGCTGCGACCGGTGTGCGGACGGGCGACTCGCGGAACTCGGCGACGCCGACGGCGCCGCGGCGTACTTCGCCCCCGTCGACTGAGACTGTACCGACTCGCAACAACCTACGAACGGGCACGGGCTTTTGTCGCCGCCGCGCGAACCGGGCGGCGTGTCCGCTCGATCACGGCTCGCCCTCGTTCGGACCGTCGTCCGCGAGGTCCAGGCGCGGGACGCCACCCTCTTGGCCGCCAGCATCGCCTACTACGCCTTCGTCTCCCTGTTGCCCCTGCTCGTCCTGACGACCGTCGTCGCCACGGTCCTGGGCGGGACGGGGCTTCGGACGGCCGTCCTCGGCCTCGCCGATCGGTATCTCCTCCCCGTCGGGCAGGATCTCGTCGGCGAGGCGCTGGCGAACACCACGGGGCGGGGCGGCGTCACGTTCGTCGGCTTGCTCCTCCTCCTCTGGAGTTCGCTCAAGCTCTTCCGCGGCATCGACACCGCCTTCGCCCGGATCTACGGCACCCCCGCCCGCGACTTCCTCGGGAGCCTCCGGATCGGCGCGACGGTGCTCGCCGCCGTCGGCGTCGGCTCCTTCGGCGGCGTCGTCCTCGTCGGCGTCGTCGCCCTCCTCCGGACACCCGTCGCCCTCCTCGCCCCGCTGGCCTTCTTCGTCGTCCTCGTCGCCGCGCTCTTTCCGGTCTACTACCTGACGCCCACGGCCGATCTGGCGCCGCGCGAGGCGCTCCCAGGAACGCTGTTCTGTGCCGGCGGGTGGACGATCTTCGGGACGGCCTTCGCCCTCTATGCCGCCATCGCGACGACGAGCGGCCGGTTCGCGCTCTACGGCGCCCTCGGCGCGATCTTGCTGCTCGTGACGTGGTTCTACCTCGCCGGCCTCGTCCTCCTCGTCGGCGCGACGATCAACGCCGTCCGGGCCGACCGGCTCACCGACTCGGATCGGCAGGTACAACACCCGCCGGACCGAGACGACGTGACGACGGCAATGACCGGCGACGACAAGGATCCATCCCCGGCACCGGACATCGAGGACCTCGCCGACCGAGTCGACGAGGTTCGCGAGGATCTGGACGCCTTCGAGGCCGACGTGGAGGACCGAACGGTCGACCGGCCGGCGCTGGAGTCGGAACTCAAGGCGTACGTCCGCCGGCGGATGCGTCGCGGCCACGCCCGCGGCTGGGGTCCCTATCTCGTCCTCCTCTACGGGACGGTCATGACCCTCGGCGCCTTCTACCTGCTCTCCGATCTCGTCGCCCTCGTCGCCATGATCGTGATCTTCCTCTCGACGCTCGGGCTGTACGTCCTCTTCGTCATCTTCGGGGCGGGGCTCTCCCTGCTCGGCAAACCGGGGCAGGCCCTCGACTCGCTCCGCCGGTTCCGGCGCTGACCGTCCGGGGAGTATAAACTGATTCGCCCCCATCGGCCACCCATGCTCCGCGTCGCCCGTCCGGTCGCCGACCGCGGCGTCGGCGAAGCGAGCGTCGTCGAGGCGCTCCCGGACGCGGTCGTCGCCCTCTCTCACCTGCTCACCCATCTCGGCGACCCGGTGACGCTCCTGTTGCTCGTGACCGCCGGCTACCTCCTCGCGGACCACCTCGACGTCCCGTCGACGCGGATGGCCACGGCCCTCGCACTCGCTCTCGGGGCGCTCGCGCTGACGCTCGCGCTCAAGCACGGCTTCGCGCTCCCGCGTCCCCCCGACGCCGGGACGGACGGCTTCGGCTTCCCCAGCGGCCACGCCATCGGCGCGACGGTGGTGTACGGCGGCCTCGCCCGACTGGTCGCCCCCGACGACCGGCGCGCGACGGGCGTCGCCGCCGCCCTCGTCGTCCTCGTCGCCGCCTCGCGGGTGCTCATCGGCGTCCACTACCTCGTCGACGTGATCGTCGGCGTCGCCGTCGGCGTCGGCTACCTCGCCGTCGCCTTCCGACTCGGTCCCGGGTGGGGGGCCGAGGACGTATCCACCGCCGCCGCGGCTCGGACGTTCGCCCTCGCCGTCGGCCTCGGTCTCGTGGCGGTGGGCGTGACGGTCGTCGTCGACACCGTCGTCGCCGTGGCCGCGGCCGCGGGCGGCTGGATCGGCTGGCGCGTCGTCGCGGAGCGCGTGACCGAAACCGCCGGCACGACCCGACAGCTCGTCGCGTCCGTGGTCGTCCTCCCGGCCGTCGGCTTCGTCGCGACCCTCGTCGCCGAGGGCGACGTCTCGCTCGCCGTCGCCGCCGTCCTCGCCGGGAGCGTCGTCGCGCTGGTCGTCGTCGCGCCCGGCCTGTGGGTGCGCGGCGCGCGGACCCGTCCGCCGTAGGTCGGCCGCGTCGCTCGCCGTCGTCGCGTGCGCGAAAAAATAGTCGGTGGGGCGGTCCTCAGAACTTCTCGAGGTAGCGGTCGAGCTCCCAGTCGGAGACTTCGACGATGTACTCGCCGAACTCCTGGGACTTGGCCTCGACGAACTTCTCGGCGACGTGGTCGCCCATCGCGTTCTTGATGACCTCGTCTTCCTCGAAGGCCTCGACGGCCTCGCCGAGGTTCGACGGGAGCGTCGTGATGCCGTACTCCTCGCGTTTCTCCTCGTCGAACTCGTAGATGTTCTCGCGGACCGGGTCGGGGCAGTCGAGGTCGTTCTCGATGCCGTCGAGACCCGCGTGGATCATGGCCGCGAAGGCGAGGTAGGGGTTACACGACGGGTCGGGCGACCGAAGCTCGATCCGGGAGGCCGCGGGGACGCGCGCGGCGGGCTTGCGGACGAGCGCCGAGCGGTTGCGGTCGGACCAGGCGACGTACACCGGCGCCTCGTAGCCGGGCACCAGCCGCTTGTAGCTGTTCACGGTCGGGTCGGCGATGGCCGTGATGGCCGGCGCGTGTTCGAGGATGCCCGCGAGGTAGCTCTTGGCCGTGTCGCTCAGGTTGAACTCGTCGTCCTCGTCGTGGAAGGCGTTCTCGCCGTCCTCGGTGAACAGCGACATGTGGGTGTGCATCCCCGAGCCGTTGATCCGGGCGATGGGCTTGGGCATGAACGTCGCGTGGAGGTCGTGTTCCGCCGCGATGGCGCGCACGACCGAGCGGAAGGTGGCGACGTTGTCCGCCGTCGAGAGGGCGTCGTCGTACGTGAAGTTGATCTCGTGTTGCCCCTCGGCCACCTCGTGGTGGGAGGCCTCGATGTCGAAGCCCATGCTCTCGAGGCCGTAGATGATGTCACGGCGCACGTCCGAGGCGAGGTCCTTGGGTGCGAGGTCGAAGTAACCGCCGGCGTCGTTCGTCTTCGTCGTCGCGCGCCCGTCCTCGTCCTCCTCGAACAGGAAGAACTCTGGCTCGGGGGCCATGTTGACGTTGTAGCCCATCTCTTCGGCGCGCTCGATGGCGTTTTTCAGGACGCCACGCGGGTCGCCCGAGAACGGCTCGCCGGTCGACGTATCGACGACGTCACAGATGAGTCGCGCCGCCGCGCCGCCGTCGGAGTCGCCGTTCCGCCACGGGAGGACCGCGAACGTCTCCGGATCGGGATCGAGACGCATGTCGGACTCCTGAATCCGGACGAAGCCGTCGATGGAGGAGCCGTCGAAGTAGATGCCCTCGGTGAACGCTTTCTCCGCCTGCGTCGCCGGCACCGAGACGTTCTTGACCGTCCCGAGAATGTCGGTGAACTGGAGCCGGAGGAAGTCGACGTTCTTCTCGTCGATTTCGTCGATCACGTCCTGTTCTGTCGCCGTCAAACCGCCGTCAGTCGCCGTATTTTCGTCCGTCATGTTCTGGACAGGGTTAATCTATACTCCTAGTATTAAGCCCTTTTTGTTGTCTGCAATTTCCTCCCCGCCTCGACCGGAATTGGATATTCGTAAACTTCTATACCCCTCGATACGTGCGTAACTGCCATGACGTACGAAAATCTCGACGCCAAGCTCATCAACGCACTCCTCGGCGACGGACGCGCCAGCCTTCGCAGCCTCGCCGAAGAACTCGACGTCTCCGTCACCACCGTCTCGAACCACCTTCGCGACTTGGAGGAGGAGGGCGTCATCGAGGGGTACACCCCGCGTGTCAACTACGGCGCCCTCGGCTACGACGTGACCGCCATCCTCCAGTTGAAGGTGGAGGGGAGCGCCCTGCCCGACATCACCGACCGCCTCAAAGAGCAGAAACAGATGATCAGCGTCTACGAAGTCACCGGCGACTACGACGTCATCGCCGTCGGCAAGTTCATCGACACCGACGGCATGAACGAGCAGATCAAGACCCTGCTGACCGACGCCGACATCCGCGAGTCCAACACGAGCGTCGTCCTCAACGCCGTCGTCGAGAACAAGCAGTTCGACCTCGACATCACCGACGAGTAAGCCCCGCGAGCACCCGGGGCGACCGACGGGGGTCCAGAACTATTTTTTCGCCGCCCGTTCGAGAGCCGAGTATGGCGATTCCCGACTGGACGTGGGACGACGCATCCGCCCCCGACGCGCCGCCCGGGCAGCCGTCGTCGCCGCCGGCGGACCCGCTCGCCGAGACGCTTTCGACCCTCTCTCACCCCCTCCGCCTCGAAATCCTGTTCGCGCTCGTCCGGTCGGAGGACGCCCTCGAGTACTCGTCGCTCCGCGCGGCCACCGCCGTCGAGGACAAGGGGCGGTTCAACTACCACCTGCGACAGCTCCGGGACCGATTCGTCGTTCGCCGTGACGACGGCTACGCGCCGACGCCCGCCGGCCGGTCGGCCGTCCGGACGCTCTCGACGGACGCTCACCTCCGCGACGACTGACCGCTCATCGCGTTGGGAGAAACGCGCTTCTCCGAGCGTTTACCGTTCTCGACGTCGTTCGAGGGGACGATGTCGACTACCCTCCAACGGAGAGGTGTCGCCCCGTGACCACCGCTCCGCCGGACGTGCAGTTCGGGTGGGCGGGCCTCCGCGACGGCTTCGTCCAGTGTGTCCCGGTCGCGCTCGGTGTCGCCGGCTACGGCGTCGTCTTCGGCGTCCTCGCGCGCGAGGCCGGCCTCAGTGTGGCCGAGGCGACGCTGATGAGCGCGACGGTGCTCGCCGGCGCCGCCCAACTGATCGCCATCGAACTCTGGGCCGACCCCGTCCCCGTCGTCGCCGTCGTCGGGACGACCCTCGTGGTCAACCTCCGATACGTGCTGATGGGTGCCGCGCTCCGCCCGTGGTTCCGTCGGATCGCCCCGCGCCAGGCGTACGCGAGCGTCTTCTTCACCGCCGACGAGAACTGGGCGCTGACGATGGGCGAACTCCGATCCGGCAGCCGTCTGGGCGCCTTTCTCCTCGGCTCGGGGCTCGCCATCTGGTCGTTCTGGGTGGCTGCGACCGTCGTCGGCGCCACCGCCGGCGGCGTCGTGGGTGATCCGTCGCGCTACGGTCTCGACTTCGCGCTCACGGCCGTCTTCCTCGCCATCGCGGTCGAACTCTGGGAGGGGCGGTCGACCCTCGCCCCGTGGGGTGCGGCCGCCGTCGTCGCCGTGGCGACCGAGGCGCTTCTCCCCGGCCGCTGGTACGTCCTCTGTGGCGCGCTTGCCGGGGTGTTGGCGGTGGTGGTCCGCCGTGACTGATCCGTTCGCCCTCGCGCCACGGACCGTCGGCGTCGTCCTCGCGATGGCCGCCGTCACCTACCTGACCAAGGCCGGCGGCCTCTGGGCGCTGGGTCACGTCGACCTGCCCGACGACGCGGAGACGGCGCTCGACGCCCTGCCGGGTGCCGTCGTCGTCTCGATTCTCGCACCCGCCGTCGCCACCGCCGGCCCGCCGACGTGGGTCGCGGCGGGTGTCGTGGTCGTCGCCGTCCGCCGGACCGGCAACGTGCTGGTCGCGCTCCTCCTCGGCGTCGGCGCGGTGGTGCTCGTGCGTGGCGCGCTGTAGCTGGACCAAAAACCCCGTTACTCGAACCCCTCGCTCCCACCTTTTTCCCGCTCGCTCCCACCGATCGCTCGCGGCAAAAAGCTGGACCAAAAACCCCGTTACTCGAACCCCTCGCTCCCACCTTTTTCCCGCTCGCTCCCACCGATCGCTCGCGGCAAAAAGCTGGACCAAAAACCCCGTTACTCGAACCCGTCCTCGAACACGAACGTCCCGTTCCGCTGGACGACTTCGCCGTCCACTTCGATCACCGAGTCCTCGGACATGTCGACGATCATGTCGACGTGTTCGGCGCTCTCGTTGCGCTCGTTTTCTTCGCCCACGGTGTCGGCGTAGGCGTTGCCCACGGCCATGTGGACGGTGTCGCCCATCTTCTCGTCGAACAGCATGTTGTACGTGAACTGGTCGATGGAGCGGTTCATCCCGATGCCGAGTTCGCCGAGGTAGCGCGCGCCCTCGTCCGTCTCCAGGATGCCGGTCAGCACGTCCTCGTTGCGCTCGGCGCTGTGGCCGACCACCTTCCCGTTCTCGAACCGGAGGCGGGCGTCCTCGATCTCCTTGCCCTTGCGGTACAGGGGCATGTCGAAGTGGACGTACCCCTCGACCGACTCCGTGACCGGCGCCGTGAACACCTCGCCGCCGGGGAGGTTGTGCTCGCCGTAGTCGTTGATCGTCGGGTTGCCCGCGACGGACATCGTCACGTCCGTCTCGTCGCCGCTCTCGATCCGCACCTCGTCGGCGCCGTCCAGAATCTCCACCATCTGGGCCTGGTGGTCGCGCTGTTCGTCCCAGTCCAGCGTCACCGCGTCCCAGACGAAGTTCTCGTAGGCCTCGCTGCTCATCCCCGCGAGCTGGGCGTGGCCGGAGGAGGGGAACTGCGTGAGACACCAGCGCTTGCCCAGCCGCTCGTCGAGGACGGGCCGCATCGCCCGCCGGTAGGCGGCGTTGGTCTCGGGCGTCACGTCGCTCTGTTCCGAGACGTTCTCGCCGCCGCGGGCGATGACGAACGCGTCCGCCTCCTCGAACATCGCGAGTTGGTGGCTCGGCGTCTCGAAGTCCTCCTCGTCGCTCGCACGGAGGTACGCCCGCGCCGCGCGCTCGGAGTTGTTCACGTAGACCGGATTGGCGCCCCGGTCGCCCAGCACCTCGTGGAGCGCGACGGCGAGGTCCTCGGCGGCCGCCGGCATGCTGATGACCACGTTGTCGCCCGACTCGATGCGCGTCGAGTGATCGACGATGATCTCCGCGTGCGTGCGAATGCGCGGGTCCATGCCACGGTCTTCCGGCGCGGCGGGCAAAGCCTTTCGGAGTGTGGGGATGATTTCTTATACTTGGCTGACAAATAACGGGCGGTCGTTCACCCGGACGACCGATCCAACATGGAGACGTACATCAGCCTCGTGAGCTACACGGGCGAGGGCGTACAGCACATGGACGAGAGCCCGGACCGACTCGACGACGCGCGGGGGGTGGTCGAGTCGATGGGTGGGGAACTGACCCACTTCTTCCTCACGATGGGGCAGTACGACGCCGTCGCGATCATGGAGATGCCGGACGCGGAGACGGCGACGCAGGCCGGAATCACCATCTCCGGCGGGGGTGCGATCCGCACGGAGACGCTGCGGGCGTTCCCCGAGGACGAGTACCGCGAGTTGATCGCGGGGCTCCCGTAGCGTCGGGTTCGAAACTGTCCGCACAGTCCTGTGGTCGGGTGTGCGATGACGTTCGAACGCAACGACGACACGACCTACCTCTTTTTCTCGTGGCCGGTCCGAAGGCCAGTATGTTCGATATCGACCTGCGATCCGACACGGTCACCCGCCCCTCCGACGCGATGCGCGACGCCGCACGCGACGCCGACGTGGGCGACGACGTGTACGGCGACGACCCCACGGTGAACGACCTCGAACGTCGTGCGGCCGCCCTCGTCGGCTGCGAGGACGCCCTCTTCGTCCCGACGGGGACGATGGGCAACCAGATCGCAGCCCAGGTTCACGCCGACCCCGGCAGCGAAGTCGTCGCCGACGCCGACGCCCACGTCGTCCGCTGGGAACTCGGCGGTCTCGCCCGCAACGCCGGCCTCCAGACCCGCACCCTCGACGCCGAAAACGGGATTTTCACCCCCGAGCAGATCCACGCTGTCTGTCACGACGCGGACCTCCACCGCCCCGGCACCGGTCTCGTCTGTCTGGAGAACACGCACAACGCCCGCGGCGGCCTCGCGGTTCCGGTCGACCGGATTCGCGCCGTCGCCGACGCCGCGGGCGCCCACGACGTGCCCGTCCACCTCGACGGCGCCCGTCTGTTCAACGCCTGCGTCGCCCTCGACGTCGACCCCGCGGAGATGGTCGCGCCCGTCGACTCCGTCCTCTTCTGTCTCTCGAAGGGTCTCGGCGCCCCCGTCGGCTCCATCCTCGCCGGGAGCGAGGCCTTCATCGACGAGGCGCGTCGGCTGCGCAAACTCCACGGCGGCGGGATGCGGCAGGTGGGCATTATCGCCGCCCCCGGCCTCCTCGCGCTGGAGAACCGGGACCGGCTGGCCGAGGACCACGCGAACGCCGCCCGCCTCGCCGCGGGGCTGGACGCCCTCGACGACCTGTCGGTCCCGACGCCGGAGACGAACATCGTCGTCGTCGACGTCTCTGCCGCCCCGTTCGACGCCTCGGCGTTCGTCGACGCTTGCGCCGACCGCGGGGTGGGCTGTGGCGCCATCGACGACGCGCACGTCCGGTTCTGTACCCACCGCGACGTGGACCGCGCGGCCGTCGAGACGGCGCTGGATCGGATCGAAACGATCTAGAGCTCCGGTTCGACGTAGACGAACCGCACCCGGTCGTCGCGCGCACGCAGTTTCTCCTCGATCCGGCTGATGTCGGCGTCGATGTCGTCGGTCACGAGCTCCGGGTCGAAGCTCACGTCGGCGGCGACGAGGATACCCTTCGGTCCGACGAACATCGTCCGGAAGCGGTCGACGTGGGTCACGCCCGGGTGGTCGCGCATGATCGACTGGAAGTCGGCTTCCAGCTCCTTCGGTGCGCTCTCGCCGAGCAGGAGCCGCTTGTTCTCCCACGCCAACGCGAGCGCGAAGCCCATCAGGAGGAGGCCGATGAGCGCCGCGGCGACGGCGTCGTAGATGTGGTTCCCCGTCACGCGTGTGAGGACGATGCCGACGAGGGCGAGCGCCGCCCCGCCGAGGGCGATGGCGTCCTCCGTGAAGGCGGTGAGCGTCGTCACGTCGCTGGTCGACCTGAACGCCTCGACGAGGTTCGCCCAGCCGTACGCCTCCATCTGTCGCCGGAGTTCGGCGTTCGCCTTCACGAACGCGTACGTCTCGAACGCGATGGCGCCGAGCAGGACGGCGACGCTCACGTAGACGGTGTCGAAGGTGACGCCCGCGAGGGTGACGGTCCCCGGGCTGGCGGCGTGGCCGGAGCGGATGGCCTCGACGCCGTGTTTCAGGCTCTCCCACCCCGCGATGCCGAACAGGAGGACGGAGACGAGAAAGCTGTAGAAGAACTGCGCCTTGCCGTAGCCGAAGGGGTGCGCACGGCTCGGCGCCTTCCCGCTGTAGCGGATGCCGATCAGGAGAAACACCTGGTTGCCCGTATCGGAGATGGAGTGGTACGTCTCCGAGAGCATCGAGGGGCTCCCGGTGAGGAGAAAGGCGAGGAACTTCAGGACGGCGATGGCGCCGTTCGCGACGAGGGCGGCCAGAACCACCGACTTGCTACCAGCCATGGTCGCTCCGTCGACCGGGCGCCGATTCAACCTTCCGACCGAAACGGAGTTGCGGATGGGCCGACACCTCCCCCCATGCTCGTCGTCTGCTCCGACACGCACGGCACCGACGACGCCCGCCTGACCGGCCGCACCCGCGAGGCCGTCGACGCCGCGGACCTCGTGATCCACGCCGGCGACTTCACCACGACCGCTGTCCTCGACGAGTTCCGGGACCACGCCGCGCGACTCGTCGCGGTCCACGGCAACGCCGACACCGCCGCGGTGCGGGAC
Source organism: Haloplanus rubicundus (assembly GCF_003342675.1). NCBI lineage: Archaea > Methanobacteriati > Methanobacteriota > Halobacteria > Halobacteriales > Haloferacaceae > Haloplanus > Haloplanus rubicundus. The sequence continues at coordinate 142,032 of NZ_CP031148.1, read as the reverse complement.
CGTCTCCTCTCGGCCGCGACGACGACGTACGCCGGCGTCCGGGTCGCCGTCACCCACACCGAACGCGGCGGCGCGACGGCCCTCTCCCTGTTCGGCCGGCAACGTGGGGCCGCCCTCGTCGTCTCCGGGCACACCCACCGGCCGACGGTCGACACGCCCGAGGCGGGGCCGGCGCTCCTCAATCCGGGGAGTCACGCCGATCCACGGGGGAATCGTCCCGGCCACGCCGAACTGTGGCCGGCGGGGAGCGACGACGCGCCCGACGGGGTCGACGCTCCCGTCGACGCGGAGACGGGTCTCGTCGGCGTCGTTCGCACCCCGGACGGCGAGGTGATTCGCCGGTTCCGCGTGCCGCCGGTCTAACGAGAAGTGGAGGGCCGAAGCGAGGTCGGGGGACCACGCACTCTCACCTACAGCGGTGAGGATATTATAAACGACGTAGACTCAAAACGCCGTTGTAGCTTTCCTCACACGCCGTCGTCCGGACCCCGAAACGGCTTTGTGCGCGCCGGGCCACGTCCCGACCATGCAGGCGTCCGTTCTCCAGCTCTCCGGCCTCCTCGAGGACCCCATCTTCCTCGGGTTGGTGGCGCTGATGCTCTTGCTCGTCTTCTTCGGCTACCTGCTCGTCCGCCGAACGCTCCTCTCGCTCCGCGAGGGGTACGACGAGGGGTATCGCTGATCGCTGCCCCGCCCCGTCGCCCGCGCCCGACACCCCTTAGTACCCCCCTCGCACAGTCGGATACAGTCTGATGGTCGCCACCGGCACACTGCTGACGTTCGTCGTCGCCGCCCTCGCCAGCCTCTTCATGGCCTGGGCCATCGGCGCCGGCTCCTCGGGATCGACGCCTTTCGCCGCCGCCGTCGGCGCGAACGCCATCTCCGTGATGCGGGCCGGCTTCGTCGTCGGCTTGCTCGGCTTCGCCGGCGCGGTGTTACAGGGAGCGAACGTCACCGAGGCGGTCGGCACCCAGCTCATCGGGGGCGTCTCGCTCACCGCCACCGCGGCCATCGTCGGCCTGCTCACCGCCGCGGGGCTCGTCGCCGTCGGCGTCTTCACCGGCTACCCCATCGCCACGGCCTTCACCGTCACCGGCGCCGTCGTCGGCGTCGGTCTCGCCCTCGGCGGCGACCCCGCGTGGGCGAAGTACCGACAGATCGCGACGCTGTGGGTCCTCACCCCCTTCGTGGGCGGCGGCATCGCGTACACCACCGCCCGGCTCCTCCGGTCGCCGCGCGTCCCCGAACGCTACGCCATCTCGGTTCTCGGCGGCCTCGTGGGCGCCCTCGTCGCCACCATCGAGTTCAGCCTCCTCGGGCCGGCCGGCGAGTCGGCGTCCATCGCGGCCGCCCTCGGCGCCGACCTCCCGGTCGGGGCGAGCGTCGTCGCGGCCGTCTGTGCGCTCCTCGTCGTCGCCGTCCTCTACCGCGGTCTCGTGACCGATCCGGAGGCCACACAGCGGCGCTTTCTCCTCTCGCTCGGCGGCCTCGTCGCCTTCTCGGCCGGCGGGAGCCAGGTCGGCCTCGCCATCGGCCCGCTCGTGCCGCTGCTCGACGACTTCGCGGTTCCGCTCCCCGCGGTGCTCGCCGGCGGCGGGATCGGACTCCTGCTCGGCTCCTGGACCGGCGCCCCGCGCATGATCAAGGCGCTCGCACAGGACTACTCCTCGCTCGGCCCCCGTCGCTCCATCGCGGCGCTCATCCCCTCCTTCGCCATCGCGCAGGCGGCCGTCGCCTTCGGCATCCCCGTCTCGTTCAACGAAATCGTCGTCTCGGCGATCATCGGCTCCGGCTACGCCGCCGGCGGTGGCGGGGTCAGCCGCCGGAAGATGCTCTACACGGTTCTCGCCTGGATCGGTTCGTTGGTCCTCGCACTCGCGCTCAGCTACGGCATCTTCACGGCTATCGACGTCGTGGTCGCGTAACCCCGCTCACTCCTCGGGCTCCGGTTCGTCGACCGGTTCCTCGGCCTCCGTATCGTCGTCGTCGTGGATCGTGAGCCGTGCCTTCATAATACGGGTGTTGTCCACCTGCTCGATCCGGATGGTGATGCTGTCGTACTCGATCTGCTCGCCCTCCTCGACGAGGCGGCCAGCGCGGTTGAAGATGAAGCCCGCGAGCGTCTCGAACTCCTCGCCTTCCGGCAAGTCGAGATCGAGCGTCTCGTTCACCTCGTCGATGTTGACCTCGCCGCGGACGATCACCACGTCGTCCTCGACGAACTCGAACGGCTCCTCCTCGTCGCCCTCGAGGATGTCGCCGACGATTTCCTCGACCATGTCCTCCAGCGTGATCAGCCCCTCCGTCGTGCCGAACTCGTCGATGACGATCACCATGCGCATCCGGTTGTCCTGGATCTCCTCCAGCAGTTCGTCGACGTTCTTCGACTCGGGGACGTGGAGGGTCGGCTGGACGACGTCCGTCAGGTCGGTCGCCCCCGCGCCGTAATCCTTCTCACGGATGAGGTCGCGAAGGGTGACGATGCCGATGATGTTGTCGAGGTTCCCCTCGTAGACGGGGATACGCTCGTGATCGCTCTGGACGCAGGTCTCGATGGCCTCGTCGAGCGTGGCGTCTTTCGGCACGGCCGTCATGTCGAGTCGGGGGGTCATCACCTCCTTGGCGATGGTGCGGTTGAACCGGAAGATGCGCTGGAACATCTCGCGTTCCTCCTCCTCGATCACGCCCTCGCGCTCCCCGGTCTGGATCATGTTCTGGATCTCGTCCCGGGTGACGTACGTCGTCTCGATGGCCGAGCGCCCGCCAGTCACCCGGTTGACGATGCGGGTCAGGTGATCGAAGACGACGACCAGCGGGAGCAAGGCCAGCTCCGAATACTTGAGCGGGCTCGCGATCCGGAGCGCCCACGACTCCGTGTTCTCGACCGCGTAGGACTTGGGTGCGCTCTCCCCGAACAGGAGCACGAGCGTCGTGATCCCGAACGTCGCCGCGAGGACGGCCTGCCCCTGCGAGAGGTAGATGGCGAAGAGTCCGGTCGCGATGGAGGACATCGCGATGTTGACGATGTTGTTGCCGACGAGGATCGTGATCAGGAGCCGGTGTGGGTCGGATTTCAGTTCCTGGACTACCGCGGCTCCGGGGACGCCCTCCTCGACGAGCGACTCGACCCGGTGGCGGGCCAGCGAGAACATCGCGATCTCGGAGGAGGAGAAAAACGCCGACAGCGCGATCAATACCAGGATCGCTAGCGAGCCGGCGATGGTGACGGTCGTGTCCGTCAGTGGCACGAATTCGGTGAGTTGCGCCACGCTTCCGGCTCCGGCGGCGCTCGCTGTCGACGACAAACCCATGTAAGTACTGGCCCTTATCACGGCCTTGAATTAAGCGTTGCCCTCACGAGCCCCGCATCACCCGAACGAAGGGCTTAGGCCGGGGGCTTCCGTACGGAGTCACATGCCAGCGAGCGATCCGCCGATCACCCTGTATCGACTGCAGGCCTGTCCGTACTGCGAGCGTGTCGTCCGGGTGCTTCAGGACCTCGACCTCGACTACACCTCTCGGTTTGTCGAGCCCATGCACTCCGAACGGAACGTCGTCAAGCGGGTCGCCGGCTCCCGCCCCGTCCCCGCCATCGTCGACGAACGCACCGGCGTCACCATGTCCGAGTCGGCGAACGTCGTCGAGTATCTCGAATCCACGTACGGCTCCGGGCTCGTCGACGGGGGTGCCGACTGATGGTCGAGTTCGACGTCGTCCCTCTGCCCGAAACCGACCACGTCGCCGAGGGCGACCGCGCCCCCGACTTCACCCGCCCGCTCGTCAACGACGAGTTCTGGGAGGACACCTCCCTCTCCGAGTTGACCGACGAGGGTCCCGTCTGTCTCGTCTTCTACCCCATGGACGGCGCCTTCCCCGCGACGTACATCTGGAACGAACTCCGTGACCGCGCGTTCGACGACCTGCTCACCGTCGTCGGCGTCTCCATCTCGACGCCGTACGCCCACAAGCGACTCGTCGCCGAACGCGGGATGAACTACGATCTCTTTGCCGACCCCGCCAACGGCGTCGCCGAGGCGTACGGCATCGCCCACGACCTCGACGGGATGGCCGGGGTCTCCGAACCCCGCCCGGCCACCTTCCTGCTCGACGAGGATCGCACCGTCCAGTACGCGTGGGTCGCCGAGGAGTGGCCCGACTTCCCCCCGTACGACGACCTCGAACGCGAGATTCGGGCGCTCGTCGACTGACGACGCCACGCTTTTCTCACCCCTCGCCCGACTGTCTCGCATGAGCATCACCGACGCTGCGGCCGCCGTCCGTCGGGGTGAAGCCGTCGTCTACCCGACCGAGACGGTGTACGGTCTCGGCGCCGACGCCACCGACCCCGACGCGGTCGAACGCGTCTTCGACCTGAAGGGCCGGCCGCGGGAGAACCCGCTCTCGCTCGGCGTCTCCTCCGTCGACGCCGCCCTCGACTACACCCGACCGACGGAGCGCGAAGAGCGGTTCATGCGCCGCTTCCTCCCCGGCCCCGTGACCGTCGTCGTCGAGCGCCGCCCCTCGCTCCCCGACGTCCTCACCGCCGGCCGGGAGCGCGTGGGCGTCCGCGTCCCCGACCACGAGACGGCGCTCGCCCTGCTCGAACGGGCGCCGCCGCTGACCGCCACCAGCGCCAACCGCTCCGGGGCGCCGAGCGTCACCCGCGTCGCCGACCTCGACGACCGGATTCGGGAGGGCGTCGCCGTCGTCGTCGACGGCGGCGAGACGCCCGGAACGGAAAGCACCGTCGTCGATCCCGGCGAGGGCGTCGTCCACCGCCGCGGCGCGATGGCCGACGAGATCGAGGCGTGGCTACAGGCCCAGTAACGACCGGAGCGACCGCGTCCGCACCCCACACTCCTCGCGGTAGTCGCAGGCCGCACATTTGGCCTCGTCGTCGACCCGCGGCGGCGGGCCGTCCACTTCCCGGATCGTTCGCACCGTCTCCCGGTACGCCGCCCGGTTGCGCGTCGTCAGCCGCACCCGACGAACGACGCCGTGGGCCGGATACTCCACCAGCGCCGCCGGAACCTCCCGCTCCAGCTCCCACGCCAGTGCCTTCGCCATCGCCACCGCCCGCACCCGCTGTGGTCGCCACACGCCCCGCTCCGGCGGGCGCCCCGGCGAGACGAACGTCGGCGTCGGCGGATCGCTGGCCAGTATCTTGTGTGCGACCCCCCGACACTCCCGACCCGCCAGTAACACCTCCCGACGCGACGGCGCGACCAGTTCGGCCCAGTCGTCGCGTGCCGCGAGTCGGTCGAGCGCCGCCCGGTACGCGTTCGGCGTCCGTTCGATCGGTTCGGCGGCGAGTTCGGCGTCGCTCACCCCGCGCAGTTCGGGGTACCGAAAGGCCAGGTCGCGGCGGGCGCGGGCCTCGGGCGGCGGCTCGTCGTCCCCGTCCCGCTCGGCGTAGTAGTGCTGTCGCGGGCAGTAGGCGGCCCGGGCGAGCGATCCGAACGTGAGCACGGGCAGTCGTGGTCCCGGTTCGGTACTTGAACCTTCGGCGTCGTCCCTCTCTCAGTTGATAATTGGATGCTAGTATTTACCATGGTGTACGTCGGATCGCCGAACGGAGGCACCCACGGTCGACGCCGATCTGAACACGCATGAACACGGACCACAGCGACTCCGGCCCTGTGCCGGCCGACGACCGACGACGATACGGCGAGTTGACCATCGACACCGGCGAGTGTATCATCTACGACCGCGAGAACTGTCGGGCGTGGATTCAGTCGACGGTGGCGGCGTCGTTGGGGGAGTTGGACTGAGACGGATTTTGTGACCGCCGCCGACCACGGCCGGCGTCGACTGACGGCAGGACGGCGGGGTGTGGATAACGAAGTGACTGTGGAACTGTGGGTCCTTGGCGGATTCGAACAACGCGAAACTCGTCGCTTCGCTCCGCGTTTCTCTCGTTCGAATCCTTCTTGCGGTCTTTTACCCCAAGCTTTCCCGAGGGAGCAGCGAGGGACCGCAGGTCCCTCGGGCAGCCGCCGCACTGCGCCGGCGACGAAGCGACCGAGGAAAAAGTGGGGTGGGCACTGCCGGTACTGCGCGCCGCCGTCTGTTGCGCGGACTATTTTGTCGTGTGTCATCGGTCAGAAGTCGGGGAGATATTCGGAACGCTGTTCGGCCTTTTCAGGCTCGCTACGACGATCATAGTGCTTATCCAGAATGTTCTCGCTCGCGTTCAGCCGATCCTCGACGATCCGTCGAGGGACGTTCTGTCGACGGTAGAACGTGACTCGGCCACTACGGAGATCGTGAGGTGATCGAGACGAAGGGCACCTGGTGGCCTTCTGTATATTCGTCGCTTCACAGTCCTCGATATCCCGATCATGCGGGCACGGTTCGTTTCTCCAGCAGGGACGCGTCACTCGATAGAGCGACTCCCGAATCGTCGACGGAACTGGACGACCGTTTCGCGTCGTGAATAGCGGCTCCCGTCCGTACTCGTCGGTCACATCATCACGGGTTTCCTTGAGGTAGTCGCGGATGACCTCAGCGACGTACTCGCTGATTCGATTCCAGCGCGTACTCTTGTCCTTGTTTTTCAGCGGCGTCCCGGTTTCCGGACGGTGGACGAAATGGACGGCCGGTCCCGAAACTCGGGGATGGTCGCCGTCGAGATCCACGTCGCCCAGGTCGAGCCCGCGAAGGCCGCCGAGGCGGGCACCGGTGTGCCAGCCGAGTAGGACGATCAAGTGATCGCGGGTCGCGTACTTGAACTGACTCAGGTAGTCGAGGATCGCCGCGACATGATCGGGGTCGAGCGTACTGTCGCTCACCTCTTCCCCGTTGCTCAGAGTCGGCAGAGGAACGCGGTCGTAGAGATCGGGAGGGACCGCCTCGATATCACCACAGAACCGGAGGAAGGCGCGCGCCGTTGCCAGCTGTCCACGAAGCGTGATCGGGGCAACCGATTCACGGCCTTCGCCTTGGCCTTCCCGACGCCACACACGGTAGGCGTACACGTCACGACCAGAGAGTTCGTTCAGGTTCTCGATGCCCTCCTCGTTGCACCATTGAACGAACGCATTGAGGCGGTACTCCTGACTTTTCAGCGTCTCCGCAGCGAGATCATCCTTCTTCGCGTCGAGGTACAGTCGAACACCCTCCTCGGGCGAAAGCGGATCGAGATCGCTCACTCCGAATCCTCCTCCGTTTCCTCTTCGTCCTGGTCGTCGTCGTGATCGTCACCGAAGCGATCCCACGACGCGCGGCCGAGGAATCCGAGCAGGAAGCAGAGCGACCCCCACACTTCGTATGGAATCGTCATCGACGACCACCCCGGTCACCGACAGCGAGGTGATCGAGCAGGCATTCGAGACACCGATTCCCGTCGCCCGCTCGAATGACGAGCAGGTTGCCACACTCGAAACAGCGATCATCGGAGGGTGTTTCAGTATTCGGTTCGTCCAGTCGTGCGCGGGCTTCTACGCCCGCTAGGGTTCGCTCGTCCATTCGTGATCCTGCGAACCCCTCACCGCGGCGGTGTTGGCGCACCGACCGCGGTTCTCACGACGATCACCGGGAGTGGTGACGCCGTGTTGGGGCTGCAGACTACAATAGAACGTAGCGTGTCATATAGTTTGTGACGAGTGAGATAGTTTGTTGCAACTGATTATAAAACAAACCACGTTCTATTCGAATTATGAGAAAATCGGGGAAGTGGATGGTACTCCTCGATGAACGAATCCTCGAACTCTTCGTGGAGAGTGAGGAGGAATTCATGGCACCATCCGATATCGGAGAACACGAACGCATTCCGTACAGCGGGGCATACGTCGCGAAGAGGTGCCGGAAGTTGGCAAAGCACGGCTTACTAAAAGCGGTCGGCAGGGGCCTCTACACGATCACGGATGAAGGCCAAGAATATCTAAAAGGGGAATACAACGCCGCGGAGAATGGAAATGCAGGGGTATCGGATACTAACGACGCTGGCGAGGCACAAGACCAAGCCTAATCCATGCCGATTCGTCGAATGGGGAGATGGATGTACCCGGTCGACGAGCGGATTTTAGAATATCTCGATGAAGAATCGTGGGGTGCTCCAGCGTCGATGGCTTCCGACCCTCGATTTCAGCAGTTGGATGCCGATGAGGGATACATCAGGCAGCGATGCGAGCAGTTGGTTAAGCGCGAATTAGTTGCTCCGGTTGTTGAAGGAAGCAGTATGTACGAGATCTCGACGTGGGGACTGGCGTATCTGCGTGGCGATCTCGACGCGGGGCATTTGCCTCGTTGGTCAGTTGGTTAAATCTCAGTGGAGCCTAATTACAGAACTGATTCATCTGGTGTGAATTCAGAGCCGTCGTACTCTTCAAAGGGCGCTTCTTGTAGAGACAATGAGAGTTCAACGACAAAATCTTTACAGAAGTGATATTCCTCTGGACCAATTTCATCGAACTTATAATTTTCAAAATAAGGGCGATATTTTTGATATTCGTCGATATCGTTGTTGATTACTATTGAAGGAGTTAAATGTTTAAAACGTGAGTATCGTCGGTAATCTATACCTAAACTAACATACATTATTGCTTCACTAAGGTCTTCAAAAAACTGGTCCAATTTTCCAAACCGGTCTCCCTCAAATTCGAAGCCTGGGTAATCCGGAAATGATCGATATTCTATCTCTCTGATTGTGGCATTCTGGTGTTCAGAAAGCAAGTCGTTATGTGCAAGCGCCAGATGACCCATTGCTTCTTTTATATTCCCAAATTTGTATTTCTCACTCGCCCTAACAAGCGATTCCCGTGTTCTGTCGAATTTGACTAAATGTTCTACCCCAACCTCTGAATATTCCACATCAAATATTTTGGGCGTATTTTCAACGAAAAAATTAGATACTGTGGACTGAAATGCATTTATTTCCAACTCATCGGGTAATGATGCTTTGTGTTTGAGATTTTTTCTCACCTTGTTTAGTCTCTTTACACCCGCTTTTCCCACTAAGTCCTCTCCAATTTCTCTCTTTATTTCTTCAAAATATTCTGTTATATGATTCGGGTCTGCATTGATTCCCAAATATTCTGCAGATGTATAGAAGAAAATTTCCACAGAATCATGGAAAGATAAGACTGAAGAAGCCGCCATTGGCTGCGGTTTGTTGGATTTTTGAACGGCTTCTTGCTGGAGACTCTTCGCAAACGCGAGACGCTCCATGATCTGTTTGTCAAGCTCCATATACCTGCAAAAAGAAGTCAACCCCTGAAAATCTATTGGGAAGTTATCATTATGCCAGCCTCGCGGAGAAAAATAAGCTTGAGGTGATGCAACCATCGAAAACGTGTAACTCTACAGGCGGTGGACTATTCCGCAAGGTTTCGGCTCCGCAAACGGTCAAGCAATTCGGGCCAGTCAAGATCACGAGCGAACAGTTCGGCTTCGAGATTCCACTCCCACGGCGCCGCATCGTTGGGATCAGGCTCTTCGAGTGCCGGTTCGAGTTCCTCGACAGTCCCTCCGAATAGCCGAGTAGCCGGTATATTTACATCAGCAGGCCAATACTCAAAGCGACAACTCTTCACGAGCGCTTGCAGAAACATAGATTCCATTTTCACCGACAGTTACGCTATTAGAGTCAGTAACGACCTCTGTAATGAGATCTGCGAGACTGTTATGATATGATTTACTACGGTTCTCTTGAATACTAATTGTCCGCTGATTTCCGCTCTGCCTATACGTCAAATAAATATAAACGAAAGTTCGCTGAATCAAATGAGGAAGCTCAAACAAATACTCTGGAAGCTGATCAACAGAGGATTTATTCTTATCCTCGATGGGTGCACCCAAAACAAAAAGCGATCGCCCGAGAAGGCTGCCATCAGAGCTGGGAACAAGTTCGGTCGCCCGCTGAGAATCATGGATGTGGATACGACGGTACTCTATACCCAGGGTTCGAAGCGACCGCCTGATTTCGTCGATGGGACCATCACTCGTCCAGTGCGGTGTCCATCCTGAGGTTCGGATCGACCCGCCGGCGTAAATCCCAGCGAGCAACCTAACGAACGCACCGAGAAGTGGATCTGACGGATCGGTGGCGTCAGCGTCGAACCAGTCCAACTCCTCCGCGCGCTTGACGGCCGAGAGGGCGTCGGGCTTCGCACCATCCATCCAGGCGCGGACCCGACCGCGCGGGAGTTCGAGCGCCTTCGAAACGTGGTAGTTGCTGGCATCCGGGTGTGTCTGTCGGTACGACTGGACGCGTCGGTAGTCAAGGATGGACTCGTAGGCGTCGTCGTAAGAGGACTGGTATGTTCGCGCGAGGGACTGTTCGGTGAGCGGCCAGCTACTCATCGGTTGGTGGTTCTACGCATCGAATAAAATATGATCGCGAGACGTTATTACGGTGCCGTCGCGCGAGCGATAGTGTTGGTGCCGCCACCAGCCGGATTGATCCAAATGACACGGACCGTTTCACCGGATGGTGCGATATTTGTGTGTTGGGCGGTATCCCCAGCAGTTACCGTGTCTTCTGGGAAGTTCATCGCGACCGATGCGGATGAGTTGGAGACGTTCAGATTGCCTTTCTCTAGCGTCTCACCACCCTCATGAGTGATATCCACCCCGTCGCTATCATTGAAATCGAAGCTGAAACTGGCTTGTGGTGCGCTCTCGCTGACCTGGTCGCCCAGGCCAAGCACGAAGGTGCCGATCACAGCGGCGAGAATGACGGTAATCGCGACCATCAAAATCACGCCGATGACCGGGCTGACTGCCGATTCGTCGGTGAATAGTTCTTTCAGTTGCATGGTTTCTCCGCCGAAAGACCAGAACGGCCGCGGCCGGGTCTGGCATGTCGCGTCCGGGGGGGCCGCTACGCGTTCTTATTCGGCGCTACCTACCCTTCCCTTGGGCGAGATGATAAATTCGGTGGCCGAATTATTGTAATTGAGAATTAGAGCATGATTAATGGTAATTATTAGTACAAAAATGACAGGCTATCGCCCTCACACCTGGTAAAATGGATGTAGACGGGTCGACTCATTGGCAATTTGAGTCGGTCGGTGGTTGATTAGTCGGCGGGGCCACGGGTTCGTAGTCGGTCAAACAGTTCGGGCCAGTCAAGATCCCGAGCGAATAGTTCGGCTTCGAGATTCCACGCCCACGGCGCCGCGTCGTCGGGATCAGGCTCTTTGAGCGCGGGTTCGAGTTCCTCGACAGTCCCACCGAATAACCGATCAGTCGGCATATCAGCATCAGCAGGCCAGTTTCCGTAGAAGTTGGCGCTCTTCTTTGCGGTCTTGAAGAACGCAAGCGTGAGCAGACGCTTCACCTCAGGATGCAGGTCTTTTCCGGTGTGGCCGACCGTGGCGAACACGTCGACGCCGATCTTGGCGAACCGCTTCGCCAGCGGGGTGAACTGGACGGCCACCTCTCGGCTATGAGTTCGCGCGTCGAAGTGCGTCGAGCCTTCGTCGATGAAAACGAACTTCGGTCGCTCCCGGTGTTTGAGACAGGTCACGGCGAGATCGTGGGCGCTGGTGACGAGTTCGTCCGTGCCGGGCCAACTGCGCGAGTTCGAGACCACCAGGAGATCGTCGACGGTCGCCCGTCGGAGTTCGGCCAGCAGCGCGACGAGGTTCGTCTTCCCGGTGTTCGGGTTTCCGGCGCCGCCGATGAAGGCCGTCGCGTCATTGTTGTCCATCGCCGCGTTCAGTTGGAGCGGCAGTCGGAGCGACGAGCCGTCGAGTTCGCGTTCGGTCACACCGACGAGATAGGAAAGCGCGGTGGCGTCGCCCTCGCTAACTGCGCGGGACGCTGCGCCCGAGGCAATCGTCGCCTCTGACGCAGCTGCAAGTCTCGACGACGACCAGTCTTCCTCGATTGTGGATTCGAGAAACGACAGGTGTTTGCTCGTACTGTCGTCGACGGGGAGTCCGGCGTGATCGAGCAGGCGCCGGTCACCGTCGAGATCGCCAGCGACCTGTTCGTACAGCTTGGCCGCGGTGAACAGTTCTTCGTTCAGATCAGGCATCGGATCGAACCACCTCCCAGTACGCTTCTATAGAGAGCGCAGAACCGCCAGCGACGAGTGCAGCATCAGCCGTCGCAGTATCGGTCAGAAACAGCACGAAGCAGGCGACGATCAGACCGTGCATCAGCGCGTCCTCGATGCCGGACATCAGTATCCGCGCCTCCGTTGGGCGTAGCGAGCGAGGTGGTAGGCCACGATCAGGAACGAGCCGGTCATGACGAACCAGCCGGCGGCGACCTCCTCGGCGAAGGTCATGGCGACGACCTCAGTCATCGGCGGATGCCTCCGGGCCGTTTTGGAAGCCGTCGAGATCATCGAAGCCGATATTCAACTCGTCTTCGTCGGGATTCTCTTCACGGACCTGCCGAATGCGGTCTTCGAGTCCGTACTGTTCGATGGCCGTCTCTATTTCGTCAGAGAGTGAATCGCCTTCGTCGGGAAGCGTCCAGCTTTCGAAGTTCGAGACGATCTGTCGGACGACATTTCGAGTGGCACGACGGACGATGCCGAACGCTTGGACCTCGATAGCGAACCCTCGCTTGGCGTCCTCTTCGAGCGATTCGCGGCACTCATGGACGACAGAGAGCGCCCGGAGCAGGTCACGGTCGGAGAACGTCCCGCGCCACGTTCCTTTGAGTGTCTGTTCGTTCAGGTCGACCTCACGGGCACAGGCGAGGTTCGGCGAGAGCCAGTCGAGTTTACCCTCAGTAACCTCCAGTTCTCGGAACTGTTGAGACGGCCACCTGAAGATAGCGCCTTTCTGGTAGCGGGCGTCGAGATCGACGACGTAGATCCAGTTCGGGTCCCACAGCCAGTCTTTCGCCTTTCCACCGACCCAGCGGCCGGCCGTCGGCGCGGCGATGGCGAAGGCGATGCCAACGACGTGGACCGGTCGCGGAATCGTGAAGTCCAGAATCTCGGCGGCGATGACGACTGAACCGGCCACGCCCGCGAGCAGGATCGGGGAAACAACGACGAACCACGTGAACACGCGAAACAGGGTCGAGTCTCGGGGAACGCGAGTTCCGGAGTCGTCGACCGTTTCGCGCCGATTGAGTGCGTCGTCAGTCTCGTACTCGTCGAGGGGAACGTCCTGGTCGTCGGCACTCATCGGCCGAGCCACCTCCAGACGAGGATACCGGAGATGTGGGCGGCGAACATCGCGCAGAAGATCAACAGGAACAGTTTGAACTCGAAGGTCATGCCAGCCGCTCACCTCGTTGATCGGCGCCGAGTTTGGCACGGGCGACGACGTAGAGAACAGCGAAGCCGACGCCGGAGGCGCCGCCGATGGCACCGTCTCGAACGTCCGAGCCGTCGAACGGACCGGATAGCAGGGATGCCGAACGGCCAGCTTCGAGATAGTGAACCGTTCCAGTCTCGGCGGAGCGAGACGAGAAGATCCAGACCCGCGCCCGACCGTCGGACTTGGGAACGTCGATACGGACGACCGTCTCGGCGTTGGGCTGGACGAACCGCTCTCTGTAGTTGACCGTTCCCGACGACTCGCCGGAACTCGACGATTCAGGGACTGCAGTCAGGGATACCGACTGGTAGGTGTCGGAGTGGAACGTGATGACGAACGTCCCTCCGCGGTAGGACCACTCGGTGATCTGCAGGGTCTTGTCGATCACGAGGGCAGCCGACGAGTTCGAGGGCGTGGCCGTGGTCGTTGGCGCCGGCGTCTCGGTTGCGTTCGTGTTCTCCTGTGCGACGACAGGCGCCGCAGTAGGGGCTATACAACTCAGTATCAGGATCATGGTAATTGCGTGTCTCATAAACGGAGGTTGTGATGTTACAGCGGTAGCCAGTCGATTCCGAACCCGGAGAGCAGATCGGCCACGGTCGCGTAGACCGGGACGCCGAGCGCAGTCACCCCGGCAGCGGCCAACACGAGTAGGCCGATCAGCAGTTTCGGGCGGAGCAAGAGCCAGATCATCGACGGCCCCTACCTTGACGACCACCTCCGTTCTGGGAGCCGAGGGCGATGGCGGCGGCGGCGACAGCGGCCAGCACGATTAGCATGGTGTTGCCACCGATGCCGCCGGAGCCCCCACCGGCTCCGCTGGAGGTTTCACGCTCCTCGATTTCGGCGCGAAGCGCTGTTAGTTGCTCCTGAACTTCTTTCAGTTCGCTCGCGTTTGCAGTTTTGTAGTTGTTGACTGTGGTGTTGACAGACGAGATCGACGAGCCATCTTGAGCGCGGATCGCCTCGATGGTGAAGGTCTCTCCCTCTGGTATGTCTACCTTGGTTCCGTCAGTCGTTGTGATGAACACAGGGCCGTCGATATTCGACGTGTTGTACGTCGAGTTCACCGACCACGAGCCACCGGGGACGTTGTGAGCCATGACGAGACCGGTGTAGGTCTGATTATCATAGCGCACGTCCATCGTGCCGGTTCCGTTCAGGTTCGGCGTATCGTAGCCCGAGAGAGCAAGCGCACCAACAGCGTCATACAGCGACGACGACTCATTAGTGCCGACAGTCCCGTACTCGAACATGGCAGTCTGCGACGAGATCACGTCGGAGGCGTTGATGTTGCCGGACTCGTAGTCGTCGTACGTCGCATTGACGTACGTTTGAACCTCAGCGACGAGGGAATCCCGCTTATTCTCGATCTCCGCGAATCGAGCGGTGTAGCCGGCGGCGTCTATCGCGGTTGTCTGATTGTACGCGGACGTAGGGGCATCTACGTAGATTTGATCCGGCGAGTAGCCGTTATTCGTGTCCGTCGTCAGACTAACCGTGTCCTCGGGGTTTCCGCTGAAGGTGCCACGGAGAACGCGGGCGTCGATGCTGGTCCCGTTGACCAGCGTGACGGTCCCGTTTTGGAACATCAGATCGTAGTCAGCGCCTAAGTCCTGACTGAAGAACCTCGGTTGATCGATGCCGCTCTCATTTTCAGCGGCGTCGTGGAGATACTGAACCCGATCAACGTGCACATTCCAGCGAGACGCGAGATTACGCTGTTTGACAGCGTAATACTCCTCGATGGCCTTTTCAGCCTCATACCGAGCCGTTGCTTGGGTCGAGCCGTTCTGATAGGCCTCAGCAATTGCGACCTGTGCCTTACTCCAAGCAACCGTTTCGGAGTCGTTGAGGTAGTTGTCGACAGTCTTGAAGTAAACATCCTCTTCGGCCTTCATCGTCGTCGCCTCCGAGTAGATGTCTACCTTGGTTTGTTCAGCATCTCCGCCGTCGATGCTGGGCGGATTACTGAAGTAATCTCCCACGCACAGAATACCCTCGGCTCCCGCTTTCAGGGGACTGACGAGGAATGCAACCTGACGGTCGAGCGGATTGCATTGCTCGGTGACCGATTGGGCCTGAGCCGGTTGGGACAACGGGCCAGCAACGCCAGCCGTCACGAGCAGGCAGGCGAGCAGCGCGGAGACAATACGAGATCGGTTCATCGTGGAATCACCTCACCGTGACCGTCCACGCCAAGATCGTGACGACGAACGCGATCTGGTAGCCAAGTGGGTCGCCAAGTTGCATGAGCAGGTCGGTGACTTCGGTGGTCAGATAGTCACCGAGGATCACGGCGAACCCGAGGCCGATCATCAGCTGCTCCCACGTCTCGTAGTATTCGAACGACTTGGTTTCGCTCGACAGGAGCGCGACCACGTACGTGGCGAGCGAGGCGATTGCCGCGTGTTCGGTGGTGAGTGTGTAGTTCGAAAGCCACACGAGTTCGACTGTTGCGATCCCACCGAACTGATAGAGGGATGCGACGGCGAACACGACCGACAGCATGGCCGGGATCGTGCGGATGTTCGCGTAGTTACTGACGAGTTCCGACGGTGAAGAGTGGTTCATCGCCATTAGGCGAACCTCACTTCAGTCGGGTTGTAGACAACTTCCTCACCGGTGTCGTCATCGGTGAACGATTCCTCTTCGTCCAGCTTGTGGATGCCCATCGTCGAGCCGACGACGAGCGAGGCGATCAGATCGTCCCGCTGGCTCCAGTTGAGGGAGTAGGGCCGACCCTCGATTTCGACCACTCCAGCGTTGCCTTCACCTCCTGCACCGGGATTGAATCCGGTGATCTCACCGACGAACTTCTCGCCGGTTTCAGGATTGATCCAGTCAGAGCCGGACGTTTCAGGGGTCGATTCTACCGGGTCGAGTTCGTCGAACGACGGGGTTTCGTTCGTTGACATACTACAATGAACTGTTATTCTAGACTAGACTTAAGCGGGCAATCTACCCGGGTGAAAGTGAAAATCAGGAGCGTGGAGGCCGGTCTACGAGCAGCACGTCATCAATGATTTCGAGATCGAGATGACGCCAACAGTTGAGGCATTCGACGAGGTGTCCGGCCATCGTATCTGGATCGTAGGTCGCAAAGTTGCACTTTCCACATCGCCACTTCGTTCGATCAGCGTCCTCCCTTCCGAGCTTCGTCTCACGCCGAATCTTTTCCCACGGCTTTCTGACGCAGATCATTTCGGGACCCCCGCCATCGCAGGCGACAGTATGCTCCTCACCGTTCACCTCGACACTCGTCAGGTTCCACGACGGTTCGGATGGATTCTCGAAGCCGACCACTTCATCCGGATCGGTCCCACGGCGCTCCTCTTCGAGCAGGTCCTCGACGAGATCGGGCGGCTCACCGATACGACCAGCGAGACGAGGCGCAGTAATCGACGGTTCGTGTTCCAGAATTCGGCGAATGTGTGAACGAACCCGAGTTCGTTTCAGCGATTCACCGAACGTCGCCGCGGAGTCAGCCGAAGGCCATCGCTCGCGCAGTTCCTCTTGACGCGACTGATCGTCCTCTTCTTGATCATCAATCTCGGCGTGGCCGCCGCGCGGGGGTAGGTCGCCATCGTGACCTTTGTCAGCGTCGAGTCGGGCGCGAGACAGCGTCTCTTGAGGTATATCGTGCGCCGACCCACACTCAGCACATTCTACGTGATGGTGGGCGCCGTCGGCCGCTTTCACGACCTCTCCCCCGTGATCGTGTTCCTGTTCCGTTTTCGGATCTTCGGCCCGCTGTCGACAGCGGTCAGCTTTCGCCGCGTGTTTCGCCGCGACCGAGCGCGAGATCGTGCGCGTGTTCGTCGCGTGTTTGACAGCCGCCCACGCTTGGTACTCCGTACTCCGTTCGAGCAGGTCCGTCGGCTGGATGGAACAGTACGACGCCACGTATGCGGCGATATCCTCCACGTCGTCGGGATCGAAGCACTCGACTGTTCCGACGGCATCGGGGTTTGCGTCCCAGTTCGGTACGTCGAGATCGTGGGCGTCGGGGCCGGCCGGTTCGCAGGCGTCGACGTGTTTCTCGACGACTTTCCGAAGGGCGCCCGGCGTGATCGAGCCGTCGACGACCAAGACGATGTGTTCGTGACCGTAGCAGGTATTCGTCCCGTGCGATCCTCGCTTTCCGGTGTGGGGTTCCTGCCGGCGGTCGTACTGCCAGTCTTCGCCGAGTTCGAAGCCGAGCGACCGCATGACGTTTCGGAGCGTATGATACACGTCCGACCAAGAGTCAGCGAGTGCCGCGTCGTGATCAGTTGGGGCGAGCCGGTCACCATCCGGCGTACTGGATGCCGACCGAGTGATGAGGCAGATCGTCGGATTTGCATACGACGGTTCTGTTTCCCCACCACTCGGCCGGGTTCCACCGGTCAGTTCACGGAGCCAGCCTTTCATCTGCGCGAAGTAGCGTTTCTGATAGCCCTCTGTCCAACGATTTTCAGACGGACGCGACCACTCGGTCCCGTCGTCGTGTTTGAAATTCAGCGTCGTATTCCGCATTCGTTCGTGCGATTCAAGCAAGTCCTCGACGGCCGCGCCCCAGGTCAGCGGGTCGATCCGACGAACCTCATTTACCGATTGCGAGTCTTCCATCGGAGACACCGTGTCGGTCGTCCGGGTGATATACTCGACCTCGACGAGCGAGCGTCGCAGGCGGCGGCCGTGGCGTCGAGTGAGCGGAAGCGATGACCGATTAGGAAACGTTCGGTCGAACTCTGCGGCTCGCTCCGAAGGGGTAGGTAACTCGTGAGTGGATTCGGGCAAGTTACCCGCCTCAGTCGGGGTTACAGAGTTAGTCCCGTTGGTGAGCCGAGAGCCGCCAGCCGGTTGTGAAGCTTCCTGACTCATCAGACCGAAGGCAAAGGTTCGTTCTGCAGGTGGTGACGGCCGTGGCGAACCGGTTCGACAGCGGTGAGGTTATCCGGTGTGTTAAGCCACGGAATCGGAATCTCGTGATGGACATGCCAGTCCGAGGGAAGGGCGTCGAGTCCGTGTTCAGCAACGAAAGTCAGCCGGTGAATGTAGACCGTGGCGTCGTCGTCACCAGCGCGACAGCGGACGTACTCGTACCCTTCCCCGGTGTGGTGGAGTGTCAAACCGGCATCAGTCATCACGGTCACCGTCCGCTGATTCGACTGAATCCCTCCGCGCGACGGTACGGCTTACCGGGCTGCCTGCCGGCGTAGCGGGCGGGCTGCCGGGCCGAGTCCGTTGCGTCGCGCTCCGGTCATGGTCACGACAACTCTCTCGTGACCGCCCCCCGGAGGGGGTCGGCTCCTCGGGTTGGGCTGGGAAGAAGGGATTTCCTGATTTCTCAGTCTCTTCGGGCAGGGATTCCGCGCCGGGTTCCGGGTCGACCCCCCATTGAGGGGGGATCGCTTCCGGTCCGGCGCTCGATGCACGGTCGAGATCGGGGATTTCGTAACAGGAACGACACTCGCGATTTTCTGTCCACGGTTTCCCGACGAGACTGATAGCATGACCGTTGCAGACAGAGCAGACGTATGCGACGGATTCGGGCCACGTCACAGGTAATCACCTCGAACCTGTGAGAGAGGTGGGTAGGTCGATGGGTTGCCATCGGTTCGGCAGACTGGACAGAGATCAGTACGGGGAGGATCACGCTCGACAATGCGAACTCCGCAGTCGTCGCAGAGGTATTCAGTCACGACGACCACCATCCCCGACGCGATTACGGAACTGATGAGCAGGGACGAACTCGACCGGGTAGGCCGTCGCCACGATCCGTCCGGAACCGACGGTGGTCCACTCTTCGACTATGAGTTTCGGGGGACCGCGGGCACCCGCAGGTGACTGACACTTGAACTTAGATTCGCCAGAATCGAACGATAAAACCGAATCGAGCAATTTCGGGCCGTAGAAGCGTTCTTCTACGGGTTCGGAAAGGTCACAAAACGAGTCTTCGTCAGATGGGCCCTGCCGGATTCGAACCAGCGATCACCCGGTGTCCCATGCCCGCGACGCGTATCGCGCCCACTATGAGCCGGGGGCTTTAACCAGACTAAGCTAAGGGCCCTCGTTCCCGTATCGACGGCCCGCCGTCTTGAACGTAGCGGACTCCCGGCTGTCGACCAAAAGGTTGAGTAGTGCCTTACGCATATAAGGGTCACAACAGCAATCGTCGACGGCGTCGGGATACGCTCCGTCGACGGTACCGTAGCCACCATCTCCCATGACAGATTCCCCCGTCTCCAACGCCGTTCTCGTCACCGTCGACTCCCTTCGGACCGACGCCATCGAACCGTACGGCGGCGAGTACGACACACCCACGCTCTCGGCGCTCGCCGAGCGGGGCACCGTCTTCGAGAATGCCTTCGCCCACGGCAACTGGACGCCGATGTCCTTCCCCTCGATTCTCGCCTCGCGCCCCGTCTTCGCCGACACGGGTCGCATCGGCGTCGACGGCGAGGACGTGACCACCCTCGCCGAACAGTTGCAGTCGGCAGGCGTCGCCACCGGCGGCTTCAACGCCGCCAACGGCTTCCTCACCGAACACTGGGGCTACGACGACGGCTTCGACGACTTCGACGCCTTCGTCGGCGGGAGCACCGACGGCCGCGCCGGCGAGTTCGTCGCCGCCCACCCGACGTGGGGCGCGTGGCTCCAACTGCTCACCTCGCCCTTTCGCCGCGCCGGGAACTTCCTGCGTGGCGGCGCGGACGACCAGCCCTTCACCGACGCGTCGCGGATGCTCGACACCGAGCGGGCGGCCACCTCCTTTATCGCCGAGACGGACGAACCCTTCTTCCTCTGGGTCCACTACATGGACGCCCACACGCCGTACGTCCCCGCCCCGCGATACCTTCGGGGCACCGACCGACGCGTCGGGAAGGTGCGCATGCTGGTCGCCCACGTCCGCACGGGCTTGGGGTGGTCGGTCGGCGACCGCACCCTCGCGGACCTCCGGACGCTGTATCAGGGCGCGGTGCGACAGGTCGACGCCAGTCTGGACCGACTGCTCGATTCCCTCGACGAGGCCGGCGTCGCCGACGATACCGCCGTCATTCTCGCCGGCGACCACGGCGAGGAGTTCATGGACCACGGCCACCTCGCTCACTACCCCAAGCTCTACGAGGAACTCGTCCACGTCCCCCTGATCGTCGACGTGCCGGGGATAGAGCCGCGACGCGTATCGGAACACGTCGGCCTCGACGCCGTCGCGCCGACGGTCTGTGACCTGCTCGGCGTCGCTCCGGCCGACGAGTGGGTCGGCGAGAGCCTCCTTCCGACGATTCGGGACGGCGTCGCGCCCCTCGACACCCCGGTGGTGACCGTCACCGTCCGCGGCGACGACGTGACCCAACAGCCCATCCCCCGATCGCTCGACGAGGGCGACCTGTTGGTGAGCGCCCGCGACGCCGACTGGACGTACATCCTGAACACGGAGACGGGAGCCGAGGAGCTGTACGACCGGCGGACGGACCCGATCGAGCAGTCGGATCGGTCGGCCGACGACGAGCCGACCGCCGCGGCCGCGCGCGAACACCTCCGGACAGTCGCCGAAGAGCACGCGTCGACGCTGGAGTCGGTCGAGCGCGAGGCGGGCGGCGACGGCGTCGACGACGACATCGAGACGAGACTGGAAGCGCTCGGGTATCGGTAGCCCCGAGGATGCTCCGGCGACTGCTGCGGGCGGTACTGGTCGGTCCCGAGGCGCCGCAACTTCGGCGGTTCTTCCTCGTCGGCGTGTTGGCCGCCGGCTTCCAGACCGCGCTGCTCGGCACGCTCGTCGAGTGGGGACGCGTCCAGTATCTGCTGGCCGCGGTCGTCTCCATCGAAATCACGATCATCCTCCAGTACGGCGTCAACAACCACTGGACGTTCCACGCCTCGCGCCATCAGGGTTGGCGCGAGTACGCCCAGGGTCTCTTGCGGACGAACGTCGTCCGGGGGACGGCCATTCCCATTCAGGTCGGCGTCCTGTACGCGCTCGTCTCGACGGCGGCCATCCCCTATCTGATCGCCAACGGCGTCGGCATCGTCGTCAGCGGCGTCTACCGGTACGTCCTCGACTCGCGGTGGACGTGGCAGTGAGCTACCAGTCGAGCCGCCGCTGCAGGAGCGTCGTCCCCCCGAACAGCCCCATCCCGAGCGCGAACAAGCAGGCGATGGCGGCGTACGTCAGCGTCGGCTGCAGGTTCCGCATCCCCTGGTTGACGAGGACGCCGAGGCCGCCGTTGGCGACGAACCACTCCGCGATGACGACGCCCGAGAGGCCGCTGACGAGCGAGAGCTTCACCCCGGCGACGACGGTCGGGAGCCCGTAGCGGAGGCGGACGGCCAGCCGCGCCCGGCGCGGGGCGTCCACCGAGTCGAGCAGCGACCGGTGACTCTCTGGGAGCGTCGTCAGCCCACTCGCCGTCGCGACGGCGATGGGGAAGAAGGTCGCGAGCCCGATCAGTACCGTCGCGGCGGTAAAGGAGATGCCGAGCCAGACGAGCAACAGGGGGGCGGCGACGATGGTCGGCGTCACGCGCGCGCCGACGAGGAACGGGCCGGCGACGGGCCGGGTTCGCGGGGCGAACGCGACGAGGGCGCCCACGAGGCCGCCGACCGTCGCGCCGAGCGCCCATCCCGCGGCGAGTTTCTGGAACGAGCCGACCGACGCGGTAAGGAACAGGCCGGGCGTCGCCAGCACCGACGCGGCGACGGCCGTCGGCGCGGGCAGGAACGCGTCCGCGTTCGGAACGGTGGCCGTCCCGGCCATCCAGACGCCGACGAGGGCGGCCAGGGCGACGGCGCCGAAACGGACCCGCTCCGGCGTCGACACGCCGTCCCCGCTTCGGGTCCCGAACCCGCTCGCGACGCCGTCCGACCCGTCGGTCCAGCGGACCCGCCGTTCGTAGCCCGCGACCAGGCCAAACAGCGTCAGGCCGAGGCCGACGATCAGCGCCACCTCGCCGAACAGGAGGGCGGTGTCGAGGTCCGCGGACGCCTGCAACACGGCGTGGCCGAGACCGCGCGACGACGCGAGGAACTCGGCGAGGAGGACGCCCTCGATCGCGAGCGGGGTGGCGATTTTCACGCCGGCGAAGACGCTCGGCAGCGCGTTCGGCAGGCGGATATGCCGGATGCGCGTCCACGTCGACGCCTCGACGGATCGCAGGAGGTCGAGTTGACTCGACGGCACCGACAGGAGACCGTCGAGGGTCGACACGGTGACGGGAAAGAAGGTGAGGATCGCTGCCATCAGGACCCGCGTCCCGAGCGTCGCGCCGAAGGCGACGATCAGGAGCGGCGCGATGGCGACGAGCGGCACGATCCGGATCGAGACGAGCAGCGGGTACACCGCGAGCCGCAGGCGCTTGGAGGCGGCCATGACGCCCGCGAACGCGACGCCGGCGCCGACGCCCGCGAGCCACCCGAGACCGATCTCGTACCCCGTGTACGCGAGGTGGCGAGTGACGTCGGCGCGGTTGCCGCGAATCGCCGCGAGCACCTCCGTCGGTGCGGGCAACAGGATGGTCGGGACGCCGGTGACGACCGTCGCCACCTGCCACGCGAGGACCGCGACCCCGAGGGAGACGGCGGCGATAGCTGGCCGGGAGAGGCTATCGAGCAACCGCCGTGCTGGAACGGGAACGCGGGCCGTCGACATTCAGACGGGGAGGTCGTAGTCGGTGGAGACCTGCGCGGCGTAGCTGCCGACGTAGTCGGTGTCCGTGTCGAGGTAGTCGTTGGTCCAGACGCCGTCGGCGGTCGTCCCCGACTCGATCACGTCGTTCTCCGCGAGGCTCGTGACCACGCGGTCCCAGGTGTCGGCACGCTGGTGGCCCCAGCCGTGTTCCCGGACCGTCTCGCTCAACACCAGGTTCTTGGCCGTATATTTCATCTTGAGCACCCCGATCTCCCGCGATTTCGACAGGCTCGGCCGCGCCTCGACCATCCGATCCATCGCGCCCTCGGGATCGTTCGACGCCCACGCCCAGCCGCGGGCGGTCGCGCGGAGGAAGCCACGGATGGCGTCTGGGTTCTCCGCGGCGTACTCCGGCCGGGTGAAGACGGTGCGACCGATTGCCGGCGTGTAGTTCGCCAGCCAGAGCATCGACGCGTCGTACCCCTTCCGCTGGAGGCCGAGCGAGTCGGAGAAGATGCCCACCGCGGCGTCGACGTTCCCCGAGAGGAGGTTGCTGGTCTGTTGCTCGACGCCGACGTTGACGAGTTCGACGTCCTCGCGGATACCCTCCTCCTCGAGGAGCATCTGGAGGTACGTCATCGTCTTGGCCGACTCGGCGACGACGGCGATCCGTTTGCCGGCGAGCTGTGACGGTTCGGTGAGCGTCCCCCCGAACTCCTCCTCGACCGTGTAGATGGCGGCGTTCGAGTCCTGAGCGCCGGCGTACGATCGGATGTCGAGATCACGGTTGCGCGCCTGCAACAGCGCGACGCCCGTCCCCAGTCCGAGATCCTGATTTCCGAGGCCGACCTGTTTCGCCGCGAACCCGCCGCCCTGCCCCGAGACGAGGTCGACGTTCAGCCCCTCCTTCTCGTAGAAGCCGTTCCGGTCGGCGACGAAGTAGCCCGCCTGCGTGGCGTTCGGCTTCCAGTTCAGGATGACGGAGAGATCGGTCGACTCCGTCGGCGTACTCGTCGCGCTCGCGCCCCCGCCGTCGCCGCTACCGCCCCCCGTCCCGCCGACACAGCCGGCGAGACCGAACACTGCCGTTGCACCTGCCGCCCCCAACATATCGCGCCGCGTCATGCGTTCCCGAGACATGCTTTGCAAAGGCGATAGGATGGTGGGTACTTAAACATTTCATCGTTATTTTTATTATATATCGGTGGTGCGTGGGCTCCGGGGGGCCGTCGGTGTGGTGGGTCCGGGCACACGACGCCGTCGCTCGGGGAGGAGTCGGTGGCGGAGAAGCACCGCCGCTCGCAGCGGGTGTCAGCGGTGAAGAAGCGCCGTCGCCAGGGCTCGAACCTGGGACCACCTCGTTAACAGCGAGGTGCTCTACCATCTGAGCTACGACGGCTCGGGTGGTGATAGTCGAACTCGGATGAAAGGGCTTTCGTTTTCACCCGCTCCCCGTCGGCCGGTCGCATGCCGTCGTGACGACGGGCCTTCGCCCGGGTGAGACGGTCCGACCGTGCGCTCGGCGACAGCCGGAACTGACTTACAACAGTCCGTCGGAGTGGTCGCCCATGAGCGACTTCGAGTCGGTCGTCGCGCGGGTGGCCGACCGTGTGACCCCGGACGCCGCCGAGCGCGAGCGGCTCCGGGCGGCCGTCGACGACCTGACCGCCCGGGTCCGTGACGCCGTCGCCGACCTCCCCGTCGACGCCGACGTGGTGCAGGTCGGGTCGACGGCCCGTGGGACGTGGCTCGCCGACGACCGCGACATCGACCTCTTCGTCCGCTTTCCGGCCGACCTCGCCCGCGCCGACCTGGAGCGACACGGACTCGCCGTCGGTCGCGCCGCCCTCCCCGACGGCCACGAGGAGTACGCCGAACACCCCTACGTCACCGGCGAGATCCGCGGGTTCGACGTGGACCTCGTGCCCTGTTACGACGTGGCCGACGCGGCGGCCATCCAGTCGGCAGTCGACCGCACCCCCTTCCACGACGCCTACTTGCAGGAACGCCTCGACGACGCCCTCGCCCGCGACGTACGCCTGTTCAAGGCCTTTCTCACCGGGATCGGTGCCTACGGGAGCGACCTCCGCACCCGCGGGTTCTCCGGCTACCTCTCCGAACTCCTCGTCCTCGAGTACGGCGGCTTCGAACCCCTCCTCCGCGCCGCCGCTGACTGGCACCCGCCGGTCCGTCTCGACCCCGAAGATCACGGGACGGCGACGTTCGACGACCCGCTGGTCGTCGTCGACCCGACCGACCCCGAGCGCAACGTCGCCGCCGTCTGCTCGGCCGAGAACGTCGCCCGCCTCCAGCATTACGCCCGCGAACTCCTCGATACCCCCCGCGAGGACCTCTTCGTCCCGAGCGATCCCGCTCCCCTCGACGCCGCCGCCGTCCGCGCCCACCTCGACCGCCGGGGGTCGACGCCCGTCGCCGTCGTCTTCGAGGCACCCGACCTCGTCGACGATCAGCTCTACCCCCAGCTCCGAAAGTCGCTCCACGGGGTCGCCGACGAACTCGACCGCCGGGGCTTCGCGCCGCTTCGCTCCGCGACCTTTGCCGCCGACCGCGCCGTCCTCCTCGTCGAACTCGCCGTCGGCGAACTCGCGAGCGTGGAGCGCCACGCCGGCCCGCCGGTCCACGTCCGCGAGCACGCGACCGGCTTCGCCGACGCCTACGCCGACCGCGACGTGTACGGTCCCTTCCTCGACGGCGACCGCTACGTCGTCGAACGGGACCGCGAGTTCACGACGCCCGCCGAGTTGCTCCGGAGCGACGCCCTCTTCGACGTGGCCCTCGGCGCCCACGTCGAGACGGCGCTCGACGACGGCTACGACCTGCTGATCGGCGACGAGATAGCGACTCTCGCCGACGACTTCGGCGTTCCACTCGCCCGGTACTTCGAGCCGACGCCCTAGTCCAGCCCGTGGATCGACCGCACCTCGTCGAGTAGCTCCGTCGTGTCGTCGGTCGGATCGCCGTCGTCCTCGACCGGCGCCCGACCGTCGAACGTCTCGTGGACCGTCGCGATGCTCTCCGAGAGCGTGTCGAGACCGTAGCCGCCCTCGAGGACGAACCCGAGGCCGGCGCCGACGTCGGCGGCCGTCCCCCGGACCCGATCGGTGAGGAGGGCGTACCCCTCGGTCGAGACGCGCATCCGCGAGATGGGGTCGTGGCGGTGGGCGTCGAAGCCGGCGCTCACGAGCAACAGGTCGGGATCGAAGCGGTCGAGGACGGGTTCGACCGCCCGCTCGCACACCCGCAGGTAGTCCGTGTCGCCCGCCCCGGCGCGGAGCGGGACGTTGAGCGTCGTCCCCTCGCCCGCCCCGGTACCCGTCTCCTCCACGTCGCCGGTGCCCGGATACAGTCCCTGTTCGTGGACCGAGACGTAGTAGACGTCCTCGCGGTCGTAGAAGATGTCCTGCGTGCCGTTACCGTGGTGGACGTCCCAGTCGAAGATGGCGACGCGGTCGGCGTCGCCGGCGTCGATGACGGCCTGTGCGGCCACGGCGGCGTTGTTGAAGAAACAGAAGCCCATCGCGTCGGCTTCGACGGCGTGGTGGCCCGGGGGGCGTCCGAGCGAGAACGGGGTCTCGCGGCCGTCGTCGCCCGCGAGGGCGCGTTCGGCCGCCCACTGTGCCAGTCCGGCGCTCGTGAGCGCGGCGTCCCACGTCCCCTCGGAGGCGACGGTGTCGGGATCCCACTCCCCGCCGCCGTCCGCGCAGAACTCACGGAGGTCGTCGACGTAGTCGGCGTCGTGGACGGCGGTGACGGCGTCGACCATCGCCGGGTCGGCGTCGACGTACTCGACGCCGTGCCGGCGGGCGAGCTGCTGGCGGATCGCCCGGAGTCGGTCGGCCGTCTCCGGATGCCGTTCGCCGGTGTCGTGGTCGAGACAGGTCTCGCTGTAGCCGAACTGCATCTATTCGAAGAGCGCGAAGTACGTCTCGATGTCCTCCGCCTGGATAGTTCGCCGGTCGGCGTGGTTGGCGAGGGTCGCCGCCGCCGCGGCGACGTTGTCGGCGTAATCCTCCAGGATGTCGGCGAGCGCGATCCGCGCATCCATCGAGACGCGGTAGTGCCCGTCGATTTCGAGGCGAGCGATGCGATCGACCGGCGCCACCGGGAGTTCGAGGTCGTCCCGATCGACCACCTGTTCGACGCCGAAGTCGGCGGCCATCAGCGTCTTTCGCCCGTCCGTCGTCGCCTGCTCGGCGGCGCCGACGGCGAGATCCGCCCCGTGGCGCTGGATACGGCGGGCGAGTTCCTCCGCCGCGCCCGCGCTCACCCGTAGCTCACCCGCGTTCCGACGGATGATCGTGTCTACCGGGGCGAACGGTAACTCGACACTCATACACCGATAGGCGTCCGTGGCGCGTATAATCCTTTCCGTCAGCGTGACCGAGACGCCGACGCCGGTGCCGGGCGGCCGGACTCCCCGAGACGGAGCCGAACGCGGGTCAGGTGGACGCGTTCCGTCGTGGTCACGACACGGCCCAGCGGTGCCGTCCGGTGGATAATGCCTCATTAGTCCGTGAAATAGTGGATTAACGCTCACAAAGTGGTTATTAGCTATGCGTATGTCCGACAGTGTTATCTCCGTCTCACTCGGGCGACCGGCAGTCGGCGGTGGTTCGACTCCACCGGTGGGCGTCCCCGAAAGGGGGTGGCACACATGCACGACGAATTCAACATCTCGCGGCGGAAGACGCTGGCCGCGCTCGGCACCATCGGCGCCGCCTCGGCGGGCGCTGGACTCGGGACGAGCGCGTACTTCAGCGACCAGGAGACGTTCCAGAACAACTCGCTCGTCGCGGGCGAGCTCGACCTCAAGGTCAGTTGGGACGAACACTACTCGGACTGGATGGGCGACGAAACCCAGTACGCGAGTATGCCCGAGGAGGGCGAGACGCCCGACCTCTCGCTGCCGGCAGCCGATCCGGGCGGGCGCCCCATCGAACTCGTCTTCTCGGACCGGGCGGCGTTCATGGACGCCACCCGACAGGAGCAGTTCCCCGAGGGCGGCCTCGGTGAGGAGGAAGACCCCTGCGAAGCGCTCGCCGACGTCGGCGACGACGACGTGGAGGCGCCGGTCATCACCGTCGACGACGTGAAACCCGGCGACTTCGGCGAAGTCACGTTCGACTTCGCCGCCTGTGACAACCCGGCGCTTCTCTGGATGAACGGCGGGCTGGTCGACGAGGCGGAGAACGGATTCACCGAACCCGAGGCCGACGACCCGGACGAGGACGGCGCGCAGGCGTCGCTGTGGCCGCTCGCGCTACTCGGGGCGGTGCCGGCGCTGGGTGGCGGCGACGGCGATGCGGTCGAGGCGACGAGTACGGACGGCGAGACGGACGCGACCGACGACACCAGCGACCGCCGATCGGCGCTCCGGAAGGGTGCCGCGGCGGCTGGTGCCGGGGCTGCCGGGCTGGCCGCCGCGTCGGAGGCGGCGTCGGCGGGCAGTTCGAAGGGTGGCGACGATCCGACCGATCCAGACGGACCGTACGACGTCGAAATCGACAACGGTACTCTGGACGTGACCGTCGGCGAACTCGGGTCCGGGACCAGCGTTCAGGGAGCGAACTGGTTTTTCACTGCCGGGGGCAGCACCGTTGGAACGTTGTACCGTGAGACGTACGGATTCCGGGACGGCACCGGACCCCACGTCGACGCGGAAAATAACGGCTCGCTCGTTTCCGGACAGGGGTTCCCCAGTAGCGTCAGCCCCGGAACCACCGCGTCGGGAGACGTAACGATCCCGGTCGAAACGCAGGGGGGGACGACCGTCACGCTGGAGGTCACCCGGAACGTCACACTCGATCCGAACGAACCGACGATTCGGGTCTCGTACGACGTGACGAATCCGGGTGGGAGCGGCGCGACGTTCGACGACCTCCGGCTCTCCCAGTACATCGACTACGATATCGGATCGATCAGCGACGATCAAGGAACGTACTTCCTCGACGAGAGTCGGGGCTGTGAGTTCATCTCCCAGAGCTCCAACCCGAACGATCCCGTCTTCGCCGGCTTCACCGGCAACCAGTTCAGTGTCAACCACGACCTTCGCCCGTATGGCACCTCCTCCAGCTTAGGTGAGGGCAACTTCCAATCGAGCGACATCGACTTCAACAACGACGATCAGTTCCCGGACTCGGGAACCGCGGACGTCACGCTTGCGATGGAGTGGAGTCTGGGGACGCTCGCGCCGGGTGAGACGGCGTCGCTGGAGACGGCATTCGTCTACAACGAGACGGAAGCCGAGTTCGAACAGGAACTGTGTGCGGAGAGCGTCGACCCCACCCCGTCCCCGGGCGGCCCCGAACTCGCCGACAAACTCCGTGCTCGCGCGTGGTACGACGACGGCGACAACGTCCACCAGGACGACGAGACGGTGTTCCTCGAAGGGTCGCTGCGGGACGTGCTGGACGCCCTCGCCTCGGGCAACGGCGTCCCCCTCTCGGGCAACGAACCGGCGCCCCAGGGCGGCGGCGCCGACACCAGTCGAGACTGCTACTCCGAAGCGCCCGACGTTCACTACGTCGCCTTCCAGTGGTGGCTCCCCATCGACCACGGCAACGAGGTGCAGGGTGACTCGGTCACCTTCGATCTCGGCTTCTACACCGAACAGTGCCGCCACAACGACGGCGCGGGCATGAACAACGAGGGCGTCGACCCGGACGAAGTCGATCCCTGATCCGGCCGTCCCCGCCACCCTCTTTCTGCACGCCCGCCGCCGTTCAGTACACCTCGTCCGCGTCGATCCGGCCGTCGTGGATCGGCCCGCGGACGGTCACTTCCTCGCCCAGCCGCAAGTCGGCGTCCGTCTCGACGCTCCGCGTCTCCGTCCCGTCGTCGAGGACGACCGGGTTTCCCGCCTGGACGACCGTCCCCGTGAACTGGACGGTTTCGCCGGCCGCGGGGTCGTCGTCGGTGTCGGCCGTCGCCGCCTCGGCTCCCGCGCCGCCGTCGCCGAACGCGTCGAGGCCGGGACTGCCGCCCCCACCCCCGCCGCCCGAACTCGCCGCCGCCTCGGCCGACGCCGCGTCGGTCCCCGCCGCGTCCTCGGGTGGATCGGTCACCGTCACCGTCGCCCGCCACCCCGCGGAGGCCTCCAGGTCGTCCTGCCAGCCCTCCTGTATCTCGACGTCGGTGACGACGACGTAGTCCGCGAGGTCGACGTCGAGGTCGGCCTTCTCGCCCCACAGCGCCACCCGGATGTCGCCCGTCCCGTCTTTGATCCGGACGTTCCGCACCTGTCCCTCCGAGCCGTCGTCGCGGTCGAACGTTCGTTTGGGGTCCGTCTCGATGACGCCGCCCGCGATGTCGGCCGTCGCCCCGAGTTCTAGATCGTCGATGTCGGTCGTCTCGGGGTCGTACGCCACGTCGGCGTCGATTTCCTCGACCGCGCCCCGGGAGCCGACGTGGAGTTCGAGGTCGCCGTCGCGCTCCCGGACGTAGCCGTCGACGACTTCGACCGACGCGCCGGCGTCCAGTTCCTCGGCGCGGTCGGCCTTCTCGTCCCACAGCGTCACCCGGACGCGCCCCGTCTCGTCGCCGAGGGTCAGGTTCGACACCCGACCCTCCGAGCCGTCGTCGCGGTCGAAGGTGCGGACAGAATCCGTCGTCAGCACCAGCCCCTGCAGGTTCACGTCCGAGAGCCCGAGCGAGAGGTCGTCGACGCGGTAGGTGTCCTGTACCTGTACGTCCACCTCGGCGTCCTCGTCGACTTCGGCCTGATCGACGCTCACCTCGACGCCGCTGTACCCTTCCTGTGGCCGGCCCTTGATCCGGAGTACGTCGCCCACGTCGAGTTCGCCGTCGTCGACGGACTGAGCCATGCGGTCCCAGAAGGAGATACGGACCTGCCCCGTCTCGTCGGCCACCTCGACGTTGATGACGCGCCCCTCGTCGTCCTCGTCGTCGCCGTCGCGTTCGAACGTCCGCAGGTCGCCGACCCCGACCACCTTCGCGAGGAACTTCACCTCGTCCATCCCCGGGGCGATGTCGGCGACGCCGCTCACCTCCTCGTCTTCCAGCTCGTGGGCGATGAGCATGGCCGCCGTCTCCTCGTCGGCCAGCCCCCCCATCTGCTCCACCTTGTCGTGGACGGCGGCCTCGAACTCCTCGAACTCCACGTCCGTGTCGAGGTCCTCGTACACGTCCTCGATTACGCCCATAGTACCGTGCATCAGGTGAACGCTCCGGTTAAGCGTTGTCCTTGGCGAAACGATGCACCGCTGTCGGTCGATTTCTCTCGCCGTTGCTGGTTGCTCACACCCGTCGGTGTGGCGGCTTCGTATATGAACTCACGCCGCCGTATCGACGACCGTCTCCCGACCGCCCGGCGCGTCGTGGACCACTCGAACCGACGACACCGCGCCATCGAGCGTGATCGTCGCGGCGTACGCCCGGTAGACCAGCGCCTCCGTACACGCCACGTCCGGCGGCGCGTCGCGTTCGGTCGTGACGACCACCTCCAGCGCGCCGTCGACGACTGTCGCCGAATCGAGCGCCGCGACCGCACAGCCGTTCGGCCCGGTGACACAGCCGTCGATCCGCACCTCGCCGTCCGACTCGTCCACCGTCGCCGTCTCCGCGTTCGAGCACTCACCGGTGTCCTCGAACGACCGATCGGTCACGCGGGTTGGCTCGTCGTCGTCGTCGCCACCCCCGTTGTCGCCGCCACCGCCGGTGCCGACGCACCCGCTCAGCGCGAGCAGCGGCGCCGCCCGAAGCAACGTTCGCCGATTCATAATCGTCACGACGGCTGGTGGGATCATACGCCTTCGGTACTGTCAAACGCCCCTTTGACGTTTCGGCCGTCGTCGACGGCGTATCGTAACCGTCTTAAGCGACTCCGCGGTATGGATGAATGAGTCCTGATAGGGTAGTGGACTATCCTCTTGGCTTGCGGAGCCAGGGACCGGAGTTCAAATCTCCGTCAGGACGCTCACTTCGTTCGCGACCTGACGTGCCCCCACGCTCGCGTGGGGACTCCGTCAGGACGTTTCTGCCGACACCACGACGACGAGCGGTGCGAGATGCGAACGTAGTGAGCATCTCGAAATAGCGAACGGCGTAGCCGTGAGCAAGCGAGGCGTCCGTGTCGGCAGAAACGGAGACACGGAGATTTGAGCAGCGAACGAGCGAAGCGAAGTGAGTGAGTTCAAATCTCCGTCAGGACGCTCACTTCGTTCGCGACCTGACGTGCCCCCACGCTCGCGTCCGCTCGCGTGGGGACTCCGTCAGGACGTTTCTGCCGACACCACGACGACGAGCGGTGCGAGATGTGAACGTAGTGAACATCTCGGACTAGCGAACGGCATCGCCGCTCGCAACGATCACCGCTGGGTCGCGACGATTCGTTCGCCTCTTCCTCCCGCGCGAGCCGTTCGCTGCGGTCTCACACGCTCAACTCACCAACTCCGAACGTGGCGTGCAGTCGGGGCACCCGTGCACGCGGCCGCTGTCGTCGCCGAAGACGCGCACGAAGTCCTTGCTCACCGCACCGTCGCAGTTGTAACAGGTGTACATGATCCACTCGCTCCGACGACCGCACGCGTAGTGAGTATAGGTAGCATACACCACGGCTAGTGATCCTAACGGCGGCTTAGCGTACCGAAGGCTCGGCCATCCGTCACTCGGTTCGCGCCCGTTCCTTCCACGCCGCCTCCTGTCGTCGTTCGGCGACGTGACGCCGCCCGTCGGCCATCTCGTCGTGGACTCGGTCCCCGAACGCCACCACGTCCTCGAGGAACGTCTCTTGAAACTTCTCTAAGATGTCGTAGGACCACCGGCCAGCCCTCGTCCCCTCGCCGTCGCAGGGCGGCACCACGCCGCGGGGCAGGTGGTCGTCGCGGAGTCGGTCCGCGAGTTCCTCGCGGCCGGCCTCCCGGAGCAACTCCTCCGCGACGGCGAGGTGGTCCATCGCCCGCCCCGTGCTGTGATGGAAGGAGACGAGGTGGCCGTGCGCCCGGTGGAGGTTCTCGACGCCCAGTTCCACCTCGTGAAGCGCCTCCCGTTCCCGGTCGGTCAGGCCGTCGCTCTCGGTGCGTTCGTCCATGGTGTACGGTACCGTCCGACGCGATTTGTAGGTTGCGACGGCGCGGTTTTTGGGGCTCGGGGGCCAACGGATCGTATGGACGCGTCGCTCCGCGCCGGCGTCGCCATCTACAACGCCGGCCGGTACCACGCCGCCCACGACGCGTGGGAGGACCCGTGGCTCGCCCTCGACGACGACACCGACGACGAGCGGTTCCTCCACGGACTGATCCAGTTCACCGCCGCCGTCCACCACGCCCGCACCCGCAACTGGAGCGGGGCGACGGGTCTCGCCGGGAGCGCCGGCGACTACCTATCCGACCTCTCCTCCCCGTACCGGGGCGTCGCTCTCGACCCGATCCGGCGCGCGCTGTCGACGCTCGCCGCCGATCCCGAGGTGATCGAGCGCCGCCGGCCGCCGCCGCTTCGCTACGACGGCCGGGCGCTCGCGCTCGCCGACCTGCGGTTCGAGGCCGCCGCCGTGGCGGCGCGGGTCCTCGCCGGTGCGGACGGCTACGATCCGGCACCCATCGACCGCGCCGCCGACTTTGCCCGCGAGGAAATCGAGGGCGACGAGCGGACGCTCTTTACCACCCTCGTGATGGAGTTCGTGACCGCCGACGCCGAGCGCTCGCTCGTCTACCGACGGCTCGCCGACCACGTCGAGCGCCGCGAACGGGAGTACGCGGACGTCGACGGCCTGTTCGGGCCCTAGGACACCCGCGGGTCGTCCCGCGGCGCCTCCTGGCAGTCTTCGAGGTGTTCGGGCAGAATTTCGACTCGCTCCCCACAGAACGGACACGTTCGTCGCATGATAGCTTCCGTCCCGTTCTGATCGAGTGGTCGACTTAATCGCTCGCCCCCGATTTTCGATTCTGGTAACTTGCGGCCGGGAACTCGGCCGCCGAGCGCCACGACTCATACGGTTCAGTGTAAGTCATTACCGGTGGTTCGCCGGCCCGTCTCGGTGAACTACCGGTAAACAGTTACAACGATCCGTATCAGAACAGCGAGACGGCGTACGCGAGCGACGAGAACAGCATGAGGCCCGCGAGGACGAGCGCCATCAGTTGTTGTCGGTCCATACGGGGTTCTGGTCCGTCCGACGGGAGTAGTTTTCGTCTCCGCCGCTACGACTCCTCGATGGGATCACCGCCGAGCGTATACGCCGCCGAGTCGTCCTGCGGGTCGTACCCCAGCACTTCCTTCGCGCGGTCGATGGCGTAGTACTTGCGCTCGTTGTCGGAATCTCACGCCGACGAGACGGCGTTTCGGTAGTCGACTTCGCTTTCACGAAGCCGACGACGCCGTAGACGATTCGGCAGTTGCGGGGCGGGTGCCCCTCGGTGAGGTTGCCGATGCGGACACAGACCACGGCGAGGCCCTCGGCGTGGGTGTCGACATCCGTCGGTTCGGATCAATTCATGAGCCGAACCAACGAGACGCGACAGGCGAATACACAGACGCACCGACTGGAACCACTCGAACCGAGCGAAGCAAAGCGTCTCTACCTGAAATCACGGAGCGACGAACTTGCCGAGCGGTCCCTCGAACTACACGACAAACACGTCGGATCGTTCGTGGACTTCTGCGCTGAGGAAGAGATAACGAACATGAACGACGTGACAGCCCGCACCGTCCACGAGTACCAACTTTCGATCAAGGAGAACCTCGCACAGTCAACGCTCAGCATCTACCTGAGTACTGTGCGTCAGTTCGTGGTGTTTTGTGAGGGGATCGACGCCGTTGCCCCGAACACCGCCGAGCGCATCGTGCTTCCCGACCGTAATAGAAACGCACGGACGGAAACACTCGATTCCGACGACGCGACGGCGATCCTCTCGTACTTGCGGAAGTACCACTATGGAAGTCGTACCCACGCTCTCATGTCTCTCCTATGGCACACTGGGATTCGGACGGGGACGGCTCACGGACTCGACGTGAGTGACTTTGACGGCGAACGTGATCGACTTCGTGTCCGTCACCGCCCCGAGACAGACACCCCACTCAAGAACGGAGAGGCAGGGAAGCGGTTCATCGCTTTGTCACCAGAGGTGAGTGAAGTCGTTGACGACTACATCGGAGAGCACCGCCACAACGTCACCGACGACCACGAACGGGAGCCACTGTTCACGACGAGTCAGGGGCGGGCGACAAAGAACACGATCCGACGGAACATCTACGCCGTGACACGTCCCTGTGCGACGGGTCGGGACTGTCCACATGGCAAAGTCCCCGACGACTGTGAGGCGGCACAGCGGACGAATGAGGCGTGTAAGTGCCCGTCGACGGTGTCAGGGCATCCCATCCGTCGTGGGGCAATCACACACCACCTTCGTCAAGATGTCCCCGAGAAAATCGTCTCGGATCGGATGAACGTCTCGCAGGACGTGTTAGACCAACATTACGACCGTCGTACAGAGGATGAAAAGGCAGAGCAACGGCGGCAATTCATCCAGAATATCTAATCACCCCTGCGGACACCGATTCTTTCGACGCAACTTGCGGCTCACGCTACGAAAGAAGGTCCCTCGGAGACAGATCGTGTCTGTCATCGGCAGAATAGTTTAGCGGCTGTTGATCATTAATTCAGCTATGCCTAACGGTCACGGGCAACGTCAGAAGGACGAGGAAGAATTGATTAGCGCGGTTGAGCAGGAAGGTTGGAATCACTACAAAAACCCTGATGACTGGATCGTTGAGGCGGCACACTCCGACGGAATACACCAAGGAGTAGGTTTTGAAGCGCGGCAAAACACCTATCATGGAGACAATTACGTCTATTTGGTTGTCTCATCTGTTCATGGCAACCACGTTCACGTCTTCTCTCGGAAGAAGTCCGAATACTTTGAGACAACCCCTGAGGAGGGGACGTGTCCGAATTGCCAAGAATACGTCCGTCGACACGAGGACGACGATTACCTGACGTGCCACCGTTGCGGATGGCAATACAAGCCGCTCAAAGAACGGTTGTCGAATCTCTTGGGATGATAGAGTTCCCCGAAACGAAAGGAGAACATGAGCGGTCGGTGCGGGGTGCGGGTGCTCGGCTGTGCGTGCCTGCGGCTCGCACAGCCTGCGCGTCCCAACCACGCACGCCGACACGCTCACCACCGCAAACTCGGGGAGAGATAGAAGTTGGAAAAAGTACCACCGCTGGTGGGCTCTCTCGGACAGAGGGCTCCAAAAGTTAGTAGAAGTTAGAATCCCGCCCCAGTATCCGATGCACGAAGGAGAGATAGGAACACACTATCTCAACTCTCAAACGGCTGTGAGCTGAGTTTCAAGCGCCCGTACTGTTTGATTCAATTCAAACAGGAGCTACTCGGCGTATTGCTCCTCTATTTCTTTCAACTCGCTCGCTGGCTCTACGCTTAATTCAACAGATGTATTAGTATATTCAGCGAGCTCCTCTGCTGCTTTGAATCTCGCCTCGTTATAGTATTTAGATGGGCTTGCACCCTCTGTCATACTGATAGGCCCGCTTCCGTAACTGGGGAAGTCGGCATTTTCAGGTGGTCGAAAAAATTGGAATCGGTATCGTTCAGTGACGACACCCATCATGGTGACAGCTACATCAACCTCGTGGTTACCACGCTCGTTAGACGCCTCTTCTGGCTCGCTGATGCTCACGACCTCAATTTCCGTGACTTTTTCTCTAATATCGTCGGGTGAATGCGCAGCCATGCTGTGTCTGATTATTTGGTCGGAGAGAATATATAATTTCTCAGACAAGATATTAATATCCCCAACTCGAACAAAGAGGTGAGTACATCTTGCACTAATTGTTCGCCAAGAGAACCGCTTCAATGTCTCTGGATAGTATTGAATCGGCAATCGTCTGACCCCCACCGTCACGAATAGAGAACGAGGGGGAAGGTCCCCACAACGGGGGGAGGGGGTCCATCACGACAAACTGACACCGATTATCACACGGGGTGAATTACTTAAAATGGGTGACCACGGGCCACGTCTTTCCATAGGGACTAATGACCGACGGGGATTCGCATGTAGGGCTGTAATGAGGCGTTGAAGAAAGTGAGAGTCCAAACACAGTGGTGTTGAGGAAAGCACAACACGTCACGTAGTCTGTCCAGACACGTAATGGAAAATTTCGACAGACACCAATCAAGGTTCGACGTATAAGTAATTATAATTACATACTACCATCGCCATTGAAGGTGCGGATTATTTCTATATTCAGTTGCCAAACAAACCAATTTACTAACATTTAACGGGGGATAGCACATAGAATTACATGTGTATGACTAGCAATGCCACAGCTGAGACGCCGAATCCTGTCCGCGATCCAGATACTGGTGAAATTGATATTCTTGAAGATGCGTGGGAAGAAATGCAGGGTACTCCTCCAGAATATACGATTATCCCAGTACCTAAGAAATCAAATGTCGATCCTGGAGGCACAATTGAAATTGATCTGTATGTTAACGGATATGGGGGAGTTTCTCAGTCTAAGTTGCAAATAAATTATCCTTATCCAGATTTGATTACAAAAGAAGAAAGGAAGGGGGAACTAAATTACAGTATTTGGTTAGCAGAAGACTCTGAACCTCCTGCTATTTATAGTACACAAACTCCGCAAGAGGAACATCGTGTTGGAGAATGGGGAGCGACAGCTATTATTGAACCTGAATTATTCTCACCATTTCGTGACAAGGATTGTGCCTACCCTCTATTAACAAGCGAAGTCACCTTTGCTGAATGTCCATTTCTTCAAATAAAACTGTTCACCTCAGAAGATGTTGATTCTGGGAATTATCCGATACATTACACATTCACGTATGGAGACCAAGATGACGTTTCACAAGATCACAAAGAGACAGTCGTCCACATAAACAATGCCCGCGAACGTCGGGAACCATGGGTGACTAGGGGAGCGATAGTTATTGTCTTGATTGCTTTGGCCAGTCTTCTTATTCAAGCGTGGAACACACTTTGGGTGTAAATAGATTCAACTCTGTTCATCAGCGGCGGTATCAACAAAGACGATGGATCAAAGAAGAAGGGTAGAGTGCCTCTCTTATGCTATTTTATAGAAGGCAGTATTGGCTTCCGCAGCGGACGTTGTTTTGCTTTGAACCGACAGAGAATGAATAGAGGCTATGGAAACAGCTCCCATCTAAGGGATGCCACAACAAACCAATAGGCGGAACTTCTCGTCGTTGCCGACGGTCAGCGTTTACCACTCGCGCTTGAGACGGGCGGTCCATTTGGAGAACGCCCGCCCGACGACATTTGGAGTAGGTTCGAGGTCGTCGTGATCGTCGGAGGAACGGTGTTGATCAAGTGCTTGCTCAGTTTGCTGCCACGCCTCGGCAGTCGTCGCCGTGTCGGGATCGAGGACTGTCCCTCGGGGTATGTCGTACTCCCAGAGCATCGACCGTCGGTCAAGATTCGAGACTCGCGTTGCGTAGGCATCGAACTGTGGATTGTATTGCTCTCGAACGTACCGACGGATGTCGTTGAACTGCTCGCCTACATCGCGGAAAGCAACGGTAATGTGAAACTTGTAGAACCAGTCCTCGTCGTAACTCGGATATCCCTCGCAGATTGGACGGAGTTGGCGAGAGATTGACCGACGGAGGGACCGTAATTCAGGTGAGGGGATGATGTTCGCGTAAATGACCTTCGTGTCGGGGAAGGTTCCGAAGCCATCGATGCGGTACGGGACGGCGTCAAAGTCCTCGAACGTATCCAAGAGGCGGCGTTTGACTTCGGGACCGTCATCGGTGTCGTATGGACCAAACAGCGTGATATGTGGTACTGGACGGGGATCAACGGCTCCGCGGACACCAAACTCGTCGGCTACGTCGTAGATGATGTCCCGAAGCCGTTGCTTCAGGTGTCCGCCCGTACGGACTTCGATCAGGTACTGTTCACCCATGCGCGGTTGTCTATCAGTCGTGAATACGCAGGATTGCTACTCCCCGTATAATCCAATCTGCTGAAATTTGTTGTAGAGAGAGATTGTTGTCTCGGGGTTTGGATAGAATAGTACCCCGAGGATTAGTCCCACTACTGATCGTTCACCAATAGTGCTGATCTCCTCATGTGCGGCTCGGAAATCACCTTCACCCAGCGCGTGGAGTGCGTCCAATTCTGCCTTCGTTTCCTCCAAACGGTTCACAATAATGCCAGTAACCACGAGTATCGCAGAATAGGCGAACAATTTGGTTAACGCGCCCACAGAAACGCCCAACAGTACCAGCAAGCCACCATAGAGTCCATACGCGATACCCACAGCCATCGAGAAAATAATTCCCCACCAGAGACCCCTGATTACGGAATTTCGATCTCTGTGACTCAGTTCGTGCTGGACAACATGAGTCTCGGTTTGTCCCGAGACATCGGATAGCAGATGCTTGTTTAAAAGAATCGTCCCAAACGGTGTATGCTGACCGAATAGCATCGACTCATTAGAGAACATATATGCATCAACTTCGTCCCCTCCAACGGTTTCGTACGTTTCACGACTCTCAACAGGGCGTCGATATAACCATGCAAACAACCTTGTGGCCCGATCTTGAAACCACGATTCCAGTCTATAGAGTCGCTTGTAGATGCGGTTCCGAAGATTGTCTATCGACATATGTTAGATTCGTAGGATCAAATTAAAAACATTATGGCATGTCTGGTTCAAATTCTCGGCTTCGCGTATGCTAATGACGTAGATATGAGTGCCAGCCCGAGAAAGGGTTTACAGATTCACCCGTCGCGGTCGACGGTCAGCATCACTCCTTCTCTCTGAAGTCGCTCCCACATCTCGGCATAAATCCT
The DNA here is from genome assembly GCF_003342675.1 of Haloplanus rubicundus. Classification (NCBI taxonomy): domain Archaea; kingdom Methanobacteriati; phylum Methanobacteriota; class Halobacteria; order Halobacteriales; family Haloferacaceae; genus Haloplanus; species Haloplanus rubicundus. The sequence continues at coordinate 102,342 of NZ_CP031148.1, read as the reverse complement.
CAAGGGTGGTTGCTGAACCTTCGCTCTGTACTCATCTTTTGACTGCACTTAGAGTATCGGCTCGAAAGCTCACGTGTAGTCTCCAGAACAAGTTTGTAGGGTCATGTGAATATACAATCAGCATGGGAACCCCACCGTCTGACCGATGTGGCTACACGTGGCCTGAAGATTACGAGGTCAGTGATTCCCCAGATCAACAAAGTTGCTGTTGGAGAGAGACTGCCTCAAATAAAGTTGATCGATGTATCTGGCACGCCGATCCAGACAAGGTGGAGAAGTCTGCTGAAGCACTCAAAAGTGCTTGTACTCCATCGGAAACGCGTGAGAAAACCTCCCCGTATGTCGAGTTACTTGACGGGGCAAATTTACAAGGAGTTGATATTAGCGATGATCTTTCTCTGGAGAATGTCGCAATGCGCCAGAGCCACGCATCGAATGTGAGTATTTCTGGTGGTGAGTTCCACGAAGCAGACTTTGGTGGAACAGATTTTGAGGGGGCAGAATTCACCAATGCTGATTTCAGTAGCGCGAATTTCAAGGAGACGATATTCATCAATGCCGATCTGAACAATGTGGATCTCGCTGCTGCGGATCTCACCAATTCAGACCTCAGTAATATACATTTCGACACTGTGAACCTCGGAACTGCAACTCTAACTAATGCGAATCTCACCAACGCAAAACTCACCAAGGTAAACCTCGGTACTGCGACGCTTGCCAACGCAGACCTCACTGATGCTGAATTTGACGCGTACCTTGGGACTGCGACTCTAACCGATGCAAACTTCGCCAATACAGATCTCAGTAATGTGAATCTCAATGGTGCGAACCTTTCTGAAACAGACCTCTCTAATCAAGATTTCTCTGGCACGAACCTCTCTGGTTCAAACCTTCGTAAGGCAAATCTTTCTAACGCAAATCTCGCTGGTTCGAACTTATCTAAGTCAGATCTACGGGAGGCCAATATTGAGGATATTTCGGTTGATGGTAGAACAACATGCAAGAGGTTGGACAAAGATAGTCGTGACCTGGATTCGACAGCACGCGCGTGCCACAACCTGAAGACTGTCTTTAGTGACCACGGATTAGTCGGGAAAGCTCGGAACATGTACGTTCAAGAGCGCCGTATCCGAAGTCTCGAAGCAAAAATGTCAGATGGGTGGTTTAATCGCAGATACCTCGGATCGCTTCCCTCGCGAATTTTTACTGGCTACGGTGTTCAAATTGGTAATTTGGTCGGATGGATGATACTCTTGTTTGTGATTTCAACGGGAGTGTATGTGAATGCAGGTGTTGAGAGCAGTTTCTCAGAGAACGTCTCTTATAGTGTATTGGCGTTCACGGTTGCCCCCCCGAGAGTCCCTTCAGGGACGACGACGCAAGTAGTGATGATGATTGAGACGTTCTTCGGAACGCTTTCAATCGTACTCATGGGCTACATTCTTGGGAATCGTGAGCGGTTTTGAACGGTGCCGATACCCCTCTCACAGCATCGTCGTGGGGAAGTGGTAAACGACTACTCGCCGTGGTGGACGATCAGAACCATTCCCTCACTCTGTAGTTGCTCCCACGTCTTGGGATGGACCTTCGATAGATGGTTACTGAGTCCGCGTTTCGTTTCTACTTCCCGACCACATTCGGGGCATCGATATCTGTCCTCCCGCTCGGCTAACGATTCGTCGTGAGCAAGCTTGTGGTGAATCCGCATCCCGCGTTCGTCCTCAAAGTCGTCACGCCCACACGTCGGACACCGAGTCTCATTGTGGAACTGCCCGAGAGTCTGCTGGCTCATGCGTCACCTCCGTCAGCGACAGCGTTCGACTTGTGGGGCGCATCTATGGACTGCAAGACTCGTTCGAAGTCCGCTTTCGGGATGCGCCAAACCTTCTCCTCGGCGTCGAACTGCGCTGTCGGCAGCTCCGAGAAGAATCGGAGATACGCTTTGAACGAGTCGCTACGCATTTGACCTGTGCTACTGAACTGGACTGTGGGAGCCGTCGCCTCGTCGTGAGCCGCATCGTGGCACTGGCGACAGAGGAGGGCAAGATTGGACAGCCTATCGGACCCACCTCGGCCACGCGGCACGATGTGATGCACGTCGAGGGTCGTGTCGGGACCCGAGGCACCACAGTTGACACACTGGCCTCGATCCCGCTCGATGACGGCTTCCCGCTTGTCTCGATTCATCGTTGTTTCTACCACGGACGGTATGGAAACCCTCGTTTACCCACAATCTGGCTGTTGTGAGGTCAACAGAGGCCATTCAGCCGTGGTATCGAGTCAACTATTCGTTACCTTTTTCCAAAAGTCTATCGAAGGTAGAGACGACGAAAATAGAAAAACATTGTATCTAAAAACTATGGTAACCAATAACAATGATTCGGCCGATGACTTTGATGCTGAGACTCCAATTTGGAAACTTGCCCCGTCAGAGCAGTTGATTGCTGCTAAGGTGATGCAAGCTAACGCAAGCCGAATGCAAATCAACGGTATTTCAGATGATGTAGTAGAGCCTGAGGATGTCGAGTGGGTTACTGCTGACAGGCAAAGGGGAATACTGACGACCCGTGATCGAAAGTACATCAGGGGTGGATTAGAACTTGACAAACAAGCAGAGAGAGACTTGAGATACAGGATCAGACAAAGAATAAAACAATCAATTTACGATATCGAGGGAATATCTCAACTTTATGACCAAGATGAGATAGATACCATATTCAAAAACTTGGGGCCGTCAAATGTACATTTAGCGAAGGAGATATGCTCTTTCGGTCTTCGCTGTTGTCAGGCGATATCGAATAATTCAGAGGGCTTGTCGGAATCTGATCTATTTGAAAAGATAATATCTTCTGCAATTAAATCAAGTTTCAGGTGGTCAAGTAGCGAGACAGTGGGTTCCGCATTAGTAAACATAGATTTTGAAATCATAGAGTTTAGCCAACCAGAACTCAAAGAAAGAATACTAAACGGCAAGGCAAGTCGTGCCGAATTTGACAAGTATAGAAATCACGGGTCTATTCGTACACTGATAGCTGAAGCTGAAGAACGTGGTTTAGAGGAGATCCGCGTGGATGACATGGGAATAAATGCTGTATATGAGCTGGACGAACTCAAAGAGCAACAGAGCGAACTGAGAGATTCGTCAATTTCACTCCAAAGTTTAATAGATGATTTTGAACAATAATGCCGAATGAGTATAAGATACGGTTAGAAAATCGTATAAATTGGAGGGTGATTGGTCACGTAAAATGTGTCCTCACGGTCCGATCCGCTTGATCACAGACTATCAGTAGTAGGTGATATGAGCGGATCATTATATTTTCTCCACAGAGGCTCTGTGATCTACATCTTGAACCCCCTGCTACTCGTCAACCAATTGTGCGGAGTCGCCCACGCTATTGCTCCACCTTCCAGTTTGATTGACTGGGGGTCGCCCGTCTTGCCGTCCTCGCAGAAGGGTGCAAGCGACCAGTGCGGGCGTTGATTCGCCACATACTGCATGGTCGCCGCCGTCATGGGAAACGCCTCACGACCTCGCTGGTCCAACACATAGAGCCACGTATCTTCGGATACCTCATCAGCTCTCGGCGGGTCATGAAGTACCATCCCCGCGTCTCGCTCTCCTGGTTCGACGGGATGATCCTCTGCAAACGCACCGTCTGTGTTCCGCACGTGAGAGTCGACAGCAGCTTGTGCTACCTCCACAGCTACCTCGTCGTCAGGGTCGTCGACGTAGACAAGGACGTGACGATGGGGTGTTGCCGCCGAGACAGTCGTTGCTGTGATCGCCACGTACTCCGAGTCGTAGTCTCGAAGGTGGTAGTCGAGAACATCGCGGACGTTGCCCCACGAGTCGTGGAGTCGATTGTCGAGTTTCACAGGTTCCAACCATCGTCCGCTCCGTCCGATGGGCGACAGGCGAAGCGAGAGAAAGATTTGAGTTACGTCCTCAAATTGCTGGAAGGTATCTCGCTCCGCACCGAGGAGCTTGCCATGCTTGACGCGAGTCCGTTCTAAGGCAGAGGTTCGGTCATCGGAGTTGTAGGAAGATACCTGATAGACCAAGTACGCTTCCCGTGCCCGCTTCAGCGTCATCGGTTGAGGAAGAGGGCACTCCTCTTGGGCGTAGAAATTTCTGAAAGAAGTTCTGTCGTCGTAGAGTGGATCGCAGGCGTCAGGACAGCTGCCGCACCCGCACTCTACCAACGGTTTGGGAAGATTCTGCACGTCGTAGCTCGGATGTGCGAGTCGGGTCTGACGGCGGGACTTATGATCGACTCGACCAGGATCAGCGGGTTCCGTCTCCTCTGTTGTGGAGTCGGAGAGAGACGGTTCGGATGTTTCCGATGATGGACCATAGTAAGCAGGCTTTGAGACCTGCTCTCTCGCCGCCTTTCGTGTAGCTTTCTTCGCATCGGCAAGACTGAGTTCGCTCACGTTTCGATCCCTCCATCATCGGTATCCGTGTCGGCATTATCATCGGATTCGTCGATCTCAAGTTCGGGATCAAATTCGTCGAATATGTGTTGAAGGACTGTCTCGGGATCGTCAGTCGCCGTCCCTTCGGCGTGTTGACGGACATGCTCGGATTTGGATAGAACAGTTAGGTTCTCGGGCACGTCGATGGCGTGAGGAGAGCCCAACAGGTGGTGGACATCGTTCCCCTTCTTGAACACGTCCTTGGCGTGGAAATCTTCTAAGGCGACGACTTGGTGGATATAAACGAGATAGTTGACCCCCTCGTCATCACGTTCGAGTAACATGATCTTCCCATCATCGTCGACAAACCGATAGATGGACTGGCGATCCTTTTCACGGTTTGAGGGGCGGGTGTCGATTCCAAATTTATTCATCCAGTATTTGACCGTCGGCTGCTTGATATCGAACTGATTAGCGATCTCATACTGGCTCTTACCCTCTTCATGGTAGAGTCGGCGTAGACGGTCTTCGTCCTTCCACGGCTCAACTCGGGGCTGTCCGTACTCTGCACTCTCAATGCCGCTATCGCGGCTGTCGTCGTTGGCTGACATACGTTGATAGTGTCAACCGACCCCGAGGTGCCACTCTCGGCCACCGTCTCTATCGACAGAGAGACGATGATCTTTTGATTTCGGAGCGCCAATGAGAAGATGACATCCAAGTTCCCAATTGGTGTCAACTTCTCGGTGAACGCCGTTCATAGCGGGGTTCACCGCGATCCTTCAACTCACAGAGACGCCTCGCTCCAGAGGCATCTACATCGGAGAGCATAGATGTCGGTCTTGGTACTATATTCGGCTCCCCGCCGTAAAAATTCTTTGAACATGATAATGACTGTATTTGTGGCTTTCAGCATATTCAGGGGCCTATATTCATCAAAATTTCCTGGATAAATCTTATAAAAGGTCTAAGATGTCACATCTGCATAAGAGTCGCCGCTAATCCCTCAGTTGTCCACATATTTTAAGTGCCTTGCCCCCGACATTTTAGATAACGAAGTGCGGGATCTCCGAGCTAATCGGACAAGCAAACCCCCTGGCACCAACGACGCTGAAACCGCGTCATCGGCACCGTCGAACCACCGAGCCATGTGACGTTGAAGCCAGCATACCTCAACGTGGCTATCCCACATATCGCATCATTCCCTGTGGGAGCGGTTCTTTCCCCGACGACTAAGGGAGGTGGATTAGACTGGGAACAGGGTGTCTCTGATATCCACGACTACACAGAAGGGAACTAACAACCCCCTTACGTGTGCCAATAAGGAGTTATACAACGTTTCTGGGTGAGGGTATATTCTTACAGCAACACAGTATTAGATAATGCTACTGTTGATATGGATTATTCATACCTTCTGAATCATATGCTGGTGAACTAAGCGGTGCGACAGGGGAAATAGGAACAGGAAGCTACAGATCCCAAGTGTAGCATTTTGGGTGCAACTGCCGCGTTGTACGACTTTCGGATGAAGCCATACAGCTTACCATTATTTATTGAAATACTGGTTAATCTTGGATAAGACTCCAGATTGGAAATCAATGATACATAATTTAGACAACATTATTGGGTGGTGGTTGCGTTTTATCCCTTACCTTTATTTCACAGACAAAATAGGTACACGACATGACCACTACCGAGTTTATATGGTTGATCGGGTCACCTATCTCTCTCCTATTGTTGGGGTTCCTCGGATGTTGCTGTCAACAACAACAACAACAGCAACAACAGATTGTGACTGGAAATGATGATGACGGCCCAAAGCGTGTTTGCCCTGATTGCGGGATGGAAAATCCACCCGAGGCAGATTACTGCGGAGACTGCGGATTTTCTTTCAAAACGGAGGGCAGCGACGGCGATGAGTGACTCCCCTGATAATCAGTTCACTTTTGATCAGGTTGACAAATCCAATGCGGCCGAAGTAAGAAGATATCATGAGGAAAAGATGGAGCGAGAGGCAGAAAACATTCCTGAGGGCCAGGAGCCACTATATTTAAGAGGCGATCCGACGCTTCGAGGCGCGGTTGTATTTGGCCTATTCATTCTGGGTACAATAATTGGTGTGGCTATGATGCCAGCCTCACCCGAGGCAGGGACTATTTTTGGCCTGATGACTGCAGGAGCAGCATGGCTCACGATAACAAGATCGGGGGTAGTGTTTAGACGGACCTTCCGTGACCACAACATGGATCTCGACACAAATAGCCAGCAACAACAGCAGAGTTCATCATCGAAACCCAAACAGATCTGTTCAAACTGCGGGTGGCGGAACCCACGCACCAACAACTACTGTCACGACTGCGGTACTGGGTTGGACTCGGAATAGATGGGCAACCTGCTCAACAAGATATTTCGCGCGTCTCAAGTCTTCCGCTCATACCCTCTTTGCCACTCTCGTCCTGACCGTTCATTCTGCTATCAGGGACGACACTTCGGACTTTGTGCGCGGTGTACGACGATGTATCTTGGCGGATTACTGGTAATGGCGGGGGTTCCTATCTGGAAACCTATTTCTCCCGTTGTGTTGGTTGCCGTCGGAGTGGTATTGCTTCTCCCAGGCGGGATCGATGGGACAACGCAAATGTTTGGGCATCGAGAAAGCACCAACAGATTGCGTGCAGTGACTGGTTTCCTATTGGGTGGTGGTGTCGTTATCTGCGTTTACGCTGGGATCTCTCTGTTATTGGCGGTATAGTCTGATCTGCGAGTCTGGATTGTCGGTAGTATTTTCAATCAAAGAGACATCATCTACAAACGAACCGACGGATGGCGACTACCCGCCGACACAGCGTGTATGGATACGAACGCGGGGGGTCACAGACACCCACAGATCACTGGTGTGTGACTCATTCAGTTATGCGCCACAAACAAGTGAAAACTACGCCCCGTCTTTCGGGTCGCCAGCCAGCGTATACTCCGCCGAGTCGTCCTGCGGGTCGTACCCCAGCACCTCCTTCGCGCGGTCGATGGCGTAGTACTTGCGCTCGTTGTCGGAGATACCGTAGACGATTTCGTAGTCGTAGTCGGCGCGGATACAGCGGTCGAAGAGGTGGGCGCAGTCGCGGTAGGAGAGCCACATCGCCTGTCCGCGCTCGTAGTTGCGGGGCGGGTGCCCCTCGGTGAGGTTGCCGATGCGGACACACACGACGGAGAGGTCCTCGGCGTCGTGGTAGTAGCGCCCGAGCGTCTCGCCCGCGGCCTTGCTCACCCCGTAGAGGTTGCCGGGGCGGGGCAGTTCCGTGCCGTCGAGGCGGTAGTCGTCGTCGGTGCGGTACATCTCGGGCGTGCGCGCGTCGGTTTCGTAGGCCGAGACAGCGTGGTTCGAGGAGGCGAAGGCGACTTTCTCGACGCCGGCCTCGACGGCCGTCTCGAACACCGTCTGCGTCCCGTCGATGTTGTTCTCGAGGACCGAGTTCCACGGTGCTTCGGGCCGCGGGTCGCCCGCGAGGTGGACGACGGCGCCGACCCCCGCCATCGCCTCGGCCATCTCCTCGTCGTCGGTCACGTCCGCGACGATCACGTCGTCCTCGTCGACGCCGGCCGGCAGCCGGTCGCTCGACAGCGGTTCCCGGTCGAGCAGTCGCCACTCGTGGGCGTCGCCGATCCCGTTCAGGATGGCTTGCCCGACGCGCCCGCCCGCGCCAGTCAGTAACACCGGGTCGTCCATTCGGGCGTCAAGAGGACGACCGAACTCAAGTAAGGACCGGTTCGGGGTGATGGACAGGGCTTACGCCCCGCCGGACCGACCGGACGGTATGGTCACCGACGCGCAGCAGGCCTGCTTCGAGGCCGGCATCAAGTTCGGCTCGCTCTATCACCAGTTCGCGGGCACCCCCGTCTCGCCCGACAGCGCTCCCAGCCTCGAACGCGCCATGGCCGAGGCCATCGAGAACCAGCCGTTCTGTGCGTCGGTGTCGGTCGACATCGACGCCGACGCCCTCGCCGAGGCCACCGACGACCACGGCTACGTCGAACTCACCGGCCGGTTCATGGAGGTGGAGATGCGGATCGAGTACGAGGGCGTCGTCGTCCGGACCGCGATGGAGATGGAGGACGGCTACCCGCTGATGCGGCTGGTCGGCGTCGAATAGCCGAATCACCCGGTCGAACCCCGCCGTTTCACTTTCACTTTCGGGCGTGCGTTTAACTCACACGCCGGCGAATCGGCGGATATGAGTCAGACGACGCTCGGCGACGACGAGCTCTTCGGCGAAGCGGCGGAAGAGATGCGCGCGGACGTGGAGGAGCATCTGGACCAGGCGCGCGCGGAACTCCCCGCCGCGGCCGACGTCTGGGAGACGGAGGCCGACAACGTCCTCGGCGTCCTGAACGGCCTCCGGTCGGCGCTCGACGCCGGCGACGCCGAGGAACACCTCCGGCAGGCGAAGAAGTGGTACACGATGGGCGAACGCGCCGACGCTTTCGAGGATGCCGCCGACCTCGCGGCCGCCATCGAGGACCTCGAATCCCTGATCGACGCCATCGGCGAGGCCCACGACGACGTGAGCGACCTCACCAACGCGATTCCGGAGCTCCGCGGGTCGCTTCAGGAGTTCGAAGACGAGGAGACGGAGGAGTAACCTACCCCGACACGTCGCGGTCGGCGACGGCCGTCAGGAGGCGGTCGAGCGCCTCGGCCGCCCGGTCCAGCAGTTCGTCGCCGAGTTCGGCGTCGCCCGTCCCCGGGTCGCCCACGACCCCGTTCTCGGTGAACTCCGCCGAGTCGTGCGCGAGGTTCGTGCTCGACACCCAGTCGCCCCAGCCGTCGCTCGCGCCTGCCCGGGCCTCGTCGATCCGGTCCTCCCGGACGAGTTCCGGGTGGGTCGCCCGCAGCAGTGCCGTCTCCAGCGGCCCGCCGTGGCCCATCTCCGAGCTACGGTCGCCGACCGCCTCGAACCACGTGAACGGGACGGCGTAGGCGTCGTCGTGGCGGGAAATCGTCGCCGTCACCTCCCCGAGCGCGGGGACGTTCCCCCCGTGGCCGTTGACGACGATCACCCGATCCATCCCGTGGTGGGCGAGACTGCCCACCACGTCGCGGACGTAGCTCCGGAACGTGTCGGGCGACACCCAGAGCGTCCCGTCGAAACGTCGGTGTTCCTCGGCGACGCCGACGGGAATCGTCGGGGCGAGGGCCACGGTCTCGTCGTGCCGGTCAGCGCCCGCTTCGGCGACCGTCTCGGCGTGGTAGGCGTCGGTGCCCAGCGGTGCGTGGGGGCCGTGTTGCTCGGTGCTCCCCACCGGCAACAGGGCGAGGTCGGCGTCGGCGTCGCGAACGTCCGTCCAGGTGGCGTCGCTGAGGTGCATACCGCATCCTCGGGGTCGGGGGCCTTCAACGCCCGGCCGTCCCCCCCTCGCCGATACGCTTAGGGTACATCGTGGTGACTGTTCTCATGGAGCGTACTGTATGTCGGACGACACCGCCGACGACCGCGACGGGCTCGAACCGATACGCGTCCTCCACGTCGACGACGACCCGGACTTCGTGGAGCTGGCGGCCACGTTTCTCGAACGCGCGGACGACCGGTTCGTCGTCGAGACGGCGACGAGCGTCGACGAGGGTCTCGACCGCCTCGCCGAGACGGACGTCGACTGTGTCGTCTCGGACTACGAGATACCCGACCGGGACGGCATCGAGTTCCTCGAACGCGTCCGTGCGGACCACGACACCCTCCCGTTCATCCTCTTTACCGGCAAAGGGTCGGAGTCGGTCGCCAGCGAGGCGATTTCGGCCGGCGTCACCGACTACCTTCGGAAGCGGACGGGCGCCGAACAGTACGACCTGCTCGCCAACCGGATCGAGAACGCCGTCGACGCCACCCGCTCCCGTCGCCTGCTGACCGAACGGACCCGGCGACTGGAGACGCTTATCAGCAACCTCCCCGGTGTCGTCTATCGTTGTCGCAACGAGTCCGGGTGGCCGATGGAGGCCGTCGCTGGCGAAGTCGAGCGACTCACGGGCTACACCGACGAACAGCTGGAGCGTGGCGACGTGTCGTGGGGCGAGGACGTCCTCCACCCCGAGGACCGCGAGGCGATATGGGACGCCGTCCAGGAGGGCCTCGTGGCCGACGACGCGTTCGAGGTCACCTATCGGATCGTCACCGCCGACGGGACCACGAAGTGGATGTGGGAGCGCGGTCGCGTGGTGACGTCCTCGAACGGGACGGACGTGCTGGAGGGATTCATCACCGACATCACGGATCGCGTGGAGCGGGAACGAGAGCTCGAACGTCGGACGGACGAACTCGAATCGAAGTACCGGCATCTGTTCGAGGAAGCGCCGATCATGGCGGTCGTCACGCGCGTGGAGGACGGCCGGCCGGTCGTCGACGACTGCAACCGACAGTTCGTCGAGACGCTCGGCTACGACCGCGACGACGTCGTCGACGCCGAACTCGCGTCGTTTTACACGCCCGAATCGCGGCGCAAGCTACTGGACGGCGGCTACGACCGCGCGCTGACTGGCGAGTTCATGCGCGAGAACCGGGGACTCGTGACCGCTGACGGGACGGTCATCGAGACGGTACTGCACGCCGTCCCCCGTCACGACGCCCACGACGAAATCGTCGGCACCCTCGCACTCTACGTCGACGTGGCCGAGCGGAAGGCGCTCGAACGACAGAAAGAGCGGCTGGAGGAGTTCGCCAGCATCGTCTCTCACGACCTGCGAAACCCCCTGAATATCGCGCAGAGCCGCACGCGCCTGGCGCGCGATGACTGCGACACCGAGCATCTCGAGCACGTGAGCCGCGCCCACGACCGTATGGCGTCGCTGATCGACGACCTGCTGATCCTCGCCCGGAGCGGCGAGGGCGTCGGCGAACTGGAGTCGGTCGATCTCGCGGCGCTCGCCGAGCGCTGTTGGGCGAACGTTCCGACCGCCGACGCGACACTCGTCGTGGAGACGGAGCGAGCGATCCGGGCGGACCGGAGCCGGCTGCGACAGCTCCTGCAGAACCTGTTTGCGAACAGCGTGGAACACGGTTCCACGGGCAGCGAGGGACGAAGTCCCTCGGGCAGTCGGCCGGCGGCTGACGACGCCGTCGAACACGGCGGCGCGGACGTGACGGTCACCGTCGGCGCTCTCGACGACGGGTTCTACGTCGCCGACGACGGTCACGGCATCCCCGAATCGATGCGCGAGACGGTGTTCGAGGCGGGGTACTCCACCGCCGAGGACGGCACCGGCTTCGGCCTCCGCATCGTCGAACGGGTGGCCGACGCCCACGGCTGGAGCGTCGACGTGACCGAGAGCGAGGGCGGCGGCGCTCGATTCGAGGTTCGCGGCGTCGAGTTCGTGGAGCGACCCTAGTCGTCGTTCGACTCGGAGCGAAGCTCCACGCCGTCGGTCCGGGCGCCCCGCCGCGTCGCCCGCTCGACGAACTCCTCGGGGAGGTCCTCGATTTCCCCCGCCTGCACCCCCCAGAGGCTGGCGTAGAGGCCGTCCGCGGCGAGGAGGTCCTCGTGGGTGCCGCGTTCGACCACCCGACCGTCGTCGAGGACGACGATCCGATCCGCGTCTTTCACCGTCGAGAGGCGGTGGGCGATGACGAACGTGGTGCGGTCGGCAGTGAGTCGATCCAGCGACCGCTGGATCAGCATCTCCGTCTCCGTGTCCACGTCGCTGGTCGCCTCGTCGAGGATCAGTAGCTCGGGGTCTTTCAGCATCGCCCGCGCGATGGCGAGGCGCTGGCGCTGGCCGCCCGAGAGCTTGACGCCGCGCTCGCCGACCATGGTGTCGTAGCCGTCGGGGAGGTTCGTGACGAACTCGTGGGCCTCGGCGGCCTTGGCCGCGGCGACGACGTCCTCGTCGCTCGCGTCGAAGGTTCCGTAGGTGATGTTCTCTCGGACCGTCCCGTAGAACAGGAACGTCTCCTGACTGACGTAACCGATGGCGCTCCGGAGGCTGGCGAGGGTCACGTCGCGCACGTCCCGGTCGTCCACCGTGACCGATCCCGAGTCCACGTCGTACATTCGGAGCAGGAGCTTCAACGCGGTGGATTTCCCCGCTCCCGTGGGGCCGACGAGCGCCAGCGTGTCGCCCCCTTCGGCGGTGAAGCTCACGTCCTCGAGGATGGGGTCGTCGTCGTAGCCGAAGGTCACGTCGTCGTACTCGACCCGGCCCGCGTCGACGACGAGTTCCTCGGCGTCCGGTCGCTCGTCGATGCCCGCGTCCTCGTCCATCAGGCCGAAGATGCGGGCGGCGGAGGCGTACGCCCGCTGGTACATGTTGATGATCTGCCCGAACTGCGCCATGGGCCAGATGAACCGCTGGCTGTAGAGGATGAAGGCGACGAACTCGCCGGGACGGAGCGTGCCGGTGAAGATCCACGGTCCCTCGCCGCGGAACACCCAGAGGCCGCCGATGGTGAACGTGAGCGCGAACCCGATGCCCGCGAGCACCCGGAGGCCGGGAAAAAAGCGGATGCGCGTCTCGATGGCGTCCCAGTTGGCGTCGAAGTAGTCGCCCGAAACGTCCTCCACCCGGTCGGCCTCGTAGCCCTCGGTGTTGCTCGTCTTGATGACCTGGATGCCGCCGAGGTTGTTCTCCAGTCGGGAGTTCACCTGTCCGACCGTCGACCGGACCTCGGCGTATTTGGGCTGGATCGTGTTCACGAACCGGTAGGTGAAGAAGGCGATGAGCGGGACGGGAAGCAGCGCCACGACGGCGAGTTGCGGGTTCATCCAGAGCAACAGTGCGGCGATGCCGACGACCATCACGCCCAGCCGGAACGCCGAGTTCAGTCCGTCGTTGAGGAAGCGTTCGAGGCGATTGACGTCGTTCGACAGCACCGACATCATCTCCCCCGTCTGCTTGTCGGCGAAGAAGGTCATGTTCAGGCGCTGCATCGCGTCGTACGTGTCGGTCCGGATGGCGTGTTGGACGTACTGTGCGAACCGGTTCCAGCCCCAGTTGCGGACCCAGTGGAGGCCGGCGCCGCCGAGAAACGAGAAGAGGACGATGCCGACGACTAGCCAGAACTGCGCCTCGGGGTCGGTCGGGAGCCACGCGGTCGGCACCAGCGGGAGGGCGAACGCGCTCTCGTCCAGGAAGATGGCGTCGACGGCGATGCCGAGGAGGAGCGGCGGCAACAGGTCGAGAAAGCGGGCGAGAACGCTGGCGGCGACGCCGACGGAGAAGGGGCCGGCCTGCTCGCGCCCGTACTCGGCGAACAGCCGTCGCATCGGGTTGGCCGTCCGCTCCCGCTGCTCCTCGAAGGGGTCGTCGTCCGCGGGGACGTCCATCGCCCCTTCTCGGGTCCGCGCGGACAAAAGGTTGACCCGCCGGAGATTATCATGTGGAATAACTTCACCGTCGTCCCTTTTGCCGTTCGGAGCCATCCGCTGGACATGTCGGACGCTGCCGAGACGCTCGATTCGGACGTCGGCGAGGAGTTGGACGGGGAGATCGAACAGAACATCGACCGGCAGGAGGGGTACGACCACGAGGCGGCGAGCGAGATTCAGACCTCCCTCGCGGAGCTTCAGGGCAGTTCCGAGGAGATCGCCGAGCGGACGCGGGAGATCACGGCTCACACGACCGAGCAGTACGAGCGCATGACGGAGGTGACGAGCGAGATCTCCAACCTGAGCGCCGCGGTCGAGGAGGTCGCGTCCTCGGCGGAGCAGGTGGCGGCGGCGAGCGAGCGGGCAGACGAGCTAACCGGCGACGGTCACGAGGCGGTCCAGCGTGTCGCGGCCGCCATGGAACAGATCGAGGAGTCGACGACGAACGTCGTCGAGGACGTGCGTGCCGTCGAGGCGGCGGTCGCCGAAATCGACGAGGTGGTCGAGATCATCAACGACATCGCGGACCAGACGAACCTGCTTGCCTTGAACGCCAACATCGAGGCGGCGCGAGCGGGTGAGGCGGGCGAGGGGTTCGCGGTCGTCGCGGACGAGGTCAAGAGCCTCGCCGAGGAGTCACAGGAACACGCCGCCGACATCGAGCGCCGGGTCGACGGTATCCAGTCCTCGACCAGCACCGCCGCCGAGAGCCTCGACGAGACGCAGGCTGCCGTCGGGGAGGGTGTCGACGCCGCCGACGAGGCCCTCGCCATCCTCGACGACATCGACTCCTCCGTTTCGGAGGTGAACGACGGCATCGACGAGGTGGCCGAGGCGACCGACGAGCAGGCCGCCGGCCACGAGGAAATCGCCAGCATGACCGAGAACGTCACCGACGACGCCGAACGCGTCGTCACGGAGACCGAAGAGATCGCCGACGAGATCGACGACCAGACCGAGGAGATCGAGGACATCGACCGCGCCATCGAGGAACTGGTCGCGGAGCTATAGCGACCGCGCCTCGACCGCCGGATCGATCCCCGCGGCGTCGAGGTCCATTCGCACGCGTTCCCGGAGCGGATCGGGCACCGTTTTCCGCCCCACGGGCACCGCCGTCTCCCCGTCCCCTTTCACTTTCCAGTAGAGCACGCAGTCGCTCGGCGCGTAGTATTCGACCGCGTACCGCTCGCCCTCGCCGCGGTAGTGGACCCGTGCCGCGAACCCCTCGGCGTGCCAGCCCTCGCGGTCGGCGAGCGAGTCGAGGCTCATCGATCTTCGATCCGTATCCGGTCGCCGACTTCGACGCCCGTCTCGTTCGTGTAGCCCATCGGGACTTCGAGGACGAACTTCGCCCGCCCCGTATACTGCGTCAGGTCGCCGTCCGACTCCACCGGCGCGTGGTGGATGGTCGTGATCGTGCCGTCCGCGTCGACGAACACCATATCGAGCGGGAAGGCCATATCGCGCATCACGAACGCGCGGTCGCTCTCGCCGTCGAACACGAACAGCATCCCTTGCCCGTCGTCGAGCGCGTCCGTGTCGCTCAGGCCGGTGTACTGTTTCGGCCACGTATCCGCGACCCAGGCGTCGACCGTCGCCAGTTCCGTCCCGTTCGCGTCGAGGAGGACGACGGTCGCCGTGTCGTAGTCGCTGCCGGGGGTCGAGACGGGCGCCGTCGTCGTCGTGGTACTCGGGGCGCCATCGTCGGCCGACGCGGACGGCGTCGGCGTCGCACTCGGCGCCGCCGGTTCCATCCCCGCACAGCCCGCACCGAGGACGAGGCAGGCGACGAGGAGGGCTCGGATCGCTCGACTGGACATCGTACACTGGACGAATCGCCCGCGCGAGGGTAAGGGTTTCGCGAGTCGAGACAGAAACCGTTATTCGGTCGGGGGACGGTGTTTCCGGTGCGGGCTCGTGGTCTAGTTGGTTATGACGCGGCCTTTACAAGGCCGAAGTCGGTGGTTCGAATCCGCCCGAGCCCACTCGGATTTTGTGACGAGCCGAACGGCGAGTCACAAATCCGTGACGTGAGGGCGGTTCGAGCCCAGAGGACGAGCGAAGCGAAGTCCTCGTGGTTCGAATCCGCCCGAGCCCTGTGCGAGCGTCAGCGAGCACGAAGTCGTAACCGCCCTTTCCACTCCCTACGCCGCACTCGCACTCGCCCGTACGTCCTCCGTTCCCTCCGGCACGTCCACGGAGAACGTCACGCGCTTTCGCTCGTCGGCGTCCATGTCGGTCGTCTGCGTCTCGTCGAGTAGGACCGTCCCCTCGCCGTCGAGGAGTTCGAGGGTCACGCTCACGGTTCCGGCGGCGCCGTCGTTCCGTACGGTGACGAAGATGTCGGTGTCGCCGATCAGGGCGTCGATACCCTCGTCGACTTCGGTGTCGACGACGGTCGGTTCGGGACCCGAGAGCGCGCTACATCCCGCGAGACCGGTGGCGAGCGTCACCCCGACTCCACCGACGACGGCACGTCTGGAAGGCATGGGCGAGCATCGGCCACGCGGGGGTAAGGGCCTTCTGGCTCTACAGCAGTCGAATCAGCGAGTTCTCCACCTCGCCGGCGACGGTGACGAACCGGCCCTCGCGGCGGAACTCCTCGACTGGCTGCCCGACGTGGCGGAGGCGAATCTCCTCCTCGATTGCCGCCCGATCGATCGTCGCGTCCGGCGGGAGGACGTACGTGCGCTCGGTCCACGTGCTCGCCCCGCGAACGTCGAGGCGACGGCCGGTGGCGACGGCCTTGCTCAGGGCGTACTCCTCCGCGGCGGGCTGGAGTTCGCGCCCCGTCACGTAGTCGGCGTCGCCGAAGTGGTCGACGAGGAGCGCGAGGCCCTCGTCCGCGTCGGTCCGAACCTCGCCGGCGGCGTGTTGCTCGACGCCCCGTTCGAGCGGCGCCGTCGCCGACGCCTCGGTGCGGACGCTGACGAGCACGTCCGGGTGGAGGCCGACGACGCGCAGTTGGCCCTCCTCGGTCCGCGTGAACCGCTGGAGGTCGTCGACGTAGCCGTCGGCGTCGAAGCCGGCGCCGTCGAGGGCGCTCCGGAGCGCCGCGGGATCGAACGAGCCGCCGGCGACGCGGTAGGACTCGTTGGCGACGCTGGAGTGGTTCACGGTCAGGACCGCGTCGAGGCTCGACACGGGCACTTCGAAGCCGAAGTAGGCCGCCGTCCGCTGTCGCCAGTAGGTGTTCAGCGACTCGGCGAACGACCCGGTGGCGTCGGCCCGCACCGCCGAGAGCGAGAGGTGCGTGAACTCGTAGGTGTACGGCGTGACGGGCGTCGGCGCGACGAGCCACGAGCGGTAGGGGGCGAGCGACCGGGCGCCGGGGGTGGGCGTCGGCTCGGGCGTGGCCGTCGCGGTGGCGGTGGCCGTCCGCGTCGCGGTGGGCGTCGGCGTCGCCGTTTCGGTGTCGCCCGCCGACGCCGACGATCCGCCGTCCGAACAGCCGGCGAGGCCGCTCACGCCGGCCAGTGCGAGGAGGTAGGCACGCCGCTGCATCGCCCGGCGTTGGGAAGGGAGTGACTTATACTCGTTCCTCGCGTGAACAAAGCCTTTACCGGCGCCAGCGCGTATCGGTGGATAATGGTACTCGACAATCTGGGGAGTTCCCTGCGCGGCACCCTCTCGAAGCTGCAGGGGAAGTCCCGCCTCGACGAGGACGACGTCTCGGAGGTCGTCAAGGAGATTCAGCGCTCCTTGCTCCAGGCCGACGTCGACGTCTCCCTCGTGATGGACCTCTCGGACGCCATCGAGACGCGTGCCCTGGAGGAGGAGCCGCCGGCCGGCACGAGCGCCCGCGATCACGTCCTCAAGATCGTCTACGAGGAACTGGTCGACCTGATCGGCGAGTCGACGGAGATTCCGCTGGAACCGCAGACGATCCTGCTCGCCGGCCTGCAGGGGTCGGGTAAGACCACCTCCGCCGCGAAGATGGCGTGGTGGTTCTCGAAGAAGGGGCTCCGCCCCGCCGTCATCCAGACCGACACCTTCCGCCCCGGCGCCTACGATCAGGCCGAGCAGATGGCCGACCGCGCCGAGGTCTCTTTCTACGGCGATCCCGACGCCGACGATCCGGTCCAGATCGCCCGCGACGGGCTGGAGGCGACCGCCGACGCCGACGTGCACATCGTCGACACCGCCGGCCGCCACGCCCTCGAAGACGACCTGATCGACGAAATCGAAGAGATCGATTCCGTCGTCGACCCCGACCGCTCGCTGCTCGTCCTCGACGCCGCCATCGGGCAGGGGGCGAAAGATCAGGCCCGCCAGTTCGACGACTCCATCGGCATCGACGGCGTCGTCATCACGAAACTCGACGGGACGGCGAAAGGTGGCGGTGCCCTGACCGCCGTCAACGAAACCGAGTCCTCCATCGCCTTCCTGGGTACCGGCGAGACGGTGCAGGACATCGAGCGCTTCGAGCCCAACGGCTTCATCTCCCGGCTGCTGGGGATGGGCGACCTCAAACAGCTCTCCGAACGGGTCGAGCGCGCCATGGCCGAGACGGGCGACGAGGACGACGATTGGGACCCACAGGATATCATGAAGGGGTCCTTCACGCTGAAGGACATGCAAAAGCAGATGGAGGCGATGAACAACATGGGGCCGCTGGATCAGGTGATGGACATGATCCCCGGCATGGGCGGCGGCCTGATGGATCAGTTGCCGGACGACGCCATGGACGTGACCCAGGACCGGATGCGCACGTTCGACGTGGCGATGGATTCGATGACCGAGGAGGAGTTGGAGAACCCCCGCGTCATCGGGCAGGAACGCGTCGAGCGCATCGCCCGCGGCGCCGGCGTCGACGCGGAGTCGATCCGCGAACTCCTCGAACAGCACAAGATGATGGAGCGGACCATCAAGCAGTTCCAGGGGATGGGCGACGGCGACATGCAGCGGATGATGAAGAAGATGCAACAGGGTGACGGCGGTGGCGGCGGGATGGGCGGCATGGGCGGCATGGGCGGTCCCTTCGGGTAGGCACATTTTTTTGTGGGAGACGGTCCCAAAGCCCCCCGTGTCGCTCGTCTCCCATCGCTGGGTCGCCCGTCTCCGCACCCTCGACGTCCTCGCGCTGACGGCGCTGCTCTGGTTTCTGGCGAAGTTCCTCCGTTACGCCTTTCCGCCCCTGTTCGGCACCTTCCAGTCGACGTACGGCGTCTCCAACACCGAACTCGGATTGCTGTTCTCGGCGCTCATGGGCGGGTACGCCGTCATGCAGTTCCCGTCCGGCGCTCTCGCGGATCGGGTCGGAACCGTCCGCGTCATCGTCGGCGGGGCCGTCGTCGCCTCCGCCGCCGCCCTCGCGCTTTTCCTCTCGACGTCGTACGCCCTCCTCGTCGTCGCCGTCGTCGGCATCGGCGTCGGCACCGGTGCACACAAGACCGTCGCCATCACCCTCCTGACGAGCGTCTACACCGAGCGATCCGGGCGCGCCCTCGGCCTGATGGACTTCGTGGGTGAATTCGGCGGCGTCCTCGCGCCCGCCGCCGTCGTCGCCGTCCTCGCCGCGGCGCTCCCTTGGGAGTCGCTCTTTCTCGCCGCCGCCGTCGGCGGCCTCTGTCTCGCGGGTGCGTTCGCGGTGCGAGTCCCCGCCCGCCTCCCCGACGGCGACGCCGACGCCGGTTTCGACGCCGACGACGGCTTTCGCTCGTATCTCACTGCGTTCGCGGCGCCGCGCTTCTCCGCGTTCGCCTTCGTCGCCGTCCTTCTCGGCCTCGCCATCAGCGGCATCACGGCCTTCCTCCCGCTCTTTCTGGAGACCCGAGCGGGTATCGACGCCAGCCTCGCCGGCCTGCTGTACAGCGCCTTTTTCGTCGTCTCGGCCGTCCAGCCCGTCACCGGTGACCTCGCCGACCGGCTGGGACACCTCCGCGTCATCGCCGTCCTCCTCGCGCTTGGCATCGCGGCGCTCGTCGTCCTCGTCGTCGCTGGCGTCGGCCCCCTGACCGTCGGCGCCGCGACGGTCGTCCTCGGCGTCGGTCTCCACGGTCCCCGCCCCGGCCGCGACGCGCACCTGATGAACCTCATCCCCGACGACGTGGCGGGCGGGACGCTCGGCGTCGTCCGCACCTCGATGGTGGGGATGAGCGCCGTCTCCCCGACCATCGTCGGCTACCTCTCCGACGTGGCCTCCTTCTCCGTCGCGTTCGGCGCGATGGCGGCGGTGTTGGCCCTCGCGATGCTCGTCGTCACCGCCCTCGCGCTCACGGAGCCGTGAGGCTCGACCGCTCGCGGTGATGTCCGTGCAGTCGCCCGACTTTTCATCCCGGCCCGCGTTGCCCCCGACGATGACCGTCCGCGAGGTTGCCGTCGAGGCGTACCGCGAGGCGCTTCCCGCCCTCGGCGCCAGCCTCGTCGGTGGCCTCCTCGCCGGCCTCGTCCTCGGCGGGATGCGTTCGGATCTCCGCGCCGTCGAGGGCCTCCTCGTCCTCGTCCCCGCCCTCCTCGCCACCCGCGGCAACGTCTACGGCTCGCTCGGAGCGCGGCTGGCGACCGGCCTCCACCAGGGCCTGATCGAACCGCGGATCCGCGCCGGCGACCGCCGCATCCGCGCGGCGGCGGCCGCGGCGCTCGCCAACGGCATCGTCGCCTCGGTGTTCGCCGCGACGGCCGCGGTCGCGATTCTGTCGGCGCTCGGCGCGCCCGTCGCGAGCCTCGGACGACTGGTCGGTATCGCCGTCGTCGCCGGCCTCCTCTCCGGCGTGACGCTCGTCGTCGTCGTCGTCACCGTGGTCTTCGCGGGCTACCGCCGCGGCTACAACCCCGACACGCTCGTCGGGCCGCTGGTCACCACCACCGGCGACGTCTTCGGCGTCCTCTTTCTCCTGATCGCGGTCCGAACCGTCGCGCTCGTCCTCGGAGGGGTCTGAGTGGCGACCGACTGGACCGTCCGCGCCATCACGCGGGCGATGCTCCCCATCCTCCTCCTTCTGACCCTCGTCGAACTCGGGAGCGGACTCGTCCTCGGGAGCTTCGAGGACACCCTGCTCCGCTACCCCTCCCTGCTCGTCCTCGTCCCCGTCACCATCGGCACCGCGGGGAACCTCGGGAGCGTCCTCGCGGCCCGCCTCTCGACCGCCTTCCACCTCGGGACGCTCTCCTTCGCCCCGGACGACGAGACGCTCGCTGGCAACGCCCTCGCCACCGTCGCGCTCGCCGCCACCGTCTTCCCCGTCGTCGGCCTCGGCGCGTGGAGCCTGAGTGCTCTCACCGGAGCGACCGCCCTCTCGCCGTGGACGGTGCTCGCCGTCTCGCTCACCAGCGGCCTCTCCCTTGCCGTCCTCGCCGTCCTCGTCACCGTCGTCGCCACCTACGCCGCCTACCGCCTCGAACTCGACCCCGACGACGTGGTGATCCCCGTCGTCACCAACACCTGCGACGTGCTCGGCGTCGTCCTCCTCTATCTCGCCGTCCTCGTGTTCGTCTAGCGCACCCGGACCGTCCGCTCGCGCGGCCCGTCACACTCCACCAGGAGAATCGACTGCCACCGGCCGAGCGAGAGGTCGCCGTCCACGACCGGTACCGTCTCCGACGGTCCCAGCAGGAGCGCCCGGAGGTGCGAGTCGGCGTTCCCGTCGAGTTGGTCGTGTTCCCACCCCTCGTCGGGGACCAGATCGGCGAGAAACGTCCGTATATCCTCCAGCAAGCGCGGTTCGGCCTCGTTGACGACGACGCCCGCGGTGGTGTGGTCGACGAAGACGGTCGCCGTGCCGTCCCGGCCGTCCGGGACCGCCGCGGAGACTCGGTCGGTCACGTCCACCACGTCGAGGCGGGCGTCCGTCGAGACGGTGAATGCCATACCCGTCCTCGCACGCCGAGGCGCAAAACGACCGGGGTAAGCTATTCGGTACCACGTGTCGTACGGCCGTCATGGTCGACAGCCGCGACTACGCGTTCGAGGGGGTTCGGCCGGAGGTTCACGACGACGCCCGCGTCAGCCGCGAGGCGACGCTCGTCGGCGACGTACGCGTCGGCGCCGACGCCAGCGTCTGGCCCGGGGTCGTCCTCCGGGGCGACGTGGCGCCGGTCGACGTCGGCACCGGATCACACGTGGGCGACAACGCCGTGTTGCACGCCGTGTCGCTCGGGGAGCGGGTGATGATCGGCCACGGCGCCGTCCTGAACGAGGCCACGGTCGACGACGGGGCACTGGTCGGGTTCAACACGACGGTCAACGCGGACGTCCACGTCGGCGAGCGCTGTATCGTCGCCTCCGGCACCGTCGTCCCCGAGGGGTACGACGTTCCGCCCGAGTCGTTCGTCCGCGGCGTGCCCGCGCGGGCGACGCCGCTCGCCGAGACGGACATCGACGCCGACGCTATCTTCGAGGACTACAGCACGGGCGGGTACACCGACCTCGCCTCGCGTCACGAGGAACTGTTCTGAGCGGCGGGTCGAATCGGCTTGCCGTCTTCAGTCGGCGGCGCGACGTGATCCACGACCGTGGCCACGTCGCGCCTCGCCGGTCACCCTTCGTCGTCGGGTCGAATCGGCTTGCCGTCTTCAGTCGGCGGCGCGACGTGATCCACGACCGTGGCCACGTCGCGCCTCGCCGGTCACCCTTCGTCGTCGGGTCGAATCGGCTTGCCGTCTTCAGTCGGCGGCGCGACGTGATCCACGACCGTGGCCACGTCGCGCCTCGCCGGTCACCCTTCGTCGTCGGGTCGAATCGGCTTGCCGTCTTCAGTCGGCGGCGCGACGTGATCCACGAACCCCTCCACGTCGGGTTCGTGGACCGTCACTTGCACCTCGATATCGCCGAGTTCGTCCGGGTTGCCCACCGCGAAGTTGATGACGCCCTCGAACGCCGCCTGCTTTTTCAGCGCGAACGCGAACCCATCCTCGTCGGCGCGGCCGAAGAACTCCTTGCGCGCAGTGTCGAGGATCTCCTGTTCGTGGAGCCGTTCGGCGAACGCGTCCATCGAGTGAGCCTCGGCGACGAGTCGCCCCGGCTCCTCCCGAAGCTCCGCGTTCGGGAACAGGTTCCGAACCGCGTCGGCGACGCGGTCGGTGACCTCCGTATCGCGGACGGGCGCGATCACCCGCACGTCGATCCGGTAGATCATGGCTCGGCCTCCAGCAGGTCACGAATCCGCGCCCGGAAGGCGTCGAGCGACCCCGTGTTGTCGACGGTCACGTCCGCGTCGTCCATCACCGCGTCCATGCCGAAGCCGCGTTCGCGCTCCTCCCGCGCTCTGAGCGCCTCGCGGTCCGCGTCGGAGGCGTCGCGCTCCCGGTCGGCCAGCCGTTCGACTCGCGTCTCGAACGGCGCTTCGACGTTCACGACGACGAAGTCGTCGCCGAAGGCGTCCTCGAAGCGCGCCACCTCGGCGGGCGAGCGCAGGCCGTCGACGAGAACCGTCTCCGACTCCTCCAGTGCGTCCCGGATCAGAGGCAACGAGCGCTCCGCGATGGCCGCCTCGCCCTCCTCTTCCCGGAGCGCCTGCGCCACCTCGCCGTGGTGCTCCGCCGGGTCCAGCCCCCGGTCGCGACACGCCTCGCGGATCACGTCGCCCATCGTGACGACCGGGACGCCGGCCTCGCGGGCGACGGCCGCCGCCTCGCCCTTGCCACTTCCCGGAAGCCCGACGGTACCGAATACCCTCATCGGTACCCGCTACCCGTCTCGCGGCCTTATACCCTCTGACCGCCCACCGCGCGACTTTTCCCCGCGCTCCGCCTCCCTTTCACATGGCCCAACGCTCGCTTCTCACCCGTGCCCTCTGGTTCGTCGTCGTCGGCTGGTGGGCGACCCCCGCCGTCGTCAACGCCGCGTGGTTCCTCTGTGCCACCGTCGTCGGCGCTCCCCTCGGCGTCAAACTGATCAACCTCGTTCCCACCGTTCTCACCCTGAAGGAACCCCGCTCGCTCGGCGACCCCGACGCCGCCGTCGGCCAGCGGTCGCTCGGGGTTCGCGCGCTCTATTTCGTCCTCGTCGGCTGGTGGCTCGGGTGGCTCTGGGCGAACGTCGCCGCCTTCCTCGCCGTCACCGTCGTCGGCCTCCCCATCGCGATTCCGATGTTCGACCGCCTGCCACTCGTCACGTCGCTGTATCGCTTCGACGGCTGAGGTTTCTACGGCCCGTCGTCCCTGTTCGTCCCCTGGTTCCGGCGAACCAGCGGAAACGACTTACGACGGGTCTTATCGAACGGTTTTTTGATGCGCCCGTCGTTCCGTCGGTGGGGGCACGTAGCTCAGTCCGGATAGAGCGTCGGACTTCTAGCCACACGCGACCCCGTGTGTGGGAAGTCATCCGACGGTCGTGGGTTCAAATCCCATCGTGCCCGCTATCTGCGAACGTCAGTGAGCAGTAGCGGCTGCTGGGATTTGAATCAGGGAGCGGCTTTGCCGCGACCGTGGTTCAAATCCCATCGTGCCCGCTCACTCCCTTCGGTCGTTCGCGGCCACGATGTAGTCCCGTTCGTTCGCTTCGCTCACTCACGGGACTCCCATCGTGCCCGCTATCCGCGAACGGTAGTGCGTCGTCGCGACTACTGGATGGGAGGCGGCGTCGTCGGCCGGGGTCACGTAGCCGGAATTCCATCCGCTTCGACTTCGCTCGGCCTCGTCGGGGACGATGCTGTCCGCCGATCGAAACACCGCCGTGCGTAGGCTTAATGCCCGCTCCCTTCTGGGGGCGACCATGGATACGGGGTCCGAAACGAACGACCGGACCACGACGGTTCGACGACTCGGCGGTGCGGGCTTCTTCCTGACCGTTGCCGGCGTGCTCCTGCTTTCGCTTCCTACTTTCCTCGTGGCGCTTCCCGGGGTCGTCTTCGCTGGCGCCGGACTCGTTTTGCTCGCGGCCGCGGCGTCCGTCCACCTGGCTGGGCGTCCGGCGCCGCCGGTGTCGCTCGGGTTCGCCGCCGTCATCTGGCTGGCTGGGACGATTTTCATCTTCGCCGGCACGAGACGCGGCCGCTCGCTGGTTCCGGTGGGCGCACTCGCCGTTGCCCTCTTGGGATACCCACTCGGTGTCTGTCTGCGCCGGCGGCGGTGGACGTGGGCCGCCGGCACCGTCGTCTTGGCTGCGGTCGCGACCGGTGTTACTACCCTCCTGCAAACTAGTCCGTTCCCGATGGGTGCTTCCGTCGGCGTGCTCGTCTTTGGTGGGTTGCCTGCGCTTCCGCTGTTCGCACTGGGCTGGCTGCTCGGTCGCAGGGAACAGGTGGCAAGCGACGCGTAGCTACCGGTACACAATCCGTCTCAGTCGAACCCGTAGCGCTTGTGCGCCTCGTCGATGTCCACGATCTCGATCACGCGGACTTCCTCGTTCGCTTCGAGTACGTCGTAGAACGCGGTGTGAGTTCGTCCGATATGCAGACGATAAAGCTCCTCGCCCTCGATCACCAGTTTCTCTTTGTCACCGGACCCCGAATCCGGTCTCGGATACGGATCGTCCGCTAATTTCCGGAGATTGTCCGTCACGATGCGCGTGCTCTTCTCGTCTAGCGCGGCGACGTACTCACGGGCGTCCTCCGCGAGGAGAACCTCATAACTCATCGAGCGACGTCAGTTCGTCAGTGTCTGCTTCACGGACTTCCGTCGCTCGTTCGGCGAGTCGTCGGCGCTGGTGTTCCCGGATCAGTTCCCCGAGCAGGTCGTCGTACGTCTCGCCCGCGCCCTTGAGCTCGTTCAGTTCCTTCCACCGCTCCTCCGTGACCGGGATTCGTTTGCTGGCGTTGGACATACGTGCTGATACCTCTGTTCAATCCTTACAACGCTTACAGCGAAAAGGTTTGGGTGGACGAACTGCGTTCGCTACCATCGGGGTTGCATATCGCCAGCGAACCGGATCCCAACGTGCCCGTTTTTCCCCTCGACGAACCACCGGTACTGACGGACAGTACCCCGCATCAGTCGATGCCGGCGGCCGAGTCACCCGTCGCCGCGTCGAGTCTCGCGTCCTCGGCACCGTCGGCCTCGATTCGCTCGAGCCACGCCGCGAACTCGGCGGAGGCCATGATCTCGTGTTCGCGGGCGAGCCCCAGATAGACGGTATAGCACATCAACAGGAGGACGGCCGCGAACGGGAGTCCGGTCGCGATGGAGGCGGCCTGGAGCGCGGTCAGGCCGCCACCGACCAGCAACACGGCGGCGACGACGCCCTCGGTCAGCGCCCAGAAGACGCGCTGGACGACCGAGCCGTCGTGTTTCCCTCCCGAGGTCAGGTGATCGATCACCAGCGATCCGGAGTCCGAGGAGGTGACGAAGAACGTGACGACCAACACGACGCCGAGGACCGACATCGGCACCGTCAGCGGGAAGACGGCGAACAGTTCGAACATCGCCGTCGCCACGTCGGCGTCGACGGCGTCGACGAGCGTCCCCGCCGTCTCCAACTCGACGAACAGCGCCGACCCACCGAAGACGGACATCCAGAAGAACGAAAACAGCGACGGCAGCAGGAGGACGCCGAGGACGAACTCGCGGACGGTGCGTCCCTTCGAGATGCGGGCGATGAACATGCCGACGAACGGCGACCACGATATCCACCAGCCCCAGTAGAATATCGTCCAGCCGCGTTGCCACCCCGACCCCCCGGCCGTCTCGGTCCAGAACGCCAGTTCCGGGAGGACGCCGACGTAGGCGCCGATGCTCGAGACGAAGGTTCCGAGGAGGTACAGCGTCGGTCCGACGACCACCATCAGGCCCAGAAGCAGGCCCATCAGGTAGAGGTTGGCTTCGCTGAGTCGACGGACGCCCCCGTCGAGTCCGGCGGCCACCGACAGCGTCGCGATGGCGGTGATGATGCCGATGAGGACGACCTGCACCCACGTCGCCTGCGGCACCGTCACGGGGAGAAACTGCCCCGACAGGACGGCGAGGCCGGCGTTGATCTGCTGGACGCCGATTCCCAGCGACGTCGAGAGGCCGAACAGCGTCGCCATGACGGAGAGCACGTCGATGACGTGTCCCGGCCACCCGTAGATGCGCTCGCCGAGCAGCGGCCAGAAGATCGACCGGAAGGTCAGCGGAAGGCCGCGGTTGAACGAGAAGAAGGCCAACCCGAGACCGACGAGCGCGTATATCGCCCACGGGTGGAGTCCCCAGTGAAAAAACGTCGTGGCCATCGCCGCGCTACCGGCCGCGGCCGTCCGGCTTTCCACCCCGCCGAAGAAGGGTGGTACCGTCCCGAAGTGGAATATCGGTTCGGCAACGCTGAAGAACATGAGACCGATGCCCATCCCGGCGCTGAACAGCATGGCCATCCACGAGAAGTCGCTGAACTCCGGTGTCGCCTCGACGCCGCCGAGGCGGATGGTGCCGAACTTCCCGAGCGCGAAATAGAGGATGACGACGATGAAGACGTTCGCCGAGAGGATGTAGAACCAGCCCGCCGTCGCGAAGATGCCCGTCTGAACCGCGTCGAAGACGGCCTCGGCTTGCGATCTGAAGACCAGCGTGAGCGTAACGAACAGCGCGATCACCAGACAGGCGACCGGAAACACCCGCGGATGGACGTCGAATTTCCACTTGCGGACGTTGGTGTCGCCGGGTTTGCGCTCGGTGTCGGGGTGGAAGAGTTCGACCTGGAGGCCCTCGCCGGACTCCCCGACAGCGTCGTCTTCCGGGTTCACCGGTCACGCCTCCGACGGTGGGCCGTCCGCCGCCCCGACGGTCGGTCGGCGCCGATCCGACCGACTGGGCGTGCGTGAGATCCGTCGGCCGCCGTCGTCCCGACCGGCCGGTATAACATGATAATTGTTAGCATTCAGCATGTATAACGGTTCGCCCGTCGGTCGAGCGACTCGCGTCGATTCGGGCGCGCCGCCGCCGTCCGGTTTCAGGCGCCGTCGACGAAGTACGCCCCCAGATACCCGCCCAGCGCGCTCAGACCGACGGTGTAGGCGATGGCGACGACACCGATCAGGAGGACGATGAAGAAGCCGCCGAGGCCGACGGCCATCCCGTTCATGCCGGGACCGCCGACGGTGAAGATGCCGAAGATGGCGAACGCGAGGAGGCCGAAGATCAGGAGCGGAATCGACGCGATCAGGCCGGAGAGCGCGCCGACCCTGACGCCGTCGCTCGTGTCGGCGTCGTTCAGGTAGGCGGCGACGCCCCCGCCCAGTACGGGTGAGAACGGCACGAACGAGAACACGACGGTCACGACGGCGCCGATTAGCGCGTGGAGAGTCGAGTCGGAGACCATGCGATCACGGAGTGTCGGACGGGGCAAATACTTTCGGCCCCTTCGACGACGTGGCGCCGAGCGTTCGCCCCCCGTCATCCCTCGGGCACCATCGACAGCGTCCGGGTGTATCGGCGGATGGTGTCGCCGTCGGCGTCCTTGAGGAGGACCTGGAACTGTTTCTCGCCCGTCACGCTCGTCAGTTGGCGCTCGCTGACGTCGAAGTCGAACGGCGGGTCCCGGTCGACGGTGACGCGTTCGCCGCCGCTCATCACGACGACGTGGTCGACCCCCTCGGATTCGGTCAGGTGACAGTGGACGACCGTCTCGCCGCTCGCCGCCGACTGCGTACAGAGCAGGTCGGGGTCGACGTCGGCACCCGCCCCCTCCAGCGACGACTGGAAGTCGAAGACGACGGGCGCCGTCGGCGCGGTGCCGAGGACGACGACGGCCACGAGAAACAGCGCGAGGCCGGCGGTGGGGAGGCGGCGCCCGATCCGCGTGGGCCCGTCGCTCCCCCGCCGCCAGCGAATCCCCAACGGGATGACGAGGAAGTGGTGGACGGGACCGTAGAGGATCAGGAGGAAGCCGTAGCTCATGGGGTAGTGGAGCCACGTCCACGTCGGCTGGTAGGAGAGCAAGAGGTTCGACGCGGACCACAGGAAGAAGCCGAGAAAGACCAGCGCGCCGCTCTTGAGGAACCGCCAACTCAGCGAGTTGGCGTAGTAGACGGACCGCATCGTCCGCCAGGCGTCGCGCAGACTGCCGGCCACCCACGCTCCCGGCGACTGAACGGTGTCCTCGTTCATCGGCCGTCCGTACGAACCGGACCCGGAGGGGCGTTGTGACGAACGTGTTCGGGTGGTTAGCCGGTCACCCGAAGCCGGAGTCGGTCGCAGGCCCGGGCCGCCCGACTCACCCAGAGCGGTGGGGGTGCGGCGCGGACGCTCCGGAGGCTGGGCCGGGCGGTCCAGCACCCGACGAACGCGGTGGCCGTCGCCACGGCGGCGACGGTTCCGGTGAGCAGCGCGTGCCCGGTCACCACGCCGTCGACGCCCCACGCGACGAACGCGACGGCGAGGAAGGCGTTCGAGGTGAAGAAGGCGCGGACCGCCTGCGGTTCGCCGCCGACGCGATGGACGGGTCGGTAGGCGAGGAGAAAGAGCGGCGCGCCGACGACGAGGCTCCCGGCGTAGGCGGCGCCCGCGTCCGGAAGGAGCAGGAGGGCGACGGCGACGGTGCCGACGGCGGACGCCCAGACGGCCCGGCGGGTGCGTTCGAGCGTCGTGACCGCGGGGAGCGTCGCCACGCCCGCCGCGGCGAATTCGTCGCGGTAGACGACAGCCAGCGCCCACGCGTGGGCGGGCGTCCAGACGAACACGAGCGCCGCCATGACGACGGCGGGGGCCGCGAGCGGTCGGACGGCGGTCCACCCGGCGAGAACGGGGAACGACCCCGCGGAGCCACCGAGGACGACGCCGAGCCAGTGGCGCCGCTTCAACAGGACGGTGTAGAGGCCGACGTACGCGGCGACGCCGAGCCACATGTACGCCACCGAGACGGTCGGGAGCGCCGCGAGGCCGACGGCCGTCGCGGCGGCGAGCAGCGAGACGCCGAACGCGAGCGCCGTTCGTGGCGCGAGCGCACCCCGAGCCAGCGGCCGGTCGGCCGTCCGGCCCATCACGGGGTCGATGTCGCGGTCGTAGTAGCAGTTACAGGCCGCGGCGCCGCCGGCCATTCCCAGTCCCGCGAGGACGAACGCGGCGAGGTCGAGGAGTGGGAGTCCGCCCGCCGCGAACGTCGCGCCCGTGCCCGTCAAACACAGGAGCGCGGCGATCCGGGGTTTCGTCAGCGACAGGAGTTCGCGGAGCACGCGCGGTCACCCGACCTGCCAGAGCTGGCTGAGCAGGTACCAGTTGAGCGCCCACATCACGACGAACACCCCGAGGAAGATGGAGGTGAGGATGAAGGTGCCGCGCATGCTCAGGAGGTGGTGAGCGGTGTCGTCGTGGTCCCCGCCGTCCGCGACGGCCGTGGGCCGTTCGACCGGGAGCGACCCCTCGTACCGGTCGCCGCCGAGCAGGGAGCCGACGGCGACGACGACGAACAGCGCGCCCCCGAGGATCGAGACGAGGGCCATCACGCCGAAGATGACGAACAGCGGCCGGGCGGCCGCGAAGCTGAACTCGGTGCCCGGGATGTCCATCACGGATGGATGCCGGCGCGGGATGCCGTAGAGGATGCCGAGATACATCATCATCAGCGACGTGATGCCCATGGCGCCGCCGTAGAGGTAGGGCTGGATCGTCGCGACCGGGCGCGCGATCCACTCGCGGCCGAACACCAGGCGGAGGACGTAGTAGCCGAGCCCCATGAACGCCAGCGTGGTGCCGGTGGCGACGGTGGCGTGGAAGTGGCCGACGGTCGCCAGCGTGTTGTGCCACGTCATGTTGAGCTGCATCTGCCCCATCATGACACCGGTGATGCCGCCGAGGAAGCCAAAGAGGATGATCGACAGAATCGTCGCCGAGAAGCCGGGGTCCTTCCACGGCGCCGACCAGAGCCACCCGAAGGTGCCGCCGCCCTCGCCGCGCTTCCGCCGGCCGACTTCGAGTCCGGCCGGGATGGCGAAGGCGTGGATCATGCTTGCGATGACGGCGCCGTAGGCGGCGTAGGAGGTGTTCCAGACCCGCCACGCGGCGGAGACGCCGGGATCGGACATCAGGTGGTGGGCCGCGCCCATGTTGATGAAGAAGAGATAGAGGACAAAGGCCGACCGGGACACCTTCTCGCTCGCGACTTCGGCGCCGCCGACGACGTGGGTCATGAAGTACCACACCGAGATCATCGCCAGCAGGTTGATCTGCTGGCTGCCGTGGCCGACGATCCAGTACATCTGTCGGTACCACGCGGCGTCGATGTGGGCGAGGACGCCGACCCGCCAGAGGAGCGTCGGGACGTAGGTGATGAGGCCGCCGACGATGGCCTCCGCGGCGACGATGGAGGTGATGAAGGCGCCGAAGGCGACGAGCGGCAGGGTGCCGTCCGGGTTCGCCCGCTTCTCGTGCCAGATGGTGGCGAGGAAGGGCAGCGCGGCCACCAGGGCCCCGGTCAGGAAGGCGACCACGCCGAGGTAGAACCACGGCGAGGAGGGGAGGGGGGCGTAGGAGGTCAGAAGCGGCGCCTGATTCGGCTGTTTCGTCAGCCAGATGGCGACGTTGATCAGCACCGCACCGCCGAGCATCAGCACGTACCCCGCCTTCGCCACCCGCGGGAGCGACAGCCGCCGGCCGAGGATGTACGGCCCGCCCACGTAGAGGACGGCGATTTCCATGAAGATCATCCAGAAGATCAGCAGGTTCCACGCGTGGATGGAGAGGAAGGTGTAGAAGTCCGCGGGCGCCAGCAGGCCGACGAGTTCCCACCGGGTCAAGGCGACGAAGATGGCGAAGACCCCGCCGATCAACAGCGCGACGATGGCCGTCAGGCCGAACAGTTTCACCATGTCCTCGGCGGACCGGTGGATCCGCAACCCGGTCACCGAGCAGTTCCGATACCCCTCGTCGTCGTAGCTGAACGTTCCGAGTCCGAACATCTCAGACCACCTCCACGACGCCTTTCATGCCCAGCGCGAGATGCGGCTGGCAGTAGTACTCGTAGACTCCCTCGCTCTCGAAGGTGTGCTGGAAACTGAACCCGTCGTTCTCGATGGGCTCGTGACCGCTCCAGTCGGTCGGTGCCGACTCGACGAGGACGTTGTGGGTCGGCGACGCCCACTCGAAGGTGACCGTCGTCCCCGGCGAGACGCGGACGACGGCGGGATCGTAGACGTACTCGCCGTCGGGGCCGACGGTCACCGTCACCTCGTCGGCGCCGGTTTCGTCGACCGCCGATCCCTCCCAGTTGCTCGTCGCGCCGCCGCGGGCGTCCCCGGTGAGCCAGCCGTCGTAGGCGGCGTCGGCGGCGCCACCGTCGCCCGATTCGCCGCTCGATCCACCGCCCCCGCTCACCTCCGGCACCGACTCCCGAACCTCGAACGTCGCGTGCATGGTCCGGTGGCCGGTGCCACAGAACTCGTTGCAGACGACGTGGTAGGTGCCGGGGTCGTCGAACTCCATCGGCACCTTCCACTCGTAGCCCGGGAGCATCTGGAGCGAGAGCTGTTTGCTCAGCGTGTCCTCCTGCCGGACCGAGAAGCCGTGTTGCACGTCGTAGGAGCCGAGGTGGAAGACGTACTCCCGCCCCGTCTCCAGCACGGCGGGCAGGCCGTCGAAGGCGTAGCGCATCGCCCCGACGTACACGTCGTCGCCCGGGGGGACGAGTGACCCGTCGAGTTCGCCCGCCTGCGCTTTGTACGCCCCGACCTTCTCCCGGTAGTCGGCGGTGGAGAGTTTCAGCGTCTCACCCACCTGATTCTGCTCGCCGAACTGCATCCACCCGGCCATCCAGCCGAACAGCGTCACCGCCCACGCGCCCGACAGGCCGAGCCAGATGGTCTCGCGCCGGTTCACCTTCTCGTTCCACCAGTCGCCCTCCGGTGACTCTATTGGTGATTTCATTATCCTGGCTTGACGCTCATCAGGTCGATCAGCCCCCAGACGATGTACGAGAGCGTGAAGTACAGCAACGCGGCGCCCGCGAGGAGCCACGGGCTCTCCAACAGCTGTTGGGGCCACGGTTCCGCTGCTCGCTCGCTCGACTCACCCGACTCTGACATACGGGACAGTGCGTGTAGCGAGCGAGTATGTCTACGCGCGAACGTGTTCGGGGACGTTCCCGCGGCCGTAAAATCAGCGCGCGCGTTCGATGACCCGCTTCGCCGCCGTCGCCTTCTCCTTCCAGCCGTAGCCCGCCTCGTAGACGTGGCGTTTCTTCTCGACCAAGGCCTCCGGAGTGGCCTCCTCGAAGCCGCCACGGTCCCACGCACCGCTCTCGCGGAGCCACTCGACGACGTTCTCTTTCGTCTCCGGCCACGAGAGCCCGACCATCTCGTACCACGCGATCATGGCGAAGACGGCGTTGTCGTGACAGCCGGGGACGCTCCCGCGTTCGTACACCGTCTTGATCGGGTCACGAGTGGGAACGGACACCGCCTCGCGGTACTCCTCCGCGGGGAGGAGGCGGAGGCGGTCGTTGGCGTCGTCGACGCGGCCGTCGCGGCGAAGCCGTTCCAGCGCCGCCTGCCGAAGCGGCCCCCACTCCTCGACGGCCTCGGGCACCGCGGCCGCGTCGACGACGCCGCCCGAGAGAACCGACACGACGTCGACGTAGGCGGCCTCCACCTCGGCCCACGGCGTCCCCTCGAACCGGCAGTCGGCGTCGTGGAGGCTGTTGGTCGTCCGGCAGTCGGGACAGGGGTAGTCGAACGTCGGCACTGGTGTCGGGTTGACCGGCGCGAACTTAGGTCGTACGGTTGCGAGAATCCGCTACTCGATGTGGCCTTCGCGCCGCAACTGATCGGCCTCCGACTTCTCGTAGCGCCACGAGATGTCGGCCTTCTCGTCCTGCCAGTCCCACGGTTCGACGAGCACCACGTCGTCCTCGCGGATCCAGATGCGCTTCTGCATCCGGCCGGGGATGCGAGCGGTGCGCTCTTTCCCGTCCGCACAGCGTACCTTCACCCGGTTCGCACCGAGCATGTTCGTTACGACGGCGAACACCTCGTCGTCGTCGGGCATTCGAAGGTCCCTACGCCCGCCGTTTTCGTCCTCGCTCATGGGCGTAAATTCGTCAGCGTGAGGTTTAAAACCGCCGACGTGTCGCCGATGGCGGCGCAGTCGACCGATTACGAGTCCGTCTCGGCCGCCTCCAACTTCGCCCGTCCCGGCGCGATGAGGTCGTCGAGATACGTCGCGAGCGCGCCCTTCGCATCCGCGGGATGCAACTCGCCCGACTCCAGATCCGCCGCCAGCGACTCGTAGTCGTCGTAGGTTAGGTCGCCGCCGTACTCGTCGGGCCGGTCGACGACCACCGTCTCGAACCGCGGGAAGACGTGGTACTCGAAGATCTGGAGGACGGGGTTCTCGCGCTCCTCCCCGTCGTCGGTGGGGTCGGGATCACGGGTCGGCGGGCAGTACGCGCCGTTTACCTTCTCCTCGATATCTTCGGTCGAGTCCTCCATCGAGATTGAGACCCCCTCGCTCGCGGACATCTTCCCGATTCCCGTCTGGAGGTCGGCGATCAGCGGCGTGTGCAGACAGGTCGGCGCTTCCTCACCGATCTTGGGGAGGGTGTCGCGGGCGAGCATGTGGACCTTCCGCTGTTCCATGCCCCCGACCGCGAGGTCGACGTCGAGGTAGACGATGTCGAGCGCCTGCATCAGCGGGTAGACCGCCTGCGAGACGGTGACCGTGTCGCCGCTCTTGATCTCGGCCATCGCCCGCTGGGCACGGGAGATGCTCGTCTCCAGTTCCAGTGCGTGCAGGTCGAGGACGTACTCGCGGTCGAACTGGAATTCGGAGCCGTAGACGAACTCGGTCTTGTCCCCGTCGAGACCGTACGCGAGGAACTGCGCCTTCATGCGCTCGGCCGTCTCGCGAATCTCCTCGAAGGTCCCCTTGTCGTTGAGGTAGGCGTGGACGTCCGCGAGCAGGACCGTCACCTCGAAGCCGGCGTCCTGTAAGTCCATCAGCTTCGTCGCGGTGAGCATGTGACCGATGTGGAGCACGCCCGACGGCTCGTAGCCGACGTACGCGCGCTTCCCGTCCGGGTCGTCGGCCAGCGCTCGCCCCTCCTCCTCGGTGACCACCTCGGTCGCGTTCCGGGTGATCCGCTCGTAGACGTCCATGCACACTGAAAACGGGAGCGTCGAAATATGACTTCTGCTTACGATCCGGGCAGGAGGTCGCCGAGCGCCGCGCCGATGCTCATGGGGACGAACGCGACGACGGCGTTGGCGAGCGCGAGCCACGGCGTCTCCCAATCGACCCGCCCCCACACCGTCAGCAGACAGACGGCGGTCAGAAAGGAGACGCCGATTACGCCGACCAGCCGACGCGGGATCACCCCGAAGATCGGCTTGTGAACCCGCACGTCCTGAATGTCCGCGACGTAGATGATGCCGACGACCATGCCGACGGCGAAACAGAACGTGACGCCGAGCGCGCCGGGGTGACCGGCGAGGAAGACGGCCACCTCCTGTGTCCCGCCCTCGACGGCCATCGGAATCCCGAACAGGAGCGCCCCGAGCAACGCCTCCGCGAGGTCCCCCCGGTCGAAGCCACGGATGACGCGCCCGAACGGGCTGGCGGCGGCGCTGGCTTCCATCGCGACCCGCATCGTCTCCCGAACCTGCTCGCGGGCGGCGTCACTCACGACGAGCGCTTCCAGTTCTTCGAGTTCGTCGAAGAGGTCGCCCATGTCGGCCGACCCGTCGCCGTCCGTCTCGACCGCGTCGTCGTCGGGAGCCCCCGCACTCATGTCTCGACTCTCGCCGTCGGCGAAGGTAAAGCCACACGTCGCCGCTGGGCTCGCGGTCCCGCTCAGTCGCCGCTCTCGGCCCGGTGCTCGCTGATGATCTGATCCACCATCTCCGATTTCTGCTCGCGGGAGCGCTCCTCGGCGCGGCGCTCCCAGTCCTCGATGGCGGCCGCCACCTCGCTCTCGCGGGCGACGGCGAGTTCGTCCACCTCCTGGATCGTCACGTCGCCGGCGGGCGCGACGGGCACGCCGGCCTCGAACAGGGTCTCGTCGGCGATGTCCGAGAGGTTGCCGTCCCGGAGGACGACCCGCGGGTCGGTCTCGACGAGTCGCTGCGCCGTCGACCGGCCCGCGCCGCTCGCGTCTCGGAGGTAGAGCACGTCGCCCGCCGCCAGCCCGTAGGCCTCGTCGGCAGCGTCGATGGCGTCCCGCGTGAACTGTTCGATCACCTTCACCGGCACGAGATCACGCCCCTTCGAGACGTCCGCGAAGTCCGAGTGATCGAGCTTCCAGAGCGTCTTCAGCCGCTCCAGCTTCGACTCCAACTCCTCCGCGCGCTCACGTTCCTGATCGCGCTCGCGCTCCAGCCGCTCGGTCTCCCGCTGGAGCCGATTCACTTCGCGGCGCTCGCGGGCCTCGCGGCGCTCCTCGCGGCGGGCCTCGGACAGTTCCTCCTCGTACTCCGCGATGCGTTCGTCCCGTTCGTCTACCTTCCCTTCGAGTTCGTCGACCTGTGATTCCAGCCGGTCGACCTGCCGTTCGAGCCGTTTGATCCGGCGCTCCTCGGGCGAGAGCTCGCGGGGTTCGTGGGTCGACTCCTCCGTCTCGCCTTCGTCGTCGTCGCGCAGGTCACGGAGGACGGCCTCGACGGAGGCGTCGCCGGAGACGACGCGGTCGATCACCTCGCCGCGGTCGAACCCCGCCGGCACCTTCCGCGTGATGCGCTCGAACTGGTCCTCGAAGGCGTCGAAGGCGAAGAGTGCGGCCGCCATCGCGTCGCGTTCGTGGTCGTTGTCGTAGGTGTGCTCGCGGGTGCGGTGGAGTTTCTCGTCGACTGGCAGATCCGTCTCCGGCTCCCAAGCCGCGGCGTCGAAGCTCCGGCGGAACTTCTCGACCGTCTCGGGCATCGGTTCGACGTCCGCGGCGACGACGACGGGCCGTCCGCGGTCGACCAGCCACTCGATGACCCCCGCCGTGTCCGCGGTGCGGGTGGAGAACACGTCGAGCACCTCGCCGTCGAGGGAGACGACGGCCGCCGCCGTCGTCGTCCCGGGGTCGATGCCGACGAGGACGCGGTCCCGGCGTTTCACCAGCGGTTCGAACTCGATGCCGTCGCGGCGCTCGCGCTCGATTTCGATGCGGGTGTCGCCGGCGCGCTCGCGGGAGACGGGGAGGTCGTCGGGCGACGCCTCGACGGTGAAGGTGGCGTTGGCGTAGCCGCCGTACTTCTCCGTCACCTCGCGCTCGTACTCCAGATTCGCCTCGTCGAGTGCGGATTCGACCTCGCGGGCGCGGGCCTTGACGTTGCCGTGGATGCGTCGAGTGTAGCGGTCCTGACTCCAGCCGCCCTTCCCCGTCGAGCGGCCGCGCGACACCTTCACCGTCGTCGTGTCGGTGAAGGCCGTCACCTCGTGGCCGACGTTCGCGGCGGCGAGGCGGGCCGCGGCCTCCGCCTCTTTCATCGGCTTCTTCCCGTAGGGGACGCCGTGGCGGGAGGCGACCCGCGAGAGGGGTTCCGGCCGCTCGGCGCCGGTCACCTGTACGAGTCGGGTGCTATCGGGGAGCCACCGCAGGAAGCGAACGAGGTCGTCGCGGTCCGTGGCAAGTTCGTAGACGTTGTCCGTGGCGAGCAGCGCCGGCTCCTCGCGCTCCACGAGGCGTCGGAGCTTGCGAAAGGACACCACGTCCCGGTCGAGGTTCTCGCCGTCGTAGGCGACCACCGCGTAGGAGGGGGCGTCCCCGCGCACGTCGCCGCTCTGTACGTCGACGCCGAACACCAGCGCGTCGAGCGCACTCGTCCGGGCGTTCACACCGGCCGTTGGCGGCCACGAAATAAATACTCCACGGCGAGGGGGTTAGAGGAGCAAAACGAGTATCGCGGTCACGCCGGCCGCGAGGCCGACACAGACGACGCTGATCCGCAGGGCGTACCGCTGATCGCCCCGGCGGTTCGTCGGGTCGGTCACGCGACCCCGCCCGCTGCCCTCGGCGCGGAAGTCGTAGCGGCCGAGGAGGGCGAGGCTGACACAGAACGATTCGTAGGCTTGCACTCCGAACTCGAAGGCGAGCGCGAGGGGGCCGAAGACGCCGATCAGTACCAGTCGCGGGACGGCGCCGACGAGGTACGAGCCGACGATGCCGACCGCGACGA
Source organism: Haloplanus rubicundus (assembly GCF_003342675.1). NCBI lineage: Archaea > Methanobacteriati > Methanobacteriota > Halobacteria > Halobacteriales > Haloferacaceae > Haloplanus > Haloplanus rubicundus. Next base: position 64,636 of record NZ_CP031148.1, on the reverse strand, counting down.
CCGCCGAGGCGACGGCGTACGCGAGACGGCGGCGGCGTACGCGAGACGGCGGCGGCGCCCACGCCGACCGATATTGCACTGGGCGGGACGGTAGCTCACGATTCGGCGTCGGTCTCGGACGAATCGACGTGTTCGTTCGGCGTATCGGGGTAGTAGAAATCCGATTTGGGATCGCGGTGAGGCGACGCGTTCCTGAGTCGAGCAATTCGGGCCGGCGCGCGGTCACGGACGATGACCACGTCGTAGTCCTCCGCCGCCGCAATCGTTCCGCCGACACTACTCACCTTCGTGACGAGGTGGCCGGCGTTGTCGCTTCCGACGAACACCATGGACACGTCGTCGTACTCGGCGCGTTGCCGGACGCGCGTCGCGATGGTGCCGGGAGACGCGTGCTTCCCGACGGTCACGTGCCGGAAGTTGGCGCTCGGACACAGGTCGGTGACCTGCGTGTGCAGCGTCGCCACCACCGACCGCATCTCGAACGGTTCGTCCGGGTCGAGCCAGTCACGTTCGCGGGCGTACTTGGCGTTCCCCTTGGGGACGACACTCACGGCCAACACGTTCTCGTCGAGCACGTTCGCGAATTCGGTGGCGCGGACGAGTGCTGCCTCGGCGAGCGGCGATCCATCGAACGGGACGAGGAAGGTCATACCCTCCGTCGAACCGCCCCAATTAACTAATTAACGAATATACATTAAAAATTGGCAGTTCTGCCAGTCGTTCGAGAGAGGACACGGCCGCCGCCAGACTGTAGATCACGGCCTAGAGCGTCGTACCCGCAGCCGACTCGTCTCGTCGGCTACGTCTCGATCGTATTTGAGATTTGAGAATTCGGCCGATCACTCGGGATACGGCACGTCCACCGTCTGGCCGTCGCTCGCGACGAAACAGTCGCCGTCGAAGACCGCTCGCGCCTCGCGTTCGAGGCGTTCCCAGCCGCCGGCGTACCGCGAGGAGAGGTGGGTGAGCGCGAGGCGGGAAACGCCGGCGCGGGCGGCCACTTCCCCCGCCTCGCGGGCGGTCGAGTGTCCCGTGTGTCGCGCCCGGTCACGTTCGTCGTCCGCGAACGTCGCGTCGTGGATCAGGAGGTCCGCGTCCGCGGCGGCGTCGACCACCGCGTCGACGGGGCGGGTGTCGCCGGTGTAGACCAGCCGCCGGCCGGGCCGGGGGTCGCCCACCACTTGCTCCGGCTCGATCACCCGGCCGTCGTCGAGTTCGACCGCCTCGCCCTCGTGGAGGCGGCCGAACTTCGGGCCGACGGGGACGCCGAGTTCCTCGGCGTGCGCCCGGTCGAAGCGGCCGGGTCGGTCGTCCTCGACGAGGGCGAAGCCCATCGACCGCGTGCGGTGATCCGTCTCGACGGTCCGCACCTCGAAGTCGTCGTCGGCGTACGCGACGGAGCCAGGGGACACCTCGTGGATGCGGACGGGGAAGCCGGGCTGGTGGCCGCCGGCGTGGACGAGCTGTCGAACGTTCTCGCGCGACCGCGGCGGGACGTGAATCGCCAGCGCGTCCGACCGGTCGTTGAAATCGAGCGACTGGATCAGGCCGGGGATGCCGAGGATGTGGTCGCCGTGGAGATGTGTGACGAAGATGTGGGAGATATCGAAGCCGGTCCCGAAGCGCATCATCTGGCGCTGGGTGCCCTCGCCGCAGTCGAACAGGAGGCGTTCGCCCTCGCGGTTGACGAGGACGGCACTCGGCGCCCGCTGGGTCGTCGGGACGGCCCCGCTGGTGCCGAGAAACGTCACGCGCATCGACATACCTCGGTGTGCGAGCGGGGGCGATAAACGCGTGTCGGTCGACGGGTCGAGCACGCGAGCGAGAGAGCAAGCTTTGTACCCGACGCCCGACTAGAGCCGCCAATGGACGCGCCGCTGTGGACGGAGACGCACGCTCCCGGCCTCGACGACCTGCCGCAGGCGTCGGTCCGGGACCGTCTCGACCGGGCGGTCGACGAACCGATGAACCTCGTCGTGCAGGGGCCGCCCGGGTCGGGCAAGACCGCTGCCGTCCGGGCCCTCGCGGAGCGGGCCCACGAGGACGAGAACGACCTCGTCGAACTCAACGTCGCCGACTTCTTCGACCGGACGAAAAAGGAGATTCGGCAGGACCCCCGGTTCGAGCAGTTCCTCACTGGGCGCTCGCGTATGGCGAAACGCGACATGATCAACCGCGTGCTGAAGGAGTCCGCGAGCTACGCCCCGGTCTCCGGCGACTACAAGACCATCGTCCTCGACAACGCCGAGGCGATCCGCGAGGACTTCCAGCAGGCGCTCCGCCGGGTGATGGAGCGTCACCACCGCACCACGCAGTTCGTGATCGTCACCCGCCAGCCGTCGACGCTCATCGCCCCCGTCCGGTCGCGGTGTTTCCCGGTGCCCGTCCGGGCGCCGACGGCCGACGAAATCGAGGGCGTCCTCGCGCCCATCCTCGACGCCGAGGGCGTCGACTACGACGACGACGGCCTGGAGTTCGTCGCCGGCTACGCCGACGGCGACCTCCGGAAGGCCATCCTCGGCGCCCAGACGACCGCCGTCGAAACCGGCGAAGTGACGATGACGACGGTCCACGAGACGCTGAGCGACGTGGGCTACGGCGACGAGTTCGCGTCGATCCTCGATTCGGCCGAAGCGGGCGAAGTGGCCGACGCCCGCAAGACCGTCGGTACCCTGCTGGACGACGAGGGGTACGACGGCCAGTCGCTCCTGGCCGACCTGCTGGACGCGGCACGCAAGCGCTACGACGGCGAGACGCTCGCCCGACTCCACCGCCTCGCGGGCGAGGTGGACCACGACCTGGTGACCGGGACGGACGACCGCCTCCATCTCACGCACCTGCTGGCGACGTGGGCACAGGGGGCGGACGCGTGATCCGCCCCTCCTTCTCGCTCGCCCCCGGCGCCCGCCGGTTCGCGCTCCCGCCCCTTCTGGCCGCGCTCCCGCTCGCCGTCGTGGCGCCCCCGCTCGGCGCCCTCGCGCTGGCGCTCGGCGGGTTCGTGATCTGGTTCTTCCGCGACCCCGAGCGCAGCCCGCCCCCCAACGGCGTCGTCGCCCCCGCCGACGGCCACGTCTCCGTCGTCCGCGAGGAGGAGGGGCGGATCCGGGTCGGCGTGTTCATGAACGTCACCGACGTCCACGTCCTCCGGGCACCGATGGACGGGTCGGTCGAGACGGTCACCCACCGCCCGGGCGCGCATCGCCCGGCCTTCACCAAGGAGTCCGAGCGCAACGAGCGGGTGGACGTGGCCCTCGACACCCACGACGTGTCGATGATCGCCGGCTGGTTCGCGCGGCGCATCTACCCCTATCTCTCCGGCGGCGACGCGGTGACCCGCGGCGACCGGATCGGCCACATCGCCTTCGGGAGTCGCGCCGACGTACTCTTGCCGGCCGCGTACGACCGCGCCGACCTCCTCGTCGAGGAGGGCGACAGCGTCCGCGCCGGCGAGACGGTCGTGGCGTTGTGACGTGTGTGAGCACCTCATACGGGAGATATGTGGACAACGTTAAATGCGCAGACGACTCTAGTATCAGCAGTATGTCAGACGATTCCACTCGACGACGATTCCTTCGTGCAGCCGGAGTAACTGGCGTCGCCGCGCTCGCCGGATGTAGCGGTGGCGACGGTGGCGACGGCGGGAGCGGCGACACCCGCCTCTCGTGGCACGCCGGCGGCACCGGCGGGACGTACTTCCCGCTCTCCAACGAGTTCAAGTCGGTCGTCGAGGCGAACACGGACTTCACGCTGAACGTCCAGTCGACGGGCGCCAGCGTCGAGAACGTGGGGAATCTCTCCAGCGGCGACGCCGACTTCGCCCTGATCCAGAACGACATCGCGTCCTTCGCGAAAAACGGGACGGGCATCGAGGCGTTCCAGGACAACGCCGTCGACTCCCTGATGGGCGTCGCGACGCTCTACCCCGAAACGATCACCATCGTCACGCTCCAGAACACGGGCATCGAGACGATTTCCGACCTCTCGGGCGCGACGATCAACACCGGTGACCTCGGCTCGGGCACGCAGGTCAACGCCCTCCAGATTCTGGAGGCCGTCGGCATCACGGAGTTCAACGAGCAGAACGCCTCGTTCTCGCAGGCCGCCGACCAGCTTCGGAACGGCGACATCGATGCCGCGTTCGTCGTCGGCGGCTGGCCCGTCGGCGCCATCGAGGACCTCGCGACGACCAACGACGTCAACATCGTCCCCATCGAGGGCGAGAACCGACAGGCGGTCAAGGACGCCGCCTCCTGGTTCGCGGACGACACCATCCCGGCTGGCACGTACACCGGCGTCGACAGCGCCGTCGAGACGGTGGCCGTGCAGGCGATGATCGCCACCCGCTCCGGCGTGGCCGAGTCGACCGTCGAGACGGTCACGGCGGCCATCTTCGACAACGTCGACGAACTCACGATCAAGACCGACTTCATCAGTCGGGACTCGGCCCAGGACGGCATGTCCATCGAACTCCACCCCGGCGCAGCCGCGTACTTCGACGCGTAACGCCGGTCCTGCGAACCGTTTTCGACCGCCATGAAGCGCCGATACGTCGCCGCCGTCGCGTTCGTCGTCCTCGTCGCGGCCCTCGGGAGCGCCGCGGCTGTCCCCGACCGACGGGTGCTCGTCGTCAGCGACGCGGAGACGGGCGAGACGTACCTCGAAACACCCGTCGACAACGGCACTGTCGTCGCTCTCGAATACACCCACAGCGTCGAGAAGACCCGCGTCTACGAGGCCTACACCATCCGTGGCGACCGACTGGAGATGACCCACATGGAGTTCGAATCGTACGGCTGGGGGCTGCCGAGCCGCGCGAACGTCACCCGGAAGAACGGGACCTTTATCTACGATCCACCGGGGAGTTACGAGCGATTGACCGTCGCTCCCGGACGGATCGCCGGCCACCGACTTCACGTCGGCGACGAGACGCACGATCTGGTCGCGCTCTCGAACGGCCGGTCGGTGACGCTCTCGATCCACCGCCGGTCCGCGTTCGCGTTGCCACTTCACGGAGTCGATAGATGACCGACGAAGACGACACCTCACCCGACGAGACGATAGACGAACCGGACCCGGAGGAGACCGAGGCGCTCATCCAGGAGATCGAGCGCAAACGCTCGCTGACTGGCTGGGCGGTCGTCGCCGTCGCGGCCATCGGCATCGCCTTCTCCTTCTTCCAGATGTGGCTCGCCGCGAAGGGCTTCGTCCTCTCGCTCACCGTTCCCGGACTCGGCGAGGTGGACTTCGTCGCGCTCCAGTTGCTCCAGATCAACGCCATCCACGTCGCGTTCGGTCTCGTGCTCACCTTCCTGCTCTACCCGTCGAGCACCGGCAACGGGCCGATATCGTCGCGCTGTGTCGCGCTCGGCGCGGCGCTCGACGCCCGCCTCGGCCCCGACCACCCGCTCTCGCGGGTCGTCCACGTCGTCGGCGGCGCGCTCCGGTGGGTCTTCGTCGACCCCGATATGGATCGCGTGACGCCCTTCGACCTGACGTTGATCCCCGTCGCGGTGCTCTCCGCGGCCTACTTCATCACCGACTTCGACGAAATCCAGCGCATGCGCGCGCTCGGACTGGAGGCCGGCCGCCCCATTCAGGGCGTGTTCACCTTCCTCGAACCGGTCGCCGGCCTGTTCGGCCCCGTCGCCGACACCTCCTACGCGATGGTGCTCGGCGTCCTCGGCGTCCTCCTCGTGTTGGAGGCGACCCGCCGGGCGATCAGCCTCTATCTCATGCTCATCGTCGCCGCCTTCGTCGTCTACGCCCGCTTCGGCGTCCTCATCCCGCAGAACGCCGCCTACGTGGGCGTGCTCTCTATCCCCGAACTCTCGTGGCCCTCGATCATCCAGAACCTCTGGTACAACACGGAGAACGGCGTCTTCGGCATCCCCGTCACCGTCTCCGTCCAGTTCATCTACATCTTCATCCTCTTCGGCGCCTTCCTCGAGATGTCCGGCGCCGGGCAGTGGTTCATCGACCTCGCGTACGCGGCGACGGGCACCCGCCGCGGCGGCCCGGCCAAGGCCTCCATCCTCGCCTCCGGCTTCATGGGGACCATCTCCGGCTCCTCCATCGCCAACACGGTGACGACGGGTGCCTTCACCATCCCGCTCATGAAGAAGTCGGGCTACCGTCCCGAGTTCGCGGGCGGCGTCGAGGCGTCCGCCTCCTCCGGGGGACAGATCCTGCCACCGGTCATGGGCGCCGCCGCCTTCCTGATCGTCCAGTACACCGCGACGCCCTTCGCGGACGTCATCGTCGCCGCCGCCATCCCCGCCATCGTCTTCTTCTTCGGCGTCTGGGTGATGGTCCACTTCGAGGCCTCGAAACTCGGCATCGGCGGCCTCGACCCCGCCGACCTCGTCGACATCCGGTCGCATCTCAAGTCGGGGTGGTTCTACCTCGTTCCCATCGGCCTCCTGCTCTACTACCTCATCGTCGAGCGGCTGTCGGTCGCGCGGTCGGCGTGGTTCACGCTCGTCGCCATCGGCGCCCTGATCGCGCTCGTCGCGGCCTACAGCGACGAGACGCGGGGCCGACTCGGCGCGCTCTTCACCGGCCTGTTCGCCGCGACGCTCGGCGCCCAGTACGTCGCCGGCACCGGCATCCTGGGAGCGCTCCTCGGCACCGGCACCGGCGGCCAGTCGCTGGCGGCCGCGTTCGCGGCGACGATCGGTCAACTCGGCGCCATCAGCATCGTCGCGGGCGTGCTCACGCTCCTCACCCATCCGTTCGTCGAGGCACCACTCTTGGAGTTCGACGACGCGGTGGACCGGGCCGCCCGGACCAACGCCGACGTCCTCGGCCGACCGCGACTCGCGGACAACGGCCTCCACCGGCTGGTCGTCTTCCTCGGGAAGTCCATGGAGGGCGGCGCGCGGACGGCCGTGCCGGTCGTCATCGCCGTCGCCGCCGCGGGCATCATCCCGGGCGTCATCAGCGTCACCGGCCTCGGGCCGAACCTGGTGGCGCTCATCGAGGCCGTCGCCGGCGGGTCGCTCGTCCTCCTGCTCCTCGTGACCGCCGTCTCCTCCATCCTGCTCGGGATGGGGATGCCGACGACGGTGACGTACATCATCCTCGTCTCTCTGCTCGCGCCGGCGCTCACTGCCTTCGGCGTGCCCGAACTCGCCGCCCACCTCTTTATCCTCTATTTCGGCGTCATCGCGGACATCACGCCGCCGGTGGCCGTGGCGGCCTACGCCGCCTCGGGCGTGGCGAAATCCGACGCTTTCCAGACCGGCATCGAGGCCTTCTCGCTCTCCTTGAACAAGGCCATCGTCCCCTTCGCGTTCGTCCTCGCGCCGGGTATCGTCCTCCTGCGCCGTGAGCCGAACGCCGCGGAGCTGGAGGTGGGCGAAAAGTACCGCGTCCTCGGGACCGCCGACCTGTTCGACCTGGGCTACATCGTCCCCGAAGTGTTGATCCCCGTCATCGGCATCTTCCTCGGCGTCGTCGCGTTGGCGGCGACGGTCATCGGCTACGTCTACACGCCGGTGTCTCGGCTCGAACGCGCCGCCTTCGCGCTCAGTTCGCTCCTCCTGATGGCGCCGGGGCTGGGCGTTCGCGGCGTCCTCGACGTACTCGGCCTCGTCGGTATCGGCGCCGGCGGTGGCGGCGAGGTGGCACTCGGCATCGACCTCGCGCTCCGGGGGGTCGGCCTCGCGCTCTTCGTCGCCCTCCTCCTCGGCAACCGGGGACAGGGGGCCTCGGGTTTCTTCGGCTCCGAGACCGACGCGGACCCCGAAACCGCCTGACTTACCGCTCCAGCAGGTGGACGTGCCGCGTGAGCGAGCGGTGCACCCGGCGTTCGAAGGTGTCCACGACCGTCCATCCCGCCGCCTCGGCCGCCTCGGTCCACGACCGGTCGGCGACGACGACCGCTCGCGGGGCCACGCGCCCCGCCTCCGCGAGCGCCCCCGACACGAGGTCCGCGAGCGTGTGGCGGGCGATCTTCGACTGCCGACCGTAGGGCGCGTCGAAGACCACGCCGTCGACCGCGTCGTCGACGAGGGGGAGGGCCGTCGCGTCGCCGCGGAGGGCGTGGAACGCGCCGTCGAGATACGCCCGGCAGTTCTCGCGGGCGCCCCGCACCATCTTCCACTGGGCGTCGATTCCGACGGGACGGGCACCGACGAGCCCCGCCTCGATCAGGGTGCCGCCCGTCCCGCACATCGGATCGAGGATCGTCGCCCCCGGTTCGGCGCCGGCGAGGTTGACGAACGCACGGGCGTCGAGCGGCGCCATGCTCCCGGGCTGGAAGAACGGCCGGTCGGTCGGCTTGCGGTCGCCGTAGTCGCGGACGCTCTCGGCGACCAGCCAGCCCACGAGGCAGGTATCCCCGGCGAAGCACGCCCGGAGTTCGTGGTCCGGGTCGTCGAGATCGACGGCGAAGCCGCGGTCGACGAGTGCCGCCCCGAGTTCGCGTTCGGTGCGACGGGTGTCGACGCCCGCCGTCCCCCGCACGTCGCGGGCGCGGACGGCGACGGTGCCCGAGCGATCCATCGTGGCCGCCGCGACGAGCGCCCGCGCGGCCTCGACGGCCGCTTCACACCGCCCGAGCAGTCGGCTGGCGCGGTGGGTGTAGGCGAGCGTCCGGAGGCGGTCGGCGTCGACGCCGCGGGCCGTCGCGAGGCCGGGCGCGACGGGCTCGACGGCCGTCGCCGCACACGCCGCCTCCCGGGCCGCGAAGGCGTCGTCCTCACCCGCGAGTTCGAGACCGTACACGCGTTCGGGTCCGACCGCCGGCGGCATGAGGCTACCGTTCGCCCTCGCCACCAACCTTTTTAAACCTTAAATACGACATTTAAGTCGTCTCATGACCGATCCCAAGGAGACGATCAACATCGAAAACGTGGTGGCTTCTACCGGAATCGGACAGGAACTCGACCTCCAGAGCGTGGCGATGGACCTCGAAGGTGCGGACTACGACCCCGAACAGTTTCCGGGGCTCGTCTACCGGACGCAGAACCCCAAGTCGGCGGCCCTGATCTTCCGCTCGGGCAAGATCGTCTGCACCGGCGCGAAGTCGACGGCCGACGTACACGAGAGCCTGCACATCGTCTTCGACAAACTCCGCGACCTCAAGATCAGCGTCGACGAGGAGCCGGAGATCGTCGTCCAGAACATCGTCACGAGCGCCGACCTGGGCAAGAACCTCAACCTGAACGCCATCGCCATCGGTCTCGGCCTCGAAAACATCGAGTACGAACCCGAGCAGTTCCCGGGTCTCGTCTACCGCCTCGACGACCCCGACGTGGTCGCGCTCCTCTTCGGCTCCGGCAAACTCGTCATCACGGGCGGGAAACAGCCCGAAGACGCCGAGGAAGCCGTCGACGTGATCGTCTCCCGACTCGAAGAGCTCGGCCTCTTGGGATAGTTCGTCGTCGCCCCGATGGACCCCGTCTCCCTGCAGACCGGTGTCGGCCGGGCCCCGCCGCTGGCCGTCGCCGGCACCGTCGCACTGTTCGCCCTGTTTCTCTCCCTCACCGCCCACCTCGCCGCTCGGAACGTCCTCGGCGACGTGCCGGTTCGCAACGCCTTCCTCGTCGGCCCGCTCCCCGCCGCCATCGCCGTCGTCGCCGCGGCGCTCGAACTCCCCTCCCTCCCCGCCGTCGCCGTCGCCCTCGTCGTCGACGCGCTGGTGATCCGGTACGTCTACGACCTCGACCGGCGACTCACCGCGGGCGTCACACTCATCCACGCCGTCGTCAGCATCATCCTCGGTGCCATCCTCTTCAGCCTCTACGTTCTCGTCCGCTCGGCGCCGGGCTAACCGAGCGCCCGAGCGGCCTCCCGGGCGCTCCGAATCGTGAGCGTGCCGAGCACGCAGGCGACGCCGACGCCCACACCGACCGTCGCTGCCTCGGTGTGTCCGAGCAGCAACGCCACGACGTACAGCAAGAGCCCGACTGCCCCGCCGCCCGTGAGGAGCGTGTCCACGGCGTCGAGCGGTGCGCCGGCCGGTACTAGCCCGTCAGCGCCGTACGTACGAGTTCCCATACCACGGTCTTCGTTACCAGATGACACTAATCTTGCGCATACGTTCATTATATTACTTCGTTGAACTAACGGCGAGTCGACGGCAACTCTCTTGGACGCCGCTCCCGACGTGCCGCCCATGAGCCTCCGAGGCGTCCTGTGGAACGACGCCGAGCGCCGTCCTCGTGCGCTCCTCCGGGTCGTCCTCCTGATCGTCGTCGCGGCGTTGCTCGCCATCGGAACGAGCGTCGGTGCGGCCGTCGGCTTCGGCGCCCTCCGGTCGTGGCTCTCGACGGCGTTCGGGGAGGCCGTCGCGACGACCCTCGTCGCCGTCGTCGGCGTCGCCCTCACCGGCGGCACCGTCACGCTCGCGGTCCTGATCGCTGGCCGGTACGTCGACCGGCGGCGCGTCCGCGATTTCGGCCTCCGGATCGACCGCGGCTGGTGGCTCGACTGCGGGTTCGGCCTCGCGCTCGGCGCCGGCCTGTTGACGCTCGTCTTCCTCGTCGGCCTCGCGTTCGGGTGGCTGCGGGTCACCGGCACCCTCCAACCTCGGGCCGGCTTCGCGGTTCGGTTCGCCGGCCTCGTCGCCATCTTCGTCGCCGTCGGCGTCTACGAGGAACTCCTCCTGCGTGGCTACCTGCTGACGAACGCCGCGGAGGGCCTCGTCGGGTGGCTCGGCGACCGGGGCGCCGTGGTGGGTGCGACGGCGCTCTCCTCGCTCGTCTTCGGCCTCGCCCACGCCAACAACCCGAACGCGACGCTCCTCTCGACGCTCGCCATCGTCCTCGCGGGCGTCATGCTCGCCGTCGGCTACGTCCTGACCGGTGACCTCGCGGTCCCCATCGGCCTGCATACGACCTGGAACCTGTTTCAGGGCGGCGTCTACGGCTTTCCCGTCTCCGGCCTCGGCGTCGGCGCGAGCGTCGTCGCCGTCGAGGAGACGGGGCCGGATGTCGTCACCGGCGGCGCGTTCGGTCCCGAGGCCGGTCTCCTCGGCCTCGGTGCGATGATCGTCGGTACCGTCGCCATCGCCGTCTGGGTCCGGTGGCGGACGGGCGAGCTACGGATCGATCCCGCAGTGACGACGCCGGAGCTACGGGGTGATTCCGGCGATGCAGAGACGCCCGTCGACACGGACCGGTGGGAACCGGCGCCCGGTGACCGCGAGTAGGCCGGTCACCGACCGCGCGGGTCGTAGGTGTTCAGCCCCAGCAGGCGGTTGAGCAGGCACGTCTGCGTGTAGCCGGTCACGATCAGGATCACCCCAAGCAGGACGAGTAGCAGCGCCACGAGTGCCTGTGGGACGGGACCCACGGCGACGCGTACCATCCCGACGTAGCCGACGACTCCGGCGACGAGTAACACCGCTCCAACGACGAACCGCCAGACCCTGTCGTAACCGCCGACGTTCTTGTTCATGAGACGTTCACCACTCGCTCTTGGTGGGCCGCGGGGATAAAAATGTGAGGTAGATTTCACTTTTCGGGAAAGTCGCCTCGGGGACGAGGGCGCGCCGGTCGGCGAGGAACGGGCGCGTTACTCCACCAGCCGCTCGATTTCGGTGACGAGGATGTCGCTCGCCCCCATCGCCTTGAGGTCGTTGATGACGCCGAAGACGGCCCGCTCCTCGACGACGGCGTGGACCGCCACGTCGTCGCTGCCGGCCACGTCCATCACCGTCGGCCCGCCCATTCCCGGCAACACGTCGCGCACGTCGTCGAGGCGGTCCTCCGAGACGTTCAACATGAGGTAGCGTCTGTCCTCGGCGGCGAGGACGGACTCGAAAGCGGTGACGAGTTGTTGGACCTTCTCGTCGTCGACGGCGCCGGGGTGGGCGAAGAGGCGGACCGAACTCGCGAGCACCTCCTCGATTTCGGCCAGTCGGTTGACCCGGAGGGTCGTCCCCGTCGACGTGATGTCGACGATGGCGTCGGCCATGTCGACGTGGGGGGTGAGCTCCGTCGCACCCGTCACCTCCACCACCTCGGCGTCGACGCCGCGATCCGCGAAGAAGTCGCGGGTGATGCGGGGGAACTCGGTGGCGACGGTGCCACCTTCGAGGTCCGCGACCGTCTCGATGTCGCCGTCTTCCGGCGCGGCGACGACGAGGCGACACCGGCCGAACTCCAGATCCAGCAGGTCCACCAGGTCGTGACCCGACTCCCGAACCTGATCGAGGCCCGTGATGCCGACCGCGGCGGCACCGTCCGCGACGTACTCGGGGATGTCGGCGGCGCGGGCGAACAGGGCGGTCACGTCGGGGTCGACGGTGTCCGCGTAGAGTTTCCGGTCCGCGCCGCCTTCGAGGTGCAGGCCGGCGCGTTCCAGCAGGTCTATCGACGGGTCGTGCAGGCGGCCCTTATTGGGGACGGCGATGCGCATTGTCGGATATCTCTCGGTCCCGGGGCAATTGCCTTTCGGGTGCGAGGTTCCGTGACCGTCGGGAACGGGACCTCGATTCGAACGGGGAACGTGAGTGACCCGTGAGAGGGGTGCGAGGCCTCGTGGCGGAGCGGCGAGGGACGAGCCGCGGAGCGTGGTGGGGTGAGAGCGACGCGACCGAGGCCCTACCTACCCCGACCGCAGCGCTTCCGCCACCCGTTCGCTCGCCGCCGGCGTCGCCCGCGCTCGCGCCATCACGGTCAGATACGTCCCCACGTCGTTGCGGAGCCACGACGCCCGAACGCTCTCGTCGACGTTCCGCAGTTCCTCGTCGACCCACGCCACCTGCGCGGCGAGTTCGGCCGTCGAGTGCCGCGTCAGCGCCGGCTCCGCTGGCGACGCCTCGGCGGCGCGCAACGCCTCGATGGCGGCCGATCGCGCGGCGTCGACGTCCGCCGTCGACTCGACGGCGAACGTCTCGCCCTCGCGCACCCGCTCGCGGAGGGCGGTGAACGCCGCCAGCGTGACGAAGGAGGCGTGTGCCCACGTCAGCGCCTCGGCCGGCGTCGTCTCGTCCCAGCCGTCGTCGCGTTCCGGATTGACGGGGCGGAAGAGCTCTTCGAGTGCCTCCGCGGCCGGCGTGTCCTCGACGTCGATCCCCTCGATCCGCCAGGGTTCCTGCGGATCGACCGACGACAGGGCCTCGCGTTCGGTCTCGAACGCCTCGCGGAGCCGCCGTCGGGCGTCGACCAGTCGGTCGCGCAGGTCGACCGGCTCGTCGAGCGTCGCCGTCAGCCGGTCGTAGAGGTGGGCGGCGTCGTCGACGGCGACGCGTGCGCGCTCGACCTCTTCGGCGATTTCGCCGACGCCGAGCGGGTTGCCGGGGCGGTAGCGGTGCGGTTCGCCGACCGCGATGTCGCTTCGCCCGGACGCGATCCGGTGCTCGATGGCGGCGTGGACGAGCGTCGCCTCGACGGGGTCGTCGCCGACGTAGCGCCACCGGTCGCGGAGCGCCCGGCGGTCCGAACGAACCGCCTCGGCCTCCTCCCGGAGGTCCTCGCGGGTCAGTCCCTCGTCGATGGCGCGCCACGAACCGGCGGCGAAGCGCGCTTCGGCCCGGGCGCCAGCGAACGCCTCCAGCCGGGCGAACGGCGTCGGTGCCGTCGCCGCTGCCGAAAGCTCCGTCGCGGCGCGTTCGCGGGCGTGGCGCACCTCCTCGCGGATCGCGCCGTTCGGAATCTCGTCTGGACCGAGGCGCGCGGGCACGGCGTCGAGGAGCATCCGCCCCCGATCCTCGCTGGCCACGACGTGAGCCTCGGTGATCCCGACGGGGAGTCGTTCGGGAAGCGACGGCGCCGAGTCGTCGACGACGCCGCGGAGCGCGGCGGCGTCGAGTTCGACCGGGTCCGGCTCCGAGGAGAGCGGGTTCGCGCCGCTACAGCCGGCGAGGGCTCCGAGGGCGACGAGCGCGCCGCGCCGCGTGAGACGCCCGGTCATCGGGCGCCTCCCGCGTCGTCGCTCGCGTTGCGGCGCCGGCGAATCCGCTCGTTCTCCCGTTCGCAGGTGCCCGACCCACGACTCGACCCGTAGCTACTGACGTCGCTCGGGTCGAACGCCTCGGGAATGCGGATCAGCACCGCGAGGACGTCCTCGTCGTCGGTCTCACAGCGAACGTCGGCGTCGCGGTACCGCCGGGCGTAGTTCGTCTGGATGTCGGAGTCGGACCACTGGACCGAGCAGAGATCCGACGCGAAACACGCTCCGACCTGTTGCTGCTCGACGTACACCGTCGCGGCGTCGTAGTCGGTGGTCTCGAGGAACTCGCGGGCGTCGGCGGCGCCGTCCACGTCGGCGAAGGCGACGGCAGCGGCCTCGTCGGCGCTCGTGACGAACAGGTGGTGGCGGCGGTGGACGCGCTCTTCGTCCTCGTGCGGCGTCGGCCGCTCGCCGGTCCAGACGGTCGGCGCACGCTCGGAGTTCCGCAGGGTGTACGATTCGGGGTTCAACTCGATGTTGCCGGTCGGGTCGGGCGGATAACTCGAACTCGACGACGACTCGCCGGAACAGCCGGCGAAGCCGGTCAGGAGCGCGACTGCTCCGGAGAGGGCGCGTCTGCGCGTGATGGAGGGCATCGGTGGCAATCCCGTCGCGACGGCTAAACGTCTTTTCACCGAACCCCGGGGGCTTAACCCGGGCGGCGGCGAGGGTGGAACATGGCTACGCTTGCGATCCGCGGCGGGCGCATCCTCCGCTCGGACATGACCGTCACCGAGGCGGACGTGCTGGTCGACCGCGAGGCGGGCGACATCGTCGAACTCGGTGCCGAACTCGCCGGCGACGACGAACTCGACGCCGACGGCGACCTGGTGATGCCCGGACTGGTGAACGCCCACACTCACGTCGCCATGACGCTCCTGCGCGGCCACGCCGACGACAAATCCCTGGACGCGTGGCTCCGGGAGGACATCTGGCCGGTGGAGGCGGCGCTCGAACCCGAGGACATCGAGGCCGGCGCCGCGCTGGGGGTCCTCGAGATGATCAGATCCGGGACGACGACCTTCGCCGACATGTACTTCGAAATCGACCGCACCGCGGACGTGGTGGAGCGGGCGGGGATGCGGGCGATGCTGGGTCACGGCGCCATCTCGGCGGGCAAGGACGGCGCGGCCGCCCGCGCGGATATCGAGGAGTCGGTCGCGATGGCGCGGCAACTCGACGGCGCCGCGGACGGGCGAATCTCGACGGCGGTGATGCCCCACAGCCTCACCACCGTCACGCCCGAGTTGCTGGAACTGGCGGCGGCGGAGGCCCACGACGCCGGCGTCCCGGTCCACTACCACGCCAACGAGACGCTCGACGAGGTGGAACCGATCGTCGAGGAGCGCGGCCAGCGCCCCGTCGAGTGGGCGCGTGACCTCGGCCTCTGTACCGAGTCCGACTTCTTCGCCCACGGCGTCCACCTCGACGACCGGGAGATCGATCTGCTCGCCCGGACGGGGACGGGCGTCGTCCACTGCCCGGCGTCGAACATGAAACTCGCCTCGGGAATGGCGCCGGTCCAGCGGCTTCTCGATTCAGGTGTCCCGGTCGGTCTCGGCACCGACGGCGCCGCCTCGAACAACGACCTCGACCTCTTCGACGAACTGCGGGACGCGGCGATGCTCGGGAAACTCGCCGCCGGCGACGCGAGCGCCGTCGCCGCCCCCGACGCCGTGTCGATGGCGACGGCCGGCGGCGCCGACGTACTGGGCCTGAACGCCGGCCGGATCGAGGCCGGTGCCAGGGCCGACCTCGCGGTGATCGACCTCGACGCGCCGCATCTGACGCCCGAACACGACCTCGTGAGCCACCTCGCCTACGCCGCCCGCGGGTCCGACGTGCGCCACACGGTCTGTGACGGCGAGGTGCTGATGCGTGACCGCGAGGTGTTGACGCTCGACGAGGCGGCGGTGATGGAGCGGGCGGCGGCGCGGGCCGACGGGTTGCTGGAGCGAGCGGGCGTCTGACCGTCAGCGTCTCTCGGCCGTCCAGCCGGTGACGTCCGTCGAGACGGCACAGATGCCGGTCACGTTACCGTCCTCGTCGACGATCGGACTCTTGATCGTGAGGTGTGTCCGGGCGCCGCCGGGGAGCGGCAGTTCCTCCTCTTTCCGCACCGACTCGCCGGTTTCGACGACGCGGCGGTCGTCCGCACGGAACTGCTCGGCGAGTGCGTCCGGGAACAGGTCCGCCGCCGTCCGGCCGACCATCTCGCCGTCGTCGACGCCCAGAAGTTCCCGCGCCGTGTCGTTGGCGAGGCGGTAGGTGCCGTCGACCTCTTTGGTGAAGATGGCGGCGTCGACGGTGTCGAGTACCGCCTGTAGCTGGCGGTTCGTCTCCCGGAGTTGCTGGCGCCGTTCTTTACGGTCGGTGATGTCCTGTACGACGCCCGTGGCGCGGACGGGCGTCCCGTCTTCGAAGGAGAGTTCGGCCTGTTCCCGAACCCACTTCGTCTCCCCGTCGACGACGATTCGATGCTCGATGTCGTAGGACTCTCCGTTCAGTGCGGCGAGCCACTTCTTCTCCACGAACTCCCGATCGTCCGGGTGGACGTACGACAGAAACGCCTCGTGGTCGAGCGGCAGCGTTCGCTCGTCGGCCTCGAAGATTTCGTACACCTCGTCCGACCAGTACAGCTCGTCCGATTCGACGTCGGTCCACCAACTGCCGAGGGTCGCTACCGACTGTGCCTGTCGGAGGTGGGCTTCGCGCTGTCGCAGTTTCGCCGCCACCTCACGGCGCTCGATAGCGTTCGTGAGTCGATTCGCGAGGACGGTGTACTGGTCGGTGCCGCCCTCTTTCTGGAGGTAGTCGGTGACACCGCGGGCGATGGCCTCGCTCGCGATCTCCTCGCTCCCCTGTCCGGTAAAGAGGACGAACGGGAGGTCGGGGTAGTCGTCGCGGACGCGGTCGAGGAAGGCTAGCCCGTCCATTCCCGGCATCTGATAGTCGCTCACGACGGCGTCGACCGCCGCCGCCTCGATACGATCGAGCGCGTCGCTGGCGCTCGTCTCGGTGAGCACCTGCAGGCGAGGGTCCGCCCGTTCGAGGCAGTCGGCCGTCAGGTCGAGTTGGGCCGCGTCGTCGTCGACGTGTAACACGCGGAACTCCTCTGGCATGACTGATTCGTACCCTTCGATCCGACCGAGGGTAGTATCAAACTATGGCTATCCCGCCGCCGACCGTGGGCGTCCGCAACACCGCGGGTCTCGACCCCGTCGAGCGCGCCCCCCGAAGTGGGCTTTCCCACCCCACTGCGGGTCTCGAACGCGTCAAGAGCGGGCTGCCGCCGACTCGGCGGCGGCCCGCTCTCCGACGCTCGAGACGGTACCGTTTTGCCACGCCTCCCGCTACGGGACGTATGACCGCACCCACGATAGCCGAGCGACTCGACGACCCCGATACGGCCCGCGCCGAGGGGCGTCGGAAGATGGACTGGGCGGAGGCACACATGCCCATCCTCGCCGCGCTCCGCGAGGACTTCGAAGCAGAGCAACCCCTCGCCGGCGAGCGAATCGCGATGGCGATGCACGTCGAGGCCAAGACGGCCGTCCTCGTCGAACTCCTCGCCGTCGGCGGCGCGGAAGTGGCCATCACCGGCTGTAACCCCCTCTCCAGTCAGGACGACGTGAGCGCGGCGCTCCACGCCGTCGACGGCGTCACCTCCTATGCCGCCCACGGCGTCGACACCGACGAGTACTACGACGCCATCGAGGCCGTCGTCGGCGTCGATCCCACCATCACCGTCGACGACGGCGCCGACATGGTGACCCACATCCACGACGAACACCCCAACCTGATCCCGCAGCTGAAAGGTGGGTGCGAGGAGACGACGACCGGCGTCCACCGCCTGCGCTCGATGGCCGACGACGGCGCGCTGAAGTACCCGATGTTCGCCGTCAACGACACGCCGATGAAGACGCTGTTCGACAACGTCCACGGCACCGGCGAGTCCGCACTCACGAACATCGCCATGACGACCAACCTCTCCATCGCGGGCAAGACGGTCGTCGTCGGCGGCTACGGCTACTGCGGTCGCGGCGTCGCGAAGAAGGCCGCGGGCATGAACGCCGACGTGATCGTCACGGAGGTCGACCCCCGCCGCGCCCTCGAAGCCCACATGGAGGGCCACGCGGTGATGCCGATGCACGAGGCCGCGAGCGAGGGCGACGTGTTCGTGACGACGACGGGCAACCGCGACGTGATCACCCGCGAGGACTTCGAGGAGATGGGGGACGGCGTCCTGCTGGCCAACGCCGGCCACTTCGACGTGGAGATCAATCTGGAGGAACTCGCCGAGATGGCCGACTCGACCCGTGAGGTCCGCGAGGGCGTCGAAGAGTACGAACTCCCGGACGGCCGTCGGCTGAACGTGCTCGCCGAGGGGCGACTCGTCAACCTCGCCGGCCCGCTCTCGATGGGCCACCCCGTCGAGGTGATGGACCAGAGCTTCGGCGTACAGGCCGTCTGCGTGCGCGAACTCGCCGCGAACCCCGACGCCTACGACGCGGGCGTCCACGAGGTGCCGGACCGCCTCGACCGCGAGGTGGCCGAGGTGAAACTCGACGCCGAGGGCATCGCCATCGACGACCTGAGCGACGATCAGCGCGAGTATCTGGACTCGTGGGATCACGGGACCTGAGCCCGCCGACCGGCTCTTTATAACCCGCCACCGCCCAGTCGTTCGTATGTCCGCGAACCGCAAGGGGGACCGCCGGGAGCGCGAACTCGTCAACGAACTCGACGCGGCGGGTTTCGCGGTGATGCGCGCCCCCGCGAGCGGGAGCGCCACCGAGCGTGACCTGCCGGACGTGCTCGCCGGCGACGGCGAGCAGTTCTACGCCATCGAGGCGAAGTCGTCCGCCGGCGACCCCATCTACCTCTCGGGCGAGGAGGTCGAATCCCTCATCTACTTCGCCCGCAACTTCGGCGCGAAGGCACGGGTCGCCGCCCGATTCGACCGCGAGGACTGGTACTTCTTCCACCCCGGCGACCTGCACGTCACCGACGGCGGCAACTACCGGGTGAAAAAGGAGACGGCGCTGGCCGAGGGGGAGGATCTGGACGAACTCGTCGGCCACTCGACGCAGGCGCGTCTCGACGACCCCTAGGCGGTCGTCGTCGACGCCGCGCCGTCCGTGGGGGTCGGGCCGGCGTCCGGGTGGGTCGCGCCCTCGGAGTCGATCCGCTGCAGCCGTGACGCCGGGAAGGCGTAGCGCCGCACGTCGCCGTCACGGCCGAGGGAGTCGAGGTAGACGACCCAGAAGACGGGTTCGTGGGAGCCGTAGTCGGCGTTGGTGGGGTAGTCGGCGACGAGTCGCCCCTCCGCCGTCTCGACCCGGTCGGCGCGCTCGCCGGCCGCGCCGACGACGACGAGGCGGTCGCCCGTCTCCCGATCACGGACGAGCGCGCCCACTCGGTGGTCGTGGCGCGGACAGAGTGCCGGGCCGCTGAACGCCGTGGGGACGAACGTGCGCCCGCCACAGACCGCACAGACGGCGGTGCGTTTCCCGGGCGGCGGCACGAGCCCCGCCGTCACCTCGAGGGCGACCCGGCGGCGGTGCTTACACCGGGCGCCGCGGAGCTGGTGATCGGGACAGGTACAGGTGTGCGCGTCGGGGTCGACGACGTACGTGCCGCCCGCCGTCTCGACGGCGTAGCGGCCGTCGCGGAGCGGGCGGACCGCCATGGGTTCGACGCGGGCGCGCCTGGCGCGGCCCGTCGTTCCGGCGGCGGGGAACGTGGTCTTCGAGCGGGTCGCCGGCAGTGACGCGGGTGTGTGTGCTGGGTGCGTCATGGGTGTGGAGCGACCGTCGCTCCGGTACCCGTCCTTGGTGCTCGATACATCTAAACCCTCGTTTCGGGCGGCCTGTCCGGAGAATACGGCCTGATCGGGGGGCGTCGTCTCATCGAAGCCCTTTTGAGGAGGCCGGCGGATGCCCGCATATGGAACTCGAAGAGGGGATGGTCCGGAAAATCGCCATCTCCGTCGCCGCGGTGGGGGTTTTCGTCGCCTTCGTCGTCGGCATCGGCACCACGTTCAACGACGGTGGGCTGGGGTCGGCCGGCGGGCTGGCGCTCGTCGGCGCTATCGTCCTGTTCATCCTCCTGATGGCCGTCGTCGGCTTCCTTCTCTCCGACTGAGGCGGGTCTCCTCCGTCCTCCCCGCCGGTCGCCGACCGTCAGTCCGCGTTCGCGTCGGCGTCGGCGTCCGCGACGGCCGCCGCGTAGTAGCGGAGCGGGTGGTCGATAGTCTCACAGCGCTCGTCGGGGTTCACGCAGTCGCCGAACGTCTGCATCGTCGCACACGAAGGCGCGGGGTACTGGCTCCCCCCGCGGTCGTCGAGCACCGTCGCCCGGTAGGACAGCGAGCCGTCGTCGAGGACGGGCCACCGCTCGGCGATGGCGTCGGCGTCGAGGCCCAGCGAGACGAGGAAGGCGGTGGCCGCGAAGGCGGCGTGGGGGTCGAGGGGGTCCTCGTCGTCCTCCAGCAACGCCTGCATACAGGGGGGGAACTGCGCGGGGACGACGGCGTCCACGTCCGGGAGGCGTTCGCGCTCCGCGAGGCGGTCACGGAGGGTGGCCACGTCCTCGGCCAGCGCGTCCGCGATGGCGTCACCGCCCGAACTCCCCCGCACCTCGAAGGGGAGGCCGTCGGCGACCCGGCGGCGGACCGCCTCCCGGAGCAGGCGGGTGAGTTCCGCGTCGTCGACGGGCACCGTTCCGTCGGCGAGGTCACGGTTGACGAGTCGCCAGCCGTCGCCCCAGTCGGGGTCGGCGAGGCGGAGGTACGCGGTCACGTCGATCCGGTAGCCGGCGCGGCCCCGGTCGCCGTCGACCCGCCGGACCGCCCCGTCGAGGTCGAACTCGTCGAGGACCGTCCCGAGGTCGGCGCGGGGCGTCGAGACGCTCCGGAGTGCCGCGTCGTCGGCCTCCAGGTCGGCGGTGAGGCGCTCGAACGCCGTCTCGGCCTCCGCCTCGGCGTACTTCTCGACGGCGGCGCGTACGTCGACCAACGAGACGAGGATGCGCGCGATGGGATAGGAGAGGAGTTCGTCGCGGTCACTCCAGCGCCCGGGCGTCTCCGATTCGACGGTGCCGGACATGAGCGCGCGCTCGACGCGTTCGCGGGCGCGCTCGACGGCGGGGTCGCCCTCGGTGACCAGCCGCGGGGGCGAGATGTCCGCCCGCTGGACCGCCTCGCGGGCGGCGCGGAAGAACGGATACCGGGCGTACAGCGGGTCGGGACGCATGAACGGTCGGTTGTGGAGCGGGGTGGATAAGCGCGACGGTCACCAGTCTCGAACGCAGATTATGGATCGGATCTCGTCGATTCCGTCACCACCTCGAAAGCCCCGAGTCGCTGGGCTCGGGGGGCTCGCTGCGCTCCTCGCTTCGCTGCGGTGCTTGCGTCGCCCGCCTTCCCCCAGCAGCGAGGGAGCGAAGCTCCCTCGGGCAATCGGGCGGCTTCGCCGCCCGATGACGACTCGCCCCTTTCAGTCCCACCCGATGCGGCTGATTGGCCAGCCGACGTGGGTGGGACTGAAAGGGGCCACCGTCTCGGCGTCTCCGCGAGCGAAGCGAGCGGATGGCAGGAAAGACGAGCGCAGCGAGTCTTTCCGCGAACCCGGACGACGTAAGGACCGCAGGCCGGAGGCCGAGGACCGCAACGAGTCCCGGGAGTCGAGACGGCGGGGGCTTTCGAGGTGGTTCCAGTTGCCACTTCACCGGTTCAGATTCCATCTACTACTAGCCGATACCCACGCTTTTCCCCCTCGCCCGCGTACGCCGACCTAGATGACAGAGGAGTACGGTCTGCTCGATCCCGAGGAGGGCGAGGGCGAGGACTTCGGCGACGAGTGGGAGGAGATCGACGTCTCCGACACCGAAGCGGATCGCATCGCCAGAAAACGGGACCGCGAGTTCGCCGAATTCCGCAAGCGTCTGAAGGACGCCGACCAGTTCAAGGTGGAGCAGTCGGTGTTCGACGACGCCACCTTCGCGGCCATCTACAAGCTGGTGCAGGACGGCTACATCGACGCGTTCGGCGGACCGATATCGACGGGGAAGGAGGCCAACGTCTACGAAGCCCTCGGCGCGGACGACCGCGACGTGGCGGTGAAGATCTACCGCATCAACGCCTCGAACTTCCAGGAGATGCGGGCGTACCTCGAAGGCGACCCGCGGTTCGAGGGGATCGGCTCGGACAAGAAGAAGGTGGTGCTGGCGTGGACGAAAAAGGAGTTCGCGAACCTGCGCCGGGCGCGGCAGGCCGGGGTCCGGGTGCCGGAGCCCATCGCCGTCGAGCGGAACGTCCTCGTGATGGAGCTGGTGGGGCTGGTCGAAGAGCGTGCCCGGCGATTGGCGGAAGTGAACGTCGAGAACCCCGAGACGGCGTTCGAGGTGGTCCGCGAGTACATGCGCCGGCTCTACGGCGCGGGGTTGGTCCACGGCGACCTCTCGGAGTACAACCTGATCATCCACGACGGCGAACTGGTGGTGATCGACCTCGGGCAGGCGGTGACGGTTCATCACCCGAACGCCGACGACTTCCTGGCGCGGGACTGCCGGAACGTCGCTTCGTTTTTCACCCGGCAGGGGATCGACGTGGACCCGGCCGACCTCCGCGAGTTCGTGACCGCGGTCGAGGCAGAGCCCTAATTCCCGAGCGAGAACGCTTAAACGGCTACGGCCGGTATCGACGGTTATGCAGCACGTGAAGGTACCGCAGGACCGTCTCGGCGTCCTCATCGGCGACGGAGGCGAGACGATGCGCGAGATCGAGCGACGCGCCGAGGTCCGCCTCGACATCGACTCCGAGAGCGGGAGCGTCGCCATCGACGCCGTCGGCGACCCCGTCACCGCGATGGTGGCACCGGACATCGTCCGCGCCATCGGCCGCGGCTTCCGCCCCGACGCGGCGCTCTCCCTGCTCGACAACGATATGCGGATGTTCGACCTCATCGACATCGACGAGGCCACCAGAAACAAGAACGACCTCCAGCGACAGAAGGGCCGCCTCATCGGCGAGGACGGTCGCACCCGCGAGCTAATGGAGGAACTCTCCGGCGCCGACGTGGTCATCTACGGAACCACGCTGGGCATCATCGGGCAGCCCGAGGAGGTTCAGGCCGTCCGCCGAGCCGCCGAGATGCTGCTCGACGGCGCCCCCCACGGCGCGGTGTACGGCTTCCTCGAACGCAAGCACAACGAACTGACTCGCGGCGCCGACCTCCAGCCGTCGAACTGATCGAGGGTATCGTCACTGTCCAGGGATGCTCGCCGGACCGTCCCGGTAGAACCCCTGCTGACTTCCGATACTCCCTCCGAGCGCACGCCCGATCCGTTTTTTCCACACCCCTATCGACGCGCACCCCGTGGTACCGAGTGACGCACTACATTCCCCCACCCTCACGCCCCCGCCCGATTCGCCTAATCACGTGACTGCGGCACGGTGTCACATACGAAGAATCACAATATTTTTATAGAATCACAATCAATCAACGACCGATTATGTCTCAGCGAATGCAGCAAGGCCAGCCGATGATCATTCTCGGCGAGGACTCTCAGCGGACACAGGGGAAAGACGCCCAGACGATGAACATCACGGCCGGCAAGGCCGTCGCGGAGGCCGTACGGACCACGCTCGGTCCGAAAGGGATGGACAAGATGCTCGTCGACTCCGGCGGGAGCGTCGTCGTCACGAACGACGGCGTCACGATCCTGAAGGAGATGGACATCGACCACCCCGCCGCGAACATGATCGTCGAGGTGTCCGAGACCCAGGAGGACGAGGTCGGCGACGGCACCACGACGGCGGTCGTCATTGCCGGTGAACTCCTCGACGAGGCCGAGGAGCTCATCGACCAGGACATCCACCCGACGACGCTGGCCCAGGGGTACCGCCGGGCCGCGGAGAAGGCGAAGGAGATCCTCGAGGAGAACGCCATCGACGTCTCCCCGGACGACCGCGAGACCCTCGTCAAGATCGCCGCGACGGCGATGACGGGCAAGGGCGCCGAGAGCGCCAAAGACCAGCTCGCGGACCTGCTCGTCGACGCCGTGCTCGCCGTGCGCGACGACGACGGGGTCGACACCGACAACGTCTCCATCGAGAAGGTCGTCGGCGGCGCCATCGACAACTCCGAGCTCATCGAGGGCGTCATCGTCGACAAGGAACGCGTCAGCGACAGCATGCCCTACGCCGTCGAGGACGCCGACATCGCGCTGATCGACGGCGCGCTCGAAGTCAAGGAGACCGAAATCGACGCCGAGGTCAACGTCACCGACCCCGACCAGCTCCAGCAGTTCCTCGATCAGGAGGAGAAACAGCTGCGCGAGATGGTCGATCACCTCAAGGAAGTCGGCGCCGACGCCGTCTTCGTGGGTAGCGGCATCGACGACATGGCCCAGCACTACCTGGCCCAGGAGGGCATCCTCGCCGTCCGCCGCGCGAAGGACAGCGACCTCTCCCGGCTCGCCCGCTCGACCGGCGGCACGGTCGTCGGCTCCGTCGACGACCTGACCGAGGACGACCTCGGCTTCGCCGGCTCCGTCGCCCAGAAGGACATCGGCGGCGACGAGCGCATCTTCGTCGAGGACGTGGCCGAGGCCAAGTCCGTGACGCTCGTCCTCCGCGGCGGGACCGAACACGTCGTCGACGAGGTCGAACGCGCCGTCGAGGACTCCCTCGGCGTCGTGCGCACCACGCTGGAGGACGGCAAGGTCCTGCCCGGCGGCGGTGCCCCCGAGACGGAACTCGCCCTCGGACTGCGCGACTACGCCGACGACGTCGACGGCCGCGAGGCCCTCGCCGTCGAGGCCTTCGCCGAGGCCGTGGACGTGATCCCGCGCACCCTCGCCGAGAACGCCGGTCTCGACCCCATCGACTCGCTGGTCGAACTCCGCGCCAGCCACAGTGAAGGCAACCTCTCCGACGGTCTCGACGCCTACACGGGCGACGTGGTCGACATGGACGAAGAGGGCGTCGTCGAACCTCTCCGCGTCAAGACCCAGGCCATCGAGAGCGCCACGGAAGCGGCCGTCATGATCCTCCGCATCGACGACGTCATCGCCGCCGGCGACCTCAAGGGCGGCGGCAGCGACGACGGCGGCGACGAGGGCGGCCCCGGCGGCGCCGGCGGCATGGGCGGCGGCATGGGCGGCATGGGCGGCATGGGTGGCATGGGTGGCATGGGCGGCGCGATGTGACGTAGGCCACCAGCCACGCACCCCTTCCGACCCGACCCGCGAGTCGACTCGGCTTTCCGATCACCCCTCGAATTTTATCGGCATCGAACGACCGTCGAGTCCCGACCCCGATCAGCGCGACGTGTACGCCGCGATCAACTGGGGCGTCACGTCGTCGAAGCCCACCGTTCGCCCGCCGTGGTCCTCGACGAACGCCCGGGCGTCGTCGGCCGCCGAGAACGGATGTAGCTCCGGGCCCATTCCCCCGTGGACGTCACTCTCCATGACGTACGTCATCGCCGTCGCGTCCCCGAACGTCCCGGCGGCCGTCGGGGCGGGCATATACGGCCGCCCGTCCCGCTCGTCCAACTCGTAATCGAGCGACGAGTAGTCGGTGACGTAGATGGCCGTCGCCTCCCAGCCCCGGCGCTCGTGACGGAGGTAGTACCGAAAGAGGCCGAAGGCGAGCGTGTGAAACCACGCCGGATTGTCGTGTCCCGCCGGACTCTCGTTCTCGTAGAATATCTGCCCGTTCGGGCCGCCGTGCTTGCCGATGATCATGCCACCCTGATCGTCGGCTTTGCCGCCCGAGAGGTCGACCGGGTCCGGTCGGGGCGAGCCGCCGAGACAGCCGGCCAGTCCGCCCGTCCCGAGCAGCGATCCGAGCGTCGCGACCGTCGTTCGTCTATTCATCGTGTGTCGACAGTTCGACGCGCCCAAAGTCGATCCGGTTCGGTTCTCGAACCGGGCTACGCGAACAAGTCGCGGGCGTCTTCGAGCGCGTCGATCAGCAGATCGATCTCCTCGCGCGTGTTGTAGATGTAGAACGAGGCCCGCGCGGAGGCGGCGGCGCCGAGTTTGTCGTGGAGTGGCTGGGTGCAGTGGTCGCCGGCACGGATGGCGACGCCGTGTTCGTTGACGATGCTGGAGAGGTCGTGGGCGTGGACCGACCCGAGGTTGAACGCGACGAGGCCGCCGCGGTCGTCGCCCGGCGGGCCGTAGACGGTCACGTCGTCGAACTCGGTCAGGCGGTCGTAGGCGTACTCGGCGAGGAGTTCCTCGTGGGCCTGGACCGCGTCCATGCCGATGTCTTCCAGGTAGTCGACGGCGGCCGCGAAGGCGATGCCCTGCGCGATGGAGGGAGTCCCGGCCTCGAACTTCCAGGGGAGATCCTCCCACGTCGCGTCCTCGTAGGTGACCCGACGGATCATGTCGCCGCCGTAGAGGTAGGGACTCATCTCCTCCAAGATCGACTCCTTCCCGTAGAGTGCGCCGATACCGGTCGGACCACACATCTTGTGCCCGGAGAACGCGAAGAAGTCGGCGTCCATCGCCTTCACGTCGACGGGCCGCGTCGGCGCCGACTGCGCGCCGTCGACGAAGATGAGGGCGTCGTGGTCGTGGGCCATGTCGGCCAGTTCCGCGACGGGATTTACCGTCCCCAGCGTGTTCGAAACGTGGACGACCGACACCATCACCGTCGAGCCGTCGATCAACTCGGCGGCGTGGTCCATGTCCAGATACCCCTGCTCGTCGACGCGGATGTAACGCACCTCCGCGCCCGTCTTCTTCGCGATCTGTTGCCACGTCACCAGCGACGCGTGGTGTTCCATCTCGGTCATCACGACCGAATCGTCGGGTCCGAGTTCGTTCAGCCCCCACGCGTAGGCGACGAGGTTCTCGCTCTCGGTGGTGTTTTTGGTGAAGACGAGTTCCTCACGGCCATCGGCGCCGACGAAGTCGGCCACGGTGTCGTGGGCCTCCTCGTAGGCGACCGACGCCTCCTGACTCAACTGGTGGATGCCCCGGTGGACGTTCGCGTTGTACCCCCGGTAGTAGTCGCTGATCGTATCGACCACCTGGTCCGGCGTGTGACTGGTCGCGGCGTTGTCCAGATAACACAGCGGCGTATCGTCGCCTGGCCCCTCGCCGGGCGTCTCCACGTTGCCCCCGACCATCCGGTCGAGGATGGGGAAATCGGCCCGGATGGCCTCTACGTCGATTGGATACGATTCCTGCACTCCCATTGCAGCCGGGTAGGGTCCGGAGGGATAACACCCCTTCGGTGTTTCGTCCGAGCCTGAACCGGTTCCGGTTACACGCCGCCGACGGTCGGATGGGCACCAACTTCTTTACCCTCACTCACACGTAACCCGTCTATGGAACGTCGAAACGTGTTGACAGCGTGTGGAACGGTTCTCACAGGATTGCTCGCCGGGTGTGGTGGCGGTGGCGGCGGGGACGCGACGCCGACGGGGACGGCGACGGCGGAAGCGACGGCGACGGAAACCGAAGCGCCGACCGCTACCGCGACGGAGGCGCCGGAACCGACGGCGACGGACACGCCGGAGCCGACCGCCACCGAGGCGGCCTCCGGTCCCGGCGGGCCGACCCACGAAGTCGGGGAGTCGTTCACCGTCGGCAGCGGCAACGAAGCCGTCGGCTACCGGATCGTCGATTTCTTCCGCGCCGACCAAATCGGCAGCAGCGCGAACAACTCCACCGCCGACGGCACGTACCTGATCGTCGTCCTCGACCTGAGTAACCCGCGGGACGGGAGCCTCTCGTTCCCGAACAACAGCTTCCTCGCCTGGAACGAAGAGCAGATCCTCTACATCGACGACGAGGCGACGCCACAGATCGGCGACGACGACCGTATCGACGTCGAACCGATCGGTACGGCGACGGTCCTCTCGGGCAACACCAAGACCGGTGCCGTCGTGTTCGACGTGGACCCCGACCGGAACTACTGGATTCGTATCAACCCGACCGGCGGCTCGGGCGAGAGTCACTACGTGCCCGTCGGCCCCGTCTCCGAGGTGCAGGAACTTCGGAGTTCGATGACTTAGAGCCAGAGCAGCTGGGCGTGGAGCGCGTCGCCGAGGTCCAACACGCGCTCCTCGTCGACGAGACCGGCCTCGATGGCGACGGTGACACACTGCTCGCCGACGAGGTTGGCGACCGACGCCCGCGTCAGCGAGTCTACCACCTCGTCGGCGTCGGCCTCGTCGCCGCCGTAGAACTCCTCGGTCACCGTCAGCGACACGTCGCCGTTACCGTAGGTTTCGCCGAGACACTCCTCGTCGCAGACGGCGACCAGCAGTCCCTCGGGGGTGTCGCGCTCGCGGACCAGCATCTACCGATCCTCGACCAGTTCCTGCTCGGCTTCCTCGCGCAGTTCCTCGGCCTGCTCCTGGACGCGTTCGGCCTCCTCGGTCTGTCCCGCCTCCTCCAGCGCGATGGCCTTCTCCTCCAGCACCGAGGCGTTGCGCATCCCCAGGCGGATGGCGTTGTCGAAGCAGTCGACCGCGTTCTCGTGCAGGCCACGTTCCGACAGGAAGAACCCGCGGTTGTACCACGCCTGCGCGAACCGGGGGTCGACCTCCACGGCTCGCTCGGCGTGTTCTAGCGCCTGTTCGGTGCGGCCCCACTCCCAGAGCGTGTACGCGAGGTTCGTATGCGCCGACGCGGCGTGTTCCGAGTCCTCGTCGATGGCCAGTGCCTCCTCGTAGGCGCCGACCGCCTCGTCGTACTCCTCGAGTTGGGCGTGGGCGGCGCCCTTGTTCACCCACGCCTCCTGCTCGACCGGGTCGTCATCGGCGAAGCTTGCCGCCCGCTCGAACGTCTCCGTCGCCTCCTCGAAGCGGTTGATCCCCATGTAGGAGAGTCCGACGTCGACGAGGCGTTCGGCGTCGACCTGGTCGCTGGCGACGTTGCGTTCGTCGAGCATGTCGGTCAACACCCGCGAGTCGACGGGGTCGACCTGCGTCGGGTCGACCGAGAGTTCCGGCGGGTCGAGCGAGAACTCCTCGTACTCCTCGTCGAAGCCCTGCCCTTCCGAGAATCGGTGGGGGCGGTCGGGGTCGTCGTCCATACGCCGAAGTTGGGTGTCAGGTGGGTTAAGGCCTGCGTCACCGCCCCGTACACTTAGGAACGGCTCTCACCAATCTCCACCATGCGACTGTTCGTCAGCGTCGACCTGGACGACCCCGACGCCGTCGCCGACGCACAGGCCCACCTGCCCGCCGTGGGAAGTCTCCGACCCGTCGACCCCGCGGGCGCCCACGTCACGCTGAAGTTCCTCGGAGAGGTCGACCCCGATCGCCTCGACGCCCTCGAAGCGGCCCTCGCGACGGCCGTCGACGACGCCGGCGTCGACCCCTTCCACATGGTCGTCGGCGGCTTCGGCGTCTTCCCCTCGCTCGACTACATCAGCGTCGTCTGGACGGGCGTCCGCGAGGGCGGTCCCGAACTCACCCGTCTACACGAGACAATCGAGCGCGAGACGACGGCGCTCGGCTTCGACCCCGAAGACCACGAGTTCACGCCCCACGTCACCCTCGCCCGGATGGACGACGCCCGGGGTAAGGAGGCGGTCCAGCGAGTCGTTCGCGAGGCCGACCCTACCGTCGGCGGATACGACGTGACCGAGGTGCGCCTCACCGAGAGTCGACTGACCGACGACGGACCGGTGTACGAGACGGTCGCGCGGTTCCCGCTTGGATGATCCTCGTTTCGTATCGCCACATACGATTTATCGGGGGACGGGACCGACCGCTCGCCGAAACGCCGGCCGCTCTGCCGACTCCACCGAGGCGTTCCGGCCGGTTCCGAGCGGGACGGCCCGTGCGCTCGGCGGTGTGGGTCGTCCCCCGCACCGTCGTGGTCGGAGGCGCCGGAGAACCGGAAACGATTCGAAACCCCACCCGCCACCACCGGATGGACTGCAAGGGAGTCGCAGGTCTCCGCCGCGAACGGTGACGCACGGACCGCGCGTGGTCCGAAAGAGCACGATACCCCCGATTTCCGGACGACAGCGATTCCAGGCTCGGCGAGTCGGGATCACTTCAGCAGCGCTTCCGAACGGTGCCCGAATGCCGCGTCATAAATTCTATTTCGCTATATGGAACCCCGTCGTCTCTGCACCGTTCAGCGCGCCCGCGTCACCGTCAGCGTGCTCTCGCGGTCCAGCTCGTGGAACAGCGTCTGTGCGGCCGGCCGCACGTCCTCCTCGGTCGCCCGCCACGGCCGCCCAGTCCCCGGATGCGGATCGAACCGCGGCGCGTCGCTGCTCGCCACCTCGAGTCCGAGTCGGTCGCCCGCGGGCACGCGGTGGTGCGTGTCCCACATGTCGACGGCGACGCGGACCGGGTCGTCCGGGACCGGAACCTCCCGATCACGGCCGCGTCGATAGCGCAGGCGTCGAATCCCGCTGGTGATGGGGTACGTCCCCTCGTCCGCGACGTGGACGAGCGTCGCGACGGCGTCGGCGTCCGGGGCGTCCGTGGCTAACGTCAGGTCGGCACGGACGGGGCCGGCGAGCTCTAGCGCCGACGACAACGGAGGTGTCGTGTACGTACACACGTCGTCGCGGCGTTCGACGGCCCGCCGGTCGTAGGGGCCGTCGTCCACGTCGCCACAGCAGAGCGGCCCGCCGCGGGTCGGAACCGGATCGGTCGGGTCGTGGGTCCACCGGTCCGGCGATTCGAACTTCGGCGGCGGGTCGCGGGTCAGTCGCCCCCCGTCCGTGGCCGCCGTCCCCGAACTCCGCAGGAACCACCGCTCCCGCTCGGCGGCGGCCGGCGGCCAGTCGTCGTGGCGTTCCCACCCGCCACCCCCGAGTTCGGTCCGGAACGTCTCGACGAGGCGGCCGTCGTCGAACGGCGGCCGCGGGCAGTTCCGCACGTAGGTGTCGAAGAAGGCCAGATGCGTCTCCCAGACGCCGTAGGCGTCGGTGCTCGCGTCGGTCCCGAAATTCAGGTCCCCGGCCTCGCCCGACGTGTCGCCGTGAGTCCACGGCCCGACGACCAGATGCTGGGGCGCGGACGACCGGTCGCGCAGGCCGCGGTAGTTGGCGAGCGTCCCCGACTGGCAGAGTTCGTACCAGCCGGTGACGTGGAGGCCGGGGACCTCGATCCGGCCGTAGTCGGGTTCGGGGTCGAACAAGCGCCAGAAGTCGTCGTAGGTCGGGCGCGAGAGCCACGCGTCCCAGTGGGGGACGAGGTCCGCCGGCGCCACGTCGGCCGGGAGGTCCACGTCCGCGAAGACGGCCGCGGGGAGGTCGATCAGGGGCCGTGTCGTGGCCGTCTCCAGCAACTCGTCGGTCGCCGATTCGATGGCGTCGTGGGCCGCTTCGGCCGTCGAGTCGTCGAGCCGTCCCGCGGCGTGGAGTCGGTCCACGGTATCGGCCGCGACGGCGTCGAACGACCACGTCAGCGTCGCCTGCGCGTTCATCGCACCGTCCTGGAAGAAGTCGGCGCGGTGGAGGTCGCTCGGCGCGAACATCGGTGCGATGGCTGCCAGTCCCTCGGGGCGTTCGAGGGCGGCGAGCACCTGCACCTGTCCGGGCGAGGACCCGCCGTACGTGCCCACTCGGCCCGTCGACCACGGGCGGTCGGCCAGCCACTCGACCGTCGCGGCGCCGTCCGCCGCCTCGTGAATCCACGGCTCGAACGCACCCCCGCTGTCACCGCGTCCGCGCGTGTCCTCGTAGGCGACGGCGTAGCCGGCGTCTATCGCGCGGGCCGCGACGCCGAGGTCCTCGGGCGTCTCGGGGCGGCCGTACGGCGTTCGCTGGAGCAGGGTCGGGAACGGTGCGTTCGCCTCGGTCGGCCGAAACACGCGGATCGCGAGATGCGTGCCGTCCGGCGCTTCGTGGGTGTAGTCGTCGGTCCGATACGCGGCCGTCGGTTCGTCCGGTGGCATCCGTAGTGTTCTCCATTTTGTATAGCGGCATACGATTTATACTGGGTTGTCGCATCCGGCGACGGTCGGATGTAGAAGCGGCGGTTAATCAACGGTCGGGGCGACACGCGGGCGATTCGGTAGGCGCTCTCGCTCTCGAACGCCGTCGGATCTGCCCGCAGGATGCCCATTTCACCCTGCCCGGTGGTGGACAGTCGGGGCGTGAAAGCGGCCGGTGTCGCGCCGAACCGGACCACAACGTCGCTCTCGCAGACTCGGCCTGTGAGCTCTCGAAGTCAGTCGTTCTGGCTCATCACAATCGCGCGCGCACACCGGTCGCCCCCGACTGCAGGAACGCCCGTCGACGAGACGGGTCGTCGACCAGTACCTCGTGAGGTGTCGACAGCCGCCCCGCCGCGAACCGCTCGGCGACCACCGCGGACTCGATCATCCACGTCGCCCCGATTTCGACGTGGTGAATCTTCTCGCCACGGAAACAGCGGTTTCCTCGGGCCTCACGCACGCAGTCGATAAATCGTATGTTGCGATAGCGAACCCCTACGATTGCGTTCGTTCCGAGTCCAGACGCCGGAAGGTCGAGCGGACCGGCCTCACCGGCGGGGACGTACTCAACGCCGACGGCATCGTCCGCTACGAACAGGTCGCGGACCACCCCGGCGACCGAACGTACGGGAACTTCGTCCGGTACTACATCCGGGGCAGGTTCGCGGACCCGTTCGACGGCGCCTGACGGGCGTCCGCGTCGCCGTCCGCCGCGACGGCCGAACAAACAAGATTTTATGCGGCGGCTGGGTAGTGGTGCCCACTATGGGCAAGAAATCGAAGGCGAAGAAGAAACGCCTCGCAAAGCTGGAAAACCAGAACAGCCGCGTGCCCGCGTGGGTCATGCTCAAGACGGACCGACAGGTGACGCGCAACCCCAAGCGGCGCAACTGGCGCCGGAACGACACGGACGAATAGATGAGCGCCAACGACTTCGAGGAGCGCGTCGTGACCGTCCCGCTCCGCGACGCGAAGGCCGCGCCGTCGAACAAGCAGGCCGACCGCGCGATGAAGCTCGTCCGCGGGCACCTCGCGAAACACTTCAAGGTCGACGAGAGCGAGGTTCGACTCGACCCCGGCATCAACGAGGCCATGTGGGCACAGGGCCGCAACAACCCGCCGAGCAAGCTTCGCGTTCGCGCCGCCCGCTTCGTCGAGGACGGGGAACCGACCGTCGAAGCCGAACTCGCCGACTAACGTGTTACGCGCCTCCTTCGCCGGCTCGTCCTACGTCGGCGTGTTCGCCCGCGCGACGGACGACTGTCTGCTCGTGCGGCCGGACGCCGACGACGACACCGTCGCCGACATGGCGGCGGAACTCGACGTCGACGCCGTGCCGACGACGGTCGGCGGCTCCGGCACCGTCGGCGCCCTCGCCGTCGGCAACGAGTCCGGCCTGCTCGTCTCCGGCCGGGCGACCGACCGCGAGATGGACGCCATCGAGGAGGCGACGGACCTGCCCGTCACCGAACTCCCCGGGCGCATCAACGCCGCCGGCAACGTCGTCCTCGCGAACGACTACGGCGCGTACGTCCACCCCGATCTGAACCGTGAGGCCGTCCAAGCGGTGAAGTCGGCACTCGAC
This sequence comes from Haloplanus rubicundus, assembly GCF_003342675.1. Lineage (NCBI taxonomy): Archaea > Methanobacteriati > Methanobacteriota > Halobacteria > Halobacteriales > Haloferacaceae > Haloplanus > Haloplanus rubicundus. The sequence goes on along the minus strand of NZ_CP031148.1, from coordinate 31,209 downwards.
GTGCCCGTCGAGCGCGGCGATCTCGCGGACGTGCGTACCGTCGGTACCGCTGCCGTCGCGACCAACGAGGGCGTCCTCTGTCACCCGAAGTCCCGGGAACCCGAACTCGAAGCCATCGAGGACGTGCTCGACGTGCGCGCCGACATCGGCACCGTCAACTACGGCGCGCCGCTCGTCGGGAGCGGCCTCGTCGCCAACGATTCGGGCTACGTCGTCGGGACCGACACGACCGGCCCGGAGCTGGGTCGCATCGAGGAGACCCTCGGCTACATCGAGTAGGAAGATACTTCCCGCTTCCTCACGACCCTTCGGTACATGAGTCAATTCGTCGTCAGCGGGCGCTTTCAGGATCGACTCGGGCATCGTGACTTCGAGAAGACCATCGACGCTCCCAACGAGAACGTCGCGCGCGAGCACGCGCTCTCGCGACTCGGCAGCGAGCACGGTCTCAAGCGAACGCAGGTCGAAATCAGCGAGGTGAGCGCGGCATGATGGGTGGTGGCGGTCAGCAGCAACTCCAGCAGCTCTCCCAGGAACTCGAAGCTATCGACGAGGAGATCGCGGAACTCGAAGCCGAAATCGAGGACCTCCGCACCCGACAGAGCGAGATCGACGAGGCCATCGAGGCCATCGAGACGCTCGACAGCGGTTCGATGGTGCAGGTGCCCCTCGGTGGCGGCGCGTACCTCCGTGCCGAGATTCAGGACATCGACGAGGTCATCGTCGACCTCGGCGGCGGCTACGCGGCCGAGCAGGAACAGGACGACGCCGTCGACGCGCTCGAACGCAAGAAGGCCGTCCTCGACGACCGGATCGACGACGTGGAAGACGAGATTTCGGAGCTCGAATCCGAGAGCGACGAGATCGAGCAGCAGGCCCAGCAGATGCAACAGCAGATGCAGCAACAGCAGATGCAGCAGATGCAGCAACAGCAAGAGCAGGGCGACGAGTAGGGACGGCCGATGTTCGACGGACTGAAAGACAAGCTGGACAGTTTCCGGAGCGACGTCGAGGAGAGTGCCGACGCCGAGGCCGACGTGGAGGCGGAGGCTGAAGTCGAGGCGGAGGCCGACGTCGACGCCGACTCCGACGTCGAGGCCGACACCGACGCCGACTCCGACGTCGAGGCCGACACCGACGCCGAGTCGTCGACTGAGTCCGCGTCGTCGGACGCGGACGAAGACGGTCCCGGCCGCCTCCAGCGAGCCAAGGCCTTCGCCACCGGCAAGGTCGTCCTCGAGGAGGAGGACCTCGAGGACCCGCTCTGGAACCTCGAGATGGCCCTGCTGGAGAGCGACGTGGAGATGGGCGTCGCGGAGGCCATCCTCGACGACCTCCGGTCGAACCTGATCGGCGAAACCAAATCCCAGATGGCGAGTACGGGCGACCTCGTCGCCGACGCCCTGCGCGACGCCCTCCTCGACGTGATCAGCGTCGGCCAGTTCGACTTCGAGGAGCGCATCGCGGAGGCGGAGAAACCCGTCACCATCGTCTTCACCGGCGTCAACGGCGTCGGGAAAACCACGACCATCGCGAAGATGGCCCGCTATCTGGAGGATCGGGGCTACTCCTCGGTGCTCGCCAACGGGGACACGTACCGTGCGGGCGCGAACGAGCAGATCCGCGAGCACGCGGAGGCGCTCGGCAAGCGCCTGATCGCCCACGAACAGGGCGGCGACCCCGCGGCCGTCATCTACGACGGCGTCGAGTACGCCGAGGCCAACGACGTGGACGTGGTGCTCGGCGACACAGCCGGCCGCCTCCACACGTCGAGCGACTTGATGGCCCAGTTGGAGAAAATCGACCGCGTGGTCGACCCCGACCTCACCATCTTCGTCGACGAGGCGGTCGCGGGCCAGGACGCCGTGGAGCGAGCGAAACAGTTCGACGACGCCGCCGAAATCGACGGCGCGGTGCTGACGAAAGCCGACGCCGACTCGCAGGGCGGCGCGGCCATCTCAGTCGCCTACGTGACCGGCAAGCCGGTCCTCTTTCTCGGCACCGGGCAGGGCTACGACGACCTCGACCGGTTCGATCCCGAGGAACTGGTCGCCGACCTCGTCGGCTAGACGACATCCCTACCCGTCCGCCCGTCCAACTATCACCCATGAGCACCGTCCTCGGCGTGTCGTGTGCGGACGGCGTCGTCCTCGCGGGTGACCGCGTGGTCGCGAGCGGCGGCCACGTCCGCAGTCGCTCCCGCCGGCACGTCTTCGACTTCGGGCGCGTCGGCTTCGGCGTCGTCGGCGCGGACGTGGACGGCTTCGCCGACCGTCTGGCGAGCGAGATTCGAACGTACCGAACCGAGCGCGGCGACCTCGATATCGAACCGTTCACCCGCATGGCGAGCGACCTCGCCACCGAGTTCGACGCCGCCGTCCTTGTGGTCGCCCGTGACGGCGACGGTCGGCCCGCACTCCGGGCCGTCAGCCCCGACGGCGGCGTCACCGCCGACGACGTGGCGGCGTTCGGGAGCGGTGCATCGGTGGCGCTGGGTGCGCTCGAAGCGGGCCACGACCCCGACGCGACCCTCGACGAGGCGGCGGCGCTCGCCCGCGACGCGCTCTCGGCGGCCGCGGAACGGGACGCCGGTACGGGGAGCGAATACGACAGCTACCGGCTGTCGGCGTGATCGTTCAGTTCCGCCAGATAGCGGTCGATGATGTCGCTTTTGTGGTGGTGGTCGTGGAGGTGTTCGCGCAGGTGATTTCGGGTCTTGCACGCGTGCTCGCAGATGGGGCAGACGAACGTCTCTTCCATGCAACACGTTGTCGTGACGGCGCAAAAGCCTCTCGTCGGCGGCCATCAGACCTATCGGCGGCGCCGGCCAACGTCGGGGCATGGAGTCGGGGGACGAAAACCCAGCGCCGCCCGGGTCGGCCGACGACACCGAGGGTGACGAGACCGGCACGGACCTGCCGCTCGCCCGTGGCGAGTTCGTCCTGCTCGGGGGTCTCGTCGTCGTCCTCGTCGCGGCCGTCGCCCTCGGGATGAGCGGGCCGGCCGGGACGACGGCCACCGGCGCCGACGGCGGCTCGACGCCCACGCCGGCCGCGACGGCGGCGGAGACGACCCCACAGTCGACGGCCGAGCGCGCCCCCGCCATCGCCATGCGCGTTCGATCGATCGAGTCCTGTGGCACTCGCTGCCGGTCGGTGACGGTCGCGCTGTCGAACGAGGGGTCGGCGTCCGCCACCGAGGTGCGCGTCAGCACCCGAATCACGACCGACGGCAGCCTCGTCTGGGAGGGCCAGTCCGACGTCGGCAGCCTCGACGCGGGGCAGACGGTGACGCGAACGCGCACCGTCCGGGTCGGCTACGTCGACGCCGCGCGCATCGAGGCCAACGACGGCGTCGTTCGAATCGAGACGACGGTCCGTACCGCCAGCGGGACGCGCGTCTTCACCGAGCGACGCGACGTGTCCTGATTGGCCCATCCGTTTCGAAATCCTTTTGCCTGCTATCCCCGTCGTCGAAACTGCGCCGCCTTAGCTCAGACTGGGAGAGCACTCGACTGAAGATCGAGCTGTCCCCCGTTCAAATCGGGGAGGCGGCATTTTCCTGCGAACTGACGAGGGAGCGAAGCGACCGAGCTCGTGTGCAGTGAAAATGCCCGAGCCGATTTGAGCAGACGAGTCGCACGCCCGCGCAGCGCCGCAGGCGCGAGCAGGAACGTCTCGGCGAGTTCAAATCGGGGAGGCGGCATACTCCCACTTTTTACTTCGTCGGGTTTCCTTGGCCGCCTTCGGCGGCCTGCGGGAACCGCTCCTCGTAAAAACGTGGGGAAAAACTCCCTGCTGGCTCACTCCGTTCGCCAGCAGTGAAACCGCGCCTCGCTCCGCTCGGCACGGTACATGGCTTCGACACGTCTCGACTGAAGATCGAGCTGTCCCCCTTCCCGCTCGCTCCGCTCGCGGGAAGTCGAAAGACGAGCGGTAGCGAGTCTTCCGGAGTTCAAATCGGGGAGGCGGTCTTTCCGTACCGAATTCACTCTTGGGCGAAGAGATACGGCCTGATCGGAGTTGAGCGAGTCGGAAGGGCGCAGCGACGCGAATACGGGAGGTCCGGCACGGGTGACCGAACTGATCGAAATACGTCGGGTCGTGACTTTCAGGCGAATTGGCTGTCGACTCGGCGCAAACGACGCCCGTCTAGGTGTACGTATCGACGAGTTCCGACACTTCGTCGATGTAGGTTTGCCGGACTCGTCTATTCGACATCTCTTGGACGTGCGTCGACGTCTGATCGATGCTCGGACTCTTTCCCAGGGGCTGGTCCACGAGATCGTACTGTGAGACCAGTTCGACCGGACCGCCGATCGCTTCGAGATTATCGATGATGGCGTCGATCGCCCGTCTGATCTCGGTCCGTTCGGCGAAGTCGGGACACCGGGTCATCCAGTCGCGCTCGCCGCCGTGTTCGTACGCGGCCCACACGTCGGCTTCGAAGAACCTCGTCTCTCCCCGATACTCGATGTTCGAGGTGCTATCGTCCTGTACATAGATCGCGTATTCGGGAGCTTCCTGATCGAGGCCGAAAATAGAGAAAAAATCGTCCCACTCGGTCGGCAGGTCGTCGAGCTGACCGGTCAACGCGACGTCCCACACCTGCTTGCTGGTGTTCGTACGCTCGTCACACCACGAATCGAGGCGCTGCTCGTCGACGAAGACGGGGATCGAATTTCGGCCGATGCCCTGATAGAGTCCCGCGTAGTAGATCCCTTTCATCGGCTCCAGGCGGACGACCGGTTGTCCCGAACTGATGCTGACGAGGGCGTCGATGCTGGTCGGCGCCTCCGTCGAAAGTGCGTCTCTGAACTCGAAGTGCCGCTGCTTGATGAGCCGTGGATCTCCGAAGATCATCGGCGCGTACATCGACAGCGTTCCTTCGACTGTAACGTACGACCCCGTATCGAGCGTGTCTCGACGGTGTGCCTCCCAGAACTCTTTGACCCTGCCAATTTCGTCGACGCCGCCGTCGGTGGTGGCGGTTCTTCGCTGGTGATAGATGCTCGCTGCGTCGACGCCCAAGGATAACGCCCCGAGAGTCGCCGTGATCGGGTCGACCATACGGAATCTTTCAAACGGCATCACTTAATCTTCGTCAGTTCTGCCAGTGCACGACGGCGTCCCGTCGCCACGTCCTTTTGCGTCTTCGGGAGCGACGTGCTCTGCCGGGTCGTTCGGAGGGCACAGTGAGGCCCGTCCAGTGTTCAATTCGGGGAGGCTAGCCCACTTCTTACTTCGTCGGGTTTCCTCGGCCGCCTTCGGGGACTACTCCTCGCAAAAACGTGGGGAAAACGACCCGGCGCGACCGCAGGGAGCGTCCGGTGAAACCGCGCTTCGCTCGGTACGGCTTCGACGTGATCCGAGCTATTCAGTCGCAGCCCGGAACGGTACACCCTTGGGCCCCGCCGCCCTCGCCTCACCCATGCACCCACGAGTGCGCGAGTTCGTCGACCGTGCCGACGCTCGCTACGGGTTCGACGCGTCGGTCAAGGAGTTCGACGACGAGTTGCGGACGGCCGCCGACGCGGCGGAGGCCCTCGACTGTTCGGTGGCCGAGATCGCGAGTAGCTTGGTGTTTCTCGCCGACGGGGATCCCGTCGTGGTCGTCGCTTCCGGTGCGAACCGGGTCGACGAGTCGAAACTCGCCGCGGCCGTGGGCGTTCCTCCCGACACCGTCGAGATGGCGGACCCGGAGACGGTTCGCGGGACGACCGGCTGGGCCATCGGCGGCGTCCCGCCCATCTGCCACGAGCGGTCGGTCCCGGTGTACGTGGACGAGACGCTCGTGGACCACGCGACAGTGTGGGCCGGCGCCGGGGTTCCCGAGGCCCTGTTTTCGATCACCCCGACCCAGCTCGTCGACTTCGCGGACGCGACGCCGGCGGATATCGCCGAGTAACGCTGCGGAGGGGACAGTCGCCCTCCACGGGTCACGGAGCCACCTCGGGCCACCAGACCTACGCCGAGCCCCTAGGCCGGCCGTGCGCTCCTCCACGCTCGCCATCGCGTTCGGCCTCGGACTGTTCGTGCTTCCGATTCCCGGCACCTTCGTGACCGGCGGACTGGTGATGCTGGCCGGCGGCGCCGCGCGGTGGCTCGGCTCGTGATCAGGCCGTCGCGGCGCGCGCGTCGGCCAGCCAGTCGGGGTCGTCGACGCTCGTCGCCCCGACGTTCGTGAGCGTGTACTCCCACTCGCCGCTGATATCCTGTCCCTCCGCGGTCCGACCGGTGAACGACCACGACTCGTAGCGGGAGAGGCCGTCCTCGTCGACGAGGACGACGTAGTGGAAGTCGGTGATTTCGGCGGAGCCGGGCGCGCCGCTCGTCGCCGCGGAGCCGGCCTGGATCAACTGCGAGTCCGCCTCGGAGAGTTCGTAGCGGGTGACGGACACGCCGTCGAAGCGCTCGTTCCCGCGGGTGGTCAGGTCCTCGTTGGCGCCGTAGGCCCGGGCCTGCGAGAGCGCGATGGCGGTACCGACCACGTCGGCGCTGCCGGGGTACGAGACGTACGACGGCGCCTCCGCCGTCCCCGTGCGGACGTACGTCGTGCCGTCGGCGGCGAACTGCTCGGTCGTGCCCTCGGCCTGGCCGTCACGGCTCGACGACGTGACCGTCAGCGTGCGCTCGCCGCGCAGGTCGGCGTGGTACTCGTGGGTCACCTCGGTTCGCATCCCCGTCGCGTCGACGCCGGCGTACTGCCACGTGACGGTGAAACTGCCCGCGTCACGCAGGGCCGCCTCCGGATCGGTCAGGTCAGGGCCGTCGGCGTCCTCGCCGTCGGAACTCCCGCCGCCGGGCGTGTTCTCACTCCCACCCGCCACCTCGCTGGCGGGACTCCCCCCACCGAGACAGCCGGCCGTCAACATCATCACGACCAGAACCAGCGTGACCCCGCGATTCCACTGCATGCCACGTATACGTGAGCTGATAACATAACCTAGCACTATCGCCAGCGGTCTATATCACTCCCCTTGGCGTACCGCCCGCATGGAGTTTTCGGGCCGAACGGCGCTGGTGACGGGGTCGAGTCGAAATATCGGACGGGCCATCGCGACGCAGCTGGCCGAACGCGGCGCGGACGTGGGCGTCTGTGCGCGGACGGATCGCGAGGGGTGTGCGGAGACGGCGGAACGCGTCGAGGCGGCCGGTGGGCGCGCCGCCGTCGCGCTCGGTGACTTGGCCGACCCGGACGACGTGGAGTCGATGGTCGAGACGGTGCGGTCGGAACTCGGACCGATCGACGTGCTGGTGAACAACGCCACCTACCGCCCGCAGTCGTCGTTTCTCGACGTGACTCGGGCGGAACTCGACCGCGTTCTCGACGTGAACTTCCGTGGGCTGTTTCTCACCACCCAGCACGTCCTGCCGGACATGCTGGAGAGCGGCGGCGGGTCGGTCGTCAACCTGATCGGGCAGATGGTGTATCTCGGGACGTTCGATCACGTCCACTCCTTCGGGTCGAAACTGGGCATCGAAGGGATGGTTCGCCAGCTCGCCACGGAGTTCGGTCCCGACGGGATTCGCGTGAACGGTCTCTCCCCGGGGCTGATCGACGTGGAGCGTGAGCCGACCGACGAGTGGGTGCGTGTCGAGCAGGACGTGATCGACGCGACGCCGCTCGGGCGTCTGGGGCGCGTGGACGAAGTGGCCGACGCCTGCTGTTATCTCGCCTCCGATCGCGCCTCCTTCGTCACCGGCCAGGTGCTCCACGTCAACGGTGGGACCTACCCGACGCCGACGCTGGTGTCGCGCTAATCCAGCCGCCGTCCGCCCTCGAACCGCTCGTCCGTCAGATACACGTCGCCGTCGCGGACGGTGACGCCGATGGGCGACAGTGACCGGCCGCGACAGGGGCCACGGGTGCAGTAGCCGTCGTCACAGTCGAAGCGGGCGCCGTGTTCGTGACAGACCAGTTGGTCGCCGTCGACGAGCGCGCCCAGCCCCCGGTCGAGTTTGACCTCGGGTTTGTGCGGACAGGAGTTCTCCCACGCGACGACGCCATCGTCGTCCAGTCGCTGGAGGATGCCGTCGATCCGACGGCGACCGTCGACCGCCTCGAACCGGAGCGTGCCGTGACTCGGCACGTCGGCGGCCGGGGCGACGTATCGCGGGTCCTCGTCCGTCTCCGCCTCCGCCTCCGCGTTCGCCTCAGCCACCGTGCCGCCGTCGGCCTCCCGTTCGGGTCGGTCGCCGCCCACGTCGAACCGAACGGTCGCGTCCCCGACCGAAACCTCCCCCTCGGTGTCGGCGATTCGCACCGCCTCGCTCTCGTCCCCATCCTCGAGCGTCACTCGTACCGGTTCGTCCATGCCCTCGAATTAGGCTCGCCTAAAATCAACCTGTCGTCTCGGGTCGGCCGCTACTCCCGTTCGATTTCGGCCTCGATTTCGATGGTGAGGCCCTCCGCTTCGAGTTCGGCTTCGACGTCGCGTTTGTCGTCGGCGTCGAACTCGAGTTCGGTGCTGTCGACCGCTACCTCGACCTCTATCTCGACGTGCACGTCGTCGTCGGACATACCCGCTCTCGGTTCCGTGGCGTCAAATGCGTGTTCATATGACTGAAATCCGCGTCTGAGCCTCTGATGGATTTATTGACTCGGCGGCCACACGTGAGAGTGCCGACGCCCTCCGGACGATCTCCCCGACGCCGGTGGCGTCGGTCTCCGCAACGTCTCCCCGACTAGACCGACGTTCCGTCCGACCCGTCTCGGCCTCCCCGACCGGGTGCGGGTCGGCTGCTGTCACTTCTCCCCTTCGCGGCGCGCACGTATCGCCTCGACGTCCCGACGCGACCCGACGACGGCGTCCCCGACGATGGTTCGCTTGAGCGCCGCCGTCGCCGCGCCGTCGTACAACGCGTCCTTCATGTCCCCGCCGCGGTGGCAGCCGGCCAGGAAGCCGCCGACGAACGCGTCGTGGACGCCGGCCGGGTCGCGCGTCTCCGCCTCGAACGGCGGGACCTCGTAAATCGACTCGCCGGCCAGCCCGACGACGGCGTGAGTCGGGTCCGCGCGGGTGACGACGACCATCTCACAGCCGTACCGCGTCCGGAGGCTGTGCCCCGCCGGCACCACGTCGCCGTCGAGTCCGTACACCGCCTCCGCGTCCGCCTCGTCGACGATCAGCACCTCCACCTCGTCGAGCAGTCGGTCGTACAGTTCACGGGCCGTGTCGGCGTCGAGCCCCGTCGCCGCGAACCGCGTGTCGAACGCCCGCGTCGTGTCCGCCTCGCCCGCCGCCTGCAGGAGCCACTCCGTCGTCTCCAGAAGCGTCTCGGAGCGTGCGGGCGTCGCCCCGCTCACGAACAGCGTCTCGGCGTCGCGGAGCACCCCCATCGGGACGTCGTCCTCCGTCATCGTCTCGACGGCGGCACCCTCGCGGTCGGCGACGGTCGTTGCCCCCGCCGTCCCGCCGCGCTCGGCGAACGCCGTCGAGGTGCGCCCGTCGTCGGTCCAGACGACGCCCGTCCGGACGCCGTGTCGACGCAAATCGCCGACGATCCGCCGCCCGAGCGCCGTGTCGGGGAGTTTCGACAGCCAGACGGCGTCGAGACCGAGTGTCGCCGCCGCGGCCGCGACGTTGCTCTCCGGGCCGCCCACGTGGGCCGCGAACTCCCCGGCAGTTTCGATGCGGTCGCCGCGTGGCGGCGAGAACTGGAGGGTGGCTTCGCCGACGGTTACCAGATCGGTCACGGTCGACGTTCGACCGACCGGCGCAAAAAGGTGCGTGCCGGTCCGCGCGCCGCCCGCTCACTCCGCACGTCGGCCGCCGTGTCCCGGATAGTCGCGTTCGAATCGGTCGATTCGAACGCGCTCGACGACTCGACACGTTCTTTCCGCCCGCTCACTCCGCACGTCGGCCGCCGTGTCCCGGATAGTCGCGTTCGAATCGATCCTCGATCTCGCCGCGGTCGAACGCCACCACGACCGGGCGGCCGTGCGGGCAGGCGAAGGGGTTCTCGCAGTCGTCGAGGGCGTCGAGCAGGTCGACCACCGACCCCTCCGTCAGCGACGTGTTGCCCGTAATGGATGGATAGCACGCCAGGTCGGCGAGCAGGGCGTCGGCCACCGCGTCGACCGTCTCACTCGCCGACCCGTCCGCGAAGCCCGTCAGCGCGTCCCGGAGGAGCGACGGATCGAGCGCCGAGTCGAACACCGTCGGCACCGTCCGCACCTCGACGGTCCGGTCGTCCACCCGGTCGGCGTGAAAGCCCAGCTCCGCCAGCGCGTCGCGGTAGGTGGCGAACAGCTCCCCCTCCCGCGCCGTGAGTTCGAGTTCGACCGGTTCGGCCAGCGCCTGCGTCGGCGTCTCGCCGCTCATCTCCCCCCGGAGTCGCTCGTAGTTGATCCGCTCGTCCGCCGCGTGCTGATCGAGCAGGACCAGGCCGTCGGGCGTCTCCGCGACGACGTACGTCTCGTCGAACTGCCCGAGGACGCGCATCGCCGGCAGACGGTCGTACGCCCCCTCCGGCGTCGCCGTCTCCCCGTCGAGGGTTCGCTGATCCGTCGGCTCGACGACGCCGGCCGACGGATCGTCGCCGGTCGTGTCGTTTTCCGTCGCCACGTCGTCGCCGTCCCGACTCGCCCCCGACTCGTCAGTCGTCGACGGGCTGGCCCGCGATTCGGTCGGTTCCGGCGCCGACGCGCTCGTCTCCGTCGATCCGGCCACCTCGTCCAGCGTTCGCGTCGTCTCGCCTGTTCGACCGTCGGCATCGGCGTCCGGCGCCTTCGGCGCCGTCGCACTCGATCCGTCGCGGGTCGACGCCTCCGCCGCGGGCGCGTCGCCCTCTGTCCAGTCGTCCGTCTCGACGGCGTCGCCGCCCGCTACCTCCCGCGCCGGCGACTCGGGGCTGATCTCCGTCTGTTCGGGCGCGGACCGTCCCCGCGGCGCCGACGAGCGAACCAGTCCCTCGTCGAGCAACGCCTCGCGCACGGCCGTCGTCACCGCATCGGCGACGGCTACCTCCGCGTCGAACCTGACCTCCATCTTGCGGGGGTGGACGTTCACGTCCACCGCGTCCGGCGGCACCTCGACGAAGAGGACGGCGAAGGGGTAGCGATCCGGCGCGAGTTGGCCGCCGTAGGCGTCGAGGACGGCCTCGCGGAGCGTCCCCGCGGTGACGTAGCGGCCGTTGACGAACGTCGAGAGGTACTCCCGGCCGGCCCGCGTCGTCTCGGGGTGGCTCACCAGCCCCGAGACGGCGGTCACGGGACCGTCCTCGGGCTCCGTCTCGACGTCGACCATCGCCGAGGCCACGTCCCGGCCGTAGACGGCGAGGATCGCCGATTCGAGGTCGCCGCTCCCCGCCGTCGAGAACACCTCCCGCCCGTCGTGTTCGAGCGTCGTCGCCACGTCCGGGTTGGCGAGGGCGTACTGCGTCACCACGCGATTGACGTGGTCGAACTCCGTCGCCTCGGTCTTGAGAAATTTCCGACGCGCCGGCGTGTTGTAGAACAGGTCCGCGACTTCGACGACGGTCCCCGGTGGACAGCCCGACGGCTGCACCTCGCCAGCGTCGCCGCCCTCGACGACGAGTTCGTGACCCCGTCCGCCCGAACGGGGTCGAGAGCGGATCGTCAGTCGCGAGACGGCGCCGATGGTGTGGAGCGCTTCGCCCCGGAACCCGAGGGTCCCGACGGCCTCCAGGTCGTCGCCGCCGCTGATCTTGCTCGTCGTGTGTTCCTCGACGGCGCGTTCGAGGTCCGCGGCGGTCATGCCGACGCCGTCGTCGCGGACGCGCACACCCTCGACGCCGCCGCCCTCGACGGCGACGGTCACGCGCGAGGCGCTGGCGTCGAGGCTGTTCTCTAGCAGTTCCTTCACGACGCTGGCGGGGCGCTCGACCACCTCGCCGGCGGCGATGCGGCGAACCGTCGCGTCGTCGAGTTCGTGGATGGTCGGCGTCTCGCTCACGGTCGCAGGACGACCGGCGGGACCATCAACGCCACGGTCGACCTACTCGACCGACAGCACGCCGATGTCGAACGTCAGCGTCTCGCCCGCCAGCGGATGTTGGAAACTCACCGTCACGGTGTCGTCGTCGACGGCGGCGACCGTGCCGGTCGCGCCCCCCTGTGCCTGCACCTGCATCCCCTCGGCGGCCTCCTGGCCGACCATCGACTCGAAGTCCTCGCGGCCGAACTCGCGGCTCTGGTCGTCCGACGCCTCGCCGTACGCTTCCTCCGGCGGGATCGTGACCGTCTCGGAGTCGCCGGCTTCGAGGCCAATCAGCCCGTCCTCCATCCCTTCGATGAGGTTGCCCTCGCCCACCTCGACCGTGAGCGGTTCGAACTCCCGGTTGGGCTGTTCCTCGAGGAGGCCGGCCTCCTCGGCGACCGCCTCGTCCGTCGTGTCGAACACGGAGCCGTCCTCGAGACGGCCGGTGTACTCGATGGTAACCGTATCGCCAGCAGTGATAGCCATACCTCGAAATCGGCGTTCGGAGGGATAAGGACTGGGATCGACTACTCGTCGGGTTCGTACGGTTCGTAGAGGCGGTCCATCCGCGCCGCCATCACGAAGTCGGTCTTGTGGAGGCCGTCGATCTTGTGGGTCCACATCTCCACTTCCACCTCTCCCCACGCGAGCGCGATGTCGGGGTGGTGCCACTCCTCCTCCGCGAGTTCGCCGATTTCGTAGGTGAACTCCAGGGCGTCGCGGAAGTCGTCGAACTCGTAGTGAGCGTGGAGGTGGTGGTCGTCGACGACCTCCCAGACGTCCGATCGGACGCCGTCGAGATACCCCTCGTACTCCTCGGGGGTGAGTGGTTCGTCGTCACTCGTACAGGCTTCGCACGGTTCGTCGGCGAGTGCGGACATGGAATCCGGTAGGGGCGCCGAGGGCTTGTACGTTGGGCCGGTGTTCACCGCCGTCGACCATCCGGCCGACCGTCTCGGCCCACCGACCGAGACGTTCACCACACGCCCTACACCTCGTCGACCATCCCGCCGACCGTCTCGGCCCACCGACCGAGACGTTCACCACACGCCCTACACCTCGTCGACCATCCCGCCGAACGTCTCGGTCGCGTCCGCCGGCACGTCGAAGTCGTGGTAATGTTCGCCTTTCTCCTTGGTCAGGATGTTGAGCGCGGCGGCGGCGCCGTCGCCCGCAGCGATGACCGCCTGCCACTCCTCGGCGCGCACCATCGCGCCCGTGGCGTAGGCGTCCGCGACGCTCGTCTCCATCTCGACGCCAACGGACACGACGCCGTCGTCGTCCGTCTCGCAACCGAGGTCCTCCGCGAGGCTTCGGTCGGCGCCCGTCGCCAACACCACGTAGTCGGCGTCGTGGTCGCCGTCCTCGGTGCTGACGGTGAAGCCGTCGCCGTCGGCCGAGACACCCGTGACTTCCTCGCCCTGTCGCCGGTCGACGCCGAAGTCGTCGACCTGCTGGCGGGCTACCTGCATGAACGCGTCGCCGCCGATGGAGCCGATGCCGGGGTAGTTGAACAGGTGGGCCTTGTGCATCCACGTCTCGTCCGTGTCGAACACCGTGGCGTCGAGACCGTTTTTCGCCGTGAACAGTGCCGCGCTCAGTCCCGCGGGGCCGCCGCCGACGATGGCTACGTGCGTCATACCCGTCACGTCGCCACGGAGCGAAATAGTCCTGTTGTCCGACGAACCAGTTGCCGCGGCCGGGATTCATCGTGACGCGCTACCGACGCTTTCGAGCGTTTCATCCGGATGAGCGCGCATTATTCGTGAAGGATAGAGTGTATAACATTATGTACCAGGCAGGGGGTACGAGTTCATGGACCTCACGGAAGCGATTGCGGATATCCTCGTCGAGGAGGGAGTGGAGTACGTGTTCGGGTTCCCGTCGAACCCGCTGTTCGATACGGGTGTGCTCGCGGAGAAGGGCATCCAGAAGATCATCGTTCGACAGGAACGGACGGGCGCGCACATGGCCGACGCGCTGAGCCGTGTCACCTCGGGCAACGCCGTCGGCGTCTTCGCCTGTCAGCACGGTCCGGGCACCGAGAACTCCTTCGGGGGTGTCGCACAGGCCTACGGCGAGTCGGTTCCGCTCGTCGCCTTCCCCGCCGGCTACGACCAGTCGAACAACGACACCGATCCCAAGTTCAGCTCCCTCGTCAACTACCAGCAAATCTCGAAGTCCTGCGAGCAGCTGACCGACGCCGACGCCGTCGCCGAGACGGTCCGCCGCGCGTTCAGCGCGGCGCGCAACGGGCGCCCGCGCCCCGCCGTCGTCGAGGTGCCGAAAGACGTCTTCTACCACGAGGTGGAGCCGTTCGACTATACGCCGGGGATCACCTCCCGTCCCGGCGCCGATCCCGCGGCCGTCTCGGAGGCAGTCGACCGCCTGCTCGACGCCGAGCGGCCGGTCATCTACGCCGGGCAGGGCGTCCACTACGCCGAGGGCTGGGACGCACTGCAGGAACTCGCCGAACTCACGGAAGCACCCGTCGCCACCAGCCTGAACGGCAAGAGCGCCTTCCCCGAGGACCACCGGCTCTCGCTCGGCGCGGGCTCGAAGAGCGAACCCGGACAGCTCGCACACTTCCTCGACGAGTGTGACCTCCTCTTCGGCGTCGGCACCAGCTTCACCGACACCGCCTACGGCATCACCGTTCCGACGGACAACACCATCGTCCACTCGACGCTCGACGCGACGGACGTGAACAAGGACGTGGAGGCGGACCACGCCGTCCTCGGCGACGCGAAACTCGTCCTCGAAGCCATGGTCGACGAAGTCGAGGAACGCCTCGACGGTCCCCGCGGCCGCGCCGACGACGTGGCCGCCGAAATCGCCGAGGTCAAAGAGGCCTGGCTCGACGAGTGGCGCCCCAAGCTGGAATCCGACGAGGCGCCGATCAACCCCTACCGCGTGATCGACGAACTGACGAACGTCGTCGACGCGTCCGAGGCGATCATCACCCACGACGCCGGCAACGCCCGCGACTTCGTCGCGCCGTTCTGGGAGTCCCCGGAACCCCTCGGCTACATCGGCTGGGGCAAGACGACGCAACTGGGCTACGGCCTCGGCCTCGCGATGGGCGCCAAACTCGCCCACCCCGAGAAGCTCTGCATCAACGTCTGGGGCGACGGCGCCATCGGCATGACCGGCCTCGACTTCGAGACGGCCGTCCGCTACGACCTCCCCATCCTCTCGATCCTGCTGAACAACTACGAGATGGCGGGCTACGACACCCCCTTCGGCGGCGACTTCGCCACCGTCGCGGAGGGTCTCGGCGGCTACGGCGAACAGGTCACGGACCCGAACGAGGTGGCCGACGCCATCGAGCGCGGCATCCGGAAAACCGAGGAGGGCACGCCCGTCATGCTCGAGTTCATCACGTGCCACGAGACGGAGCTGTCGCGGCCGGACCTGGATTAATCCTCTAACCGCCGCTGCCACGACTGCACCTTCGACAGCAGTTCGACTGGCGGCGTCTCATCGACGTTCACCGCTTCGAGTTCGTCCAGCACCGCCTCGATGTCGGCCGGGAGCGACGGCTCCGTCTCCGCCGTCGCCGTTCCGCCGTCCGCACCGGTCCGCATCGTTCCCGCCGACAGGTCGAAGACGGCCTGCGTCGTCTCGCCGTCGCTTCCCGTCTCCGCCCCCCGCGCCTCGATGGCTCGCTCCTCCCGGAGGCGGTCGAGTACGTCCCGCGAGCGGTCGACGACCGGCCCGGGTACGCCCGCGAGGTCCGCGACGTGGACGCCGTAGCTCCGGTCGGTCGGCCCCTCCTCGATGGTCCGCAGGAAGGTCACGTCGTCCCCGTCGTCACCGTCGCCCGCGACGGCGACGTGGACGTTCTCCACGCGCGGCAGGTGGTCCGCGAGGGCCGTCAGTTCGTGGTAGTGCGTGGCGAACAGGCACTTACAGCCGATCTGGTTGTGGACGTACTCCGTCGTCGCCCACGCGATGGAGATGCCGTCGTAGGTGGCGGTGCCGCGGCCGACTTCGTCGAGGACGACCAGCGACTCCTCCGTCGCGGAGTGGAGGATGTTGCTCAACTCCTGCATCTCGACCATGAACGTCGAGCGGCCGCCCGCGAGTTCGTCGAGCGCGCCCACACGGGTGTAGATGCCGTCGACGACGCCCACCGTCGCGGAGCGAGCGGGGACGAAACTCCCCGCCTGCGCGAGGAGGACGATCAGCGCCGCCTGCCGCATGTACGTCGACTTGCCCGACATGTTCGGGCCGGTCACCAGCAGAAATCGTCGGTCCTCGCGCAGGGTCACGTCGTTGGGCACGAAGTCCGTCGTCGTCTCGACGACCGGGTGGCGGCCGGCCTCGACGACGAGCGGTCCCGACTCCACCACGTCCGGTCGCGTCCAGTCCTGACTCACCGCGTGGGTCGCGAGCGAGGCGAGGGCGTCGACCGCCGCCAGCGTCCGGCCCACTTCCTGCAGGAGTTCGGCGCGGGCGGCCACCCGGTCCCGAAGCTCCCGAAACAGGTCGTACTCCAACTCGCCGCGGGCCTCCTCCAAGCGGAGGATCTCCCGCTCCCGCTCCTCCAACTCGTCGGTCGTGTACCGACGGGAGTTCTTCAGCGTCTTGATCTCCCGGTACTCGTCGGGCACGTCGTCGGTCTCCGATTTCCCGACCTGCACGTAGTAGCCGTCGGTCTTGTTGCGGTCGACCTGCAGGTGGGTGATGCCCGTCCGCGCCTTCTCGCGGTCGGCGAGGCCATCCAGCCACTCCCGTGCCCCCTCGTACCGATCCAACAGGTCGTCGAGTTCGGGGTCGTAGCCGCGCCGGAGGAGGCCGCCTTCCGTCACCGTCTTCGGCGGATCGTCGGCTAGCGCCTCGTCGAGTTCGGTCCGGAGGTCCGCCGCCGCCTCGCGGTCCGGGCGGTTCACGATGCCGGGAAGCGGCGACTCCGCGAGCCGCGAGTCGGCTACCGCCTCCGCGAGCGCCGGGAGGACGCTCAGGGTGTCCCGGACCCTGAGCAAGTCGGCGGCGTCAGCGCTCCCGCTCGTCGCCTTCGCCGCGAGGCGCTCGAGGTCGTAGGCGTCGTCCAGCACCTCCCGAACCCGGTCGCGGGCCAGCGCCGCCTCCGACAGCGCGCCAACGCTGTCGAGGCGGCGGTCGATGACCGTCCGGTCTCGGCGGGGACGCGTCAGCCACTCCCGCAGGCGACGGCGGCCGGCGCTCGTCACGGTGTGATCGACCGTGGCCAGCAGCGACCCCCCGCGGTCGCCGTGCATCGTCTCCGTGAGTTCGAGGTTCCGCTGCGTGGTGGCATCCAGGTCGAGGTGGTCGCCGGGGTCGTACGCCTGCAGGCGCGTCATGGCGTCGAGGACGCCCACGCCCGTCTCCTCGACGTACGCGAGGACGGCGCCCGCGGCGGCGACGCCCGCCCGGTGGTCCAGGCCGACGCTGTCGAGGGCGGCGTCGCCGAACTGCTCGCGCAGGGTGCGCTCGGCCCGACCGGGGGCGAAGGCCGCCTCGTCGTGGTCGGTCACCGCCGCGTCGGTGCGCTCGCGGACCCGCGCCAGCAGGTCCGTCTCCTCGTCGCGGACGGTCGGCCCCGGCAACACCTCGACGGGGTCGAAGCGGTGGAGTTCGGCGAGCACGTCCGCCGCCGACTCCGTCGTCGTCACGAGGAACTCGCCGGTCGTCACGTCGGCGAGGGCGAGGCCGTAGCGGCCGTCGACGGCGACGACGCTCGCGAGGAACTGCGCCGACGGGTCGGTCGTCTCCAGCAGGGTGCCGGGCGTGACGACGCGGGTTATCTCGCGGGCGTGGCCGTCGTCGGTTTCGTACTGGTCGGCGACGGCGACGCGGTAGCCGCGTTCGACCAGCGCCTTCAGGTAGGGCGTCAGGTCGTCGACCGGGACGCCCGCCATCGGATACGTCGAGCCGTGGGAGGACTTCTCGGACACCTTCAGGTCGAGTTCGTCGCCCACGAACTCGGCGTCTTCCGCGAAGAACTCGTAGAAATCGCCACACTGCATCGCCAGCAGATCCGCGTCCGTCTCCGACTTCAGGGCGAGGAACTCCCCGACGATTCCATCGGCGGTCATACTCTACTCCCATCCGGGCCGTGGGCGGGTAAAACGCTGTGGGTCTTCCGACCCGACCGCGTCACCGGCCCGTGGCCGGTTGCACGTCGAACCCTATTCGACGGCGTCGTCGGAGCCCGTCCGACTGCAAGTCGAGTTCTACTCGACGGCGTCCAGCAGCGCGAACACCCGCTCGCCAAGCTCCTCGGGCGTCTCGCCGACCACCTTGATGATCGCCTCCTTTCCAACCGCGCCACGGTCGAGGACGGCGGCGGGCGTCGGGTCGTCGGCGTCCACGGCGCCGAACGCCTGCCGGGCGCCCCAGCCCATCGTCCCGCTCGCGTCGTCGGGTTCGGCGTCGCGGTCGTACTCGGTGACGGGGCCGTCGAGTGCGGCCGTCGCCGCCTCGGTTTCGTCGTCGAAGCGGCAGTTGACCGCGAAGCGGAGGTCCGGGTCGAACTCGCGGGCCGCGAGCAGGAAGCGGGCGACGTGCGAGGAGGCGCCGAGGCGGACGCCGCGGTTGGGCGCGACGCCGGAGAACGTGCGCGTGATCCGCCCCTCGACGGCGGCCGTCTCGCCGACCGCCTCGGCGTACGCCGTCGCGCCGACGACGTTCATCCCCACCTCGGGGACGAGGCGGGACACGTCCCGGTCGACGAACGCCTCGACCACCTCGGCCACGTCGGTCATCGTCCGGTGGCGGTCGGCGGCCTCGCGCAGCGCGGCGAGGTGGTGGACCGCCCCCGGTCCCTGCCCCACGTCGAGGCTGTACCGGACCGCCCGCTCCATGAACGCCGTCCCCGCCTCGACGGCGAATTCGAGCGTCTCCCCGTGGGCGAGGTGCGCGGCGATGGCGCTCGACAGCGTACACCCCGAGCCGTGGGTGGCGTCGGTGTCGACGCGGGGGTGTTCGAACGTGCGGACCGTCGGCCCCTCGTCGTCGGCGCTCCCCGCCGACGGCCCGAGGGACTCCTGTCCCTCGCGGTCGACGACCAGCGTGTCGATCACCGTGTCGTCGTCCGCCCCGACGTGACCACCCTTGACGAGGGCGGCATCGGCCCCCATCCCGACCAGTTCCTCGCCCGCCTCGCGTGCCGTCTCGCGGTCGGTCGGATCGATCCCCGTCAACACCGCGGCCTCGTCGGCGTTCGGCGTGGCGAGCGTCGCCTCGCCGATCAGGTCCGCGTAGGCCGCCTCGGCGTCCGCGTCGAGGAGGCGGTCGCCGCTCGCCGCGACCATCACGGGGTCGACGACGACCGGCGCGTCGAGGGCGGCGGCGCGGTCCGTCACGAGGTCGATCACGGGTTCGGTCGCGAGCATCCCCGTCTTCACCGCGCCGAGGTCGAAGTCCTCGTTGACGGCCCGGTACTGCGCCTTGATCTCCGCGACCGGGAGGACGTGCGAGCGCTCGACGCCGCGGGTGTTCTGTGCCGTGACGGCGGTGACGACCGAGGTGCCGAAGACGCCGTGGGCCTCCATCGTCTTCAGATCGGCCTGAATGCCCGCTCCGCCGCCGGAGTCGCTGCCGGCGACGGTGAGTGCGACCGGCGGCGAGACGGGTGCACGACGCCGCGTCACGCCACTCCCCCCGTGCCGGTCGTCGTCCGTCCCCGTCTCGAGCCGAGTAACGTTGCCATGTGCACGCGTATTACGAGCTCCCATTTAGCGGTGGTGGAGCGACCCGTCGTCGATCCAAGCGGCAAGACCTATCTACGACCGGGGGAAAACCACGGCCACGCAGATGAGGAAGCGCTCGTCGAACCGCCTCGTGGGTGTCGTGAGTGCCGTGCTGCTTCTGTCGCTGGTGGCCGGCCCTGTGCTCGGCGCCGTCACGTCGGCGCCGTCCTCGTCGTCGACCGCCCAGCTCGGCGGTGGCGCCGTCTCCCAGCAGGGCGTCGACACCGACTCCGTCCGCCTGATCGTCTCGGTCGCCGAGAACGGCTCGGCGACTTGGACCGTCCAGTACTGGACGCGGCTCGACGACGAGAACACGACCGCCGCGTTCGAGTCCCTGCAGCGCGACATCGAGTCGAACCCCTCGAACTTCTCGGATCGGTTCGCCTCGCGTATGCGCTCGACGGTCCGCGCGTCCGAGAACGCGACCGGCCGGGAGATGTCCGCCACCGACTTCGACGTGCAAGCCGAGACGCGAGCGCCGCCCGACTACGGCGTCGTCGTCTACACGTTCCGCTGGGACGGCTTCGCCGCCGTGGACGGCGATACGATCCGCGTCGGCGACGCCATCGAGGGGCTCTTCCTCGACGAGCGAACCCGGCTCGTGATCGAGTGGCCCGATTCCTACGCGACGAACGATATCGCCCCTGCGCCGGACGAACGCCGGGACGACGCGGCCGTCTGGCGCGGCGCCGAGACGAGCTTCGTCTCCGGCGAACCGAGCGTCGTCCTCCGCCCGGCATCGACGGTCACGACGACGGCCGACGGCGGCGCCGGCGGTGACGGTAGTGATGGCGGCGGCGGCGACGGCGACGGCGGCGCGACCACCCCCTCGTCGGACGGCGGCTCGATGCTCCCGCTGGTCGGGCTCGGACTCCTCTTCGTCGTCGGCGCCGTCGCGTGGCGCTACCGCGACCGGTTCGGCGAGAACGCGGACGACGCGGACGGCACGGAGACCCCGGCGGCGAACGGCGGCGACGCCGACGACGAGGACCTCCTGAGCAACGAGGAGCGCGTCCTCCAGTTCGTCCGCGAGCAGGGCGGGCGGGTCAAACAGCAAGAAATCGTCGAAGCCTTCGACTGGACGGAGGCCCGAACGAGTCAGATCGTCCGCGACTTGCGCGACGACGGCAGCCTCGAAGGCTTCCGTCTCGGCCGCGAGAACGTGTTGAAACTCCCCGACGACGACTCGTGAGAACGGTGCCGTCACGGCTCGAACCGGTGATTACGTTCGTTCAAGCTCCCCCTACGCCCGGTTTAATCCGGGTTAAGCGTTTTTGAGGTTCGATGCGGTTTATTGGATACTCCCACGTACCAACGCTCGTGATGAGCCGAGACGTTCCGGATGTCGTCGCGTTCGCGCTCGTCGTCGTCGTCACCGTCAGCGCGGTGGCGCTACCGGCGTCGGCGCTCGGGGGAGCGACGGCGACGGCGACGGTGACGACTGCTGACGGCGGCGTGGCACCGCAGACGACGAACGGCTCGGCGAACGGGTCCGAGACACTCGCGCCCGGCCAGCGCCTCGCCGGCGTCGTGGGCGTTCAGGGGGCCGAAATCGACGGCGAACTCGAGGAGCGGACGCTGGCGACACGGGTCGACCGCGCCGAGTCCAACACCTCGAAGGCCGCCGTCGTGGCGACGGAACTCAACACCGCCCGCGATCGACTTCGCAACCTGCGCGAGACCCAGACCGCCCTCCGGGAGGCGCGACGGTCGGGCGACATCTCGACCGGCGAGTACCGCGCCCGGATGGCGATCACGGCCGCCCAGATCCGGTCAGTACGGACCAAACTCGACTCCAGCGAGGCGGTTACCCGTGACCTTCCCGACGCCGCGCTCGAAGCCCGCGGCGTGAACCGGGAGGAGATCGATCGACTGCGTGAGGACGCCGACGAACTCCGCGGCCCGGAAGTGGCCGAAATCGCGCGTCAGGTCGCCGGCGACGACGAAGACGATCGTGAGAACGCGGAGCGAACCGGTCCACCCGAGGACGCCGGGAACGGCGACGGGAACGCGGAGCGAACCGGCCCACCCGAGGACGCCGGGAACGGCGACGGGAACGCGGAGCGAACCGGTCCACCCGAGGACGCCGGGAACGGCGACGGGAACGCCGGTGCCGGGAACCGGTCGGAGACTGCCGGCCCACCGGACGAGGCGAGGAACGGTGAGGAAGACGACTCGGAGGACGGCCCGGGAAACTCGGATGACGCGGGAAATTCGGGTGATAGCCCGGGAAACTCGGATGACGCGGGAAACGGTGACGGAGTGGAGGATGACGGATCGGACGACAGCCCGGGAAATTCGGATGACGCAGGAAACGGCGACGACTCCGACGCTAACGGCGACGGATCGGACGACAGCCCGGGAAATTCGGATGACGCAGGAAACGGCGACGACTCCGACGCTAACGGCGACGGATCGGACGACAGCCCGGGAAATTCGGATGACGCAGGAAACGGCGACGACTCCGACGCTAACGGCGACGGATCGGACGATAGCTCGGGGAACGCAGACGGCGCGGGGAACGATGACGACTCGGACGACAGCCCGGGGAACTCGGGCGATGCCGGAGACGGTGACGGCTCGGACGGCGCCGGAAACGACGACGACAGTCCCGGTAACTCCGGCGGTCGGAGTGGTGGGAACCGATGAATCGGCGCCCACGCGTGCTGATCGTCGACGACGAACCGGCGCTGCTCGATCTCTACGAGATCTGGCTCGCCGACCTCGACGTGGCGATCCGTCGGGCTAACGGTGGCGCCGAGGCGCTGGAGCGGTGTCACGAGGGGATCGACGTGGTGTTGCTCGATAGACACATGCCGCGCCTCTCCGGCGACGAGGTGCTCGACGAACTCCGCGAGCGCGGCTTCGACCCCCGCGTCGCGTTCGTGTCGGCGGCGACCCCCGACGTCCGGATCGTCGACCTCGACATCGACGCCTACCTCACCAAGCCGGTCGCGCGGGAGGTGTACGTCGACCTCGTCCAGTCGTTGCTTCGCCGGGAGTCGCTACCCGAGACGACCGACCGATATCTCTCGAACCTCTCGAAGCGTGCCGCGCTTCTGGAGACGGAGTCCCGGTCCGTACTTCGGAACGAGTCGGCGTACGCCGCCCTCGAGGAGGAAATCTCAGAGATGGCGCCCCGGATCGACGGCCACCAACTCGACGACCCGTTCCTCCGGCGGGCGTCCACGGACGGCGGTGCGGACGACGAACTGGTGCCGTTCGATCCGACGCCGTAGGCGACCCCGACTCGATTATGGCATCTTTTTGTGTGCGTCCGCCGAGTCGTCGGCCATGTCGTACGATATCGCGCTCATTCCCGGCGACGGGATCGGACCGGAAGTCGTCGACGCGACGCTCCCGATCCTCGACGCCGCCGCGACGGCGGCGGGCTTCGACGTCGAGACCACGCGCTACGACTGGGGCACCGACCGCTACCTGAACGAGGGGGCGATGATGCCCGAGGACGGCCTGGATCGGTTGGCGTCCCACGACGCCATCCTGCTGGGCGCCGTCGGTCATCCCGACGTGCCGGACCACGTCACGCTCAACGGGCTTCTCCTGCCGATCCGCAAGGGGTTCGATCAGTCTATCTGTAAGCGCCCGGCGGTCCTCTTCGAGGGCGTCGACAGCCCGTTGAAGGGCTACGCGGGTGGCGACATCGACGTTCTCGTCTTCCGCGAGAACACGGAAGGCGAGTACGCCGACGTCGGCGGTCGCGAACACCGGGGATACGACAACGAGGTGGCGGTCCAGAGCGCCGTCTACACCCGCCGGAGCACCGAACGCATCGTCCGCGCCGCGTTCGAGGCGGCGACGGAGCGCTCGGGCCACCTGACGAACGTCACGAAGTCGAACGCTCAGGCCCACGGGATGGTCTTCTGGGACGACATCGTTTCGGAGGTGAGCGAGGAGTACCCCGGTGTCGAGGTGGAGCGACTCCTCGTCGACGCCGCGAGCATGGACATGGTCCGCCGCCCCGACGAGTTCGACGTACTCGTCTGTTCGAACCTCTTCGGCGACATCCTCACCGACGTGGGCGCCATCGTCACGGGGAGCATGGGCCTCGCACCGTCGGCCAACATCGATCCGGGCCGCGACAACCCCTCGATGTTCGAACCGGTCCACGGCAGCGCCTTCGACATCATGGGCGAGGGTGTCGCCAACCCGCTCGCGACCGTGCTCTCGGGCTCGCTCATGTTCGAGCACCTCGGCGAGGACGCCGCCGCGACGGCGCTGTGGGACGCGGTGACCGACCAGTTGGCCGACGCCGACGCGCCGCGGACGGCCGACCTCGGCGGCGAATCGGGGACCGAGGCGGTGGCGGCGGATCTGCGGGATCGGCTCTGAACGAACCCTCGTTCACGATACGCGTGCTGGACGGGGACCCGAGACGTCCACCGGCCCGACCGCTCGACTGTCGGGTCGTCACCGTTATTCCGCACTGTGTGCAAGGACGCGGTACTGCCAGGTCGTCCCGATGTCCCGAAACGTCGTCCGCCGCGAGCGGGTCCGTGCCGGTGTCGTCGAGTGTCCACTGTGCGGTCGGCAGATCGCTACACCGACTGAGCACCTGCTCGTTCACTCGTCGGTAGCCTCTGTTACCGCCGGGAACGCCGATGCGATCGAATGCCCGGCCTGCACCGGCGTGACGTTCATCGTCGACGCGGGGACGCCGGAGTGACCGGGACCGCCTCCGTCTCTGAACGGGTCGTAGCGATCCCCGCGAGTGGCGACTCTACTCGTCGTCGGGGATCGCCCCCTCCTCGCGGAGGCGGTCGATGTCCTCGGCGTCGTAGCCCAGTCCGTCGAGGATCGCTTCGGTGTCCTCACCCAACAGCGGCGGCGCCTCGTCGAAGCCGGCCGTCGCGTGCTCGTAGTTGAGTGGGTGTTCGATGACCGGAACGGTGCCGAGCGCCGGGTGTTCGATCTCCCGGATCACGTCGCGGGCCTCGGTCTGCTCGTTGTCGAGGGCGGTCGCCACGTCGTAGACGGGCCCGACCGGGAGGCCGTGGTCCTCGGCCAGCAGGTCGACCCACTCCTCGGTGGGTCGCTCACGGAACACCGCCGACAGTTCTTCCTCCAACTCGTCCATGTTCGCCACGCGGTCGGGGTTGGAGGCGAAGCGCTCGTCGTCGATCAGGTCCGGGCGGTCGATGGCCTCACAGAGTTCGCTCCAGAGCTTCTGGTTCGCACAGCCGACGTTGAGGTAGCCGTCGGCGGTCGGGTAGGCCTGATACGGGGAGAGCACGGGATCTTTCGTCCCCATGCGCGTCGTCTCCTCGCCGACGAAGGCCTTGCCGGCCTGCTTCGTGAGCCACGGGAGCGCGGCGTCGTGCATCCCGATTTCGATGCGGTCGCCGTCGCCCGTGAGTTCGCGGCGGAACAGCGAGCCGACGATGCCGAAGGCCGCCCACATCGCCGTGATGAGGTCGGTCTGGGGGAGCCCGACCTTGACGGGATCGCCGCCCTCCGGCCCCGTCACCGACATGATGCCGCTCGTCCCCTGTACGAGGAGGTCGTAACCCGGGCGGCTGCTCCACGGCCCCGTCTCGCCGAACGCCGAGATGGAGCAGTAGACGAGGTCGTCGTTCAGTTCGCGCAGGTCGTCGTAGCCGATGCCGAGACGCTCGGCCGTCCCCGGTCGGAAGTTCTCGACGACCACGTCGGCCTCCTCGACGAGGTCGTAGAGCGCCTCCAGCCCCGAATCGGTCTTCAGATTGAACTCGACGCTCAACTTGTCGTAGTTGATCGTCCAGAAGTACGGGGATTCGCCGTTGGCGTCGGCGGTGCGGCCGGGGCCGTCGTACTCCTCGTTCGGTTCGACGAACGGCGGGCCGGAGTGGCGGTTGTCGTCGCCGAGTTCGGGGCGTTCGACCTTGATGACCTCCGCGCCCTGGTTGGCGAGCATCAGCGTCGCGAACCCGCCGGTGACGAACGTCGTCAGGTCCACCACCGTGATGCCGTCGAGTATCTTCTCCGCAGCGTCGTCGTTCGTTCCCATACGTCGCCCCTCGTCCGACCTCGGTAAAATCCTTCCGAGACGTGAGATGGTTGCGGCCGTCCAAGCCGATCAGTCGGCGTCGTTCACCGGATTGTGCGGCGCCTCGCCCTGCAGGATTCCGAGCACGTCCTCGGTCACCGTCCGGCGCATCGTCGTCTCGGACTCCTCGGAGTAGAACGCGACGTGGGGGGTGTAGACGATGGCGTCGTGATCGAGCGGCGGCTTCGACGGCGGCTCCTCCGGCAGGACGTCGAGGCCGGCACCGGCGATGTCGCCGGCCTCGACCGCCTCGAAGAGCGCGTCGGTGTCGACCAGCGGTCCGCGGGCCGTGTTGAGCAGGATGGCGTCCTCGCGCATCCGGTCGAGCGCGTCCGCGTCGATCAGGTTCCGCGTCTCGTCGGTCAGCGGCGCGTGGACCGAAACGTACCGCGACCGTTCGAGGAGGGCGTCGAGGTCGACCTTCTCGGCGCCGGCGTCTTCGACGTCCGCGGCGTCGACGTAGGGGTCGTAGACCAAGATCTCTAGGTCGAAGCCGTCGACGAGTTCGATCAGGCGACGCGGGAGCTTGCCGAAGCCGACGAGGCCGAGGGTCGCCCCCGTGAGCCGACGGATGGGTTTGCCGGCGGTCCAGTCCCACTCGCCGCCCTTGATCGCGCGGTCGTAGCTCGGCACCTTGCGGACGCAGGCGAGCAGGAGCGCGAGCGTGTGGGTCGGCACCTCCTCGATGCAGTAGTCGGGGACGTTCACCACCGGCACGCCGTGGTCGGCCGCGGCGTCGACGTCGATGGAGTCGACGCCGATGCCGTAGCGACCGACGGCCTGCAGGTCGGGGAGCGCCTCGAACACCTCGTCGGTGACGTCGGCGTACTGGACGAGGAGGGCGTCGGCGCCCTCGGCGACGTCGATCACTTCCTCGGGCGTCCGGGCGTACTCCCCGCGCAGTTCCACGGCCGCGTCGTCGAGTACCGCCGACTCGATGGACAGGTCGGGGAAGTCGTAGTCGGTGACGACGATGGTGGCCGTCATTCCTCGTTGAACTTGTCGACGAGGTCGACCCGTTCCTGCGTGGCGAACTGCTCCCACCAGACGTCCGACTCGTAGTCGTGGGCCGTATCGAGGTCGGGGGCGTTCGCGCTGTAGTTGATCGCCCGCTTCGAGTTCTTGACCGCCTTCTTGCCGGTGTCCTGGATGGCGTCGACGATGTCGTCGACCGTCTCGTCGAGTTCCTCGCGGGGGACGACGTGGTTGACGAACCCGATCTCCTCGGCCTCGTCCGCCTCCGCCATGCCGGCGGTGTAGACGAGTTCCTTGACCTTGGCCTCGCCGATCAGTTGGGTGACGCGATACGTGGAGCCACCGCCGGGAATCTGCCCGATGTCGGTGACCGGGACGCCGAACTTGGCGTCGTCGACCGAGATCCGCAGATCACAGAAGGCCGCGAGGATGAGGCCGCCGCCGACGCAGTAGCCGTTGATCTTCGCGATGACGGGGCAGTGCAGGTCGTAGACGCGCTTGTAGACGTCCTCGTAGAAGAACTCCTGACGGTCTTTCTGGCGGGGGTCGTGTTCCTCGCTCGGACCGGCGTACTGCTCGATGTCCGCCCCGGCGCAGAACGCGTCCTCACCTTCACCCGTGATGATCGTCACGTCGATGGAGCGGTCGAGTTGAATCTCGGCGAACGCTCGCGCGAGGTCGAAATACACCTCGGTGCTCAGCGCGTTGTACTTCTCGGGCCGGTGGAAGGTGATCGTCGCGACGCCGTCGGATACGTCTACCGTGATGCTCTCGTACGCTTCGAATGCCATGTGGTGCCTCACTCCGAAGGCTCTAATAAAAGGGCGCGAAGGGGAAACGATTTCCCTAGCTTATCGGACGTATCGGTCACTCCTCCATCACGGTGATCACGGGACACTCCGCGTTCAACAGGATCGACTGCGTGACGCTCCCGAACAGGACCTTGCCGACCGAGGAGCGCTTGCGCCCGCCGACGACGACGTAGTCCGCGTCGACGTCGTCGGCGTACTCGAGGACACGCTGTGAGGGTTTCCCGACGAGGCCGACGACTTCCTCCGCCTCGACGCCGGCTTCCGTCACGGCCTCCTCGGCGATGGTCTCCGCCAGCGACTCGATCTGTGCCATGTCCAGACTCTTCCCGCTCGTATCGTACGACGCGCGTTCGAGGTCCCGGAAGTCGGCTTCCGAGATCGTATGGACGACGTGTAGCGGGAGCCCGTGGGCGTCCGCCGTCTTTCGGCCCTCCTCGACGATCCGTTCTCCACCTGATCGGTCGACTGCAGCGACAACTACCATCTCTATCCGAGGCGCGGTGGCGGAGGGATTAAGTGTTGTGCCGATCCCCGTGTCCGGACTATCGTAACTGTGTCCCGGTGGGTCGCCGAGACTGTCCGGCGAGCCACCGGTACTGGCGTACGATCCCCCGTCTCAGACGAGCGCTTCGGCGAGCGCCTCGACCGGCGTCGGCGGCTTCTCGTCGTAGTGGTCGCCGAGTTGGGTGCGACAGGAGGCGCCGGGGGCGACGACCCGGTCGCCCGGACTGTCGTCGACCTGATCGAAGAGGATGCGGCCGATGGCCTTGCTCATCGAGAAGTGCTCGGCCTCGTAGCCGAAGGAGCCGGACATGCCACAGCAGCCCGAATCGAGCGGATCGACCGCGTAGCCGGCGCGGCGCAACACGCCGACCGCGTGGTGGTCTTTCTTCGTCGCTTTCTGGTGACAGTGGCCGTGGTAGGTCAGCGTCGTCCCCGGCGCGTCGACGTCGAGTGCCTCGTCCAGTCGGGTGGCGTCCAGATACTCCATGATCCCGTAGCTGTTGGCGGCGACGGTTTCGACGTCCTCGCCAGAGAGGAGGTCGAGATAGTCCGACTGGAACATCACCGCGTCGGAGGGTTCGACCACCGCCACGTCCCAGCCGTCCCGGACGCGGGGCGCGAGGGCGTCGACGTTCGTCGCCGCCTGTTCCCGGGCCTTCTCGAGGAATCCCTTCGAGTGGGGCGGCCGGCCGCTGCCGGCCACGTCGTCGGGAATTTCGACGTGGACGTTCGCGGCTTCCAGCACTCTGACGGCGGCCTTGCCCGCATCCGGTGCGTTGTACGTGGTGTACGTATCGGGGAAGAGCAGGACCCGACGGTCGGCCTCCTCCTCGCTCACCTGCGCCCCGCCGCGGTTCTCGAACCAGTCGACCAGCGTCTCGCTGTGGAAGGTGGGCAGCGAGCGGTCCTTGGCGATGCCCACCGTCTTCTCCATGACCGTCCGAGCGCCCGGCACCTTGGCTGCCCAGTTCGAGATGGGGGCGAGTGTCGATCCCAGCGCGTTCAGCGCGTTGATGTTCGCGAACAGCTTGTCACGCAGGCTGGAGCCGTGGCGCTCGTGGTACTCGTTTGCCACCTCGACTTTCATCTTGGCGAGGTCGACCTCGCTGGGGCAGTCCTTCGAACAGCCCTTACAGCCGATACAGAGGTCGAGCACCTCGTGCATGAACTCCACGTCGAACTGTTCTTCGTCGTCGAGGTTCCCGCTCATGGCCTGTCGGAGCATGTTCGCCCGACCGCGCGTGCTGGTGATCTCCTCCTGGCTGGCGCGGTAGGTCGGACACATGACGCCGCCGCCCGTCTCCTGGGCGCTCCGACAGCCACCACAGCCGTGACAGAGTTCGGCCATGCCCTGGAACCCGTTGTCGATGTCCCAGTTGAGCGCGGGGTCGAAGCCGGCGTCGAAGTCGTACTCCGCGTCGAAGCGGAGGTTCTCGGTCATGTCGACGTCGCCACAGACGGTGCCGGGGTTGAGCAGCCAGTCGGGGTCGACCGCCGTCTTCAGGTCGCGGAAGGCGTTCCAGAGGTGGTCGCCGTACAGCTTCCGGTTCCACTGCGTGCGCGCCCGGCCGTCGCCGTGTTCGCCCGACACCGAGCCGTCGTATCTGACCGCGAGGTCCGTCGCGGCGTCGGCGATGGACTCCATCTGCTCGATGCCCTCTTCCGTCTTCGTGTTGACCAGCGGGCGGACGTGGATACAGCCGGGCCCGGCGTGGGCGTAGAAGCTGCCGATGGTGTCGTGATCCTCGAACACCTGCTGGAAGTCCGCGATGAACTCCGGCAGGTGTTTCGGTGGCACCGCCACGTCCTCGATAAAGGCGATGTGTTTGGCGTCGGTCGTCCGCGAGAGCAGGATGGGCGTCGACGCCTTCCGCATCTTCCAGAAGTTCTTCTGATCTTTCTCCTCGTAGGCTTCGAGGCCGTCGAACGCGATGTCGCCGACCCGGTCCTCGAGCAGCGCTTGCACCTTCTCGCGGCGCTTCTCGTCGTCGTCCGCGTAGAACTCGACGAGCAGGAACGTGTCCGTCCGCTCGGGCAGTAGGTTGATGACGTCCTTGAACTCCTCCAACTCGCGCGCCAGGTCGACGAGGACGCCGTCGAGTACCTCCAGCGCCGCGGGTTCGTGTTCGAGGATGTTGTCGACGTCCTCCATCGCCTCCAGCAGGCTGTCGTAGGTCAGGAGGCCGAGCGCCTTCGTCTCGGGCAGGGGTTCGAGCGAGACGGTCACTTCGGTGACGACGGCGAGGGTCCCCTCGCTGCCGACGATCAGGCGGGCGAGGTTGACCGATCCCGACTTCGCCTCGTCGACCAGGACGTCGAAGGCGTAGCCCGAGACGTTGCGTTTCAGGTCCGGGAAGCGCTCCTCGACGTGGTCGCTCTCCTCTTCGATGATGCGGTGGGCCTCGGCGTAGAGGCGTTCCTCCAGATTCCCGTCGGGGTCGGCGCCGGCTTCGAGTTCCTCTAAGGTCACCTCGCCGAGGGTCGTCACCGTGCCGTCCGCGAGGACGACTTCCAGTTCCTCGACGTAAGCGTCGGTCTTGCCGTACAGCAGCGAGTGCGCGCCGGTCGTGTTGTTGCCGACGGCGCCACCCATCGCGCTCCGGTTCGCCGTCGACGGGTCGGGGGCGAATTTCAGGTCGTGGGGCTCGAGCGCTTGGTTGAGTTCGGCGAGGATGGTCCCCGACTCGGTGCGCGCCAGTCGGTTCTCGGGGTCGACATCCAACACGCTGTCCATGTACCGCGTGAAATCGAGGACGACGGCCTCGTTGACGGTCTGTCCAGCGAGGCTGGTGCCGCCACCGCGCGGGAGGACGGGTATCTCGCGGTCGGCGCAGTACTCGACCACCGCGGAGACGTCCGCCGTCGAGGTGGGGTAGACGACACCGACGGGCGTCACCTCGTAGATGCTCGCGTCGGTGGCGTAGAGTTGTCGGGAGTAGTCGTCGAACCGTACGTCGCCCGCGATCAGGTCGTCGAGGTCGCTCGCCAGCCCCGGCCGTTCGACCGAATCGTCGCGGTGATCGTAGTTCGCCCGACGGTCGGTCACCGGACCGTCGTCGAACGGTGTGTCGCTTTTTGCCATGATAGGAAGATTATGGATGACTCGTCTTGGACGTGCCTAAATGTATTGATTCATGTTGGAACGTCACACAGTTTATCGCTTATTCCGTCGGAAAAATCGTTTCCTCACCGCGCGGCCGTCCGTCCGGATTC